>NZ_JFGT01000007.1 GCF_000599885.1 Pantoea sp. IMH | reverse complement strand
AGCGGAGCTGTGCAAAACGGCAATCCCTGCCGTTTTGTCGAACCCTGTCGAGTGTTCTCACCCTCCCTCATGGGGAATAGGCATAAAAAAAAGCCTGAACTTTCGCTCAGGCTTTCTCTTTAAATATGGCGGTGAGGGAGGGATTCGAACCCTCGATACGTTGCCGTATACACACTTTCCAGGCGTGCTCCTTCAGCCACTCGGACACCTCACCATATTTTATACTGCTTCGCCCTCAGGGGCGACGGGGCGCTACTATAGGGAGTCGGACGGGTAGGGTCAAGCAGAATTTTTTCCTTTCGTTATATCTGGTTAAGGCGTGAGCGGATCTGTTTAGCGTCATCGAAATACAATTCAATATCGGCAACTTACAGGCTCTACCTTTGCGTATGACCGGAAGTGTGTGCTTTTTTAATTAGCTTGATGATATTGCTGAAGTTACGAATGCGTTATCTGAAAATGAAAAGCTAATGATAAGCCGGGTCGCTGCCGCAGGGAGGCGGCAGCGAAGCCTCCAGGGAAGGATTGACGGCGTCCCGGTGTTCTGGCTCTTGCCGGAGCCGGTCTCCGCTATCACAGAGAATACAACCAGACTACTCAGCAGCTCATTTACCGGAGCAGAACCACGGAACCGCCTTAACACAGGCATAAAAAAAAGCCTGAACTGTCGCTCAGGCTTTCTCTTTAAATATGGCGGTGAGGGAGGGATGTCACGAGGCACATGTCCGTCTCGTCCATGTGCCTCGCCCTGCGGGCAGCGGAGCTGTGCAAAACGGCAATCCCTGCCGTTTTGTCGAACCCTGTCGAGTGTTCTCACCCTCCCTCATGGGGAATATGCATAAAAAAAAGCCTGAACTGTCGCTCAGGCTTTCTCTTTAAATATGGCGGTGAGGGAGGGATGTCACGAGGCACATGTCCGTCTCGTCCATGTGCCTCGCCCTGCGGGCAGCGGAGCTGTGCAAAACGGCAATCCCTGCCGTTTTGTCGAACCCTGTCGAGTGTTCTCACCCTCCCTCATGGGAAATATGCATAAAAAAAGCCTGAACTTTCGCTCAGGCTTTCTCTTTAAATATGGCGGTGAGGGAGGGATTCGAACCCTCGATACGTTGCCGTATACACACTTTCCAGGCGTGCTCCTTCAGCCACTCGGACACCTCACCATATTGTTTACGCAACCTGCATTGCGTGGCCGGTAATGTAGGGAAAAGCCATCCATCGGTCAACTCCCTTTCTGCATTTTTCCGCGCGTTTAGCCAGTTTTACAGCAGTTTGTTGCTTAATTCGGCAGTCAGCTGCCGTCAGACAGCTAAAGGCCTTTTTCGGACAGTAATCCCAACGCACAACATGCATAATAATGCGTATAAACTTGCATAAACATTGTTGAGGTCAGGTGTGAACACCTCCAGGACAGCCGCTGAAGCTACGCCTTCAGGCACCGGTGCGCTATTTTTTATTCAAATCTTCGCCACGCTCGGTTTTGCCGTGCTCTATTCCACGCTGGTGCTCTACGCCACTAAACGCCTCGGTTTTAGCGAAGGGCAGGCGAACGCCATGATGGGCGTGTTCGGCGCGTTTAACTATGGTCTGCATCTGTTTGGCGGCTATCTTGGCGGCCGCTACCTCAGCAACCGTAATCTGTTTGTGCTGGGAATGCTGCTTCAGGTGGCAGGCTGCTGGGTGCTTTCCGGTCAGAGTGCGGAGGGGCTTTACTGGGGCCTGGCGATGTTCCTTACCGGCAGCGGCCTCAACGTAACCTGTATCAATATGATGCTAACCCAACGTTTCGCGCCTGAAGATAACCGGCGCGAGAGCGCTTTTCTCTGGAACTATGCCGGGATGAACCTTGGGTTCTTTATCGGTTTTACCGGAGCAGGTTACTTCCAGCTCACGGAACATTACGAAGCGCTGTTTCTGTTCGCAACCCTGGGCAATGCCGTGGCGATCGTTGTTTCACTGCTGCGCTGGAAAATATTACGGGATATCGACACGCCGCTGCTTTACGTCAGTAAACAGCAGTTCCGGCTACGGATGGTGGCCGGTCTGGCCATTCTCATCGCGCTGGTGCCGCTGATCCGCGTGATGCTGACCCATGCGGACTTTACCGGCAGCTTTGTAATTGGCCTTGGCATGATGATTTTTCTGCTGCTTGGCGTTATCACGCTGCGTCACAAACATCGCGATGAACGGCGCAGGATGAGCGCCTATCTGCTGTTAGCCATGGGATCGCTGGTGTTCTGGATGCTCTATCAACTGGCCCCCATGGGGCTGATGCTCTTTACTGAACATAATATCAATCTTAACGTTTACGGTTTTCAGGTCGCGCCCCAGTGGGTACAGAATATCAACACGCTGGTGATTGTTTTCGGCGGACCACTTCTTGCGGTGGGCTTTCGCAACCTGCGCGAACGCGGATGGCGTATTGATATTCCTCTCCAGTTCGCTTCATCGCTCTTTATCATCGGACTTGGCATGCTGGTATTACCGCTGGGCATTATGCTTGCCGGAGGCGATGGCATGGTGGCATTTAAATGGATCGTTATCAGCTACGTCCTCCAGAGCATCGCCGAACTGCTGATCTCACCTATCGGCTACGCGATGATTGGTAAGCTGGCCCCGGCACGTTACCAGGGCGTAATGATGGGCTGCTGGATGATGGTAACGGGCGTCGCCTCGGTCCTGGCGGGATACGTCTCAGGATTGATGCCGGTAAACAGCGGCAGTACGCCGGTGCTGACCAATCCAGGCTACAGCCATATTTTCACCTTGCTTGGCTGGGGCAGTGCGGCGGTCGGTCTGGTATTGCTGCTGCTGATGCCGCTGCTGCGTAAGCTGATTCAGCCTGACGCCACTCGCTGATGCTCGGTTGGGGTACGCGTTGTATTCCAACATATTTTTCTTGCCAGCTGCGCCATTTTTCCCGAGCCTGAAGAAAAAAGAGGAGAGCAAACGTGGACATTATTTTTTATCACTCATCCTTTCACCCGCAGAAATGGGTAGAGGGGTTGCAGGCGCTTCTGCCTGACGCTCGCGTCCGCCAGTGGACGCCCGGCGATAAGCAACACGCTGACTATGCGCTGGTGCGGCAGCCGCCGGAGGAGATGCTCAAGGGGCGCCGCGATCTTAAGGCCGTTTTTGCCCTGGGCGCTGGCGTTGACGATATTCTCAGCCAGCTTCGCCAGCATCCCGATCTGCTCGCCCCCAACGTCCCGCTGTTTCGCCTCGAAGATACCGGCATGGCCCTTCAGATGCAGGAGTATGCCCTCTATCACGTCCTCGGCTGGTTTCGTCGCTTTACCGACTATCAGCAGCAAAAACAGCAGGCGTGCTGGCAGCATCTGCCCGCTTATCCTCGCGAGAGCTTCACTATCGGCATACTGGGCGCTGGTGTGCTGGGCCGCAGCGTGGCGGAGTGTATGAAAGCATGGGGCTTCCCCGTACGTTGCTGGAGTCGAACGCCTAAAGCGATGTCGGGCGTCACCAGTTTTTACGGCAACGATCAGCTGCCTGATTTTCTCTCCGGCACGCAGGTACTGATTAATCTTCTTCCCAATACGCCGCAGACGGTTGGCATCATCAATCGTGAACTGATGAGTCAGCTGAAGTCACAGGCGTTCATCCTTAACCTGGCACGCGGTGCGCATCTGGTTGAGGAAGATCTGCTGGCTGCGCTCGACGCCGGGGAAGTGAAAGCGGCCGCGCTGGACGTTTTCGTCACTGAACCGCTGGATCAACAGCACCCCTTCTGGCAGCACCCTGATATTGCTATCACGCCCCATAATGCGGCTGTCACCTTGCCGGAGGAAGCTATGCGTTATATCGCCGCTGGCATCGCACAGTGTGAAAAGGGAGAAACGCCTGCGGGCCGGGTCGACCTCAGCCGCGGCTATTAACGTCTGTCAGGGCAGGAATGGTGCTATTCTTGCCTGAAGCAATCAGGAGAAAATTATGTATCCCGTTGACCTTCATATGCACACCGTAGCCAGTACCCATGCTTACAGTACTCTTCGCGATTATGTTCAGCAGGCACAAACCTGCGGCATCAAGCTGCTGGCGATCACCGATCACGGCCCGGATATGGCCGATGCGCCGCATTACTGGCATTTCGTTAATATGCGTGTCTGGCCGCGCCTCGTTGAGGGCGTCGGGATCCTGCGCGGCATTGAGGCCAATATCAAGAATGTTCAGGGTGAGATCGACTGCACCGGTCCGATGATGGGATCGATGGACATTGTGGTGGCGGGCTTTCACGAGCCGGTTTTTGCGCCGCGTGACAAAGCGATCCATACCGAAGCGATGATTGCTGCCATGGCCAGCGGCAATGTGCATATTATCAGTCATCCAGGTAACCCAAGATATCCGGTCGACATCCCGGCCATCGCCGAAGCCGCGGCTGAATATGAGGTGGCGCTGGAGTTGAATAACTCCTCGTTTACGCATTCCCGCCTGGGGAGCGAGCCGAACTGTCGCGCTATCGTTGAGGCTGTGCGCGATGCTGGCGGGCTTATCTCATGTGGTTCTGATTCCCATACTGCCTTCACGCTCGGCAACTTCGAACACTGCCTGCGGATTATGAAGGAGGTGGATTTTCCTGAGGATCGCGTATTAAATGTCACGCCGCGACGCCTGCTCGATTTTCTGGAAAGGCGTACGGGGAAAACCATCGCTGAATTTGCTGATATGTGACGTTGTCACATTTACCTCTGAATGGATTGACTGCTATGAATGAATTTTCCGTCATCTGCCGCATCCTCGGCTCGCTCTATAACCGCCAGCCCCAGGATCCGCTGCTGATGCCGCTTTTTACCCTACTGCGGGAGGGAAAATTGCAGCAGCAGTGGCCCCTGGAGCAGGATGAGCTGCTGACCCGTCTGCAACAAAACAGCGATCCGCAGGCGCTGGCCGCGGATTACAATGCGCTGTTTGTTGGCAGCGACTGCAAGGTTCCGCCTTACGGATCGTTCTGGGAAAATGGCCCGCAGGAAGGTGACGTCCGCGCTTTCCTGCAGAGCCGGGGAATGCCGCTGGGCGAGACGCCAACCGACCATATCGGCGCGCTGCTGCTGGCCGCTTCATGGCTTGAAGATCGTTCAGAGGCTGACGAGTCCGACGCGCAAATCAGGTTATTTGATGAATTTATCATGCCCTGGTGTGGCCAGTTTCTCGGCAAAGTGGAAGCCCACGCCGGCACGGCTTTCTACCGGACGCTTTCGGCCCTGACGCGTGAAGCTATTCAGGCGATGCGTGATGAACTGGAAGAAGAAGGGGAAAACTGAGTCCGTTAATGCCTGCGTAAACGGCCAGGCTTCCACAGATGAAAAAAGGCCGGGGTGGTATTTTCCCCGGCCTTTGATCCAGTTATGTCAGCGTTTGACGGCTGTCATTCACTTGCGTTTCGCAAGGATTAACTCCACGATCTGCAAAGTAATCTGCAAGATCACCGACACAATCTTTAGCACCAAAAAGACGATGGCCAGAGTAATCACTGAGGCAATCTCCTTTACCGGAGAGCACCGCACGTAGCTTATGCCTTTACTTTCACCCTCACTACGCGCATTTGTGTGTACAGATGCAGAGCAGCACTCCTGGGTGGAGGCAAACCGGACAGCACCACCTGTATTCCGGTTGGGTAAAATCTGATGCTGTGTCGCGCACTGATCAACCACCCAACAACTGTATACACATACAGTATATCATCAGCTTTCTGATGCACAGAGAATTTCCGGTTTTTTTTGAGCAGTTGACGATGTGACCAGAAGTGATAATATTAAAGTGTGTACAGATGCAAGCAGTACGTTCCAGCGCAGCCACCAACTGCACCAGGAATAAGCGAAAAGCCCGATTTCCCGTCGGGCTTTTTTGCGTTTATGTGCGTCCATTTTTTCCAGCTACCCGCCTTTCCAGCCGCCTTAAATACCAGCCAGGGTATATCTGAATCACTTACCGGTTAACTCTACGCCTCTGAGCCGCTGATGCCGGGAGGAGGATAAGCAATATCGCTATATAGCGTCAGTGTTTCCAGCAGGGGGCTTCAGTACCGAGTCGGGAAGCGGAGCGGGACCAGACCAGCGGCGTGCCGGGCAGCCAGACCGGCGAGTGCAGCCGGTAGCCAATTCCCCATGGCGTGATTTCGGTTTCCACACTCTCATCATAAGGCTGGGAGGTCAGATTTTCAGTACGCGGCGCGTCGGGATAAGGAAAGCGGGTCAGCAGCGCGGCAGTTCTTGCCAGCGAGAGGCGCGCGGAGTAACCGGTATGATGCAAACGGCGCTGTCGCATCCCCTCGAGTACCGCCGCCGCCATCAGATAGCCTGTTGCGTGGTCAAGCGCCTGCACCGGCAGCGGCACAGGCGAGGCGCTTTTTATCCACTGGCGGTTAAAGTCAGCGATGCCGCTTGCCATCTGAACCAGGCTATCGAAGCCCCGGCGGTTGCGCCAGGGGCCGCTCCATCCCCAGGCATTCAGGGCGACGTCAACCAGACCAGGTGACAATTTTTGCAGGCTTTCAGCATCGTAGCCCAGCGCGCTGAGCGCGTCGGCGCGATAGCCATGAACCAGAACGTCGGCCTGAGCCAGCAGCGCTTCGAAACGCTCGCGGCCTGCCGGGGATTTCAGATCCAGCCGTGCGCAGCGTTTACCGGGCGTAAACTCCTCCTCCAGCGCCGGCTCTTCCCAGCCTGGCGGATCGAGACGCAGCACTTCCGCGCCCAGTCCGGCAAGAAAGCGGGTTGCTACCGGACCGGCGATAATCCGTGTTAAATCCAGCACGCGCACGCCGGTGAGCGGACGCGCAGGAAAAAGCGGCCAGGAGGGCGCAGAGGCTTCAGGCTGCAAAGTCTGCGCGATTAATGGCTCACTTCCCACGCTTATTCCCTGCGGATGCTGCTGCCATTGCGACAGGCTTTGCATCGCGGCGGCACAGCCTCCGGCGTCCACAACAGCCTGTTCCAGCGCGGTTTTACCCCAGACACGCACGGTTTTTTCCAGCGTGGCCCGGCTGGGATGTGCGCCAAGTATCTGCTCCATCGCAGCCCGGTGATGAGGCATATTTGTATGCAGGCGGATCCAGCCATCTTGCGTCTCGTAATCACCAGCGAAGGGATCCCACAGGGCTGGTGCGGCGCGGTTAATGGGAATAAAAGAGCGCTGGAACCAGCGGGAGGCGAGGCGGCTGTCAACTTCAAGTCGATGGGAGATGCCAGCCAGATCGGCGGCGGCCTGGGCGGCGAGCGCAATACTGGCGCTCGCCAGTTCAGTCACTGGCCAGGCGGAACTGAAACGCTGAGTCCCGGTAAAGTTGACTTCCGGCAGCGGTGTACTGGCGCCACGCAGGCCGGACCACATTTGCTGCCACAGGAGTGCCATTAACCCATTATCCATCGCCATTCCCCTCGTTCACCTGTACACCTTAGCAACGAAAAGTGGGTTTTGCCTGGCACTAACGCTTGTGGCTGAATTTCCGTAGACGGACGTGCATACGCAGGTTGCGCAGGTTGATCACCGCAATGGCAGTGCCTGCTATCACCAGTAGCGCGCCGGAAACCTTGAAGGCGTTCAGGCTGTCGCCCAGTACCAGCACGCCCATCACCACCGATAACACCGGCGTCAGCAGCGAATAGGGCATGATCAGGTTAACGTTATAGTTCCTCAGCAGGCCATACCAGATTGAATAAGCCACAATTGAAGACCCAATTGCACTGTAAAAGATGGCGAACCAGCCACGCCAGGTGGCGTGCATCAGGCTTTCCATCTGGCCGGTTTCCAGCGTAAATGACGCCAGCGCGACCACCGGGATTGCCAGAAAGGAGAGCCAGCCGGTCATGGTCAGTGGCTTAATGCCGGGTGACTTCTTCACGATCATATTGCTGATTGCCCAGCCCGCCGCGCTGCATAAAAGCAGACACAACACCCACCATGAAGGAATCGTCGGGCTGCCGGTCAGCACAAATACGCCGGTCAGCGAGATGGCGATACCCAGCATCTGTATCAGCGTGAGCTTCTCTTTCAGCAGTATCATTGCCAGAATCATCGCAAACGGCGTGCCAAGCTGCACAACAATGGCGGCTGTTCCGGCATCGGTATATTTCAGGCCGACAAACAGCAGTGAAAAATGCATAAAGCCAAAGGTAAAGGCGAGCGGGATAAGATAGCGCAGCTGCTGGCGGGTTATCCGCGTAAACGGCACCAGAATGACAGCCACGACGACAAAGCGCATCATGGTCAGAAAAAGAGGGGGGAGATCAAGTAAACCCCATTTGATGGCAACGTTGTTAAAAGCCCAGGTTGTTACCACAAATAAGATCATGAAAAAATGCCGCAGTGCCACAAGACAGTCCTTTTATGTGCGTTATATCACCTTTCTATGATGGCATGATTTCCGCTCTTTTTGCGCCAGATGGCGGGATTTTTTTCCGCTGAACCGTTGCGCTGCCTGGGGATAACGGCGGAATTATGATTTCTCAGCATGGAAATTTTTTATTGCATTGCGTCGTTCAGGTGCATTTTTGCGCCGGCTACGCGCTCCTCCTTCCCGTCAAGTCGTCATGTTTCTGGCTTGTCAGAAGCATGACGACTGACTCCTCATGCTGTCCGTCTGTGCGACAGCTCACAAACTACGTGAATTTTTCTGCGGCTTCTGGCTGGCTCACAGTTTCTGACGCGTCCCTCTGACATGCTCACCGCTATCGAATGTGTTAATTAAAGGTTAATGCATTGTTGTGATTGTGCGGGCTAATCCCAGAGGAGAATAATGATGCGTTATGAATATCCAGGCAGCGATGAATCACTGATTGTGCTTAAGCCGCAGTATGGCAATTTTATCAACGGTGAGTTTGTGCCGCCGGTTAACGGGCAATATTTTTCTGACACCTCACCGGTTAATGGTTCCGTTATCGGTGACTTCCCCCGTTCTGACCAGGAGGATGTGGAAAAAGCGCTTGATGCCGCCCATGCAGCAGCGGAAGCCTGGGGTAAAACCTCCGTTCAGGCCCGTTCGCTGATACTGTTGAAAATCGCCGACAGACTTGAAGAGAACCTGGAATATATCGCCGTCAACGAAACCTGGGATAATGGCAAGCCTGTACGTGAAACCCTGGCGGCGGATCTGCCGCTGGCGGTGGATCATTTCCGTTACTTTGCCGGCTGTCTGCGCGCGCAGGAAGGATCGGCGGCGGAGATCGATGAGTTTACGGCCGCCTACCATTTCCATGAGCCGCTGGGCGTGGTGGCGCAGATCATTCCGTGGAACTTTCCGCTGCTGATGGCGGCCTGGAAGCTGGCGCCGGCGCTGGGTGCGGGGAACTGTGTCATTCTGAAACCGGCGGAACAGACGCCGCTCTCCATTACCCTGTTTGTGGAGCTGATTGCCGATTTACTGCCGCAGGGCGTGCTGAACGTTGTTCACGGTTTTGGCCGGGAAGCGGGCGAAGCGCTGGCGGGTAATCCGCGCATTGCTAAAGTCGCCTTTACCGGCTCCACCGCCACCGGCGGGCATATTCTGGAACTGGCGGCGAAAAACCTGATACCGTCAACCGTCGAGCTGGGCGGCAAGTCACCCAACATCTTCTTTGAGGATATCATGCAGGCTGAGCCTTCTTTTATTGAGAAGGCAGCGGAAGGCGTGGTGCTGGGCTTTCTGAATCAGGGAGAAGTCTGCACCTGTCCTTCCCGTGCGCTGGTGCAGGAATCCATCTATGAACCCTTTATGCAGGCCGTGATGAAACGGGTAAAAGCCATCAAACGTGGCGATCCTATGGATACCGACACGATGGTTGGCGCGCAGGCGTCTCAGCAGCAATTTGATAAAATCCTGTCGTACCTTGAGATTGCACAGCAGGAAGGCGCGGAAGTGCTGACCGGTGGCGGCGTTGAGAAGCTGGAGGGCGAACTGGCTACCGGCTACTACATTCAGCCAACGTTGCTGAAAGGGAATAACAGCATGCGGGTGTTCCAGGAAGAGATTTTCGGGCCGGTGATCGGGATTACCACTTTCAAAGATGAGGCGGAAGCTGTCGCTATCGCCAATGATTCGATTTATGGCCTGGGCGCAGGCGTCTGGACGCGCGACATCAACCGGGCTTACCGGGTCGGACGTGCGCTGAAAGCAGGCCGTGTCTGGACTAACTGCTATCATCTCTATCCGGCACATGCGGCTTTCGGCGGCTACAAGAAATCCGGCATTGGCCGTGAAACCCATAAGATGATGCTGGACCACTATCAGCAGACGAAAAACCTGCTGGTCAGCTACAGCGTTCAGCCGCTGGGCTTTTTCTGAGTCACTCCTGACGGACCGCTTTCAGCGGTCCGTCAGACTACTGACTCACCTTAGCGACAGAATAAGCAACTGAAAGTAAAACGCCCCGTGACAGGGAAGAGCAGGGTGGATAATCCGGAACGGTGCTTTTTGCGTTTTACGGCCAGGCCCGTTCCCCTCTTTCACACTCAGCTTAATCCGCTTTTCCCGGCAAAGGTTGCGGCGTCCTGTCAGGTGTATTACCACCAGAGAGCAGTTCGCTGATTTGCGCTTCCGGTACCGCCTGAGAAAAAAGATAACCCTGAAGCTGATTGCAGCCCGCCTCAGCCAGTGCTGCCATCTGGCCTCGGGTCTCCACCCCTTCTGCGGTAACCGTCAGCCCCATCGCCTGTCCCAGCCTGATCACAGATTCAATAATGGCGCCTGAATTCTCTGTAATGCCCAGCGACTGGGTGAAGGAGCGATCGATTTTGATCTTATCGACGGAGAAGTGGCTGAGATAGTTCAGGCTGGAATAGCCGGTGCCGAAGTCATCCAGCGCGATGCGAAACCCGGCTTCACGCAGGCTGGCCATAATATCCTGAGCGCCTTTTTCATCCTCAATCAGCACGCCCTCAGTGATCTCCAGCTCAATACGTGACGGCAGCGTTTTCTCCTCCGCCACGATGGTCTTAATCCGCTCGACAAAACCGGCGGCCCTGAACTGCAGCGGCGAGACGTTGACGGCAATGGTCAACGCAGGCCAGGCCAGCGATACCCGGCACGCCTCACGCAGCACCCATTCACCTATCTGGATGATCAGCCCCATCTCCTCCGCAAGGGGAATAAACTCGGCGGGAGAAATGGCACCATGCACGGGGTGATTCCAGCGCATCAGTGCCTCAAGTCCGACCACATTTTTGCCTGAAATATCCATCAGCGGCTGATAGTAGACCGCCAGATCCTGTTTGTTTTGCAGCGCTATCCGCAGATCGGAGGCAACCTGCTGACGCGTTTTTAACGATTCATCCATGGCTCGCTCAAACAGCTGGTACTGTCCGCGCCCCTGGCTTTTCGCTTCATAAAGCGCAATATCCGCTTTGCGCATCATTTCACTGCGATCGCTTGCGTCCTGCGGTGCCATCGATACACCAATGCTCACCCCGATCCAGGTTTCGCTACCCAGCAGGGTAAAGGGAAGGGAAAGGGCGGCGATGATCCGCTCACACAGCGCCTGGACGCCGCCGGGCGAATGGATATTGGTAACGACCACCACAAACTCATCGCCGCCCAGACGGCCAACGGTATCGTTTTCCGACACCAGTTCATTCAGCCGGTGCCCCACCTCAATAATCAACTCATCCCCGGCATGGTGTCCGTAAGTATCATTAACCAGCTTGAAGCGATCGAGGTCCAGCAATAGCAGGGCAATGTGCTGGTCGTGATGCGCCAGCTTGCCCAGCGCCTGAGTCAGCCGCTCTTCCACCAGGGCGCGGTTCGGCAGGCCCGTCAGCACATCGTGAAACGCCAGATGCTGCGCCTGCGCCTCGCTGGCGCTCAGCTGGAGTAAAGACTGGGAAAGCGTCAGTGAAGAGAGCCAGAGACGGCGCAACATCACGGCACAGATCAACACAATGATCAGCACAACGATGAAAACCAGCGGGCCGAGCACATGCAGCATACGCGTACCAGGCCTGTCGGGTTGCCAGGCAAGATAGCCGAGAGGCTGGCCTTCCTGAGTGGTAAGCAGGTAATTGGCGCCCTGGCGAGTTGGGTTGCCGTCCACGTAACGAAGTGAGTTAAGCAGGCTGCGCTGGGAGAGCGAGTCCAGATTGTGGCGATCGAGGAATTTTACGCTGACCAGGGTGAAGCGCCCGGGTGACGCTGCATTCTCCGCAATAGTTCCCGCCACCATCACTGCCGGGCGATTATCAATCAACGTGTAATCGATCGCCTGCTGGGGTCTCGTGTCCGTCATACTGAATTTACTGCGTAAATGCGCGACTGATTCACGTAAGTGCGCAAACTGGGCAGGCGGCACATTTTTGCCATATTCCCACTGATAGAGCGGATGACCTGCCCGATCCAGCACGTAAACCAGCTGGTGGCCAAACATGGCCGAGAGCCAGGCGCCCACGTTTTGATTCAGCCAGTTCCTGTCCGGCGCCCGGGCCAGATGTTCTCCGAGCGGCAGCCAGAGCGCCAGGCTGCGGTGCTGCTCAGCCATTTCCTCAAGGCTCTGCCTCAGCGAGGTCTGAATAATCTGCTGCTGCTGGGCAGCGGCATCCTCATTACTCCTTGCCGTTGCCCAGAAAACGGTAAAACCGGCAGCAATGAATGTGATAACCAGCACCACCACAAGGGGAAGAAGGATCTCGCGCATAAAATGCGTGCGGAAGTTGTCGGTTATTTTCATTTTTTATCAATCCGTTCTGCGCGTACCGCGCTGCTTTCATCCTCTTTGAGGCTAGCATAAAAACCCTTTGCTGATTCTGTCTGGTCTTTGCGGGGTTGCACGATATCCTTCAAAAAAGGGCAGTGCAGGGCGAGAGACACGGGCCAGGTTGGAAAACAGTGCTGACGGGAGAAGTGGGCGGTTTGTCTTATTCGGTTAAGGCTGCAGAGGAGAGGCGTGAGCCATGCAGGCTCAGATTGCCCTGCCCGTAAAGGCAGGGCAGCAGATACTGGTTAGAATGAAAAACGGTAACCTGCATTCACCTGGCGTTGATTAAACCGATGGCCGGTTGAGAGATCGGCCTCCAGATAAAAATTGTGGGTTTTGTTCAGGCTGGCGCTGACGCCAATGCCATTATTCCACCAGTTACCCCGGAAATCGTTCTTCTCCGGCGAACCGTTAAGTCTGTACTCGGTATTCGCCGAAAATTCCCGTACGATCCCTGTCTTATAATAGACATTGAGCTGGCCTGCTTCCGTATCGCTGCTGTAGCCAGCAAGCGCGCTGACCCTGCCAATAACAGAATCGTAATCTTTAAATGAGATCCTGAGACCGTTGCTGGCTTTGATTTCCGTCCCTTTTTGTTTACCTGCCGTTAACTGCATTTGTGGCTCCAGATAGAACCCTTGATTATCAGGTGCGAAGCTAAAGCGTTTTCCGGCTTCAATGGCAGCACTGAATCCTGAGGTTTTGCCTGTACCCGCCACGCTATTATTCTGACTGTCCTTCACGCTGAATTGATTACTTAAGCGATCGAACTTAATCAGCTGGTCAATGTAAAAACCATTGTCGGCAACCCAGGTCAGATAAGCGCCAAAATGCTGAGACTCTGCGCTGCCGTCACCGCCACGATAATTGGGTGAGGCAGTCGTTGCGCCCATAAACAGCCCGGCAAACAGATTCTGATCCTCAGCAATATTTTTATCTACACCAAACTGATAACCGCTATAGCTCATGCTGAACTGGCTGAGTTTGCCGCCAGGAAAAGAGTCAAATTTACCTCCAAAGCCTCTCAGCCAGACGTTGCCGCTATTTTTACTCTGGCGAATATCGCCCATACGCTGAAGTAAGGTTTGCGTTTCTGCATAATTCAACAGATAACCGACATGCAGGAAATTGGCACCAGCATCGGCAGTGGTAGTAATAGTATTTCCGCCATTTGCCGGTGCCGGCGTTGGTTCAGGCGTCGGAGCAGGGGTTGGCTCAGGCGCTGGAGCAGGCGTTGGTTCAGGCGTCGGAGCAGGGGTTGGCTCAGGCGCTGGAGCAGGGGTTGGTTCAGGCGCCGGCGCAGGAGTTGGCTCAGGTGTCGGAGCAGGCGTTGGCTCAGGTGTCGGAGCAGGCGTTGGCTCAGGCGCAACACCAGATGAATAGAGCGCCCAGTCAGTGCCGACTTTATGCACCGTGTAGAGATATCCTCCCAGTTCAACATCCGAAGCGGCTTTAAAATTCGCCATACCGTCAGCGGTTTCGACGACAGTGAGCGTTTCATTACCCGTTGTCGCCATGCTGCCCTGGTTGGCAAATGACAAGGTATAATTACCTGCGCTGCTGTTGGTGACGACCAGTTTATCACCGCTGTTATTGACGCCGTCGCCTTCACCCACAAGATCGACCCGCATGTTGAAATTACCCGAACCCTGCAAATCCGCGGCCGTTAGCGTTGTGAAACCCTCAGCGCTCGATGAGGGGTGAGTAAAGTCAACGCTACTGTTATTTAATGCTAAAAGATCCAGATTTGAATTTGCACTGACGTTCCATAAGCTGTCATCTAAGCTTGCATTTAAATAGCCCTGATTGACGCCGTTGCTAAAGGCGCTTCCTTCCCAAACGGATCCGGGCGTCAGCGTCAGATCAATTTGTCCACCGTCGGCATAAACCGACCCTTTCATATTGACCTTACCCTCCAGCTTGATGCGGCTTGCGGCATAACCGGCATCGTCTTGCGTGGCAAGCGCGTAGTAATCAGAGAAAGGGACGGTGATGGTGGTATCGCCAGTTAAATCAACTTCGCTGTTGGTCATGGCATAGACGGCGGCGTATTGGGGTGATGCGTTATCGATGGAGAGGTTATTACCGGTAATGGTACCGCCGTTAATCGCCCACAGGCCCATTTTCTGGCTGACGATATCGGTTTCAGCCAGGTTCACCTGTGACGTGGAAGTTTGCGCAGAGGCCGCATAAGAGCCGCCAGCGGTAATCGTATTACGTTTGTCAGCCGTACCTGAATAATTGATAACAGCATGGGTACCGCTGGCAACTATCCCGCCTGCCTGCGCTGAGGAGACATGGCTGTCCGCTCCGATATCGGCAACGCCTTTCAGACGTATTTCGAGAGCAATGGCTTCGCTACCGGTAGTCGCGATAGTTAAGTTGCTGGCAGATAATTCGCCCATGCCGAAGATACCTGTCGCGCCAGCCCCCGAGGTCAGCACTGAAGTACCTGATCCTAAATCCGCGGCCGTATTTTCCTGCAGCTCAATACCATAGGAGAACTCACCTTGCGTGGTGACAGACAACTGATCCGCCTTTAACGTTGAAAGGGAACCCGCTGACGGACCGTTAAGCGCATCAACAAGAATGCCGTTACTGTGGTTGCCGCTGGTGGTAATGATACTTCCGGTTCCCAGGTCAGCGCTGCTGCCACCATTTTCCACCGCCAGCCCAATGCCGTTATACCCCTTAGTCGTAATGGATAAGCGATCGGCTGTCAGAGAGGAACCGACTTCAACCTTGATACCTGAGGCGACGCTATCACCGGTTCCCGTCACATTTATGCGGCTTCCCGTCCCCAGGTCAGCGATAACTTTGCTGCCAATAAGATTAATGCCGTTTGCCCGATCGCCGCTAACATTGACCTCAAGATCGTCTGCGTTCAGCGTACTATTACGCCCCCAGATAATCACACCCCTTGCATAGTTATCTTCGTCAGTAACATTGATAACAGAGTGTTTTCCCAGCGCTATTTTACCTGTATCAGGATAGGGGTTCATTATGCCATAGAGTCCCCCCGAATAGAGGCTATCGCCGGTTAACACATCACCATCGTTCAGCACAATAGAGGTGCCGTACTGGCTACCAATATTTTCACCGGCAGCCGTGCCGCTTAACGTCATGCTTATTAGTACCGCCAGCGGCGTTAAACAATTCCTGTTTATTCTCTTCATTTACAAAACGCTCCCTGTAAACATCAAAACATTATCCATATTTATGAAATCAGCCCTGAGTGAGGGGGGCTGGTTGATAAGACGAGATTGGGTGTAATTTAGCAGGAATAAAATGTGCTTCATTATTTTTTATGGTTTTGGCGTCCATTTTTTTACCTCAAATGAGGTTGCGTGTTTCATGTTTGTTATTGTTTCTGTTCACCTGAGGAATAAGGGGTGCCCGCATCAGCATCGATGTGCTTATTTATTGAATGAATGGCTTTAAAATGATTAATAAATAAGTTGTCGATGGCCGTTAACAGGTTATCTGGAAGGGCGATTTTATTAATTAACGGAAAGTGTAACTTAATGCCAGTACCTTGCCAGACTTAAGCGCAGCCCCTGATATACTAGCGGAAACTTACGGTGTGCATTTAACAGAAAACAAAATCAGAAATCCCAGACAATAATCACCTGCATTACGTCGTAATAGGTTTGCCGGGAACGCTCAGCAGGTGCAATAACACCGTATCATCACAACTTGTCTGAAACCTCACATTACAGATAGCACTTATTTGAAGCAGAGCCCGTTGCGGGCTCGCTTCCGCTCAGGACTACTTTACTTTTTGCGCTTTCTCCGCCAGCTTTGCCTCCCGCCAGTTAAGGAGCGGCGTAACGGAAATACCATGGATCAACACGCTGGCGACAACCAGGGTAAACGCCATATTGGCTATCCGCGTCGCGTCCTCTCCGGCAAGGCCATGGGTATAAGCCCAGGCGGTATAGTTAATGCTGCCGATGCCCCGTATCCCTAACCAGCCCAGCGCCAGCCGCTGCCTTGGCGGCGTCTTTGTCCCCATGGTAACGATCCAGACGGAAAGCGGGCGGATAACCACAAAAAGCAGGGCGGCCATCAACAGCCCCTGCGGATCCCAGTGCTGCGCCAGGGTAACCCCCAGCACGATAATGATGATGGCAGCCAGCAGCCGTTCTACGGTATCGCCAAATGAGAGCGCATCACCGACGATCAGGCCGGCGGAACTGGCCGGGCTGGTTTCTCCTTCCTGATGGCGGATATGGGGATTAATCATGATCTCCGCCGGTGGGCGGTGCTCGCTGTCCGAAAAGTTATCCGCAGGCAGGCGGTAGGTCACCCGGATTTCAGCACAGCGTAGCCCGACGCCCGCAGCGAAGGCGGCCAGGAAGCCCGACGCGTCCAGCTCCTGAGCGAGGGAGTAGCAAAGCGCAATCAGCGCCAGGGCCAGAAAATCATTAGGTGCCACATCCTGATGCGCATGACGCAAATGGGTCATGTACTGGCCGACAAAGCGACCCATCATAAAACCGATGCCCAGCCCGCCCAGGATCGCCCACAGCACGTCAATCAGCGCCCAGTGACCGATAGCTGCCAGCGTGAAGCCATCCGGGTTGGTCATCAGCAGCATCGCCAGCATCAGCACCGGCAGCGCCGTGCCATCATTCAGGCCCGCTTCGCTGGAAAGGGAAACGCGCAGGCTGTCATTATCCCGGGCGTCGTTAACGGAAATCAGGCTGGCCAGCACCGGATCGGTTGGGGCCACGATGGCACCAAACGCCAGCGACATCAGCCAGGGCAGGCTGAACAGGTAATGGGCGGCGAGCGTCACACCGGCCACCGTCAGCAGCATGCCGGGAAATGCCAGCCGCAGCCCGGTTTTCCAGCCAGCGCTTTTCAGCGGCAGCCTCAGTTTAAGACCGGTAATGAACAGCGAGGCGGCCATAGCGATTTCGGTCAGGTTTTTGGTCAGTTCCGCATGGGCGGCAATATCGATGCGGAGCTGATCGAGCACCCAGGGGCCGCAGATCACGCCCGTGATCAGATACACGGCAAAGACCGTGATCGGGCCGCGCTTAATCCAGCCGGATGCCAGCGACATTATTAACAGCAATCCGCCTACTGCGGCGGTCCAGCCAAGAAAACCCATTTTTACTTCACTCCTCTGTTTTTTGCGTTAACAGTATGGACGCTATCTCGGCGTTGTACCGGATAGCCGCGCTGAAAAGCACATTCTTGCTTGTGCGGAAGGGGGATAAGCCTGCCTGATACATCCGTTTTCGCCGCTGGCAGCAGAAGCAATACGCTTTCTGTGCCCTCTGACCGCCCGCTCAGGCGGCAAGCATTGTCATGACCTCTTCAGAGGTATACTGTTAGCAGACTCATTTTTTGTCATCGCGAACGCCTGTTGGCCGGTGATTTTTTGCTAAATCGAGGTAGTCTTGTCCACTTTTTCTCTCAGTCAGCGTCCACGACGTCTGCGCCAGACCCCATCGCTCCGCACGCTTTTTCAGGAATCCTCCCTGAGCATTAACGATCTGGCACTGCCGATCTTTGTTGAGGAGGGCCTTGATGACTACAAAGCGATCCAGGCTATGCCGGGCGTGATGCGCATTCCGGAAAAGCGGCTGGCGTATGAAATCGAACGTATTGCGAAAGCCGGGATCCGTTCCGTTATGACCTTCGGCATCTCCCATCATACGGATGCGGATGGCAGCGATACCTGGCAGGAGAATGGTCTGGTTTCCCGGATGTCACGCATCTGCAAAGAGACCGTGCCGGAAATGATCGTGATGTCCGATACCTGTTTTTGTGAATACACCACGCACGGACATTGTGGCGTGCTGCACGATCATGGCGTGGATAACGATGCAACACTGGTCAACTTAGGCAGGCAGGCCGTTGCCGCCGCGCGTGCCGGCGCCGATTTCATTGCGCCTTCTGCCGCGATGGATGGGCAGGTTGCCGCGATCCGTCAGGCGCTGGACGCCGCCGGCTTCACCCAGACGGCGATCATGTCCTATTCCACTAAGTTCGCCTCCTCGTTCTACGGTCCATTCCGTGAAGCGGCGGGAACCTCACTGAAAGGCGATCGTAAAACCTATCAGATGAACCCGATGAACCGCCGTGAAGCGCTTCGTGAATCATTGATCGACCAGGGTGAGGGCGCCGACGCGCTGATGGTAAAACCGGCCGGTGCTTATCTGGATATCATTCGCGACGTGCGTGAGCACACCAACCTGCCGCTGGCCGCCTATCAGGTGAGTGGAGAGTACGCGATGATTAAGTTTGCTGCGCAGGCAGGGGCGATCAGCGAGCAAGATGTGGTACTGGAAAGCCTTGGCGCCATTAAGCGTGCCGGTGCCGATCTGATTTTCAGCTACTTTGCGCTCGATCTGGCAGAGAAAAAGCTGCTGTAGGCCTGTCGGGTAAAAAAGCGCTGAAGCGCGATTTTGTTTGCTGAGCGCCGCTCTGCGCAGGCAGTCCAGAGCGATCGTAAAGACGCGCCAGGCATCCTTCCTGATAGCTCGTCCCGCGCCGTTGATAGCGCGGGACGTTTTACTTCCCAGCCGCGATTCCCTTCACTTTGAGATGATTCATCGCCTGAATCAGCCCCGACTGGCTTTTATCACCGCGGATCGGTGGATTCCACGACCTCAGAAAGCCATTTTACCGGCGTGATATTGCTGAAATTGGCGACATCAGCAACCAGCTCGTCAGCGTGTTCCGCCATGCCTTTTTCCAGATCTTCCAGCGATGCGCAGAAAATATGGCAGCCGGCAACGTAGGGCGCTGGACGCTCACCTGGCGTGGTGGTGATTTTATCGATCGACCAGGCAAGGCAGTAATCACCCATGCGTTTTTCGATGAGAGGAAGGTGCACGTCACGATAGTAATCGTGGTCGAAGGTGCCGTTTTCAATGTTCGGATACATTACGCTGTATTTAATCAAAATATGTCCTCTGCTGAGATTCAGTTGCGATAACAGTATAGCGAGCGCCGCGTCGGGAGGATTAGCGCTCTGAGCCTGTGAGACGTCGGCTTGATATCAGGGATAAGCTATTGCTGGTTAAACGGGTTAATGCAGCTTCGGTTTTCATATGCTCCTGATTTCTGGTGTTGGCGAGGTAAGCTGCGGCGTTACAGGAAATCACCGGGCACAGTTGCATCAATGCGCGGTGTGTTTCCCCTAAACCGGAACAGAGAAGCGGATTCCCCCCTGGGTTTATAGCGCAATCCCCACCGGTGAGACAAAACAGGCCAGATTAATTACAACATACTAAAAGTGCCGTACACATCGTCGCGTCCAGCCTTTACTCTCCTTATTCTATGTACTGGCTGAAGCGAAGCAGGTAACCGTCCGGGTCCTGAACCAGAAATTCTCGCTGGCAGGCTTCCTTATCACCCGTGTTGTAGTAGTTATCGCGAACATCACGGTAGAGCGGAACGTTATGCGTCTGCAGACACGCCAGCAGGGGCGCGACATCATCCACTTCAATCTGGAAATTTATCCCGCGTCCCAGCGGGCGCTCAAGCTCTGCCGGGTTCCATCCTTGTGCATGATACTGTTCAAGCATCAGCTGCGCCTCGCCCAGACAGATATAGGCAAATTCCGGCTCATGGCGTCTTATCATCAGGCTAAAGCCAATCACCTCGACGTAAAAATGCAAAGACGCAGGGAAGTCCATTACGGTCAGTTCAGGCACCATAGGGTTCCAGTAGATCTCTTTCCCATTGCTCATTTGCGATCCTTGTTCCGTTTTATTCTTCGCGCCGTCGCTCGCAGAAAACTGAAACGCATTGACGATAAGGCGCCGTTTCACTTGTAGCCCAGCGCGCTCGCTGACTGGTGAAGCTGACACAGCTGGCTGGTTCATGCCTGCGAACAGGACGCTGATTCAACGCATTAAGCGGGCCGCGTGGTGACGAGACGCCTGGAGATTCCCTCGTGACCCTTCATAGCTTATCGCACGGCGCTTTCACCCACGAATGCTGCCGGCAGCCTGTTTTTGTGCCGAAACCACATCGCGAAGAAGCCGACGATCAGTAAAAACTCCGCCAGATCGCCGCCGTAATACATCCATTGTGCCGCACTCTGAACTTCAGCAAGCGTGGCCGGTGTGCCTTGCGGATAGCCATAACCGAACATCAGTTTTCCGAGGATCGCATGAGCGGCGGTCGCCACAAAAACCACCGTCAGACGGGTTATCCAGCCGGGGCGGCGTGGCGCGGGATCGGGACCTGCAATGGACCAGGTGAAGAGATAACCTGAGATAACAAAATGCAGATGGAGAAAAATAAACATCCCAGGATGGGTCATACAGTAAAGGTAAAGCGGCGTCAGATAGAGAAGATACATCCCGCCAATATCGAGCATGGCCGCCGTTACCGGATGAATCAGAAACCGGACCGGCCCGATCTTAAGAAAGTCCATCATGCGGCGTGCGGCCCGGGCGGGAATGCTGCGCAGCAAGAGGGTGCCGGGAGCGCCAAAAACCAGGCCAAGCGGGCCGAACATGCCAAGAAACAGATGCTGAACCATATGACCACGCAGATCCTGATGCGCCCACGCCGCCAGCGGCGGCAGCATCGCCGCAATGATTAATGCTGTGCCGCTGGTGTAACTTGCGATGCGCCAGAGGCTCCAGCGGGCTTTTTGACGCAGCCGCACGGCGGCAACCAGATAAAGGCAAAGCAGCAGCGCAGGCAGAAATACGAGTAACACCAGCAGCAACGTTGAGCTCTCCATGCTTCCATGATGTGCCATATGCTCCATGATTTATTTCCCGGCCACATAACGTACGGTCGCGCGTGAACGGCGCAGGAAAAAGAAACCGATCAGCAGCAGCAGGAGGCCAAAACCGTTCCAAACCAGATCGTAAGGCAAGATATTGTCGACGTAGCGAATCTGATGCAGCCTGAGGACCTTATGATCGATGAT
Organism: Pantoea sp. IMH; assembly: GCF_000599885.1. GTDB lineage: Bacteria > Pseudomonadota > Gammaproteobacteria > Enterobacterales > Enterobacteriaceae > Erwinia. The sequence goes on along the minus strand of NZ_JFGT01000007.1, from coordinate 262,957 downwards.
GCCGTCAAAAAGCTGGAAGCCGCCCATCCCGAGAAAAAACCCCGCTTTTGCCGAGGTCTTGTCCAGCGCGCCTCGCGTTCGCAGCTCGTTAAACATAAAAAAACCGAGCACGAAGAGGATCAGCTCGGCGGAATGGAGCAGGCCATCCGAAAACAGGCCGAACATGGGCGTGGACCAGTCAAAAAAATGGTGCCAAGCCAGTATCTGGTGAAAGACAATCTCATCAATGGCGGCCATCACGCCAATGCCAAGCGGGAGTGCGGCAAGCATTGAGCGCCGCAGGTCTTTTGTCGGGTGAGCAGAGGACACAGCATTCTCCTGTTGGTAGTCCGTTATCTGTAAGCAGAGCTAATAAATAACAGTAGTTGAGACAAACAGGAGTTCAATTATAACGGTGCGGTTTTCACGCTGATTGCTGTTTTAGTGACTGAATAGCTTATAAAGCTTTCCCGTTTTCGGCGATGCGCGCAGCAAAGGCCGTTTTTGCGTGACGTCAGGGAGGAGGGAAGCCACAACCGGCCCGGGAGCCGGGACCAGTCGTGGCGCGTTGCCGGATTATTTTTCGCTCACCTGCTGGGTTTGCAGAAAGTGACAGGATGCGCCCAGCATGCCGGAATCGTTGCCATACGTGGCGGTTTCAATACGGATATCGATATCATATTTTTCCAGATGCCCGGCAAGCTCGTCCAGGAAGGACTCCCGTTCGGTAATACCACCACCAATAAAAATGGTTTGTGGATCAAATACGCTGGCAAGGTTATAGAGGCAGGCGGAAAGATCGTCATAAAACTCGTCCACCACTTTTCTGGCATCCGCGTCATCATTATCGAACGCATCGAACACATCTTTGCCGCTTATCTCATCGGTGGATTTTTTCGTACGCTGACAGTAATTTTCCCGCAGCGCGGTCATCGTACAGCGGGCCCCCATGGTATGAGGCGCTATATCGCTGTCTTTGGGACGTGACGTCAGCAGGCAGCCAAACTCCCCGGCGCGGTTGCGGTTACCGCGAATCAGGGCGCCGTTGCAAAATGCGGCACCGCCTAAACCGGTGCCGATAGTCAACATCAGAAAATCATTAAGCTGCTTCGCTTTTCCTAACCAGTGTTCTGCCAGCAGAGCACAGTGCGCATCGTTTTCCACGCTGGTGGGCAGCGATGTTTTCTCTTCCAGCCACTGTTTCAGATGAAAATCGTCAAATTCAGGGATGGTTCCACCCATCGTAATAAAACCTGTTTCAGAATCGACGTAGCCCGGCGTACTTACTGCGATACCGGCGCAGGGCGAATTGCTCTTCAGCCAGTTCATTATCTCTTGCAGGATTTTTTCGCGGGGTTGCCCGGCAATATCCACGCTATCACTTTTTAAAATCTTTCCCTGAGCGTTAGTGATGCCCATTTTTAACGAGGTCCCGCCAATATCAAAAGCCGCAATGTCCATAATGTTTACCCAGCGTGATAATAGTAAGTAGATTATAGTGTCTGATTAATAGAACAAGTTGTCGCGCAGCGAGATTACTTACGACTATCAGCCTGTTCTTAATGAAAACAGGTTAATTAAATAAGTGTAAATGTGCTGGTTATTTTTAAACTTTACAGGGCTGAGAGTGAATTACCTGTAAATAGCCCGTTCCGCATCCGCATCCAGAAAAAATTCTGCTTCGCAATAAAGCCGATTTATTTAACACTGGCTTACGGGAGAAATTACGCGGGGATTTCCCGTCACGGGAATTGACGCTTCCGCTGCGATGATTGCCCGCTGCAAGGCAAAGTTTCCGGATAACGACTGGCCGGTGGCAGATATGCGCAGGTTAGATTTTAAGCGCCGTTTCGATGGCATCCTCGCCTGGGACAGTTTTTTTCACCTTACCCGCGCCGATCAGCGGCGGATGTTTACAGTTTTTGCTGCGCATGCCCGCCATGGCGCGTGGCTGATGTTCAACACCGGGCCTGCCGATGGCGAAGCCATTGGGGCGTTTCAGGGGGAGCCGCTTTATCACGCCAGCCTCGCGGCTGATGAGTACCAGGCTCTGCTGCAACAATCGGACTTTCGGGGTATCCGGCACATCGTTGAAGATCCAGAATGCGGTGGGCGCACGGTCTGGCTGGCGGAAAACTTCCTCCGCCTGCTCAGCCATGCCAGCCTGCTGTGCGGCGGTGCCAAAAGCCGTCAGGCCTGAAATATAGAGGGTATTATTATGCTTTACTGCGTGAACGTAAGGCGCCTTAACCTCACCGAGTTCAGGATAATTTTTACGGACTATTTTATTCACACCGCCATCCTTATTGCATTATAAGCCGCACTTTCAGCCCGTTATTTGGACATTTCCCGATAAAGAGAAATCATAGCAGCCGGGCTGGCTATCAGAAATGTTCCGGAGACTGAAAAGGAAGAGCTGAAGGGAACGGTGCTACGCGCACCAGGTTATTTTTATGCTGTAGCGTTTTATTATCAGCCGCATTCTGGTTAGAATTCACGTTTTCGGAGAGAAAAATGTCTGTTACAGATTCTCTGCTGGCTTACACTTTTGCCGCCTTACTTCTCACCCTGACACCCGGGCTTGATACCGCGCTCATCCTGCGCACTGTGACGGTGGAGAGCAGAAAAAAAGCCTTCCAGGCGGCACTCGGCATCAATACCGGCTGTTTCATCTGGGCGGCGCTGGTTGCTTTCGGGCTGGGCGCCTTACTGACCGCTTCTGAACTGGCTTACGATCTTCTTAAATTTTGTGGTGCGGCCTATCTCTGCTGGCTGGGACTGCAACTGCTTATCAGACCACGTCAGGCTTTTACCGCAGATCAGGCCCGGCCAGCGGCTTCACATAACTGGTTTTTAAGAGGCATGCTTGGTAATGTGCTCAATCCCAAAATCGGCGTATTTTATGTTTCTTTCCTGCCTCAGTTTATTCCCGCCGGACATTCGCCTGTGATCTGGACTTTTCTGCTGGTCGCCATTCATGTTGTGACAGGCACACTCTGGTCATCATTCTTGATACTGGCATCAGGTTACGCGCAAGGCGTGCTGAAAGTGCCTTCCGTTGTCAAATGGATGGATCGTATTACCGGCGGCGTTTTTATGTTATTTGCGGCGAGGCTTGCGTTAAGTCAGCGCTAAAAAGAGGACTGTTAGCTGAATTAAACGATTATCCGGTGCTATTTCTGTTCCGGCTTTCAGGTTTTTTGACGCCGTGATGCAATGGCGATCGCATCCGGCAGTATCACTAACAGTCGTTACTGCTGTTCAGCGTCTGGTCATTCTGCCGGACTTTTTTTCTATTAATGTGTGCTTCAGCTTCTCCTTTCAGCCGTTTTTCCCCGTTTGCTCCTCACAGTACCGCCCTTACTCACTGGACTGCTGCTCTTTTATCCCTTCCTTGATAAGCGTGACAAATGGACAGGAACGGGCGATTTCGTTCTGACAATCAGCCGAAAATAAGGCCGTCGATAAAACAGACTTCGTCGCTGTTAAAGCGTGGTAATCGCTTGTACGGCACACAAGTTTTCACCGTCTGTGTCCGAACCCGGCTTGACAAGTAAAACGATCGTTTTACAATTCAGGAATGAAAAAACAAAACGACATAATCGCCAGCGCGATGCAGGTGTTCGATCAGGAGAGCTTCCGGGGCGTCGGTATCGACCGTGTAATTGCCCCTTCCGGCGTCTCGACGCGGACGCTCTACAAGCATTTTGGCTCCCGCGACGGCCTGGTACTGGCTGTGCTGAAAGCGAGGCACAGCGCCTTTATGGCGCAGCTTGCAGCGGAATACAGCGATGAGGATCCTGTTGGGGGCGTTTTTGAGGCATTGCGAGGCTGGATGGCCGGGCATGGTACTCAGGGTTGTATGTTGCTGCGGGCGCGCAGCGAATATGCTTGCGCGAATCCTGACATTGTCTCGCTGGTAAACGGACAGAAAAGTGCGTTTCGCGCTGAGCTTGCCAGGCGTGTGCGGATCGCGCTGGGCGAGGAGGATGAGGTACTGACCAACCAGATCTGGCTGTTATTTGAGGGCGCCACAGCGGCAGCCGGTCTGGCGACGGTGGCCGTTATTGATCAGGCGAGGGACGCGGCGCTATTGCTGCTTGCCGCTGCCGGGAGGCGTAACGGATGAACAGCCGCAACAGTTTCGTCGCCGCCGCTTTTTCGCTTACCGCGCTTTCCTACGGCCTTGCGCGTTTTGCTTACGGACTTCTGCTCCCGCAGATCCGGGAAGATCTTTCCATCACTCTGACCGTGGCAGGTTTTATCGGAGGCAGCGCTTTTGCTGCCTACTGCTGCGGTATCAGCTTCGCGCTCCTGACTTCGGGCAAAATCAATCCACGGCTCATCGCTCTGCTGGCAGGCTTCAGCGCCACGCTGGGCATGCTGCTGATTGGACTTTCAGCCTCCGCGTGGGTGCTGGGTGCCGGCATCGTGCTGGCGGGGTTAAGCACCGGGCTGACGTCACCGCCGCTTGCTTTCGCCGTCTCCCGTCAGTTTGATCATCAAAACCAGCCCAAAGCGAACGGAACGATTAACGCAGGCACGGCAGCCGGGATTGTACTTTCCGGTATAGCCGCCTGGCTGGCAGTAGGTTCCTGGCGGGAAATCTACCTTGTTTTCGCGCTGCTGGGAGCCGCCGTTACGCTATGGCTGTGGTTCACTTTTCCCCGTCATCTGAACGCGGCTGCCGGCAGCCATTTTTCGCTCTCCCTCCTGAAACGACCCGGACTGGTGACGCTATGCCTGAGCGCTTTCTTAATGGGGATCTCTAGCGCGGCTATCTGGACCTTCAGCGCGGACATTTTGCGGGATAACGCGGGCTTTACGGACACTTCCGTCGCGCTGGTGTGGGTGGCGCTGGGCTTCGCTGGCCTGGCAGGCGCCCTGACCGGCATGCTCACGAACCGCTTTGGTCCCCGGCCGGTACATCTCTTTTCCCTGCTGGCAATGGCGGCGGCAACGGCGGGGCTGGTGATGGCATCTTTCTCTGCACTTTATGGCTTTCTCGCCGTAAGCCTGTTTGGTGCGGCCTATATTGTGTCGACCGGCGTTTATCTGATTCAGGGCACAGGACTGCTTTCCGATCGTGCCGATCTGGGGTTAGGCATCCCTTTTCTGGCGGTGGCGATAGGGCAGGCGGTGGGTAATCCGCTCTTTGGCGCTTTACTTGCCTCCATCGGTTGGATGACCGCGCTTTTCATCTTCGCGTTCGTCGCCTGCGTTGCCGCTTTTATCGCGCCACGTCAGAGATAATGATCTGAGCGCCTTACCTTTACCTGAATTTACCCCTCTCAAGTCGTCCGAACGCCCTGGTGTGTTAAAATTACACACATTGCAATAAGTGTTAAATGCAAAATTTTTCATAGAGTTAGTTGTAAAAGGGTGCCCAATCGTTGCTGGTGAGAGGGCACAACGAAAAATTTTACCGAAGAACACTGGATCTTATCTTCTTACCGTAACAGGGAGGCGTCGTGACACAACATTCCACACCGCGTGACAAAAATTCCGCAAGCCCGCTTTTAACCTTTTTCAGCTCGCCCAGTGCTGGCGGCATCATTCTTATTCTTTTATCTGCCGCCGCGATTGTTGTGGCTAACTCTCCGCTCAGCGAAGGTTATGCAGGGATGCTGAAATACAAGGCGGGCGGGCTTTCCGTTGAACACTGGGTAAACGACGGCCTGATGGCCATATTTTTTCTGATGGTGGGACTGGAAATTAAACGTGAGCTGCTTGTCGGGCAGCTGGCCACGTGGAGCCAGCGCGCACTGCCAGGCTTTGCGGCAGTGGGAGGAATGGCGGTGCCTGCGCTGGTCTACCTTGGCCTTAACGCCGGTAACAGCGAATCGCTTTCCGGCTGGGCTATCCCTGCCGCGACCGATATCGCCTTTGCCCTCGGCGTACTGGCTCTGCTGGGCAGCCGCGTGCCGACGTCGCTGAAGATTTTTCTGTCGGCGCTGGCGATCCTGGATGATATGGGCGCGGTGGTGATTATCGCACTGTTTTACACCAGCAATATTGACGTGTTGATGCTGGCCGCCGCGGCGTTCCTCGTGCTGATCCTGTTTATCATGAACCGGAAAGGGGTGACCAGGCTGCTTCCTTATCTGCTGGCAGGCTGCGCGCTGTGGTTCTTTATGCTGCAATCCGGCGTGCATGCGACCATCGCGGGTATCTTGTTGGCGTTTTTCATCCCGTTGCAGGGAAAAACCGGGAGTGAAACGCCGCCGCTGGATCGGCTGGAGCATGGTATTGCCCCCTGGGTGACGTTTCTGGTGCTTCCCCTGTTTGGCTTCGCCAATGCTGGCGTATCACTCGCTGGCGTCACCCTCAGCGATCTGACTTCGCCGGTTCCTATGGGCGTGGCGCTGGGTCTCTTTTTTGGTAAGCAGATTGGCATCTTCGGCCTGTCGTTTCTGGCCATCCTGCTTGGGTTGGCCAGACGGCCAGATAACAGCTCGTGGATGCAGGTTTACGGCGTGTCGGTCCTGTGCGGCATCGGCTTTACCATGAGCCTGTTTATCGGCAATCTGGCGTTTGCAGGCAGTGCGGCGCTGATTGATGAGGTGAAAATTGGCGTGCTGGCTGGCTCCATCATTGCCGGGGTGATGGGCATGCTGATACTGCGGTTTTCCTCTTCACCGACAGCCCGCTGATGCGTTGACGGTTTATCGAAACCCCGGCCCCCGGGGTTTTTACCGGCGAAGCGAAAAGCCTAAATTTCAGGGCAGAATTAAACGTATTCTGCCGGTTATAAGGCGGGATCTTTTCATCATGGTGTACATCGCCCGCGTGGGGTGGATGAATTTAAAGCGAGCGCCGGTAACGCCCTATAAAGTTTATCCCTCTGCTGCGATGATTACCGCTAATGAGCGGAATTAAGGCAAATTGAATATTTATCCTGCGCACAATAAGCAGTCATACGTCTGAATATCATTAATTGGGCTAACGTATCGACAGGGATAAAAACAGTAGCCGTTTTATAATGAGTATTAAGCGGGCGTTAACACGTGACTATATGATGAATCCTACTTGCGTCCCGCTTGTATCAGGACAGGTAACGGTAAGGGCGCCGATAAACCGCCTGACGTTAATAATCTGTACAGCGTTACCTTCGCTTAATATCAAAACCAAACCATGCTGCCAGGGGTCTTCGCAGCCCGGCCGACGACGCCTCTCTGGTTGCTCATCTGACTGACCGCCGCATCAAAGATGCCTTCCCAGATAAACCGCCTCAACAATTATTTTCATGAATAATCAGAGACTTTACAATTTTGTTGCAGGCTGCGTATTGTGCGGCATAGTCGATCGATACTACTGTATTAATATACAGTTAATTGCGGGAGTGCAGATGATGCCTCGTGACTATGAAATTATGTTTGCTTTCAGACGGGCGATTAAGCGCGATATCGCCGGACGCTACACCATCAGTACTGTCGACTTTGTAAAAGAGCTGGGCCGCCTTAACTGGCATTACACGCTTCGCGCTGCCAACACATGGATTGAGACGCATACGACGACCTTTCGCGATATCTCTCCCTCTGATGGAGAGGCGCGTCTGTTTCAGGTTTTTAACCCAAACGGGTAAAAAAAAATGCATTTCAGGATGAACAGCGTGTTCATAAAATAAACGGCCCGCCAGACCGGCAGGGTTATTTCCTGTTGCTGTCGCACAATATTTATCCATTTCGCCCGGCCATGCGCCGGGCCGGTTAACTAAATATCCTTGCTCGCCAACGCCTTCACTAAAATTTCCAGAAATTAACTTGATCTCAATTATAAATTGATAATACTGTTTATATATACAGTATTGATTGGGACGATTGTCATGGAGTTTTTCAATCCTGCGGAAATCCGCGCGTTAGCCTTGCCTTTGTACAGTGAGCGGGTTCCTTGCGGTTTTCCCTCACCGGCACAGGACTACATTGAGCAGCGCCTCGATCTGAACACGTTGCTTGTGAGCCATCCAAGCTCAACCTATTTCATCCGGGTCAGCGGTGACGCCATGATTGACGGGGGGATTAACGAAGGGGATATGCTGGTGGTCGACAGCTCACTGAAAGTCGGGCACGGGGATATCATTGTGGCGGCGTTTTCAGGCGAGTTCACTGTCAAACAGCTCATGATAAAACCTTTTCTGCACCTTAAGCCCATGAATCCGGCACATGCCATTATCCCGATTACCGACCCCGATCAGTTTGAAATCTTCGGGGTGGTGAAACATGTTATTAAAACGATAAGTCGCTGATGTTTGCCCTGGTGGATGTGAATGTGTTCTATGCGAGCTGCGAAGCCGTTTTCCGGCCTGACTTGCGCGGTAAAGCGATTATCGTCCTGAGTAATAACGACGGCTGCATAATTGCGCGGAGCGAAGAAGTAAAAAGGCTCAACATCCCCATGGGCGCACCTTACTTCAAGCTTAAAGATGAAATAAAAAAGCATCAAATCCATGTGTTTAGCTCTAACTATACGCTGTATGCGGATATGAGTAGCAGAGTGATGACCACGCTTGAAAATATGGCACCGTCTGTCGAAATCTATTCAATTGATGAAGCTTTTATGGACCTGAGGGGCGTTCATCATGGCCGGGGGCTGGAGGATTACGGTCGCGAGATTCGGGCGCGGGTGAAGCGCGATACGCATCTGACGGTCGGCGTCGGTATCGCGCCGACAAAAACCTTAGCTAAACTTGCCAATCATGCCGCGAAAAAGTGGACGAAGACGGGCGGCGTACTGGACTTGTCGAATAGTGAACGCCAACAGAAGCTGATGGCGCTGGTGCCGGTGGAGGAGGTGTGGGGAGTGGGCCGGCGCATCAGCAAGAAACTGAATGCGATGGGCATCATGACGGCGAAAGATCTTGCGGAGCAAAGCACCTCTCTTATCCGCAAGCATTTTAACGTTGTACTGGAACGAACCGTTCGTGAGCTGCGCGGGGAACCCTGCCTTACACTGGAAGAATTCGCCCCAGCCAAACAGCAGATCGTCTGTTCGCGCTCGTTCGGCTCACGTATCACGGAGTACAGTGATATGCGGCAGGCGGTGTGCGCTTACGCAGAACGAGCCGCTGAAAAACTTCGGCGTGAAAAACAGTATTGCAGACAGATAGCCGTATTTATCCGGACCAGCCCGCACACGCCAGGTGAGATCTTTTACGGCAATCAGGCGATGGGGACATTGCTGACACCTTCAAACGATACGCGCGATATCATTCGTATGGCGATGGATGCGCTCGATCGCATCTGGCTGGATGGCCATCGCTATATGAAAGCGGGTGTGATTCTGGGTGACTTCTTCAGTCAGGGTGTATCCCAACTGAATCTTTTTGACGAATGTAAACCTCAGGCAAACAGTGAGGCGCTGATGCGTGTCGTTGACGGCCTGAACCAGAGTGGCAAAGGGAAATTATGGTTCGCAGGACAAGGGATTCAGAAAACATGGTCAATGAAGCGTGAGATGCTCTCTCCAGCGTACACAACAAAATATTCAGACCTTCCTGTCGCAAAGTAATATTCAGGCTCCCGCTATTCCCATTCACCTCTCCGATCGATAAGAGATACCTTCCGGCGTCCACCATCACAGATTCATTCCAGGGCCAGGGCGCTGGCCGGTATTATCCGTATAGCAGTCCCGCCGGTAGGGAGAGTGGTGGAATTCTTTTCGCAAAGAAAATAAAAAAAGTCCGTTAAGGTTTCAGGTCCAGTTTTAACGATAACTAAAAACTCACGCTTCTCTTCTGATGCAAACCTAAATCAAATTCAGTAAATGCAGGTGCTTTAATAGATTCTATATAATTGATATTTAATTGATAAGAATATTAATTCAGATCCACGCTTACTGCTTTTTTTACGCGATTAGTCTTAAAAGTCTTTTTCTATGAGGCTGACTGTTAAGTCCTGCTGGATTTTAATTTAGCAAAGTGATGTGATTCATTGCATTCAAACTCCACTCTTCTCCGTCAATTTTAATGCCTTTAATGACGCCTGAAACTGCACGCTGCGTGCTTTCGGGCTTTGCCTTTTCTCTGTTGAGGAAAATACGGTGTTTAAATTAAATCCTGTGCTTCTGGGCCTTATTGCTGCGCAAGGTATGCTTTTTCCGGTATTAAGCGCATCGGCGGCGATATTAAAACCCTATGCGCCTGAAAATAATGATTATAAAGCGGGCGTGTATTGCCTGTGTAATGGCAGCACTCAGCTATTAAACGGGCTGCCGCAGTTTGCCCCGGGCGAAAGCGGGGCGACCCGCGTGACGCTGGGCGATTTGCAACGCACAGGCCGGATTATCAATGATAATCTGACGGGGCAGCAACGCCTTAATGTCGGGCAGCAAAACTTAAGTGTCATCATTCCTGATTACGAAAATAATACCTATAAGTCCTATACCATCTATGACAGCTCAGCCTTTGCTGATTTACCTATGGTGAACCCTGACAGAGAAGTGCCTGATTATTATGATGTCGAAGACAGACAGTATATCGACGCCCGGGTGGCGTCGGTCAGTAATGGCATCATTAACGTTGATATCGGCCAGCAGGGCGCAGCGACGCACTCTGCCACCAATAGCTGGTCAATGGCCGCCAAGCAGAGTCAACTCTTTACCGCTTCAAAGCGCGGGCACCTGAACTGGAATTCTGACAACCGTATTACCTTTACCGCTGCCGTACCGCCTTATGGTGGCGATCGGCTGGCGTATAACATGGACAACGTGGTGCACTATACCGGCATTTTCACCGTCACTACGGCCGAAGGGATCAGTACGTTTACTGTGACCAGCCTTAATGAACTGCGCGATTATAACGACTGGTTAATTAATCAACTTGTAAACGGGTATATTACCCAGGACGATTACAGCTACGAGTTTCACAAAGCTTTTTCTCTGTCCGAAGGCAGCGTGGTTTATCGTATGAGCAGTGATAATTCAGACGATGAAGTGGCGCAGCCAACCGGTGACCAGGTGGTATTGCATGCCGATGGCCCTGGCGCCAGCGTGAAGATCTCCAGCGGTAAAACGCTTGAGGTGGTGAACAGCGGTAGTGCGGCAGTTCGCGCCAGCAATGGTGCAACAGCGATCGTTGACGGCAAGCTCGCCACCACAGGGCCAGTGCAGTCAGAAAGCAGAGGACTGGAGTTGCTTAACGGCAGCAACGGCATTAACAACGGTGTGATCAACGCCGGTTTCCTCAATCACGCAGACGGTGAAGGCGTGGACACCAGCACGCTGGGCTATACAGGCAAAGCCGTGGCGGTCGTTTCTGGCAGTCAGTTTACCAATAATGGGGTGATCAATCTTGCGGTGGGGGATGCACCTTCCGCGTGGGGAAGCGATGCGATTTGGCTCGGTAACGGCAGCGCAATAAATCATGGCAATATCAATGTCGGCATTGCGGATGTCAGAAACGACAGTTCGGCAGCAGGAGTCAGTTTCAGTGGTGAAGGCAGCTTTATTAATGCGGAAGATGGCACGATTTATATTGGCCGCTCACCACAAAACCATAAGCAGGACACTACGCAGGATGTCGCCGTTAACCTGAGCGGCGGCGTCAGCGGTATCCGCCAGATCCTTGACACCAGCGCCATCAATAACGGTCGCATCGTCATCGGCTCCGGAGTGCAGAACGCCGTCGGAATGCGCGTTGAGGCGGGCCCAAATGCCGTAACGCGCAATAACGGCATAATCGATGTCAACGGACGGGCGCAGATACAACCGGCGGAAAATATCTCCCTGCTGGCGGTCAATGCTGGCAAGGGAGGCGGCGTTGGCAACGCCGGAACGATCAACCTCAACGGTGAGAACGGCATCGGGATCAAGGTGCTCGCCACGCAGGGCAACAGCGCCAGCGCCTATTCGACGGGAACGATAAACGTCAACGGCAATGCTGATGCCGCTGGCGGCACTCATAATACCGCTGTCTGGGTAACCGGCGAGGGCGGAGGCATGGCGAAAGCAGCGCTGAGTGGGCCGATTAATCTCAACGGCAACGCGGCTATCGGCGTACGCGCAGAAGGAAATGCCACCGTTAACGTGGCGGCCAGCGCGGTGCCGCATTCGGCGGACGGCCAGCATCAGATCAGTTTTTTCATCACGGGCCCGGATGCCACTATCAATCTGCCCGCTCACGGCAGCTATGTCACCGCCAGCCGAAATGGCACCTTATTCCGTTTACTCGACGGTGCGGATTTTAGTGCCGGAAATATGACGCTTTCGCTTAATGCGCCTGGCGCGACTGGCATCGTCGGTAGTGGCAAAGAGAGCGATATTTTCACTGATGGCGCGACGTTTACTATCGGCGCCTACGGAACGGGCGTGAAGATTGAAGGCGGTGCCCAGGGCACAATTGATGCGGGCACCCGGTTTCGCCTGACGGGAGAAGGCGCCAGCGCAGCCATGGTTGATGGTGATAAGCACGATCTGCGCGGCTACGTTATTAATCCGGATGAGGCTTCTGATGCCGGCACATTACTGACAAACCACGCCGCCATCAGCGGTCTGGCAAACTCACAGCTTGGCCTGCTGGCGCTGGCGCAGGGGAGGCTGGTTAACACTGGCGATATTACGTTAGGCGGTGAAGGTGCAACCGGCATTGCCGCACGCTATGGTGCCAAAGTGACCAACAGCGGCGATATCAGCGTGATGCGTGGCGGCATCGGTTTATATTCGCAGGGATATGCGTTCGCCGAAGACAATACGGTCCCCACCGAGATCACTAACAGCGGGACGCTGAACGCTTACGGCACCTCTGACAGCGCTCAGCCGACATATGGTGCGGTAGCGAGCGGCGAGCGGGCTGTGCTTAACCAGAACGGCACCATTAATCTCTACGGTGAGCATGCTGTCGGCGCGCTTGTCGCCGGTAATGCAGAGATCTACACGGGGTCTGCCAGTAATTTGGTATTCAATAATGATAATCAGGTCGGTTATCGGGTCACGGGCGGAAACAGCATTATATTTAGCAACGGCGGCAACACGAACGTCAGCACCAGCGGTTCCACCTTGTACCAGCTCAGTAACGGCGGTGATTTTTATGCACTACAGCCGGGCACTGTGACGCTGAACGGTGCCGACAGTACTGGGGTTTCCGTCTCCGGTGAGGGCTCACTCATCTACCGTAGCGATGTTTATAACGTTAACGGCAGCGGCGCGGCGGCGATACGCGTTTACGATCTCGGGGAGGCGATTATCGGCAACGCTATTGTGCTCAATGGTAACAATACCACTGGCGCGGTAAGTGCAGGAGACAGGGCCACAATCTATGCCGCTTCCCAGATTACCGGAAACGGCAGCAATATCACGGCATTTGACGTCAGCAACTATGGCGCAATCTTTAATCAGTATCAGGGCGTGGTGGCGTTAACCGGTCCTGACAGCACCGGCGCCCGCGTGCATGATGGCGGTACTTTTCTCAACCTTGGTAGTGTGCGTGTGGCATCGGGCATCGGTATTGATGCCACCAGCGGTTATGGCTATTACAACCCGATTGATAACAGCACGCTGCGTGTTGATGACGGCATCGCTGCGCTGCGCGTCAGCAGCGGCGCAGGCTTGTCAGTTAATGGCGACGGGCAGGGCTACAGCACGCTGAGCGCCAACGGCAGCGCGGATGGCTTACTGCTTGATAGCGGGGCGCAATGGTTTCAGGCCAGCGACATTACGCTTGGCGCTTACGGTAGCGGCAATGCGATCAATAACCGTGCTGAAACTGACGGGATAGCGCTGCAAAATGTCCGGCTTGAAACGGGACGCGGTGCCGGTATCCGTTCGGCGGTTTCGTTCGATGCGGGTGGCAGCGCACAGATTTACGTCGGCAGCGGCGGGACCGGTTATCTGTTTGCCCATGAAGATGGCTCGACGACCAGTAACGATCTGTTTATCGGACAGGGATATACGATCGTGGTTCCCGGTGAAGGTACTGGCATAAGTGCTAACACGACCGGCAGGGTAATTGCTGGCGGCACTATCGATATTCAGGCGGCCAACGGCGGCCCGGCGATTGTCACCAGCACGGCCAGCCAGGTGATTAACCAGGGCACGATCGTTTCACAAAGTGTGGTGGCACCTATCATCGATCTGCGCGGTGGCGAGTCAGTGTTTATTAATGAAGGCACGATTACCGCACCGAATCCAGACACTGTGGTCGTCGCTGGCGGTGCGACCAGCGACGTCATCGCCCTGCTGGAAGGAAAAGTGATCGGTGATGTCGATACCGGCAACGGCACTGATTCACTGCTTGTCTCTGGCGGAACGCTTGAGGGTAGCCTGACGATGGGCAGCGGCATAAATAATGTCGCTACGGTGCAGAATGTCAGCCTGGTAAACACCCGTCACATCACGACCGAAAATGGGGAAGGGAGCACGCTGAATCTGAATGAAATCAGGGCGCGCGGCGGTTCATTCGCTGATGATGATAGGCGTAAAGGTACTAACCTTGGCGCGGGCTGGAGCACGCTCAACTTCTATAATACAGAATGGACCTTAACGGACGACATCAAGCTGGCGCACAGTACCATTAACGTTGACAGGCGCTCGACGCTATTTGCCGGGAATGGCGTTAATCCACAGCTGCAAGGGGCAACAAATACCTCCCTCGTGGTTAATAACGCCGGTACGCTGGATCTGACCAACGGCGGCAATGCGGCGGATGATACGCTGACCATCAACGGCGATCTGGTTTCGGCTACTGGTCGCCTGCGGCTCAATTCAGCGGCCACGCAGAGTGATGCCATGCGCGTCAATGGTAATGTCAGCGGTACCACGCTTATCGAAGACGCGCTGACCGGCGCCCCTTTAATGGATAACAATCGCGACGGTATCATCGCCGCGACGGAAGGGGTTACGCTGGCTCAGGTTTCAGGCAGCGCCACTGCAGGTAGCTTTGCCCTGAGTCGGGGCTATGTGGCATCAGGACCATGGCAATACAGCCTTTATAGCTTTGCGCCTGGCAGTAGCGACGCCAGCCAGCGTCAGCTCAGCGGCAACGGCGATGATTTCTGGGATTACCGCCTTGCTAACACCTTCGTCTGCGAAGATGGCTCGCTGTGTCAGCCTCAGACCGGCAGCGACAGGACCGCCGCCCGACCCGCCGTCACACCACAGGTACCCTCATATCTTTCCACCCCCGTTGGCCTGGCGTATTACCAGCTGATGACCACCGACGATCTGCATAAACGCCTTGGCGAGTTACGTCATCAGCAGGCAACTTCTGATGCGGCCAGCGGTGAGATGTTTATTCGTTACCTGGGCTCGAACCTGAAATATCAGAGCGATCGGGGGCTGAGCGATTACGGTTATGACGTCGATCTTGACTACAGCGCCGTGCAACTTGGCGGCAACCTTGTCCGGATAGACGGGGCGCAGGAGAGTCTGCGCGGCGGCATCGCCTATACGCGCGGCAATACGCGGATTCGTCCGCACGCCGCAGATGGTTACAGCTCGACCGCTTTTGACAGCGACAGTCTGGCGCTTTACGGTACCTGGCAACGCAACAGCGGCTTATATGTTGATGGCTCGCTGGCGTGGAACTGGCATCGTGGCGAAACCGATATTGCGCGTCAGAAAGCGGTGGCGTCGCCGAAGGGTAAGGGCTGGACCGCTTCGCTGGAGTCGGGCTATCCGTTTACGTTCAGTAATGGGTTACGCATTGAACCGCAGGCGCAGCTGACCTATCTGCAAGTCAATCTGGACAGTTTCACCGACCGTGACCGGACTTTTGTTTCGTACGGGGATTATGACCAGACCGTGGGTCGTCTTGGCGCACGGATGGAACAGACGTGGCAGGATGAGGGCCAGCGCCAGTATACGCCCTACATCCGGACCAATTATTACCACAGTTGGGGCGGCGCGGCGAAAACTCAGATTGGCGCCGCCGACAGCAATAGCAGCCAGGCATTTACCAGCGGAAAACTCGGCCAGATGTGGGACGTCGGCGTGGGGGGCACCACAACATTCAGGAATGACGTTTCACTCTATGCCGAAGCGGATTACCGCAAAGAGATCGACGGAAACGGTGCCAAAGGCTGGCACTACAACGCAGGCGTCCGCTGGACGTTTTAAGTGTGCGCCTCCAGACGCTATTTTCCCCTTTGCTGACGGGCCTGCCTCTCACCAGGCCCGCCTAACACGAACCTCTTGATCACGGGTAACAGATCCGGATGAAAGTGACTTTATAAGCGGCAAAAGCAAGGTTTACCCCGCCAAAGATCTCCAGCTCTTCTGCGTCTTGACATGTAACAGGGAAGTAGTGGCGATAATGGGAAATAAGCTGCAAAAAAACCGGGTCCGTAGCGCCTTAACGGTAAATTCTGCGGCCACGGCCACGGCCACGGCAATGTCGCCGTGCTGTGCCGTCAGCGAGCGATCGACGATCAGCAGATCGCCATCGGTGATGCCGACACCCCGTATGGCATCCCCGTAGACCTTCACAAAACAGGTGGCGCTGGGATGCTAATTGCCAGCGTACTCAGTCCAGCCGCTCTTCAGTAGCGTCCTGAGTGGGGTTGAGCAAACCGCAAGGGACACGCCCGATAAACAGCGACAGCGCCATGCCTCTATCCGGAAGGCGTATAAACTGCATCGTTACTATTCTCAGTTTTGTCTGTGTGTCTACCGTATTGGTAAGGCTTTTTAACGATCGGGTTGGCCGCCGCGCTTTTCCTGTAATGGCCTGAATAAAGAATGTTTTTTTTGCCGTCCTCCGCGCCACTGGCGAAATACTCCGGGCGTTCAGCCCTCGCCATTTACGCTTCTGCGACAAAGCACGATCTGAATTTATGACAACGTTCTATGCTTTAGAAACGAAAACCGTCAAAAATGCAGGAGTAAAATATGACTAAAGAACATCACGTAGCCTCCTCCCTTAATCAGCCTGATTCAGCGCACTTTCCGTCACCTCCTTTTGAACATCAGAAGCAGCCCTTTCCTGGGCTGGCAGGCAGAATGACGCCGCGACCCGACCATGGCGAAACCTCCTACAAAGGCAGCGGACGTCTGCAGGATCGCAAGGCGTTAATCACCGGCGGTGATTCCGGAATTGGCCGCGCCGTGGCTATCGCCTACGCCCGGGAAGGCGCCGATGTTGCCATCAATTACCTGCCCGCAGAGGAAGAGGATGCTCAGGAAGTGATTGCGCTCATTCGTGCCGAAGGGCGTAAAGCGGTGGCGCTGCCGGGTGATATTCGCGAGGAGGCTTTCTGTCAGCAACTGGTGAAAGAGGCGGCGGAAGCGCTGGGCGGACTTGATCTGTTGGTCAACAATGCTGGCCGGCAGCAGTACAGTGAGTCGATTCGCGATCTGACGACCGAATCTTTCGACGCCACTTTTAAAACTAACGTTTATGCCATGTTCTGGATCACCAAGGCTGCGGTGGATTATCTGCCGCGCGGAGCCTCCATCATCAATACTTCTTCCGTTCAGGCGGATAAGCCCAGCGATATTCTGCTGGATTACGCCCAGACCAAGGCGGCTATCACCGCGTTTACCAAATCGCTGGCGAAACAGCTTGGGCCGGAGGGCATCCGCGTTAATGCGGTTGCGCCGGGTCCTTACTGGACCGTTCTCCAGTGCTGTGGCGGCCAGCCGCAGGAGAAAATCGAAAAGTTTGGCGGCTCCACGCCGCTGGGACGGCCAGGGCAGCCCGCCGAAATTGCGCCGCTCTACGTCACGCTCGCCGACCTGAGCAACAGCTACGCCTCGGGCCAGGTCTGGTGCTCCGATGGCGGAACCGGCACGCTGTAATACCTCATCCCGCAGTCAATCCTGATATCTGGAGGAGTTAAGTCGATGAAAGCGCTTACCTATCATGGGCCACACAAAGTCAGTGTGGACACTATGCCCGATCCGTCCATTGAAGCGGCGGATGACATTATTCTGCGGGTCACGGCCACCGCGATCTGCGGCTCCGATCTGCATCTCTATCGCGGCAAAATCCCCGGCACCCATCATGGCGATATTTTCGGACATGAATTTATGGGGGAAGTGGTGGAAACCGGGAAAGGGGTCACCGCCGTCGCAAAAGGCGATCGCGTGGTGATTCCCTTTGTGATCGCCTGCGGCGACTGTTTTTTCTGTCATCTCCATCAGTATGCGGCCTGTGAAAACACCAACAGCGGCAAGGGCGCCACGCTCAACCGGAAAAATATCACGCCGCCCGCAGCGCTGTTCGGTTACAGCGATCTTTACGGCGGTATACCGGGTGGTCAGGCGGAATATGTCCGCGTTCCGAAGGCCAATACGGGGCCATTCAAAGTTCCTGATACCTTACCGGATGAAAAAGTGCTGTTCCTGTCGGACATTCTGCCGACGGCGTGGCAGGCGGTGAAAAACGCGGAGATCAAGCCGGGATCGAGCGTGGCTATCTTCGGGGCCGGGCCGGTCGGTTTACTCTGTGCAGCCTGCGCGCGGCTGGAAGGGGCAGAGCAGATATTTATGATTGACCATAACGACTACCGGCTGGTTTTCGCAAAAGAGCGCTACGGCGTCATCCCCATCAATTTTGATAAAAATGACGATCCTGCCGCCTGGATTATCGAAAACAGTGCCGGTCATCGCGGCGTGGATGCGGTCATTGACGCGGTGGGCTTTGAAGCGAAAGGCAGCCTGACGGAAACCGTACTGACCACGCTAAAAATTGAGGGAAGCAGCGGCAAGGCGCTGCGGCAGTGCATTGCGGCGGTCAGGCGGGGCGGCGTGGTGAGCGTGCCGGGCGTCTATGCAGGCTTTATTCACAGTTTTATGTTTGGAGATGCTTTTGATAAAGGGCTGACCTTTAAAATGGGCCAAACCCACGTTCACGCTTTCCTGCCCGATCTGCTGGCGCTGATCGAAAAAGGGCACCTGAAGCCTGAAGAGATTGTGACGCACCATATGCCTCTTGAAGAGGCGGCCCGGGGCTATGAGATTTTTGAAAAACGCCAGGAGGAGTGCCGCAAGGTGATCCTGGTACCGGGAATGGGGGCTAGCAGCGCCACTCTCTGAGGCGCTCTGACCGGGCAGGCCGACACCCGTTTATCAGGCCTGCCCGGCTCTGAAATTAATAAAAGTTCTCTATTGAGTTAGCGGAAAAATATCTTCTTACATTTGGTTGCGCAACTGCGCTGATTATTACCCAGTAAACGTACGCCAGAATTATTGGCCTTTAAAATTATATTCTACTCAGTAGCTTACTCAGAGAGGTATTTTAATAGGTAAATTTAATCAAACTTTTATTGAAACCTCGAGGCTTATTGCTAGAGTTATTCATGCACGACATTTACTGGATCCTTTAATGTAATTTTACCGATTAAAAGTATTATCGCAGTGGGATCGTTTTGGTAAAAATGTTAAACACGAAGAGGAAGATTATATGACTCAGCATCGTGGTAATTCCGGCAACTTCGCCGAGGATCGTGAAAAGGCTTCTGAAGCAGGTAAAAAAGGGGGGCAGAGCAGCGGCGGTAACTTTAAGAACGACCGTGAAAAAGCCTCCGAAGCGGGTAAGAAGGGCGGGCAGAACAGCCGCCGTGACTGATTCCGCCGCTACCGGCTAAGGCCTGCCCGGTACTGACATACCGGAATATGACCCGTTTCCATGCCCGGAAACGGGTTTTTTTAGCACAACTTTTTTATCATTTAATTAACACTACCTGACAAAACTCACGCTCATGCTGATTGATGCCAGTCCGACTTTCAACATCATGAGTTCGCGTACTTACCTGACGATAATACGTAAATAATTAAGTGCCGATGTTAAATGAAATATTTCCCTCAACCTTGTAATTTCACAAATCCTGTGTTTTAAGATTACTCTTAATATTAAAATTTTCATCATGCTCATCGCTGGAAATTCAAGGAATTGCATCTACGCTTAGTAATGTTAAAAAATGGATTATCGTTCATGCGTTCGTAATCTTTATCTATTTCAAAGACGGAGAGAATGATGACTATCAAGACCCTGGAAGATCTGTTTATCCATGACTTATCTGACATTTACAGTGCAGAAAAGCAGATTACCCGCGCCCTGCCAAAAATGGCCCGTGCCGCAACTGACGAAAAACTGGTCGCGGCTTTCAAACAACACCTGGAAGAGACTCAGGGGCAGATCGAGCGTCTGGATCAGCTGGTTGAAAGTACCGAAGGCGTGCGAATCAAACGCATGAAATGCCACGCGCTGGAAGGTCTGGTCGAAGAAGCCCAGGAAATTATTGACTCTGTTGAGGCTGGTCCGGTCAGAGATGCAGGATTAATCGGTGCCGCGCAGAAAGTCGAGCATTACGAAATTGCCACCTACGGCACGCTGCGCGCCATGGCCGCGAGACTTGGCTATACGGAAGCGGAAAAACTGCTGACCGAAACGCTGAATGAAGAAAAAACCACGGATGAGAAACTGACCGTAATTGCGGAACAGCAATAGTCCCGTGAACGTCAAGATAACCCTAATGTAAGAGGTGCAGCATGACGAATGAAGAACACTACCTTGACTGGGTAAAAGATGCCCATGCGATGGAAAAACAGGCAGAAAGCATGCTGGAAAAAATGGCAGGCCGGCTTGAGCATTATCCCGATCTGAAAGCCCGTATTGAACAGCATATTGAGGAAACGCGCCATCAGCAGGCGCTGGTGCAGTCCGTTATTGACCGGTATGACACCTCAAGCTCCACCATTAAGGATGCCATGGGCAAACTGTCGGCCATGGGTCAGGCGATGGGTGGCATGATGGCCGACGATGAAGTCGTGAAAGGGGCAATGAGCGGCTATGTTTTCGAAAACCTCGAAATAGCCAGCTATACCTCGCTGATCGCAGCCGCTGAGGTTGTTGGCGATCAGGAAGGTGCACGCATCTTTGCACAAATCCGTGAGCAAGAGGTGGCAATGGCGGACTGGTGTCTGAATCACCTGCCGGATGTCACAGAGCAGTTCTTGGTGCGCTCCGCCGCGCCCGGTGTGGAAGCAAAAAAATAATTCGCAGCACCAGCGAAAGGCCTGCCTCCCGGCAGGCCAGCAGGAACCTTTATTAAACCGGAGTGAGCCATGTTTAAACATGTAAAACAATTGCAGTACACCGTACGCGTTGCCGGTCCGAACCCAGGTCTGGCAAACTTATTACTGGAGCAGTTTGGCGGGCCGCAGGGCGAACTGGCCGCTGCCTGTCGTTACTTTACCCAGGGCTTGAGCGATGACGATCCGGGCCGCCGCGATATGCTTATGGATATCGCGACTGAAGAGCTGAGCCATCTTGAAATCATCGGCTCGCTGGTTGGAATGCTGAATAAAGGTGCTAAAGGCGATCTGGCAGAGGGCACCGAGCAGGAAGGCGAGATGTATCGCAACATTACCGGAAACGGTAATGACAGTCATCTGACCTCCCTGCTGTACGGCGGCGGTCCCGCGCTGACCAACTCAGGCGGCGTTCCCTGGACGGCGGCCTATATTGACACTATCGGTGAAGTAACCGCTGATTTACGATCCAATATCGCTGCGGAAGCACGTGCGAAGATTATCTACGAACGTCTGATCAATATGACGGACGATCCAGGCGTAAAAGATGCGCTGGGCTTTCTGATGACGCGCGAAGTGGCGCACCAGATCTCCTTTGAGAAGGCGCTCTACTCGATTCGCAATAACTTCCCGCCAGGCAAGCTGCCCCCTATCGAGCAATACGCCAACAACTACTACAACATGTCTCAAGGTGGGGAAGTACGTGGTAGCTGGAACTCAGATGAAAACTTTAACTATGTTGCCGATCCTTCTCCTGCAGTGGATGGCGGCGACGGTCTGGCCAGCGTGCAGCTCCCTGCTGAGCAGCAGGCTAATCTGGAAAGTATGATTAAACGTACGGCATCCGATCCCTCGGTTAACCCGGTCACCGGAACCGATATTGGTGCTGTGCCGCCAATTGAAAACGACTCGGCGCCAGCCAAAAAATCCTGACCATCCCCTGTGACGGCCCGCCGGCCGTCCTTACATTTTCAAAAAAAACTATGTACAGAATGTTAAAAAGCCTGTTCAGCAGCCCCGAACGCCTCTTAAATGTGATGTCACGAAAAGATATGCAGGAGGAAAAAGATGACGGCGAACGCATTTTAATTGATGAAGATGGCGGCGCGTCCGTGAATATCCACAGCCCCGCTGTCCAGGAGGACTTCGCCCGCCATGTTCATGCATTACGCCATGCCAGCGACGATACTCCCCGAACCATGGCAGGAGGTGAATCGCCAGTTGAACGGGATGTGCTCAAAAGTTACCCATGTAACTAAGCCGGGAATATAAAATAACCGCGGATAAACAGTGGCCCATGGCTATTATCAGGGCATATTGCCAGGATGCAATAGAGCCGGCAAAGTGATAAGCTGTATGTATGACCAGCCTCTGTGAGAACGTGTGTGCACGGCAAAGATCATGAGTATTCAAAAGCTATCTACGCGGTGATAGGCCGCGCTGTCTCTGAACTGATTGAAGCGGGGGAGCCGCTGGGCAAGCAAAATATATTGATCACGCTGCAGGTTCACAGCGCACAGTCGACGCAGGAAGGAAAGAAAGCCATCTACCAGATGGCGTTTCGCAGGCTGCTTGAATAAACCCATTAGCGCCGCCTGAACCTGAAACAGGCGTAGTTGCGCGCTTCATACGCTGCATAAAGCGCAATGTTTAACGCCATTGCCCTTATCTGAATACTAAACCCTCTGCTCAGCTACCCTGCCGTTGCGTTAACCTGATGCGGCTTAATGCTTCTTGGTGCCGTCGGGTGGGCCTTCGCTGGTAAAAAGGTGCGTGATGTTATCGCGATCGCGTACGCGGTGCGTAACGGACTTGGGCGAAGCAGGGCGATTATTTCTGACTTCCGCAATAGCAAGCTGGCAGGCACGTAGTCTGGCGGGATCTTTCTCGACGGCACTCATTTGCTGCAATTGTTGTATTAATGACGCATTACTCACAGGGGCGTCTCCCCGCAACAGAGCAAGAATCGCTTCCCCCAGAACAATATCGGTCAGTTTATCTTCATCGTTTTGATACATACCCACATCTCTGAATCAGTTTTTCAGGCGCATTTCCAGAAAGCCTCAGCTATCAGGCGTAATCCCGCCACAAGCCGGACAGACAACGTGACCAGAAAGCAGTAGCAGCCTGATCGCGATATCCTCGCTGGGTGACGATATCAGCCGGATAAGCATCCGGCTGTCGTACGGTCAATCACCCCGGCCAAACAGCATGCCAATCAGCGCCTGATAATGCTTTTCCTGCTCTGCTGAGGTTGCCAGCGCAAGGCGTCTCAACAGTTTAGTACAGATCGTTTTACGCGTAATTTGTCTGCCAGAACGCAGGATTTCGACAGCAACCTGACCAAGCGTCTCCTGCTGGGAAGGAAGGGCCGCGTCATTGAAGTAACGGCTAATGTCGTTCTCTGCCTGCGGGTTAGTACCATCCTTACGCATGTCTGTGCCTCTGGTCGTTGAAAGTCAATGATTTGCGCTAAAGTTATACAGAATTAGTTAACTTGTACAGTAATAGTGAATTTTAAAAGAATTAACATTTTGGCAAAAAGTGCTAAATACTGGAATTCAGTGAGTTAACAAGGTTTACGAGACAAGTTTTGCAGGTCTGCAGGGGGAAGGCATGTACAAGATGTAAAAGAGAGGATGAAGATTATCAACCGGAGGCGGCAGAGCCTTATGACGCTGACCAGCGGAGAAGCGCATTTGCTGGTCAGGTCAGTCGTACGGTTAACGCGATGAAGGACGGGAAACGGGCCCGTCGTCAGCTGCAATGACAGTCTCCTGACAGGCGCGTGACATCATCTCTTGCAGCCAGTCCGGACGGCGTCCGGAAGGTGCGCCCTTAGTAAAGATCTGCAGCCATTTTCTGGCTTGCCAGATACTGAGCAGGCGATCGTCATCCTGCTCGCGATCGGCCATCGCATATAACTGCTCAACAAGCGACAGGGGAGTGACATCCTGGTGGTTAAATATAAGATTGAGTGTCGCCTCCCCAATCATAACCTGCTGTTTTTTTTCGTCTTCGGTAATAGTCAATTGAGACCTCCGTAATGTTTAACAAAAAGAAATCTCACGTTTGCGTTTATAAGCATAAAACAAAAAAGCAGCCTGGGTTTTATTTTAGGAATAGAGTTAAGAATTAAGACACCGGCTGCGACTTAATTAATATATTTGTTATAGTTAACTTGATGTTTTTAAAAGGATTTAATAAAAAAATCTCAGTTTACCAGGGAATTATTTGTATAATAATTCAGAGTGTTTCTGGTTGTTTCTTTAACTCACATAACGGGAATTCTGTTGAAAACCATAGATGTTAGTGGCCCCGGCGTCGGGAGCTAAACGGGAAACAGGGCAAACGTTCTGCACCTCAAAAAACGCGCGTGCAAAGCCTGCTTTTTTCAGTTTCGCGTCCGGGAGCGGCTTATCCCGATCCACCAAAAGATGGGCCTCAGGTGAAAC
This sequence comes from Pantoea sp. IMH, assembly GCF_000599885.1. Lineage (GTDB taxonomy): Bacteria > Pseudomonadota > Gammaproteobacteria > Enterobacterales > Enterobacteriaceae > Erwinia. Next base: position 238,559 of record NZ_JFGT01000007.1, on the reverse strand, counting down.
AAAAATTAAACGGGCGATCTTTTCTGGAAAGCACCGTGAAGATGATCCAGGCTTATCAGGGTAACGTTAGCTCATATGAAGGAGGAGAAATGAACGAATCTTATATGAACTCTCTGGAAGCCTGCTATCGCTGTGCCGCAGCGTGCGATCATTGTGCCGCCTCCTGTCTGCAGGAAGAGGATCTGGAAATGATGCGGGAGTGCATACGCCTTGATACCCAGTGTGCCAACCTTTGCCGCCTTGCCGCTCAGTTTATGGCGCTGGAAAGCGAATTTGCTTCCACGCTCTGTCAGTTGTGCGCGGAAGTTTGCCAGAAATGCGGTGACGAATGCGCGAAGCATCAGCACGATCACTGTCAGCAATGTGCTGAAGCCTGCCACCACTGCGCCGATGCATGCCGCAAAATGGCCGCGTAAGCATAAAACCGGCACGAACGTCCTGCCCGGCTCGTGCCGGTTGTTACCCTTTTTTGGCCCGACGCCCCCTGAGGTATTCTTCTGCATAAGGGATCAGTTCAAGAAGAATAATGCCAAGAAAGATGCTGACCATATAGAACACAGGCAGCGGTTCCTCGCGCATTCTGAGCGTAAAGTCAGCCGGGACATCGCCCGCACCAAACAGGGAGAGAAACTGTGGCCAGTGTAAAATGCAGACCAGCAGAACGGCCATCAGTGGAAGCATTTCGAGAAAGCTGTGAACATGCTGCTCATAGGGAGAAACGTAGCGGGAAGCGATGGCGATGTTAACGTCCCACAAGGCCGTCATTTCATGAATAAAAAACAGAACGATCATCACCGCAATAATCAGCGCGTTAATTTCCAGAAGCAGGGCTGCAATAAGCGGAATACCCGCTTCGGCAAACATCAGAAAGTGGATTAACGTTTCCTTCCTGCCGGTGGTATGCGCAATATCGGTCGCGCGGTGGCAAAGCCAGTCGCAAAACCCGGCGAGCAGCCACAGCGGCAGAATAAAATAGAGTAATACCATTCTTGTTGGATCCTGGATCATTATCGTCATCACCCTGTTAATGAAAAAAAGTTAACTCTTACGGCGCAGGCCCCCGGAGCGGGTAAGGCACAGATAACCAGAATTTTCAAATAACCTTTAGCCAGCTTTTCCCGATATAAATAAAACTGGCACATGGACTCCAGAAAAACAAGAAAGGCAGAAAAGGACCAGACGGAGACCAATTTCAATAAGTTAGCTCGCTTTCTGCAAGGCGTGTAATCGCATCCAGAAAGTGTTGTCTATAATTACCGGCCAAAGCAAATTGATTCACTTGAGCGAGGATACCTGCATGAAAATCCACCATCTTAATTGCGGCTGCATGTGTCCTGCTGGCGGAGCGCTGTATGACGGGTTCAGCAGGGGATTAAAAGCGAAGCTGATCTGCCATTGCCTGCTGATCGAGACTGACCGTGACGGGCTGGTATTGGTAGATACCGGTTTTGGTCATAAAGATATGCAGGCGCCGGCCACAACCCTGTCACCCTTTTTCCGCGCAATCAATAATATTCAGCGAAACAGGTCGCTAACCGCACTATCACAAATTCAGGCGCTCGGCTTTGATGCAGCGGACGTACGGCATATCATCCTTACCCATCTCGATTTCGACCACGCTGGGGGAATAAGCGACTTTCCTCATGCCAGGGTACATCTGATGGAAGAGGAGATAAACACCGCCCGGCAGCGGCACAGTTGGCTGACAACGCAGCGCTACCGACCCGCGCAATGGGGAGGAATATCAGGATGGCAGGGCTATCAGGCCACCGGCGAAAAATGGTTTGGGTTTGACGCGGTAAATCAGCTGAACGGATTGCCGCCGGAAATTCTGATGATCCCGCTTGCCGGACATACCACAGGCCATGCAGGGATTGCCATACGCACCGCCAGCGGCTGGACATTGCATGGCGGAGATGCCTGGTTTTTTCGCGGGGAAATGCATCAGGCGCAGCGACATTGCACGCCAGGCCTGCGCTTCTATCAATGGTTTATGGCGCAAGACAATAAAGCCCGTCGCCTCAACCAGCAGAAGCTCAGGGCGCTATCCTGCACACATACAGAAGGGCTGACACTGTTTTGCAGTCACGATGCGCTGGAGTTTGAACGTGTTGCCGCAACTAAACCTTAAAATGCTTACTGGAGCCCGAAGGGCAATTGGCAGAACGCATTTTAAGGCGGTCAGTCAGGCGGCGGGACGGGTATTTTCTGAAGCAAAAACCAGAGCGGCCTCGCACAGCCGCCATTAAAGGATTCATTATTTCGCAGCGCTTTGAATCATAGGAGATTATTTTTTAGCCCGAAGTGAAATAAAGGCAGATTAATAGCGGATGGACCCGCCAGCCGATAAAGCGAAACGGGAGAATATTAAACGCGTTAATTCACAGTGAGTTAAATTACCTTTGCGGAATTATCGAAATAACTCTGCCGCTTTGATGGCGTGAATAGCGCAGCCTGACTACAATTATTCAGGCATCACGGCTACCGATGGCTGACGTAATTATTAACGTCCTGCGCTTTCGGTGGAATAAATTAAACACGAATAGGAAGTTTTTATGACTCAGCATCGTGGTAATTCCGGCAACTTTGCCGAAGATCGTGAAAAAGCATCAGAAGCCGGTAAAAAAGGCGGCAAAAGCAGCGGTAGTGGTAGCGGCGGCGGGAATTTCAAAGATAATCCTGAAAAAGCCTCTGAAGCGGGCAAAAAAGGCGGTAAGTCCAGCGGCCGTAGCTAAAGTGCCCGGTTAACCGTGAACGACAGTATACAGCCCGCCACCCTCAAAGGTTGCGGGCTTTTCGTTGTCTGTCACCGTTGAGCGACGATGCCGCAAAGTGCAGGCACGACATTTGCGTCGGTCATCTACCCGCAAAGCCTTGAGCAGCAAGAGGGCGAAAAGGCGTGGTTTCCAGAGACGCACATTATCGACAAACAAAAAAACCCGCCTTGGCGGGTTTTATTCGTTACCTTAACTTAACTGCTCAGGCTGATGCCTTCATCGCTATCGTAAGTCAGGTAACAGACGATGTTCCCTTACAGGGCAACAACGTTAGCGGCTGAAGGGCCTTTGGCACCATTTTCGATGGTGAATTCAACGCTCTGGCCTTCGTCCAGGGTCTTATAGTCAGAACCCTGAATTGCAGAGAAGTGAACGAACACATCTTTGCTGCCGTCCTGAGGCGCGATAAAACCAAAACCTTTACCCGCATCAAACCATTTTACTAAACCAGTCATTTTACCAGACATAGATACTTCCTTAATTTTGAGCCACGTAAGCGGCAGAGATGGCCTGTACAGCAGATGATAACTTATTGGGCACTTAGGAGGAGGCTCACGAAGAAGGGGTATCTGTGGATAACGCTTGAACTGAGAACTGCTTTACTAAAACTGCTTTCATAAGGTCTGTCTTCCAAACCGATGACGCTATTTAGTCATGCCTGAGCCGCATTAGCAAGCTTTATCTCAAGATAATTCTCTGAACATCTTTTTTTCGGCGCTATCTTTTACTGCGCCGCAGCCGCTGGATGTGGTGAAACCGCTGCTTAACCAGGGGGCAGTCACCCTGGCCGGTTCAGTTGTGTGCGAGTAAAACGCCAAACGGCAGAGTCGTCATATCAAAGACGTTTTCCTGTAGCCTCATTAAAGATCTGATGAAAGAAAGACGTAAAAGACCGGTAAGCCGATGTGTAAAACCAGCAGCGTAAACGGATTTTGGGCGTTCAACCGCCTCGCGACTCCCACCGTTTCTAATCCCTACCTCCGTCGGGATTTGTAAAAAGCGGTGCAAAACCGCCGATCCTCGTTGTTGGGGGTGAAGGTTTATCCGGATAAGCCGATATCACTGATAACAGGAGTAACAGACAGGGGAGGCGGGAGAGAAAAAATGATACAGCTGATTCCGGTAGCGGAGTTACGCACCGGCATGTATGTGCACAAGCTGGAGGTGTTCTGGCTGAAACACGCGCAGGTGCATAATGATATGCTGCTCACGCAACAGGAGCAGATTCAGACAATCATCGAGAGCGGCATTAAAGAAGTCTGGATCGATCTGGATAAAGGTGTCCACCCGGAACGCACCGGGCCGTCAACGCCGCCTGTACTGACGGCGGTCTCCGGACGTCGCAATCTCTGTGAAGAAGTGGCGCAGGCGCAGGCGATCTGCCTCAATGCAAAAGGGCAGGTGATGGACATGTTCAGCGATGCGCGGCTCGGCAAAACCATTGATACGGTCAGTACACTGCCGCTGGTGGACGAGATCGGCGGCTCTATCAGCCGCCATCCCGCCGCGTTACTCAGCGTGGTGCGGCTCAAAACACATGATGATTATACCTATCTGCACTCTGTCGCGGTTTGCGCGCTAATGATCTCGCTGGCCCGACAGCTTAACCTGGATGAAAAACTGGTTCTCAGAGCAGGTACGGCGGGACTACTGCACGATGTCGGTAAGGCCGGAATTGCGCTGGAAATCCTTAACAAGCCGGGCAAACTGACCGATGACGAATTCCGCATTATGAAACAGCACCCGGTGCTGGGTGAAGCGCTGCTGCGCAAAAGCGGTGGCGATGATGACTTGCTGGATGTGGCGCTGCATCACCATGAAAAAATCGATGGGTCAGGCTACCCGCACGGGCTGAAAGGGCCAGCCATCTCGCTCTTGTCGCGAATGGCAGCGGTATGTGATGTCTATGACGCGGTCACCTCCGATCGCCCCTATAAAAGCGGCTGGAACCCTGCCAGCGCGATGCGGCAAATGGCGAGCTGGAACGGACACTTCGATCGCAAGGTGTTTTACGCCTTCGTTAAAGCCGTTGGCATTTATCCGCCAGGGTCGGTCGTAAGACTGGCGTCAGGACGTATTGCCGTTGTGGCCGAGCCTGGCGATGATTCCCTGTTAACGCCAAAAGTCTGCGTATTCTGGTCGCTTGCCAGCAATCAGCGCACCCGGCCCGAGATCGTTGACCTGGCCGATCGTTTCTGCTGGGACAGCATCAGCGGACCGGAAGAAAAGAGTAACTGGGGTGATATCGACATCAACGCGCTCTGGATGCAGCCGATCGCCTGCTGAGTGACCTCAGGGCGGACTCGTTCCGCCGCACAAAAGCGGGCGGCTTCCCTGTTCATTCCTGCCCATTCCATCAAAATACTCAGATTAATTCATCATATTCCTGGCGCTTTTCTGCCGGTATTTTGGCAGGCTAATGGCCCCGCAGAGTGCGTCTTCCCGCCGTTTCGTCTGGCAGAGTGCGGATCAGCGACTATACTTGAGGCTGAAATGGTTACGCGATGGCGTGTGGATAATGCGACGGAGTTGCTGCTCTCAGACAGCAATCCGCAACGGAAAGGACTTTGTTCCAGATAAACGATGAATGATATAACCGCCTTTCTTTACCTTCCTCTGCCAGGGTCACTTTTACGATCAGCCCAGGACGCCAGCGTCAACTCCGTTATTTCTTTAACCCTTCAATCAGGAGGAATCCAGTGAACATCCAGAAAGATGCTGGCCCCCAGCTTCTCCGGGACAAGCGCTATGCGTTCTTCCTCGACGTCGATGGAACACTTGCGGCTATCCAGCCTCGCCCGGATGACGTATTTATCCCTGAAGGCGTGATCGCGAATCTGCAAGAACTGGCTGAAGTGAATGAGGGCGCGCTGGCGCTGGTCTCTGGCCGCCCAATCGCCGAACTCGATCAGCTCGTTGCGCCGCTTCAGCTTCCGCTGGCGGGCGTTCACGGCGCCGAACGACGTGATATTAATGGCAAAACCGAATGTATTTCACTACCGGATAACGTGTGTGGCGAACTTGCAGTGTTACTCGGCGACGCCCTGGCGCAGATGCCGGGCACGCAGCTTGAAATAAAAGGGATGGCCTTTGCACTGCATTACCGTCAGGCCGAACACTATCAGCAAGCCATATGTGAACTTGCTGAAGCAATGACCAAACGCTATCCCATGCTGGCGCTCCAGCCGGGGAAATGCGTGGTGGAACTCAAACCGCAGGGTGTGAATAAAGGCGCTGCGCTGAATGATTTTATGCAGCAGGCGCCGTTTACCGGCAGAACGCCGGTATTTATTGGTGACGATTTGACCGATGAGGCAGGATTTAATACGGTCAATGCCATGGATGGGATCTCTATTAAAGTGGGTGAGGGCGAGACACAGGCGGCATACCGGCTACCTGACGTCGCATCGGTCCATCACTGGCTAAATCAAACATTATTACAATTAGATCAAGACGATAAATCGTCGGTAAGGAGTCAAGGTTATGAGTCGCTTAGTAGTCGTATCTAACCGCATCGCAGTTCCTGACGGTTCCAAAACCAGCGCGGGCGGGTTGACCGTGGGCATTATGGATGCGCTTAAGACCACCGGAGGATTGTGGTTCGGCTGGAACGGCGATATCAACGAGGGTGAGGAAGAAAGCGAGGAGCTGAACCTGTTTGAGCAGGATAATGTGACTTACGCCTCCTTTGCACTCAATCAGCACGATTACGATCTCTACTATCTGCAGTTCTCCAACGCCGTTATCTGGCCTGCCTTCCATTACAGACTCGATTTGGTTAACTTCCAGCGCGAGGCGTGGGAAGGCTATTGTGACGTAAATACCCAACTGGCCCAGCGCCTGCTGCCGTTACTCAAGCCGGATGATGTCTTATGGATACACGATTATCATCTGCTGCCGTTCGCCGCCGCGTTACGCAAGCTGGGCGTGAATAACCGTATCGGATTCTTCCTGCACATTCCTTTTCCAACGCCGGAAATTTTCAACGCGTTACCGCCCCATGAAGAATTACTGGAAATGCTGTGTGAATACGATCTGCTGGGCTTCCAGACGGAAAGCGATCGTACCGCGTTTCTTGAAAGCCTCTCGCTGCTGACCCAGGTGCAGAGTGACGGGAAAAAACATCGTGCGTTTGGCAACAGTTTCGCGACAGAAGTCTATCCGATCGGCATTGAGCCAGACAGCATCAAAGAGATGGCTGAAGGCCCGCTACCGCCGAAAATGGCCGCGATGAAACGCGAACTGGGCGATGCAAAAAATATTATCGCCTGCGAACGCCTGGACTACTCGAAAGGCCTGCCGGAACGCTTCCTGGCATACGAAGCGCTGCTGGAAAACTATCCTGAGCATCGCGGCAATATCCGTTACTCTCAGATCGCACCGACCTCCCGTGGCGATGTGCAGGCCTATCAGGACATCCGCCATCAGCTTGAAACGGAAGCCGGCCGTATTAACGGTAAATATGGCACGCTGGGCTGGACGCCGCTTTACTACCTTAATCAGCATTTCGATCGCCGTCTGCTGATGAAAATTTTCCGCCTGACCGATATCGGCCTGGTAACGCCGCTGCGTGACGGGATGAATCTGGTGGCTAAAGAGTATGTGGCAGCACAGGACCCGGAAGATCCCGGCGTGCTGGTGCTCTCCCGCTTCGCCGGTGCAGCGAATGAGCTGACCTCGGCCCTTATCGTTAACCCTTACGATCGCGACGAAGTGGCCGCTGCCCTTAATCAGGCAGCCACGATGCCGCTGAATGAGCGTATCTCTCGTTATAACGATATGATGGCGATACTGCGTAAGAACGATATAACCCACTGGCGTAAGTCATATATGAAAGATTTGCTGGCTATTCCAGTCCGGACGAAAGAGCAAGGAGAGGCCAGTAAAGTGGCCACCTTTCCGCGACTAGCATAAGCCATGCCATGTATACACAAAAGGCGATCTCAGATCGCCTTTTTTTGTGAGTTCACCTGTGGGAAATCCGCATGACAAAGGCAAAAGAGGGCCATTTTAAAAGAAAAAAGTAAAAAAATGTCTGTTTACTAAAGAATTAAGCGCAGACGCCGATACTAACCCCGGTTACCTCAAACCTCATCCCAAACATTCATATCCTTAATATACCCCCTGTTACATTTGCTGTCAGGCCGTAAACACAAGCCTGCCGGGCTTTACAAAACCTTTTCACCCTCCCAGCAATTGTTGATGTCTGTCACATTTTTGTCTTCTTTTACCTCCTCAATTGTCACCTTTAGTGATTATTTAATATGCGTTACGCCGGGTTGTTATCAGAATTTAACCCCTATAATTTAAGGTAAGCTAGCATTAATAACTAAATAAGATCGCCATCACATTTCTAAACCGTACAAAGCTCGTGAAATGAATGATTTTCATTTGTAAAAGTGCGTTAACAGGTAATTTTTAACAAATTGGGCGGTTTTTGATTACTTAGCGTACTAATCAACAGTATTGCTGAAGGGTTATTTTAGTAAAGATCGCCAAAAAGTGTGATCTGGATCACACTTTATCTAAAATTAAGGGTGGCTCACGTTGTATGTCGAAATCAGAGCAGATAGAGTTGCCTTGTTTTCGGATTAGTCTTAAAAGAGCGTAAGAAAACGATAGGGAAGAGCCGGAAAACCTCAGGAGCAGTAACTGGCAAAATGGGTTAATGACTACTTTCTGTGAGACGCCTTAAGGCACCTTACAGCTTCGCAAACGTTTGGCTTCTGCCACTAATTTTTTTGCCATTTTTAGCTTTACCTAGCAGCAACCAAGGTAGCGGCGTTGTCCGCAAACGTTTATGTAGTGTCAGTCAGGACGGAACAGAAATGGGTACAACAGAATTACTCAAACATATTTACGATATCAACTTGTCTTATTTGTTGCTTGCACAACGCCTTATTAACCAGGAAAAAGCCTCGGCCATGTTCCGGCTGGGTATTGACGAAGCGATGGCCGATGTACTGGCTCAACTGACACTGCCAGAAATGGTCAAGCTCGCTGAAACAAATCAGCTGATTTGTCAGTTCCGTTTTAATGACCACACCACTATTAACCGCCTGACTCAGGAGTCACGCGTGGACGATCTTCAGCAAATCCACACGGGCATTCTGTTATCCAGCCGTTTATTACGCAACGCTTCTGCAAAGCAAGATGAGCTGCCGAAAAAGAGGGCGAGTTAATGAGTGATAAAAGTATTGTACAGGAAGCACGCGATATTCAGCTGGCGATGGAATTAATTACCCTCGGCGCCCGTCTGCAAATGTTAGAAAGCGAAACGCAGCTCAGCCGCGGCCGCTTAATTAAGCTTTATAAAGAACTGCGCGGCAGCCCGCCGCCAAAAGGGATGCTTCCTTTCTCTACCGACTGGTTTATGACCTGGGAGCAGAATATTCACTCTTCTATGTTCTGCAACGCCTGGCAGTTTTTACTCAAAAGCGGGTTGAGCAAAGGCGTGGACGCTGTGATCAAAGCCTACCGGCTCTACCTTGAGCAGTGCCCGCAACAGGATGAAGGCCCCCTGTTAGCGCTGACACGCGCCTGGACCCTGGTCCGGTTTGTCGAGAGCGGCATGCTTGAACTGTCTGACTGCAAATGCTGCGGCGGAAGCTTTATTAATCATGCGCATCAGCCGGTGGGCAGCTTTGTTTGCAGCCTTTGCCAGCCGCCATCCAGAGCAGTAAAAAGACGTAAACTTTCGGTAGAGTCTGCCGATAACATTTCACAACTGCTGGATGAACCTGTCAAACAAGCTGTTTAACAGAGCTCCCCACGTGGAATGAATCCAGCAGCGGTTATTTAACCGCTGCTTTTTTTTTGCCTGAGGCTGAATGAAAAGGCCTGCCGCACACAGGAATCATCCACCCACTCGTCACCAGACGTAAGGATTGAATGTGTTAATTATTATAGGGTACATCCTGGTTACCGCGTCGGTGTTGGGCGGGTATGCCATCGTTGGGGGCCATCTTGGCGCGCTATATCAGCCTTCAGAGCTGCTGATAATAGGTGGTGCCGGGATAGGTGCATTTATTGTGGGCAATAACGGCAAGGCGATCAAAGCGACGTTGAAAGCCTTTCCACTCCTGATGCGTGGCTCAAAATATAATAAAGCCGTTTATATGGATCTGATGGCGCTGTTATACCGGCTGATGGCGAAATCTCGCCAGCAGGGGATGCTGTCACTGGAGCAGGATATTGAAAGTCCGCAGGACAGTGAAATTTTTGCTAATTACCCGCGCATTCTTGCCGATAAAAGATTAGTGGACTTCATTACCGATTATCTCCGTCTGATGGTCAGCGGCAATATGAACGCGTTTGAAATCGAAGCGCTGATGGATGAAGAGATTGAAACCTACGAGCATGAATGTGACGTTCCTGCTACGGCCATCGGCGCAGTGGGAGACTCTCTTCCCGCTTTCGGCATCGTGGCGGCGGTAATGGGCGTGGTGCATACCCTGGCATCAGCAGATCGTCCGGCAGCCGAGCTGGGCGAAATGGTTGCCCACGCGATGGTCGGCACTTTCCTTGGCATCCTGCTCGCCTATGGATTTGTCTCTCCGCTGGCTAGCGTGCTGCGCCAGAAGTGTGCTGAGTCCACCAAAATGATGCAGTGCATTAAGGTGACGCTGCTCTCCAGTCTGAATGGCTACGCGCCGCAGATCGCCGTTGAATTTGGCCGTAAAACGCTCTACTCAACGGAACGACCGTCGTTTACCGAACTGGAGGAGCACGTCCGTAACGCGAAATCGCCCGCGAAACAGACATCGGATCAGGACGCATGAAGAACAACCACCCTATTGTGCTGGTCAAGCGCAAGAAGCATAAGAGTCATGATGGCGCACACGGTTCATGGAAAATTGCTTACGCAGACTTCATGACCGCCATGATGGCCTTTTTTATGGTGATGTGGCTGATTTCGATCTCTACACCTCAGCAGCGGGTGCAGATTGCTGATTACTTTAAAACGCCGCTGAAGACGGCGGTGACCGGCGGGGCACGCAGCAGCGACAGCGTCAGTCCGATTCCGGGCGGCGGTGAAGATCCGACGCAGCAGCAGGGAGAAGTCCATAAAGTGCCCTCGATGGACGCACAAAAGCGCAAGCTGGAAGAGATCCGGCTGAACCGGCTGCGTGAACGACTGGATCAGCTGATCGAAGCCGATCCCCGGCTGCGGGCATTGCGGCCTCATTTGATTATCAACATGGTTGAAGAGGGGCTGCGTATCCAGATTATCGACAGCCAGAACCGACCGATGTTTAAAACGGGCAGTTCGGATGTAGAGCCTTATATGCGCGACATACTGCGTGCGATTGCGCCCATCCTGAACGACATACCCAACAGGATGAGCCTGGCAGGCCATACAGATGACATCCCTTATGGCAACGGCGACCGGGGATACAGTAACTGGGAGCTCTCCGCCGATCGCGCTAACGCTTCGCGCCGGGAGCTGACCATCGGTGGCCTGGCCAGCAATAAAATGCTTCGTGTGGTCGGCATGGCCGATACCATGAAACTGAAGAACCGCGGCGCGAATGATGCCGTTAACCGCCGGATTAGCCTGCTGGTATTGAACCACGATACCGAAGAGCAGATTGAAAAGGAAAACTCGGAAAGCGATACCATGCAGATTAGCGACCCCGACGCGGCAAGTTTTAAAAATATAGCGGCACCGGCGATACCCGGCGATGCCAGCAAAAACCCAGACCCTCAACTCTCACAGGCTGAGTCTGCGGAAAGTCAGGTAGTACCGGCGGCATCCGTCCCGGCAGCGCCTGCGTCAGCAGTTCAGACCGATCGCGACTCACAGCAGAGGTGATACCGTGAGCATGGATATCAGCGATTTTTACCAGACGTTTTTCGATGAAGCCGACGAACTGTTGGCCGACATGGAACAACATCTGCTGGGGTTAGATCCCCAGGAACCCGATTCGGAGCAGCTTAACGCTATCTTCCGTGCGGCCCACTCCATAAAAGGCGGGGCTGGGACCTTTGGTTTTACCGTGCTGCAGGAAACGACGCACATTCTGGAGAATATTCTCGACGGTGCCCGCCGCGGCGAAATGCAGTTAAGCACCGACATCATCAACCTGTTTTTGGAAACCAAAGATATTATGCAGGAACAGCTCGATGCCTATAAAACCGCCACGGAACCGAATGCCGAGACGTTTGAATACATCTGTCAGGCGCTGCGTCAGCTTGCCCTGGAAGCCAAAGGTGAAGTGACCCCAGCCGCGACAACGGCAGCGCCCGCAGCGACGCCGGTAGCGACCGGCGGCGCACTGCGCCTGGCGCTGGTCGATCTGAAGCCGTCAGAAATTCCGCTTATGCTGGAAGAGCTGGGCAATCTTGGCACCGTCTCTGAGGTGATCAAGGGCGAAACGTCGGTAGAAGTTACCCTGGATTCCTCAGTGGGCCAGGATGATATCGTCGCCGTCCTCTGCTTTGTCATTGATGAAGCGCAGATCAAATTCGTTGATGCGCCAGCGGTAGCGGCTCCGGCGGCAGAGCCAGAGGTGATGGAAGCGGTCGTCGAGGCGGCGCCTCAACCGGCTGTCGTCAGTGAAATCGCGCCAGCGGCTAAGCGTGAAAGCGCGAAGAAAGCGGCGCCGAAGGCAAGCGAATCTACCAGCATCCGCGTAGCGGTAGAAAAAGTCGATCAGCTGATCAACCTGGTAGGCGAACTGGTGATCACGCAGTCGATGCTGGCTCAGCGTTCCAACGAACTTGATCCAGTCGCACACGGCGATCTGCTGAACAGCATGGGCCAGCTGGAGCGCAACGCCCGCGATCTCCAGGAGTCGGTGATGTCCATCCGTATGATGCCGATGGAATACGTTTTCAGCCGCTTCCCGCGTCTGGTGCGTGATCTGGCCAGTAAGCTGGGTAAAGAAGTCGAGCTGACGCTGATGGGAAGCTCAACCGAGCTGGACAAGAGCCTGATCGAACGCATTATCGATCCATTGACTCACCTGGTCCGTAACAGCCTCGACCACGGCATCGAATCGCCGGAAAAACGTCTGGCGGCGGGCAAACATGCCGTCGGTAACCTGACGCTTTCCGCGGAACATCAGGGCGGCAATATCTGCATCGAAGTTAACGATGACGGCGCCGGGCTGAACCGCGAACGTATCCTGGCCAAGGCGCTCTCTTCGGGGCTGCCGGTCAGCGAGTCGATGAGCGATGAAGAAGTAGGGATGCTTATTTTTGCCCCTGGTTTCTCGACGGCGGAGCAGGTTACCGATGTTTCCGGCCGCGGTGTCGGCATGGACGTGGTGAAAAGAAATATTCAGGAGATGGGCGGTCACGTCGAAATCTCTTCTAAGCAGGGTAAAGGCACCACCATCCGTATTCTGCTGCCGCTGACGTTGGCGATTCTGGATGGCATGTCCGTGCGCGTGGCGGATGAAGTCTTTATTCTGCCGCTGAATGCGGTCATGGAATCCCTCCAGCCGCTGGCAGACGATCTGCATCCGCTGGCGGGCGGCGAGCGCGTGCTGGAAGTGCGCGGCGAATATCTGCCGCTGGTCGAGCTGTGGAATGTGTTTGACGTGCAGGGTGCGAAAACGGAAGCGACTCAGGCCATCGTGGTTATCCTGCAAAGTGCCGGTAAGCGCTATGCGCTGCTGGTGGATCAGCTGATTGGTCAGCACCAGGTCGTGGTGAAAAACCTGGAAAGTAACTATCGCAAAGTGCCGGGGATCTCGGCGGCCACCATCCTGGGTGATGGTAGCGTGGCGCTGATTGTCGATGTTTCGGCACTTCAGTCTCTCAACCGTGAAAAGCGCGTGGCGGGAGCCGCAGCCTGACTTAACCGATTAAGGGTAGAACTATGACTGGAATGGCAACTGTCACTAAACTCGCTGGCGAAACCGTGGGTCAGGAGTTTCTGGTGTTTACACTGGGTGACGAAGAGTACGGCATCGATATTTTAAAAGTGCAGGAGATCCGCGGTTACGATCAGGTTACCCGCATCGCTAACACGCCGCAGTTCATTAAAGGGGTGACGAACCTGCGCGGCGTTATCGTTCCTATTATCGATCTGCGCATTAAGTTCGCGCAGCCGGATGTGGAATATAACGATAATACCGTGGTGATCGTGCTGAACCTTGAGCAGCGCGTGGTTGGAATTGTGGTGGATGGCGTTTCTGACGTGCTGTCGCTGAGCCAGGATCAAATCCGTCCTTCGCCTGAATTCGCGGTCACAATGTCAACCGAGTATCTGACCGGACTGGGTGCGCTCAACGATCGCATGCTGATTCTGGTCGATATCGAAAAATTACTCAGCAGCGAAGAGATGGCGCTGATGGATACGCTGCGCAGCGCGTAAACCCAATTTCATCATAACAGGGCCGATCCTCGTGCGATCGGCCTTTTTTATTGGCGAGCGGGTAAATGATTCGCCTGCTCAGCAACGACTTCGCCGGAATATTTACCAAAAAATAGCCCTCAGACCGCATAAAGATTCACCATGCAGGGCCGATAGATCCGGTGATGTTCCAATTTTTCAATACCAAGGGTGCTCCATGTTTACACGTATAAAGGTCGTAACCAGTCTTTTAATCGTACTGCTGGTCTTCGGCTCGTTGCAGCTGATTTCCGGCGGATTATTTATCCACGCGCTGACCAAAGATAAAAATAACTTTGTCATTGCACAGAGCTCCAGCCAGAACGTCTCATTATTTACCGATGCCTGGATTTCACTGAATCAGACGCGTATCACGCTTAATCGCGGCATGCTGCGTTTACAGAGCGAAACTGCCAACAGCATCAACAGCGAATCGCTGAACGCTATCAGTAAGCAGGGCCGCGCGCTGCTGGATGATGCGGAAAAATCCTTTCAGGCCTATCGCGCGATTCCAAACACGCCGGGCACCGATCCAAAACTGATTGCCAATCTTGAGCAGCAGTACGTTAACTATTCGACAGCGTTAAACACCATGCTGGAGCTGATGGTAAACCGGCAGCTGGTGGAGATGTATAAGCAAAACATCGAGCAAAAACAGAACGAGATGCAGGACGTCTACAGCGCCTGGCGTGATGCGCAAAACGTGCTGACCGCACAGGGCGTGGAAGCCAACCAGAGTGCTTATAACCTGATGCTGTGGGTTATTGGCGGCGTGATGCTGCTGGTGGTGGCGCTGATCGTGCTGTGCTGGTTTGGCCTGAAGCGCGTGCTGATTAAGCCCCTGCAGACCAACATTGGCCACATCAGCAAAATCGCCAGCGGCGATCTGACCAACAACATTGAAGTTGAAGGCCGTAACGAAATGGCAGTACTGGCCAGCAGCCTGCGCGATATGCAGCATGCGCTGGTACGCACCGTCAGCGACGTACGTGACGGTTCAGACGCGATCTATACCGGCGCCAGCGAAATCGCTGCCGGTAACAACGATCTTTCTGCCCGTACCGAACAGCAGGCTGCCTCGCTGGAAGAAACCGCCGCCAGCATGGAAGAGCTGACCGCCACCGTTAAGCAGAACGCCGAAAACGCGCGTCAGGCTTCACAGCTGGCGCTGAGCGCGTCAGAAACCGCGCTGAAAGGCGGCAAAGTGGTGGATGGCGTGGTGAAAACCATGAGCGACATCGCTGGCAGTTCGAAGAAAATCGCTGACATTACCAGCGTGATTGACGGTATCGCCTTCCAGACCAACATCCTTGCACTGAACGCCGCCGTGGAAGCTGCGCGGGCCGGTGAGCAGGGCAGAGGCTTTGCGGTAGTGGCCGGTGAAGTGCGTAACCTGGCGCAGCGTAGCGCGCAGGCCGCCAAAGAGATCAAAGGGTTGATTGAAGACTCTGTTGCCCGCGTCGATAGCGGAACTGTGCTGGTAGGCACCGCAGGCGAAACCATGAATGACATCGTGAACGCCGTTACGCGCGTCACCGACATCATGGGGGAAATTGCTTCCGCGTCCGACGAGCAGAGCCGGGGTATCGATCAGGTCGGCACAGCCGTAACCGAGATGGATCGCGTCACCCAGCAGAACGCCTCGCTGGTGGAAGAGTCAGCCACTGCGGCAGCGGCGCTGGAAGAGCAGGCAAGCCGTCTGACCCAGGCGGTAGCCGTATTCCGCGTGCGTAACGATCAGACGGTTAAAACCCTGAAACCGGCCATGGCAAAAGTTGCCTCTCCTAAAGCGCTGACGTCAAAAAACAGCGCGCCGGCGACCTCAGAAGGAAACTGGGAAACGTTCTGATTGCGTTAACAGCAAACCGGCAACGCCGCTTCGAACGGGCGGCGTTGCCGGTTATTCATCCGGATCAGGCGCCGGTAACAGGACCTGTCCGTAAAGAAGCAGGTTAAGGTTTCTGAAAGCCCGGCCCACGCCTGTTATGGCGCGGGCCGCTTTACTTCTTCTCCCTCTTATCTCTCATTACGTTTGTCAGCAGTCTGAATCCCGCCTTAATCAGAAGCGTTTTCAGCGTCTGAAAAGCGCGGAAGGTACGGCTGGCGATATTTTAAACACCGCCTCAGCCTCAGGCCGGTTTCCTGGCGTACTGCTTTCAGCTTTTTCTCTGCCGCCGGGCAGCTAATGGATTCCTTAATAAAGATCCCTCCGCCGCTGCCGATAATAAAGTCAAATGACCCTTTACCGAGGTAGATATGTTTAAACGTATGAAAGTGGTCACCGGTCTGATCGGTGTCCTGGCGCTGTTTGCCGTTTTACAGCTTGGCACCGGCGGTCTGTTCTTCCAGACCGTGAAAAATGACAAAGATAATTTCGCTTTTAACCAGCAACTGCGGAATCTACAGCAGGCGATGGGTACCTCATGGGTTTCCCTGGTTCAGGCACGTAACACGCTTAACCGTGCCGGTATTCGCTATTTACAGGATTCCACGCAGTCCGGCTCCGGTACCACAGTGAAGGAGCTGCTGGCGGAAGCGCGCGAAGAGCTGACGCGTGCGGACAAATCCATGGTGATCTTTGACGCCAACCTTTCTGAAAAAGGGAAAACGGCAGAGAACGTCAAGGCGCTGCATAACGACTATAACCAGCTGCATACCGCGCTTACCGAACTGATCGGCATGATGGAGAGCGGCAGGTTTGACGAATTTGTCGCCCAGCCGACCCAGGGCTATCAGAATCAGTTTGAGAAAACCTACAACGCCTGGCTGGAGACCAATAACCAGCTTACGGCAGAGGGCGTGGAAACAAATGAGAACGCCTATCTGCGTACGCTGTGGCTGCTGATGATTGTCGCCTTTGTCACGCTGGCGGTCATCGCACTGGCCTGGCGCGGCATTCAGCACATCCTGCTGCGTCCGCTGAACAGCAATATCGAACATATCAGACATATCGCACGCGGCGATCTTACCCAGTCCATCGAGGTGGAAGGGCGCAGCGAGATGACCCAGCTGGCTGAAAGCCTGCGTGAGATGCAGCAGTCGCTGGTGCGTACCGTCAGCGACGTCCGCGACGGTTCTGACGCTATTTTCACCGGCGCGAGCGAAATCTCAGCGGGCAACAACGATCTCTCCTCACGGACTGAGCAGCAGGCGGCCTCGCTGGAACAAACGGCAGCCAGCATGGAACAGCTGACCGCGACGGTTAAGCAGAACGCCGAAAACGCCCGTCAGGCATCACAGCTGGCGCTGAGCGCTTCCGAAACCGCACAGAAAGGCGGCAAGGTAGTGGATGGCGTTGTGAAGACAATGAGCGATATCGCCGGTAGTTCGAAAAAGATTGCGGATATCACCAGCGTGATTGACGGCATCGCCTTCCAGACCAATATCCTGGCACTTAACGCGGCAGTGGAAGCGGCCCGTGCGGGTGAACAGGGGCGTGGCTTTGCGGTCGTTGCCGGTGAAGTCCGCAGCCTGGCGCAGCGCAGCGCCCAGGCGGCCAAAGAGATCAAAAGCCTGATTGAAGATTCCGTTGCCCGCGTCGATACCGGCTCGGTGCTGGTAGAAAGCGCAGGCGAAACCATGTCCGATATCGTCAGCGCCGTCACCCGCGTTACCGACATCATGGGGGAAATTGCCTCCGCCTCCGATGAGCAGAGCAAAGGGATTGACCAGGTGGGTACCGCCGTAACGGAAATGGATCGCGTCACCCAGCAGAACGCCTCGCTGGTGGAAGAGTCCGCCGCTGCTGCTGCCGCGCTTGAAGAGCAGGCGAGCCGGCTGAGCCAGGCCGTCGCCGTGTTTCAAATCCGTAAAGAAAATGTCATCCAGGCCGTTAATGTCCTTAAGACGATAAAAAACGAGCCGGCCACGCCGCGTAAAGCACTGGCCGCGCCCGCTTCAGAAGATAACTGGGAAACCTTTTAACTGACCTTTTGCCGCCCGGATGGGGCGGCTTGTCCAGGAGGCTTTGATGTTTAGTCGGATTCGCATCTCCACCACGATCGTTTTTTTGCTGGGTCTGTTTTGCGTGATGCAAATCGTTGCCGGTGGCCTGTCCTTTAATTCGTTTCGCCAGGATGCCGACAATATGCATCAGGTTGAAGCGAGCGGGGCGCAGCGTGATGCGCTTGGTCAGACCTGGGCCGCGCTGCTTAGCGCGCGCCTGACACTGAGCCGGGCCGGCACGCGTGCGGCGCTCAGTCTTCCGCGCGATAAAGTCACAAGTTTGATGACAAAGGCTCAGGAAGATCTCGATGCTGCCGATAAAGCCTATAAGGCATTTGCAGCATGGCCAGTGGCGGATCCGGCAATGAAGGACAATATCAAAGTCGTTTATGACAACTATGCCCAGGAGCTGAGCCAGTTGATTGTCTATCTGCAGAACTATCAGCTGCAGGATTTTCTGGATTCACCAACGCAGGGCGTGCAGGACAAGTTTCAGGGCGAATATAACCGCTGGATGCAGTATTTCGACCAGGAGCGGCTGGCAGCCAGCAAAGCAAGCCGCGGTTTTTATCAGCAATCGAAGGTGATCTTTTTCATCGCCGTGGTGCTCTCCCTGGTGGTAATGCTGACCGGCATACTGTGGGTGCGTAAGGCGGTCATTGCGCCACTGGCGCTGATGCGCGGGCACTTCGAACGCATCGCCTCGGGCAACCTGGGCGGCACGATTACTGCCGAAGGCCGTAACGAGCTGAGCCAGCTCTTCACCAGCCTGAAAGCGATGCAGCAGGCGCTGGCGGAAACCGTCAGCAGCGTGCGCGATGGCAGCCAGGCGATGCAGACCGGCATCCGTGAGATCGCCTCAGGCAATAACGATCTCTCGGCACGCACGGAGCAGCAGGCCGCCTCGCTGGCGGAAACGGCGGCAAGCATGGAACAGCTGACGGCGACGGTAACCGGCAACGCTGAGAACGCCCGTCAGGCCTCGCAGCTGGCCAAAGAGGCCTCGGTGACGGCGCACAAAGGCGGCTCGCTGACCGGAAACGTGGTAGCCACCATGAACGAAATAGCAGGCAGTTCGAAAAAAATCGGCGATATCACCAGCGTAATTGATGGCATCGCCTTCCAGACCAACATTCTGGCGCTGAATGCGGCAGTGGAAGCCGCCCGCGCGGGTGAGCAGGGAAGGGGATTTGCGGTGGTGGCCGGTGAAGTACGCAGTCTGGCCCAGCGCAGCGCGCAGGCAGCGAAAGAGATAAAAGGGCTGATTGAAGAATCGGTTAACCGGGTCAGTCAGGGCTCCGTCCTGGTCGCCAGCGCGGGTGAAACGATGGATGAAATCGTCCGTTCGGTAACGCGGGTCACCGACATTATGGGTGAGATCGCCTCCGCCTCCGACGAACAGCGTCGCGGAATCGAACAGGTGGCGGAGGCGGTCAGCCAGATGGATCAGGTAACACAACAGAATGCCGCGCTGGTAGAGGAAGCGGCAGCCGCCACAGAAGCACTTGAAGCACAGGCAGACTTCCTGACGGGCGCAGTGAGCAAATTCTCACTCAGCGACGCAGAGATGCCGGACCAGGTTGCCACGCAGGCCAACAGGGAACATGAATTGGCTTTAACCCCATAAGACTGCATTTAGCAGGGTGAATCTGGATGAAAAAATCGACGTTGTTAGCGCCGGCGGAAAACGCAACGCTGCTGGGCCAGATGGCACAGCGCCTGCCGTTATCCGACACACATTTCAGGCGTATCAGCCAGCTGATTTATCAGCGAGCCGGTATTGTTCTCGCCGATCACAAGCGAGAAATGGTTTACAACCGACTGGTCCGCAGGCTGAGGATGCTGGGCATCGACGATTTTGGCCGTTACCTCGCGCTGCTGGAGAGTGACTCCAACAGCCCGGAGTGGCAGGCGTTTATTAACTCGCTGACCACTAACCTGACGGCATTTTTCCGTGAGGCGCACCACTTCCCGATTCTGGCGGAGCATGCCAAACGGCGCAGCGGCAATTTCAACGTCTGGTGTGCGGCGGCTTCCACCGGCGAGGAACCTTACTCCATCGCCCTGACGCTGGCGGAAACGCTGGGCAGCGGGCCGGGAAAGTTCCAGGTACACGCCACTGACATTGATACCCAGGTGCTGGAAAAGGCGCTGGCAGGCGTCTATCGCCAGGAAGAGCTGCGGACGCTCTCGCCGCAGCAGCTGCAAAAGTTTTTCTTTCGCGGCACGGGCCCGCACGCCGGCATGGTGCGGGTAAGGCCCGACCTGGCAAACATGGTCTCTTATGCCCAGCTGAACCTGCTGGCGAATGAGTGGTCCGTGCCGGGTCCCTTTGATGCAATTTTTTGCCGTAACGTCATGATCTACTTTGATAAAGAGACCCAAGAGAAGATTTTACGGCGCTTTGTGCCGATGCTGAAACCTGGCGGCATCCTGTTTGCCGGTCACTCGGAAAACTTCAGCCAGATTAGCAAAGAGTTTTATCTGCGCGGCCAGACAGTCTACGGACTGACTAAGGAAAGATAATGGGCAAAATCAGAGTGTTATGTGTTGATGATTCCGCGCTGATGCGGCAGCTGATGACGGAAATCATCAACAGTCATTCAGATATGGAGATGGTCGCTTCAGCGCCGGATCCGCTGGTGGCACGCGATCTTATCAAGCAGTTTAACCCCGACGTGCTGACGCTGGATGTGGAAATGCCGCGCATGGACGGTCTCGACTTTCTTGAGAAGCTGATGCGGCTGAGGCCGATGCCGGTGGTCATGGTGTCATCTCTGACCGGCAAGGGTTCGGAAATTACCCTGCGTGCGCTGGAGCTTGGTGCGGTGGATTTCGTCACCAAACCCTCGCTCGGCATCCGTGAAGGAATGCTGGGCTACAGCCAGATGATTGCCGATAAAGTCCGGGCGGCCTCGCGCGCCAGACTACAGATGCGCGGCCCGCAGGTGGCGCCGACCATGCTGAAAGCGGGTCCGCTATTGAGCAGCGAAAAGCTGATCGCCATTGGCGCCTCAACCGGTGGAACCGAAGCGATCCGCCACGTGCTGCAGCCGCTGCCTGCCACCAGCCCGGCGCTGATGATTACGCAGCATATGCCGCCAGGCTTTACCCGCTCCTTTGCGGAGAGGCTGAACAAGCTGTGCCAGATTACGGTAAAAGAGGCTGAGGACGGTGAGCGAATTCTGCCCGGTCACGCCTACATCGCGCCAGGCGCGATGCATATGGAACTGGCACGCAGCGGCGCGAACTATCAGGTCAAACTGAATGAAGGACCGCCGGTGAACCGTCACAAACCGTCGGTGGATGTCCTGTTTAAATCCGTGGCGCAGTACGCCGGACGTAACGCCGTCGGGGTGATCCTGACCGGCATGGGCAATGACGGAGCAGCAGGACTGCTCGCGATGAACAAAGCGGGAGCCTGGACCATCGCTCAGAACGAAGCGAGCTGTGTGGTCTTTGGCATGCCCCGCGAGGCGATCGGCCTCGGGGGCGCCAGCGAAGTGGTGGATCTCCACCAAATCAGCCAGCACATGCTGGCAAAAATTAGCGCCGGACAGGCATTACGTATATAACGCAGCGCCCGTCCGCGGGGCTACACAAAACAGGAGTAAGTATGGCTGATAAAAATATGCGGTTTCTGGTGGTCGACGATTTCAACACTATGCGTCGTATCGTCCGTAACCTGCTGAAAGAGTTGGGCTTCAACAACGTTGAAGAAGCTGAAGATGGCGTTGATGCGCTGGCGAAACTGCGCACCGGCGGCTTCGACTTCGTCATCTCCGACTGGAACATGCCCAACATGGACGGCTTGCAGCTGCTGCAAACCATTCGTGCTGACGCTGCGCTGGGCAAGCTGCCGGTGCTGATGGTTACGGCGGAAGCGAAGAAAGAGAATATTATTGCGGCTGCTCAGGCGGGAGCCAGCGGCTACGTTGTTAAACCTTTTACCGCAGCCACGCTTGAAGAGAAATTAGGTAAGATCTTCGAAAAGCTGGGCATGTAAGGAGCCGAGATGACCACTATTCCGACACCAAATGTTGATGCGGCCTCGGCGCACGACATCATCTCCCGCATCGGTTCACTGACGCGGATGCTGCGTGACAGTCTGCGCGAGCTGGGTCTGGATCAGGCGATCGCCGAAGCGGCAGAAGCTATTCCTGATGCGCGCGATCGACTCGATTACGTAGTGCAAATGACTGCTCAGGCGGCAGAGCGGGCCCTGAACTGTGTGGAGGCCTCCCAGCCACGGCAGACGCTGATGGAAACGGGTGCGAAAGAGCTGAAGGGGCGCTGGGATGAGTGGTTCGAACATCCTGTCGATCTGGCCGACGCCCGCGCGCTGGTCTCGGATACCCGTGGTTATCTGGAAGCCGTGCCGGAGCACACCTCGTTCACCAACGCGCAGCTGATGGAAATCATGATGGCGCAGGATTTCCAGGACCTCACCGGTCAGGTTATCAAGCGCATGATGGATGTGATCCAGGAGATTGAACGTCAGCTGCTGGCGGTGCTGCTGGAGAATATGCCAGAACCGGCGGCGCGGCCTAAAAAGGATGCGGACAGCCTGCTCAACGGACCGCAGATTAACGGCGCGGCACCGGGCGTGGTGGCGAACCAGGATCAGGTTGATGACCTGCTGGACAGCCTCGGCTTCTGATGGCTTACCGCGCCGGTGGCAAACCGGCGCGGGCACTCTCCTCTGACCCAGGGGGCGGCTTCTGCTGTCCCCTTTTTCTGCTATCCGCAAAATAACCCCCTATTTAGCGGTTTACTCGCGCCATCATTGCAGCCCGAATTTGGCATGCTACCCGCTGAAATTCCGCATTGAGGGTGAGCTGCCGTGTCCCAGGACAGCGACGAAGAAAAGACCGAAGAAGCCACACCCCACCGAATAGAAAAGGCCAGGGAAGAGGGTCAGATCCCGCGATCGCGTGAGCTGACCTCCGTACTGATGCTGGTGGCGGGGCTGAGCATTCTCTGGATGAGCGGCCTCACCATTGCCAGAAAGCTGGGCGCGCTGCTGGCCGACGGCCTCAAATTCAACCATTCGGTGGTGAGCGACAGCACCCTGATGCTGCATCAAATTGGGGCGCTGATCCCGCAGGCCGTTTTTGCGCTGTTGCCGATGATGGCCGGGCTGGTGCTGGTGGCGATCGCCGCCCCCATGCTGCTTGGCGGCGTGGTGATCAGCGGCAAGGCGATCAAATTTGATGTGGGCAAAATGAACCCGATCAAAGGGCTGGGCAAGTTGTTTTCCGCCCAGTCGGCGGCAGAACTGCTTAAGGCCGTACTGAAAGCGCTGCTGGTGGGCTGTGTCACCTGGCTTTATCTGCGTTATCACTGGCCGGACATGCTGAGGCTGGTCAGCGAATCGCCGTTCAATGCACTGGCCAGCGCGCTGAATATGATTGCGATGTGCTGCCTGCTGGTGGTCCTTGGCCTTTCACCGATGGTGGGATTTGACGTTTTCTGGCAGGTCTACAGCTACTACAAAGGGCTGCGCATGACCCGCCAGAATATTCGCGACGAGTTTAAACAGCAGGAAGGCGACCCGCACGTCAAAGGGCGCATCCGTCAGCAGATGAGGGCTGCGGCCCAGCGGCGCATGATGTCTGATGTGCCGAAGGCGGACGTGATCGTCACCAACCCGACGCACTACTCGGTGGCGCTGAAATATGACGAAGGCAAGATGAGCGCCCCCAAAGTGGTAGCGAAAGGGGCCGGAGAGATTGCGCTGCGTATTCGCGAACTGGGTAAAGAACACCGTATTCCGGTGCTGGAGGCGCCGCCGCTGGCGCGTGCGCTCTACCGCCATACTGAGATTGGGCAGCATATTCCGGGAACGTTATATGCCGCTGTAGCAGAAGTGTTAGCCTGGGTCTGGCAGCTCCGTCGCTGGAAGCTGGAGGGTGGCCTGGCTCCGAAAAAACCTGACAATTTACCGGTGCCGGACGCGCTGGACTTTGGCTCAAGAGAAGAAGACTGATGGCGAATCTGGCCGCACGACTACGCTTACCAAATTTTAAAGATACCCAATGGCAGGTGATGGCCGGACCGGTATTGATCCTGATGATCCTGTCGATGATGGTGCTGCCGCTGCCTGCCTTCATCCTCGATCTGCTGTTCACCTTTAATATCGCGCTGTCGATCATGGTGCTGTTAGTGGCGATGTTCACCCAGCGCACGCTGGATTTTGCCGCTTTTCCAACCATTCTGCTCTTCTCCACGCTGTTACGCCTGGCGCTGAACGTCGCTTCGACGCGTATTATCCTGATGGAAGGGCATACCGGCGGCGCGGCGGCGGGTCAGGTGGTCGAAGCCTTCGGTCACTTCCTGGTCGGCGGCAACTTTGCCATCGGCATCGTGGTTTTTGTTATCCTCATTATTATCAACTTTATGGTAATCACCAAGGGTGCAGGGCGTATCGCAGAGGTTGGCGCACGCTTTGTTCTCGACGGTATGCCGGGCAAACAGATGGCCATCGACGCCGATCTCAACGCCGGTCTGATCGGTGAAGAGGAAGCGAAAAAGCGCCGTTCAGATGTTACTCAGGAAGCGGATTTCTACGGCTCAATGGACGGCGCCAGTAAGTTTGTGCGTGGTGACGCCATCGCCGGCATCATGATCATGGTCATCAACGTAATTGGTGGCCTGCTGGTTGGCGTTATTCAGCACGGCATGTCAGTCGGTAGCGCGGGTGAAACCTATACGCTGCTGACCATCGGTGACGGCCTCGTCGCGCAGATCCCGGCGCTGGTGATCTCTACAGCGGCAGGCGTTATCGTGACTCGCGTCGCCACCGACCAGGACGTTGGCGAGCAGATGGTGACCCAGCTGTTCAAAAACCCACGCGTGATGATGCTGAGTGCGGGCGTACTGGGATTACTGGGCATGGTGCCCGGCATGCCAAACTTCGTCTTTCTGCTTTTTACCGCAGCACTGCTTGGTCTGGCCTGGTATCTCCGGGGCAAAGAGATGCAGCCGAAAGCGGAAGTGCCGGTGAAAACCCGTGCGCCCGAAACGGCCGCCACGGTGGAGGCTTCCTGGACTGACGTTCAGCTCGAAGACTCCCTCGGGATGGAAGTCGGCTACCGGCTGATCCCGATGGTGGACAATACTCAGGACGGTGAACTGCTGGGACGTATCCGCAGTATCCGTAAGAAATTCGCGCAGGAAATGGGCTTCCTGCCGCCGGTTGTTCATATCCGTGACAACATGGATCTGCCGCCTGCACGCTACCGTATCCTGATGAAGGGGGTGGAAATTGGCAGCGGTGACGCTTACCCTGGCCGCTGGATGGCGATCAACCCAGGCACCGCCGCCGGGACGCTACCGGGTGAGGTGACGGTCGATCCGGCCTTCGGCCTTGCAGCGGTCTGGATCGACAGCGCGCTGAAAGAGCAGGCGCAGATTCAGGGCTTTACCGTGGTGGAGGCAAGTACCGTGGTCGCCACGCACCTTAACCATCTGATCGGCCAGCACGCCAGCGAGCTGTTTGGCCGTCAGGAGGCGCAGCAGCTGCTGGATCGCGTTACCCAGGAGATGCCTAAGCTGACGGAAGATCTGATCCCGGGCGTTATCACGCTGACGACGCTGCATAAAGTGCTGCAAAATCTGTTGCTGGAGCGCGTCTCCATTCGCGATATGCGCACCATTATCGAAACGCTGGCGGAGCACGCGCCGGTACAGAACGATCCGCATGAACTGACCTCGGTGGTGCGCGTCGCGCTCGGCAGAGCCATCACTCAGCAGTGGTTCCCCGGCAACGGAGAGGTGCAGGTTATTGGCCTCGACAGTACGCTGGAACGCCTGCTGCTACAGGCCTTGCAGGGCGGTGGCGGACTGGAGCCGGGCCTGGCAGATCGCCTGCTGGCCCAGGCGCAGGGCGCATTAAATCATCAGGAAGCGCTGGGTGCGCCGCCGGTCTTGCTGGTTAACCATCCGCTGCGTGCGCTGCTGGCCCGCTTCCTGCGCCGTAACCTGCCACAGTTAATGGTGATCTCTAATCTTGAGCTGACCGACAACCGTCAAATCCGTATGACCTCAACCATCGGAGGACAGTGATGAGAAGCGCTTTGCTGTTACTGGCGCTCGTGTTACCCGGCACGGTCATGGCTGCCGGGGGCTGGCAGGCCAGCTCAGCTGGGCCAGGCGTAGGCAACCGCGGTCAGATGGCGACGTCGCCAGCGCTGAGTCCGGCAGAACCTGTCAGCGGCGCAATTACGCAGATAGCCTGGCGCTATGTGCTGACCGGTCCGCCGCCTTCCGGCTTGCGAGTTTATCTTTGTGCTCAGACCCGCTGTGTGGCGCTGGAAGGAGCGAGTGGAACAACGAGTGGGCTGAGCAATATTCCGGCGGGGGAGAGCCTGCATTTCGCCTATGGCGTGGAAGGTAAAGGAAGGCTGCCACAGCCGCTACGCGTGTTGAGTAACCAGGTGATGGTGAATTACCAGTAAAAAAGAGGCAATCGATGATTGCCTCTGAGTTCTGCAGCCTTAACCTGATTTGCCGTCTGCAAATACAATTACGGTTTACTTCTTTGACCTTCTGGATCCGGAAACGGCGTTACATCCTTTCTACCGTCTCAATGCCCAGCGTATCCAGACCCAGCTTCAGCGTTTTTGCCGTCAGCAGCGCCAGCTTCAGGCGGCTCTGGCGGGTAGCTTCATCCGCTGCGGTAAGGATTGGGCAGTGTTCATAAAAGCCTGAGAACAGACCGGCCAGGTCGTAGAGGTAGGCGCACATTACGTGCGGCGTACCGTCGCGGGCCACCTGAGTGATGGTTTCATCAAACTGCAGCAGGCGGACGGCCAGGGCCGCTTCTCTCTCTTCCGCGATAAGCGTTTTCCCGGTCACTTCAGATTCTGCGATGCCCGCTTTACGGAAGACGGAGAGGACGCGGGTATAGGCATACTGCATATAAGGTGCGGTGTTGCCTTCGAAGGCCAGCATGTTATCCCAGTCAAACACGTAATCGGTCGTGCGGCTTTTGGAGAGATCGGCATATTTCACCGCGCCAATTCCCACGCTGTTGGCCAGCGCCTTCAGCTCATCTTCAGGCATATCCGGGTTTTTCTCACGCACCAGCTGCGTGGCGCGCTCAACCGCTTCATCCAGCAGGTCGGCGAGTTTAATGGTGCCGCCCGCACGGGTTTTGAACGGTTTGCCATCTTTGCCGAGCATCATGCCGAAAGCGTGGTGCTCAAGCGGCACGGACTCCGGCACGTAGCCCGCTTTACGCACGATGGTCCATGCCTGCATCAGATGCTGATGCTGGCGCGAATCGATGTAGTAAAGTACGCGGTCAGCCTTCAGCGTTTCATAACGGTACTTAGCGCAGGCGATATCGGTGGTGGTGTAAAGATAGCCGCCATCCTTTTTCTGGATGATCACGCCCATCGGATCGCCATCTTTATTCTTATATTCGTCAAGGAAAACCACCGTTGCGCCTTCGCTCTCGACCGCCAGACCTTTAGCTTTCAGGTCGGCCACGATGCCGGGCAGCATGTCGTTATAGAGGCTTTCGCCCATCACGTCATCACGGGTCAGCGTCACGTTCATGCGGTCATAGACGATCTGGTTATGAGACATGGTAATGTCGACCAGCTTTTTCCACATTTTACGGCAGTATTCATCGCCGCCCTGCAACTTCACCACGTAGCCGCGCGCGCGTTCGGCAAAGGCCGGATCTTCATCGTAGGTGCGCTTAGCTTCACGGTAGAAATTTTCCAGGTCAGAAAGGGCGATCTCTTCGTGATGCTCATTCTGCTGTTTTTCCAGGAACGCAATCAGCATACCGAACTGCGTACCCCAGTCGCCGACATGGTTGGCACGGATCACATTATGACCGAGGAATGAGAGCGTGCGGACGGCGGCATCACCAATGATGGTGGAGCGTACGTGGCCAACATGCATCTCTTTGGCCACGTTTGGCGCGGAATAGTCGATAACCACCGTTTGCGGCTCGACCGGCGCCACGCCAAGGCGCGGCGCATCGATCACGCTATCCACCTGAGCGGAAAGCCAGCCAGCGTCGAGGAAAAGATTGATAAAGCCCGGTCCGGCGATCTCCACCTTGCTGGCGATGCCCTGAAGATCGAGATGCCGGAGGACTTCTTCTGCCAGTTGTCGGGGCGCCATGCCCAGTTTTTTGGCCACGGCCATGATGCCGTTTGCCTGGTAGTCACCAAACTGGACTTTAGCTGACTGCCGAACCTGGGGTTCACAGTCGGCCGGGGCGCCTGCTGCGATCATCGCCTGACTGACTTTTTCGGAAAGAAGAGCCTGAATATTCACCGGGTTACCTTAATATGCTGAAAAGGCCCGCGCTAGTTGCGCAGGCCGCCTGCCTCAGCGAAGCCCGTCAGCAGAGGGATCTGCTGTACAATGGCACCGCTAAAAAAATAAGGGGAAAAGTATACTGCATTTTCGTTCCGGTTATCCAGGAACCTGTAGGGACAGGATCAGAAACGGGAAACCCGGTGAACGCAGTTTCCCGCCTGAGAGAGGGGACTTAACGGCGACGATGTGGCCGGTAAGGGCTGGCAACGGTGGTTTTCGTATTACGGATCTTCCAGTGGCGTACCAGAGCAAACCCCATCATCGCGATCAGCACTGCGACAAAGATTAACATGAGCATGATGCCTTTCCTTTAAGGAAAACCGGGTTCAATTAAGAAGTAAAATCATACAGTACAGCATGCCGATTTGTATTTAAGAATCGTCGCATTGTACAATTTAACTCAAATCAAAACAGATAGTTAAAGGTAACTTTCTAAAGTAAGAACTGGTACTGTGCCAGCGAAAACTGAGCTTTCCTGGAGAAAAACGCGGCATTTGATAAGAATGTTACATAATTTATGAGAAATTGTTTACTACAGTGGACCGGAGAGTGCCTGGGAAATGTGCGTAATGATAAGGTTAATTAATGTTATATGGCGAAATGAGCATGTCTGAAGAGATATGGAAAGACAAACTGAGCGATCTGGCTAATGATTTGCCGCAATTTGAAGCTTCTCTTAATCAGCTGGCGGCCCGGCTCGGGCTCGATCTCGCTTCACTGGCAGTGGATCATATCGCCGTGCGCTGTCATCAGAACACCACCGCGGAACGCTGGAAGCAAGGCTTTTTACAGCTTGGCGAGCTGTTTTCAGAAAAAACGATCAACGGTCGTCCTATCGCACTCTTTGAACTGCGTTGCCCGCTGAAGGTAGGGCCGTGGGAAATCGCGGTGATTGAGCTCCCCTGGCCGGGCAACCGCTTGTACCGGCATGAGGGCTGGGAACATATTGAGGTCGTGCTGAGAGGCGAACCGGCACAGCTGGGGATGCGGGCGCTGGCCCTGCTTGCTGACGAAGGCTTATGTGAACCTGGCATTTCAGTAAAAAGCAGCGCGCCGGAAGGTGAAGGCGAGAGGCTGCCTAATCCTACTCTGGCGGTGACCGATGGTACGGTGACCATCAAGTTCCATCCCTGGAGCCTGAAAGAGATTGTGGAGAGCGAGCGCGCGTAACCTTAACGGTTAAGCGTTCTCAACGCGTTTTCCATCCGCCGGAGCGCCTCATGGATGAGGTCTCGCGGGCAGCCAAAGTTAAAGCGAACAAACCCATCGTCGCCAAATTCCCGTCCTGCCGAGAAGCCCAGACCGTGATGTTCAAAGAAACGCGCCGGGCTGGCAACGCCCAGCTTGCTGGCATCGATCCAGGCCAGATAGGTCGCTTCTGGCGGGGCGACAGAGAGTCCCGGCATTGCGTTAATGCGGCTGGTGAGTAAATCGCGGCTTTCCCGCAGATAGGCCAGCTTCTCATCCAGCCAGGCCTGCCCATCGCGCCAGGCCGCGGTGGCGGCGACGTAAGCCAGAATATCCACGCCAGGTACAATGCCCTGACGTGTTTGCGTAAAGCGGGCCCGCAGGCTGGCGTCAGGAATGATCGCCAGCGACGCGCCCAGTCCGGCAATATTGAAGGTTTTAGAGGGCGAAATCAGCGTGATCGAACGCTGTTCAGCATCGCTGCTCAGCGTGGCAAAAGGAATATGCTTAACGCCGGGCTCCAGCAGGAGATCGCAATGAATTTCATCGGAGCAGACAATCAAATCGTGACGCTGGGCGAAGCGAAGCTGCGCCTCAAGCTCCTCTTTGCGGTAAACGGTGCCGCCGGGGTTCTGCGGATTACACAGCATCAATAATTTTTCATTACCGTTCATCTGGGGCTCAAGCGCCCCGATATCCATCACCCAGCGCTGATTTTCCAGCCGTAACTGGCCGTTAATTTGCGTACGATCGGCCAGCTTGGCGGCCGAGCGGAAAGGCGGATAGATGGGGGTGGGCGCGACAGTGCCCTGATGAGGGGTGGTGAAGGCGCGAACCGAGATATTCAGACCGCTGACGATGCCGGGCAGGAACACCAGCCATTCAGGTTTGATCTCCCACTGATAACGTTCTCTCATCCGGGCGATGATGACATCAATCAGTTCACCAGGCGTGCCGCCGTAGCCGAAAACGCCATGTTCAACGCGCGCTTTAAGCGCATCAATCACGCACTGCGGCGAGCGGAAATCCGTATCGGCCACCCAGAGAGGGAGGATATCCTGGTCACCATATTTTTGCCATTTCAGACTATCGCTGTGACGGCGATCGATCCGTTCATTAAAACTGGATGCCATGTGACTATTTCCCGTTACTATTATTCATAAGTTTTTAATGCACACTACGTATCTGGAAAGATTATCACAACCAACCGGCAGGCATTAACAGGAGGATGGAATGCTTAAACTGGAAGTATGCTGCTACGGAGTCGATTGTGCTTTGACGGCGGAGAAGGCAGGAGCCGATCGTATCGAACTTTGCGCTGCGCCCTCCGAAGGTGGGCTGACCCCGTCGGCGGGCAGTCTGATGCAGGCCCGGAAAAATATTACGATTCCCGTTCATCCTATCGTCCGTCCGCGTGGGGGAGATTTTTGTTTTACCGCGGGCGAATTCAATGAAATGAAATCCGACGTCGCTTTCCTTCGTGAACTGGGCTTTCCCGGTTTGGTTATCGGCATCCTGGACGTTGATGGGCACGTTGACCTTAAGCGCATGAAAGAGATCATGGCGCTGTGTGAAGGAATGGCGGTCACTTTTCATCGTGCGTTCGATCTCTGCCACAGCCCGCTGGTTACGCTGCAACAGCTGACCGATTTGGGGGTTGCCCGGATACTGACATCAGGGCAGCAGCAGAGTGCCGAAAGTGGATTGCCGCTGCTGAGGGAACTAACTCGCTCCACCCGTGGTCCAATCATTATGGCAGGTGCTGGCGTACGTCTCAGCAACCTGCAAAAGTTTATCGAAGCCGGGCTGAGTGAGATCCACAGCTCGGCCAGCCAGCGAATAGCGTCGCCCATGCGCTATCGTAAAGCGGGGGTTTCCATGAGTTCCATTGCGGAAACCGATGAATTCAGCCGTACCTGCGTAGACGGTGATATGGTCGAAGCGATGAAGGTTGCCATGTCGCTCAGTGCACCGGTCCACGTGGCCTGAACCAGATTTTGCCGCGCAGCACGCCAGTTCAGCGACGTGATGTTTGCAAGTACCAGGCCCCATCGTTTTGATGGGGCTTTTTTTCGCCGGTTAAACGGGGCCCGGCAGTGAGCCTGAAATAATAGCTGGAGTGAAAGCAGGGGCGTCGGTTATCTGCATTTGTGGATCTCTGTCTCCCCTGAGTAAATCCACATTACCGGCACCAGAGTTAGCAATATAAATTCTGCTTCGCCAGAATCCCTTTTACACTTACAGCAGAATGTCATTACCTTCACGGGATCGCGATGAAAATCATCATGCTGAGCGTCTGTAGTCTTGGTTTACTGCTTATGGGCAGCGCCTTTGCGGCGCAGAAATGTCCCCCTCATGCTGAGCTCATCAATAACAGTAACGGTATCGTGTTACTTGGTGGAACGGCCAAAGGCCCGGTAAAACAGGTTGTGCTTGGGGAGTTTGGGCGTGACGTTAACCAGCAAAGGCGCATTCTGGGTCAGTTCGATGAATGCGGGACGCTGCTGCGCGCCGACATCAGCTTCGACAAAAATGAAAATAACGTGATGCTGAAGATGGTACAAAGCGTTGTCCAGGCAGCGAGCGGCTGGCAGGCCGTATACGATATCTCAGTCTTCGTGTTGAAACAGGGGAAGGCCGTTGAGGTCAACCGCAAGCAGGGTACCATTAACTATCTGATCGGCGAAAAAGGGACGATAACCAGCGCCACAGAAGCTTTTTTACTCAAAGGGGAAAAGGGTTTTACCGAGACGATTTATACGTTTGATCGGCAGCAGCGGCTAATCAAAAGCGTATCGCGCAGTTCTGACAGCCAGGCGAACGGCGAAACCCGCTACCGCTGGAACCCCAAAAACCAGCTGGTGGCTTCCGAGTCACCGGACAGTAAGATGACCTGGCACTATGACAACAAGGACCGTGAGCTGAAGCTGCACTCACAGGAACATAATGCGTTCAGCGAAAAAACCTCGCTGGACGAATGCCAGCTATGGGATAACCGCGGCAACTGCACGCTCAGCTATCTGCATGAGAAGGAAACCTATCCCGGCGCCGTGGTCAGCCGTAATATCAGCGCGGCTTACCGCTATGAGTATTGGGAAAAATAGTTACGCCTCTGCCTGTGGCGAGCTTCTTAACTTGGTAACAAACCAGTCAGCCATGACAACAGGGTGAGACCGGGTTATTAGCGACACATTGGTGGGGCAGTTGCAGTATGTCGTGAGAGATATCACCGTGCATGAGTCGTCGGGCATACAAACAATTCTGAGGAGATAACCCACAGATCAGTGCAGATTGCGGTTAAAAGCCTGAAGATGCCGCACTGCACTTAACGTCGCTACTGATGCAAAAAGGGGCACGGCGGCCCCTTACAGTTTTGCGGTTAACTGACCGTTTTACTGAATGCATCCACGGCCAGAATCGCGCTGGCAATATCTTCCGCACCCAGATTCGGGTTGAGATTTTTCAGGGTATCGCCTTCGTTATTGGCGAGCGCACCGACCTTCACCAGGTTTTCCCAACTTTCGTTTTCCAGATGGATCTCCTTAAGCGTGGTGGGCATCTTGATGGAGCGATAGAAGCGAATGTAGCGGGCGATCTCTTCATCAGTACGCTGCTCAAGCACCATCTGCGTCAGCGTGCCATAAGCAACCTTCTCACCATGGGTCAGGTGATGGATATCGCCCTCAATCGCGGTAAACCCATTATGAATGGCGTGAGCGCCCGCCAGGCCGGCATTCTCAAAGCCCAGCCCTGAAAGCAGCGTATTCGCTTCAACGACCGCTTCCACTGCCGGCGTCACCACTTTTTTCTCAACCGCCTGATAAGCGCTGAAGCCAAAGGCGAGCAGCGTTTTTTCACAGGCTTCTGCAATAGCCATCCCGGCGATGGTAGGATCGCCATTCACCATCGATTTGCTGTGCGAGCGTTTCACCGCCTGCGCTTCCACAAAGGTCGCCAGGCCATCAGCGATACCGGACGCAAACAGCCTCACCGGCGCTCTGGCGCACACCTGGGTATCAACCAGCACCAGATCGGGGTTCTTACTGTAAAAACGGTAACTCTCAAAGACGCCGCTGTCGGAATAGATCACGGAAAGGGCGCTGCAGGGCGCATCCGTTGAAGCGATAGTCGGCACGATCACTACAGGCTGTTTCAGTTCATCTGCCACCGCCTTAACGGTATCCAGCGTTTTCCCACCGCCAACGCCGACCACCAGGCTGGCGCCGCTTTCCTGCGCCAGCGCAGCCAGGCGTGAAATTTCGTTGCCTGACGCTTCGCCGTTAAACCGCTGATAGTGGCATTCAACCTGACTTTGTTGCAGGGAAGCCTGCACATCTTTGCCAGCCAGCCCCCAGACAATATCGTCAGCCACCACAAAGGCGCTGTTGCCCAATTCCGCAACGTACTCACCCAGCTGTGCCATCACGCCTGCGCCCTGAACATATTTTCGCGGGGAAGAGAAAACAAACTTACTCATGTGGGACTCCTTTCAGTGAAATGAAAAAGATGCCGTACGCCTTACATCCTGGACCCATTTTCCCGACAGGGTTTGTTTAAAAAGGTTTTTTGGCAAAAATTAGTCAGCATGCGCTGTTTATCACGTCACTTTCAGAAAGGAGGAGATCGAAATGCGATAGTCTGGACGGGGCGAAAGCAGTTCCCCACCCGCAGAGAAACGGGTGGGGCGATCAGTTAAGGTTTACGCGCGACCAGCACGGCGCGTAGCGGGGCCGGATAACCTTCCACGGTTTTTGTTGGATCGTTGGGGTCAAGGAATTCCGCCAGCGACTCGCTGGTCATCCAGTCGGTGCGGCGCTGCTCTTCCGTTGAGGTAACGGAATAGTCCGCGATCTTCACGTCAACAAAGCCGCATTTCTCCAGCCAGTTTTTCAGCGCGCCGGTAGAGGGAATGAAATAGACGTTGCGCATCTGCGCGTAGCGTTCGCCCGGCACCAGCACCGCGTGCTCGTCGCCTTCGACCACCAGCGTCTCCAGCACCAGTTCGCCGCCGCTGACCAGCTGATTTTTCAGCTGAAACAGATGATCCAGCGGAGAACGACGGTGATAAAGCACGCCCATTGAAAACACCGTATCGAAGGCTTTCAGTTCCGGGAGCTGTTCAATGCCGAGCGGCAGCACGTGCGCGCGCTGATCGTCGCCGAGCAGCTTGCGCACGGCCTCGAACTGGCAGATAAACAGCTGCATCGGATCGATGCCCACCACCAGATTTGCGCCTGCACCGATCATACGCCACATGTGATAACCGCTGCCGCAGCCGACGTCGAGCACGGTGCGGCCCGCCAGCGGCGAAATATGTGGCAGCACGCGATCCCATTTCCAGTCGGAGCGCCAT
Organism: Pantoea sp. IMH; assembly: GCF_000599885.1. GTDB lineage: Bacteria > Pseudomonadota > Gammaproteobacteria > Enterobacterales > Enterobacteriaceae > Erwinia. Next base: position 203,608 of record NZ_JFGT01000007.1, on the reverse strand, counting down.
TCAGTATCAATATGTACGCCGTACAGTGAGTAGGGCCCTTTGCGCCACGGCATCAGGTTGCGCAGCAGGCTTTCGATACCGCTGCGCTGGCGATCGCTGAGCTGGCTGCTGTCAGCGGTCACGCTGTGCAGCAGATCGAGCGTTTCCGGTACAATGGTCGGCAGATGCCCGACCGACCGATCCCAGTTTTTAAAATGACCGTGCAACTGCTCGCGCTGCCAGGCCGCAATTTGCGCCGGCAGGGTTTCCAGCCAGTGGGCAAGCGGGCCTTTTGCAATAAGTTGATAAAAATTACCGAAGTCCATCAGGCGGAACCTGCTTTAAGGGCGATCAGCGAACCGAAGTTAAAACACTGGAACCAGAGTTCCGCGTGTTCAAAGCCGGCGGTACGCAAACGCGATTTATGGGTTTCCACGCTGTCGGTCAGCATGACATTTTCCAGCATGCTGCGCTTCTGGCTGATTTCCAGTTCGCTGTAGCCGTTAGCCCGTTTGAAATCGTGATGCATATTGAACAGCAGTTCACCCACATCAGCATCAGCAAAACTGAATTTCTCGGACAGCACCAGCGCGCCGCCGGGTCGCAGCCCCTGCCAGATAGTGTTCAGCAGTTGCTGACGCTCATCAGGATCGAGGAACTGGAGCGTAAAGTTCAGCACCACCATCGATGCATTCTCAATGGCGATATCACGAATATCGGCCTCGATCACCTCAACCGGCGTCTCTGCCCGGAATGCATCAATATGCCTCCGGCAGCGCTCAACCATGGCGGGCGAGTTATCGACGGAGATTATCTTACAGCCTTCAGCCTTGATATTGCGGCGCACGGAAAGTGTAGCCGCGCCCAGCGAGCAGCCCAGATCATAAACCTGACTGCCCGGCTGCACAAAACGTTCAGCCAGCATGCCGATCATGGAAATGATATTGGAATAACCCGGCACGGAACGCTGGATCATATCGGGAAAAACTTCGGCCACGCGCTCATCAAACGTCCAGTCGCCCAGTTTGGCAATCGGCGCGGAGAACAGCGTATCGCGGTTAGACATAGTGGTAAGTCCGGAAGAAAAACGGAAAGGCGCTATTTTGGCAGAAAGCGACGCAGGCTGCACCTGTTCTGCCCGGTCCATTAGTGGAAGGGCAGAACGGACAGGGCGTTAACGCAGCGGCATCACCAGATCCCAGGGAAGATAAACCAGGTTAAGTAAGATCATGACGACCAGAGATATTATCGTCAGGATCATGCCATTTTTTCGCCAGAGCAGGGTGCTGCTGTTCATACCGTAAAAATGGAGGCTGCGCCCCAGAAAGAAAACGATGCCAACCAGATGCAGCATCCAGATCTCAGCGCCGTTCATCTCCATCATCACCATCATCAGCATCGCAACCGGGATATATTCCGCCGCATTACCATGAATACGAATAGCGGTTTGCAGCTCAAAGAAGCCGCCGTCACCGGTTGAGACGTGATAGAGGCGACGCAGACGAATTACATCAAACGAAAACTTAATCAGGAACAGTGCTCCGAGCACAACATACAAGGCGCTGACCATTCTGGCTCCCTTAAGCCTGGAAAATTCTGGCGCCATCATAACGGCGAAAGCGGCTATTGTCAGCGTCAATACAACGCCGAAACAGAATCCCGTACTGGCAGTTAAAAAAGCCGGTCCTGCTGCGGCCAGCCCGGCGCGTCGCCCACCTGCGGCACAGCCTGCTGGAGGGCGGGCCAGAGGTACTGCACCAGATCGGGCGCAAAGGCGATATCAGGCGTGTGAATAAACAGCCAGGGCTGCCCGCTGGCGGTCCATTCCGGCAGCTTCTGCAGCCAGGCCTGGAACCAGCGCAGATTGTCCTGCGGCTCGTCGCCGCCGATAAAACGGATCATCGGCTGCTGCGCGGTCATGACGGCATGGACGGGAAGGACCGGTTTTTTGCGCTGTGCTTCAATAATTGCCGGATTGCTGGGATGGGCCGAATGGACGCCGCGCGTATCCAGAATCACTCTGTTAACGCCGCGCTGATGCAGGCCGCGATTAAGCGCGCGTTCCGCCTCACCTTTAGTAAAAAACTCGGGATGACGTACCTCAACGCCATAGCTGTACTCGCCCGGCAGGCCGTCGAGAAATGCCCAGAGCGTTTCCAGCGCCGCCGGGCCAAAGGCGGCGGGAAGTTGCAGCCAGAACTGACCAATCCTTGCCGAAAGCGGCGTCATCAAAGCGAAGAATTCGGCGGTCAAATCGGCGCAGTTGCGCAGGCCAGCCTGGTGACTGATGGTGGCAGGGAATTTAAAGCAGAAACGGAAATCATCATGCGTCATATCACGCCAGCGCTGCACAATCTCAGGCCGGGGCAGCGCATAGAGCGTGGTATTACCCTCAACACAGTTAAAATAGTGCGCGTAGTCGGCAAGGGTATGAAGCCCGATTTTCTTCCAGTGGGGATGCTGCCACTGCGGCAGTCCGAGATAAAAAGGCGTCACCGGCGCGTCCTGTATCGATAAGCAGGCTAAAAATGTAGCGGGGGGAGAGGAAGAGTGCAACCCGACGCTGCGGAGATCGGGTTGCGTCAGCATCAGAGCGCGCTTAATACCTCACCGGACGAGCGGACGCGTCCCAGACGCGGGAAGATATTTTTAAAGCTGCCGTGATGCTCTTCGGCGCTGCCAGCGCTGCAAATATCCTCGACCACCACCAGATCAAAACCAAGCTCCCAGGCGTTACGGGCCGTCGATTCCACGCCAATATTGGTGGCGATCCCGCCCAGCACGATCGTATCAATGCCGCGGCGGCGCAGCTGAAGCTCCAGATCGGTGCCGTAAAAAGCGCCCCACTGGCGTTTGGTCACTTCGATATCGCTTTCCTGTTTACCGAGCGCAGCCGGATAGACCCACCAGTTCTCAGGCAGGGCGCCGCTGTGGCTGACGTCCACCTGCTGCTTCGGCGCATCGCCAAAGTCGGCTGACCAGCCCACGCGCACCAGCACAACCGGCGCGTTGACCGAGCGGAATTTTGCCGCCAGCGTCGCCGAACGGGCGACCACATCACTGGCCTGATGGGGACCTGCGGCATAAGGCAGGATCCCTTCCTGCAGGTCAATCAGCACCAGCGCGGTTTTATCAGCAGTTAACTCCAGCATACATTCTCCATAGTTGGGGGAAATTGTTGAGATTACAGGCGATCCTTCGCCTGAAGCGACCAGAACAATGTTCGAAAAGCGTGAAATTTGTTAGCTTTTGTGAGGCGCAAGGGGAGCATCGCCTGTTTTGACCGCGAAAGGCGCTATTGATGCGGTGCCGGCACTTATCGCGCCGCGCTTTTTCCATTATAATGGCCGCCATTTTTCGCGTCAGCAGCGCCCGGAAGGGCGGTAAAAGTTCTCCCTGCTGCGCGTAAGCGGCGAAGATTAAAGGATATCGTTATGCGAACTGAGTATTGCGGACAGCTCAATCTGTCCCACGTAGGCCAGCAAGTGACACTGTGCGGTTGGGTCAATCGCCGCCGCGATCTGGGGAGCCTGATTTTTATTGATATGCGCGATCGTGAAGGTATCGTGCAGGTCTTTTTCGACCCGGATCGTCAGGACGCCTTTAAGCTCGCCTCCGAGCTGCGTAACGAATTTTGCCTCCAGATCACCGGCACCGTTCGCGCCCGTGATGAGAAAAACAAAAACCCCGATATGGCGACCGGCGAAGTGGAAGTGTTCGCTACCGATCTGACCATCATCAACCGCGCTGAGCCGCTGCCGCTGGACTCCAACCAGGTCAACAGTGAAGAAGCGCGTCTGAAATACCGCTATCTGGATCTGCGCCGTCCGGATATGGCAAACCGCCTGAAGGCGCGAGCGAAAATCACCAGCTTTGTGCGCCGCTTTATGGACGATAACGGCTTTCTGGATATTGAAACACCGATGCTGACTAAAGCGACGCCGGAAGGCGCGCGTGACTATCTGGTGCCGAGCCGCGTGCATAAAGGCAAGTTCTATGCGCTGCCGCAGTCACCTCAGCTGTTCAAACAGCTGCTGATGATGTCCGGCTTCGATCGCTATTACCAGATCGTGAAATGCTTCCGCGATGAAGATTTACGTGCTGACCGTCAGCCTGAATTTACCCAGATTGATGTTGAAACCTCCTTTATGACCGCGCCTCAGGTGCGTGAAATCATGGAGCGGATGGTGCGCGAGCTGTGGCAGAACGTGAAAGGTGTCGATCTGGGCGATTTCCCGATGATGACCTTTGAAGAGGCGATGCGCCGTTACGGTTCCGATAAGCCGGATCTGCGTAACCCGATGGAGCTGGTGGACGTTGCCGATCTGCTGAAAGACGTTGAGTTTAAGGTCTTCTCTGGCCCGGCTAACGATCCTAAGGGCCGCATTGCCGCACTGCGCGTGCCGGGTGGCGCTGGGCTTAGCCGCAAGCAGATCGATGAATATGGCAAGTTTGTAGAAATCTACGGCGCGAAAGGCCTGGCGTGGATGAAAGTCAACGAACGTGCAAAAGGTCTGGAAGGCGTAACCAGCCCGGTGGCCAAATTCCTGAACGCCGAAATCGTGGAAGCGATCCTGAGCCGCACCTCTGCCGCTGACGGCGATGCGATTTTCTTTGGCGCAGACAGCGCTAAAATCGTTGCCGACGCGCTTGGCGCGCTGCGCCTGAAGCTGGGCCGCGATCTGGCCATTACCGATAACGCGGCCTGGGCGCCGCTGTGGGTAGTGGACTTCCCGATGTTCGAAGAGGATGGCGAAGGCGGTCTGACCGCGATGCACCATCCCTTTACCGCACCGAAAGAGATGACGCCGGAAGCGCTGAAAGCCGCGCCGGAAACCGCTATTGCTAACGCCTACGACATGGTGATTAACGGTTACGAAGTCGGCGGCGGCTCAGTCCGTATTCATAACGGACAGATGCAGCAGACCGTCTTTGGCATTCTCGGTATTACCGAACAGGAGCAGCGTGAGAAGTTCGGCTTCCTGCTTGATGCGCTGAAGTATGGTACGCCGCCTCATGCGGGCCTGGCATTTGGTCTGGATCGTCTGGTGATGCTGCTGACCGGCACGGATAATATCCGTGACGTTATCGCCTTCCCGAAAACCACCGCGGCGGCCTGCCTGATGACCGAAGCGCCAAGCTTTGCCAATCCGGCATCGCTGGGTGAACTGGGTATTGAAGTCATCAAAAAATACCAGAACGCGCCTGCGGATACGCCATCAGAGAACGACTGAATGGCCTTTAAGCATCCCGTTTCGGTACTGGTGGTGATTTACGCCCGCGATACCAGGCGGGTGCTGATGCTACAGCGACGTGACGATCCGGCGTTCTGGCAGTCGGTTACCGGCAGCCAGGAACCGGGTGAAACGCTGGCGGAAACCGCCGCGCGTGAGGTGCGTGAAGAGGTGGGAATTGATATCGGGCTTGGGCAGTTCAGCATGGTGAACTGTCAGCGTCAGATTGAGTTCGAAATCTTTGCCCACTTTCGCCACCGTTACGCGCCGGAAGTGACGCACAACACTGAACACTGGTTCAGCCTGGCGCTGCCCGCAGAGCAGGATATCGCTTTAAGCGAGCATCTCGCTTATCAGTGGCTGCCCGCGGATGAAGCCGCCGCGCTGACTAAGTCCTGGAGTAACAGCCAGGCGATTAAAGAATTTGTTATGTAGTTCCCTGGCTTACGATCACGTGGCTGAAGGGATGGAATAAGTCAAAGGTTCAGGCATATACCGGCACAGCAGATTTGTTCGCCGCCTGCGCGCAGCAACCACAGCGTACTTATGTACCTGAGGATTGCGGGCACAGCCAGCGGACAACGTTGCCGGTAAGAGAGCCTGGCCGATGTTAATTTTGGAGACAGGAACAGATGGCTGGTCATAGTAAATGGGCTAACACCAAACACCGTAAAGCGGCACAGGATGCCAAACGCGGCAAAATTTTCACCAAAATTATCCGTGAGCTGGTTACCGCAGCCAAGCTGGGCGGTGGTGATGCCGCCTCCAACCCGCGCCTGCGCGCCGCTATGGATAAAGCGCTGTCAAACAATATGACGCGTGACACCATGAACCGCGCCATTGCGCGTGGCGTGGGCGGTGAAGACGACAGCAACATGGAAACCATCATTTATGAAGGTTATGGTCCTGGCGGCACGGCGGTCATGGTGGAATGCCTGAGTGATAACCGCAACCGCACCGTTTCTGAAGTGCGTCACGCCTTTACCAAAACTGGCGGCAACCTGGGCACCGACGGCTCAGTCGCCTATCTCTTTACCCGCAAAGGGGTGATTTCATTTGCACCGGGTCTGGAAGAAGATACGGTGATGGATGCCGCGCTGGAAGCGGGTGCTGATGACGTGGTGACCTACGATGACGGCGCGATTGACGTCTTTACCGCCTGGGAAACTCTCGGTGACGTGAAAGATGCGCTGGAAGCGGCAGGTCTGAAGGCGGATACGGCAGAAGTTACCATGATCCCCTCCACCAAAGCGGATATGGATGCGGAAACCGCGCCGAAGCTGCTGCGTCTGATCGACATGCTGGAAGATTGCGATGACGTTCAGGAGGTCTACCACAACGGTGAGATTTCTGACGAGGTGGCGGCAACCCTTTAATGGCGTTGTTTACCCCGCAGCAAAACCTGGCCGGAGGAGCGTGATGGCGATCATTTTAGGTATCGATCCGGGTTCACGCATCACCGGCTACGGCGTTATCCGTCAGGTGGGCAGGCAGTTAACCTATCTGGGCAGCGGCTGTATCCGGACCAGCGTGACGGATTTGCCCACCCGCCTGAAGCTTATCTATGCTGGCGTCAGCGAAATCATCACGCAGTTCCAGCCGGACTATTTCGCCATTGAGCAGGTATTTATGGCGAAAAACGCCGACTCAGCGCTTAAGCTGGGGCAGGCGCGCGGTGCGGCTATCGTGGCGGCAGTGAATCACGATCTGCCGGTTTTCGAGTATGCCGCCCGTCAGGTTAAGCAGACCGTGGTCGGCACTGGCAGCGCGGAAAAAAGCCAGGTGCAGCATATGGTCAAAACGCTGCTGAAGCTGTCGGCCAGTCCTCAGGCGGACGCCGCCGATGCGCTGGCTATCGCCATCACCCACTGTCACGTTAGCCAGAACGCTAACCGCATGGGCGAAGGGCAGCTTAACCTGGCCCGCGGACGCCTGCGCTCCTGACAAGCTGGATATTCATCCAGCTTTTTTTATGATATAACCCCCGCACTGATTGTTATGGAAGGAAGCGAACGTGATTGGACGTTTAAGAGGCACGATCCTGGAGAAACAGCCGCCGCTGGTGCTGCTGGAAGCCAACGGCGTAGGCTATGAAGTCCATATGCCGATGACCTGCTTTTACGAGCTTCCCGAACTCAGTCACGAAGCGGTGATCTTCACCCATTTCGTGGTGCGGGAAGATGCCCAGCTGCTCTTTGGCTTCAACAGCAAGCAGGAACGGGCGCTGTTTCGCGAGCTGATCAAAGTTAACGGCGTCGGGCCAAAGCTGGCGCTTGCCATTCTTTCCGGCATGTCCGCGCAGCAGTTTGTTACCGCCGTCGAGCGGGAAGAAATTGCGGCGCTGGTCAAACTGCCAGGCGTGGGGAAGAAAACCGCAGAGCGGCTGGTGGTGGAAATGAAAGACCGCTTCAAGGGCATGCATGGCGATCTCTTCGCGGCCGATACGCCATTTGCCCTTACCAGTGAGGTTCAGCCTGCCGACGCGGCGAACGATGCAGAGAGCGAGGCGGTTGCCGCTCTGGTGTCGCTGGGGTATAAACCTCAGGAAGCCAGCCGGATGATAAGTAAAGTCGGACGTCCTGACGCTGACTGTGAAACGCTGATTCGCGAAGCCCTGCGCGCCGCTATTTGAGGTAATGCATGATTGAAGCCGATCGTCTGGTCTCGCCGGGCTCCGTCAATGAAGAAGAACTCGTTGACCGCGCTATACGTCCAAAACTGCTGCAAGAGTATGTGGGCCAGCCGGTGGTGCGCGAGCAGATGGAAATTTTTATCCAGGCGGCCAAAATGCGCGGGGATGCGCTCGACCACCTGTTGATCTTCGGCCCGCCGGGACTGGGGAAAACCACGCTGGCCAATATTGTTGCCAATGAGATGGGCGTTAATCTGCGCACCACCTCCGGTCCGGTGCTGGAGAAGGCGGGCGATCTGGCGGCGATGCTGACCAACCTGGAGCCTCACGATGTGCTCTTTATCGATGAGATCCACCGTCTCTCGCCGGTGGTGGAGGAAGTGCTCTATCCGGCGATGGAAGATTATCAGCTCGATATCATGATCGGGGAGGGGCCAGCCGCCCGCTCCATCAAGCTGGATCTGCCCCCTTTTACGCTGATTGGCGCGACAACCCGTGCAGGTTCTCTGACCTCGCCACTGCGCGATCGGTTTGGCATCGTTCAGCGGCTTGAGTTTTACCGGGTGGAAGATCTGCAGCATATCGTCGGACGCAGCGCCGCCTGCCTGGGCCTGCCGCTCAGTGAAGAAGGCGCGCTGGAAGTTGCCCGTCGCTCTCGCGGTACGCCGCGTATCGCTAACCGTCTGCTTCGCCGGGTGCGGGACTTCTCAGAAGTCCGTGCGGCCGGCAGCCTCAGCGGCGAAGTGGCGTCGAAAGCACTGGATATGCTGAGCGTCGATACGGAAGGTTTCGATTATATGGATCGCAAACTCCTGCTGGCCATTATCGATAAATTTACCGGCGGGCCCGTCGGACTGGATAACCTGGCGGCGGCGATTGGCGAAGAGCGTGAAACCATTGAGGATGTGCTGGAACCTTATCTGATCCAGCAGGGATTTATTCAGCGGACGCCGCGTGGACGTATCGCCACCCAGCATGCCTATAAGCATTTCGGCATTACCCGGGAAGAGTAGCTTTAGCGCGAATTCTGCAAAAAACCGGGCTTGCCCGGTTTTTTTATTGTCACCGCAGAGGCGCTGGTTAAGGCGTTATTGCTTAATGCCGGTGCCAGACGCGACGCCACCCAACGCGGCAACCTGTTACTTACTCAGCACTTCCCGGCAGGAAGCGTACGCGCCTGTTCTGGGCATAAAAAAACCGGGATTCCCCGGTTTTTCTGTTAGTGCCACAGACGCGCCGGCTTATGTATCAGCGCGCTGCCTGATGTAGTGGCTTCCGCCAGGCTTCAGATCATCAACCACTATACTGCCGGTTTCTTCACCATGCTGAGCATAAACATCACTGCGGCGCCCAGCACGACGGAAGGGCCGGCAGGCGTGTCATACCAGGCTGAGAACGTCAGCCCTGCCGTAACGGCGGCGATGCCGACCAGCACGGCGATGCCGGCCATCTGCTCCGGCGAACGGGCAAAGCGGCGCGCGGTGGCGGCGGGAATAATCAGCAGCGAGGTAATAATCAGCGCGCCGACAAATTTCATCGCCACGCCGATGGTCAGCGCCGTCACCAGCATCAGCACCAGTTTGGTGCGCTGAATATTGACGCCGTCCACCTGCGCCAGTTCCGGGCTGATGGTCATGGAAAGCAGGGAACGCCAGTTCAGCGCCAGTACCCCCAGCACGATGACCACGCCAATACCGATGGTATAAAGATCGTTAGGGGTAACGGAGAGCAGATCGCCAAACAGGTAAGCCATCAAATCGACCCGAACGTTCGCCATCAGGCTGACCACAACCAGACCCAGCGAGAGCGCACTGTGGGCGAAAATCCCCAGCAGCGTATCGATGGCAAGATGCGGGCGACGCTCCAGCCAGACCAGCGCCAGCGACAGAATCAGCGTGACGGCGATAACGGCATAAAAAGGATTAATGTTCAGCAGCAGGCCAAACGCAACCCCAAGCAGGGAGGCATGGGCCAGGGTGTCACCGAAATAAGACATCCGGCGCCAGACAACGAATGAGCCAAGCGGGCCTGCCGCCAGCGCCAGTAAAAAACCCGCCAGCCAGCCGGGTAACAGAAGTTCGATCACTCGCCTTGTCCTCTGCGTAAAACGATACGGCCCTGTAGGTCGTGACGATGGTTATGATGATGGCGATAGATTGCCAGTTGTTCAGCGCCGCGGGGGCCAAACATGGAGATAAACTCCGGATGCCGGGAAACCGCTTCTGGCGTGCCGGAGCAGCAAATATGCTGATTAAGACAGAGCACTTCATCCGTCTTCGCCATCACCAGATGCAGATCGTGTGAAACCATCAGCACGGCACAGTTCAGTTCCTGACGAAGCTTGTCGATAAGATCGTAAAGCGCCACCTGCCCGTTAACATCAACGCCCTGCGTCGGTTCATCCAGCACCAGCAGCTGAGGTTGATTCAGCAGGGCGCGGGCCAGCAGCACACGCTGCATTTCGCCGCCGGACAATTTTTGCAGCGGCGAACGGATCAACTGGGCGGCGTTGACACGCATGAGTGCAGGCAGGATTTCAGCGCGGCTGACGCCACCGCGCAGCAGCAAAAAGCGCTCAACGGTCAGCGGCAGCGTGGCGTCCAGATGAATTTTTTGCGGCACGTAGCCAATCCGTAGCTGGGCGGGGCGGATCATCTCTCCCCGATCGGGCTGTATTAACCCGAGTACCACGCGTACCAGCGTGGATTTCCCCGCGCCGTTTGGCCCGAGCAGCGTCAGAATACGTCCCGGCTGCAGCGTCAGCGAAACATCCGAAAGCACGCGACGCTGGCCGAAGCTGACGGCTATTTTTTCCAGTGTTATTAGTGAGGGCATAGTCATTATGGGTTGCAGAAGTTTTCGAATGTTATAATATCACACTCCATCGACCTCTCACGATGGAATGACGTATTATGTTACATAAAAATAAGCGCCCGGTTTTACTGCTTTCTGCTTCACTCATTGCCGCTTCGTTTACCGCACCACTCCACGCCGCCGTTGTGGCTTCTATCAAGCCCGTCGGTTTTATCGCTGCCGCCATTGCCGATGGCGTGACCCCGGTCGAAATTCTGCTGCCGGACGGCGCTTCAGCCCACGACTATGCGCTGCGTCCTTCCGACGTCAAACGCTTGCGCCAGGCGGATTTGGTGGTCTGGGTTGGGCCTGAAATGGAGGCTTTTTTACCGAAAACGATCGGGCAACTGCCGGATGATAAATCGCTGGCGCTGGCCGCGTTACCCCAGGTAAAACCGCTGCTGATGAAAGGGACGGAAGAGGAAGAGCATGGCCATGAACATGAGCACGAACATGGCCATGCCGATCATGATGAAGCGGAGCATCATCACCATCATGGCGAATATAATATGCACCTGTGGATGTCCCCTGAGATAGCAAGGCAATCAGCGGTTGCAATCCACGCAAAATTATTGGAACTTATGCCGCAAAGCAGAGACAAATTAGACGCGAACCTGCAGCACTTTGAAGCAGAATTGGCCTCAGCCGATACGCAAATAAAATCTCAGCTTGCGCCGGTGAAAGGTAAGGGGTATTTCGTTTTTCACGATGCTTACAGCTACTTTGAAAAACACTACGGCTTGACGCAGTCTGGTCATTTTACCGTTAACCCTGAGATTCAACCCGGCGCCCAGCGACTTCACCATATTCGAACAGAGTTGGTTGAGCAAAAGGCGGTCTGCGTCTTTGCTGAGCCACAATTCAGGCCGGCCGTCGTTGAAGCCGTTGCCAGAGGAACCAAAGTGCGTTCAGGAACGCTGGATCCGCTGGGAATGGGCATCACACCGGACAGAGACAGCTATGTGACTTTCCTCGCACAGTTGTCCAGCCAGTTTGCGAGCTGCCTGAAGGAGCCCAAAGGAACATAATACGTGCAGCAAATTGCCCGCGCTGTCGCCATGGCGTTTAACACATTGCCGAGAACCCACCGCATCATGCTGGGTTCGCTTACCGTTGTTACCCTGGCCGTCTCGGTATGGCGGCCTTACGTCTATCATCCCGTCAGCAACAGTCCGATCGTAAAAACGGTGGAGCTGGAGAAAAATCAGCTGCGTACGCTGCTGCCAGAGGCGAGCGAGCCGATCGATCAGGCGCCGCCGACGCCGGAAGAAGATGTGCCGAAAGATGAAATCGACGAGGATGTGCCGAATGAAACCGGCACCCACGATTACGTGGTCTCATCAGGGGATACCTTAAGTAGCGTCCTCAATCAGTATGGCATTGATATGGGCGTGATTAGCCAGCTGGTTAAAGTCGATAACGATCTGCGCAACCTGCGGGTGGGTCAGCAGCTCTCCTGGACGCTGACCGACGATGGTCAGCTACAGCGCTTAAGCTGGGAGACATCCCGTCGGGAAACGCGAATTTACGATCGTTTCGGTGACGGTTTTAAATCCTCTTCCGAAATTCAGAAAGGCGAATGGCAAAACAGCGTGCTCGCCGGCACCGTCAACGGAAGCTTTGTTTCCAGCGCCCGTCAGGCGGGGCTTTCCGGTGGCGAGATCAGCGCCGTGATCAAGGCGCTGCAGTGGCAGCTCGACTTCCGTAAGCTGCGTAAAGGCGATCGCTTCTCCGTGCTGATGTCGCGTGAAATGCTGGACGGCAAGAGTGAACAGAGCCATCTGGCCGGTGTCCGGCTGCAAAGCGGCGGCAAAGATTACTATGCTATCCGCGCGGAAGACGGCAAATTCTACGACCGCAGCGGTTCCGGGCTGGCGCGTGGCTTTATGCGTTTTCCGACGGTTAAGCAGTATCGCGTCTCCTCTAACTTTAATCCGCGTCGCGTGAATCCGGTTACGGGCCGCGTAGCGCCGCACAGAGGCGTCGATTTTGCCGTACCGATTGGCACCCCGGTGCTGGCGGTGGGCGATGGTGAAGTGATCGTTGCCAAACGCAGCGGCGGCGCAGGAAACTACATCGCGGTCCGTCACGGTCGTCAGTATATGACCCGCTATATGCACCTGAAAAAGCTGCTGGTGAAACCTGGGCAGAAAGTGAAGCGCGGCGATCGTATTGGCCTCACCGGCAATACCGGGCGTTCAACCGGCCCGCATTTGCACTATGAAATCTGGATCAACAATCAGGCGGTCAATCCACTGACGGCGAAACTGCCGAGAATGGAAGGGCTGACGGGCAAAGATCGCAGCGACTATCTGGCGCGCGTTCGCGAGGTGACGCCGAAGCTCAAACTGCAATAAGCGGCTCTGGGCGTTATTCAAGGCCGACGGGGTTTCCCCGCCGGCTTTTTCTTTTTATCAGCGAAATGATGCGGGCATTGCAAAATTGCCCGCCGGCACTATCATTAGCCGGTTATTGTTCGAGGCGAGTGCATGGAAAACCGAAAAAAAAGCAGCAGTGAGTTTATTCCCGTCTTCAAAAAGTCCTTTCTGTTGCCGCGTCACTGGGGAGACTGGCTGGGCACCAGCGCCTGTGCTGCGCTGGCCTGGGTACCCGGCCGGATGCGCGATCCGCTGCTGGGCGCGCTGGGTCGCTTCGCCGGTAAATATGCCAGAAGCGCGCGGCGTCGCGCCCAGATTAACCTTTTCTACTGTATGCCGGCGCTTTCTGAAGAGGCCAGGGAAAAGCTGATTGATGAGATGTTCGCTGCGGCGCCTCAGGCGATTGTGATGATGGCGGAAGTCGCGCTACGTCCGGAACGGGCGCTGCCGAAAATTGTCTGGCATAACCGTGAAATCATCGATCGCCTGCGTGAAGAAGGGCAGAACGTTATTTTGCTGGTTCCCCACGGCTGGGCCGTGGATATTCCTGCCATGGCGCTGGCGGCAGAAGGGCAGAACGTTGCCGCCATGTTTAACCATCAGCGCAATCCGCTGCTGGATTACGTCTGGAACGCCGTCCGGCGTCGCTTTGGCGGGCGGTTGCACTCCCGCGATAACGGCATCAAGCCGTTTATCTCATCCATTCGTCAGGGTTACTGGGGGTATTATCTGCCCGATCAGGATCACGGGCCGGAACAGAGCGAATTTGTCGATTTCTTTGCCACCTATAAGGCCACGCTGCCTGCGGTTGGCCGGTTGATGAAGGTCTGTCGCGCCCGCGTTGTGCCATTATTTCCGGTCTATGATGGTAAAAAACACAGCCTGGAAATTCATCTTCGTCCGCCAATGGACGATTTAGTCGATGCTGATGATGCGACGCTGGCGCGACGCATGAATGAAGAGGTGGAGCATCTTGTCAGGCCGAATCCGGAACAATATACCTGGATACTCAAGCTGCTGAAGACGCGTAAAGAGGGCGATACCGAACCCTATAAACGCAAGGATCTCTATCCTAAATAATCGGCGGTGCTGGCAAAGCGTAAACGGGCGGCAGTGAGCCGCCCGTTTTTTATCTCTACAGTAAACCCCCAGCCAGACTGGGGGATCCCGTAACGCTTTCAGCTTTAGGGCAGTTAGTAAAGATTTAGTGGAGCTGGCTGCGGCGCTGGCGTTCACGCAGGAAGGCGCTGACCAGCACAAACCACACCACTCCACAGGCGAGATTCACCAGGCTGAACCAGAGCGCGCCGCCGCTGAAATAAGCGCCTTTTGCAGCTTCAATCCCCAGCGCAAAAACCACAATGCTGACCATACCCAGCATGGCGGCCACGCTGCCTTTCCCCGCGTTGCTGGAAAACAGCGTCAGGCGATAAAGCCCCGCGTTGACCAGGCCCGTGCCAAAACCATAAAGGCTCAGGCCAGCCGTCAGCCAGAGATAGCTGTGCGTATCAATGGCGCTGCTGGCGACCGACAGCGCCAGTCCGGCCAGGATTGGCCAGGCGCCAAGCCGCAGCGGCCGGTCGATCGGCAGACGGCTGGCGAGGCGGCCAAGCGTCAGGTTACCGGCAATCATCGCCACAAAAACCGGGAGCTGTAACAGCGCATAGTCCATCCGGCTCAGCCCTTCGTCATGGATCAGAATAACCGGCGAGAGGGCAACCCAGGCGAGGCAGGGTATGGTTACCAGTCCGATCGCCAGCGAGCCGCTCATAATCTGCCGGTCCGTTGCCAGCGCAAGGTAGCCTTTGCCCAGTGACCGGAGGGAAAGCGAGGTATTTCTGTCGCCCGACGTCTCCGGCATGGTGCGCCACAAACCGATCAGCGCCACGGCGGTGACGGCGGCGAACAGCCAGAACATGGTCCGCCACTCTCCCACCGTCAGAAACGCCGCACCTGCCAGCGGACCAGCCAGCGGCGCAATCAGCGCAACGTTGGCCATCAGCGCCATAATTTTGACGCTCAGCGATTCATCAAAGGCTTCCTGAATAGCCGCATAGCCGACAGCGCCAATAAAGCAGAGGCTGATCCCCTGTAAAAAACGCACCAGGATAAACTGCTCAATACTCTGTACCCAGTGTGTCGCGATGCAGGTCAGCATAAAGAAAACCACCCCGGTGAGCATGACCGGACGACGGCCCAGCTTGTCGGAGAGCGGGCCGAGCAGCCATTGCAGCACCATTCCACCCACCAGGTAGGCGGTCAGCGAGGCTGAAACCCATTCCGGGCCGACATTAAATTCATCGGTGACCAGCAGCATGCCCGGCTGGATCATATCGTGAGCAATGTAGGTGGCGAACTCAAACAGCACCAGCGACAGCGGGAAAATCAGGTGCCGAGGGGTCAGACTCGACACGGGAACAAAAAGAGACATTCTGGATCCCTGTGAATGAAAGGAAAAAACGCGGTCACCGAAGTGACCGCGTCAACATACACCAGTTTGATGTCATTCTGACGAATTATCTAGCGCCAGGCGGCGACAGGGTTCACCAGTGTGCCGGCGAATTTCAGGTTTTCCGCCGGATCGGTAAGGTTAATCATCTGCTGATTGTTGGCGAGCTGCAGCCGGTTCAGGCAGGAGCGCGTAAATTCAGGCGCAAACAGATCGTAGCGGGCAAATTTAGCGGCGTGCTGTGGATGCGCCTCCTGATACGTTTTGATACAGCGGGCAACCGCCTGCCAGAAATGCGCTTCCGGCAGCGTACCGGACTCATCGAGCGTCGCGCTGATAAAGCGGAAGATACAGTCAAAGACATCCGTAAAGATCGACAGCAGTTTGAGTTCTTCAGGTACCGAGACTGCCAGACGCTCCACCTTTTCAGGCAGGATCGCATCGGGATTCATCACCGCAATCTCTTCGCCAATATCTTTCATATAGGCGCTGACCGGCACATTGTTTTCAAACAGCAGGATCAGGTTCTCGCCGTGCGGCATAAAGACCAGATCGTACTGATAGAAGCAGTGCAGTAGCGGGCTGAGATAGCATGTCAGATAGCGGCTAATCCATTCCTCTGCGGGCAGACCGGAATCGGCAATCAGCGCAGGAAGCAGCGCCTGCTGATGGTGATCGACATGCAGCAGGGAGGCCATGGTCATCAGGCGCTGGCCTGGCTTAAGCGCCGCCACCGGATTATCGCGCCACAGCGCGGCGAACATTTTTTTATAAGCGGAATCCCCCTGAATAGCGCGCTCGTAATAGCGGTTGTGATAGCCAATGGCCGCGACCTCACGCAATACGCGAAAACCGCAGCGCTGGAGCCAGGTATCCTTTGTGACCAGCGCCGCCAGCCATTCGTTAATCGCAGGCGTGGTGGCCATATAATAGGGCGACAGGCCGCGCATAAAGCCCATATTCAGCACCGACAGGGCGGTTTTTACGTAGCGCCGCGCGGGCTGGCTCCGGTTAAAGAAAGTACGGATCGACTGCTGAGCCTGATACTGGTCCTCGCCTGTGCCGAGATAGACAATATCGCAGCTGGCAATATCAGGCGCAAAGACGGTCAGCAATTTATTCTGCCACTGCCAGGGATGAACCGGCATAAAGAGATAATCATCCGGCGATAACCCTTTCGCCACCAGCTGCCCGTTAAATTCCGTTATCGTGGCCTCGCCAAGCTCCTCACGCATCAGTTGTTCATAATCCAGATGACTCAGACTTGAGAAGTGGGCATTGCGCAGGTGAACGGCCACCCAGACCAGGTTGATAGGGCTGGCGGCTTCCGGCGCGTAAGCCAGATAATCCCTGGCATCAAATCCTATTCTGCCGTTGTTGGCGACAAAGCAGGGATGGCCTTCAGTCATGGCGGCTTCCACCGTCTGAAAATCAGCCTTCACCAGTGCAGCGCTGTCGGGATTGTTTTTTTGCAGTTTATAAACGCTGCTGCACAGGGTGCTGGTGATCTCTTCCATATAGGTCGCCAGCATGGCGGGTGGAATGCCGATCTGTTCACTGAACTCAATGATGAACTGCAGCGCGTCCAGTGGCAGAGGACGCCCGTTCTCCTGTTTGCTCAGGGAGGCAGCATCAATTTCCCAGTGATCCAGCGCAAGCCGGCGTGCTTTGAAGCGATACACCGCTTCGCCTGCCGGGACGGCCAGCGAGAACGCGTTATCCTGCTGACGGGGATCGATAAGCCGCTCATGGGCAAATTCCGCTATCGCTTTACGGATCAGCATGCGGTTGGCCTGGGCCCAGTTATCACCCGCGAGATGGGTGCCGCTAAGCAGCGGAGAGGTAGTGTTCATGTTCGCTGTTTCCTGCATAAGAGAGTGCTGATAATCGTCACGCTGGCAAAACGCCAGCCACGCGGTTTTATGGCCCATATCAATCTTCTGCTGATAGCGGAACCCGGCACGTTTGTTCAGACGATGGATTTTTTCATTTCGTACATCCGGCTCGACGACCACGCGTCTGACCGCAGGCTGGCTGAACAGGTAGTCCATCACCAGGGTGAAAACCTGCCAGCTGAACTGTCTGACCGGGCTGGTCGCGGGCGCGATTAAGATGTGCATACCGTAATCGCCAGGCTGAACCGGATAAAACCTCGCAACTTCATCCTCTGAAGCCTGATAGATCTCGGTCAGGAAAACCGGTTCGCCATCGCAGCAGCCCAGCAGCGCAGCGCCGGGATCTTTTGCGGTCAGCGCCTGATAGAAGGCGGCTACCTGCTCCAGGCTCTCATTTTGCATTCCCCAGAAGCGGGCGTAATCGCGCGTCACCCAGCTATGGATAAGCGGAGCGTCCTCTGCGGTCAGGGGACGCAAGGTAAACAGGCCTGCAGGACGCAGGGCGGTATAGCGGGAAGTCTGCTTCATATTAGCGATCCGATAGTGCGGGAAAAGTCTGGAAGGCGATCTGCCGCTCGACGGGATAAATTTCCCGGCCAGTCAGCTCACGCAGGATGACCGAGTTGCGGTAACAGGCCATGCCCAAATCGGGCGTGACGAAGCCGTGGGTATGCAGCTCTGCATTCTGGACAAAAACCTTGTTGTGATGGTCGATACTGTAGTTGCGCTGTACGTCGTAACGCCCCTTATCATCCCAGCGCAGGCGCGGTGCGATGCCTTCAATAAATATCGGTGGCCGGTACTGATAGCCTGTCGCCATGACCACACCTTCGGTATGGCGGGTATAGCTGCACGCCTGTTCCTGCTGGTAAAGCGCAAGCTCAAATTCTCCTTCGGGCAGCCAGCGCATATCGGTCAGTTCGGAATGGGTAAAGAGGTTGACGTTAAGATCGCCATCGAGCTGTTTCACATACATCAGATCGTAGATAGCGTTGATCAGGCTGCTGTTAATACCCTTGTAGAGATTCTTCTGACAGGCGTTCAGTTCATCGCGCTTCGCGGACGGCAGGGCGTGGAAATAATCAATCCATTCCGGTGAGGTCATTTCCAGCGTCAGCTTGGTATATTCCAGCGGGTAGAAGCGCGGCGCCCGGGTTATCCAGTTCAGCTGATAGCCACAGCGGTCGATATCGCCCAGCAGGTCGTAGAAAATTTCGGCGGCGCTCTGTCCGCTGCCGACGACGGTGACTGAACGCTTGCTCTGAAGGTCAGCTTTGTTGCGCAGATACTCACCGGAATGGGTGATCCGATCCTGATAGGGACGACTGCAAGGCGGCATCCAGGCGCCGGGGCCGGTGCCCAGCACGAGCTGGCGCGTCAGCCACTCCTGCTGCTCGCCGCTTTGCGTCTGAATCGTGCGGACCCGGTAGCACGCAAGCTCACTGTCATAGCTGACGTACTCAGCGCGGGTATTCCAGCGCAGGTTGCTGAGCTGTGAGCAGGCCCACTGGCAATACTGGTTGTACTCCTTGCGCATCAGGAAAAAATCTTCGCGAATATAGAAGGCGTAAAGCTTCCCTTTCTGCTTCATATAATTCAGCAGGCTGTAAGGGCTGGTGGGATCGGCCAGCGTCACCAGATCGGCCATAAACGGCGTCTGGAGATGGGCGCTTTCCAGCATCATGCCGGTGTGCCAGTCAAAGCCGGGGTTCTGGTCGAGAAACACGCCGTTCAACCCCTCAACCGGTTCGCTCAGGCAGGCCAGGCCCAGATTAAAAGGTCCGATACCAATGCCGATAAAATCATAAACTGTGTTCATGCTATCCCTCACTGATTGGCCGCGTTCAGCACGGTGGAATGGGCCTGCTCGCGGCCATAATGGACCACCAGCGCGATCACATCTTCGAGATCGCTCACCGTGGTCGTTGGGTTTAACAGGGTGAATTTCAGATACTGACGGCCATCCACTTTGGTTCCGGCGATGACGGCATTACCGGATCGGAACAGCGCTTTACGGATAGCCGCATTAATTTCATCAACCCGCGCATCGCTCATGCCGGGCCTTGGGATATAGCGGAAAATTTGCGTGGTCAGCTCTGGCGCATGCAGCGTTTCAATTGACGGGTGCGCGCGCAGCAGCTGGTGGCAGGCGTGCGTTAAGGCGATCAGGCTGTCAAACGCCTCGCCCAGCGCGGCCGGGCCCATAATCCGCAGCGTCAGCCACATCTTCAGCGCGTCGAAGCGACGGGTCGTCTGGATACTTTTGTTGACCAGATTGGGCGTGCCTTCCTGCTGCGCGCTGAGCGGGTTGAGATAGTCGGCATGGTGGGTAACGTGACTGAGATGCTGCCGGTCACGGACAAAAAAGGCGCCACAGCTGACGCTCTGGAAAAACGATTTGTGATAATCGACGGTAACGGAGTCGGCGCATTCGATCCCGGCGAGGCGTGCGCGGTGGTGTTCAGAGACCAGCAGGCCGCAGCCATACGCGGCATCGACATGCATCCACAAGCCATAATGCTGGCAAAGCATGGCGATATCCTGCAGAGGATCGATGCTGCCAAAGTCAGTGGTGCCGCTGGTGGCGACAATCGCCATCGGGATCAGGCCTTCCTGCAGGGCGTCCTGAATCGCCTTTTCAAGCAGCGTCGCATCCATACGGTAGTGCTCATCGTAATCCACCGGAATAACCGCATCGTAGCCCAGACCCAGGATGGCCATCGACTTCTGGATGCTGAAATGGCTGAGTTTCGAGGTGAACACGCGCCATTTGCTCGCCTCTGGCGGCAGGCCCTGCTGTTTAATCAGGCGCCCCGGATGATGAGCCGCGCACCAGCTGTCGCGCGCCAGCAGCATTGCCATCAGATTCGACTGCGTTCCCCCGCTGGTAAAAATCCCGTCAGAGGTGGCGGGCAGGCCGATGCGCTGAAGCGTCCAGTCAATCACCTTCTGCTCAATCAGCGTACCGCCCGCGCTCTGATCCCAGGTATCCACCGAGCTATTGATCACGGCCATAACCTGTTCCGCCAGGATCGAAGGAAGCACCACCGGACAGTTAAGATGCGCCACATATTTGGGATGGTGGAAAAAGACGGCATCACGGAGGTAGAGCGTTTTCAGTTCCGCCAGTGCCGCTTCATTGCTGCCCAGAGGCCGATCCAGATCGACCTGGCCGAAGGCAGGGACAAGCTCCTGCGGCAGAATGCCGCTGAAAGGTTTTTCCACGTCGTTTAACGTATCGGTCAGCAGCGACACAACCGCCTGCGTTTGTACTTCCCAGGCCGCCAGCTGTCGCTTATTGAAAATAAATTTCTGGTGGCCGGCCATACCGGAAGGGCGGGGCCGTTGAGGTTCCTGCTGAGCTTGCGTACGTAAAACCATATCAATTCCTTAAATCAGAGACGTAAAAAGCCCTGCCGCCCGGACAACAGGGCAGCGTGATGCACCTGACGACGCGTCGTTAGTTCAGGTTTGTTAATGCTTTGTGGCGGATGCCAAAAACGATGGGCGTTGCCCGTTCAGCGATTCTGATTGTGTAAACCTAAAGAAACTCCATCTTGTAGGGGATTGTGGCATGCCTGTGTCAGTTGTTAATGAGTATGAGATTATAAATAGTAATCATTATCATTCAATAGGATTGATATGGCAGTTTTGTTATAAGTAGTGTTAATGTTATTTGTGTGATGTGGATCACATTTCCGAGGTGTGTAGCGGAACTTAGGTGGCGGATGTGGGGGGAAGGAAATCAAGCCGATTGGGCCTTACGGCCCAATCAAAGTGAGGTTATTCGACTCGCAGAACGCGGCTGGTATTCGTTGTGCCGGTCGTACTCATCACGTCACCCTGAGTGACGATAACCAGATCGCCAGACATCAGGAATCCTTTGTCGCGCAGCAGATTGATTGCATCATGCGCGGCAGCGACGCCATCGCTGTTGCTGTCAAAGAAGACCGGCGTGACGCCACGATAGAGCGCGGTCAGGTTCAGCGTGCGCTCATGGCGGGACATGGCAAAGATCGGCAGGCCGGAAGTAATGCGTGAAGTCATCAGCGCGGTTCGCCCCGACTCGGTCATGGTGATAATGGCCGTCACGCCCTGCAGATGGTTAGCCGCATACATGGCGGACATCGCAATAGCCTCTTCGATATTATCGAACTGCACGTCCAGGCGGTGTTTGGAGACGTTAATGCTGGGGATCTTTTCCGCGCCGAGGCAGACCTTCGCCATCGCCGTGACGGTTTCTGCCGGATACTGGCCTGCTGCCGTTTCTGCAGAAAGCATGACGGCATCGGTGCCATCCAGAACGGCGTTGGCCACGTCCATCACTTCCGCCCGCGTCGGCATCGGGTTAGTGATCATCGACTCCATCATCTGCGTGGCGGTGATGACCGAACGGTTCAGCTGGCGCGCACGACGGATCAGCGCTTTCTGGATACCGACCAGTTCAGGATCGCCAATTTCCACGCCCAGATCGCCACGGGCAACCATCACCACGTCGGAGGCCAGAATAATGTCGTCCATCGCCTCCTGAGTGGCGACCGCCTCTGCGCGCTCGACTTTCGCCACAATCTTCGCATCGCAGCCTGCATCTCGTGCCAGGCGACGGGCGTAGTTCAGATCCTCGCCGCAGCGGGGAAAGGAGACCGCCAGATAGTCGCAGCTGATTTTGGCGGCAGTCAGAATATCCGCTTTATCTTTTTCCGTCAGCGCTTCCGCAGAGAGGCCGCCGCCAAGTTTATTGATGCCTTTATTGTTTGACAGCGGGCCGCCAACCGTCACCTCCGTGAACACCTTCATGCCCTGTACTTCCAGCACCTTAAGCTGTACGCGTCCATCATCAAGCAGCAGAATGTCACCGGGCACCACGTCAGCAGGCAACCCTTTGTAATCAATACCGACTTTTTCTTTATCGCCTTCGCCTTTACCCAGGCTGGCATCCAGCAGAAAACGCTCGCCGATGCTCAGGAAAACCTTGCCTTCTTTGAAGGTGGAGACGCGGATTTTTGGACCCTGCAGATCGCCGAGGATAGCAACGTGTCGTCCCAGCTTCGCCGCAATTTCCCGGACTTTATTGGCGCGCAGCAGATGATCTTCTGCCGTGCCATGTGAGAAGTTCAGTCGAACAACATTGGCGCCAGCAGCGATGATTTTTTCGAGGTTGTTATCACGATCGGTTGCCGGGCCCAGGGTGGTTACGATTTTGGTTCTTCTGAGACGTCTTGACATGTATGACTCCGTTGACTTTGAAAAGGCATTGCAGGCGCAATCCCTGAAAAGGTTCATGCTGTTTTATCAGCCAGGGCCGCTGAAGCTGGCCACTGGCAGTCATTCATCGTGTTCGGACGAGCAGGGGATCGGATGCTTCTTTATCGAGTCGTGACTCTTTCAGCGCGGTTTTCACCCTTTTGAGATTGTCGCGAAATTTACTCCCGCGACGCAGGGTAAACCCGGTGGCCAGCACGTCGATTAAGGTCAGCTGCGCCAGCCTGGAAACCATCGGCATATAAATGTCGGTGTCTTCAGGGATATCCAGCGTCAACGCCAGCGTGGCTTCCTGCGCCAGGGGTGAACCCGGCGAGGTGATCGCCAGCACGGCGGCATCATTTTCCCGCGCAAGCTGGGCCAGTTCGACCATATATTTGGTGCGGCCCGTATGGGAAATCAGCACCACCACGTCGCCTTCCGCACCATTAATGCAGCTCATACGCTGCATCACAATATCATCGGAATAGATAACCGGCACATTGAAGCGAAAAAATTTATTCATCGCATCATGCGCAACGGCCGCTGAGGCGCCAAGGCCAAAAAAGGCAATTTTTTTCGACTGGGTCAGTAAATCGACCGCCCGGTTAATGGCGCTGGCATCAAGACTATTCTTTACATGGTCGAGCGACGCCATTGTGGACTCAAAGATCTTGGCTGAATAGGCCTCAACGCTGTCATTCTCCTCGACGTGACGGCTGACATAGGGCGTACCGTTAGCAAGGCTCTGCGCCAGTTGCAGCTTGAAGTCCGGAAACCCTTTGGTCTGTAAACGGTGACAGAAGCGGTTAACGGTCGGTTCGCTCACGCCCGCTTCCCGGGCTAACAACGCGATGCTGGCGTGGATAGCAGAGCCGGGCGACGCCAGAATGACCTCCGCCACTTTACGCTCGGATTTGCTAAGGTGTTCCAGGCTTGTCTGGATTTTTTCCAGCATATTCATAACGGTTTCCACTCATACATTCTGACGATTTCAATCAAAGGTGCAATCAATGTCAATTTGTTGAGAATATACAGGCCCCCAACGGGCTGGCGGCAGAGGCGTAACGCGGTTTGTGGCCTTTTTTTACCAGACTTTGATCTGTGTCTGACTTTCAGAGTCGTAAACACAGTAACAAAAAAGACGAAAAATTACGCATTAACTGCTTGTCCATCCGGCGATGGAGAGCGGTAAAACAGACGGAACCGTAACACTGCGTGCTTATGCCGGGCAGTCCGGTTTACGTGGACCCGGCAAATCAGTACATTGTGTCGAAAGAAAATTACAATAAGAGCCTGAGCAGACGGATTCAGCAGGTCAGGCTCATCCTGCAACGAGGAGAATATAATGGCGGTTACACAAACAGCCCAGGCATGCGATCTGGTGATATTCGGTGCTAAGGGCGATCTGGCACGCCGGAAACTGCTGCCTTCCCTGTATCAGCTGGAGAAAGCCGGTCAGATTCATGAAGAATCCCGTATTATTGGCGTAGGCCGTGCAGAATGGGATAAGGCTGCTTACACCAAGGTCGTGCGCGAGGCGCTGGAAACCTTTATGAAGGAGAAAATCGACGAGGCGCTGTGGGATAAACTGAGTAGCCGGCTCGATTTCTGTAACCTCGACGTCAATGATGTGAAGCACTTTTCCACGCTCGGCAAAATGCTCGATCAGAAAAAACGCGTCACCATTAACTACTTTGCCATGCCACCGGGCACGTTCGGCGCAATCTGTAAGGGGCTGGGCGAGGCGAAACTGAATGCACAGCCGGCGCGCGTGGTAATGGAAAAACCGCTGGGCACGTCGCTGGAAACCTCCCGTGAGATCAACGATCAGGTCGGGGAATATTTCGAAGAGAATCAGGTATTCCGCATCGACCACTATCTGGGTAAAGAGACGGTGCTTAACCTGCTGGCGCTGCGCTTTGCCAACTCGCTGTTTGCCGCCAACTGGGATAACCGTACCATCGACCACGTGCAGATTACCGTGGCTGAAGAGGTGGGTATCGAAGGCCGCTGGGGTTACTTCGACAAAGCCGGACAGATGAGAGATATGATTCAGAACCACCTGCTACAGGTTCTGACTATGATTGCCATGTCCCCGCCTGCCGATCTTTCCGCTGACCGCATTCGTGACGAGAAAGTGAAAGTGTTGCGTTCGCTGCGCCGCATCGATCACAGCAACGTGCGCGAAAAAACCGTCCGGGGTCAGTACACTTCTGGCTTCGTTCAGGGGAAAAAAGTGCCGGGTTATCTGGAAGAAGAGGACGCCAATAAATCCAGTAATACCGAAACCTTCGTCTCTATCCGTGTGGACATTGACGACTGGCGCTGGGCGGGCGTGCCGTTCTATCTGCGTACCGGGAAGCGCCTTCCTTCCAAGTGTTCGGAAGTGGTGGTCTACTTTAAAAACCCGGCTCTGAACCTGTTTAAGGATTCCTGGCAGGAACTGCCGCAGAACAAGCTGACCATCCGCCTGCAGCCGGACGAAGGCGTCGATATTCAGATTCTGAATAAGGTGCCGGGTCTGGATCATAAGCATAACCTCCAGACGACCAAACTCGATCTGAGCTTCTCGGAAACCTTCAATCAGTCTCATCTGGCGGACGCCTATGAGCGCCTGCTGCTGGAAACCATGCGCGGCATTCAGGCGCTGTTTGTGCGTCGTGACGAAGTTGAGGAAGCCTGGAAATGGGTCGACTCCATCATGGAAGCCTGGGCGTCAGATAAAGAAGCGCCTAAGCCCTATCAGGCCGGCACCTGGGGGCCAGTGGCTTCCGTTGCGATGATTACCCGTGATGGCCGCTCATGGAATGAGTTTGAATAAGATTTAGTCCATGCCGGAGCCGGAAGGTGATGGCCGGATAAACAAAGGCACAGCGGGAGCGGATTTGTCTGCTTCTCTGTGCCTTTTTCTCTTCCTGTGGTGCTACTTTTTAGCGTGATTAATGCCGCTATTCTACGGCTATATTTACCGCTGTTAATAATGCTACTCCTCACCAGCCAGCAAGACACTAAATGCTCTGCTGCGACTTTCGTTAAACCACCCTGTTTCGAACGCGACGTTGAGTCACCTTAACTCGCCAGAAAATGCGTCAGGCTTCACAAAAATGAAGCGGAAATTTCCAGATAAGTTCATATCGACGTGCTTTTCGAGTGCTGAAATAAGGCTGAAATTTAACTTAATGATTTTATTATTTAAATTTTTACCTTTGTTAAATACCTCACACTTTTTATTTGTGATTTACATCACGAAAAAGTGCCTTTCTTCCCTGCTGTCAATCTTCCCCGGCATGAAAATAATCCTTTTAGTGTGACATTCGTTGCAAATTCGGGTCTTGCATTCGGTAAATACTTTCCCTGCGCCATGACTCGGGAGGTGTTAATGAAAATTGGAATGGTAATCAGCGGAGGCGATGTTTCCGGCATCAATAATTTTATATTTCAACTGGCTCAGCAGGCCGGTGCGGAAATGACGTTATTCAGTGGGGGAATTGTCGGGTTACTGGAAAACCAGCATCAGGAAATAAGTTCCCGCGATCTGGTGGATTATTCCATCTCGGCCATTCCTGTTATGGCTTCGGGCAGAACCGACAGAAAGCTGATGGGGAGCGAATATGAACTTATCGCAAAAAAATTAAAAAGCCTGCACATTGATGTGCTGGTAATGGCCGGGGGGGATGGCTCGCTGCAATTTTTACATCATTTGAGTGAATACGGCGTTAATTGCTTCGGCGTAGGGATGACCATCGATAATGATGTCTTTGGCAGCTATTACTCAATTGGTTTTTCCACCGCCTGTGAACAGGTGATGATGGAAGTCAGGAAACTGCGAAATACCGGACGGGCGCTGCCGGGCAGGGTATTTATGATGGAGCTGTTAGGCGGCTACTGCGGAGAGTTAACGCTACAAGCCGCGATCAAGAGCAATGCGGATTTTGCGTTAATCCCTGAATGCCAGATCCCGATCCCTCTCCTGGCAGAGCGGATTAAACAGCGCCTTGCCGGTCAGAACAGCGTCATTATTTTGTGCTCTGAAGGCTATACCAAAGAGTATTCCCCGGGGTTTCAGGGGGCTATCGATACGTTAATAAAACAACTTGAACCGCGCATTGGCGTTCGCATTCGTAAAACCCTGCTGGGCTACGGATTGCGAAATGGTGACCCAACCTGTGAGGAGATCTATCAAGGCACCATCATGGCGAGCGAAGTGGTTCGCTGTATTAACGCCGGAATGAGAAATAAAGCCATCATTATTAATGCGGGCAATAAGCCCATTCCGATTGATTTAGTCAGTATGCAAAAACGGCTGGTCGATACCGAAGGGCATCATTATAAGCTGGCCAGGCAAATCCATATCATTTAAGGATACTCCCATGTTGAAAGTTCTCTGTGTATGTGGCTGCGGTTTAGGGTCGAGCTTTGCCATTGAAATGAGCGCGCAGGCCGTATTTAAGAAATTACAAATCCCGGCGAAACTGGATCACACCACGGTTTCCGAAGCAAACGCGTTTAAATCGGATATGATCCTCACGCAAAAAGCCTTTGCCGATATTCTGACCGCCGATGCCACGCCGGAAGAAGCCAGGCGCGTCATTATATTAAACCGGCTCACAGATAAGGCAGAAATTGAAGAGAAAATTCTCGCCTATATGAAAATGCATAATCTGAAGGTGGCGGAACATGACTAGTTTCATTAACTTCATCGTCAAAGATCTGCTCGGACAGGCGTCCATCCTTATCGCATTTATTGCCATGCTTGGGCTGATTTTGCAGAAAAAATCACTGGGTAAGGTGGCGGAAGGCACCTTTAAGACGCTACTGGGCTTTCTGATAATGATGGCGGGGATCAATATTATCGTCGCCACGCTGACCTTCCTGAACGATATATTTACGCATGGTTTCGGCATGAAGGGTTACATCACCGACGTGGCGGCGATAGCGGGCCTGGCTAATCGTGAACTCGGCTCGGAAGTGGCGCTTACCCTGATGGTTATTTTCGCCGTCAATATCATTATCGCCCGCATTACGCCGTTCAAATATATCTTCCTGACCGGACAGGCGTTGCTGTGGATGGCAACCATCGGCGCGGTCATCGGCTATAAAACCGGCCTGACTGGCCTGCCACTGATTCTGACCGGCGGGATCTTCGGCGGCATCATGGCGGTACTGATGCCCGCGCTGGCGCAGCCGATTGTAAGGCGGATCACCGGCTCTGACGATGTCGCACTGGGGCATTTCTGTACCATCGGTTATCTGGTCCAGGCCGCCGTAGCCAAAGTCGTCGGTAAGGGCTCCCGTTCAACTGAAGATCTGGAACTGCCGGACAACTTCAAATTCCTGCAAGACACCTATTTCTCAATGGCGGTGGTCATGGTGCCGATGTATCTGATCCCGGCCCTGGCGGCGGGACCAGGCTATATCGCGCAGTTCTCCGGTGGCACCAACTACCTGATGTACGCGTTTATGCAGGCCATTCAGTTTGTGGCGGGCGTCTTTGTGCTCTATAGCGGCGTACGTCTGCTGTTAAACGAGCTGGTGCCAGCTTTCCGCGGTATCGCCATGCGGATAGTCCCCGACGCGAAACCTGCTCTCGACTGTCCGGTACTGTTTCCGTATGCCCCCAATGCGGTCATTGTCGGCTTCCTGGCGACTACTGTCGGCTCCCTTATCGGCATGATCCTCTTCCCGATGTTTGGTCTGGCAATGATTCTGCCCGGCCTGCTCACCAACTTCTTTGCCGGCGGTACGGCAGGGGTGTTTGGCAATGCTATGGGTGGTCGACGGGGAGCGGTCATCGGCGGCATCGTACACGGTCTGTTTATCACCTTCCTGCCCGCGATACTGGTGCCGATGCTGGAGAGCTACGGCTTCACCGGCGTGACCTTTAGCGATTCCGATGTTATCAGCAGCGGCCTGCTGATGGGCCACGCGTTCCAGAATAACTGGCTGTTTGTCGGCGTATTCATTCTGTTTGTCACCTTACTTGCCTGGTTCGTCAACGGCAAATCTACTAAGCACCACGAGGAGAAGGCCCATGAGTCTGTATAATTTCACCGATCTTCTGACTGTCGCTAAGCAACGTAATTTTAAAGCGGTCGGCTCATTCAACTTACATTGTCTGGAAATGCTGCCGGCCTTTTTCAAGGCCGCGCAAAACACCAACAGCCCGCTGATGATCCAGATTTCGACCGGTACGGCTGAATACCTGGGCCATAAGCTGTTAGTCGATTCCGTCTGCTCGCTGTCGGCAAGCCATAATGTTCCGGCGTGTTTGCATCTTGATCACTGCTCAAGCATCGACGATATCACCACCGCCATGGATGCCGGATTCAGCTCGGTGATGTACGACGGCTCGCATTTGCCGATTGAAGAGAACATTGAAAACACCAAAAAAGTGGTGTCGCTGGCCCGGCCGCGAAACATTACCGTAGAAGGGGAACTGGGTGCCATTGGCGGCACTGAAGATGGTAAATCGGTTGATATGAGCGCGATTGAATTCACCACCGTTGAGGACGCCATGCGTTATTCATCCGCCACCGATGTGGATATGCTGGCCGTCTCTATCGGTACCGTACACGGCATGTATACCGGGAAAACCCAGATCCAGCATCAGCGTCTGGCGGCCATCAGTGAAGTTACCGGCAAGCCGCTGGTGCTGCATGGTGGCACCGGCGTCAGCGACGAAGATATGCGTAAAGTCGTGACCGAAGGCATTGATAAGGTCAATGTCGGCACCGAAATGAACGTGCAGTGGGTCGGGCAATGTAAGGCCACCTTTGATAAAGGCAAAGTTAACGACAGCGTGCGCAAATTCCTTATTCCTGCAAACCAGGCCGTCACGAATGTATTAATGGAAAAAATCGCCTTATTTAAATAAATCCGCCGTCATTAAATTTTATTTGCTTAACTGCAAAAGGCCCCGGCTTGTCCGGCGGGGCCGGGAGGATAATATGTTTTCATCCATAAAGTCTTTATTTAACAAAGCGCCGGAAGCGCAGGGCGATGTTCAGCAGGAAGCTGCAGAATTAATGACGGAGCTGCAACGTCTGGAAACGCAATTAGCGGCGGACCCACGTGATGGCGAAACGCAAAAGACGCTGATGCTGCGTTATAATCGTGCATTATCTGTTTTTGCCAAAAGCCCGGCGCATCGCCAGCAGGTGGATGCACTGTTCATTAAAATTGATGAATTACGCAATACTATTCGCCGTAATATTTAGGGAGGAAATATGACGATTAAACAGTTATTAATTGATGCCCAGGCGATTCAGGTCGGGGTAAAAGAAAAGGACTGGCAAAAAATTATCTGTCTGGCGGCCCAGCCGCTGGTGGCCCACGGCTACATTGAAGAGCGCTACGGGCAGGCGGTAATTGAGAGTACGCTGGAACATGGCGCCTATTACGTATTTGATGAGGGGATTGCCATGCCGCACGCGCGTCCGGAGTGCGGGGTGATCAAAAACGGTTTCAGTCTTGTGGTGCTGGATGAACCCGTGCAGTTTTACGACAGTGATAAAGCGGATATCGTGATTATGTTTGCTGCCTGTGACAGTAACTCGCATATCGAAGAGGGCATCCGCGCCATTGTGAGCCTGCTGGATGACGAAGAGGTGCTGCGCCAGCTACGCCAGGCTCGTACCCCAGAGCAAGTGGTGGCTATCCTATGACATACGGTAAAAAGCTGGTGCTGGTAAATGGCGTACCCGCCTCGGGTAAAAGCACCGTGGTACGCCATCTGACCGATCGTTTCAACTGGCCTTCGCTCTCTGTTGACGACATTAAAGAACCTTTCATGGCGCACTATCCTGATTTAGACCGTGACACCAATCGTCAGCTGGGACGCGCGGCCTGTCAGGTCATTGGCAGCATCGTTTCACAGGCGCCCAGTAAATGCGTCTATGTGGTGGATGCCTGGTTCGGATTTCAGCCATCCGCTTTCTGGCAGGCGATTTTCGAACAGGCCGGGGTTGAGCAGGTGCTGGAGATCTGGAACGAGATCTCGCCAGACCAGGCTGTGGCGCGTTACGGCGCGCGGTTGCACGAGCGTAAGCACGGTCATCCTGGCGAAGATTATCTGCCAGAGCTGTATAAACTCGCTCAACGCGCAAAACCTCTGGCGCTGGGGCCGGTCTATGAGCTGGCACAGGGGAAACATGTCGATTATGCCGGGCTGGATCGCTGGCTCAGCGGCTGGTTTTCCTCTTCTGTTACGCAGGTGATTAACGGTCATCATCCCTCCCAACCGGTCAGTTAAGCTGGAACTGTTATCAGAGACTTTCAGGCGTGAGGTATGTAGGTTTGTTTAAGACGTACAAGCGTGAGGTATGGAGGAGTTGTTTAAGAGGTCTGCCTGAACTCCTGGAAACGTCGTTTGATCTGCTCAAGTGCCTGAAGATCCCGATAGTTCGTTTACGAGGTGTAACTGTGCTCCTGGACAGCTCGCCTGAGACGCTTTCAGCGCCTGATGTTACAGTAAAGTGCCGGAGTCGGGAGCAGGGCTTACCCGTAAAGACGCAACAGCAACGCCTTTCCCGACCAGCGCCGCCCCAGGGATGGGACGCTTTACGTTTCATATCTGTCCTTTTCGCGTTCCGTTTGCCCGTCATCTGCGTGGTTTTCAGTGCCTCTATTATTTCAAGATAAACAAGGCACATTAAAAAAATGAACCGCAGTTTCAAAAACTGCGCCAGCGCATGGACGCAGAGCGTCAACATCCTGTATGGTAGATGCAGCATTTACTTCCGGACGCCGCGTGCGTCGCTTTTTGCCGCCTCGCCGTGAGTGCAGAGGTGGGTTTAACAGGAGAAGCAGCTTAATGAGTAACTGGAAAACAAGCGCAGAACAGATTCTGACCACGGGCCCGGTTGTGCCGGTGATTGTCGTCAACAAACTTGAGCACGCGGTGCCGATGGCGAAGGCGCTTGTGGCGGGTGGCGTAAAAGTTCTGGAGGTCACCCTGCGTACGCCTTGTGCAATGGACGCCCTCAAAGCGATGATCAGGGAAGTGCCGGAAGCCATTGTGGGTGCGGGCACCGTGCTGAACGTTGAGCAGCTGAAGCAGGTGACGGATGCGGGTGCACAGTTCGTTATCAGCCCCGGCATTACCGATTCGCTGCTAAAAGCGGCGGTTGACGGCCCGGTGCCGCTGATCCCCGGCATCAGTACCGTCTCAGAACTGATGACCGGTCTGGATTATGGGCTGCGGGAGTTCAAATTTTTCCCGGCAGAAGCCAATGGCGGCGTCAAGGCGCTGCAGGCGATTGGCGGACCTTTCCCACAAGTGCGGTTCTGCCCGACTGGCGGCATTTCACCGGCGAACTATCGTGATTATCTTGCCCTGAAAAGCGTGCTCTGCATCGGTGGCTCCTGGCTGGTGCCGGCGGATGCGCTGGAGGCCGGCGACTACGATCGCATTACTCAGCTGGCAAAAGAAGCGGTCGCTGGCGCCCGCTAAGCAAAATATAACCGCACCTGAAGTGCGGTTTACGCGCTATCCGCTGACTTTCACGCCCGCCGCGCAGCGGGTGGCGCGTTCAACGGCATCCTCAATGCTGTCGCCGCTGGCGAGCGCGACGCCTAGCCGGCGCTCTCCCTGAATCTCAGGTTTGCCAAACAGGCGGAGCTGTAACCCCGCACCAAGAACCCGATCAAGATTCGCAAACTGCACATTGTCGCTGTGCAATTCAGGCAGAATTACCGCAGAAGCCGCAGGACCATACTGACGAATTCCACCTACCGGCAGACCGAGGAAGGCACGGACGTGCAGGGCAAACTCAGAGAGATCCTGGGAAATCAGCGTAACCATGCCGGTATCGTGTGGCCGGGGTGAGACTTCACTGAACACCACCTCATCACCACAAACAAAGAGTTCAACGCCAAACAGGCCATAGCCACCCAGCGCGCTCACTACTTTAGCGGCAACAGCCTGCGCACGCTCAAGGGCAAGATCGCTCATCTGCTGCGGCTGCCAGGACTCACGATAGTCGCCATCTTCCTGCCGGTGACCCACCGGGGCGCAAAAATGGATGCCATCTACGGCACTGACGGTGAGCAGGGTAATCTCAAAATCAAATTTCACCACGCCTTCCACAATGACGCGTCCTGCTCCCGCACGGCCACCCTGCTGGGCATACTCCCAGGCGGCGTCAAGCTGCCCGGCTTCACGAATAAAACTCTGACCTTTACCGGAAGAACTCATCACCGGCTTAACGATACAGGGAAAGCCGATGTCGGTTGTTGCCTGGTCGAATGCGCTGCGGCTGTCGGCGAAGCGGTAGCGGGAAGTGGGGAGGGCGAGTTCCTCTGCCGCCAGACGCCGGATACCTTCACGGTTCATCGTCAGCTGTGCGGCACGGGCGCAGGGCACCACATTTTCTCCCTGCTTCTCCAGCGCAACCAGCATATCAGTAGCAATAGCCTCGATTTCCGGCACGATAAAATCGGGGCGCTCCTGGGCAACCAGGGCCTTCAGCGCCTCACCATCCAGCATATTAATCACATGGCTGCGATGGGCCACATGCATCGCGGGCGCTCCGGCGTAGCGGTCAACCGCGATCACTTCCACACCGAGGCGCTGGCATTCCAGTGCGACTTCTTTGCCCAGTTCACCTGAACCTAACAGCATTACGCGGGTTGCGGCAGGGCGCAGCGCGGTTCCCAGAGTTGTCATAGCTTCTCCCCGAATGGATGAAAAAAACGCGGGCGCAGTATAAACGAAAACGTTTGCGTATACATCTGCTTTCCGGGGTTGAGCTGGAAAACAGCTGCTGATATACTGTATAAAAATACAGTAACCCAGGTGGAAACTATGGCTGTTGAAATCAAATATGTTGTCGTCAGAAAAGGTGAGGAAAAAATGACATTCGCCAGTAAAAAAGAAGCTGACGCGTATGACAAAATGCTCGATATGGCGGAAGTGTTCTGCGACTGGTTAAGTGCCGGCCCGCTGGCGATGGAGGAGGAACAGTGCGAAGCGCTCGGCCTGTTCCTTGCGGAGAATAAAGACGCAGTACAGCATATACTGCGCACCAGCAAAATGCCTGACGTTGATGCCAGCGCCGTACAAGCCGGGCCGGAGAGTGCCGTTCAGGATCTCAGCAAAGAGCAGGAATCTTCCCCAGCGGCGGCAGAAGAGCATGCGGATGCCACCCTATCAAAACCGAAGGGGCGTCCTAAGGCCGCCTGATATCAGGTTGGCAGGTGAATGATGATGGCTGATGGCGGCTGTAGGGTCTCAGGTATTCAGGCCTCGCCTGTTAAGCAGAGGGCGGTAAGGTGACAGCCTGGCCCGCGGAGTGGTGAGCGACAGCGCCGGTGTAAGAGTTGCTCCCGCTGAACCCAACCGGCTTGTGCTGCCTGCGGTGATGACGGAAACGCCTTCCTGCCCCTGAGCCGCTGCTTATCTCTCCGGGGTAGCGCGGCGCGGTATTCTTAAACGATTGCAGGCGACCTGCTACAGCATTACGCCCAGCTCAATATGAGTTTGGCGTTTGCCTCAACTCAGGCTCTGGCTTGTACTACGTTCTGACTCTTTTGCTATCCGGTATCCGACGTGTCTGCTTATTCAGCGTCTTTCTCCTCTCCCTGAAGTTCAACTTTTCCAGGCTTTGCCTCCCTTGACGCAACTTGACGTCGCTCTCACTATGCTGGAGGTTTCCAGTAAAATAAGGGAAGACAATGACCAACTGGCTGCAACAGATTCAGTCCCTGATGGGGAACAAAAGCAAGCCTGGCGGTGGAGAAGGGCTAAGTAAATTGCTGGCGCCAGGTGCGCTGGGCGGGCTCGCCACGCTGCTGATCAGCAGCAAATCCTCCCGCAGTCTGCTGAGTAAATATGGCAAAAACGCCCTGATTATCGGCGGTGGTGCGGCGGCCGGTGCGGTTCTGTGGAACAAATATAAGCAGCGTGTGGGCGAAGCCCGGCGTGATGACGCTCAGCCAGCTCAGGCCGCTTCGCCGGTGGATCGCCGTGCCGAACGCCTGGTGCAGGCGCTGGTGTTTGCGGCCAAAAGCGATGGTCATATCGATGGCGATGAGCGAAAAGCGATCGGGGAACATATCCATCAGGCCGGACTCGGGCAGGAAGGTGAACGGCTAATCCAGCAGGCCATTGAGATGCCACTCGATCCGCAAAAACTGGCGCACGACGTCAAAAACGAAGAGGAAGCGCTGGAAGTTTATTACCTCAGTAATCTCGTTATCGACCTCGACCACTTTATGGAACGCAGCTACCTTAAGGCGCTGGGCGACGAGCTCAGGATCCCTGAGGATGTCCGCGACAGCATCGCCCGCGACATTCGTGAAGAAAAACAGAAGCTCACCGCCTGAATTTCCGGGGCGGCCTGTCCGCCCCAACTCGCTGTTTTAACGCACCATTTTAAAATTCTCCCTCTCCGCCGCCTGGCTTTAAGCGCCACAACATGCCACCCTTATGTCATCTTTCTCACTTTGCGGGGCAGGCAATATGAAACCACCAGTAGCAAAAAAAATCCCTTTTGAAATGCGCCTGCACGGCGAGACCCGTACCGATAACTATTATTGGCTTCGTGACGACAGCCGGGAAGATCCTGCCATGCTGGCGTATTTGCATGCCGAGAATGATTACGGCAGAGAAGTTATGCAGTCTCAGCAGGCGCTGGAGGAACGGTTACTCAGGGAAATGATGGATCGCATCCCGCAGCAGGATCACTCTGTACCCTGGGTACGGAACGGCTACCGTTACCAGCGCCGCTATGAGGAGGGAAACGAGTACGCTATTCATCTGCGTCAGCCTGCGGACACGGCCACGCCAGAGATCTGGGAAACGCTGGTTGATGGCAACCAGCGCGCGGCGCGCAGCGAATTCTATACGCTGGGCGGGCTGAGCATTTCTCCCGATAACCAGACCATGGCGCTGGCGGAAGATTTCCTCTCCCGCCGGCAGTACGGCATCCGCTTCTGCAATCTCGAAACCGGTTGCTGGTATCCAGAAGTACTGGAAAACGTCTCCTCAAGTTTCGTCTGGGTTAACGACAGCCGTACGCTCTATTACGTGCTGAAGGATAAGCAAACGCTGTTGCCGTGGCAGGTCTGGCGTCACCGGGTAGGCACGCCGCAGGAGCAGGATGAACTGGTTTATGAGGAGAAGGACGACACTTTTTACGTCAGCCTGCATAAAACCACCTCCGAGCACTTTATTTTGATTTCGCTTTCCAGCAGCACCACCAGTGAGGTTCTGCTGCTGGACGCGGAATATGCAGACGCCAGGCCGCAGGTCTTCTGTCCACGCCGTAAGGATCATGAGTACACGCTCGATCACTATCAGCATAACTTCTATCTGCGTTCCAACCGTGAAGGGAAAAATTTTGGGCTTTATCGCACCGGTTTACTTGCTGAGAAGGCGTGGGAAACGCTTATTCCGGCACGGGAACATATAGTACTGGAGGGCTTCACGGTATTTCGCGACTGGATGGTAGTGGAGGAGCGGCAGCGTGGACTGACCAGCCTGCGGCAGATTTGCCGGAAAAACGGTGAAACTTTTGGGATTGCCTTTGACGATCCGGCCTATGTCACCTGGCTCTCC
Source organism: Pantoea sp. IMH (assembly GCF_000599885.1). GTDB lineage: Bacteria > Pseudomonadota > Gammaproteobacteria > Enterobacterales > Enterobacteriaceae > Erwinia. Next base: position 167,386 of record NZ_JFGT01000007.1, on the reverse strand, counting down.
TATAACCCCAGCCCTGAAACCAGCAAGTTACGCTACGGCTACTCCTCAATGACCACCCCGGACACGCTGTTTGAGCTGGATATGGACAGCGGCGAGCGACGGGTGCTGAAACAGACTGAGGTGAAAGGTTTTGATGCCACGCTTTACCGCAGTGAACATCACTGGATCAAAGTCCGGGATGGCGTCGAAGTGCCCGTTTCGCTGGTGTATCACCGGGAACATTTCAGGCCGGGTAAAAACCCGATGCTGGTCTATGGCTACGGATCTTATGGCAGTAGCATGGATGCTGACTTCAGCAGCAGCCGTCTCAGCCTGTTGGACCGGGGCTTCGTCTATGCGCTGGCGCATATACGCGGCGGTGGCGAGCTGGGACAGCAGTGGTATGAGGCGGGCAAGCTGCTGAACAAGATGAATACGTTCAACGATTTTATCGACGTCACCGACGCGCTCGTCGCCAAAGGCTATGGCAATCCCGATAAGCTTTACGCCATGGGAGGTAGCGCAGGGGGCTTGCTGATGGGGGCCGTGATCAACAGGGCACCTGAGCGTTTTGATGGCGTGGTGGCACAGGTGCCTTTTGTGGATGTGCTGACCACGATGCTGGATGAAACCATCCCACTCACCACCGGTGAATATGAAGAGTGGGGCAATCCGGCGGATGAAAATTATTATCGCTATATGCGCCAGTACAGCCCTTACGACTGCATTTCCGCGCAGCCCTATCCGCATATGCTGGTCACCACCGGCCTGCATGATTCGCAGGTGCAGTACTGGGAGCCGGCAAAGTGGGTGGCGAAGCTGCGTGAGATGAAAACGGATGATAATTTGCTGCTGCTCTGTACCGACATGGATTCCGGTCATGGCGGGAAATCAGGCCGGTTCAAATCTTATGAGGGTGTGGCGCTGGAATACGCTTTTCTGATTGGCCTCGCCCAGGAAACGCTGGGCACCGGTACGGCTCACTGATCGGCCGACAGGGCGCGCTCCATGGCGCTGCGCAGGTCGGGCTTAAGATCCCGGATATTTTTCAGCATCCATTTCAGATAACTGGGATCGCGTTTAGCCACGTCGTCGATTTTACTGCCGCGATACTTGCCGAACGGAAAGGTGGTGCTGGAACCGCTTACCTGCATTCTTCGCACCATCTCAGCCGCATCCCAGCCAGAGAAGGACATAATACGGATCAGAAGTGACGCTGTCACGTAACAGTCATAGAGCGCCCGGTGGGCATGCAGATCTGCAGGCGGCGTCACATCCAGCTGCAACGCGTCGCGCAGCGCCTGATTACTGTATTTCAGACCGGGCCATAAACCTCGCGCCAGCTTCATGGTACAAATCCACTCGCCCGGCATCTCTGGCAGCATGCGACGATCGAAGCTGGCATTATGCGCAACATAGTAGTCACTGCCGTGATAGCGGCTGACAATCTGCTCAATGGGCGGCTTACCTGCGACCATCGCTTCGGTAATACGGTGAATCGCCATCGCCTGCGGGCTGATAGGCCGGTCGGGGCAGACAAGATCGCTCATCGGATTGACGATCTGGCCGTCAACGACATCCACTGAAGCCACTTCCACAATGCCGCCCTGCAGACCGCAGGTTTCGGTATCAATTACGCGTAACAACATAGATCCTTTTCAGAAAGCCGTTTGGCAGGCAGGAGCCTGCACTGTACTTGATAAGTTTCAGACCGCAGAGCGACAGGCAACGGTATGCACTTCGCCCTGCCAGAGTTTACCTTTGCGTCGGGCAATGACTAATTCTTCGCCGCCGCCGCCCAGCACAACCTGGCGTCCACTTTCGTCCCACAGCGCGCTCTTACCAGCGCTCTGATAACCGCCTGTCGGCAGAGCATGATTAGCCATCAGCACGGCCATTTTATAGTCGCGTGACCAGCGGGCGAGATATTCACAGTCGTTATGGTAGCCTTTCTCAGACACCAGCACGCCGGTGGCGTAAAGATTGGCACCCCGCTGCGCGGCGTCACGCGCGTAGGATTCAACGCTGATATCGGCGCAGATAGCCATCGCCACATGATGCTGCTGGTAGCCAAACAGCGGCACGCTTTGTCCCGCTTTGAAGAATAACTTTTCATCGCCGAACAGCTTACGTTTACCGTAGGAAATACGGGTACCTTCGGGTAAAAACGCCACTGCGGCGAGCAGCGTATCTGGCCCATCCTGCAGCGGCAGTCCGATCACGATCCCCATCTGATGGCGGATGGCGGCTTTGGCAAACACCTCCAGTCGCGGATCCTCAAGGGACATCGCCAGCGAGGGAGTCAGCGCCAGTTCATAACCCGTCAGGGAAAGCTCAGGAAAAATCAGTAAATCAACGCTGTGCTCGGCGGCCTGATCCACAAAGTCGAGATGGCGCGAAATATTCCAGTCAATGTCGCCGGAACGCGATCCGGACTGGGCGGCAGCAATACTCCAGACGGACATAGATTCTCCTGAGAAGAGGGGCACAGGCCGCTATCACAACTGACGCGGCAGGGAAAAACATAACAACGGGAACGGAATGCTATTTCTGCCGGGGTTCATATGGCAGCCGGGACAGACTCAGCGACGCCTGACGATGATGGGCCAGGCGCTGGCGAAACCAGTCGCGCAGCGATTCAGGCTGTTCACGCTCAACCATTTCGGCCACGATCGGCATATTATACCGTTCCTTAAACGCGACACCAGCGGCGGCAAGATCAACGTTCACCTTATCTTTCTCATCCTGAGGCAGTTCTGCCAGGTTGTATTGCATGTTTCTCTCCCGTTAGTCGGGCCAAAAATAAAGGAGTCAGGACCTTTTCGCAAGTCCCGCCGTGCCGTTACGTCCCGATCGGCTCGACACGCTATTTTAAGCGGAGTATTCTTGCGGCGTCACGCAGCAACCAGGCTGCTCAGATAAGGATAATACGATGTTTACGCGTAAGTTCTCTATGGTTTTGGCACTGACGATGCTGTCTGCCTTTTCTTGCCAGCAGGCGCTGGCGCACGCGCATCTGAAAAGTCAGTATCCGGCGGCAAACGCCACGATGGAAGTTTCTCCTCAGGCACTGACGCTGACCTTTTCGGAAGATATTGAGCCGGCTTTCAGCGGCGTCGAGGTGAGCAACGCACAGCAGCAGGCTATGCCGATGAAGGAGGCAGAGCGTGCGCCAAAGCAGCATAACCAGCTGATTGTGCCGCTCGAAAAACCGTTAGCGAGCGGGGATTATCAGGTGAAGTGGCACGTCCTTTCGGTCGATGGTCACAAAACCAAAGGGAACTACCGTTTCAGCGTGAAATAAGATGTCCCTCAGCCTCACTTATGTGCTGCTGCGCTGGCTGCATTTTACCGCGCTGATGATGCTCGCCGGTGGCAGCATCTTTTCGACCCTACTGGGGCCTGGCCACTATCGCCAGCATCTGGCCCGGCGATTCAGCCTGCTGCTTGGCAGCAGTGCCGTCATCGCGCTGGTCAGCGCGCTCTTATTACTTGCAGTGCAGACGGGGCTGATGGGCGAGGGCTGGCAGGATATCTTCCGCGTGACGGTATGGCACGCTGTGCTGCAAACCCGTTTTGGCGAGGTCTGGCAGTGGCAAATTGCGGCGGCCTTAACCGGCGTAGCGGCACTGGCCCTCTCCGGCAGAGCACAGCAAGGCCTTTATCTTTTCAGCGCAATAACACAGCTTACCGGGCTCGCCTTTACGGGGCACGCGACTCTGCTTGACGGCATACCGGGCATGTTCCAGCGCACTAATCAGGCGGTACACCTTATTGCTGCCGCATTCTGGGCAGGCGGGCTGCTGCCGGTACTGTTGGTGATGACAGACACCCGTCATCCGTCGCTGCGCCAGCCGGCTATCCGGACGCTGATGCGCTTCTCCGGTTTTGGCCATCTGGCCGTGGCGCTGGTGCTGATAAGCGGGTTGGTAAATGCGCTGATTATTTTACCCGAATGGCCGCCTGCAAGCTTCGGTCCCTACAGCCAGCTGCTGCTGCTCAAAACCGTGCTGGTGGTTGTTATGTGTGGTGTTGCCCTCTGGAACCGCTACTGGCTGGTCCCCCGTTTTCAGCAAAGCGGCACTCATGCCGCGCAGAAATTTATCCGGGCGACGCTGGCCGAGCTGGCACTGGCGGCAACTGTATTACTGCTGGTCAGCCTGTTCGCCACGCTGGAACCAGCCTGATAATTTTTACTGCCTGCGATGCAGGTTCTCTACCGACCAGGAAATAACCATGAAGAAACTGATTACACTGATCCTTGCCCTGAGTTTTTGCTCCAGCGCGATGGCCGCGAAAATTATTACCGTCAGCCGGTTTGAGATGGGGAGGGATAACTGGGCATTCAATCGTGAAGAGGTGATGCTGACCTGTACTAAAGAGGGGGCGCTTTTTGTGATCAATCCCGCCACGCTGATGCAGTATCCGCTAAACGATCGCGCCGAAGCGCTGGTTAAAAGCGGTCAGACTCAGGGCCAGCCGGTAAGCGTGATCCAGATTGACGATCCTCAGCATGCCGGTGAAAAGAAAAGCCTGGCGCCGGTGATTGCGCGTGCGCAAACGTTGTGTGAGTAAACGTCCTGAATCTTTCTTTTCCGTTCTGGCAAAGGCGTTTTGACGCTTTTGCCAGAAGAGACAGCAAGTTAGCTTTTTACTCTGCAAGCCCGCGCGCCTTATTATTTCGCCACGCTCACAAAGTTGGCATCTTCCGCCGCCTAAGGTTATGGCTGGCTGGAAAATCACCACCGCTGTACTACCTTTTAAAGGGCAAGGCAACATTGCCTTCAATAATGCCAACTTTTAGCGCACGGCTCCCTTAAAAGAGCCATTCCCCTGGACCGAAGACAGGAATCGTCTTCGGTCTTTTTTTATCTCTTATATAACGATCTCCTCCCTGCCACCTTCATGACGGCTGAAGTGATTATTCAGTCTGCAAAGCCAGAGCCAGAGCCAGAGCCAGAGCCAGAGCCAGAGCCAGAGCCGTAAGGTTAATGCGCCACTGATTTCCCCGATCGTTTATCCGGAGCAGGTTCATGCTGACTACGGCATCCGGCTGGCGTGCCAGTCCATAAGGGCCTGGCGTGTTTACGTGCCATTTTCGGCCCCGATTGGCACGGCGTCTTTGAGCCAGTAGCAGGACAGAGGGGAAGAAAAAAGCCGGGCAGGAATAAGCCAGTAATTTGACAATTTTGTTGCGGGCAAAGTGGTTAGCGCAGTATCACCGTCGGGCATTTTGATTTACTGTGTTTCGCAGTAAACCGTTGATGATATTCAGAGGGGAAGTATGGGAACGATGTTAGCGCTTTTGGGCCTGATTCTGGGCGCATGGTCGGTACGCAGCATATGCATTAAGCCACAGAGCAACGCGAAGAAATTTCCAAAAGCGATTTTTGCGGGTTTCTATTTTCTCGCCTTCGGTGGCCTGGCAGGTCAGGATGAGAACAAAGCCACGCTCGGTATAATTATGTTGCTCGCCGGTGCGGCAGTGCAGTACTACTGCAACAGGCGAGATAAAGCCGCCTGAAATTTCCCGCCGGGCTGTTTTAGGTAAAAAGGAGCGGGTATAGGGCTATTGTCGGCATTATCTTGCCCACCACGAACCAGACATACGTTGTGGCAGAGATTAAAGCCTGTCGCGAGTTGTTGTTACGGACCGGAAAGATCGGCTTTTTATCGCGCTTTAATGACAAACGCCGTCCGTTATCCGTCTGAGAAGCACGCCTCCGTCTCCCTCTTCTTGTATATCCACCAACAACCCTTTACCCTGAAAGGGCAGTAGCGGCGCGCGAATCCCGCGAGCGACCTTACTGCCCGGAGCCAGTTAAATGAAAAATGAGAAAGAAATTTCGATCGACCAGTTCACCGAAGCGGAAAAAGAACTGGTTGCGGCTAAGGTCAAACAGCTGACCCTGAAACTTGCGCATCTCGCCAGCAAGAAGGAAGAGAAGGAGATCCTGAAAGAGGCCAAGCGACTGGTGATGAAGGATCGGGTTGTGAAGGAGAGTACCAAAGCGTTAATCGCTAAAAAACCCCGTAAGCCTGCGGCGGCGAAAGAGAGTGAGGTGAAAGCCTTTAACTGGGCAGCATCACTGAGAAAAAATCCACGCGCGCTGAAAGAGAAATAACCCGCAGCGACGGCGCCAGGCGTGACCTAACGTTACCGCTGGCGCATCAATTTCTCCGCGCTCACCCCAGCATCAGATGCAGTATTCTCGCCATCACTTCAATAAGCAACGTGCCGCCCGTCAGAAAAAGCAGCAGCATTAACCCTGTTAGTTTGCGATCGCACATAGCTTTGCCACTCCTCTGTCATGGGACTGCCTATACTTTAGCGGGTAAAGTCTGAACGGCCCCTCAATACTTTGTGAACAGACTGACAGGACGAGATGATGATTTATCAGTATCTGAATGGTGAAAACTGGCGTCATATCTATATCGTCGGCGATTTACATGGCTGCCGGCGAATGCTGGATGCCCAGTTGATGAACCATCAATTCGATCCTGAGCAGGATTTGCTGGTGAGCGTAGGCGATCTTATCGATCGTGGCCCGGACAGTATGGGATGCCTTGCGCTGTTGCAGGAACCCTGGTTTCGCAGCGTACGCGGCAATCATGAAGAAATGGCGCTTAATGCGCTACGACAGGGCCAGCATCATCAGTGGGCCATGAATGGCGGCGACTGGTTTTATCACCTCGAAGGTACGCGCATGATCGAAGCGAAGCACGCCATCAGCCGCTGCGGGGAGATGCCGCTCATTCTGCATATTCTGCTAAACGAACGCATCGTGGTAGTGGCACACGCGGATTATCCGGCAGAGAAGTACGCCTGGGGCGCTGAGGTTGATGCGGCCAAAGTGGTCTGGAGCCGCAAACGGATTGAGCGGTTGCAAAGCGGAGGGGGCGAGGTGATAAGCGGCGCCGATGCGTTTTACTTTGGGCATACGCCGCTTCCCGCACCGCTGCATGCCTTTAATCAGCACTTTATTGATACGGGCGCGGTGTTCGGTAACGACCTGACGCTGGCCCGCATCCAGTAAGCCCCGCCTGGCCGCCTTTTTCACCACCGGGGCTGGTTTATGACGAGAATAGTTTGCCGTCGCGCACCAGTTCGCGTGGATAGCTGTTTTTAATCCTGCTGCCTACCTTCTTGGCAATGCCGAGGGACTGCCGCTGGCAGGTGACGATGATTTCATCCGCTGGCAGTTCGCGCTCCGGGTAGATATCCCGGCCTCTGTACCACTCTTCCGCTTCAGCGGACGTCAGTTCAAAAGCGTTAGCCGCCTGCGGGTCGGCAAAGGCGATGATCGCCTCATGCTGCCAGCGATAACCCTTCGCAAATGTCTCCGCAAGTTTCAGGCCAATGCGTGAAAACCGGATTTTTCCCAGTAGCGGCTCAAGCGCCAGCGGAAACAGCCAGATCTCTTTATCCCGTTGCCACAGGCTGTGCGTTGCCTCATCCCATTTCAGCCCGACCTTTTCTGCCGCAGCAATGATGGTTTGCCGCTCTTTGGTGCGCACAGGAGAGAACGGGAGCTGGCCAACTTTATAGGTAGGACGCGGCAGGGGCGGGACGCTCTGTCGTTTACGCAGGCAGGCTACAAAGAAACCTTCGCTGTCGAAGATCTGCGGGAAAACGTGCAAAAAACCCTCCTGCGTGACGACCCGTTCGGCGCCGGTAAAGAGCGTATTCAGCGGCTCAATAACTACGGCTCCGGCATAACGATCCACTAGCCAGGCGATCACCTGCTGATTTTCACGCAGATTAAGCGTACAGGTCGAATAGATCAGCGTGCCGCCGGGACGCAGCGCATGAAAGGCGCTGTCGATCAGTTCCCGCTGGGTTGCGGCAATAGCATCGGTGCTCTCTGCTGACCAGTTACGCAATGCATCCGGATCTTTACGGATCACGCCTTCGCCGGAGCAGGGCGCGTCAAGCAGAATGGCATCAAATGTTTCCGGCAGCGCCGGACCAAAAACGCGACCGTCGAAATGGGATAACGCGGTGTTACTGACGCCGCAGCGGCTCAGGTTAGCATGCAGCACTTTGACGCGACTGGCGGAATACTCATTGGCCAGAATCGCGCCTCGGTTTTGCATGCGCGCCGCGATTTGCGTGGTTTTCGATCCCGGCGCAGCAGCCATATCCATCACCCGTTCAGGGGCCGGGCTGGCGCTGAACAGCGCCGCGACCGGCAGCATTGAACTCGCTTCCTGAATATAATAAAGGCCCGCAAGATGTTCAGCGGTACTGCCCAGCGGCAGGTTATCCGCATCCGCACGGCTTATCCAGAAACCTTCATCGCACCAGGGGATCGGCGTCAGTTCCCACTGATAAGGGGCGACCAGGTTCAGAAAATCAGGCACGCTGATTTTGAGCGTATTCACACGAATACTGCGTCGCAGGGGCTGCTGGCTGATGGCGATAAAGCGATCGAAGTCTGCGCCGTCAGGCAGCAGTTCGCGCATCTGTTCAAGAAAGGCGTCAGGAAGAAAGAGACGGGAAGATGAGGACACTGAAAAATTCCGCTGGCAAAAAGTGGCGGTTAGTTTACCACAGGCAGGCGGGGTAAAAAAAACGGACAGCTTAGCTGTCCGTTTTGTCATGCCGCGCTCGCTGTCTCAGTATCGGACATCAAGGCTGGCAACAGAAGTGACGAGCCTGCGGAGCGTTCCGCAGGCCGCCGGGATCATTTCCCCGGTATCGCTGTACCCCATTTACGCCAGCCGCCCGGCTCTTCCTCTTCCAGCAGATAGTGCTTGCCGGAAGTCGCCTGAGGCGCCAGCGGCACCGTAGGCGGCGTGGCAAAGGCGATGCCGCCCTGGATAAACTGCTGGAAGGTGCCGGTCTTCACGACGCCACCGATCAGGCCGAACTTCAGGTTGTAGCCAGAGGCGAGCCAGAACACCGAGTTATTCCGTACCAGATGCTGGTATTTTTTACTGATGCGCAGCGTGATCTGGACACGATCGGCCATCGCGCCGAGCGAGGTCCCGGTTACGGTACCCACCTCAATGCCCCGGAACAGAACCGGCGTACCGACAGAGAGCGAGCCGCCTTCCGGCGCATCAAGGATCACGTTCAGGCCATCCAGATAGCGCGCGTCGGTAATGGTGGATTCCTGCAGCTCAAAGCTGCGCTGCGGGCGACCTTTACCCGGATCGACGTTGATATAAGGCTGGATCAGCGTATCGAGATGCTTCACACCGGCAGCGGAAATTTCCGGCGATACCACCGAGAAACGGCTGCCGATCCGCGCGAAGTCATCGACATACTCCGGGTAGAGAACGGCTTTCGCCACCACCAGATTTTTGTCCGGACTGAGCGCCAGTGATTCAAGCTGGCCGATAGTAATGCCCAGGTAACGGATCGGCATACCCGCAGAGAGCTTGCTGGCATCATAGGTGCGCAGCGCTATCTGGCTGCCAACCGCACGCGCGGTCGTTTCCGAATCATAGAGGACGCGCTTGTCCTTGCTGCTCAGTCCGGCACCCGCGCCCGTCAGATTATCGAAACTGATCGCCCCTTTCAGCGCACGATTCAGCGGGGAAGCCTGAACGGTAAGGCCGCTGGCGTTCACCTGCACCCGGGCACCGCCCTCTGCCCAGAAAACGCTGTTGCCGGAGAGCAGTTTACGGTACTCCGGCTTAATGTAGACGAGGACGTCAAACTGGTTCGCCTTCGGAATGACATCAACAATCTGGCCTACCTGAAATTTGCGGTAAAGCACCACAGAACCTGCCTGAATATCTGGCAGACTATTGGCGGTCAGCGTCAGCGTGGTGGGCAGACGATCCGTGGTAATGCCTTCCGCCGCTTTGTCAGCATTGGCATAAAGTGGGTAGCGCTTCTGCGGCTCGCCTTTACTGCCTGGTTCAAGGCGGATACCGCCATCGACCCATTCACGGGCGCTGGCACCAATCACTTCCATGCCGTCCAGGCCCAGCTTGACGTCAAGACGGCTGTTGATGATAAATTTGCTGTCGCCATGCACCAGGTGCCGGTGTTTGGGGGCAACGGCCAGAGTAAAGTGTACACCTTTCTCCATCAGTTCCCGGCTGACGACCTGGCCAATCCGCATCCCGTGCAGCATCAGAGGCTGCCCGGCATCAATGCCGTAGCTCTCCGGTGCGGTCAGCGTCAGTGCCAGCGCATCCGGTTGCTGGAGGAGGGAGGCGTTATCCGGCACCACAGTAAAATGCTTCTGCGGATCGCCTTCGCCCGGGATCAGTTCAAGCGTATTGCCGGTGAGCAGGCTGCTCAGGCTGGTATCGCTCAGGCTGACTTTGGGGCTGCGCATTTCAATACGCGTACCTGTACGCATCAGGCCTGTCACTGAGGGATCGAGCGTCAGCTCACCCGTGACTTTGCCACCGGGATTCAGATTAAGCGCGGTCAGAGTGCCAACCTCCAGCCCCTGATACATCAGCGGCGTACTGTTCGCTTTGAGGTTCTTCCCGCTGGGGAGATCGAGCGTCACCATGACGCCGCGCTGACTGTGCGCCAGATCCGGGTAGAGATCGTAGGTATCTTCTGATTGCGCCTGAGGGGAGTTCTCCGGAGAGTCGAAGGCGATGGCGCCGTTGACCAGCGCGGCCAGGCTCTCTAACTGTACCTTAGCGCCACTCAGCCCGACATCTGCCTTCAAACCAGAGACGTTCCAGAAACGGCTCTCTTTTTTAACCAGATTGGTGAAGCGGCGCTCGATCAACACATCCACCGTCACGCCCTGATTGCCAGGATTGATGCTGTAGTCATAGACGCGGCCTACCGGAATTTTACGGAAATAGACCAGCGAGCCGGTATTCAGCGATCCCAGATCCTGGGTATGCATATGGATCAGCATTTCACCGGTATTGACGCGATACTTTGGTTGGGTATCCTGGGCGACAAAATGTTCACGCGGCTCGCCTTTGCCGGGCATCATGCCGATATAGTTTCCGCCCACCAGCGCATCAAGGCCGGAAACGCCCGCCAGCGACGCTTTTGGCGTAACCAGCCAGAACTGCGTATCTTCGCGCAGCGCATCGCGCATATCGCTTTTAATGCTGGCCTTGATTTTAATCGTGCGCAGGTCGTCCGTCATGCTGATGCCCTGAACCAGGCCCACTTCGACGCCCTGATAGCGTACCGGCGTACGTCCAGGCACAATGCCGTCCGCCGTGGCGAAATCAATGGTGACCGTCGTGCCTCGCTCCTGGTAGTTGGACCAGAGAAGCCAGCCGGCGATCAGCAACGCGATCAGCGGCAGCAGCCAGAACGGCGAAATCTTGCGCCGGCGTGTAATGCGCGCGTTAGTCGGTGTAGTCGGCGTTTCCTGTTGCATGTGCATCCCAAAGTAAACGGCTATCCAGCCACTCAACGGCCAGGATAGTGAGAATGACCGCAGCACCAAAATAGAAGGCGGCAGGTCCCATGGTAAAAGCCAGTAGCTGATCGCGATTGACCAGCGACATGGTTAATGAAATCACAAACAGGTCCAGCATAGACCAGCGTCCGATCCAGGTCACAACACGCAGAAGCCGGATGCGGGTTTTCAGGCCCTGTTCGCATTTGAAATGAATGCTGATCAGCAGCGTCAGCAGCACAATCACTTTGGTAAAGGGCACGAGAATACTGGCAATAAACACGACCGCTGCGATGGGGATATTGCCCGAGGCGAGAGAGAGAATGCCGGAAAAAAGGGTGTCCTCCTGTCGCGAACCATTCAGATAGATGATGGAAATAGGCAGCAGGTTCGCCGGGATCAGAAAGATGATAGAAGCAATCAGCGCGGCCCAGGATTTTTGCAGGCTGAAGCGTCGGCGGAAACGTAACGGGGTATGGCAGCGTGGACAGCGGCCGCGCTCGTCGGCAAGCCCCGTATGGTGGCAGTTCAGACAGACCCGCAGTTGGTCAGGCGGTACATTGGGCTGCGGCTGCGGCTGCGGCTGCGGGTAAAACCGGTGCCACAACTGCTCCACATTCATATGAATCAGCGTCACCAGGCTTAATATTGTCAGTGACATATAGGCGAGCAGACCCGGACCCGGATTAATTTCGGCATAGTCCTGTACCTTGATGGAGGCCACCGCGATGCCGACCAGATAGATATCCAGCATCACCCACTCTTTAAGGCGATCCAGCATCAGCAGTACCGGCCGCAGGTTCATGCCGAACTGATGACCGAAATAGAGCCAGCCTATGGCCGCCACCAGCGTCACTGGCGCACCTATGGTGCAGAAGGCGACCATTGAAGCCGTAATCACATCACCCTGTTCCGCCATCTGAATGACGCCGCCCAGCAGGCTGGCGCGGATAGTGGTGCCCAGTAGCCGGATGACCATCAGCGGCTCATTAAAGGCGAAAGGCATCAGCAGCAGCATCGTCACGGCCATGGCGGCCAGCCGGGTCATGGACCAGTCCCGTCCGTTCAGGATGCGTGCGTTGCAGCGGGGGCAGTGCGCTGACTGGTCAGATTTCACATCCGGTAAGGAAAAAAGGGTATCGCATTGCGGACAACGCTGATAACGTGCCTGTGGCAGAGCATGACGAATGACGTGTATTTTCATAATCCTGACTATGCTGATGCCCGGACTGTGCAGGGCAGGGTTTGGCGCTGTTTCGCCAGAAAGCTACCAGGACACATCGCAGTCGTGCTTAAGGTCCAGACAAAACCAAGGGTATATGAACTGACGGAATGTTTCACCTTGTCCGTCTGGACTTTTAATGCTTATTTTATCAGTTGCGGTGGATACAGGCCGCATATCTCGTTTTCTCAATGGTTGAAAAATGACAAAGACAGAATTTTATTCCGATCTGAACCGCGATCTGGGCGCGCTTATTGCCGGTGAAACCAGTTTTCTTGCTGTGATGGGTAACTGTAGTGCGCTGCTCTATGAGCGTCTTGAGGGCGTCAACTGGGCGGGTTTTTATCTGTTAACCGAAGCCGATACCCTGGTCCTGGGGCCGTTTCAGGGTAAGATCGCCTGCGTGCGGATCCCCGTCGGTAAAGGCGTTTGCGGTACTGCCGTCGCGGAAAAGCGCGTCCAGCGTATTGAAGACGTGCATGCGTTTCCTGGCCATATCGCCTGCGACGCCGCCAGCAATGCTGAAATCGTGCTGCCGCTGGTGGTTAACGGTGAAACCATTGGCGTGCTGGATATCGACAGCGTGGAATATAACCGTTTCGACCATGAAGACGAACAGGGCCTGAAAATCCTGACTGACGGGTTGTGTGACGTCCTCGCCGGAACCGATGTGGAAAAATTTATTCACATGAAACGCAGCTAAAGCGCTGGATAACGTAGCAATTGCCGATGGGGTCATTATAATGACGCCTGTTCATGCCCGCGCTGGTTGGCAAACCCGTTGTAATCAGGAAATTTCATGGAAAATCAACCTAAGTTGAATAGCAGCAAAGAAGTTATCGCCTTTCTGGCCGAGCGCTTTCCTCAATGTTTCAGTGCCGAAGGCGAAGCAAAGCCGCTAAAGATCGGCATCTTTCAGGATTTAGTCGATCGTGTACAGGGAGAAATGAATCTGAGTAAAACTCAGCTTCGTTCCGCGTTACGTCTTTACACGTCGAGCTGGCGTTATTTATATGGTATTAAAGCGGGCGCAACCCGTGTTGACCTCGATGGCAACGCCTGTGGCGTGCTTGACGAGCAGCATGTGGAGCATGCCCGTAAGCAGCTGGAAGAGGCTAAGGCGCGCGTTCAGGCGCAGCGCGAGCAGCAGCAGGCGAAAAAACGTGAAGCGGGCACCGAGGCTGCGCCACGTCGTCCCCGCAAGCCGGTGCGTAAGCCTTCTGCCGAAGGCGAGCAGCCACGTAAAGCGCAGAGTAAGCCTGCGGCTGACCGCGCGCCTTTGGCAGAACGTCAGCCACCGCGCAGCAAACCCGTCACCGACACGGCAGCCTTGCAGATCGGCCAGCAGATCAAAGTCACCGCGGGTAAAAGTGCGATGGATGCCACCATTCTTGAAATTACCAAAGATGGCGTCCGGGTACAGCTCACCTCCGGCATGGCAATGATAGTACGCGCAGAACACTTGCAGTTCTGATACGGAGGCCAATCAGGGCATGAACAACTTTCTAAAAACCACCGTATTCGCTGGACTGCTGCTTGCCGGGAACGTTTTCGCTGCCGATACCATCACGCGCGCCGATCAGATCCCTCAACTTCATCAGGAACCCCAGCATGCGACGGTCAGTGAGCGCGTGACTTCACGCTTCACCCGTTCGCACTATCGCCAGTTCGAGCTCGATAAGAGTTTCTCGGCGAAAATTTTCGATCGCTACCTCAATCTGCTGGACTACAGCCATAACGTACTGCTTGCCTCCGATATTCAGCAGTATGCGGCGAAGAAAACCACCCTGGGGAACGAATTAAAAACGGGCCAGCTGGACGTTTTTTACGATTTATATAATCTGGCGCAGAAACGCCGCTTCGAGCGCTATCACTACGCGCTCTCCGTGCTGAATAAGCCGATGGATTTTAGCGGCCACGATACGATTGATATCGACCGCGGCAAGGCTCCCTGGCCCGTGAACAGCGCCGAGCTGGATCAGCTCTGGGATGCCAAAGTCAAATATGACGAACTGAGCCTCAAGCTCACCGGCAAAGATGAAAAAGAGATCCGCGAGGTTCTCACCAAGCGTTATCAGTTTGCTATCCGCCGCCTGGCGCAGAGCAACAGCGAAGATGTTTTCCAGCTGGCGATGACTGCCTTTGCCCGTGAAATCGACCCGCATACCAGCTATCTTTCTCCCCGCAATACCGACCAGTTCAATACGGAAATGAGCCTTTCGCTGGAAGGGATTGGCGCGGTACTGCAGATGGATGAAGATTATACGGTCATCAATTCCATGGTCGCCGGCGGCCCGGCAGCGAAAAGCAAAGCGATTACCGTAGGCGATCGCATCGTTGGCGTCGGGCAGCCAGGCAAGCCGATGGTGGATGTGATCGGCTGGCGTCTTGACGATGTTGTCGCCCTGATTAAAGGGCCAAAGGGAAGCAAAGTTCGTCTGGAGATGCTGCCAGCCGGTAAGGGGACCAAAACCCGCATCATTACCCTGACACGTGAAAAAATTCGCCTGGAAGATCGGGCGGTGAAAATGACCGTGCATGACGTGGGTAAAGAGAAAGTGGGCGTACTGGACATTCCCGGCTTCTATGTTGGCCTGACCGATGACGTTAAGGCGCAGCTGCAGAAACTGCAAAAGCAGAACGTTAACAGCATCGTAATCGATCTGCGGACCAACGGCGGCGGTGCGCTGACCGAGGCCGTGTCGCTTTCCGGCCTGTTTATTCCCGCTGGACCTATCGTACAGGTGCGGGATAATAACGGTAAAATCCGTGAAGATAGCGATACTGACGGTACGGTGTTCTATAAAGGTCCGCTGGTGGTGCTGGTCGATCGCTTCAGCGCATCGGCATCCGAAATCTTTGCGGCGGCTATGCAGGATTATGGGCGTGCGCTGATCGTCGGTGAACCTACCTTTGGAAAGGGTACCGTGCAGCAGTATCGTTCTCTGAACCGCATTTACGATCAGATGCTTCGTCCTGAATGGCCAGCGTTAGGTTCCATTACCTATACCATTCAGAAATTCTACCGCATCAACGGTGGCAGTACGCAGCGTAAAGGCGTCACGCCAGATCTGCTGATGCCTACTGGCGTTGAGGCGGTCGAAACCGGCGAGAAGTTTGAAGATAACGCGCTGCCCTGGGACAGCATCAATGCGGCGAGCTACACCAAAACCGGCGATCTGAGCCCGCTGGAGCCGCAGCTGGTGAAAAACCATCAGGCGCGTATCGCCAAAGATCGCGAGTTTCAGTACATTCTGAAAGATATCGCCCGCTTCAATGCGCTGAAAGAGAAGCGCAATATGATTTCGCTTAACTACGCCGAGCGTGAGAAAGAAAATCAGGAAGAAGATGCGATGCGGCTGGAGCGCATTAATGCGCGACTGAAGCAGGAAGGCAAAAAGCCACTGGCAAAACTTGATGATTTGCCAAAGGATTATAAAGAGCCCGATCCTTATCTTGATGAAACGGTCAACATTGCCAACGACCTGGCGGCGCTGGAAAAAGCGAACCCGGCAGCGGCAGGGCAGTAAACCGGAAGCACGGTGAAAACCGTGCTTCACAACGTTGCCCGTAACACAAACACAGCGCAAGCTGTGTTTTTTTTTGCTCTGTTACAGCGCGAATCGCCGCTTTTTTTGTCACGCTCCGCCTTGTTCTTAACCGCAGTTTTACTTTGTTAAAATTAAGTGTAAAGTTATGTCTTTTTAAGCACTTAAACATTAAGAGAGCTTGAATTGTTTTCGTCAGCCCATAGGATAGTTATCCGTTACAGGCACATTTGCTTACTGAGGAAGATAAAAATTTATGATGCGTATTGCGCTTTTCCTGTTAACCAACCTTGGAGTGATGTTGGTATTCGGGCTGATCCTCAGCCTGACAGGGATCCAGTCAAGCAGCGTTCAGGGCCTGATGATCATGGCAGGCCTGTTTGGCTTTGGCGGTGCGTTTGTTTCACTGCTGATGTCGAAATGGATGGCGCTGCGTTCCGTCGGCGGTGAAGTGATTGAACAACCCCGCACTGAAACCGAACGCTGGCTGGTGCAGACTATTGCCCGTCAGGCGCAGCAGGCGGGGATCGCGATGCCGCAGGTTGCCGTCTATCACGCCCCGGACATCAACGCGTTTGCGACCGGCGCGCGCCGCGACGCCTCTCTGGTGGCGGTATCCACAGGCCTGTTGCAGAATATGAGCCGCGATGAAGCGGAAGCGGTGCTGGCGCACGAAATCAGCCATATTGCCAACGGTGACATGGTCACGATGACGCTGATTCAGGGGGTCGTTAACACCTTTGTTATCTTCGTTTCGCGCATTATCGCCCAGATCGCCTCCGGCTTTTTGTCCGGTAACCGTGAAGAAGGCGAAAGCAACGGTAATCCGATGGTTTACTTTGCCGTGTCGATGGTGCTGGAGCTGGTATTCGGCATCCTTGCCAGCATGATTACCATGTGGTTCTCGCGCCACCGTGAATTTCATGCTGACGCCGGTTCTGCAAAACTGGTTGGTCGTGAAAAAATGATCGCCGCGCTTCAGCGTCTGAAGACCAGCTACGAGCCGCAGGAAGCCAGTACCATGTTGGCCTTCTGCATTAACGGCAAGTCAAAATCGATCAGCGAGCTGTTTATGTCGCATCCTCCGCTGGATAAACGTATTGAGGCGCTGCGCAGCGGCCAGTACCTGAATTAAGTTTCCAGCCCTGTAAAAAACCGGCCTTATGGTCGGTTTTTTTATATCTGAACAGGGTCACCGGGTACGAGGCTGCGTCAGGCGAAGAGCACTGACGATGGCTGCGAGAGTGGCGAAGCCGCCCGCCAGCAGCAGAGAAGCATGGGTGCCTTGTCCATCAAACAGATTAAACATCAGCGCGACCAGCGCAGCACCCATGGTCTGTCCGAGAAGACGGGCGGTGCCAAGCATGCCGCTGGCTCCTCCGCTGCGGTGACGGGGCGCTGAAGAGATAATGGCGTGATTGTTGGGGGACTGGAACAGCCCGAAACCCGCCCCGCACAGCGCCATTCGCCAGATAATATCGGCATTGCCGGGCGATGTGGGCAGCAGCGCCAGCGAAAAGAGCCCGGCGGCAAAGAGAGCCATCCCGGCCGCGCCCGGCAGGCCTGGATTACCGCGCTCTGCCAGCCTGCCGGCAACCGGAGAAATGAGCATGGTCGCCAGCGGCCAGGGGGTTAGCAGCAGGCCCGTGGCCACTTCACCGCGCAACAGGACGGTTTGCAGAAAAAAGGGCAGCGAGACCATCGCCAGCATCTGGGCGCAGAAGGAACAGATGGAAGTGCCTATCGAGAGAGAGAATAACGGAATACGGAAAAGATCGACCGGGAGCAGCGGAAAAGGCAGGCGAAGCTGACGCCGGATAAACAGAAAGCCCACCACCAGCAGGGCGACAACCTCGGTGAGGATAAGCTTGCCACTGTGTCCTTGTGCAAAGCCACTTATGGCTGAGATCAGCAGGCCAAAGGTTAATGCATTCATTAGAGCGCTGACGACGTCGAAACGCTGACCTTCGGCTTTCTGCTGATTATCCGGCAGGAAACGAAAGGCGAGGCAGAGCGCCGCCAGACCGATGGGGATATTAATCAGGAACAGCCAGTGCCAGCTCGCCACGGCGAGAATAGCCGCAGCAATCGTTGGTCCGGCGGCGATCGAGACCGCCACAATCAGCGAATTGATCCCCATTCCCCTTCCGAGAAAACGCTGCGGATAAATTATTCTTATCAGGGCGGTATTAACGCTCATCAGCGCCGCGCCACCGAATCCCTGCAGGACGCGCGCGAAGGTGAGCATCTCAAGCGACGTAGCAAGCGCACAAAACACCGAGGTGCCGGTAAACAGTATCAACCCCCACTGATAAATGCGGCGGTATCCCAGGATATCGCCCAGGAACGAAAGCGATAGCAGCGACATGATAATCGCCAGCTGATACGCATTGACGATCCAGATGGATTCCGCCGGGCTGGCGTTGAGATCGCGGGCAATCGTCGGTAATGCGACATTGGCAATGGCACCGTCAAGGACGGCCACCGTAATGCCAAGCGCGATAGCAAGGATCGCACCGTAGCGCTGGGGGACGGGCAAGCCGTCAGCATGGGTTGATTGCGGCATAGGTCTTTCTGAATCAGGGAAGAGAATCTTAGTATGCTAATGATTTTTCCCCCGCATGCCCACTGAAGAGGCTAAAAATATCACCGCCATGTTCACAATTATGCGACGCCCGGCGTTGCGCCTTTACTGACGCCAAACGTATACTAGAAATCACGTTCCATTTTTTATAAAACACATAAAGGATCCCTCATGGCTAGCGGTGATATGGATAAACAACCGGATGCGGTCTCTTCGGTAATGAAAGTCTTTGGGATTTTACAGGCGCTGGGGGAGGAGAGGGAGCACGGCATCACCGAACTTTCACAACGGGTGATGATGTCCAAAAGTACCGTGTACCGTTTCCTGCAAACGATGAAGTCCCTTGGATACGTCTCTCAGGAGGGCGATTCAGAGAAATACTCCCTGACCCTGAAGCTGTTTGAACTGGGCGCTAAAGCGCTGCAAAACGTCGATCTGATCCGCAGCGCGGACATTCAGATGCGCGAACTCTCACGACACACTAAAGAAACTATCCATCTGGGTGCGCTGGAAGAAGACAGCATTGTCTATATCCATAAAATCGACTCTCTGTATAACCTGCGCATGTATTCCCGCATCGGCCGCCGCAACCCGTTACACAGTACGGCAATTGGCAAAGTGCTGCTGGCCTGGCGCGATTCGGAAGAGGTAAAAGAGATTCTGGCGGACGTTATCTTCACCCGCAGTACTTCGCGTACCGTAGGCAGTGCAGAGGAGTTAATCCCGGTTCTGGAGCGGGTCCGGGCACAGGGTTATGGTGAGGATAATGAAGAGCAGGAAGAGGGGTTACGCTGCATTGCCGTTCCGGTTTTTGACCGTTTTGGCGTGGTGATTGCGGGCCTGAGCATTTCCTTCCCGACCATTCGTTTTTCGGAAGATGAGAAAAGCCACTACGTGGCGATGCTGCATCAGGCTGCAAGAAAACTCTCTGAACAGATGGGTTACCACGACTATCCATTCTGAATTGCGGGGCCAGAGACGCTGGCCCCGGCGCTTAGTTATCCACCACCTCGGTACTTTTTCTGAGTAGCGGACAGTCGGTTACGCCCACAATGCCGCTATCTGAATGGAGGTATTGTGCCGCAACCACGCCGCGGGCGGTCAGGTAGTGGCACTGTAAACCCAGTCCCGCCACGTTACTGGCACTGCTGGTCAGTACGCCATAGCCGGTCACCAGCAGCGCAATCCAGATCACCACAAAAAGCATCACAAGTCGGACTAAAAAACGCATTTCCTCTCCTTTACAACAATGTCAGCTGTCAGGCATCCTCGCCTCGCTGTGAGAGCATAGCTTACCAGCTGACAACCATTTTCTGCAGCATAACGCGTCAGGGCATGTGGCACTCTGTGAAGGTTCCTAAAATCTTTCATGCTGACTGTCAATTTTATGGCGACAGGGTAAAATCTCTCCCCTGACTGCACCGCACCGCGACTGCAGGAAAAAGAGAGGCATTTCTGAGGCAACTATGACAATAACAAATGATACGATGGGGCTGGCGTCAATGGGATTTACGGCGCTGCTGGTCATCATCAGCCTGATTGCCTGGTTCTTCGTTAACAGGGCCAGCGTCAGAGCCAGCCAGCAGGTACGCTTACTTGAGCTGTTGCTGGAGGAGCAGAAGCGTCAGAACGCCATGCTCAACCGGCTTACCGATAAGGTGGTCGGGAAAGAGACAACAACCTCCACAGAAGAAACAAGTGGTCAGGACTTTATTCGTCTGATCCCTGAACGTTAAGCTTCCGGGAAAAGAATTTATGGCATGGCGGAATCCCTGGTACGATCCGGATAAACCTCATCATACGCCTGCCGGCTTTCGTAATCCGGAAGAGGAGCTGAGGGCACGTGGCGATCTGAAACGCTGGCGCAAGGAGCGTAAGGCTGCCGGGCTGCCTTTTCCCCCTGCGCAGGGATATGCGCATTTCACCCGCGAATGGTGGCAAGAGGCCGATCTCGCCGGGAGCGATGACGCTGTCTGGTGGCTTGGTCACGCCTCGCTGCTGCTCAGAACAGCAGGGCAGTACAGCTTAATCGATCCTGTTTTATCTGCCCGGGTTTCCCCGGTGAGTTTTCTCGGGCCTGAGAGAAAAACGCCGCCGCCGCTGGCGCTGAGTCAGCTCGCTTCGCTCTCCTGCGTACTGATTTCACACAGCCATTATGATCATCTTGACCGGCCCACCATCAAAAAAATCCTGCGCCGTTTCCCTGACGTTCTCTTTGTCGTGCCGCT
This sequence comes from Pantoea sp. IMH, assembly GCF_000599885.1. Taxonomy (GTDB): domain Bacteria; phylum Pseudomonadota; class Gammaproteobacteria; order Enterobacterales; family Enterobacteriaceae; genus Erwinia. The sequence goes on along the minus strand of NZ_JFGT01000007.1, from coordinate 146,480 downwards.
GGGGCTGGCGCCCTGGTTTCGCAACGTTGGGGCCAGGAACGTTGTTCAGCTGGACTGGTGGGAAACAACGCAGGCCGCCGGGCTGAATATCCACGCCGTTCCTGCACGTCACTGGAGTATGCGCACGCCTTTCGATCGTAACCGTTCACTCTGGTGCGGCTGGGTGATCAAAACGGACAAGCTGAGCTTCTGGTTTACCGGTGACAGCGGTTATTCGGACAATTTGCTTGAGATACCTCGCCGTCTCGGCCCCTTTAACCTGGCGGCCTTGCCGGTGGGCGCATATGCGCCAGAATGGTTTATGCGCGGACAGCATATGAACCCGGCCGCGGCGGTCTCCCTGCACAAATTTCTGGGTGAGCCCATTTCCATTCCCGTGCACTGGGGCGTCTTTGAACTTGCCGATGAATCGCTGGATGAACCCCCGAGAATTTTGATGGAAACGATGCGAGCGGCCGGCATGGATGAAAGGCGATTTTGCGCCTGGCGAATTGGCGAGAAAAGATCGCTGAATAATCTAGACCAGGATAAATCCTAAAAGGCTTAATTCAAACGCGGTGCATTTCACAGGTCATCATGAATAATACAAATAATCGTTGGCCAGGGCCGGAAATTAATTCAGCGCCATTTTTGCCTTTTAAAGGGGCAGGCAGAATACAGTTTCCTGATTTTGGTGCAATTTAAAATTCTATATTGTACCTGAGCTTTTTTTTTGTACAGTTTTCTCCCGCCTGCCTCGCACGATGCGTACGCATTTAAAAGATCTTACCGGCTGCCGTCATGCCATATTTATGCAATACATCTGCCGGATAATTTCTGCTGGTCTTATTAGTGAATAGACAGAAACACCCCGGCGGGGTAAGCTTGTGCTATTGTTTTTATGGGGCAAACTGGCAGGCGATAAGAGGCACTGACGCGTGTTACGCTCATAGCCGAAGAGACAGAGAGATTCAGTCTGTACCTTATCCGATTCAATTCTGTGCGACGTCTCAATTGCTGTTTAAAAATGACTTGCCATTAATTAACGGATATGTGATAACGCTTTTAGATAAAACGAGGTACAGCTCTGTTTATGTATGGCATCTTCAGTAACGAAGTTTCGAGTTAAGACGTAGACGTTGAATACCGCTTCTTTGCCGAGCCTCCATTCATGCCTCATGCAGTAATGTCTCTGGTTTTTTTGTACGTCAAGCCTCCGGGCGAATAAACTCTCTAAGGAATTTGCAAAATGGCAAAGATTAAAGGTCAGGTTAAGTGGTTCAACGAGTCTAAAGGTTTTGGTTTCATCACCCCAGCAGACGGCAGCAAAGATGTATTCGTACATTTCTCTGCAATCCAGGGTAATGGTTTCAAAACGCTGGCCGAAGGCCAGAACGTTGAGTTCGAAATTCAGGATGGCCAGAAAGGCCCTGCTGCTGTGAACGTAACCGCCATCTAATTTTCGATCTGAGCCTGTTCTTGCCCGTGTGGCGAGCCATCAGGCAAGCATCAGAATACTAAAGCCCTGCCGGAAACGGCGGGGCTTTTTCATGGTCCGGGAAAAGGGTGCCGCTGCGGGGCGGTTTCCGGTAAACTCCCGCCGTGATCATTTCCCGGAGAGTTGTTATGTCGTACCAGTGCCCCCTTTGCCATTCCCCTCTGCATCAGGAGGCGTCGCTGTGGCGATGCAGCAACAGACATCAGTTTGATCGGGCAAAAGAAGGCTATGTCAATTTACTGCCGGTGCAGCATAAGCGCTCACGCCAGCCGGGTGACAGTGCGGATATGATGCAGGCGCGCCGCGAATTTCTCGACGCCGGGCACTATCAGCCTTTACAGCAGCGGGTTAGCGAGATCTTCAACCGTATTCTGCCAGAAAGACCGGTCAGCGTACTGGATATCGGCTGCGGAGAGGGATATTACACCCACGCCGTAGCGGCGCAGCTACAGGCGCGAGGCGAGGCCTGCGTATACGGACTGGATGTCTCTAAGGTCGCGGTACGTTATGGTGCGCGCCGTTATCACAATGTGGAGTTCTGCGTCGCTTCCAGTCACCGCCTGCCGTTTCCGGATGCGCATTTCGATGCTGTGCTGCGCATTTATGCGCCCTGCAAAGCGGCAGAGCTTGTCAGGGTAGTGAAAGAGCAGGGCTATGTGCTGACCGTTACGCCTGGCCCTCGTCATCTGATCCAGTTTAAAGCGCTGATTTATCAGGATGTGAAACTTCATGATGAGACGCCGGAGCAGATGGAGGGTTTTGAGATGATAGAGCAGCACGCCCTGAATTATCCGATGCAGCTCAATGCGGAAGAGTCGGCGGCGCTGTTACAGATGACGCCTTTCGCCTGGCGGGCGCGTCCCGAAGTCTGGGGCGTACTGGCGACGACTCCCCGGTTTGACTGCGAAACGGACTTCACGCTGCGTCTCTGGCAGCGCAGGACGGCAGGACAGGCTACTGCTGCGCAACCATAAAATGGTAGATGCTCTCAAGATCGTCCAGTTTACTGACGTGGATATAGAGCTTGCGCTTTTCCAGCTCAATCACCAGAACGCCATCTTCTGACAGGTTCATCGCGTTGATGCGATCGTAATCAATAAAGATATTGGCGTAGAAAAAGCCCTGTGCCTTGAACAGTAATTTTGGCTGGCGTATCCAGAACAGGTAAACAGAGCAGAAGGCCAGCGCCATCAGCAGTGTGGTGGTGAGCCGGGTGCCGTTGGCCGCGATGTTCTGATAGAGCAGGATGGCCACCAGCCCGACGAAAATCAGGCTGTCGAGTTTATTGCGGCGCTTCAGCAACACTTTCAGACGCGTCTCTCCCCTTAGCCGGTCCATAATCAGCTCATCGTAGACGGCATAAAGTAAAAACAGGGCGATAAACAGCACGATGACGTAATCGGTTAAAGACATCTCTTTTCCTCTGAAAGAACAGCCGGAAGCCGCCCCGGACGGGCCTCTTCCGGCTGGTCTCTGAAACGCCGGGGTTGCCCCCGGCGACAGGTTTACAGGCCCAGCAGGCCGATAGCGTAGCCAACGATACCGATGATGAAAAAGCCCATAATGATCCAGAGCGCATTCACCTTACGACGCAGCAACCACATGCAGCCGAAGGTCAGCAGCAGTGGGATCAGGCCTGGCATCAGCTGATCTAAAATCGTCTGTACCGTGGTGACCGTCGTCTGGCCATTCTGATCGGTAATGCGCGAGACAACCAGCGGCACATTCACATGCGTCCACTTGTTGACCAGCGCACCCATCACAAAGAGGCCGAGAATTGACGCTCCTTCCGTCAGTTTTTGCAGGAAGCCACCGCCCATATCGCCCACGATATCGACCCCTTTACGGTAGCCATAAGCCACACCGTAATAGCGTACCAGCAGGCGAACCAGATTAAAGAGCACAAAGAAGAGGATCGGCCCAAGCAGGCTGCCGGTCATGGCGATGCCCGCACCCAGTGCGGCAAATACCGGACGAACGGTTCCCCAGAAAATAGGGTCACCGACGCCTGCCAGCGGGCCCATCAGGCCGACTTTAATGCCGTTGATGGCCGCATCATCAATAGGCGCACCGTTAGCGCGCTGTTCTTCCATCGCCATGGTCACGCCGAGTACCGGCGCTGCTACATAAGGGTGAGTGTTAAAGAATTCCAGATGACGTTTAATCGCCTGCTTACGTTCGTCATTATTTTCGGGATAGAGGCGCCGGATTACCGGCACCATGGAGTAGCAGAAGCCCAGCGCCTGCATACGTTCAAAGTTCCATGAACCCTGGAACAGATTCGAGCGCAAAAATACGCCGCGCACGTCACCCGCCGTCAGCTTCTTCTGCGTTGTAGCCGCTGTAGCCGCTGTAGCCGCTGTAGCAGTGGTAGTCGTAGTGGTATCAACCATTTTGCTCACCCTTTACCTAGTCTAATTCGTTATCGAGGTCGTTTGCTGCCGGGCCAGAGGCCTGCGCACCCGCCACGCGGTTATATTTTGGCGCCAGCTGGATGTAGAGCATCGCCATCACCACACCAATCACGCCCAGCGCGACCAGGTTGAAATCGGTAAAGGCTGCGGTCACGAAGCCGAGGAAGAAGAAAGGCATCAGATAGCCCGCGCGCATCATGTTGATGACCATCGCGTAACCCACCACCACGATCATGCCACCGGCAATATTTAGACCGTTAGTCACGACGTCAGGAATAGATTCAAGCATGCCCTGAACGATGCTGGTACCTACTGAGATGGCTACGATAAGGGCAGGGATGGCGATACGCATCGCCTGCAGGAACAGCGCAGAAACGTGGATCCAGGAAATCGCCGTGAGGTTGCCTTTTTCGGCTGCCTTATCGGCCGCATGCTGGAACGCCACGGTGATTGTTCTGACGATGATAGTCAGAACCTGGCCTGCCGCCGCCAGCGGGATCGCCAGCGCAATACCGGCACCCACGCTCTGTCCGCCCGCGATAACCAGAATGGTGGAAATAATCGAGGCGAGGGCGGCGTCAGGCGCAACGGCGGCACCGATGTTCATCCAGCCCAGCGCGATCATTTCCAGCGTTCCGCCGATAATAATACCGGTTTTGACATCGCCTAAAACAAAGCCGATAAGCGTACAGGCCACCAGCGGCCGGTGAAACTGAAATTCATCAAGAATAGAGCCCATACCTGCAATACAGGCAACGATAAATATGAGCACAATCTGAAGAGTGGTAATCTCCATTGCACTTCTCCTCTGTGATTCGAATACTGAGTTAAACCTGACGCATCAGGCAATAATTTACGTGCGCTTTACTTGTTCATCCGGGCAATCAGATCCATCATTTTCAGGCGTTGGTCGGACGAAACCTTACGGACTTCCAGCTCAATTCCACGTTCATTCAGTTTTTTAAAGGCAGCGATATCTTTTTCATCAACGGATACGGCGTTATTCACCTGAATTTTCCCCTGCCGGAACGCCATTCCGCCGATATTTACGCTGGGAATTTTCACGCCAGCTTCGACCAGTCGCTCAACGTCGGTCGGATTAGTGAAAAGGAGCATAACGCGCTCGCCCGCATATTTCGGGTTATTCCAGACGCGGATCATTTTGGCTACGTCGACTACGTGTGCCGTCACGCCCGGCGGCGCGACCTGAGTCAGCAGCGTTTTGCGAACGGTGTCGGCAGCAACCTCATCGCTGACCACAATGATGCGGGTGACGTTCGTCTCTTTGGTCCAGCGGGTTGCGACCTGACCATGGATTAAGCGGTCATCAATACGGGCCAGGCCGATTTTCATATGATCGTTCGGCCCCATCGGTTTCTGCTCAGCAGGCGCGGCGGCCTTCACCGGCGCCGCAGCAGCGACGGCGGGCGCAGGCTGTACTTCTTTGGCTTTCAGCGCCTTAACGCCTTCCCGCCCGGTTTCCACCGCGATAGCCACCAGCTCATCAAAGCTGGGATCATCGTCTCTGGCCATCAGGGTTTCGACCAGCATAGGGATATTAACGCCGGCGATGACTTCGTGGTGTTCTTTATCAACCACAAGGCGGCTGGCGGCGTTGAACGGGCTGCCTCCCCATGTATCGACCAGAAACAGAACTCCTTTACTGGTGTCCAAATCGGCCAGTCGCGCCTGATATTTCTCGATCAGGGTTTCAGCATTTTCACCAGGAACAAAATCGATCCAGGCGATGTTTTGCTGCTCCCCGAGGAGCATTTCGGCCGTTTTAATCAGCTGCTCTGCAGCCCAGCCGTGCGTGCCGATAACAATAGCAATTGTCACTTGCTACCTCCATTGACAATAGAGTGCAACCCGTTACCTCTGGGTCGCGCGAGATTTATTCGACAGCCTGAGCTTACCGAAATAAATTGAACGTTTTGTTATTTTACTGAGTAAGGAGTCGAATAAATTCTCCGCCCGGCTCAGCGGCAAAGATCCCCTGAACGCGATGCCGGGTTATCTGAGTCGCGATTTATTTTAGTATGCGAAAAAATAAATTATGTGACCGCGCTCAGCTATTTAGACCCTCGTCGCTTTTGTTAGCCGATCCGGTAGTCTGCGCGGCAGGAAACGTGCGCGCGCTCGGTAAACGTAAGAAAATATTTTGACGCAGCCAGAGCCGCTGTTTAAAGTAGGGATCCTTTTTAACACAGGAGTAACGGGCCTCAGCCCTCCCTATGGACTGTCACCGAAGTCGCTTATTCATTTCACCGGTTTATCCGGCAGCTGTTATCCCGTCGTCTGACGATTCTCTTCGTACTTTTTGCCATGTTATCTGCTGCGCCTCTGCCTGCGCGATAGCGGCGCTTTCTCAATCCTGTTATCGGAGTCTGTGATGGAATTATTTTTAGATCCTTCGATCTGGGCGGGACTGCTGACGCTGGTCGTGCTTGAGATTGTGTTAGGTATCGATAACCTGGTTTTTATCGCGATTCTGGCGGACAAGCTGCCGCCGAAGCAGCGCGATAAGGCCCGTCTGATCGGCCTGTCGCTGGCGCTGATTATGCGTCTTGGTCTGCTTTCGCTGATTTCCTGGATGGTGACGCTGACCCGTCCGCTTTTCAGCGTAGGAGATTTCAGTTTTTCTGGTCGGGACCTGATCCTGCTGTTTGGTGGTCTGTTTTTGCTGTTCAAGGCGACGACGGAGCTGCATGAACGGCTTGAAAACCGCGATCACGGCAACAGCGGGAATAAAGGATATGCCAGCTTCTGGGCCGTGGTGGCGCAGATAGTGGTACTTGACGCCGTCTTCTCGCTGGACGCTGTGATCACCGCCGTTGGCATGGTCAATGACCTGACCATCATGATGACCGCCGTCATTATTGCCATGGGCGTGATGCTACTGGCTTCGAAACCGCTGACTAACTTCGTGAATGCGCATCCGACCGTCGTAGTGCTTTGTCTGAGCTTCCTGCTGATGATCGGACTGAGTCTGGTAGCGGAAGGCTTCGGCTTCCATATTCCAAAAGGCTATCTCTACGCTGCGATCGGTTTCTCTATCCTGATTGAGCTATTTAACCAGATAGCACGGGTCAACTTTATGCGCCATCAGGCGAGAAGGCCGATGCGTGAACGCACCGCAGAAGCAATTCAGCGCCTGATGGGCGGCCGCCGGAGTCAGGAAGCGCACAGCAAAGAAAGCGATGAAGTGGCAAAAATATTGCCACAGGAAGCGTTTAAGGATGAAGAGCGTTATATGATCAACGGGGTACTGACGCTGGCGTCACGCTCAATTCGCAGCATCATGACGCCAAGGGGTGAAATCTCCTGGGTAGATGCCGGGCGTCCGCTGGAAGAAGTCCGTACCCAGTTGCTGGATACGCCTCACAGTCTCTTCCCGGTCTGCCGTGGCGAACTGGATGAGATTATCGGCGTGGTCCGGGCGAAGGAGCTGCTGGTGGCGCTGGAGCGTGGGGTGGATGTGGCGGCTATCGCCGCCGCCTCGCCGCCAATCATCGTGCCGGAAACGCTTGACCCGATTAATCTGCTTGGCGTCCTGCGCCGTGCGAAGGGCAGCTTCGTGGTGGTAACGAACGAATTCGGCGTGGTTCAGGGGCTGATTACTCCGCTGGATGTGCTGGAAGCGATCGCCGGTGAATTTCCTGACGAAGATGAGACGCCCGATATTATTGCAGACGGTGAAGGCTGGCTGGTGAAAGGCGGGACCGACCTGCACTCTCTCCAGCAGCTGCTGGATACTCAGGCGCTGGTTAACCAGCAGGACGATCACGCCTCGCTGGCGGGGCTGCTGATTGAGCAAAAAGGCCAGCTTCCGCAACCGGGTGAAGTGATTAAGCTTTCCTCATTCCTGTTTCAGATCGTTGAAGCGACAAATTACCGCATTGATCTTGTTCGCATTACCCGCGAGCACGATCCTCATGCCGGGGATGAAGAAGAGTAACCCCCCGGGGTGCATTCCGGTTCAGGCCTGCAGCCCGTCAGGATCTTAGGGGTAAGGTGCCAGCAGAGGCATCATCAGCAACAGGCTGGCTGACGGACGGCAGATTTCTGTGGTCCGTCAGCCATTGCTGAAATTCGCTTAACGGCATCGGACGCGCATAAAAATAGCCCTGCAACACATCCACCCCTTTTCCCCGCAGATATTCAGCTTGCTCTTCCGTTTCCACTCCTTCCGCAACCAGACTGATATTGAGCCGCTGCGCCAGTGAAATCACCATATCAGTTACCGTGGCATTAATTGCATCCGTTCCAATGGCGGCGGTAAAAACCTTGTCGATTTTCAGTACGTCCGGACTCAATGTTTTCAGGTAGGAGAGCGAGCTGTGACCCGTGCCAAAATCATCGATCGCCAGCTTGACGCCAATTTTATGCAGCTGTAAAACCACCCGCTGGTCAACGGCGGGCAGCGCATCACGCTCGGTCAGTTCAACGATAAGCGGAGGGACAGGATTAGCGGGCCACCAGATGCGCTGAAGATCGTCAATGATCTCCCGGTTGTGGAAATGGCTGGCGGCCACGTTGATGGCAATGTGAAATGTGGGAGAGCAGGGCAGTTCAGGCAGATAGCGTACAACCTCGTTCAGCACAAAGCGGGTAAGGGGAGCGATTAAATTCTGCCGCTCGGCCAGCGGAATAAAAACATCCGGCGGGATCCAGCCCTGGCGGGCATTATGCCAGCGCAGCAGCAGTTCAATGCCGTCACATTCACCGGTACGCGCGTTAATCAGCGGCTGGCAGTAAACCAGAAATTCCCTGGTCGTAATACCATAGCTAATCTGCCAGGAGAGGCTCATCCGGTTGGCGGTAGCCAGCCAGACGATATAGCCCATCAGCAGGCTGAGGAGCAGCGCGAGCGGAAGCTGGGAAGGGACGGTCATCAGCGCCAGCCTGCCGGGCGCCGGGCCAAACAGCGTGACAGAAAAGGGGTAGCGTAGCGAAACGTCCTGATAGGCGACTTCCGATCCAGAAGGAAAGGCGGGTTCAATCAGCGGGTTGCCATACTCCAGGCTTTTCCCGCCCACGTTAAATATTGCGCGTTCCACCCAGGGCAGCGTAGGTTCAAGCAGATAATTGCTCATCATTTCGATATTAATGACCTGAAGGATGCCGGAGCGATTATCTGTATCATGGGCGGTCCAGAGCAGCAGGACAGGGGAGCCTTTCAGAAGTTGGTCATCGGTGGTGAGCAGCATACGTTGATTATTCACCGCAAGTTCAGGATAGGTCTGGCTGAAACGCAAGCCGGTGGTGCCAAAGATGCTGGAGCAGTACATATTGTCATTTTCGACCAGCACAATGGCGCGCACGGTTTGCAGTGCGGCAAGCTTTTCAATCAGCGGCGATCTGACCTGATCGCAGGCCAGACCAACAAGGCCCAGCGTATTATTTGCCGCCACATCCAGTGGCGAGAAGAGGCGATCGAATCGCTGAATAGCTTTGTCGGCAAAAAGGCGTGACTGCTGTTCAATCCGGCCTTTTTCTTCCATATAACGAAACGAGAGGGTGAGGATAAGCACCAACGCGGCAACAACCGCGGCGATTAACAATCGCTTACGGCGAAACTGTCCGAAAACTTCCTGGGACATTGGCATCAGTAACCACCCTTAAAGCAAGACGCGTATATCAAGACCGGACATCTGTTATCGGCAAACGCAGCGGTAAGTTTAGTCTGAGGCCGGAGAATAATCATTCATGATAAAACAGGAGGTTATAACCGAGGTTGCCAGCGCAGCACAGACTTTGGCAGCCAAATTCCCCCCTCCTGAATATCGTCTTGCGCCGTCGCTGAACGATCAATAAATGCCTCCTGAGGGGAGCGTAATTCATTGACATCCGGGGGATGGGTGGTGCATGCGCTGTCTGATGAAGCGGCGGCGTTTTACCTGCGGGTGGGGTTTACCCCTTCGCCAATAGATCCGATGATGCTGATGGTGACTTTGCGGGAATTAGCGGAATCAGTGTAATGGTGATTTATTGCTGGATGCCTTACCAGTGGAATGCACAATGATGTCACTGAGAGCGGTAACCGGCGTCGGCACGTTATTCATAACCTGACGCCTCCAGAGAGGAGGCGTCAGAAGGCGAGCGAGAAGGCAGGAGAATCAGTCACACTGGACTTTAATTGCCAGTCCGCCCCGCGAGGTTTCACGATATTTCGCGTTCATATCTTTCCCGGTTTCATACATCGTTTCGATGACTTTATCGAGAGAAACGCGGGCCTCGCTGGTGCGGCGCATCGCCATTCGTGCGGAGTTAATCGCCTTCACCGCGCCAATGGCGTTGCGTTCAATGCAGGGAACCTGAACCTGTCCGGCAACGGGATCGCACGTCAGGCCAAGGTTATGCTCCATGCCAATCTCAGCGGCCACGCAGACCTGCTCCGGGCTGGCACCGAGCAGCTCAGCCAGCCCTGCCGCCGCCATGGAACAGGCCACGCCCACTTCGCCCTGGCAACCTACTTCCGCACCAGAAATCGACGCATTCATTTTATAGAGAATGCCCACCGCGCCAGCGGCAAGAAAGTAGCGGACAAAAATATCCGGGCTGACGGATTCGATAAAATGATCGTAATAGGCCAGCACGGCGGGGACAATACCGCACGCGCCGTTGGTTGGCGCGGTCACCACACGTCCACCTGCGGCATTTTCTTCATTCACCGCAAGCGCAAACATGTTTACCCAATCGATAACGTTCATCGGATCGCGTGAAAGTTTATCGGAGGAGACCAGCAGCCTGCGCAGCGCCGAGGCACGACGCGGAACGCGCAGCGGGCCAGGCAGCACGCCTTCGGTATTCAGCCCACGATCGATGCAGTCGCGCATACTCTGCCAGACGTCGGCAAAATAGTGCTCGATCTCTGCTTTGCTGTGCACTGCCAGTTCGTTTTTCATCACCATGCCGGAAAGAGAGAGGCCGGTCTGATGGCAATGCGCCAGCATCTCCTTCGCGGAGTTAAAGGGATAAGGGACTGAAACTTCATTCAGGGTGGACTGGCCGAAATGCTCCTCATCAACAATAAAGCCGCCGCCGATGGAGTAATAGGTTTTGCTGTAGACCAGGGTATCGTCCGACCAGGCGTGGATCCGCATACCGTTTTCGTGCAGCGACAGATTGTCACTACGGAAAACCATACCGCCTTCGCGGGGAAAATCCACTTCATGTGCGCCGTTCGCGAGCAGCAGACGCTGGCGCTGCTCCACGTCACGAATAAAACCGGCAATAGCGTCGATATCAACGCTTTCTGGTGAAGCACCGGCGAGACCCATGATAATCGCGATGTCAGTATGGTGTCCTTTACCCGTCAGGGAAAGCGAGCCGTAAACATCTACCGCCACGCGGGTTACCTCGCTGAGCCTGCCGCTGCTGACCAGATCGTCGACAAACTGTTTACCGGCTTTCATCGGACCTACCGTATGAGAACTGGATGGACCAATGCCGATTTTAAACATGTCGAAAACGCTAATCACACTTTGCTCCTTAGAGGGGCCAACCGGGCCATCGGGTACTGAGACTGTGAATCGATCATCCCCACGGGATAATCGCATAAATAAAATTACCGTTATAAGACGGGAAAGTAATGACCGCGGGCTGAGGCAGACGCAGGTAAACCGGCCTGCCTTCGCCGTGGCGACATTCTCACCTTCATTCTGCGGTGCAATATAGATGATTCGGCGCGTTTGTGAAGTGATTTGACCGACAGAAGCGCGAATTTTATGGTTGAAAATAGGGTAAAAGTTTTACCGGCTGGTTTATTTGTCGGCAAATTCGCCGCGATCCGCCTGTTTTGCCACCTGTAGGCTGAGCTGACGAATAATACCTGCCGTCATGCCCCAGATAAAATAGTGATCGTACCAGGAGAGCCAGACGCGATGGGAGAGGCCGTGACGATGGATATCCAGCGCGGTGTAGCGGCCCAGCCGGAGCGCTTCCTGTAGCGGCATCTCAAACACCGACTCCACTTCCGCTTCATTAGGATGCCAGTTGAGCGTATCAGGCAGAACGCCAACAACTGGCGTAACGTGAAATCCGGTGCTGCTGGTTACCGGCGGCAGGACGCCAATCACACGCACGCTGCTGGGTGGGATCGCCACTTCTTCCTCTGCTTCACGCAGCGCGGTAGCAATAAGCGATCTATCGTCCGGATCCCTGACGCCGCCCGGAAAGGCAACCTGGCCTGGATGTTTTCGCAGCGCGCTGGAGCGCCGGGTCAGCAACAGCGTCGGATCGGCACGGTTAACGATGGGCACCAGTACCGCGGCCTGTCGCGTAGGTAAATCAACCGCCAGACGGCGTGGAGGCTGAAGCACGAAACGGCTCAGGAAAGCGTCAAGCGTCAGCGATGCGTCACTCATGACTCGCCTCCAGACAGGGCAGAATGCGGTTAACCTTATCAAAGGTTTCCTGATATTCGGCCTCTTCAACGCTGTCCGCTACGATACCGCCGCCAGCAGAGCAGTAGAGCTCGCCTTTTTCCGCCGTCAGCGTACGGATGGTGATGCTGGTGTCCATCCGGCCACAGACGCTAAGGTAGCCAATACTGCCGCACCAGGCGTTACGGCGATGCGGCTCCAGTTCATCAATGATCGTCATTGCCCGTACCTTGGGCGCGCCGGTAATGGAACCGCCTGGAAAACAGGCGCGCAGCAGATCGCAGGCGTGCAGCGAAGGGTTAAGCGTTGCTGTAATAGTACTGACCAGATGATAGACCGCCGGAAAAGGCTCCACCACAAACAGTTCGGGCACGCGCACACTGCCCGGCACGGCGACGCGGCCTATATCGTTACGCAGCAGATCCACAATCATCACGTTTTCCGCACGATCTTTCGGCGAATGGGCCAGCTTTTCGGCCTGCAGTCTGTCAGCATCCGCATCGGCCAGGCGCGGGAGCGTTCCCTTGATGGGCCGGGTTTCGATATGCCCGTTCTCCATTTTCAAAAAACGTTCCGGCGACAGGCTGAGAAGGGTACTTTCCGGCAGCCTGATAAAGGCGCTGAACGGCGCGCGATTTTGTGCACTCAGCGTGAGATAGGCCTGCCATTCATCACCGCGGTAACCCGCGCTAAATCGCTGGGCAAGGTTGATTTGATAGCAGTCTCCTGCACGGAGGTGCTGCTGAACGCGGCGGAATTTTTCACCATACTCTTCGCGACGCATATTTGACTGCCACGGCCGGGTCAGCCTGAATGGCGCAACCGGCGCCGGTTCAGCAAGGCTGTTCAGCCATGCAAGACGGGAAGAAGGCCCGTCCTGCGCAACCAGCGTCAGCGTCTGGCGGTGATGGTCGGCAATAAGCGCCCAGTCGTAGATGCCAACGGCCATATCCGGCGTAGTAAGATCGGGCATGGCAATCTGAGGGAGTTTTTCAAACCTGCGCCCCAGGTCGTAGCCAAACAAGCCGACCGCACCGCCCTGAAAGGGCAGATCGGGATGAGGCGCGGCCTGCATCTCAGTCTGGCTTAAGAGCTGGTCAAGAAGGCGCAGCGGATCGTCACTGCTCTCCGATACCAGGCCGTCCTTTGTGACAACGGTGGTATCACCTCGGGTAACCAGCGTCGCGACCGGGTCGGCGACCATAATATCGAAACGATTATCGCTGTGGTCAGCAAAGCCGGAATCAAGCAGCATTGCCCAGGGATGCGCGGCAACGCGGGCGAAGAGATTCCTTAAGGCGTCAGGCGTATACTCAAGAGGATAATAAACAGGTAGCATGGTGCTCAGCAGGTCTGGACGGTAACTGGCTGCAAGCCTGGCATACTTTTCCGCTGCTGGCATCTGTTTGTTACGCGGGGAATAATCCCCGCAATCGTTGCAGGAGTTTTTATGATTACAGGTTTACCGGCACTGACTTACGAACAGCAACAGCTGGCCGTTGAACGCATCCAGACGCTGATGGCGGAAGGGATGAGCAGCGGAGAGGCTATCCAGCTGGTGGCGGCGGAAATTCGCGAAACGCACACCGGCGAAATGATCCCGGCCCGCTTCGAGGATGAAGAAGAAGAGGAAGAGTCCGTCACGGAATACAAGACCTATCCGGATGAGGATGCAGAGGACGATTATTAAGCCGCCTCGCCAACAAAATCCGGGCCAGTAAGCCCTCACGCCTTTCGTGGCAGACCTTCTGCTGTCTGCCACCCAAACATTTACTTCGCCGCGACGATCTTAATTTCCACCAGATACTCCGGCTTCATCAGTCCCGCCTGCACCGTACAGCGGACCGGCGCATTGCCGGGGGAAACCCAGGCGTCCCAGGCGCGATTCATCGCCGGAAAATCTTCTTTATGAACCAGAAAAATTGTGGCGTCGAGAATGCGGCGCTTATCTGAACCCAGGCGAGTCAGCACGCGGTCGATAACGGCGAGCGCATTGGCCGTCTGCGCTTCGGCATCCTCATCCAGATTCTCAGGCACGCTGGTGTAGTAGATGGTGTCGTTATGCACCACCGCTTCCGACATACGGTGTTCTGGATCGAGACGTTCAATAGTCATACTTCCCTCATCTGTAGCGAAAAATTTTGCCGCTAGCCTGGCACAGATTCGTCCGGGCTGTCACCTAAAGGGTGGAGTGAGGCGCCGGATACTGACATAATTACAGTGTTTTCTATTCTGTGGTGAGGGTGTGTGGCAGACGATTTTGCAGCAGACGGCGCGCTGGCGCTGGCCATTCCGGGCTTTAAACCGCGTGAACCGCAGCGGCAGATGGCTGATGCGGTGAGTGAAGCGATAGCCGACAAGCGGGAGCTGGTCGTTGAAGCTGGCACCGGCACCGGTAAAACTTACGCTTATCTGGCACCAGCGTTGCGATCCGGCAAAAAAGTGATTGTCTCAACGGGTTCGAAAGCGTTGCAGGATCAGCTTTACAGTCGGGATCTGCCGACCGTGGCGCGTGCGCTCAATTTTAAGGGTACGCTGGCGCTGCTGAAAGGCAGGTCAAACTATCTCTGCCTGGAGCGTCTGGAACAGCAGTCGATGGCGGGGGGAGAGCTGGTGGCGCAGGCGATGAGCGATCTGGTGCATCTGCGCGGCTGGGCGGGGGAAACCGTTGATGGTGATATCAGCACCTGCGGCGGCGTTGCCGAAGACAGCACCATCTGGCCGCTGGTGACCAGCACCAACGATAACTGCCTGGGCAGCGACTGCCCGCTCTATCAGGACTGTTTTGTGGTGAAGGCGCGCCGCAAGGCGATGGATGCCGATGTGATTGTGGTTAACCATCATCTTTTCCTCGCCGATATGGTGGTCAAAGAGAGTGGCTTCGCCGAACTCATTCCCGATGCGGACGTGATGATCTTTGATGAAGCGCACCAGGTGCCGGACATCGCCAGCCAGTATTTCGGCCAGCAGCTCTCCAGCAAGCAGCTAGGCGATCTCGCCAAAGATATCATTATCGCTTACCGCACCGAGGTGCGTGATGTGCAGCAGTTACAAAAGTCCGCCGACCGTCTGGCGCAGTGCGCACAGGATTTTCGCCTGGCGCTGGGCGATCCCGGCTTTCGCGGCAACCTGCGCGAACTGCTCAGTAATCCCACCATTCAACGGGCGCTGACGCTGCTTGATGATGCCCTGGAGCTTTGCTACGACGTGGCGAAAATGTCGCTGGGTCGCTCAGCCCTGCTGGATGCGGCGTTTGAACGCGCGGCGCTTTATCGCGGACGTCTGAAACGGCTGAAGGATGTCTCGCAGCCCGGTTTCAGCTACTGGTATGAGTGCAACTCCCGTCACTTTGTGCTGGCGCTGACGCCGCTCTCTGTCTCCGAACGTTTTCGGGAAGTGATGGATGAAAGGCCGGCAAGCTGGATTTTTACCTCGGCCACGCTGGCGGTAAACGAACAGATGACGCATTTCGTCGAACGGCTGGGCGTGACGAAGGCGAAGACGTTGATCCTTAACAGCCCCTTTGACTTCGCCAGCCAGGCGCTGCTCTGCGTGCCGCGTAACCTGCCGGCGCCCAATCAGCCCGACGGCGCACGACAAATGGCGCGCATGCTATTGCCGCTGATAGAAGCGAACAATGGCCGCTGCTTTTTCCTCTGCACCTCCCATAAGATGATGCGGGAGCTGGCGGCGGAATTCCGGGCGTCGCTGACGCTGCCTGTTCTGTTACAGGGCGAAACCAGTAAGGGGCAATTACTCAAGCAGTTTATCGCGGCAGGCAACGCGCTGCTGGTGGCCACGAGCAGCTTCTGGGAAGGGGTGGATGTGCGCGGCGATCTCCTGTCGCTGGTTATTATCGATAAGCTGCCCTTTACCTCGCCGGACGATCCGCTGCTGAAAGCCAGGATGGAAGATTGCAAACTGCGCGGCGGCGATCCTTTTGATGAAGTGCAGCTTCCGGATGCGGTGATTACGCTTAAGCAGGGTGTTGGACGCTTAATCCGCGATGTGGACGATCGCGGTGTTCTGGTGATCTGTGATAATCGTCTGGTCATGCGGCCTTACGGCGCCGTCTTCCTCAACAGTTTGCCGCCCACGCCACGCACCCGGGACATCGAACGGGCTGTCGCCTTTCTGAGGCCGCAGGCAGAGCAGTAATCCGGCGAGCAGTATGCTATGCTGCGCGCCGAAATTTTTCTCCCGCCAGAGGTGAGTATGTCCACGCGAATTTTAGCTATTGATACGGCGACCGAAGCCTGCTCGGTGGCGCTGCTGAATGAAAATAAGGTGACGGCCCATTTTGAGCTTTGCGCCCGCGAACACACGCAGCGCATCCTGCCGCTGGTGCAGGAGATACTCCGCGAGGGCCAGCTTGCGCTGACCGGACTGGATGCGCTCGCTTTTGGCCAGGGACCGGGTAGCTTTACCGGCGTGCGCATCGGCATCGGCATTGCCCAGGGGCTGGCGCTGGGCGCTGGCCTGCCGATGATTGGCGTATCCACGCTGAAAACCATGGCGGAAGGCGCGTGGCGACTTCAGGGCGCCACGCGGGTTCTCGCGGCGATTGATGCGCGTATGGGCGAAGTTTACTGGGCTGAGTATCAGCGCGATGAACGCGGCGTCTGGCAGGGCGAAGCGAGTGAGGCGGTGCTGAAACCGGAGGCCGCTCAGGCGCGCATGAGCCAGCTCTCCGGCCAGTGGGCCATGGTTGGTACGGGCTGGAAAGCCTGGCCACAACTGGCTGAGAGCAGCCATCTTGATCTTCAGCCGACAACAGTGGAACTGCCCTGTGCGGAAGATATGCTGCCGCTGGCGGTAGCCGCGCTGGCCAGTGGGAAAACCGTCGCCGTCGAACAGGCTGAACCCACCTATCTGCGTAATGAAGTGGCATGGAAAAAATTGCCCGGGCGGGAGCAGGCATAGCAACTTATTATCGTGCCCGGAGTCCAATAATCAGTCCCTGGGAGAACACTATGCATAAACGTTTTTTACTGCAGTTAAGTTGTCTGCTGCTCGCTTCCACGCTGCTTTCCGGCTGTGTGAGTGTGCCCGACTCGGTGAAAGGTACTTCGCCCGCGCCGCAGCAGGATCTGGTGAGGGTGCTTAACGCGCCACAGCTCTATATCGGTCAGGAGTCGCGTTTCGGCGGTAAGGTCATCAGCGTCGTAAACAAGAACGGGATGACGCGGCTTGAAATTGCCGCGATGCAGCTCGACAGCAGTGCCAGGCCGATCCTTGGCACACCTTCTATTGGACGTATCTATGCGGATATTAACGGTTTCGCCGATCCAGTGGACTTCACCGACAAAATCGTGACGGTAGTCGGCCCGATTAAAGGCGTGGAAAAAGGGGAAATCGGTCAGGCGGCCTATAACTTTGTGACGGTCAGCGTGACGGGCTATCAGCGCTGGCATCTTACCCAGCAGATTGTCTCGCCGCCGCAGCCTCTCGATCCCTGGATCTGGTATGGCCCACCGCGAGGCCGCCATTATGGTGGCTACTGGGGACCACCGCCGTTTGGCTACTACGCTCCCGGCCCGGCACAGGTACAAACGATTCTGACAGAATAACGCAGACTGACATTATGACCCGGCGGCTGGTTCTCAGTCGTCGGGTTATTTTTTATCTGGGATCCCAGGATGGGATGATTTTTAGTGATTTGCTTCGCAACCTCTTAACGCTGAAATGAGCAAACTGGTACGCTGAGTTAAAATAATGTTAACAAAAGCGTTCGGCAGAGGCTGCGATGACAACAAATAATAGTTTCCGAGGTGCTTCCTTGAATAAGGTCTGGTTAAACCGTTACCCTGCCGATGTCCCGGCTGAAATTGATGCTGACCGCTACTCATCGCTTATCGAGCTGTTTGAACAGGCCGCTTCGCGCTACGCTGACCGGCCAGCCTTTATCAATATGGGCCAGGCAATGACCTTTCGTAAGCTGGAAGAGCGCAGTCGCGCCTTTGCCGCTTACCTTCAGCAGGGGCTGGGGCTGAAAAAAGGCGATCGCGTCGCCCTGATGATGCCGAACCTGTTGCAGTATCCGATCGCTCTGTTTGGCATACTTCGTGCCGGCATGATCGTGGTAAACGTTAACCCGCTTTATACCCCACGGGAGCTGGAGCACCAGCTTAATGATAGCGGCGCCAGCGCTATCGTCATCGTCTCCAACTTCGCCCACACACTGGAAAAGGTGGTGGCAAAGACCAAAGTAGAGCATGTCATTCTGACCCGCCTCGGCGATCAGCTTTCGCCGGCCAAAGGCACGCTGGTCAATTTTGTGGTCAAATATATCAAACGCATGATACCCAAGTATCATCTGCCGGATGCGCTCTCTTTTCGCAGCGCGCTGCAAAAAGGGTATGAGATGCAGTATGTCCGTCCGGAGATCAGTAACGATGACCTGGCGTTTCTGCAATATACCGGCGGTACGACCGGCGTCGCCAAAGGGGCGATGCTGACGCACCGGAATATGCAGGCAAATCTCGAACAGACCAAAGCGACCTATGGTTCACTGCTGAAAGAGGGGAAAGAGCTGGTTGTGACAGCGCTACCGCTCTACCATATCTTCGCGCTGACGGTAAACTGTATGCTGTTTATCGATCTTGGCGGGACAAATCTGCTGATCACCAATCCCCGCGATATTCCGGCGCTGGTCAAAGAGCTGGCAAAGCACCGCTTTACCGCTATCACGGGAGTGAACACGCTCTTTAACGCGCTACTGAACGATGCGGAGTTTACTAAACTGGATTTCTCAAGCCTGACGCTCTCAGCCGGTGGCGGGATGGCGGTACAGAAAGCCGTTGCTGAACGCTGGGAAAAACTGACCGGGCACTATCTGCTGGAAGGCTATGGTCTGACGGAGTGTTCGCCGCTGGTTTCCGTCAATCCTTACGATATTCGCTATCACAGCGGCAGCATCGGCCTTCCGGTTCCCTCCACCGACATTATGCTGGTGGATGAGGCAGGAAATGAAGTTGCCGAGGGAGATCCGGGCGAGCTCTGCATCAAAGGGCCTCAGGTGATGACGGGCTACTGGCAGCAGCCGGCTGCCACCGATGAAGTGCTGAAAAATGGATGGCTTCAGAGCGGCGATATTGTTACCGTTGACGGGCAAGGGTTTATCCGCATTATCGATCGTAAAAAAGATATGATTCTGGTGTCGGGTTTCAACGTTTATCCTAATGAAATCGAAGATGTGCTGATGCAGCATCCGAAGGTGCGTGAGGCGGCCGCCGTGGGTGTGCCTAATGAGATTTCGGGCGAAACGGTCAAAATCTGCGTGGTGAAGAAAGACGAATCGCTGACGCAGGAAGAGCTTATCGCCCACTGCAAAAAGCACCTGACGGGCTATAAAATCCCCAGAGTTGTGGAGTTCCGCAGCGAATTACCCAAAACTAACGTGGGCAAGATCCTGCGCCGTGAACTGCGCGACGAAGCAAGCGGGGCGGCAAACGCCACCTGACGCTCAGCCGTTCTGCTAAAAAATAACGACAACGCCGGCACTTCCGGCGTTTTTATTGGACTGCGGCGGTAAACGCCACAGCGAGAGGATCATTTTGAATTACACCATGATAACCACCAACGAGGCACTGGCCGATGTGTGCCAGGCTGCCCGTCAGGTTCCGGCGCTGGCGCTGGATACCGAATTTGTCCGTACGCGTACCTATTATCCCCGCCTCGGTCTGATCCAGCTTTACGATGGTGAGCAAATCTCCCTGATCGATCCTCTGCCCATTACCGACTGGACCCCGTTTCGTGAGCTGTTACTCGATCAGAATGTGATCAAATTCCTTCATGCTGGAAGTGAAGATCTCGAGGTGTTTCTGCATGAATATGGCGTACTGCCGGCGCCGATGATCGACACACAAATTCTGGCTGCCTTTACGGGCCGTCCGCTGTCATGCGGATTTGCCACCATTGTGGCCTCTTTTACCGGCATCACGCTGGATAAAAGCGAATCCCGTACGGACTGGCTCGCTCGCCCGCTGACTGAGCGGCAGTGCGAGTACGCCGCCGCCGATGTTTATTATCTGCTGCCGATAGCGCAGAAACTGATGGCTGAGGCGCAAGCCTCCGGCAGAATCGCTGCCGCGCTCAACGAGTGCAGCCTGCTGTGTCAGCGCCGCCAGGTTGTGGTGGCACCGGAAGAGGCTTATCGCGATATCACTAACGCCTGGCAGCTTCGCCCCCGGCAGCTTGCCGCGCTGCGTTTGCTGGCCGCCTGGCGACTCGCCTTCGCACGTGAAAAAGATATGGCGGTCAATTTTGTGGTACGTGAAGAGAACCTGTGGAAGGTGGCGCGCTACTTGCCAGGATCGCTGGGCGAGCTGGACCATCTGGGATTACCGGGACAGGAGATCCGTTTTCACGGCAAAACGCTGGTGGAGCTGGTGGCACAGGCGAACGCCCTGGATGAAAGCGAGCTGCCCGGGCCGATCGCGAACCTGATCGATCATCCTGATTACAAAAAAGTCTTCAAGGCGCTGAAAGCGCTGGTGGCAGAAGCGGCAGAGAAAAATGGCGTCAGCCAGGAACTGCTGGCCTCGCGTCGCCAGATTAATCAGCTGCTGAGCTGGCACTGGAACCTCAAGCCGCGTAATAAAAAGCCGGAGCTGATCGACGGATGGCGGGGCGAACTGCTGAGTGAAGGCATTGCCGGAATTCTGAGAGCAGGATAAGTGACGGTTTCCCCTGCGGTGCGCAGGGGAAAATCAGCCGCAACTATCGATCATTTTGGTGCTTCTTCCGCCTCCGGCAGCGTCACATTCAGCTCCAGAATCGAAATATCATCATCTTTCTGGTCCAGCTTAACGGTCAGCATTTCCGGATCGATTTTGACATATTTACAGATCACTTCCAGGATGTCCCTTTTCAGCTGCGGCAGATAGTGGGGCTCACTGTCGCCCCTCCGGCGTTCTGCCACGATGATCTGCAGCCGTTCCTTGGCTATATTGGCTGTGCTCTTTTTACGGGATAAAAAGAAATCGAGTAAGGCCATGGTTTATCCCCCAAACAGGCGTTTCAGGAAACCCTTCTTCTCTTCTTCAATGAAGCGGAAAGGGCGTTCTTCACCGAGGAGACGATCAACGGTGTCGGCGTACGCTTTGCCGGCGTCAGATTCTGTATCCAGAATCACCGGTTCGCCCTGGTTGGACGCGCGCAGTACGGACTGGTCTTCCGGGATAACGCCCGCAAGAGGAATGCGCAGTATCTCCAGCACGTCCTCCATGCTCAGCATATCGCCACGGCTGACGCGGCCCGGATTATAGCGGGTAAGCAGCAGGTGTTCTTTAATCGGCTCCTGGCTGTTCTCAGCACGACGGGACTTGGAGGAGAGAATACCCAAAATACGGTCAGAATCCCGGACTGATGAGACTTCCGGGTTGGTGGTGATAATCGCCTCATCGGCAAAGTAGAGCGCCATCAGTGCGCCGGTTTCGATCCCTGCCGGTGAATCACAGACGATGAAATCAAACGCCATCGTGCCCAGATCGTTAAGCACTTTCTCCACGCCTTCACGGGTCAGAGCATCTTTGTCACGCGTCTGCGAAGCGGGAAGAATAAACAGATTCTCGGTTCGCTTGTCTTTAATCAGCGCCTGGTTCAGTGTGGCATCACCCTGAATGACATTAACAAAGTCGTAAACCACACGGCGTTCACAGCCCATAATCAAATCCAGGTTACGGAGACCGATATCGAAATCGATCACAACCGTTTTTTTACCTTTCTGGGCTAAACCGGTAGCGATGGCCGCGCTGGACGTGGTCTTACCCACGCCTCCTTTACCCGATGTAACAACAATAATGCGTGCCATATAATTATTTCCTTAAGAAAAGAAAGGCTTCGTGAGCCTGGCTCAGTTCAGTGTCTGTATAGTCAATGCGCCGTCTTTTAAAAAAAGACGCGACGCTTTTCCAAAAAATTCAGCGGGTATCTGGTCCATTATCCAGTATTCTCCGGCAACGGAGACCAGTTCAGCTGACAAGCTGGTACAAAAGATCTGACAGTCGCGATCGCCACCGGCACCCGCCAGCGCCCGTCCACGCATCATGCCGTAGACGTGAATATTGCCATCGGCGATCAGCTCCGCCCCGGCGCTGACGCTGTTGGTCACGATCAGATCGCAGTTTCTGGCATAAATTTGCTGACCTGAGCGAACCGGCGTATCAATGACGCGGGTTTTGATCACCGGCTGTTCAACCGGTGGAGCGGGAGGGGCGGCCTCGGTACTCTGCTTCTGCTCTTTACCTTCAGAAAGCAGGGGCAGGCCAGCCTGACCGATAATCGCTTTTAGCGACTCATCTTTGCAGCCGCTGACACCAACGATATGCAGACCGGTCGAGGCAATCGCCTGCTGCATCCGGCGCCAGTTGACCTGACTGTCCAGCGAGGCGACGTTAAGCACAACCGGTGCATCTTTCAGAAACGCGGGAGCCTGGTTGACCTTATCCTGTAGCGCTTGGCGAACCACGTCAGGATCGGCGTGATGTAAATGCACTACAGACAGAGTAAAACTGCTGCCTTTTAACTCAATTGGCGTTTGTGACATCTGTCCCGGCTCAGTCCTGTTATTTTATCTCCCTGAATTACGTCTGTTATAGCCGTAATTAATCGTCAGGGGACATTATTCCGAAGTTCTGCAAGCATGTTATAGTTACTGCTATATTCAGGCAAGTCACCATCCAGGTTAATTCGGGTAAAAAATATGCTTTGTGTGATCTACAGAAGCGCGAAACGCGATCAGACTTATCTTTACGTTGAAAAAAAGGACGATTTTTCCCGCGTTCCTGCCGAGCTGATGCAGGGATTCGGTAAGCCTCAACTGGCGATGCTGCTGCCGCTGGACGGCAGCAAACGGCTGGCCAATGCGGATCTGGTGAAAGTGAAGGCCGCGCTTAAGGAGCAGGGCTATTATTTACAGGTCCCGCCGCCACCAGAAAGTCTGCTTAAGATGCATCTGGAAAAAAGTAAAAAAGTTTAATTCAGATTCATCTGCAAAATTAGCGCCTCGTCCGGGTCTGCATTCCGCGAATTTAATTTGTGGCGAGGCGTCCGCAAAATAGGATGCCGCATGAAATCAGGAACGCTGAGCCTGCTTATTTTCTCTTTTGTTCTTGCTGGTAGCACGGTAAAAAGCAGTACGGCCATTGCGGCTACTGACGCCGTCACCAGCAAGCCTCCTTTGCAGAACAATCAGGGTATTGTCACGCCGCCGAAGGCAACAACGCTGGCGGCTTCAGGCCGCGATCCAGCCGAATTCCCCCTCTACGTTGAGACGCTGAAAAGAGAGGCCCGCCGTCAGGGGATCACACAGGCGACGATCGACGCCGCCTTTGCCAACATCCATTTTGTCGATCGCGCCATTAAAGCCGATCGTAATCAGCCTGAGAAAAAAATCACGCTCAGTGACTATCTTGACCGCGTACTGCCTCAGTCGAAGATTGAGCGCGCACGTGAAAAATTCCAGCAGCACCGCGAGCCGTTACTGGCGGTGAGCCGTAAAACCGGCGTACAGCCAGAATATATCGTGGCGCTCTGGGCGCTTGAAAGTCATTTTGGCCGTCTCCAGGGCAAAGAAGATGTTGTCTCGGCACTGGCCACCATGGCGTTTGAAGGGCGTCGGGAAGCCTTCTTCACTAAAGAACTTATCGCCGCGCTACAGATGATCCAGCAAAAGCATATCGATGCCGCCATGATGAAAGGATCCTGGGCGGGCGCGATGGGACAGAATCAGTTTATGCCGAGCTCTTTTCTGACTTACGGAATGGATGGGGATGGCGACGGTATTATTGATATCTGGCATAACAATGACGATGTCTTTGCTTCCACTGCGAATTACCTGGCGAAAGAGGGCTGGAAGGCGGGTGAAAGCTGGGGGCGGGAAGTCATTATTCCGCTCGGTTTTACCCCAGAGCTGGCCGGGCTGAAAGACGAACAAGTGAAAAGCGTCGGCGAATGGCAGAAAATCGGCATCCGCATGACAAGCGATGTGGCGCTGCCTGAAAATGAGATGCGGGCATGGATCGTCCTTCCTGACGATCCTTCGGGACGCGCTTTTATGGTTTATGACAATTTTCGCACAATCATGCACTGGAATCGCTCGCTCTATTTTGCGGTCAGCATCGGCATGATGGCTGACGCGATTGCACGTTAACGTTACGATGGCAGCAGAGGGTCATCCTTAAGAGTTTCAGGAGGTCATATGTATCAGCACCATAACTGGCAGGGCGCCTTACTCGATTATCCGGTAAGCAAGGTAGTTTGCGTCGGCAGTAACTACGCGAAACATATTCAGGAGATGGGCAATGCGACGCCATCTGAACCTGTGCTCTTTATTAAGCCTGAAACGGCCATTTGCGATATTCGCCAGCCCATCGCCATCCCGAAAGAGTCGGGTGCCGTGCATCATGAGGTTGAGCTGGCCATTCTGATCGGCTCCACGCTTAAGCAGGCCTCAGAAGAACATGTTGCTAAGGCGATAGCGGGTTATGGCGTGGCGCTCGATCTTACCCTGCGTGACGTGCAGGCAGGCTGCAAGAAAGCCGGCCAGCCCTGGGAAAAGGCGAAGGCGTTTGACGGTTCATGTCCGCTGTCAGGTTTTATCCCGCTTGCGGAACTGGGCGCCGATCCGCAAAACATTGACCTGAAACTGGAGGTCAATGGTGAGCTGCGCCAGCAGGGCAACACTCAGGAAATGATCCATAAAATTCTGCCGCTAATCGCCTATATGAGTCGTTATTTCACCCTGCGTGCGGGCGATGTTGTGCTGACCGGCACGCCTGAAGGCGTAGGCCCGATGCACTCTGGCGACAGACTGGCGATTTCACTCGGCGGACATGGCGTGACAACGCGCGTACTCTAAGGCTTGCAACCAGGGCCCGAACTGTTTATAAGGTGCGGGCTTTTACATAAACAGGAGAGGAACATGACTGACACCCCTTTCTGGCAGGAAAAAACGCTGGAGCAGATGAGCGATGAGGAATGGGAATCCCTGTGCGATGGTTGTGGCCAGTGCTGCCTGAACAAACTGCAGGATGCCGATACGGATGAGATCTATTTCACCAACGTCGCCTGTAACCAGCTGAATATCAAAACCTGCCAGTGCCGTAACTACGAGCGTCGTTTTGAATATGAAGAGGACTGCATCAAGCTGACGCGGGATAACCTGCCGACCTTCTCATGGTTACCGCCAAGCTGCGCCTATCGTATGCTGGCCGAAGGTAAAAATCTGCCTCAGTGGCATCCCTTGCGCAGCGGCTCGAAAGCGGCGATGCATGCGGCGCGTATCTCCGTCCGACATATTGCGGTCAGGGAGAGCGAAGTCCGTGACTGGGAAGAACATATCATCAATAAGCCCAGCTGGGCTGAGTAATACGAAATAACTTGGGCACAAAAAAATAACCGGCTTGTTCAAGCCGGTTATAACATGGGTAATCAGCACGCTTTAATTTCACCCGTTGGCAACGTACTGACTTTGCTGGCCCTGCATCACGCCTGAGGCTGACCCACCGGGCCACTGCCACCGGGTGCGCCCGGCGGTTGCTGTCCGCCCGGAGGCGCGGGTGGTGGACTATGGGTTTTATCTTCGCCCCAGTAAGTGCAGCCGGAGAGGGTCAGAGCAGAACAAGCGAACAGAACTGCTAAGGCAATGTTTTTCATTCGTTTCCCTTTTCAACACCGTGTCTTGTAAAGCGTAGTCGTGGTGGCCAATCTGTTCCACCTTTCCCGTGCTGACCCGTTAACGTAAAGCGATTAGCGTGAAAAAAGATCGCGACGTTTAGGCTTAAGCGGCTGTGCGATCAGCACCAGCAGGCCGACCAGCATAAAGGCGGCAAAAATTCCCACCAGCCACTGCGGCATACTCAGCGTCAGCAGGGACCACTGATTCTCAGCACAATCGCCGCTGGCGACAAACACGGCTGGCAGCCACTTGTCCAGCGGCAGCCATTCAGGAAAACGGGCGGCGAAGTCGCAGGTCACAAAAGGGTTCGGATGGAGCTGGATCATGGTGTGTTCCCAGGAGAGACGAATGCCTTCCCAGGCGCTGTAAAGCCAGATCGCAATAGCCACCCAGCGCAGCGGGGTTTTAGGTGCGATCGCACCAACGAGGCCAGCGCCCATTATGCCAAACAGCGCACAGCGTTCATAAATACACATGACACAAGGTTTCAGCAGTAAAACGTGCTGAAAATAGAGCGCAACCATTTCCAGTGCAAAAGCGGTGAAGGCAAGCAGTAGCCAGGCGCCGCGTCCAGGGGAACAGCTGTTCAGGTATCTCAACATAATCAATCCATGCAATAGTCGTTGAAACGGCAGTGTAAACTAAAAGCCTCAGCCTGCCAGCCACCCGGTGGAAATTTAAAGCGGGAAAATGACTTAGGCTAACAATGGCCGCGATTTTCCAGGCGGTTTGCCTCTCTGCTGACGTTAACACTGCTTCAGTGGAACGGGCATGCTGACGTTAACGCCACCTTAACGGAACAGGCTGAAAAACGGCGTAAATTTTTCCCCTTTTGCAGCGCAATCCCTCTTTTAGCCGGCTGCCAGTCTATGTGATGCCGGGGCCATCTGGTATGATGAGCTGAAATTTTCGCAGTCTGAACGCAACGGAAACAGAACGCTATGGTAATTAAGGCGCAGAGCCCTGCGGGTTTCGCTGAAGAGTACATCATTGAAAGCATCTGGAACAGTCGCTTTCCGCCGGGTACGATCCTGCCCGCCGAGCGGGAGCTCTCAGAGCTGATTGGCGTAACGCGGACCACGCTGCGCGAAGTATTGCAGCGCCTGGCCCGCGATGGCTGGCTGACCATTCAGCATGGTAAGCCCACCCGCGTCAATGATTTCTGGGAAACGTCCGGTCTGAACATCCTTGAAACGCTGGCCCGGCTCGATCACGACAGCGTCCCCCAGCTTATCGACAATCTGCTCTCCGTGCGGACCAATATCTCTTCCATCTTCATCCGCCGCGCTATCCGTACCTATCCGGAGAAAGCGAAAGCGGTGCTGGAGACGGCACAAAACGTGGAAGATAAAGCGGAAGCCTATACTGACCTGGACTACAGCATTTTCCGTGGTCTTGCTTTCGCGTCGGGTAATCCCATTTATGGGCTGATCCTGAACGGGCTGAAAGGCCTCTATACGCGGGTGGGGCGTCATTACTTTTCTAATCCGGCAGCCCGGAAGCTGGCGATGGACTTCTATCAGCAGCTGCTGATCATCTGCCAGGAGCAGCAGTTCGATAAGATTGTGGACACCGTGCGGGATTACGGGCGACAGAGCGGTGAAATCTGGCACAGCATGCAGAACAGCATGCCCACCGATTTACCGCCGCCGCGCCGCTGAGATCTCAGCTTATAGCTTGCATCAGAACGGCGATGTCGGGAACGGCGCTTGCAGTCAGGTAATGCATATAAAGAAAAGCAGGGCGGTAAAACGCTTCTCAGAGCAAAAAACCGGTTCAGACGAACCGGTTTTTTTCTTTTATAGCATCGCCCGGACAGGCTGTGGCAGATAAAGCATTCAGCTTAAAACTCCCTGTTGAGCGCTGCGGGCTTCAGAGCGCAGAAGGTCTTGGCGGACAGCGATCGAGGATCTCGGTGCTGCCGTCTTCGTTTTGCTGTTCAAGATGAATATCAAAACCCCACAGACGATGTACGTGTTTCAGCACCTCCCGGCGACTTTTATCCAGCGGCGCGCGGCTGTGCGGCACATAGCGCAGCGTCAGTGAACGATCGCCACGCAAATCAACGTTATAAACCTGGATGTTAGGTTCCAGATTGCTCAGGTTGTACTGCGCTGAAAGCTGCTGACGAATGGCCCGGTAGCCCGCCTCATCATGAATGGCCGCAATTTCAAGGAAGTTATTGCGGTCATCATCCATTACCGTAAATAACCGGAAATCGCGCATCACTTTCGGCGACAGGAACTGGCTGATAAAGCTTTCATCCTTAAACTCCCGCATAGCGAAATGCAGGGTTTCCAGCCAGTCGCTGCCCGCGATGTCCGGGAACCAGTGACGATCTTCTTCCGTGGGCTGCTGGCAGATACGCTTGATATCCTGGAACATGGCAAACCCCAGCGCGTAAGGGTTAATGCCGTTGTACCACTGGCTGTTGTAAGGCGGCTGAAAGACGACATTGGTATGGCTGTGCAGGAATTCCAGCATAAAGCGTTCGGAGACTTTTCCCTCATCATAGAGATGATTAAGAATGGTGTAATGCCAGAACGTTGCCCAGCCTTCATTCATTACCTGAGTCTGCTTCTGTGGATAGAAATACTGGCTGACTTTACGTACGATGCGCAAAATCTCCCGCTGCCATGGCTCCAGCAGCGGCGCGTTTTTTTCCATAAAATAGAGCAGGTTTTCCTGAGGTTCGGAAGGATAACGCACCGCTTCTACCTGCGCTTCTTCCCGTTCCCGGCGGGGAAGGGTACGCCATAGCGTATTAACCTGACTTTGCAGATAGGCTTCGCGACTCTGCTGCCGCGCTTTCTCTTCCTGTAGGGAAATCTTTTGCGGCCGCTTGTAGCGATCAACACCGTAGTTCATCAGCGCGTGACAGGAATCCAGCAGTTTCTCCACCTCTTCCTGACCGTAACGCTCTTCGCACTGGGTAATGTAATTCCTGGCAAATATCAGGTAGTCCACAATCGAGCTGGCATCGGTCCAGCTGCGAAACAGGTAATTGTTTTTGAAAAAGGAGTTGTGGCCATAACAGGCATGCGCCATCACC
This sequence comes from Pantoea sp. IMH, assembly GCF_000599885.1. Taxonomy (GTDB): domain Bacteria; phylum Pseudomonadota; class Gammaproteobacteria; order Enterobacterales; family Enterobacteriaceae; genus Erwinia. The sequence goes on along the minus strand of NZ_JFGT01000007.1, from coordinate 117,469 downwards.
AGCGCCTGCATGGTAATGGTATTTTCTTCCATCAGATAGGCGATGCAGGGATTGGAGTTGATGACGATTTCATAAGCCAGGCCTTGCTGTCCATGCTTGTAACGCTGCTCGGTCTCAATAAACTTCTTGCCAAACGACCAGTGCGTGTAGTTGATGGGCATACCCACGCTGGAGTAGGCGTCCATCATCTGCTCTGAGGTAATGACTTCAATCTGGTGAGGATAGGTGTCGAGCCGGTAGAGTTTGGCGACCCGGTCAATCTCCGCAAGATAAACATCAAGCAGTTCAAAGGTCCAGTCAGGACCATCACTGAGTCTTTTACTGCTGGTGATGGCATCGTCAAAGATAGTCGTCATAGCGCACCCCTTTTATAAAAACCGGTTTTCGACGTTACAGCATGTAGCGACAAAATATCCGTTTTCATGACGGCGACCAAAGCGCGACTGCCCTGATCCACCCGGAAGAAAAGCCAATATCTCAATGATAGTTCACTCTCTCCAATCGCTCAGGCGATTAACCGCATTCTCCGGCATAAAATAAAGCGTGACGGGGAAAACCAGGCGGGCACCCTGGAGAGTTCAGATTCTCGAGGTTTATCCAGCAGATAAAACTACTTAAGTGTCGCATGATAGTGAGGGCTAATAATCTTCTGTGCGCACCTCTGCAAACCAACGGATCAATGATTTGCTGCTACCATCCGCGATAAAGCAGGGTGAAATCCCGTATTTAGCGCAATGTTCTGTTTTAGTTGCCAGTGAATGTGAAAAAGATGTGAAATAAGTCACCGCAGGTCGCCCTGTTTAAGGGTAGTGTTTTCATCTGCAAATAGCGCAGCTATGCAGTTCAATCCTCTTTTTAATCTGGTGGGAAGGTATGCGAGTCGTCATTTTGGGTAGTGGGGTTGTGGGTGTCGCAAGCGCCTGGTATCTGGCTCAGGCTGGTCATGAAGTGACGGTAATCGATCGCCAGCCTGGCGTGGCGCTGGAGACCAGTGCCGCCAATGCCGGTCAGATCTCGCCCGGTTATGCCGCACCCTGGGCTGCGCCGGGCGTGCCGCTCAAGGCGATAAAGTGGATGTTTCAGCGACACGCGCCGCTGGCGGTCCGCCCGGATGGCAGCTTGTTCCAGCTCGCCTGGATGTGGCAGATGCTGAAAAACTGCAATATGCAGCACTATCAGCAGAATAAAAGCCGCATGGTGCGGATTGCTGAATACAGCCGGGACTGCCTGAAGGCGTTGCGCGAAGAGACCGGTATCGCTTATGAAGGCCGTCAGGGCGGTACGTTGCAGCTGTTCCGCACTGCGCAACAATTTGACAGCGCGTCGAAGGATATTGCGGTATTAAAGGCTGCGGGCGTGCCTTATCAGCTGCTGGAAGCGGATCGGCTGGTGGAAGCAGAACCAGCGCTCGCGGCGACAAAGCATATTCTGACCGGTGGGCTACGGCTGCCCAATGATGAAACCGGCGACTGTCAGATGTTTACCCAGCGCCTGGCGGAGATGGCCGCGGCGGCAGGCGTGACTTTCCGTTTTAATACCGCCGTGGATGCCTTACTTCAGGAAGGCAATCAAATTGCTGGCGTAAAATGTGACGGGGAAACGGTGACCGCCGATGCCTATGTTGTCGCCTTCGGCGCGTTCTCGACGGCGTTGCTGGAGAGTATCGTGCGTCTGCCTGTCTATCCGCTTAAGGGCTACTCGCTCACCATCCCGATTAAGGATCCGCAATCAGCGCCCGTTTCGACGGTGCTGGATGAAAGTTATAAAGTCGCCATTACCCGCTTCGAGGATCGTATTCGCGTCGGCGGCATGGCCGAGATTGTCGGTTATAACACCGATTTGCTCCCCGCACGGCGGGAAACGCTGGAGATGGTTGTCAGGGATCTTTTTCCTGAAGGCGGCTTTATCGAGCGGGCCACGTTCTGGAGCGGCCTGCGGCCAATGACCCCTGACGGAACGCCTGTCGTTGGCCGGACGCCGTTTAAGAATCTTTATCTCAATACCGGTCATGGAACACTCGGTTGGACGATGGCATGCGGATCGGGTCAGCTGATTTCTGATATTATTTCCGGACGCACACCAGCGATTGCCGCAGACGATCTCTCAGTGATGCGCTATTTGCCGGGTTTTTATCCGTCAACGGGCCAAATCTTGCAGGGCGCCCGCTAAATCTTCCTTAGTGAGAATCAGGAGAAGTTATGTCACGTCCGATTGTCGCAACGATCGATCCCAGCGCGTTACGACATAATCTGGCGGTTGCCCGTCAGGCTGCACCGCATTCCCGTCTCTGGTCAGTGGTTAAGGCCAACGCTTACGGGCATGGTATTGACCGCGTCTGGCAAAGCCTTGCCGGTTCGGATGGCTTTGCGTTACTGAATCTGGAAGAGGCGATTCTGCTGCGCGAGCGCGGCTGGAAGAAGCCGATTTTACTGCTGGAGGGCTTTTTCCATGCGGATGAACTGGCCCTGCTGGATCGCTATCGTCTGACCACGAGCGTACACAGTAACTGGCAAATCCAGGCGCTGGCGAAAGCGAAACTTTCCGCGCCGCTGGATATTTATCTGAAGATGAACAGCGGCATGAACCGTCTCGGTTTTCGTCCTGAGCAGGTGCACCAGGTGTGGCACAAACTGCGTGGCCTGGAAAACGTGGCGGAAATGACGCTGATGGCGCATTTCGCCGGAGCGGAAACGGCGGAAGGGATCGCAGAGCCGATGAAACGGATCGCTCAGGCGGCAGAAGGGCTGAACTGTCCGCGCTCGCTGGCCAACTCCGCCGCCACGCTCTGGCACCCTGAAACCCATTATGACTGGGTAAGGCCGGGCATCGTGCTCTACGGCGCCTCACCGACCGGCCACTGGCAGGATGTGGCCAGCTGCGGCCTGAGGCCTGCCATGACGCTTAACAGCGAAATCATTGGTATTCAGAATCTGAGCGTGGGTGAAGCAGTCGGCTATGGTGCGCGCTACCGGGCAACAGGCGAACAGCGGATTGGCGTGGTCGCCTGTGGCTATGCCGATGGCTATCCACGCCATGCGCCCAGCGGCACGCCGGTCTGGGTTGACGGCGTCAAAACGCAGACCGTAGGCGCGGTATCAATGGATATGATCACCGTCGATCTTACGCCGTGCTCTCAGGCGGGCATCGGCAGCCAGGTTGAGCTGTGGGGAAGTAATGTGAAAATCGATGAGGTTGCGCAGGCGGCAGGCACCCTGGGTTATGAGCTGATGTGCGCGCTCGCCCCCCGGGTGCCGGTTCGTATCAGTCAGACGCTTTAAGCGCGGTAATGGTGCCGCGCACTTTTTTACTGTAGCGCCAGGCGATTCCCGCCAGAATCGCGCCTGTCATCATCATCAACGCCAGCGCGGGCTTTTCCGCAAGGGGCAGCGCCATCATCAGCAGCCCTGCGGAAGAGCCGCCGGCCATCTGAATAAAGCCCGCCAGCGCCGAAGCGACGCCCGCCTGCTGCTGGTAAGGTTCCAGCGCGTAGCTGGTGGCCGGGCCGACGGTGAAAGCAAGACCGGCGACGGAAATGGCAACCGGAAACATATAGAGCGCCCAGTTGTTCTGCCATTCTCCCGGCAGGAGTAGCACGCCACCCATCAGCATCAGCGCGCCGAGTATCATCGCCAGACTGCCTGCTGCCAGGCAGAAAGGACGACCTACTTTGCGGATGATTTTATTGACCAGCACGCTGACCAGCATAATCCAGAAGCCGTTTGCGCCGAAGGCTATCGAAAATTGCAGCGCGGTCAGTTTCCCTTCCGTCATCAATACCTGAGGTGCAAGAGAGACATAGGTCAGCACCATGCCCAGCGCGCCCGCATTGGCAAAGGCGAAGGCAAGAAAGCGCGGCTGGCGGAAAATTTGCCAGTATTGCTTCAGCGGCAGCCCTTTCACCGCGAGCGTACCGGCAGGGCGGGTTTCTGGCAGGAAGAACACCACAATCAGGCCGATAACCAGCGCATAGGCGGTGAGAAACCAGAAGGGCGCACGCCAGTCGAAAGCCGCCGCCAGCAATCCGCCCAGCATCGGGGCCAGTGCAGGAACAATGTTAAGCGCCCCGTTCAGGAAACCGTAGGCTCTGGCAGCATCTTCGCCGTCGAGACGGTCGCGCACGCCGCTGAACGCCACCACTGCGGTACAGCAGACCGCACAGCCTTGCACGATGCGGGCCAGCAGAAACTGAGGCCAGCTGGTCGCCGTTGCGGCCAGAACGCTCCCTAACATATAGAGAAAAAGGCCAATCAGCGCGACGGGTTTACGCCCGAAATTATCGACCAGCGGTCCGGCGACAATCTGCCCCAGCCCCATAACCAGCAGGAACAGGGGAATTGTCGTCTGCACGGTGGTAACAGGCGTATTCAGCCCCAGCGCAATTTCTGGCAGCGTCGGCAAATAAAGATCGATGCCCAGCGGTGCAAGTAACACCAGGCTCAGAAGAATTAACGTGAATTTTTGCATCGTGCGAGGCGATATCCGTTTAAGAGCGAGCCGCACAGGGTAGTGACAAGAGTGGCAAAAGAAAAGGAAGAAATAAGAAAAAAGCACAGGCAGCAACGCCATGCCGGTATCTTACGGCATGGCGTATGAAGCTGCGTCAGCCACAGGCTGTCATCAATATGCACCGTCGCGGCGAAACACCACGCCCGCCGTCTTAAATAAGATGGCAATATCCGTCCACAAAGCCCAGTTTTTCACGTACCAGGAGTCAAAGTAAACGCGCGTGTCGTAATCGATATCGTTACGTCCGCTGACCTGCCAGAGGCCGGTCATGCCCGGTTTCGCCATCAGATAGTAATCCACATCGCCGGCATAACGCTCAAGCTCCGCTTCGATGACCGGGCGGGGGCCAACCAGACTCATTTCGCCACGGATCACGTTCCAGAGTTGTGGCAGTTCGTCCAGGCTGGTTTTGCGCAGCAGGGCGCCGATTTTCGTGACGCGCGGATCGTTCTTGAGCTTAAAGTCCTTATCCCACTCCGCACGCGCTTCAGCATCGGTGGCGAGCAGTTCTTCCAGCACCTCTTTAGAATTGGTAACCATTGACCGGAATTTCAGGCATTTGAATTTTTTGCCATCCTGGCCCACGCGTTCATGACCATAAATTTTATTGCCGCCATCACGGCCCACCATCCAGCAGATGATGGCGAACGCCGGCGCGAGAAAGAGCAGCAGCATCGAGGCCACCACCAGATCAAAGACGCGCTTAAGGAAGCGGGACGAGCGCTTGGCCAGATTATTACTGACCCGCAAAATCATCACTTCGTGACTGAAAATAAAGGACATATCGGTGCCATAAAGCGGGACGCCACGCAGCGTGGGGATCACGGAAACGGAGCGGCATTTTTTACTGGATAGCAGTTTAAGCCAGGTGTCCCGTAAGGCCTGCTGCTCATACTCCATCGCCACAATAAACTGCGTATTGTCGAGATCGACGGTATCCCAGATGATATCTTTTGCGGTGATAACCGGTACACCGTTGAGACTTTCTGCACCACCGTGATCGTTGGATGCAACAAATGCCTTCACTTCATAACCCAGAATTTCCTCGCTCTGGAGCGCAGCGTAGGCTTCACGCGCATTTTTACCTGACCCGATAATGATGGTCTGTTTCTGCCACTGTCCGGCTTTCAGAATGGCATGTTTGACGCATGAGCGCAGCAGCGGGACAAGGATCAACGCCCATGCCCAGGTGAAACTCCAGAGCAGGCGGGAGAAATCCCATTTTGAGAAGGCAATTAAGGCCAGGTCCAGCAGGGAGAATATCACCAGCGTTTTGATAATCTCTTTCAGTTCAAACCAGAAGGGCTTGCGGTAGGTGTAATGGCGCAGACGCATCCAGAACCAGGCAGTACAGAGCACCGACATAATAAACTGCGCCAGAAATCGCACTTCCACTTCCTGTGGGGGAATAAATATATCCAGATTACCCCAAATAGCCTGGACGGTGGCCGTGGATAAAAACAGCGCCAGGTTAATAGAAATCAAATCGGAGAAACTGAGTGCGGCTTTGGTAATAATATTTTTTCGTGTACCGCTAAATGCCCGGCGGCGATCGTTCAATACCAGAGTACTTGCCATAATGCTTGCTCTCTTTTCATGAGTGACCGGTAACCTGACGGGAATCAAGCACGCGTTCAGGAGTAATGGAAATGCAAGTTCCAACGTTAATTCTGGGACGTCATAAATCTTCACCCGCAGTGGTAACGCGGCGAGAAGAGAAATGAAACAAAATCAGGTTAAAGCAGATTCAGAGTATGCAGGAGTTATTTGGGTTAGTTAATACGGGCAATTCCTAAAATGGTCAAAAAAACAGCAGCGCAATAAGCGGATAATAATAAGCGAAGCGGGGAAATAAAGAATAAGGGAATTGTATGACGCTGAAATAACATTTTGATGGCAGAGAAAAGAAAATTTCACCGCAGCGAATGACCACGGCGGTGAAGGGTAAAGCGCATCAGGCCGGTTTTTTCAGTATCCAGCGATCCTTTTGTTTATCGTAATGACAAATGGCCAAATCCACGGGCTCACCGTCAATCCAGGCGGGGACGCTGGTTTCATTATCCCAGCCATCCAGCTGATAACTTAGCCCGGGATTGGTGCTGCAGGGGATGCTGACCGTATCGACATTCTGCGCATCCAGCTCCGCGTCAATAATTTCGTAGCGACCAATCTTAACAACATGACCCATGATTTACTCCCTTCCGGACAAATACGAATCTTAAGTTTAGTCGCTATTTGCCACAGGTCGAGTTCCTCAGGCCAGGATTATTCCTTGTTATCCGCAACCCGGACGCCAATTTTCACAATGGCGTTAGCTTCTTTCTCCGCCACGGTCCAGATCATATTTTTCCATTCGACCTGATCGCCGACTACCGCCGTGCCGCCAATCATTTTACCAATCAGATGCCCCAGTGTCTGACTGGCATTGGTTTCTTCATCCAGCTCAATGCCGTAAATTTCGCACACGTCCTGCAGACGGGCGTCGGCCTCAAGGATAAAGTCGCCAAAGAAGCGCTGGTCAAGGGAGACAGGCGGCAGCTGACTGAACAGTTTACCCAGCGCCGGCAGGTCGCGCTCACGACCAATGACGCAGAGTACGTCGCCTTCTCTCAGCCGCGTATTGCCGGTGGGGTGCAGTAACAGATTGTCGCGGAACAGGGCGGAAATCCGGGTTTCTCTGGGCATTTTCAGCTCGCGCAACGCCGCGCCAATGCACCACTTATCTTCGCTAAGCTGATAGACAAAATGTTCCCAGGGATTCTCAGGATGAATATCCAGACCGGTTCGTGAGATGGGAGAGGCCATCGGCGGCACGACCACTCTGGCTTTGCGGGCGGCTAAGCCCAGCGTCGTGCCCTGAACCATTAATGACACCAGCACCACGAAGAAAGCGATATTAAAGAAGAGCGAGGCATGTTCCAGGCCCGCCATCATTGGGAAAACGGCGAGAATGATGGGTACCGCGCCGCGTAAACCTACCCAGCTGATAAAGCACCGTTCGCGGATGTTGAAGCCGCGAAACGGCAGCAGGCCGACAAATATGGAAAGTGGACGCGCGATCAGGATCAGCCAGATAGAAAGCAGCATCGCCGGTAAGGCAATGGTCCAGAGGTCTGAAGGATTCACCAGCAGTCCGAGGACTAAAAACATACCGATCTGACTGAGCCAGGCCATGCCGTCGAAGGTTTGCAGGATGCCATGGCGGTTGCGGATTGGGCGGTTGCCAAGCAGAAAGCCGCAAAGGTAGACCGCCAGAATGCCGCTGCCTTCCAGCATGGTGGTCAGCGCAAAGACCAGGATGCCGCCACTGACGGCCAGCAGAGGATAGAGGCCATTGGCCAGTGAAACCCGGTTAATCAGCTGTTGCAGCGCCCAGCCGCCGCCAAGGCCCAGTACTATCCCCAGTCCGAACTGCTGGATCAGGTGAATCACAAAGGTCCAGTTCAGGCCAGATTGTCCCTGCTGGATCATCTCAATCAGCGTGATGGTTAAAAATACTGCCATCGGATCATTACTGCCGGATTCAATCTCAAGGGTGGCGCCGACGCGCTCGTTCAGCCCTTTACCACCAAGCAGGGAGAAGACCGCAGCGGCATCCGTTGAGCCGATAATCGCGCCCACCAGAAAACCTTCCAGCATATTCAGATTGAACAGCCAGGCGGCGGCCATACCGGTCAGTCCTGCGGTAATGAGGACGCCGACGGTTGCCAGGGAGAGGGCTGGCCCAAGGGCAACTCTGAAAGAGCTCGCCTGGGTGCGCATACCGCCATCAAGCAGAATGACCGCCAGCGCAAGGTTACTGATCAGAAAAGCGGCGGGGTAATTATCGAAAGCGATCCCACCAATGCCGTCGCCACCCGCCAGCATGCCAAGGGCAAGAAAAATGACTAAAATTGGGATGCCGAGCTTAGATGAGAATGAACTCAGCAAAATGCTTGCGGCGACCAGCACGGAACCAATAATAAACAGACTGTAAATTGCGCTGGCTTCCAATGGATAACTCTCCTGTAATAAATAAACGCTTGCTGTAACAGCTCGTTGCGGGACTGCCTCGTTACTTTCCGGCGTCATCAAAGATGAAGATGGCGCTGCTTATTTTTTCCTACCTGATTAAAATAACACAAAATGCGATCGGATAAAGGCGCCTGAGTGCGCATGATTAGCCTGTTATTTGAGGCATTGACCGAAAAAAACAGGGATAGCAGGCCTTTTCGCTTACCTGAGAGGCGAAGCAGGAGGAAGTCATCACGGGCAATAACGGGGACCCAGAGGGTTGAAATGTGCGTCATACCGCGACGGGAGAAGAATTGCGAAGAAAAGACGCCAGACCGGACAGCGTTTATCCTGTTGGGAAACTGGCCACTCTCGTTGACTGCGTCTTATCCTCGCCGTTCAGCCCACTCAGCTCCACTGGTAGCTATTCTTCATATCGCTTCAGTAGCTCTCTTCCGCCTGTTTATGAAAGAGTTCACGGAAGACCGGATAGATATCCTCCGGTTCACGGATATGCTGAAGTGCGAAATTATCAAACATAGCCTGAAGGTGTTCATATTCACGCCAGAGCGTCTGATGGGCGCGGCGCGTGATTTCGATATAGCTGTAATAACGCACTACCGGCAGAATGTGCTTCGCCAGTATTTCATGGCAGAGCGGTGAATCGTCCGCCCAGTTATCACCATCTGACGCCTGTGCCGCATAAATATTCCACTGAGCAGGGTCGTAACGCTCCTTCACCACTTCATCCATCAGCTTCAGAGCACTGGAAACAATGGTTCCTCCTGTTTCCTGCGAGTAGAAAAATTCCTGCTCATCGACTTCTTTCGCCTGGGTATGATGGCGGATATAGACCACTTCCACATTTTTATAAGTCCGGCTCAGGAAAAGATAGAGCAGAATATAAAAGCGTTTGGCCATATCTTTCGTCGCCTGGTCCATGGAGCCTGAGACATCCATCAGGCAAAACATAACGGCCCGACTTGAGGGTTCCGGACGTTTCTCGAAATTTTTATAACGCAGGTCAAAGGTGTCGATAAAAGGCACTCTTTTGATCCGCGCCCGCAGTTCGTCAATCTCCTGCCGTAACCGTTCCTCTTCCAGCAGCTGAGCCGGTTCCGATTTTTCAATGACCTCCAGCGTCGCTTCCAGCTCACTGAGCATCCTGCGTTTGCCAGCGGTCATCGCGGTACGCCTTGCCAGCGAATTCTGCAGTGAACGAACCACGCTGATATTGGCCGGGACGCCGTTGGAAGTGTAGCCCGCCCGGTGAACCTTATATTCATTAAGCTGGCGGTGCTGATTTTTTCTCAGGTTAGGCAGGGCCAGGTCTTCGAACAGCAGATCAAGATATTCATCTTTCGAGATATTAAAGACGAATTCGTCCTGACCTTCTCCATCCTGACTGGCATTTCCCTGGCCGCTGCCACCGCCGCCGCTCCCGCCCTGAGGGCGTTCAACACGGTCATTCTGCACAAAATGATCGTTCCCGGGATGGACGCGGTGGCGTTTACCGCCGCGGCCCTGATGAAAAATGGGTTCGTGAATATCGTCCACCGGAATTGAAACAGACTCGCCGCTTTCCACGTCGGTCACCGAACGCTTATTGATGGCCTCGGAAATCGACTGTTTGATTTGCGATTTATAACGGCGCAGAAAGCGCTGGCGGTTAACCGCGCTCTTGTTTTTGCCGTTAAGACGCCGATCGATAAAATAGGCCATAATTCCCCCACACCACGTTGCATGCCGGGCTGGTGTCACCCGGCCCGGTAATGCATACAGACCTGAATCAGGACGATTTTCTTACCCGCAGATACCATTCACAGAGCAGGCGTACCTGCTTGCGGGTATAGCCTTTCTCCATCATACGGTCGACAAAATCATCATGCTTTTTCTGCTCATCCGTGGACGTTTTCGCATTGAACGAAATTACCGGCAGCAGCTCTTCGGTATTGGAGAACATTTTCTTCTCGATTACCGTGCGCAGCTTCTCGTAACTTGTCCAGTTCGGGTTGCGCCCATTATTATGCGCGCGGGCGCGCAGGACAAAGTTGACAATTTCATTACGGAAGTCCTTCGGATTACTGATGCCGGCGGGCTTCTCAATCTTCTCCAGTTCCGCATTTAAGGATTCGCGGTCAAAAAGCTGTCCCGTATCGGGATCGCGATATTCCTGATCCTGAATCCAGAAGTCAGCGTAGGTGACATAGCGATCGAAAATGTTCTGACCATATTCTGAATAAGATTCAAGATAGGCGGTCTGGATCTCTTTACCGATAAACTCGGCGTATTTCGGAATCAGATAGCCTTTGAGATGTTCAAGGTATTTCTCTGCCTGATCCTGAGGGAACTGCTCGCGTTCAATCTGCTGTTCAAGCACATAGAACAGATGCACCGGGTTAGCCGCGACCTCGGTATGATCGAAGTTAAACACGCGTGAAAGGATTTTAAAGGCGAAGCGCGTTGAAAGGCCGTTCATGCCTTCATCCACACCCGCATAATCGCGATACTCCTGGTATGATTTCGCTTTCGGATCGGTATCTTTCAGGCTTTCACCGTCGTAGACGCGCATTTTGGAATAAGTGCTCGAGTTTTCCGGCTCTTTAAGACGGGAAAGTATCGAGAACCGGGCCAGGGTTTCAAGGGTTCCCGGTGCGCATGGCGCATGGTAAAGCTCACTATGGTTGAGCAGCTTGTCGTAGATTTTAATCTCTTCCGATACCCGCAGGCAGTAAGGCACCTTAACGATATAGACGCGGTCCAGAAAAGCTTCATTGTTCTTGTTATTACGGAAAGTCACCCACTCGGATTCGTTAGAGTGCGCGAGGATAATACCGTTAAACGGCAGAGCGGAAATGCCCTCGGTGCCGTTGTAGTTACCTTCCTGAGTGGCGGTCAGCAGGGGGTGGAGCACCTTAATCGGCGCCTTAAACATCTCCACGAATTCCATAATCCCCTGGTTGGCCCGGCAGAGCGCGCCGGAATAGCCATAAGCATCGGGATCGTTCTGCGCGTGGTTTTCCAGTTTACGGATATCAACTTTACCTACCAGGGCGGAAATATCCTGATTGTTTTCGTCTCCCGGCTCCGTTTTGGCTATCGCCAGTTGATCCAGAATGGAAGGCCAGACCTTCACAACTTTGAAGCGGGAAATATCTCCGCCAAAATCGTGCAGGCGTTTTGCCGCCCAGGGTGACATGATGGTGCCGAGATAACGGCGGGGAACGCCGTACTCTTTTTCAAGAATATTGGCATCTTCCTGAGGGTTAAACAGGCAGAGAGGATGGTCGTTAACCGGGCTTCGTTCACCGTCCGCGCTCAGGACATATATCGGCACCCGCTGCATCAGCGATTTCAGGCGTTCAGCCAGCGACGATTTACCGCCCCCGACCGGACCCAGCAGATAAAGGATCTGTTTTTTCTCCTCAAGACCCTGTGCCGCATGTTTGAGGTAGGAAACAATTTGTTCGATAGCCTCCTCCATGCCGTAAAACTCTTCAAAGGCGGGATAACGTGCGATGACGCGGTTAGAGAACAGACGGGAAAGACGAGGCTCCTGGGCAGTATCGACCATAACCGGCTCGCCGATAGCCATTAACAGTCGTTCTGCCGCGTTGGCATAAGCACTGCGGTCTTGCCGGCACAGGGTAAGAAATTCCTGGAGTGTGAACTCTTCGTCCTTGGCAGCTTCATAACGCTGGCGATAGTGATCGAATATATTCATAGCGATGCCCGTCCTTTCTTTTTTAGCACAGGTACCAGGAGCCTAAGTGGGGTCAGCCCCTGAAGGAACTTACAGGATCACAGCAACCCTTATGCCAATCTGACGTCTTTTTTCAGGAAGATAGGGTACTGGTGACTTACTCTCGAAATTTTCCTCTCTTTCATTAAAGCGTAGATGGCATTCAAGAATTTTCCTGAGCGCTTTCTCATTTGTGATGATATTTCAAGGACAAAGTCACGGAGTCTGACTTAAGAGCCTTGGCAGTGGCGGGCTGCGGGACAAGTGTAAATAAGCCTGCGTTTTTGGTCCCTTACCGCGCGGCCAATTGATTCTAAGTGCGACGAGATATGAATTTTTTTTACTCTTTGTCAGGGACTGATAAACTAAAGACCTTGTTTGTCATATTTATGGATTGAATAAATTGTGAACTATTTCAAAGTTAGCGCTTTTGCACTTTTTCTTCCGGCCTCGATGCTGGCGCAGGCGAACCCCTTAACGCTGGGGGCCTCCGTTATCTACAGCCAGAACCCTTATAAGGGTGGAGATGAACGCTACTATCCCTTCCCGGTAATCAGTTACGAAGGGGAAAGTTTCTATGTGCGGGGGATTCAGGCTGGCTACTATCTGTGGAAGGACAATGAAAACCAGCTTGCACTGAGTATTCTCGGCTCTCCTCAGAACTTTAACACGGACGATACCGACAATAAGCAGCTCAAGCAGCTGGATAACCGGCATATGACTATGATGGCAGGTGTGACCTACCGACATAATGCCGAATGGGGTTCGGTGCGTACGGTGCTGGCAGGTGATGTGCTGGATAACAGCAACGGCTTCCTGTGGGATCTTACTTATCTGTATCGTTTCCAGTTTGGCAAGTTCAGCCTGACGCCAGGTATTGGTGCGCTCTGGAGCAGTGATAATCAGAACGATTACTATTACGGGGTCTCAAAGAGCGAATCTCGCCGCAGTGGCCTGAGCAGCTATCAGGCTGATTCCAGCTGGAATCCCTATCTGGAGCTGACAGCGACCTATTCCCTTAACCAGAACTGGACCGCCTCAGCCTATGGCCGCTACGCGCGCCTGAGCGATGAGATCCAGGACAGCCCGATGGTGGATCGCAAATCAGAGACAACGGTCTGGACCGGCATCAGCTATACCTTCTGATCGCAGACTTAATGCACAGAGAAAGGGCGCTTTGCGCCCTTTTGCACATATATGACGCGTAAAAAAGGTGCAGGAGAGTAATATGACCCGAACGGTAATTTTTTCTGAAGCATGCCAGCTGCCTGCTATTGGGCAGGGAACCTGGTATATGGGTGAAGATGCGACGCAGCGGCGTGCAGAGGTAACAGCGCTTCAGCACGGCCTTGAGCTTGGCCTGCGCGTGATCGATACGGCGGAAATGTATGCGGATGGCGGCGCCGAGGAAGTGGTAGGCGAAGCGCTGCGGGGACGACGGGATCGCGCCTGGCTGGTTTCTAAAGTGTACCCGTGGAATGCAGGTGCCACGGATGCTGTTGAAGCCTGCGAACGCAGCCTGCGCCGTCTGAAAACGGATTACCTCGATCTCTATCTGCTGCACTGGCGCGGAAATATACCTTTAGAGGAGACGCTTCACGCGATGACGCAGCTGAAGCAGGCCGGGAAAATACGCCGCTGGGGAGTGTCTAATTTTGATACTGCCGATATGGAAGAACTGCTGACGGAAGAGGGGGGTACGGGCTGTGCAACGAATCAGGTTCTCTACCACCTTGCCTCCAGGGGCATCGAGTACGACCTGTTACCTGCCTGTCAGCAGCGGAACATGCCGGTGATGGCTTATTCCCCGCTGGCGCAGGCGGGAAGGCTGCGTCGCGATTTGATGGCGCATCCTGTGCTGGTTGAGATTGCCCGGCAGAAAAGCATCACCGTCCCGCAGCTGTTGCTGGCATGGGTTATCCGTCAGGAAGGGGTGATGGCCATTCCTAAGGCGGGTAGCATACAACATGTGGAAGAAAATGCGGCGGCGCTTGGCGTGGTGCTGGAAAGCGGCGATCTGACGTTAATTAATCAGGCGTTCCCGCCGCCACAAAAGAAACTTCCGCTGGATGTTATCTGATACAACCCGATATCGCGCTCACCACCCGAGCAGGATGGTGAGCAACAAGCCATTGTCAGCCGTTCTTACGCACTTTGATCGTTGTCGCCAACCGTGAAGGCGATTCTCCTGCGCTAATCATCGGAGACGAAACATGCGCAGTCTCCACGCAGACCATGGTTTTATACCCTTCATTTGCCATATCACCCATGCTACAGGACAATTCTGGACCCGGATTCCACGTGACAACGTCACTATGGTAGTGATGGTGCACTTCCAGCGTACGGTTTCCAGCCTTATCGTGAATGAGACTGCATGCTTCAGGCTGGGTGTAGATACGGTCAATGCGGTCGGGATAGGTCTGTTTACCGTTTTCAGAGGTGCACTGAGCGCCCTGATTAACTTTATCGATATAGGTTTTGCCCAGGCCGCTTACCTCGACCTCTGCGATATCTGCCACGCTGAAGTAGCTGTGCAGTGCCGCAGTGGCCTCAAAGTCGCCGTGCGCTTCCAGTTCAATTTCACAGCGATCGCTGAAGCGAAAGCGGGCCAGCAGGGTAAAATCGTGTGGCCAGAGTTTCTTCGTCTGCTCGTTGCTCTCAAGCACAAAGGTGAGCATCACGCTCTCTTCATTTTCATCATGTGCTGAGAGGGTCCACGGCAGGGTGCGGGCAAAACCGTGTGCCGGCTCCCCTGCAGGGCCAAACCACGGCCAGCAAACAGGAACGCCGCCCCGGATCGCTTTACCGGCGCTCCAGGCGGTCCTCTCACTGATCCAGATTACCGGTTCTTCTCCCGCAGGCTGCCAGGCAATCAGGTGGGCGCCCTGTAACGTCACCGCCGCCCGGACTTTAGGGTGCGCAATGACCACAGCGGGTAAATCGCCAATGTTACGCTGGGTGATATAGGGCGTTATCTGGTTAACAACGGGAAGCGAAAAGAGTTTTTCGTTCATGAGTAAACCTTATTTCAGCCAAAAAAAAGGGCGACCGCAGTCGCCCTTGAATTTACATCGCGCTTATTTAGCGATGTGAGCAACCAGGTCCAGGACCTTGTTGGAGTAGCCAGTTTCGTTATCGTACCAGGAAACCAGCTTCACGAAAGTGTCGCTCAGTGCGATACCAGCTTTGGCATCGAATACAGAGGTCAGTACTTCGCCGTTGAAATCGGTGGAAACCACGTCATCTTCGGTGTAGCCCAGAACGCCTTTCAGTTCGCCTTCAGACGCGGCCTTGATCGCTTCACAAATTTCTTTGTAAGAAGCAGGCTTAGCCAGACGTGCAGTCAGGTCAACCACGGAAACGTTAGGAGTAGGCACACGGAACGCCATACCAGTCAGTTTGCCGTTCAGTTCAGGGATCACTTTACCTACGGCTTTAGCTGCACCGGTAGATGAAGGGATGATGTTCTGGGAGGCGCCACGGCCGCCGCGCCAGTCTTTGTGAGACGGGCCATCAACGGTTTTCTGCGTAGCAGTGGTAGCGTGAACGGTGGTCATCAGGGCTTCGACGATGCCGAATTTATCGTTGATGACTTTCGCCAGCGGTGCCAGGCAGTTGGTGGTGCAGGATGCGTTAGAAACGATATCCTGGCCAGCGTATGATTTGTGGTTAACGCCCATGACAAACATTGGGGTGTCATCTTTAGAAGGACCGGTCAGAACAACTTTCTTCGCGCCTGCCTGGATGTGCTTACGTGCAGTTTCGTCGGTCAGGAAGATACCGGTCGCTTCAGCCACAACGTCAACGCCGATTTCGCCCCATTTCAGGTTAGCCGGATCTTTTTCAGCGGTAACACGGATGGTTTTGCCGTTGACAACCAGGTGGCCATCTTTGACTTCTACGGTGCCGTCAAAACGACCGTGGGTAGAGTCATACTTCAGCATGTAAGCCATGTACTCTGCGTCCAGCAGATCGTTGATTGCCACGATCTCTACATCAGAACGCTGCTGAGCAGCACGGAAAACGATGCGACCGATACGGCCAAAACCGTTGATACCTACTTTGATAGTCATATATTCCACCAGCTATTTGTTAGTGAATAAAAGGTTGCTTGTAAAATTACAAAAACCTTACCAGGCGTCAAGCGGAATCGCTTCAATAGTTGCGACAAATCAAACCCTGAAGCAGGAATTATTTATCAAAAAGCGCATTTCGCACGGCGATTATTCCGACTATTGGGGCGATTTACCCGAATATAAAGGGGCAGCCCGGCCAAAAGGTGATGCGCATCACAATTTCACCTTCCAGTGACTTTCAGAATCCGCCTGAGATGAAAAAACCCCCCTGACCTTGTTAACTATTTGTTAGAATACTAGCCAATATTTTCAGAATCACACTGTCCGAGAGTAGCAAAATGGCCAAAGACCAACACCCCCTGTCGCCAGAAACCGATCTGAATGAGATGCAGCGCTACGTGACTCAGCAGCGCGGTACAGAACCGCCGTTTTCCGGCAAGCTTTTGCACAACAAAGGCGAAGGAATCTATCACTGCCTCGTCTGCAACGCGCCGCTGTTTCTCTCCGGTTCGAAATATGATTCAGGCTGCGGCTGGCCCAGCTTTTATCAACCCGTTGACGAAGCATCTGTGCGCTACATCGAAGATGATTCACATGGCATGCAGCGTATCGAAATTCGCTGTGGCAGCTGTGATGCGCACCTCGGGCACGTTTTCCCGGATGGCCCGCAGCCTACCGGCGAGCGCTATTGTGTTAACTCCGCCTCGCTAAGCTTTACCGACGATGATGGCAATAATATTAAGGGCTGAGCGATGATGCTTGATGAGATGTTGGCCACCATGACGCCGGAAGTCTATCAGCGGCTGGTGACTGCGGTGGAAACGGGAAAATGGGCCGATGGCGTGGCCCTGACGCCTGAACAGAAAGAAAACAGCCTTCAGCTGGTGATGCTCTGGCAGGCGCGACATAACGACCAGCCGCAGCATATGAGCGTGGGAAAGGGCGGCCAGATGGTGATGAAAACCAAGCGGGAACTGAAGGAAGAGTTTGGTATCACTGACGACAATGTCACCCGAATCAAGCTCCAGTAATGCTGGCGTATTAGCAGGATTAAGGCGCGGGCCAGCCAGCCTTAAGCCTGCACCAGCCTCTGCTTTACACATCAAAATTCAGATTATCGCCAGGATGCGATTACTGTTTTCATGTCCTTAAACCGCACCCTCAGCGCGACAGCTTCCGGTTACAGGATAACGGCACCGTGTGCGGCCATCTCATCGATCGCGGCCTGACAGTCACCAAGCTTCAGTTCAACGCCCCGACAGCCTGACCGGATCACCGTAACGGCATAGCCCAGCGCCAGCCCGTCCAGCACGCTGTACCTGACACAATAGTCGGTCGCAAGCCCCATGACGGTTAATGCATTAATGTTTCGGGCTTTCAGCCAGTCATCAAGTCCGGTCTGCGCAAGGTGGCCGTTATCATAAAATGCGCTGTAGCTGTCCACGTCAGGATTCTGCCCTTTGCGGACACGATGGGTGATGTATTGCTCTGTCAGTGACGGATGCAGCGCGGCGCCTGTACTGTTCTGAATACAGTGATCGGGCCACCAGATTTGCGGCTGGCCTGCCAGCATCCCGCAACTGCCAGCGGGCTCACCTGCATTAGAAGCGAAACTGCCATGGTTGGCAGGATGCCAGTCCTGCGTGGCAACGACGGGTAAACCGCGCTGGCTGAACTCTGCCGCATACTGATTGGCAACAGCCATCACCTGGTCACCCTCTCTGACGGCGAGTGCGCCGCCGGGACAGAAGTCGTTCTGTAAATCAATCAGTAACAAAGCCTGCTGCATGGATGTCATGATGCCTCACTTATCGTCCGGGGTTAACTCGCCGCGAAGATTAACCTGCATTAACCGGCGCACTTCGCTACTGGAAAGGTTCTGGCTGAGCAGGAAATGAAGTTTGGTCAGCGTGGCCTCAACGGTAAGATCCATACCGCTGATCACTCCCGCCATTGCCAGAGCGTTCCCGGTCGCGTAGCCGCCCATATTCACTTTGCCAGAGATACACTGCGTCAGATTGACCACCACGATGCCACGCGCTGAAGCCGCTTTCAGCTCTCTCAGAAAGGCTGGGTTTTGCGGCGCATTGCCCACACCATACGAGCGTAATATCAGTGCTTTTACCGGCTGGAGAAGGAAATTGCTGACGACATCGGCTGAGATGCCCGGATAGATCGTCACCACGCCGACCGGCTGAGGGGTAACGGAATGCACAATCAGCTCACCCTGCCCGCAGGGCGCAGGTGGGGTGTTTAACCGACGGATATGAATACCCGCTTCCAGAAGCGGCGCCAGATTAGGGGAGTCAAAAGCATTAAAACCGTCAGCATGCGCCTTAGTGGTGCGGTTGCCGCGATAAAGCGTGTTATTGAAAAATAGCGTGACTTCATTGATCGGATAATTCGCCGCCACAAAGAGGGCGTTGAGCAGATTTTGCTGACCGTCAGAACGCAGTTCTTCCAGCGGAATTTGTGACCCTGTCACAATCACCGGCTTGGCCAGGTTCTCCAGCATGAAAGAGAGCGCCGAAGCGGTGAAGGCCATGGTATCCGTGCCATGAAGAATAACGAAACCGTCGTAACGGTCATAGTTTTGCCGGATATCATCGACGATAGCCTGCCAGTCCTGCGGCGTCATATCGGAGGAATCAATCAGCGGCTGATACTCATGGATAGTGAAATCGGGCATTTCGGCACGGTGAAATTCCGGCATGTTAGCCAGCTGCCTCTGAAGGTGACCAGAAACAGGAATATAGCCATGTTCGGAGCGCTGCATACCGATAGTTCCGCCGGTATAGGCAACGTAGATAGATTTTTTGTGCATCAGGAGACTCAGGCTTGCCGAAAAGGCGAAGTATAAGGGGAAAGCCAGGGAAAAGCAGCCCGACCAGATGGCGGGCTGCTGAGGGACTATTTCACCTGACCGCAGGTGAGACAGATAGCGTAGCGGTTTTGCGGATCGTTAAGATTGTCAAAAAGCCCCGGCTGCTCTTTCATTGCGGCCATAACATCTATCATTGGTGCTGGCAGCCAGACTTTCAGTGCATCAGGCAGCGCTGCGCGCGCAGATGCATCCATCTGACTGAACAGAAGATCCAGGAAGCCCGGATCTTCCTGATACCAGCTTAGCTGCCAGGATTTCAGCTTGGCCAGCTCAGCGGCTTTGGCAACGGCATCATCAAAATCACCCAGTCCGTCAACCAGCCCGTTCGCTTTCGCATCACTGCCGGTCCAGACGTGGCCCTGTGCGATCGCATCAATCTGCTCAGGCGTTTTATGGCGTGACTTCGCCACCAGGCCCAGGAAGTTTCTGTAGCCGTTCTCAATGGTTAACTGCATTAACTGCTGCACTTCTGGCGGCAGGGCTTTGGTGGCCGCCACATCCGCAAGCGGTGAGGTTGCCACGCCATCGGTATGAACACCAATCGCATCAAGGGAGTTCTCAACCGTGTTAATCACCCCAAAAATACCGATCGAGCCGGTGAGCGTGCCCGGGCTGGCAATAATGTAATTGGCTGGCGTTGAGACCCAGTAGCCGCCGGAAGCGGCCATACCCCCCATCGACACCACGACCGGCTTCCCGGCTTCTTTTGCGGCGGCAAGCTCCTCACGGATCGTCTCAGAGGCCGTAACGCTGCCGCCAGGGCTGTTTACGCGGAATACGATGGCTTTGATTTTCGGATCGAGCCGCGCCTGACGGATCTCCATCGCTGTGGTATCACCACCCACGCTGCCTGGGGTTTCTTCACCATCCATAATGGCGCCGCTGGCGATAATTACCGCGATATTGCCGTCAGGGGTATCCGGTTTTTTCAGCGGATAGTCGTAAATACTGGTGCCTTTATAATCTTTAATGCTGTCATCCCAGCCAAAGACTTTGGTGAATTCATGGTTGACCATGGCGCGTGAGGCCAGTTCATCCACCAGCTTATTCTCTTTAGCGTAACGCGCCGTATCGCCATCGACCGCCTGCAGTCCGGCGATGATTTCCTGTGCGCCCGGGAAAAGCTGCGCAGGCGTTAACTGACGGTTGGCGGAAACGGTATTAAGATAGTTTTGCCAAAGCTCGCCGACCCAGCGACTGTCCGCCTCTCTGGCAGCCGGAGACATATCATCACGCAGGAAAGGTTCAACGGCTGACTTATAGGTGCCGACGCGGAAGACGTGGGAGGTCACCTTTAACTTCTCCAGCAGCGACTTATAGTAGAGCCCGTTGGTGGCAAAACCATGCAAATCTACGGTGCCCTGCGGGGTGAGATAGATTTTACTGGCGAAGCTGGCAAGGTAATATTGCGCCTGGCTGTAGCTGTCGCCGGTGGCATATATTGGCTTGCCAGCGTCACGGAATTCATGAAGCGCTTTGCCGATATAGCGCAAGGCAGGCTGATCGGCACCGGCAAAATCGCGCAGATCGAGCACCATACCGGTGATGTTAGTATCGTCCTTTGCCTGACGGATGGCGTCCACCACGTCAAACAGGGAGTTCTCTTTCAGCCGGTCGCTGCTGGCACCGAGGAGTTGACGGCCAATTTTACTGATCTTATTGCTGACGGATGGTTTATCTACCACCACACCGCTCAGATCAACGATTAATGCGCCTTTGGTTGGCTCGACCGGTGTGGTGGAGCGGTTGTACTGAAACCAGGCACCCGCCACCATCACTACCAGCAGAATCAGGAACAGGTTAAGAATAAATTCCCGGACAAAATTCAGAAGCCGCCAGGACCATTTGAAAAAGCCAGCGATAAATCGCCCTATCATGCGCATATAAACTCCATCAACGCCTCAGAAGTCCGCTCTCGTTCGTTGCTAACGCGCAACGTCGCCGAAACCGGAGCAGAATGGTGACATCCTAATTATCAGCGATGATATTGTCAGCAGGAAAAAGCGTTATGCTGTAACAAATCATCATCCTGTGCTAGCTTCAGCTAAAAGCTACGCATTATCAGGAGAATAAAATGGACGCACTGGACCTGGTCGTTAACCGACGTTCTGCCTCCCGCTTAGCCGAGCCCGCACCGGCCGGCGAGGTGCTGGAAAATATCCTTCGGGCCGGTATGCGAGCCCCCGATCACGGTACGCTACAGCCGTGGCGCTTTACGGTAATTGAAAAAGCGGGGCGCGAGCGCTTCAGCCAGCTACTGGAAAGCGCCGCGCGCCAGGATCAGATGGATGAAAAAGCTATCGAAAAAGCGAAGCAGTCGCCATTTCGCGCACCGATGATCATCACCGTAGTGGCGCACTGTCAGGAAAATCACAAAGTGCCGCGCTGGGAGCAGGTTGTTTCCGCAGGTTGTGCGGTGATGGCGATGCAGATGGCCGCTGTCGCACAGGGCTTTAACGGCATCTGGCGCAGCGGGGCCTGGACAGAACATCCTGCCGTGCGTGAAGCCTTTCAGTGTCGTGAGCAGGATGCTATCGTCGGCTTTCTCTATCTTGGCACGCCGCAGCTGAAAGCAAATACCACCATCATCCCGCCGGATACCACACCTTTTGTCCGTTATTTCTGAAACCCGGCGGCGCAGGGGTGAAAAAGCTCGCTGTGCCGCATTTTGTCGCGATATTGAGCGAACGGACAGGAAATAAAGCACGCGCCCTTACTCCTGCTGATGCAAAACGCTACCATGAGGATAATTCAGCCTGTCTGCCTGTTGCAGACGATAGTATTGCTCTCTGCGGATCGCCTCGGGGAGCAGGCTTTTCAGATCATCGCTAGCTGAGCAGGAAGTCACTCCCGGATGCGTTTGTTTATTGCAGAAAAACCGAGCCTGGCCCGCGCCATCGCGGACGTTCTACCGAAACCGCACCGTCGGGGCGACGGCTATATCGCCTGTGGTGCGGACCATATGGTTACCTGGTGTGTTGGTCACCTGCTGGAGCAGGCTCAGCCCGACAGCTATAACAGTCGCTATGCACGCTGGTCGCTGGCCGATTTGCCCATCGTGCCGGAAAAATGGCAGTTGCAGCCCCGACCCTCGGTGGCGAAGCAGCTGAATGTGATCAAAAAACTGCTGACGCAGGCGACGGAAATCATTCACGCAGGCGACCCGGACAGGGAAGGACAGCTGCTGGTGGATGAGGTACTGGATTATCTCGACCTGCCAGGGGAAAAGCGGGAAAAAGTTCAGCGCTGTCTGATCAACGATCTCAACCCTCAGGCAGTCGAGCGGGCAGTAGGGCGCCTGCGGGAAAATCGTGAGTTTATTCCGCTTTGCGTATCCGCGCTGGCCCGGGCGCGGGCTGACTGGCTTTACGGCATCAATATGACCCGTGCCTATACGCTGCTGGGCCGTAATGCGGGCTACGACGGTGTGCTTTCCGTTGGCAGAGTGCAGACCCCAGTGCTGGGTATGGTCGTAAGACGCGATGAAGAGATCGAAAACTTTGTTCCCAGAGACTTCTTCGAAGTTAAAGCGCACATTGTCACACCTCAGCAGGAACGCTTCGTGGCGCTGTGGCAGCCTAGCGAGTCATGTGAACCCTATCAGGATGAAGAGGGGCGCTTGCTGCACCGTCCGCTGGCGGAGCATGTGGTGGGCCGCATTGGCGGTCAGCCCGCGCTTGTTAGCAGCTATAATGACAAACGGGAGAACGATACGGCGCCGCTGCCGTTCTCGCTCTCAAGTTTGCAGATCGAAGCAGCGAAGCGTTTTGGACTCAGTGCGCAAACCGTGCTCGACACCTGCCAGAAATTGTATGAAACCCACAAGCTTATTACCTATCCGCGTTCTGACAGCCGCTATCTCCCTGAAGAACATTTCGCGGGGCGACATGCGGTACTGAACGCCATTAACGCGCATCAGCCCGATCTGACACCGCCGGGTGATTTTAATCCCGATCGCAAAAACCGCTGCTGGGATGATAAAAAAGTTGATGCGCACCACGCTATTGTACCGACGGCGCGCAGTAACAGTATCCGGCTTACCGATAATGAAAATAATATCTATCGCCTGATCGCCACGCAGTATCTGATGCAGTTCTGTCCGGATGCGGTCTACCGGAAATGTGTGATTGAAATGGATATCGCCGGCGGTAAATTTGTGGCGAAAGCCCGCTTTCTGGCTGAGGCGGGCTGGCGCGCGCTGCTGGGCAGTAAGGAGCGCGATGAGGAGAATGACGGTACGCCGCTGCCGGTGGTTGCCAAAGGGGATGAACTCTTATGCGAACGTGGCGAAGTGGTGGAGAAGCAGACGCAGCCGCCCCGGCCCTTTACCGACGCCACGATCCTTTCCGCCATGACCGGCATCGCCCGCTTTGTCCAGGATAAAGCATTAAAGAAAGTCCTGCGTGCGACCGATGGTTTAGGAACAGAGGCCACGCGCGCCGGGATCATTGAACTGTTATTTAAACGCGCCTTTCTGATTAAAAAGGGGCGCTACATTCATGCCACTCCCGCCGGGCGGGCGCTGATACATTCGCTGCCTGAGATGGCGGCGCGTCCCGATATGACCGCTCACTGGGAATCCACGCTGACGAAAATCAGTGAAAAGCAGTGCCGTTACCAGGATTTTATGCTGCCGCTGGTGGAGACATTGTATTCGCTGATAGAACAGGCGAGGCAGCAACCTGCCGCGCACGCGTTCCGTGGTCTTCCCGCTGTGGCTCCGGGTAAAAAACCGAAACCGCGACGCAGAGCGTCAAAGGCAAAGGAAACTGAGTGATGAATAAAACGGCAACCAAAGTAATAATCGCCGCCTTGCTGCTAAGCGGGCAGGCGCTGGCGGAAGAGCAATCACTGCATGTTGGCCGCCAGGCGGAGAGTACTGTGCAAACGCAGCATTCAACGGGTGGACGTTATCCGCAGCAGGGTGGCTATCAGAACGATCGCGGGCATGGGCACGGCGGCGGGTATGGCAACGATCATGATGCGGGCGAGGGGGGCTATAATGCGGGCGTTGTGGTCGATTTGCCACCTGAAGTCTGGGCAAACAGCGGCAACGGCAATCAGAAACCCTGTCTGCGCTGCTGTACATACGAAAACCGCAGCTATACGGAAGGGGCTGTGGTGAAGATGGAAGGCGTACTGCTTCAGTGCCGCCGCGATGAACACTCTATCGGCACCAATAATCTGATCTGGCAGACGCTGAAATAGGCACCGGGAGTCAGGCAATAGCCTGACTCCGCATTTATACGATCAGAGGCTGAATTCTGCCCAGACCGGCGCATGGTCAGAGGGTTTTTCCATGCTGCGAATCGCATAATCAATCCCCGTTGCGACGCAGCGCGCTGCGAGCGGCTGGCTGGCCAGCAGCAAATCGATACGCAGTCCGCGGTTATCATCGAAACCTTTTGAGCGATAGTCGAACCAGGAGAAGCGATCGTTCACCTCACTGTTTTGCGCGCGCCAGGTATCCACCAGCCCCCAGCTCAGCAGGCGATCCATCCATTCCCGTTCTTCAGGTAAAAAGGAACATTTGCCGGTTCGCAGCCAGCGTTTGCGGCTCTCTTCACCAATGCCGATATCCAGGTCAGTCGAACTTATATTCATATCGCCCATAATCAGCACCGGCTTGTCTGCCTGCTGCTCCTGCTCAAGATAATTTTGCAGGTCGCGATAAAATTTCTCCTTGGCCGGAAATTTGGTCGGATGGTCCCGGCTTTCCCCCTGTGGGAAGTAGCCGTTAATCACCGTGATGTCGCCTATCGGGCTGGCGATATCGGCCATAATCAGGCGACGCTGTGCGT
Organism: Pantoea sp. IMH; assembly: GCF_000599885.1. Classification (GTDB taxonomy): domain Bacteria; phylum Pseudomonadota; class Gammaproteobacteria; order Enterobacterales; family Enterobacteriaceae; genus Erwinia. Next base: position 92,467 of record NZ_JFGT01000007.1, on the reverse strand, counting down.
CTTCGCCATCGCCGGGAAACCCGCGACGCACCATCACCGGCTGTGCTTTGGTAAGTAAAGCCACGCCGTAATGGCCTTTCTGACCGTGATAGAAGACGTTATAACCCAGTTTAGCTACCGCTTCGAGCGGGAACATATCATCATGCACTTTCGTTTCCTGAAGGCCGATGACGTCAGGCTGATGTTGTTCGATGATCGCTTCAAGCTGGTGGGGACGAGCGCGCAGCCCGTTGATATTGAAAGAAAGAAATTTCATTGCGCAGGCCATTACCGGTAGGGAATTTAGCGCGGATGGTAGCAGAGTTTACCCCCGAAAGTCATCATTGGGTGTGCCGTCAGGTGGCTGCCGCCGCGCGGGTTCGTGGGGGAAGGATTCATGTCGCTTTGCTCCGTGCCCTGCGGGTCAAACCTTCGAGGTCGAAGCTTCTCATCCTTCCCCGTGGGGAATATGAAACAGAGTGCTTTAACGATGAAGTCGTGAGTACATGTGATGGTGGTGCTGAACAGTACTACTGTGCAGGAAGGATTCACGTCGCTTCGCGCCGTGCCCTGCGGGTCAAACCTTCGAGGTCGAAGCTTCTCGTCCTTCCCCGTGGGGAATATGAAACAGAGTGCTCTAACGATGAAGTCGTAAATACATGTGATGGTGGTGGGGGAAGGATTCACGTCGCTTTGCTCCGTGCCCTGCGGGTCAAACCTTCGAGGTCGAAGCTTCTCATCCTTCCCCATGGGGAATATGAAACAGAGTGCTTTAACGATGAAGTCGGAAGTGTTTGTGATGGTGGTGGGGGAAGGATTCGAACCTTCGAAGTCGATGACGGCAGATTTACAGTCTGCTCCCTTTGGCCGCTCGGGAACCCCACCAGGGGAAGCGTATTTCTTATGCAGAGATAGTTGCGATAACTATTCTGGTAGGGCAGTGCAGGAAGGATTCACGTCGCTTCGCGCCGTGCTCTGCGGGTCAAACTTAACGTCGAACAGACCGGAGTCTGAAATGGTGGTGCTGAACAGTACTACAGTGCAGGAAGGATTCACGTCGCTTCGCGCCCTGCGGGTCAAACCTTCGAGGTCGAAGCTTCTCATCCTTCCCCGTGGGGAATATGAAACAGAGTGCTCTAACGATGAAGTCGTAAATACATGTGATGGTGGTGGGGGAAGGATTCGAACCTTCGAAGTCGATGACGGCAGATTTACAGTCTGCTCCCTTTGGCCGCTCGGGAACCCCACCACTGGCCTTGCTGCTGTGCTGTTAAGCGGGGCGCATCATACCAAATGCACTGAGGCTGTAAAGGCCACGCTTAATATAAATCAATCGTTTGCCGATTTTTTGCGCGGCGTGCTGGTTTGTCCACCAAACCCGCCGCGAATGGCTCAGAGAATAATTGTGCGGTTGCCGTAAACGAAGACACGCTGCGCCAGAACTTTATAGAGCGCACGGCTCAACGCATTTTTCTCAACGTCCCGTCCCGCCCGCATCATATCTTCGGCCGTATAGGTATGATCAACATGGATCACGTCCTGCATAATGATCGGACCTTCATCCAGATTATCATTGACATAGTGCGCGGTAGCGCCAATGATTTTTACGCCACGCTCATAAGCCTGATGATAGGGGCGAGCGCCAATAAAGGCAGGCAGGAACGAGTGGTGAATATTGATGATCTGATTCGGATAACGCTGAACAAAGGCGGGCGTCAGAACGCGCATATATTTAGCAAGGACGACGTAATCAGGCTGATAACGATCGATTTCCACAGCCATATTATTGTCATGCTCTTCGCGCGTCAGGCCTTCGTGACTGGCCAGAATGAACGGGATATCAAAGCGTTCTACCAGCGTACGCAGCGTTTCATGGTTACCAATAACCGCTGCTATTTCAACGTCCAGCCCGCCATAAGCGCTTTTCATCAGCAGATCGCCAAGACAATGCGCTTCTTTGGTCACCAGGATAACAATGCGGCGGCGGCCGGCGGAATTCAGTTCGCGTACGGAACCGGCAGGCAGCGCGCTGTCGAGATCGGCTAACAGCGTTGTATCGTTAAAAATCCCTTCCAGTTCGGTGCGCATGAAAAAACGCCCGGTGCGGTGATCAACAAACTCATTGTTCTGCACGATGTTAAGCTCGTGCTTGTAACAAATGTTGGTGATTTTCGCGATCAGCCCTTTAGCGTCCGGGCAGATAGTCCTTAATACTTTTCTTTGCGATGTTTGCGCTTGCATTGCGGTGGTAATCCTGTTGAAGCAACTCGATATGGTAATGATGGCCGTTACTGGCCACAACATTTCTTAAATTTTTTGCCGGAGCCGCAAGGGCACCGATCGTTACGCCCGGTGACAGGGTAGGTTCCGTCAACATAGTACCAGCGTTTTTCCTCGCGAAGAAAGCGTGAACGTTCGTGAATAAAGCCTTCCTGCCCATTTTCAGAGAAACGTGCAAAAAATGTCACAAATCCTTCCGGCTTAACCACTGGCATTTCAGTCTCAATTATTTGTAGACTTAGCCAGCGGGTCGAGGCAAAACTTTCGATAAGACTGGCCCGAAAGCGTTCTGCCTGACAGGAGGAATGCCAGGTGTTGATGAGATAATCAGCATTTTGTTTTGCATAACCGCTATAGCGGGAGCGCATTAGCGCTTCCGGACTGTCGGGAATTGCCTCTCCCTTTAGGTAGGGGTGGCAACATAGGTTATACTCCAGTCCGCTACAGCAGGGGCAAGGGTCAGACACGATGGCTCCGGCAAGTATAATAAAGATGGATAAAGTAGTTGGGCATCATGGTAACCGAGCGGCCTGAATGATGCCATTTGAAAGTGTTGAGCACGCCAGAGGTGGAATGAGACAAGTTAAAATCGGACTTGCACTTGGATCGGGTGCGGCAAAAGGATGGGCTCACATTGGCGTGATTGATGCGCTGGAAAGAGCAGGTATCAAAATCGATGTTGTGGCAGGCTGTTCCGTTGGCGCGCTGGTAGGCGCCGCCTACGCCAGTGGTCGCCTGCCGCTGATGGAAACCTGGGTAAGGTCCTTCGGTTACTGGGATGTCATACGCCTGATGGATTTTTCATGGCGTCGCGGTGGATTACTGCGTGGAGAACGGGTTTTCAACCATATTCGCCGTCTTATTACGTTTGATAACATTGAACAATGCACGCTGCCTTTTGGCGCCGTGGCGACAAACCTGAGTACCGGTAGAGAGCTATGGCTAACGGAAGGCGATCTTCATCGGGCGATTCGCGCCTCCTGCAGTATGCCCGGCCTGCTGGCGCCGGTAGCCTGGAACGGTTACTGGCTGGTCGACGGGGCGGTTGTTAATCCAGTTCCCATCTCTCTGACCCGCGCGCTGGGTGCCGATATTGTCATTGCTGTCGATCTTCAGCATGACGCGCACCTTATGCAGCAGGATCTTTTCTCCGTCACGCCAGAAAGTGAAGAGACTCAACCCGCCCAGGTGGTGACCAGCTGGGGAGGGCGGCTACGCAATAGCCTGGCCCGGGTGGCTCAGCGAAAGATAAATCAAAGCCCCGGCGCAATGGAAATTATGACCACCTCCATTCAGGTTCTTGAAAACCGGCTCAAACGGAACCGCATGGCAGGCGATCCACCCGACGTGCTGATTCAACCCTTCTGCCCACAGATTTCCACCCTGGACTTTCACCGGGCGGAAGAGGCGATTGCCGCCGGGCGGCTTGCCGTTGAGAAAAAAATGGATGAACTACTCCCGCTGGCAGGCGGTAAGCCTTTACCGGGAAGAGAAAAATGAGCGTTAGGGCAATTCTGACAGGCACGATTGGGGTTTATGGGCCACTATTGTGTAATCTGATGTACAAGGGGGGATAATGGACAAGCCATTAAGCGGAAAACAGATTCTGATCGTTGAAGACGAAGTCGTTTTCCGCTCATTGCTGGATAACTTCCTTAGCGCGCTCGGCGCGACCATTACCCTGGCGGATGATGGCGTTCAGGCGCTGGAGAAGTTAACTCACCTTAGCCCCGAACTGATCATTTGTGATCTCGCAATGCCCCGGATGAACGGGCTTAAGCTGGTTGAGCATCTTCGCAGTAAAGGCAGCGACATCCCTGTGCTGGTGATTTCTGCCACTGAAAATATGGCGGATATCGCGCAGGTATTACGGCTGGGCGTTCAGGATGTGCTGTTGAAGCCGCTTAAAGATCTGGCCCGTCTGCGTGAAGCCGTCTACGAATGCCTCTATCCGTCCATGTTTACTTCAAAAGTGGAGGAAGATGAGCAACTCTTCCAGGACTGGGACGCGCTGGTTCGCGATCCCCAGGCTGCCGCCAAATTACTGAAACAGCTTCAGCCGCCTGTGCAACAAGTCATTGCCAACTGCCGGATAAATTACCGTCAGCTGACGACGGCTGAGCAACCCGGTCTGGTGCTGGATGTTGCAGCGCTATCAGAAAAAGATCTCGCCTTCTACTGTCTTGATGTTACCCGGGCTGGGGATAATGGCGTGCTGGCTGCTCTGTTGCTCCGTGCTTTATTTAACGGCCTGCTGCAGGATCAATTGTCCGGCCAGGCGCAGCGTCTGCCGGAATTAAATGGTTTGCTGAAACAGGTTAACCTTCTTTTACGCCAGGCGAACCTTAAAGGGCAATTTCCTTTATTGGTGGGTTACTATCATCAGGGCTTAAAAAATCTGATCCTTGTTTCCGCTGGCTTAAATGCCACGCTTAACGTCGATACACATCAAATACAGCTCAGTAATGGCGTGCCGCTTGGCACTCTGGGCAGTACGCATCTTAATCAAATAAGTCAGCGTTGTGACGCATGGCAATGTCAGGTATGGGGTGCCGGCGGCAGGCTGCGCCTGATGTTGTCTACCGATTAAGCGGATGGCGTATTTTTTATAATGACTCCCCGCAGACAGGGCCAGAGACAGGCTTTAGACTTGGGTAATAGTCTTAAATTCAACTGAATTGATTCAACCAGGATAATTCCGCCCGGCATGAACTGGTATACTCACTTCGTTTTTTAATCGACATATCAAGTAATAACTTGAACGGCCTAAAGAGAGGTACTCTGATGTCTACCTATAAGTCTAAAGTAAAAAAAGCGGTAATCCCGGTAGCGGGTTTGGGAACGCGTATGTTGCCAGCAACCAAGGCGATTCCAAAAGAGATGTTGCCGCTGGTTGATAAGCCGTTAATTCAGTATGTCGTTAACGAGTGTATCGCCGCAGGGATTAACGAAATTGTGCTGGTTACGCACTCTTCTAAAAACTCCATCGAAAACCACTTTGACACCAGTTTCGAACTGGAAGCGATGTTGGAAAAACGCGTTAAGCGTCAGCTGCTGGAAGAAATCCAGTCTATCTGCCCACCTCATGTCACCATCATGCAGGTACGTCAGGGTCTGGCCAAAGGCCTGGGTCACGCGGTGATGTGTGCTTATCCGGTCGTGGGTAACGAACCTGTCGCCGTCATCCTGCCTGACGTTATTATTGATGAGTACGAATCTAACCTGGCAAAAGATAACCTCGCCGATATGATGCGTCGTTTCGACGAAACGGGGCACAGCCAGATCATGGTCGAGCCTGTCGCCGACGTTACCGCTTACGGTGTTGTGGACTGCCAGGGCGCCGAGCTGAAAGCCGGTGAAAGCGCACCAATGGTTGGCGTGGTTGAGAAGCCAAAAGCTGATAAAGCACCGTCTAACCTGGCCGTTGTGGGACGCTACGTCCTCTCCGCTGATATCTGGCCTCTGCTGGCGAAAACGCCTCCGGGCGCGGGTGATGAGATTCAGCTGACTGACTCAATTGCCATGCTGATGGATAAAGAAACCGTAGAAGCTTATCACCTGAAAGGCGTAAGCCATGACTGCGGTAACAAACTGGGTTATATGCAGGCTTTCGTTGAATACGGCGTGCGTCACAATACGCTGGGCAGCGACTTCAAAGAGTGGCTTGATGCTACTGTTGGTTCTAAAAAGTAATTTAATTTTAACCGGGACAAATCAATGAAAGTCACCGTATTTGGTATCGGCTATGTGGGTCTGGTTCAGGCTGCAGTTTTAGCTGAAGTCGGACATGACGTTCTTTGCATCGATGTCGACGAAAATAAAGTCGAAAATCTGAAGAAAGGGATCATTCCAATTTTTGAACCGGGCCTGACGCCGCTGGTGATGCAGAACTATGAGGCGGGACGCCTTAAATTTTCCACCGCAGCGGAAGAGGGGGTTAATCACGGCACCATGCAGTTTATCGCTGTGGGAACACCGCCGGATGAAGATGGTTCAGCGGATCTGAAATATGTTACCGCCGTCGCCCGTACTATCGCACAGCATATGAACGAACATAAAGTTGTGATCGATAAATCAACCGTACCGGTAGGGACCGCTGACCGCGTTCGTGCCGTTATGGAAGAGACATTGAAGGCGCGCGGTGCAGATATTGCCTTTGATGTGGTGTCTAACCCGGAATTTCTTAAGGAAGGGGCTGCGGTGAATGACTGCATGCGTCCTGAACGAATTGTGGTGGGCACGGATAACGATGAAGTTGTTGATCTGCTGCGCGAGCTGTATGAGCCATTCAACCGCAATCACGATCGCATGATCCTGATGGATATCCGTAGTGCTGAGCTGACCAAGTATGCAGCAAACTGCATGCTGGCTACTAAAATCAGCTTTATGAATGAGATCTCGAACCTGGCGGAACGTCTGGGTGCCGATGTTGAGAAGGTGCGTCAGGGCATTGGTTCTGATTCCCGTATCGGCTACTCATTCATCTATCCTGGCTGTGGTTACGGCGGTTCCTGCTTCCCGAAAGATGTTCAGGCGCTGATTCGTACGGCGGAGCAGATTGGCTATAAGCCACGTCTGTTACAGGCCGTTGAAGATGTCAACGACGCGCAGAAAAGCAAGCTGCCTGACTTTATCAAGCGCCACTTTGGCGACGATCTGAAGGGCAGAACCTTTGCACTGTGGGGGCTTTCATTCAAGCCCAACACAGATGATATGCGTGAAGCGTCAAGCCGCGTGCTGATGGAATCGCTGTGGGAAGCGGGTGCTTCCGTTCAGGCTTTCGATCCGGAAGCGATGGATGAAGCGCAGCGTATCTATGGTCATCGCAGCGATCTTAAGCTGATGGGAACGAAAGAAGCCGCCCTGCAGGGTGCCGATGGTCTGGTTATCTGTACCGAATGGCAGAATTTCCGCGCGCCAGATTTTGACGTGATTAAAAATGCCCTGAAAGAACCCGTGATTTTTGATGGTCGTAACCTGTATGATCCAGAAAGAGTCAGCAAACGCGGTTTTGTTTATTATGCAATCGGCCGCGGAGCTTCATTAAAATTGCATAATTAACGAGGACAGTATGAAATATCTGGTTACCGGCGCAGCAGGATTTATCGGTTTTCACGTAACGGAACGCCTGCTGGCTGCCGGTCACCAGGTTGTCGGTATCGACAACCTGAATGATTATTATGATGTTAACCTCAAACTGGCCCGCCTTGCTCTTATTGAAACGCATCCCGCGTTTCAGTTTATCAAAATTGATCTTGCTGACCGTGAAGGTATTGCCCACCTTTTCCTTGAACAGGGTTTTGACAGAGTAATTCATCTTGGCGCCCAGGCTGGCGTTCGTTATTCGCTTGAAAATCCTCTGGCCTATGCAGATGCCAATCTGATTGGCCATCTTAATATTCTTGAAGGGTGCCGGCATAATCATATCGGCCACCTGCTTTACGCTTCCTCCAGTTCGGTTTATGGCCTTAACCGAAAAATGCCGTTCTCTACGGAGGATTCGGTAGATCACCCGGTCTCGCTTTATGCTGCGACCAAGAAAGCCAATGAATTAATGTCCCATACCTATTCTCATCTCTATGGTATTCCCACCACCGGCCTGCGGTTCTTTACCGTTTACGGTCCCTGGGGGCGGCCTGATATGGCGCTGTTTAAATTTACCAGAGCGATTATTGCCGGAGAGAAAATAGACGTTTATAACCAGGGGCAGATGCGTCGCGATTTTACTTATATAGATGACATCGCTGAGGCTATTTTCCGGCTCCAGGATGTGGTCCCACAGGCGGACCCGGAATGGACGGTAGAGCAGGGGAGCCCTGCAACCAGTTCAGCGCCTTACCGCGTTTATAATATCGGCAACAGCCAGCCGGTCACGCTGATGAGCTATATCGAGGCGCTGGAAAAAGCACTGGGAATGAAAGCGGATAAGAACATGCTACCGATGCAGCCAGGTGACGTGCTTGAAACCAGCGCGGATACCAGTGCGCTCTATCAGGCGACAGGATTTAAGCCTAAGACGGGCGTGGAAGAAGGTATCGCTAAGTTTGTCAGCTGGTATCGCGAATTCTACCAGGTCTGAGCTGGCGGAATAAGTGCAGAAGAGGAAGCCGGCGTGCTTCCTTTTTTAATTTATGGCGCTGCTAAGCTGAACATATAAAAAACCCCATTACAGGAATGGGGAATTTTCTGAAGCACAAAAATGGCTATTACAGCAGGAAATCGTCCAGCTGTTTGCCTTCTTCTTCGATGGCTTTCTTAATCACGGCTGGGGTGCGGCCCTGGCCGGTCCAGGTTCTGGATTCGCCATTTTCATCAATATATTTGTATTTAGCCGGACGGGCCGCGCGTTTGGTTTTACCTGTCGCTTTAGTGGCCGTCAGCGTGGAGAGCAGTTCATTAGGATCGATACCATCTGCAATCAGCATTTCACGGTACTGCTGCAGTTTTCGGATGCGTTCTTCGTTCTCAGCCTGCGCGTGGCTCTCTTCTTCGCGACGCTCATTGACCACAACTTCCAGTTTTTCCAGCATCTCTTCCAGCGTTTCCAGCGTGCATTCTCTCGCCTGGGCGCGCAGGGTACGAATGTTGTTCAAAATTTTAAGTGCTTCGCTCATTATCCAAATCTCAAAATTATAAAAGGTGGGGGACTGTTCTTCCTGATAATAATAGGGTGCGTGAATAGGAACTGCAATAGGTAATTTTAAAACGGCAACTGTATAATCCCGATAAAGAGCGTCACTTCGCACTTATTAACGGGAGAATTCTTATGATTAGACAAGAATATGCCGTAATAACTCTTCATCCTGATCTATTAAGATACTCCTTTAGTGGCGGGAATTATCATGACTGAAACGCTATTTCCTCTTCGATAAACCGGGACTAACCCCCGGAAAAAACAGTGGATATTTGAACTGCAAGCCTCTTTTTATCATAAAATGCTCAGCAAACAGGCGGGGAATGCAGATTTATGTAAATAATCTGCGCTCAGGGGGCAGAAGCGGGTAATCATGCGCTGGCACAGGCATCACGTTTTCTCTGCGGACGAGTGGTTGTGATACACTCCGTGAAAATCTGATGCAAACTTTTATCCGGAGTTGAAGCTTATGGCTCAGCTATATTTCTATTACTCTGCAATGAACGCGGGTAAGTCCACCGCACTTCTGCAGTCTTCTTATAATTACCAGGAGCGCGGTATGCGCACGCTGGTCTTCACCGCCGAGATAGACAACCGGTTTGGTATGGGGAAAGTCAGTTCGAGAATTGGACTTTCTTCTCCAGCAAAATTGTATAATAACGAAAGTTTACTTTTCGAGACGATCAGCGCTGAACATCAACTGGAACCGGTACACTGCGTACTGATTGATGAATGCCAGTTTCTGACGCGTGACCAGGTTAAGGCGTTATCAGACGTTGTGGACGAGCTTGATATTCCTGTGCTCTGCTATGGTTTGCGTACAGATTTTCAGGGTGAGTTATTCAGCGGTAGCCACTATTTACTGGCCTGGGCGGATAAGCTTGTTGAATTAAAAACCGTTTGTCACTGCGGCAGGAAGGCCGGAATGGTATTAAGGCTGGACAGTAACGGGGCGCCTTTTAAAGAGGGTGAGCAGGTCGTGATTGGGGGTAATGAACGTTACGTTTCAGTTTGCCGGAAACATTATAAAGAAGCCCTGGAACAGGGTTCGTTACGGGCCATTTATGGTGAACATAAAGATCAATCATGAGACCTTATTTCCCGGGGAAGAAAATGGCATTCCTGACCGACATATAGCCATGGTTTCATAAATTTTATAAATGTTTACCCATAAAAAAACCCGCCTTCCGGCGGGTTTGTTAATGTTGACTCAGTTTACTTTTTAACTTTCTTTTCGGCTTTTTTCGCTTCCACCGGCTGAGCGGTGACGGCTTCAGCAACGTTTGCAAAAGGTTCGGTATATTCGCGGCCGTAGAAGGTATCCAGCATGATTTGTTTCAGCTCAGCGATCAGCGGGTAACGTGGGTTAGCACCGGTACACTGATCGTCAAACGCATCATCAGCCAGCTTATCCACTTTCGCCAGGAAGTCTGCTTCCTGCACGCCAGCTTCGCGAATAGATTTAGGAATACCCAGCTCCGCTTTAATCTCTTCAAGCCATGCCAGCAGCTTCTCAATTTTCTGAGCGGTGCGATCGCCTGGTGCACTCAGACGCAGATGGTCGGCCACTTCAGCATAGCGACGACGCGCCTGCGGACGATCGTACTGGCTGAAGGCGGTCTGCTTAGTCGGATTGTCGTTCGCATTGTAGCGAATAACGTTACTGATCAGCAGGGCGTTAGCGAGACCGTGAGGAAGATGGAACTCTGAACCCAGTTTATGCGCCATTGAGTGACAGACGCCCAGGAAGGCGTTAGCAAACGCGATACCAGCGATAGTCGCGGCGTTATGAACGCGCTCGCGGGCAACCGGATTCTTCGCGCCTTCATGATAGCTTGCCGGCAGGTTTTCCTGCAGCAGCTTCAGCGCCTGCAGAGCCTGGCCATCAGAGTACTCGTTCGCCAGCACAGATACGTAAGCTTCCAGCGCGTGGGTCACCGCATCCAGACCACCGAAGGCACAGAGGGACTTCGGCATATTCATCACCAGGTTGGCGTCAACGATAGCCATGTCAGGCGTCAGCGCATAGTCAGCCAGCGGATATTTCTGGCCGGTAGCGTCATCGGTGACCACGGCGAAAGGTGTGACTTCAGAGCCGGTACCGGAAGTGGTGGTGATTGCGATCATTTTCGCCTTCACGCCCATTTTCGGGAACTTGTAGATACGTTTACGGATATCCATAAAGCGCAGCGCCAGTTCTTCGAAGTGGGTTTCCGGATGTTCGTACATCACCCACATGATTTTGGCCGCATCCATCGGGGAACCACCGCCCAGCGCGATGATGACATCCGGCTTAAAGGAGTTCATCTGCTCTGCGCCTTTGCGCACAATGCTCAGCGTTGGATCTGCTTCCACTTCGAAAAAGACTTCAGTTTCAATACCGTGAGATTTCAGTACGGAAACAATCTGATCGGCGTAACCGTTATTGAACAGGAACCGGTCCGTCACGATAAAGGCACGTTTAGCTCCGTCGGTTGCCACTTCTTCCATGGCGATAGGCAGTGAACCACGGCGGAAGTAGATAGACTTAGGAAGTTTATGCCACAACATATTCTCAGCTCGCTTGGCGACAGTTTTCTTATTGATCAGGTGTTTAGGTCCGACGTTTTCAGAAATTGAGTTACCACCCCATGAACCACAGCCCAGCGTCAGAGACGGTGCCAGTTTGAAGTTATAAAGGTCGCCAATACCGCCCTGAGAAGCCGGAGTATTGATCAGGATACGCGCAGTCTTCATTTTATCGCCAAAATAGTTCACGCGTTCGCGCTCGTTATCCTGGTCAGTATAGAGACAAGAAGTGTGACCGATACCGCCCATCGCCACGAGTTTTTCCGCTTTAGAAACGGCATCTTCAAAATCTTTCGCGCGGTACATGGCAAGCGTAGGGGAAAGTTTTTCGTGCGCAAAAGGCTCGCTCTCATCGACCAGCTTCACTTCACCAATCAGGATTTTGGTGTTAGCGGGCACTTTAATGCCGGCCATTTCAGCAATTTTCACCGCGGGCTGTCCGACGATAGCCGCATTCAGACCGCCATTTTTCAGAATAATATTCTGCACAGCTTTGAGTTCTTCACCCTGCAGCATATAGCCGCCGTGGCTGGCAAAACGCTCGCGTACGGCCTCATAGGCTGAATCAACCACGATGACAGACTGTTCAGATGCACAAATAACGCCGTTATCGAAGGTTTTTGACATCAGGATTGACGCTACAGCGCGCTTGATATCCGCCGTTTCGTCAATCACGACCGGCGTGTTCCCCGCGCCAACACCGATAGCAGGTTTACCAGAACTGTAGGCCGCTTTCACCATGCCCGGACCACCGGTAGCCAGAATCAGGTTGATATCCGGATGGTGCATCAGTTGGTTAGAAAGCTCGACGGAAGGGACGTCAATCCAGCCGATAATATCTTTAGGCGCCCCTGCGGCAATCGCTGCCTGCAGCACGATATCCGCCGCTTTATTCGTCGCATCTTTGGCACGTGGATGAGGAGAGAAGATAATACCGTTACGGGTTTTCAGGCTGATAAGCGCTTTGAAAATCGCCGTAGAAGTCGGGTTAGTGGTGGGGACGATACCGCAAATCAGGCCTGTTGGTTCAGCGATAGTGATGGTGCCAAACGTATCATCGGTATCAAGGATACCGCAGGTTTTTTCATCTTTATAGGCGTTGTAAATATATTCAGAAGCGAAGTGGTTTTTAATGACTTTATCTTCAACAATACCCATGCCTGATTCTGCAACGGCCATTTTTGCCAGCGGAATTCGGGCATCAGCGGCGGCAAGAGCCGCGGCGCGGAAAATCTTGTCAACTTGTTCTTGAGTGAAATTGGCATATTCTCGCTGGGCTTTTTTTACACGTTCAACCAGTGCGTTAAGTTCAGCAACATTAGTAACGGCCATAATGCTCTCCTGATGGAAGTTAAACTCTATTAGTAAACAAGTCTGAACCTATGAGTATAGTCACGCGCTGTTACGCTGTAGTTAAATCACTGTGACTTTTCACCGGTTTACGCATTCGCGTTACAGGTTTACTGAAAAAGTCTCCGCTTTACTCCGCCTGGACGGAAAAAATGCGGGCTTCACACTTCCTTTTGATGAATGCAGCTTACCCACTATGGGGTAATATAAGTATGATCTGGATCAAGTTACGCCCAAGCTGACACCTTTCAGCCGCACGTTTTGTGCGATTTTTGGTAATTTCGGGAAATCGGTGGTAGTCCCGCTCTCTCTGCCGCATCAGAACGGCAACAGCGGCGTATTCCTTTGGCGGATTATGCTGGGCTACGGCCTTAAAACCAGGCAAAAATCTGGCGGCTTATGATGGTAAGCGTAACGCTTTTGCATTAAATTACCCGCCAGAAAACCCGCCCGCTCAGGAGCAGATTGTGAACCCGGCTATATTAGACTTTTCCGGATATATTAAATTTTTTGTGGGGCTATTTGCCCTGGTGAATCCGGTAGGGATCATCCCCGTTTTTATTAGTATGACCAGCTATCAGGCGGCTGCGGCGCGCAATAAAACCAATATGACGGCCAACCTTTCGGTGGCGATTATTCTCTGGACATCGCTATTTCTGGGTGATGCGATTCTGCATATATTTGGCATCTCAATTGACTCTTTTCGCATTGCGGGCGGTATTCTGGTGGTCACCATCGCCATGTCGATGATCAGCGGCAAACTGGGCGAAGATAAACAGAATAAGCAGGAAAAATCAGAAACGGCAATCCGGGAAAGCATTGGTGTGGTGCCGCTGGCGTTGCCGCTGATGGCTGGCCCGGGCGCAATCAGCTCGACCATTGTCTGGAGTACACGTTATAACAGCTGGCTTAACCTGCTGGGCTTCAGCCTCGCCATTGCGCTGTTCGCGTTCTGCTGCTGGCTGCTGTTCCGGGCCGCCCCCTTAATGGTCAGGCTGCTGGGCCAAACCGGGATTAACGTTATTACCCGAATTATGGGACTGCTGCTGATGGCGTTGGGCATCGAGTTCGTGGTGACCGGCATCAGAGCACTATTCCCCGGGCTGGTACATTAATCAACGCTATAACAAAACTGCCTGTTGAAAATAAAGCGCATATTCTGCGCTTTTTTTTTTATAACTATCAGGTGAGGCACCATAATGGTGCGCTAAGGGGGTTTTTATGCATTTTTATGGTGCAATTATTCGCTCAGCTTAATGGCTGAGCGTCATTATTAATGTAACTACTGCAATCCTGTCTGATTTCAATCACTAACAACGGAATGTTAATTTAATCACATTGCTGAAATAGGCCAGCTTGCTAACTTTGTGGCACAACAGTTTGGCATGAGACGGGTTTATGGTGATTCATTCTGTAGCGCTACTTTAATTGCCTATTTTGCGAGTTTTGTGAACTCGATCATTCCTGAGATTGATTAATCTCTCGCCTCTTTGATGTTAATCAATTGAAAATCAGCAGGATGGCGATTAATTCAACATGTTAAATAACGCTTCTGATTGTCAGCCGCTCGTGATAAAAGAGAATTAGTTAACATTTTCGACGCGCTGTTTTGGCGTAAAAAGACGCACTCTGATAACGTCTCGTTTTCGGTAAAGAATTGGCACCGGATATGCAAAAGAGTTTTTCTCTTCCCGTTCCGGTTTCTTAAAAAGGTTATCCACGCTTAATGAAACATAATGAGCAATGCGTTTTACGTCTCCGGAAAGTCGCTGTCGCGCTTACAGGACTTATCGCCAGCCATTCGTTTGCCGCCACCGTTCCCGGCGGCGTTGAGCTGGCCGCCAGCCAGACTATCGTCATTAATAATGGCGGAGAGGTATCTTCACTCGATCCGCAGAAAATTGAAGGCGTACCGGAAAGTAATATTATTCTGAACCTGCTTGAAGGGCTGGTCACGACCGATAACGCAGGCCGTCTGGTGCCCGGCGTGGCGGAAAGCTGGCGCAATCAGCAGGGGAGAGTCTGGACGTTTACCCTGCGGGACAATGCGAAATGGAGCAATGGCGATCCCGTCACCGCCAGCGATTTCGTTTATAGCTGGCAGCGCCTGGTTGATCCGGCAACAGCGTCACCTTATGGCAGCTATCTGCAGTATGCCCATGTAGCCAATATTGATGAAATCCTGGCGGGCAAACTGCCTCCTTCTGCTCTGGGCGTAAAAGCGCTGGACGATCGCCACTTTCAGGTCACGCTAAGCCAGCCTGTCCCTTATTTTGTTGAGCTGGCGGCCCATACCTCCCTGAAGCCTGTTAATCGTAACGCCATTGAAAAGTGGGGCGATCGCTGGACGCAACCTGGTCATTTTGTTGGCAACGGCGCCTATACGCTCAGCGACTGGGTAATCAACGAGAAAATCGTTTTGCAACGCAACGCGCAATATTGGGATAACGCCCGCTCAGTAATCGACCGTGCAACCTTTCTGCCAGTGACGTCGGAAGCCAGTGACGTGAACCGCTACCGCAGCGGTGAAATCGATATCACCAACAGCGCGCTGCCCCCGGATCGCTTTCCATCGCTGCGAAAAACGCTTGGCAGCCAGGTCCGCATCAGCCCGCTGCTCTGCACGTTTTACTACGAGCTGAACAATAAGCGACCGCCGTTCAACGATCCTAAAGTACGCACCGCGGTGAAGCTAACCCTGGATCGCAACATTATTACTGAAAAAGTGATGGGGCAGGGGCAGATCCCGGCGGGTAACTTTACGCCGCCCTTTATCAATGGTGGGACTTCTACTCAGCCCGACTGGATGGCGCTGACGCAGGCTGAGCGAAACGAGAAGGCGAAGAAGCTGCTGGCTGATGCGGGCTACACGGCGGACAATCCGCTGCGTTTCACCCTCTTATATAACACGTCTGATGTGAATAAAAAGCAGGCTATTGCGGCCGCGTCGATGTGGAAATCAAATCTCGGCGCCAGCGTTTCACTGAATAATCAGGAGTGGAAAACGATGCTGGATACGCGCCGTCAGGGAGAGTTTGACGTAGCCCGCGCCACCTGGTGTTCCGACTATAACGAGCCTTCAACCTTCCTGAACGCCATGCTGAGTACCTCGACGAATAACACCGCTTTCTACAAAAGCGAGAAGTTTGACGCCCTGATGGCCCGCTCGCTGGACGTGCCTGACGCTGAACGTGCGGCTGTCTATCAGCAGGCGGAGCAGCAGCTGGATAGCGATTCGGCCATTATTCCGGTTTACTACCGCGTCAGTGCGCGCTTAGTGAAACCCTGGGTCGGCGGCTTTACCGGTAAAGATCCGCAGGACCTGACCGACTTGAAATACTACTACATCATAAAACATTAAGTCCGGCGCGATTTGTCCGGCGGACGTCTTAAAACCAGACAGGATAAAACCTCATCGTCTCAGCGCGCCAACGTTCAGGTAACCTGAGAGGAAAAGCCCGTTAAAAGGGTGGCGCTGATGTCTGAAAGCACATCAGCAATGATAAAACTGGAGTAGGTAAATAATGACCAACATCACGAAAAAAAGCCTGATAGCACTTGGGATTATGACCGCGCTGGCGGGCAATGTTGCGATAGCGGCCACCGTGCCTGCGGGCGTGGAGCTGGCGGCAAAGCAGGAACTGGTTAAGGGCAACGGCGGTGAAGTCCAGTCGCTCGATCCGCACAAAATTGAGGGCGTTCCGGAATCCAACGTCAGCCGCGATCTGCTTGAAGGGCTGGTAATAAGCGACCCGGATGGTCATCCAATCCCGGGCGTGGCGGAAAGCTGGGAAAATAAAGACGGCAAGGTCTGGACATTCCATCTGCGTAAAAATGCCAAATGGTCAAACGGCGAGCCGGTAACTGCCCAGGATTTCGTCTACAGCTGGCAGCGCCTGGCTGATCCGAAAACCGCCTCTCCTTATGCCAGCTACCTGCAGTATGGTCACCTGGAAAACGTGGATGAGATTATTACCGGTAAGAAAAGCCCCGATCAGCTGGGCGTGAAAGCGATTGATGACCATACGCTGCAGGTGACGCTGAGCCAGTCCGTCCCTTATTTCTTCAAACTGCTTATTCACCCTTCCATGTCTCCGGTATATAAGCCGGCCATCGACAAAGCGGGCGAGCAGTGGACGCAGCCGCAGAGCTGGGTGGGCAACGGCGCATTCAAACTGCAGTCTCATATGATCAACGAACGTATTGTGCTGGTGCGTAACCCGGAATACTGGGATAACGTCAATACGAAACTCGAAAAAGTCACTTTCCTGCCTATCGCCTCGGAAGTGAGCGATGTTAACCGTTACTTCAGCAGCGACGGCAGCGATATGACCTATAACAATATGCCGATCGAGCTGTTTAAAAAGCTTCAGCGGGAAAACCCAAAAGAGCTGAAAGTTGACCCTTATCTCTGTACTTATTATTACGAGATCAACAACCAGAAGCCGCCTTTCAACGATCCGCGCGTCAGGGCTGCCCTGAAGCTGGGCATCGATCGTGACATTATCGTGAACAAGGTGCTGGCCCAGGGGCAGATGCCAGCCTATAGCTACACGCCGACGGCGACCGACGGTGCCGAGCTGATCAAGCCGGAGTGGTTCAGCTGGTCACAGGAAAAGCGTAACGAAGAAGCCAAAAAACTGCTGGCCGAAGCGGGCTATACCAAAGATAAGCCGCTCTCTTTCCAGCTGCTCTATAACACTTCCGACCTGCATAAAAAGCTGGCTATCGCCGCGACGTCCATCTGGAAGAAAAATCTCGGGGTGGATATCAAGCTCAATAATCAGGAGTGGAAAACCTTCCTGGATACCCGTCATCAGGGGAACTTCGACGTGGCCCGTGCGGGCTGGTGTGCGGACTATAACGAACCGACTTCATTCCTGAACACCATGCTTTCCGACAGCAGCAACAACACCTCACATTACAAATCGGCGGAGTTCGATAAAGTGATGACCGCTGCGGCAGGCGCCAGTGACGAGAAAGGCCGTAGCGATCTTTATGCCAAGGCTGAACAGATCCTCGATAAGGATTCCGTGATTGTCCCGCTTTACTACTACGTTAACACCCGTCTGGTGAAGCCTTACGTGGGTGGCTATACCGGTAAAGATCCACTGGATAATGTTTACGACAAAAATCTCTACATTATCAAACATTAATGGCAAAAGTGGGGGAGGGATTCGCTTCCCCCATCGTGTCTATTTTACGCAGTGCTAAGGCACAAGCCAGCAGGTACGGGCAATGTTAAAGTTTATTTTTCGTCGTGTTCTGGAAGCGATCCCGACGTTACTCATTCTGATCACCATCTCCTTCTTTATGATGCGGTTAGCGCCGGGCAGTCCTTTTACCGGTGAGCGTACGCTGTCAGCAGAGGTAATGGCGAATATCGAAGCGAAATACCATCTGAACGATCCGATGTGGAAGCAGTACACCAACTATCTGGTACAGCTGGCTCACGGTGATTTTGGGCCTTCCTTCAAATACAAAGACTATTCGGTCAACTATCTGGTGGGGCACGCCTTTCCGGTATCGGCTAAGCTCGGCCTGGCGGCCTTTGTGCTCGCCGTGGTGCTGGGGGTTTCGGCGGGCGTAATCGCGGCGCTGAAGCAGAATACGAAATGGGACTTTGCGGTGATGGGGGTGGCAATGACCGGCGTGGTCATACCGAGTTTCGTGGTGGCGCCGCTGCTGGTTCTGATCTTTGCGATTGGGTTGAAGTGGTTGCCTGGCGGCGGATGGAACGGCGGCCAGCTGAAATATATGATCCTGCCGATGGTCGCCCTTTCACTGGCGTATATCGCCAGCATTGCGCGCATCACGCGTGGGTCGATGATCGAGATACTGCACTCTAACTTTATCCGCACCGCCCGCGCGAAAGGTTTACCGATGCACCGCATTGTGCTGCGCCACGCGCTCAAGCCCGCGATGCTGCCGGTGCTTTCCTATCTCGGTCCGGCGTTCGTCGGCATCATCACCGGATCGATGGTGATTGAAACCATTTACGGTCTGCCTGGTATCGGCCAGCTTTTTGTGAACGGTGCGCTTAACCGTGACTACTCGCTGGTGCTGAGCCTGACAATTTTAGTGGGTGTGCTGACTATTCTGTTCAATGCGATCGTTGATGTGCTTTATGCGGTCATCGATCCGAAAATTCGTTATTAATACCGGAGCTCGCCATGTTATTGAGTAAGAAAAATAGCGAAGCTCTTGATGCCTTCAGCGAGAAGCTGGAAGTCGAAGGGCGTAGCCTGTGGCAGGATGCCCGTCGTCGTTTTATCCATAACCGTGCGGCGCTGGGCAGCCTGATTGTGCTGCTGCTGATTGCGCTGTTTGTCATTTTTGCCCCAATGCTTTCCGCTTTTACCTACGATGAAACGGACTGGGGAATGATGTCGGCACCACCTGAAATGGAAGTGGGTCACTATTTCGGCACTGACTCATCCGGCCGCGATCTGCTGGTGCGCGTGGCGATTGGCGGACGTATTTCGCTGATGGTCGGCATCGCCTCGGCGCTGGTGGCCGTGCTTGTCGGTACGCTTTATGGATCGCTTGCGGGCTATCTTGGCGGCAAAACGGACTCCGTGATGATGCGCCTGCTGGAAATCCTTAACTCCTTCCCTTTTATGTTCTTTGTCATTCTGCTGGTCACCTTTTTCGGTCGTAACATTCTGCTGATTTTTGTGGCGATCGGACTGGTGTCCTGGCTGGATATGGCGCGTATCGTTCGCGGCCAGACGCTCAGCCTGAAGCGGAAAGAGTTTATCGAAGCGGCCCATGTCGGCGGCGTCTCAACCGCCAGTATTGTTCTGCGCCATATTGTGCCGAATGTGCTGGGCGTGGTTGTGGTATACGCCTCGCTGCTGGTGCCGAGTATGATCCTGTTTGAATCCTTCCTAAGCTTCCTGGGCCTCGGCACGCAGGAGCCGCTCAGCAGCTGGGGAGCACTGCTCAGCGACGGAGCTAACTCCATGGAGGTTTCGCCCTGGCTACTGCTGTTCCCGGCAGGTTTTCTGGTGATTACGCTGTTCTGTTTTAACTTTATTGGCGATGGCCTGCGTGATGCCCTCGACCCGAAAGACCGTTAAGGAGTTTCCCGATGAGCGTAACTGAATTACAGCCAGCAATGGCACAACAAGCGGGAAGCGAGCTGTTACTTGACGTGAAGGATCTGCGCGTCACCTTTAGCACGCCGGACGGTGATGTCACGGCGGTTAACGACCTCAACTTTAACCTGCGTGCGGGTGAAACGCTCGGCATCGTCGGCGAGTCCGGTTCCGGGAAATCCCAGACCGCGTTTGCACTGATGGGGCTGCTGGCCTCAAATGGCCGCATTGGTGGTTCCGCGCTGTTCAACGGCAAAGAGATCCTCAATCTGCCGGAAAAGCAGCTTAACAACCTGCGCGCCGAACAGGTGGCGATGATTTTTCAGGATCCCATGACCTCGCTTAACCCTTATATGCGGGTGGGTGAGCAACTGATGGAAGTGTTAAAGCTTCATAAAGGGATGAGCAGCGCAGAGGCCTTTGAAGAATCTGTCCGTATGCTGGATGCGGTAAAAATGCCGGAAGCCCGTAAGCGAATGAAAATGTATCCGCACGAGTTTTCCGGCGGCATGCGCCAGCGCGTCATGATTGCCATGGCGCTGCTTTGCAAGCCGAAGCTGCTGATTGCTGATGAGCCCACCACGGCGCTTGATGTGACCGTACAGGCGCAGATCATGACGCTGCTAAACGATCTGAAAAGAGAGTTTAATACGGCCATCATTATGATCACGCACGATCTTGGCGTCGTCGCCGGTATCTGCGACCGGGTGCTGGTGATGTATGCGGGACGGACCATGGAGTATGGCAAAGCCCGAGATGTGTTCTACGAGCCAACCCATCCTTATTCCATTGGTCTGCTGAATGCGGTGCCGCGTCTGGATGCGGAAGGGGATTCGCTGATGACGATCCCCGGTAACCCACCGAATCTGCTACGCCTGCCGTCCGGCTGCCCGTTCCAGCCGCGCTGTCCCCATGCGATGGAAATTTGCTCAAACGCACCGCCGCTGACGCCCTTTGGCGAGGGTCGCCTGCGCGCCTGCTTTAAACCTGCGGAGGAGCTGGTATGACTGCGGTAGCTGAAAAGAAAGTGTTGCTCGAAATTGCCGATCTGAAGGTGCATTTCGATATTAAGGATGGCAAGCAGTGGTTCTGGCAGCCGTCAAAAACCCTGAAGGCGGTTGATGGTGTCAGCCTGCGTCTCTATGAAGGCGAAACGCTGGGCGTAGTGGGAGAGTCGGGCTGTGGTAAATCCACGCTCGCCCGCGCCATTATCGGCCTGGTCAAAGCAACAGATGGCCGCGTTGCCTGGCTGGGGCGCGATCTGCTGGGGCAGAGTGAGGAAGAGTGGCGCAGAGCCCGCAGCGATATCCAGATGATCTTTCAGGACCCGCTGGCTTCACTTAACCCACGCATGACCATCGGCGATATTATTGCCGAGCCGCTGCGGACCTATCATCCCAAAATGCCGAAACTGGAGGTAAAGGAGAAGGTTAAGGCCATGATGATGAAGGTTGGGCTGTTGCCAAACCTGATTAACCGCTACCCGCATGAATTTTCGGGTGGCCAGTGCCAGCGTATCGGCATTGCACGGGCACTTATCCTCGAGCCCAAACTGATTATCTGTGATGAACCGGTGTCAGCGCTGGATGTGTCGATTCAGGCGCAGGTAGTAAATTTACTGCAAAAGCTGCAAAGGGAGATGGGCCTGTCGCTGATATTTATCGCCCACGACCTGGCGGTGGTAAAGCATATTTCCGATCGCGTGCTGGTAATGTATCTCGGCCATGCGGTAGAGCTGGGCACCTATGGTGAGGTCTACCATAACCCGCAGCATCCATATACCCGCGCGCTGATGTCCGCTGTGCCTGTTCCCGATCCGGATCTGGAAAAGAACAAGGTTATCCAACTGCTGGAAGGGGAATTACCCTCGCCGATTAATCCGCCTTCCGGCTGTGTATTCCGCACACGCTGCCCGATCGCCGGACCGGAATGTGCCAAAACACGGCCACTGCTGGAAGGTAGTTTCCGCCATGCGGTCTCCTGCCTGAAAGTGGATCCGCTTTAACCAAAAAAAAGACCGGCGCTGCCGGTCTTTTTCAGTAGGTTATTCACGCCACAATATATGGCAAAGCTTATGATCTTTCTCACGACAGAGCAGGACACGGGCAAAGACATCATTGATCGGCTCACCCTCCGCTTCGCCGAGACCAATAACCACTTCGGAGAAAAAGTCCGGGTTCAGGTCAAAATCGACGTGTTCAGCCCAGTCCTCCGCAGGGTCAGAAAGCTCGGCGCCGCCGCGCTCCTCGAACTGCAGATTAAAGAGAATAATGTCAGCAGGATCGAGATTGTCGCCCGCCAGTTCCAGAAAAATATCGTAAGCCTGTTCCAGCGTTTCGTCGTCGGTAAGGCGATTATTTAAATCCATCATAGTTTCCGTCATGCCTGCTATTTTTCGCTCGTTTTACAGCAATGGACTGAAGAAGTAAAACAGTCGTTCAACGATCCGCTGCCAGTAGGCACGGCGCGACCAGCGGCTGGCGTCCACCAGTCTTGAGCGGGCGATATAATCATCCTGTACCCGCGCCAGATCGCTGCCAAACCCATCATCATCAATCACCATAGTAATTTCAAAATTCAGCCAGAGGCTGCGCATATCAAGGTTAACCGTGCCTACCAGGCTAAGTTGTCCGTCGACCAGCACGCTCTTGGTATGTAGCAGGCCATCTTCAAACTGATAGATTTTCACGCCCGCCTCAAGCAGCTCGGCAAAAAAGGCCCGGCTTGCCCAGCCGACGAGCATCGAATCATTATGCCGCGGCACAATGATACTGACATCGACGCCGCGCTGGGCGGCGGTACAGATGGCATGGAGCAGATCGTCACTGGGCACGAAATAGGGCGTGGTCATGATTAACTGTTCGCGGGCGGCATAGACGGCGGTTAACAGCGCCTGATGGATCAGGTCCTCCGGGAAGCCCGGTCCTGAGGCGATCACCTGGATAGTGTGACCGCTTTCCTGCTCAAACGGCATGATGTTGCCGTCCGGCGGCGGGGGCAAAATGCGCTTGCCGGTCTCGATCTCCCAGTCGCAGGAGTAGATGATCCCCATGGTGGTGGCTACCGGGCCTTCCATCCTGGCCATCAAATCGATCCACTGTCCCACGCCCGCATCCTGTTTGAAGTAGCGGGGGTCCACCAGATTCATACTGCCCGTATAGGCAATGTAGTTATCAATCAGCACAACTTTACGGTGCTGGCGCAGGTCCATACGACGTAAGAAGACACGCAGCAGGCTGACCTTAAGCGCTTCCACCACATCAATGCCGGCATTTCGCATCATCGCCGCCCAGGGGCTGCGGAAAAACTGTACGCTGCCGGCGGAATCCAGCATCAGGCGGCAGTGCACGCCGCGACGGGCGGCGGCCATCAGCGACTCCGCCACTTCATCGGCCAGCCCACCGGGCTGCCAGATGTAAAACACCATCTCAATATTATGCCGGGCCAGCTGAATATCGCGGATTAGCGCCCGCATAGTGTCATCAGTGGAAGTGAGAAGCTGAAGCTGATTACCCTTGACGCCCGCCACGCCCTGACGGTTTTCGCAAAGCTGAAACAGTGAGCGGGCCACGTCGCTGTTATTGTGGGCAAAAATATGCTGGCACGATTTCAGATCTTCGAGCCATTTGGCGGTGGAGGGCCACATTGTGCGTGCGCGCTCGGCGCGGCGCTTACCCAGATGCAGCTCCCCAAATGAAAGATAGGCGATGATACCGACCAGCGGCAGAATATAAATAATCAGCAGCCAGGCCATGGCAGAAGGGACAGCGCGACGCTTCATTAAAATGCGCAGGGTAACACTGGCTATCAGTAACCAGTAACCGAAGAAAATGAGCCAACTGATTAAAGTATAAAAAGTCGTCATGTAAGTGAAAATCCTGTTCACGCCGCAATAGAGGGAGTTTACGTGCAGTTGGCGTAAGGGGAAACCTTTTCCCGGTTAAAGTCATCGGACCCCATGCGGGGTCCGAAAGCGCTATACTGCGCCGCGAGTTTTTTCAGCAGAGGTTACTATGAGACGGAGCAGAAATGAAGTCGCACGCTGGCGGATGTCACGTCAGATACAACGCCGCCGGACACGGTGGCTCGAAGCGCAGTCGAGACGCTACGGACGCATGGTCGCTATCCGTCACCAGCTCAGCCAGCAGCAGCGGCGTTCAGTTCTGTTTATCACTCATCCTGTTAAACAGGCGCGTAGCGGGTAACGCCCGGCGCGCAGCCAGAGAAATCAGAACGTGCGCTTAAAGGGTTTGACCTGAACCTGTTTATAGACCCCGGCCGCAATGTAGGGGTCATCTTTTGCCCAGGCCTGCGCTTCCTCAAGGGAAGCAAATTCCGCCACCACGGTTGAGCCGGTAAAACCCGCGACGCCCGGTTCGTTGCTGTCCACCGCAGGCATAGGCCCTGCAAGAATAAGGCGACCTTCATCTCGCAGGAGCTGCAGGCGCGCCACGTGAGCAGGGCGCACGGCGCTACGCTTTTCCAGTGAATCGGCATTGTCTTCAGCATAAATTACATAAAGCACGGTCACAGCTCCAGTCAGTTTTCTTCATCGATCATCACGTTAAGTCATCGTTAACCGTTGTGCAATTGAAAGATAGCACTCTGTTGCTGACGTTCAGCAAAATTGACATTAATGCGGAAAACGGGACGACAATATCGAGAGGTTGTTGAAACTGATTGCTATTTGCATTTAAACTTGTCGCTTCACCTAAACAGCAGAAAGATTATGACGACGCTTGCAGAAACTTCTTTACCCAGCCGTATCTCACTGCCGATGCTGTTCTCGTTAGGCCTGCACGCCGTGGTAATTGGGGGAATTCTTTATGCCTCTTTTCACCAGACAGTGGAGATGCCGAAAGCGTCCCAGCCGATAAGCGTGTCACTGGTTGCCCCTGAAGTGCAGCCAGAGCCTCAGCCCGCTCCCCAGCCTGCGCCTGAACCTGTTGCTGAGCCGGAGCCCGAGCCGGAACCCGCACCTCTTCCGGAGCCGCCTAAACCGGAGCCCGTGCCCATTCCCGAACCGAAGCCCGTTCCCAAACCTAAACCGAAGCCGGTAAAAAAAGAGGTGATAAAGCCCAGGAAAGAGGTTAAGCCGAGAACCGAGCCACGGGCCGCGTCACCGTTTGCAAAAACCGAGACGCCCGCCACCCGGCCTTCAACGGCACCGAAGTCGACGCCGGCGGCAGCGCCTTCCGTCAGCAGCGGTCCGAGAGCGCTGCAACAGGGTAAACCCAGCTATCCGGCCCGCGCCTTTGCGCTGCGTCTTGAGGGAGAAGTAAGAGTACAGTTTGACGTCGACAGTGCCGGGCGTGTTGATAATGTCCGCATCCTTTCCGCCAAACCCCGCAATATGTTTGAGCGTGAAGTGAAGCAGGCGATGAAGAAATGGCGCTACGAACCTAATAAGCCAGGTAAGAATCTGACCACCAAAGTCATTTTCAGAATAAAAGGTGGCAGCAGCGTCGAATAAAGAGAAAGGCACGGCGACGCCGTGCCTGAGCAGGAAAAGGGTTATGCCTGTTGATCGTGTTGAAAATGGCTTTTATCAGCCGGCAAGGGACGGGATTTGCCGGCAGCATCGACGGCCACATAGACAAATACCGCTTCGGTAGTGCAGTAGCGCTGCCCGATAGGTTCGGATGAGACTTTCTTAATCCACACTTCCACATTAATCGTAATGGAGCTGGTCCCGGTACGGATACACCGGGCGTGACAGCTCACCACGTCGCCGACTGCCACCGGTTTGAGAAAGGTCATACCGTCAGCGCGAACCGTTACCACGCGTCCTCCGGCGATCTCCTTTGCCAGAATCGCGCCACCCATATCCATCTGCGACATCAGCCAGCCGCCAAAAATATCGCCGTTGGCGTTGGTATCGGCGGGCATCGCCAGCGTACGTAACACCATTTCACCCTGCGGAAGCCTGTTTCCGTCATTATTCATGCATTGCTCTTACTCTAAAGGCGCAAATAGCCGGCAGAAGCGCCGGGAAAATTACTTCTCTTCCTGCGGCATCAGGCGATAGATATAGAGGCCGCTAATCAGGGTAAAGATCAGGGTCAGTCCGGTCAGGCCGAAAACTTTAAAATTTACCCAGAATGCCTGTGACAGCCAGAACGCCACATAAATATTGGCCAGGCCGCAGGCGAGGAAAAAAATCGCCCAGGCGATGTTAAGCCTGCGCCAGGCGGAACCCGGCAGCGTCAGCTCCTTGCCCAGCATGGTCTGGATCAGCGGCTGTTTCATAAAGAACTGGCTGAAGACCAGCGCCGCAGCGAACAGGGTATAAATTACCGTGACCTTCCATTTGATAAATTCATCATTATGGAAAACCAGCGTCAGCGTGCCGAAGACCGCCACCAGCACAAAGGTGATGATGGTCATCTTTTCGAGCCGGCGGTAGAGCAGCCAGCTAGCCACCAGCGCCAGACCGGTGGCAACAATAAGCGCGCCGGAGGCGACGAAAATATCGTAAAGCTTATAGAAAACAAAAAAGACCACGAGGGGAAGAAAATCGAGTAACTGCTTCATAAGGGCTTCCAGATAACAGACTGAGACAAGGGTAACCAATCTGAAGCGGATGCCCTGACGGCCATCCGCTGACAGCAACTAGCGTAACAGCATATAAAGGCGATAAAGATAGATAATCAGTATGGCTGAGACCAGATTGCTTAGCGCGTTAAGCACCACAGAAGCGACGTTCGCCGGCAGGATAGTCAGCGAAGACGCCAGCAGCAGTACCGTAATTTTCGCCAGCAGCCAGAACGCCACGGCAGGCGCGACGATCTTCATCTGGCTCCAGACCAGACGCAGGCTGGTGCGCATGGCGGCAAAGACGCCCGTCTTCTCTGTACTCAGAATAACCGGCGCCAGCGACAGGAGAATTGCCAGAATAACGCCTGGCACCACCAGCACCATAAAGCCGAGCTGAACGACCAGCGTGACAATAAAGACCAGCAGCAGCAGACGTGGGAGCAGCGGGGCGGAGGCACCGATGGCGCGCAGCGCGCTGATTCTCTGTCCGGCAGAAACCATCGGGATCAGGCTCAGCATGCCTCCCAGTAGCAGGGTATTCCCCACCAGCGCGGCGAACGTACCGGCAGCCGAGGCGCGCAGTAGCACGTTCTGCTGTTCAGGTGACATATTCTGCACCATTTCAAGCAGGCTCATCCCAGAACCACTTTGACCTTCGGAGAGCAGGGCGAGCTGATCGGCACCCGGCGTCAGGGCATGGCCAATCAGCACGGTAATAAATGAGGTCAGCAGCGACAGCAGCACGATAGTGACCAGCTGATGGCGTAAAAAGTTCCCGGTGTCACGGTACAACGAACCCGCCGTGATAGACATGTAGACTCCTTGAAAAGCGGTGTTTTGCGATCCGGCGATTGTACATGGTCTGGCGCTAACCTGGCACCCTGTCTTACATAACTTTCGATTAAAGAAGAGATTATCCCATTGGCCAGCTCTGAACCTGTAAATGTCCATTTGTTTCTAACCCTAAGCATTTGTGCGGCGCGCGTTAAAACAGGTAAAAGTTGATCTATATCAACCGACTGTTTTTTAAGGAGTTTGAAAAAAATGATTAAGATGATGTTTCCAGTAATTCATTGTAAAAATACAGGGTTTTTCGCGTTTCGCTGTTGAGCGATGGTTATTTCATTTTGCTAAGGAGTAGTGATGAAACTGAAAGCTGTGTTACTTGCCGCCCTGACCCTGATGCCGCTGGTGGCCTCTGCCCATCAGGTGGGAGACTTCTTTATGCGTGCTGGTTCCGCTACGGTACGCCCGACTGGCGGATCGGATAACGTGCTGGGTCTGGGTGAATTTGACGTCAGTAATAATACCCAGCTTGGGCTAACCTTCACCTATATGGCGACCGATAACATTGGTATTGAGCTGCTGGGCGCAACCCCGTTCCGCCATAAGGTGGGGCTGGCGTCTACCGGTAATCTGGCAACCGTTCGTCAGCTACCGCCTACGCTGATGGCACAGTGGTATTTTATGGATAGCAGCAGTAAATGGCAGCCTTACGCGGGCGTGGGTGTCAACTACACCAAATTTTATGATGCCGACTTTAACCAGACCGGTCGCGATGCTGGCCTCAGCAACCTGAAGGTAAAAGAGTCATGGGGTGTGGCGGGTCAGGTTGGCCTTGACTACCAGCTGACGCCGGACTGGATGCTCAATGCGTCGCTCTGGTATATGGATATTGATACCAAAGTGAACTTCGATGCGGGTGGCTCCCGTCAGAGCATTGATACCCACGTTAATCCTTTTGTGTTCTTCTTTGGCGCAGGCTACCGCTTCTGAAGCGCAGGCGTAAAAAAAGGCGCATCACTGCGCCTTTTGACGTTTATAAAGCAGAACTATTTGATCTGCATTTTATTCGACACCGC
This sequence comes from Pantoea sp. IMH, assembly GCF_000599885.1. Lineage (GTDB taxonomy): Bacteria > Pseudomonadota > Gammaproteobacteria > Enterobacterales > Enterobacteriaceae > Erwinia. The sequence continues at coordinate 64,157 of NZ_JFGT01000007.1, read as the reverse complement.
TTTCACGCCTTTCACGCTGCGGGTGAGCTGAACGGCACGGTTAGCCATCTGTGGTGAAGTGACAAAACCACTGAGCTGAACGTGGCCTTTAAAGGTCTCCACATTGATTTCGGTGGATTTCAGCGACTCATCGTTCAGTAACTCAGCTTTCACTTTGGTGGTGATCACCGTATCGTCGATGTAGCCGCCGGTCCCTTCCTGAGTTGCCGTTGGGGCGCAGGCGCTCAGCGAAAGCGCCACCACAACGGCCACCACCATACCCGTTAAGACTTTAAATAACTTCATTGTTCTGCTCCCTGTTATCTTCATTAAAAATGCATGCTGTGTTTACAGAATCGCTCTGCAGAGGGAAGTGTTAGCCATAAACGCCGGTTTATCAACGTGATTGCTTAAAAAGCGCGTCTTACCCGCTGATATGAGGCGGCGGTCAGCGCGTTGCCGCTTTGAGCGAACTGACAAACGCCGTCAGCTCTGCCAGCATAACGGGAGGATTGGCGTGATTACGTTCGATGATCCTGACGATAGCCGATCCCGAAATCGCGCCCGCTGCGCCGGCCGCCAGCGCTTCTTTTACCTGATCAGGCTCGGAAATACCGAAGCCCTGAAGCGGCGGAGCGGCATGATACTCGCGCAGCTTCGTCACCAGATGTTCGAGAGACTGGCTTGTGCCACGCGACTCGGTACCGGTTACGCCAGCCCGCGAAAGCAGATAGGTGTAGCCGCGACCGTGTGAGGCTATCTCGCGAAGCAGATCGTCGCTGGCATTCGGCGGACAGATAAAAATGGGTGCCACATTATGACGCAGCGCTGCCTGACGGAAGGGGGCAGATTCCTCAACCGGCACATCTGCCACCAGCACGGAATCCACCCCGGCTTCCTCGCAGCGGGCATAGAAGTTGTCGATGCCGTTGGAAAATACCAGGTTCGCGTACATCAGCAGACCAATCGGCACGGTGGGGTGTTTTTGCCGGATAGCGGCAAGCATTTCAAAGCAGTGCGACGGCGTCACGCCTGCTGCAAAAGCCCTCAGTGTGGCGTTCTGGATAGTGGGACCATCCGCCAGCGGATCGGAGAAAGGAATGCCCAGCTCCAGCGCATCCGCGCCGCCTTCAATCAGCGCATCAACAATTTGCAGCGAAAGTTCGGGAGTCGGGTCGCCCAGGGTTACGAAAGGCACAAAAGCGCCTTCATTACGCTCTGCAAGACGACGGAATAGCTGATCGTAGCGCTCCATTACATTTCTCCCTTAGCGGTCAGAATATCGTGAACGGTGAAAATATCTTTATCGCCGCGTCCTGAAAGGTTCACCACCAGCAGCTGCTCTTTTTCCGGCGCTTCCCGCATCATCTTCAGCGCATGCGCCAGGGCGTGTGACGATTCGAGGGCCGGAATAATGCCTTCGCTCCGGCAGAGCGTCTTGAACGCTTCCATCGCCTCATCATCGGTGATGGAGACGTAATCGGCCCGGCCCGTACTGTTAAGATATGCATGCTGTGGGCCAACGGAAGGGAAGTCCAGCCCGGCAGAGATGGAGTAAGATTCTTCAATCTGGCCCTCTGCGGTCTGCATCATCGGGGCTTTCATGCCGAAATAGATACCCACGCGACCATGTTTCAGCGGCGCACCGTGTTCACCGGATTCAATGCCGTGTCCGGCTGGCTCCACGCCAATCAGCCCGACGGTTGTTTCATCAATAAAGTCGGCGAACATGCCGATGGCATTGGAGCCGCCACCAACGCAGGCGATGACCGCATCCGGCAGACGGCCCTCTTTTTCCAGAATCTGCACTTTGGTCTCTTCGCCAATCATCCGCTGGAATTCACGGACGATGGTCGGGAAAGGATGCGGGCCCGCAGCGGTACCGAGCATATAGTGTGCCGTTTCATAGCTTCCGGACCAGTCACGTAGCGCCTCGTTACAGGCATCTTTCAGGGTGGCGGAACCGCTATGGACCGGGATCACTTCCGCTCCCATCAGACGCATACGGAAGACGTTTGGCGACTGGCGCTCAATGTCTTTTGCGCCCATATAGATGCGGCATTTAAGGCCCAGCAAGGCGCAGGCAAGTGCGGAAGCGACGCCGTGCTGACCGGCACCGGTTTCGGCAATGATCTCTTTTTTGCCCATGCGTTTTGCCAGCAGCGCCTGGCCCAGCACCTGATTGGTTTTGTGCGCGCCGCCGTGCAACAGATCTTCCCGTTTCAGATAGAGGCGGGTACGGGTTCCTGCGGTAAGATTTTTGCACAGGGTCAGCGCGGTAGGACGGCCAGCATAGTTCTTCAGCAGATCGATAAATTCGGCCTGGAAGAGGGGGTCGCGCTGGGCGCTGACGAAGGCCTCTTCAAGCTGGTTCAGTGCCGGCATCAGGATCTGCGGCACATACATGCCGCCAAATTCACCAAAATAGGGGTTTAATAAAGTCATATCGCTTTTCCTTAATGGACGGGCAAGCGCCTGTCCTTACGGTCAGTACGCCTTCAGGGTCTGAAACACCGAGGCAATTTTTGACGCATCTTTAATACCAGGCTGGCTTTCCACGCCGGAATTAAAATCCAGGCCTGCGCATCCCAACTGGGCGGCAGTCACGCAGTTATCCGCGCCCAGGCCGCCGGCCAGCAAAACATTATCCAGGTTCTGATCGCGCAGCAGTGACCAGTCAAAACTCTGGCCTGTGCCGCCCGCACCCTGATCAAAAACGTAGCGGTCCACATGCTGCCAGTCGCGCGAAGGAAGCGAACCGGCAATACTGAATGCCTTCCAGATTCGTGTGTTATGCGGAAGCTGTTCACGAAGCGCAGCGACGAAAGCGCGATCTTCTTCTCCGTGCAGCTGGACGGCAGCGAGGTTCAGTTCACGGACAGCAGTGACAACGTCACTAATAGCGCTATTACGGAACACCCCGACATAATGCAGATCGCCGCCCTGCATCACCAGCCGTGCCTGTTCAAGGCTCACCTGGCGTGGCGATCCTTCAGCAAAGATCAGGCCACCGTAAATCGCCCCCGCTTCGAAGGCGCTGCGGGCATCTTCGGCGCGGGTCAGTCCGCACACTTTATTCTCACCCAGTATCACCCGGCGTACCGCCGTGGCCAGATTATCTTCGGACATCAGGGCGGAGCCGATAAGAAAGCCATTGGCAAAATGGCTCAGTTCCCGTACCTGCGCATAACTGTTGATCCCGGATTCGCTGATGACCGTCACGCCGTGCGCCACTTTAGGCGCCAGCCGGCGGGTACGATCCAGGTCGATTGAGAGATCGCGCAAATCGCGGTTATTGATGCCGATGACCTTCGCGCCGAGCGCCGTTGCCCGTTCAAGCTCTTCGTCGCTGATCACCTCTGTCAGAACGCCCATATTCAGGCTGTGCGCGACGGCGGCGAGTTGACGATACTGGTCGTCGTTGAGCACGGAAAGCATCAGCAATATGGCGTCTGCCTGATAAAAGCGCGCCAGATAGACCTGATAAGGGTCGATCATAAAATCTTTGCACAATACCGGCTGGGTGATGGCGGCACTGACGATGGGAAGAAAGTCAAAACTGCCCTGAAAATACTTTTCGTCGGTCAGCACGGAAACCGCAGAAGCATAGTGCTTATAAACGCCCGCGATGGTTGCCGGGTCAAAATCCTCACGAATCAGACCTTTGGATGGAGAGGCTTTTTTGCATTCCAGAATAAAGGCGGTTCTGGCCCCCTGAAGCGCATGGTAAAAATTGCGCGTGGCAGGCTTTATCTCGTCCTGAAACGTTGCCAGCGGCTGCTGTTGCTGGCGTGCCGCCAGCCACACCGCTTTATCCTGTACGATTTTAGCGAGTACGGTATCCTGCATGATTATCCTCTTGCTGCCAGTGCGATAACGTGTTCGTAAGGCTGTCCACTTCTGATGACGCTGAGCGCCCGCTGTGCGTTTTCACGCAAATCTTCGTGTCCAAAAATTTTCAGCAGCAGGGCGACGTTCGCCGCGACGGCCTCTTCGTGCGCGCGCTCGCCCTTACCCTGGAGTAAACGGGTCAGAATGTCACGGTTTTCTTCCGGCGTACCGCCAGCCAGCGCCTCCTGAGGATGGAAGCTCAGCCCGAAATCTTCCGGCGTCAGCTGATAGCTGGTGATTTCGCCCTCGCGCAGTTCCGCGATGTGGGTTGCGCTGTGCAGGGCAACTTCATCCATACCGCCACCGTGGACGACCGCGGCGCGCTGATAGCCGAGCATCTTCAGCGTATGGGCGATGGGCAGAACCAGCTCCGGACTGTAGACGCCAATCACCGCCAGCGGCGGACGTGCCGGGTTGATTAACGGCCCCAGTACATTAAACAGCGTACGGGTTTTTAACTGCTGACGGACCGGCATCGCGTGGCGAAAGCCGGTGTGATACTGCGGCGCAAACAGGAAACAGACATTCAGTTCATCGAGCGCCTGCCGTGCCTGTTCAGCAGGTAAGTCGAGGCTGATGCCAAACGCCGCCAGCAGATCTGAGGATCCGGACTTACTGGAGACGCTGCGGTTGCCGTGCTTGGCGACTTTCAGCCCGCAGGCCGCCGCCACGAAGGCGCTCGACGTGGAAATGTTAATGCTGTTGCTACCGTCACCGCCGGTGCCGACAATATCGGCAAACGGGTAGTCCGGGCGCGGGAAGGGCTTAGCATCTTCAAGCAGTGCGGTTGCCGCCCCGGCGATTTCCTCCGGGCGTTCACCACGGACTTTCATCGCAATCAGCGCGGCGGCAAGCTGGGTAGGCTCCAGCTGTCCGGTGATAATGGCTGAAAAAAGCTGGTGACTTTCCGCCTGCGTCAGGGTTGCTGCCTGGTAAAGCTTTTCCAGAATCGCGTTCATGGTTCTCTCCTTATTATTATGCCAGCGCCCAGGCGAGCGTTTGCTCCAGCAGGCGTGCTCCCTGCGTGGTCAGAATGGATTCGGGATGAAACTGAAACCCGCAGACGCGATCTTTGTCGTGGCGCACCGCCATGACCATGCCGTTGAAAGTGGCATTGACCGTCAGCCCGTCGGGAATATTACTGCCGACCAGTGAGTGATAACGTGCCACCGGCAAGGGCGACGCCAGTCCGGCAAACATACCTTCACCGTCATGGGAAATGGCAGATGCTTTACCATGAAGGATCTCGCCCGCCTGACCCACGTAGCCGCCGTAGGCTTCCACAATCGCCTGATGTCCAAGGCAGATGCCGATAATGGGCAACTGACCACGTAAGCGCGACAGCAACGCCGGCATACAACCAGCTTCTGAAGGGGAACCGGGACCCGGTGAAAGCACCAGCACCGGGTTCTCCAGGCTTTTGAGCCGTGCTATCAGCGTATCCGCCGGCACATTGTTGCGATAAACCACAACCGTATGTCCCGAGGCGCGCAGCTGGTCAACAAGGTTGTAGGTAAAGGAATCAAAATTATCGAGCAGCAGAATATCAGCCATCAGAAGATCTCCTTGCAGTGATGCGCCGCGGCAATAGCGCGCAGAACGGCGCGGGCTTTATTCCGGCTCTCATCCGCTTCAGCCTGAGGAATGGAATCGAGCACCACGCCAGCACCCGCCTGAACGGTAGCGATACCATCCTCAACATAGGCAGAGCGAATAACGATACAGGTATCAAGATCGCCGCTGGCGGTGAAGTAACCGACCGCGCCGCCATAGCTACCGCGACGGGTACCTTCAGCCGCCGCAATAAGCTGCATCGCCCTGACTTTAGGCGCACCGCTCAGGGTGCCCATGTTCATACAGGCGCTGTAAGCGTGAAGCACATCCAGATCCTTACGCAACGTGCCTACCACGCGGGAAACCAGATGCATCACAAAGGAATAGCGGTCAACCTTGGTCAGGTCGGCAACGTAGCGGCTTCCCGGTTCGCAGATGCGGGCCAGATCGTTACGCGCCAGATCGACCAGCATCAGATGCTCAGCAAGTTCTTTTTTATCGGTACGCATCTCAAGCTCGATACGGCTGTCGAGATCGCGGTCCAGAGAACCATCCGCATGGTGGCCACGGGGACGCGTACCGGCGATGGGATAGATCTCAATCTGACGATTAGCGGCGTCATATTTCAGTGAGCTTTCCGGCGACGCCCCAAACAGGCTGAAGTCGCGATCCTGCATAAAGAACATATAGGGGCTGGGATTGCTTTTCTTCAGGGTATCGTATGCCGCCAGCGGGGAAGGGCAAGGGAGCGAAAAGCGTCGTGAAGGGACTACCTGAAATATCTCACCAACGCGGATGGCTTCCTGCATCTGACGCACGATATCGCAATAGGCTTCATCGCTCTGATTGCAGCTTAATGTCATGCTTTCCAGCGTCTGTACCGGCAGCGGCACCGCAGGGTGCAGCATCTGCGCATGCAGCTGTTCGATGCGGCTTTGCAGACGTAAAAACTCACCCGATGTGGAGGTAAACAGACTCGCCTGTAACCGCGCGGTCTGGCTCTGGTGATCGATAATAAGCAGCGTTTCCGCCAGATAGAAACAGTAATCCGGGCAGCGTTGATCGTTATTCAGCTCGGGGAGATCTTCGAAACCGGCGACCAGATCATAGGCGAAAAGGCCACCAAGCAGCACCGCCTCGCGCTCCTCTTCCGGGCTGTTTACCAGCTGTGGGATAAGACGCAGCGCATCGAAAACCGACACGGCCTTCAGCCGCGAATCTTCATCCTGAACGGTATCGTCCTGAGGAAAGGTCAGTTCACGTCCGTCAGGGCGTACAACATTGTTAACGCTGGCCGGCAGTGCCGCATCCAGCAGCGTCAGCATGGCCCGCCCGTTCTCAGAAAGCGCCTGTACGCTGACAACATTGCCAAACGCCTTAATACGGAGCGCGCTGTCAACGATCAGCAGACTTTTCAGGTTGCGCTTACTGTCAATATCAGCGGATTCGAGCAGCAGCGTTGCCGGACGAGCGCCACACAGTTGATGAAATACGGAGGCCGGGTCCTCGCGGTAGGGGGCGCTGCCGGTAATCAACTTCACTGTAGGTTTGGCATTTGGCATGAGGTCAGTTCTCTGAATTTAGCGTAAAAAAAAGCCCGCATCAGGCGGGCTAAGGTCTCTGCTCAGTGTCGCGAACGACGCGCAAGATTCCTTCACCCTGTCAGGGGGAAGCGCGCCAGCTACCGGTAAGTATCGTTGTCATCAGCATCATGAGAGAAACCTTTTTGAAGTGAACTTGCGTACTAGTTAACTAGTTCAGGTGGGGAAAGTCAATACTCTTTTTCCCTGCGTCGGAGATTCTGGTTATCATGCTGCGACATTTACCGTCCCTCTGGAGCTGTTTTGACTGAACCTAGCCCTTTGAACGCCTGGCCAATATACGATCTGCACAGCCACACCCAGGCATCCGATGGATTATTGACCCCCGAAGCACTGGTATTGCGTGCCGTGGAGCAGCGTGTTGGCGTGCTGGCCATCACCGATCATGATACGACGGATGGCGTCAGGCCCGCTCAGGCAGCCATTGAGAAATTTCAGCTACCGCTGCGGCTTATTGCCGGGGTTGAGATTTCAACGCTGTGGGAGAATCATGAGATCCATATCGTCGGTCTTGGTGTCGATTGTGATAATCCGGTGCTGACGGCCTTTTTGCAGCAACAGAACGACAGGCGCATGGCGCGTGCCAGGCTGATAGCGGAACGGCTGGAGAAAGCGCATATTCCTGATGCATTAAGCGGTGCGCTGGCGCTGGCCGGTGGCGGCGCGATCACCCGTGGTCACTTCGCCCGTTTTTTAATCAGCCAGGGCAAGGCCGACAATATGGCGCAGGTCTTTAAAAATTATCTCGCCCGTGGCAAAACCGGCTATGTGCCGCCACAGTGGTGTACAATTAAACAAGCTATTGATGCCATTCATCATTCTGGTGGCCGCAGCGTGCTGGCACATCCGGGACGATACGGCCTTTCGGCGAAATGGCTCAAGCGCCTTATTGCGCACTTCAGCGAAGTGGGAGGTGATGCGATGGAAGTCGCCCAGTGTCAGCAGGCGCCCAATGAGCGCACGCAGCTTGCCCGCTACGCACAGGATTACCAACTGGCCGCCTCACAGGGGTCCGATTTTCATCAGCCCTGTCCGTGGATCGAACTGGGTAAAAAATTATGGCTTCCGGCGAATGTTGAGGCTGTCTGGCAACGTTTTCCGGAAATCGAACAGGTTTGAATGGCCGCTGCGGCGGCAACGAAGAGGTTTGTTATGAGTCAATTTTTCTATATTCATCCGGAAAACCCCCAGTCGCGCCTGATAAAGCAGGCCGTCGAACTGCTTAATAAAGGCAGCGTGATTGTTTATCCGACCGATTCTGGTTACGCGCTTGGCTGTAAGCTGGAAGACAAAAATGCGATGGAGCGTATCTGCCGCATTCGTAAACTGGATGGAAATCATAATTTCACCCTGGTCTGCCGCGACTTATCGGAGCTTTCAACCTATGCGCACGTGGATAATACCGCGTTCAGGCTGATAAAAAACAACACGCCCGGCAACTACACTTTCATTTTGAAGGCAACGAAGGAAGTTCCGCGCCGTCTGATGAACGACAAGCGGAAAACCATTGGGCTACGCGTGCCCTCCAACCCGATTGCGCTGGCGCTGCTGGAGTCGCTGAATGAACCCATGATGTCTACTTCGCTTATTCTGCCGGGCAGTGACATCACCGAGTCCGATCCCGAAGCGATTCAGGACGAAATTGGCAAGCTGGTGGACTTGATTATTCACGGCGGCTATCTCGGCCAGCAGCCCACCACGGTTATTGATCTGACGGAAAATACGCCAGAAGTGATCAGAGAGGGAGTAGGCGATATTACTCCTTTCCTCTGAGTATCACCCAAACCTGCCGGCAGCAATGCTGGCAGGTCATTTAATTTGCCTTTAGAGCCATTCATTATTCTGCAACCGAAACCAGGTAATAATAATCAGCTTGTCGACGACACTAACCAGGATTCGAAGTTTTTATAAGGGATATATAGCGAAACATCCTTAAGCGGGACTGGACTGTTTTTATGGCGCTTGATTTCGCTGGTGAAGCCGACAATCACACCGCCAATCGTTTCATCACTATTATATACCGCGCCGCCCGACATGCCTTTTACCACGCCAGCATTGGATACCATCGCCACGCAGGGGCGTTTATTCCATTCATTACGGATGCCCGTTTGCGCTAAATTAACGCCTGAGGACTCCACCGGCATGGCGGAAATAAAGCTGTAGCCGTACATTTTTACCGATTCACCAACGGTGCTGTTGCGGAATTTCGGCAGCGATTTGATGTCGTTTTTATGGTAAATAATCGCGAGATCGCAATAGGGATGATAAGCCTTAACGCGCTGCACCGAGAGTTTTGCCACATGGGCCGCAGTCAGGCTGTATTCAGGCGTGATGGGAATGCTGGAGCCCAGCGCGCCCACGCCCAGAATGGTAGGAATGCCGGTGAAGTTCATATCAACGCGCTTCAGCGCCTCACTGCTGTAGTCATACTGGCCGACAGAGCAGCCAGCGAGAGCCAGCGTCAGCAAAGCAGACGTGGGGATCGCCATTATTTTTTTCATGATCGTTCACACTTTCTCGGACACGTCAGGAAATCCCTGGTGAAGATTGATGACGTGTAATGCCGAAGCTGAGGATTAGTCAGCTGAGTAATAAGGAGCTGAGCTCCCCGGTTTTTATATAGAGGTAAAGCTGATAGTTATTAAAATAGTGACTTAAGGTAAATCTTAATATTTATTATAAAATCTTATGCTGGCTTATTCTGCCTGTGTGAATTCTACACAATCAAATCAGTGTGGCAAACCAATTAGGCAATAAATAAGCTAAAAGCTGAGATGATAAGGAATTAACTCAACCCGCAGACCTGCTGTGCTGGATATTTGTTATCCAGCTTGTTAATGGGAGTGTTCATTGCCATTACGGCAGAGTAAAATATCGTGAAAAAATTCAATAGTGGAATTAACAACCGGATAACATAGAGTTGTTGGTTCCTGATGCTTCTAATGGAGCAGTTGTCAGAACTTATACTAAAGTACAGTTAATTGACTCGCAGACACTCTTTTTATTAACAGATGACCTGAATTTTGTTGATATATGAAGGCGCATGTTACTCCGGAGAAATCAGAACTTATACTAAAGTACAGTGCATTCACCGAAGGCCGCTATTTTATTAACAGAGGGCCTCTATATCTGTTGATGGTTAAGGGCGCGTTTTAATCCGGAGAAGTCAAAACTTATACTAAAGTACAGTCCATTCGCCGGTGAGCGTTATTTATAAACCGACGCCCCGTAACAATAATGCGTGTGGCAGCATGTCGGGCATATAACGTCCGCTGATTGATTCCTGCGGTTGAATGATAAGCAATGCATCTTAATCACACGCCGATTCCTCCTTAATTACTTTCAGGTACGGTGGCCGAATGCCACGATCGATTTCCATCAAGTCAGGCCGCCATCGGCATCCGGCGTCATTAACGACCCGATGTTGCATTGCGTTATCATTGATGATGAAGATAGTGTAGAATGCGCTTCCCCTGAAATGGACAGAGCGTCAGCGGCCCGCCGCTGTGGCGATCGCATCCACTTCTGTTTACTCACCGGGGGACTCATTCATTAATGACGCCTGGGAAGGCGACACAGAGGATGCTCCATGAGCGAAAAGTTACAAAAAGTCTTAGCGCGCGCAGGCCACGGTTCCCGCCGCGAGATTGAAACTATGATTTCTGCCGGACGCGTCAGCGTGGACGGTAAACTTGCCACCCTGGGCGACCGCGTCCTGCCGAGCAAAGCCCTGAAGATCCGTATTGATGGTCACCTTGTTTCCGTCGCTGAATCCACCGCCGAAGTTTGCCGCGTGCTGGCGTATTACAAGCCGGAAGGTGAACTCTGTACCCGTAACGATCCGGAAGGGCGGCCAACCGTCTTTGATCGTCTGCCAAAACTCCGTGGCGCACGCTGGATTGCCGTAGGCCGTCTGGATGTGAACACTTGCGGGTTACTGCTCTTCACGACCGATGGTGAACTGGCAAACCGCCTGATGCACCCAAGCCGTGAAGTGGAACGGGAATATGCCGTGCGCGTGTTTGGTCAGGTTGACGAAGACAAGCTCAAGCAGCTGAGCCGTGGCGTGCAGCTGGAAGATGGCCCGGCCGCCTTCAAAACGTTGAAATTTACCGGTGGCGAAGGCATTAACCAGTGGTACACCGTAACGCTGACCGAAGGGCGCAATCGTGAGGTTCGTCGCTTGTGGGAATCAGTCGGTGTGCAGGTTAGCCGACTGATCAGAACCCGCTACGGTGACATCAGCCTGCCTAAAGGCCTGCCGCGCGGCGGCTGGACCGAGCTGGATCTGCCGCCGACCAACTACCTGCGTGAGCTGGTGGGTCTGCCACCGGAAACCGAAAGCAAAGTCGCGGTTGAGAAAGATCGTCGTCGCACCAAAGCGAATCAGATCCGTCGGGCGGTGAAGCGTCATTCTCAGGTCAGTCCTGGCCGCCGTCCTGCCAGCAAGCGCTAGTACCACAGAACAGCAAAGGGCGACTCAGGTCGCCCTTTTTTGATCTACAGAGAGTTCCCGCCCCTATTACCAGTCAATACCCTGCTGCGCCTGAATGCCGGCATCAAAGGCGTGCTTAACCGGGCGCATCTCAGTAACCGTATCTGCCATCTCCAGAATATCCCGGTGACATCCTCTGCCCGTCACGATAACGCTCTGGTGAGAGGGGCGGGCGGCCAGCGCGGCGACCACCTCTTCAACAGCCAGGTAATCGAAACTGACCATATAGGTCAGCTCATCCAGAATCACCAGGTCGAGCGTCGCATCGCTCAGCATACGCCTGGCATGCTCCCAGGTTTGCAGGCAGGCGGCGGTATCGGTTTCCTTGTTCTGCGTATCCCAGGTGAAGCCGGTCGCCATTACCTGAAATTCAACGCCCAAAGGTTCAAGCAGATTACGTTCGCCGTTTGGCCATTCACCTTTGATAAACTGAATGACGCCCGCACGCCGCTGATGACCCACCGCGCGGGTGACGGTGCCGAAAGCCGCCGTGGTTTTCCCTTTTCCGTTGCCGGTAAAGACCATAAGAATGCCGCGATTTTCCGTCGCAGCCGCCACGCGGGCATCCACTTTTTCCTTCAGCCTTTGCTGGCGCTGCTGGTGACGATCGGTGGCCATTATTCTGCCGCTCCGGGCTTGCGTCCCGGCTGAGCGTCAAAGCTGATCCCCGTTTCATGCCGGCTTTCGTCACCCATCAGATAGAGATAGAGCGGCATGATATCGGCAGGCGTTTTCAGCTTATTTGCATCTTCCTGCGGGAAGGCACTGGCGCGCATTTTTGTTCTGGTGCCACCCGGATTAATGCAGTTAACGCGCAGGTTATGATCGCGGTACTCGTCCGCCAGTACCTGCATCATGCCTTCAGTGGCAAATTTAGAAACGGCATAGGCGCCCCAGTTGGCGCGTCCCTGACGTCCCACGCTTGAGGTGGTGAACACCAGCGAACCTGAAGGGGATTTCAGTAGCAGCGGAAGCAGCGCCTGAGTCAGGAAAAAAGTGGCATCGATATTTACCCGCATTACCTGCTGCCAGACCTGCGGATCCTGCTCCGCCATCGAAACAATTTCACCCAGCAGCCCGGCATTATGCAGAACGCCGTCCAGACGGGGGACCTCATGGGCTATCTCTCCGGCAAGCTGCTGGCAGCGCGCCGGCGTTGCCTGCTCCAGATCAAGCAGGAAATAGCTCGCTGTCGCTTTTCCCAATGCGGCGATCTCATCCACGACGGCACGCAGCTTTTGCGGGTTTCTGCCCAACAGCAGGACTCTGGCACCATAGCGGGCATAGGTCAGGGCGGCTTCACGGCCAATGCCATCACTGGCACCGGTAACAAGAATAATGCGATCGGTCAGCAAATTGCTTTCAGGTTGATAATCCATGATGAACTCCTCTGGCGGTCGCGGTAAAGCGCACAGGGCGGTGCCCGCTGTGGCCTGCCCGCGATGAATTAACTGCTTTATGCCTTAAAACGCGGCGCACTTCAACGAAAGAGGGCGCTAAAAGCGTGGATTCCGGGCGGGAACCGGGCGACGCGGGGCGACGACTCGGCTACACTAGCAGCTGTTCTAATACGATGTTAAATAAGGCGGAATGAGTGGAATTACTCTCTTATTATGGACTTTTTCTGGCTAAAACGGTCACCGTTGTGGTGGCTATCGCGGCCGTCGTGCTGCTGATAACCCATCTCGCGATGCGTAAACGTACTCAGAACGGCCAGCTCACGCTGACCGATTTGGGCGAACGTTATAAAGAGATGAAAGAAAACATGATGCTGGCCACCATGAAGCATCATGACCAAAAGCAGTGGCATAAAGAGCAAAAAAAGAAAGAGAAGCTTGAGGCCAAAGCGGCTAAGCAGCGGATGAAGCAGGGCATCAAAACGGAAAACGGTAAGCCCCGGCTGTTCGTAATGGATTTTAAAGGCAGTATGGATGCCCATGAAGTTTCGGCGCTACGTGAGGAGATCTCTGCGGTCATCGCCGTGGCTAAACCGGAAGATGAAGTACTGCTGCGGCTGGAAAGTCCCGGCGGCGTGGTCCATGGTTACGGTCTCGCCTCCTCACAGCTTCAGCGGCTGCGTGATAAAGGGATTCGTCTGACCGTTGCGGTCGATAAAGTTGCCGCGAGCGGCGGCTATATGATGGCCTGCGTGGCAGATCGTATCGTCGCGGCGCCGTTCTCCATTATCGGTTCAATTGGCGTGGTGGCACAGATCCCTAACTTCAACCGTCTGCTCAAGCGTAACGAGATTGATGTGGAACTGCATACGGCGGGAGAATATAAGCGAACGCTGACGCTGTTTGGGGAAAATACCGAGCAGGGGCGCGAGAAATTTCGTGAGGATCTCAACGAAACGCATCAGCTTTTTAAAACGTTTGTTCATCAGATGCGCCCTTCGCTGGACATCGACAGCGTGGCGACCGGGGAACACTGGTTTGGCACTCAGGCGCTTGAAAATGGACTGGTTGATGCCATTGGCACCAGCGACGATCTGATTATTGACCAGCTGGCGGGCCATAACGTCATCGCGGTGCGCTTTGTTACCCGGAAAAAAATGATGGATCGCTTTACGCAAAGCGCGGCGGGCAGCGTGGAACGCCTGCTACTGCGTCTCTGGCAGCGCGGCGAAAAACCCCTGCTGTAACAGAGAGGCTGGCAGCGGCAATATTGGCCGCTGCCTTTCATAAGGCAGCTGTTCCCGTCTGCACCCGCTCTTAATCACTCCTCAAGATGGTAACGAGCCGAGAGGCTTGTCGCCAGAAATTTAAACACGTTAAAGACCTGAGTACTTTTCGCCGTGGGTAATCCCTGCTCATCCAGAAAGTAATCGCCGCGAAAAACCAGCACGTCGCCGTTCTGCTCCACATCCGTTGCAACCAACCCTGGAAAAGCGAGTTCGTGCTCCGCGATCATACCGTTCGCCTCGTTGAGCAGGGAGGTCCGATCGATGCCCTGAGTCTGATTCACAGATTTCTCTCCTTTATAGTCTTATTCAGCGACGTTATCTTACGTCCGGCGCGGTAAGAATCGCAAGGCGTACAAAAAAACGGACATTCTCCCCGGACGTCTGTTTTCTGTCCATTAACGGTCTGTTTTTTTGTTCACTTTCTGGCGTAAACGTCAGGCAGATGCTAATTAAGTTGCGTATCGAATTTTATCAGGTAGAGTGTGGGCGTTTCGGGTTCCGGGCGTAAAACAGACTTTACGCTTTGTTAGTGATTCGCTTAACAGGTAGTAAAATGTGCCGTAAAACAGGGAGTTGGTTATAGCGTTATCGATCACTGTTGGCGATTAGTTTATCGGCGATCGTTTTCAATTCCGGCCGTAATAGCATTTTATGGCGCTTGCGTTTGAGAACGAACGGCACAATTTACTCTCGGATGTTTTAAACAGGTAAAGGTAAATATGGGCAAAGCTCTCGTAATAGTTGAGTCCCCGGCAAAAGCCAAAACGATCAATAAATATCTCGGTAATGACTACGTGGTGAAATCCAGCGTTGGTCATATCCGCGATTTGCCGACCAGTGGATCAACGGTTAAAAAGAGCGCTGACTCTACAACCAGTAAAACAACCAAAAAAGTTAAAAAGGATGAGAAGACGGCGCTGGTTAACCGCATGGGCGTCGATCCTTATCACGGCTGGGAAGCGAATTATCAAATCCTGCCGGGTAAAGAAAAGGTCGTTTCAGAACTGAAAGCGCTGGCTGAGAAAGCTGACCACATCTATCTCGCAACCGACCTTGACCGCGAAGGGGAAGCCATTGCCTGGCACCTGCGGGAAGTGATCGGCGGCGATGACTCGCGCTTCAGCCGCGTTGTCTTTAACGAAATTACTAAGAATGCGATTCGCCAGGCTTTTGAAAAGCCGGGCGAACTGAATATCGATAGGGTAAATGCTCAGCAGGCACGGCGCTTTATGGACCGTGTTGTGGGCTATATGGTTTCTCCTCTGTTGTGGAAGAAAATCGCCAGGGGTCTTTCCGCCGGTCGCGTTCAGTCCGTTGCCGTTCGTCTGGTGGTGGAACGCGAGCGTGAAATTAAAGCCTTTGTTCCGGAAGAGTACTGGGAGCTTCACGCCGATCTGAACACCCCGAAAGGCACCGCTCTGCCGATGGAAGTAACGCATCAGCACGATAAGCCTTTCCGTCCGGTCAACGGCGAGCAGACGCAGGCGGCGGTCAGCCTGCTGGAGAAAGCGCGCTATCTGGTAGCCGATCGTGAAGACAAGCCAACCAGCAGCAAGCCGGGTGCACCTTTTATTACCTCCACGCTACAGCAGGCGGCAAGCACCCGTCTTGGCTACGGCGTGAAGAAAACGATGATGATGGCGCAGCGTCTCTACGAGGCTGGCCACATCACTTATATGCGTACCGACTCCACCAACCTGAGCCAGGATGCGGTCAGCATGGTGCGCGGCTATATCGAAGATGAATTCGGCGCTAAGTACCTGCCGAAAGCCGCTAACGTCTATACCAGCAAAGATAACTCGCAGGAAGCGCACGAAGCGATCCGTCCTTCAGACGTGGGCGTGCTGGCCGACCATCTGAAAGATATGGAAGCGGATGCACAGAAGCTCTACCAGCTTATCTGGCGCCAGTTTGTGGCCTGTCAGATGATGCCGGCACAATACGACTCGACCACGCTGACCGTAACGGCGGGCGATTTCAAACTGAAAGCGAAAGGCCGCACCCTGCGTTTTGACGGCTGGACAAAAGTGATGCCGGCGCTGCGCAAGGGCGACGAAGATCGTACGCTGCCGCCGGTTGAAGTGGGCGAAACGCTGACGCTGCAGCAGCTGAAGCCAAGCCAGCACTTTACCAAGCCGCCAGCACGTTTCAGCGAAGCCTCGCTGGTTCGCGAGCTGGAAAAACGCGGAATTGGTCGTCCTTCTACCTATGCGTCCATTATCTCCACCATTCAGGATCGCGGCTACGTCAAAGTGGAAAGCCGTCGCTTTTATGCGGAGAAGATGGGCGAAATCGTCACCGACAGGCTGGAAGCTAACTTCCGTGAGCTGATGAACTACGATTTCACCGCGCATATGGAAAACAGTCTCGATAAGGTGGCCAATAACGAGGCGCAGTGGAAAGGCGTGCTGGATCAGTTCTTTGCCGATTTCAGCCAGCAGCTTGAACAGGCGGATAAGGATCCGGAAGAGGGCGGCATGCAGCCGAACCAGATGGTCCTCACCTCAATCGACTGCCCGACCTGTGGCCGTAAAATGGGCATCCGCACCGCCAGTACCGGCGTTTTCCTCGGCTGTTCCGGCTATGCGCTGCCGCCTAAAGAGCGCTGCAAGCAGACCATTAACCTGATCCCTGAGAATGAAGTCCTGAATATTCTTGAGGGTGAAGATGCGGAAACCAATGCGCTTCGTGCCCGTCGCCGCTGCCAGAAGTGCGGCACGGCAATGGACAGCTATCTGATCGATAATCAGCGTAAGCTTCACGTCTGCGGTAACAACCCAGGCTGTGATGGTTACGAAATCGAACAGGGTGAGTTCCGCATCAAAGGATACGATGGCCCGGTTGTCGAGTGCGAAAAATGTGGTTCTGAAATGCACCTGAAAATGGGGCGTTTTGGCAAGTACATGGCCTGTACCAACGACGAATGCAAAAACACCCGTAAGATCCTGCGTAACGGCGATGTGGCACCACCGAAAGAAGATCCGGTGCCATTGCCGGAACTGCAGTGTGAAAAATCGGATGCGTATTTTGTTCTGCGTGACGGTGCGGCGGGCGTCTTCCTGGCGGCAAACACCTTCCCTAAATCAAGGGAAACACGCGCGCCACTGGTGGAAGAGCTTCAGCGTTTTCGCGATCGTCTGCCTGAAAAGCTCCGTTATCTGGCCGATGCGCCTGTAGCGGATGCCGAAGGCAATAAGTCGGTGGTTCGCTTTAGCCGTAAAACCAAACAGCAGTATGTCAGCACCGAAAAAGAGGGCAAGGCGACGGGCTGGAGCGCGTTCTACGTTGATGGCAAATGGGTTGTGACTGAAAAAAGCAACGCCAAAGCGGAAAAGGCTTCTGCTAAAAAGTAAACACAGGGCCGGCCTTTGCCGGCCCTCACTTTTTCTACCTCCCGTTGACGCTATACATCTTCTTCAACTTTGATATAGTGGTTATAGATATCTCCTTTCTTATTATCTAATTGCATTAGACCGGTAACTTCAGCGCCTCTGGCCTGAAGAGATAACCGGCGTATCGCTCCAACCCCTGGACGGAATGAAAAAATGAAACTGCAGCAGCTGCGCTATATTGTCGAAGTGGTCAATCACAACCTTAATGTCTCCTCAACGGCTGAAGGTCTTTACACCTCTCAGCCCGGCATCAGTAAACAGGTGCGCATGCTGGAAGACGAGTTAGGGATTCAGATTTTTGCCCGAAGCGGTAAACATCTGACGCAGGTGACGCCAGCGGGGCAGGAGATTATCCGCATCGCCCGTGAGGTGCTTTCTAAAGTAGAGGCTATCAAATCGGTGGCGGGTGAACATACCTGGCCCGACAAAGGATCGCTCTATGTCGCCACCACGCATACCCAGGCGCGTTACGCGCTGCCCAGTGTGATTAAGGGGTTTATTGAACGCTATCCCCGCGTCTCGCTGCATATGCATCAGGGGTCGCCAACGCAGATTGCCGAAGCGGTTTCAAAAGGAAATGCAGATTTTGCTATCGCGACGGAAGCCCTGCATCTCTATGATGATTTAGTGATGCTGCCTTGCTATCACTGGAACCGCGCTATCGTTGTTACGGCCGACCATCCGCTGGCCGGAAAAGAAAAAGTGACCATTGAAGAACTTGCAGAATTCCCATTAGTCACCTACACCTTCGGATTTACGGGCCGTTCAGAACTGGACACGGCATTCAACCGTGCGGGGCTGACGCCACGGATAGTCTTTACTGCGACCGATGCGGATGTGATTAAAACCTATGTAAGGTTGGGACTGGGCGTCGGTGTCATTGCCAGTATGGCGGTGGATCCCGTTGCCGACCCTGATCTGGTAAGAATTGAAGCCACGGAAGTATTCAGCAACAGTACAACGAAAATCGGTTTTCGCCGCAGCACCTTCTTGCGCAGCTATATGTATGACTTTATCCAGCGCTTTGCGCCCCATTTAACGCGCGATGTCGTTGATACTGCAGTAAGTTTAAAATCAAATGACGATATTGAAGCGATGTTTAAAGACATCAAATTACCTGCCCGCTAAAACCCACCGCGCTTCTTTCTCCCCCGTCAAGAGCCGCTTTCGCGGCTCTCTAATCATCAGATGGATCTTTTTGTTGTTTTAACGATAAAGCCTTTTGATTATTTTTACGTAAATGAAACATCTATCACATGTTTTTCCATTGTTATTCATTAAATGAGAAACGGTACACATTTTTCATCGGTGCGCTTTGCGGGTTACCAGGATGATTCTCATACTCTAGTTAACGAGGCGCTGAGGAGTGCGGATTCAAAGGAGTCTCAATACGGTCAACAGAAATTATTGGATCTGAACAGGTGCGTTAAGGGGAAGAATTTTCGTTTATCTTTTCTACTGTGATATCAGTTTTATTAATGACAGGCGGTAAAGTTTATCTTCTTTGATAAATACCATTAATCGTTCTGTTGAATAAAAATGACTGGATTTCACTTCGCAAAATGTTTAGGATTCATCCTAATTTCTGATTGGTTCAGACAATCGTTTCTAATGAGAGTGATTATCAAAAACTATGGCTACCAGATTAACAGCACAACATGACTTCGGGCATAAAGCCCTTAAAGTCCAGCGTAACAGCAATCTGAAACGCAAAGCATGGTTAGCCGTGTTCGCCGGCTCAGCGGTGTTCTGGATTGTTGCAGCATTCATGATTTGGCGTATGTGGGGTTAACTATGCAGCTTCAGTCATTAAGTCGTACATCAGAGCAAACCCGTAAGATGAAAGAGACGTACTGCAAGGACAAAGAAACGTCTGAGGTCTCTGTGCCGGATTCATGGAACCTGAATCAACTTCAGCGTAACTTTATCGAATCCATGATGGATAAAACAAATAAGTAATTTAACGCTATAACCAATAACCCGTGCCTATTACCGGGGATATAACTATTAAATAGTGCGTTAAATATTTGCCGCCTGTCAGGGCAGGGTAGCCTGTCGCCCAGCGCGAAATGGCTCAGAAGCTTTATGTTTTTATGTTGTTGTTTCTAAAAGATTTACAATTAAGAACGGTTTATTAATTTAATAAAGGAGAAGGAAAATATGAATTTAACGCAAATGACCTGGTTTAGTACCTGGACCTTCTCTGCATTATTCTGGGCGAGTCTGCTCTGGATGTTTCTGGTAATCAGATAGCCCTGAATCACTCCTCTTAAAGAATTTCGCAAAAAAGCCCTGTGGTTAACAACTCAGGGCTTTTTTGCGTTGCAGCCTTTCCTAAAAGTGCGCATTACACGTTGTTATCAAAACGTTACTTTAAGTTTGTACTATCTTTAAAACAGACCCTGTAATGACTCAGGTTATCTGTTTAAAGAGTCGCATAAAGGAGGAGTGATGTCGTCTACCCTACACCAAATAAGTAAGGATACGCTGGAGGTCAAAGGCCAACGTTACCATTACTACAGTCTTCCCCATGCCGCTGAGCAACTCGGTGATATTTCACGCTTACCCAAATCCCTGAAAGTGCTGCTTGAAAACCTGCTGCGCTGGCAGGATGAGGACTCCGTCACGGCAGAAGATATCTCGGCGCTGGCCGGATGGTTGAAAAACGCCCATGCCGATCGTGAAATCGCCTACCGGCCTGCCCGCGTACTGATGCAGGACTTTACTGGCGTTCCCGCCGTCGTCGACCTGGCCGCGATGCGTGAGGCGGTAAACCGCCTCGGCGGCGACGTGGCGAAAGTGAATCCGCTGTCGCCTGTCGATCTGGTGATAGATCACTCCGTTACGGTGGATAAATTTGGCAATGACGATGCGTTTGAAGAGAACGTTCGTCTTGAAATGGAACGCAACCATGAACGCTATGTTTTCCTGCGCTGGGGCCAGAAAGCGTTCAATAAATTCAGCGTGGTCCCGCCGGGCACGGGGATTTGTCACCAGGTAAACCTCGAATATCTGGGGAAATCTGTCTGGCATGAAACGCGCAATGGTGAAGAAGTCGCTTATCCCGATACCCTGGTCGGCACCGATTCCCATACCACAATGATTAACGCGCTCGGCGTGCTGGGATGGGGCGTTGGCGGTATTGAGGCAGAGGCCGCAATGCTGGGTCAGCCGGTATCCATGTTGATCCCGGACGTTGTTGGCTTCAAATTAAGCGGCAAGCTTAAGCCGGGCATCACCGCAACTGACCTCGTCCTGACCGTCACACAAATGCTGCGTAAGCATGGCGTGGTGGGGAAATTTGTTGAATTTTACGGCGACGGACTGGACGACCTGCCGCTGGCAGATCGCGCAACTATCGCCAATATGGCTCCTGAATATGGTGCCACCTGCGGATTCTTCCCGGTCGATGATGTCACGCTGGGTTACCTGAAACTGACTGGCCGCAGCAGTGAGCAGGTTGCGCTGGTAGAAGCCTACACCAAAGCGCAGGGACTGTGGCGCGATGCCGGTGATGAACCGGTATTCACCAGTTCTCTAGCGCTGGATATGGGAACTGTAGAAGCAAGCCTCGCCGGGCCAAAACGCCCTCAGGATCGCGTTTCGCTGGCGGAAGTGCCGCAGGCGTTTCAGGCCAGCAATGAGCTTGAAGTCAATCAGGCGCAGAAACAGCATAAACCAGTCAGTTATACGGATAGTGAGACGGGGCAGAAGCACGATCTTGAGGATGGTGCCGTGGTGATTTCAGCCATCACTTCCTGTACCAATACGTCGAACGCCAGCATCCTGATGGCTGCCGGTCTGCTGGCGAAAAAAGCGGTAACGCTGGGTCTGCAGCGTAAACCCTGGGTGAAGGCGTCGCTGGCGCCAGGGTCAAAAGTGGTATCAGATTATCTTGCCGCCGCGAGACTTACCCCTTACCTCGATAAACTAGGCTTTAATCTGGTTGGTTACGGCTGCACGACCTGTATCGGTAACTCCGGACCGCTTCCCGATGCGGTTGAAAGCGCGATCAAAGAAGGCGACCTCACCGTGGGCGCTGTGCTTTCCGGTAACCGTAACTTTGAAGGGCGTATCCATCCTTATGTGAAAACTAACTGGCTGGCCTCTCCGCCGCTGGTGGTGGCTTATGCGCTGGCGGGTAACATGAATATTAACCTGGCGACGGATCCGCTTGGCGAAGATAAAACGGGCAAGCCTGTCTATCTCAAAGATATCTGGCCTTCACCTGAAGAGATTGATGAGGCGGTGCAGCTGGTCTCCACGGACATGTTCCATAAAGAATATGCAGAAGTTTTTGAAGGAACGCCTGAGTGGCAGGAGATCAAAGTCAGTGAAGCGGCGACGTATGACTGGGACGAGGGGTCAACCTATATCCGGCTTTCCCCATTCTTTGATGATATGGGTAAAGAGCCTGCGCCGGTGACGGATATCCGGGGCGCAAGAATACTGGCGATACTCGGCGATTCGGTGACCACCGACCATATCTCCCCAGCCGGCAGCATCAAGGCGGAAAGTCCCGCAGGCCGCTATCTTCAGGAGCATGGTGTAGAGCGTGGCGATTTCAACTCTTATGGCTCACGCAGGGGTAACCATGAGGTGATGATGCGCGGCACTTTCGCCAATATCCGTATTCGTAATGAGATGGTGCCGGGCGTGGAAGGGGGGATTACCCGTTTTGTGCCGGGTAATGAGCAGATGGCGATTTACGATGCCGCGATGAAATATCAGCAGCAGGGAACCCCGCTGGCGGTAATTGCCGGGAAAGAATATGGCTCAGGCTCCAGTCGCGACTGGGCGGCTAAAGGCCCGCGCCTGCTGGGTATCCGGGTCGTTATTGCCGAATCCTTTGAACGTATTCACCGCTCAAACCTGATCGGAATGGGCATCCTGCCTCTTGAATTCCCTGATGGCGTAAGCAGAAAAACGCTTCAGTTAACGGGGGATGAACAGATCGATGTGGAAAACCTCGACAGTCTTAAGCCTGGCGGGACGATCAGCGTTACGCTGACGCGTGCGAATGGTGAGAAGGTGACGCTGGAGACGCGGTGTCGCATCGATACCGGTAATGAGCTGACCTATTATCAGAACGATGGCATATTGCATTACGTAATACGAAATATGCTTACCTGAAAAAAAGGGACGGAATTCCGTCCCTTTTTTATTGCTGTTTCTTAATCTTTAGTCAGCAAATGGCCCATTTTAGCCGCCTTGGTATCAAGGTAATGGGCGTTTGCCGGATTACGGCCCACAATCAGCGGAACGCGCTCGACAATATTGATGCCGGCTTCGCTCAGGATCTCAACCTTACGGGGATTGTTAGTCAGCAGACGGACTTCGTTCACACCCAACAGCTTAAACATATCGGCACAAAGCGTGAAGTCCCGCTCATCGGCAGCAAAACCCAGCTGATGATTGGCTTCAACCGTATCATAACCCTTATCCTGTAGTGCATAGGCGCGGATTTTATTCAGCAGGCCGATATTACGTCCTTCCTGACGATGATAGAGCAGCACCCCCCGGCCTTCTTCGGCGATATGATTCAGCGCGGCCTCAAGCTGAAAACCACAGTCACATCGCAGGCTGAACAGCGCATCACCGGTCAGGCACTCTGAATGCACGCGCGCCAGCACGGCTTCGCTGTTGGTGATGTCGCCATAAACCAGCGCAACGTGATCCTGTCCGGTTGCCAGTTCTTCAAAACCGACCATAAGGAAATCGCCCCATGGCGTCGGCAGTTTGGCTTCTGCCACCTTCTTAAGCTGCATGTGATTCTCCAGAATCTTAAGATGTTGCGCTATCATCATGGTAGCGCGCTGTCAGCTTACTGACATGTCATGCCGCCTATTTTGCCACAATCAATCCTGCGACGGTAAGCGAGATAGTGTGATTGCTCTAATAGCGCACAATTATCACCTTCTGCGCCAGTATGTTATTATTTTTGGTCAACAATTCTTTGGATCAGGTCAGCAGGCCAGAACCGGTGTTAAGGTCAACTATGTTAGATATTATGAAACGCACCACGCTGGGCACGCTGTTACTACTGATTATGCCGGTTGGCGTATGGCTCTCTGGCTGGCAGTGGCATCCTGTGGAAATGGGAGCAGGCTATAAAGCGCTGTTCTGGGTAACTGAAACCGTCACCCGGCCCTGGGGAATAGTGACCAGTGTGCTTTTCTGCGGCTGGTTTCTCTGGTGCCTGCGTTTCCGCATAAAACCCGCCCTCATCCTGTTGCTGATCGTTACCGCCGCACTGCTGACCGGCCAATACAGTAAAAGTTATATCAAAGAGCAGGTGCAGGAGCCGCGCCCCTATGTACTCTGGCTTGAGAAGACTCAGGGGCTGAATCCGCAGCTTTTTTACGGCCAGGATCGCGAGCTTCGTAGTCAACAGGTGGTGAAGAGGATAAAAAATGAAGCGCTGCTTCCCCAATGGTTAAAAGATCACTGGGCCTTCGAAACGGGCTTCGCGTTTCCTTCCGGCCATACTATGTTTGCCGCAAGCTGGGCGCTGCTGGGCATTGGCTTGCTCTGGCCCCGCCGGCGCATGGTCACGGTCGTTTTCCTGATCGTCTGGGCGACCGGCGTGATGGTGAGTCGTCTGGTGCTGGGAATGCACTGGCCGCGGGATTTGGTCACTTCAACCCTGATAAGCTGGCTGCTGGTGACGCTCGCCACCTGGCTGGTACAGCGCTTTGCTGGCCCGCTGACCGTGCCGCCGGTCGAGCATCAGGAGATAGAAGCTCGCGAACGCGAGAATTGAGTTTCGGGCTTTTGCCCCCATAACAGTGATGCAGCGAAAGTCTGTTTCCCGCGTCCAGCCTCGCGCTGATGTTTGGCAAGCAACCGGGCATTTTTTTTGGCATAATTCATCTGGTAATCATCAGACTATGGGACGGACTGTGAAATATTTGCTGATTTTCTTACTTGTCTTAGCGATCTTTATTATCTCTGTGACGCTTGGGGCACATAACGATCAGATAGTCACTTTCAACTATCTCCTCGCGCAGGGGCAATTTCGGATTTCAACGCTGCTGGCATCGCTGTTTGCCGCTGGTTTTGTCCTGGGGTGGGCTATTTGCGGACTGTTCTGGCTTCGCCTGCGGGTTTCGCTGGCGCACTCTCAACGTAAACTGAAACGTCTCCAGCAGCAGCTGGGGCAGGCAGAGCAACCAGTGACAACGTCACCTGTGCCTGCTATTAAGGAATAATTACTCATGCTGGAATTGCTGTTTCTGTTACTCCCCGTCGCCGCCGCCTACGGCTGGTATATGGGACGCAGAAGTGCGCAACAGAACAAGCAACAGGAAGCCAGTCGCCTTTCACGGGATTATGTCGCTGGCGTCAACTTCCTGCTTTCCAATCAGCAGGATAAAGCGGTCGATCTTTTTCTCGATATGCTGAAAGAGGACAGTGGTACCGTCGAGGCTCACCTGACACTGGGTAACCTTTTCCGCTCCAGAGGCGAAGTGGACCGCGCTATCCGCATTCACCAGGCGCTGATGGAAAGTGCCTCTCTCACCTACGATCAGCGTCTCCTGGCCGTACAGCAGCTCGGCCGCGACTATATGGCGGCTGGCTTTTACGATCGTGCCGAAGAGATGTTTGCCCAACTGGTGGATGAAACCGATTTCCGCGTCGGCGCGCTTCAGCAGCTACTGATTATCCATCAGGCGACCAGCGACTGGCCAAAGGCAATAGAAGTGGCGGAACGGCTGGTCAAGCTTGGTAAAGATAAGCAGCGGATGGAAATCGCGCACTTCTATTGTGAGCTGGCGCTACAGGCAATGGGCAGCGATGATCTGGATCGGGCGATGGGGCTGCTTAAAAAAGCCGAATCGGCCGATCGGCAAAGTGCCAGGGTATCGATCATGATGGGGCGCATTTTTATGGCGAACCGTGAATATGCGAAGGCCGTTGAGCAGTTAAAACGCGTGCTGGAGCAGGATAAAGAGCTGGTCAGCGAAACGCTGGAAATGCTGGAAACCTGCTACCGGGAGCTTAATCAGCCCGAGGCTTGGGCTGACTATCTTAAACGCTGCGTGGAAGAGAATACGGGCGCGGTGGCAGAGCTTTATCTTTCTGAGGTCATTGAGCATGAAGAGGGCGGGGAAGTCGCGCAACTCTACATCAACCGGCAGCTGCAACGCCATCCTACGATGCGGGTGTTTCATCGCCTGATGGATTTTCACCTGCATGAAGCTGAAGATGGCAGAGCGAAAGAGAGCCTGATGGTTCTGCGCGACATGGTAGGCGAGCAGATCCGCACTAAACCACGCTACCGCTGTCACAAATGCGGCTTCACCGCACATGCTCTTTACTGGCACTGTCCATCCTGCCGTGCCTGGTCATCGGTAAAACCGATCCGCGGCCTTGATGGCCAGTAACGATATTCCGCTACAGAGACTGGGTGCACAAAATAATGTTGCCCTTCTCAAGCGATCTTTTTTTAGTTACAACATACTAATTAATTTCAGAACATCACAATACCTGAGACATCGGTGTTTGGTTCAGTCTGACAGTGAATAACGGAGAAAAGTCAGAGGGGTACCTGTGATTTTTTGCCTCTCACAGGTAGAATGCTTGCCGTTTATCACCTGCGCCGGCCGGTGCATCACTTTCAGGGGCTTATCATGCATTCACCTCAGGTAACAGATTCACCGATTCTGCTGGCGTTAGATTACGCTGACCTTCACAGCGCCATGACCTTTGTTGACGGTATTGATCCTGCCAGCTGCCGCCTGAAAGTGGGCAAAGAGATGTTCACCTTATTTGGTCCACAGCTGGTGCGCGATCTGCAAAACCGGGGTTTTGACGTTTTTCTCGATTTGAAATTTCACGACATCCCTAATACCACCGCTCATGCCGTTGCGGCGGCAGCCGATCTGGGCGTCTGGATGGTTAACGTTCACGCCAGCGGGGGAGCGCGCATGATGACGGCGGCGCGGGAAGCACTACTGCCGTTCGGTAAAGATGCGCCGCTGTTAATTGCCGTCACGGTATTAACCAGCATGGATGCAGAGGATCTGAAAGGGCTGGGTATCAATGTTTCTCCGGCCGATCATGCTGAGCGTCTGGCGCGTCTCACGCATCAATGTGGTCTGGATGGTGTGGTCTGTTCGGCGCATGAGGCAGTACGGTTAAAACAGGCACTGGGCCAGGAATTCAAGTTAGTCACGCCAGGGATCCGTCCTGCAGGCAGCGATGCGGGCGATCAGCGCCGCATTATGACGCCGCAACAGGCACGACTGGCTGGCGTGGACTATATGGTAATAGGCCGGCCAGTGACGCAATCTGCTGACCCGGCAGCGACACTGGCGTCCATTCTGACATCGTTACAGGAGGCGTAATGGCTGATAACAATAGCAGGTTAGTCTATTCAACAGATTCAGGACGTAT
Source organism: Pantoea sp. IMH (assembly GCF_000599885.1). GTDB lineage: Bacteria > Pseudomonadota > Gammaproteobacteria > Enterobacterales > Enterobacteriaceae > Erwinia. The sequence continues at coordinate 37,160 of NZ_JFGT01000007.1, read as the reverse complement.
CGACCAGCCAGAAGCGGTGGTGCAGCGTCCGAAAGGGGATGGCATTGTTCGCATTCAGCGCCAGACCAGCGGCAGAAAAGGGAAGGGGGTCTGCCTGATCACCGGTCTCGATCTGAGCGATGCCGAACTGGAAAAACTGGCTGCAGAGCTTAAAAAGAAGTGTGGCTGCGGCGGTGCGGTGAAAGCGGGAGTGATTGAAATTCAGGGCGATAAGCGTGACCTGATCAAAACGCTTCTGGAAGCAAAAGGGCTTAAAGTTAAACTGGCCGGTGGCTGAAATGACAAAGCCGCGACGTATCGCGGCCTTGAATTCGGGCGTAATAGTATTCAGAACAACGCGTTTACCGGTCGATCTGATGGCCGATAATGCCGCCTACCGCGGCGCCGCCAACGGTGCCGAGCCCGCTACCGTTCGTTAACACTGAACCACCGATTGCGCCTGCGCCGGCACCTATTGCCGTATTGCGATCGCGTTTAGACCAGTTTGAACAGGCGCTAAGTGAAAGAACCAGAGTGGTGGCCAACAGGCCTGCTGTGATGCGTTTTGCAGTCAAAGACATAATTATTTCTCCTTAATTTTACTGCGTTAAATCTTCCATTTCAGTATAGCTGCTTACCGCATTTCTCAACTGGAATCCGCGGATATTTAGCGGGTTATTTCACCAGTGAGCCATGGGACCCGGCCGATAGCGACAGCTCAGCCGTAAGATACTCTGTTCTGTAGGCCTTTTCTATACTCACTCTTGTCTCCGGGCGAGCCTGCGATCTGAACAGTAAGGAGAGAAGTCCCGGTTATTTTATTGATTACGCGTAAAGGAAGCCTCGTCCCTCAGGACGATAAAATCGCCATCACCCGCTCAACTTCAATGCTGTAGCCATTTCCTGCCGCGCATCCAGCGAAAAGCTCCATACTCCAAATCCGCCATAGCGCTGAAAATAGCAAAAAGAACGCACGGAGATATGTGATGTTAGAACAACTCAAACAGCAGGTGCTGGAAGCCAATCTTGCGCTTCCTCAGCATGGCCTGGTCGTTTTTACCTGGGGCAATGTCAGTGCTGTCGATCGTAGCGCCGGCCTGATGGTTATCAAACCCTCCGGTGTCAGCTATCCCGCGATGCAGCGTGACGATATGGTGGTGGTTGATATCGCAACGGGTAAGGTTGTTGAAGGTAGCAAACGCCCCTCATCTGATACGGAAACTCATCGGGCGCTTTATCTTGCCTGGCCTGAGATTGGCAGTATTGTGCATACTCATTCCCGCCATGCCACCATCTGGGCCCAGGCGGGAAAATCGCTCCCCGCCTGGGGTACCACTCATGCTGATGATTTTTACGGTGCGATACCCTGTACACGGCAAATGCGCCCTGAAGAGATCGAGAGTCGCTATGAATGGGAAACTGGACAGGTCATCATTGAAACCTTCCGTGAGCAAGGCCTGGATCCGGTGGCGATCCCTGCCGTATTAATTAATTCGCATGGCCCATTTTGCTGGGGGAAAACACCAGAAGCAGCAGTGCATTCGGCCGTCGTGCTGGAAGAGGTGGCTTACATGGGCATCTACAGCCAGTTGTTAACGCCTTCACTCCCTGCAATCCAGCAACCTCTGCTCGACTGTCACTATCTACGTAAACACGGCAGTAATGCCTGGTATGGACAAAAATAGCCATTAACGCAGCCCAGCGACTTCATTTTTAACCTTCTTTTGTCCCGGATTATCCTTTCAATGTTATTTTTTCCCAGCCGCAGGGCTGGGAATAGTCCTCTCTGTTTTGTCTTAAAAATCAAAAGCTCGTTTAGAGATTTGACGCTCTGCATTACGCTGGGGTCGCGCTGATGCGCACCCACAAACAGAGGATAAGACTATGACAGTAATTAATCAGACTACCTGCAGGCTGTTCACCGAAGCTGGACAAACCACTCAGCTTTCAGCCTATTATGAAGAAGGGCGAAGGACCATGTGGATGATGCTGAGGGCGCAACCGCGGCCCAGTTTCAATCATGAACTCATTGAGGAGATCATGAACCTGAGCTACGCCGCGCAGCGCGCCGGTATCGCTATCGATTTTTGGGTAACGGGGTCGCTGGTCCCTTCGATGTTCAACGCAGGCGGCGATTTGCGCTTCTTCGTGGAATCTATCAAGAATGGACGACGTGAGGCGCTGAGGGCCTATGCCCGGGCATGCGTGGACTGCATTCATGCCGCAGCCAGAGGGTTTGATACGGGGGCAGTCAGTATCGCCATGATTGAGGGAAGTGCGCTGGGGGGCGGTTTTGAGGCCGCGCTGGCGCATCACTTTATTCTGGCGCAGAACACCGCAAGAATGGGCTTTCCGGAAATTGCTTTCAACCTTTTCCCGGGTATGGGGGGCTACTCTCTGGTCGCCCGGCGTGCCGGCATGAAGCTGGCGGAGGAGCTGATCTGCGAAGGCGAATCGCATACGGCAGAGTGGTTTGAGACCCGGGGGCTGGTCGATAAGCTATTCCAGCCTGGTGAAGGCTATCAGGCCACACGCACCTTTATTGATGTGATGCGGCCTAAGCTGAACGGCGTCAGGGCGATGCTGAAAGCGCGTCAGCGCGTGCTGCAACTGACGCGGGCGGAACTGATGGACATTACCGAGGACTGGGTCGATTTCGCCTTTACCATTGAGCCGAAGGATATCGCCTATATGGAACGCCTGGTTCAGCTGCAAAACCGGCATAGTGCCCAGATACTGCGTAAAGTTGGATAATTACTGACTGGCAGGACGCCGCGTAAGCCAGTGCTCGAGCTCGTCGGCGGGCATTGGCTTCGCGTAAAGATAACCCTGACGGATATCCACGCCGTTCGCCATCACAAACGCTTCCTCCTCCACCGTTTCAATGCCTTCAGCGATCACGCTTAAATCCAGCGCTCTGGCGACGGCAACTATCGCTTTCACCAGCGACTGGGAAACAGGCTGATCGTTAACGTCACGGACAAAACTCTGATCAAGCTTAATTGTATCGACCGGCATCCGGGCAAGCTGCGAAAGGGAAGAGTAGCCGGTGCCAAAATCATCCAGATGCACTTCCGCGCCCAGCGCCTTGAACTGCGCCATCAGCGATAAGGCTTTCTCTTCGTTCTCAATCAGACAACTTTCGGTCAGCTCAATATCGATCGGGCTTTCCGTCAGTCCGGTCGCATCCAGCGCCTGCTTCAGATCGGCGTAGATACTCTGATCGACAAGCTGCCTTGGCGAAACGTTGACTGCCACGCGGAGGAAAATCCCTTTTTCCCGCCAACGCATAATCTGCTCAAGCGCCGTCAGCATCACCCATCGTCCAAGAGGGACAATCAGACCTGACTCTTCGGCATAGGAGATAAAACTGCCGGGCGGAACCAGACCTCGCTCCGGTGAAAGCCAGCGAACCAGCGCTTCCACGCTGGACACTTTGCCTGTGGCGTCCAGTTTGGGCTGATAATGGATAATCAGCTGCTGCTGGTCCAGCGCTTTACGAAGATTGGTGTCCAGCCAGAGGTATTCAAACACGCGCTTATTCATCTCGGCGCTGAATACGCAGAATTTTCCGCGCCCACTCTCTTTGGCGGTATACATGGCGGTATCCGCGTTGCGGATCAGACTTTCACGATCTTCACCATGCTGTGGGCTGACGGCAATACCGATCGAACAGCCGGAATAGACCTCAATCAGTCCGATGCGGAAAGGATCTTTCAGGCGGGTCAGGATGCGGGTGGCCATCGCTTCCAGCGCAGCCTGGCTGGTGTCGGTTGCCAGCACGATAAACTCATCGCCACCCAGGCGGGCAAGGATCTGCTCTTTCTCCAGACAGCTTAAAATCGCCAGCGAAACGGCCTGAAGCAGCTGGTCGCCAAACATATGACCATAGGCGTCGTTAACTTTTTTGAAATTATCCAGGTCGAGATAGACGATGCCGGTCTGATGCTCCTGGCCGCGCTCCAGCGCCGTTGCGATTTCCTGATTAATGGCGTGGCGGTTGGGCAGGCCGGTGATACTGTCGGTATTGGCGAGCAGCCTCAGCCGCTCCTGCGCGCGGCGTTCTTCAGTAATGTCGGTGCCCGAACAGATGAGATAGATCTCATTTCTGCCGCTGCCACTGTGCACAAATTTATTGCGGAACAGGAAGAGGCGCTGTCCCTTTTGGGTTTTTATCCAGCGCTCAACTTCGTAAGAACTGCCGTCACGGAAAAAGCCGCTGATATTCCGGCGCGACGCCGTCGCCTCCTTGCGGGTCATAAAAAGCTGGAAAACGTTGCGGCCAATGACCTCCTGCTCGTTCAGGCCGGTGTACTCCTCGCACATACGATTGAAACGCTGAATATTGCCGCGCTGATCGAGAATCACGATAACGGAGTTGGCCTCGGAGACGACCTGCTCAGCAAAAGAGAGGCCCAGCACCAGATCGCGGGCAACGGCGGCGGTGTCTCCCCAGGCTGAAGCACTGCCGGCCCATTCAGACTGGTTAACTTTCCTGCCGACCAGATGCATGGCCAGCTCTTCACCATAAAAAGAGAGGGTCAAATTAATGCTGGACGTGATTACCGTCATGCTACGCAGCAAATTTGCCTGCGCGGGGGTAAGCGGCACGGCAATATGTGTACTGGATGTTTCATCTTCAGCGAAATGCAGTGCATCACTGTCGGAGGTTAAGCGCCAATGAGGGCTGGACGTACCAAACCAGGTATATAGTCGCGATTGCCCTTGTTCATCGGTCATCAGTCGTATCCTCGGAAAATCTTAAGCGGGCTGTATCTTCTTATTTTACCAACGATATTCGGCAAGGAGATGAATCACAAGTTATCTGATGAATATATTTTTCTGACCAGCGGTTTTCTGCGGCGTTAAAACGCCCCGATCGGACGATCGGGGGCGCGGATTAACAGGGGCATTTACCCAATTTGCCCGCCTGGCTCGGGAAGCGGGCATCCAGGCAGTAACGATGAAACTCTTTTTCAGTCATGGGCTTAGTGCCAGGGTGTTGTTGATGCATATGGCGAAGATAGGTACCGTAATCCTGCACGCCCACCATCAGACGGAAGCTTTGCGCCAGTCGTGACATTAGTAGCCTTAACGTTAGACGGGCTGGAGCGGCAACCGTATCCTTCGCGGGCACACAGCGATGAATCGTTAGTGGACTCACTAATTGTCGGGCGAAAATGGCGTCAGACATGGCGAACCTCTTTTCTCAGGACGGGATCGGTTTCGTGTACGGTCGGCGTCGGGCTGGCAAGCGCACGGCGGATCACAAAGAAGGCGGAAATCAGCATAGTGACCGCGACAAGCATAAAAAACGCACAGAGCGCGGCGTTAATCTGATTACTGAAAACAATAGTCTGCATATCCGCCACGGTTTTAGCGGGCGCGATGATAATGCCGTCTTCGATGCCTTTGGAAAACCGGTTGGCCTGTGCGAGGAAGCCAATGTTCGCTTTCTCATGGAAGATTTTCTGCCAGCCAGCGGTCATCGATGTGATGAAAAGCCAGACCGTCGGTAAAATCGTCACCCAGGCATAGCGCTGCTTTTTCATTTTGAACAGCACAACGGTACCCAGGATCAGCGCCATTGACGCGAGCATCTGATTGCCGATACCAAACAGCGGCCAGAGGGTGTTAATCCCGCCCAGCGGATCGATGACGCCCTGATAGACGAAAAAGCCCCAGCCGGCAACGGCCACGGTTGTGCCTGCCATATTCCCCAGCCATGAGCGGTTATTCGCCAGTGATGGCACAACCGTACCGGCGAGATCCTGCACCATAAAACGGCAGGCGCGGGTGCCCGCATCCACGGCGGTAAGAATAAACAGCGCCTCAAACAGGATCGCGAAGTGATACCAGAAGGCCATCATTGCGCGGCTGTTAAATACCTCAGTAATAATATGTGCCATCCCGACAGCGAAGGTTGGGGCACCCCCCGCACGTGAGAGGATAGAACCTTCACCCACATCCCGGGCCACGGCAGCGAGCATTTCAGGCGTAACGACAAAGCCCCAGCTATTGATCGCCTGTGAGGCGCTCTCCACGGTGGTGCCGATCAGCGCCGCCGGAGAGTTCATGGCGAAGTAGACGCCCGGATCGATGACCGAGGCGCAGATCAGGGCCATGATGGCGACGAATGACTCCATCAGCATGGCGCCGTAGCCGATAAAACGGATATGGCTTTCCCGTTCCACCAGCTTCGGCGTAGTGCCGCTTGAAACCAGTGCGTGAAAGCCGGAGATGGCACCACAGGCGATAGTAATAAACAGGAAAGGAAAGAGGCTGCCGGAAAAGACCGGGCCACTGCCGTCGATGAATTTGGTCACGGCGGGCATTTTCATTTCCGGCATGGCAAAGACAATGCCGACAGCCAGGCCGATAATAACGCCGATTTTCAGGAAGGTGGAAAGGTAATCGCGCGGTGCGAGCAGCAGCCAGACGGGCAGCACCGAGGCGATAAACCCATAGATAACCAGCACCCAGGTCAGCGTAGTCCCTTTAAGGGTAAAAAAAGGCCCCCAGTAAGGATGCTGGGCAATATCGCCACCGTAAACGATCGCGGCCATCATCAGCACGAACCCGATCAGCGATACTTCAGCAATTTTGCCTGGCCGGATAAAGCGCATATAAACGCCCATAAAAAGGGCAATCGGAATGGTAGCGGCAATGGTAAAGAGTCCCCACGGGCTGTCTGCCAGGGCTTTCACCACCACCAGCGCCAGCGCCGAAAGGATAATGATCATTACGCCCAGCGCGCCGAGCATGGTGACCACGCCCGCAAAGGCGCCCAGCTCCTGCTTCGCCATTTCCCCGAGGGAACGTCCATCCCGGCGGGTAGAGATAAACAGAATCAGAAAATCCTGCACGGCGCCCGCCAGCATAACGCCAATCAGGATCCAGATGGTGCCGGGAAGGAAGCCCATTTGCGCCGCCAGAATAGGGCCAACCAGCGGGCCTGCGCCAGCGATTGCGGCAAAGTGATGGCCGAACAGCACCCATTTATTGGTCGGCACGTAGTCCAGACCATCATTTTTTCGCTCGGCAGGGGTTTTACGGCGATCGTCCAGTTCAAAGATGTCCCGGGCGATAAACAAACTGTAGAAGCGGTAGGCAATGCTGTAGCAGGCCACCGAGGCGATAACCAGCCACATCGCGTTGACATGTTCGCCGCGGCTTAAGGCCAGCATGGCGAACGCGCCCGCGCCCGCCAGCGCCACTGCTGACCAGACAACACCGGTTTTGACGTTTCTCATCCATTACTCCTTCCATGTTTATTAAGCGATCTGCTCACGAATTAAAAGTAATGTAATTGTTTGTTTATGAAAGTTACCGAAGGAAGAAATGTGAAGGTGAAGGGGTTTTAGCGGTGAAGAAGTAAAGCAAAGAGGGCGATGAAAACAGGGGGTAAGAGAATTAATTCAATCTTATCAATAATGACAAACGTACGCCGGGCATGAAGAGGAACGGGGAGTAAAGTGTCCCGCGCCATTGAGGACGCGGGACAAAGCTTTTTGCCTCTTGACTGGCAGGCCTTGCGGGTACCAGCACGCTGTCAGTCACCCTCAAAGGTGGGATAGTATTTATCCCCCCTTACGGGATACTCAGGCAGCCGGACGGGCCACGACGCTGCGGTTTTCCATACGCACTTCAGCGATAGTCACCTCAATCACATCGGTTACGCGGTAAGCCACCTCGCCTTTGATCTGCACGGTGCCATTTTCCTGGCTGCAGACCAGTTCATCACGCACGGCATGAATGAAAGGGGCGGGGATAAAGGCTACCGCGCCGTTAGCCGTCAGGCGCACGCGCATACCGCCACGGGAGACGTCGATGATCTCCGCGCTGAAACGTTCACCGGTGCCCGCTGACTTCTGCAGAAAGCGGGAGTAGAGCCAGTCCCCCACGTCTCGCTCTGCCATACGGTTCTGACGACGGCGCTCACCCATTTTCACCGTAACCTCATCCTGAGGCGGCGTTGCGGTTTCGCCTTTAACCATCGCCTTGAGCAGGCGATGGTTAATCATATCGCCGTACTTACGGATAGGTGATGTCCAGGTAGCGTAAGCCTCCAGTCCAAGACCAAAATGCGGGCCTGGCAGGGTGCTGACCTCAGCAAACGACTGAAAACGACGGATGCGGCTGTCGAGGAACTGCGTCGGCTGGGCGTCAAGCTCGCGACGCAGCGTACGGAAGCCATCCAGCGTGGCGATCGCCAGCGGATCGACTTTGACGCCGTGATTGTCAAGCACCGCAGCGGCCTGTTCGGCACCGGCAGCATCAAAGCCCAGATGAATGTTATAGATCCCGAAGCCCAGCTTATCGCGCAGCACGGTGGCGGCACAGATATTGGCGGTAATCATCGCTTCTTCGACAATGCGGTTGGCGATGCGGCGATGCTCGGCAACGATGTCCAGCACTTCGCCTTTCTCACCCAGCATAAAGCGGAAGTCAGGACGGTCCTTAAACACCAGCGCATGGGCCTGCCGCCATTCGGCACGTGCCAGGCAGAGGCGATGCAATAACTGGATCTGGTTAGCAATGGCATCACTTGGCGGCTGCCATTCGCCCAGCTTTTCCAGCCAGTCGGAAACGTTGTCATAGGCCAGCTTGGCTTTTGACTCAATCCACGCGGCAAAGAACTGAATATCGTCGCCCAGCGTGCCGTCAACGGCAACGCGAACACGACAGGCCAGCACCGGACGACGTTCGTTGGGACGCAGTGAGCAGATATCGTCCGAGAGCTGGCGCGGCAGCATCGGAATGTTAAAGCCGGGCAGATAGTTGGTGAAGGCGCGTTCGGCCGCGATGGCGTCCAGTTCGCTGCCGGCTGCCACATAGGCCGTCGGATCGGCAATGGCGATCGTCAGCAGCAGATCGCCTTCAGGCGTTTCAGCCACGTGCAGCGCATCATCCATATCTTCGGTGCTGGCGCTGTCAATGGTGACAAACTCCAGCGCGGTCAAATCTTCCCGCTCAAGCTGTTCGTCCAGCATGTCGCCGGTGACGGCTTCTGGCGCTTCACGCTCAAGATTATGACGGGAAAGGGTGACCCACCATGGCGCAAGATGATCGTCCGCCGTGGTAATAAATTCGGTGAGTTCCGCGTAAAAAGTGCGATCGCCTTTCAGCGGATGGCGGCGCATTTCGGCCACGGCCCAGTCGCCATGCTGAAAATCATGCTTAACGCTGCGCTCGGCGCGGCACTGGATGGCATCTTTAAGCAGGGGATGATCCGGTACGATAGAGAGTCGGTCATCTTTGCGCTGTACCCGGCCAACAAAACGCGTCAGGAAGGGTTCAACCAGCTTTTCAGGATCGGCAATTTCACGATCCTTATCGGTTTGCAGCACCGCGACTATACGATCGCCATGCATCACTTTCTTCATGAAAGGTGGGGGAATAAAGTAGCTCTTCTGAGCATCGGCCTCAAGAAAGCCGAAGCCTTTTTCGGTCCCTTTGACGACCCCTTCAACACGCGGCGTCTGGGAGTGGAGTTTCTCTTTGAGCTGCGCGAGCAGCGGGTTATCCTGGAACATAATCTCAACAGTTTTCGTGGCCTAAGAGCGGCAGACAGTTTTACGCGATTAACCGTCCCGCGGCAAGTAAAAAGCCGGGAAACCCGGCTTTGAATGCAACGAAACGGCCTCAGGATCAGGCGATGCGCAGGCCGGATTTCGCCGGGGAAAGGCTGATTTTTACCGGCACCGATTTAGAGGTCGGCGTGCCGCTTCCGTCGCCAAAGCTGGAAAGGGGAACCAGCGGGTTGGTTTCAGGATAGTAGGCAGCCAGGTTCCCTTTCGGAATATTATAAGGCACCAGTTTGAAGCCGCTGACCCGACGGGTAATGCCGTCGTTCCACAACGTTTCGATATCCACTTCATCTCCGGCGGAAAGCCCCTGTGCGGCCATATCATCCGGGTGAATAAAGAGCACTTCGCGCTGACCATAAACGCCGCGGTAGCGATCGTCCAGACCGTAAATGGTGGTGTTGTACTGATCGTGTGAACGCAGGGTTTGCAGCGTAAAAGGCACTTCAACATCAAGCTGAGGGAACAGCGACGCCGGCAGGCTGCCAGAGCTGAACTGCGCTTTATTGTTTGGCGTATTGAAACGGAATTCCGCCGCGGCGTTACCGAGATAGAATCCGCCTTTAACTTCACACTTCGCGTTGAAATCACTGAAGCCTGGGATCGTCGCAGCAATATGATCGCGGATTTTGTTGTAGTCGCCGGCAAGTGCCAGCCAGTCAACTTTCCCGCTTCCCAGCACGGCATGGGCAATGCTGGCCACAATTGACGTTTCAGAACGCTGCGTCTCAGCCAGCGGTTTACCGATGCCTTCGGAAGCGTGCACCATGCTGAAAGAGTCTTCCACAGTAATAAACTGAGGGCCGCTTGCCTGAATATCCTGCTCGGTACGGCCAATGGTTGGCAGGATCAGCGCATCTTCAGCGCCAGGACAGAGGTGGCTACGGTTAAGCTTGGTCGAGATCTGCACGGTCAGGCCGCAGCGGCGCAGCGCTTCTTCAGTACGCGGGCTGTCCGGCGCAGCGGCGGCAAGGTTGCCACCCAGCGCGATCAGCACCTTCACTTCGCCTCTCAGCATCGCTTCCAGTGCTTCAACGGTATTGTGACCGATGTTGCGCGGCGGCTCGAAGTCAAAATGGGCGGCCATGCTGTCGAGAAACGCCTGAGAAGGCTTTTCATCGATGCCCATGGTACGGTTACCCTGTACGTTACTGTGTCCACGCACAGGGCAGAGGCCAGCGCCTTTTTTGCCCAGCTGACCAAACAGCAGCTGAAGATTGACGATTTCACGTACGGTATCGACGGAATGCTTATGCTGAGTGATGCCCATAGCCCAGGTGCAGATAACCCGCTCTGCGCTCTGGTAAATAGCTGCCGCTTCGCGGATCTGCTGTTCACTCAGGCCTGACTGCTTCTCAATATGCGACCACTCAGTGGCGTCGACGGCGGCCAGGTAAGCTTCCATCCCTTCCGTTTTGGCATTGATAAACACTTCATCAAACAGGCCTTTTTCGCCTGCGGCCACGCGGGCACGGTGTGTCTCCGCCAGCGCTTTTACCATTCCGCGCACGGCCGCCATATCACCGCCCAGGTTCGGCTGATAATAGGTTGAGCTGATGGTGCCGGCCTTGCTGGTGACCACTTCCAGCGGTTTTTGCGGATCGGCAAACCGCTCCAGGCCGCGCTCACGCAGCGTATTGAAGGTGACAATTCTTGCGCCGTGATCGGCAGCATGGCGCAGGCTGTGCAGCATACGCGGGTGATTCGTGCCCGGGTTCTGGCCGAAAACGAAAATGGCATCGGCATGATCGAAGTCATCAAGGCGAATGGTGCCTTTGCCCACGCCGATACTGCGCTTAAGGCCAGAGCCGCTCGCTTCATGACACATATTGGAGCAGTCAGGGAAGTTGTTGCTGCCGTTCATACGGCCAAACAGCTGATAAAGCCATGACGCTTCGTTGCTGGCGCGGCCAGAGGTATAAAGCTCCATCTGATCGGGATTATCCATCGCCTTAATGTGGCGGGCGATCAGCGCGAAAGCGTCGTCCCAGCTAATTGGCTCATAGCGGTCGGTGCTGCGGTTGTAACGTAGCGGCTCGGTCAGGCGCCCCTGATATTCAAGGAAATAGTCGCTCTGCTGATAGAGGGCTGAAACGGTGTGCTGCGCGAAAAAGCTGGCGTCGACGAAGCGGCGGGTCGCTTCCCAGGTGACCGCTTTAGCGCCGTTCTCACAGAAACTGAAGGTGCTTTTGTTGTCATCGCCCCAGGCGCAACCCGGGCAGTCAAACCCTTTTGCTTTATTCATGCGCATCAGGTTGCGCATATTTTTCAGAACTTGTTTGCTGTCGAAGACGAAACGGGTCGTCGCTTCAAGCGATCCCCAGCCGCCGGCCGCCGCCTCATAGGGCTTAATTGCAGTTTTAAATTTCATATTACTTCGCAGGTTTAATTTATGTTTTTGGTTTGTTAAGAAATCATTTCTTATTTTGTGAGATTAGTCTGCAAGCAGGTAAAAAAATTGTCTAATTGATTGGTTTAATGGTGCGATAGCTGCGGTTTATCGCTAAAGCGTGATCTCCCTCATAGAACCTGACCCATAAAACGGTTTTTACCATCCTGCCCCGCAGTGCTGACCAATAATTAGGCTTTCGTTCTGTTAACGAGGGGCCTATGAAAGAATTTGCCAGCAAAGTCCACGCCTTTGGCAAAGCGCTGATGATGCCGATTTCGGTCATTGCCGCCGCCGGGATATTTCTGGGGGTGGCGGCTGCCATGCAAAACCCCGCCATTACCGGCGAGGCCTTTGCCCGGCTCGAAGTGCCGCAACTGATTATCGGCTTCATTCGTAAAGTTGCCGGCGCACTTTTTGCCAACCTGCCGGTCTTTTTTGCCGTCGCCAGCGCCATCGGGCTGGCAAAGGCGGAAAAACCGACCGCGGCGTTTGCCTCAGTGATTGGTTTTATCGCCATGCATGTGGGCGTCAGCGCCACGCTGGGCGCACAGGGGCTGACCGCCGCGACCACCACACCGGAAGCGCTTCAGGCGCAGGGGATGGCCCAGACGGAAGCCATGATGACTTCGGCTGAATATATCGAGATGCTGGGGATTTTCACCTATAACATGAGCGTGCTTGGCGGGGTTATTGCCGGTCTGCTAACGGTGGCGATCCATAACCGTTTCTACACCACCCAGCTCCCCACGGCGATTAGCTTTTTCGGTGGCAGGCGTCTGGTGCCTATTATCACCGTGCTGATCCTGCCGCTGGTGGGTGTATTGCTGGCGATGATTTGGCCTACCATTGGCGCAGGCATTGCGTGGGTGGGCGAACTGATTGGCAAAAGCGGGCAGTATGGCGCATTCCTTTACGGGACCAGCGAAAGGCTACTTATTCCGACGGGACTGCATCATATTCTGAATGAAACCGTCCGCTTTACGCCAATAGGCGGCATCGCCACCGTGGATAACCAGACTATCGTCGGTGCGCTGAATATTTTTAATACGGCGCTGACGCATCCCGGATCGGTGCCGGATGAGATCGTACGTAATGCCACCCAGTTCCTTGCACAGGGCAAAATCCCGGTGATGATGTTTGGCCTGCCCGCAGCGGCGCTGGCGATGTATCATTGCGCCAGGCCCGCGCATAAACAGCGCGTTAAGGCTTTGGTGCTGGCTGGCGCGCTGACCTCCTTTACCACGGGGATCACCGAGCCGCTGGAGTTCTGCTTTATTTTTGTCTCACCCGTGCTCTACCTCTTCCACGCGCTGCTGAGCGGCCTCTCTTTTATGCTGATGTCGCTTATGCATCTGATGATCGGCAACGTGCAGGGTGGCGCTATCGACCTGATCGTTTTCGGCATCCTTGGCGGCAGTAAAACTCAGTGGTGGTGGAGTATCCTGCTCGGCCTGATCTATATTCCTGTCTATTACTACGGCTTCCGTTTTGTCATTACCCGGATGCGCGTGGAGACGCCCGGCAGGGAGTCGGAAGAGGTTGAAAAAGAGGCCACCACCGTGCCGGTGGATCAGCGGACCCAGGTCATCATCAGCGGCCTGGGCGGGCAGGGCAATATAGAGGACGTCGATTGCTGCTTTACCCGGCTTCGCGTGCGGGTGAAAGAGATGAAAGAGGTGGTCGATCAGACGCTCATGACAACCGGGGCGAACGGCGTTAACCGCGTCAGCGATCACGATGTTCAGGTTATATATGGTCCACAGGTGGAAAAGATCGCCAATGAAGTGAAAACAGCACTGGGCATTGCCTGAATCCTGCCGATAACCGTTCGGGTGACAGCTCACCCGGGCGGCCAGTGGACATGCTACACTGCCTGACTTTTTTAGCGACGCGTACAGTAATGGACATAAAACAGCTTACCTATCTCGTCAATCTTGAGCGGGAACGCCATTTTGGCCGTGCCGCTGAAGCCAGTTTTGTCAGCCAGCCCACGCTCTCGATGCGCCTGAAGAATCTGGAGCGTGAGTTAGGGCTTTCATTGATCAACCGCAGTAATAACTTTGATGGCTTTACCTCGGAGGGCGAGCGGGTACTTTCGTGGGCGCGGGAAATCGTGTCAGTTTACCAGGGGCTGAAGCTGGAAGTGGAATCCCTGAAGCACGGCGTCAACGGTACGCTGCGCATCGGGGTGGTGCCACAGTGCAGTATTTCACTGCCGCTGATGCTGAAAGAGATCAGCGATCGGTATCCGCAGCTCGATTACCGGGTAGCCGTCCTTAGCGCCGATCAGCTGCTGGAAGCGCTGAACAGCCACACGGTGGATGTCGGTATCGGCTTTTTCGAACTCGCCACGCTGCGCGAGCTGCATTTTCAGGCTGAGCCACTTCAGGATGAAGGCGTTGAGGTGGTCTTTCATCCGCGTTATTTCCCGGAGCTGTGCGGCGACACGCCGCTTCGGCTGGCCGACCTTTCAGAGGTTCCACTGTGCCTGGCTGATCAGACCCGCTATTTCCGTCGCTATCTGGATGGCCATTTTCGGGACGCGGCGCTGCGGATGCGGGTCATCATAGAGACGACTTCCATCTTTCAGCTGCTGCAAAGCACGCAGGTGGGGCTGGGCTGCCTGATCTCTCCACGTGGACATCTGCTGCCGGAAATGACGCCCGAACTGCAAAGCCGCGTGCTGGATATCGCCCCCATGTCGCGCGAGGCCGCGGTGGTGATCGCTGAGCCGGGCCGGGCAACTCCGCTTTCACAGCACTTTTTTGATGAGGTGCGCCGCTGGGCAAGTGAGCGTTAGCCTCGTTTTGCCGTCTGAGGTTTTAACCTGAACGTTCGCACTGCCGGGCAGTAAGCGGCGCTTATTCAGTCAGAATGGGCGTCTGTGGTTTCCGTCGAGCCAAGCGCCAGCATCAGACGATTATGCCAGCCAGTCAGCGCCGTGAACTGGATCAGCCCGAAGAGGGAGTGCAGATCCTGACCTTCCTCTTTCAGCGGCTGGATATGAGCAGCGCTAAAGCGGTCAGGCGAGCGGGTAAGCTGTGCCGCCAGGTTAATCACCGCCTGTTCTCTGACCGCTGCCACAAGCATCGCCTGTTCAACGTTTTGCTGTAGCGCATCGCGCAGCTTTCCCGCACCGTAACGGTAAAAACAGGCTGAACTGCCATTAATTCTGGCGCAAACCGCGCCCGCCAGTGCGCTTTCTGGCGATTGCCGCTGCGGCTCCAGCGAGCAGATCAACAGGTTCAGACACTCCAGCACCGGCGCATCATGCGCCAGCACGCCGCCGTTCTCCTTCAGCAAGCGCTGTCTCTGACAGCGCGCCAGCAGCTCAAGCTGATGAGGGCAGGCGTCACGCTTTTCAACCGGCCTCAGGCTGGTCTGCCAGCGCGCCTTTTGCCTGAGCGTTTCGGCATCTTGCGGCAGAGGCATGCCGGGGATCCAGCGTACCGGCAGGGCGAGAAGGGCATGAATGCCTGCCACCACCCGCGCCTGGTAACTGACAAAGCCGATGATCTGAGTGAGGGTAACGATATCCGCAGTGGTAAGTCCGGCTTCGTTCAGTCGGTGCAGTGCCGCACCGTCAATCACGGCGGGCTGGCTGGCAAGCTGGCGGGAATACTCCGTCATCAGCGTCAGCCGCCGGTTGCTCTCTCTTGAAGGATCGGGACCGGAGAGCGGGTTAAGGCGGGCGGCGTAATGATTGCAGAGACGCTGGATGCCCGTCACCTGCGCGACGATAAGCGCCGAGCTGAGGCGGTCGTATAGCGTGAGCGTATGCGTCCTGCTGGTGGCCAGGCCCGCCGGAAAAAGCCGGTCACAGGTCCGGCGGGCGGCCAGCAGCGACGCACCAGCCTGCCGCAGCACGCTTTGCAGTTCACCGGTGCACTGTGCAGCCAGACCGAGCAAAAAGCGATCCTCGACATCCGCCGCCTCAGGACAGAGCGGCGCCGTGTGGAAGTCGCGGGTGGCAAGCGTTTCATGATACCAGTGACTGTGGCCGGGAGAACGGCGCGGTTCCATGGTCATTCCTTATCAGGTTAGCCGGCCCGGCGAGGCGATATCTCCTGACCGGACCTGAAGAGCATCACTATCCTGCCGCAGGGCGGCTGATGAACCAAAGAATGATCGGTGCTAATAAATAGCGGAACGGTATAACTCGCCTACCTTAATTATTTTATCTGGAATCGCACTGCTTAATCTGCAAACGGAGAGAATCAGGATTGTCAGGAAAAAAAACCATTACTTTTGTAGCGGAAAGAAACAGGGTTTTATGAGGTTGGGCAGCCCAGGCGTCACGGCAGTAATCTCGGTCGTTAAAGTCAGCCCAGAGCGCAACGTTAACAATCAAATCATTTTTGAGCATGCCGACCCGCTGAAAAATTTGTGCAGAGTAACTAATCAGTACGGTGGCCAGCAGCAGTAAAGCAAAGCGTAAAAACGTTCTTTTCCACTCTTCACCTCCGTTAACTATTAACCAGACAAACAGCAACGGCGAAATAATTAAGGCCAGCAAGACAGAGACGATTAAAATGCCGTTAGAGACAATATCGTTAAAAATAAAATTAAAGGGGATATAGAGTGGCGTAATGAGCTGCGCAGTGAGGGGGAGAAGTGAAGGATCGACGGAAAAAACCTGATTTATTGCGCCGTTAGCCCATTGGCGTGAAAGAATAAAAAAGAGAAAAAGAAAGACTGAAAACAGCACGCCCACCATCCAGAATCGCGCTGATGAGGCCCTGATTGATTTCCCCCATGAGGAAACTGAAAACCAGGCCAGAATAAAATAAAAAGGGGCCAGGCAGGTTACAATCAGCGCAGTGCCGGCAAAGTAAATATTGCCGGTAAAGAAAAATAACACGGGCATGAGAACAAGCAGCCATAAATAGCCTGTGTAAACATTCAGTTTAAATAAACGCAAACCGGTTTTCCTTAGTCTGTTGATCAACGATCTTTACGCCAGGCGTCAGCCGTCAGCGCCTCACCAAAATGGCTCGCAATCAGTCTTTTGGTCAGATCGTGCAGCGGACAGGCCAACACTTCTGCGGTGCTGCCTCGTTCCACGACTTCGCCGTGATGCATTACCAGCACCTGATCGCTGATATGTTTCATCATCCCCAGATGCTGCGTCACATAGATGTAGGAAATCCCGTGCTTCTCCTGAAGTTCCAGCATCAGGTTGACCAGTTGAGAGCGCATCGACATATCCAGCGAGGCCAGCGCCTCGTCGGCAACAATGACCTTGGGCTGAAGGATCAGCGCGCGGGCCAGTCCGACGCGCTGCTTCTGCCCGGGGGCCAGCATATGCGGATAGTAAGCGGCATGATCCCGCAGCAAGCCGACCTGGCGCAGCGTACCAATAATGCGTTTTTCCCGCTCTTCGGCGGTTAAATCGGTATTCAGCCTGAGCGGAAAATCCAGGATCTGACCGATGCGCTGACGCGGATTGAGCGATGTGGACGAATCCTGAAAAATCATGCGGATACGCTGGCTACGGTAGCCGTAATCCCCATGCTTCAGCTGATGGTCGTCAATCACAATTTCGCCTTCGGTCGGTTCAATCATACCGCTGAGCATCTTTGCCAGGGTCGATTTACCCGATCCGTTTTCGCCGATAATCGCCAGCGTTTGCCGCTCCCGCAGGGTAAAGCTGACGCCCTTGACCGCCTCAACATGCTGCCGTCGGAACAGGCCGGTGCGGTAGCGGAAGGTTTTACTCAGATTGCGCACTTCCAGCAGCGTTTCAACCATCACTGTTTCTCCATATTAAGCGGGAAATGGCAGGCAAACAGATGCGAACGGGGTCCGGCAAGGCGTGGCGTCTGAATACAGGTTTTCTGCGCGTAGGGGCAGCGTGGGCCAAGGCGGCAACCGATCGGCAGGTGCTCCAGCGAAGGAATCGCGCCGGGCAGGGTGTTGAGGCGGCTCTTATGCGGCAGCGACAGCCCAAAATCCGGCATCGCGCGGATTAGGGCCTGCGTATAAGGATGATGCGGCGTGGCAATCAGATCTTCACTGCGTGCCGTTTCCACGGTCTGTCCGCAGTAGAGAACATTAATGCGGTCGGCCCACTTGCTGAGCATCTGCAGGTCGTGGCTGATCAGCAGAATAGTGGTGTTATTGTTCTGATTCAGCCGGGTCAGCAGGCGGAAAATCTGCGCCTGAGTGGTTGGCTCCATCGCATTGGTCGGTTCGTCGGCGATCAGCAGGCGCGGCTGGTTAGCCAGCGCGATGGCGATCATCACCTTCTGACATTCACCGTCAGTCAGCTCATAGGGATAGCTGCTCATAATATCTTTATGATCTTTTATCCCCACGCGGTGCAGCAGCTCAATGGCGCGGCGGTGACGCCAGCGGAAGCGCTGATACCAGCGGCCCTTCCACGTCCAGCGGGGGATTGCCTGCATCAGCTGACGGCCAACGTTCTCAGAGGGGTCCAGACAGGATTGCGGCTCCTGGAAGATCATGGAGACATTATGACCAACGATTTTACGGCGTTCAGCAGGCGAGAGATGCAGCAGATCGATATCATTGAACCGCATCCGGTCTGCGGTAACCCGCCAGTTATCCTTAGTGACGCCGCAGATGGCCTTGGCAATCAGGCTTTTTCCCGAGCCGGACTCGCCCACCAGGCCGCGAATTTCCCCTTCGGTCAGGGTGATACTGACCCGATCGACCGCCTTGACCGGCCCGTCGGCGGTCATAAATTCAATGGTCAGATTACGGATATCGAGCAGCGGCATTATTCAACTCCCGACACGATAGCCCGGCGGATACCGTCGCCGAGCAGGTTAACAATCAGTACGCTGAGCATAATCGCCGCGCCGGGCAGCATCACGGTCCAGGGCGCCACATAAATCAGCTCCAGCGAGTCGCCAAGCATCGCGCCCCATTCCGGCGAGGGCAGCTGGGCGCCCAGGTCGAGAAAGCCCAGCGCGGCAATATCCAGAATGGCCATCGACAGCGCCCGTGTAAATTCAGACACCAGCAGCGCCAGAATGTTAGGCAGCACGGCATAACGCAGAATATTCATACTGCTCGCGCCATCCAGCCTCGCGGCCACCACGTAATCTTTTTCCAGCTCGTCATGCACCGCCGTATAAATCGCCCGGACAAGTCGCGGAATAATCGCCAGGAAAACCGCCAGCAGGGCATGCTCCAGACGAGGCCCAAGAAACGCCACGACGATGATAGCCAGCAGCAGCGAGGGAATAGAGAGCAGCGTGTCCAGCAGATGGTTCAACAACGCCGAACGCAACCCCCTGGTTAAGCCTGCGATCAGGCCGATGACCAGAGCGCAAACGGCGGCGAGAACGGTGACCAGAATTGCCGATCCGACGGTCGGGGCCGCGCCGCTTAACAACCGGCTCAGGACGTCCCGGCCAAGATCGTCGGTACCGAGAAAGAATGAGACGTCGCCATACCTCGACCAGGAAGGCGGCTGAAGCTGATAGCCCAGAAACTGCTGGTCCAGGTCGTACGGGGCCAGAAGCTGACCAAAGATGCACAGCAGAAGCAGCACGATAAAGGTATAAAAGCCGACCATCGCCACCGTATCACGGTAAAACAGCCGCCAGGTGTAACGCAGTGGACTGGGGGCGCGCTTCTCGGCGTAAATATCATCGTAAGGCATACCATTCCTTATGCTTCAAAGGGGTAGTGAGCGCGCCCAGAATATCTGCCAGCACATTGACGGTGATCACCAGACTGCCAACCACCATCACGCCAGCTGAGATAGCGGCATAATCCTGCTGGCGGATGGCATCCACCAGCCAGCGGCCCAGTCCGGGCCAGTTAAATACCATTTCGGTAATCATCGCCAGCGTCAGCATGGTTGAAAACTGAAGTCCCAGCCTTGGTATGACCGGCGGCAGCGCGTTATGCAGCACGTGGCGGCGAATAACGGTAAAACGGGAGAGGCCGCGCGTGGCGGCCGCTTTGATGTAGTTCTGCTCCATCACCTCGCGGGTACTGAGGCGTAGCAACCTGACCACTTCCGTCGTCGGCGCCACGGCCAGCGCCAGCACGGGCAGGATCATGTGCTTTATGGCGCTGATAATCATTTCATGTCGCCAGGGCGAAGGACTAAGCCAGGCATCAATCAGCGCAAAGCCGGTAATATCTTTTACCGGATAAAGCAGGTCAAAGCGTCCGGAAACCGGCAGCCAGCCCAGCGTCAGGGAGAAAAAGAGCGTCAGCAGCAGCGCCAGCCAGAAGATCGGCAGGGAAAATCCGATTAAAGCCAGCGCGCTGATCAGTTTATCCTGCCACTTGTTGCGCAATACCCCGGCAGTGATACCCAGCGGAATACCGATCAGCATCGCCAGGGTAAAGGCCAGAATGCAGAGTTCAAGCGTGGCAGGGAAGACTTCAAGTATCTGCTGATTGATCGGCTCGCCGTTAGTACTGGAGACGCCGAAGTCGAGCTGGAACAACCCCTGATACCAGAAAAGAAAAGCGTCACCGAACGAGGCGCCCATCAGCGGCGCGTGAGGCGTAAAGTAGCTCAGGCTGAAACCGACCAGCGTCAGCATAATAAGGGTAACCACCCAGAGCACCAGACGGCGCAGCGTATAGATCAACATGATTTACTTCTCCTCGCCATCAACACGATGCACGCCGGCAAAGGAGGCATTACCGAAGGGGCTGAGGACCAGTCCTCTGATATCAGCGCGATAGGCCTGCAGCCGCAGGGAAGAGGCCAGCGGCAGCACGGGTAGCGCCTCGGCCAGCATCGTCTGCGCCCGGTCATAATAGTCAATCCGGGAAGCCAGCTGCTGTGAGAGCAGCGCGTTATGCAGCGTTTCGTCAAATTCAGGGTCGCACCAGTGCGCATAGTTAGTCTGTGAGCCGATCGCTGCGCAGCTGAACAGTGGACGGAAGAAGCTGTCCGGATCGTTACTGTCGGTCGCCCAGCCGGTCAGCGTCAGATCGTGCGTCATCTCCATCAGACGCGCCTCCTGAAAACGTCCTTCGACCGGGACAATAGTGACGGAAACGCCAACCTGGGCGAGATCGGCCTGAATCAACTCGGCGGTTTTCAGCGGGCTGGGATTCCATGCCTGCGAGGCAGAAGGCACCCATAAATTAAGGTGGAGATTCTCAACGCCAAGCGCTTTCAGCTGCTCGCGGGACTTCTGTGGATTGTATTCAGTGACGCGGGCCTCGTTGTTATACGCCCAGGATGCCCTGGGAAGGATCGAGGCGGCGGTCTCCGCCGTCCCGTAATAGATGGATTCCATCAGCCGCTCATTATTGATCGCCAGCGCCAAAGCCTGACGCACTTCCACGCGATCCATCGGAGCTTTGCGCGTGTTAAAGGCCAGATAGGCGATATTCATGCCGGGGCGGAGCGTCAGCCGGAGACGGGGATCGTCACGCAGGACCGAAATCTGGCTGGCGGCCGGATAGGCCAGCACATCACATTCGCCGGTCAACAGCTTGGAAAGGCGTCCGGTTCCGCCTGCGCCCATATCGATGACCACCTGCGACATTCTGGGGAGGCCTTTCCAGTAGTCAGGATTACGTGCCAGGCGGATATACTGGCCGGTACGATACTCACTGAGCATAAAGGGACCAGTGCCCACCGGCTGGCGATCCATCTGTTCCTGCCGATCGGCGCGGGTCAGCTGGTCGGCATACTCGGCTGACAGAACGGGCGCATAGTGGGTAGCCATATGCCACAGGAACGACGCATCAGGGCGGTGCAGACGAATCTCAACCGTATAGTTGCCCAGTTTTTTGATACTTTTTACCGCATCGGCAAACTGCAGGCTGTCAAAATAGGGGTAATCGCCGCCGTTAACGCCGTGCCAGGCGAAGCGTCGGTCAAAAATGCGCCTGAAGCTGAATACCACATCATCGGCGTTTAACTGGCGGCCAGGGGTAAACCAGGCGGTCGTCTGAAACGAAACGTCGTGGCGAAGATGAAAGCGGTAAGTGGCCCCGTTATCCCGGACCTCCCAGCTTTTCGCCAGCTGAGGTATCAGGCGGTAAGTATAAGGATCCACATCGAGCAGCCGGTCATAAAGCTGAGCGGCAAGCGTATCGACAATTAATCCTCCGCTGGCGAGCTGGGGATTAAAAGAGGCGATATTTCCGTTCACGCAGTAGACGAAGCCGGTCTGCCGGATATCACCAGGCACGGCGGCCCAGGCAGAGGAGGTCGCCAGCAGCAGGCCAGTAAGGAGAGTCGAAATTAATATGCGCATAGGTCATCTGAAATATCAGGCAATCATCAGAGTGTACCGCACTCTTGAACAACGCCCAAAGATTGCGGGGATAACTGACGTTTTTTCAGGCGAAAAGGGCGTAAACCCGCTTTGAGGAATTTTTGCTGACGCAGGAGCGGGATAAAAGCCCTGCTATGCCACCAAAAATGCGCACGGTATATATGCCCGCAAAGTCTGTGGGAATGAGAAAGATTCTCAACAAACTACTTTACAAGCTGCATTGAGAATGATTATTATTCAGGTGCGCTTTACCGGTGGCTCTGCCGGCAAAGCGCACGACATTGCTCACATTGCTTCCAGTATGTTTAGCCCGCCCTGTGCGGGCTTTTTTTTGTCCCTATTAGCCAGAGCGGGCCAGCAAGCGTGACAGCTTTTATTGGCACGACTGGCCACGGCGCTAGCTTCCCGGTGCAAACGCGCCGCTCGCCAGAAACCAGCCCATAAACAGGATGGCGGCAACAAGAATGATAAGGGGCGGGATAAATTTCAGGTTCATGAAAGGCGTCTCAAAGTTTGCCGGGATCGATCCCGTGTTTTTTCAGCATTGCACGCAGCTGATGATAGGTGACGCCGAGCAGTTCAGCGGCGCGGCGCTGATGAAAGCGCGCCTGAGAAAGCCCCTTTTCCAGCAGCGCTTTCTCCTGCTCATGCTGCCAGCGGCGTAAATCCAGCGGCAGGGCGGGAAGCGCTGCCGTTTCAAGTTCTGCTTCCGGTTGCTCTGTAAGATGTCGCGGCTTAAACGGATTAACAATCACGTTATCCAGCGGCTCATCAATCTCGCTCTGACGATAGACCGAGCGCTCAACCACGTTTTTCAGCTCGCGGATATTGCCTGGCCAGCCATAGTCCAGCAATACCTGGCGGGCCGCCGGTGTGAATCCGGGAAAGAAAGCCCGGCCAAGTTCGCGGCACATCTGGATGGCAAAATGGTCGGCCATCACCAGGATATCGCTACGGCGTTCGCGAAGCGGCGGCAGTTGTACCACGTCAAAGGCCAGCCGGTCGAGCAGATCCGCCCGGAACTTCCCCTGGTTGGCGAGCAGCGGCAAATCGTCATTGGTGGCACACACCAGCCTGACGCTGACCTGTAAAGGCTGACTGCCGCCCACGCGCTCCAGCTGCCCATACTCAATCACCCGCAGCAGTTTTTCCTGCACCAGCATCGGCGCCGTGGCTAATTCATCCAGAAAGAGCGTCCCGCCATCGGCGCGCTCAAAGCGGCCCAGGTGGCGTTTCTGGGCGCCGGTAAAGGCGCCAGCCTCATGCCCGAAAAGTTCAGAGTCGAGCAGGTTCTCATTCAGCGCCGCGCAGTTAAGCGATACAAAGGGACCCTGCCAGCGTTCGGAGAGGTAATGAAGACGGCTGGCTATTAACTCTTTACCGGTGCCGCGTTCGCCTGTGACCAGTACCGGTTTGTTCAGCGGCGCTAACCGTGAAACCTGCTCCAGCACTTCCAGAAAGTTATTCGACTCACCCAGCAGGGTATCGCGCTGTTCCATGAATTTCACCAAATGTTAGTGATTTCGACCACATTACCGCCCTTAAGATAGACTGTAAAGCGCAGGAGTCGCCTGAAATCAATAAGATAAAAGTTGGCACGCTAATTGAATAGTCATTAACAGCGCACCGCGCCATCTAAACTGATTAATGAGGATTGTGATTATGGGTATTTTTTCTCGTTTTGCTGACATCGTAAATGCCAACATCAATTCGCTGCTGGAAAAAGCGGAAGACCCACAGAAACTGGTCCGCCTGATGATTCAGGAAATGGAAGATACGCTGGTGGAAGTCCGTTCAACCTCGGCCCGCGCGCTGGCGGAAAAGAAACAGCTGCTGCGCCGCATTGAGCAGGCAGAGATCCAGCAGACCGAGTGGCAGGAAAAAGCGGAGCTGGCGCTTCGCCGTGATAAAGACGATCTCGCCCGCGCCGCGCTGATTGAAAAGCAGAAACTGACCGATCTGATTACCTTGCTCACCCGCGAAGCGGAGCAGGTTGAAGAAACGCTGGTCAGAATGAAGGGTGAAATCGGCGAGCTTGAAAGCAAACTGGGTGAAACGCGCGCCCGTCAGCAGGCGCTGACGCTGCGTCATCAGGCTGCTTCCTCCTCTCGTGACGTTCGTCGCCAGCTGGACAGCGGTAAGATTGATGAAGCGATGGCCCGTTTTGAATCGTTTGAGCGTCGTATCGATCATATGGAAGCCGAGGCGGAAAGTCAGAGCTTTGGTCGTAAAAAAACGCTCGATCAGCAGTTCGCCGAACTGAACGTTGATGATGAAATTAACGAGCAACTGGCGGCGTTAAAAGCCAAAATGAACACCCCGAGCGAATAACAGGCGTGCGGCACCGTTCAGGTGCCCTTACTGCAGTTCAGGTTATAACGATTCAAGGAGACAGAATGAGCGCGTTATTTCTTGCCATACCTTTAACCATATTTGTGCTGTTCGTGGCACCTATCTGGCTGTGGCTGCATTACAGCCGGCAAAACAGCAGCACCGAGCTGTCACAAAGTGAACTTCAGCGCCTTCAGCAGCTGACGCTTGATGCCAAACGGATGCGCGAGCGCATTCAGGCGCTGGAAGAGATCCTTAACGCCGAGCACCCTAACTGGAGGCAGCCATGAGCAACGTCATCGTAAAAGGCAAAAAGCTCTGGCGCATTCCTTCGCGCGGTAAGGTTAAGGGCGTTTGCGCCGGCATTGCCGACTATTTCGAGATTCCGGTACGTCTGGTGCGGGTTATCGTCGTGCTGTCGATGTTTTTTGGCCTGTTTATGTTTACTTTGATCGCCTATTTCGGGCTCGCTTTTGTGCTGGATGAAATGCCGCGCGATATGGCGAATCAGGGTGAAAAACTGCCTTCCGCGGGAGAGCTGCTAGATAATCTCAGCGCTGAGCTTAACGGGGGCGAGCGGCAGCTGCGTGAGATGGAGCGTTACGTCACCTCCGAGACGTTCAGCGTCCGTAGCCGTTTCGGCCAGCTCTGAAAACCCGATCTTTAATCCTGTGGGCCCAATCAGGCCCTCATCTGACGCTGGAGAAGAGTTATGCGTAACTGGCAATCTGTTTTACAGCATCGCGCCTCGCCCACAGCGAAAAAAGTCGGCAAATTTATCCTTATCAGCGCGCTGAATTATGGTCCCGCTGGTGTGGCAGGCTGGGCCGTTAAATCGGTGACGCGCCGCCCGCTGAAAATTTTACTGGCCTGGGCGCTGGAGCCACTGCTGCGCCGTCTGGTGCGCGGTGCCAGCGCGCGCTGGAATAAATCCTGAAACTTCTGTTATTTACGCCAGTAAGGAGAGCGCGTACTCTTTGTTCAGACCAGGATTGAACAAACCAACAATAAGAAAAAGGTGCCGACACCCAGATGAAACGACTCCAGAATGAATTGCTGTCGCTGGTCAACCGGGGCGCGGATCGCCACTTGCGCCTTGCCGTTACCGGACTGAGCCGGAGCGGAAAAACGGCTTTTATCACTTCGCTGGTTAATCAGTTACTTCATGTCAATTCCGGATCGCGCCTGCCGATGTTCTCCGCCGTCCGGGAAGAGCGGCTGCTGGGCGTGAAGCGCGTACCGCAGCGTGATATGGGCATTCAGCGCTTTACTTACGATGAAGGGCTGGCCCAGCTTTACGGAACGCCACCCAGCTGGCCGACGCCGACGCGAGGCGTCAGTGAAATGCGCCTGGCGCTGCGCTACCGATCCCGGGAATCGCTGCTGCGTCATTTTAAAGATACCTCCACGCTCTACCTTGAAATCGTCGATTATCCCGGCGAATGGCTGCTCGATCTGCCGATGCTGGCCCAGGACTATCTGAGCTGGTCACGCCAGATGACCGCCCTGCTGCAAGGCGATCGGGCCAGCTGGTCCGCGCGCTGGCGTAAGCTCTGTGAAAATCTCGATCCTCTGGCGCCCGCAGACGAAAATCGCCTCGCGGAGATTGCTGACGCCTGGACCGAATACCTGCTGAAATGTAAGCAGGAAGGGCTGCATTTTATCCAGCCGGGCCGCTTTGTGCTGCCGGGCGATATGGCGGGCGCGCCGGCGTTACAGTTTTTCCCCTGGCCGCAGGCTGATGAAGCTGGGGCCGCTAAGCTGGCGCAGGCGGAGAGCGGCAGCAACATCGCTATGCTACGGGCGCGCTATCGCTACTACTGCCAGCATGTGGTGAAAGGATTTTACAAAGATCATTTTCTGCGCTTTGACCGCCAGATCGTTCTGGTTGACTGCCTGCAACCCCTTAACAGCGGTCCGCAGGCGTTTAATGATATGCGTCTGGCGCTGACGCAACTGATGCAAAGTTTCTCCTACGGTCAGCGTACGCTCTTTCGCCGCCTGTTTTCACCGGTGATTGATAAGCTGCTGTTTGCCGCCACCAAGTCAGATCACGTCACTGCCGATCAGCACGCCAACCTGGTCTCGCTGCTGCAGCAACTGGTTCAGGATGCGTGGCAGAATGCGGCCTTTGAAGGCATAACCATGGACTGTATCGGCCTGGCCTCGGTACAGGCAACGGAGAGCGGATTGGTCGATCATAAAGGTGAGAAGATCCCGGCGCTGCGCGGCCACCGGCTGGAGGATAACGCGCCGCTGACGGTCTATCCCGGTGAAGTGCCGCCGCGTCTGCCTGGTCACGCATTCTGGCAGGAACAGGGATTTCATTTTGAACAGTTCCGGCCACAGGATGCGGACATAGACCGGCCTCTGCCGCATATTCGTCTCGATTCCGCGCTGGAGTTTTTACTGGGAGATAAACTGCGATGAACGTACCGATTAAACCGCGGATTGATTTCGCGCAGCCCCTGGAAG
The DNA here is from genome assembly GCF_000599885.1 of Pantoea sp. IMH. Classification (GTDB taxonomy): domain Bacteria; phylum Pseudomonadota; class Gammaproteobacteria; order Enterobacterales; family Enterobacteriaceae; genus Erwinia. The sequence goes on along the minus strand of NZ_JFGT01000007.1, from coordinate 10,164 downwards.
CAGAAAAAGGCCCGGTGCTTAAAGCCGCCAGGGCGTTCGATCGCCAGGAAGCGCAATTTATCGCTCAGCAGCCTGACGCCCAGCCCGAAGAGGAAGGGAGCGGCGAGCGGGCGGTTGACGCTGCGCTGCGGCCAAAACCGAGCCTGTGGCGCAAAATGGTCAAAGCCGGCCTGGCGGTCTTTGGCGTGAGCGTGGTAGCTCAGGGCGTCCAGTGGGCGCATCACGCCTGGCTGCAGCAGGACTGGATCGCCATGGGAGGCTGCGTGGCTGGCGGCCTGATTGTCTTTGCCGGGGTGGGATCGGTAATTGGTGAATGGCGCAAGCTCTACCGTCTGCGTGAACGTGCCGAAGAGCGGGACGTGGCGCGGGAACTGCTGGGCAGCCACGGTATGGGCAGGGGACGCGAGTTCGGTGAAAAGCTAGCCCGCCAGGCCGGACTGGATCAGGCCCATCCAGCCTTGCAGCGCTGGCACGCCTCGCTGCATGAAACGCTCAACGACCGCGAAGTTGTCGCGCTCTATGCACAATTGGTGCAGCCGGTGCTAGATCGCCAGGCAAGGCGCGAAATTGGCCGCAGCGCAGCGGAATCGACGATGATGATCGCGGTCAGCCCGCTCGCGCTGGTTGATATGGCGTTTATCGCCTGGCGCAATCTGCGGTTAGTTAACCGTATCGCGGCGATCTACGGCATCGAATTAGGCTACTTCAGCCGGATTCGCCTGTTCCGTCTGGTGCTGCTGAACATCGCCTTTGCCGGTGCCTCGGAACTGGTCCGGGAAGTCGGTATGGACTGGATGTCTCAGGATCTGGCCGCCCGCTTTTCCGCCCGCGCGGCACAGGGAATTGGTGCCGGGCTGCTGACGGCAAGGCTGGGGATCAAAGCGATGGAACTTTGCCGTCCACTGCCCTGGATGGAAGGGGATAAGCCGCGCCTGGGCGATTTCCGCCGCGACCTGATAGTTCAGCTAAAAGAAGCGCTGCAAAAAGGACCGGTGACGCCGGATAAGTAGCTTACTGTCAACTTTTCCTTCCGGATCTCTTCTGGCGTGCGCAACGATAGAGTATCATCAGCGCACGCCAGTTATTGAAGAAGGTTGCCACGCATGCGTCTGGAAGTATTCTGCCAGGACCGACTCGGTCTTACCCGCGAACTGCTTGATTTATTGGTGGAACGAAGCATCGATCTTCGCGGTATTGAGATTGCCCCTATTGGCCGCATCTACCTGAATTTTTCTCCGGTTGAGTTTCAGCAGTTCAGCCAGCTGATGGCGGAAATTCGCCGTATCCCCAGCGTGACAGATGTCAGAACCGTCTCCTTTTTGCCCTCCGAGCGTGAGCACAGAGCGCTGAGCGCTTTGCTGGTTGCGCTGCCAGAACCGGTATTTTCAATCGATCTCAAGAGTAAGGTGGAGCTGGCTAACCCGGCGGCTCAGACGCTTTTTTCACTAAATGAAGAAAAAATGCGGAATTACGGCGCCGGTGCCCTTATCGCGGGCTTTAATTTTCAGCGCTGGCTGGAGAGTGAGCGGATAGAGCCTCAGGCGCAGCGCGTGGTGATCCAGGGCCGGGATTTCCTGATGGAAGCCACGCCGATATACGCTTCTGGTGATGCTGAGCAGCCGGAAAGCCCGGTTGGTGCGGTGGTAATGCTGAAATCGACCGCGCGGATGGGGCAGCAGTTGCAGAATCTGGCGGTGAATGATGACAGCGAATTCCAGCATATTGTGGCAGTGACGCCGAAAATGCGTCAGGTGATCGATCAGGCCCGCAAGCTGGCGATGCTTGATGCGCCATTGTTAATCGTTGGCGATACCGGCACGGGCAAAGATATGCTGGCCCGCGCCTGCCATTTGCGCAGTGCGCGTGGCAGCAAACCCTTTCTGGCGCTGAACTGCGCCTCGCTGCCGGACGACGTGGCGGAAAGTGAGTTGTTTGGTCATGCCGCCGGTGCTTATCCCAACGCGCTGGAAGGTAAAAAAGGTTTTTTTGAACAGGCTAACGGCGGCTCGGTACTGCTTGATGAAATCGGTGAAATGTCGCCGAGAATGCAGACCAAGCTGCTGCGCTTCCTCAACGATGGCACTTTCAGGCGGGTGGGCGAAGAGCATGAAGTTCATGTTGATGTACGGGTGATTTGCGCCACTCAGAAAAACCTGACGGAGCTGGTGCATCGCGGTGAATTCCGTGAAGATCTCTTTTACCGTCTGAACGTGCTGACGCTGAATCTTCCGCCGCTGCGCGATCGCCCTCAGGATATCCTGCCGCTTACCGAGATGTTTGTGGCGCGCTTCGCGGATGAACTGGGCGTGGCGAGGCCGAAGCTTTCACCGCAGCTTAATGCCTTCCTGATGCGTTACACCTGGCCGGGTAATGTTCGTCAGCTCAAAAATGCCCTCTACCGTGCGCTGACGCAGCTGGAAGGGCATGAACTGCGTCCGCAGGATGTGATACTGCCGGAATTCACCCCGGAAATGCCGCTGGGTGAAGAGGCTATCGAAGGCTCACTGGATGAAATTACCAGCCGCTTCGAGCGTTCCGTGCTGACACGGCTTTATCTCTCCTATCCCAGTACCCGCAAACTGGCCAAACGCCTTGGCGTTTCCCACACGGCAATTGCCAATAAGCTTCGAGAATATGGCCTGAGCCAGAAGAAAAACCAGGAAGAGGGCTGACCTCCGCCGTAGTCACTACATAAAAAAGCCAGGTCCTGTGACCTGGCTTTTTTGTCTGTATGAATTATTTCAGAACGGCTAAGGCCGCATCATAATCCGGCTCCGTGGTGATTTCGTTCACCAGTTGGCTGTAGAGCACCTTATCATTCTCATCCAGCACCACCACGGCGCGGGCCGCCAGCCCTTTCAGCGGGCCTTCCGCGATCGCCACGCCATAATCCTGTTTGAAATCGCTGCCGCGCAGGGTGGAAAGCGTGATCACATTGCTCAGGCCATCGGAGCCGCAAAAGCGCGACTGGGCAAAGGGCAGATCGGCAGAGATGCAGAGTACGACGCTGTTTTGAGCCTCGCCCGCTAACTGATTAAACTTACGCACGGAAGTGGCGCAGACGCCGGTATCAACACTGGGAAAAATGTTCAGAATTTTACGCTTGCCAGCGTAGGTAGAGAGCGAAACTTCAGTGAGGTCTTTCGCCACCAGCGTAAAAGGTTTGGCCTGCTGACCAGCCTGTGGAAGCTCGCCAGCAACGGGTACCGGATTGCCCTGAAAATGAACGGTCTGAGACATGATCTTTCCTTATTAGCGCGTTTAACAGTGCAATGAGTGTATGTCATGCACGCCAGGACAAACAGAAAAATCAGTAACAAGGGTTAACACGTTGCCAAAACGGGTCGGGAATCGCTATGGTGTCTGAAGCGTTTTTCTCCGTTCACCCGAAAGGAACAGCCGATGAGATCAGTGAAGGTATATCCGGAAGCCTGGCCGCTCCACACCCCCTTTGTGATAGCGCGTGGCGCTCGCCGTGAGGCGGGTGTGATAGTGGTGGAACTGGAGGAAGAAGGATGCAAAGGCGTGGGGGAGTGCACACCTTATCCCCGCTATGGGGAAAGTGAAGCTTCTGTACTGGCGCAAATCACCACGCTGCTTGATGAGCTCCAGCAGGGGTTAACCCGCGAGCAGTTGCAGCAGCGTTTACCGGCAGGTGCGGCGCGCAACGCCATTGATTCTGCACTCTGGGACTTACAGAGCCGTAAGCAGGGCGACAATCTCTGGATGCTGACCAATACGCCTATGCCACCGGTGATTGAAATGGCACAGACCGTCAGCATCGACTCGCCGGAAATGATGGCGAGCGGTGCGCTGGCGCTGTGGCAGAACGGCGCCAGGCTGCTGAAAATCAAAATGGATAATTCGCTGATTACCGAACGTCTGGTCGCGGTGCGTGCGGCGGTGCCGGAAGCAACGCTGATTGTGGACGCCAATGAGTCCTGGCATGCGGAGGGGCTGGCGGCCCGCTGCCAGCTGTTGGCCGATCTGGGGGTGGTGATGCTCGAACAGCCGCTGCCTGCCGGTGACGACGCCATGCTGGAAAATTTTATCCATCCGCTGCCCGTCTGCGCAGACGAAAGCTGCCACACGCGCGCGAGCCTGCCGATGCTGGCAGGACGCTATGAAATGATCAACATCAAACTGGATAAAACCGGCGGACTGACCGAAGCGCTGGCGCTGGCGACGGCGGCCAAAGCCGCGGGACTGGAAGTGATGCTCGGCTGTATGCTCTGTACCTCAAGAGCGATTGGAGCCGCGCTGCCGCTGGTTAATGCGGCCCGTTTTGTCGATCTCGACGGGCCGACCTGGCTTGCGGCAGACGTGGAACCGGGCCTGCCGTTCAGCTGTGGGCGCATCATGCTTGCCGGCGGTGCAGCCTGATAAGGCACGCTGCCGCCTCAGGGCTGCCAGGTAAGTAAATCCACCATCGCGCCGAGGTACATCTCAGAGGATGCATCGGCGGAAACGGCAGGCAGTTCAGCAGTAATGACCGGTAAACTGAGATCGGCGCACCAGCTGCCGAACGAGCCAGGCGTGGCATAGCCAACAGAAGTGACCAGCGGCAGCGCCATTTTACCGGCCAGCCACTCGCCCAGCGGGCTGGCGTGGGGATCTTCAATACAGGCCAGCGGCTCGTGGAAGGAGACTACCCAGGCCGGTGACAACCGGTGGATCAGATCGCACAGCGCCCGGGTTTCCGGTTCTGACGCGGGGCGCTCGCCCGTCGAAAGCCTGACATCGCGTGCATCCGCCATGCTGTTCCAGCGGTATACAGTCTCGCCGTTTTGCCAGTTTGCGGCGGGAAAATTTCTGTTGAGATCAACCCCTCGTGCATTAGCCCGCAGTCCCAGCTGGCAGCCGTCCGGGTTAACCGCCAGCACCACATGATGACGACGGTGGCTCTCCTGTAAGGTCCGCATGGCGCAGGAAAGCGTCACCACGGCGGCAGTTTCGTCGCCATGCGTGCCGGCAAGAAGCAAACCGCTCTGTGCGTCCGCCGCTGGCGCTGGAAACCACAGTAGCGGCGCGCCCAGCACCGTGGTGCCGTAAATTTCGCTTACCGCATCCAGCTTGCCGCGCAGCGGGCGCGGATGTATCAGTGACATGGCATTGACTCCGGAGTGTTTTTCTAAAGCTAGCGCAAAAGCGCAGGGAACAAAAGTGCCGCACGCGTCACTCTTCTGCCTGGCAGACATCCCGCCGGTAAAATAGGGCGTTGTCCGTTTAGCGATTTGCGCTAAAGTGCCTGACAAAGCCAGTTTCATTACTCTGAGAAATTGTTAAAAGGTGCCCCGATGAACAAAAAAGTTCACTTTACGCTGGCGGCTGTTGCGCTGGCGGTCAGCCCGTTACTTTTCGCGGCTGAAGTTCCGCCCGGCGCTTCGCTGGCCGCGCAGCAGGAAATTGTGCGGCATATCAAAGATGAACCGGCCTCGCTCGATCCGGCCAAAGCGGTAGGGCTGCCGGAAATTCAGGTAATACGCGATCTGTTTGAAGGACTGACAAATCAGGATGCGAAAGGGAATATCGTGCCGGGCGTGGCAACGCAATGGCAGTCAACGGACAATAAGACCTGGATTTTCACCCTGCGTAAAGAGGCACGCTGGTCGGACGGTACGCCGGTCACGGCGAACGATTTTGTTTACAGCTGGCGCAGGCTGGTCGATCCCGGCGTCGCCTCTACCTTTGCCTGGTTTGCCGAACTGGCGGGTATTGAGAACGCTAAGGCCATTTCTGAAGGGAAGATGGCACCTGAGAAGCTGGGCGTGGTTGCGCTGGATCAGCATCGTCTGAAGGTCACGCTCGATAAGCCGGTACCCTGGTTTGTCAGCCTGACCGCAAACTTCAGCCTCTATCCCGTTCCACAGCAGGCGATTGAAAAAGCGGGCGCGGACTGGACGAAGCCGGGTAATCTGGTGGGCAATGGCGCCTACAAGTTGCAGGATCGCGTGGTGAATGAAAAGCTGGTGCTGGTAAGAAATGACCACTACTGGAACGATGCACAATCGGTATTAACCAAAGTCACCTTTATACCGATCAATGAAGAGTCCAGCGCGACCAAGCGTTACCGCTCGAACGATATCGACATTACCGAATCCTTTCCCAAAAACATGTATTCTCTGCTGAAAAAACAGATCCCCGATGAGGTCTATACCCCCGACCAGCTGGGCACCTATTATTACGCTTTCAACACCACCAAAGGACCAACGGCAGATGTGCGCGTGCGCAAGGCGCTTTCATGGAGCATTGACCGCAAAATTATCGCCGAAAAGGTGCTGGGAACGGGTGAAAAACCAGCCTGGCATTTCACACCGGATGTCACCGCGGGCTTCAGTCCGAAGCCGGGCTTTCTGCAACAGCACAGCCAGCAGGAGATGAATGCGCAGGCGAAGGCGCTGCTGGCGGCGGCGGGTTACGGTCCCACTCATCCGCTTAAGCTGACGCTGCTCTACAACACGTCTGAGAATCACCAGAAAATCGCGATTGCTGTCGCCTCCATGTGGAAGAAAAACCTTGGCGTGGATGTCCGGCTACAAAATCAGGAGTGGAAAACCTACATTGACAGCCGTAACAGCGGCAACTTCGATGTAATTCGCGCTTCCTGGGTGGGGGATTATAACGAACCCTCCACTTTCCTCAGCCTGCTGACCTCTTCGCACAGCGGCAATATCGCCAAATTTTCTGACGCGGATTATGACGCGGTACTGAAACAGGCGGCCAGGGAAACCAGCGCGGAAGCGCGCAATGATGATTACAATCGCGCCGAGCAGATCATCGCCGACCAGGTGCCGATCGCGCCGATATATCAGTACACCAATGGTCGCCTGATAAAGCCCTGGGTGAAAGGGTATCCGATCGCTAATCCGGAAGATGTGGCCTACAGCCGCGAGCTGTATATTCTTAAACACTGACCGACTGACCGACTGACCGACTGACCGACTGACCGACTGACCGACTGACCGACTGACCGACTGACCGACTGCCTGGCGGGCCTGCTGGCCCGCCGCGCTATGTGCCGATAAAGCCCCGCAATAGTGCTCTGCTTACTTCATCATCCCTGAAGGTAATGCGCAATAATTCGCCATTATCACCTTCTTCATCTGGAACCCAATGGTCAAAATCCTCTGTTTATTCGGGAGCTGCCTGCTGCTCTCAGGCTGTGCACTAAAGCAGTATCCTGCCTCTCCGCCGGTTGATGAAGTGCAGGCCAGCCAGCTTGACTGTCGCGGCGTGCAGCAGGCAATTGTCAGCCAGCGGGACATTACGGCGCAGATCGACAAAACTGGCGAATTTGATGGGCTGACCGTGCTGGGTTTTATGGGTGACTTCGGTATTGGCAATGGTGTGGCAAAAGGGCTCGCCCGTAAGCGTGCCGCTGCCCGCAGCGAACAGCTTTCGGCGTTGGCACAACAAAAATGCAGTGCAAATGCGCCGGTTGCAGTTGGCTGAGTCTGCAAGGATGCTCGCCTGTGACGCTGTCTGAGCGTTCTGCTTCATCCTTCAGGCGTTTTGCATCAGCGCGGCAGCAGGCTAGACTGTAGCCCTTTACGACTATGACAAGCGGAGCAGCCGTGGAAGCTATTGCCGGTAAAGCATTACAGATTTCAGATGCCATTATCTCCTGCCAGCTCGATGGAAAGGGCGGGATGATTGCTATCAGTGATAAACAGGTGCTGGAATGCGACCGGCCCTGCTGGTTACACCTTAACTATACCCATCGCGAAAGCGCCGACTGGCTGATGTCCACACCGCTGATCCCCGATGCCGTGCGTGACGCGCTGGCGGGTGATAGTATGCGCCCCAGGCTCAGCCGCCTTGGCGATGGTTCCATGATTACACTGCGCAGCGTCAACCTGAACAGCGAATCAAGGCCCGATCAGCTGGTGGTTATCCGGGTATTTATCAATGACAAGCTCATCGTTTCTACCAGACAGAGAAAAGTCTTCGCCATTGATGAGGTGCTGACCGATCTGCAAAATGGTAACGGGCCAGTAGATGGAGGAAGCTGGCTGGTTGAAGTCTGCGAAGCGCTTAACGAGCACACCAGCGAGTTTATTGAAGATCTGCACGATAAAATTATCGGACTTGAGGATGCGGTCGTTGAGCAACAAATCCCGCCGCGTGGTGAGCTGGCGCTAATCCGTAAACAGCTGATTGTGATGCGCCGTTATATGGCACCGCAGCGCGACGTGTTTTCCCGCATCGCCAGCGAACGTCTGCCGTGGATGAGCGATGATAACCGCCGCCGTATGCAGGATATTGCCGACCGCTTAGGGCGAGGGCTGGATGATCTGGATGCCAGCGTGGCGCGGACGGCGGTACTGGCGGACGAAATCAGTACGGTAATGGCGGAAGCGATGAATCGTCGCACCTATACGATGTCGCTGCTGGCGATGCTGTTTCTGCCAACTACTTTTCTGACCGGGCTGTTTGGCGTTAATCTGGGCGGCATTCCCGGCGGTGAATGGCGTTACGGTTTTGCCACCTTTTGTCTGCTACTCGTGCTGCTGGCGCTGGGCGTCGCTGGCTGGTTACGGCGACGCAACTGGCTGTAGCGCGCGTGGCGCGCCGGAGGGAAGAAAGCGGTATAAAGCTGATCGATATCAATATAAGCCTGACGGCGCTGAGGCAAACTTCATTCCGCAGGTGAATGCAACGTCAAGCGATGGGCGTTGCGCTCCATATTGTCTTACTTCCTTATTTTGAATTACTGCATAGCACATTTGATTCATACGAACCGGCCTCTGGCCGGTTTTTTTTGTCCATTTGCCAGCGCCCTGACAGTTGCCTACGCTTAAATAACATTCCCATCCCGAGGAGGAGAAGATGTTATTAGCAAGCGTTATGGAGGCTCCACGTGCATCCGACCCGGTTCCTGTCGACCCGACACCGATTCCGGACCCGATTCCTACGCCACAGCCCATGCCGGATCCACCGCCGGGCGATCCCGACCCAATCCTTGACCCACCGCCTCATATGTAAAAATGAGGCAGGCCGGTTGGCCGGATTTCTGATCCGGCCTGAATATCCTTAGCGGATCTGTAAGACGTCCAGGCGGGTTGGGGCGTCTTCATCCTCTTCCGGCTGCCAGCCAACGGGCTGCAGCGGCAACGTTTCGCGATCGAAGGCCAGATCGCCGCCATCCACCACGTCCGCGCCGTGTTTAATCCCTTTAAAGTCAAACAGGTTAATATCCGCCAGATGCGAAGGCACCACGTTTTGCATCGCGCTGAACATGGTTTCAATGCGGCCTGGATAACGCTTGTCCCAGTCGCGCAACATATCGGCAATCACCTGACGCTGGAGATTGGGCTGTGAACCGCAGAGATTACACGGAATAATCGGATATTCCCGCGCGATGGCAAAACGCTCGATGTCTTTTTCACGGCAGTAGGCCAGAGGGCGGATCACAATATGTTTGCCATCATCACTCATCAGCTTAGGTGGCATCCCTTTCATTTTCCCGCCGTAGAACATATTAAGAAACAGGGTTTGCAGGATGTCATCACGATGGTGGCCCAGGGCTATCTTGGTACAGCCCAGCTCCGTAGCGGTACGGTAGAGAATGCCACGACGCAGCCGCGAACAGAGTGAGCAGGTCGTTTTGCCCTCAGGAATTTTATCTTTGACAATGGCGTAGGTATTTTCTTCCACAATCTTGTATTCAACGCCCTGGGCCTGCAGATACTCAGGCAGGATGTGTTCCGGAAAGCCCGGCTGCTTCTGATCCAGGTTCACCGCCACCAGCGAGAAGTTGACCGGCGCACTCTGCTGCAAATTACGCAGGATCTCCAGCATGGTGTAACTGTCTTTACCGCCGGATAGACAGACCATAATACGGTCACCTTCCTCAATCATATTGTAATCTGCGATCGCTTCGCCCACGTTGCGGCGCAGTCGCTTCTGCAATTTATTGAGGTTGTAGCGGGCTTTTGAATCTTGTTGTTTATCTTGCATTATCGTGTGGCTCACAGTCGACAGGGGATAACAGAAGGGCCGGTAAACGCAGCTAAAGCCCGCGCCCAGACTGGCGTTTATCCTGCTACGCCCGTGCTTTTGCCCGTCTGTTTGATCATAAGTAAAGCTTTACCGCAGTGGGGCTCCGCCAGCCGGTAAAAGTATGGCGTGTATGGTACGGATTACGGCGGGGGAAGGCCGAGG
>NZ_JFGT01000006.1 GCF_000599885.1 Pantoea sp. IMH | reverse complement strand
AACGCCATTGTCGGCGCAGGTTGACGCCTTTTCCGCCATGACGGGCTGACGCCGGAGGCAAATCCACGCCCTGAGCCGGGAGAGTAACGGCCTGAAGCCGTTTTCTGCTACACTCAGCGCCAACAGGCCCTGCCGATTCATCAGAGAGTATTTTGTGACCGCATTTTCAACCCTGACTTCCCTGCCAGCCAGCCAGATCGCCAATCTGACCGAGCTGGGCTATCTGGCTATGACACCCGTCCAGGCTGCTTCGCTGCCCGCCATCCTTGCCGGACGTGATGTCCGCGCCCAGGCAAAAACTGGTAGTGGTAAAACCGCCGCCTTCGGGCTTGGCGTGATGCACCGTATCGATCCGACCCGCTTTGTCACCCAGTCGCTGGTGCTCTGCCCGACGCGCGAACTGGCGGACCAGGTGGCGAAAGAGCTGCGCCGGCTGGCGCGGTTTGCAGCAAATATTAAAATTCTTACCCTCTGTGGCGGTCAGCCGATGGGCGCTCAGCGCGACTCACTGGTGCATCCTCCCCACATTGTGGTTGGCACGCCGGGCCGTATCCTCGATCACCTGAAGCGTGAAACGCTGCAGCTTGAACAGGTCGCCACGCTGGTCCTCGACGAAGCTGACCGGATGCTTGAAATGGGCTTTCGTGACGATATCGATGCGATCCTCGCCTACTGTCCGCCGTCGCGCCAGACGTTACTGTTCTCCGCGACCTGGCCACAAGGCATTGCCCAAATCAGCCAGCGCATCCAGCGCGACCCGCTTTCCGTTGAGACGGATGAGGTGTCAGATCTGCCCGCCATTGAACAGACCTTTTATGAGGCGTCAGCCAGAGAAAAACTGCCCGCGCTGATTGGCCTGCTCAGCGAACAGCAGCCCGCTTCCTGCGTGGTTTTCTGTAATACCAAACGCGAATGTGATGATATTGCTCATGCGCTGGAAAGCAGCCAGATAAGCGCACTGGCCCTGCACGGGGATCTGGAGCAGCGGGATCGCGACAGGGTACTCATCCGTTTCGCCAACGGCAGCTGCCGCGTGCTGGTGGCGACCGATGTGGCCGCCCGTGGGCTCGACATCAAGTCGCTGGCGATGGTGGTCAACTATCAGCTCTCCTTCGATCCTGAAGTTCACGTTCACCGTATCGGACGCACCGCGCGTGCAGGCGAAGAGGGCAGCGCAGTCAGTTTTGTCGCGCCCGATGAGATGATCCGCGCGCATGCGCTGGAAGACTATCTTCAACAGAAGCTGAACTGGAAGAGCGTTGCCGCGCTGAAAAGCGTGACCCCACGTCCCCTTCAGGCAGATATGGCCACGCTGAGCCTGGAAGGCGGACGTAAAGCGAAAATCCGTCCCGGCGATATTCTTGGTGCGCTTACCGGCGAGGCGGGTCTGAGCAGCGAACTGATTGGTAAAATTGATATTGCGCCAACGCATGCCTACGTTGCTATCCGTCAGGCGAGCGCTCGTCACGCCATGAAACAGCTCCAGCAGGTCAAAATCAAAGGAAAGTCCTGTCGTCCAATGTTGCTGAAATAAGCCAGGCATAAGTCGCCCATAAAAAAACCTGCCCGGACAGGGCAGGTTTAAGCTTGATGAGACAGTGTGGGCTGAGAGAAACAGGGCCTGCCCGTAAAGCGGCAAATAGCATCGACCTGCTGCCCGGCCGGCGCCCGCCATGGCATGTCACGCGTTATTCCCGTTCGTTCCCTCGCTTTAGATTGGTCAGCCGTTTACAACTTGCCCGGTCAGGACGGTGAGATTCAACTGACCTGTTAACTGTCGTCCAACGGCTTATCTTTCGATTTTAATCACTTCCGGTTGCGATGAGAGCAGCGGGCTGGCGTCAGCCATCAAGGTTTTGAAGTGCGGCTGCTCGCCGTGAATCGCCACCGCTTCTTCGTTTTTCCATGTTTCATGGAACAGGAAAACGTTGCCATCCTCGACGCTGCGGTAGAGATCGTAGTGCAAACATCCCTCCTCACCACGGGCAGGTTTAACGCCATTATTCAGCACTTTTTTCAGCTCATCGGCCTTACCCGGCTTGGCGGTAAATTTCGCCACGATAAGGATGTTTTTATCGGTCATCGCTTACTCCTTGGTTGATACGCTTGATAAGGGGATCCCTTTCTCTGTTCTACTGACGCCACTGACAGCCAGCTGATGCTCTGCATAATGCTACAGTTTAACAGCGCCTGAAGGTTGATGGCAGCCAGCGGTCAGCCGGGCGCATTTCCGGTTAAATTTCGGTGAGAAAGGAGGGGAGCCAGCTATCTGGGAGATGATAAAAATGTCTGTTAAGTAAGACGCTTTTTGTCATCGTACCGGGCTGGCTGGGGATCACGTTCCCTTCCTGAGTTAACGATACCATTAATGAGACGATCGCGATCCGGGATATTACGGAGCGTTAGTGAGAATATGAAAAATGACCACCCGCTCCAGTCGCTCAAAGTGAATATAAAGCTTTTCATATCAGCGATTTTCGTTAAATTAGCAGCCTGTTGAATCCCCTTCAGTAGCTGGAAAAAATGATGACAACATTACGCTTACGCCTGCTTCTTATCCCTTTAGTCGCGGCTTTTTGTCTGCCTGCCTATGCCCACCAGGCGACCCTGGATAAAGTCCGGGAAGCCGAACATCTGCTGAAAGCGCGTGTGGGCTATGCGGAACTGGACCTTACCAGCGGTCAGCTACTGGAAAGCTACCAGGCTGATGCCCGCTTTCCGGTGATGAGTACCTTTAAAGTACTGTTGTGTGGCGCGGTGTTAGCTCGGGTTGACGCCGGGCAGGAGCAGCTCGATCGGCGCATAAAATACCGGGAGTCTGACCTGATAACCTATTCGCCGGTGACGGAGAAACATCTTGCTGAGGGAATGACTGTAAGCGAATTATGCAGCGCAGCCATCACCATGAGCGATAACACCGCGGCCAATCTCCTCCTCTCTACGCTGGGTGGACCCCAGGCATTAACCGCATTTCTTCGCAAGATTGGCGATCCGGTGACCCGTCTCGATCGCTGGGAACCCGCGCTCAATCAGGCCTTGCCCGGCGACGAACGGGATACCAGCACGCCTGAAGCTATGGCAAAAACGCTGCGACAACTGTTAACCGGAGAGGTGCTGTCAGTCAGCTCCCGGCAGCAGCTAATGGAGTGGATGGTGGCGGATAAGGTCGCCGGGCCACTGATACGCTCGGTACTGCCGGAAGGCTGGTTTATCGCCGATAAAACGGGGGCGGGCGAGCGGGGGTCTCGCGGTATCGTTGCGGCGCTCGGTCCTGACGGTAAAGCCTCCCGCCTCGTTGTGATCTACTTAACGGAAAGTCAGGCAACGATGGATGAACGAAATAAACAGATTGCCGAGATAGGCGCGTCACTGATTAAGCACTGGTAACGCGGGTCGGTATCCAGTTTTGGTTTTCAGATCCTGCGGATATGGATCTGCACATCTGTACTTCAGCATGGTAGAGCAGGATTTCCGGGAGGAGCTCAGATTAGTAACAACGTGCAGGCGAAACAGAGTCTGCACGTAAAGACGCAACATCATCCCGTCCTGCGTTGCCCATGGCGCGGGGCGCTTTAATGGTTCAGGTCCCTTCGCTTAAACTTTGTTATAAAACGCGTATCTCTAGCCGAAGATTATCTTAATCCCTGAATCCCTGAATAGACGCTTTCTTTGCGGTTCGCGCTGTACCAGGAGAAGAGGGAGAGTGGATGCTGTCATCTGCTTCACGCCGTAGATATAAGGGTATTATCTCCGCTCCCGGTTAGCGCTTTTGAGACTGAATACCATCTTGCCAACAAAGTATCAAAATAAGAGAGCAGGCTATTGCATTTTGACGCCGCATAATTTGGTAAATATTCATGACAGCACTCGACCCATAGATAAACGTAGCTTATGCTGGCAAACGCCCTGACCCCCAACCGGAGTAAAACAATGAAAGCAGCGAATATCCTGCTGGTGAGCGCTGTGCTGCTGCTCGCTGGCTGTAGCAGCAGTGCCGATAACGAACCGCCGCAGCAGGCGACAAGCGCACACGTTCCTGCAAAAGTGGTGATGTCTGAACTGGCCGCCAGTGCCTGCTCCGGCGCAGGGGGAAGTCTGGCACTGTCGCATCAGCTTGACGGATCTTCTGTGGGCATGTGCCAGCTCGCCAACGGCCGTCGCTGTGACGAAAGCGCGCTGACCAGCGGCAGCTGTCTGCGCTAAGACAAGCTGCGCCGGTTCAGAAGTTACGGCGTCGTCAGCTCATTGGGGCAGGTTTCACCCTGTTCAAGCTGCCTGAGGTTCTCCAGCGTGGTCTCCGCAATGCTGGTCAGTGCTTCTGCCGTCAGGAAAGCCTGATGGCCGGTAAACAGCACGTTATGGCAGGCGGAGAGCCGGCGGAAGACATCATCCTGGATAACGTCATTCGACTTATCCTCAAAGAAAAGATCGCGCTCGTTCTCATAAACATCCATGCCAAGCGCCCCGATTTTTTGCATTTTCAGTGCTTCAATGGCGGCTTTTGAGTCAATCAGTCCACCGCGGCTGGTATTAATGATCATTACGCCATCTTTCATCTGCTGAAAGGCGGCCATATCCAGTAAATGGTAATTTTCCGGCGTCATGGGGCAGTGGAGGGTAATCACATCCGCTTCCCTGAGCAGGGTATTGATATCGACATACTCAACGCCGATCTCCAGCGCCTGAGGATTAGGATAGGGATCGAACGCCAGCAGGCGCATACCGAATCCTTTCAGGATACGCAGGGTGGCAAGCCCGATTTTACCTGTGCCGATAACGCCCGCGGTCCGGCCATGCATATTGAAACCGATCAGGCCATCCAGTGAAAAGTTCGCTTCGCGCGTTCTCTGCCAGGCGCGGTGAATACGGCGGTTAAGGGTCATCATCATTCCCACCGTGTGTTCCGCAACGGCTTCAGGCGAATAGGCGGGCACGCGAACCACGTGAAGGCCCAGTTCCTTAGCCACCTCCAGATCGACATTATTAAAACCCGCACAGCGCAGCGCGATAAATTTAATCCCCAGCTCCGCCAGCTCCGCCAGCACCTCGCGCCTGCCATCATCGTTGACGAAAAGGCAGACGCCATCGCAGCCCACGGCGTTTTTCGCCGTGCGGTCCGTCAGCAAAAAATCGAAAAACTCCAGCTCAAAACCGTAGCGCTCATTGACCTGTTCAAGGTAGGTCCGGTCATAATGCTTCGTGCTGTATACCGCTAGTTTCACAATTGAGCTCCTGTTACCTGATGGAATGTCTCTTCGATCAGTTTAACAAGAATTCCTCCTGTGCTGCGCCTGATGCTACAGCCAGCATAAAAATAAAATCATAAAGCGCGATTTCGGGTGAAAAACTTCTCCCTTTGGCCATTACGTGCCATCATTCAGCCCTCGATTATTCACGGAAAGAGTGAGAGTTTACTGCCATGAGCCGGGGCTGGAAGGTGTTTACTGCGGCGTTGCTGTCGCTGATCCTGACCATCGCAGGTATGGCCCTGACCCTGACCTGGTGGCTGCCGCAGCTGGCCGGTATGTGGCTGCCTGCCGGTACCCGCGTCGCGCTTGATGCCTCACCCGGCTGGCGGCAGGGTGAACTTCTTCTGCCCGGTGTGCGTTATCTCGCTGATGAATGCGAACTGGCTGTCGCCAGCGGTATCAGCATTGGCCGCCATGCCGGCCGCTGGCAGTTGGCCGCTGAGGCACTGAAACTTGACAGCGGCTGCCTGAGCCATCTTCCTGCTGCTGAAAAGCGCACCGCACCCCGATCGCTCGCGGAATGGCAGGCAATGTTGCCCGGTGCCGATATCAGCATTGCCAGACTGACGCTGGTTCCCTGGACGGCATGGGCCGGTTCGCTGCAGCTTAAAATGGACAACCTCCGGCAGCAGCTCGCCTTCCAGTCTGAAAATCTCTCCTTTGAAGCCGCACTGAGGGGCCAGGAACTGAACCTCGCGTCACTGACGTTGCGTACGCCGGGCCTTGACGGGCCTGTGCAACTGGCTGGTACATTGCACCTTCCCCACATACCTGATGCGCTCCCCGATGCTGGCAAGCTTGCCGCCGGGCTGCGGCTGGACGGCTTTCCTGCACCGCTGCGGACAGAACTGACGTGGCAGCAAAAGCAGGGAGAAGTTATCCTGCGGCAGCAGGACGATCCTGAACCTCTGATCTCACTGCCGTGGCAGGTGAGCGATGATCGTGTCGACATCAGTCAGGGGCGATGGCGCTGGCCATATGCCGCACAGCCACTCGCTGGCAATGTCTCGCTCAGTTTACAACACTGGCGACAGGGACTGGCCGCAACCGAAATCACCGGCCGGATGAATCTGCTGACTCAGGGGCGCGGCGGAAAAGGTAACGTGGTGCTGACGGTGGGGCCGGGGCGCCTGGATCTGGCTGACAGCGCGTTGCCTTTGCGCATCACCGGCGAGAGTAAGCTGGCGCAGCTGCAGTTTTACGCCAGCCTGCCAGGCGAGGTGCGTGGCCCGCTGCTTGCCCCGCGATTAAGCCTTGCGCCCGGCGCATTACTACGAATGAAAGGGCGGTTACTCTCGACGCTGGAAGTAGACGAAGCGCGCTGGCCGCTGGCTGGCGTGACGCTTTCGCTCGCCGGCATCGACGGGCGTCTCCAGGCGATTCTCCGCGCCCACGATGCGCAAATGGGCCGCTTCCGGCTGCACCTTGACGGCCATGCTGATGCCTTCTGGCCCGATCGCGGTCTCTGGCGCTGGCGCTACTGGGGGGAAGGGCTGATGGCACCGCTCTCCGCCCGCTGGGACGTTAGCGGACGCGGACGCTGGCAGGAGAGCCTGATTGAGCTGGAATCGCTCTCCACGGGTTTTGATCATATCCAGTACGGCAGTGTTAATGTCAGCCAGCCGCGCCTGACGCTCAGCGCCCCTGTCCGCTGGCAGCGCAATCCCGCCCATCCCGCTTTCAGCGGCAAATTCAACCTCTCGGCAAAACAGACGGACTTCAGCAACGGCGGCACTCTGCCACCGGCAATCCTCAGGCTTAACGTACAGGGACGCGATCCGACCGCTTTCCTGTATGACGGCAGCCTGCAGGCGGAAGCGATTGGCCCGGTACGTCTGCAGGGACGCTGGGACGGCGAGCGTCTGCGCGGGCAGGGATGGTGGCCGACACAACCGCTGAGCGTGTTTCAGCCGCTGCTCAGTGAGGATCTGAAAATGCGTATTCAGTCCGGTCAGCTTAAGGCGCAGGTGGCCTTTTCCGCCGCCAGCGATCAGGGCTTTGAAGCGGGCGGCCACTGGGTGGTCAGCGACGGCAGCGTCAGAACGCCTGACAATGAAATTAACGGCGTGAATTTCTCGCTGCCGTTTCGTCTGAAGGCGCACCGCTGGCACTTCGGCGCGAAGCAGCCTGTGACGTTGCGTATCAGGGAAATCAAAAATCAGTTCAGCCTGCAAAATATCACGGCAGATTTACAGGGCTGGTATCCCTGGAGCGCACGCGAACCGCTGCGGCTGAGCAACGTCAGCGTGGCGCTGCTGGGCGGCAGCCTGAGTATGGCAAGCCTGCAAATGCCGCAGCTCACGCCAGCGCTGCTGCGGCTCAATCAGATCAGCCTCAGCGAACTGGTCACCGCGATAAAACCGAAGCAGATTGCGATGTCCGGTCGCATCAATGGCGAACTGCCACTCTGGCTGACGCATCCCCGCTGGCTGATCAAGGATGGCTGGCTCGCCAACAGCGGTCCGCTGACGGTACGGCTGGATAAGGATTTTGCCGATGCCATCGCCAGTAATAACCTCGCGGCGGGCGCGGCGATGGACTGGCTGCGCTACATGCAAATCTCCCGCAGCTGGGCAACGCTCAACCTCGATAATCTGGGCGCGCTTTCTCTTAGCGCGCAGGTTGAGGGCACCAGTCGTTTCAGCGATAAGGACCAGCGTGTGTCGCTGAATTACACGCAGCAGGAGAATCTTTTCCAGCTCTGGCGCAGCCTGCGCTTTGGCGATAACCTGCAATCCTGGGTGGAGCAACACGCCACCCTGCCACCGCAAAAAGGAAATTCTGATGAGACGCATTAGCCTGCTGCTGCCCGTTGGTGCGCTGCTGCTCAGCGGCTGCATTCCGCGCATTGAGGTGGCGGCACCCAAAGAGCCGATCACCATCAATATGAATGTGAAAATCGAGCACGAAATCCATATCAAGGTCGATAAAGATGTCGAAGCCTTACTGAAAAACCAGAGCGATCTTTTCTGAGGAGCGGCACCATGAACAGGCTGACAATGGCCATGCTGGGCGTATTACTGCTCTCGCCAGCCGCGCAGGCGCTGACGCTGGATGAAGGTCGTCAGCAGGGACGCGTAGGGGAAACGTTTTCAGGCTATATTGCGCCACGTACTGAGGATGCACAAACGCAGGCGCTGGTGGAAAGAGTCAATCAGGGACGTCGTGCTGAGTATCAGCGAATTGCGCGTGAAAATGGCATGAAGGCTGACGATGTGGCGGGCATCGCCGGGCAGAAACTGGTGGAGCGGGCTTCGCCGGGAGAATACGTGCGCGGGATTAACGGTAAGTGGTTCAGAAAGACGCCATAAAAAAAGGCAGCCCTGAGGCTGCCCGGGCGCTGAGACGTGCAGATTAAGCCGCTACGATCTCTTTCAGCGCTTCTTTTGCGTCGTTGGCGGCTTTGGTCGCCACTTCCGGTCCGTAAGCAATCCCTTCCGCGAAAACGAATTTCACCTCAGTCATGCCCAGGAAGCCCAGGAAAAGTTTCAGGTAAGGGGTCAGCAGGTCGCTTGGGGTATCTTTATGAATACCGCCACGGCTGGAAATGACCACCACTTTCTTACCGGTGATCAGGCCTTCAGGACCGTTGCTGGTGTAGCGGAAGGTCACGCCAGCACGGGCAATCAGGTCAAAATAGTTTTTCAGCTGCGTCGGGATATTGAAATTGTACATCGGTGCCGCAATAACGATGGTGTCGTGCGCGTTGATCTCATTGATCAGTTCATCAGACAGGTCCAGCGCTTCCTGCTGGCGTGGCGTCAGTGGCGTATCGGAAGGACGCATCGCGCCAACCAGCTCACCATCCAGCACCGGCACAGGGTTTGCTGCCAGATCGCGAATAGTCAGTTCGTCACCCCCATGTGCCGCTTTCCACTCTTCGACAAAGTGATCGACCAGCTGGTTAGACTGTGAGTAACCGGCGAGAATACTGGATT
Organism: Pantoea sp. IMH; assembly: GCF_000599885.1. Lineage (GTDB taxonomy): Bacteria > Pseudomonadota > Gammaproteobacteria > Enterobacterales > Enterobacteriaceae > Erwinia. Next base: position 785,697 of record NZ_JFGT01000006.1, on the reverse strand, counting down.
TCAGTACTAATACTTTGCTCATGATGATTTCCTGTCTGTTACGCGGAGGACCTTCCGCTCAATGAGAGATACTCTATGAAGAAATCGTCCACAGTGATAGTGCAATATTCTGAGGCCAACGTTCGAATTTACTGAACAACCTGGCCGCGCGAGGCCGTCGCTAACTCACTGCATGTGCTACAATACGCAAAATTTTTATTCACCAGAACAACAGTTGTTGCCCGGCTGAACGGCAACAGAGCGAGCGCTATACCTTATGTCTGATACACCCCAATCGCCGCTGGCGGCACTGTTCACGCAGCTTGATACACTGATGCTGCGCGACCGGCAGCGTCTGCTTAAGCGCCTGCATGGCGCAAAAAAAGTGAAAAACCCCGCTGCTCAGCAGGCTATCGCGGAGGAGCTGAGCGGGGAAATTACCCTGGCCGCCCAGCGCGTCGCCCAGCGTCGTGCGGCCACGCCGCGCATCAGCTATCCGGAAAACCTGCCGGTCAGCCAGAAAAAAGAGGATATCGCTGAGGCCATCCGTCAGCATCAGGTCGTGATTGTTGCGGGGGAAACGGGCTCGGGGAAAACCACCCAGCTGCCTAAAATCTGTATGGAGCTGGGGCGGGGCGTCACCGGGCTTATCGGCCATACCCAGCCGCGTCGCCTGGCGGCGAGAACCGTTGCCGATCGTATCGCTGATGAACTGCAAACCACGCCCGGCGGCTGCATCGGCTACAAAGTCCGCTTTAACGATCGCGTCAGTGAAACCACTCAGGTTAAGCTGATGACCGACGGTATTTTGCTGGCTGAAATCCAGCAGGATCGTCTGCTGATGCAGTATGACACCATCATCATTGATGAAGCCCACGAGCGCAGCCTGAATATCGATTTCCTGCTGGGCTACCTGCGTGAGTTGCTGCCGCGCCGTCCCGATCTTAAGGTGATTATCACCTCCGCGACCATTGATCCACAGCGCTTTTCCCGTCATTTTCATAATGCGCCGGTGATTGAAGTTTCAGGCCGGACCTATCCGGTTGAGGTGCGTTACCGGCCGGTGGTTGAAGAAGCTGATGATACCGATCGCGATCAGCTTCAGGCAATTTTCGATGCGGTGGACGAACTTGGCCAGGAGAGCGCCGGAGACATTCTGATTTTTATGAGCGGGGAACGGGAAATCCGTGATACCGCTGATGCGCTCAACAAGCGCGATCTGCCGCATACGGAAGTGCTGCCGCTCTATGCACGGCTTTCAAATGCTGAACAGAACCGCGTGTTTCAGTCCCATGCGGGCCGGCGCATCGTGCTGGCGACCAACGTCGCCGAAACATCGCTGACCGTGCCAGGCATTAAGTACGTTATCGATCCGGGCACGGCCCGCATCAGCCGGTACAGTTTCCGTACCAAGGTTCAGCGGCTGCCGATTGAGCCCGTCTCCCAGGCCTCGGCCAATCAACGTAAAGGGCGCTGCGGTCGTGTGTCGGAAGGGATCTGTATTCGCCTCTACTCGGAAGAGGACTTCTTAAGCCGTCCGGAATTTACTGACCCGGAGATCCTGCGCACTAACCTGGCCTCGGTCATTCTGCAAATGACCGCGCTCGGGCTGGGCGATATCAGCGCCTTTCCCTTCGTTGAAGCGCCGGACAAACGCAACATTCAGGATGGTGTGAAGCTGCTGGAAGAGCTGGGCGCCATCACCCAGGCGGAGAATCAGCACTACCGGCTGACGCCGTCGGGAAGAATGCTGGCGCAGCTGCCGGTCGATCCCCGTCTGGCCAAAATGGTGCTTGAAGCGCAGAAGTACGGCTGTACGCGTGAGGTGATGATCATTACCTCCGCGCTCTCGATCCAGGATCCCCGTGAGCGGCCAGTCGAAAAGCAGCAGGCATCGGATGAGAAACATCGCCGCTTTGCGGATAAAGAGTCCGATTTCCTGTCATTCGTGAATCTCTGGGATTATCTGCAGGAGCAGCAGAAAGCGCTGGGTTCCAGCCAGTTCCGGCGGCTCTGCAAGGCCGATTTTCTTAACTATCTGCGGGTGCGGGAATGGCAGGATATCTACACGCAGCTCCGTCAGGTGGTACGAGAGCTGGGGATCCCACTCAACAGTGAACCGGCCGATTTTCGCAGTGTGCATACCGCGCTGCTTACCGGGCTTCTCTCCCACATCGGGCAGAAAGATACCGACAAGCAGGAGTTTACCGGCGCGCGTAACGCCCGCTTCGCCATTTTTCCGGGGTCTGGCCTGTTCAAAAAGCCGCCGAAGTGGACCATGGTGGCGGAGCTGGTTGAAACCAGCCGGCTGTGGGGGCGTATCGCTGCCCGTATTGAGCCAGAGTGGATTGAGCCGATCGCCCAGCATCTGATTAAGCGTAGCTACAGTGAACCGCACTGGGAAAAAGCTCAGGGCGCGGTGATGGCGAGTGAAAAAGTGACGCTCTATGGCCTGCCCATCGTCGCCGCCCGTAAAGTTAATTATGGAAAAATCGATCCGGCACTCTCCCGCGAGCTTTTTATCCGTCATGCGTTAGTGGAAGGTGACTGGCAAACCCGTCACGCTTTCTTCCGCGCCAACCTCAAACTGCGTGAGGAAGTGGAGGAGCTGGAGCATAAGTCGCGCCGTCGCGACATTCTGGTGGATGACGAGACGCTGTTTGCTTTTTACGACCAGCGGATACCCCATAACGTTGTCTCTGCCCGTCACTTTGACAGCTGGTGGAAACAGGCGGGCCGCGATAATCCTGAGCAGCTGAATTTCGCCAAAGAGATGCTAATCAAAGAGGGCGCCGGCAGCGTCAGCAAGCTGGATTACCCCAACTTCTGGCAGCAGGGAAACCTGAAGCTGCGCCTGAGCTATCAGTTTGAGCCGGGAACCGGTGCCGATGGCGTCACGGTGCATATTCCGCTGCCGCTGCTGAATCAGGTGGACGAGCGTGGATTTGACTGGCAGATCCCAGGCGTACGACGCGAACTGGTTATCGCGCTGATCAAGTCGCTGCCGAAACCGTTACGTCGTAACTTTGTGCCGGCGCCTAACTACGCTGAGGCCTTTCTTGCCCGCGCCACGCCGTTCGAGCTGCCGCTGACCGATGCGCTGGAGCGCGAGTTCCGGCGCATGAGCGGCGTGACCATAGAGCGCGAAGCCTGGCAGTGGGATCAGGTTCCGGATCACCTGAAAATGACCTTCCGCGTGGTGGATGAAAATAACCGCAAGCTGGCTGAAGGACGCGATCTCGCCGCGCTGAAACTTCAGCTAAAAGGTAAGGTCCAGGAGACGCTCTCCAACGTCGCTGACGATGGCCTGGAACAGAGCGGCCTGCATATCTGGAGCTTTGGCGATATACCGGATCACTATGAACAGAAACGCGGCGGCTACAGCGTCAAGGCCTGGCCAGCGCTGGTGGATGAGAAAGAAAGCGTCGCTATCCGGCTGTTCGATTCCCAGCACGAACAGCGTAAGGCGATGTGGCGCGGACAGCGTCGTTTACTGCTGCTGAATATTCCGTCACCGATTAAGTATCTGCACGAAAAGCTGCCCAATAAAGCCAAGCTTGGCCTCTACTTTAACCCTTACGGCAAAGTCCTGGATCTGATTGATGACTGCATCGCCTGCGGCGTCGACCAGCTGATTGACGAGTTTGGCGGACCTACCTGGCAGAAAGCGGAATTTGCGAAGCTGCATGAGAAAGTGCGCGCCGAACTGAACGAGACGGTGGTGGAAATCGCCAAAAAGGTGGAGCAAATCCTGACCGCCGTGTTCACTATCAACAAGCGGCTGAAGGGGCGGGTTGATATGACGATGGCGCTCAGCCTCGCGGATATCAAAGCGCAGATGGGCGGGCTGGTTTACCGTGGTTTTGTGACGCAGAACGGCTGGAAGCGGCTTGGCGACACGCTGCGCTATCTGCAGGCCATCGAGCGGCGTCTTGAGAAACTGCCGGTCGATCCGCACAGCGATCGCGCCCGGATGTTGAAAGTGGAGAAAATCCAGCAGGCCTGGAGCAGCTGGTTCAATAAGCTGCCGCCGGTACGCCGTGATGATGAAGAGGTGCAGGCGGTGCGCTGGATGATAGAGGAGCTACGCGTCAGCTACTTTGCTCAGCAGCTGGGTACGCCTTATCCGGTTTCTGAGAAGCGCATTCAGCAGGCGATGGATGAAATCTCAGCCGCCTGACGTCACACCAGGAGAGTGAAAAGGGAATGACAGACTTTAGAGCCACTTAGTACGGCAAGCGTAACGTGAAGGGAGCAGTACAATAACCCACGCCAGGGAAGGCGTGGCCCAGACTGTCAGACGCAATGCTTATTCTTCTGTACGGGCAGGGCCTCAATCCGGTTTCTGCCCTCTGCCAAACTCTGTCTATGCCGGGGGGCGCTATCGCGCCAGCGCTTCTAAATTATCGCGAAAGGCGGTGACGGCGATGGCGCGGTTATCGGCGAGATAGCGATCTTTGGCCGCCGGCGCGGAGCTTTGCACCGCGATAAGCTGCCATTGATCGTCCACCCTCAGCAGCAGCGGTGAGCCACTGTCGCCTGGCAGCGTGTCGCACTGATGCGAAAGAACCCCTCTCTGCGCCCAGCCGGTCACCAGACAGTCGCTATGGGAGTAGAGCGTTTCAAGATGATCTTCCGGATAACCCGCCTGGGTCACTTTGCGATCTGCGCGCTTAAGCGCGGCGGTCAGCTCACTGCGGCTGCCGGCAAACAGCGGCACCGGCGTAATGCCGGAGGGCGGGTTGTGCAGTATAACCAGTCCGTAATCATAAGGAGCAGCGGCGGAGGGAACGATCCAGCCATCGCCGGACGCCTTCAGTTTTTTGCCCAGTTCCGGATCAACCCGCGTCTCGATATCACGGATCTCATAGCGCCAGCCGCCGTGCTCATCAGCCATAAAACGCAGCGCGACCGCAGGATCAATAGTTCCCGGCGGCGTCAGCAGGCAATGTCCGGCGGTCAACGCCAGATGGGCGGAAATAAGCGTGGCGCTACAGAGGTTGCCACTGGCGGTTTCCAGCTGGCCGATGGCTTCCCAGGGCTGCGTGACGGAATCAGAAATGGGTTTACGGTCATCTTTACCGTAGAAAAGCGTTTTGATGTCGGCATCGCCTGACTCATCGTCAGCGTGGGTATAAAACGAACAGGCTAAACACCCAATGAATAACAGAGCTGTCAGACGCATCTCTTTCTCAGAATGGAGAACAAATGAAATAACAAAATCGTGAAGTGATAATAACTATAGACGGTTACTGAATTAAAAGGGAGTTTAATTTTTTTAAATATCAGCACGCTACGGCGCTATAGCCAGAAGCCTGCTGCGGCCACTCCGCAGAGGATGAGCGTCACCAGAATGATTTCGAACCGATAGCGACGCAGCATGATCCGCGACTCCGTAAAACACCCGGCGTGCCGGGTGTGTCAGTTAGCTGGTCCTGAATCAGGCCTGTGGTGCAGCAGGTTTACCCTGTGCGGAGGCAGGATGTGCTTTATGGCTGTGTTTGCGTGTATGTTTTTTTGCCGCCTGCGCTTTCTGTACAGCAGCCTTATGGTGCTTCTGATGTTTGGCATGATGCGTCACGCTGGTTTTAGCTGGGGCAGCAGGTGCGGCAGCCGTTTCTGCAGCGAAAGCAACGGTAGAGAGACTCATCGCCGCAGCGATAACCAGAGCAGATAATTTTTTCATAGCAAACCCTCACATTCATCAGTCAGCCCTCACTGGGCCGGTAGAGAGACTTTATGCGAAAAACGCAGGCCGTTCAGTGAGTGGTTGGTATCGGCGTGTAACGGATTGTACAACGCTGGAGAGTCCATAACAGACAAGGACGTACAGGCAATGTGAAAGCGGGGAAGGTGCATATCATGCCGTGAAGGGCATAACATGCACGCTGGTATCATAAGGAAATGCGTTATCCTTTAATGTCTTTAACGCAGGATCAGCCGCCGTTCAGATAGCGGTTTTCCAGATGCTGGCGGAACCACTGAGGATTGAGATCCTCACCAGTAGCGTTCTCGATCAGTTGTCGGGTGGTGAAACGGCTGCCATGTTGCCAGATATTCTGCCTCAGCCAGTCAAAGACCGGTTGCAGGTTGCCTTCCCGCACCAGTTCGCTGACCTCAGGCAGCGCCGTTTTCAGCGCGCCGAAAAGCTGAGCCGCATACATGGCGCCCAGCGTATAGGTCGGGAAATAGCCGAAGGAACCGTCGGTCCAGTGGATATCCTGCATGCAGCCGTCACGGTAGTTGCCGGTGGTATCCAGGCCCAGCATCGCCTGCATTTTTTCCTGCCAGAGCGTGGGAATATCCTCTACCTCGATGTCGCCCTCAATCAGGGCCCGCTCAATCTCATAGCGCAGGATCACATGAGCAGGATAGCTGACTTCATCGGCATCCACGCGGATCAGGCCTGGTCTGACGCGCTGGTTAAGCGCGATAAAGTTGCTGACCTCAAGCGCGGGATCATCGCCCAGCAGCTGCTTCACCTGCGGCAGTAGCAGGGTCAGGAACTCCGCGCTGCGGCCGAGCTGCATCTCAAAAAACAGGCTCTGCGACTCATGAATGGCCGTTGAACGGGCGTGGGCGACGGGCTGACCCGCCCACTGCTTAGGCAGATTCTGCTCGTAGCGCGCATGCCCGGTTTCATGAATAACGCCCATCATGGCGCTGATAAACTCATTTTCGTTGTAACGGGTGGTTATACGCACATCTTCCGGTACGCCGCCGCAGAAAGGATGCGCGCTGACGTCCAGCCGGCCAGCGGAAAAATCAAAATCGAACTGTTTCATGATCGCCAGCCCGAGGCGCTTCTGCGATTCGATGGCAAAAGGGCCAACCGGCGAAGCCACGGGGCTGCTCGCCTGCTTATCAACAATGCGCTGAAGCAGCGAAGGCAGCCACTGCTTCAGGTCGCCGAAGGTTTTATCCAGGCTGGCGCTGGTCATGCCGGGCTCAAAAATATCCAGCAGCGCATCGTAACGCGAGCAGCCATTCGCCTGGGCGCGTATTTCTGCTTCTTCACGGCTCAGCGCCACCACTTCTTTCAGGTTTTGCGCAAAACCCTGCCAGTCATTGGCCGGACGCTGCTGACGCCAGGCGTGCTCACAGCGCGAACCCGCGACCGATTTGGCCTCCACCAGCGAAGCGGGCAGCAGGGCGGCCTGCTGCCAGGCACGGCGCATCTCAAACAGGTTGGCCTGTTCCACATCGTTCAGCGACGCCTGCTCCGCCTCATCCAGCCACTGACTGACCTGCTTCCCGGTAAGAATTTCGTGTTGCAGGACGCTCAGTTCCGCCAGCGCCGCGCCCCGCGCCTGGCTGCCGCCGGGAGGCATCATGGTAAACATATCCCAGCCGGCAATGGCAGAAAGGTGGCCAAAGCGTGACAGCCGGGTAAAGGTTCTGGTCAGGTTCTCGTAGGCAGATGACATAGCATTCCTTTAAATAATCAAACGCTGTCAGACAGCGCGGGAGAAGGTAAGGGTAAAGTAACCGGCCAGCAAAAGCGAACGCGCGCACCGCCCAGCGGGCTGGCATCAATTGTCACGCGCCCCTCAAACGCCTGCGCCACCGAGTGGACAATCGCCAGACCCAGGCCACAGCCACCGGTGGCACGATCGCGGCTGGGGTCAAGCCGGACGAAGGGTTCAAAAACGCGCTCGCGTTCCGCTGGTGGAATGCCGGGGCCATCATCTTCCACCTGGAGGCAAAGCCTGTCGTTGTCCACCCCAATGCCAATGCGTATCCGGCTGGTGGCGTAACGCAGCGCATTATTCACCAGATTATCGAGCACCCGCGCCATCAGACGGCTGTCCACCATGCCGCTGACGGGCTGTCGCGGTCTGTCCAGTTCAATGACAAAATCCTGGTTTATAAGACGGATATCCGTCAGCCGCTCTTCCAGCCAGCCGGTGAGATCCAGCCGCTGGGCATGCAGTTCCACCTGCGGGCGGTCGAGGCGGGCATAGGTCAGCATCTCATCTATCAGTGCCTCCAGCTGGCCGATATCACGATTGAGTCCCGCCGCCTCCGCTTCTGTCAGATTTTCGCTCATCGCCAGACGGTAGCGCAGACGGACCAGCGGGGTGCGGAGTTCATGAGCGATGCCATCCGTCAGCCGTTTCTTGCTGGCGACCAGCGTATTAATATTATCCGCCATCTGGTTAAACGCCACGCCAAGCCGTAACAGGTTTGAGGTGTTGTCGAAATGCACGCGTTCATCCAGATGCCCCTGCCCAAACCGCTGTGCCGCTGTTTCCAGCCTTAGCATCTCTTTCCAGTGGGGCCGCATCCAGATAAACACCGGCAGCGCCAGGGAAATACCGATCAGCGCCAGCAGCGCAATGTCGAGCAGTCGCATTTCGTGAAGAAAGAACAGGTAGGGAATAGGACCCACCGCGAGTACATAGTGGCTGCGTGGAATATGCTGAATAAAGGTGTACTCATCATCAAGCGCCACAATTTCACCCGCCCGTAGCCTGCGCTGCGTGGCAGGATCGAGCTGATATTTATTTAACGGCTCGATATGCAGCTCAAACGAGAGATTCAGGTCGAGATTGTTAATGGTTTTTGTCCACTCGCGAGGCGGAATTTCCCGCAGCTCGCTGCGCATCAGATAGAGTGAGCTTTTCATCAGGTCGTTCATCGACTGGCGGCCAGCGCGCTCGGCAGTGAATTTGTAAACGAGGCCGACCAGCATCGCCATCACCAGAAAGCAGACGAAGAGCAGCAGATAAAACTGAACAAAGAGTTTTCTCACGGCATATCCCAGGCGTGCGGAGCAAACAGATAGCCTTTATTACGGATTGTTTTGATGCGGTAGGGCTCGGTGGCACTATCCAGCAGCTTCCTGCGCAGTCGCGAAATAGCCACGTCAATGCTGCGATCCAGACCATCGTAAGCCACGCCGCGCAGGGCTTGCAGCAGGGCATCGCGGTTCAGGATCGTGCCCGCATGCGTTGCCAGCTCCCAGAGAAGATCGAAGTCGGCCGTGGAAAGAGGAATACTATCGCCGCCCAGCGTCACCTGGCGGTTCACGGGATCAACCGAGAGCGTGCCAAAACAGAGCGGCTTCTGAACCTGCATCTGCGCAGCAACCGCATCGGTAGTGCCGCTGCCAGCCTGACGAAGATGCAGACGAAGCCGGGCCAGTAATACCGCGGGTGGCGTCGTCTTCAGAATATAATCGCTGGCGCCCATTTCAAGCGCGAGGATGTGATTCATATCGCTGTCCAGCGAGGTCAGCAGCACCAGGGGACCTGTCCAGCTTTTCCCGGCGCGTAAGTCCCGGCACAGCGTCATGCCATCCTTTCCTGGCAGCATAATATCGAGCATCACCAGGTCAGGTGAGACGGCGGCGATGGTTGCTTCGGCACGGTCGCCTCTGGACTCGACGATCACCTCAATATCGTGACGGCTGAGATAGGCAGCAATCAGTGACCCCACATCCGGATCGTCTTCAACGAATACAATTCTGTTCATAGGGAGATTTTTCTAAAAATAGAGGCAGCAAGAGTACCCGTTGTTTTGCCTGCCAGCCAATCATGGACGCTAAATAAAGTTCAATGAGTAGTATACGGCGCGTAAAATATGCCATTATATTAGCAGGGTTGTTACGGCAGCCTGTGGAGAACCATTAATTGTGAAAGGAGTGTAAGGGTGTCTGATAAAGAGCTGGCTTCTGCGGTGCACAGTGATCCTATCTGCCTTAATTATATCGACTTTCTCTCTGCCTCCTGCAAGAAACGCTGGCGTTTTGTCGACGCGATTTACGGCGTTCTTCCCATCTTCGGCATGGTGACCAAAAATTCTCCCGACCTGATGCAGCCGCCTTCCGAAAGACTGAAAGCGCTGGCGTTACAGATTATCTCCACTCAGGTCAGTGACGAAATCAATATCGCCCGCCTGATCACTCTGGCTGAGCAGCAGCGCATCCGCCTGTTCGATATTCTGCTCCCTTATCCGCTCTCAGAGGCGCAGCTTGAGGCGATTCGTCAGGAGTATGTCAAACCTCTTGAACTCCAGCAGAGCCACGATCGTTTAACGGTTCGCATCCCGCACTTTTCTCACTAGCTGACCGGCATTCCCGCTGTATGACCCTTCTTCGCGCCCTTTATCGTCTGCGGCGGCCGACCTTGGCATAGCTGGAATAACTGGCCGCTTCTGATATTGATTCCGGTAAATCAGGCACGTTAAGGCGAATCAGACGAATGGCGGAGACGGGGAGAGTATTTAAGGCTTACCTGAAACGATCGGGTTGCAGCTTAATAGCGACAGGGTGTTCCGAATCCCGCCCGGCGATGGGCGGGATCGGCAGGCGTTAGCGCACCAGCATCCAGAGCGCCGGCGCCGAGCCCAGCACCAGGACGCCCATCGACATTTTCTCAAGGCCGCTGAGTTTGCCAACGCCGCGTCCGTTACGACGGGCGAACAGAAACAACATCACGCCAGGCGCATAGAGCACCACGGAGAGCAGCAGATGCAGCGGGCCGGAGGCATAGAGTAGCCAGAGGCCGTAGGCGCTCGCCCCAGCAGCCACCGCCATTACGCCAGGTTTTTTCATGCTCCAGGCAACCTTAAAAAGGTATGCCCCCACCAGAAAATAGGGCACCAGCACCATTTCAGATGCGATGGTCAGCAGGGTGCTGTAATCCGATCCGGTTAACCAGATAAGAATAAGGCAGAGCTGCACGCTGAGATTGGTCAACCAGAGAGAGGCCGCGGGGGCACCGCGAGCGTTCTGCCGGGCGAGCGAGCGGGGAAAGGCCCCTTTTTCGGCGGCGAGCATCGGGACTTCCGCCGCCATAATCGTCCAGCTCAGGTAAGCGCCGCACACCGAGACCACCAGCCCCAGCGCGATAATCAGGTCCCCCCAGGAGCCAATCAGGCGGGTCATCAGGCCAGCCATAGAAGGATTGCGCATCCCGGCCAGCTCCGCCCGCGGCACTATGCCGAGAGAAAGGAGCGTCACCAGCAGATAGACAACCAGCGCCGCCACTACCGCCAGCAGGGTGGCTTTACCCACATCTCTTTTATTCTGCGCTCTGGCCGAGACCACCACCGCGCCTTCCACGCCGATAAATACCCACAGCGTAATCAGCATGGTGTCTTTCACCTGTTGCCAGACAGGCGTACCGAGATCGACACCGGTAAAGTCGAACTTAAAGCGATCGAGATTAAATGCCAGCGCCGCCAGCACGATAAACAAGCCCAGCGGAACCAGTTTGCCCAGCGTCGCCAGCAGATTAATGCTGGCCGCCGTCTGCACCCCGCGCTGAACCAGCCAGTGGACCAGCCAGAGCAGGAGTGAGGCGCCCAGCATCGCCTGCCAGGTATTGCCGTCGCCAAAGACCACATGGTCGGGTGAATCGGTAAAGAAGCTTAGCGCTGAAAAGACGATCACCAGATAGGAAACATTGGCAATCACCGCGCAGAGCCAGTAGCCCCAGGCGGAACAGAAGCCGACCAGCTCGCCAAAACCCTCTCTGGCATAGGTGAAAATTCCACCATCCAGATCCGGCTTCAGGCGGGTAAGCAGCAGCAGGGCGAATGCCAGCAGGATAATACCCACGCCGGTTATCGCCCAGCCAACCAGCAAGGCTGCCGGGCTGGCGACCGCTGCCATATTTTGCGGCAGGCTGAAAACGCCCGCGCCGAGCATAGAACTCAACACCAGCGCGGTCAGCGCGGTAAGGCCTAATTTTTTGTTCAAGGAATCGTCCCGATAGCAGAATAAAAAACCACGTTCAGAGCGGCATCTCGCGTTTCATGCAGGTGGTTTTGCCTGAATACCGATTATAGCCCTGAAACCGGCTGGCGATTTTACGGAGTGCGTTCAGCAGATGCAATGTGAAGAGGGGCAATAAGTGCGTGTTTATGCAAAAAAGATGTAATTACTATGCACAGGCGGGCGTGATGGGAAAGAAAGACGGCCAGCAGGCCGTCTTCAGAGACTATTTAAAGAGATCCGCAGAGATGGTCAGGTTACCACCGCTCTGGTTTGACCACTGACGGGTGACATGATAGTACTTGGCGCCTTTATCGATGGCAGCGCGGCCAACGGCCTCGGAGACTTCCGTTGGCGTACCGAAATGGCCGGTAAAGGTCACGCTGTCGAACGGTTGCATTTGCGCTGCGGTGATGGCGTTCACCTCCTGCACGCTCTTGCCGTCAGGCGTGGTCACCGTATAGCGCTGACCCCGTGAACTCTGCGTTTCATAGAAACGGCCCACGTTGGTGCTCGGTGTTGCAGAAGAGGCGACGCCCGGGATCTGGACCGTTTTCGCCGCAGTGCCACCAGCCGCCAGCGCCGCTTTGCCCGCTTCGGAATCAGCCGGGATCAAATCGGGAGACTGAACTTTGCGCTCCGGTGCATCCGCTTTATAGATATAGGCGGTGATGTACTGGTTACCGCCGCTGTTCGCATCAACCTGGCGAACAATAAAGAAGGAGGCTGCGCCTTTCTTTTTGGCTTCGCGTGTTATGGCGTCATTCACATCCGGCTGGCTGCGGTAAAAACCACTGACTGAAACGGTGTCATAAGGTTCCAGCTTAAAGGCTTCCTGCTTGTTCAGTTCGCGCACGCCGTTAATCACGCGGTCACGGCTTTGTTCCTTCGCTTCAGGGGCATCGGCATGATAGAGGTCAGCCACGACGCGCCAGTTGCCGCCATTACCGTTAGTATCATTAATGCCCTGAATATAAAAGGCGGCGGCGCCGCGCTCATCAGCGCGTTTGGAGATGGCGTCGGTCGCGTCGCCGATGGCATTAAAGCGGCCTGTGACGGTGATACGGTCAAAAGGCTTCAGCGCTGCCGCTTTTTCCGGCGTCAGTTCCTGCGCCGCTTGTGCGGTTAATGCGGTGAGTGACAACAGGGCTGATGCCAGAATGGTAATCTTCAGCTTCATAAAAATAATCCTTCGCCTTGCGCAAAAAATGAGTATGAAAACGTGCTGGACTCTTGATGTGTAACAGATTAGCTGCCGATTATTGCATGTAATAATGCCTCTGTCTCAGCCATTTTGAGCCATTAAGCCAGGCGCCCTGTGCAGAATAAGTTGGCGTAACAAATTACTGCAAAACAGTGGGATTTTTTGTACAGCAGCAAAACAGGCTATTTTTTGCTGCACCAGCAGCGTTAATGCTTTGTTAAATAGTGATTTTAATCGCTATCGCGCCTCTCATGGCAGAAATTTAACCAGCAGATTATCTGTATAAAATGCGGAAATTCAGCCATTAAATAACGTCTTTGCCCCTTGCCTGTGAATTATTATCGGCAATGTGCAGAAACGGGCCGGGCTTAGCTGGATTGCGGGACATATTTTCAGTAGCTTATAAACAGTTTGACACAAATCCTCTGAAGGTCACGCCGGCTGTCGGAGGCAGGACCACCATCATACCTACTGATGAAAGGGAATATTATGCTAATTGGAATAACCAAAGAAAGGTTGCCCAACGAAGCGCGAGTTGCTGCAACACCGAAAACGGTAGAGCAGTTATTGTCGCTAGGCTTCAGCGTTACGGTAGAGCGCGGGGCAGGGAAACTGGCAAGCTTCGATGACGCGGCTTACGCTGCTGCAGGCGCAACGCTGAGTGATACGGCCAGCGTCTGGCAGGCCGATATCATCCTGAAAGTTAACGCACCGGATGATGAAGAGATCGCCCTAGCGCGCGAGGGCAGCACGCTGGTGAGTTTTATCTGGCCAGCCCAGAATCCGGAACTGCTGGAGAAACTCGCGGCCCGTAAGGTTACCGTGATGGCGATGGATGCCGTACCGCGCATCTCCCGCGCCCAGTCGCTGGATGCGCTGAGCTCGATGGCCAATATCGCGGGTTACCGCGCCATCGTTGAAGCCGCGCACGAGTTTGGCCGGTTTTTTACCGGCCAGATCACCGCCGCGGGTAAAGTGCCGCCCGCGAAAGTGATGGTCATTGGCGCAGGCGTGGCCGGCCTTGCGGCAATCGGTGCGGCAGGTAGTCTGGGCGCGATCGTACGTGCCTTCGACACCCGTCCGGAAGTGAAGGAGCAGGTGCAAAGTATGGGCGCTGAGTTCCTCGAGCTCGATTTTGAGGAGGAAGCGGGCAGCGGCGACGGCTATGCCAAAGTGATGTCAGAAGCCTTTATCAAAGCTGAAATGGCCCTGTTCGCCGCGCAGGCTGAAGAAGTGGATATCATCGTCACCACCGCGCTGATTCCGGGGCGCCCCGCACCGAAGCTTATCACCGCAGAGATGGTCGCTTCGATGAAGCCAGGCAGCGTGATCGTTGATCTGGCCGCCCAGACCGGCGGGAACTGTGAGCTGACGGTGGCGGATCAGGTGTTCGTCACGGAGAACGGCGTGAAGATCATCGGTTATACCGACCTGCCAAGCCGTCTGCCGACCCAGTCATCTCAGCTTTATGGCACCAACCTCGTTAATCTCCTTAAGCTGCTCTGCAAAGAGAAGAACGGTGAGGTTGCGGTTGATTTCGAGGATGTGGTGATCCGTGGCGTGACCGTCGTGCGTGAGGGCGAAGTCACCTGGCCTGCGCCGCCTATCCAGGTTTCAGCCGCGCCAAAGGCGGTGCCAAAAGCCGCAGCGCCGGTGGAAAAGCCGGAAGAAAAACCCGCTTCGCCTTACCGGAAGTATGCGCTGTTCGCGCTGGCCATCATTCTGTTTGGCTGGCTGGCGAATGTGGCCCCTCCGTCGTTCCTCTCCCACTTTACCGTCTTTGCGCTCTCTTGCGTGGTCGGTTATTACGTGGTCTGGAACGTCAGTCACGCGCTTCATACGCCGCTGATGTCGGTGACCAATGCCATCTCCGGCATTATCGTGGTCGGTGCCATACTGCAAATCGGCCACGGTGGCTGGGTAAGCTTCCTGTCGTTTATTGCGGTACTGATTGCCAGCATAAACATCTTTGGTGGGTTCACCGTCACTCAGCGTATGCTGAAAATGTTCCGTAAAAACTAGGGGATAAACAATGTCTGGCGGATTAGTTACTGCAGCATACATTGTTGCCGCACTGCTTTTTATCGCGAGCCTGGCCGGGCTCTCAAAACATGAAACGTCCCGGAAGGGCAACCTGTTCGGGATCGCCGGGATGGCGATCGCCCTGATCGCCACCATCGCAGGCCCGGACAGCGGCAACGTTGCCTGGATCCTGCTGGCGATGGTGATCGGCGGTGCCATCGGTATCCGGCTGGCGCAGAAAGTTGAAATGACCGAAATGCCGGAACTGGTGGCGATACTGCACAGTTTTGTCGGTCTGGCCGCGGTTCTGGTCGGCTTCAACAGTTATATCGATCATGCTCCCGGCATGGAGGCTGTGCTGGAAAATATTCATCTGACGGAAGTCTTTGTTGGAATATTTATCGGTGCCGTCACCTTTACCGGTTCTCTCGTGGCGTTCGGCAAACTGCGGGGCAAAATCTCCTCGCGTCCGCTGATGCTGCCACACCGTCATAAGCTGAACCTGCTGGCGCTGGTTGTGTCGTTCTGCCTGCTGCTCATCTTTGTCCGTACCGACAGCATCGCGCTTCAGGTGATTGCGCTGCTGCTGATGACGCTGATTGCGCTGGCGTTCGGCTGGCATCTGGTGGCTTCCATTGGCGGTGCTGACATGCCGGTTGTGGTGTCGATGCTCAACTCCTATTCGGGCTGGGCGGCGGCGGCGGCGGGCTTTATGCTCAGCAATGACCTGCTGATCGTCACCGGTGCGCTGGTCGGCTCAAGCGGTGCGATACTCTCTTATATCATGTGTAAGGCGATGAACCGCTCGTTCATCAGCGTGATTGCCGGCGGCTTCGGTACCGACAGCAGCTCCACCGGTGAAAGCGAAGAGCAGGGTGAATACCGTGAAATTGATGTGCAGGGTACAGCAGAACTGCTGAAAAACTCTGAAACGGTGATCATCACTCCCGGCTATGGCATGGCGGTGGCGCAGGCGCAGTATCCCGTGGCTGAAATTACCGAGAAGCTTCGCGCCCGCGGCATTAAAGTGCGTTTCGGCATTCATCCTGTGGCGGGACGTCTGCCAGGGCACATGAACGTCCTGCTGGCTGAGGCGCGTGTGCCTTATGATATCGTGCTGGAAATGGATGAGATCAACGACGATTTCAGTGAGACCGACACGGTGCTGGTGATTGGTGCGAATGATACCGTAAACCCGGCCGCACAGGACGACCCGCGCAGCCCGATAGCGGGTATGCCGGTGCTGGAAGTGTGGAAGGCGCGCAACGTGGTGGTCTTTAAGCGTTCGATGAACACTGGCTACGCTGGCGTACAGAATCCGCTGTTCTTTAAAGAGAACACCCAGATGCTGTTTGGCGATGCGAAGGCAACGGTCGACGCCATCCTGAAAGCGCTGTAAAAAGCCGGGGCAACCCGGCTGGACAGGTCAGCGTAATCAGCTGGCCCGATACGTTTAAACCCGCGCCCTGGCGCGGGTTTTTTTAATCATCTTCGTCGTCATCAAGCTCAACCGGAGAAGTAAAGCCATCAGGTTTGATTGCCAGCAGATCGCAGCGCAGATGATCGATAACCTGTTCAGCGGTATTGCCAAGAAAAGCCGCTGAAAAACCGGTGCGGCCAATTGTGCCCAGCACCACCACGCCCGCATCCAGATGGTCGGCGAGATCGGGGATCACTTCTTCCGGTAAACCTTTATCCACGTGCGTCATTTTTTCATCAATACCAAATTTCTGACGGAGCGCCTTCATCGCCAGAAGATGCTGACCGCGGATGGCATCGTTATAGACGCTGGGGTCAAAGTCCGGTAGCTCGATCGCTATATTGATAGGGGTAACAGGATAGGCACCGACCAGATGCACTTCGGTTTTGTTCACCATCTGGGAAAGCTCCAGCGTCTCCTTCACCAGCTTGGCATTCAGCGGATCGTGATGGGGTTCTTCACTGGCAAGGTTTACGGCCACCACGGCTTTACCGCCTTCCGGCCAGGGCTGGTCTTTTACCATCCAGACAGGACAAGGACATTTGCGCAGCAGATGCCAGTCGGTCGGGGTAAACACCACCGCCTGCAGGCGATCGTGCTGATGGGCCATTTTCAGCAGAAGATCGTAACGGCCCTCAATGACTTCCTGAATAATCGCTTCGAACGGGCGATTATGCCAGACCACTTTAATATCAATCTCTACGCCCGCATCCAGATAAGATTTCGCCTGCTCGCGGATCCATTCGGTTCGCTGACTGACCACGCCCTGACGCATAGTGGTGCGTTCATCCGGTGAAAGGAGGGTGGTCATCTCATATGAGAAATCATAAATCGGCAGAAACGCGGTGATGCGGCCACCCAGACGCTGGTTCAGATAGACGGCGCGGCGAAGGGCCGGCTGATCGTCCTGCTGTGGATCGATGGCCACGAGAATGTTTTGATATTTAACCATAACGGTTTCTCCAAACGCTGAGCTTATTTGCTTAAAGATAGCCCAAGCGTGGCTGGCGCAGAAGCAAAAACTTGTAGCGGGATCAATATAATAACAATTAGTCAGCGAAGCATTGGCGGGAGAATGGGCAGGACGGAGTGTTAAATACCGGGCTGCGGGAGCAGCCCGGTTTGTCGTCAGGCGATGGCGCGGCTCTGACCGGCCAGCTGCGAAAGCAGTTCATGATTTTCGATAGTGATATATTTGCCTTTTACCGCCAGCATGCCGCTTTTCTGGAACCGGCCCAGCAGACGACTGATGGTTTCCACCGTCAGGCCCAGATAGTTACCGATATCGCCACGGGTCATGGTAAGGCGGAATTCACGCTGCGAGAAGCCGCGCTGGCCAAAGCGGCGCGACAGGCCATAGATAAAGGCCGCCAGACGCTCTTCGGCATTTTTCTTCGAGAGCAGCAGGATCATCTCCTGATCGCCCTTAATCTCGCCGCTCATCAGGCGCATCATCTGCTGACGCAGGCTCGGCATTTTACCCGAGAGATCGTCGAGCGTCTCAAACGGAATTTCACACACCATCGCCGTTTCCAGCGCCTGAGAAAAGCTTGGGTGCTCGCCCGCGCTAATGGCATCAAAGCCCACCAGATCGCCCGCCAGATGGAAGCCGGTGATCTGCTCATCGCCCTGTTCGGTAATGGTGTAGCTTTTGATGGTCCCGGAACGAATTGCATAGAGCGATTTCAGCTCGTCTCCCGCTTTAAACAGCGTCTGACCTTTCTGAATCGGCTTTTTACGTTCAATGATATTATCAAGCTGATCGAGTTCATGCTCGTTCAGCGTAAAAGGAATACAGAGCTGGCTGATGCTGCAGTCCTGGCAATGGATTGCACAACCGCCCGACTGTATGCGTCTGGAGATAATACGCTTTTCCGGGATCATAATTTACGCTCGACTGATTATTGACTAAGGTCAATTTTAACATTCATCGGGCATAAAATGGAACTGATCAAACCTGTTTTAGCCATATAAAAACCAGGGACGCTCGTCGTTGCGGTTATCAGCTTGTAACAAAACAATCGAAAGCCGTTGAATTCTCTTGGGAAATGCATTGCAGCGTGCCATTTTTATCACAGGGCAAACTTTGTCATCAAATATAACCTCGTTTATTATCAAATAAATACCCTGAAGCGTACCGGATTTTCAGGCAGGGCGCGTGCGTTCGCCACTCTCTTAACGACATTAATTGGCTGAATCATTATTATTTTCTTTCAGAATCCCTTCTTTCCAAACGAAAACAGGATAATTTTTCGCGGCAAGCCGGAGGAATATGAAAACAGGTATTCACCGTACCCGCATTAATTATCCAGGTACAGAATAAGCCGGGTCACACATCAGCGATTAAACAGCTCAGCTAAGGTGAGGGTATCAAAGATCGCACGGCAGGGAAGATTTGCTAAACTAGCCAGGTAATCACTAAACCTGCGCAGGCGATGTGGCTGGTGCAGGCTAAATCGGGGGAACACCATGACAGACCTTGAAGATGAAGACCTGTTCCGGAGTGCGATGGGTGACGTCACGCCCTTAAAAGCGCCCACCGATATACACTGGCTGAAAACCCCGAACAGGCCGGTGCGGAGAACACCTGATGAGGAACAGCTAGATAACCCGTTAGCGACCGGCTTTTTGACGATTGTCCCGCTTACCACGCCGCTGGAATATAAAGCCGAAGGGATCCAGCAGGGGGTGCTCGACAAGCTGCGTCTGGGGAAATATCAGCAGGATGCCAGCCTTAACTTGCTTCGCCAGCCGGTGGAACTCTGCCGCCAGTCGCTTTATACGTTTATGCTTCAGGCGGAGCGGAATAACTGGCGAAACCTGCTTATTGTTCATGGCAAAGGGCGTGAAGATGGCTCTCACGCCAATATCGTACGCAGTTATCTGTCGCGCTGGCTGCAGCAGTTTGAGGCGGTTCAGGCTTTCTGTATCGCCCAGCCGCAGCATGGCGGCAGCGGAGCCTGCTACGTTGCGTTACGGAAAAGCGAACAGGCGCGTCAGGAAAACCGGGAACGCCATGCAAAGCGCAGTCGCTGAGATCGAATCCCGGCTGTCGCTTATGCCTGACCTGGGTGACTTTTGCGGATTGTGGAGATCAGCACTTCGCTACTGAAGCTGAGGCGGGAGCCGGAGCGGGTAATGATCCCCACCGGCTCTCCGGGGCCATGCGAAGCGACAGGCAGTGCCGCCAGCGAGCGGTGCAGCAAATCGTCTCGAATGGCACCGGAAGGCACGAACCAGACGTAGTTATAGCGCAGCGCCAGCTGCCGGGCGAGGGAGGTGGAGGACGTTTCCACCAGCGTGGCGGGAAGGCGGCAATTCTGCTCGCGCAGCATGGCTTCCGCTATCCTGCGTGGCGCAGTACCTTCAGGCGAAATCACCACCGGCCAGGCAAGCGCTTTGGAAAGCGTGACGTTGTCACGTAGAAGCGGATGATCAGGGCGCACCACCAGCCGGAGCGATTCGAGAAAGAGCAATTCATAGGTCAGCCCGGTCATCATCTCCGGATCGGACATTCTGCCGATGCCGACGTCAAATTCACCCGCTTTCAGTCCGGCCAGCAGGACATTATTATGCAGCGTGGCAACCTGAACTATCGCCTGAGGCTGTTCCTGATGAAACCGTTCAAGGATAGAAGGGAACATTCCCAGCGCAACGGTGGTCAGTACGCCCACCCTGAGCACGGCCGGCTCCTCCAGCTCAACAGGGCGAAATGCCTGTCCCGCATGATTCAGGGCATCCAAAATTCTGACAGCATGCGTCAGAAACTGCTCGCCCATCGTAGTCAGTTGCGCGCCAAGACGGCCACGTTCAAACAGCCGTGCACCCGCCAGCGCCTCCAGCTCATTGAGCGTTTTTGACAACGCGGGCTGGCTGAGCGATAGCGTCTCCGCGGCGCGGCCCAGCGTGCCTTGCTGAGCGACGGCCACGAAGGTATGCAGATGGCGCAGGCGAATGCGCTGATTAAAAAGATAATTTTTGTCCATACCTTACGTTAAGCAGGGGCTGACAGCACGGCAAGTCTCCGTTATGAAATCTGTTAACCTTATTGCAATTATTCATTAACATTTAAGCCTGAAAGCCGCTTATCCATTACTTTTAACCCTGACAAGCCGTGGTCACTATTCATTGTACTTATCGAAAGAGTTGCGCATTCGCCGTCATGAGAAGTCTCGGGTTGACCCCTGTGCTTTTTACTAAAATAAATGTCGCTGCTCCGGTATCATCTTCTGCTCGTGATTATGGATTACCAGCCAGCTGTAATAACAACTTCTGGCAACCTGGAGCGCTGACGTGGAGCATTCTGCTGCGATAGATGTGCGTGCCCTGATCAATCAGGGCAGGCTGAGCCGCTTTCAGCAACGGCTTATTGTTCTCTGTTTTGCCATCGTCGCCATGGATGGTATGGATATCGCCATTATGGGTTTCATCGCACCGGCGCTGAAAAGTGGCTGGGACGTGACAACGTCACAGCTGGGCGTGCTGATCAGCGCGGCGCTGGGCGGGCTAGCGCTGGGGGCGCTGTTTGCCGGGCCTCTGGCCGACCGGTTCGGGCGCCGGAAGATCATTATCAGCAGCGTCTTCTTTTTCGGCCTCTGGACGCTGGTCACCGCTTTTTCGCAAAATCTTGAGCAGATGATTCTGTTCCGCTTCCTGACCGGGCTGGGACTTGGCGCGGCAATGCCCAATGTTGGCACGCTGGTGGCTGAGTATTCTCCTGAACGGAAAAGAGCCTTTCTGATCACTGTTGTTTTTTGCGGCTTCACCTTCGGCGCTGCGGGGGGTGGCTTTGCCGCATCATGGCTTATCCCCACTTTTGGCTGGCATGCCGTGCTAATCATGGGCGGTCTGCTGCCGCTGCTCCTTGTACCTGTCCTGGTGTTATGGCTACCCGAGTCGGTCCGTTTTCTTCTTGCGCATCAGGCACCCGTTACAGATATCCGTGCCGTTGTCGGCAAACTGGCTCCCGAAGTAGTCCGACCCGACAGCCGCTTCGTGATGAACGAAAAAGTCGAAAAATCTGGCGCGGTGAGGCTGGTGGTCACACGCCCTTATCTTACCGGGAGTGTGCTGTTGTGGGGCGGTTACTTTATGGGCCTGTTCCTGGTCTACCTGATTGGCAGTTGGCTGCCTTTACTGGTGAAAGATATGGGCATGACCCTCTCACAGGCCGCCCTGATCACCGCGATGTATCAGGCTGGCGGCACGATTGGGTCACTCTTTGCTGGCTGGATGATGGATCGCTTTAATGCCAACCTGGCGCTGGCAGCGATCTATTTTACCGGTGCTGCCGGAACCCTGGCAATTGGTTACGCGCCAGCAAATACGCTGATCCTGAGTCTGATTGCTTTCAGCAGTGGCTTCTGTCTTAACGGCGCCAATACCGGTACGAATGCGCTGTCAGCAAGCTATTATCCGACCCATGCCAGAGCAACTGGCTCAAGCTGGATGCACGGTGTGGGCCGGACGGGCGCCATTCTCAGCGCGTTTGCCGGAGCGCAGATGCTTGCAATGGGCTGGCATATCACGGAGGTCTTTACCTTCCTGGCCGTGGTGGCTGTGTTGACCTCACTGCTGCTGCTGGCCAAATATCGCTTTGGTTATGTTCGTCAGAAATAGCGGCAAAGGTAAGGGACGGTGGGTGGGCAGGATCACAGTTCGCTAATTCTTTTCTGCGCCTTCTGCGCTTTCCAGTAATCTGAATAACCTCTCCTCAGGCCAGAAGGGTCAGATAATGGAAAACGGATGGGTGACAGCCGACACGCTTCGCGCCGCTTTTGCCGGCGCTATGTCAGATATGTACCAGCAGGAGGTGCCGCAGTACGGCACGCTGCTGAGGCTGGTGAAGCAGGTCAATGAAGAGGTACTGACGCAGAATCCGCTGCTCCGGCAGCAGCTTGAACAGCAGGGTGAGCTTTCCCGCCTCGATGTGGAGCGACACGGCGCTATTCGCGTTGGAACTGCAGCTGAGCTGGGAATGCTCCGGCAGATCTTCGCTATCATGGGGATGTTTCCGGTTGGCTACTATGATCTTTCACAGGCGGGCGTGCCGGTGCATTCCACGGCATTTCGTCCGCTGGATGAAGAGGCGCTGAAGGTCAATCCGTTCCGGCTGTTTACCTCTCTGCTGCGCACTGAACTGATAGAAGATCCAACTTTACGGGAACAAGCTGTCAGTATCCTGGCGGCGCGGGATATTTTTACGCCCCGTTGCAGGGCGCTGGTCGCGCTGCATCAGCAGCAGGGTGGCTTCACCGCTACACAGGCGAATGAGTTCATTCATGAGGCGCTCGAAACTTTCCGCTGGCATCCGCAGACGAAGGTCGAAAGCAGGGTCTATCAGGCTTTAAATCACCAGCACCGGCTGATTGCTGATGTGGTCTGTTTTCCAGGCTGCCACATAAACCATCTTACTCCCCGTACGCTGGATATTGACCGCGTTCAGGCTCTGATGCCGGAAGCTGGCATAACGCCCAAAGCGACCATTGAAGGGCCGCCACGGCGGAAGGTGCCATTATTGCTGCGGCAGACCAGCTTCCGCGCGCTGGAAGAGAAAGTGACCTTTCTGGATAATGCCGGGGGAACGCATACCGCCCGTTTCGGTGAAATCGAACAGCGGGGCATTGCGCTCACCACGAAAGGCCGGGCGCTGTACGATCGTCTGCTGGCGCAGGCGGGCACCGCCAGTGACAACGTCACGCAGCAGCGGCAGCTGGAGGCAGTTTTCAGCGTCTTCCCTGACGATGAACAAAGATTGCGCCAGCAGGGCCTGGCCTGGTTTAGCTGGTCACTGACGGAAAAAGGAAAAGCGGATCCCGCGCGAATTGCGGGTGAAACCGATCGCGAAAAACTGCTGGATGAAGGATATTTATTGGCTGTTCCAGTGATCTATGAAGATTTTCTACCCGTCAGTGCAGCCGGGATTTTCCAGTCCAATCTTGGCGATGAATGTCAGGCGGGTACGGCAGGTAACGCCAGTCAACAGGCGTTTGAAGAAGCACTCGGCTCTCCGGTGCATGATGAAATTGCCCTCTACCGGCAGCGTGAGATCGCCAGCTTGTTACAGTGTAACGCATCCGGCGCGCTTATCCCTGCCGGACGCTGATGGTCAGGGCCGGTGGGCTAAGTGAATATTCCACCGGTCCGCTATAAGCGGGTATGAAGAGTCACTAACGTATGCCTCTTCTCGAAAGATACATTTCTATGCATATGGCTGCGCATCATGTTCATCACGTCACCGCTCTTGTCATCAGACTTCAGAGGTTGTTACCGTCCGCTAAATCAGCAAATTTTATTTGACCTTTCAGCCCTGTAATCCTTCTTCGAACAGCCGTAGAAATTCAGAACATGATGATTTCTTTTAGCAAATCTTATGGAGCCTGTAAGATTTATGGCTCAGACTGAGCGTGTTTAGTGAGTTTTTTTTAAGCATAATCTGCAAATGTATCCTGACGTTGGACTTTCGTCTCACAGCTACAAATAATGATTCGCAGACTATGAGTGGAAGAACTGATGAAAAACGATCGCATGATAAGGACACATACTGCTGAGGGCGAACTTCGTGGCGTCGTTGAGGATGAGGTTTTCGTTTTTAAGGGCATTCCTTATGCCGCCCCGCCCGTGGGGCCGCTTCGCTGGCGGGCGCCAAAGCCGCTCCATCCCTGGCAGGGAGAGCGGGATGCCACGAAATGGGGCAGCGCAAGCTGGCAGAATCGCGACTACTGCGTGGCTATCGGTGGCGGCGATCCTGGCGCCTTCAGCGAAGACTGTCTCTATCTGAATGTCTGGACGCCGGAGCTCACGCCCTCAACGCCGCTACCGGTAATGGTCTGGCTTCACGGCGGCGGATTCACCATCGGATCGGGTGGGCTGACGCCCTATGCCGGCCACGCCCTGGCCTCCCGTGGTGTGGTAATGGTGACGCTGAATTATCGCCTCGGCCATCTGGGCTTTTTTGCCCATCCCGCGCTGGATAAAGAGTATCCCGAAGGTGAAGTGGTAAACAATTTTGCGCTGCTGGATCAGATTGCTGCCCTGCAGTGGATCCAGCGTAACATTGCGGCCTTCGGCGGCAACCGGCACAACGTGACGCTGATGGGTGAATCTTCGGGGGCGCGCAGCGTTCTCTCCCTGTTTGCCTCACCGCTTTCTGTCGGCCTTTTCCATAAAGGCATCGCGCAGAGCGCCTATACATTGCCGGACGTACCGCGCAAAAAAGCGCTGCAAAAGGGCATTGCGCTGGCCCGCCATTTCAGTCTCGACAATGCCACGGCCAGCCAGTTGCGGGCGCTGCCGGCGGAGGCGTTCTGGCCCCTGGATCCTCAGATGGCCAATGGGCCGGTGGCGATCGCCGGAGACAGCGTGCTCCCTGAACCCATGCTGAAAGTCTTCACTTCCGGTAAACAGCACCGGCTGCCGCTCATGATCGGCAGCAACAGCGATGAAGCCAGCGTGCTCAGCTATTTTGGCGTCGATCCGGCCAGCGTCATCGCCCGGATCCGTCAGACCCAGCGCATTGGTCTGCGGCTGAAAATGATCCGCTGTCTCTATGACGGGGTCTATGACGATAACGCGTTAGGGCGTCAGGTGGCGAGGGATATCACTTTTACCACGATGGGCTATGTGGCGGCGCTGGCTCAGCACAATAACGGCGTGCCGGCCTGGCGTTACTATTTCGACTATGTCTCCGAAAACGCCAGGGATTGCTATCCTGACGGCACCTGGCACGGCAACGAAATTCCTTACGTTTTAAACTCGCTCGATGCGCTCAGTGAACAGATGGCAGAAAGGCCATTTACGGAAAAAGACCGGGCATTTGCCAGTAAAGTCAGCGGCTACTGGCTTAACTTTGCCCGTGAAGCGACGCTTTTTTCGCATCACATCACCGGCGAACCCGACTGGCCGGTCTGGCGTCCATCCGACGATCGCGTTATGCGCTTTGGCGAGAAAGGAAAGGCGTCATTAACGCTGGAAAAAGGGTTTATGCGTCGCCGGACCCAGCTTTTCCGGCTGCTGATGAAAAGTATGGTACGGCTGGAAGGTTAACGGATTAACAATATGATGTTTTTTAACACCGTTCTTTAACATTTTTGCTGGCCGCCTTCCGCCTAAATAGGCTGCCAGAGCAATTACTTATCTCAGTGTAATAAAGTAGTAACGGAAAAAAGCAGCGATATCAGCGCTCAGGGTTCCTTCTTCAGTGCCGATAACGGGATATAAGCGTCCGTACTCAAGGACATCTCGACCCGAACTTATAACCGTTACGGAGCAGCTATGAACCTGTTAAAGAATTTTACCATCCGCAGCGTTATGCTGGGGATCCTGGGCGTATTCTGCCTGCTGTGGACGGCCGTCGGCCTCTACAGTGTTTACTCTCTCAATTCGCTCGCGGAGGGAAATGAGGTGGATCGCCAGCTGGTAAACCAGATGACTACCCTGAGTAAGGGCAACGATCAATATTTTCGCTTTATCACCCGGCTGACCCGTGCCGTGGCGTCCCGTGAAGAGGGAAGCCCAACGGCTGACGCAGATATGGCCTCGGTACAGAAGGCGCTCGACAGCATGGCGCAGCAGCTGGCGGCGTTTAAGGCTGAAGCGCCAGGTCCTCTTGCGCCTGACTACGCTAATACGGTCATCGACAACTGGCAGAAGCTGCTGGATGAGGGCGTTTTACCGCAAATGCGTCTGGCCCAGCAGGCCAGCCTGGATGATTTCCGCCGTCATGCCGTCAACGTGACGCCAGCGCTTAGCCGTGCCTTCGGGGCCAGCGTTGAAAAATTCAATCTGGCTGCAGGCGATAAACTCGATATCACGCGCGTAACCGTTGATCATCTTACCAGCATCACCAAAAGTACCATTGTGATGGCGGTGATCGCCGGGCTGCTGATTCTGCTGTTTACCGACCGCTATCTGGTCACCATGCTGGTGCGTCCGCTTGAAGGCATGCGCAGGCATTTCCGTCAGATCGCCGATGGCGATCTGAGCCAGCCCATTGAAGACATTGGCCGTAACTGCGTCGGCAAACTGGTGCCGTTGCTGCGCGCGATGCAGGAGAGCCTGCGCGAGGCCGTCAGCGCTATCCGCAGCGGGACAGACAGCATCTATCGCGGCGCAGCGGAAATTTCTTCCGGAAATAACGATCTCTCTTCCCGGACCGAGCAGCAGGCGGCCGCGCTGGAAGAGACGGCGGCAAGTATGGAAGAGCTGACCGCAACGGTGAAATTCAACGCGGACAACGCCCGTCTGGCCAGCGAACTGGCGCAGAGCGCCTCGGTAACCGCCGGCAAAGGCGGCCAACTGGTCGGCGATGTCGTCACGACGATGCAGGGCATTTCCGGCAGCTCGAAGAAAATTGCTGAAATCACCAGCGTGATTAACAGCATCGCATTCCAGACCAATATTCTGGCGCTGAATGCGGCAGTTGAAGCGGCGCGTGCGGGTGAGCAGGGACGCGGCTTCGCCGTGGTCGCCAGCGAAGTCCGTAATCTGGCGCAGCGCAGCGCCAGTGCGGCGAAAGAGATCGAAACGCTGATTGCCGATTCGGTAAGCCGGGTGGACAACGGTTCACGCCTGGTCGGTGAAGCGGGCACGACGATGGATGAAATCATGAAATCAGTCGCGGAAGTGACGGAAATCATGAAGCAGATCGCTTCTGCCTCTGAGGAGCAGAGCAAGGGCATTTCGCAGGTCGGAACGGCGATCACCGAAATGGACAGCGTCACCCAGCAGAAC
Source organism: Pantoea sp. IMH (assembly GCF_000599885.1). Lineage (GTDB taxonomy): Bacteria > Pseudomonadota > Gammaproteobacteria > Enterobacterales > Enterobacteriaceae > Erwinia. Next base: position 758,559 of record NZ_JFGT01000006.1, on the reverse strand, counting down.
GCCTCGCTGGTGCAGCAGGTCTCCGCCGCCGCCAGCTCGCTGGAAAGGCAGACCCAAGAGCTGACGCTTTCCGTTTCCCGTTTCCGTCTCGCGCCGGAAAGCGCGACGGTCAGTAAACCTGCAACGAAGGGGCGTTCAGCGCCGATAGCGAAAGCCTTGCCTGCAAAACCGGCGGCGACAGCCAGCGACGAGTGGGTTTCCTTCTGATCCTGAGGCCATCTGCCGCTAAGGCGGGTGGCCTTTTCCTGACTCTTCACACAGCGCCGCGCCAGCGAAGCAAAAGGAGAAGAGACGTAAACGCATCAAACGCCTCGCCATCAGCATCTCCATTATTTCCTCATTTACCCAGTTTCTGACTTTGCATAGTGTTTACTGTTAAGCTCCAGGCCCCGATTTTTGCCGGTTGCCAGAATATGCAGCCAGAATGAAGCCGGTTACTCCTGATTATGAATGGATCACATACAGGGTCAGGGTCATAACGGCGGCGCTGGCCCGCCAGAAGGCCTGGCTGCGATAGTAAATCTTTATCCCGCGCCGCCGGGGGTAACGCTGCACCGCTCCAGTACATGTTCGATGTCGGCGTAGGGGGCCATATCCCTTGCCACCCAGTAAAATCCGGCGCTGCTGGCCACCTCATGGAGGTCGCTGCTGACGTTATTCCTCCACCGGATAATGTTCTCCGGGGTGTGGTTTTCGGTATCAGACAGGTGATTGTCGGTGTAGCGAATGGTCCGGTGTGCATACAGGCGATGATATTCATTTATCAGGGTGTTCCTGATATTTTCCGGGCAGGCTCGTCCCCGGAAGTTGAAGTAATCAGAGTAATTCACCGGGCTGGTAAGCTGTAACAGGCCGCGCCCGTACCACGGGTAGTACCAGATGTTGTAACGCCGGATGACCTGACGTGTGCGCGGATCTCTTTCCGAACATTGCCTTAGCAACAGTATTTTCCTGACAAACGCAGCAGCACGGCAATCCGGTCGATTCTGGCATCGATCTTTGTGCTGGTTTTATGCTGCACGACTTCCACCCTGCTTTACCCGAATGATATTTCGCATCACCGATGCTGCTGTGTTAAAGATTTCATCAAATCTACTTTTCTGGCAATCCCATTTCCACGGTCTCAAGAGATTTGAGCATATAGGGGGTGAAATCGACTTCCTTACTGTCGACGAGGTCGACCATTGATCTTGAACCGCAGAAAGCAGAATAGCTCTGGTTTTGTATCAGGCAGAATGACAGTTTTTTCTTCATCCCTTTCTTTTTTTCCTCCAGGGGAATATTGCGGTTTACTATCGCATAGCCACGGGCATTGACGGACCGGATATTATACAGATCCAGAGGCTGCAGCTCACTCAGGCTTTTGATGCCATAAACTTCAAGGGAACGTTGTGTACTTTCCCTGCTCAGGGCGTACTTTTTCTTTTTCCACCTTCCTGTTTTTTTATCAAGGTAGATCCTTTCAGGCAGGACCTGTCCCGGTCCGTATCCGTTGCTGATGACATCTACAGCATACAGACAAAGCCACGGGCTGGGACCTGATGGTGGATGTTTATTATGCTCAGCTGGGTAGAATAATTTTAATGAAACAATTCCACAGCCTGTATCCGCCAGGTAGTCATATCGATGTAATGTTTTTTGGTAAAAAGGTAGAGCACTGAATTTGTCTGGAGTAGTAACCTTGGGGGTTATTTCTCCTGAGGAAAAAAATGGGATTGCCATGAGCAGTAATAATTTTTTCATCAGCCTTTCCTTAGCTGGTCTGATTCGGGTTTTTCGTTGACCGGGTTGTTATGGCTGTCCGGGAATTTCTGCTCGGTGAGGACGGCTATCGCGCTGCCGTAGACGCAGTAGCGGGTATCAAAACCATGCAGTCCCTGATATTCAGTGTTGTTAACCTGGTTTGGCAGGTTAACGGCGGCGCTGACCTGCCAGAAAGCCAGGCTGCGATAGCCAATCTTTCTAACATATTATTTCATCGGCTTTTCTGGCAATCCCATTTCCACGGTCTCAAGAGATTTGAGCATATAGGGAGTGAAATCAACCTCTTTGCCGTCGACGACATTAATCATTGAGCCAAAACCACAGAAAGCAGAATAGCTATGGTTTTGTATCAGGCAGAATGATAGCCTTTTCTTCACTCCTTTCTGCTTTTCCTGCAGGGGAATATTGCTGTCAATAACCGCATAGCCACGGGCATTGACTGACTGAATATTAAACAGCACCAGAGGCTGTAACTCGCTCAGGCTTTTGATGCCATAAACATCCAGAGAACGCCGAGTTTCTTTTCTGTTTCGGTTATATTTTTTCTTTTTCCACTGATTCGTTTTTTTATCAAGGTAGACCTTTTCAGCAAGCGATCTGTTTGGGCCATATCCGTCATTGATGACATCAACAGGAAACAGGCAAAGCCAGGATGCTGATGGCGGGTATTTATTATGCTCTACTGGGTAGAATAGTTTTAATGAAACAATTTCGCAGCTAGCCGTATTCGCTAGGTAGTTGCCTCTGTGTAATGTTAGCTGGTAGAAAGACAACTCACTGAAGCTGTCTGGAATGGTTATTTCCGGCGTTATTTTTCCGGACGTAAAACACGGGATTGCCATCAGCAGTAATAATTTTTTCATCAGCCTCTCCTTAGCTGGTCTGATTCTGGTTTTTCGTTGACAGGGTTGTTATGGCTGTTCGGGAATTTCTGCTCGGTGAGGACAGCTATTGCACTACCGTAAACACAGCAGCGGGTCTCAAAACCATTCAGCCCCTGATAATCAGTGTTGCTGACCTGGTTTGGCAGGTTAACGGCGGCGCTGGCTCGCCAGAAGGCCAGGCTGCGGTAGTAAATCTTTATCCCGCTCCGCCGGGGGATGACGCTGCACCGCTCCAGCACGTGTTCGGCATCCGCATAGGGGGCCATATCCCTTGCCACCCAGTAAAACCCGGCGCTGCTGGCCGCCTCATACAGATCGCTGCTGATGTTATTTCGCCAGCGGATAATGTTTTCAGGGACGTGGTTTTCGGTATCAGACAGGTGATTGTCGGTGTAGCGAAGAGGCCGGTGTGAATACAGGCGCCGGTATTCATTTATCAGGCTGTTTTTAATATTTTCAGGGCAGGTTCGTCCCCGGAAGCTGAAATAATCAAAGTAGTTCACCGGGCTGGTAAGCTGTAACAGACCGCGCCCGTACCAAGGGTAGTACCAGATGTTGTAGCGCCGGATGACCTGACGCGTGCGCGGGTCTGTTTCCGTATAGCGGTACCCTTCCTCCATCGACCCCAGCCAGCCCGTTTCCTGAATGCCGTTCCCCAGGAAGCAGGCGATGCGCAGCGGGGTGGTAATCAGGTATTTCTGCATTGCCCTGTTCAGGTGCGTACGGATATTGTCCGGGACGCTGCCGGCACCGTCCCGGTAGTTATTGATGGCCTCCCAGCGATAATCATTCCGCCCGGCCGTTCTTAATGCGTTCCGGGGAATAAGTTGCTTCAGTTCTGATTTGCTTAGCCAGCAACACTTGCGGAAATGGGTGATGAAGGTTTGCGGATGGAAATGCCACAGTCTACCGGTGCCGTGTTCGCCGGTATCAAAGCACAGCGCTGAGGCATGACTTTTCAGCCGTTCATAGTCTTCTTCAGACATGGCAGGAACATCGTCAGAGCCGGTTCTGAGCCAGGCATAGCACTGGTCAAAGGTGGCAGCATTCCACTCCAGCGGAAAATGGCAGACCAGACGGCTGCTCAGTTCGCTGAAATGCCCGCTATCCTGTAATCCGGCGATAAGGGGGGAATTACACTGACTGTTGTTGTCCGTGTCATCGTCCACCATCCGCCACCCCGTCCAGTGCGGGAAGTCGGCATCGCTGAATTTTTTGATGTCAGGGGAAGCCAGATTGACCATGCCCGTTCCGCCGGGGAAGCTGATGGTACGCCACAGCGGGGCATCAGCGGGCGTCAGGGTTTCATGTTCAGTACTGATGACCCGCCCGAAACGGAGCAGCTCGAACCCGACAGACGGATTCTGCGGGTACAGGCGTCTGGCTGTCCGGTACAGATTGTATTCATATTTCAGATATGTTTCGGTAATGGAATTGTCTGCCGGACTGGCATCTGCATTCACCAGCGGCTCCCCCACGGGGTCGAAACATGCCTCCGTGATGGCGTCCTGCCTGCGGGTGAGCATCGTGCAGTCGCCTTTTCCGAACGTCATGCTGACGAAGAGTGGTTCCATGGTGATATGAACTGTATTCAAGCGGTCCGTGTCCGGTGAGGCCGCGTCAGACACCGATTCATAAAAGTGTGTACCGGGTGGCAGATAAAAATGGATATCGCCGTATAGGGTATCGGTTCTGCCGTCACGGGTGATATCGAGTTCGGGTGTGGTGCGTCCGGTCAGTTTCAGCATGTTTTCGTTGTCACAGAATACCTCAAAGTGAAAGGCATTCACGTTATCCACCGTACCACTCTGCCCGATGCGGTCCTTACGCCAGACTCTGGCGCCGTCCCTGATGGCGGGGTCCAGCCGCTCCCGGAGATGCATGTACAGGGAGTAGTACACGACGCTGCAGTTTTCCCCTATATCGGTTTCATGCTTTAGCAGGACATAGCCGTCATCAGTTCTGCCATTGTAATTCAGCGGGAAGGCATCGCGGCGGTCTGTGGAGGACGGCGCGCGACAGGAGACCACAACTCCGTCGGCGATGGCGCGGACAAACTCAATACGGTCGTAGCCTTCCTCGCGGCGGTCGGTGTGGAGAACATGCATCCCTCCGTGCCATGACACGTGCCGGTTGAGCGGAAAATCCCGGTTTATATCCACGGGCATCATTCTGCTGACCCATGAGGGATCACTTTCTCCGGCGTTCCGGGGTCGGACAAACGGTGGACTGATTATCATGCTGACTCCCTGTCTGATGAGTGGAATTATAAAAGTGCAGAATAGCGCAATTTCATTTCAACAAACGTTGCGCGCTGACAAAAACGGTGAGGTTTTTACCTCACCCGATATTTTATAACCAGTGAAACGGGCGATATTCAGTCAACAGACTATTTCTGTTGCACCCAGCCCTTCCTGGCGTAGGTCCAGCATCTTTACCCGGTTTATTGTCCGCTTGAAGAACTGACGCTTTCCGTTTCCCGTTTCCGTCTCGCGCCGGAAAGCGCGACGGTCAGTAAACCTGCAACGAAGGGGCGTTCAGCGCCGATAGCGAAAGCCTTGCCTGCAAAACCGGCGGCGACAGCCAGCGACGAGTGGGTTTCCTTCTGATCCTGAGGCCATCTGCCGCTAAGGCGGGTGGCCTTTTCCTGACTCTTCACACAGCGCCGCGCCAGCGAAGCAAAAGGAGAAGAGACGTAAACGCATCAAACGCCACCGCTCAACAAAGCCATCAGCATCTCCATTTCCTCATTAATGGCCTGCAGCACTCTGTTACGCCGGAACAGCGTCAGGCGTTTATCAAATCCGCCACAGATCAGCGCCTCGCCGGGTTTACGGGCGGCGACATCGCTTATTTTCCCGGAACCGTAAACAAACTGGATGATGCCACGCCAGCAATTCAGCGAGAGTTCTTCGATTTTTACCGCACCTCACTCAGGCTTTGCCGGTACGGCTATTTTTCTCCCTCAGCCTTGCCAGCTTCAGCGGAGGAGGGATCCGCGTCACATAACCAGTCCACCAGCGCTGCCAGCTGCGTGGACGATCCCTGTGAAGGACGTTGAATCAAACTGTATACCGCGCCAGTTTTCACCTTACCGCTAAAAGGGGCGATCAGTCGTCCGGCTGCCAGATCTGCTTCAATCAGGGTAACGTCAGCCACGGTAATCCCAAACCCCTGTACGGCGGCGCTGATCGCCAGATCCATCGTATCGAAATGCTGATGACGTTTGATTACGGGTTTGATCCCTTGCGCGTTCAGCCACAGCATCCAGTCGCGGCCATCTGCCGTGGGATGTAGAAAAGTGAACCCGGCCAGATCCTCACTGGTAAGCTGACCCGACAGAATCAGTTCAGGAGCAATAACCGGCGTTAGTTCCTCAGCAAACAGTCGATATCCTCCCGGCGGCAGCGTGCCGTAGAGAATCGCCGCATCATAATTTTCCAGATGCAGACTGTGATCAACAGTAGTGGTCAGCGACACGTGCAAGTCGGGCCGGGTTTGTTCGAGCGCCACCAGCCGGGGGACCAGCCAGCGCATCGCACAGGTTGGCGCTTTCAGGCGCAGCGTCGCGTGGGGATTGCTGGCCTGTTCGGTTGCCTGCATCATCTGTTCAAAACTGCTGTTAAGGGCAGGAAGCAGACTGGCACCACGGGGAGTCAAATGCAGCCCGCGCGCATGACGTTCGAACAGTGGAAAACCAAGCCAGCTTTCGAGGGTGGCAATTTTGCGGCTTACCGCGCCCTGTGTGATGCAGAGTTCCTGAGCCGCCTTTGTCAGGTTCAGGTGTCGTGCGGCGATGATAAAGGCATAGGCGGCATTAAAGGGCAGCGGGCGGCGTGACATCAGTAATCTCTGAGCAATGAGTTTTTGTCATGGCTATTATGATCACAATTCGCTTGTTCGCTCAAGCAGGCTCACGTTGAATAACCCTTTGCGACTTTTTCCGTCAACCGGAGCCAGCATGACTCTTCTCTCTTCCATCCAGCCACGGCCTAAACTCCCGGATGTGGGCACCACGATTTTTTCGGTTATCGGTCAGCTGGCCGCGCAGCATAACGCGATCAATCTGTCGCAGGGTGCGCCAAATTTTCCCTGCGATCCGGCACTGATCGAGGGCGTCAGGCGGGCAATGGAGCAGGGGCTTAACCAGTACTCGCCGATGACCGGGCTGGGAGCGCTGAAAGAGGCGCTGGCCGCCAAGGTCAGCGCGCTTTACGGGCAGGCGTATGATGCCGCCAGCGAAATCCTGATCACCGGCAGCGCCAGCCAGGGCCTTTATTCAGCGATTGCCGCTCTGGTTCATCCTGGCGATGAAGTGATTTTCTTCGAACCCGCGTTTGACAGCTACGCGCCCGTTGTCCGTCTGCAGGGCGCGACACCGGTCGGTCTGAAGCTGAAGGTGCCGGAATTCACTATTGACTGGGATGAAGTGCAGGCTGCCATCACCTCCCGCACGCGGATGATTATTATCAATACGCCACACAATCCGGGCGCGCAGGTGCTGAGCCGTGAGGATCTGGAAAGGCTGGCCGCAATTACCCGCAATACGGATATGGTGGTGCTTTCTGATGAAGTCTATGAGCACATCCTGTTTGATGGCCGGCAGCATCATGGCATGGCGACGCACCCTGAGCTGGCGCAGCGCAGCGTGATTGTCTCGTCCTTTGGCAAGACCTTTCACGTCACCGGCTGGCGGGTCGGCTACTGCCTTGCGCCAGCCGCCATCATGGATGAAGTGGTCAAAAATCATCAGTTTATGATGTACTCCGCCGACACGCCGATGCAGGTCGCCTTTGCCGGTTACCTGCGCCAGCCGGAAAATTACCTCGGTCTGGGGGCGTTCTATCAGCACAAGCGGGATTTGCTGGCCTCGCTGCTTGCCGCATCGCCGTTTCGCCTGCTGCCGTCTGCCGGTTCCTTTTTTATGCTGGCAAGCTATGCGGATTTCAGTGACGAAGCGGACAGCGAAATGGTAAAACGGCTGATTGTCGACTACGGCGTGGCCACCATACCGCTGTCGGCGTTCTACACGGATGGCACTGACAATAAACTGATCCGCCTCTCTTTCGCCAAAGATGAGGCAACGCTGCGGGCGGGTGCGGCAGCGCTTTGCCGGGTAACGGCTCGCTGATAACGAAAACTGAGGGAATGTTGATGAATAAACTGAACGCACTGCTGGTGGCTATTGGTCTGGTATCGTCCCTGACGGCCTTTGCTGATGGGACGCTGCGCTATGGTCTGGAGTCACAATATCCACCGTTTGAGAGCCGCAACGCCGCCGGTGAGCTTGAAGGCTTTGATATTGAGCTGGGCAAGGCCATCTGTCAGGCAGGGAACTTTGACTGTAGCTGGGTGGAAAGCAGTTTCGACGCGCTGATCCCAGGACTGATGGCGAAAAAGTTTGATGCGATCAATTCGGCGATGAATATCACCGAAGCACGGATGAAAAGCATCGCGTTTACCCAGCCGATCTACCGTATCCCAAGCCAGCTTATCGCAAAAAAAGCGGAGAATCTGAAGCCGGATGCGGACGCGCTGAAGGGCAAAAATATCGGCGTGCTGCAGGGATCTATTCAGGAAACCTTTGCTAAAAAACACTGGGAAACGCGCGGTGTGACCGTGACGTCTTATCAGGATCAGAATCAGGTCTATAACGATATGCTTGCCGGTCGTCTCGACGGCACGCTGGTGATGTCTGCGGCCGGACAGTCCGCTTTCCTTGATAAGCCGCAGGGGAAAGCGTACAGCTTCGCCGGTGGACCCGTTGAGGATGAAGGCGTGCTTGGCGTAGGGATCGGCTTCGGGCTGCGTAAAGATGATGCCGGGCTGAAACAGGCGCTGGATGCCGCCATCGCAAAAGTTCAGGCGGATGGCACCGTCACTAACCTGGCGGCAAAATTCTTCCCCGGTATCGACGTCAGCGTGAAATAGCCGCAGCGGGAACCCGACGAAGAGAGAGGAATGAATGGACGCCGGAAGGCGTCCATTTTTTTACTTTTTACTTTTTACTTTTCCGCCGCCAGAAGGCAGAGCTTCTCGGCTACCAGATAGGATTTCACAAAGGATGAGACCGGCAGGAACTCAAACTTAGAGTGAAAGTTATGGGCGCCGGTAAAGAAGTTGGGCGTCAGCACTCCTTTTGCTGAAAGCGCGGCGCCGTCCGTGCCGCCGCGCATCGGGATGACCTTAGGCGGAATATCCAGGGCTTCCATCGCACTGAAGATCAGATCGATGGCCCGGCGATCCTCGCCGATCGCATTACTGATATTGCTGTAGGTGTCAGTAATGCTGTGGCTGACGTTGCCTGTCGGATACTGAGCGGCAATTTTTTCCGCCACTTCGGCAATTTTCTGCTTACGCTGTTCAAACGACGCCAGGTCGAAGTCACGAATGGACGCTTTCACTTTCGCTTCGCTGGCATTGGCGACCATATCATTAAACCAGACGTAGCCCTCACGCCCTTCAGTATGCTCGGGCGTCTGCTGGCGATCGAAATGGCTGATATAGTCCAGCGCCATCAGCAGCGGATTAACCAGCACGCCTTTACCGGACATCGGGTGCGCGGTCACGCCGGTGAAGGTGATTTCTGCTGCTGCGGCATTGAAGTTCTCAAAAACAACCTCACCCAGCTCGCAGCAGTCGATCGTCCAGGCAAAATCGACGTTGAAACGCGTCTCCAGATCGAGCGCCTTGGCGCCGCGCAGGCCGATCTCTTCATCCGGCACAAAGGCCACCACGATATCGCCATGCGGCATCTCGTCGGTTAAATTTTCCATCAACGTCATTACTACCGTCACCGCCGCCTTGTTATCCGCGCCAAGTACGCTGGTGCCGTCGCTGAAAATAATCTCCTCGCCAGGATAGGCGGCAATTTCAGGATGTTCAGCGGTGCGCAGCCAGATATCTTTATCGCGGTTAAGGCAGAGGTCGCTGCCTTCGTAGCGCAGAATTTGCGGGTGGATATGGGGTGATAGTCCGACATCCACGGTATCGATATGCGTAATAAAGCCGATGCGCGGTGCGCCGGGGCGGTTGCCCGGTTTGACCGCCGTAACGGTAGCATGGTCATCAATCACCACATCCTGTAACCCCAGCGCGCGAAGTTCGTCAGCCAGCATCTTTGCCATCTCATGTTGTTCTGGCGTACTGGGAAGCTCGGTGGCCGTCGCATCGCTCTGGCTGGTGACGGAAAGATAGCGAAAGAAGCGTGAAGTCAGCTGATTAGCCAGTGCCTGATTCATTCTGGTTTCCTGTGGTCTGTCCTGAGGGTGTTTATTATTATTTGAGCGTGTAGCGTGGGGGACGGGTTTCAGCAGACGCCAAAATCGCCATCTTCATGATAGAGATTGACCGACGCCGCCGGCACCTCGATTTCCTTTTTATCAGGATCGTCTACCCGGGCACAAAACAGCATCTCATCCTTCACCTGCAGTACCACCATTTTCGGCCCGCCGGTTTTTGACTGCACTACATCGTCTTGTTTAAACATCGCTTTCTCCTCGTGAGTGTATTCCTATTAACGGTCACAGGGTGAGCAATTGCAAGCCTTTCTCCGGCGAAGCGCTGAGAAGTCACTATACTGAATACCTATGATAAACAAACGGGAGGACAAACATGACCATTCATAAGAAAGGGCAGGCTCACTGGGAAGGTGATATCAAGCAGGGTAAAGGCACAATCACCACCGAAAGCGGTGCGCTGAAAGCACAGCCTTATGGCTTTAACACCCGTTTTGAAGGTAAGCCAGGCACCAACCCTGAAGAACTGATCGGCGCGGCGCATGCGGCCTGTTTTTCAATGGCGCTCTCGCTGATGCTGGGCAATGAAGGCTATGTGCCGGAAAGTATCGATACCGAAGCGGATGTGTCGCTGGTGAAATCGGGCGACGGCTTTAAAATTGATGCCATCGCGCTGAAGTGCCAGGTCAAACTGCCAGGCATTGAGGACGGCGCCTTTGATAAAATTATCAATCAGGCGAAAGAGGGCTGCCCGGTTTCACAACTGGTCAATGCCGATATCTCTCTCGACTATACGCTTAACTGATCCCCGCCAGTTTCCTCCCCCGCCCGTCAGGGCGGGGCGACTTTCGCCTTTTTCTGTGCGTTACCCAGCAATTCCCTGAATAATAAGAAAAAACGATAGCTCAATGTGGCTGTTTTTCTGGCTACCCGTATCGATCGCGTTTAGATTGTTACTGTCTGGACAGACATAAAACAACGATAACGCGAGGACGGAGATGAGAAAATCAGTACTGAGAACGACCATAGCCGCACTGACGCTGGCGGTTGCCTCTGGGGCAGCGGCAAAAACGCTGGTGTTCTGCTCAGAAGGGTCGCCAGAAAACTTCAATCCGCAACTTTACACTTCTGGCACCAGCGTTGATGCGAGTGCCGTACCTATCTATAACCGGCTGGTGGATTTCAAACTGGGGACCACCGAACTGATTCCAAGCCTCGCAGAGCGCTGGGAGATAAGTGAAGATGGTAAGGTTTATACCTTTCATCTGCGCAAGGGCGTGAAGTTTCATAGTAACAGCGCGTTCAAACCGACGCGGGATTTCAATGCCGATGACGTTATCTTCTCCTTTATGCGCCAGAAGGATAAGAATAACCCCTATCACAATGTCTCCAGCGGCACCTACGCCAACTTTGAAAGCCTGGAGTTCGGTTCGCTAATTCAGCGTATTGATAAAGTAGATGACAACACGGTCCGCTTTACGCTGTCCCACGCAGAAGCGCCATTCCTGGCCGATCTGGGCTGGTATTTCGCCTCCATACTTTCCGCCGAATATGCGGATGTGATGCTGAAAGCGGGTACGCCGGAAAAAGTGGATCAGGACCCGATCGGCACTGGTCCCTTCATGCTGGCGAAATATCAGAAAGATTCCCGCATTCTCTATCGCGCCTTCCCCGACTACTGGCAGGGAAAAGCGAAACTCGACAGGCTGGTCTTCTCAATCACGCCGGATGCTTCAGTACGTTATGCCAAGCTGGAAAAAAACGAGTGTCAGGTAATGCCTTTTCCGAATCCGGCAGATCTGAAGCGGATGCAGGAGAATAAAGATATCACGCTGATGCAGAAGGCCGGACTCAACACCGGCTTTCTGGCTTTCAACACCCAGAAAGCGCCGCTGGATAACGTAAAAGTGCGTCAGGCGCTGACCATGGCGATCAATAAACCGGCAATCATTGAAGCTGTTTTCCAGGGAACCGGCACCGTGGCGAAAAATCTGCTGCCGCCTGGCGTCTGGAGCGCGGCAAAAGATCTGCAAGATTACGACTACGATCCGGAAAAAGCCAAAGCGCTGCTGAAAGAAGCGGGTATCGCGCCCGGCACTGCTATCGACCTCTGGGCGATGCCGGTACAGCGACCTTATAACCCGAACGCCCGCCGCATGGCCGAAATGATCCAGGCCGACTGGGCGAAAGTAGGGGTGAAAGCCAATATCGTCAGCTTCGAATGGGGGGAGTATCTCAAGCGGGTGAAAGGCGGCGAGCATCAGGCGGCGCTGATGGGCTGGACGACCGCGACCGGCGATCCGGATAACTTCTTCGGCCCGCTGTTCAGCTGCACCTCCGCCAACGGCGGCTCCAACTCGTCGAAATGGTGCTATAAGCCGTTCGAGACGGTGATCACTGAGGCCCGCGCAGAGCAGGATCATAATAAACGCATCCAGCTCTATCAGCAGGCTCAGGAGATTATGCATGAGCAGGCACCGGCGGTAATGATTGCCCACTCAACCATTTTCGAGCCGGTAAGAAAAGAAGTCAGCGGCTACGAAATTGACCCGTTCGGCAAGCATATTTTCTATCAGGTAGATATCAAGTAATCATCAGGCCCGCTGGCTATCCAGCGGGCTTTTTCAGCCAGGTCACCGTTGCTCTTGTCACCGCGAAGTTGCCCGCCGTGACAGACCGGCCCCGGAACGGCAGGGCATGTCACGGCTTATCAATACTGCAAATAGGCCACATGCGTTTGGAGGTACTCCTCCAGTCCATGGCGACCATCGGCGCCACCGATGCCGGATTTACGCCAGCCGGCGTGGAATCCCTGCATCGCCTCGAAGTTCTCCCGGTTGACGTAGGTTTCACCGCATTTCAGCTGCTTTAACGCACGCAGTGTGGTAATCAGGTCGCGGGTATAGAGAGAAGAGGTAAGCCCATATTCGCTGTCATTGGCGAGCGCAATCGCTTCCTCCAGCGTGTCAAATTTCATTACCGGCAATACCGGCCCGAACGTCTCTTCCCGCATGATATCCATCTCCTGACGCACGTCAGTCAGCAGCGTGGGCTCGAAAAAGAAACCGCTGTCGCCGCTGCGTTTCCCGCCGCAGACCAGCGTGGCACCCTGTTCCAGCGATCTGGCGACTTTTTGTTCCATGCGCGTCAGCGCCTCAGCGGAAATCAACGGTCCCATATCAATATCGTCGCGGCTGGCCGGATCGCCGCTGGTGACCGCCCCGAATGCCACTTCAAGCCGTTTCACCATCTCATCATAGACGCCAGCCTGCACGTATAACCGCTCCGCACAGTTACATACTTGCCCGGTATTGATCATGCGTGAGCTGACAATCGCTTTTACCGCCAGGTCCAGATCCGCATCGTTCATCACGATGGCTGGCGCCTTACCGCCCAGTTCCAGCGACACTTTTGTGATGTTATCCGCCGCCGCTTTGAGGGTAGCTATTCCCGCATTGACGCTGCCCGTCAGGCTGAGCAAGCCAACTTTAGGATTTTCGGCCAGCGCCTGACCGACCTGTGGACCGTATCCGGTCACCAGATTGAAAACGCCCGGCGGCAGGCCGAGTTCGTTGACGATGTCGGCAAACAGCATCGCGTTATTCGGCGTCAGTTCGCTCGGTTTAATCACGATGGTATTGCCTGTCACCAGCGCGGGTGCAGCTTTGCGGGCAATCAGAAAGAAAGGAAAGTTCCAGGGCAGAATGCCTGCCGTCACGCCAATCGCCTTTTTGAACACCAGGATCGTTTCATCCTGGCGGTCGCTTTGCAGGATTTCTCCTTCATAGCGGCGCGCCCATTCGGCCATATAGTCAAGATAGTCGGCGGTAAACAGCACTTCAGTCTGCGCCAGCTGCTGCGTTTTGCCGCCTTCGGCGACGATCGTGGCCGCAATCTCAGGTTCACGACGGCGGATCTCAGTGGCGATCTTATGCAGCCACTGACCGCGCTCCACGGCAGGAAGTGCTTCCCAGCCCGGCTGTGCGGCTTCGGCGGCATCTACGGCCCGGCCAGCATCCTCGCGCTCGCCTTCAGGAATGCGGGAGAGCAGCGCGCCGGTAGCAGGATTGATCACCTCAATCCAGCGATCGCTGCGATTTTCGACAAACTGCCCGTTAATGTAATGGCGATGTTGTGTGACAGACATGGCGTATTCTCCGTGAACGTTTTTTTATAGGGTGGTTAAGCAAATGTTGCATCGAAAAATAGTCGCCTGTCCCCGGCCAAATGACCTTTCTGTCGCTGCCAGTCATCTCAGAAAGCTGGCAGGGAAAAGAAGAAGTGGGGGACAACAGCGGTAATTAATGAATTTAAAAGCAAATCACAGTGCGGATTTCGATTTGTGTTAAGGGGAAACATTCAGAGTAGTGAAGTGTGATCGCAGAGGGCAGAAGGCGCTGTATTTTGCCAGTCTGCGGGGGGGCCGGGCAGCCAGCCTAAGGTGGCGGTGCTGCGATCCTCCGTAGACTCCTTCCTTCCGGGAATTTTACCCCCAACGAAGGAACAGAATCATGAGTGAAGCTATCTTGTCCGGCATACTCTGGCATCTGGTGGGCGCCGCAAGCGCTGCCTGCTTCTACGCGCCGTTTAAAAAAGTGCGTAACTGGTCATGGGAGACCATGTGGTCTGTGGGCGGCGTGATGTCATGGATCATTCTGCCCTGGGCCGTCAGCGCGGTGCTGCTGCCCAACTTCTGGGCTTACTACAGCAGCTTTTCGATTGCGCAACTGACGCCGGTATTTTTGTTTGGCGCGATGTGGGGCATCGGGAATATCAACTACGGTCTGACGATGCGTTATCTGGGCATGTCGATGGGAATAGGCATCGCCATCGGTATCACGCTGGTGGTCGGCACGCTGATGACGCCACTACTTCAGGGGCGTTTCGTGGAACTTTTCAGTTCAGCGGGTGGACGACTCACGCTGCTGGGGGTGCTGGTCGCCCTGATTGGCGTCGCCATCGTCTCCCGGGCTGGTCTGATGAAAGAGCGGGCGATGGGGATCACCGCTGAAGAGTTCAATCTTAAGAAAGGGCTAATGCTGGCAGTGCTCTGTGGCGTTTTTTCGGCGGGCATGTCTTTTGCGATGGATGCTGCAAAACCGATGCATGAGGCGGCGGCGGCGCTGGGCATCGATCCGCTCTACGTTGCGCTGCCGAGCTATGTGGTGATCATGGGCGGTGGGGCAGTGATCAATCTGGGATTCTGTTTTTACCGGCTGGCGACCCAGTCCAGCCTGTCGGTTAAGGCCGATTTCTCAGTCGTGAAAACGCTGCTTATCAGTAATGTACTGCTCTCCGTCCTCGGCGGCACGATGTGGTATCTGCAATTCTTCTTCTACGCCTGGGGACACGCCCGCATCCCGGCGCAGTATGACTTCATCAGCTGGATGCTGCATATGAGCTTCTACGTATTGTGCGGCGGACTGGTTGGTCTGGTGCTGAAGGAGTGGAAAAATGTGGGGCGCCGCCCGGTTGGCGTCCTCTGCGGCGGCTGCATCGTGATTATTCTTGCGGCAAATATTGTTGGCATGGGCATGATGTCCTGAGTGCGGTTTACCCCTTCACTTCACCTTCATGCCGGGTTGCATGTTTTCGCGATCCGGCATGCACAAACTGCTGGCGGAATGCGCTTGGCGTTATACCGCTTTCGCGGGTGAACACCACCGAAAAGTAATTGCTGTCGTCAAAGCCGCAGCGGGCCGCCACTTCGCCAATCAGGCAGTCGCTGCTGCGCAGCAGATATTTTGCCCGACAGAGCTGAAGCTGACGCACATAATGGCCAGGCGTCATCCCCGTCTGCTGTCGAAACAGATGCTTCAGGGCGCGTTCGGAGAGCTGATGCTGTTCGCAGAACGCACTGAGGTCAAAAGGGGCGGCCAACTGTCCCTGGATCGCCGACATCAGCAAATCCATCTGCTCACCTTCGGGAAGCTGCCAGGCACAATTGGTCATATAGCGATGACGCTGAAGGATCAGTATCAGCTGTAAAAACAGCGCCTCGGTCAGCTGACAGGAAAGCCGGTCGCT
The DNA here is from genome assembly GCF_000599885.1 of Pantoea sp. IMH. Taxonomy (GTDB): domain Bacteria; phylum Pseudomonadota; class Gammaproteobacteria; order Enterobacterales; family Enterobacteriaceae; genus Erwinia. Next base: position 742,646 of record NZ_JFGT01000006.1, on the reverse strand, counting down.
CTTGCGACTCTCCTGACTTAACTGCTGAATCACCCCACGCGCCAGCGCTAGCCCCCGGGTAGTGAGCCGCCAGCTGTGCTGATCGTCCGGCGGAATAAACTGCTGCCAGCTCATCTCCAGCGTAAAGCGCTCAGGACAGTAAATAATATTATCCAGCACCAGATCGTTGACCGACTCATAGCTGTGACAATCCTCCGGCCGGAGGTAAAACAGATCGCCACAAGTGATAACCCAGGGGCGCTCGTTCATCACATGCAGGCCGTTTCCGCGCCAGACAATCACCAGCTCGCTGAACTCGTGAACGTGTGGCGGAAACGAGGACTGGGGGGCGCGGTCGGCAACGGCGACCGGCATCAGGTCTGAGGGGAAATAGTCGGCTCTTGCCAGGCGCAGGGGTTGGATCACGGCTTACCTCACAGGTCATTTTGCCTGATGGTACGCGGAGAAGTGCCAAACTCGCGCTTAAAGAGCGTGGAAAAGTGATTGCTGTCACCAAATCCGCACTGAAAAGCGATATCGGTAATGCGCATCTCGCTATGGCGCAGCAGATGACGCGCCTGCAACAGCCTGAGCTGATTAAGGTAGCGCTGCGGCGTACTGCCGGTCTGCTGTTTCAGCTGGCGGTGCAGGGTGCGCAGCGACAGCGAGAATTTTTCGGCCAGGGATTCCCAGTCCACCTCCTCACTGTAGTGATCGGAGAGCCAGTCCAGCAGCTGCCGCAGACGGCCATCCTGATCGTCGCTGGCCGCTTCGCGACACCCTTTACGCAACAGCATCAGTAACTGCATGAATGTCATCTCCTGCTGTGCACAACTGTCCATGCAGGCCGGGGAGGCCGGCACTTCCAGCGCCTGAATGAGATTTTTGACCTGGCCGAGCACCTTACTGCTGATGCGCCAGTGGGAAGGGTAGCTGCCCGCCTGCTCCTGAGGCAGAAGATGATGGAAGCCCGTGATAAAGCGAAACGCTTCTGGCCCGCGATAGAGCACGTTGGTCAGAATGAGCTGGTCGGTCTTCTCATAAAGATGGCGATCGTGGTCGCGTACAAAACAGACACAGCCGCCGCACAGGGGTTGAGGCTCGCCGTTGAAAACGTGGATCCCCGCGCCCTGTTCAACTATCACAATCTCGTGAAAATCGTCGTGATGGTGCTCGGGAAAAGCGCCCTGTGGGGCCCGGGATTCAATCGCAACCGGCAGGCCACCGCCCGGGAAGAAATCTGCGCTATGTAACACGGTCATGTTTCGTCCTCTTTGCTGGTTTGTGACGAGTCTACCGCCGGGAAGCGTAAACCAGCCTTCAATTTTCGACATGAATCGGGCGCAAAAAGGCCCATTTTTCAAGAAACTGCCTACGGGTGCTCAGAAGTGCGCGTCGTGTCACATCCGCTGCCCGCCGTGGGGAAAGGCAAAACTGTGAGCTGATTCACGTTCATCTTTGCCAGGCTGCCAGGCCGTCTGGTGGCCTGGCAGTGGTGGGAAGGTGCCAGAATGACGGCCTTTTAGACTGTGCTTACCGTACTGACAGGAAGCCACGACCATGAGCTTACGAAATTGTGTTGCCGTTGACCTGGGCGCCTCCAGCGGCCGGGTGATGCTGGCGCGCTTTAACACAGAAACTGGCGAACTCTCGCTTGAGGAGATCGCGCGCTGCGTAAATCAGCTGATAACCGTTGACGGACATCAGTGCTGGGATCTCGATGCGCTGGAAGCCTTTATTTTTAGCTCACTGGAAAAGCTGGCCCTGCAGAATGTTGTCCCGGACAGTATCGGCATCGATACCTGGGGCGTCGATTACGTCCTGTTAACTGCGCAGGGCGAACGTGTCGGGCTGCCGGTTTCCTATCGCGACGATCGCACCAGAGGCGTGATGGGCCGGGCGCAGCAGGAACTGGGTAAAGAAGCGATTTATCAGAGGACTGGTATTCAGTTTCTGCCATTCAACACGCTCTATCAGCTCCGGGCGTTATGCGAAAGTCAGTCGACATCGCTGGATACAGTCCGTCACGCCTTATTAATCCCCGATTATTTTCATTTCCGCCTGACCGGCAAGCTGAACTGGGAATATACCAACGCCACCACAACCCAGCTGCTTAATATCCAGAGCGGTGAGTGGGACAACAGACTGCTGGCGTGGGCGGGTGCCGATCCCGAGTGGTTTGGCCCAACCTCGCTTCCAGGCACGGTGGTGGGCAACTGGATGAGCGCCCCGGACAACGCGGTGCCGGTCATTGCCGTGGCCACGCACGATACGGCCAGCGCGGTGATTGCTGCTCCCGTCGCCGGCACCAATGCGGCCTGGCTCAGTTCAGGCACCTGGTCTCTGATGGGGTTTGAAAGCCTGGTGCCTTATACCGATAACGCGGCGCTGGCGGCAAACGTCACTAACGAGGGCGGCGCAGAAGGGCGCTACCGGGTGCTGAAAAATATTATGGGGCTCTGGCTGCTACAGCGCGTATGCGCGGAACTCAATCTTGGTGATCTGGCTTCGCTGGTGGAACAGGCAGCGGCTCAGCCAGCCTGTCGCTCGCTGATTAACCCCAACGATGACCGCTTTATCAATCCGGCCAGTATGGTCTGTGAAATTCAGAATGCCTGCGTGGAGCAGGGAATGCCTGCGCCTGTCGATGCCGCGTCGCTTGCCCGCACGATTTTTGACAGCCTGGCGCTCTATTACCGGCAGGTTCTTCATGAACTGGAAGCGGTGCGCGGTGCCGCATTCAGCTGGCTGCACATCGTTGGCGGCGGCTGTCAGAACCCGCTGCTGAATCAGCTCTGTGCCGATGCCTGCGGTATTCCGGTTATCGCCGGGCCGGTGGAGGCCTCGACGCTGGGCAATATCGGTAGCCAGCTGATCGCGGCTGGCGCGGTGCAGGACGTGCCGCATTTCCGCCAGCTGATTAAACAAAATTTCCATCTCAAAACATTTACCCCTCACGCCAGTGACGTTTACCGCCAGCACTGGGCGACGTTCAAGTCACTGACACACACGGTTAAGGAGCTCTGCCTATGACACGCGCAATTGAACAGGCGTTTGAACTCGCCACTCAGCGTTATGCTGAAATCGGTATTGATGTTAAAGCCGCTATGGCGCAAATGGATAAACTGCCCGTTTCTATGCACTGCTGGCAGGGTGATGATGTCCGGGGATTTGAAAACCCGGAGGGAACGCTGACCGGCGGTATTCAGGCGACCGGCAATTATCCGGGGAAAGCGCGCTCGGCCGCTGAACTTCGCGCGGATCTGGATAAGGCCATGTCGCTGATCCCAGGGCCAAAGCGCCTGAACCTGCACGCTATTTATCTGGAAAGTGATTCCCCGGTAGAACGTAACGAAATCCGGCCTGAGCATTTCGCTAACTGGGTGGCATGGGCGAAAGCGAACGCCATCGGACTTGATTTTAACCCGACCTGTTTTTCCCATCCGCTGAGCGCCGATGGCTTTACGCTGGCGCACACCAACCCGGAAATCCGTCAGTTCTGGATTGAGCACTGCAAAGCCAGCCGTAAAATTTCCGCCTCGTTTGGCGAGCAGCTGGGTACCCCTTCGATGATGAACATCTGGGTGCCGGACGGCATGAAAGATGTCACCGTGGATCGTTTCGGGCCTCGCCAGCGCCTGATGCAGTCGCTGGATGAGATTATCAGTGAGAAGCTGAATCCCGCACATCATATCGATGCGGTGGAAAGTAAGCTGTTTGGTATCGGCGCGGAAAGCTATACGGTCGGTTCAAATGAGTTCTGCCTGGGCTACGCCGCCAGCCGCCAGACCGCGCTGACGCTGGATGCAGGCCACTTCCATCCCACGGAAGTTATTTCGGATAAAATCTCCACCGCCATGCTTTATGTGCCGCGTCTGCTGCTGCACGTCAGCCGTCCGGTGCGCTGGGACAGCGATCACGTTGTGCTGCTGGACGATGAAACCCAGGCGATCGCCAGCGAAATCGTGCGGCAGCGTCTGTTTGACAAGGTCCATATCGGTCTCGACTTCTTTGACGCCTCCATTAACCGCATCGCGGCCTGGGTTATCGGCACGCGTAATACCAAAAAGGCGCTGCTGCGTGCGCTGCTGGAGCCGGTAGAACAGCTGCAGGCCCTGGAGCGAGAAGGGGATTACACCGCCAGGCTGGCGCTGCTGGAAGAGCAAAAATCGCTGCCGTGGCAGGCGGTCTGGGATGCCTGGTGCCTGCGCAACGAAGTGCCTACGGGCGCTGACTGGCTAAGCGACGTCCGTGACTATGAACAAACCACACTCAGCCAACGTTAAGGAACACTTCATGCAACAGATTCTGAATTCATGGTTCGTCCAGGGAATGGTAAAAGCGACCGGCGATATGTGGCTGAAAGGCTGGGATGAGCGTAACGGCGGCAACGTCAGCCTGCGCCTGCTGGAAGAGGAAGTTCAGCCTTACGCTGCGGATTTTTATCCCGAGCCCCGTACGGTTGAGCTTACTCAGCCTGCGCCCGCCCTGGCGGGATGCTGGTTTCTGGTTACCGGTTCCGGCAAATTTTTCCGCAACGTGCCGCTCGATCCGGCCGACAGTCTGGTCCTGCTGCGCGTCAGTGGGGACGGGCGCGCCTACAGCATTTACTGGGGGCTGATCAACGGCGGCCTGCCAACCTCCGAGCTGGCTTCCCATTTTCAGTCGCACAGCGTGCGTATGAAAGTCACTAACGGCGCTGACAGGGTGATCATGCACTGCCATGCCACCAACTTTATGTCGCTGAGTTATGTGGTGGATCTTGATTCTGCCAGCTTTACCCGGCTGCTGTGGGAAGGGAGTACCGAATGTCTGGTGGTCTTCCCGGATGGCGTCGGCATCGTTCCCTGGATGGTACCTGGTACCGACGGCATTGGTGAAAAGACCGCAGAGCAGATGGCGTCACACAGTCTGGTGATGTGGCCGTTTCACGGTATCTTTGGCGCCGGACCGACCCTTGATGAGACCTTCGGGCTGATTGACACCGCTGAGAAATCTTCAGAGGTGGTGGTGAAAGTGATCTCGATGGGCGGTATGCGGCAAAGTATCACCACCCAGGAGCTGATTGCGCTGGGCGCACGTTTTGGCGTTAAACCCTGGCAGGCGGCGCTGGAGGCGAGACATTCTCATGTTGCGTAAAGCCTTTGTGATGCAGGTCCATCCCGATCGGCACGAAGAGTATCAGCAACGTCACAATCCGATCTGGCCGGAGCTGGCGGAAACGCTCAAGGCACACGGCGCGCACCACTACAGCATCTTCCTGGATAAACAGCGAAACCTGTTGTTTGCTGTGGTGGAGATTGAATCGGAAGCTCGCTGGAATGCGGTAGCGGAAACAGAAGTCTGCCAGCGCTGGTGGCGTTCAATGTGTGAGCTGATGCCGTCAAATGAGGATTGCAGCCCAATCAGCGAGGAGCTGCTGCCGGTCTTCTATCTGCAATAGAGGTCACCCACACGCAGGGCTGAGCGCATCCGCACTCAGCCCTTTTTCTTTAGCCGTTGATCCGCAGCTGTGGATAGCGCCGCATACTCCAGGCGCACCAGGCGAGTGAAAACAGCCCGATGAGGCCACCGGCATAGCCGATATTCTCCATATGCAGATGCAGACTCACCTGATTCCCCAACAGCGCGCCGCCGCCAATGCCCAGGTTATAGATCCCTGACATCAGCGACATCGCGACATCCGTGGCGTCGGGGGCCAGGGCCAGCACGCGTACCTGCACTGCCAGACCGATAATCATCATCGACATGCCCCAGATAATACAGAGCACCGAAATAGCCACGCTGTGCGTTGCCGCCAGAAATAACGTCAGCATACTGACTGAAATTAAGGCGATAGCCGCCAGCAAAAACGTTGCCGGAAACTTATTTCCCAGCGCGCTGAATAACAGGCTGCCGATAATGCCCGCTGCGCCAAATATCAGCAGCAGGAAAGTGGTGAAATTATCGCCCATTGCGGCAACGCTCTGAATAAAGGGTTCAATATAGCTGTAGGCGGTGTAATGGGCGGTTACCACTACGGCAATCAGTATATAGAGCGACACCAGCGCCGGACGTCTGAATAACATCGGGACGCTTTTCAGCGAGCCGCTGTGTTCGCTCGGCAGCTTTGGCAACAGTCTGGCCAGGCAGATCAGGGTTACCAGCGCCACGGCGCCGATAATGCCAAAGGTCATTCGCCAGCCAAGGTACTGGCCAATCAGGCGACCCACAGGCAGACCAAGCACCATCGCCAGCGCGGTACCGGTGGCCAGCATGCTCAGCGCCTGGGTCTTTTTGCCGGCTGGCGCAACACGGATCGCCAGCGATGCGGTGATCGACCAGAATATGGCGTGCGACAGCGCTATTCCGATACGGGAAATCACCAGAACGTTAAAGCTCCAGGCAAAGGTGGAGAGGATATGACTGCCAACGAACAGCAAAAAGATCGCAATCAGCAGGAAACGCCGTTCGACCTCACGCGTCAGTAACATCATCGGCAGTGACATCAATGCCACCACCCAGGCATAGATCGTCAGCATCAACCCGACCTGGGCCGTTTTCATCGAAAAACTGGCGGCAATATCGGAAAGCAGGCCGACCGGTGCAAATTCAGTGGTGTTAAAAATAAAGGCGGCGATGGCTAACATAATGACGCGTAGCCAGGCCGTTCTGCGTGAAACGTTATTAGATTGCATTGATATTAACTGATTGTTGATTAAAGGTTAATTTCGCCCGGGCGAAATTAGAAGACTGATACATATTGTCTTTTATTTATCAGGCTGATGACATGAAAATATTTTCTTTTTTGTAAACAGGATCATGGACCGCCGGTCGAGACAGGCGGTCTTTGTTAAAAAAAGATAATCAGCGGCGTACGAAGGGATAAAGCCTCGCCTGTTGGGCTTGAGGTCAAGCCGCTGGCCTGCATTATCAGCCTGTACCGCGATCCTGATTCACGGCACTTATCTTTACTTTAGGCCCGGAGAGCAGGGCAAACCGGTACCTTGCGGCAGATGAGCCTTGCAAGTTGTATCTTCAACAGCTGCTGGCGGTTTCCGCAACAGCGGCCAGGCTTAATACAATCCGGTCCGTTACCGGTATTGACGCGAGGTGAGTATGCAAAAGTTATATGGCGCGCCGGGTTGGGGCTCGGCCATCAGTGAGATCATGTTTACCCTGGCCGGGGAGGCTTACCAGCTTATCGACGTGGAAGGTTTCGATCGTCCCGGCCCCGCCCGCGACAGGCTGATCGCCCTGAACCCACTTTGTCAGGTGCCGACGCTGGTACGCGACGATGGGACTGTACTGACCGAGAGTGCGGCTATCGCGCTGGTGCTGCTGGATGAAAATCCCCATCTCGCGCCTGCCGCCGGGACGACACAGCGCGCGCAGTTTTACCGGTTACTTATCTGGCTGGTGTCTAACGTTTACGCCACGCTAACCTACGGTGATTATCCGCAACGCTGGGTGAATCACTCCCCTGACGAGTTGACGGCATCAACCGATCGCCATCGCGAGCATCTCTACCTCTGGCTGGAAGCGCAGGCGGGTGAAGGGCCTTTCTGGTTTGGCGAGCAGATAAGCCTGCTTGACGCCTATTTTCCCGTTCTGGTCAGCTGGAAACCGCGCCAGGCGTGGTTCCACCAGCATGCGCCGCGAATTACCCGCATTGCGGAGAATGTCAGAGCGCGTCCGGAGCTTGAAAGGGTGCTCCGGGCTAATCATCTTTTGCTCTAATTATACTTTTCAGGGCAGCAGTAAACGCTTACGAATCGCTCATTCAGGCGCTTATTGTCCGGTGATGGTTTGATGAGGTCGGCAGCAGGCCTGGTTAAGCACAATATACGGCAAAAAATGTCGCTATTGCGGATAACGTCCGCCAACGTGCAAAACTTAACTGTTTCATAACAGTCTGTGACGCATTGCCATAATCCCATATTTTTCATAGTGATAAAGGGAATAGCAGTAATCGCTTAAGCCGGATCTTCTAAAAAGTAACAATATTTGTTATATTAACCGAACGCTATTTTTCTTAGTTGACTGATTTTCAAGGCTTTTTAAGAGCACCGCTCAAACGGTGATGCACAGCTAAAAGCAAGGATCTGAACATGCTTGATATTCGTTTTCCTACAGCCTTACACATGGTGCTCAGCGTGGCCCAGGCGGAGCGGGAAGGTAAACGCAGCACCAGCAAAATTCTGGCAATGGGCCTTGAGGCCAATCCCAGCTTCGTCCGCAAGATGATGGTGCCGCTGACCCGCGATGGCATTATTGTCTCCACGCTTGGCCGCACCGGCACTATTCGCCTGGGCCGTCCGGCCGAAGAGATCACATTGTGTGATATTTATCTTTCGGTACTGGAAGATAAGCCGCTGCTGGCAGGGCGTCCGGAAGTGCCGGCCCGCTGCCTGGTGAGCGCCAATACCTGCTGGTTCTTTAAGGAGCTGGCGCGTGAAGCAGAGCAGGCTTCGCTCAACGTGCTGGCCAAACGTACGGTAGCGGATGCGCTGACTGAGATTTACGAGCGTGACCGCCGTAATCCGGAAGGCAGCTGCGAGGCATTATTAGCGCGCGAAGAGGCAGATTCTTAACTCTGCTTATTCCGACGAAAGGGCGGTCAACGCAACGTTGTCCGCCCTTTTTTGATCCGCTATTTTTTTGAAACGTACCACGGCGCTAGCCCTTTACCGGGAAGGCTATAACGACAGGGACTGAGATACAAAAAAAGGGGAAGCAAACCGCTTCCCATTTTCTGATTATCTCAATCTTTACCTCGGTTAACCTCGCGGCCTTCTACCCTCACTCTTCAAAGGCAGGTTTACTCCCGACGAGAGGCTCCTCCTTGTGCACCAGCTTACGCAGGGCGACATAGAAGACCGGCGTCAGGAACAACCCGAACAGCGTCACGCCCAGCATCCCGGCAAATACGGTGATGCCGGTTACGGTGCGGACTTCAGCGCCGGCGCCGTGGCCCAGCATCAGCGGAACAGTGCCGGCGATAAAGGCGATAGAAGTCATAACAATCGGGCGCAGACGCAGGCGGCAGGATTCCAGCGCAGCCTGCACAATCGTGCGGCCCTGCATCTCCAGCTCGCGGGCAAACTCAACGATCAGGATGGCGTTCTTACAGGCCAGGCCCATCAGCACGACCAGTCCCACCTGCACAAACACGTTGTTATCGCCTCCGGTCAGCCAGACGCCAAACAGTGCGGAGAGCAGGGTCATCGGCACAATCAGGATCACCGCCAGCGGCAGCGTCCAGCTTTCATAAAGCGCCGCCAGAACCAGGAAGGCCAGCAGTACAGCCACCGGGAAGACGATGATCGCCGCGTTGCCCTGCGTTGATTGCTGATAGCTCAGGTCAGTCCACTGGATATTCATACCGTTTGGCAGGATCTGGTCAGCGATGCCTTGTACCGCCTGCATTGCTTCCGCCGAGGAAAGGATTCGCGGGTCGGCATCGCCAATCAGGTCAGCCGCCGGGAAACCGTTGTAGCGGATGACCGGATCCGGTCCATAAGTGGTACCGATATGCACCATGCTGCCGATCGGTACCATTTCTCCGGCCGCATTCCGGGTGCGCAGGTTGGCAATATCTTCAATGCTGTCCCGAAACTGGCCGTCAGCCTGCGCATAAACTTTCCAGGTCCGGCCAAAGCGGTTGAAGTCATTAACATATGACGATCCCAGATAAGTTTGTAACGTGCCAAACAGATCGGTTAACGCCACGCCCTGCGCTTTAGCTTTATCGCGGTCAACCTGCGCGTCCAGCTGCGGCACGTTAGCCTGATAGGTGGAAATAGGGAAGTGCAGCCCCGGCGTTTGCATAATGGTGCCCGCCATCGCATTGGCAGCTTCCTGTAATGCGCCATATCCCAGACCAGCGCGATCCTGAATATAAAGTGAATAGCCCGCGCCCTGGCCCAGCCCTAAAATTGGCGGTGGCATAATCGAGAAAGTGAACCCTTCCTGAATCGACGCCAGCTTAGCGTTGATCTCGGCGTTAATTTCCGCCGCAGTCCGCGTACGCTGGTCCAGCGGTTTCAGCGCGAAGAATACCGTGCCGGTATTAGGCGTATTAGTGAACTGCAACGCGTTCAGCCCAGGAAAGGCTACCGCATCGGCCACGCCTTCGGTGTGTAGTGCAATATCGCTCATCTGCCGGATCACTTTATCGGTGCGCTCCAGCGACGACCCTTCCGGCATCTTCACGCCGCCGATCAGGTAGAGCTTGTCCTGAGTGGGAATAAACCCAGCGGGAACGGCTTTAAACATCACGCCGGCGCCAATCAACAGCAGAACATAGACGCCAAACACCGTACCGCGACGCTTAAGGATGCGCGAGACGCCGTTTTGATAGCGTTCGGAATTCTTATTAAAGAACTTGTTAAAGGGACGGAACAGCCAGCCAAACAGGGAGTCGATAATCCTTGTAGGACGGTCTTTCGGCGCGCCGTGTGGCTTCAGCAGCAACGCCGCCAACGCTGGAGAGAGCGTCAGTGAGTTAACAGCCGAAATCACGGTTGAAATAGCGATGGTTACCGCGAACTGCTTGTAGAACTGACCGGTTACGCCAGAGAGGAAGGCCATTGGCACAAAGACCGCACAAAGCACCAGCGCGATAGCGATAATCGGACCTGATACCTCGCGCATCGCCTGATGCGCAGCGGCACGCGGTGCCAGTCCTTCTTCAATATTGCGCTCGACGTTTTCCACCACGACAATCGCATCATCCACCACGATACCAATCGCCAGCACCAGCCCGAACAGGCTTAACGTGTTAAGCGAAAAGCCCAGCAGATAAAGCACGGAGAAGGTGCCGACCACCGAGACAGGGACCGCCAGCAGGGGAATAACGGAAGCACGCCAGGTTTGCAGGAACAGGATCACCACCAGCACGACCAGCAAAACCGCTTCCAGCAGCGTATGCAGTACGGAGCTTATTGAGTCACGAACAAAAATGGTTGGATCGTAAGGCGCCTTCCACTCCACGCCATCGGGGAAGCGGGTCGCCAGCTCGGCCATTTTCGCCCGGACGGCGTTAGAAAGATCGATAGCGTTCGCGCCGGGTGCCTGGAAAACACCGATTCCTACCGCATCTTTATTGTTCAGCTGAGAACGCAACGCATAGCTTCCTGACCCCATTTCAATACGCGCCACGTCGCGCAGCCGGACAATTTGTCCATTTTCGCCACTTTTCAGGATAATGTTGCCAAACTCCTCTTCACTGGTCAGGCGGCCCTGAGCATTGATAGACAGCAGGAAATCACTCTTGTTGGGCATAGGCTCTGCGCCCAGCTGCCCGGCGGAAACCTGGACGTTCTGTTCCTGAATGGCGGTCACCACATCGCCAGCGGTCATACCACGGGCGGCCACTTTAGTCGGGTCCAGCCAGATACGCATTGCGTACTCACCGGCGCCGAATATCTGCACCTGACCCACACCCGACAGACGCGACAGCTCATCCTTCACCTTCAGCTGCGCATAGTTTCGCAGGTAGAGCGAATCATAACGGCCTGAAGGGGAGTCCAGATGCACGACCAGCGTCATGGTCGGCGACTGCTTCTGCGTGGTAACACCCTGACGGCGAACATCTTCCGGCAGACGAGCTTCAGCTTGCGCAACGCGGTTTTGCACTTGTACCTGCGCCTGATCCGGATCGGTACCCGGACGGAAGGTGACGGTAGTCACCAGCACGCCATCGGAACCGGCAATCGATTTCATGTACATCATGTTCTCGACGCCGTTAATGGCTTCTTCCAGCGGCGTCGCCACGGTTTCTGCAATGACCTTCGGGTTAGCGCCGGGATATTCTGCCCGCACCTGCACGCTCGGCGGGACCACGTCCGGGTATTCACTGATGGGCAGCAATGGAATCGCAATCAGCCCGCCGACAAAGATCAGAATCGACAATACGGCTGCGAATATCGGTCGGTCGATGAAAAATCTGGAAAAATCCATATCAGTTTCCGCAACGTAAATTAAAGGGAGGCTGGTGCCATGGGCACCGTTTTGGCATTTACCGGCATCCCCGGCATAAACACTTTCTGGACGCCATCCACAATCACCCGGTCGCCAGAGTGCAAACCTTGCTGAACGATACGCAATCCGTTGGCAATCTGACCAGGCTGGATATCACGACGCTGGGCTTTATTCTGAGCGTCGATCACCCAGACATACTTACGATCCTGATCGGTGAGTATCGCTTTGTCATTGACCAGCAGGGCAGGAAAGTCAGCACGCCCCGGCAGCTGAACGCGGGCAAACAAGCCGGGGGTAAAGAGACGCTGGCTGTTATCCATTAACGCACGCATTCTGATAGTGCCCGTGCTGGCGGTCAGCTGGTTATCGGTAAAGTCGACCTGGCCTTCATGCGGGTAGCCCTGTTCACCGACCAGACCGATTTTCACCGGCAGGGCATGATGCGCATTCGCCGCACTCTCGCCCTGACGGCTTATTTGCTGATAACGCAGGAAGGTCGCTTCATCAACGTCGAAGTAAACGTAAACGCTATTCAGGGAAACCAGGGTGGTAAGAACACTGCTGCTGTCTCCGGCGGTCACCAGATTGCCTGAAGTGATCATTGCCCGACTGGCGCGGCCATCGATAGGTGCGGTAACCTGAGTAAAATCCAGGTTCAGCCGGGCCATATCGACAGCCGCCTGCGCTGCCAGCGTGCTGGCCTGCGCCTGTGCAGAGGCGGCACGACGCTGCTCCCAGACCTCACGGGAAATAGCCTGGCTGCCAATCAGTCTCTCCGTTCTGCCCGATTCGCTACGCGTCAGCTGAGCCTGAGTGCGTGCACTGGCGAGTTCGGCCTGCGCACGTTCAAGTTCCGCCCGGTAAGTTCTGTCATCAATGGTGAACAGCACGTCGCCTTTTTTGACTTCCTGGCCTTCGGTGTAATTCACTTTATCGATATAACCGGTTACGCGGGGCCGGAGCTGAACGCTCTGCACCGCCTCAATCCGCCCGTTGAAGTTATCCCACTGGCTGACCGTTTGTTGCTGAACCTCTGCCACACTGACCTCAGGTGCAGGCGGCGCGCTCTGTTCGGCTCCTTTGGAATCACATCCCATCAGCCAGAAAGCGGAGAGAAGCGGAAGCGCTAGCGTGCGCAGGCGCGGAGCGGTGAATGATCTCATGTTGATTAATCCCTGTTACAGATGCTGGACGACGTGAAAGTGCACGGCATAATGCATAAAGTGCAATTATGTTAATTGCACTTAACGGGGGGAGTGTATGAAGAGGAAAAATAAACGGCAAGTATAATTGTTGCCATTAGCATTTTATTGTCAGTAAACGTAGCAACATGTGAACAATGGCGGGGAGGGCGGCAGCAAGGATGCCAGTGAATCGCATTTAATGCAACAATAACACTTGCATTAACTGGGCGGGTGCTTTAGCGTATATGCATTCATTAAAGTTACCTTTTACCCTGCTGCGGGGAAGAGGTCAAGCCAGGCTACTAACAAAAGCGCCAAAGGGGAAACGTAATGAGCCATGATGATTTTATCAACGATCTCGTCAAGTGGATCGATACCCATATTGAAGGAAAAATGGATCTGGACACCGTTGCAGATCGCGCCGGCTACTCCAAGTGGCATCTTCAGCGTATGTTCAAGCAACATACCGGCTATGCGCTCGGCGAATATATCCGCGCGCGGCGTCTGAAAAAATCGGCGGAGCGTCTGGCAAAAGGCGGTGAGCCTATCCTGGATGTGGCTATCTCGTTTGGCTTTGATTCCCAGCAGTCCTTTAACCGCAGTTTTAAACGTCAGTTCGGCCAGTCTCCAGGTGCCTGGCGTCGTCAGGTTCAGGTTAGCGCCAGGGCCTGATTTGCCCAACAGTAGACTCTGTTAAAGTGCGCCAAAGTTGCCGCTGGCGTTGTATACTCTCTGAATTGTATTAAGTTTTCACTTTCAGACAGGATTTTGCATGGAGATGCGGCAACTGAACAAACAGGGTCTGTGCGAAGCCGCCAGCTATCTGCTGGTGCTAATCGCGCTGTTTATGATCTTTCCTCTGCGCCTGCTGCCCTGCTTTCTGGCAGGGTTTATCGTCTATGAAACCATTCTGGCGCTGACGCCATGGGTGGAAAGGCTGGTCAAAGGCCCGCTGGCCCGCTGGATCACCATCTTCGTTCTGACCGTGATTATCGTGATGTCGCTGGTGCTCGGTATTACCAAGCTGATCGGTTTTCTGCTGCATGATTTCCGGGACCCGGCGGCGTTTCACGTCGCGGCCAGCAAGCTGCTGGAAGATGCTCAGAATACGCTCTCCCCGGTTGTTACGCGCTATCTGCCTGCGGACATTGATGAGTTGCAGCATCAGGTCATTACCTGGCTGCGCGAACACCTTGTGGTGGTACAGTCTCTTGGGCGCATTGCCGCGCATACTTTTGCCACCATGCTGATTGGCATGCTGCTCGGCGCCATTATCTCGCTGAGAATAAGTACCGACGATCATAGTCATGCGCCGCTCCGTCAGTCACTGCTTCAGCGGCTGACCCTGCTGGCCGAATCCTTTCACAACGTCGTCTTCGCGCAAATCAAAGTCTCGCTGGTGAATACCGTCCTCACCTGCGGCTTTCTGTTTGGCGTGCTGCCGCTGTTCGGCCTGCATTTCCCCTTTGCCAAAACGGTGGTGGTACTGACGTTTATTGCCGGGCTGCTGCCGATAATCGGCAATCTTATCTCTAATACCGTGATTGTGCTGATTGGCCTTTCCATCTCGCTGGAGGCCGCCGTAATTGCGCTGATATTCCTGATCCTCGTGCACAAGCTTGAATACTTTATCAATGCGCAGATATTTGGTACCCGCATCAATGCCAAAACCTGGGAGATTCTGCTGGCGATGCTGGTTTTCGAGTCCGCCTTTGGACTGGCTGGCGTGGTGGCCGCGCCGGTTTACTACGCCTATCTGAAAAGCGAACTGCGTCACGCAAGGCTGATTTAAGCGGCCAGGCCTGCCGCGCACTGTGCGCAGTGGGGTAATTGTTGCAGGCCGGGCTACCGGCCTTTGTTACCGCCGTCATGTGAGATTAAGCCGTCCATGCCTTCATTGCTCGATACCTTAGCGCAACAAGTCCTGCTCTCCCTGCCGCTGTTCAGCCTGATTGCGGTGGGCTGGCTGCTGGTGCGCTGGCGAAGATGGCCTGACAGCGTCTGCGAGGCCCTGAACCGCCTGGTGTTTAAGATTGCGCTGCCCGCTATGCTGTTCCGTCTGATGAGCCGTTTCAGCGAAAGCCCGCCGGTCGACGCGCGCCTGCTGCTCGCGTTTTTTGGCGGCTGCCTTATCGTGTTCGTTATTGGCCGCGTTATCGCCGCCCGGGTATTTAAACTGGACGGCATTGCGGGATCGGTGTTCGCGCTGGGCGGTATTTTTTCCAATAACGTGATGATCGGACTGCCGATTGCCACCGTGATGCTGGGCGAAGCGGCCATTCCCGCCGTGGCGCTGGTGCTGGTCTTTAACGGATTGATCCTGTGGACGCTGGCCACCGTGTCGGTGGAGTGGGCCAGGCACGGCGCGTTTAACCTGAAAGGCTTCGGTAAGACGGCTGCGGGCGTGCTGCGTAATCCGCTGATCGTTGCCATTCTGGCGGGTACGCTGTTCAGCTTTTCAGGGTTTTCTCTGCCGGGCATCGTTGATGATCCGCTAACGATGTTAGGCCAGATGGCCGTCCCGCTGGCGCTACTGACGCTGGGTATGTCCCTTGCGGCCTACAAAATGAAAGAAGGGATGAGGGAAAGCTACGCCATCTGCCTGCTCAAACTTATTATACAGCCGCTGGTGGTCTGGGGACTGGCGTGGCTGCTTGGTTTACCGCCGCTGGAAAGTAAGGTAGTGGTGCTGCTTGCCTCGATGTCGATGGGCATTAACGTCTATCTGATGTCACGTCAGTTTAATGCGCTGACCGGCCCGACAGCCTCCAGCATGCTGCTCTCCACGATTTTTTCGGCGCTGACCACACCGGTGCTGATGCTGGTGATGGATATGGTATTGCAGGGATAAGGAGACTTGCGTGCGTCAGTGACGACGTCCGTCTGATTTGCGCACAGGATTCGTTATGAACAAAAAACTGATTATTGCCCTCTTAGTTGCTGTTGTCGCTACCTATACGGGCCTGCGTAAAACGACGCCTGATGCGCCGACACAGGATAGCCGCGAGAACGGCAATATTACTGAGCTGACGCGTCAGGATGGAGTTATCCGCTATCTGCAACAGCAGCAGCGTTTGCCGCCTTACTATATTAAAAAGACGGCGGCGAGGCAGCGCGGATGGCAACCGGAAAAGGGAAACCTTTGCGACGTTCTGCCCGGGAGGGCGATCGGCGGCGATCGCTTCTATAACCGCGAAAACCAGCTTCCCAACAGTCAGGGCCGGAAGTGGTTTGAGGCGGACGTCAATTACCGTTGCGGAAGGCGGGGCAGCGAACGGCTGCTTTACTCCAGCGACGGGCTTATCTATCTCTCCCGCGATCACTATCGCCATCTTGAGAGGGTTGAATAAGATGAAATGCGTAACGATCGATTTCAGAACGGTAAAGGACACCGGTGATTTTTATCAGCAGTTTGCCTGTGCATTCGATCTTGAAATGGAATTTGGCGCCAATCTCGACGCCCTCTGGGATGCGCTGACCGGGATGATTGCGCTACCGGCGCGCATAACGCTCCGCCATCTGCAACAGCATGAAGAACCTGCCCAGTTCAGTCGCATAATTGCGGTGATGCGGGAAGCGGAAGCGGCGCTGGCTGGGCTTTTAGCGTTGCGTATTAACTAAAAAAACAGCGGCACATGGCCGCTATTTTTGAGCTGGTGGTTAGCGAAACTGCTTGAGGATCGCCGCCAGCTGTTCACGATGCCCGCTATCAATCTCCCGCGCCGCGGAATAGCCTGCGTTCAGCAGGATCATCTCATTCAGCCCGACCAGCCAGTCATAGATATAAAAGGCGGCATGATTGTTGGGCTTCAGCGCCAGGCGGGTCAGCCGCTGGCCGGGGCCAAGGCTGGCGGTCTGGGTTTCCGGTTTGGCGAAAATCTTCTGGCCGCGGTTGATCTTACTTTCCGGGCGCTGGGCTTCCGGCAAGTGCTGGAAGCCCAGCCAGGCAACAAAATCGCCCAGCACGCTCAGCGCACGGGAAACCTGACGGTCAGCAATCATCTCCGCAGGCACGCCGCCCGCATCAGGATCGCTCAGCATTTTCACCAGTGCGCCCTCAGTGTCGAGCCGGATACTGGCGGTCACCAGTTCCTCCGTCAGCATCTCCAGCGTCGGTTTACTGATACCTAACAGCTCAAGCAGCGCACCATTGTCCGGCAACAAACGAAGCGTGTTTATCCAGTGGCGATAGACCTGCTGCGCATACTCCGCCTCAAGCTCTTCGGTGGCGGGGAGATGCTCTTCCGGCGTCAGCAGGCCGGAAAGCGGCTCATCGCTCAGCAGATCTATACTCACGCCAATGCCAAAAGGATCGTCTTCACTCAGCGCAAACTCTTCAGTGAGCGGTCGATCGCCCTTAATTCTGCGCTGCAGGAACAGATGGCGTAGCGTTTCACGCGAAGGAAGCAGACGTTCAAGCAGTTCACCATGTACGCCGGTACGTGACTGCAGCGCCTTCAACAGACTTTCAGCGATATGCAGTCGGGCCGCCGGCTCTTCCTGTTCGGAAGCCAGATACCAGCGGCCCAGTAGGTTATCGCTCAGTTCACGGCGCATCTCATCAAGCTGTTGCTGGAGGCGCGCCAGTTTGCTTTCCCGCTGCACTTCCGTCATCAGCCAACCCGCCATACGCCGTACGCCTTTATCATCCATGGTCAGCATCAGTCCCCAGGCATCACCGGGGTTTCCCACGTAGCGCTGGACGGCGGCATCATAATTGTGTCCCTGGGTGATGCGCTGATCGAATGGCGTCAGCGCCCAGATCAAGCCCGGCTTGCGGCGACTGCGCACCTGGCTGTTTTCTCCCTGGGTTTGCTTAACCCAGCTGTCCAGCACCCGCCCGACGGCCCGCGTATCGTGACGTGTACCGGCAGCACTACAGACCATCAGACGATCCACATCCTGATGCTCGGCAGCGCGGGTTAACAGCAAAGGGCGTTTGGCAGTGAGAAAGGCCAGCGCCAGTTCGTGCTGCAGGTCATCAGGCAGAAGCGCCGGATTTTCAAAGCCCGGATAATCAAGGAGATCGACCTGTTCAAACATCGTTTCGCGCGGGGCGCTGTAAAGTGGCAGCTGCACTTCACGCGCCAGCAGCGTCAGTTCACTCAACGCCAGGTTGACGGGTTTAAGCGCCCGACCGTTCTGCTGAGGAACCACCTGGATGACCCGATCGGCTGACGCGTTAAAGTACCGCAGGCCATTGTCGTTAAGTATGCTTAGCGAGGCGTCATCCAGCACTGACAGCGGCGCAAGCAGGGTGGCGGCGCCGGAAACGTGGTGCAGTACATGCGCCAGCTGACGATACAACGCGCTGAGCTCACGGTCTTCTCCCCAGAGGAGAGAAAACAGCCGGGCGCGATCGTCAACGGCGAGCGAAGGCGCCAGTTCAATCGCGCGCGGCCAGAAATGGGAATCCAGCGCTTTGGCGTTAGGCAATGGCAGAGCAGCAAGACGATCCCACAACGCCACCACCTCGTTACAGTGCATGCCGTCCGTCTCTTCCGGCTGACGATACATCGATACCGTTTTCAGGCGTTCGGCAAGCTGCTGCTCATCCAGTGCTGGCGGATTTTCCCCGGCGCGAGCGCGCCAGACGCCGGCAAGAATGGTCACCAGCTCCGCCTCGCTCAACAATGCCAGTCTGACCGGCCAGTCGTTATCCATCCGGACCTGCTGACCGGTGAAGCGCATCACCATGGTCGCTGTCTGCTGCTGTGGGTTCAGCTGGGCATAGTCGAAGGTAGCCGTGCCCAGGGCAATCTCCAGGCGGCCTTTATCGCTGGCGGCCAGCGCGTTGATCAGCCATGACTTTCCCGCCTGAGAGAGGCCGAAGAAACCGATCGCTGGCTCTTTACCTGCCGCTTCGCTGAGGTGTGCGGCCCGGTTACGCTGCCGCCGCAGCCTCACGCTGAGCCGGTCAGCCTCCAGGTCGAGGCGGGGTGAGGTTGTCCTGGCGCCGTCAAGCCACTCGACCGAACGATCGATACCTTTGAGTACGGCATCCAGTTTTTTGCCGATCTGTCCCGACAACTGTTTAGGCGTTAACGGTTTCATTTCTTGTAGACGCTCCCACTGTCGATCCAGTAATGCGTTAATCCCGACCCGCTGCTGGCGAGCGTGTTCAGCTTCAGCTTCAGATGTTCCAGCGGAACTCGCGTGCCGTCATCCAGCGAAGCCTCCGCAATGTCAAAGCGCTCTGGCCCGAATTCACCGCGCGTTTTCACCACGGCCAGTTTGATTTTTAATACCTTATCGCCGGCAACGCTGCGTGCCAGCAGCGGATCGGCGATCGACAGCGTGTAAAGCGGCGAGGCTGGCCAGCGATCGTTATCAAGCTGACGGAAGCCGAGCGTCAACGCGCCGCGCACCTGAAAACGTGCCCGCGCATCCAGACTGAAATCGTCAGCATCCAGGTCGATATCTGCATACCAGACGTTTTCACTGCTCAGCGCGCCATTGCTGTCCAGCATGCCCAGATAACGGATGGTGGAATAGGGCTGGAAATCGCCCGCTTTAAACCAGAAGTTGGCGAGGCGAAGATCCAGCGACAGCAAACAGAGCATAGCACCGACCGCTGCCGTCGATTTCGGGTTCTCAATCCGGCCTTGTTTATTGAACGGATACCAGTCGTTGGTGTGGTAGCCGTCCAGTGAAAGAATCCGGCTGACCGGCAGCGGTTGCAGATGACGGAACAGCGCCTGCACCCCAGGGAAACGGGAAGGGCGGCCAGTCAGCAGCAGCACGTCACAGTCGTAAACCGCCACGACTTCTGACATCGAGCGCAGGCTGTGGGTAATATTCATGCGCGGCGAGAGAAACTCGGCATGCAGCTTACTCAGCTTCACCACCAGCGGCACGCGCATAATATCGAACGCGTCAGCCTCGCCCGGCAGCTCACGCTGAATTTCCCGGTTGATATAGTCGAGCAGTTTCTGCGTAGGTTTTTGCGCCAGCAGCTCTGCAAACCGGCCATCCACCTCGGCATTCAGCTCAAGCGGGTCGAAGCTTTCATACGCCTCCAGAATCGCCTGGCCGACAGGAATAAAGATTTGCAGGGTAACCTGCTGGCGCAGCGTGGAATGACCATCAAGACGACCTTCGTGGCCAAACAGACGGGTCATCACACCTTCCGGATTCGCAATGCCAGCCTGCTTGAACGCTGCCTGTAGCGCGGGCAGAACGTAAAGCTGGATCACATCGAGCAGAATATCGTCCCCGGCCTGTTTAAAGCCTTCCCTGAACAGCAGCCGGGGCATGATTTTGACATTATTGCCGACGCCATCATCCAGGCGGTACTGGGTAATCGCCAGGTCTGTCGTCCCGCCACCAATGTCAATAGAGGCGATACGCAGCGTTTTTCCTACGGGCTCATCCGCAGCGCGGGCGCGATCGGGCCGGGCCATACTGATGAAAAAGTCTTCAGCGCGGCCACCGAAATTAACCTGCGTCTCATTGTAGAGATAAACCATCTGACCACAGGTAGCTTCATCCCACTCCATCTGCACCTCAGGCACGGGCACCAGGCTTTTCGCTTTGTCTTTCGCACTGCTGAAATCGTCATCAGCCGGATGCCAGCCCATCGCTTTCCAGATCAGCGCGATCGCCTCCTGCATACGACGGCGGAAAATTTCGCGCTCAGGCTTCGGCATTGCCGAAGGCAGCGTCAGGATGATATTGCGCAGCTGACGCGGTGCATTGCTGTGTAGCATCTTTTGCCGCTGGACCAGGCTGTTCATCTGCATCAGTGCCTGCGCCAGCAGCTCAGAGAGCATAAAGCTCATCACGGAACTGCGGCTGTACTGCGGCGAGAAGACCGGAAGACGTTCTTCCAGCGGCTGGTTGTAGAGCGGTTCGCCCTCATCGTTCACCAGATTCATCAACGGGCGGGCGATAGCCAGCGGCTCAACGGCAGCATTTCCCGCCGTGCGGCTGAAGCGCCAGCCCGGCGTGTAGCTCTCTTCATCCCACAAATAGCGACGTGGGCTGGAAATGCCGGTGGCGCCTTCGGTCCCCAGCCGTTGCAGCGCCAACTGGCTCGCTTCCCGGCCCACGCGGGTCAGCGAAGGCCAGATAAAGGCGTCATCACGTCCGCTCTCCATCGAAAAGTTCTGCTTGCCGAAGCTGGCCTGAGCAAACTCCACGCGGCTCTCAAAAAGCTCGTTATACAGCTTATGCGGCTCGCTGAGGTTACGCAGATGCAACTCATAGGTATGTTTCAGACCCTGATGGTCGTCCACATGATCTTCCACCATAATCCCGCAGGTGTGCGAGTTACCGACGTCAAGGATAAGGTCGACGGGAATGGCTGGCTCCTGAAGCGTGGCGGCACTGATTTTTAATTCCGGCAGCGAGAGCTGGTTTCCCAGCAGATGCAGGATATTCAGGTAGTGCGCCTGATACTCAAATTCACGTAGCGCGCTGCGCACATTGACCTGCGGGCGATGCTCAACGAGCGCCACCTGCTGACTGAATACTTCCCTCAGCCAGCCGTCGATCCAGGTGTGGTCAAGGAATTCGCCCAGCTCTTCACTGCCGTGCGCCAGCGCAAAGCTGACGCCGTTTTTAACGTCGCTTTCATTCAGCGCCAGTGATTCGTCTTCGCCTTCCGGCCAGACACGTGTTTCAAACGCCAGGCAGATACGGTGGGTTTTGCCGTTCTGGTCGGGTTTATCAAGGGCGATAATCTGCACGCGCGCCCAGTTATCGGGGCCACCGATAAAGGTGCGCGGTGGATTAAACCGGAAAAAGGGCAGCGGCAGCCAGACGCCGTTCAGCAGACGGAGCGACTGCTCAAGCGGAAAGCTGAACTCCGGCTTGACCACTTCGGGCAGGCTACCCGCGACGGCAGGCAGCAGATATTTACCGCTCTGCGCGTTGTAATTCAGACGCAGCAGCGGGCCATTGGCCGTCTGGCGCACAAATGTCCCCGGCAGGTCGGCGTCCAGACGTGGCGTCAGAGCAAAATCAAGGAACTGAATGCCGCTGTTCTGAATCAGCGTCATATTCGGTTTAAAATCAGCGATAGTCGCCAGCATCATCATTTACTCTCGCGCTTCATCGTCATCGGTATCACCGTATCGGCATTATAAACGCCGTTACACTCTGCCGGGCCGCTGGCCCCTTGTGAGCAAACCAGCTCAGGCATCTTGTAGCGCGATCCGTCGCTGCATTTTGCTGTGGTGCGGCTGTTGATTACCAGGTTGCCGGACTGCATCAGTCCAGCATAGACGGTAACGCGGCACTCACTGCCATTCCCCTGGGTCATTCTGGCCAGCCCTTTGCCATTTTTAAACTGATAACGCAGGCTCGGCGGCTTGCCGGTCAACGGGTTTTTAATGTGCACAATGACGCGCCATTTGCCGTCAAGGAATTTGGTCGATCCGAGTTTCACCGAGAGCGAAGGCATAACCAGATCGTCCGCCGCGACCGGTTTATCAGGCACTGTTTCAGCCAGCTTAGCCTCTTCTGCTGCGGGTTCAGCCGCGGGCGCTTCTTCTTTCACTGGGGCTACCTGAGCGGGCGCAACAGGCAGGGCCGTATCAGGTGCCGTTACAGGATCGGCAGGAGGGGCCACTTCAGGCGTGACTGGTCTCTTCTCTGCTTCAACGGGCTTCGTTACATCAGGCGCAGCGGGTTTTTCTACCGGAGCGGCTGGGGCTGTAACAGGCTTGCTGGTTTCCGTCGCGGATGGCGTCGCAGCCTCCTGTGGCGTACAGCCTTTTAACTGAATGCCAAAGGTAATGAGCAGTGCCGCTGCCGGTAATGCCCAGCCATAGCGAAGCAGGGCCGTCTTGATCGGTTTTGTCGCAACTGCTGGTGCTGAGACCACTGGTTTGGCTTGTTCTGTCGCAGGCTGAGGTTCAGGTTCCGGTTGGGGAAGCGGGATCGCTTCTGCTGCCACAGGTGCGGCGGCCGCAACGACAGCAACAGTCGGCGTGACCGGAGCGGGCGCCGGTACCAGCGGTTCATCGGGCTCGGCAAGCTTCGATAACGTCAGCGGCGGTTCCACAGTGAGCGTCTCACGCAGAGAGTCGAGCGCGTCGGCATGCTTTTTATCGAGGCTGACAAAGCCCCAGAAGGTAATGACCGGCTTGCCGCCGACCAGATAGACAAAATTACGGTCAGGAAACTGGATGGCTTTTGCCAGTAGCGCGCCGAACAGTTTCTGGCCCGGTTTATCCGCGTGTTTTGCACGCTGGCAAATCTCAGCCACCGCCTGTTGACAGGCTTCCAGCTGACTCAGCGCATGGCTGCGGATGCTCTCATCGGCGGCGGCCCAGGAGGTGACTTTCCCGGAAACGGGCGCATACCAGTCCAGACGATCGCCCGCGTCATTGGGCTGCGGGATCGCCAGGCAATCCGCTATCTGCTGCTGCTTTCTCAGGCGCAGCGTTTCGCGCAACTGAAGTGCTGACAGAAAAACAGGCTGTCCGTTCACGCCAAGGGCGAGAACAGCATCCAGACTTCCGCTGCGTAAAAATGTTTTAGCCACGCAAAAAGACCTTTTTAGTCAGGGATCCGGGGTAAGTAATAAGGAGATATCCGGGTTCAGCACTACTGTAGGGGATTTGACTTAAAATCAAAGGCAGAAACAGAGGGGCAAACCGGCCACTCCTTTTCCAATAAAACAGTCGCGCGTTATAAATGAAGAAGATGCAGTGAGCCTGAGAAGGTGTTGCAGGCCGACTGGCAGAGATTAGCTTGGGTAAAACCGCACTCCAAACGGTGCGACTGACGTTATCAGTTGGCGTGTCATGCTATCTCTCTTGCTAATGACAAGCAGCATCAGAAAATCATAAGAAAGCGCAAAACAGCATGCTGGCAGTTTTTTTGAACGCCGCTTTCCTGACTTTATAACCAAATGAATAGCGCGCTCCTGTTTTGCGCGCTATTTAAATCTTAATCTTTTGCCTGTGCTGCCGATAACCGTTTATGTGACGAACACCATAAATATGACAAAAAAGGTTACAACATGCTCAGCACGATTAAATCAGGCGTTTTATCACGTTTTTCGGTCACGTCCTCGCGTCATTCCCGCGAGACACTGAACTCGCTGAATGACGCGATCGCCATGATTGAATTTTCACCAGAAGGCAAAATAGTGGCAGCAAATGCGCTTTTCCTGGAAAAGATGGGCTATACGGCGGAGGAAGTCATCGGACAGCACCACCGCATGTTCTGTCCGGACGCGCTGATAAACGCACCGGAATATAGTCAGTTCTGGGCGCGGCTTCGTCGGGGTGAAAGCTTCAGCGATAAGTTTCTCCGCCTGGCAAGGCACAGTCGCCCGGTCTGGCTGGAAGCCAATTATGTGCCGGTACAGGATCGTGGCGGGAGGGTGATAAAAATCGTCAAGCTGGCCACGGACATTACGGAACGTATCCTTGACGTGCAGGAACTGCGTGCCATGACCAATGCCATCGATCGCTCAATGGCGGTAATCGCTTTCAGCCCGGAAGGCAATGTATTGCGGGCCAACGGTAACTTTCTTAAGACCATGGGCTACCGCGATAATGAAGTTGTCGGCCAGCACCACCGACTGTTCTGCTCTCCTGAGCTGAGTAAAAGCGCGGAATATGCGGATTTCTGGCGCAAACTGCGCCAGGGCGATTTCATTTCTGGCCAGTTTCACCGCATAGACAAACAGGGCAATACCCGCTGGCTGCGGGCCACCTATAACCCCGTGTTTGACGAAAACGGGGAACTGTATGAAGTAGTAAAATTTGCCACTGACGTGACGGCTCAGGTGGAGAAAAATCAGCGCGAGCGGGAAGCGGCGGCGCATGCTTACAACGCGGCACTGGAAACCAGCGAAAATACCCGTGTAGGCGTCACCGTGATTGAAAGTAGTGTACAAAAAATGAACGAAATCGCCAGCGATCTGCGTAAAGTCTCGGAAGACATTAATGGCCTCAGCAGCCAGTCTTCGCAAATCGGCGCCCTCGTCGACACCATCCGCAGCATCGCTAACCAGACCAATCTTCTGGCGCTCAACGCTGCCGTGGAGGCGGCAAGGGCGGGCGTACATGGCCGCAGCTTTGCGGTAGTCGCCAATGAGGTGCGCAGTTTGGCGGCACATATTAACAGCGCAAGCCAGGAAATCGCCGGCGTGGTGGATGACAATAAAACGCTGGCTGGTCAGGCGCAGAAACATATCATTGCCAACCTGACCAGGGCGGATCAGGGTATGACGCTGGTGAAAGAAGCCGGGGATGTGATCATGGATATTCAGACTAACTCAGCCCAGGTTGTTGAGGCGATCGGCAACGTCACTCACCAACTGGGTGACTGAACTTCAAAGCCGCTCAACCGGAGCGCTCTGCGGAACGGTAAAACGGGCGGCATGATCATCTCAGGGATGATCGGCCATCCCTGATTGTTCACCAGGCGCTGCTTATTCACAGGTTCTGAGAAGGAACGGCTGTGCGAAGTGTGCGGAGAAGAAGATCACAGAGGCTATCTACCGCCACCGAATTTTTCGACGCCCGACTTCGGTATACAGAAACTTCCATCGGCTCCAGAGGGCCCAGCAGCTGTTCCCTGCCCAGAATTTTCAGGTGCGGGGGAACACTACATTGGGTCAGCACAGCTACTGCCAGCCCGCTTTCAACGGCGGCAATCTGCCCAGCAAGGCTTGAACTGTTATAAACCACCTTATATCTGCGACCCTGTAGCGCTAACGCGTTGATAGCACTATGCTTCGCGAGGCTTGTACTTTCGTAGACCGCAATGGGGAGAGGATCGCGTCTCCAGACCTCGAACTGCGCTGAACCGACCCAAACCATCGGCTCATAGAATAATAAAGTCCCCTGACTGGGATGCTCCCGCGAAACCAGCGCAAGATCCAACTCGCCACTCTCGACGCGGGGAATCAGAGACGTCGATTGTTCACAGCTTAACTCGATCTCTACCGTACCAAAATTCGGCGCAAACCTTCGCAGAGCGGGCGTCAGGTATTTTGCCGCATAGTCGTCAGGCACGCCAAGGCGGATACGTCCTGTCAATTCGCTGCCATGGAATGCGGTCTGAGCCTCAGCGTGCAGATCGAGCATTCTACGGGCATATCCCAGCAGTTTTTGCCCCTCGGCGGTGAGCTGATTCTGCCGGGGACCGCGTAACAGCAGCTGACAGCCCAGCGAGGCCTCCAGCTTTTTGAGCTGCATGCTAACGGCAGACTGGGAGCGATGAACGCCTGGCGCAGCGGCAGAAAGTGAACCCGCGTCCACGACCGCTACAAAACATTTAAGCCAGTCCATCTGGAGATCAGGATAACCCACGTCGGTTCCTTTTATTCGCTAATCAAATAATTGCTTCTATTATTATGCGTTTCTGTTGAACCTGCAATGCAGGCATAGTGTGGCTTAGTTACGGCTTTTACTTTTAAGAGAAGGCGATGTGCCGCATGCCAAACATGACACCCGATTTATCTGTACTTAACTGTCGTCTGATCTTTGCGGGTTTTCGACAGCTTGTGCCTGTTTCACTCTTTGTTGCGATTTTTGGAGCTGCTTTTGGCCTCGCTGCCTCTCAGGAAGGAATGAGTCATGCCACGGCAGCCCTGATGAGCCTGCTGGTTTTTGCAGGTTATGCACAATTTGCCGCGCTGGAGCTCTGGGGAGAACATGTGCCGTTATTCACGCTGATAGCGACGGTGTTTGCGATCAATGCCCGGCACCTTTTAATGGGAGCCACTTTATACCCATGGTTACGCTTTGCCTCCCCGGCTAAACGTTATGGCATCATGATGGTTGCATCTGACGTTAACTGGGCCATGTCCCTACAGGCACTCAACAAAGGAAAACCGGGGCTGGGCCTGTTATTGGGTGGCGGTCTGGCCCTCTGGTTATTCTGGGTAGCCGGCACGATGGCGGGGCTCTGTTTCGGTAGCGCAATCAGCGATCCCAAACGTTACGGTCTCGATATGGTGATGGGATGTTTTCTCCTCTCGATGGTTTTTGAAGGGGAACGAAACCCAGGGATGTGGACTATCTGGGCGGTGGCGGCAGGCGCATCGCTGATGGCGTATAAATGGTTACCCGCAAATAGCCACGTAATAGTGGGCGCCCTGGCCGGAGGCCTCGCCGGGATGGTACTGGGAGGGAAGCGTAATGAACATTGATATGGTGGGGGCCGGCCCGTTAATTATCGTTATTGTGATGGCTTTGGTGACACTTGCCACCCGCTGGGGCGGCGTCTATATCATGTCTCTTGTACCTTTCAATAACAGAATCAGAACCTTCATTCAGGCTATGTCCGGCTCCGTTCTTGTGGCGATCCTCACTCCCATCGCCGCAACGGGCGACAGAGGTGCTCAGATGGCGTTACTTACAACCGCTATCCTGATGGTAGTGTTCAAAAGACCTTTGATTGCTATCACTGGTGGGATCATTATCTCGGTGCTGGTAAGGAAATATTTGCTGTTTGATTAATAAAGAGAAAAATGTGTCTGAAGAACCCCCTGTGCTGGTCCTGATACCCGGTTACATGCTGAATGAAAAACTCTGGGGTAAATTTGAGGCACATCTCCCGCCGCACTATCAGGTTTGTCACGCTTCCATCGAAGGGGGCAGGACCATTCAGGAGATAGCCCGGCATATGATTACATCGCTGCCTGAACGGTTCACTTTGATCGGTTTTTCGCTGGGTGGGTATCTCGCCTGACAGCTGGCAGCCGATTTTCCTGAGCGGGTGACATCTCTGGTACTAGTAGCAAGTTCGCTCAGAGAGGATAGGGCGCAGCAGGCTGAAACAAAACGACGAAGTACAGCGTCGATGCAGCCCACCACATTCAAAGGCCTGAGCCACACGGCGATTGCCGCCAAATCACTTCATCCCGATAACGCGACAGATCCGGTATTGATTGCTTTTATCCAGCAAATGGGACGCGATCTTGGCTATGACCGCTTTGTGACGCAATCACTGTTGCCCAGAAAAGATGTCCCGGCGGCAACCCTTAGCTGCCCCACGCTGGTGATTGCCAGCGCGGAGGACGTCCTGCGTCCACCAGAAGAAGTGAAGGAGCTGTCCGAAGCCATCCCCGGTGCATCATTTAAGATTCTGAGCGGCAGTGGACATATGTTACCTCTCGAACAACCTCAGCAGCTGGCAACGGAGATTACGAACTGGCTGATTAAAAACTGAGATAGCAGGCATGGCGTGAGGTTTTGACTGTTTTACGGGCAATCAGAACGGGTTATCGCGTCAATGACTCGTTATGGCCCCTAAGATGGCCCGGGCTTTGCTACACTCAGTCGCGACTATTCACGGAATTTGAGGTAATGCATGAAAATCAAAAGCTATGCGGCGATGAAGCCCGGTCAGGCGCTGGAAATGTACGAATATGACGCTGGCGAACTGGGCGCAGAGGAAGTGGAAGTCGAGGTTGAATATTGTGGTGTCTGTCATTCTGATTTGTCGATGATCGACAACGAGTGGGGCATCTCAAGTTATCCCACCATCGCCGGCCATGAAGTGATCGGCCGTGTGGCCGCGCTGGGCGAAGCGGCTAAGTCGAAAGGACTGAGCCTCGGCCAGCGCGTGGGAATTGGCTGGACGGCAAAAAGCTGCCAGCACTGTGATGCCTGCATTAACGGCGAACAGGTGAACTGTGAGCAGGGGACTACCCCTACCATTCTGAATCACGGCGGTTTCGCCGAGAAGCTGCGGGCCGACTGGCAGTGGGTGATCCCATTGCCTGAGTCGCTGGATGTGGAAAGTGCAGGGCCGCTGCTTTGCGGTGGGATTACCGTGTTTAAACCGCTGCTGATGAGCAATATCACCGCGACCAGCCGGGTTGGCGTGATCGGCATCGGCGGCCTCGGCCATATCGCCATTAAAATTTTGCGCGCGATGGGTGCTGAAGTTGTGGCGTTCAGCTCCACGCCGGATAAAAAGCAGTCCATTCTGGATATGGGTGCCGATGAGGTGGTCAACAGCCGCGATCCGGAAGCATTGAAGAAGCTGGCAGGGCGCTTCGATCTGATTCTGAGCACTGTTGCCGTGGATCTCGACTGGCAGCCCTATTTTGATGCGCTGGCGCCTCAGGGCAAATTCCATACCGTCGGCGCGGTGATGAAGCCGTTCCAGGTGAAAGCCTTTGACCTGATTATGGGCGACAAATCGGTCACCGGTTCATCCACCGGCTCGCCGGGTCAGTTACGCTCGCTGTTAAAACTGGCATCGCGCGCCAATATCGCGCCGAAAGTGGAGTTCTTCCCGATGTCCAGAATCAACGATGCGCTGGAACACGTCCGCGCCGGCAAAGCTAATTACCGTGTGGTACTGAAAGCCGATTTCTGATCGGCATAATCTCCTTTAAAGCCAGCCCATCAAAGTGCTGGCTTTTTTATGTCCGGCAATCAAAACTTTAGTAGTGACGTTGTCACTATTAAAGGTAATACACCGTTCAAAATTTTGCACCGCCCGCCTGGAATCAGTATGGTGTGCGTCTTATCGGTAAGGAGAGTGCATGAACGCTCACGTTTCAAAAGATCCGCTACACGGCGTTACGCTGGAGGCGATTATCAATGCGCTGGTCGCCCGCTATGGCTGGGCAGAGATGGCGCGACGCATCAACATTAATTGCTTTAAAAGCGATCCCAGCGTCAAGTCGAGCCTGAAATTTCTTCGCCGCACGCCCTGGGCCCGGGCTGAAGTTGAGGCGCTCTATATTGCCTCACTCAGTGAGGCGGAAGCGTTGCCTGCTGAAGATCCCTGGGCTGGCTGGAAAAAGAAAGGCGACGCGTAATGCGCGGTTTATCACATTTGAGCCGTTTACTTAAGCGCTGAGCAGCGCGAGTCTTCATGTCCGGTTATTATCACCCACCAGCATAATGCCTGCTGATCCTTTTCAGTTGCGCATGAATACTGAGCGCCGTAATCCTCAGGTTTACTGAACAAATCAGGAATCAGTCATGACATTAATTGATGAATTGAAGGCGAAGTATCCGCAGGCGATGGCATGGGCCATCGGCGATAACCCTGAGATGGCCGATGAGCTTGCCGCGCTTGTGGTGGCAGGGCGTAAAACCGCTTCCTGTGGCTCGCTCACATCCTATCTCTCTGAGCAGAACCCGCTTAAAGTTGGCAGCTATCACATCATTCTGGATGGGCGACAACAGCCTGTTTGCGTGATCCGGATGGTGGCGCTGCGGCTGGTTAAATTCTCAGCGGTGACGGAATCCTTAGCGAGAAAAGAGGGCGAAGGGGATCTGAGTCTGGACTACTGGCGCAGAGAGCATCAGGCGTTTTTTACGCGGGAAGGGACTTTCTCAGAGGATATGGAGCTTATTGCGGAAGAGTTTACTGTGGTTGAGATCGTCTGACTGCATAGAATCTGCCTCGTCGGATTTGCGGCCGGTACTGTTCGCGCAGTTATTGAGTAGTCATCAGATTGCATAGGAAAGTTCAAACCCAACATATTAGTTACAACATACAAATCAGTGCCTTAAAATAAACTCTACTTAACCTACGTCGTTTTTGGTTTTTTAATGCAGGTGTAAAAGGGCGGGAGAACAATAGCTTACGCGAATACTTCCGCTGGAAGTAACGGTTTCGCATTTGCTTATGAAATCTCTACAGGTTCTTATGCCGGACAATTTGGGCAGAGCAATCATTCGCTTATCAGGTTTCTGCGTGAGATAAACGCGGTTCAACGGGTTTTGAATTAATCGCAGCAAATAAAAAAGGCTGAGTTTCCCCAGCCTGAGTAAAAGTACGTCACAGACGTGTAGCTATCAGATCACGGCGACGCCACCCGTCACTGCGATATTGGCACCTGAAATGTAGCTGGCTTCATCGCTGGCCAGCATAACGTACGGTGCCGCCAGCTCAGCAGGCTGACCCGCGCGTTGCATAGGGACAGCGCTACCAAAATCTTCGACCTGATCGGCAGGCATCGTTGACGGGATCAACGGCGTCCAGATAGGGCCGGGCGCAACGCAATTAGAACGGATCCCTTTCTCAGCAAGCAACGCCGCCAGGCTGCCGGAGAAATTAATGATCGCCGCTTTGGTGGCAGAGTAGGCGATAAGCTTAGGTTTCGGGCTGTCAGCATTGATCGAGGCTGTGCTGATTATGGAGCCGCCAGGCGGCATATGCGGCACGGCGGCTTTGCAGATATAGAACATCGCATAGATGTTTGTCTTCATGGTCCGGTCAAACTCGTCATCGCCGATCTCATCCAGGGAATCACGCGTCATCTGGTAGGCGGCGTTATTCACGACAATATTGATCTCGCCAAAAGCCTCAACGGCGCGCTGCACAATGGCGTTGCAGTGCGCAGCGTCCGTCACATCGCCGGGAACCAGCACGGCCTTACGTCCGGCTTCCTCAATAAGACGCGCTGTCTCTTTCGCATCCTCATGCTCATCAAGGTAAGAGATGAGAACGTCTGCGCCTTCACGTGCATAGGCGATAGCGACCGCGCGGCCAATACCGGAATCACCACCGGTAATAATCGCCTTTTTACCGGTCAGGCGGCCTGAACCTTTATAGCTCTCTTCACCATGGTCGGGCAGAGGCTGCATTTCACCGGTCTTTCCGGGCCACTGTTGCTGCTGCGAAGGGATTGAAGATGGTCGGTGAGACGAATTCGACATGGAAGCTCCTCGCGTTTTCTTGTCACTCAGTATCCGCACCCAACTTAAGGCACGACAAATAATTGAGGATAAACATTAGGTTAAAATGGCTGGTTTTCCTCATCAGGCATTAAGTGTAGTACAGAATTCTGAGGCCATGCCGCAACAGTAAGCTTCAGGCACCTTTCCCGGCAAGGCAGAAAAACGCTGACTATGCTGAAAGGGTATTTACAGAACCGGGAGGAAATATGTCAGAGAACAATCGGGATTTAATGCCCTATAACCTTTTCTATATTCAGGATCGCCTGCTGGTACAAAATATTGATGGCCATCTGGTAGACATCGGCGGGGCGAAGGAAGAAGCGGGGTGCTTTCACTGGCAGCTTGATGGCAATCAAGAACAGGGCGATCAGAGTGATTCCGTAGAAGCTATGCTGTGTGACGTCGAACAGCACCTGAGCTTTCTGTTTCTGGATGGGCAGTTCACCAGTCTGGAAGATTTGAGTGACCGTTATGCCGGAGAGCTGGAAAATGCGCCTTCTCGCCAGATTTTGCTGCATGAACTGAGTGAACGCGATCGGAAGTCAGTTCGTTAAAGTGAAAGCTTGATTGAGGTCGCTGGCATTAAAAAAAATGCCGGCGTATTTCAGAAAGAGACTACTGGTTATGGTAAATCGTTGCGCTGTAACCTCAATGGAACAGCAAATTATTTATGGCCCTGATTTTGATACGCCATTCAGGAAAGGCCTGTTAGCGGCAAAAATGTAAAATAGCATAATCCCTGATATGTTATTAATTAACAGAATGACATCCCATAACTCGAGGTAATACCTTGATTTACCATAATAAACTAATTTCTTGTTTGATGGTCTCTTCTGTGGCTTTCATCAGCGGATGCACCGATATCACCGCAGAAAAAGCGAACAACTCTAATTATCCGACCCAGGTGGCTTTACACGCATTAGGGGAGACTTTCCAGAGTAGTGCCTCTAACTTAGTCATCACTCAACAAGTTAATCGTGGAGAGTTACCTGATAGAGCGGTGGTGACAATTGAAGAATCAGGGATGCAGGATGATTCTGTCTCTGCCGAAAAAACAGTTTTCACAATGCGTTACCAGGATGGTAAATGGCAAATCGTTAACCGGATAAAAACACAACGGTGCTGGGCAGGGCGGGGACATCAGGAATTTTCTGAGCAACGTTGTAATTAGATCTTCAGGCTCATTTTAAAGGCGATGCGGAACTGATGAGCATATCGTCCCTTTTCAGTGAGCGCATGGGTTGTTGCTGTGTGGGTTTTCCGTACGGCCGAGAAGGGCTTAGCGACGGCTGATACAGACTATGAACGGTAATTATTTCGTATATTCTGAACCCATAATTAACAGTCTGGGTTCTCACAAATACCATAAGGTCCGTCATGAAACCGATCAGCCGGCAAAACATGTATCATTCAACAAATGAGAAGACCATTGCGATATGGGAGAAAAATGCAGGAATCGGGGAAATCCGGGAAGAAAACTACTACGATCCGGTAAAAATCGCGCTTGCAGCAGGCATACAGCCGCTTGCGTCACCAGATGTCTCACGTCTTTTATGTGAACTGAAACGCCTCACACAAGATGATCCCCTTGCCGATACGCTGCCAGGGGATGGTTTCCATTTTACCTTCTTACCTCTGACTCCGCCGCTCTATAACCTCAACGAGCCATTGCCAGCGAAAGTGGATCAATTGAAAAGTATCTGGTCTGAATTTCATGCGAAAAGAATAGTTATCAGGGATCTCCGGTTAGTGGTGTTACCCAGTCAGTTATTGCTTGCGGGAATACCTGACCGTCCTGCGATAGCCATGCGCCACTCATTCTGCGAAAAGGTTCTGGATTCTGACTGGAACAATGAGTTGCTGATGCGCCATAGCAGCAGCCCATTACCGGCCCCGTTCTGGCATAGTACTGTTTTACGCTACAACGCTGCTTTTTTACCCGCGAGCGTACGCCAGTTATTTTTTGAACGACAGGAGATGAATTTCGGAGATATTGCTGGAGAACTGACATTAGCGAGAGTTAACTACAACTGGACAACATGTTATCCGTTAAATAATTAACTGAGGCGATGAGATTACATTTCAAATTATACTTACTGATCGACTTCCTGAAAGCGATAATACTCTGTCCCGTTTTTTATCTTTGCCGCTCAGGAGTCATCTCTCTGGTATTTCAGGAGATCAACGCCGAAGTTAAAGCTGAGCTATTTATCTGTCATTGTCATAACAGCAGCCCTTTGCACTCATGCTCCCGTGCAGGTTATGGCATTTCAGTAGCCCCTGATAGTCCGCCGTACAGTACTGCTCGCTTCTGTTCGTATGAACAATGACCTGTATCAGCGTTCAAACGAGTCACTTACTCTTCATCCTGTCACTTCACAGTTTCTGCTGCAAAAGGGGTTAACTATATCCCGCTTGATCACAGTCAACCCAGAAAAGAGTTATGCATTTTATGGTCCCCTTTGGATGCAATGAGGGTACTTATAATGAAAAAAAGACTGCATGAGATTTTAAATACACAAATCTCACGACGGGAGACGGTGACGGCTGCTGCAAAAATCGGCTCTGCCGTTGCGTTAAGTAATGCGATTTCTCTGCCATTTTCGGCGATAGCAGAGGCTGTGCCCGAAACAGCCTCGGTGAATAACGCTGAAGCCGTGCGTCACAGCGCGTGTCTGGTTAATTGCGGCAGTCGCTGCGCGCTGAAAGTGATCGTTAAAGACGATCGTATTGTCCGTATCGAACCTGAAGATGCCATTAATGATACGGTGTTTGGCTAACACCAGATCCGCCCCTGTTTGCGCGGGCGCTCCAACCGCTGGCGTGTGTACAGCCCGGACCGGATTAAATACCCTATGAAGCGGGTCGGTAAACGCGGCGAAGGTAAATTCAAACGTATCAGCTGGGAGGAAGCCACCGCGTTCGTGGCGGCGGAACTTAAGCGCGTAACGGAAAAATATGGCCGCGAGGCCATTTATTATAACTACCAGACCGGGGCTTATTATCACACCCAGGGCACGCCGGCCTGGAAACGCCTGCTGAATCTCACTGGTGGCTACCTGAATTACCATAACACTTATTCCACCGCGCAAATCGCCACCGCCACGCCGTACACGCACGGTAAGTACGTTGGCAGCCATTTTTCGCAAATTGCGAATTCCGATCTGGTGGTGTTTTTCGGCATGAACCTGTCGGAAACGCGCATGTCCGGCGGCGGTCAGGTCGAAGAACTGCGCCGGGCGCTGGAAACATCAAAAGCCAGGGTGATAATTATCGACCCGCGTTATACCGATTCGGTGATCGCCGAGCATGCCGAATGGCTGCCAATCCGCCCAACCACCGACGCCGCGCTGGTCGCCGGTCTGGCCCATACGCTGATTAATGAAAATCTGATCGACGAAGCGCTGGTCAATCACTACTGCGTCGGTTTCGATCGTTCCACACTGCCGGAAAATGCTGCGCCTGATGCCAGTTATAAAGATTACGTAATGGGTACAGGCAACGATGGTATTGAGAAAACGCCGGAATGGGCGGCTCAAATCACCGGCATTCCGGCGACACGCATCAAACAGCTGGCGCGGGAAATCGCGGCGGCACGCGCCTGCTACATCGGTCAGGGGTGGGGGCCGCAGCGCCATGCCAACGGCGAGCAAACGGTCCGCGCTATCCAGACGCTGCCGGCCATTACCGGACATTTTGGATTGCCGGGTACCAATAACGGCAACTGGCCTTACGGCACCCGGTATGGCGTCCCGCTGCTGCCCACCGGCACCAACCCGGTTAAAGCCTCTATCCCGTGCTATCTGTGGACCGATGCGATCCTCAATCCGGAAAAAATGACCGCCACCACCATGGGCGTGAAAGGTGTCGGGAAACTGAACGTCGGCATTAAACTGTTTTTCAATCAGGCCGGTAACACGCTGCTGAACCAGCACGGCGATATCAACCGCACCCGTAAAATTCTCGCTGATGAATCGCTATGCGAAACCATTATCGTGATTGAAAACCATATGACGCCGAGCGCCAAATACGCCGATCTGCTGCTGCCGGAAACCAGCTATCTGGAAGCGGAAGATCTGGTCGATAGCTCGTATTCGGCGGGTTCCCATAACTACATGATTGCAATGCAAAAAACGATTACGCCGATGTGGGAAGTGCGCAGCACCTATGACATATGCGCCGATATTGCGGGACATCTGGGGCTGCGCGAGAAGTACACCGAAGGGCGCACACAGGCGCAGTGGGTGGAATACCACTATCAACAGGTACGGGAAAAACGCGCCTATCTGCCGGAATGGGGTCCGCTTGGAAAACGGAAAATATCCTACGCTAAGCTTGTTTCTTAATCTGGCATGACGGGCAACTTTGAGCGACGCAGACGTTATACTACCTTCCCTGGCAGTATTGATCTGGGAATGATCCCCCTAACTTAGATCATTCGAACTGAAGAAATATTTGGGAAAAACAGATATAAAAGCCCGCTAATGAATCGGGCATGCCTGGCCGTCAGATTTTTGCCTGATTGACCCGTGCAGTAAGTTCCTGATGACTTTCTTTCCTTTCGCTGTAGCGGTCAGACAGGTAGCCCGTGTGTCCTTTCAGGAGTAACGTCATTTTGAACAACTCTTCTGTAACGTCGACAATCCTGTCATACCAGGGCGAGGGGTTCATACGCCCTTCATCATCAAATTCCTGCCATGCCTTTGGCACTGACGACTGATTAGGAATGGTGAACATCCTCATCCAGCGGCCAAGTATCCGCATCTGATTGACCGTATTAAACGACTGTGAACCGCCACAAACCTGCATCACGGCCAGCGTTTTGCCCTGGGACGGACGAACGGCCCCTTCACTCAGGGGTATCCAGTCAATCTGGGCCTTCATCACCGCGCTCATGGCACCATGTCTTTCCGGAGAACTCCAGACCATTCCGTCACACCACCTGACCAGCTCGCGGAGCTCGAGCACTTTGGGGTGACTTTCCGGGGCATCATCGGGTAACGGCAGACCGGATGGGTTAAAGATTTTCACCTCAGCGCCCATCTTTGCCAGCAACCGTCCGGCCTCTTCCGCTGCAAAACGGCTGTAGGACCGCTCTCGTACTGAGCCATAAAGGATGAGAATACGCGGCATGGTTTCGTTGTTGCCCATAAGTTTGCTGGCAAGCGCATCATCAAAATAAGCCGGTTCGATTGCCGGTAAGTCGGTCATAAAAAAATCTCCATTTCATAAGCTATGCTTTAAAAACTATCACATATGAAATATCATATGTATTATTATTTTTATCGAGGTTAAACATGCTACAGCCTGTTCAGCTTTTTAAACTGCTCGCGGACGAAACCCGTTCGACCATCGTGTTGCTCCTCAGGGAGTCTGGTGAGATGTGCGTCTGTGACATCTGTGGGGCAACCGCAGAATCTCAGCCAAAAATATCACGACATATGGCGCTGTTACGTAAAGCAGAACTGGTCATCGACCGCCGTGAAGGAAAATGGGTGCACTACCGGCTGTCATCACATATGCCTGCCTGGGCCGCGGGTATTATTGATACGGCCTGGAACTGTGAGCGCGAAAATATACGTAATAAGCTCAGTAGCGCGGCATCAGCTGCCTGCTGAAGATGATATATACATTCGAATAAACAAATGTGAATGGAGTTTCTGATGTTACTGGCTGGTGCTATCTTTTTATTCACGCTCGTCCTGGTTATCTGGCAACCCAGAGGGCTGGGCATTGGCTGGAGTGCCTCACTGGGCGCAATTCTGGCATTGCTGACTGGCGTCGTTCATCTGGGGGATATTCCTGTGGTCTGGCAGATAGTGTGGAATGCGACCGCCACCTTTATTGCCGTGATCATCATCAGTCTTCTGCTCGACGAATCCGGCTTCTTTGAATGGGCCGCGCTGCACGTTGCCCGTTGGGGGAATGGCCGGGGGCGGCTGCTCTTCACCTGGATCGTCCTGCTTGGCGCGATGGTCGCGGCACTGTTTGCCAACGACGGTGCGGCACTGATCCTGACGCCTATCGTTATCGCGATGCTGCTGGCGCTGGGGTTCAGCCGGGGAGCAACCTTAGCGTTTATCATGGCCGCAGGGTTTATCGCTGACACGGCAAGCCTGCCGCTGATTGTCTCAAATCTGGTGAATATCGTCTCGGCGGATTTCTTTAAGCTGGGTTTCTCCGAATATGCCGCCGTGATGGTCCCGGTTAACCTGGCCGCGATTGCGGCTACGCTGGTGATGTTACATCTGTATTTCCGCAAAGACATTCCCGCCGTTTACGACGTTTCTCTGCTGAAAGAACCGAAAGACGCTATACGTGATGTGAATACCTTTAAAACCGGCTGGCTGGTTCTGGTGTTGCTTCTGGTGGGATTCTTCGGACTGGAGCCGCTGGGCGTACCGGTCAGTCTGGTCGCGGCCGCTGGTGCATTGCTTCTGTTTGCTGTTGCGAAAAAAGGGCATGCCATTAACACCGGTAAGGTACTGCGCGGTGCGCCCTGGCAAATCGTTATCTTCTCGCTGGGGATGTACCTGGTGGTCTACGGCTTACGAAATGCCGGTCTGACCCACTATCTCTCTTCCTTGCTGAATCAG
This sequence comes from Pantoea sp. IMH, assembly GCF_000599885.1. Classification (GTDB taxonomy): domain Bacteria; phylum Pseudomonadota; class Gammaproteobacteria; order Enterobacterales; family Enterobacteriaceae; genus Erwinia. Next base: position 704,303 of record NZ_JFGT01000006.1, on the reverse strand, counting down.
CTGGCAGAGCAGGGATTATGGGCGGCAACGCTGGGTACGGGCTTCCTGACGGCCTTCCTGTCATCAGTGATGAACAATATGCCGACCGTGCTGGTCGGGGCGCTGTCGATTGATGGCAGCACAGCGACCGGCGTTATCAAAGAAGCGATGATTTACGCCAACGTCATCGGCAGCGACCTGGGGCCTAAAATTACCCCTATCGGCAGTCTGGCAACATTGCTGTGGCTGCACGTTCTGTCGCAGAAAAACATCAAAATTACCTGGGGATATTACTTCCGGGTGGGCATTGTCATGACAATCCCCGTGCTGTTTGTCACGCTGGCAGCACTGGCACTTCGTCTGTCTTTCACTTTGTAATGAGATACTGATATGAGCAACATTACCATTTATCACAACCCGGCCTGCGGCACGTCACGCAATACCCTTGAAATGATCCGCAACAGCGGTACAGAGCCGACCGTTATTCATTATCTTGAGACACCACCATCACGAGATGAACTGGTTAAACTTATTGCGGATATGGGGATCTCGGTACGAGCGCTGCTGCGTAAGAATGTCGAACCTTTTGAAGCGTTAGGGCTGGCGGAAGACCGCTTTACTGACGAACAGTTAATCGACTTTATGTTGCAGCATCCTGTTCTGATCAATCGTCCCATCGTGGTGACGCCGCTGGGAACCCGGTTGTGTCGTCCTTCTGAAGTCGTGCTGGATGTTCTTCCCGATGTACAGAAAAATGCGTTCACTAAAGAGGATGGTGAGAAGGTGGTTGATGAAAAAGGAAACCGGCTGAACTAAACGTGTTCTGGTGACGAAGGGCGAGAGAACTCGCCCTTTTTTTATTCAAAAAATCAGAGCTAACGGAGGATCAGTAGCGGTTGCTGCGTCTTTTGCAGCATTTCGGAGGTATGACTACCGATAAAGAACTGCCGCAACCTGGAATGACCGTAGGCCCCCATCACTATCAGATCGACAGCATTTTCCTCGGCGTAACGAATAAGCGCGTCCCCGACTGATTGCCCGATAAGAAGTGTTATGCTGTTTTCTATACCCGCGTCACGTAAAATTTGCTGTGCGGTCAGCAGCTCTTCCTTCTTACCGTTTACCATGACAAGGTGGCACTCCAGCCTCCTGAGTAAGGGACTCAACGTCAGACGTTCCAGGTTTCTCCTGCTTTCTTCACTGCCATCTAAAGCAAACATGGCTCTGGAAGGTGCTGAGAAGTTCTCCGGAACAACCAGCAGGGGCTTCTTTTGTAGACGAATAATGCTTTCCAGATGAGAGCCTACCGGATGCTGACTGCCACAACGCCCCAGCACCATGAGACGAAGGTCGCTCAGCTCAGCCAGAATTTCATCCGGTGTACCGTGTTTTTGCATCAAAAGCACATTCGGGCTTCCCTGTTTTTGAAGCAGTTCAGCACAACTTTCCAGTATTGCTTTCCCCTGGGCCATCAGCAGGCGATTACGTTGCCCTTCAATTTCTACCAGCTCATCGGTCAGCAATTGCTGACTGTCTATGCCGAGAGTGCCGGTTAGATCTGACACCACCGGGGTGCTGTCTTTTTCGATAACGTGCAACAGTGCGAGCTGTGATTGCAAAGTGCGGGCAGCCCACGCCGCATATTCACACACTGACCGCGTTGAAAGTGAACCGTCCACACAGGCTGTAACAGTATTATTCATAGTTTCCCTCCGGTCTGTTAATGACCGCCCATCAGTTTTTCGACTTCTTCAGGTTTATCATGAACACCAAACCGGTCAACGATGGTGCGGGTAGCTTCATTCATTTCACGTATCTCAACCCCGGTGCCCTCTCTGCGTAACTTAATGACCACCTTATCCAGAGCGCTGACGGACGTGATGTCCCAGAAATGGGCGTGTGAAACGTCTATCACCACATTCTCAATCGCTTCACGGAAATCAAAGTGGCTGGTAAAGCGGTCTGCTGATGCAAAGAATACCTGGCCGGTGACGGTATACGTCCGGCTCGTTCCCTCCAGAACTGACGTTACGCGCATGAACCGGGATACTTTAGTGGCAAAGTTGAGCGAAGCAATCAGTACGCCGGTCAGCACGCCGAAGGCCAGATTATGTGTTGCCACTACAACCGCGACAGTGGCAAGCATGACCACGCTGGTTGAAAGGGGGTGTGTCCGCAGGTTGGCAATGGAGCGCCAGGAGAATGTCCCGATGGAAACCATAATCATCACCGCGACCAGCGCTGCCATCGGGATTTGGGAGACCCAGTCGCGCAGGAACACAATCAGGCAAAGCAGCACCACGCCCGCCGTGAGGGTTGAAAGTCGTCCGCGTCCACCGGATTTTACGTTGATAACGGATTGCCCAATCATCGCGCAACCTGCCATACCTCCGATAAAGGATGTGCAGATGTTCGCGATGCCCTGAGCTTTGCATTCCCGGTTTTTGTCGCTTGGCGTGTCGGTCATGTCATCCACGATAGTGGCAGTCATCATCGACTCAAGCAGGCCAACCACGGCAAGCCCCGCAGAATATGGCAGTATGATGAGCAGCGTCTGAAGATTTAAAGGCACGTCCGGGAGCAGGAAGACCGGCAGGCTGTCGGGAAGTTTCCCCATATCCCCGACGGTTCGCACATCCAGATGCAGCCACATGGCAATCCCGGTCAGCACCACGATGCACACAAGCGGTGAAGGAATGGTTTTGTTGATATAAGGGAAGAGATAGATGATCCCCAGCCCTGCCGCAGTCATGGCATAAACATGCCAGGTCACATTGGTCAGCTCAGGCAACTGGGCCATAAAAATCAGTATTGCCAGTGCATTAACAAACCCCGTGACCACTGAGCGTGAAACAAAACGCATCAGCCCGCCAAGCTTCAGATATCCGGCTATCAGCTGGAATACCCCGGTCAGTATGGAGGCGGCCAGTAAATACTGTAAGCCATGATCTTTAACCAGCGTCACCATCAGGAGAGCCATTGCACCGGTGGATGAAGAAATCATCGCCGGACGCCCGCCAAAGAAGGCCATAACGAGAGGAATACAGAACGCCGAATAGAGGCCCACCTGGGGATCGACACCGGCGATAATGGAAAAGGCGATCGCTTCTGGAATGAGTGCGAGCGCGACAACAATACCAGCCAGAACGTCACCACGGACGTTACCCAGCCAGTCCTTACGCGTCGAGGACAGCAGCATAATAATTTCTCAGTTTTTAGATACAGTCAGCCCCTGAAGGCAGCATTTTTATGTACGGTAAAACACATCCGCAGACGGGATGTTATTGAGTGCGTTCTGAGGTTCGCTCAGTACGACGGAGGAAGGAAAAACTCAGGGTGGCGTAATACGCATAACGGTTGTCAGATTCTCCAAAGCGAGAGTGCATGTATTGCCGGGTCTGTTGCCCGGGATAAATGAGAGGCATAGGGTCTGAGCCAGGACCAAACCAAAGCCGCTCAATACTATAAACAAATTACAGGCAGGGTCAAATCTGGGGTTCAGTACATAAGTCCTCCCCAACAAGTGATACACATATTTTGCTTTGAAATCCCTGGCACATAGCTGGTCGTCAAGCTGGAGCTACATTCATGATGATTGCTGTCCTGCTTTTACCCGGAGTATGGTTTGCCGGGTAGTATTAAATTCCCGGGCAATGGCGCTGATGCTGATCCCAGCATTAATACGAGCGACCACTGTAAGTTGCTGTTCTTCATTCAGTGCAGAAGGTCGACCAAACCGCTTCCCGGCTGCTTTCGCTCTCGCAATACCTGAATGTGTACGCTCAAGATGCAAATCCCGTTCAAACTCCGCCACCGCTGAAATCACCTGCATCGTCATTCTCCCGGCAGCGCTGGTCAAATCAACACCTCCGAGCGCCAGGCAGTGAACACGAATATCTGACGAAGCCAGTTGCTCAACAGTTTTTCTTATATCCATGGCATTACGCCCAAGACGGTCTAGCTTGGTGACGATCAGCACATCACCATTTTCCATGCGATCAAGCAGCCGGATAAATCCGGGACGTTCGCTGGCAGCAACCGAACCACTTATATGTTCCTCAATCAGTCGCTGGGGTCTGATGGTAAAACCCGCCGCTTCAATTTCCCTTCGCTGATTTTTGGTGGTTTCCTCAAGAGTCGAAACCCGGCAGTAAGGCCCGGTGGGAGCGAAGCTGCAAAATGCGACATTTAGATGCCCACCTGGAAAATGGAATGTCCCGCACTAAGCCATTTTGAGCTCAGTGTGGACAATTTCATCTTCAACCAAAGATAAACACCTTACCAACCTAGTGATAGCTCTGAATTTTTGGTCTAAGTTTTATTTTTTATACATCCGCATGACTAAAACAAAAAATACAGGCACAAAAAATATTGCTAATAAAGTCCCACTTATCATGCCGCCAAAGACCCCCGTTCCAATGGCATGCTGAGTCCTGTCACTGGCACCACTGGCGAGCATTAAGGGGACGACTCCCAGCGTAAAGGCCAGTGAAGTCATCAAAATTGGCCGTAATCGTTGTCTGGCTGCCTGCAAGATTGCGGCGAAAATATCCATACCCTGCAAACGTAATTGCCGGGCGAATTCAATAATCAATATGGCGTTTTTGGTCGAAAGCCCAATGATGGTTATCATTCCCACCCGGAAAAATACGTCATTCGACATGTCAGCAACCATTACCGCACACACTGCTCCCGCCAGTCCCAACGGAACGACTAATATTACCGCAAAGGGTATTGACCAGCTTTCATAGAGTGCTGCAAGTACCATAAACACCACCAGGATGGATAACAAAATAAGCCCTGGAAGTTGAGACGCTGATTCTCTTTCCTGTAGCGAACTGCCCGCCCACTCGGCTCTGAATCCCTGAGGTAATTCACTCGCAAGGCGATCCATTTCCGCCATAGCGCTACCGCTTGACTGCCCTGGTGCGGCACTTCCCGTCACCCTTATTGCAGGATAGCCCTGATAGCGATTTAATTGTTGTGGAGCCTGAACCCAGGACGGCGTGATGAAAGAGGAAAGAGGTACCATTCCACCCGTTTTGTTTTTGACCGACACTTTCAGTAAGTCAGTCAGCTGCATTCTGTAAGCGGTGTCAGCCTGGACTATAACCTGCTGAACGCGGCCATTGTCCGTGTAGTCATTAACATAATAAGATCCGGAAGTGGCAGAGATCGCTTGGTTAATCTCATCAAATGACACACCGAAAGCTTCGGCTTTTTCCCTGTCCACATTCAACGATATGCTTACCCCTTCAGGAAGTCCGTCAATGTAGACATCCGTTAGCGATGAACTTTTGTTGGCAAGTGCGATGAGCTTCTCTGTTGCCGCTTTCAACGCTGGGTAACCTTTCCCTGCACGGTCTTCGATATACAGCGTAAAGCCTGATGACGTCCCCATATCAGAGATAGCCGGGGGGAGCAGGCTCAGCGTAGTGGCTTCAGAGACTTTCTCCAAAGCAGTTTGCACAAAGTCTGCCTCGCCCTGAGCCGTCGCGTCGTTTCGATATTGCCAGTCCTTTAATGTGGTAAACGCCATGGCGGTGTTGGGACCAGATCCGGAAAAACCAAACCCAAGGATCATAACATTGCTCTCGACAGCTTTACGCGTCTCGATGACATCCTCAAAGCGCTGCACGACTTCGAGAGTCCGCTCCATAGTGGCATCTGAAGGCAACTGAATAGAGGACATAAAGTAGCCCTGATCCTCATCCGGTAAAAATGATGAAGGGAGGTTTTGCAGAGCAATCAGCAGTAAACCGCAAAGAACGGCATACAACAGCATCATCCTTCCAGTACGCTTCAGCACATATCGCAGCCCTGATTCATAATGGATTGATAAGGTACTAAAATGACGATTAAACCAGGCCGAAAAACCTTTTTTATAGCCATCTTGTTGAGGATGCGGCTTTAGTAAAGACGCGCAGAGCGCCGGGGTCAGTGTCAGCGCCAAAAATGCCGAAAATAGAATCGAAACTGCCATAGAAAGCGCAAACTGACGGTAAATAACACCAACCGATCCACTGGCGAATCCCATAGGGATAAATACGGCGGTTAACACCAGAGTAATGCCGATAATTGCCGGGGTAATTTCGTTCATTGCCGCGCGCGTGGCCTCTTGGGGCGACAATCCCTTCTCTTCCATCAGGCGTTCGACATTTTCCACCACTACGATCGCATCATCTACAATGATGCCGATAGCTAACACCATGCCAAACATGGTCAGTACGTTGATAGAAAAACCGCATAACAACATGATGGTGAACGTACCCAGTAACGCCACTGGGGCCACAATGGCAGGGATCAGCGTACAACGGATTTTATGTAGAAACAGCAGCATCACCAGGAAGACCAGAACCATCGCTTCAATAAAGGTGTGAATGACTTTCTCAATCGACAGTTTGACAAAGGGTGCCGTATCAAAGGGTACCGAGAACGCCATCCCTTGCGGCAAGTTAGCAGAAAGCTCTGCAAGCCGCGCATGAATACCGGCTGCAGTACTGATTGCATTAGCCCCCGGAGCAAGCTGGATCGCCGCTGCCGTTGCGGGCAAACCATTTTCACGTATCGCAAAGGCATAGCTTTGCAGGCCGGATTCCACCCGGGCAATATCTGCCAGCTTTAAGCGAGCGCCGCTGGTTTCTGCTCTAATGGTAATATTGCGGAACTCCTTTATCGAATCGAGCTGACCTTTCACTATAAGCGGATAAGTTACCCGTTGGCCGGATGCAGCAGGCTCATCACCAACACGGCCCGGTGAAACCAGAACGTTTTGTTGGCTAAGCGCAGCGATCACCTCATTAACTGACAGCTTAAAAGTGTACATCTTTATCGGATCCAGCCAGATGCGCATGGCCTTTTCGGCACCAAACAACTGGACTTTACCTACGCCAGGAACACGACGTAGCTCATCGCTAACATTGCGGGCAAAATAATCGCTCAAATCAGCTTCCTGATACGTCTTAGAAGGCGATTTTAGTCCCACCATCATCAGAAAACCTGAATTTGCCGCTTCTACGCTTACACCATTCTGCCGCACTACTTGTGGAAGGCGTGGTTCAACCACTTTGATTTGGTTCTGAATATCCATTTGGGCGAGTTTGATATCGGTACCCGGCTTAAACGTCACCGTAATGGATGCCGAACCCGAAGTATCGCTGGTTGACTCAAAATACAGCAGATCATCAACCCCTGAAATTTCACGTTCAAGCAGAGAGATAACCGATGTGTTCATCGTTTCCGGCGTGGCTCCGGGATAACTCACGGAGATCGACACGGTAGGCGGTGCCACAGCCGGATATTGAGCCACAGGCAGTTTAGGGATCGCCAGGACACCACCGAGAATAATAAATAACGCGATAACCCAAGCAAAGACAGGTCGCTCAATAAAAAACTGAGACATGAAGTTAATCCGTATTGATATTTCTGAATTATTTAAAAAGACAGACCGACATGACTTACGCCGGTTTTAAGCAGGGCGCGGTCACTCTTATTCCCCAGTCTCAGTACTCACCCGTTTGCCAATATCCTTAAGCTGTGAATATTTCTCCAGTAGCTGTGGGCCATCATCAAGACTGGTAGCAAACATCCACATATAGGTCATCACTGAATAAATATGCCCGGCACTGATCCCCGATGACTGCGTCATCCAGATAATGGTCAGGCTAAATAACATGGCGACAAGCACACCAATCGACAGATACCCTATGGCTTCACGGTCAGAGAGGCGTATACGTAATTTAGCGAGTGTAGAATAATGTCGATTTAAAGATAACGTTGTAGCCTGAGTAACAAAGTCAACTTCCTTTTCAAGGCGATTATTAAGTTTGTTATATAGCGCTTCGTTTTTCCGAGCAAAAGCGGGTAGAAAGCAAGCCAGAAAAACCAGAATGACTAGGCAGGCAATGCCTGCCCAAGATTCAGTAATCAGCAACATCACCGCTGCGCCGATCATAGATACCAGCGAAGTGATGAGCATCGGCAAGTGCAATTCAAAGAAATCAACAAACTCTCTCGACAATGCAACTCGTGCTGCAACGGTTGAATGATTAAGATTATTTTTACGCTGCGTCATGACCACCGAGACCGCCAGCGCCGCATAAATTCTAGCAAAGGTGCGGGTATCCACGCTTCTGCGCGCCGCACCCAGACACCAGATAAATAAGATCATCAGTCCATAAAGCACTGCATTTAATGTCTGCCCCGACAGTATGGCGTTAATGGAGATACCAGCCAGGATCGGATACAACAGATAGGTGACGTTTTCGGCAACAACCAGCAAAAAGGTGAAGAACAGTTTTTTGCGGTTGCGGCTGGCCAATAATTTCAAGGTGCCGGAGGCACTTCCGCTTGCGGAATGCCCAGGGATATTTTCAGTGTTCATCAGTGGCAACCCTGTTAAAATAGAGCAACCGCTCAATGTTGAGGGCATACTATTTGAGCAAACGCTCAAAGTCAATAGAGGTGACAGATGAAAGCTAAATCTGAGCTTATGAGAGAAAAAATTCTTAAAGCTGTTGTGGCATTGTTTATTGAGAAGGGGATTGAAAAGGTTACAACGCGCGATCTGACAGAATATTTAGGCATATCCCGTAGCCATATTTATCACTATTTTAAAGACTGGCAGTCCCTGTGCCTTGCGGCGGTAACAAACTTTATGAATGACGAGCTGGCAGAGTTTTGTTCCATCATTCAGCCTTTAACCGCCGGTGAGAAGTTGCAGGAATTTATTGATGGTATGATTTCCAATGACCCGGATCCAACCCGAAAGCTATATGGTTCCTTATGGTTACTCTCCACCCATGATGAAGCCTACGCGAGTTTGATGCAGACTTTTTTGGACAAGTGGCAGCAGGTGCTGGCGAACATTATCCAGTCCGGTATGGACGAACGCACGTTTCGTGTTGTTGATGCGCAACGCGTAGCGCGGCAGCTAGATGCCATGCTTTTTGGTTACTATGAACACCTGTCAACCTTGCCTTCTGAAGGTTTAGTGAAACAGACGAAAGAAGATATAGACGATTTTATTCATCGAAATATACTCGCGCGTTGATGAAAATTTAATCCAGAGCTACTGATCTGAACTGCGAAAATGGCGCGCTTTTACTCTGAGAATAGTCTGTCGTGTCGTATTAAACTCACGGGCAACGGCACTCACGTTGATCCCTGCACTCAGGCGATCTAGGGCTAATTGTTTCTGTTCTTCATTCAGCGCAGAGGGGCGTCCAAAGCGTTTCCCTGATGCCTTAGCCCGTGAAATACCGGCGTGTGTGCGCTCGATTAGCAGATCCTTCTCAAACTCAGCTACAGCAGAGATAACCTGCATGGTCATTTTCCCCGCTGGGCTGGTCAGATCCACGCCGCCCAGCGCCAGGCAGTGAACCCTGATACCCGATGCCGCCAGTTGTTCCACCGTTTTCCTAACATCCATAGCATTTCGTCCAAGACGGTCCAGCTTGGTGACGATCAGCACATCACCATTTTCCATGCGATCAAGCAGCCGGATAAATCCGGGACGTTCGCTGGCAGCAACCGAACCACTTATATGTTCCTCAATCAGTCGCTGGGGTCTGATGGCAAAACCCGCCGCTTCAATTTCCATGCGCTGGTTTTCCGTGTTCTGTTCCAGTGTGGAGACGCGGCAGTAAGCAAAAACGCGTGACATAATGAAATTTCCGTCCGAAAAGGATGTACGAATCTTAATGCATATCCGAAACTAATTTCACTCACTTTCGGACAGTATTGAGATCCAGTGTACGAAACCGACCGGTTTCGGTCATAGCCAATCCATAACATATGGAAACTATACGCGAGGGAAGTATTTATGCCACGGCGACAAATTCTCAGCAGTGAAGAGCAGGAGCGCTTGCTGGTTATTCCAGATGATGAAATGATTCTGACTCGGATGTGCTTTTTAAATGAACAGGATGTTGCGCTCATTAATAAGCACCGACGGCCAGCTAATCGCCTGGGCTTTACTGTATTACTCTGTTATCTGCGTGGACCTGGATTTATTCCGGACAAAAGCAGTGTCCCTCACAATGGCATTGTATCCAGGGTTGCTTCCCGACTGAAACTTCAGCCTGATTTATGGCAGGAATATGCATCGAGAGAGCAAACCCGCTGGGAACATCTGACCGAACTTTATCGCTACCTGAAATTATCCCCGTTTAGTCGGTCACTGCAAAAAGACTGTATCCGGCATCTGCACCCCTACGCCATGAGAACTGACAAAGGGTTTATGCTGGCGGAGGAAATGCTCAGCTGGTTACATAACAATAATGTTATTTTCCCTTCTGTTGATGTGATTGAACGGACGCTTGCCGAAGTCGTCACGCTCGCTGACCGATCCGTATTTTCGGCACTTACCGCGCAACTGGAACAGCAGCATAAATCAGCACTCGACAGCCTGCTCATATCAGAGGATGAACAGCCTTCCCGTCTGGCATGGCTACTTCAGCCTCCGGGTAAAATCAACGGTAAAAACGTGCTGCAACACATCGACCGGCTTAATTCCATCGCCGCGCTGGGATTGCCTGATGGAATTGCGCTTTCCGTTCACCAGAACAGATTGCTTAAACTGGCGCGTGAGGGCAGGAAAATGAGCAGCAGAGACTTGGCAAAATTCACCGATGTCAGACGTTACGCGACGCTGGTTTGTATAATAACAGAGGCCAGGGCCACCCTGACTGACGAAGTCATTGATCTGCACGAGCGTATCCTGGGTACTCTGTTCAGCCGGGCAAAACGCACGCAGGCCGAACGACTCCAGCAAACGGGAAAGCTTATTCAGACCAAGCTGAAGCAGTACGTTACCGTCGGGCAGGCGTTACTTAACGCCAGAGAATCTGGCGAAGATCCCTGGACTGCAATAGAAGACGTCCTTCCCTGGCAGGAATTCATCAACAGCGTGGAGGAAACGCGGTTTCTGTCCCGTAAGGGCAATTTCGACCCACTTCACCTGATCACCGAAAAATACAGCACGCTGCGTAAATACGCCCCGCGTATGCTGTCAGCATTGCAGTTCATGGCGACACCTGCTGCGCAGGCGCTCAGCGATGCGCTGGACACCATAACGGAAATGTATCGTAAACAACTTCGTAAAGTTCCACCCGCAGCGCCCACAGGATTTATCCCTGAAAGCTGGCGAAAACTGGTGCTCACGCCTTCAGGGATCGACCGCAAGTACTACGAGTTTTGCGTGCTGAATGAACTCAAGGGGGCGTTACGTTCCGGTGATATCTGGGTAAAAGGATCGCGCCGCTACAGAAATTTTGATGATTATCTCATCCCTACTGCTGAGTTTGAGAAATCCCGACATAATGACCAGTTACAGTTAGCCGTTCAGACCGATTGCCAGGCATACCTTCAGGCCCGTATGACTCTTCTTGCATCGCGGCTGGAAGAAGTTAACGCGATGGCGCTTGCCGGTGATTTGCCCGATGTTGATATCTCAGATAAAGGCGTAAAAATCACTCCGCTGGAGAACAGCGTTCCTTCAGGTGTTTCGCCCTTTGCGGATTTGGTCTATGGCATGCTCCCCCATCCGAAAATTACGGAGATACTGGAAGAAGTTGACAGCTGGACGGGATTTACGCGTCACTTCGCGCACCTCAAAAATAATAACGTCAGACCAAAAGACGGAAGGCTGTTGCTGACCACCATTCTGGCTGACGGCATCAATCTTGGGCTGACAAAAATGGCTGAATCCTGCCCTGGGGCCACAAGATCGTCACTCGAAGGTATTCAGGCATGGTACATCAGAGATGAAACTTATTCAGCGGCACTGGCCGAGCTGGTCAACGCTCAGAAAGCGCGACCTCTGGCCGCATTCTGGGGCGACGGGACTACATCGTCGTCAGACGGGCAGAACTTTCGGGTAGGCAGTCACGGACGTTATGCGGGTCAGGTCAATCTTAAATATGGTCAGGAGCCGGGCGTGCAGATTTATACGCATATCTCAGACCAATACAGCCCGTTCTACGCCAAAGTGATCAGCCGTGTGCGCGACTCAACCCACGTGCTTGATGGCCTGCTGTACCATGAAAGCGATCTGGAAATTACCGAGCATTACACCGATACCGCAGGCTTCACTGAACATGTTTTCGCCCTGATGCACCTGCTGGGATTCGCTTTTGCGCCAAGGATCCGTGATCTTCATGACAAGCGGCTGTTTATTCATGGAAAGGCCGAGCGCTATCCGGGGCTTCAGTCCGTCATATCAACAAACAGCCTGAATTTCAAAGACATTGAGGCTCACTGGGATGGGGTATTACGCCTGGCAACCTCGATTAAACAGGGGACAGTCACCGCATCGCTGATGATGAAGAAGTTAGCCAGTTACCCAAAACAGAATGGACTTGCCAAAGCGCTGAGAGAGATTGGCCGCATCGAGCGTACTCTGTTTATGCTGGACTGGTTCCGTGATCCCGGTCTGCGCCAACGCGTACAAGCGGGGCTGAATAAGGGCGAGGCCCGTAATGCCCTTGCGCGAGCGGTCTTTATGCATCGTTTGGGTGAAATCAGGGATCGCGGGCTGGAGAATCAGAGTTACCGCGCCAGCGGGCTGACGTTACTGACAGCGGCGATCACGTTGTGGAACACGGTATATATAGAAAGAGCCATTGAGTCACTGAAACGAAAAGGCATCCCGATTAATGAGCAACTGGTATCTCATCTTTCTCCCCTGGGCTGGGAACATATCAATCTGAGTGGAGATTACGTCTGGCGTAATAATCTTAAGCTGGGGTCCGGGAAATATCGGCCATTACGCACAGTCGATACCGAATTGTACAAAAAGCAGTCTTAGCGTGGGATAATTTCCGTTTTCCAAGCGGACCCCGGAATGGTCGGTAGCGAAAAACAAAGGGATCATTGACCAGAAAATCGCCACCGAACGCCAGAGCATTGCCTTTATCGATTTTCGTGAAGATGCCGCGGCTCATCCGCTGGAGACGCCATCTGGCAAGATTGAGATCTACTCTCAGGCGCTGGCGGATCTGGCGCAGCAATGGATCCTGCCGGAAGGGGACCGTATCCCGGCGGTACCGGAATTCTGCGTGGTTAAAGAGTCGCACCTGAATAAAGAACTGACAGCGAAGTACCCACTACAGTTAAGCGGCTTCCATACTAAAGGCCACACCCATTCTACCTATGCCAACGTGCTGACGCTGCATGAAGCGGTGCCGGATGAGGTGTGGATTAACCCGATTGACGCCCGCGAGCGGCAGCTCACCTCCGGGGATATCGTGCACGTGTTTAACGATCGCGGCGTGGTGGAGATCCCCTGTAAGGTGACCAACCGTATTCTGCCAGGCGTGGCGGCGATGCCGCAGGGCGCATGGACGCGTCTTAACAACGAAGGTGTTGATGTCGGCGGCTGTATGAACTCGCTGACCAGCCATTTGCCGTCGCCGCTGGCGAAAGGCAACCCGCAGCATACCAACCTGGTTGAGATCAAACGCGCTTAAGGAGTGAATGAAAATGAAACAGTATGGCTTTTACGTTGACTCCTCGCGCTGCTCGGGCTGTAAAACCTGCCAGGTGAGCTGTAAGGATAATAAAGATTTAGATGTGGGTCCGAAACTGCGCCGTGTTTATGAATATGGCGGCGGCAGCTGGGTGCAGGAAGGGGATAGCTGGCACAACGATACCTTCAGCTATTACCTGTCGATAGCCTGTAACCACTGCGATCAACCCACCTGCGTGGCGGGCTGCCCGACCGGGGCAATGCATAAGCGCGATGAAGACGGGCTGGTTCTGGTGGATGATTCCATTTGTGTGGGCTGCCGCTACTGTGAAATGCGCTGCCCATACGGTGCGCCGCAGTTTGACGCCAAAGCGAAAGTGATGCGCAAATGCGACGGCTGTCTGGACCGGCTGGAAAAGAATCTGCGGCCGATTTGCGTCGATTCCTGCCCGCAACGCGCGCTGGACTTCGGACCGATCGACGAACTGCGCCAGAAGTACGGCGTGGAAAACCAGATTGCCCCTTTGCCGTCAGCCAGCTTTACCCATCCAAACCTGGTGGTGAAACCACATCCGAAAGCGCGGCCAACCGGCGATAAGGAAGGCGCGATTCAGAATTTACGGGAGGTGCGTAATGCATGAGTTACCGCTGGTTTTCTTTACCGTTCTGACGCAGAGCGCGGTCGGCGCGTTCATTCTGCTACAGATCGGTGGCGCGCTGGGCCATATTGCGCCACGTCGTCTGGCTGTCGCGCTGTTCGCTGCGGTGTGCCTGTTCAGCCTGGGTGTGGTGATGGGCATTTTTCACGTCGGGCAGCCGCTGCGCGCCATGAATATGCTGTTCCGCGTTGGACATTCGCCGATGAGCAACGAAATCGTGCTCTCGGCATTGTTCGGTACAGTTGCCGGCATTGCGGCGCTGGGCCTGCTGCTGGATCGCGGCGCGCATACGCTTTTTATCGGGCTGGCCTGGCTGGCGGCGGCGACTGGCGTGGTCTTTATTTTCGCCATTCCACGCATCTACCAGTTACCGACGGTGGCCACCTGGAACTCCTCCTGGACCACAGTCGTCATGCTGCTGACACCATTGATCGGCGGCGGCGCACTGGCGGCGGCGCTGGGCGTATGCCGTCTGGGGCTGATTGTTAGCATCGCCGGGATTATTGCCAGCTTCTGTCTGCGGCCGGGCTATCTCTCCACGATCCTACTGGCTGATGCTCCGCTGGCAGCGGCGCAGTCCAACTGGTTTACCGCCCAGGCTGTACTGCTGGCGGCGGGCGCGTTGTGTGCGCTGATCTATATCCGTGCCAGAAACGGACAGACACTGCTGTTCGCCAGCGCTGCCATAGTGATTGTGGCGGAAATGACTGGCCGTATCGCGTTTTACAATCTCTGGACGTTGCCGATGTAATACCCTGTCGGGCGGGCTCCGGCCCGCCCGGACACTGTATCAATAAGGATTCACACATGTCTTCTGTCGCTGTACTGCCGCGTATTCTTGGCGCGCTGTTTTACTATCCGCCGCAACGTCCTGAGATTAAAGCCCTGTTTGATTGTTTGCCAACCCTGCCATCGCTTTATACCTGGCGCGATCCGCACACCATAACCGGACTTTGCGAAGGCTGGCCGGTAGACGCTGATGATGAACTCCGCTGGCAGTATTCGGTGCTGTTTGAAGGGCAGGGGGAAATGGTCGCGCCCCCCTGGGGATCGGTATACATTGAAAAAGACAATCTCCTGATGGGGGAAACCACGGCCCGCTACCGTACGTTTTTACGTCATCACGGTCTGGCATTTGATGGGCAACAACAGGAGCCTGAAGATCAGTTTGGCCTGATGCTGCTGGCCTGCTCCGCATTTATCGAGCGCGATAATCCGCAAGCCACCACGGCGTTGCTGGAAAAATTTCTGCTGCCCTGGGCGCCGCGTTATCTTGAACTCATGCAGCACAACGATATCAGTCCGTTTTACGCCCGGCTGGCGCAAGTTGCCGCTCTGTGGCTGCAGGATATTAAACAGCAACTGGAGCTTAACCCTGTGGAAATGCGGATTTTCTTCTGATGGAGAAAACCGAGCGTTATTACCAGGAATATGCGTCCCATCGCCACGTCAGCCGGCGTGGACTGTTCCGGGCATTTGTGACAGCGTCACGCAAAGTGGCTCCGCGTCCTGACGCCTTGCCGCCGTGGCCTTTGCCGCCCGGTGCGGTGACGACAGTGCAATTTTTTTCCCTGTGCGACAAATGTCAGCAGTGCATTCAGGCTTGCCCAATGGGCGTATTGATTTCCCAACAGGATGGTTATCCACAGCTTGCCATCGAATACGCCGGCTGTGACGGCTGTGCAGGGTGCATTCAGGCGTGCGCGACCGGCGCGTTACAACCTCAGGCGCGCTTCGACACCCGGCTTCGTCCTGTTTTTACTGATACCTGCATCCACGGCTCGCGGGGATGCGAGCGCTGTGTGGAAGTTTGCCCGCAACGAGCCTGTGTTATTGGCGACGCCAGGCTGCCTGACGCCGACGCCGACTGCTGTAACGGCTGCGGCGAATGTCTGGTTCAGTGCGATCGTCAGGCCGTGACGCTACATCCGGTGAGATAACCCTGTCTGCCAGAGTGGTAAACTTTTAGGTATCAAGGAGCCGATGCTCGTAGTGAAAGGCGAGGGTGCGCCTGGGATAATTGAGCTTGTGGATTCAGGTTTAACAAATAATCGGTACATCAGGCGACTGGTGGTAGCGTCAACATAGAACAGAGCAGTAAAGGGCCAATGTAGCCATCAATATGTATCAGCTTTCCAGTACATGGACGTCGGTAAAGAGACTAATAAATTTTCGGTGGCGGTTGTCTGGGGAAATCAAGAGTCCGGCGTTTATCATTGGGCGCCTGATGGATTCCTTACGTTGGTCAGATTCGGGTCACGTTCCCGGATGGTATTCAGCACAAGGATCGTCAGTGAGTCAGGCAATAAACGATTTCCGTGCGGCCGCGCTTCTGGTGATGCCAGGCGGTCCAGGCCGACGAGAGCGGTTCAGTAGATGACTAATCAGGAAAAGCGAGTCGTTGACCAGACCTGCAAATCTGAAAACTACAGCAGGACACATTGAGCCACGATCGGACATTAATATTGAACCTCCTGCATGTCTGTTATTGCAAGCTTAAAATGTCACCTGATTCAGCCAGTTTGAAATGTCACTTTCTAAGCACTCAGCCCCCTTGTACCCACACTCATTAAGCGCGATTATCAGTATTATTTTGCCTGGAGGGCTCTATGCTTCAATCTCAACCAACACCAAAAGTATTCATATCATATTCTCATGATTCAACTGCTCATAAGGCCTGGGTTCTTACTCTCGCAACCAGATTAGAGGGAAATGGTGTTGCAGTTACTCTTGACCAATGGGACTTGAAAATCGGAGGTGATTTACCACATTTTATGGAATCAGGGCTTAGTGACTCGGACCGTGTAATTGTTGTTTGCACTGATGAATATGTCAGAAAAGCAAATGCCATGCAAAGTGGTGGGGTGGGCTATGAAAAAATGATTATTACTTCGCAAATTATGAGAGACTTAGGAAGCAATAGAGTCATACCTATAGTTATTAATAACGAGCAATCAAATGTGCCGACATTTGTAGCAACGCGTTTATGGTTAGATTTTTCATCAGAAAATTACGAACAAAGCTATAGACAACTTATCGCAGATTTGTGGGGAGAAAGTGTTCAACCACGGCCACCACGTGGTGAGAACCCTTTTAATCGGCAACCTGTGGCAGTTGAACCTATAGTGTTTGATGTTCCAGAGAGCTTTGTTAGTCCTGCCTTAACGAATACTGTTACATTCAACCCTACGTTGAACAACGGAAAATTCTGGGTTGGTGCTGGAGATATGGCTTTCGAGCTATCCTGGTCCAGATGCAGTAAAGGAAGTATATGGATATACAATAGACAAGAAAGCATTCATTCCTTGCGTATTCCAACTGGAATTACTGAAATTGAACAAATTAATAATGCCGAATGTAACTCGTTTTACAATGAAGATAGTTCCACTTCGTTGAATGAAGGGGAATTGGCTGTATTGCAAAATAAAAATGGATATTATTTAGCAGTAAAAATAGAACGAGTTCTCTATCGTGGTAGACATGCTGATGATAGAGATGAATTAATTTTTAGCTACGTAATTGCACCTGCCAAAAATATATCGTTTAGTAGGCACGTATAAACTTCATTCATCGACGATAACCCCTAACTTCAGAGGAGTGCGGGGTTATGCCTTTGGAATGGGGAGGGCGCTAACGTTTAAGGCTGGCTCTGAACTCTTCAGGGTTAGCCAGCGCGGGATTAATGGCCCTCGATTGCTCCTGAACCCTGGCCTGTGCACGTCGTTTAGGCATCTTTTTGCTCCGATCACGCTTACCCTCGCGTTCGAGTTCATCCATTTTGCTTTGCGCCAGCTTCAGAACAGCCCCAAGACGTTTGTTATCAACGATTTGTCCCTGGTCGACACATTCCAGTTTGTCGAAAACCTGATATTTGAGTGAACGGTAACCGTATTTGAATGACAGCGTGCCGTCCGGATAGTCGTAGGCTGTTATTTTTTCGTCAGCGATGCGAGTATTTTCTTCAGTAGGTTCAACCAGATATATCATTTTGTCATAGCGGAATGTCAGCGTTTTAGACAGCTTACGCTGTTCCTGCCAGGCAAAAATATCATCGAGCTCTTCGTTGCTTTCAGCCACGGGTCGGTGCAGATCTTTGGGGTATTTTGCTGGTCTTGCGAAGCGACGATTGAAGTCAGCGATGAAGATATCCAGCCAGGCATTGGCTGCTTCGATACTGCTGATTCCCTCGAGACGCATCTCCTTGATAAGCCGGTCCTGAAGTGTCTGATTTGCTCGCTCCACACGGCCTTTAGCCTGTGGACTGTTGGCACAAATCAACTCGATCCCAAGTTCAGAAAGTACACGGCCAAACTGGGTGACTCCGGTCGTAGTGGAGCCACCATTATTTACCCTGAAAATGCCGTGCTTATCGCTGTAAAACGCAAGTGGTTTGCCATGTTGCTCGAGATACTCGCGAGTGGCCATCATGTAATCAAAGGCTGATTCAGTCTCACCAAAACGGAGGTGCATCAGGCGGCCAGTCGCGTCATCAATAAAGACGAGCAGGCAGCATTTCGGCGCACGGCCTTCAAACTAGTCGTGTGGAGAACCATCAATCTGAACAAGTTCTCCGAGGCAGTCACGTCGGTATCTGGGTTGATAAACTCGGGGTCTGCGACGTGAATAAGGAACCCAGAGTCCATCAGCTGTCATCCATTTTCGGAGCGTTTCAACAGATACTCTGATGTTGTGGCGTTCGCGTAATTTTTCTGCGGCCAGTGTCGGTCCAAAGTCGCTGTAATGATCGTGAACTAACGAAAGAACACGCAGCTTCAGTGACTCAGGAAGCCGGTGATTACCTGGGCGTCCACGCCGCAGGTTTGCCAGTCCTGCAGCGCCAGACTCGCGAAAGCGGTTCATTAAACGCTGTGTCTGACGTTCGGTCAAAGCAAGCTGATGAGCAGCATCACGACGGCGCATGCGCTTTTCAACGACTGATTGAATGACGTTGATCCGACTAAGTTCTTTATCTGACATGGTCACAAGCATCCTGATGTCTCCATGGCCTGAGGATTGGATCCTTTATGCCAGAAAAAGTGACATCACTAAATGGGTTAAAAGTGACATCAGAATATTGGAGTTATAATGTCGGTGCGCATAATGTATATTATGTTAAATTGAGTGCATGGTTAATATGTTCGCAAGTCATATCCGCGTTACCCGGTAATCCCGGCTTCCCTCCCGTGACTGGCGTTCACTATTCGGTATTTAGTGTTCATATTTATGCCAATGATTTCCGGCAGCACTCGTGAGGATGATCGCGTTCCGCCATTAAAAATTACGAGCCGCTCAACTGAACAAGTTAACGAGTGAAGCGACTCCCCACCCATGCGGCGCGACGTTGTAGACAATTTGTTGACTATCATCCAGTTCCTGCCCGGCTCATTCACAATACCAGGCCTGCACCAGGATCGGGCATATCGTCGTACGTAGCATGATCCTGAACCATGCTTAGAGATTTACCGGTCCGGCGAAGCGATTCTGAGGTATTCCATCATCCCACGAACGGCGTTATGCCCGTCCTTTCCCGGCACCTTCGGACTTAACTAATGAAACTCTTCTGCCCGTTTACAGACATCGGATACGGGTTTCGATAATCAGTACACCCACAAGCCAGAAGCAGTGAGTTACCCAGTGATTATTGCGCCACCACACGTCGCGATTAATTTTTTCCGTGAAAGTTTGACTCAATTACCAGGTTTTTAAGATGGCGAAAAAGGACCTGTCCCACTTTTTTACAATCACAACCTCATGTTTCATGATCTAAATCATGGTTACATGCTTATTCGCTCTTTATGCCTGAATCATACAGAAATGACTGTACAGAATTTCTCATCAAAGCCGATATGGAATTATGTATATAAGAGATGGCTATTTGCTTCGCTTCCGCTGGTCAGAAGCAACGGCACTTTTGAGGAATGAACATGAAGCTAAATAATATGAGTGTTGGCATGCGTATGGGTACTGGGTTTGCCCTACTGTTGCTTATGTCAGTGATAATGGGCAGCTGTGCATTTTGGCTAACCATGAGTAGTGAAAAAAAAGTAGATGAATTAATCTCCTGGCATCTCAAAAAAGAAAGAATGATCGAGGACTGGACAAGACTTCTTAATGCTAACAGCGGCTTAGCTATGACAGCGATGAACGCTTCCGATCCTGCCCTGAGAAACTCGCTCCAACAAACGTTAACGACAAGCGCGGCTGAAATTGCGCATATCCAGGAACAACTTACGCCATTGTTAAGATTACCCACCGGTCAGCGTCTTCTTGCAAATGTGACTAAGGCACGCGAGAAATATACTTTATTACGTCATGAAGGTTTTCAAATGGCAGAAAGTGGCCAGTTTGAAAAAACAATTCCTTTTATACTTAATCGTTTTTATCCGGCAACTCAAGACTATACCCATGCGCTAACAGATTTGCGGGATTTCCAAAAGGAACTTATCGATAATAATTATTCGCTCATCCTCAGCGATGCACAGCGCTCGGAAATTATTATTCTTACGTTTATTATTGCGAGTATCATTCTTGGCATATTCATCGCTTGGTATATCACCTGTAGTATTACCCGGCCGCTGGCGGAGGCGGTGATGGTGGCGAGTAAGGTTTCTGCCGGGGATCTGACCGTGGATGTGCATGTCCGCTCAAAAGATCAGCTTGGTATGATGATGCAGTCATTGAAAGAGATGGTCGCAGGGCTCGCCAGTACCGTTGCTGACGTAAAAAATAGCGCCGTCACTATTTCTCATGCAGCTAATGAGATTGACGCGGGTAATCAGGATCTTGCATCCCGAACCGAAGAACAGGCCGCCAGTGTTGAAGAAACTGCAGCAACACTTGAACAACTAACTTCCACCATCAAGCGTTCGGCCGACAATTCTCATAATGTTAATCAACTGTTTGCCGAAACCGGAGAAGTCATCAGGCAAAACGGTGAACGCATGAATGATGTTTTACTCAGCATGCAGGATATTCATAATGCGTCCGCCAAAATGACGGATATTGTTACAGCCATCGAAGGTATCGCTTTCCAGACAAATATCCTGGCACTTAATGCCGCGGTTGAAGCGGCACGCGCGGGGGAACAAGGACGTGGCTTTGCCGTCGTCGCCGGTGAAGTTCGTACCCTCGCCCAGCGCAGTTCTTCTTCAGCAAGAGAGATCAGGGAGATCATTAGTTCTTCTCTCAGTAAGATCAAGAGCTGTCGTGTGCTGGTTGATGAGGCTGATCAAGGTATGAAGGGTATCGTCGATAATGTTTCAGGTGTTCAGCAACTGGTCGATGAGATCGCCCGGGCCAGCGCCGAGCAAAGCGATGGCATCACTCAGATCAATATTGCCATGGGTCAGATTGATACCACCACGCAGCAGAACGCTGCCCTGGTTGAAGAATCTTCAGCAGCAAGCGCCTCTCTCAATGATCAGGCCCGCTTACTGCTGAACAGCGTTCAGGTTTTTACCTGCAATGAAGCAGACATGTCCACATGTAATAGCACTTCCAAAAGTGAAAATAACCGCCCTGAGCCTGTTGTCAGTCATAATGCAGGTGTGTTGGCGTCCACCAATTGGGTAAAATTCTGAGAACGGTTCCCGCCCGTCATGGCGGGAAGCACATTTTCTCCCTGACTACACGGACCCGTCGGGCGTTTTCTTTCCGCCTGCCGGGCCGTCTTTCAGATAATTAACATCCCGTAACTTGCACTTTTCACCCTCCTCCCTCGCTACTGTGCAGCCGCTCCCATTTTCTACAGAAACCCCTCAAACTTTCCGCCGCCCTGCCGATATCAGGTTCAGGACAGCCCTTAACGAGTCTGTCACTTCTGTACATCAGGTAAGTTACAACTACAGCATCCGGCATACGCACCATAACGTTCAGAGATACAGGCTATCGCCGTGCACAGGCGAAGAATAAAAGTATCCCGCCGGGAAAAACTGCGGACCCGAAGTGGCCGTACAGGTTCCCTTTGCCAGCGTGGTGACATTCACGATGTCCGGCGGCAAAGAGAGCGTCGAGATAATGATAACTTCCTGGGGTTATATATGTTTGGTGTCAAAAAATCGGGCCTTTCCCTGCCCTTAAGTAAAGGCGGCAGCATCGCAAAGGACATCGATGCGATTAAACAACATGTCGCATGGATTGAATTTTTGCCCGATGGGGAAATTCTCAGCGCCAACCAGCAGTTCCTTGAGCTTAGCGGTTACACGCTGAGCGAAATCCAGGGCAAACATCATCGGATTTTCTGTCAGCCGGATTACTGCCGCTCAACAGATTACAGAACCTTCTGGCAAACGCTGGCCGCGGGTGAATCGCAGACGGGCATATTCGAGCGGTTCAGTAAGGAGCATCAGCGCTTTTATCTCAGCGCGACCTATTTCCCCGTCAGTGATGACAAAGGCCACGTTTATAAAATCATCAAAGTGGCCTCCGATATCACCGCAAGGCATCAGGAACTGGAGCATAAAGAAGCGGTTATTACCGCGCTTGATCGCTCCATGGCAGTGATTGAATTTACCACCGACGGCAAAATCATTACCGCCAACGACAATTTCCTCACCCATATGGGCTATAGCCTGGCCGACCTCGCCGGGCAGCATCACCGTATTTTCTGCTATGACAGCTTCTACCGGGAAAACCCGGACTTCTGGAAAAAGATCGGCAAAGGTCAGCACTTTGTTGGCCGCTTTGAGCGTAAAACGGCGGACGGCGAGCGCATCTGGCTTGAAGCGAGTTACAACCCCGTTTACGATGCCGACGGTCACGTCTGTAAAGTGATCAAAATTGCCTCGGACATCACCGCGCGGGTTGAAGCGGCAAAACGCGTGGCGGATATCGCCGTTACCACCTCGGAAGAAACGTCGCAAATCACCCATAACGCCAATGAGGTACTGGAAGAAACGGTACGCAATTCCGGACTGGTTGCAGGTAAAGTCAATGCCGCCACCGAAATCGGCGAGAAGCTGAATGCGTCAGCGAAAAACATCAGCGAGGTGGTCGATAATATTAACGTTATCGCCGCACAAACTAATATCCTTGCGCTGAATGCAGCGATTGAATCCGCACGGGCTGGTGAGGCCGGACGGGGATTCAGCGTGGTCGCGGCCGAAGTCCGCCGCCTTGCCGCTTCAACGGCGAGCGCCACCCAAAAGATCACCTGCGTCGTGGAACTCAACACGCAGCTGATCAAGCAGATGCATCAGCAGCTGGATACGGTGAAACACTTTATGACCGCAGAACAGGATAAAATCAGCGAACTGTCGCGCAGCCTGCGAGAAATTAATAGCGGCGTGCACCAGTTCGTCAATGTAATCCACCGGCTGGATGTGTAAGCCAGACCGCAAGGGAAGCGGTATCGCTTCCCTCCCCTTTGGTTATCAACCCGGCTGTCTCAGCACTCTGGCGGTTATAAATGTCCTCAGTGATGAGGCAATAGCGCTAAACACCAGGTTGCGCTGAAAGAATTTTGTGACTCCTGCCTGCCATTTGCTGTCTGCTTTTCACGTAGCGACGCCTGAATTGCTTTCTTTTTATCCAGATTTCATGGCCAATTGCCTGAAGCTCTACGCCTGTATCCATCCATAATGCACTGACGCCAAATACCGGAAGCATATTAAGTCAGAGGCTATCTGGCGCAAACCCATCCCACGCGGGGAGATTCAATGCCAGAGTGTCCAGCGTTAACAAAGTGTAAGGCTTAAATCAGTACCGAAATCGTGTCAGACATAACAAAGTTTCAGTCGCCCTTTTCTTTCCATCAGCGTTTTAAGGCGAGATTCAGCGTCAGCCCAGGTGAATGGCGTCGGGCATTCCGCGGCCCTTTGCCTGTTAATCACAATAAAGACCTGAGCGCCATCTGAGTCATTTGAATCACAAACCGCGATCGGAAGAAGACTCCCTTTCGAATTAGCTTAATGGCCCTTTCTTCCGGGGCGATGTTAAAAAGATTCAGACGACTTTTTCAAACGGTATGAGGTCGTCGGGATTAAAAAGTGCCATAAAAAAAGGCTGGTCAATGACCAGCCTTTCATCAGGTGAACTCAATCGCTAGCGAAAAACCTTACAGCGCCATATCGTGCTGTGGCTCTGGTGCTTTCTGCACCTGTGCTGCCGGTGCTTCAGCAGTTTTGCCGCTCATGTTAATGACTGGCGGTTTGGTCAGCTGCAGCGTGGCGGCAGTGTCATCCCAGACTTTCTGAGCAAGCGCGGCATCATCATTCAGCTTTTTACCGTAGCTTGGCACTAAGTGATGGATTTTCTCCTGCCATTCCGCAGATTTAAACTGCTCAGGGAACAGCTCTTTCACCACATTCAGCGCGATCGGTGCGGCGGTTGATGCGCCTGGCGATGCGCCCAGCAAGGCGGCGATGGTTTTCTGCTGATCGGTCACAATTTCAGTTCCCAGCTTCAGCACGCCACCCTTCTCAGGATCTTTCTTGATGATCTGCACGCGCTGACCCGCCTGGATAAGTTTCCAGTCTTCTTTCTTCGCGTCTGGATAGTACTCTTTCAGTGATTCGAAACGATCTTCATCGCTCAGCATAACCTGACCAATCAGATATTTCACCAGATCGAAATTATCAACGCCCACATTCATCATTGGCCCCACGTTGTGGGTGGTGGTGGCGCTTAACAGATCAAACAGCGAGCCGTTTTTCAGGAACTTGGTAGAGAAGGTCGCAAAAGGGCCAAACAGAATAACCTGCTTGCCGTCCAGATAACGGGAATCCAGATGCGGAACAGACATTGGCGGCGCACCGACAGAAGCCTGACCATAGACTTTCTGCTTGTGACGGTTCGCCAGCGACGGGTTTTCCGTTACCAGGAAAGAACCGCCGACCGGGAAACCCGCATAGTTATCAGCTTCAGGAATACCGGTCTCCTGCAGCAGCTTCAGTGCACCGCCGCCCGCGCCGATAAAGACATATTTGGCATCCACTGCGCGCATTTCACCGCTTTTCGCGTCTTTGATGCTGACGTGCCAGGAGTTATCGCTGTTACGTTTAAACTCGGTCACTTCCGAAGAGGTTTTCAGCGTGAAGTTATCATTCTTCTTCAGGCTGCCGATCAGCTGGCGGGTGATCTCACCATAGTTCACATCGGTACCGACTGGTGTCCAGGTAGCGGCAACTTTCTGCTGCGGATCGCGCCCTTCCATGATCAGCGGCGACCATTTTTCAATCTGCTTATGATCGGTAGAGTATTCCATGCCCTGGAACAGCACGGTTTTTTGCAGCGCCTGGTAACGGCGGTTCAGATAATCAATGTTCTTATCGCCCCAGACGAAACTCATATGCGCCGTGGAGTTAATGAAGGAATGCGGATTATTCAGCACGCCGCGCTTAACCTGCTCTGACCAGAACTGACGTGAGATCATAAAGGCTTCGTTAATCTGCAGCGCCTTGGTCACATCGATTGAACCGTCTTCACGCTCTGGCGTGTAGTTCAGCTCCATGTTCGCCGAGTGGCCGGTACCCGCATTATTCCAGCCATTGGAGGATTCCAGCGCAACGCCGTCGAGTTTCTCCACCATGATCTGTTTCCAGTCAGGCTGCAGTTCTTCAATGAAGCTGCCTAACGAAGCGCTCATGATGCCGCCGCCAATCAGCAGAACATCGGTCTTCTCAGGAGCGGTTTCAGCGTGAGTCGCGGAGGTGACTAACAGCGCCAAAAGGGAAAGCGAAGGCAGAACTTTTGTGGATTTTATCATGCGTAATCTTCAATCTGTTGCTGGAATGGGTAAGAAAAGTCCGATGATTTTAAATTATTGTTACCGAATAGTTGTTTTATTTTTAGTTATATAATTAAAAAAACAGGCCCAACGGTGACTTTAGTTACAAAATGCAGAGGGTGGCGCGATGGCGTTTCTGCCGGGGCGCTTTCGCTAACAAATGGCGCATCCCTGTACTGGCCAGGCGCTTTAGCGTATGTTTCACAGGTTAATCAACGTCACCCTCTGCAAAACATAATGAATCCAGCAAAGCAGCCAGACATTACCCCTAAGCGCCCGGTGAAACTCAGTACTCTGGCGACCGTGATGATGGCCGCCGTCATCGTCACGGTGCTTGTCAGCGTCCACCTCCTCTATCTGATGCAGATCGATAATTTTACGCATGCGCACGTTAAGGATAAGGCGCTGGCCGTAGCGCGAACGCTGGCGGAAGATCCGGAAATTCAGCGCAGCCTGGCTCTGCCCGCAAGCGCCAGACTTATTCAGCCGATCGCGGAGGCCGTGCAAAAACGTAACAACTTACTGTTTGTCACCGTGACCGATATGAACGGGATTCGCTATTCCCACCCAAACAGCAGCCTGATCGCTAAACGCTTTAAGGGAGATGACCTGCTGCCCGCGCTGGCTGGCCATGAAAATATTGCCTACAACCAGGGGACGCTGGTAAAAGCGCTGCGCGTCTTTACGCCTGTTTTTAACGCGCAGCATCAGCAGATTGGCGTGGTGGCGATTGGCATTTCCCTGAGCGACGTCACGGCGCAGACCCATAAAAGCCGCTGGAATATTTTCTGGACCGTCCTGCTGGGCGGTTCGGTAGGCTTGCTGGGCGTCCTGATACTGGTCAGACGCCTGAAAAGGATCCTGCTGGGTCTGGAACCCCATGAAATTTCCAGCCTGTTTGAGCAGCGGCAAGCCATTCTGAATGCGATTAAAGAAGGGGTGATCGCCGTTGATGCCCGGGCGCGTGTTACGCTGATCAATCAGGCGGCGCAGGAGCTTCTGCAACAGAGTGCCATTGAGGCGCCCCTCAGCGGCGACCCCATCCCGGAAGATTCGCTGATGCTGAGCCACCTCCGGCAAGCGCTGCACGATGGTGTTTCCCGGCATGATGAAGAGATTCAGGTGCAGGATCGTATAATGATCAGCAATACGGTGCCGGTTCGCAGCCGGGGTAAAATTATCGGCGCGGTATGTACCTTTCGGGATAAAACCGAAATCAGCCAGCTGATGCAGCGCCTGGACGGGATGATAAACTACGTCGATGCGCTGCGGGAGCATTCCCATGAATTTATGAATAAACTGCATGTGATCCTCGGCCTGCTCCATATGAAAAATTATGCGCAGATGGAAAGCTATATATTAAAAACCGCGAATAATTATCAGACGGAAATAGGCTCTCTGCTGCAACGGATTAAATCCCCGGTGATTGCCGGATTTTTATTAAGTAAAATCAACCGGGCCTCCGATAAAGGCCATCGTCTACTGCTCAGCGATGACTGTTACCTGCCCGACAGCGGCAATGAACAGCAGGTGACGGCGCTGGTAATGATTCTGGGTAACCTGATTGAAAATGCGCTGGAAGCGCTGGCGCAGCAGGAAGGTGAAATTCATCTGCTGCTGCATTACCAGAACGGCTGGTTGTCTTGTGAGGTCAGCGATGACGGTCCGGGCATTCCGGCCCCGCTGGTAACCACCATTTTCAGGAAAGGATTTTCTTCCAAAGGTGACCAGCGAGGTATGGGGCTGTTTCTGGTACAACAGCAAACCGACCTGCTCGGCGGTCACCTCAGCGTGGAATCTGAGCCAGGCGTCTATACCCAGTTTTTTGTGCAAATCCCGTGGGATAAAGGATAACGTTTTATGATGAATGTATTGGTGGTGGATGATGATGCTATGGTTGCGGAACTGAACCGCTGCTATATCGGTCAGATTCCAGGACTCACCTGCTGTGGCACCGCCTCGACCTTGCAACAGGCGAAAGAACGGTTACAGCAAACTGACTCACCGGTCGACCTTATCTTACTGGATATTTATATGCAGCAGGAGAACGGCCTCGACCTTCTGGCGGAACTGCGTCATTCCCGACATCATGTTGACGTAATTATTATCTCTTCCGCGGCGGATGCGGCCAGCATCAAAACGTCGCTCAACTATGGTGTGGCGGATTATCTGATCAAACCTTTCCAGTTTTCACGTTTCGAAGAGGCGTTAACTCACTGGCAGCAAAAACGATCGCAAATGGAGAATCAGCACTATTATCAGCAAGCAGAACTGGACCGGCTACTTCATGGTAATACGACTGAGGGCAATAAAGAGAGAAGATTGCCTAAAGGATTAACGCCGCAGACGCTGCGCACCCTTTGTCAGTGGATAGATGCGCACCCTGAAAGTGAGTTTTCCACCGATGAGCTAGCCTGCGAAGTAAATATCTCGCGCGTCTCCTGTCGTAAATATCTTATCTGGCTGGCCGAAATTAAAATCCTGTTCACCACTATTCAGTACGGTGCCACCGGCCGGCCAGTTTATCGTTACCGTTTGCAGCCAGAGTATCATTCACTGCTCCGACATTACTGTTAACTCTTTTGCCAGCCCCTCGCCTTCACCTGCCGTTATCGCCAGTGCCTGCCCTGAAGCCGCCCTGCCCGCATCGCTTATAACGCCCTGCGGCGTAAACCGGAGGCATGGCGGGCCTTTTTTGTCATGAATATTTGACGCTCTGTAAAGCTTCGCTTACCCTGCGCGTACTGTTTACAGGGGAACCCTACGTTCAGAGGACGACGTGAAGAACCGCACCACAGGAAGTATTTTTATCGTAGCCGGCACCACAATTGGCGCCGGTATGCTGGCGATGCCGCTGGCCGCAGCGGGCGTCGGGCCTGGCATCACCTTGCTGCTGTTGCTGGGGCTGTGGGCGCTGATGTGCTACACCGCGCTGCTGATGGTGGAAGTCTATCAGCACGCGCCAGCCAGCACCGGGCTGGGAACGCTGACGCGCCGCTATCTTGGCCGGCCAGGCCAGTGGCTGACGGGCGTGGGAATGCTGTTTCTGATGTATGCCTTAACGGCTGCCTATATCAGCGGCGCGGGCGAGCTGCTGGCGGCCAGTCTGAGCCAGTGGTTCTCTGCCAGCGTGTCACCCGGCAACGGGGTCCTGCTGTTTACCGTGATTGCCGGTGGGATTGTCTGTGTTGGAACCCATATGGTGGACAGGGTTAACCGCGTCCTGTTCAGCCTTAAAATCGTGATGCTGGTTCTGATGCTGGGGCTGATGATGCCGCATATTCAGCAAACGAATCTGCTGACGCTGCCGCTGGAACAGGGGCTGGTGCTTTCCGCTATCCCGGTGATCTTTACCTCTTTTGGCTTTCACGGCAGCGTGCCCAGCATCGTCAGCTATCTGAATGGCGATGTGCGGAAGCTGCGCTGGGTCTTTATTACCGGTAGCGCCATTCCGCTGGTGGCCTATATCCTCTGGCAGCTGGCGACGCTTGGCGCCATCGATCAAAATGCCTTCAGCGCCCTGCTCGCCAGCCATGCCGGCCTGAACGGGTTGTTACAGGCGATCCGTGAAGTTGTGGCCTCTCCCCACGTCGAGCTGGCGATACATCTTTTTGCGGCGCTGGCGCTGGCGACTTCGTTCCTCGGCGTGTCGCTGGGGCTGTTCGATTATCTGAGCGATCTCCTTAAGCGTAACGCCAGCGTTACAGGCCGGATGCAGAGCGGCGTGATGACCTTTCTGCCGCCGCTGCTCTTCGCCCTCTTCTATCCGCAGGGATTTGTTCTGGCGCTGGGCTATGCCGGCGTTGCGCTGGCAGTACTGGCGTTAATTATCCCCTCGCTGCTGGCCTGGCGGAGTCGCAGGCAGCACGGCACCGCTGCTTACCGCGTGGCGGGCGGCGCGCCTTTATTGCTGATAGTCTTTTTATGCGGCATCGGCGTGATAGCGATCCAGATTCTGATCGCGCTCGGCTGGCTGCCTGAGGTGGGTTGAGGCGCTCAACGCAGACCTGGAATGTTGATCCCGCATGCACTGAATGTGATAAAGGCAAGCCCCCGGGTTCTGCCGTGCATGGAATAACACCGCCCACAGGGACTGAGCTAACCTTATCTTTCTGCTCTTCTGGCGTCAGGTTCTGTTTGTTGTTGAGATATGTCTGGCGACTCTTCTCCGTTTATGCTTTTAGGTGGAAGACGAAGAAGATGCCGATGTGAACACGGAGCCGCCACGGACGGCGGCGACTGCGATGCTGAAGAACGGCTGCATAAGCTGACAGCAGAGCGAAGCTGTGCGCCACGCCGATGCAGACGCTGAAGAAGGTCTGTAAGCTCTCCGTTCGCAAGCAACAGCAGATCACTGATTTTATTGAGATGATCACCGCTAAACGACCGCCTGCGTGGAAGTTGAGTTCAGTTGAGTTGAGGAGTGGCTGACTGGTAAAAAAATCCCAACCGCAAGGGTTGGGATTCTCGTTATTTCTGTTTACGATAATGACGGTAATAGATATACCAGCATCCACATCCGATTACCGTTCCTGCTAAAGAGGCTGCTTTTAGATATCGGATCAGATCACTAAAAGGCAAAGCAAGCGGAATTCCGTGAAAGATAAGTAAAAATAACCGGCTAAAGATGAATGCAGCTAATGCTAAAATGATCATCCCCATAACGCTGGCTGCTATTAAATAAGTAAATAAAATAAACCACCGTTTATGACTCATTTTACGTCCTTCTTCAGCTTCTCCACACCTTTCCCAGCCTGATCATTAAAGATCTCTGTAAATATGCCTCCGCCAGCAGTTCCTAAAATCCCAGACAGTGGATTCAATGGCATAGGTTTACTTATTCCCATTCCAACATCCACCCATTCCCAGTTTTTCCAGTTAGGATTGATAAATTTATCTAATCCAGGCTTGATTAACTTACTACCAATGCCATAACCCAGACCTGCTCCAAGGCCGCTAATCGCTCCGCCTGTCAACGGATCATCACCTTTCAGCCAGTTAGATGTCGCACCACCCGCTGCATTCCAGCCCATAGTTCCCCATAGGCCCGTTCTGGCTGTGGTAGCTCCAACATAACTGGCTATCAATACATCTGCTGGATTAATCGTTCCGTTAATCGCATATTGAATACCGGCATTTGCTGTTCCACCAATCGCTGCTGTCATCTTCATCCCACTTGGTAGATAAATCAGCCCGGCAGAAGCCAGCGCACCTGCATAAGCTTTATTTTCCGCGATCCCTCGCTGACAGGCTGCTCCTCCCGGATTGTCCGAACAAGAAAAAACATCCGCACCATGCTCTCTGGCTTTCTCTCCCTGACTCCATTCGTTACCGCCCAACAGGTTATTCTCAACCGCATTCTTCCCGGCCTGAGCACCGGTCACAGTAGCAGCCCTGCTGTCACCAATCAACCCGCCTGCCGCCCCTGCCGCCAGGGTGCTCAGCAGGCTGATTTCCTGACGGTCGCTTTCCGACAGCCGGCTGATTTCCTCAGCTGTCCTGGCGTTGTAGTAGTTTTCGCTTATATAACGCGCCGCCAGCTCACCACTGAAGGCCTCCGCTGCGCCCGCTCCGGCATTCCCGCCCGACATCTGTGCCGCCACCGCGCCCCAGACCGCATGCGCCATCAGGTTAGCTTCTTTATTAGTCGTGTTATCCGGGTTGGTCGTGTACGCCTTAATCGTCTGTGCCATCAGCGGGTTAACGCCGCCCGCCACCGCCTGCGATATACTGCCGTTCACCAGCCCCTGCAGCACGCCACCGATGGCCTGAACACCATCTGATTTTTGCTGCCGATGCCATACTCACCTATGACGTCCTGATAATACTGGCTGTTGCGCCGCTTTTTGACTTCTTTGCAAGTCCGCCGCAACAGTATTACAGATGGCCACAGGAAAAAGGGATAAGTGAAATGCAGCCCGGAAAAAAACCATCCGTTTTTCAGAGACACCCCGCTGTTTATTGCCTGGCTTTCGCCGAAGTTATACAGCAAAAGGTGTATATTTAAACAGGTAAAAACAGAACAGGAAGCACGTAACAAGGGATTATTAGCGCGGGCTGAAGGTGGTGGAACACCAACAGCCCGCTGACCACAACCAACTGATAAGGAGTTGATTATGGCTGAGACACATCATAAGCCAGAGACGCACACAGCAGCAGATCGCCGAGTTTATCCAGGTGATTGCGGGGCCGCAGAAGCGGGCGACTAAGGTGTAACTGACTGGTGTATAGCGTAAAATCCCGGCTCGATGGCCGGGATTTTTTAGCTTATGGCAACACACTTAATATATGTTGTAACCATTTTTTTACTGTAAAGCCATCTGGGGTAGGATCATAATATCCGTTGTTATCAGTTATAAAGCTGCCTGATAATTCATCACTATTACTAGTCAGTATAAATTTAATTTCCTGCTCAAGAGCATTAACTCTTTCAGGAGATTCTCTTGCTACAAAAGATCTGATTACATCATCAGGTTCAGGGGCATCTAAAAACCAATCCTGATGGAAGTAAGCACCTAATAAATATGTAAAATTTTCAACTTTCATATTAATCACCATAATCATTTCGGATATGCCGTATGTACTCGATAGCCCTTTGGCATCAAAGGATCTTTATCAACCACCAGTATGATTTTATTAGATAAATGAGATGAACCATCCCCTTTATTTATAACTCTACCGACATTAAACATCTCTTCATGCGTTAACACTAATCTAGTTTGATCACCAACTAACCATTCAGTAAGCTTCCTCTGGTTAGATTTATCTGCAAAAGCATTTCCTATGGCTCTGTCTGCTGCTGCGCTATCGAAAAATGTAGAAGTAGCACCGAGACGAGGTTCAGCTTGAAGACGGGCCAGTAATTCGGCATCAGACTTATTCACATGCTTCTCTATTACATGCCCACCAAAATTCTCATGATAGATTAATGAATTACCAGTTTCGGCTTTAATAGTCGTACTTTTAGTAATCGCAAAAAATGCCTTAGCTGCCACATATTGCAACAACTTAGCTTCAGATGTTGGTACACCACCTGAGATGATTTCTGCTGCTTTCTCCGGCGTCATCTTTTCGTTAGACATGATAAGATCTAACGGCATTCCAAAAAAGTTACCCCACGCAGTAATTAACCCTTTCGCCGCATCCTGGCCTTCCGGCATATCACCTTCAGCCGCTTTAGCCAAGGCAGCAGAGATTTCATCAGCAGTCGCGCCATTCTTAATCATGGAAACACCGCGAAAGGCCTGTGCCTGTGCGTAGTCTGCGGTCCCTGCTGGCAGTAAACTGCTCCAGCCATCACTCAGGGAGTTATTTTCAACCGCATTCTTCCCGGCCTGCGCACCGGTAGTGGTGGCCGCCGTACTGTTACCCGCAAGCCCTCCCGCTAAACCTGCCGCCAGCGTACTCATCAGGCTCAGCTCGTGCCGCTGCTCCTCGCTCAGCCCGGCAACTTTCTCCGCCGAATCAGCGCCGTAAAGATGCGCTGCAATAAACCGCCCTGCCAGCTCGCCACTGAAGGCACCCGCCGCACCCGCCGCCGCGTTCCCGCCCGACATCTGCGCTGCTACCGCGCCCCACACCGCA
Organism: Pantoea sp. IMH; assembly: GCF_000599885.1. Taxonomy (GTDB): domain Bacteria; phylum Pseudomonadota; class Gammaproteobacteria; order Enterobacterales; family Enterobacteriaceae; genus Erwinia. Next base: position 670,888 of record NZ_JFGT01000006.1, on the reverse strand, counting down.
TGCGCTGCCGCATTGGCCGCCACGTTCACATGATTGTTTTCGTCGGTGGTCTGCTGCCTGATGACCTGCGCCACCCACGGATTGAGACCGCCTGCCGCTGCCTGCATGGCGTTGCCGCCCACTAGTCCGCTCAGGATACCGCTCACGGACTGTGTCACCATCTGGTACTTGCCGCCGGTGCCATAATCGCGCTGCGCTGTTTTGTACGCCGCGCTGTCGCGCAGTTCCTTCGCGGTGCCTGTCACTCCCTTATTCTTCGCCGCTTCCAGACCCCTGACATCGCCCAGCGTCTGGACGATGCTCACCATCTGACCCGCTATCTCACCCGCCATCTGCGCCATCTGCAGCCGCTTCTGCTCTTTCTCCTTATCGAAAATGGGCGCGATGCTGCCGTTGGCATGGTCCGTGTCACGGCTCAACCCTGCCAGATCCTGTTCCTGGCTGGCCTGATTGCGGATAATAATGGTGCCTTCTGCCACTGCCGCCTGCGTGGTGCCTTCGGCATGCCCACTGCCGCCCAGCCCGGCCAGCACCGTTCCGGCGGCATTAGCCATGCCGTTGGCCAGAAGCTGTTTGCCCAGCGACGCGCCGCTGGAAAGCCCGGCGCTGACACCGCTGTGGCTGACGCTGAAATCTGCTTTATTCCCGATATCGCTGAAGCCCAGCGTGCCGGTATCAAGACGGTTTTTATCCGCCGCAGCGGTTGATGCAATCACGCCACCGTCCAGCTGGGTGTGATTGCCGGTGATGATATCAAAGCCGCCGTCACCGGCAAAAATCCCGCTCTGCTCCTGCACGCTGTTGTAACGGCTGCGCATTTTGTCCCGGCTCAGGCTGACGTAGCCCGATACCGGCATGCTGCCGAAACCATAGCTACCGCCCGCCCCGAAGCTGGTCTGCCCGGAGTCGTAGTTATCGCTGTCCTGCTGGCTGCTGAGCGTCAGGTTCCGTCCGGCTTCCGCCGTGACCCGGTTGCCACTGACCTGCGCGCCTGCCAGCGTGAGATCGCGCCCACTGTTCAGCGCGACCCTGCCACCACTGTCCAGCGTGGTTTCACTCCAGCGGATGCCGTCACCCTGCTCTTTACCCTTCGCGCCGTTGACGTTAGCAAAGACACTCATGTTCGCGCCACCATTGCCGGCGCCAATACTGACCCCCACGCCGCCGCCGCTGCTGCTGTTATTACCCGATGTTTGCTGGCTGCTGGCCGCACCGGTTAACAGAATATCCCGGGCGGCGGTCAGCGTACTGTCGCCGGCGACCTTCATCTGACTGCCGCCGATCAGAATATCTCCGCTGTGCGCACTGCCGCCCCTGCCGGTCGCGATAACAGAAAGATCTTTTCCGGCATTGAGCGTGGTGCCGTTAACGGTATCAGAAGCCTGATGCTGATACGATTTCGATTTTTGCGTACTAAGGGAGATGCTGACGCCCACCATATTTGCAGGCTCTCCACTGGCCTGCGACTGCTGTGCCGTCAGCGCCGCCTGCACGCCGGAAAGCGCGGTTTTGGTAGCCTGTAGCGCAACCAGCCGTCCATCGCTTTCATTTTTTGCCGTCTGTACGGTCGCCACGGCGCTGTTGACTGCCTCTCCCACTGCCCCCGATAACGCCAGTGACAACCCGCTGGTTTTCTGTTCGAATTTGAAATCGCTGGTACGCCTGTCATGACCCGGCTCAATTATCACCGCATCGCCGTTAATCGCCAGGTTTTTGCCCGCCACCAGATCGGCACCCAGTATCTTCACCTGCCCGCCGGATGTCAGTGACACATCGCCACTGGTGCTGCCAACGGTACTCACGCTCTGGCTTTGGGTTATGCCTTTCTCACGCCGGTCCTGAACGGATTTGCTGCTGCCGATGGTAAAGCCAATGCCGCCGGTACCCATCAGGCCGCTCTTTTTGGTTTCCTTAAAGTGCCAGCTGGAGTCGGTGTTGGTGGCGGCCTCAATATTCAGATCGTTGCCAGCGTCAAGCGCAACGCTGCCATCACCGACCACCTGTGAACCTTTGACCAGCAGATTATTTCCCGCCGCGACCGAAACGTTGTTACCGCTCAGCAGCGTACCGCTTTCACGCGTCGCACTCTCTTCTTCGATGGTGTGCGTGGTTTTCTTCTTCAGAAAGCTTTTTTTGGTTTTGGTCTCTTCTTTGTAGTGGTAATCACTTTCAGTGGCCGTGGTAAGCGTGACGTTATTACCCGCAGTGGCCGTAATATCCTGCTGGGCAGTTACCTGGGTTGCGGCGCTGTTCAGATCGCGTCCGGCAAGCAATGCGGTATCTCCACCGCTGGCGATTTCCGTGCCCTGCTGGCGCACATGGTCGTTGATTTCCTGCTTTTTGCCCGCCTTATAGCTGTTGCCGGAACGGGTAGCTTCTGCCTGCAGATTGAGATCGCGTCCCGCCTGTAGTGCCACATCTTTTTCTGCCGCGATACCGGCCGCCTGGCTGTTAAGATCGCGTCCGGCCGCCAGCTGCAGATCGCCACCGCCGGAGATCGTTGTACGATCCACGCCGGAGGAATGGGATTCATAATTTCCGTTCTGCTTGCTCTGCCGGGTAGCGGCGGCGTTGAGGTTAATATCATTGCCGGCTGCCAGCTGGGCATCTCCACCTGCTTTCAACGCGCTGGCGGTAACGTCCAGATTGTGACCAGCCTGCATGGCAAGATTGCCGCCAGCACTGAGCTGACTGCCCTGACTGGAGAGAGAACTGTTGCGGATAGCATCAGCCTTTTGCCAGCCATGGCTGAAGCCCGACTGCGCATTACCTGTCTCGATTTTATTGCTGGTGATGGCGATATCGTTCCAGGCAGCCATCCGCATATCACCGCCCGCACTGAGCTTCGCGCCAGTGACACTGATGTCATTACCGGCTTTCAGGCTGAGGGAATCAAGCGCGGCGATACTGGCCACTGGTCCGCTTAATGTTTCAGTGAAAAATTTATGCTGACCCCAGTTATTGCTGGCGTCCAGCGTCCACTGTTGCGTGTTGGTGATATTACTGATGTCGCCGTTAACGCTTTCCAGCGCTACGGTTTTACCGCTGATGGTGGAGCCAACATTATTGATATCGCCAAGGGCGCTCAGCTGCAGGTTGCCCCCGGCCTGTAGCAGGCCCGCACTGAGATTGCTGAACTGGTTGCCGCTGTCCAGTTCGAGATCGTTTTGCGCAGCCACCGTGCTGCCGCTGTTAGTGATGTTGCCTCCTTGCAGCGAGACGTTATTACCGGTAATCACACTGCCGTTTTGCAGGCTTACGTCTTTCTGGGAAAGATAGACTTTCGGCACCATTACCGTTTCGCCATTCACCGAGGACGCTTCCCACCAGATAATGCTTTTATCCAGCGAAGCCACCTGCTCTGCGCTCAGCGATACGCCAAACTGTAAGCCGAGCGACTGCTGTCTGACTGCGGCGTTGTCCATCAGATAACGCATTTGATCGAGTTCAGACCCCAAACCGTTGAGATAGCGGCTGCCGGTCTGGTTCAGTACCGTATTGCTGACGTAACGGGTATCAAAAGCTGCATCGCCAAGGAAGCGGTAGTCGTACTCTGGCTTCAGATTCAGACGACCCAGCAGGTAGGAAGAACCGAGAAAAGTATTCTCGTCGGTATATTGTTTTCTGTTTTCCTGTGGCGCGCTGCCAGGGCGTTTACCCAGCAGCGCATTCAGATCGCCGAACAGGTTTTGATCGAGCTGGCCCAACCCGTCGAGTTTGGGATTGAGGTTAATCAGATACGGGCTTTTGCTGTCGTCAGAGGCGACAAAATATCCATTGCTGCCAGAAGGGAGTGGATAGGCGCTGAGGTCTACGTGGGAGAGCGTGTATGAGTTCAGCGTCTGACCAGCGTTGTCCCCGGTTGGTTTCAGCAAAGCAGCTTTGCCGGGTTTGGCATTGCCAACTGCATTAAAATCATACCCGACAGGCGATACGCCCGTTGTCGGTACATCATCCAGACCCGCCGCACCGTTAACCTGCTGGATCGCGTTTAGCAACTGGTCGCGCCACTGCGGTGAGTTAACCGCCACGTTGCCTGCGGCGGCAAGCTGCTGCTGTTGTACGGCGGCTACGCTGCCCGGTACGCTGAAGCGGTTGAGAGCCGGAGCTGCCAGCCTGTTGCCGTCCCAACCGGCATTGGCCGTCGTACTGGTATTGCTGATATCGCCGCTAAAGTTAGCAGAGATAGTGCCACCGGCCTGGATGACGGCGCGGTACAGCAGACCTGGTGTAAAGACGTTTTCATGGCCAGACAGCGTATAGGTAAACAGACTTCCTTTGGTAGCATTGCGGGTTCTCTCGTCGCCAAACGTCCATTTGGCCAGCGGCCCTTTATACTGATAAATAGCGTAGTCATTCTGGGTGCCTGCCTGCCAGCTCTGATTATTAAGCTGGTTTCCGGAGAGTAGAATATTGCCATTTGCAAGCAAATTGCTGGCCTGGTTTTCCAGGCTGCCGGCGTTAATGATGAGATTACGGCCTGATGCAATACGTGCTGCTCCGCCATTGCTGACAACATCTACGGTGGTACTGGAGAGCGCAAATTTTTGCGTTGCTGCCTCCCGGGTCGGAGCATAGTAATCTTTACGGGTAGTATGTGATGAACAACCGCCATCAGCGCCTGCACAACCACCGCCGCTCTCTGTCGTTCGGGTAACGGTGTAATAACCATAATCCCCCACCGCCAGGTCCCAGATGGAAATTTTCATTGTCGCATCGCCAACGCCAGCGCGGGTTGGTGACGATTTACTGGTTTCTGTCACATGTAATCCATTACGTGTATTAACCAGATGGGCGGTCTTAACCGTTATATCCCCTTTCTGCGTCTCAATGGTGCCTGAGCTGTTCACCACCTCTGTATTAGCATTCCCCGCCGCGTCGCGCTGTATCCACAGGTTGTTGCCGGCCAGCATATCGCCCTGCTGGTTTTTGATGCTGTTGGCGTAGAGGTAGAGATTATTTGCCGCATAGAGCAGCGCGGTATTTACGATGCTGCCCGGTGCGCTGAGCGTGAGATTGCCCAGCGTGCCGGTAAAGCCATCAAGCGTTATATCGCTGCGGCTGGTCAGATTAATGTTGCCGCCGCCCTGCAGCGTGCCGCTGGCGTTCATGGCGATACGGCTGCCGCTTAGCGTGCTGTCGCCGCTGCCGCTGGTGAGCTGGCCTTGGTTGATCAGGTTACCGCCTGCGCCCAGCGTCAGCGCCTGGCCCTGCAGGGTGCCCTGGTTTTCCAGCGCGCCGTTGCTGGTCACGCTCAGCCGTTTGCCCGCCGCCAGCGTACCTTTATTGGTGAAACCGTTAATCAGCTTCAGCGTCGCATCGCCCAGCGCCACTACCTGGCCCAGCTGATCGAAACCATTGCTGCTGAGCACCATAGCGCCGCCGCTGAAGAGTTTCCCCGCCGCCTGCTGGTTTATCTGTGTGGCGGTCACGTTCAGCTGATCGTTGCCCAGCAGGGTGCCGCTGTTGTTCAGCTGCTGATAGTTAACCCTGAGGGTGCCGCCCTGAGCGCTTCCCTGATTAGTGAAGCCGTTGCCGGTCAGGGTTGCCTGCTGCTGAGCCAGTAGCGTCCCGCTGTTGCTGGCGCTGGCAGCAGTAAGCATCAGTTGAGTCGCCTGCAGCCAGCCGTTATTGAGCAGCTGCGGCGTCTCAATCGTCAGCTCGCCGCCGGAAAGAATTTTTCCGGCATTATTCGCAAGCGTGGTGGCGCGAACACCGGTTGTCCCGTTGCCCTGAATAAGACCGTAGTTATAGAGTTCCGGCGTGGTCACCGTCAGCCCGTGCTGGCTGATCAGGGTGCCGCTGGCGGCGTTGGTCAGCCGGCCGTTCAGCGTTAGCAGTAGATTTTTATCGCCCTGAAGCGCGCCGCTATTCTCCAGCGCGCCGCTGGTGACGTTTAGTTCTCCACCCTGAATCCGGCCTGCGTTGTTCACTGATACTGCCTGCAGATCCAGCTTGCCCGCCGTCAGCAGCGTTTTATTCTGCTGTTGGGTCAGCGCGCCGGTAAGTGTGGTAGTCAGGCCGTCCACGCCGCTGATATCGCCGCCGTTGTTCAGCGTATTGCCGTTGAGCGTCAGGTTTCTGGCGATCCATTGCCCCTGATTGGTTAACGCCAGCGCCTGCAGCGCGGCCGCGCCGTTAGCGGTAATTTTACTGCCAGCGGTCGAGTCCAGCTTATCAGCCAGGATCAGCCGCATTCCATCTGCACTCTGGATCGCGCCGCCATTATTTAGCCGCTGAGCGTTCAGCAAAATCTGCTGCCCCTGCCAGCTGCCATTATTGGTGACGGTATCGCCATTAACAGTCAGCGTACCCTGGGTAAGCAGCGCACCGCCTTTGTTATTGGTCAATTCTCTCGCAGGCACAGCCATCGCCATCAGCATCATGCGTCCGGCGGTCTGCGGCAGTGCGCCCAGCGTTAGCGCCTGTAGTCCGATCAGACTGCCCTGATTGATCACTTTTACGGGCGAGATCGTCAGCGTCTGCCCCTGCACCGCCCCGCTGTTGTTCAGCGTACTGCCGGTTAGCGTCATCACGCCCGTGCTGAGCAGCTTGCCCATGTTGACCAAGGTCTGCGCACCTATTTGCGCTGCGCCCTGGCTCAGTAACTCGCCGTTACTGGTCAACTGCCCGGCGACGCTGACCTCCAGTCCGCTGGTGCCAGTCAGCGTCCCCTGGTGCTGCCAGCTGCCAGCGGTAACCTGCGCCTGTTCCCCCTGTAAATTACCGCCGGTAGTCAGTTGATCGGCATCCAGGCTCAGCAGTCCACCGCTCAGCGTGCGGCTTCCTGTGGCGGTGACTAGCGTACCGCTCTGCACATCCAGCAGAGAATTGCCCTGCCACAACCCGCTGTTCTCCAGCCGTTGTCCACGCAGCGTCAGGCCGTCAGCCATGATTTTTCCGCTGTTCAGCAGTTGATGTGCCGAAAGCCTGCCTTCTGCCTGGCTTAGCAGGCTGCCACCGTTATCCAGTTTATCGCGCAGGCTGGCGGTAAGCTGACCCGTGCTGTTAATAAGGCCCTGGTTAACCAGCGCATTAGCGGTGATATCCATCTGCTGGCTCTGCAAGCCGCCGCTGTTGCTGATGCTGTCGCCGCGCAGCGTCATATTTTCGCCGCTCAGCATCGTCCCGTTACTCTGGTTATCGAGCTGCTGTGCGGCGACCTCCACACTTTTATCGCCCTGCACCGCACCACGGTTAGAAAACGTATCGGCGTTCAGCCCCACTTTTCGGGCGGCAATCACGCCACTGTTATCCAGCATTTGGGTATTGAGCGTGGCCTGCTGCCGGGCCAGCAGTTCACCCCGGTTGATCAGCGCATTACCGGCCCCGACGCTAAGCGTATCGGCCAGCATCCTGCCATCATTAGTGAGCTGACGAGCCGTCACCTCCAGCGCGCCATTCACCTGCAGCAGTCCGGCGTTGTCCAGCCGATCCAGCGTTAACGACAAAGGTCCGCCGCTCAGCAGTTCGCCCTGGTTCTGGTTTGATAGCTGTGTACTGTTGAGCGTCAGCGCACTACTGCCCTGTATCAGGCCGCTACTGGAGAGCAGTGGCGCGGTAACACTGAGACGATCCGCCATCAGCCTGCCCCGGTTAAGGACCTGGCTACTCTGTAAGTCCAGCAACTGCTCGCCCGTCAGACTTCCACCGTTGTTAATGGTGCCCGTGACCTGCGCAGTAAGCTGCGAGGCGGCCCTGGCGCTGCCGCTGTTAAGCCACTCCCCGGCGTTAAGGTTCATCCTGTCCGCCTGGAGCGTTCCCTGGTTATCCAGCTGTGCGGCCGTCACATCGAGCGTGCCGGTGCTCAGCAGTTGTCCGTTGCTGTGATTGCTTATGGTATCGCCGTTCAGCGCAACGCGATCGTCGCCCTGAAGCAGGCCGCTGTTGATCAGATCCCCTTGCAGCGTCAGCGCCTGCGCCATAATCCAGCCGTCGTTATTCGAACTGTCAGCCTGAATCTGAATATCGCGCTGCCCTAAAATTTTCCCGCTGTTATGCAGCGTTTTGCTCCGGAGATCGGCATCACTGGCGCTGAGCGCGTTGCCGCTATTCTGCCAGTCACTGGCCGTTACTGTCAGCTTCTCGCCCTGTATCAAGCCCTGATTAGCCAGCCTGACGCCCTGTAGCGCTAAGGCGCCAGCACTAAGCGCAGTACCGCTGTTACTAAGAGTGTTCCCGGTAATGTTTAACCGCTGGCTGCCCTGCAAAGTACCGTCGTTTTTCAGGTTATCTGCCTTAACAGTCAGAGCATCAGCCGACACTACCCCCTGATTAGTGAACGTTTTTTGACGAACCTGCATTGCGTCCTGTGCCAGCAGCTGCCCATCTTTCACGTTAAGCAGGCTGTTATGGCTGGCGATGAGCGTGGCGGCGCTAAGCTCTCCGCTGTTAACCAGCGTGTCGCCACCCAGCGTCAGGCCACCATCACTTTTTATCAGGCCTGCGTTATACAGCTCCGGCAGATCCAGCGTGAAGCCGCTGTGTGAGGCGATGCTGCCGCCGCTGAGATTGTCGAGCCGGTCAGCTGCGATCGCTAAAGCATTGCTGCCCTGAATCAGGCCGCTGTTGGTAAGCCCTGTACTGCTGAGCTGGAGCCGTGGCGCACTCAGCGAGCCCGTATTAAAGAGGCTCAGGCTGGTAATAGCGAGCGCATCATGAGCGACAATCGCACCGCTGTTTGCCAGCTTGTGACTTTTAATGATCTGGCTGTCGGCAGTGAGCGTACCGCTGTTTTCCGTCTCGTCAGCCGTCAGTGACAGGCTCTGTCTGCTTTGTGCCTGCCCGCTGTTAATCAGCCTGCCGACGGTGAGTTCAAGCGCCTCGTCACCCTGAATCTGCCCCCTGTTTTCCAGCGACTCCGTGGCGATAATCTTTTGCTGCCCTTTCGCCAGCAGGGCGCCGCTGTTTTTTATCTGTTTTGCGCTAAGAGAAAGCACGCCGCTCGCGGTGATTTGTGCGCCATTATTCACCTCATTCGCCGTCAGTCCGATGTCGCCGCCGCTGTCCGCCGTGCTTGCCTTGTCGCTCTTAATTTCTGTAGCACTGAGCTGGATATCTTTTCCGGCCGTCAGTTTGGCACCGCTCAGCGACACGGTATTGTTTCCGCTCAGGATAATACTGTTGTCGCTGACCACGGCACCCGTGCTGAGGGTGATATCTTTTTGCCCGGTCAGGGTTACCGGACCGCTGGCCTTATGATCGCCAGTCAGCACCAGACTCTCCCCTTTCGCCGACAGCGCTCCGCTGGTCAGGCTGTTATTCAGTACCAGCCTGCCGCGGGCATCCAGCACCATATCGCCCTGCCGCGCGTTAAGGTTGCCGAGATTCACCCCAACACCCTTTTCGCTTGAAACCAGGTGAATGCGGTTGGCATACATGCCGCCCAGCGCGCCGGTATCCACCGCCACCGCCGGTGCCGCACCTTCCCCGGTTAGCGGCGTCACTGCGCCATCCTCTCCAACCCGGTTGGCACCCAACGTGAGCGACAAATCTTTCGCATGGATCCCGGCGTTGATTTCCGTGGCACGCGCCACGATCGCTACCGCGTCAGCATTACTGCCGTCCAGCCCCAGCCCTTCGACAATTACCGATCCCTTACTGACTTCGAGCGCGGCAAGGTTACCTTTTGCATCGAACTTTGGCTTGCCGGTCGTAAGCGTCACGTTGGGCGTGTTGATAAAGCCGCAGCCGTTACAGGTGATCCCATAAGGATTAGCGACCATAACATTGGCGGCTTTCCCCGCCACTTCGGTATAACCTTTCAGCTGTGAGCGGCTGGCACCGGTGACTTCATTGATGATGGCCTGGGCTTCATGGCCGGCTTTCAGGTGTGGGTTATTCTGGATGAGACCGCCCAGCTGCGTTGGCGTTAAGCGCCCTGTCGCATTGTTCAGAATCAGCCCTTCTTTGCCCACGTTATAGTGCTGATACTGGTTATGCGAAATCCCCGCCTGATTCGGGGTCGCTATATTGACCACCGGCACGCCGTTGCCGGCAGCATCCATTTTTGTACCTGGGGTCACTGGCGTAATCGCCGCCGCCGCGGCCGCGGCTGGCAGCATCGGCTGTACGGCAACAGATCGCGTAGCTCAACGCGCGCCGCGCCAGGGAAACAGGTTGACGATCGTCCATAATCATTGCCTCTTAGAAATAGAGCCCGATACGGGCGTAAATGCTGACGTGGTCCGGTTGCAGGTAGTCTGGGTAGCGGACCGGAATGCCCAGGGTGTACTGGGTGTAGAAAGCGTTATTACGGGTGCCGACCCCTACCGAGCTGCCCCAGATTGTGCCGGTGAATTCACGGTTTTGTGCGTCGCTTTTCAGCCAGCCGCCATCAAGGGCCGCGGTGGCGCTGACCTCGCCCAGAAACGGCGCTGTAAAGAGGCTGTAGTTCAGTTCGTTGCGTAGATAGCCGCCGTTATCACCTGAAAGGTATTGTTCCTTAAAGCCTCGTACCGAGCTTTCGCCGCCAATCGTCAGCCGTTCGCTACCGTACAACCGGTCTGGCGACCACTGGCCATAGACGCTGCTCAGCCACCACAGTTTGTCGGTGACCGGACGCTGAAAGCTGCCGCTGAGGCTCCACTTACGAAACTGGGCTTTCGGCAGATCGCCGTTTTTACCGGCGTCACGCTCGGCGTCAAACCACGGCATGCCGCGGCTGAAGGTCGGGTTTAGCGTGGCCACGCCGCCGAAGACCTTTTGCGTGTGGTTAATGCCCAGCTGGGTGCTGGTGATTTTGCGGCTGCTGCTCTGGAGTAAGGTGTGGTTGAGAAAGTTGTGGCTGGAATAGTGGCTGAGGCCAAGCTGTACGCCGGTTTTGATGTCGCCGTTGCGAAACAGCACCCAGCTGCCGTTAAGGCGGTGGGCAATATTGTCGCCGTTACTCAGCCAGGTGAAGTCATTATTGATGAAACTGCTGTGGTAACTGCTCCAGCTGTAGCTGTAATCAATCAGGCCGTAACCGTAGGGATGCTCAACCCCGCCTGAACATTCTCTGCATTACGCCACTCGCTGAAGGCGCTACTGCGCCCGCCGCTGATAAACCAGCGGTCAGCGAGCCCCAACAGATTATTGCCAGTCAGTGCAGCGTTCAGCTGGCCGACGCCCGTGTTTTTCTGTCCGCTATTATCAAAACCGACCGAGGCGTTTAACGGAAATTCCGGCTTTGCAGTGAGATTCACTACCGAAAAGCCCACTTTAGTTGAGGGCAGAATTTCAATCTGTACCGGCGTGACGCGAACACGGTTAATTTGCTCCATTCCCTGTTCGATATCACGCAGATTCAGCACTTTTCCTTCCAGGCCGGGAAAGGCCATATGAAGCATTCGCGGATGCTTACCTTCAAGCCGGATGGTATCCAGCTTCCCTTCAAGGACGGCAATGGATAATTCGCCCTGTGACAGATCCTGCTCCGTTAAATAGGCCCGGCTGGTAATATACCCACGCTGCATATACCAGTCAGAAATAGCATGAACCAGCGCGTTAACCTCCGTTAAGTTAAGACACTTGCTGGTATAGAGCCTGGCAAGCGCCTGCTTCTCGCTGTCAGATATAAGTGAGGCATTAAGTATTGAGATGCGGTGAATATTGAAACATGTACCTGTCTCAACGGGCGAAACCGCGCTCTTTATTTCCGGCGAGATGGCTTGCCACAGGGCTTCGCGCTGATGCTGGTTTTGTTGCAGACGCTCCTGCTGTTCATTCTGAATAAAATCGCGGTCGCCTGGTGTTAATGGTGCGGCCACGGCGTAGCTTATAACGAACCATGCCGTCGCCAGCAACGTCCCTGTCTGTTTTATCATTTTTAGGAATCTGAAGAATATGAAAAGGTAATGTAGCTAATGCGTTATCGCTATAATATCACCATAATAATCAGAAAGTTCCTGTTTTAAAATAAAAGCATTATTGTGGAATCAAGTTCATTTAAATTACGATCACTTCCTGCAACAAGGAAAACTTCCAGTGTTAAATCCTGCAATTTGCGGTTTGAGTGCTTATAAAAGCATTCTTTGATATCTCGGTGACTAATAGCGCCTGAATGGTTTCACCCGGAAACGATTAACGTGTTATTTCCGTAACAGGAACACGTAACTAATAAAGAGGATTTTAAGAAAATTAATCCAGCGCTATTTTTTTGTATCTGACTAATTTCATCACCTGGTATACTGGTGGCAGACGCTGGTGGTAAAATTATATGTAAGTGGGATGGCCCTTATTACGATCCCGCTGCCTGTTTACACAACCAACATGCATTAATGCCTTACGTATTTTTCGAAATAAAGTAATCCCGGTTTAAACGTCGCCTTCAGGAAGTAAAAAACGCTCAATCGCCTCCGCCACTTCCCGGGCGGCATCCACCACAGGATGATGGCCTGCCCCGGCAATAATGACGAGCGAGGCAAACGGCAACGCCTCTGCTATTTCCTGGCTTAATGCCACGGGCGTTGCCCGGTCCTCTTCACCGCAGAGGATCAGCGCAGGAATAGCAACAGAAGGCAGCAGCGCCCGTATATCGCCACGGGTAAAAACGGCGGCGTCAATCGCCAGCGCCAGGCCAACAGGCGGTAAAGCCATCAGCTTGCCGCGTTCTTCTGAAAGAAAATCCGCCTGAGTCAATAACGCCTGTTCGCCATAAATCTGTGCCTGCATCGCCCTCAACACGGCTTCACGATCCTGCGCATTTCCTTCGGATAAAATTTCCCGCCGCGTTTGCCATTCCGCGAGGCGTTCCGGATATTCAGCTCTGGCGCTGGTACCAATCAGGATCAGCCGCGATACGCATTCCGGATAACGGGCTGCCAGCCTGATCCCCACCATCCCGCCCTGGCTCTGGCCAATAAAAATCACCTTACCCAGCGAGCGCGCCTGGATCATCAGAGCAAAATCCTGGCTTATCGCATCAAGCGTCCAGCCTTCGGGATCGTAGCCGCTTTGCCCGTGGCCCGGCATATCGATCACAATGCAGCGAAAATGTTGGCTCAGCCTGTTCACCTGTTCGGTGAAAATAGTGTGATCGGCAAACAGACCATGGGCAAAAAATAGCGTTGGCCCCTCTCCGCGTTCACGGTAATGATAAACCCTGCCGTTGAGTTTAATTTGCTGCTGCTGCCAGTCGTCGTGGGGATTGAATGCCCGGCTCAGAAGCGCGGAATCCTCAAATATCTGGTAGCGGGTAATTTTGCCCCGCATTACCTGAAAATGGATAATCATATCGCTGCCAACGCTGTTTCCCGTCAGGGCTATCCGGTGACGAAAACGTCCCAGCACCAGAACGTTATTATCCTGTTCAATAAACTCGCTGAGCGTAAAGTCCAGCGGCGTAAAGTGTTCAGGGAAACGTTCTAGCCAGGTTTTTACCTGTTCAGCCCCCTTCAGCACGCCTACCGTCTGCACCTTTACATCCCCATCCACATGCCACACAACCTCTTTATCCAGCAGCGCGACGGCCTCATCCCACGCTTCGCACGCAAATGCTTCCAGATAGGCTTTCACCACATCAGTGGGTTTTGCTGCCGCTGTCTGCTGCTTGTTTATCAATGTCATTATTTCACTCCGGTAGAGAAAGCACCGCCAAAACGGGGCTGCTGATGCTGGGCAGTTTATTTCTACCGACGGGGGATAAACAGGGATAAAATAGGGGAATCATTTTCCATAAACAGAAAATAAAAATGGCTCAGAAGATGGACTGGAACGATCTGCGATTTTTTCTTACCGTGGCCAGAACGCAGAGCCTGACAAAAACGGCGGAAGCGCTCCGTGTAAGTCAGTCTACGGTTTCAAGGCGGATCGGTATGATCGAGACGGCGCTCAGCGTCAGGCTTTTTATCCATCATCAGTCTGGCTATTTCCTGACCGACGCCGGACGGGACCTTATGCGTTATGCGGAAGAAGTCGAAGAGAAAGTGCTCCAGCTCGAAAGCGATATAGCGGGCTACGATCGGCACCCGACCGGTACGGTTCGCCTGGCTACCGCGTCAACGCTGGCAAGCCATCTTATTATTCCCGCCCTGCCGCGTTTTGCCGCCCGGTTTCCCGGCATCACGCTGGAGATCATCACCGGGGTAAACACGGTTTCAGTCAGTCGTCATGATGCGGATTTGGCGCTTCGCCTGATCCGGCCTGTCCAGCAGACGCTCAAGATCCGCCGGGCGGGATGCATCAGATCGGCGATTTATGGCAGCGAAGCCTACCTGCGTCAGCATCCGGCACCTGAAGCGGAGCCGCTTAGCGGCAGAAGATTTATCAGCTGGGATACAGCTTATGCCCATCTTCCGGCGGCCAGATGGCTCAGCGAAACATGCCCGAAGCACACGCCGGCACTGGTGGTCACCAGCCTCGATTCCCATATTGCCGCCGTCAGAGCGGCGCTTGGACTGGCCGTACTGCCCTGTTTTATCGCTTCACATTACCCAGAACTGACTGAGGTATTGCCAGCAGAGAAGGTTTTTGCCGAGGATATCTGGCTGGTCAGCCATGCCGATCTCACAGCCTCCACGCGCGTGCGGGCCGTCAGTGATTTCCTGCTGGAAATGCTTAGCGAGGCACAGCTGCGCTAAAAACTGGGTTAGTGGACCAATAGTGAACTCTGGCATCGGCTAACTGGTTCTGTCTCCACGCTTATCGTATCGATAATTTGAACGTAGCCTACGCATCCTGAACGCGTCAGAGTGCCTCGATCGCTGGGTATTGGTTATCCGGCACAAAAAGCATTACCCGTATAAGCTATATCAGTCTAAGACTAGCCGTGGGTGCACTGCGAGGATCCTGATGAACAATGACACTAATGATATCTTTAATAGCGAATTTTCCCGGCAATACGACGCTTATAATGCCGCGATGGACGCAATTTCGCATAATCTCCATCTGCTTATTTCGATCCTGCTGCGCGATCTCCCTGAAGATGCGAGGATTTTATGCGTAGGTGTGGGCACCGGATCGGAGATAGTTCGCCTGGCTGAAACGCACCCGGGCTGGCGCTTTACGGGCGTGGCTCCCTCTCCTGATATGCTCGCCGTATGCGCCGAAAAGCTGCAACGCAAAGGGTTAAGTGAACGCTGCATGCTGACCGAAGGCTATCTTGGCGATATGCCGGTCAGCGGTGACTATGATGCTGCCCTTTGCCTGCTGGTTACCCATTTTATTCAGTCAGATACGCGCAATGGGATCTATCAGCAAATGCACGCCCAGCTGCTACCCGGTGCTAAGATGATTACCGCTGAAATTGCTGGGGATATGGCTGCGCAAGATTTTGAGGAGAAACTGGTTGCCTGGGCGGGCATGCATTCCCTTGCCAGCAACACCAAACGCACGCCTCAGGAACTGAAAGCGCAAATGGAACAACGTCTGCTTCTGCTGCCGCCAGAACAGACCGAACGCCTGATTACCGCATCCGGATTTCTGACGCCGCAGCGTTTTTTTCAGTCGTTGCTGATCCATGGCTGGGTGGCAACAAAACCGGCGAACTGAATCCCTCTCCAGGTCCTGTCTTTCAGGCTGATCCTGAGCTGATGCCGTTCCAGTGAATCCAGGCACTGATAGCGTTATCAGTGCCTGCTGTTACATTATGCTAAACGGAAAAGACTACGGGCGTCTGAAGAGCGCGATGCTGCGGCCTTCAAGTTCGAAGTCCACTTCTTTGTTGATCACCAGCCCCTTTTCAAGGGCTTCAGAGGTGGTCAGCTCAAGCACCCAGCCGCCCTCGCCTGACTGCGGAATGGCAAAAGGCACCGTGCCTTCAAACGGGTTAAAAAGCATCAGCACATCGTGCCAGATCCCCTCCTGACCTTTCAGGTCGTCACGGCTGATATAAAGACCCAGCGTTGACCCTTCATCCCACTGCTCTTCCTGCTGGTAACCGCCGCCGGCGTTAAACCATTCGATCACCATGCCGTCGCGCCAGTTCTCACGGCGCAGCAGCGGCTGAGCGGCACGCAGACTGATAATGTGACGGGTAAACTCCCGCAGTGCCTCGCAGGTTTCCGGCAGATCGTCCCAGTGCACCCAGGAGATCTCGCTGTCCTGACAGTAGCCGTTATTGTTACCCAGCTGGCTGCGACCAAACTCATCACCCGCCAGCAGCATCGGCGTACCGTGGGAAAAGATCATCGTGGCCAGGAAGTTGCGCTTCTGCCGCTCGCGGATAGCGTTGATCTCCGCCTCTTCTGTCGGCCCTTCCGCGCCGTAATTGCAGGAGCGGTTATCGTTGTGCCCGTCGTTATTGTCTTCGCCGTTCGCGTCATTGTGTTTCTCGTTATAAGAAACCAGATCGTTGAGCGTGAAGCCATCATGCGCGGTCACGAAGTTAACGCTGGACCATGGGCGGCGGCCGCGCTGGTCGTAAAGATCGCCAGAACCGAGCAGGCGTGCCGCAAAATCAGTTGAGACATTATTGCCTAACCAGTATTCACGCACCGTGTCGCGGTATTTGTCGTTCCACTCTGCCCAGCCCGGCGGGAAGCCGCCAACCTGATAGCCACCCGGCCCGATATCCCAGGGTTCGCCAATCAGTTTCAGTTTGGAGAGGACCGGATCCTGCATCATCGCGTCGAAAAAGCCGCCGCGTTCGTTGAACCCTTCCGGCTCGCGCCCAAGAATGGTGCCCAGGTCGAAGCGAAAACCGTCAACGTGCATCGATTCGGCCCAGTAACGCAGCGAATCCATCACCATCTGCAATACGCGCGGATGTGAGGTATTTACAGTGTTGCCCGTGCCGGTATCGTTGATGTAGTAACGGTGCTGATCGGGCATGGTGCGGTAGTAAGAGAAGTTATCGATGCCTTTCAGCGAAAGCGTTGGCCCAAGCTCATTCCCTTCCGCGGTGTGGTTATAAACGACGTCGAGGATCACTTCGATACCGGCGTCATGGAAAGCGCGCACCATATCGCGGAAGCCCTGAATCCCTTTCGGCCCGTAATAGCGTGATGCAGGCGCAAAGAAAGCAAGCGTGTTATAGCCCCAGAAGTTCTTCAGGTCACGATCCAGCAGGTGCTGATCGTCCGGGAACCAGTGAACCGGCATAAGCTCTACCGAAGTAATGCCCAGGCTTTTGATGTAGTCGACGGAGGCTTTATGGCCCATCCCTTCAAAGTTACCGCGCAGTTCAGCAGGTATTGCGGAGTTAAGCTGGGTAAACCCTTTTACATGCGTTTCATACACGACCGTATTCGGCCAGGCAATTGAGGGCCGGTTATTGTCTTCCCAGTCAAACTCGTTGGGATCGATAACCCGGCATTTCGGCATGAACGGCGCACTGTCACGCTCGTCAAACGTCAGATCTTTATCTTCGTGAAGCAGATCATAGGCGTAGTGCGCCTCGTTCCACTCAATATCACCCGCCAGTTCGCGTGCGTAGGGGTCAATCAGCAGCTTGTTTGGATTAAAGCGGTGGCCGTTTTCAGGATCGTAAGGGCCATGCACGCGATAGCCATACAGCGCGCCGGGTTGCAGGCCCGGCACATAACCATGCCAGATTTCATGGGTATATTCCGGCAGGGTCAGCCGGGCAATTTCATTTTCTCCGCTGGGATCGTACAGGCAAAGCTCCACGCGTTCCGCATGCGCTGAGAAAATAGCGAAGTTAACCCCTTCACCGTCATAATTGGCCCCGAGATGCTGGCCAGACCCTGCTGTAATTTCAAAATGCTTACCGTCAGACATTCATTCTTCTCCTTCGAATGTTGCGTTTTACTCGCACAGGCGATTCGTTGTTATTGTTCACAAACTTATATCGTTACCAGAATGAGGGGCGATCCGGGCGCGGCAGCATCAAGCTGAATGGCGTCGGTGACCCCGATTTCTTCTCCGCTGAGAATGTCACGATAGCGTCGGTTAGCAAGGGTTGCAGGCAGGCTGACTTGCGTCTGTGCCCAGCCGGTATGATGAGGCGTCTCAGGACTTTCCTCAGTTGTGCCAAAAACAAGACGCGGCGCAACGACAATCAACGCCGTATTGTTAACCTCCCGGGCATAGGTAATCACGTTATCCGCCTGGCTGCCTGTCGCGGTAAGCGGCAGATAACCTCCCTGGCGAAACAGCAGAGGCTGCTGCTGACGGAAATGCAGTACGCGGGCGATAATATGCTGCTTCTGCTCTCCATTCAGCCGGCCTGCTTGCATAACAGGCTTGTTTTCATAGCCAGACAACATCTTCTCAAGACCGGCAAAATCGGGCTCACGGCGGTTATCCGGGTCGACAAGGCTGAAGTTCAGCGCCTCGCTTCCCTGATAGATATCGGGGACGCCCGGTGCCGTCAGTTTGATTACCGTCTGGGTGAGTCCGTTAACCAGTCCCGCCCGGATAAAGGGCTGAAGCGTGTCACAAAAGTCATTTAAGAATAGCTGGTTATCAGGAGATAGCAGGTGGCTGGCGTAATCAAGTACCGCTTTTTCGTAGGCTTCATTGCTGTCGGCCCAGTCGGTGCGCAGCTTCGCTTCGCGCAGGGCTTTTTCAACAAATGCCAGGAAGCGCCCCTCCAGTTCTCTCAATTCCTCCGCCTGGTCAGGACGAAGCGTGACCGGCCAGACGCCAGCCAGCGCCTGATAAAGCATCCAGGCAACGGCGGGCCTCGGCGCCGGGCCGTCATCGAGGGTCACCACCTGTGACTGGTTCATGTCGCGCCAGCGCGCAACGCTTTCTGCCCAGAGGTCCGGCGCTTCCGTCAGCGTATAGAGCCGCGCCCGGGCATCCTCACCGCGTTTGGTATCGTGGGTTGACGTGCCTGACAGCGCATCGGGCTGGCGTTCGAGGCGGGTTTTCATCTCCTGATGGAAGCGGCTGAGGGAGAAGACGCGCGGCATCGGTTCCGCGCCCACTTCGTTCAGCGCCAGATCCATGTTCTGACGGAAAAAGAGCGTATCCTCCACCGATTTCGCCATCAGCGGGCCGGTAAGCTGCTGGAACCGCGTTCGGAAACTGGCAGCATCGCCGGACGCTTCGTCAGAGACATCGCCCGTCAGCAGTGCGGCAATAAAGTCGAGAGCGGCTGGCTCGGGAGCGTTATCGCTGGTTTTGACCTTATCGAGGATCTGTTTCAGCAATGCGGCGCTGGCAGGCGGCAGGCCCGTCTCCGTGCCGTAAGTGCGGTAAACCGGAAAGGCAACCAGCAGTTCGCGTAACGCAGCCCGCAGCGCGGTTTCCTGCTGCGCCACACCTTCACTCTCAGCAATAGCGCAGGCGAGTTTCAGCAATGTGGAAAATTCACCCGCAAAGTTTCTGTCCGCCATCAGCAGCTTCGCTGCGCGCAGTTCAGCTTTCATATCGACCGGCTTGCCGACCACATCATTCCAGGCCTTGCGCAGGTCGCTGATCTTCTCATCATCAACCAGCACATCAGAGAGCGACGCGATAAATTCATAACCGGTAGTGCCTGAAACCGGCCATTCTTCCGGAAGATGCTCACCTTTACCGAGGATTTTTTCGACGGTGATATAGCAATCCGGCCCCGCTTTTTGGCGCAGACGCTGAAGATAGCCTTTCGGATCGGCCAGCCCATCCACGTGATCCACTCTCAGACCATCGACGGCGCCGGAGTGAACAAGTTCGAGGATCAGCTGATGACAGTCATCAAATACCGCATCATCCTCTACCCTGACGCCAGCAAGGCCGGTTATCTCAAAAAAACGCCGGTAGGAGAGATCGTTAGGCGCGTCACGCCAGGACATCAGGCGCCATGGCTGGCGATCGTGCAGCGCAGCAAGGGCCGCCTTATCGGTGATGGCCAGCACTTCCGCTTCGCGCCCCTGCCAGCTTTCCGGCACAAGCGGATAGTAGTTTTCAAAATAGGCGAGCGCCGGTTTGCCGGTTTTTGGATCGGGTTTGACGCTGATATCGCCACTTTCCAGCACGCTTTCAAAACTATCGCCGAGGAAAGGCAGAGTCAGCCGTCTTGACCAGTCAATATCGAAGTGGTGCGCATAACGGCTTTTGCTGCCATGTTCTATCACGTCACGCCACCAGGCATTCTCCAGCGAAGCAGCCATATGATTCGGCACGATATCGATGATCAGGCCAAGCCCAGCCTGCTTCAGCGCGCTGACCATACGATCAAAGCCTTCACGCCCGCCCAGCGTCGGATCGATTTCGTTCGCATTGGTGACATCATAACCGTGCGTCGAATCGGGTGTGGCGGTAAAAATCGGCGACGCATAAAGATGGCTGATACCAAGCTGCCTGAGATAGGGAACCAAACCCGCAGCGCGGTCAAACGTCATGCCGTTACGGAACTGAATCCGGTACGTCGAGGTTGGGATTCTCATGCGGATTCTCCTGTCATCAGGCGAACCATGACCGCGTTTTGCGGCAGATTGTCTGTTGTTTCCGGCCAGCTAAAAATTGTTTCGCCAGGCAAGTCGGGTAGCGGCTGGGGATCCTCGCCAACGTTAAGGGCGATTGAGAGCGTCCCCTGTGGGAACGTCCAGCAGACCGCGAGGAAACCTTTTGCGGTGGCGACAACCTTGCCACTGTGGCCGCCAGCGGTAGCCAGCAAGGGCACAATGCGTTCCTGACGCAACGCCAGCAGCGTTCTGGTGAGCGCCAGCCAGGCCTGCCCCTCGTCGCTTGCCGTTTTCTGCCAGTCCAGCTTCGACATCATAAAAGTTTGCGCATCGTTAGGATCGGGCACGCTTTCGCCTTCATGACCGCTATGGCCGGCAAACTCTCTGGCGCGCCCTTCACGCACGGCTTTGGCGAGATCGCCATGGAAATCCGTGAAAAAGAGGAACGGCTGCGTTTCGCCATACTCTTCGCCCATAAACAGCAGAGGGATATGCGGCGAGAGAAGCAGCGTGGCAAGCAGCGCTTTGGTACGGTCAGCACCCGCCAGCGTAATCAGCCTTTCGCCCTGAGCGCGGTTGCCGACCTGATCGTGGTTCTGAATGAAATCGACAAAGGCGACCGGCGGCTGTCCGGCACTCGGCACCCCGCGCGTCTCCCCCGACTGCGAGGAAATTTCACCCTGATAAGCGAAACCTTCCGTCAGGATCTTCGCCACACGTTTTTCCGGCTCATCGGCAAAATCAGCGTAATAGGCGTGGGTTTCGCCAGTGGCGAGGACGTGCACAGCGTTATGGAAATCGTCATTCCATTCGCCGGTAAAAAGCGGCGCGGTGCCATCTTCTTCGTAAGGATGCAGGAAAATGACGTTGCGGCTGTCCTCCGTGGTGAGATGGATCGGTCGATCGACAATGCGCTCGCGGATGCGCCGGGCGATTTCAATCAGCACATGCTCGCTGGCGCTGTCTTCAATCTGATCGATGGCGTCGAAGCGCAGGCCGTCGAGATGATACTCTTCCAGCCAGTAAAGCGGCGCTTCGAGGATATAACGCCGGGCGGCGTCAACATCATAGGCGATACCTGCGCCCCATGGCGTCACCCGCTCTTTATGGAAAAATTCAGGCGAGAGCAGCGGCAGATAATTCCCTTCTGGCCCAAAGTGGTTAAGCACAATATCGAGTACCACAGAGAGACCATGACCATGTGCCGCATCCACAAATGCTTTGAACTCATCAGGGGTACCATAGGCGGCGTGCGGCGCATAAAGCAGTACGCCGTCATAACCCCAGCCCCGGTCACCGCCAAACTGCGAGAGCGGCAGAATTTCAATCATGGTGATGCCAAGCCCGGCGAGATAAGGCAGTTTTTCGATTGCCGCTTTATAGGTGCCTTCGGGCGTGAACGTCCCGATATGCATTTCATAGACCACCGTTTCAATCCACGGTCGGCCATGCCATGCGGTATTCTTCCAGCGATAACGGGTAGGATCGGTGACCAGCGATGGCCCATTCACCTCCGCTTTCTGCGCCCGTGATGCCGGGTCAGGAACCACCATGCCGTCAGCCAGGACGAAATGATATTCGGCACCCGGCGAAACGCCGGAAACCTGCAGTTCAAACCAGCCATCACCGGCCTGTTTCATCTCACGGTCTTCACCGGAAAGTCTCAGTGCCACGCGCTGCTGACCAGACGCCCAGAGCCGAAAACAAACCTCGTCTTCAGCCACATAGCTGGCCCCCCAACTTCCAGAAAATGATTTGGACTCCATTCGATTGCCTCGTTAAGACTGAAAGTGAACATTGAACGTCAAGCGCCAGAAATCAATCATAGTCGAATATGTAAAAACCGAATGGTCGTGCAAAACGTCGCCGGATCGGTACCGGTAGTAGTCAGGAACCTTCATGGCGCTATTCAGCACGCTAAATTATCCCCGGCTTTCCTCTCTGTATCCCCTTTACGATCCGCTCTGCCTGAACTCGCTTCCGCCTGGCCCGCTCTGTTGCAGCGTTCCCTGAGGCAATCAGCGCTTTAAACTGCCGCAGGGCTTTACAGGCTCAACGCATAAATGTTATTCACATCATCCGGTTACCCTTTCCCGTCGCGTTAACGCCAACAGCGGACATGACGTTTTCTGAGGTTTTTTCCTGATGACACAGCAGCGAGCAACGTTAGTCGGCCTGACCGCGATTCTGCTCTGGAGCGCGCTGGTTGGCCTGATCCGCAGCGTTAGCGAAGGGCTTGGCCCCGTCGGCGGTGCGGCGGTGATTTATACGCTGAGCGCAGTTTTACTTATGTTCACCGTCGGCATGCCAAGGCTGAGCAACTTCCCGCGCCGTTATCTGATTGTCGGGAGCCTGCTTTTTGTCAGCTATGAGCTCTGTCTATCGCTTTCGCTCGGCTACGCCGCCTCCCGCACCCAGGCGATTGAGGTCGGCATGATTAACTATCTCTGGCCCGGCATGACCATCCTGCTGGCGGTCTGCGTTAACCAGCAAAAAGTGCGCCTGTGGCTTATTCCCGGTCTGCTGGTTGCCCTGGCCGGAATATGTCGGGTGCTGGGTGGCAGCGCAGGCTTCTCATTTGCCAGCATCAGGGACAACCTGTACAGCAATCCGCTCAGCTACGGGCTTGCCTTCAGCGGTGCCGTTATCTGGGCTGTTTATTGTGTGGTGACAAAGAAAATGGCCCGCGGCAGCAACGGGATCACGCTGTTTTTTCTGCTAACCGCGCTGGTACTGTGGCTTAAGTTTTTCTCTGCGCCCCAGCCGGAAATGCAGGTCAATTTATCCGTTCTAATCAGCCTTATTCTGGCAACCGCCGCCATAGGATTTGGTTATGCCGCCTGGAATTTTGGCATTCTGCATGGCAACGTTACCGTGATGGCCACGGCGTCCTATTTCATTCCGGTATTTTCTGCGCTGCTGGCCTCGTTTATTCTCCAGGCACCACTTTCTGCTCCTTTCTGGCAGGGTGCAGCGATGGTGAGCCTGGGGTCACTGCTCTGTTGGGGGGCAACGCGGGAAAGGTGACGCTGTCACAAATAGCTGCTTTATACTGCGGCTCGCCCCGAATTTTTGAGACGATACTGAGCCGGTCTGGCTGTTAACTGTGGTGGGATAAGGCTAAAATAGCCGATTCTGAAGATGCAGAGGTAAGCGAGGTATAATGATTTTTCGTTTCGCCCTGGCCGCAGTGACGGCCGCCATGTTATTAACAGGTTGTGCGCCTAAGCAGGCCACGCAGGTTTCGCCCGACTTTTTTAACGGGCCAACCCGGGTCAATATTTCGCATCTGGTAACACAGGCCGATGATGGCTCAGCAGTCATGCTGACGGTGGATGGTAACGAAGCTGGCGCACTCGCCCGCGGTGAGAGCACTGAACTTCGGCTTCCTCCGGGAGAGCATAAGCTGGGTGGATATGTCCCCACGCTGTTTGGCATTGGTCGGGTGACGATCCAGCCGATTGAAATCACAACCAGCCCCACCGAAGTCACCCACGTGGCTTATTCGGTCACCCGTGATAAGCCGGTCTTTGAAAAACGGGCGCCCTCTCAGGACGAACGAAGCTAATCTTTTTGCTACCGGAGGCCGCCCTGGCCTCCGGTAGGTTCGCGGTGACTAAAGGCTGTCACCATCATGCTATGAGTTTCTCACTACCGCGTTATTTATCACGCCAGCCAAGCGCGGGTGCAACCTGCGTCAAAAAGGCTTCCATAACGTGCGCGCAGTAGTCAACGCCAAGCTGATTAGGCAGAGTAAGCAGAAGCGTATCGGCTTCGGCGATAGCCTCATCCCGCGCCAGTTGCTCAATCAGTTTTTCAGGCTCAGCGGCATAGCTACGGCCAAAAATGGCCCGCGTTTGTTCATCCAGGTAGCCAATCTGGTCGCCACCTTCCCCACTGCTGCCGAACCAGGCGCGGTCGCGTTCGTTGACCAGCGGGAAGATACTGCGGCTTACTGAAACGCGTGGTGAACGGTTATGCCCCGCTTCCTGCCACGCCTTGCGGTAAGCGCGGATCTGCTTCGCCTGCTGAAGATGAAAAGGCTCGCCGGTTTCGTCATCTTTCAGCGTGGAGCTTTGCAGATTCATGCCGAGTTTCGCTGCCCAGACAGCGGTGGCGTTAGAACCGGATCCCCACCAGATGCGCTCCCGCAGACCTTCTGAATAAGGTTCAGGACGCAGTAATCCTGGCGGATTGGGAAACATAGGCTGCGGCTCCGGCGTGGCGAAACCTTCTCCGCGCAGCACGTCGAGCAGCTTTAAGGTATGGCGACGCCCCATTTCAGCGGCGCTTTCTCCCGCCTCTGGCTGATAGCCGAAATAGCGCCAGCCTTCCACGACCTGCTCCGGAGAACCCCGGCTGATACCCAGCTGTAACCGTCCCCCACTTATCAGATCGGCAATGCCGGCTTCTTCTGCCATATAAAGCGGATTCTCGTAGCGCATATCAATGACGCCGGTACCGATCTCGATAGATGTCGTGCGGGCGGCCACCGCTGCCAGTAATGGGAAAGGCGCACTGAGCTGACGGGCAAAATGGTGTACGCGAAAATAGGCGCCGTCTGCACCTAACTCTTCTGCAGCAACGGCGAGATCGATCGACTGCAGCAGCGCATCGGCGGCAGAGCGTGTGGCCGACTGCGCTGAGGGTGTCCAGTGGCCAAATGACAAGAAACCAATTTTTTTCATTGCTTGAGAGCCTTTTAGTTCGGGATACAGGCAGGTCGTTTTCTGTCGCTGAGGCGTTTTTAGACAGAACCAATGCTGTAACGGGACGCCAGCCTGCATTCTGACACGCAAGGCTGGAGATGAGCTTAACGGATTGTGTCTCTGCTCAGTCGCATACCGGGACGAAAGTACTTTCCAGATAACATCACCCGAGAAAGCGTTGCCTTTGCAAGATTAGCAGCCGTGCTTTACCCCTGCCTGACTAAGAGGCGTAACCCACTTCACCGATCTCCAGGCATCGTTATAATCAGTGATTTGTATGTTGTAACTACTCTACGTTTACTCTTCCTTCCCACCAGCGCAAACCGTCACTGTCAGCTACATTGTTCATTAAAATCAGCGGCCCTTCAGAGGTAAAACATGAGCATTTGCATCACCTGCGGCACCTCATACGATACTCCCCCTCACCCTTCCTGCTGCGCAATATGCGAAGAAGAGCGGCAGTACGTGCCCGCGGACGGACAGAAATGGACAAACGTTGAGGAACTGAACGCAAAGCACGCCAATAAGTGGACCCAGCATGAAACGCAGCTCCTCAGCCTGCAAACCGTTCCTGCCTTTGCCATCAACCAGCGCGCTTTTCTGCTGAGAACGCCGGAAGGTAATCTGCTCTGGGACTGTATCGCCCTGCTGGATAACGCTACACAAACCCTTATCGAGGCGCTGGGCGGCCTGAGCGGCATCGCCATCTCCCATCCTCATTACTATACCCGCATGCAGGACTGGGCGGCGGCGTTCAATGTTCCTATCTGGTTACATGCGTCAGACCGGGAGTGGATACAGCGTGACAGCCCATTTATCCAGCTGTGGCAGGGAGAGTCACTGCGTTTAAATGCTGAGGTTGACCTGATCCGCATGGGAGGGCATTTTGCCGGCGGAACCGTGCTTCACTGGCATAAGGGCGATGGCGTCCTGCTGGCGGGCGATATCATTCAGGTCACGCCGGGTGCCGATCGAGTCTCGTTTATGTGGAGCTACCCCAATCTGCTGCCGTTACCCGCCACTGTGGTCGGTTCCATGGCAGAAAAAGCACAACAGCTCAATTTTGATCGTCTCTATGGCGCTTTTGCAGGCCAGGATATCAAGGCACAAGCGGGAAAAATTGTGAGTGAATCTGCCCAGAAATACATTGATTGTCTTACCAGAGAGTAGCCGCGCTGACTTCGCGCTTAAGGCATGGCAATACAGGAATCCTGATAGTGTCAGCCCGGCAACGTGATAATACAGGCCGATATTTTGAAACAGATCACATTTTTATCGGGTTGTTTTTCCTCTTTTGACGGATAGCCTACACTTCCTGACATTCGGAAAGCGATATCAGTATGCCTGGCTGCACCGGGACCTTTCCACCAGCCTGCAAGGTAAATAGCCGCATCACTGCCCTGCCAAAATAGGGTAAGCGCCCCGCTATTTCGCCCTGTATTTATCCAGACGATGGCTACAGAGCACCAGACAGCAGCCGGGCCTGAGAGAGGGCGGAAACGCAGCCCGACGCTTGCTTCATCAACAGGAGACGGCAATGAACAAAGCATTACAGCATGCAGCCCAGGCGCTCGGTGAGGTGCTGAAGGCCAATGGGATCAAAGTGGTGACGGCAGAGTCCTGCACTGCCGGGTTGGTTGGCATGTCACTGGGTGCCGCCAGCGGCAGCGGGGAGTTTTTTACCACTGCGCTCGTCACCTACACCGACACCGCCAAGCATCGCGTACTGCAGGTAAGTGAAACCACCCTGCGCGAAGAGAGCGCCGTCAGCGAAGCCGCCGTCAGAGAGATGGTTGCGGGGGCAAAGGCGCTGACGGGCGAAGCGGTCAGTATTGCCGTCAGCGGCTATGCCGGTCCCGATGGCGGCGAGGATGGCACCCCGGCCGGAACCATCTGGTTCGCCTGGGGATTGCCGGATAAGGTGGTGAGTCTTGTGCGCCATTTTGAGGGTGACAGCGAAACCGTTATTAACGACGCAGCGCTTTTCGCACTTCAGCACTGCACTGAACTTCTGTCGTCTAACCCACCCCGCCGCTGAACAGCTGGCATGCCAGGGAAGGCATTTCCAGAAATAACCCTTTATTTCCAGGTGTATTCTTAAAAAAGGCGTATTGCCGATTTAAAATTGGACTTAGGGCACGCCTTTTTTTACCTTCTTACCTCACCCGTTCAACGGGGAAGTTCAATGACAGCCGTTTATTTTGGTCGGGCTTAACCGGCTTATATCAGGGATCATACCTTAGTGTGGCAACAGTCCAGACTGTTTCGCCACGGGTTTTCGATTGCATTGATATGGAGCGCCCATGGCCAGACTGCGTTTATATTCCCTGCTTAACAAATGGTCCCGCATCCGTTTTTCCCGCATCAAAGTTGTCCAGCTCCCGCACGAGGCTGCCGACCCGCAAAAAATGGAACTTTATCTCTGCGATGGTCGCGAACCTGCCGCGTGGTTGTTTATCTGCCGTCTTGAAGATGAGAACGATAAGCAGGGGGTCATTGCCCGTTATCAGCGCTGGCTGGAGGCGTATTACGAGCCGGAGAAAACAAACGAGGCGCTCACTGACAATGAGGAGCGACTGCTGGCAAGTGCCATAAGATCGGAAGCCTCTTCTTACAGGCAGAGCAGCGTAACGGTGGCAGGCTGGACGGGGAGAGCTTCAGAAGCGGCCACCTACAATTCTTCCCATTTATCGGTAAGATATTAGGATAATACGTCAAAGGATTGTGACGGATCCGCGCCCGCGATGGGGCGCGCTATCACAGGCGTGGCCTTCGTTTAAGGGAGGTCTACCCGTTCAACATTAAGCTCGGTTTGTTCGCCCTTTCCTTTGACGTAGCCGCTAAGGCGAACCATATCATCGGCGTTAAATTCTTTGCCTTTCCAGGTCGCCTGAGGAATATTAACGGTAATCGTTCCCGTCTGATCGCGGAACGTGTAGGTTTCATCCGCCGTTTTCTTCAGGATGTGCCCTTCCAGCGTTACCCAGGCATCTATACGCATATCGCGGATCTGGCTGATTTTGCTCTCACCGGTATCCTCAGTGCCCTTAGAGCCAGCATCTTTCTGCTGCGGTGGTGGTTCTCCGCCCTTAAATCCCCCTTCCTGGGCAAAGCCGGAAAAGCTGACAGCAAAAAGCACAGCGAGTGCGAGCGTCTTTTTCATTCTCTTTCTCCTTATGGGATGAGCAGGTCCTGTCACAATATCGTTCTCTTTAAGCCTGGCAGAGAGTCTGCATAAGTACAGATTAACAAAGAAAAAGTTGCGGCTGGAAAGGCGATAACGCTTTCCCAGCCGCGGGCGTTAAACGAGGCTCAGGAGACCGCGCCACGCGACGCAGGCTGCATGATGAGTTTTTCCGCCGCCTTTTTCCCGGCAAGAAACGCGTGATCGGAATTGTAATATTCCCATTCGCTGTAGCGCCCGGCGAGAGAGATGTCGTACTTAAGCAGCCACTCGCGGATCAGCGTAACGTTATTGAGCCGTTGATGATCGTAGATAACATAGGCGCAGGGGATATCCGTCTGAGAGGCGGTAAGAACGGGATCCTCTGCGGTGAATAATCCCACGCGAATGCAATCTTCAATGCAGCGCTGATTCAACGCCTCTCCTTCCAGCGGCAAAGGGTGATCGTCCGTATAGGTCATTTCACAAATCAGCCCAAAGCCCCCCTCGGGATTACAGTGCGGGCTGGCGTTACCCTGAAGAAACACGCGATGGAACAACGTATCACCGGGATAGTAGATCCAGTGTTTTTCCAAAAGATCGGCGCGGCCAATGCCCAGATTGACGCAGCGGACTGAGGTGTGACGCAGACCCGCCGCCGCAGCCTGAACCTCAGCTGGCGCCTGGCTACCCAGCATGGCCACCAGCGACGGTAGCGGAAGGGTACTGATTAGCTGTTCATACTGATAGCGGCGTCCATCATTCAGTACAACAATGTGCTGCTGCGGAAAGAGCTGCACAATCTCGGCGTTAGTTTCAAGCGTCCCCTTCAGCAGGGGCAGAAAACCGTTCATCAGCGCCTGAAAACCGCCGCGAAGCGGATAGCCGAAACGCGCATTCGGCCCGACGGGTTTACTGACCGGTTCGAGTGCGCCGTCGATGATCTGTGCCAGATCGGGCAACGGTACCCGTCCACCCAGCCAGGAGGTTTCCATTTCGTTCAGCGGTACTTTCCATAATTTCTGGTTGTAAGGAATGGCAAAATGGCGGGCAATACCTCGCCCCCAGGTCTGCAGGATGAACTGTTCAAAGTTCTCCGTACCCTGCCCCAGGCTTTTCGCGGTGCAGGAAGCGGTTGCCGCGACGCTACCATCGGCACAACAATCCCGGATCTCTGGCCCATCTGCCGACGTTGCGCCAACTTCTCCGTAGCGCGCCTCAATCGCGCCCAGCACGCACTCTTTAATCACCGCCGGTGGCAGGCCATAAAGCGCGCCCTGGAAAGGATAACGGGTATGGACGCCAGAGGTGTAAACCCAGGCTTCCCGCGCCTGCCAGTGCAGATTATCGCCCAGCAGCAGCTTGTACATTTCCAGCACATAAGGTTCGTTAGAAAACATAATGTGACCCGCGTAATCGAACACGAAGCCAGCTTCATCAACGGACCGGCACCAGCCGCCTACCCCGCTATTTCGTTCCAGCAATACCGCATCCTCGCCCAGATGAAGCGCAGCGCTCAGCCCCGTCGGTCCGGCACCGAGGATAAGGTGTCGCGTCCTGATGGTGCCGCTTCCCCGACCTTGGTCAACGCTGGCCACGGCCTGGGTAAGTGACAATGCCAGCCTGACTTCCTGCGCTTTTGCCAGCGCGTCGGTAATAAGGGCAGTGATTGCGTCAACGGTGTGTCGCCAGGAGGTCTGACTGACTACCGCCTTCATCCGCTGTGCCATCAGTACCAGTTCGTCCTCATTGAGATTAACGGCGCTGGCGCAATGCCGCACAAAATCATCGCGATCTTGCGCAACCATCACCAGATCGCCATAGGGTTGTGCCACATCCCGGATATTCGTACTGACCACCGGGCGTTCAGCGGCCATATATTCCAGTACCTTGGTCGGACTGATAAATTGTGTCGAAGGGTTCAGGGCAAACGGCATCAGACAGACGTCCCAGCCCGCAAGAAACTGCGGCAGCGCCTGATAAGGCTGCATCCCCAGGTAGTGGATGTTTTCACGTACCGGCAGCGACGCCGGATCGATTTTGACCACCGGGCCCACGTAAATAAACTGCCAGTGAGGATAACGCTCCGCCAGTTGCGCAATCAGGGCCATATCGATCCGTTCATCGATCACACCGTAGTAACCGAGGCGTGGATGAGGAAGATCCGCCTGCAAAGGATGTTCATTGCTGCGATCGAGCGCCTGCTCAAAGTGCACCACATCCACGCTGCTCGGGAAACAGTGTACGGCGGGATGTTTTTTGCGCCTGGCTTCATAGAGGCTTGGTCCACCGGTGAAAACCAGGTCGGCGCGTTTAAGCAGCGCGGATTCACGCTGTAGCAGCTGCCGGGGCGCATTATCGAAAGCGGACAACTCGTCCATACAGTCATAAATGACCAGCGACGGGGTCAGTTCGCTGAGCAGCGGCAGCGCCATCGGCGTATAAAACCAGACCACAGGTTGCGCATCACCGGAACAAAGCGGCGTCAGCAAGGGTTGCAGCGCCGCGATTTGATCGTCGTGAAACCCCGGCTGCCGCACGTTAGTGTGTGGCCGCGCGACGGTGACATTGGCGCAGGGATAAGAGAGGTGCAGCCCGGCTTCGCCCTCCTGAAAGACCGGCTCCTCAATAAAGATAACCTCAAAATCTCTGGCGAGGCGGGTAAGGATCTGCTGCGGACGCTGAAAGACAAAGTCCCAACGCAGATGGCTGAAAACAATAATAGTATTAACCTTCATCACATTCTCCTTACTGACAGAGCCAAAGGCCAGTCGGGACTGAAACTGACCAGGCTGACGTTGCGCCTCAACCAGCGCATTTGCATAATGCAGGACTTTATTGCGCTGAAATGTCCCATCCTGGCTGACATCCCAGAGACCGCTCTGATGCCATCTGCTGGCATCTTCCCAGTCGGGGCGGTCGATGACGGGATAAAGACAGATGCCCAGCAGCTCAACGTCCTGGCTGATGGCCTGAGCGGCTTCTGCCCCGATATGCTGCAGCCAGGCCCCCCTGCCGCTGCCAACGTGGCTGGTTTCCGCGATAAGGACGGGCCGCTCATACCGCCGGGCAAGGGTGGTAAGCATCTGATGAAAAGGGATCCTTCTGGCATCGCCAAGATGCCAGAAGTAGCGATGATTGCTGCCGTACTCCCACTGATTGTCGTGATAGTAGTTGGCCCCGATAAGATCCAGATAGCGGGGAGATCCGCCCAGCGCCGGTTCCCGCCTGCCACAGATCATATCCCACGCGTGAAACTGAGCCTCATTCTCTTCTTTGACGACAGCGACCAGCCCGGGATCGTCGCCGGGTGAGCCGATATGAATCAGCGGATCGCAGTGCATGATCCGCGCCCCCGGATCCGCCTGCCAGATGGCATCACAGGCAGCCAGGGTCGCTCTTACCAGCTGCTGGCGGGCCAGCAGACCTGTTTTATGACCTGGCCCGATGGACGAAGGGAAGAACCCGACAGCCATCGCCCAGCTGGTAAAAGAGATTTCGTTGACCGGCGAGTAGACTGGTGGAGCGTCATAGTCTGAGGCAAGCGTGGCGGCCAGCGCGCCACAGAAACGGGCGAACCGCGGAATAAAGAACGGATGGAACGGATCGATACCTGTGGGCCAGCCGTAATGGCAGATCGTCCAGCAAATCTGCACGCCCGCTGCACTGGCTGCGCGCATACGCGCATGAACACTGCTGAAATCATAACCCTGAGGGGTGTCGCACAGTCGCCAGCCGACAGTCTCACGCACCGTGCGGATATTCATGGCGGCAAGCGCACGATAATCATCAGCGGCCTGCTGCAAATGGTCGTTTGATTCCGTCATCGACAACGCGATGCCCTGCCGCGTCACATGATCGGCCCCTTCGAATCCTCCCTGCCAGAAAGAAACGTAAGGCGAACCGGCATATTTTTGTTGCCCGTTGTCCCTCATCCCCTACCCCCGGTGATGCAAAATTCAGCGACCATCAGGATCGCCAATTCTATCGATACAATGATCAATAAAGACAGCGGTGCTGAAACTTCACGCTGTCGGAAGATACGAAGCTTTATTAGTTGAGATGCTGGGAACAGCTTTCGCCACGCAAAGAGATAACGCAGCGCAATTGAAAGGCTGTTAAAAGTATAGCCCTTACGGGTTCAGGCGGGCGTGCAATGGGGTTATCACGCATTTTCTGGTACTGATTGTGGGCAGGTTTTCCGGCTTATTGCAGTGAGCTGTAAGCTGCGCCCTGAAAAAGAGGATAAAAGGCCGGGAGTTAGCCTTTTCAGGCGCGGGCCACTACTGAGCAGAATTATTTTTTAAGATACCGGCTTTATTGCAGGAAAATGAAGCTTTATAAGGATAGATAACGCCGCAAAGAGGCATACATGCTGGTCACAATGCGTGATACCAGATGCGTTAATGCCTCTGTTAAGATCGCTGCCTCACGGTCAGTACTGCTTTAACCGGCTACGGCTGTCGACTGACGCTGCTGTCGGTGAGCCTGGCTAACCTCTCACTGCCGCAGCGGCGATGATGGTGAATTATTCTTTTAATACTTTATTATTCAATCACATTCACTTTACTAAGGTAAGCTTGCAGCCTTTCCGGGCGGGATGAGGCTAATTTTTCCGGCTGTTTTGCCGATACCACTGACTTCACGAACCGTTAAGGAAGTCCTGATGTCGCTCAAAAAGTCATCCCTGCTCGCCCTTTTACTGCTGTTTATTCTGTTTTTTACCAGCATATTTTCCAATCTCTGGCTGCTGACGCGCAGTAACGACTCTCTGGACGACGTGAATAAAGAAATTCGCGTCGTCCTCTCCATTATCGATCCTATCAACCACAGCCGCACGCTGCGGGTGCGGCTGATGGAATATATGAAAATGGTGGAAGACAATACGCTGTCGTCCACCGCGCCGACGCTCGACGGGGTCAATGAGGTCCTGAAGAAAGCGGATGGTGCTTTTCAGTCCTACGTCGATGCGCCAAAGCGTCCGGGGGAGCAGGCGCTGGCGGATCAATACAGCAGCGCCTGGCTGACCTACCGTCAGGAAGGATTACTGCCCTTGCTTAAGGCCGCGGAAGCAAATAACCGCGCCGCGTTTGACAGGCAGATAGCGAACGTTATTCGCCTCGACAGACAGTATGAGATCGTACTGGACAATGTGCTGACGCTGCATGAGCAGTATGCGAAACGCCTGAACAGCGATGCGCAGAGTAATTTCAGTTTTGGTCTTGGCCTGATTGTCACCTTCGGCGTGCTGTTCCTTGTTGTGATTGCCGCCGTGCTGATTTTGCTGCGTCGCCACGTTCTCACGCCGCTCTTTGAGGCCCGCGATCACTGCACGAAGATTGCCGAGGGTATTCTGGATAATCCGCTGCCGGTGAAGGCGTCGTCGCGCAATGAAATTCAGACGCTGATGCACTCAATGGAGCAGATGCGCCTGGCGCTGACCGGCATTATTCGTCAGGTACGTGACTCCACGCATACCGTCTCCAGCGCATCCCAGGAGATCGCCGCCGGAAATATCGATCTCGCATCACGTACTGAGCAACAGGCGGCGGCACTGACCCAGACGGCAGCCAGCATGGAAGAGCTGGGCGCGACGGTGAAGCAGAATACCGAAAACGTCGTTGAGGCGAGTCGCCTGACTCAGGAAGCGGTGAAAAATGCGCAGACGGGTGAAAAAGTCTCGCGTGAGGTCATCGTCACTATGGGTCTTATCAACAGCAGCTCGAAGAAGATTGAAGACATTATCAACGTTATCAACGGCATCGCCTTCCAGACCAATATCCTGGCGCTGAACGCCGCGGTAGAAGCCGCCAGAGCGGGTGAACAGGGACGCGGGTTCGCCGTTGTGGCCGGTGAGGTGCGCTCTCTGGCGCAACGCAGCGCGCTGGCGGCCAAAGAGATTGAGGGACTGATTTCTGAATCGGTCTCTAATATCAAAGCGGGCTCCGACCAAGTGAGCAAAACCGGCGAAGCGATTAACGCGATTATCGCCTCGGTCACGCAGGTTGATGTGCTGATGGAACATATCTCCACCGCTTCCGGTGAGCAGAGCCACGGCATCTCGCAGATCGAACAGGCCGTTACCGAGATGGATAGCGTGACCCAGCAGAACTCCGCGCTGGTTCAGGAGTCCGCCTCCGCCTCCGCCTCGCTTGAAGAGCAGGTGCACTCGCTGACGCGTGCCGTCTCTGCATTCCGCCTCGCTGCGGAGTGATTATAGCTTTCCGGCCGGTTTCCCTGCGCGCGGCGTGAGTAAACCGGCTGGCAAACACGCGCTTTTATTCGCAGAATCTGCCGGCGCTTCTCCCGGCGGCAGATAACGCAACGCCCGCCCGGGCACTCCAGGATTATTCTTTATTTCGCCCTGTTTTCCCGTCACAGCGCGGGTTGCAGCGCCCTGCTTTACTCTTCATTAGCCTTTGCGCTCACGCTCAAGCGTGACAATGCTCACATCTCTACTACGCTTATGACTGTGAAATCATTGAGAAGAAGGAGCTAAAGAATGAGTGAACAGACTAAAAAATCCCTGCTTACCATTGACTATCCCACCCCGCCGTTTCCGGAACAGCCGCAGCAGCCGCCAGGTCTTGCGAGCAAAATGACGCCTGTTCCCGACCATGGGGAGAAAAGCTACCGCGGTTCCGGTCGCCTTCAGGGCAGAAAAGCGCTGATCACCGGCGGTGACTCCGGTATTGGCCGTGCGGTCGCTATCGCCTATGCCCGTGAAGGCGCTGATGTGGCGATTGGCTATCTGCCAGAGGAAGAGTCCGACGCCGCCGAGGTGATCAAACTGATTGAGGCGGAGGGCCGTAAAGCCGTTGCGCTGCCGGGCGATATCCGTTCTGAAGAATTCTGTAAAAAACTGGTCAGCGACGCGGCAAGCCAGCTGGGTGGCCTGGATATTCTGGTGAACAACGCCGGACGTCAGCAGTTTAATGAATCGATCCGCACCCTGAGCACGGAGGATTTTGACGCCACCTTCAAAACTAACGTCTACGCCATGTTCTGGATCACCAAGGCTGCGCTGGAGCACCTGCCGCGCGGTGCCGCGATTATCAATACCTCTTCGGTGCAGGCTTATATCCCAAGCCCGATCCTCCTCGACTATGCGCAGACCAAAGCGTCTATCGTCGCCTTTACCAAGGCGCTGGCTAAGCAGCTGGGCGAGGATGGCATTCGCGTGAACGCCGTGGCGCCCGGCCCTTACTGGACGCCGCTCCAGTCCAGCGGCGGCCAGCCGCAGGAGAAAGTGCAGGAGTTCGGCGGCACTGCCCCGTTGGGTCGTCCGGGCCAGCCGGCGGAAATCGCCCCGCTCTACGTCACCATGGCCTCAACGGAAAGCAGCTTCACCTCCGGTCAGGTCTGGTGTTCTGACGGCGGTACCGGCACGCTGTAATTCAGCGCTGTCCTGACGTAACGCTTCGTGGCCGCCAACTGGCGGCCATTTTTGGTTTTGCCCGCCGGGTACAGCGCCCGGTTGCTGATCCATCCCGGTATAACCCAGGAAATAACAACGATGAAAAATGCCGTTTATCGCCAGCCAGAAAGGCGCGACGGATTTGCCGATCCCGGCGATTATGCTGCCATTGGCGAAGGCAGGTCCGTCGCGTTGATTGCGCCAGACGGCGCCATCGACTGGTGGTGCTCACCGAACCTTGATTCCCCCCCGCTTTTTGACCGCCTGCTGGACAGCAAAATTGGCGGTTTTTTTCAGATCGAACCTGACGAGCCTTACACCGTTAAACGCAGCTACCGCGAACACAGCAACGTGCTGGAAACCCGTTTTGAAACGAAAAAAGGGACGGTACTGCTGACGGAATCCATTAACAGCACCCTGGCAGGCCGACTGCCCTGGAGCGAAATCGCCCGACGTATTGACGGCGTAAAGGGCAGCGTTACGCTGCGGATCACGTTAAAGCTGGGCACCATGGCGGAAACACGCAGTCCCTGGCTGAACGAGACGCAGCACGGTCCGGTATTTCACGTTGGCGATCTGTTGATCATGCTGAGGCATTCTGAAGATGTCCGGCAAAATGAGGAACATGATGCAGGCTTTAGCGGTACGCTGAAGACCTCGCCAGGCTCATCGTCACTGGTCGCGTTGCTGGCGACGGAGAAAGAGCCGCTGGCGGTGCCGACACTACAGTCGATCGACCAGCGTATTGAAACCAGCGATCTCGCCTGGCGGGACTGGATCAAGAGCCTGAGCTATGAGGGCACCTTCACCGAACACGTTTACCGCTCGGCGCTGGCGCTGAAATTCCTCTGGTATTCTCCGACCGGCGCGCTGGCTGCGGCAGCCACCACCTCACTGCCGGAGGGGATTGGCGGCAGCAAGAATTACGATTACCGCTACGCCTGGGTGCGCGACGCCTGCCTGATCATTAAATCCTTCGTCTATCTCGGCGCGCTCGAAGATTGTAAGGCTGCCTTTTCCTGGCTTTCGGCAACGATCCTCAAACACGGCTGTCCGCTGCGCACCTGTTACACCCTGGAGGGCGGAATCGTGCCCGCTGAGCGCTTTATGCCGCTGGAAGGTTATCAGGGGTCGCAGCCGGTGCGCGTCGGCAATAATGCCCGCGATCAGACTCAGCTGAGCATGTATGGCGATATGCTGGCCACCGCGCAGCTCTTTATTGAAGCCGGCCATGTACTCGATCTCTCCACTTCCCGTCTGCTGGGACAGCTGGCCAATCACTGCGCCGACAACTGGCGCCAGCAAGATTCAGGTATCTGGGAGCTTCCGGAGGAGCGGCATTATACCCATTCAAAAATGGCATGCTGGATGGCGCTGGACCGGGCGGTGAAGCTGGCGGAAGGAACGCATATCGAGCCGACATGGCTTGAGCGCTGGAAGCGGGAGCGTGACCGGATCCGTGACTGGATTGAGGAGCACTGCTGGTCTGAAAAACGCCAGGCCTATACGTTTTACGTCGGCAGTGACTCGCTTGATGCCGCTATCGCCTTGACGCATGACTATGGCCGTGCCGTTTCTCCCGACCGGATGCTGGCGACGCTGGAGGCGATCCATCAGGAGCTGGGGCATAACGGCCCGATGGTCTACCGCTATTCGGGCGTGGAAAGCGAAGAAAGCACCTTTGTTGCCTGTTCGTTCTGGATGGCAGAAGCCTGGGCTGCCATGGGCAAAAAGGCGCGTGCGGAGGAGACGATGCAGGCGATCCTTGAGCTGATTTGCCGTCAGGGCAACGTTGAAACCTTCAACGAAATGTTTGATGTGCGGACCAACAGCTGGCGGGGAAATCTTCCTCAGGGCCTCAGCCATCTGGCGCTTATTTGCGCCGCGCATGCCATCTCCAGCGAGGAAGATGAGCGGTGAACGCCAGGGAAGCCCGGGCCGGAATCAGTCGGTGGTTTAGGGACGACAATAAGAAAGGGGCAGCGTTCGCTGTCCCTTTCTGCGTTATCCATCCGGTGGGATAACTTATTTCAGACGGTATGCCACTACAGCATCACCTTCTTTGGTGCCCAGCGAGCCATGCCCGCCTGCGGCAATCACCACATACTGTTTGTTATCGACGCCCATATAGGTGGCTGGCGTTGCCTGTCCACCCGCTGGCAGCTCGGTCTGCCATAACAGTTCACCGGTGTTGATGTCGTAGGCGCGGAAGAAGTTATCCGCCGTTGCGCCATGGAACACCAGATCGCCTGCGGTGGTCAGCGGGCCACCGTGTGCCACCATTCCCATCGGGAAGCCAATCGGGAAGCGTCCCGGCAGGAAAGAGGTTTTCAGGTTTTTAGTAGTACCGATGCGACGCAGCCATTCGGTTTTACCCGTGGTCAGGTCCACGCCCACCAGACGACCCCATGGCGGAGCAATGCAGGGAATACCCAGACTGGAAGAGAGCTGCTGAATATGAATGGCGTAATCACCCTCAAAGTTTTCGTTCCAGTACGGCGTATTCTCTTTGGTAAACATACGCTTGTCTGCGGTTTCAGCAGTACGTTTGATCAGAGTGTATTTGTAAGCCAGGCGAACCGGCGCAGCAATCAGGATCTGACGCTCCGGATCAACAGCCACCGATCCCCAGTTGAACGCACCAATGTTACCCGGGAAGATAATCGACCCTTGCTCAGTTGCTGGCGTCCATGGGTTGCCGTCATAGCGCAGCGATTTGAAGTCCATCCGGCAGGCCATCTGATCGAACGGGGTCACGCCCCACATCGATTTTTCGCTGAGCGGATCGGGAATGAAGTTCAGCGCAGAGACCGGCTGGGTTGGCGAGTAATTCTCGCCCTTGATGCCTTTGGTCGAGACATCAACATTATTTACCGGATAGACAGGCTGACCGGTCAGACGGTTGAGAACAAACAGGTTGCCGGTCTTCGTTGGCATCACCACCACCGGCTGTTTTTTGCCCTGGTAGTCAATGTCCAGCAGCGACGGCTGTGACGGGATATCGCGGTCCCAGAGATCGTGTTTTGAGGTCTGGAAAAGCCACTTAAAGGCGCCGGTTTTCAGATCCAGCGCCACCAGCGCATCACGGAATTTCTCGGTGTTGCTGTTAGGATCGCGGTTCAGACCGACCTCATCCGGTGAGGCGTTGCCAAACGGCACATACACCAGGCCGTTTTTCACGTCAGCGCTCAGCGTGGCCCAGGCGATTGGCGTATCCTGAGGATAGATGCCGTCCGCCGCAATAGGGTCAGTGCTCTGCGGGTTGGCCGGGTCGAAGTTCCAGACCAGTTTACCGCTGATCACGTCATAAGCACGGATAACCCCGGATGGGTTGCCCGAGTTATAGCCGTTATCCATCACGGAATCGCCCACGATGACCAGGTTACCGGCCACCAGCGGCGCAGAGGTTTCCATCAGCGCATGAGGGCGGATTTTGCCCATATTGTCGCTGAGATCGATGATACCGTTGTTACCGAAATCGGCACACAGCTTACCGGTGTCAGCATCCAGCGCCAGCAGTTTACCGTCGTTGGCAGCGTTGAAGATGCGCTTACGGCAGGTTGCGGGTGCGGTAGCCTGAGCGACCGTTGCCGCTGGCTGAGCAGGCTGCGTTGTGGATTCAGCGCTTTGTGGCGCATAGTAGCTCACGCCACGGCAGGTCTGGTGCTGCTGCAGGTAAGAGCGATCTTTCTCCGGCTGATATTTCCACTTCATCTCCCCCGTTTCCGGGTTCAGTGCGTGAACTTCGTTATGTGCCGTACAGAAATATAAGGTGTTGTTCACCTTCAGCGGGGTCGCTTCGAAGGTATATTCAGTCGCGTCCTTTTCAGCATTACGCAGATCGCCGGTGTGGTATGTCCATGCCACTTCCAGGTTATCGACGTTCTCTTTGGTGATCTGCTTCAGACCGGAGAAACGCTGGCCGTTATTGGTACCGCCATAAGCCGCCCAGTCGTTCTGAGCGATATCGCCGTCGGCAGGATTACGCTTGGTGGTAATGTTGCCTTCCTGCGGGTAAGGGTCATAGAACATCATGCCAATGACCAGCGCAACGATCACAATTACCGTCGTGCCAAGGAAAGGATGGAAGCCGCGACGATCGGCAGGATTCTGCGCGCGGTTAAGGGGGCGGACAATCCACGGCATAGCGAGCCAGAGGCCAAACAGACCGATCAGGTCGCCGCGTGGGATCCACTGCCATTTATCAAAGCCAACTTCATAGATCATCCATGCCAGCACGATCCACATCAGTACGGCATAAATGGAAAGGGCAATTCGTTTATTTTTGAACAGCGCAACCGCAGTGATAAGCAGCCCGAGCGCCATCACCACGTAAAAGGGCGTTCCCCCGATGAGCAGCAGCTTGCCACCCATAAAGAGCATAGCGATACCGACAATCGCTATGATGATACTGGTTAATTTAAGCATTTTTGTCTCTCAGAGTATACATTTGAACAACTCTTACCCTTACAGTCCATTACAAAAGGATAATGTAAATTTAACTAAAAAGAGGTTAATTGAATAATCCGTTTAATTTATGAATCATGAGTGACAGTTTCGCCACGGTGCCAGTTTATTTTAGCCGGACGGAAGGTATGAAGGCCGCGAAAAATGGAGATTAAGCCATTAATAATCAACAACTTAATTTGAAACCCTGCTTTCAGACTGGCCTTACGATGTTCATAAAGCAGCCTGTTTACGGCAAATGGTGGCTGCTAAAGGCCATGGAAGCGTGCTGTGGGGTTAACGCTTGCCGTTTTCGCTTTAGCAATTTGTGTGTTTCATAAGTGACGCGCTGGCGTTGTGATGTGCTTCACAGGCTGGAGAGTCTATCTGCCGCCGGGCGAGTAGCCAGAGCGACAGATAACATTGAGCTACCGCTGCGGCGCCCGAAGGCAGACACAGCTAATGGCCAGGAGAATGCCGAAAATGTGACGTTGTCACGCAATGACGGTGTTACAGCTGCAGCCCGCCGGTACTGAACGCCTCACTGAAAATGCGTTCCGCTGGAACGCCTTTCCCGATAAGCGCACGATGCTGCTCCTGCATGAACGGCGCCGGACCGCAGAGGTAGTAATCGGCATCCTCAGGCAGATAATCCGCGGGCAGCTCGTTGAGATCCAGCCTTCCCTGCCGGTGATAATCCTGACCGGAAATCACATCCTCATTCACCTCTTCATAAGCAATGTAGAGATGAAGATTATCATTCAGCCTGGCCAGATTTTGCAGTTCATCCCGCAAGGCG
The DNA here is from genome assembly GCF_000599885.1 of Pantoea sp. IMH. GTDB lineage: Bacteria > Pseudomonadota > Gammaproteobacteria > Enterobacterales > Enterobacteriaceae > Erwinia. Next base: position 630,078 of record NZ_JFGT01000006.1, on the reverse strand, counting down.
TGCACCTCAGGGCTACGGGCGGCGTGGATAAAATAGATCGCTTTCTTCGTCTCTGCGCTGAGTGCCGCTTCCCGATCGGTGCCCTGACCTGTTGCGGGATGGGAATGGGGATCGGCATGTGCGGCCAGCAGATGGTTGACCATGGAGATCATCGGCGTCAGCCCCACGCCGGCACTGATAAGCACATTGGTGGCGTCGGGATTCATCAGATAGAAATTGCCGGTCGGCGCGCTCAGCTCCACCACAGCGCCCTCTTCAACCGAATTATGCAGCGTAGAAGAAACGTATCCGGGATCCTGTCCTGCCACGCGCGGATCTTCGCGTTTGACCGAAATACGTAAATAGTTATCTGTCGGGCTGTTCGATAAGCTGTACTGGCGGGGCTGTTTAATGCCCAGATCGGGAACCAGCAGCCGCAGGGTAATATACTGGCCGGGCTTCCAGTCAGGCAGCGCTCCGCCATCTTCGGGGATAAGGTAGAAAGAGGTGATTTCCGCGCTCTCTTTGACTTTTCTCTCTACGATAAAATTTCGCCAGCCGACCCAGCTGCCGCGGCTGTTTCGATGTTCTTCGTAGAGTCTGTTTTCTGTCGCGATAAAGAGATCAGCCAGCTGCTTATAGGCAGCTCCCCATGCCGCAATCAGGTCGTCTTCCATCGGGATATTAAGCACTTCGCTGATGGAGTGAAGCAGGTTTTCTCCGACAATATCATAATCAGGCGTCTGGATATTCAGGCTGACGTGCTTATGGCAGATAAGCTCAATGACCGGCGCCAGCACGCCCGGATTATCAATGTTTTCAGCGTAGGCCAGTACGGCACCCGCCAGCGCTCTCGCCTGGGCACCGCTGCGCTGGTGCCCCATATTAAACGTTTCCTTCAGCTCAGGATGGTTATTCAGCATTCGCTTGTAAAAATAGTCCGTCAGCGCCACGCCGTTTTCCTTCAGTACGGGCACCGTTGCCTTCACTGCTTCTTTCTGCTTTTCACTTAACATAGTTACCTCGGGTCGCTGTCAGGATGAATTCAGGCTTAGAAGTCGCCGGACCGGACCTGATAGCACTTTCAGGGCGGCCGCGCTTACTAACGCTATTTCCCCACAGTCTAGCAGGTTATGCGTTGTCTGAGTGGGCGGTTCAGAGGCAAAAAAAGCGGAAGCTGTAACAGAGGCGGGTCATTAAAAAGCCCCTGATGATGAGGGGCAAGAAAGTCTGGTTTCAGGAGAGAAAACGGGAAGTAACGCCTCAGCAGCGTTCGATTTTCCGGGTAGCCTCATCGAGTGCATCAATAATGGCGTGCAGCGTCTGCGTGGAAAGCGTGGCGCCGGAAAGGCGGCTGTTCAGGGCGGTTTTCATATTTGCGATCGCCCTTTCCACCTCGGGCCGGCGGCGATTGGTGACCAGCACGGCCAGCGAGCTCAGGCGTTCAAGCGTGGCCGCCAGCAAGGCGCTGTTTTGTTCAAGCAGCTGCCTGCCTTTCTCTTCAAGTCGACAGGCTTTACGTACGGCCTGCGGTTCCACCACGCTGATGCACTCCATCTCTTCAAGCAGCGTCAGATTGGGGTAGATCAGGCCCGGACTTGGCGTATATTCCCCCTTCGAGAGTTCTTCAATCGATTTGATAAGCTCGTAGCCGTGCGCGGCGCCCTGCGAGATGAAATGGAGCATCAACAGGCGGATATCTGCGGCGTCCAGCATCTTTTCCCGGCGCTTCCGGCGTAAAGCGCAGTGACTTTGCCCGCCGTCATTCTGAACATCAACGCGGTCGTGATGGGGTTGTTTCATTTTCTGCCCGCCGTAGTGAAAGGGAGAGTGAGCGTACCCTCCCGGGGTGAAAGCTCAATATGAGCGCCAGGCTACTTCTGATGCCAGTAAGCCACCGCGCGCACCCTTTCCGCCTCTCTTTCGCGCAGAGTGATAAAGTAATCGCGCAGCGTCTTCACCGCCTCTCCCTCGCCCGTCAGCCAGATAAAGTAATCGTCATCCGGCAGCGTTATCTCATCGAAGCGGGCGATCAGCTCCTTTACCGCAACAGCGTTTATCTTCCCGCTACCGAGCCAGGTCACCTCAACTGCTCCCACATCGCCAAGGTAAGCCTGGCCCGCCGCTTCATCGGCCCATGCAAAGAGTTTGAGCGTCTGTCCCGACATCGTCTGCATGCGACGGCGAAAAGCGGGCAGGCCCGTTTCATCACAGACATAAAGCTGAAAAGCATAATCTTCAGGCACCACCAGCGATCCGCGAGGGCCACCCACGGCAAGCTTATCGCCAGGCTTCGCCTGCACTGCCCAGTCGCTGGCCAGGCCCGCTTCATGGAGGTAAAAATCAAGCGTCAGCAGGCCCTTTTCAGCATCAAAGCTGAGCGGCGTATAGTCACGGGCGGCCGGTCTGGCACCCGCCGGCCATTCAACCCCTTCCGGCGTGATGGTTGGCAGCTGCAGCTCCCCGGTTTCGGCGTCAGGGAAAAAGAGTTTTACGTGGTCGTCGAAGCCTGCGGAGCTGAAGCCTTTTAACGCTTCTCCCCCAACTTCAACGCGGTAAAACTGGCCAGCGATAAAGGCTTTGCTGATCACGGTGACCGGGCGGATAGCGAGTTCATTTCTCACCCGGTGCGGCAGGCGGGAAGATTGTTGAGTTTCTGACACGGTGGATCTCCTGCTGTACGGAAATAAGCTAGAACTAAGAATCATTCTCATTTCAGGTGGTGAAAATATATCTATGATATATCTTAAGCGCAAGCGGAAACGAACGGGGAATGTGCGAATTTGTGCGGTACAGAACTCGTCTGGGAAAGCAGTAATGCAAATTCAGACTGTTTCTGCCAGACAGGGTTTATGCCGGAACCGCCGATGTTTTCATCACTACTATCAGTTACAACCAGGAGCGTAAGCAGACAGCCGCTAAATCTGGCCGCTAACATGGATCTTAATGACGCTACCCGTGTGACTTTTATTCAAAAAGATATCATTTAAAGCAGTAATCACGACACAACGGGGCTTAATGCAAAAAAAAGGATCCGCAAGGGATCCTTTAGAATTGCTACTTTTACGCTGTTATAACCTGTAAACCCGCCCTGTCAGGGTGCGCTGGCATTGGTCACGCGCCAGACCACGTTGGCCGCATCATCCGCGATCATCAGGCCGCCCTGGTTATCCATGGTCAGGCCAACCGGCAGGCCACGTACCTGCTCATGGTCATCCGTGAGGAACCCCGTAACCACCGGCTCAGGTTCGCCGACCGGCCTGCCGTTCTCAAACGCCACCCAGGAGACGCGATAGCCGTTCAGCGGATTACGGTTCCAGCTGCCGTGCTCGCTGATAAAGGCACCGCCGCGGTATTTCTCGGGCAGATTGGTGCCGGTATAGAACCAGAGGCCCAGCGGAGCGACATGGGAACCCAGCGCATAATCGGGCTTAATCGCTTTTTCTACTAAATCGGGACGCTGAGGCTGAACCCGGGGATCCAGATGCTTACCGAAATAGCTGTAAGGCCAGCCATAGAAACCATTTTCCTCAACGGCCGTCATATAATCCGGCACCAGATCGGCCCCAATTTCATCCCGCTCGTTCACAATGGCCCAGAGCCTGCCGGTTTGCGGCTCCCACTGCATGCCGGTTGGGTTGCGCAGACCGCTGGCATAAATGCGGCTGGCACCAGAAGCCGCATCCACTTCCAGAATCGCCGCACGGCGGTACTCGATGCCGATGCCGTTTTCAGTAATATTACTGTTGGAACCGACGCCGACATAGAGCTTACTGCCGTCCTGGCTGGCCAGTAGCGCTTTGGTCCAGTGGTGGTTGATGCCGGCAGGCAGTTCAGTCAGCACGGTACCGGGATCGCTGATACGCGTCGCGCCTGGCGTATAGGGATAGGTCACCAGGCTGTCGGCATTCGCCACATAGAGCGTGTTGCCCACCAGCTGAACGCCAAAAGGCGAACTCAGGTTTTCCAGAAAGATATGCCTTTCCCAGGTTTTCCCATCGCCGCTGGTATTGCGCAGCAGCGTGATACGGTTACCGCCCTCGCCGCCCTTACCGGAGGCGCTTTTCACCAGGCCGGTCACCAGTTGTTTCGGCATGCTGACCGGCGTTTTAGGACCGGCCGCTTCAACTACCAGCACATCACCATTGGGCAGCGTATAAAGCTGACGGGGATGTTTAAAATCGCCCGCCACTTTTTCAATTTTCAGTCCTTCTGCCACCTTCGGCGTTTCACCTTCTTTCCACTGCGTGCCGGATGGCACCTTCATAGGCGGGATAAGAAAGGATTCGGCGGGTGGCAGTTCCGGGTCAGGGCCGGTCTGGCGAACGGCCTTCTCCTGGGTGCTGTCGTCACAACCGGCAAGCACCAGCGCCACAGAAACGGCAAGCAGGGAGAGCAGATTTTGCGTTTTCATCAGTTCGCCTCCTTAAACAGTACGATCGCGCAAGGCGAGTTGGACATTGGCGAACAGCATCAGCAGCACCACCAGCGTGGAGAGGATCGCGCCCTCAGGAACAACGCCGTAAGCGTCACGGGTATGGATAAAGGCATTTAAAATCGCCAGCACGATGGCGACCAGATAAGCCCAGAAGTGAACTTTAACGGCGGAGCCCTGCGGCCAGGATGCCCCGACCCAGACCTGAACGAGATTGATCAGGCGTGGAATAATGGAGAGCACCAGCCCCAGGGTTATCAGCCAGCTTGCACCCCGCATCCAGCTGATTTCCGTGCTGTAGACATAGATGATGTCGAAGATCCAGCCCGCGACAAAAAAGCCTAACGGCACTGGATTAAGCAGGGAGTAAACGGCCACAGCAAAAGCAGAATGCCGGGGGTTAACTTGGGCAGTCATTCATAAGCTCCTTAACAAGGGTGAAAGGTCAGCTAAAACGTCGGCAACCGTCACGCGGTCCTGTAAAAGGTTAGTTAATGGAATGACATTGTGTGGATTAATGTGAATAAAAATGAATGGTTAGGCGCGTTGCGCCGCCAGCGAACGGGTTCAGACGCCCGTTTCGGCGCCTGAATTTTCGCCAGTTTCAGCCACGCAGTGAGGCCAGGCTTTGCTGTTGTATGCCCTGCTGGTCGAAATTATCGGCAGCAAGCCAGCGTTCCAGCGCGCTGCGGACAGCGGGCCATTCTGCATCAATAAGCGAGAACCACGCCGTATCCCGCGTACGTCCCTTGTAGACAACCGCCTGACGAAATATCCCCTCAAAGCGAAAGCCAAGCCGTTCTGCTGCACGGCGTGACGGCGCATTCAGGCTGTCGCACCTCCACTCGTAGCGCCGGTAACCAAGCTGATCGAAAGCATATTTCATCAGCAGGAAATGGGCTTCCGTCGAAAGCGGGCTGCGCCTCAGTAAGGGTGAAAACGTCACATAACCCACTTCCATTACGCCATTCGCGGGATCGATGCGCATCAGCGCCAGCGAGCCGACGGCGCGGTTGCTGACCAGATCGATGACCGCATAGTGCCTGGCATCGCTGCTCCCCGCCGCCGCATTGAGATGCTGGCGAAACCCTTCTGCATCCTCAAAGGGGCCGACCGGAAGCCAGGTCCAGTCACGGCCATCTTCTGCGTGTTGCCAGGCCAGCCAGAGATCTTCCGCATGGGCCACCCCATCCAGCGGTTCAAGACGGCAGAAACGGCCCTGCATCGTGACGCGCTCCGGCCAGGGACGGGTGCACCATCCTTCCATCGGTTCGCCGACAGGCTGCTGATAGTCATTAAGCGGCAAAAGAGACCTCCATTGAATGTTGTCAGACACCACCTGGGTGTAAAGGCACTGTATCAGGCTTACTACTTGCTGAACAATTCTGCCTTAAGGGACGATGCCGTTAACGTCATGCAGCCTGCTGTCACTTCCCCTCAGGCTCCCGGGCCAGAAAGCGTCCGGGATAGTCCGCTTCCGGGCGCTGAAGTTCATCGTAACGCCCAAACAACCGGTAGCGGCGGCTGGCGATAAGATCGTAACAGCGATTGCTGATAGCGTCGGGAAACCAGCGCAGCACGCTGAACAGCCGCCATGGACAGGGCAGCCGGTTCATCACCCGGAAAATCGCCTGTGCGCGATACCAGGTCTTATCCCCTTCCATCAGCACCAGCGTATTCACCTTTTCAGGCGTCATACCCACCTTTTTCAGCAGTTCAGCGCCGGGTTCCGTCTGTACCGCCGCCAGCTGCACGGTGTGATAACGGTCATGCCGGATCAGGAAGCGAACCCAGCCGTTGCAGAGTTTGCAGACGCCGTCATAGAGGAGGATACGTTTATTATCGGTAGAGACAGATGCCATAAAATCACCAGACTGTTGTAAGTAACGGCAGGACCTGCCGCCGTTATTGAACGACTTAGGGTAAGTCTAGCCTGGTGTGGCATAAGGAAAGCAGGACGGGCGGCGGATGAACAGTTTCCGCTGCCCGGATTGGATATGCAGAGAAGGTTTACGCCTTCCAGACCGTCTGAACGTTGGTGAACTCCCGGATACCAAAATGGGAAAGTTCACGGCCAAAGCCGCTCTGTTTCACGCCGCCGATCGGTACGCGGGGATCGGAAAAACTCGGGGAATTAATAAACACGCCGCCGGTCTCCAGACGCGCAGCCAGGGCCGCCGCTTTCTCCCGATCGCGACTCCAGAGGCTGCCGCCGAGACCAAAATCAGAGTCATTGGCCATGGCGATAGCCTCATCGGCGTCTTCTGCGCGAATCAATGAAGCTACCGGACCAAACAGCTCCTGACGGAAGCTGGTCATGCCAGGCCTGACGTTGCTCAGCACGGTAGGCGCGTAAAAGTTCGCCTCGCCCTGCATGGCAAAACCGCCGGTGAGACATTCGGCCCCTTCCGCAATGGTTGCCTGCACCTGCTCATCCAGTTCATCGCGCAGATCGTAGCGCGCCATCGGGCCAATATAAGTATTTTCATCATGCGGGTCGCCCAGCGTCATCTCTTTCACTGCGGCTACGAATTTGTCGCGGAATTCCTCATAAACCGGCGCCTCAACGATAATCCGCTTGGCGGCGATACAGATCTGTCCGCCGTTCATAAAGCGGCCCGCGATGGCGCCCTTCACTGCCGCATCCATATCCGCATCGGCCAGCACGATAAAGGCGTCAGCACCGCCCAGCTCCAGCACGCTCTTTTTGATTGCCGCCCCCGCCAGCGCGGCAATCGCCGCACCGGCCCGCACGCTGCCGGTCAGCGTGACAGCAGCAATCCGGCGATCCCGGATCATGCTGGCCACGGCGTCGTTATCCGCGTTCACTACGGCAAAAACCCCCTCCGGCACGCCCGCTTTTCTGAGTATTTCCGCCAGCAACAGCGAACAGCCCATCACATTGGGAGCTGGTTTCAGCAGGTAGCTGTTGCCCGCCAGGATAATGGGCACCGCACCGCGTAGCACCTGCCAGACAGGAAAATTCCACGGCATGACGGCCAGCACCGGGCCTAGTGGCAGATACTGAACCCAGGCATTATTGTCTTCAACCATGGCAGGTTCAGGTGCCAGAAACGCCGGGCCGTTCGCCGCATACCACTCACATAAATGCGCGCTTTTTTCCACCTCAGCCAGCCCCTGGGTGATGGGTTTGCCCATCTCATCGGCCATCATCTCTGCCAGCGGGCGCGCCCCATCGCGCAGTGCCCCGGCAATGGCGCGCAATAGCTGGCTGCGCTCACCGATCTCGCTGTTTCGCCAGTGCTGAAAAGCGGTGCTGGTGGCATTGAGGGCGATTTCAACCTCCGCTTCCGTGGCAAGCGGGGTCTGGCGGATTTCTTCGCCGGTAAAAGGATTTCGTGAAAGCGTGGCTGACATCTGGACTCCTGTTAGCAGGCGATGTGCCTGGCAAAGTCGGGTTGGGTGACAGAGATAATGATAGACTTGCCACCCTTTTCTGAAAAATGAATAATTAAGAAGATTATTATCCTGAAAAGAGAATGTATGGATCTGACCCAGCTGGAAGTCTTCCGTGCCATTGCGCAGGAAGGAAGCGTCACCGCCGCAGCCGGTAAGCTACACCGTGTACCCTCTAATGTTTCAACCCGGCTGCGGCAGCTTGAAGAGGAACTCGGCGTTGAGCTGTTCCGGCGGGAGAAGCTCCGGCTGCACATCACCGATGCGGGCAGGACCCTGCTGGATTACGCTGACCGCCTGCTCGCCCTCGCCAGTGAGGCGAAAGAGCGGGTTTCCGGCCAGCACCCGTCCGGGGTGTTCACGCTGGGCGCAATCGAAAGCACCGCCGCCGTGAGGCTCCCTCCTCTGATTGCCCGCTATCACCAGACCTGGCCTGCCGTGGATCTCGATCTGTCAACCGGCCCGTCGGGGGAGATGATCGAAGGGCTGCTGGGGGGAAGATACAGCGCCATCTTTATCGACGGGCCGCCCCGGCACCCTCAGCTGGAGGGCGTTGCGGTATTTGATGAAGAGCTGGTGCTTATCTCCTCGCTGAATCATCCACCCGTTACGCATGCCGCCCAGATCTCCGGCGCAAGGATCTACGCGTTCCGGGCCAACTGCGCCTACCGCCGCCGCTTTGAAAACTGGTTTGCCCGCGAAGATGCCGCGCCGGGGAAAATTTTTGAGATGGAGTCCTATCATGGCATCCTGGCCTGCGTCAGCGCCGGTGCCGGGCTGGCCCTGATCCCCCGGAGTATGCTGGAGACGATGCCCGGCAGAAAAAGCGTGCAGGCCTGGCCGCTGGCAGACGATCAGGGCAGGCTCGCTATCTGGCTGGTCTGGCGGAAAAATGGCGAAACGGCTAATCTGCGGGCGATGATCGGCCTGCTGAACAGGCAGTCACCGACTGAGGGCGCGACTGTTTTTGCAGCGCAGGAGGAGTGAATGCAGAAAGTGAGTACGCCCTGTTTCCTGTAACGGAAAATATCGCAAGCCACGAACGGCTAACCGCACAGAGGCTGTGCAGCGTGCATAAAAAAACTGCACCTTACTCAGCGGGATTAACGCCTTTGGGGTGCAGTTTACCGCCTGACGAGCGTCAGGCTGGCGGCAGACAATTACATCTGAACCAGATTTTTGATTTTCACATCCGGGTTGACGTCAGCATCGTAATCCACGCCGTCCAGACCGAAACCGAACAGGTGCATAAACTCACGCTTGTAACCAGCAAAATCGCTGATTTCATTGAGGTTTTCATTTGTAACCATTGGCCACAGCTTAACCACTTCATCCTGAACTTCCGGCGCCAGTTCTTTATAATCTGCACGCAGGCGGCCCGTCTCATCCATCACCGGTGACGCGCCGTAGAGGCTATCTTTAAACAGGCCGTAGACCTGCTCGATGCAGCCTTCATGCGTGCCTTTTTCCTTCATCACTTTAAACAGCAGCGACAGGTAAAGCGGCATTACCGGGATCGCGGAGCTCGCCTGAGTCACCACCGCTTTCAGCACGGAAACACGCGCATCGCCGCCCTGCTCAGCCAGCGTATCGCGGATGGTCAGCACGCGCTTGTCCAGATCCTTTTTCGCTTCGCCGATGGAGCCGTTCCAGTAGATATCGTGCGTGATCTGCTCACCAAGATAGGTGAAGGCGGTGGTTTTTGCGCCGTCTGCCAGCACGCCGGCCGCTTTCAGATCGTCAATCCACATCTGCCAGTCTTCACCACCCATGACCGCCACAGTACCGTCAATCTCTTCCTGAGAAGCAGGCTCAAGCGTGATGTCGGTGATGGTTTCTTTATCGGTGTTCAGACCACGGGTGGTCAGGGACTTGCCAACCGGCTTCAGCGTGGAGTTGAACACTTCACCTGTTTTCGGATGGGTACGGCGCGGTGCCGCCAGGCTGTAAACAACCAGGTCGACCTGACCCAGGTCTTCTTTGATCAGCTCGATGGTTTTCTGTTTCACTTCATCTGAGTAAGCATCGCCGTTGATGCTTTTCGCATAGAGGCCTTTCGCTTCCGCCAGCTCTTCAAAGGCCGCTGAGTTATACCAGCCTGCGGTGGCAGGTTTGGTTTCTTCACCCGGACGTTCGAAAAAGACGCCCAGCGTAGCGGCATCACAGCCAAAAGCGGCAGAGATGCGGGCCGCCAGTCCGTAACCGGTAGACGCGCCGATCACCAGCACTTTTTTCGGGCCATTGGCAATTTTGCCGTGGCTGGTAACAAACTCAATCTGTTTTTCAACGTTAGCTTTGCAACCCGCCGGATGGGCAGTAACACAGATAAAGCCACGAATGCGTGGTTTAATAATCATGTTGACCTCAATAGAAACTGTCTGAGTAAATACGGGCAGTAGGATACCTGCTTGTGACGATTCAGGCAAAGCCGACAGCCGCTTATCACTGCTGGCGACGCATCTGCCGCCCTTGTTTGCTTATTCTTCGCCCGAAACAGCGTCCCGGGCGGCGCTGTTCAGGTTATCAGGAACTTGCATGACACCAGTTGCGCAGTTCATTGATACCGCCATCCGGTGAGGTAAAGCCTGCACAACCCAGAATGCTGTCAAACAGCTTCTCATGAAAGACCGGCGTTTTCGCTTTCTGAAGCTGCTTCAGTTCGGCAAAGGCGGCCGCGTGATCCGGCTTTTGCAGAAACTTATCCGAGGCCCATACCATGAGCGGAATGGTGCGCTGGGCCATTGGGGCAATGTTGCGCGGCGTGCCGTGAAAATGCATATTTTCGGAGATGGATTCACCGTGATCGGAGGCATAAAAAACGATAGCGTTACGGTTTCTGAGCTGATCAAAGACCGACTTCAGCACATGGTCGGTATAAAGCAGGCTGTTGTCATAAGAGTTGACCATCTCCTGCGTCGAACACTTGTCGTCAATCCCCTGACATTCCGGCTTATAGCGAGCCCATTCACGCGGATAACGTTCTGTATAAAGATAGTGCGACCCTTTAGTGTGCAGGATCACCAGATGCTTGCCCTCAGGATGACGCTCTACGGAATCCTTAAGCTCACTGACCAGCGCCATATCGTCGATAGGCTTGCCCACATTGCGCTTCTCTGACTGAATGGTTTCACGCAGGGCGTAATAATCCGCCTGGGTTTTATTATAGAACCACGCTTCGCTCTGCATGGAGAAAAGCGCTGAAGAGAAGCCCTGCTTTTTCAGCACGGAAAAAACATTCATCTCTTTCAGCGTACGTTCCGGTGCTTCCGACGCGCCGCCTTCCCGTACGAACATACAGCGCAGCGAGAGTTTGGTGGAGGTATCGCACGAGTAGCCCTGCAATGCGGCAAGGTTTTTCTCTTTATCCAGATTCGGCGTATTGTCGCGATCGTAGCCGTAGATCCCCATATGGTCGCGGCGGGCACTCTCGCCAATGACAAACACGATATAAAGATCGTTAACGTCTTTCGGCGGCGTATAGGTGAAGTGCGCCGCAGGATCGAACAGATTGCGATTGTCCTCGGCTTTGCTCCAGCTGCTGTAGGCCAGCAGCCCCATGCCCGACAGCCAGTTAGAGGGCGAATAGCTTCCCGCCACCACGCCGCCATAGCTTGCCATCATGCGGTTATTGACGCGATCCTGCTCATCCTGATGATCGCCCATCACTTTCAGGGGAACCCAGCAGCAGAGGCCCGCCGCCAGCATCACGCCGCTACGGCGTAAAAAGGCCCCGCCGTTACGGCGACGCAGCGCGGCTTCCGGCATCGGCGCAAGCCAGATCAGCAGCACCGGCAGCAGGCTCACTAATACCAGCCAGGAGGAAAAGTGCCAGCCAACGGATTCACGGGAGAGATCCAGACTGTCCGTCGCCATCGCCGCCGCCACGATGCCGTAGCCGATGGTGATGTTGAAGAAAATCATGTAATAGCTGGCGGCGACAGAAAACACCACCAGCAGCGTGGTCAGTATGCGAAACAGCAGGCGCCCCGCCAGTGAGGCGAGCAGCGTGGTAAACAGCACCAGCGCGAAGGCGGCAAGCACTTCAATGCCGGTAGAAAGCGCGGCGTCAGCGTGAAGCTGATGAAAGCGGCGAAGAAATATTGGCAGGTTAAGCAGAACACCGATGTAAAAGGCAATAAAGCAGCAGACCCGGCTCTGGGTCAGAAAGTGCAGTTTTTTCATTTAAATTTTCGTTATCGCGAATGGATGGCGGGCTGGAAACAGCTTTTCTTTCTGCGTCAGGCCCTCTGGTAAAGATGCAGATGCTCTGACAGGCTAAAGCCGCAGGAGTTTACACCTGTAACAGAAAAGATGACGTTAGACTGTAACAAAAAATGTGAAGTCAGGCAGCGCCTGGGTAAAACGGATTTCCCGGCACTTTCAGAGGGTTATGTTTCAGACAGCAAAAGATATTTCTGCCACTCTTCTGGCGGTACCATACCGCCACCGGTGGCCCATATGAGATGCGTGCCGTTGCTGAGCATCTCTTCGCTGATCCCCTGGGCCGCGAGCGCTGCTGTCTGCTGACGCAAACGCCACGGACCAGGCAGACCTGCCAGTGCGGAGGGTTCAAGCAGCAGCCCCTCTTGCTGCGCCATTATTCCCAGTAGCGCATACATCTCCCGATCGCTCACAGTAAAGAAGCCGCACAACAGCCGCATCATTGCCCTGCCGACGAAGCCCGACGGGCGGCCAACAGCCAGGCCATCCGCCGCAGTCTGGTTATCGATCCCCAGATCCTGCACGGCAATAGCCTCGTGCAGGCCCGTATGCACGCCAAGCAGCATTGAAGGCGAATGCGTGGGTTCAGCAAAAAAAAGATGCACGCTGTCACCGAATGCCAGTTTCAGGCCAAAGCCCACTCCCCCAGGGCCACCACCCACACCACAGGGCAGATAGACAAAAAGCGGATGCGTCCTGTCAACGCGGATCTGCTGCTGGATCAGCTGCTGCCTCAGGCGTTCGCCCGCCACCGCATAACCCAGGAAAAGTGTACGGGAATTTTCATCATCGATAAAAAAGCAGCGGGGATCGCTGGCCGCTTCACGGCGGCCCTGCTCCACCGCCACACCGTAATCCTGCGCATATTCAATCACCTTTACGCCATGCTCGCGCAGTTTCTGCTTCTTCCAACTGCGGGCATCTGCCGACATATGGACGCTGACCGAAAAGCCCAGCCTGGCGCTGACGATGCCAATGGACAGCCCCAGATTGCCGGTAGAGCCAACAGCGATGCGGTAACCCGAGAAAAAGGTCCGGAACCTTTCGGAAATAAGTTGGCTGTAATCATCGCTCTCTTTCAGCAGCCCAGCGTCTACCGCCAGCTTTTCTGCGTGGGTCAGCACTTCATAAATTCCGCCCCGCGCCTTGATGGAGCCGGAAATCGGAAGGTGACTGTCTTTTTTCAACAGCAACCGCCCTCCCGCCGCAGCGCCATAGCGGGCATCCAGCGCCGCGCCTGCCTGCGCCAGTGCCACCAGCGCCGACTCAATGATGCCGTTCGCCGGCGCAGTCTCGGGGAAGGCTTTCATCAGCCAGGGCGCGAAGCGCTGCAGCCGCCTGGCGGCATCTTCTACCTGGGCCGCTGACAGACCTACATGCTTCAGCCCTTCTTCAGCAGAGGTCGCACTAGTATTAATCCAGGTGACCGGCTCCAGGTCACAGAGCGTGTTGACCAGCGGGAATTGCGTTTTTAAACGTTGCCGTGCTGCCTCATCCATCCATCGCCTCCATAACGGTCCGCCGTTGCTGGCAAAATTTGATCGCATTCAAAGTTCTGAAAAATAACGCCAAAAACGCCATTATGCACTTTTTATGCATAATTATGACCCATTAATCGCTTCTGGTGATGAACGCAGACCGGGAAGTAATTAATTATTCGTTAACCCCTTAATAAAAACACACCCGCAACATTTTTCACATAAATTTAAAAAGTTCAGCGAGAGGAATTAGTGATAAATTTAGCCGCGCATAAGTGATATGCACTAACACTTCCCCGGTTTCGCAGCACATATAACTAATTTAAAGGTTTGTTATGGACAAGCTCTCTTACGTATCTGAAGGCAGCACAACGGCCTGGTCAACCTATCTGCAGCAGATCGACCGCGTGGCCCCTTACCTGGGTGATTTGACGCGCTGGATCGACACGCTTCGCCATCCCAAGCGCGCGCTGATTGTTGATATTCCGTTGCAGATGGATGACGGCTCCATTCGCCATTTCGAAGGCTTCCGCGTACAGCACAATCTGTCGCGTGGTCCGGGGAAAGGCGGTGTCCGTTATCACCCTGACGTTGACCTTAACGAAGTGATGGCGCTTTCGGCATGGATGACCATCAAATGTGCGGCGGTAAACCTGCCCTACGGCGGTGCCAAAGGCGGCATTCGCGTCGACCCCTTTAAGCTCTCCGAAGGCGAGCTTGAGCGGCTGACGCGTCGCTATACCAGCGAGATTGGACTGATCATCGGCCCACAGAAAGATATCCCAGCGCCGGACGTCGGCACCAACGCCCGCGTGATGGCCTGGATGATGGATACCTATTCGATGAATCACGGCACAACCGTGACCGGCGTGGTCACCGGCAAACCGATTCATCTTGGCGGTTCGCTGGGACGCGAAAAAGCGACCGGGCGCGGCGTCTTTATTACTGGCCGTGAAGTAGCCCGTCGTTCCGGCATAGAAATCGAAGGCGCGAAAATTGCCGTGCAGGGTTACGGTAACGTTGGCAGCGAAGCCGCGCGCCTCTTTGTCGCCGCTGGCGCGCGTGTCGTGGTGATCCAGGACCACTCCGCCACCCTGTTCAATCCGCAAGGTATCGATCTGAGCGCGCTCTCTGAGTGGCAGACCAGCCATAAAAATATCGCGGGCTTCCCTGGCGCAGAAGAGGTTGAGAGTGAAGCCTTCTGGACGGTGGAGATGGATATTCTGATTCCGGCGGCGCTGGAAGGCCAGATCACCCGTGAACGTGCCGAAAAACTCAGCTGCAAGCTGGTGCTGGAAGGCGCGAACGGTCCAACCTATCCCGATGCAGATGATGTGCTTACCTCACGCGGCGTGACCGTGGTGCCGGACGTCGTCTGCAACGCCGGCGGCGTGACGGTCAGCTATTTCGAATGGGTACAGGATATGGCCAGCTTCTTCTGGAGCGAGAGTGAAATCAACGATCGCATGGATAAGCTGATGACCGAAGCGATGGTCCACGTCTGGGAGAAGGCGAAGGAAAAATCGTGCAGCCTGCGCACTGCGGCCTATATTGTGGCCTGCGAACGCATTTTGATGGCCCGTAAGGATCGCGGTATTTATCCTGGCTGATGCCGGATGGCCGCCCGCAACGGGCGGCCCGATTACCGACCCGCCCTTTTTCTTTCCGATCCTGAGTTATACCGGTTTGATCTCGCCGGCTTCGGCCTGCTGCAACGCCGCTTTAAAGATTTCGTTTTCATCCGTTAAGCGGATGGCGGCTTCGATCATCTCATTCTGCATCAGGGAAAGACCGCCATCGCTGGTGCACCAGTGGATATAGAGCACGCAGAGTGCCGCCACCTGGAGCCGATCGTTTTCACGGCTGCTTTCTTCGAAGCCATATTCTGCCGCCGCCCAGCGGTAGATATCCGCGACAAAAGGCATCGCCCCCTCGTCATCCAGCGCGGGCAGCGTGGCAAAAAGCGCCGCCATTTCCGGCGTGGCCACGTAGTGCTGACGCCCGACGGCATCCAGCTGGCGTCCACGGGCGCGGGCGTTATTCGCCTGTCTGGCTTTCATTTTTGCCCGTTTGCTGCGTTTATCCTGTTTACCACTCACCGTCTCGCTCCCCTCTGAAAAAGAGCGCCATGATAGCAGAGCGGATGGTGAAAAACAGACTCAGAACGAGCCGGCACTCAGGTTTTACCGATCAACAGCGAGACCAGGCCTGCGGCGATCAGCGGCCCGACCGGCACGCCGCGAAATAAGGAAACGCCCACCAGCGTCCCAATCAGCAAGCCGGCTACAATGGTTGGCTGCCCACTCATCAGGGTCACGCCACGGCCTCCGACCCAGGAGACGAAAACGCCCACGGCAATCGCCAGCAGCGATTTCCAGCTCATAAACGTATGCATCAGCGTGCTGGTGGGGATCGCGCCGCTGGCAATGGGTGCCATCACGCCGATGGTAAGAATAATGATGCCGACCGTCACGCCCTGTCTTTCAATCCAGGGGAAGAAGGCGTTCAGCGGCGTCACTTTCACCACAATTAACACCAGCAGCGCCAGCGCAACGGTGATGTTATGGCTGAACCAGCTCAGCCCCGCCAGCACGATTAAGATAAACAGCGTGAGATCAAACATAGAGTGTCCTGAAGGAGATAAGAGCTAAGTGACTGTCGTTACAGCATAAAACGCTTTCCACCTTCGCTCCACCTTTTTAACTCTTTCCGTCAGGCCAGCGCTTCGATCGCGCCCTGCAGCGCAACGCCTGGCGCGGTGAGTACCGCCAGCGTGGTGTTGATATATTTTTCAGCGCCGGACATTGAGGCCTGGGCCAGCACAATGCAGCCCAGCGCGCATTCAGGACGCTGCTGAAGATAATGGGCGATTTCCCGCAGGTAGCCCTCGTGGTCACCAGCATTAAACAACGCCCAGGCGCGGGGAATAAGCTCAACCGCCAGCCGGTCGCCGGGAATAAAGGCGTTAAAGAGATGGGTGGTGGCTTCTAGCGTGGCGTGCGCAGTGCAGAGAACCAGGATAGAGCCGTGATAGCGGGAGGCCGCTTTCGCCAGCATCGCGTCCACCCGGTAAACCGGTCTGCTGAAGCTGTCCGCTTCCCAGGCCACCACGCCTAAGGTGGTGCAGGTGACGATCACCGCGTCGGCATACTCGCAGAGTTCGTCTATCGCCTGGCGCGTCGCGGCGGCAATGGCTGGCGTAACTTCGTTAGCGTCTATCGCGCTGGTCAGCAGTCCCTCTTCCACACGGTGCAGAAGTTCAATATCGTCATAGTCCAGCGCATGCAACGCCGCTTCAAACACGGCGATATTACTTCGCGCAGCATGCAGACAGGCAATAACGGTCATGGGATATCTCCTTGTGGGTTTTCTCCACTGTGACAAATATCCTCGTCGCTGCCAACTGCTCGCAGGTATAACCTGAAAGTTTCATGACTTTGTCACTATTATCGTGCAGTGCCCCGCAAGAATGCCTCAGCGTGGTGAAACCTTTGTTCCAGTACCCCCCGTCTTTGCTTATTTTTCCCTTCACTGCCCGCCAGGCGGCCGGCGCGTGACCTGGTACATAACTTGCTTTACTCCTGACAGGCCTGAAAGGAGAAATGGATGAAAGCAATTGTGATTGGCGCCGGCATCGGCGGAATGTGTACGGCGATCGCCCTGAAGCGATTTGGAATTGAGACGGCGGTTTTCGAGGCGGTGAGGACGATCCGCCCTGCCGGCGCGGCGATCTCTGTCTGGCCCAACGGCGTAAAGTGCCTGAATTTTCTGGGACTGAAAGCCCCGCTGCGCGCGCTGGGCGGCACAATGCGTACGATGGCGTACAAAGCGCATCTGACCGGCGCGACCTTAACCGAGTTCAGTCTCGATCCGCTGGTGGCAAATACCGGTGAGCGGCCCTACCCGGTTGCACGTGCCGAACTTCAGGCGATGCTGCTGGATCATTACGGTCGTGAACAGGTCAGCTTCGGCAAGCGCGTGGTGCAGGTTGAGCAGGATGACAGCGGCGTGACCGCCTGGTTTGACGACGGCAGCAGCGACCGGGGCGATCTTCTGGTCGCCTGCGATGGCACCCATTCGGTCGTGCGCCCCTATGTGCTGGGAAAAAAGAGCGAGCGCCGTTATGCTGGCTACGTTAACTGGAACGGCCTGGTTGAGATGGACACCGCTATCGCGCCACCCGCGCAGTGGACGACCTTTGTCGGCGAGGGCAAACGCGTTTCGCTGATGCCGGTGGCAGGTAACCGCTTCTATTTCTTTTTCGACGTTCCGCTACCGGCGGGCCTGGCGGAAGATCGCACCACGCTGCGCGCCGATCTGAAGCGCTATTTCAGCGGCTGGGCTGCACCAGTGCAGCGGCTGATTGACCAGATTACTCCGGAAACCACCAACCGCATTGAAATTCACGATATCGATCCTTTCAGCCAGCTGGTAAAAGGTCGCGTGGCGCTGCTGGGGGATGCCGCGCACAGCACCACGCCGGATATCGGTCAGGGCGGCTGTGCTGCTATGGAAGATGCCGTGGTGCTGGCCAACGTGCTGCAAACCAACTCGTTAGGGATTGAGGACGCGCTGCTTCGCTATCAGGAAAAACGTGCGGGCCGCGTCAGGGATCTGGTGCTTAAAGCGCGAAAACGCTGCGACGTCACGCACGGCAAAGAGATGACCATAACCCGGCAGTGGTATCAGGAACTGGAGAGCGAAACCGGCGAACGTATTATTCGCGGCATGTGTGACACCATTCAGGGTGGCCCGCTCGCCTGAAACAGGGGGCCGTTCTGGCCCCCTGTTGTCTCTTACTCTTCGCTCTCCGCCAGTCCACGGTTAACCAGCATCGGTTCAATCACCGGTTCTCTTCCCCGCCATTTACGGTAAAGCGCAGCCAGATCCTCGCTGTTACCTCTGGAGAGGATCGCCTGACGGAAGCACTCCCCGTTCCCCCGACTGAGACCGCCGCGCTCGGTAAACCAGGCGAAGCCGTCATCGGCCAGCATTTGCGTCCAGATGTAGGCGTAATAGCCTGCCGCATAACCGCCACCCCAGATATGCTGAAAGTAGCTGGAACGGTAACGCGGTGGCACGGCGTCAAGATCGATCTTTTCCAGTCCCAGCGCCGTCTGCTCGAACTGCGCCACCTCCTGGTGCGGTGCCTCTGCCGCAACGGCATGCCAGTGCTGATCGAGCAGCGCAGCGGCCAGCAATTCAGTCATCTCATAGCCTTTATTAAAGCGGCTGGATCGGGTCAGTTTTTCCCGCAGCGCTGCGGGCATCGCTTCGCCAGTCTGAGAGTGAGTTGCGTAATGCGCAAAGACCCGATCGTGGCTGGCCCAGTGTTCGTTGCACTGGGAAGGAAATTCAACAAAATCACGCGGCGTTTCGGTACCGGAAAGGCCCGGATAGCGCTGAGTGGCAAACAAGCCATGCAGCGTATGGCCAAACTCATGAAACAGCGTGATCACCTCGTCCCAGCTAATCAGCGCGGGCTGACCCGCAGCCGGTTTGGCAAAATTACAGACGTTATAAATAACCGGCTGCGTTTCCAGCAGCGTGCTTTGCTCCACAAAATTGCCCATCCATGCGCCACCGCTTTTATTGTCACGCTTGAACAGATCGATATAAAACAGCGCCATCGCCGCGCCATCATGGTCACAGATTTCATAGACGCGCATGTCCGGATGGTAAACCGGGATAGTGGTACATTCCCGGAAACTGAGGCCAAACAGTTCGCTGGCGGCATGGAAAACGCCCTTCTCCAGTACGTTCCAGGCATTGAAGTAGGGTTTGATTTCATCTTCATCAAGATCATAGCGCTCGCGTCGCACTTGGTTTGCATACCGCAGCCAGTCCCAGGGCGCCAGGGGAAAACCGTCCTGCTCAGTATCGATAATGGCCTGTATTGCCTCCGCCTCGCGCCTGGCTCTGGCGGTCGCCGCAGGTACAATTTGACGCATAAACGCCAGCGCGGCCTGCGGCGTTTTGGCCATCTGATCCTGAAGCTTCCAGGCCGCATAGCTTTCATAGCCCAGCAGCGCGGCCTGAGCCGCCCGCAGTTGCGCAAGACGGGAAACCAGCTGCCGGGTGTCACTGGCATCGCCCTTTTCGGCACGATCGCGGGCGGCGGTAAATAGCGCCTTTCGGGTGACACGGTTGCTGAGATTTTGCAGCGCGGGCTGCTGAGTCGTGTTCTGCAATACCAGTAGCCAGCCCTCAACACCCCGTTCGCGGGCGGCCTGGGCTGCGGCAGCAAGTTCAGGCTCGCTCAGGCCAGCAAGCAGCGTTTTGTCGGCCACCAGCAGACCTGCTGCTTTTGCCGCCGCGAGAAGATGATTGCTGAAGCGGGTCGTCAGCGTGGCAGCTTCCTGATTAAGCGCCCTGAGTGCTGTTTTCTGCTGTTCGCTGAGGCTGGCGCCAGCCAGCTGAAAGGTCTGCCAGGTGACGTCCACCAGCCGCAGCGACTCCGGGCGCAGGTCGAGAAGGTGCCGCTGCTGATAGACCGCATCCAGTCGTGAAAAGAGCCGTGGGTTAAGTTTGATATCGTCATCCAGCGCGGCCAGCGCGGGCGACATCTCTTCATCAAGCGCCTGGAGAAAATCGCTGGTGTTGGCAGCGGTCATGGCACTGAAGACATTGACCACCCGTCGTAACATCTGTCCGGCCTCCTCCAGCGCCTCGTAAGTATTGGCAAAGGTGGGTTCAGCAGGATTCTCTGCGATGCGGCGGATATCCTCCCGTTTCTGCCGTATCCCTTCTTCCAGCGCAGGCCGGTAATGTTCATCCAGGATCTGGTCAAAAGGAGGAGCCTGATACGGCAGCGTGGAGGGCTGGCTAAAAGGGTTATTTTGCATGGCGCCGGTTTCCTTATCCCGAAACCTTCAGCATAGGCCGTGATGCGCTTCAGGCCAACTGCTTCTGCACGCTGTAGGTGGCGATGATCTCGCCCGCTCCAACCGGGCGAAAAGGTTGCGATTACCGCACAGGCGTTTGATGACAATTTCCAGTTGTTCTGAAGAGGCTGCTATGGTGAACAGCGGCATATACAGCCAGACTGAATCATTGTACAATTTGTTGTACATTAAGTTGGAGGCATTATTATGAGAGCAATAAGTTATAGCGAAGCAAGACAGAATCTTTCTGCCACCATGATCCAGACCATCGAAGACAGAGCGCCCGTGCTGATAACCCGACAGAACGGCGAAGCATGTGTGCTGATGTCTCTGGAAGAATATAACTCACTCGAAGAAACGGCCTACCTGCTGAGATCACCGAAAAACGCACGCAGACTTATGGACTCCGTGGAAAGTCTGAAAAGTGGTAAGGGTGTGGAAAGGGATATCATAGAGTGAAACTTATATGGTCCGCTGAAGCCTGGGAGGACTATATTTACTGGCAGGACACAGACAAAAAAACGGTAAAGAAGATCAACGAACTTATTAAGGATGCCAGCAGAACCCCCTTTGAAGGCAAGGGGAAGCCCGAACCGCTGAAGCATAACCTTGCGGGGTTCTGGTCACGCAGAATCACTTCAGAGCATCGCCTTGTCTATGCCGTCAGTGATGATGCGTTGCTTATAGCCTCCTGTCGCTATCACTACTGATGCTTTCTGAAAGGCGCTTATAAGCGCCTTTTTCACGTCCGGGGCAATTCCGGTACCATGTCTGTTCAGATCAGGACTGAGGATTTCATGGCGTTGTTGTTTCAGACTCGCTAAGAAATTCCCTATTGGTACTGAAAGGTGAAGCGGCTCAGGCCAACGGCTTCGGCACGCAGTAAGTGGCGATGATCTCTCCTGCTATCGCCACCGCGATTTCAGCAGGCAGTTTGCCCCTCACGTCCGGCAGTCCGACAGGACAGCGCATGCCCGCAAGCTGTGCCGGACTGAATCCTTTGCCCGTCAGCCGGTAGTCGAAACGCTGCCGCTTGGTCATTGACCCAATCACGCCGAAATAACGGTGGTCGCCCCGCCTGAGAATCGCTTCGCACAGCGCCAGATCGCGCGGATGATGATGGGTCATCACCACAAAATAGCTCTCCGGCGGCATCCGCTCCACCTGTTCGGTGGGATCCTCCAGCAGGCAGGCCGTGATGCCTGGCGGCACGGCAGTCAGGCGCTCAGGACGTTCATCCACCCAGTATACGTGACAGGGTAACGTAGAGAGAATAGCGACCAGCGCCGCGCCGACGTGTCCGGCACCGAATACGGCAATCTGCGGCTGAGGCTGAATCAGCGGTTCAAACAGTACGCTGGTCATGCCACCGCAGCACTGCCCAAGCGAGGCGCCGAGATTAAAACGCTGGATTTCAGGCCGCGCCTGCGGATTGCTCAGCATTTCTCTTGCGCTGGCGATGCACTGATATTCGAGGTTACCGCCGCCAATGGTGAGATAATTGTGTGACAGGGTCACCACCATTTTGCTTCCCCGATCGCGCGGCACCGAGCCCTTCTCCTCCAGCACTGTCAGTAATACGCAGGCTTCCCGTTTATCTTTTAGCGCGGCGAGCAAAGTGATCCATTCATCAGGGTACATAGCCACACTCCCGCTTCAGCTTTTCCGCGCCCAGCAGCACCCTTTCCGGCGTGGCGGGCGTATCCAGCCCCGGATGACACTCATAGTCGCAGATGCTCGCGATGGCATCCTGCAACGCACACCAGGCGGCAATGCCCAGCATAAAAGGCGGTTCGCCCACCGCTTTGGAGTGAAATACCGTTTCCTTCGGGTTTTTACGGTTCTCCACCAGCCTGACGCGCAGATCGGCCGGAACGTCACCAATAGCCGGGATTTTGTAGCTTGCAGGGCCATCCGTCATCAGTTTTCCCTGCGCGTTCCAGACCAGCTCTTCGCAGGTCAGCCAGCCTACGCCCTGAATAAAGCCCCCTTCGACCTGGCCGGTATCGATAGCTGGATTCAGCGAGGCCCCGACATCGTGCAGGATATCCGCCCGCAGCAACCGGTATTCGCCGGTCAGCATGTCGGCAATCACCTCCACACAGGCCGCGCCAAAGGCGTAATAGTAAAAAGGCGTGCCGCGACCGGCCTCGCGATCGTAATGGATGCCCGGCACTTTGTAGTAGCCCGTGGCTGACAGCGGCACCTGATTCAGCCAGGCCATCTGCGCAACATCGGCAAAGGTGAAGGCCTGTTCTTTCACCCTGACGATACCGTTACTGAAAACGATCTCCTCCGCCGTACACTGATAACGTGTGCAGAGCATTTCCGTCAGCCGGTCACGCAGAATTTGCGCCGCGTTCTGCGCCGCTTTACCGTTCAGATCGGTGCCGCTTGAGGCGGCGGTCGGCGAAGTATTGGGGACTTTTCCCGTATCGGTCGCGGTGATCGCTATCTGATCCACATCGATTTGCAGCACTTCCGCCACTATCTGCGCCACTTTAGTGTTAAGCCCCTGACCCATTTCCGTGCCGCCGTGATTCAGCTGCACCGTGCCGTCGGTATAAATCAGGATCAGCGCGCCAGCCTGATTCAGAAAGCTTGAAGTAAAGGAGATGCCGAACTTTACCGGCGTCAGCGCGAGGCCCCGCTTCAGCCAGGGACTGTGGCGGTTAAAGGTGGCGATTTCTGCCCGGCGCTGCGCGTAAGAGGCGCTGGTTTCCAGCTCCGCCGTCATCTCTTCCAGCAGGTTATCCTCAACCTGCTGATGATAATGCGTGATGTTGCGGCAGGACTTGCCGTAATAGTTGCGCTTACGCACTTCAAGCGGATCGAGCCTCAGCGTGCGGGCGATATGATCCATAATCTGCTCTATCGCCACCATGCCCTGCGGCCCGCCAAATCCGCGATAGGCGGTATTGGACGCGATATTGGTCCGGCAGCGATAGCCCGTGATAAGGGCATCACCGAGGTAATAGGCGTTATCGGCATGAAACATCGCGCGGTCGACGATTGAACCGGAGAGATCGAGCGAATAACCACAGTTCGCCGCCAGATCGATTTTCACGCCGCTGAAGCGTCCATCTTCATCCACTCCCACATCATAACGGACAAAGAACGGATGCCGTTTGCCGGTGATACGCATGTCATCCCGGCGGGAAAGCCGCATTTTCACCGGCCTGTTGGTCAGACGGGCCGCCACCGCGCAGAGACAGGCGACGCCAGCGGCCTGCGTCTCCTTACCGCCAAAACCACCGCCCATACGCCGCATATCGATGGTGACTTTGTTCATGCTGATACCCAGCACAGACGCCACCAGCTTTTGTACTTCGGTCGGATGCTGCGTGGAAGAGTAAACCTGTAGCGACTGCGCCTCGCCAGGAATAACCATGGCGATCTGGGTTTCCAGATAAAAATGTTCCTGGCCGCCAATATGGAACTCGCCCTGGATCCGGTGTACCGCGCTTTTCAGCGCTGCGTCAGCATCGCCCCGCCGGTGCTGATGAGGAGCCTGAACAAAGTGCTGCTTCTCCAGCGCGTCCCTGACGTCAAGCACCGGTGGCAGCGGCTGGTAGTCAATGATGGCAGCCTCCGCCCCCAGCCGCGCGGCCTCAGGCGTTTCAGCGGCCACCACCAGCACGATCTGGCCGGCATACTCCACGCGATCCTTCGCCAGTAACGGGTCGCCGGGTTCAAGCGGACCGATGTCCAGCTCACCCGGCACATCCTGCCAGCTGATGGCGCGAATGACGCCAGGAATGGCGTAACAGGGCGTCACATCAAGACGGGTGATTAGCGCATGAGCATGTTCGCTGAGGCGTGGCGCAAGATGCAGCATACCGGGCAGTGCTGGCCGGTCATCAATATAGTTCGCCTCGCCGGTAACATGGCCGACAGCGCTTTCGTGCTTATTGCTTCTGCCCACGCCGCTCTGTATGCCTGTGCGTGACTGTTCAGCGAGGATCTCTTCGGCTTCAACGGGACGATTATGGGACATAGTCTGATACCTCCAGCAGGTTAAGCTCACCGGTGAGCGAAGCGTGACAGCGCCGCAGGAGATTTTTCGCCACCAGCAGCCGGTAACCGGCGCTGGCGCGGAAGTCGCTTAGCGGTACAAATTCCTGCTCAAGCGCAGCGCAGGCAAGCGTCAGCGTTTCCGGCGTAAGCGCTTTGCCCGTTATAAGCTGTTCACAGCGCACCGCCCGTTTGGGAATTTCCGCCATACCGCCATAAGCCAGCCTCGCCCGGCGTACGATTCCCGCTTCGTCGGTTTTAATCAAAAAGGCCCCAAGTACGGCGGAGATATCATCCTCCGAGCGTTTTGAAACCTTCCAGGCGCGAAGGTTTTGTGACGCCGTCACGTCTGGAATAACCACAGCGCGGATAAATTCCCCCTGCGCTAACGCTGTTTTACGGTAAGAGAGAAAAAACTCGCTTAGCGGCAGGCGGCGGATCCTTTCTCCACGCTGTAGCAGCAGCAAAGCGTCCAGCGCCAGCAGCACCGGCGGCGTATCGCCTACCGGGGATGCATTGGCGATATTACCGCCCAGCGTGCCCTGATTACGGATCTGCAGTGAGGCAAAGCGTTCAAGCAACCGGGCAAAGGTGGGTATGCGAGTGGCGAGCATTTCATGGCAGCGGCTCAGCGAGGCGCCTGCGCCCAGCACCAGTTCATTTCCCTGCTGATAGCAGCGCTTCAGTTCTTCAATCTGGCCAAGCGCAATCATCAGCGGCAGCGTTTTCCCCTGCTGGGTGACCTGGAGCGCCAGATCGGTGCCGCCTGCCAGAAGCCGGGCTCCGGGATTTAACAGGTAAAGTTCCGCCAGTTGCTCAGGCGTTTCCGGCATCAGGCAGCGGAGGTCACTGGTGCCGATCGCCCTGTCGGGATAGTTTTTCAGTGCGTCCAGCCGGCGTACCGTGGCGGCCTGCTGGCGGCTGAAGCTGTCGTCTTCCTGCTGTTCACAGGCCTGCCGGGCGGCGTCCAGGATGGGCCGGTAGCCGGTACAGCGGCAGAGATTCCCCGCCAGCGCCTGTTCAGCCTGTCCGTGCTGCCAGCCAGAGGCGTTTTTTTGCAGTGTGAACAGCGACATCACAAAGCCCGGCGTACAGAATCCGCACTGCGAGGCGTGACAGTCGACCATTGCCTGCTGAACGGCATGCAAACGGCCATTTTCCTGCAGGTCTTCCACCGTAATCAGCTGCTTTCCCTGTAACGTGCTGATAAAGGTCATACAGCTGTTCACCGTTTCATAGATCATTTTGCCCGCGTCTGCCCGTCCAAGCGTCACGGTACAGGCCCCGCAATCTCCCGACGCGCAGCCCTCTTTTGTGCCGCTGCGGTGATGATAGCGCCGCAGATAGTTGAGGATGGTGAGATTGGGATCAATGTGCGCTTCGCTCACCAGCGTCTGGTTCAGTAAAAACTGGATCATCAGGTATTCTCCTCAGGGACTGGCTGCCAGACGCATTGCCCGTTAACCCAGGTATGCGCGATATTGCGATCGTCACCAAGCGTCATCAGCACGAAGAGTTTTTCCCAGATATCGCGACTGTTTGCCTGGCGCATTTGCTGAAGCGCCGAGACGGCCGGATCGAGCACCACAAAATCGGCCTCCTTACCCGGCAGAAAGTTGCCAATACGATCGTCCAGATCCAGCGCCCGCGCGCCGCCAAGCGTGGCGTGATAGAACGCCTCACAGGCCGCCAGCCGGTATTGCTGAAGCTGGCCCACTTTGTAGGCTTCACCCAATGTTTGCAGCATGTTAAACGTGGTTCCCGCGCCCACGTCCGTACCGATCCCCATCCTGATGCCCTTTTCGCCGCAGGTTCTGAGATTGAAAAGCCCGCTGCCGAGAAACAGATTTGAGGTGGGACAGAAAGCAATTGAGGAATCCGTTTGCTGCAAACAGGCCCATTCGCCCTCTTCAAGGTGGATGCAGTGAGCAAACACGCTGCGTTTACCGGTGAGCCGGTAACGGTGATAGACATCCAGATAACTCTGGTGGTCGGGGAACAGTGATTTTACCCACGCCACCTCCTGCGGATTTTCGCTGAGGTGTGTATGCAGCCAGGTGTCCGGAAACTCCGCCCTCAGCTGCTCGACCTTCGCCAGCAGCCCCGGAGATGACGTTGGCGCGAAGCGGGGCGTCAGCGCATAGCTGAGGCGTCCGCGATTGTGCCAGCGCGTAATCAGCGCCCTTGTCTGGCTGTAACTCTCCTCTGGCGTTTCGAGCAGGCAATCAGGCGCATTGCGATCCATCATGACCTTACCGGCAATCAGACGCATGCCCAGCCGGTCTGCGGCGCTGAACAGTGCATCAACTGACTGCGGATGGACGGTGCCAAAAACCAGTGCGGTAGTGGTGCCGTTGCTGAGCAGCTGGTGGAGAAAAAAAGCCGACATTTCAGCCGCATGGGCTTCGCAGTGATACTGGCTTTCGACCGGAAAGGTATACTGCTGAAGCCACTCGAGTAACTGCTCGCCAAATGCGCCAATCATTTCCGTTTGCGGATAGTGAATATGACAGTCCACAAAACCCGGCACGATCAGCTTGCCGCGATAGTCAGTCACTTCAACCTTGTCGGTAAGCAGATGTCGCCCCGCTTCCCATGTCTGCAGTGAGACGACTTTTCCGCCATTTAGCAGCAACAGACCCTCTTCAACATAACGTGCATAATCCGCTGGTTTCTGTGGATGTGTTGCCGTCCCGGTAAAATCAAAAAAGCTGCCGCGGATTGCCCGGCTGACGAGTTCTGACATAACGATTCCTTGTGCAAAAGCCCCGGCTTTCGGATAAGTGGTTGCAGGTAATGCCCTGAGTGAGCAGTTGCAATAGTTATGCCAGTGTAAATTTATTTATTTTTTACATAAAATTCAGAGAGTTAAAATCAAAAAGATCTCAAAGGCGTCGGAAAGTCATTCACTGAGCAACGCAACCGGTTGCGCTGCCAGGCAAACGATTACCTGGCAACCATTCTCTCCCGCAGGCCTGCCTAATGCGCTTTTAAGCGAGACGCTGCGCACTATAATAAAGCGTAGCGCGCTTATTCTGCCCTCATTCTGTGCGAAATTTCCCCCGATTCGCCTGTGGCTGTTTTTCCTGGCGTTGCATGGCGTTGACCACTTATCACTCCGCGTTTGAAGTGCTATGGTGGAATAAACCCAAATGTGTTGAGGAACAATAAGATGATTGTATTTGTTACTGGTGCCACCGCCGGTTTTGGCGAAAGTATCACCCGTCGTTTTATCGCTGAGGGCCATCAGGTTATCGCTACTGGCCGCCGTCAGGAACGTCTGCAGGCGCTGAAAGAGGAGCTGGGGGACCGTCTCTATACGCTCCAGCTTGATGTACGTAACCGTGCCGCGATTGAAGAAGCGGTGGCGAGCCTGCCCGCTGAATGGCGCAACGTAGATATCCTGGTCAACAATGCGGGCCTGGCACTCGGCGTTGAGCCTGCCCACAAGGCAAGCATTGAGGACTGGGAGTCGATGATTGACACCAATAACAAGGGCCTGGTTTATATGACCCGCGCCCTGCTGCCCGCCATGGTGGAACGTAACGTCGGCCATATCATCAATATGGGTTCCATCGCCGGCAACTGGCCCTACGCGGGCGGCAACGTCTATGGCGCGACTAAAGCCTTTGTCCGTCAGTTCAGCCTGAATCTGCGTACCGACCTGCACGGTACCGCGCTGCGCGTGACCGATATTGAGCCGGGACTGGTGGGCGGCACCGAATTTTCAAATGTGCGCTTTAAGGGTGACGACGCTAAAGCAGAAAGCGTGTATGAGGGTGCGGAACCTTTGACGGCGGAAGATGTGACCGAAGCGGTTTACTGGGTGGCGACCCTGCCTAAACATGTGAACATCAATACGCTGGAGATGATGCCTGTCGGACAGACAATGGCTGGCCTTAAGGTGCATAAAGGCTGATCGGGCAAACGTCTGCCCGCCACAAGTGACTTTTCGTAAGCGGCAGAGATGCCGCTTTCACTGTCACGCACCGCTACGCCCGTCCCCAGCCCGCCACAATAACCATCATCCCGACCAGCGCCAGCGCGGCGCCCAGCCAGTCGTAGTGGCTCAGCTTCACGCCATCGACAAAACGTAACCAGATAAGCGCAGTAACCACATAGACGCCGCCATAGGCCGCATATACCCGTCCGCTGGCCGCCGGATGAAGCGTTAACAGCCAGACAAAAACCGCGAGGCTGAACGCCGCAGGAATCAGCAACAGCATGGAGCCGCCTTTTTTCAGCCAGAGCCAGGGCAAAAAGCAGCCGACGATCTCAGCCAGGGCGGTCAGGAAAAACAGTAGTGTGGTCTTCAACAGCATGAATTAGTCTCTGAATGCTAAACGGGTGGGCGGTCACTGGTGAGCCCTTTTACAGTGATGATATACTGTTTAGAGCGTTTATCGCAGCCGCTCCGGTTAGCGATTTCTCTGCCATAAAGGAACTCAAGATGAAAATGACCATGAAAAACTGGCAGGCACCGCTGGCCAGGATGGCTCTGCCGCTGGTGCTTTTTAGCGCCCTGTTCAGCATTCAGCACGCGGCACAGGCGAAAACTGACCGGCTGATCATCCAGGACGGCAATAACGCCCTGACCACTGAAGAAGCCCGGCAGCAAAAAGAGCAGTGGGACGAAACGCGCCGTTTGCGTAATAAAGTGAACACCCGCGTTGAAAAAGAGTTCGATAAAACCGATCGTGCTTTTGATACCCGCGACGGCTGTGAGAAAAGCCTGAACGTGAACCTTTACTGGGAACCCAATACGCTGCGCTGCCTTGACCGCCGTACTGGTCGCCCTGCGGTGCCCTGATCCGCTCAGGACTGCTATAGTTATGACTAGTTCATTGCACAGGATAAGATGATGAAAGGTATAAAGTGGATTTTCCCCGTCCTGCTGGTTGTTGCTCCGCTGGCTGCGCAGGCATCATGCGAATCAGTGAAGGCAGATATCAGTCAGAAAATTATCAATAACGGCGTGCCTGAGTCTGGCTTTACGCTGGAGGTTGTGCCCAACGATCAGGCTGAACAGGCTGGCGGTCAGGTAGTCGGTCACTGTGAGAATGACTCTCATAAAATCGTCTACAAGCGTGGCAGCATGGAGAGTGATGCGTCCGTTCCAGCTGCGGCGGGTTCTTCAGAGGATACCCCGACATCCTGATCAAAAAGGGCCGCAGATGCGGCCCTTTTTTCATTACCCTTGTCAGATCCAGCTGATTACGCCTCGCTGCGGGCGGGCTTCTGCGCCGGGATCATTCTGGCTATCAGCAAACTACAGATGGCGATTGCTACCGACACCGCAAAGACCCAGTGCAGCGACGCCGCAATTTCCGTCACCATCTCTCCCAGACTTCCCTGCGTCAGCGCCTCACGCTGCGTATGAGACATAAGTTGCTGAACCGGATCGCTATGCTCCGGCAGACGGATCATCAGATTGTAATTCAGCACCGCGCCCATTACCGCCGTTCCCAGCGCGGAACCTAACATCCGGCTGAACATAATTGAGGCCGTACAGATACCGCGAATATGAAATTCTGCGCTGTTCTGGACCGCGATAAGAAAGGTGGTACTGGTCATGCCCATTCCCGTCCCGATCACAAAGGCAGAAACTCCCGCATGTAAGATCCCACTGTTGCTGTTTAGCGTCAGCAGCAACGCCGTGCCGGTAATCAGCAGTAGCGATCCAAGCTGTGCGGTGAAACGGTAGGATGTTCTGAGCATGAGCCTGCCGCTAAGGGTACTGGCCAGTGGCCAGCCTATTGACATCATCGCCAGCGCGCTTCCCGCCTGCAGTGGCGTACCGCCATTCACCCCCTGGATCCACGTGGGCAGAAAGGCACTGATGCCCATCATCGCAGCGCCAATCACCAGATTGCCTGCATTGCCAGCCACAATGGTACGGCTCTGCCAGATCGCCAGCGGAAACAGCGGCTCGGCTGAACGTTTCTCATGCCGCAACAGCGCGATGCCCGACAGCACGGCGATCGCCAGCAGCACGATAACCCAGTAACCCAGCGACTCTGCCTGTAGCAGCGCCGCCAGCAGCGCGGTGATGGTCAGCATTAACAGGCCGCTTCCCGTCAGATTGAGCTTCTGGCCCTGTTCATTACGCGACTCGGGGAACCAGCGGGCCAGCATCAGCATCGAAATAATGCCGATCGGTACGTTAACCCAGAAAATCAGCGCCCAGTTGAAATGCTGCACGATCCAGGCGCCGCTGAGCGGCCCGACGATGGCGGAAATCCCCCAGACGCTGGAAAGCCAGCCCTGAATGCCCGCCCGCTCCTCAGGCTCATACACATCCGCAATAATGGTTGCGGTGAGCGGCATAATCGCGCCCGCCCCAAGCCCCTGAAAGGCGCGGAACAGGATCAGCCAGGCCATACTGGTGGCGAAGCCACAAAGTACCGAACCGATCAGAAAGAGCGCGGTGCCGATAAAGAAAACGCGTTTACGTCCCCACAAATCGGCCAGCCTGCCATAAATAGGTACGCTGACCGCTTGGGTCAGCAGATAGATCGAAAACACCCAGCCAAACTGCGAAAACCCGCCTAATTCAGCGACGATTGTCGGCATTGCCGTGGCGACTATCGTCACTTCTATTGCGGCCATAAACATCGCCAGCATGGCGGCAATCAGTATCCAGTGGCGATGTGCCACCTGATTTTTACCTGGTTCTGTCATTGAATTCCTTCCTCTGTTCCTTTCATCCTGGCCTGATTTTCAGGAGGAAGTTTCCGAATTGTGCTCTGCTCTATGTGACATTGTCACATATTAGGCGGTAAATAATTCGATCCCGCGCGAGGCCTGTAACAGCAACGGCTCAGACGGGATATGAATAAAAACTATCCTGCTGATTTTCCGCCAGAAACTGGCACCTGACGGTGGAGGCTGCTATAGATTTTAAGGCACTTTCTTCCTCCCTGTGCATCTGGATAGCGAAAAAGTGTCGGTTTTTTTGGTCAGTATGAAACCGGAGCGGAAAAAAAGGCGTCTGTAATCAGGCTGTTCCGCTTCGTTATAACCTATAACAACGGCGTTTATGTGACCCGCAGTTGCAGAAACGCCCTGATAATCCGATCTTCAGGGAGAGTCAAATTCATGCAAAACGCAACGCTCCTCAGGCGTGCCGCGCTTGCCATCCTGTTTATCGCAGCGGTGCTGGGCCTGTTGGTTTATGGTCTGGGTCTGGAAACCATTAAGGCCCGACGTGTTGACCTTATCTATCTGGGTAAGCAGCACATGCTGCTGGTGTTCTGGTCAATGCTGTTTGCGCTACTGGTTGGCATTCCGAGCGGTATTGTTCTCAGCCGTCCTGCCGCCCGCCGCTGGGCGGAATATGTGATGCAGGTTTTTAATGTGGGCAACACCCTGCCGCCGCTAGCCGTGCTTGCGCTGGCCATGGTGATCATCGGCATTGGCGACCGCCCTGCCATTATCGCGCTGTTTCTCGCCTCATTACTTCCTATCGTACGGAATACCTATGCCGGCTTAAGCTCTGTTCCCGCTTCGCTGATCGAAGCGGCCAATGGCATCGGCATGACCAAACGCCAGCGGCTGTGGCAGGTTGAGCTTCCCAACGCCTGGCCGGTGATGCTCTCCGGTATCCGCATCGCGACGGCAATTAATGTCGGCACGGCGCCGCTGGCCTTCCTGATTGGCGCCAGCAGCTACGGGGAGCTGATTTTTCCCGGCATCTACCTTAACGATTTTCCGACGCTTATCCTCGGCGCGGCCGCCACGGCCCTTTTTGCGCTCGTTCTGGATCTGCTGCTGGCGGGATTAGGCCGCCTTTTAAGTCCGCATGCGGCCGCCTGAAGAGAAGGAGTTACCTATGAGCAGAAACCTGCTAACCCGTTGGTTCTCTCCTGTCGCCTTTGCGCTGAGCGCCATGATGACATGGAGTGCCGTTGCCGCCGAACCTATCGTGTTCGCGACAAAAAGTTTCACCGAACAGCACATCCTGTCAGCGATGACCACACAATATCTGCGTAAAAAAGGCTTTGCCGTCGAACCCCGTACTAATATCGCCGCCATTATCGGCCGTAACGCGATGGTAAACCGACAGGTTGATCTGACCTGGGAATATACCGGCACCTCGCTGATTATCTATAACCACATTAATAAACCTATGTCGGCGGAAGAAGCCTATCAAACAGTGAAAAAACTGGACGCCAAACTCGGCCTGGTCTGGCTCAACCCCGCCCCGATGAATAATACCTACGCGTTCGCCATGCAGCGAAAGCGCGCCGAGAAAGAGCAGATCGAAACCATTTCTCAGCTGGTGGCGAAAATGGATGAGGTACGCAAAAACGATCCCGATAAGAACTGGATGCTGGGACTTGATCTGGAGTTTTCCGGGCGTTCTGACGGCATGAAGCCGCTACAGAAGACCTACAATATGCAGCTCGACCGGCCACAGATTCGGCAGATGGACCCAGGCCTGGTTTACAACGCCATTCGCGATGGCTTTGTGCAGGCCGGATTGGTCTACACCACGGATGGCCGGATCAACGGCTTCGATCTGAAGGTCCTTGAGGATGACAAAGGCTTTTTCCCCAGCTATGCCGCGACGCCGGTCGCTACCCAGGAGACGCTGGATGCGAATCCAGGCCTTGCCGAGGCGCTGAATGCGCTCACACCGCTGATCACTAACGAAGCCATTACTGAAATGAATAAACGCGTCGACGTTGACCATGAGTCCGCTCAGAAGGTGGCCAGCGATTTCCTGAAATCCAACGGCCTGCTTTGAGGAGAGGGTATGGAAACGATTAATTACATGATGGATAACTGGGGCTATATCGCCGCCCTTGCCTTTCACCATCTCTGGCTGGTCGGCGTGGCGGTCGGCCTCGCAATTCTTATCGGCGTTCCGCTGGGTATTCTGATCGTGCGGGCGAAATGGCTGGCAACGCCAGTGCTTGGCATTGCGACCATCGTGCTGACTATCCCGTCAATCGCCCTGTTTGGATTGATGATTCCATTATTTTCGATGATCGGTCAGGGAATTGGTGTGGTGCCAGCGGTGTCCGCCGTTTTCCTCTACTCGCTGCTGCCCATCGTACGCAATACCCACACGGCGCTGGAAAACCTGCCTGACGGTCTGCGGGAAGCGGGTCGCGGCATCGGCATGACCTTCTGGCAGCGTCTGCGCTGGGTTGAAATTCCGATGGCGCTGCCGGTCATTTTCGGCGGAATCCGCACCGCCGTGGTCATGAATGTGGGCGTGATGGCGATTGCTGCCGTCATCGGTGCTGGCGGCCTTGGGCTGCTGCTTCTGGATGGCATCAGCGGCAGTGATATCCGCAAGCTGGTTGCAGGCGCCGTAATGATTTGCCTGCTGGCGATAATTCTCGACTGGCTGCTGCACCGTTTGCAGCTGGCGCTGACTCCTAAGGGGATTCGATAATGATAAAGCTGGAAAACCTCACCAAAACCTTTACCCAGAAGGGGACATCGTTTAACGCGGTGGATAATGTCAGCCTGAACGTGCCGGAAGGCGAAATGTGCGTGCTGCTCGGCCCTTCCGGCTGCGGGAAAACCACCACGCTGAAGATGATTAACCGCCTTATTCCTGCGACCAGCGGCAAAATTTTTATCAATGGCGAAGATACCAGCGGGCTGGATACCGTGACGCTGCGCCGTAATATCGGCTATGTGATTCAGCAGGTCGGCCTCTTTCCCAATATGACCATTGAGGAAAATATTACCGTAGTGCCGCGTATGCTCGGCTGGGATAAAAAGCGCTGTCGCGATCGCGCCACTGAACTGATGAGCATGGTGGCGCTCGATCCAAAAAAATTCCTGCATCGCTACCCCCGCGAAATGTCCGGCGGTCAGCAGCAGCGTATTGGCGTGATCCGGGCACTGGCAGCGGATCCGCCGGTCCTGCTGATGGATGAACCCTTCGGTGCGGTGGATCCCATTAACCGGGAAGTGATTCAGAATGAGTTTCTGGATATGCAGCGCCAGCTGAAGAAAACCGTGATGCTGGTCAGTCATGATATCGACGAAGCGCTGAAGCTGGGCGATCGCATTGCCGTTTTCGGCCAGGGCAAAATCGTGCAGTGTGCCAGCCCGGACGAGCTGCTGGCTAAACCTACTAATGAGTTCGTGGGATCCTTTGTAGGTCAGGACCGCACGCTGAAGCGTCTGCTGCTGGTGCAGGCTGGCGACGTCACCGACCAGCAGCCCACCCTTACGGTGAGAAAATCTACCCCACTTGCCGAAGCTTTTACCATGATGGACGATAACGATATACGCTTTATCACGGTCGTTGACGATGATGGTAAGCCGCTCGGTTTTGTTAAACGACGCGAGGCGCGCGGCGCGACCGGCCAGTGTGCCGATATGCTGAATAAATTTACCGTCACTGGCCGCGCTGAAGAGAATCTGCGCGTGGTGCTCTCCAAACTCTACGAGCATAACCTCGTCTGGATGCCGATCGTCGATGAGGAAGGCCGCTACAGCGGTGAAATCTCTCAGGACTACATCGCTGGCTATCTGAGTTCGGGTCGAACCCGCCGTGCGCTGAATCAGGGCTGAAATTCCGGTTAACAGGCCAGTATTCACGGCTACATAACCAAGAAAAAGCGCCCCATGGGCGCTTTATCCTGGTACTTATTTAATCTTTATATCCTGCACCGATCTTTTTCAGCCCTGTGCTGCTAAACTCAGATCGAGATATTTTCCCAGCTCCCGCCCTTCTGCTTTCGGCAGATAGGGAAGCTCGCCCAGCAACGGCGCGCCTATTTTCTGGCTTAGAACCTCAATGATTTCCGCGTAATGCGCCAGTCCCGGATTGATCCGGTTGGCAACCCAACCCAACAGCGGCAGGCCATCCTGCTGAATCGCCTGCGCCGTCAGCAGTGCATGGCTGATACAACCCAGCTTGATGCCGACCACCAGCACTACCGGTAGCCGCTCTTCTACTGCCCATTCTGACAGGGGCCGCAGGTCGTTCATCAGGCTACGCCAGCCGCCGGTCCCTTCCACCACCACGTGATCTGCCTGAGCATGCAGCGATGCCAGCCCCTGGCTCAGCACTTTATAATCGATCGGCCTGTCCTGGCTGGCGCTGATAACGTCTTCGATCAGGGTAACAGGATTAATGGCGGAATACGGCAGCTCAAGAGAGGAGGATGCCTGCAAAACCAGCGCATCCTTATTACGCAATCCCTGCTGGGTCTGCTGGCTTCCTTTGGCGACGGGCTTGTAGCCCACCGTACGTTTATTCCCTTCAGCCAGTTTCTGTAAAAGTGCCCGGCTGACTACCGTTTTCCCGACTTCAGTATCGGTGCCCGTGACAAATAAACGCTTTAACATGCTCCACTCCAGGCCAGCTTTGA
This sequence comes from Pantoea sp. IMH, assembly GCF_000599885.1. GTDB lineage: Bacteria > Pseudomonadota > Gammaproteobacteria > Enterobacterales > Enterobacteriaceae > Erwinia. Next base: position 594,305 of record NZ_JFGT01000006.1, on the reverse strand, counting down.
CCATCATTGATAAACACTGGTTAACATTCCTAGCGGGAAATAGTAGGGCAGTGCGTAACGAGGCAGCTTGCGTTAGCGCAATATATTGTCACAAAGTGCGGTTCTGCAACCGCAACAGCGGGAGAAATCAGCCCTGAAGGAGTTTCACCAGCAGCGTGCCATTGTAGAGCGCATCTTTTACCAGCGCCGCACCGGGCATGGTGCCGAGGTTATAGAAGTGAGTTGCGGTCACCTCGATATGATCGCTGTAAGCGGGCAGAGACTGCCGGTGAATTGCATCGGTAATGGCCGGATGGAGAATTTCTTTCGCCCGGTTGAGCGGCGAACCTATCAGAATTTTTTGTGGGTTGAACAGGTTGACCATGATCGCCAGCACACGTCCGACGCTCTGACCTACGCCGGTGATAATCTCGTTCGCCAGCCGGTCACCGTTCATCGCCGCGTCGCAAAGCGTATCCAGGCTGAGCGGATAATTGTGCAAACTGGATTCTGCCGTGGTCCGCATGCGCTGCGCGGCAAGATCAAGCAGATTCTCCGTACTGGCGACAGTTTCCAGGCAGCCATGGTTACCGCAGTAGCACTGCTTGCCGTGCGGATCGACCTGCGTGTGGCCTATCTCGACCAGCGTGCTGCTTCCGCTGTGCAGCAGCCTGCCGCCGGTAATGACTCCCGCGCCCACATTGTGATCGATAACGACCTGAATAACGTCTCTGACATCTTTTGATGCGCCAAACAGCGCTTCCGCCATGGTCCAGGCGCAGATATCATGCTGTATGTAGACCGGCAGGCCGGTACGCTTTTCCAGCTCGGGGCCAAGCGGCATATCCTCAACCTGGTAGAACGGCATACGGTGAACGATACCTTTGTCCGTATTGAGGATCCCCGGCAGCGTAATGGCGATGGCGGTCAGACGCTCAAGCTTCTGCTGATGGCGAATAAAGAAAGCGTCGATACCGGCGACAATGCGGGCAAGCAGCGGCTCATCATCCTCCACCGGCAGCGGGCAGCGTTCTTCCACCACCAGCGCGCTGCTCAGATCGCGCAGTGCATAAGTAATCTCGCCATTGCCGATGCGGGCCGATAAATAGTGCCAGGCGACGGTGTCCAGGATCAGGCCGACCGCCGGACGTCCGCGGCTTCCCGCATCCTGGAATTCGGTCTCCTGCACCAGGTGAGCTTCCAGCATTTCGCGGACGATTTTGGTGATGCTGGCTGGCGCGAGCTGCGCTTTTTTGGAGAGGTCAATGCGTGAGATCGGACCGAACCGATCGATAAGCCGGTAAACGGCTCCCGCATTGGTCTGTTTGATCTGGTCAATATGGCCAGGCTGACCGTCCGTTATCACACCCCTGCTCCCACTTATTTTCGCGCTTCAAAATAAACCATTCTGTCATGGTGAAACACTTCGCGACACGGCGTCAAATATTTGATTCGGATTGTGATTAGCCGCACATAAAATCGTGGTAATGCCCGAAAAATCATCAGGCGGAGCGGGGCAAAAGCAAGGTTTTCATCATACCTGTGACTGCCCGCATTTCACGTTTCGCCGACCAGACCAGCCAGACTTCCGACCAGGCGTCTGTTTCCCGGAGTGGGATCCAGCAGAGCTCATCCAGCCGGACGCGACGGAAAGACTCGGGAAGAATGGAAACGCCAAGGCCAGTGGCGACGAGGCCAAGGATGGTCATCGCTTCACCCACTTCCTGTGCGATGTCCGGCACAATATGATAGCGCGCCAGCAGCGCCAGCGTGTCGCTGTAGAGCGCCGTTCCCACGCCAGGATCGAAGAAAACGAAGGGTTCCCTGCTCAGCTCTGTGATGGAAAGCGACGTTTTTTCCGCCAGAGGATGTGCCCGGTGCACCACCGCATAGAGCGGTTCCCGCAGAATTAACTGGTGCTGTAGAGACGTTGGTAGCGGCGTATTTCGCATCACGCCCAAATCCAGCCGGCCTTCGATCAGTGGCTCAAGCTGCTGGCGGGTATTAATTTCCTGCATCTGGATTTGCACCTGAGGATGCCGCTGCCGGAAAGTAAATAGCGCATCGGAGACAGCAGCAATGAAAGGTGCTGAGGAGGTAAAACCGATTCTCAGTTCCCCTTCCTCTCCCCGGTGCAGGCGCGCGGCTTTACCGGCGGCGAGGGTAACGCTGTGCATAATCTGCCGGGCATCCGTCAGAAAAGCCTCTCCGGCGGCGGTAAGTTGCACGCTGCGGTTAGTTCTGGCAAAAAGCCGTGCGCCGATCTGTTGCTCAAGGATCTGGATCTGCTGGCTGAGCGGCGGCTGTGAGAGATTCAGTCGCTGTGCCGCGCGCCCAAAATGGAGCTCTTCCGCCACGGCGATAAAGTAACGTAAATGACGCAGCTCAATATTCATATATTAAAGATATCAATTAAGAGTATTAATATATTAGACAGTATATTAGTGGCTGATTACAGTGACCGGATTCCCAGTCTGGTTATCAGGAAATGACGTGAATCTCCTTTCGCCACTCGTCGCCCTGAAAAATCTCGGCCAACATTGGCGTCGTTACGATGTCTCCGGCGATGAGTATATTAAACGTGGAACGCGCGTCTGGCTTCGCGCCACGCTGGCACTCTTTTCTGCTGGCCTCGCCACCTTCGCGCTGCTCTACTGCGTTCAGCCTCTGATGCCCGCGCTCTCTGAGCAGTTTGGCGTATCGCCCACCGCCAGCAGTCTTTCGCTCTCGGTATCCACCGGCCTGCTGGCGCTGGGCTTGCTGATTACCGGGCCGCTGTCAGATGCCGTCGGACGTAAGTCGGTCATGGTGACGGCGCTACTGATGGCCGCCGTTTTCACGCTGATCGCCGCCACCATGAGCAGCTGGCACGGCTTACTGATTCTCCGCGCGCTGACCGGGCTGGCGCTGAGCGGCGTAGCGGCTGTGGCAATGACCTGGCTTAGCGAAGAAGTGCATCCCTCTGCGCTCGCCTTTTCGATGGGGCTTTATATCAGCGGGAATTCTATCGGCGGCATGAGCGGCCGGTTACTGAGCGGCCTTATTGCGGATTTCAGTTCATGGCGGGCCGCCGTGGCCGTCACCGGCTGCTTTGCGCTGGCGGCGGCCCTGCTCTTCTGGAAAATTTTGCCGCCGTCTCGCCACTTCCGGCCCGCTTCGCTGAAGCCGCGCAGCCTGCTGCTTAACTTTCGCCTGCACTGGCGCGATCCGGGTCTGCCGCTCCTTTTTGCCGAAGGTTTTCTGCTGATGGGCGCTTTTGTCACGCTGTTTAACTATATTGGCTACCGGCTGATGGCGCCGCCGTGGTCGCTGAGCCAGGCGATTGTGGGTCTGCTCTCAGTTGTTTATCTGACCGGCTCATGGAGTTCTCCGCGTGCAGGCGCCTTAACGGTCCGGTATGGCCGGGCGCCGGTTTTGCTTTTCTCCACCACCGTGATGCTGGCTGGCGTATTACTGACGTTATTTAGCCATATCTGGGTGATCCTGGCAGGAATGATGCTGTTTACCGCCGGCTTTTTCGCCGCTCATGCCGTCGCCAGCGGCTGGATAGGCCCGAGGGCCAGACGCGCCAGAGGCCAGGCCTCCTCGCTCTATCTTTTCAGCTACTATCTGGGTTCCAGCCTGGCTGGCACGCCGGGCGGGGTTTTCTGGATGCACTTTGGCTGGAACGGCATCACGCTTTTTATCACAGCCATGCTGGTAATGGCGCTGCTGGTGGGGTTGAGGCTGAGAAGAAAGTATCTTTAAGCGGCAGGGAAACGATGCTGAGCACGCTTGCGGGTCCCTTATTAAAGAGCTGCGTAAAATCACGCCAGCCGCTGCAACGGCGCTGGCGTGGAAACATACGTTATCGTTACTTCGTTTTGTCTGCGTAACGCTTATGGAGTTTTTGCAGCTTCGGTGGAATGACCGCCATGCAGTAGCGATTCTCCTGCCCTTCGCCTTCCCAGTAGTTCTGATGATAATCCTCAGCAGGATACCATTCCGCGGCGGCTTCAATCGTGGTCACAATCGGGTCACTGTGATCGGCCTGAGCACGCGCGATGGCGGCTTTGGCTTCGACAGCCTGCGCCTCGTTCGCTGGAAATATCGCGGAGCGATACTGCGTACCGACATCATTGCCCTGACGGTTAAGCTGCGTAGGGTCGTGAGTGGCAAAGCTGATATCAAGAAGCTCACCGTAGCTGATTTTCTCCGGATCGAAGCCAAGCCGGATCGCCTCTGCGTGGCCGGTATCGCCATTACAAACCTGGCGATAAGTAGGATTAGCGATTTTCCCGCCCGTGTAGCCGCTTTCAACGGTCTCGACGCCGTTAATCTGTTTGAACACGGCTTCGGTACACCAGAAGCAGCCTCCGGCGATGGTTGCATATTCTAAGGTCATAATGACTCCTGTGTTGGCCTTACGGCTTCGTTTACTTCAGCGCCCAGCTGGCTAAGCGTAGGCCATTGCTGCATAAGTGTCGTGACGATCTCCTCCAGTTCTGCGCGGGTGGCGCCTTCGCGCGCGCTCACGGACATCCCCTGGAGCAGACAGACCAGAAAAGTTGCCAGCCTGTGCACATTCGTGCCGGCAGCCAGTTCACCGCGCTGCTGACGTTCAAGCAGAAAAGTTGTCAGCTCATGTTCCTGGCTGAGATGCCGCTCCCGCAGCATATCGGCAACGCCGGTCGACTCTGCCGAGAGTGCTGCCGAGGTACAGATAAAAAAGCAGCCTGCCGGATTCTGACCGTCAGTAAAGCAGGCCGCTGTGGCGCGGAAGTAGTTTTCCACGCCTTGCTGCACGCTGCTTTCCGGGCAATGAAGAACCGATTTCCGCTGGCCGGAGAATTTTTCCGTATAACGCCCGACGACGGCGCGGAATAACCCTTCTTTATTGGTGAACTCTGCGTAGAGCGTTGGCGCTTTGGCGCCCGTCGCCTCAACCAGGTCTGACAGCGATGTTCCTTCATAGCCATGCCGCCAGAAAAGCTCAAGCGCTTTGTCCAGCGCAGCTTCTCTGTTGAAGGTTTTTGGCCGTCCCCGATTTTTCGGCGCACCATGTGGTTGGTCAGTCATACACCCTCGCTTAGCAGATGCGTTACCGCAATATATTACCGATCACTATAAAAACTTAATGGGCATCTGTCGAGGCCTCTCTTATAGCGCTCCAGTCCACTCCCTCCTGACTTGTAAGAAATTTTTAAAATTTAAAATCAACAAGATCAATCCCTTGCTAATTATATTAACGATCAGTAATAAAATACTGTTGACGGCGCTTTCTATCAGGCATAGCATTTACTTAACGATTGCTAGTAAATAGCAAATAAGACGAATAACTCACCTGAATTGAAGAGAGATCGCATCATGAAAAACGTAAAAATGACCCTGGCTGCTCTGGCACTTACCGCTCTATCTTTCAACAGCTTCGCCGTTGTGCAGGTCGATAGCGCGCCGTCGGATCAGCAGAAAGCCGGCGTAATTAGCGCCACTGCTGGCGCTAATCTGACCTCGCTAGAATCGCAGCTGGCAGAAAAAGCTGAACAGGCTGGCGCTAAATCCTTCCGCATTACCTCGACTTCCGGACAGAACAACTTACACGGCACCGCCGTCATTTATAACTAATTCCCGCCTCCCTGAAAGCCGCCTGCAGGTTAACGCTGGCGGCTTCATTCTCTCCTTTTCCCTGATAGATTCTTTTTCACCCTGGAATAACCATCAACGTTACCCTGTTATCTCCCGCGCCAAACTTAACGTCTGGCTAAAGAACTAATCCTTTATTTGTCATTCCACTTAGAACGTTCTGAGTAAAAATTATTCTCTCCTGCTCTACTATGAAATAAATCCCCGCCCTTCTTTTCGCTTTGATCGTGCAGGTTAACGATATAGCCTTGAGTTCCGCTCAGGCAGTAATTCAAATCATCAATACCCTTGTATTCAGAGAGGACTTTATAAGGACCTGTTTTCACTTTGGCGTTATTTTTAATTGAATGCTCAATCAATAAAAACTATGCTTGTCGTTAACAATTTTCCGCAAAGAGATGTACAAATGGTTAAATCTTATAGTTAAAGCAGTTAAAACAAGCAGTTAAACGTCACCCTGAAGGCTTCCCCAGTGTAATTAGCGGATATGCGGCGGATTTCCCAGTATGCGCTAAGGCACGCTTTGTGAAGGTCAGGTCAATTCTTTTGCATGTTATTGGAGAAACTATGCCCCTGACTGTCATGCAAGAAACGCCTCAAAAAGACCGTATCAACCCGGTGGTTTTTTACTCTTCAGCATTGCTGATCCTGCTATTTTCTTTTACCACGATCTTTTTTACCGATTATGCCGATCGCGGTATCGATCATGTGCTTGAATGGGTTTCAAATACGTTCGGCTGGTATTATCTGCTCGCGGCAACGCTCTATATTGTTTTCGTGGTATTTATTGCCGCCTCCCGCTTTGGATCAATCAAGCTTGGCCCCGAGCAGTCAAAACCGGAATTTAGCCTGATGAGCTGGACGGCAATGCTTTTTGCCGCCGGCATCGGCATCGATTTGATGTTCTTCTCGGTTGCGGAGCCAGTGACGCAATATATGATGCCGCCAGAAGGCCAGGGAGAAACGATGGAGGCGGCACGTCAGGCGATGGTCTGGACGCTGTTTCACTATGGGCTTACCGGCTGGGCGATGTATGCGTTAATGGGAATAGCGCTCGGCTACTTTAGCTATCGTTACGGGCTGCCGCTGACCATTCGATCCGCGTTATACCCTATTTTCGGTAAGCGGATTAATGGTCCCATCGGCCATACAGTGGATATAGCGGCCGTCATCGGCACTATATTCGGCATCGCCACAACGCTGGGCATTGGGGTGGTTCAGCTGAACTATGGGCTTAACGTGCTCTTTGATGTCCCGGAAGGGCTTTCGGCTCAGGCCGCCCTGATCGCGCTGTCAGTTATTATGGCAACAATTTCCGTAACCTCTGGGGTGAATAAAGGCATTCGTCTGCTTTCAGAGCTGAATGTCCTGCTGGCGCTGGGCCTTATCCTGTTTGTACTGTTTATGGGCGATACCAGCTTTCTGCTGAATGCGCTGGTGTTGAACGTTGGCGATTACGTCAACCGCTTTATGGGCATGACGCTCAACAGTTTTGCCTTTGACCGTCCCACGGAATGGATGAACAACTGGACGCTGTTTTTCTGGGCATGGTGGGTCGCCTGGTCACCGTTCGTTGGGCTGTTCCTCGCCCGTATTTCACGCGGCAGAACCATCCGCCAGTTTGTGGTCGGCACCCTGACAATCCCTTTTATCTTCACCCTGCTGTGGCTGTCGATTTTTGGCAACAGCGCCCTGCATGAGATTATCCATGGCAACGCTGCGCTGGCCCAGGAAACGCTGGCGCACCCGGAGCGCGGTTTCTATAGCCTGCTGGCGCAGTATCCTGCCTTTACCTTCAGCGCCTCGGTTGCCACTATTACCGGCCTGCTGTTTTATGTGACTTCAGCGGATTCAGGCTCGCTGGTGTTGGGCAACTTCACGTCACGCCTGGCCGATATTAATAATGATGCGCCTAACTGGTTACGTATTTTCTGGTCGCTGGCGATTGGTTTGCTGACGCTGGGAATGCTGATGGTCAACGGTATCAGCGCATTACAGAAAACCACGGTGATCATGGGTCTGCCCTTCAGTTTTGTGATGTTCTTTGTAATGGCCGGGCTTTATAAGTCGCTCAAGGTCGAAGATCACCGCCGGGCAAGTACGACGGTAAGCACGCCGCCCATTCCGGTAACCCGCGAAGATCGGCTGAACTGGAAGCAGCGCATTTCCCGCGTAATGCATTATCCGGGTAGCACGCATACGAAAAAAATGATCGATACCGTCTGTCGTCCCGCCATGGAAGAAGTGGCAACGGAGCTTGAGCGCCGCGGCGCAAAAGTCCAGGTTAGCGAACGCCCCCCGCTTGAAGATGAACGCCTTAATCATCTGGAGATGCTGGTGAACCTGGGTAAAGAACAGAGTTTTATCTATCAGATCTGGCCTCAGCGTTATTCAGTACCGGCCTTCACCTACCGTGCGCGCAGCGGCAAAACGGATTATTTCCGGCTGGAAACGTTTTTGCTGGAAGGCACGCAGGGAAATGATCTGATGGATTTCACCCGGGAACAGATTATTAATGACATCCTCGATCAGTATGAGCGTCATTTAACCTTCCTGCATATTCACCGGGAAGCGCCGGGAAATACCATGCCTTTCCCTGAAACCTGACAGGTTGATAAAATCATCGACAGGCCACTCTGTGATGAGTGGCCTTTTTTATAGGATAGTTTGCCCGGCTACAGCGCAAGGCTATTCCTTGTAATGACTCTTCTCCTTTTTTTCCCAGCGTGATGACATCCTTTTCGTCACCCAGCGCGCCAGCGCGGGTCCGGTAATCAGTACCAGAATAAACCGCCCTGTCTGCATCGCCATTACAAAAGGCATATCCACCTGGCTGGCGGAAGCGATAATCGCCACCGAATCCGCACCGCCTGGGCTGGTAGCCAGATAAGCCGTTAATGGATCAATTCCCGCAAATCGCACCAGCAGCCAGGCAAAAAAGCCGCAGATTGCCACCAGTACCGCAATGGAAATCAGCAAGCGGGGAACTGTTTTTGCCGCATAAAGCAAAATTGCGCGGTTGAACCGGAGGCCAATACTCCAGCCAATAATGGCATACGCGCTCATCAGTAACGCGGGCGGTAATTCAATCTGCAGCAGCCCACTATCCTGGGCTATTACGCCACCCGCCAGGGAGAGCAATAAAGGACCGGCAGGTATACGTAACAGCAGGCTAAGCATAATGCTGCAGATAATCAGCAAGAGTGTTCCGCTGAATGCTGGCCAGATAACGGGCGAAAGGATATCAAAACCCGCACTCGTTTCTGCCACGTCTGGCGGTGTTCCTATGCGTGCCACCAGCGTTGCAATAATAGCGACCACCATGACCCGCATATATTGCATCAACGCCACAAGTCGGCTATCCGCCCCGTAGCTTTCAGACATAAGCGTCATCACGGTCGCCGCGCCTGGAGAAGCACCCCAGATAGCTGTTGAACCGGGCAATATCTGCCAGCGGGCCAGCAGACATCCCAGCAGCGTACTGGTGGCGATAACTGACAAAATAGTAAACGCGAACAGCGGCCAGCTTTTCCCTATTTCCGCAAAGATGGATAGCGGTATCGATCTGGCGATCATACAGCCGACCACCCCCTGAGCCAGATAGAGTAGCGAACGATGAATAACGACCGGCTTATCGCGTATAGCAAATAAAATTCCTGCCGCCATTGGTCCTAACAGCAGTGCGGCAGGCAGATGCAGAATTTCCAGACCTGCAACTATAAGGCCGGAGAAAAGAATCATAGCGGCCCAGCGGACAACCATTGGATGCATTCTGGTTCCTGCTCAGTGAAGTTAACGTTATTCTGGCACGGTATCAGTCTTCCCTGCCTGAAAATATTATCGCGATCGGGTGCCACCAAAGTGCCACATTTTATCAGCGACAGCCAATCAGATTGTCATCAGTATGTTGTAACTAAAAATAACAGGCTTTATTTATGGCTTACTGCTTAAACACCGCTACGTCCGAACGTATTAACTGTGCAACGTTGAGGCGTTATTGTTCAATAACTGCCTGTCGTTCACGTTCTTATAACCTTCACCGGGTAGGTGTAGAAGGCTTTTATAAGAAACTTGCCTGCCATTGCACAGCGCTATTCATCGATGGTAAGCGTAATTTATTATTTATCAATCCGTGCGATTAGCGCTATTAACGGCGATTAATTCTGCAAATCCGCACAGGGGTCGCTGCTGGCGACTTTTTTTTGTTAAGATTTGTCTCAATAACGTAAATATAAAGTCAGGAATGATGAGTGAGCAACTGCAAAAAACAGATGAAAAAGACAAAAATAAGCCTTCATTTTTTTAATCAGGTGTTTTTTACTCTACAATTTCTATGTACACTATCTCCCGAAACATACGTTGATTAAATTTAAACCACACAACGCTACGGATTCCTTTATGAGCGAAACGCTGAAAGTATTAAATAACATTCGAACCCTTCGTGCACAGGCTCGTGAAGTTTCATTATCTGAGCTTGAAGAGATGCTGGAAAAACTCGAAGCGGTCGTTAATGAGCGCCGTGAAGCCGAAGCGGCTATCGCGTCTGAAATCAAAGAAAAAGAAGAGAAGCTGGCGAAATACCGTCAGATGCTCCTCGATGACGGTATCGATTTAAGCGAGCTGACCTCTGCCGAAAATACCACGGGCAAATCCCGTGCTAAGCGTGCACCGCGTCCGGCCAAATACCAGTACACCGATGAAAATGGTGAAACTAAATCCTGGACTGGCCAGGGCCGTACCCCGGCAGTGATTAAGCAGGCGCTGGAACAGGGTAAAAAGCTGGAAGATTTCCTGATTTAATCTCCCGCCACGCTGGATTTATTCCGGCGTGGTTTTTTAACTTTTTCCTGCCCTGTATTTTTTCCCCTTCCCTGTCTATCCTGCTTTCGCATAGTTATTTGCATTCTGTTAACCTTGAAAAAATGTTGTTACTTAGGGTCTGCCATGAGCAAATATGACGCCGTTGACAATCTGCATCGCTGTGTTGCTTCTTTGCAGGAAGCGCTTGCGGTTCTGGCACAAGAGCTGCCTGCCCTTCGTCTGCTGGCGGCCAGAGTCTTTGAGCTTCCGCCCGTCTATAAAGGTCAGGAGCATGAGCCGGTAATGGAAATTAATGTTCAGCAACATCTCGCGAAGGCGGCTTTAACGCGTGCATTACAGCATTATTGCCGCCTGTTTATGCAGGATCAGTCAGAAACCCTCAGTACCAAAGCGGCCGTCAGACTGCCGGGCGTTATATGTCTGGAAGCCTCCACAGATGAAGCAAACCGGTTGCGTCAGCTCGTTGATAATATAAACAGGCTCAAGCGTCGTCTGGAGCAGATTATCACCGTCGATTCCGGATTACCCAGTGAGGAAAGGTTTGAGTTTGTGCATACCCATCAACGCGGGTTAATTACGCTTAATGCCTACCGCGCTATTACACTACTCGACGCTGCCGATTCCGTTCGTTTCGGCTGGGCAAATAAGCATATTATTCAGAAAGTGAGTCGGGAAGCGATTCTGGAAAAACTGAAAAAAAGCAGGGAATCTGGCCGGGCGATGGCGCCCTGGAGCCGCGAACAATGGGCAGAAAAGCTGGAGGAAGAAACCGCGGCTGTTAATTCCCTTCCTGCCTCGGCGGAACTTAAAATAAAACGCCCGGTAAAGGTCCAGCCCGTCGCACGCGTCTGGAATAAAGAGAGCCAGAAACAAACTCAGTTAGCCTGCCCTTCTCCTCTGATAGTGATTTGCGCAAATGCCGCAGAGGTACCCAAAATAGGTGAATTGCTCAATTACGATGCGAAAAAAGTGTCTCATCGCTATAAGCCGCAGGCGAATGTGCTTTACCCGGTTATCCCGCGGCTGCACCTGTTCAGTGACAGATTAGGTTAATTACCCACATCAGAACGAAAAAAAGAGCGGAATAGTCCGCTCTTTTCCCTGGGGTGATATCAGGACTTCATACTGCCAACCATATCTTCCGGACGCACCCAGGCATCAAACTCTTCTTCAGTAAGATACCCCAGTTTCAGTGCCGAGCCTTTCAGCGTCAGCCCTTCTTTATGCGCCTTTTTGGCAATTTCTGCAGCTTTGTCATAACCAATATGGGTATTCAGTGCCGTCACCAGCATCAGCGATTCATTCAGCAACTGAGTAATACGATCGCGATTGGGTTCAATACCGGTAGCGCAATGATGATTAAAACTGTCCATGCCGTCAGCCAGCATACGGACAGACTGAAGGAAGTTATGAATAATCATCGGACGGTAAACGTTAAGTTCAAAGTTACCGGAAGCGCCGCCCATATTTACCGCCACATCATTGCCCATCACCTGGCAACATAACATGGTCATGGCTTCACACTGTGTTGGGTTCACTTTACCGGGCATAATGGAACTGCCTGGCTCGTTCTCAGGAATAGCGATTTCACCGATACCGCAGCGTGGGCCGGAGGAGAGCCAGCGCACGTCGTTGGCGATTTTCATCAGTGACGCCGCCAGTCCTTTCAGCGATCCGTGGGCGTGAACCAGGGCGTCACAGGTGGCCAGCGCCTCAAATTTGTTAGGGGAGGTAACGAAAGGCTGGCTGGTCAGACGCGCCAGCTCTTCAGCCACGCGCACCGCATATTCCGGATGCGTATTTAAGCCCGTGCCGACTGCCGTACCGCCCAGCGCCAGCTCCGCCACATGCGGCAGGCTCTGTTCAATATGCCTGAGGTTATGTTCCAGCATCGCCACCCAGCCGGAAATCTCCTGCCCGAGCGTCAGCGGCGTGGCGTCCTGAAGGTGGGTACGGCCAATTTTAACAATATCTTTAAACGCTTCCGCTTTGTCACTCAGGGTTTTATGCAGCGTTTTCAGCTGCGGGATCAGATGTTCCTTAACCGCCACCACCGCCGCGACGTGCATCGCCGTCGGGAAAACGTCATTGGAGCTTTGGCTTTTATTCACGTCATCGTTTGGATGTACAAGGCGTGACATGCCGCGTTCGCCACCCAGAATCTCGCTTGCGCGGTTGGCCAGCACTTCATTCATATTCATGTTGGTCTGGGTACCGGAACCGGTCTGCCAGATCGCCAGCGGAAACTCGCTGCTGTGCTTGTCTGCCAGCACTTCGTCTGCCGCACTAACGATCGCTTCTGCGCGCTCAGCGGGCAGCAGGCCGAGATCGCTGTTGACCTTTGCTGCGGCGCGTTTGGTCAGCGCCAGCGCGCGAACGAGCTCGACGGGCATTTTTTCAGTGGAGATGCGAAAGTGTTCCAGCGAGCGCTGCGTCTGCGCGCCCCAAAGTTTATCTGCCGGTACTTCAATAGGACCCATTGAGTCTTTTTCAATGCGGTTGGCGGCCATGACTGTCTCCTTTAGCACAATAATATGGTGAGTAAACCCTTCATCGCCCATCCGGGCGTTTAGCGCGGGCCATAGTGTGACATACAATAATTTAACATTATGCGACCTGCTCGTCCTTATTACATGACGTGGTGTCTTTTTGCGGTCATTTTCTGCTTTAATACAGGCAGTAACCCCGAATTCACTGTGAGTAATCATGCAAAAATTAATCAATACGCTGCAAAATTACACATGGGGCAGCCGGACAGCCCTGACAGACCTCTACGGCATTGCCAATCCACAGCAGCAGCCGATGGCTGAACTGTGGATGGGTGCTCATCCTAAAAGCTCATCCCTTATCGACATGGATGGTGAGCCGCGCTCACTGCGTGACGTCATTGATGCTGATAAGGAAAAATGGCTCGGCAAAACGGTGGCCGATCGGTTTGGTGAGCTGCCGTTTCTGTTCAAAGTGCTCTGCGCCGATCAGCCGCTGTCGATTCAGGTGCATCCCAGCAAATCCGCGGCTGAAGCGGGTTACGCGAGGGAAAATGCGCAAGGAATCGATCCTGGCGCCCCCAACCGTAACTACAAAGATGCCAATCACAAACCCGAACTGGTTTATGCACTGACGCCGTTTAAAGCGATCAATGGCTTTCGTGAGCTGCATGAAACCGTCTCCTTACTGCAGCCAGTGGCGGGCGCGCATCCTGCGATAGCGCACTTCCTCCAGTCGGCAGATATGGCGGCACTGAAAACGCTCTTTACCGCGCTGCTTTCCGCCAGCGGTGAAGAAAAAGCGCTGGCGCTGGATGTGCTCAAAGCCACGCTGCATACTCAGCACGGCGAACCCTGGGATACCGTTAAGCAAATCGCCGAATTCTACCCTGACGACTGCGGACTCTTTTCTCCACTCCTGCTGAACGTCATTGAGCTACAGCCTGGCGAAGCGATGTTTCTCTACGCCGAAACGCCGCATGCCTACCTTAAAGGCGTGGCGCTGGAGGTAATGGCCAACTCTGATAACGTACTGCGCGCCGGACTGACGCCTAAGTACATTGATATTCCTGAGTTGATGGCCAATCTCAAGTTTGAGCCCAGGCCTTATGAGAGCCTGTTAACGCAACCTGAACAGGCGGGTAATACGGTGACCTTTCCGATTCCGGTCGACGATTTTGCTTTTTCGCTTCACCGCCTGGACGAAATGCCCTCTTCGCTCAGCCAGCAAGGTGCAGCGATTCTGTTCTGCGTTGAGGGGCATGCCTGTGTGACCTGTGGAGAAACTCAGTTGATGTTACAGCCTGGCGAGTCCTGTTTTGTGGCCGCGGATGACGCACCGCTGAGCCTGAGCGGCAGCGGAAGCCTGGCCCGTGTTTACACCGATTTAAGCGAATGCGGCTGACGTTAACAGCCTCAATTGCTATGATTAACCGGATTTTAAACAAAAACGCCTCAGGGGCGTTTTTTATTCGCCGGGCATTTGCCAGCGGGATGGATTTGCCGGCACCCGTGATGAAAAAGGACGACATAACAGATGAAAAAAACCAAGATAGCAGTCGGCGTGGTGATTGCCCTCGGCGTAATCTGGACAGGAGCAGCCTGGTTTACCGGCAAACAGCTGGAACAAAATATGGACAAACTGGTTCAGGACGCGAACGCCCGCATCAATGCGGCGTCTCCGGAAAGCCGTCTGCGGCTGAGCTGGCAGGATTTTCAGCGCGGCATTTTCAGCAGCACGACGCGTCTGGTACTGCAGTCCAGTTCTCAGACCGAAGATAACGGTCTTCTTAAGCCGGGTCAGAGCGTCATTTTCAATGAAAAGATCGATCATGGCCCCTTCCCTCTGGCCCAGCTTAAAAAATTCAACCTGATCCCAAGTATGGCCTCAGTGCACAGCGAACTGGAAAACACCGATGCGGTGAGCAAGCTGTTCGAAATGACTAAAGGCAAATCGATTGTGCAGGCTGAAACCCGCGTGGGCTATAGCGGCGCAACGGCGTCAGACATTCATCTTCTTCCCCTGGATTACCACAACGGCCAGACGGGCGAACGCTTCGCTTCTAACGGCGGTACGTTTATGGTCAGCGCCGATGCGAAAGGCGATGAAGTGAAGTTTAACGGCGACCTTGAAAGCGTGCTGCTGACCACCAAAAACCAGCTCGATATGCCCGTGCTGTTCACGGTTAACGGCCTGAAGATGGACGGTAATACCCATTTGTCGCCTGAAGGCATGCGCATTGGCGACCAGACTATTAAGCTGGATAAACTGACTGCCGCCGTCAACGGTAAGCAGGCTTTCACCGCGGAAGGGCTGAACGGTAAATCCGCCTTTAACGCCGAAAACAGCCTGATTTCCGGCAACATCGACTATACGCTCGACTCCCTGAAGGTGCAGAACCAGGCGTTCGGCGAGGGGAAAGTGTCGGTTAAGCTTTCTCAGTTTGATGCCAACGCGATGAAAGCGTTCTCTGAAAGCTATAACCGCCAGGTGCAGGCGTTGATGAACGATCCTGCCGCCGTTGAAAATCCATTGATTTATCAGCAGCGTATGAGTCAGGCGCTGACCGATAATCTGCCTTTATTGCTTAAAGGAGACCCGGTGGTGAACATCGCGCCGATCAGCTGGAAAAATGATAAGGGCGAGAGCAGCTTCAACCTTGCGGTACACTTCAAAGATCCGGCAACCGGTAACGCGCAGCCGCAAAATGTCGGCCAGGCAGCGGATAACGTCCTGAAAACGCTGGATGCGAAGCTGAATATCTCGATGGATATGGCAACTGAGCTGATGACCCGCGTAGCGATGACGGAAGGCTACAAGCAGGATGAAGCCGCTAAGCTGGCAGAACAGCAGGTGAAAGGCCTTGCGGCAATGGGCCAGATGTTTAAGCTGACGAAGCAGCAGGATAATAATATCGTTACCAGTTTGCAGTACGCTACCGGTCAGGTAACGATGAACGGTGAGCAAATGCCGCTGGATCAGTTCCTGGCGCGTTATATGCTGGGCAGTACCATGCCACTGGGGCTGCCTCAGTAAACCTTTTTTTGACTCCATGAGGGCGCGACATTCGCGCCCTTTTTTTATGCGGATCCGCGTTCAATCAACAGCGGAGGCAGAATGATGCTTTCCACGGCGCCTTCCCTGTCGGCGATACGCTGCAGCAGTTTTTGTGCCGCCCGGCGGCCTATCTCCCGCGCAGAACTGCTGACAAAGGTGAGCGGAGGATCGGTAAGCTCCGCTTCCGGCACGTCACCAAAGCCCACCAGCGCCATCGTCTGTCCGTAGTAACTGTCAACGCCACCTTTACCGATGCTTCTGCCGGTACGCTGGAGCCCAAAATAGCACCCCAGTGCCACTGAGGCGTTATGGCAGAGGATCGCGGTAATGGTCGGATAATGATGGATCAGCGTTTCGGTCAGCGTGGCCACGTCCCGCTGAGAGGGTCCGCATTCAATAATCCATTCGCTACGAAACGGTAAACCGTATTGCATCAGCGTGGCGCAATAGCCGCCAATTTGCTCAGCGCGGGTCAGAGATGAACCGGAGCCGCCGAGCCAGGCGATACAATGGTGGCCGCGTTTAATCAGATACTCGGTCGCTATCTGCGCCGCCTGCAGATTATCGGGTCTGACAGCGTCAGTCTCTTCCAGGTGGCTGGCCCGCGATGCGCATATCAGCGCGATCCCCTGTTCGCGGGCGCGGCTCGCCAGATGGCCCGCTTTTTCTGCCCCGCCGCCCAGTATTATGCCTTCCACCCCTTGTGCAGCCAGCGTATCGAAGCAACGATCGATGTTCTGTCCCTGGGCACCGCTCTGGGTAAGCACCAGTACTTTCCCCTGCTTCTCCAGGCTTTCGCTCAGGCCAGCAGTCATTTCGGCATAAAAAGGATGGCAGATATCCCTGACGATAAGTCCCACCACGCCGCTCTCTCCGCCACGAAGCATGGAAGCTGAGCGGTTGCGTACAAACCCCAGGGTTTCAATCGCCCGGTTAACTTTGTCGGCCGTGCCTGATGAGATCCTGCCTTTGCCGGAGAGCACCAGCGACACCGTCGTCACAGAGACACCCGCTTCGCCGGCAACATCATGAATCGTGATTTTCTTATGTGACATCGTTACTCATTCGTTGCAATTTTTGCCTGTCGTCTTATGACCCTGGCCGCAGATAAAACGTTATATCCTCATTATGGACTTTGTCAGGTGTGACCTCCACTAAGAGTGTGATCTGTCGCGCATTCAGACTTGATAAAACGTTTTATCATTTTTCACCTCAGCAGCGGCTGAGCATTTTTGCCAGGAGACTCTATGTCGTCAGCCAAACCCAAAATCACGCTCTGGGAATTTTTCCAGGGCCTCGGAAAAACGTTTATGCTGCCCGTTGCCCTGATCTCGTTTTGCGGCATCATGCTGGGTATCGGCAGTTCGTTAAGCAGTCATGACGTGATTACCCTGCTGCCCTTTCTGGGAAATCCCGTTCTTCAGCTGATCTTTACCTGGATGAGTAAGATCGGCTCTTTCGCCTTTAGCTATCTGCCAGTGATGTTTGCGATCGCCATTCCGCTGGGGATGGCCCGTGAGAATAAAGGCGTGGCGGCCTTCTCGGGTTTTGTGGGCTTTGCGGTCATGAATCTCGCGGTCAATTTCTGGCTCACCGCCAAAGCGATCCTGCCCACCACCGATGCTGCCGTGCTGAAAGCCAACAATATCCAGAATATTATCGGTATTCAGTCGATCGATACCGGCATTCTGGGCGCGGTCATTGTCGGGATTATCGTTTTTTATCTGCACGAACGCTTTCATACTGTCCGCCTGCCGGACGCGCTGGCGTTTTTTGGCGGCACCCGCTTTGTGCCTATTATCACCACGCTGGTAATGGGCCTGGTCGGGCTGGTTATTCCACTCATCTGGCCAGTTTTCGCCGCCGCTATCACCGGTCTGGGCTGGGTGATCAACGGCGCAGGTGATTTTGGGCCGATGCTGTTTGGCACCGGGGAGCGCCTGCTGCTGCCTTTCGGGTTACAGCATATTCTGGTGGCGATTATCCGCTTTACCGATGCGGGTGGCAGTCAGGAAGTGTGCGGCCATACGGTGAGCGGCGCGCTGACGATTTTCCAGGCGCAGCTTTCCTGCCCAACTTCCGGCGGCTTCAGCGAAAGCGCGACCCGTTTTCTCTCTCAGGGAAAAATGCCCGCCTTTCTGGGTGGCCTGCCCGGTGCTGCGCTGGCCATGTATCACTGCGCACGCCCGGAAAACCGCCATAAAATAAAAGGGTTGCTGATTTCTGGCGTCGTAGCCTGTGTGGTGGGCGGCACCACGGAACCCGTTGAGTTCCTTTTCCTCTTCGTGGCGCCGGTGCTTTACCTGATCCACGCCCTGTTAACCGGTCTCGGTTTTACCGTTATGGCGGTACTTGGCGTCACTATCGGTAATACCGACGGCAATATTATCGACTTTGTGGTTTTCGGCATTCT
Organism: Pantoea sp. IMH; assembly: GCF_000599885.1. Classification (GTDB taxonomy): domain Bacteria; phylum Pseudomonadota; class Gammaproteobacteria; order Enterobacterales; family Enterobacteriaceae; genus Erwinia. The sequence continues at coordinate 575,926 of NZ_JFGT01000006.1, read as the reverse complement.
GCACGGCCTCGCCACCCGCTGGTATATGGTGCCGGTTGTGGCGGCGATCTGGTTCGTCGGGTATTACCTGATTTTCCGGTTTGCCATTACCCGTTTTAATCTCCGCACGCCAGGCCGCGATATTGAAACCGGCGCGGTTGAGAAAAGCGTTTCCACCACTGTTACAGGGAAGTCCGGCTATAACACGCCTGCGATTCTGGCCGCGCTTGGCGGAATGGAGAATATTACCTCTCTGGATAACTGCCTGACCCGCCTGCGCCTTTCGGTAAAAGATATGTCTCTGGTCGATGATGCCGCCCTGAAAGCCAATCGCGCCATTGGGGTAGTCCATCTTAACCAGCATAATTTGCAGGTCGTCTTTGGCCCGCAGGTGCAGTCAGTTAAAGATGAGATAAGCAGTATGATGCAGCCCGCATCGTCCTGATAATGACCGGGAGCTGCGGCTCCCGCCAGCCTTGAGGTTGTTATGTTTGATTTCGATCGCGTGACCGATCGCCGCGGCAGCTGGTGTACCCAGTGGGATTTTGTCGCCGATCGCTTCGGCCAGAACGATTTATTGCCCTTCACCATTTCCGATATGGATTTCCCCGCCGCCCCCTGCATCCTGACCGCGTTGCAGCAGCGCCTGGCACACGGCGTTTTTGGCTACAGCCGCTGGCAGCATGACGATTTTCTCTCCGCCATTACCGGCTGGTATCAGCAGCGTTTTCAACTCAGTGTTGAGCCTCAGCAAATTGTTTACGGCCCCTCGGTGATTTACATGATCTCCCGGCTGATTCAGCACTGGTCGCAGCCCGGCGAAGGGGTAGCCGTGCATACCCCAGCCTATGATGCTTTTTATAAAACGATTGAGGGCAACCATCGCCGCTGTTTCTCGTTACCCTTACGCAAAGTGGGTACGGAATGGCAGTGCAATATGCATGAACTTGAAGCGCTGCTGGCACAGGGTGAATGCCGCATTCTGCTGCTGTGCAGCCCCCACAACCCCACCGGAAAAGTCTGGCGGCGTGAAGAGCTGGAACAGATGGCCGCTATCTGTCAGCGTTACAATGTGCGGGTGATCAGCGACGAGATCCATATGGATATGGTGTTCGGCGACCAGAAGCATACGCCCTGGCTCGCCGTGGCAAAAGATCGCTTCGCGCTTTTCACCTCCGCCTCAAAAAGCTTTAACGTACCCGCGTTGACCGGCGCTTATGGTTTTATCAGCGATGAGGAGGATCGGGCAGCCTGGTTTCAGGCGCTGAAGCAGACTGACGGCCTTTCTTCGCCAGCAGTGATGGCGGTCGCGGCCCATATCGCCGCCTACCGTGAAGGAGGCGAATGGCTTGATGCCCTGCTCCGTTATCTTGCTGCTAATTTGCAGCATATAGCAGCCCGGCTGAATGACGCCTTTCCCGTGCTGAACTGGCTGCCGCCACAAGCCACTTATCTGGCCTGGATCGATCTGAATCCGCTGGGCATTAATGATGCGCAACTTCATAAGGTACTGATTGAACAGCAAAAAGTCGCGATGATGCCCGGGCTGACCTATGGGCCAGAGGGCAAAGGCTATTTGCGGCTGAATGCGGGTTGCCCTCGCAGCAAGCTGGATGACGGGCTGACCCGGCTGATTGCCGGAATCCGATCCTGCCTGAAGGCATGAGCAGATAACTCATTACCTCACGGGCGACGGCAAGTGGACAGATAAACCGGGTCTCTGCCGCAGGGAGGCGGCAGCGAAGACTCCAGGGCGGGATTTACGGCGTTCCGGTGTTCTGCCACTTACCGGAGCCGTTCTCCGGAGCAGATCTTACGATGCTGAATTGAGGCCGTGTTGCTTCAGAGTGGTGGCAAAATTGAAGACGATGCCTATAACACGGGCACATTGTGAATCCCTCCCTTCAGACTTGACTCAGTAGATCTTCGTGTCGCTGTAAGATCGTGCAAAAGCTGAAGGTGTTGCCCGTAACACGGACACGCCGTAAATACGTCCATGTAGGCTTGGTTCGCGCGTCCCTGCGCTCAACAGTCCGCTTATCCGGGCAACGCCTTCCGCAGATGGGCTCCAGCGTCGCTGTTTAAACTGACTGCGAATGAGAAGAGTGCTACCCCGCCAGATTCCTCCAGACAACGCCGCAGCCAGCGGGCGACGGCAAGTGGACAGATAAGCCGGGTCTCTGCCGCACGGATGCGGCAGCGAAGCCTCCAGGGAGGGATTTACGGTGTCCCGGTGTTCTGCCACATACCGGAGCCGGTCTCCGCTACCGCAGATGACTCATCCAGACAACTCAGCAGCCGGTGTGCAGGGCATCCTGCAACCATGTCGCTGTCAGCTCGCACCAATTGCAAGAGGTATTGCCCGTAACACGGACACGCCGTGAATACGTCCATGTAGGCTTGGTTCGCGCATCCCTGCGCTCAACAGTCCGTTTATCCGGGCAATACCTCCGGCAATCAGGCATCGGGTTCGCTGTTCAGAAAGAGTGTGGCGATGTTACTGATAACTCACTCATGGACTTAACCCACAGACAACCCAGCGCCCTACGGGCGACGGTAAGTGGACAGATAAACCGGGCCTCTGCCGCAGGGATGCGGCAGTACGCGTAAATAAACCGCAGTTGAGGCGCCGATTGCGCAATTCGCTGGCGGAGTTGCGCAAATTGTTTTTATACTGTTATGCACTTTACAATAAACAAATGAGTGCGCCGACATGATCGATTCCCAGCTTCCCCTCACCGATATCCATCGCCACCTTGACGGCAATATCCGTGCGCAAACCATCCTTGATTTAGGCCGTGAATTTAACCTGACGCTGCCCGCCACCACGCTGGAAACGCTGCGCCCCCATGTCCAGGTGACAGAAACGCAGCCGGATCTGGTGAGCTTCCTGCAGAAACTGGACTGGGGCGTAAAAGTGCTTGGTTCGCTGGAGGCCTGCCGCCGCGTGGCGCTGGAAAACGTGGAGGATGCCGCAAAAGCGGGCATTCATTATGCGGAGCTACGTTTTTCTCCAGGCTATATGGCGATGACCCATAATCTGCCCGTGGCGGGCGTGGTTGAAGCGGTTATCGATGGTATCCGGGCAGGATGTCAGCAGCATGACATTGATGTCCGCCTCATCGGCATCATGAGCCGTACCTTCGGCGAAGACGCCTGCCTTCAGGAGCTGGACGGTCTGCTGGCACACCGCGATCATATCACCGCTCTCGATCTGGCGGGTGACGAACTCGGCTTCCCTGGCAGTCAGTTCCTCAGTCACTTTACCCGCGCCCGCGACGCCGGTCTGCGCATTACCGTCCATGCAGGCGAAGCGGCAGGTCCGGAAAGCATCTGGCAGGCCATTCGCGAACTGGGCGCAGAACGCATCGGTCATGGCGTAAAAGCAGTGGAAGACCCGGCGCTGATGGATTTCCTTGCCGCGCACCAGATTGGCATTGAATCCTGTCTGACCTCTAACATCCAGACCAGCACCGTCTCTTCGCTGGCCCATCATCCGTTAGTCACCTTCCTTGAACAGGGTATTCTGGCCACCATCAATACGGACGACCCGGCCGTGCAGGGCATTGAACTGGCGTATGAGTATGAGCAAGCCGCGCCGCAGGCTGGCCTGAGTCAGGCACAAATCCGCACCGCCCAGGAAAACGGCCTGAAAATCGCCTTCCTGAGCGAGGCGGAGAAAGCCGCTATCCGGGCGAAGGTTGCCGCATAACGCGCTGACAGGCCAGTCAGGTTAAGACGTAAAAAAGCCCGATCGAGTATGTCCCCGATCGGGCTTTTTTTCAGGACGATAGCGTCGTCCTGATTATTTATTATTTCAGCGACAGCGTCTGGCGTTTTGCCGCCGACTGCAGGCCAAGCTCAATCAGTTCCATCACCTGAATGGCTTCCTCCGCCGATACCGGGTTGGCGCCGTCACCTGTGATAGCGTCACGAATGGCTGCATAGTAAGCCGGATAGTTGCCAGGGACGGTCAGCAGCGTCTCTTCCGCCATCATATCGCCCTCGGCCAGCGTCAGCACGCCGTCACGCATGTCATAACCCCAGTCTTCCTGCGGTGGCCTGGCACCCGCCTTCAGATTATCTTCCTGAGGATCAAGACCATACTTCACATAGCTGCCGCGCGTGCCATGCACCTGATAGCGCGGTGATTCCGCCGCGGCCAGCATGCTGCCATGAAGCACCACCCTGCGCTGCGGATAAGTCAGAACCGCATGGAAGTAATCCGTTGTCTGGGCACCGGTGCGAAGTTCGGCCAGATCCACGTTAATCGCCACCGGGGAGCCAAACAGTTGCAGCGCCTGATCGACCAGGTGCGGCCCCAGATCGTACCAGATTCCGCTGCCTGCCCCTTTCTGCTCACGCCAGCGGTTGCGGACTTCAGGCCGAAAACGGTCGAAGTGGGATTCAAAATAGCGCACGTCTCCCAGCGTTCCCTCTTTCAGCAGCGTTTTGAGCGTAAGAAAATCACTGTCCCAGCGGCGGTTATGGAAAACGGAGAGCAGCAGGCCTTTCTGTTTTGCCAGCGCGTCCAGCTCGTGCGCCTGAGACAGCGTAACGGTAAAAGGCTTATCGACAACCACATGTTTACCGGCATTCAGCGCCGCTTTTGCCAGCGGGAAATGGGTATCGTTAGGGGTCGGGATAACAATAAGCTGAATGGAGGGATCTTCAAACAGCGCCTGAGGGTCGGAAACGACCGGGAGCGAAGGCCAGTCGGCGTGGACTTTTGCTGCATCGCTGCTGGAAACGGCTGCCAGTTCCAGCCCGGCGGTGCCCGCGATCAGCGGTGCATGGAAGGTCTTACTGGCGAAGCCGTAGCCGACCAGTCCCGTACGAATTTTGTCGCTCATCTCTCATCCTCCTGATTCACACTCTGCTCATTTAAGACTATCAACCAGGTTAGGACAAGCGGGAATTAACTGAATCATTACAAGAAATCCCATAATGGGAACAGAGGTTAGCGACAAAAAACCCCGGCAGCGATATGCTTTTCTGCCGGGGCCTGTCGTTTACGTCTTACTCGTTGGCGCTTCTGGGAATATCCCAGGTTTCCTGCGCCACCAGCGCGTCATGGGCATCAAGCGAGCGCCGGCGGAAATCGCTTGGACTGACGCCGACCCGTTTACGGAACACCCGTGAGAAGTAGAGCTGATCGTCATAACCGACAATGCGACCCACGGTGGCGATCGGCTCCTGCGTGGTCTGCAACAGCAGCTTAGCGCGGATCACCCGCTGATCTTCCCGCCAGCGCAGCAGGTTCACGCCCATCTGTTCACGGAAAAGGTGCGCCAGCCGTGACGGTGAGAGGCAGACGTGGTTAGCCACCTCGTCGATCTTCACTTCCCCTGCCAGATTCTGCGTCACATACTGACAGGCCTCAATCACACGCGGATCCCGGATCTGCTGATGAGTGCGCGGGTCTTCTTCAACGGCGCGCAGTAGCAGTCGCTCCAGCAGGTTCATCGCCAGCTCTTCCGCAAAGCGCCGTCCGGAGGTGTGCGTCTGTTCAATATTGGCAAACAGCCGGTCAAACTCGCCGCGCAATCTTTCCGGCAACCGCAGTCGTCCTACGCCGCGCTTCTCATCCTGCCACATCAGCCAGTCGCTCCAGTAGGCACGCGGACGGAAGTAGATCCAGCGGTGATGCCAGCAGTCGCTCTCCGGCGAACGTCCGTAAAAATGCGGCGTTTGTGGCTGGAAAAGCAGCAGATCGCCCGGTTCGCAATCAAACGCATCCTCACCACTGAAAACCTGACCACGCCCTTTCACCGTCAGATTGATAATAAACCCTTTCATGCCAGCGGGACGGTCGATAAAAAAATCGAGCGAGTCGCCAGCGTTAATCGGCGTCAGCCCGGCCACCAGCCAGGCGTTAAACGGATAGCCCGGCAGCAGCGGATTCGACTGCGCTACCGGCGTTAAACGATGATACATACCGCCTCCCTTCTCAGGCCGTTCTGGCTTTCTGTTTGTAGCGATCGAAAATCACCGCCGCCAACAGTATCAGACCCCGCACAACATACTGTGAGAAAGGTGAAATATTCAGAAGATTCATCGCATTCTCAACGGTACCCAGAATCAGCACGCCCGCCAGAACATAGGAAATTTTGCCGATGCCGCCTTTCAGCGAGACGCCACCCAGCACACAGGCGGAGATGACGATCAGCTCATAGCCGAGCGATGTCATCGGCTGGCCGCTGGTCATACGTGAGGCCAGAATAATGCCTGCCGCCGCTGATACCAGGCCGGAGAGCATAAAGATAATGATGCGCGTACGTACCACCGGCACACCGGCCAGCCTTGCCGCTTCTTCATTACCGCCAATCGCCAGCGTATTGCGGCCAAAGGTGGTTTTATTCAGCAGAAAGGCAAAGATAAGCATGGTGGCGATGGTCAGCCAGACCGGCGCCGGCACACCGAGCCAGTTGGTGTAGCCCAGCGCAAAGAAGCGCTCATCCTCGATCCCGACCGCCTTACCGTCGGAAAAGATATAGGCCAGACCGCGGACAATCTGCATAGTGGCCAGGGTGGTAATCAGCGCGTTGATCTTCAGTTTGGCAATAACAAAGCCGTTCACAAAGCCGCAGGCGATACCCAACAGCAAGCCAGCGCTGATGCCGATCCAGAGGCTTTCGGTCATATTAATGATCACCGCCGTGGTGACGCCAGCGCAGGCGATCACCGAGGCGACAGAGAGATCGAAGTCACCGGAGGCCAGGCAGAACAGCATTCCGCAGGCGACCATGCCGGACATCGACATCGCCAGCCCCAGCCCTTTCATATTGATCAGCGAGCCGAAGTTAGGCACGAAAATGACACAGCCGATAAACAGCACGGCAAACACCACCAGCATACCGAAATTGTCCCAGACCCGGCTGAGACTAGCGCGCTGTGACGCTTTTGGCGGCACGGCTGAAGAGGTTGTTGAAGACATCAGGTTGCTCCTTCCGTTCAGGCCACGGCTGCGGCTTGTTGAGTTGTTTTTGGCATGGCAAGCCCCAGCGTCTGGGCTTCTGTGGCGGCGTCGTGGCTGAGTTCTCCGGCGATAGCACCTTCACGCATCACCACGATCCTGTCCGCCAGCCCCATCACTTCCGGCAGGTCACTAGAGGCAAAAAGGACCGCAATGCCCCGCTCCGCCAGCGCATAAATCAGGCTGTAAATTTCATTTTTCGCGCCCACATCAATGCCCCTGGTCGGCTCATCCAGCAGGATCACTTTCATCTCTTCCGACAGCCAGCGCCCCAGAATGGCCTTCTGTTGATTACCGCCTGAGAGGTTCATGATCGCCTGGTCGGCGGAGGGGGTTTTGATGTTCAGAGAGCGGATATGGGAGTCAGCATTCTTGCTTTCCCACTGATGATCGATCAGGCAGCCCGCGGTGAGGTTATTGCGCCTGGCGCTGATATTGATGTTATCGCGCACGGAATGAACGGGGATTATGCCGTCGGCCTTGCGATCTTCCGGACAGAGCAGCAGTCCGGCACGGATCGCATGGGCCGGCTCCCGGATATCCAGGCGTTCGCCATCAATACGAACCTCGCCGCCGGTGATACGGGTGGCGCCAAACAACCCCTTCATCAGTTCGCTGCGACCCGCGCCAACCAGCCCAAAAAGGCCAACAATTTCGCCGGCACGTACGCTAAGGGAGATGGGCGTGCGAACCCCTTTAGCCTGGACGTTATCAAGCTGAAGACGGACTTCGCCATGCGGACGCGGCGAGTAGCCGTAGATATCACCAATCTCACGGCCCACCATCGCTTCCACCAGCTGATCGTGACTGGTGCCGGGCACATCGCGGAAGGTGCGCACGAAACGCCCATCTTTAAACACGGTGATGGCGTCACTCAGCGCAAAAATCTCTTCCATGCGATGCGACACATAGAGCACCACACGCCCCTGCTCGCGCAGCTTGCGGATCACACGAAACAGATGCTCAATTTCCCTGGCGGAGAGCGAGCTGGTTGGTTCGTCAAACGCGATAACCTTGGCGTTACGCGCCAGCGCCTTGGCGATCTCCACCATCTGCCACTGGCCGAGCGACAGATGCTTTAATGGCGTATCCGGATCGATATCCATTCCCAGATTCTGTAACTGTAAGCCAGCCTCATGGCGCAGCAGCGAACGGTTAACGAAACCGGCCCGCTGGGGAAGCTGTCCCAGATAGATATTCTCCGCGACCGACATCTCAGGGACCAGATGCAGCTCCTGATAGATAATCGCCACGCCTGCATCCAGCGCATCGGTGGTATGCGTGAAGCGAACCGGTTCGCCTTTAAGACGGATTTCACCACTGGAGGGCTGATAACTGCCGCTGAGAATTTTCAGCAGCGTGGACTTGCCGGCGCCATTTTCACCCATCAGCGCGTGGATCTGGCCTGCTTCGCAGTCAAAGCTGATCTCATGTAGCGCCCTGACGCCGGGAAAGGTTTTACCAATGCCGTGAAAACTGAGGTACGGGGATTGAGACATGAATAACTCCTGCAAACATTGCCGTACAGACTTGCGGGGCCGTCCTGTGACCGCCCCGCACCCGGTTTACCCGCTGTTAATTCAGGCCTTTTTTCGCCAGTTCCTCTTTGAAGTTGTCACGGGTGATCAGCACCACGTCAGTCACTTCGGTGAATTTTGGCGGTTCAACATCGTTCGTCACCCAGTCATGCAGCATTTTGATACTTTTGTAGCCGTGCACGTCCGGGCTTGGCAGCAGCGATCCATAAAAACCGGTCGCCTGGCCTTTGGAGAGTTCGCTGACCGCATCCACGCCGTTAATGCCGATGCCGATGACATCCGCGCCCTTGAAGCCCTGTCCTTCCGTCGCACGTACGCCGCCCAGTACGGTATTGTCATTCATACCGATAATCAGCCAGTGCTTCACTTCAGGATGCTGAACCAGCAGTGAGTTGCCGGCATCGAACGCGCCCGGAATATCGTTTGATTTCGTTGGCACCTTATAGATTTGCGCTTCCGGGAAGCCCGCCGCTTTCAGGGCGTCCATCGAACCGGTGGTACGACGACGTGCAGTATCAAGTTCATCTGAGGTGATCGCCATTACGCCGGTTTCTTTCGCATCCCAGCCGCGCTTCTGCATCTCTTTATAGAGTTCCTGCCCCTGACGCTCACCGATTTTGGTAGCAGCCATCATCACCAGCGGTACGGTGTCCATCGGCTTCCCTTTTGCCGTGACAAACTGGTCATCCACCGCAATCACTTTCAGATCGTAACTGCGCGCTTTCGCCATAATGGCTGAGCCCAGCTTGGGGTCCGGCGTACAAATCACAAAACCTTTGGCGCCGTTTGCCGCCAGACTGTCGATAGCGTTAAGCGTTTTTTCACCATCCGGAACGGCGATTTTGATGACCTCGAAGCCCATCTCCTTGCCCGCTTTATCGGCAAATTTCCATTCAGTCTGGAACCAGGGTTCCTCTGGCTGCTTGACGAGAAAACCTAACTTCATCGTTTCGGCGATAGCCGAATGTGACATAAGCGCGGCGAGGCCAACGGCGGCCAGCGCGTGAGTAATTTTGTGCATGAGGCTCTCCGGCTCAGTACCCGCTTTTTGCGGTGTGATGTAAACGGTAACAATCGGAATAGTGCCCACAAGGGGCTTAAAACGGCTGACGTTTCCGCTCAGATGCATTTAGCGCCGCCGACAGCAGCTAGTTTTAACGGGAAGTTTCAGGAGAAAGGGAGAGCGTTATCACACCCTGCAATTACAGCAGTTTTTTACATATATTCAGCCATTTTAACCGTAAAGTAACATTTGAAGCGCATCACAAAAGCGAGTGCGATGACAGAAAAGTGCATATCTACAGCGAGCTTAACCTAACGCCCCGCGCCGCAACTTCTTAGGGTATTCAGACCAAACACAGAAACCGTCTGGAGAGAGAAAATGCAGTTGGGTGCCATCACTATTGGACTGGATTTTGGCAGCGACTCGGTGCGTGCCCTGGCAGTAGACTGCGCCAGCGGCAAAGAGCTACAGACGCATGTCGTGAACTATTCCCGCTGGCAGGAAGGAAAATATTGCCAGAGCCGCATCAACCAGTTTCGCCATCATCCGCAGGATTATATTGATGCGTTCGAAGCGGCCATACGTGACGTTGTCACCAAGCTAACGCCTGAACAGCGGCAGAAGGTCGCGGGTATTGGCGTCGATTCCACCGGCTCAACACCCGCCCCGATCGACCGTGAGGGACGAGTGCTGGCATTGCGCCCTGAGTTTGCTGAAAACCCCAATGCGATGTTTGTGTTGTGGAAAGATCATACGGCAATAAAAGAAGCGGAAGAGATTACTGCGCTTTGTCACAGCGGCCGCTTCGAAGATTATTCACGCTATATCGGCGGCATTTACTCTTCCGAGTGGTTCTGGGCCAAAATTCTGCACGTCAGCCGTGAAGATGCCGCCGTACGCGAGGCCGCCGTCTCCTGGATTGAACTCTGTGACTGGGTGCCAGCACTGCTTAGCGGCACGACCCGCCCAGAGGCTATCCGCCGTGGACGCTGCGCCGCCGGACATAAATCGCTGTGGCACCCCGACTGGAAGGGATTGCCGGACAATGATTTTCTCAATGCGCTCGATCCCCTGCTGACCACCGATCTCGACTCGCCGCTTTTTGAAGCGACCTGGACTGCGGATCTGCCGGTCGGCAACCTTACTGCGGAATGGGCGGAACGGCTTGGTCTGCATACTGGCGTGGCCATTTCAGGCGGCGCTTTCGACTGCCATATGGGCGCGGTCGGCGCGGGCGCAGGTCCTTACACGCTGGTTAAAGTCATTGGGACTTCAACCTGCGATATTCTGATTGCCGATCCTGAGCGCGTTGGTAACCGTGCTATTAAAGGCATTTGTGGTCAGGTAGATGGCAGCGTCATTCCACAGGTAATCGGACTTGAAGCGGGGCAATCAGCCTTCGGCGATATGTACGCCTGGTTCAGCCGCCTGCTGAGCTGGCCGCTGGTGAAAGCCGCAGAGCAGCACCCTCACCTGCGTAGCGAACTCGCTGGCATACAGAAAAGCTTACTGAACGATCTCACGCAGGCTTGGGCTGCCGATCCTCAGCTGGATCATCTTCCGGTTGTCCTCGACTGGTTTAACGGTCGCCGTACCCCTTATGCAAATCAGCGTCTGAAAGGCGTGATCAGCGATCTTAATCTCGGCACCGACGCGCCAACGCTGTTTGGTGGCTTTATCGCCGCCACCGCTTTTGGCGCACGCGCTATTATGGAGTGCTTTGAGCAGCAGGATATTCCAGTGGAAAGCATCCTGACGCTGGGCGGCATCGCGCGTAAATCGCCGGCAATTATGCAGGTGTGCTGCGACGTCATGAACAGACCGCTCGATATCGTCGCTTCAGACGAATGCTGTGCGCTTGGCGCAGCCATTTTCGCGGCCGTTGCGGCAGGTGTTTATCCCGATGTGCCTTCCGCCCAGCGGCAGATGGCCAGCCCGATCGAAACCACGCTCCAGCCTGATGCTGAGCGTGTTGCACGCTATCAGCAACTTTATCAACGTTATCTTCAGTGGTGTGAGGTGGCTGAACCTCAGTTCACCGCGCGCTATTCACATGTTTAAGGAGAAGTATATGGCTCAGCTTAATGTCTGGTTTGTGATAGGGACTCAGCATCTGTATGGCGCGGAGACCCTACGCCAGGTGGAACATCATGCTCAGCAGGTCATGGACGGGCTTAACCGTGAGGGTAATCTGCCGTTTCAGCTGACCCTGAAACCGCTGGTCAAAAGCCCGGATGAGGCCCTTTCCCTCTGCCGTCAGGCAAACCATGATGAGTCCTGTCTGGGCATCATGACCTGGCTGCACACCTTTTCTCCAGCCAAAATGTGGATTGGCGGCCTCTCCATCCTCAACAAACCACTGTTGCAGTTCCATACCCAGTTCAATGCCGAGATCCCCTGGGACAGTATGGACATGGACTTTATGAACCTGAACCAGACCGCACACGGTGGTCGCGAGTTCGGCTTTATCGGCGCGAGAATGCGTCTGCCCCACAGCGTAATCACCGGTCACTGGCAGGATAAAACGGCACAGACACGCATCGGCAAATGGATGCGGGCGGCAGCGGCGAAGCAGGCCAGCCAGACGCTGAAGGTAGCGCGTTTTGGCGACAACATGCGTGAAGTGGCGGTAACCGAGGGGGATAAAGTCGCCGCACAGATTCAGTTCGGCTATTCGGTGAACGGCTGGGGGGTAGGCGATCTTGTTGAGGTGATCAATGGCGTCAGTGAAGGCGATATCAATGCGCTGATAGATGAATATGAAAGCCTGTACGAGTTCACAGCGGCGGCTGCCGCCAATGGTGATAAGCGTCAGAACGTGCTGGATGCTGCGCGTATCGAGCTGGGCATCAAGCGCTTTCTGCAAGACGAAGGCTGCATGGCCTTTACCACTAATTTCCAGACGCTGCATGGTATGACGCAGCTGCCTGGTCTGGCGGTGCAGCGCCTGATGCAGCAGGGATACGGTTTTGCGGGTGAAGGTGACTGGAAAACGGCAGCGCTGCTGCATATTTTCAAAGTCATGGCGACCGGTCTGCCTGGCGGTACCTCTTTTATGGAGGATTACACCTATCATTTCGCGCCGGGAAATGAACTGGTGCTGGGTTCCCATATGCTGGAAGTCTGCCCTTCCATTGCCAAAGAGACACGTCCTTTGATAGACGTGCAGTATCTGGGCATTGGCGGTAAAGCCGATCCGGCCAGGATGATTTTCTCCACGCCAGCAGGGCGCGCGGTCAATGCCAGCGTGATTGATATGGGCGATCGCTTCCGTCTGCTGGTTAACGTGGTGGATGCGATTGAACAGCCGAATCCGCTGCCGAAACTGCCGGTGGCCCGCGCGCTGTGGCGCGCCCAGCCTTCACTGGCGACAGCCTCTGAGACCTGGATACTGGGCGGCGGCGCGCACCATACGGTGTTCAGCCAGGCGTTAACGGTTGACGATATGCGTCAGTACGGTGAAATGCACGGTATTGAGGTGGTAGTGATCGATGAGGAAACCACGCTGCACGGCTTTAAGGATGCGCTGCGCTGGAACGAAGCTTATTACCGTTTGAATCAGCGTTAGCCTGCAAAAACTAAAAAAAACCTGCGGGGTTCTTCCCACAGGTTTTTTTTCTCCTTGGCCAGAGGCTATTAGTATGTTGTAACTAATATCCTTAGGGGATTGTGCCCACGATTCGCTGGGATTTTTACCGGCTTATTAGTAAGTGACGGCATGTTTCCCTGGCATCGCGCTCGGGTTCTGAGTTGGCCGCCAGGGCTTTCTGCGGCAGAGGAGACCAGCCCCGGTAAGTGGCAGAACACCGGGACGCTGTGAATCCCTCCATGGAGGCTTCGCTGTCGTATCTTCTGCGGCAGATATCCGGTTTATCTGTCCACTTACCGTCGCCTGTGGCCTGCTGAGCAGTATGAAGTTGAACCAGGCAACGGGTTATAGCCGCTGATACGGTGCACAGCATAACGCCTTCTGTGCACCGCTTGTTATTAGGCCAGCCGCTTGACCGGCGCGCTCTGCTGGCGATCCCACATCACCGTCAGCAGACGCTGGAGAGCGATAAAAGCAAACAGCAGAACGCCAATCGCTATCTTGGTCCACCAGGAGCTGAGCGTGCCGTCGAAAATGATCCAGGTCTGGATTAACCCCTGAATCAGGACGCCGAACAACGTACCCAGCACGGTCCCCACGCCGCCGGAAAGCAAAGTGCCGCCAATCACCACTGACGCAATCGCATCCAGTTCCACGCCCATTCCCGCCAGCGCATAACCCGCAGAGGTGTAAATCGAGAAGACAATCCCGGCAAGCGTAGCGAGCGCAGAAGAAAGCATGTAGACCCGGATAGTGGTGCTGCGTGTGGAAATACCCATCAGCTGCGCCGACGTGGCATTTCCCCCAATGGCATAGACCTGATTACCAAACCGGCTGCGGTGCGCCAGTACGATACCAAACACCACCACCGCCAGCATAATTACCGCCAGCAGGCTGAGCCGGCCGCCGCCGGGTAACTTCCAGGCCATTGAAGAGAGCGTGGTGTAAAGCGGATGGTCGATAGGGATTGAGCTTTCCGAAACCAGATAACTGCTGCCACGCAGAAAAAACATCCCGGCCAGCGTAATAATGAAGGCCGGAATTTTCAGGGCATCGATCAGCCAGCCCATCAGCGCGCCAAACGCTGACCCCATCACCATCACCAGCGCAAACGCCAGCCAGGGATCGAGATGCAAATCGCCAATAACTCGCGCCAGAAATACGCCAGTAAAGGCGATCACCGCGCCAACAGACAGGTCAATGCCGCCGGAGAGGATCACAAAGGTCATCCCAACGGCGATAATGCCCAGGAAGGCGTTATCAGTCAGGATATTGGCAATAACACGTGTAGAGGCGAAACCGGGATACTGCGATAAACAGAACAGATAGCCCGCCACGAACACCAGCAGCGTAATCATTAATGGCAAATGACGTTTAACCACCTTTGCGCCCTCTTTTAAAGAGTTGAATAAAGCGTGGGGACTGAAGTAACAGTACCGCCATCACCACGACGGCCTTAACGACCTGGTTGAGTTCGGGCCGGAAACCCGACAGCAGAATGCCGGTATTCATGGACTGGATAATCAGCGCGCCAATCAGCGACAGCATCAGATTAAAACGGCCGCCCATCAGCGACGCACCGCCAATCACCACGGCGAGAATCGCGTCCAGCTCCAGCCACAGCCCGGCATTGTTAGCGTCGGCACCGCGAATATCTGCCGCCACAATCAATCCCGCCACGGCGGCACAGAGCCCGCTTATCACATAAGTTGTCATCACCACCAGCCAGCCGCTGACGCCAGCATTACGCGCCGCACGCAGGTTGATGCCTACGGCCTCAATAAACATGCCCAGTGCGGTTTTGCGTGTCAGGAGCCAGACAAACAGCGCCACGGCAAGGGTTATCCAGACCGGGACGGGAAACAGCAGAAAAGTACCACTGCCAAACCAGGCCAGCGCATCATGGTTAAAGGTGACAATCTGACCCTGCGTGATCAACTGAGCAATACCGCGCCCCGCCACCATCAGAATCAGCGTGGCAACGAACGGCTGGATCTTTAACAGCGAGACCAGCACACCATTCCAGAGCCCACACAAAATCCCCGTTCCCAGCGTCGCCAGCACCACGAAAATCAGGCTATGGCCGGACACGGTCAGCGTCGCGGCGGTCGCACCTGCAATCGCCATCACCGCGCCGACCGAAAGATCTATGCCGCCCGTTGCAATAACCAGCGTCATCCCAATGGCCAGCAGCGCAACGGGCGCGGCCCGGTTAAGAATATCGATCGGGCTGCCAAACAGCCGCCCGTCCTGAAGATGAATAGAGAAAAAACTGTTCGCGACCAGGCTGTCAATCAGCAGCACCAGCAGCAGCGCGGCAATTTGCGGCATTCCCGGCGGGAATTTGCGTTTTAACATGGGCGTTTTCCCCGGCACCAGATGTGATTCAAGCATGTTGCTCCCCTCCCACCGCAATCGCATTGACAATAGCGGAGACAGAAAGCGCCTCAAGCGGGATTTCCGCGACCTGCTGACGATCCCGCAGGATCAACACGCGATCCGCATAGCCCACCAGCTCCTCCAGTTCAGAAGAGATCACTAACAGCGCCAGGCCATCGGCGCAGAGTGTCTCAATCAGGCGAATGATTTCAGCATGGGCGCCCACATCAATACCGCGGGTGGGCTCGTCGAGGATCAGAAACTGCGGGCGCGTGACCAGCCAGCGAGAGAGCAACACCTTCTGCTGGTTACCGCCGGAGAGTAGCTCAACCGGCTGTTCAGCGTGGGGCGTGCGGATACCCAGGCTTTTAATAAAGCGTTCCGCAATCTGCTGCTGTTCACGCCGCTTGATCGGCCTGAGCCAGCCCCGCTGTGCCTGCAGCGCCAGAATAATGTTTTCCCTCACCGAGGCGGCCCCGATGATGCCGTCAGTTTTGCGATCTTCAGGACAGAATCCCATGCCCAGTCGCGAAGCCTGCGCCGGGCTGCGGATGGTGTGCTTTTTCCCTTTGATCCAGGCACTACCGCTGTCGGCCCGCCGAATGCCGAACAGTAGCTCGGCGGTTTCCGTGCGTCCCGATCCTAACAGACCTGCCAGTCCCACCACCTCACCAGGCCGGACGCTCAGCGTGAATGGCGCAATAGTTCCTTTCCTGCCGTAATCCCTGAATTCAACGACCGGCTGATTGCTTTTTAGCGTGCTTCCCGCCCGCTGAAGCGCTGTTTCCAGCAGTTCTCGCCCCAGCATCAACTTGATCAGCTCTATCTGTGGCAAATCGCGCGTTGCCCGCGTGGCGACAAACTGGCCGTTACGCAGAACGGTAATCCTGTCGCTGACCTTATAAACCTGATCGAGAAAATGGGTGACAAAAATCAGCCCCATCCCTCGCGCTTTCAGCTGATTCATCAGGGTGAACAACATTTCCACTTCGCTGGCGTCGAGACTGGCGGTCGGTTCATCCAGAATCAGTACTTTGGCGGAGAGATCGACCGCGCGGCAGATGGCGATAATCTGCTGCATTGCCACGGAAAACTGCCCCAACGGACGGGTCACATCCAGTTCAAATCCATAACTGTTCATCAGTTCGCGCGATTTGCGGACCAGGGTGCCACGATCAATAAATCCCCACCGGCGCGGTTCGCGCCCGATAAACAGGTTATCCGCTACGGACATATTGGGCAGCAGATTCACTTCCTGATAAACGGTGCCGATACCGAACGCCTGCGCTTCTGCGGTGTTGTGTGGCGTGATTTGCCTGCCATCAAGCTCGACGGACCCGGCGTCGCGCTGGTAAACGCCGGTCAGAACTTTGATCATCGTTGACTTTCCGGCGCCGTTTTCTCCCAGCAGCGCCATAATTTCGCCAGGCCGGATATCAAAAGAGACGTTGTCCAGCGCCTTAACGCCGGGAAAGGCTTTGCTGACGCCGCTGATGCTGAGCAGCGGCGCAGAAACTGAAGATTGGGTGGTCATAATGCGTCGCCTCACCGTAAAAAAACCGCCCAGGGCTGGGCGGTGCGGTCGTGTTAACTCAGTAACCCATGCCGTCTTTCTTATCCAGCTCGGTCTGGGCATCCGCAGGCAGGAAAAGCTTAGACTCGGTTTTGATCACTTTCGGCGGCTGCGTGCCCTCTTTTTTGAACTTCTCCAGCGCATCAAAGGCCGGACCAGCCATATTTGGCGTCAGTTCGACGTTAACGTTCGCTTCGCCAGCCAGCATCGCTTTGTAGATATCCGGCACCCCATCGATAGAGCCGATCAGTATATCTTTGCCCGGCTTCAGGCCAGCTTCTTTGATGGCCTGAATAGCGCCGATCGCCATGTCATCGTTATGGGCGTACACCATACAAATGTTTTTGCCGTTATTCTCCGCCTTGATGAAGCTCTCCATCACTTCTTTGCCTTTGCTTCGCGTAAAATCACCAGACTGGGAGCGGATGATTTTGATGCCTGGCGCGCCGGCAATCGCCTCCGCAAAGCCTTTTTTACGATCGATCGCCACGCTGGCGCCCACGGTGCCCTGCAGTTCAACCACATTACAAGGTTTGCCGTTCTGCTCTTTCACCAGCCACTCGCCAATGAGCTTGCCTTCATAAATATTGTCCGCAGTGACCACCGACATATAGAGGGATTTATCTTTTACGGTGATGGCGCGATCAAGAAGGAAAACCGGGATCTCAGCATCTTTTGCTTCTTCAAGCACCGGTTCCCAGCCTGTTTGCACCACAGGCGCGATGAAGATGGCGTCCACGCCCTGCGCTATAAACGAGCGTACCGCTTTAATCTGGTTCTCCTGCTTCTGCTGGCCGTCGGCGATTTTAAGCGTGATGCCACGCTTTTCAGCTTCGCTTTTGGCCACGCTGGTTTCCGCCGCGCGCCAGCCGGATTCGGAACCGACCTGCGAAAAGCCTACCGTCATGGCATCAGCCAGCGCGGTGCCGGAAAGGCTGGCGCTGATAAGGGTGGTTAAAAGTAAACGCTTCCACATGGTCAGTTTTCCTCTGGTGGGATTCAGTGATGTAGGGTCAACAGCCCCACAAGCCTGGACTAAACCGCCGACCGCAATGTCGACAATGCTCACAAAACGCAATAATTCAAGGAGGTTACGTGAAGCGTTGCACTCAGAACACCAGAAATGCATATGGACAAACTGACTGTCCGTGACCGGCCAGAGGTGTAAATAATTGTAATAAACATAAGCGTTTAACCCACAACCCGATGGAAGCGATTACAGCACCGGGTGCGCTTCTGCCATTTCCCGCCCCTGATTAAGGACTAACAGCAATATTCAGAAATGTGATTAACACCACAGAGCATCAGTGCCATAAAAGCAGTAAAATTGCGCCATAAGCCCTGCAAATTAAAGGGTTATTACTGGCATATTCCTTACTCTCTATTCTGAATTTGCTGTTCACGCCCGCTCTTTGCTGGACAGAAAGCAGACCCGTCTTATACTCGGAGCCTCTTAATTCTGACCTGTAACGGCCATCATGACGGTTCAAGACTATCTGTTAAAATTTCGCAAAGTGAGTTCGCTGGAAAGCCTCGAAAAGCTGTACGATCATCTCAATTATTCCCTGACTGATAATCTCGAACTGATGAATATGTATCGCGCTGCCGATCATCGCCGTGCGGAACTGACGTCGGGAGGCCGGCTGTTCGATCTCGGTCGCGTGCCGAAATCCGTCTGGCGCTACGTCGTTTAATCGCCAGCTTATTAATGACCTGCCCCGATTTTCCCGTATAATCCTTTTTATGTTATGTGGCCTGTCTTTCTGCCAGCGCCGCTTATTATTTAAGGATTTAACGTGGCTTCTGATTCAAAAACGCGTATTGCCGGTCTTCTGCTTATCCCGCTTGCCTGGCTGATTATGACCATGCTGACCAGCGCGCTGGTGATCGCCATGTATCTGAGCGCGTTGATGAACCCGGAACTGCGTAACGCGCTGTTTAACAATACGCAGGCCTTCACCTTCCAGTGGAGCGTTTCGCTGATCGTCTCTCTGCTGGTATGGGCTTACAGCGTTTGGGTGACCTGGATTTTCTGCAAACGCTCCCGCAAACTACCTCGTCACTATATTATCTGGCTGCTGATAACGGTGCTGCTGGCGATCAAAACCTTTGCCTTCTCCCCGGTCAGCGATGCCGCCGCCATCCGCACGCTGCTGATCGCCCTGCTGGCTGCTGCGGTGTTGGTGCCCTACTTTAAGCGCTCAGAGCGCGTCAAAAATACCTTTACTGAATCCTGATGCGGAAAAAAAGCGCCAGAATTTAATCCTCAGTGCGGTATTCCGTTATCCTTAGCCTTGACGTGTTGTCGTCACGTCGCCAATGGCCGATAATAGGCGGCTTTCATTTTCTCAGGCGAACTCATGACCGACTACCTGCTTCTCTTTATTGGCACAGTGCTGGTGAATAACTTCGTTCTGGTGAAGTTTCTCGGCCTCTGTCCCTTTATGGGCGTTTCCAAAAAACTGGAAACGGCGATTGGCATGGGACTGGCCACAACGTTTGTTATCACCCTGGCCTCGATCTGTTCGTGGCTGGTCAACCACCTTATTCTGCTGCCGCTGGATCTCGTTTATCTGCGCACCATGTCTTATATCCTGGTGATTGCGGTCGTGGTGCAGTTCACTGAAATGGTGGTGCGTAAAACCAGCCCCGAACTCTATCGCCTGCTGGGCATTTTCCTGCCGCTGATCACCACCAACTGCGCCGTGCTGGGCGTTCCGCTGCTGAGCGTGAACCTTAACCACAGCTTTCTGCAGGCCGCGTTGTATGGGTTCAGCGCTTCCGTCGGCTTCTCACTGGTGATGGTGTTGTTTGCCGGTATTCGCGAACGCCTGGTGCTGGCCGACGTGCCTGCGCCTTTTAAAGGCTCCTCAATCGCCCTGATCACCGCAGGATTGATGGCGCTGGCGTTTATGGGCTTTTCCGGATTGGTAAGATTTTAATGAGCGCTGTATGGATTGCTGTTGCCGTGTTGAGCGCGCTGGGCCTGGTTTTTGGTTGCCTGCTGGGCTATGCCTCACGCCGTTTTAAGGTTGAAGAAGATCCCATCGTCGAGCAGATTGATGCGATCCTGCCGCAAAGCCAGTGTGGCCAGTGCGGCTACCCTGGCTGCCGCCCCTACGCGGATGCTGTAGGGAATAACGGCGAGATGATCAACAAGTGCGCCCCTGGCGGCGAGCAGACGATGCTAAAGCTGGCGGCGCTGCTGAACGTTGATCCCCAGCCGCTGGGCGATGAAGAAGCACGTGAACCAGAGCGGAAAGTCGCCTGGATCGACGAAGAAAACTGCATCGGCTGCACCAAATGTATTCAGGCCTGCCCGGTAGATGCCATCGTGGGCGCGACGCGTGCGATGCATACCGTGCTCAGCGATGTTTGTACCGGCTGCGATCTCTGCGTGGCGCCCTGTCCTACCGACTGTATTGAGATGCGCCCGGTCGCCACCACGCCCGCAAACTGGAAGTGGGACCTGCAAACGATCCCGGTCAAAGTCATTCCCGTGGAACATCATGCGTAATCTGTTCAACTTTTTTAAGAAAGAGCCTCTGTGGGATTTTCAGGGCGGCATCCACCCGCCAGAAATGAAAACCCTCTCTAACGGCATGCCGGTACGCCATCTGCCGCTGGCGTCGCAGTTTATCGTCCCGATCAAGCAGCATATTGGTCATGAGGGCGAGCTGCTGGTCAGTCCGGGCGATAAAGTCCTGCGCGGCCAGCCGCTGACCTTTGGTCGCGGCAGGATGCTGCCGGTCCATGCGCCGACCTCCGGCACCGTTGAAGCCATCGCCCCGCATACCACAGCTCATCCTTCCGCGCTGACGGAGACATGCGTCTTCATTTCTCCAGATGGGGAAGATCGCTGGTGCGAGCGTCAGCAGCTGGAGGATTACCGCAGCGTTGACCGCGGGGAGCTGGTTAACCGGATCCATCAGGCTGGCGTGGCCGGACTGGGCGGTGCCGGTTTTCCCACGGCCACCAAACTGAAAGGCGGCCTGAACGGCGTGGCGACGCTGATTATCAACGCGGCTGAGTGTGAACCCTATATCACCGCTGACGATCGTCTGATGCAGGATTACGCTGAGGAGGTGCTGGAAGGCTGCCGGATACTGGCCTGGGTGCTGCATGCCGATCGCGTACTCATTGGTATTGAGGATAATAAACCGCAGGCTATCAGCGCGCTTAAAAAAGCACTGGGTGGCGCAAAAGATCTCCAGGTTCGCGTTATCCCAACCAAATACCCTTCAGGCGGCGCAAAACAGCTGACCAAAATTCTGACCGGACTTGAGGTGCCTCACGGAGGACGTTCAACGGATATTGGCGTTCTGATGCAGAACGTGGGGACTGCCTTTGCCGTCAAGCGCGCCATTATTGACGGCGAGCCGCTGACCGAACGTGTGGTCACGCTGACCGGCGGCTCGGTCAGAGAGCCGGGCAACGTCTGGGGGCGTCTGGGCACGCCAATCAGCCACCTGTTGCACAATGCAGACTTTATGCCGGGTCCACGCCAGATGGTGGTGATGGGCGGCCCGCTGATGGGCTTTACTCTGCCGACGCTCGACGTGCCGGTAGTGAAAATCACTAACTGCATTCTGGCCCCCTCTGCGAGCGAGATGGGAGAACCAGAAGAAGAGAAATCCTGTATCCGCTGCAGCGCCTGTGCCGACGTCTGCCCCGCCGCGCTACTGCCGCAGCAGCTCTACTGGTACAGTCGCGGCGGCGATCACGATAAGGCCCGCAGCCATAATATTGCCGACTGCATTGAGTGTGGCGCCTGTGCCTGGGTCTGCCCCAGCAATATTCCGCTGGTGCAGTATTACCGTCAGGAGAAAGCGGAGATCCGGGCTATCGATCTGGAAGCAGAACGCACCGCGCAGGCGAAGGCCCGTTTTGAAGCCCGTCTGGCCCGTCTGGAGCGGGAAAAACAGGCCCGCGAGGCGCGCCATCAGCAGGCGAAACGCACCGTCAGCGGTAACGATAACGGCGAAGTAGCCGCCGCGCTGGCAAGAGTGAAGGCGAAGCAGCAGGCCGCTGAAGCGCCGGCAGAAACAGCAGAAGAGAGCGACACGGTCATCAGACAGCGTGAAGCCCGGAAGGCGATGGCACGGGCGCACCAGGCTGAAACGCAGTCAGAAACTGAACCGGCCACCCGTCAGGCCGGCGATCCCCGTAAGGCTGCCGTTGAAGCCGCCATTGCGCGGGCGAAAGCGAAAAAAGCCCCGGCACCGGAAGCGAATGAGGCCGCCTCAGACGCGCCGGTCGATCCGCGTAAAGCAGCAGTGGAAGCCGCCATCGCCCGCGCTAAAGCGAAGAAGGCAGAGAAAGAAGCGGATAACGCCCTGGCGGCTCCGGAGCATAACGAGCCGCAAACGCCGGTCGATCCCCGTAAAGCGGCAGTGGAAGCCGCCATCGCCCGTGCCAAAGCGAAGAAAGCGGCGAAAGCGGCGGAAAACGCGGCAGCAGAGCCTGAATCAGGGGATGCAGCTACTACGGCATCCTCTCCGGCAACTACCGCACCGCAAACGCCGGTCGATCCCCGTAAAGCGGCAGTGGAAGCCGCCGTCGCCCGTGCCAAAGCGAAGAAGGCAGCGAAAGCGGCTGAAAACGCGGCAGCAAAAGACGCTGACCAGAGCGGTGCGGCGACATCCGCAATTGAAAATAACAACAAACCGCTGGAAATTCCGGCACAGCACACTACTCATCAGGATACGCCGGAGCCCCCCGACGATCCCCGTAAAGCTGCCGTGGCAGCCGCCATCGCCCGCGTAAAAGCGCGCAAGGCGCAGCACTCCACGCAAGAGGATTAAATGGCTTTTCGCATCGCTAGTTCGCCTTACACGCATAACCACCGCAGTACCAGTACCATAATGCTGCTGGTACTGCTTGCCGCGCTACCGGGCCTTGCCGCCCAGTGTTACTTTTTTGGCCCTGGCAACCTGATTCAGGTGGTGATTGCCGCCGCCGCCGCGCTTACCGCTGAGGCGGCCGTGCTGAAGCTGCGTAAGCTGCCGCTGCGCAGGACGCTTGGCGATAACTCTGCCCTGCTCACCGCGTTGCTGCTTGGTATCAGTATTCCGCCGCTGGCGCCCTGGTGGGTGATTGTTACGGGAACGGTATTCGCTATTGTTATCTCTAAACAGCTTTACGGTGGATTAGGCCAGAACCCCTTTAACCCGGCGATGGTGGGCTATGTGGTGCTGCTGATCTCATTTCCGGTGCAGATGACCAGTTGGTTACCACCGGAAGCTCTGCAGGCGGTGACACCTGGTCTGATGGATACATTAAGCATGATCTTCCACGGCCACACGCTTGATGGCGCGACGATGCAGCAGCTTCAGCTCAGCGTTGATGGCATAAGCCAGGCCACGCCGCTCGACACTTTCAAAACCGGTTTGCGCGCCGGACACAGCGCTGAGCAACTGCTGGCACAGCCGATCTACGGCGGCGTGTTAGCGGGTCTTGGCTGGCAGTGGGTGAACGTGGGTTATCTGGCCGGCGGCCTGTTTTTACTCTGGAGCGGGAATATACGCTGGCATATTCCGGCCAGCTTTCTGCTCTCGCTCGGGCTGTTTTCCACTCTCGGCTGGCTCTGGTCACCGGAAAGCCAGGTCTCGCCAGTAATCCATCTCTTTTCCGGCGCGACTATGCTCGGCGCTTTTTTTATCGCTACCGACCCGGTTACCGCCTCGACCACCAATAAGGGCCGGCTGATCTATGGCGTGCTGATTGGCCTGCTGGTCTGGCTAATCCGCCGGTTTGGCGGCTATCCGGACGGCGTGGCGTTTGCAGTTCTGCTGGCGAATATCGCCGTACCGCTGATTGATTACTATACGCAGCCCCGCGTCTACGGTCACAGGAAGGAGCCGTAATGCTGAACGCGATTCGTAAAAATGGCGTCACCCTGGCGATTTTCGCTGCCGTGACCACGGGCCTGACGGCAGTAGTGAATACGGTAACCAAACCGACCATTGCGCATCAGAGTGTTTTACAGCAAAAAATCTTGCTGGATCAGGTTGTTCCGCCTGAACGCTATAATAACGCCATGCAGAATGAATGTTACGTTGTCACCGATGCTGCACTCGGCAGCGGACCACACAGGCTCTATGTGGCGCGAAAAGATATGCATCCCGTCGCGGTCGCGATTGAGGCTACGGCGCCGGACGGGTATTCTGGTGCCATTCACATGCTTGTTGGGGCCGACTTTAACGGCACGGTACTCGGTGTGCGCGTGGTCGATCATCATGAAACGCCGGGACTGGGCGATAAAATCGACCTGCGTATTTCTGACTGGATCACTCACTTTCGCGGTAAACATCTGAACGGCCCTGACGATGCCCGCTTCGCGGTGAAAAAGGATGGCGGCGAATTCGATCAGTTTACCGGGGCAACCATCACCCCCCGCGCCGTGGTAAACGCGACCAAACGTGCCACGCTCTTTAGTGAAACCTTACCGGGGCAGCTTGCCTCGTTGCCAACCTGCGGAGATGCCAATGAGTGAAGCAAAAAGCCTGATCGTCGGCGGGCTGTGGAAGAATAACTCGGCGCTGGTTCAGCTGCTGGGCCTCTGTCCGCTACTGGCCGTCACCTCTACAGCGACCAACGCGTTAGGGCTTGGGCTGGCAACCACGCTGGTGCTGATCTGCACTAACTCAGCGGTTTCCGCCTCACGGCGCTGGGTGCCATCCGAGATCCGTATCCCGATTTATGTGATGATCATCGCTTCGGTGGTCAGCTGCGTGCAGCTACTGATTAATGCCTATGCTTACGAACTTTATCAGTCATTAGGCATCTTTATTCCGCTGATCGTCACTAACTGTATCGTCGTGGGCCGCGCCGAGGCGGTGGCGTCGAAAAATACCGTGCCGCTCTCCGCGCTGGACGGGCTGGCTATCGGCGCTGGCGCCACCAGCGTCATGGTTGTGCTGGGCGCGATGCGCGAGATTATCGGGAGTGGCACGCTGTTTGACGGTGCCGATCGGCTGCTCGGTCCCTGGGCGAAAGCATTACGGATTGAGATCGTGCATTTCGACTCCCCGATGCTGCTGGCAATGCTGCCGCCGGGCGCGTTTATCGGCCTTGGCATGCTGCTGGCGGCAAAATACGTTATCGATCAGAAAATGTCAGCACGGGCGGCACGCGCCGCCAGCAAAGCGCAGGAAAATCTGCCAGAAGGAAAAGCGAGCGCGCTGTGAACAAGGAAAAAAGAGAGCTTATTCTAACCCGGCTGCGGGATAACAACCCGCATCCCACCACGGAACTGGTTTACACCTCCCCTTTTGAACTGCTGATTTCGGTGCTGCTTTCCGCGCAGGCTACCGACGTCAGCGTAAATAAAGCCACGGCAAAACTCTATCCCGTCGCTAATACGCCCGCGGCGATGCTGGAGCTTGGCGTGGAGGGCGTAAAGGAGTACATCAAAACTATCGGCCTGTTTAACAGCAAGGCAGAAAACGTGATCAAAACCTGCCGTATTTTGCTGGATAAGCATCAGGGCGAAGTGCCAGAAAATCGTGAAGCGCTCGAAGCGCTACCCGGCGTGGGTCGCAAGACCGCTAATGTCGTGTTAAACACCGCTTTCGGCTGGCCAACTATCGCCGTGGATACCCATATTTTCCGCGTCTGTAACCGCACGAATTTCGCGCCCGGTAAGAATGTTGAGCAGGTGGAGGAGAAACTGCTGAAAGTTGTGCCAACGGCGTTCAAGGTGGACTGTCACCACTGGTTTATCCTGCATGGTCGCTATACCTGCGTGGCGCGTAAACCCCGCTGTGGTTCCTGCCTGATTGAGGATTTGTGCGAGTATCCGGATAAGGTAGAATAGCGGAAACGTGGTTTTCAGCCTTTGAGTATTGGTGAACCCAAATCCCCCCCGGCCTTGATGGGTGAAAGACGCTTTACGTCTCTTTAACGTTCTATCTTACGTCAGCCCTGGACTGGGTGGTTATGATGTCGCTTTCGCTGAAAGTCTGTTAAATGGCTTCAGAAAGAGTGGCTCGGCCTTATTGACTTCATTGGTTAACGTTAAAGCGCCCGGCATGCCTGCCGATATAAAGGATTTACTCCGACAGAAGGGATATTCTGTGCATAAAACAATCTGTTCTTTGATCTTAGCCCTTACGGGTGCGGCCTCTTCTTCACATGCTGCTACTTTGATGGAAAGTCTTGCAAACTGCGACGACAGCTTCTTTAGCGCAATCCACGATCGGCAAAATGAAATTAAGCCGGTAGCCCCGGTGATCGCTGGTCACCAGCATCATGCATGGTTTAAAGTCCCGTCAGCTGATAACGGAACTCTCTGGTTCACCCAGCCACTCCTTGATTCGAACTTAACGATCCTTGGATATTATCTGCAAACCAGTAATCTTGAAGCGCTCAATATGGGTAAATATTATTACTGGGGTTTCATTCTTAAAGAATCACCTGAGATCGTCATGACTCAGCTAAATCATCTCAGCTGGTCCAGGGCAGACGATGAATATTACAGTCAGGCGCTGATTAAAGACCCCGGTGAGCATGACTGGAAAAAAAATCCCGCTGCAGTAGGAAGCATTGCACCAGCAAAGGGAAGTACTGAGAAATTATTGATGCTGAGCAAGAGTGGCAACCAGACAAAATTGTTGTGCTCGATTCAGGGCGATGTTCCGCCTGAACTGCTCTACACTGTTCGCCCGGATTTAGCTGAGGAGAAACGGCCATGAGGGGTTTATTTATTCTGGCCGCTTTATTATTGGCTGGTTGTACGAATTCACCTGAAACGTCGCCTCCCGCTACGGGAAAACCTCCTGCCGGCTTTTTCAAAATTCTGACTGGCAAAGATTTTACAAGCTATGCGGATCTTCGTGTGGTTTCTGCCTATCAGGGAAACAGCAATCTGCGCCGGTTTTATATGATCAATAACTACGCCAAGCCAGCCCGTTTATCTGAAAATCCGCCGACCTCTATTGCCAGTTCACGTGCGGTGAATGTCATTAACTGCACCAATAACCAGCGTGCTGTTATGGCGCGCAATATGTTCTCGGAACCTTTTGCTGAAGGGAAATTAATGAGTAAAGGCACCTCAATTGGACAGTGGCAAAGTTTCCCGGAAGATTCCCTTATCGGTATCCTGGCTGGTTTTCTCTGTAAGATTCCTGCCGAAAAACTCAAGCCTGAGCCTGCCGCTGAGACTCGGCAACCTTTGCTGGACTTTTAAGTGTCCCTGTCGACAACGCGTCAGCAGAGTTACAGAGGATAACCATTTCAGGGTGCTG
The DNA here is from genome assembly GCF_000599885.1 of Pantoea sp. IMH. Classification (GTDB taxonomy): domain Bacteria; phylum Pseudomonadota; class Gammaproteobacteria; order Enterobacterales; family Enterobacteriaceae; genus Erwinia. The sequence continues at coordinate 548,642 of NZ_JFGT01000006.1, read as the reverse complement.
AGAACGTAAAAATTAAAGCCGGACGGCGATCTCCGTCCGGCTTTTTATTTACTCCCGCCTGCCGTTAATTCCCCGTTTATTCGCACGGAAATGAGGGGCGAACAGTCTTTACCACTCCTGAACCTGGAAACCTTTACTTCAGATGCGCACGCAGTTCTGCCGAAGCCTGCTCAAGCGCCGTGCGTACAGTAGGCTCGTTACTCAATGGATTAAGCAGTCCATAATCGTGAATCATGCCGTTATAGCGCGTCACTGTCACAGGTACGCCTGCGGCGTCAAGTTTACGGCCAAAGGCTTCGCCTTCATCACGCAAAACGTCTAACTCGGCGGTCTGGATCAGTGTCGGGGATAGCTCTTTCAGCTGCTCCGTTGTCGCGCGTAACGGAGAGGCCAGAATATTGCTGCGATCCTGCTCAGATGTTGTGTAGTTATCCCAGAACCACTTCATCATATTACGGGTCAGGAAGTGGCCTTCCGCAAACTGATGATAGGAGGCATTGTCAAAACGGGCATCGGTCACTGGCCACAGCATAACATTGTAGCGGATAGCAGGCGTGTGATAACGCTGCGCCTGTAGCGCAACCGCCGCCACCATATTGCCGCCAACGCTGTTCCCCACCAGCGCGATGCGTGAACCGTCAACGCCAATCTCAGCGCCGTGCTCAGCGACCCATTTGGTCGCCTCATAGGCCTGCGTAATCGCCACAGGATAATGGGCTTCCGGCGAAGACGTATAATTAACAAATACCGCAGCGGCACCAGATCCGTTAACCAGATCGCGGACCAGGCGCTCATGCGTCTGATAATCGCCCAGCACCCAGCCGCCACCGTGGAAAAACATAAAGACCGGTAGCGCGCCCGTGGCCTTTTCAGGTTTTACAATTGTCAGCGTTAAAGGTTTACCCAGCGCGGTGATCACTTTCTCTGAGACCTGAGCGGGAGGAAGCGTAACGCCTTTTTGCGCGCCAATAAGGACTTCGCGGGCATCCCCGGGTGACAGCTGCTCGATCGGCTTACCGCCGCCGCTGTTCAGCACCTGAAGAAAACTGGCCACGCCTGCCGTTGGCGCAGGTGTGTTTTCAGTCGTTGCCGCAAATGCGTGAGTCATTTGCGCAGCCAGAAAGAGTGCACCGAGTTTTATTTTTAAATTCATTATTATTCCCTGTTATCAATTGCAGTAAGTGTTGTGTTATATGCGGTCAGATAGCTTCAACGGGCGGATAAACCCGCTATCCCCAGCCAAAAAACCATTTTATCGCTACTGCGTGAACATTTAAGCCACGCTAAGCATTCGCTGGTCATCGTAGTTAACCCTGAAAACCCTGCTCATAAGCGTGCAGAAATCTTTTTCGCGGTTTATATATTTTTTTCTGAACCTGCCGGGTGGCGCATGAAGATATTTACGGAATGTCCTGGAAAAAGTTTGCTGACTGGTAAACCCGTTATCTATGGCAATCTGAATAATTCCTTTCTTTGTATAGATAACTGAGATAGCCGCCCTGATCACTCTTCTGACACGAATATACTCACCCAGGCTGTAACCTGTATGCTCCCTGAAGATGCGTTGAAAATGCCAGTGTCCATAGCCACTTCTCTGCGTAACGTTACGCACGCGAATATTTTCATCGTAGAGATGGTCCTCAATCCACGGGATAATATCATTCACTACGGAACACATTATTTTATTACGGTTAGCGTCCATGAGCAGCGACTCATTAAATTCATCATTTACAAAGTTCATAAACGTCCTGCCTGATATTAGTGCGTATCAAAAGCGACGAAGCGCGTAAAGTCATCGCGACGGAGTCTTATAACAAAGTGAGAGGTAATTATCAGATGGGGGGCGGTAAAAAGAAACTTATACAAACGGATAAGTATACAGATGGATAGGTATACGATCGGATAATTGATTTTTGATATGGCCGGTATTATGCGCTTTATCTGGTTCCTTCCACATCCGGGAAGCCTCATCCACTTGTTCAAATTTTCTGATTTTCTTCGGCAAAGTTGACCTATTTTGATTATCCCTGCTCCGCTTTATTATGCATTCCATCGGGGCACAGCGCCCCATGAAAACCTGACACAACCGAGGAAATCACCATGATATCGATCAAAAATTTTGCCGCAGTTACCGTTCTTTCTCTGATTTCATTTACCAGCTTTGCTCAGAGCCTTACCGCAACGGCCACCACGCTTGAGGATGCGGAAGCTAAAGTCGCATCGCTGGCCGCTCAGTCAGGAAGTTCCTACACGATTACCGGCGCCCGCGTTGATAACCGTGCTTACGTTACCGCCAGACTGCTTAAATGATCGGCCAGCTCTGACGCCCGCTTCAGATTCTGATGATTGACCCTGAAGCATTACTGAACCGGAATAAGGCATGGCCATGAAATCTCTCACCTCTCTTGTCGCCGCTGTGACGCTTTCACTGATCTCTTACGGCAGCTTCGCGCAAAGTTTCACCGCGATAACGTCAACGCTGTACAGTGCCGTGACCACGGTGGCGCTGTCATCAGATGCTTCAGACAACGCCACCGATATACGCCTGATCAATCGCGCTTATCTGCCAGCAGCACTTAACCGGTAAGGACATAGTATGTTGACGAGTACTACTTCACCGCTCGTGAAAGCGGTAGCGGCTACGGGCCTGGCGCTGGTACATTGCAGCAGCGTAATGCTGGAGGGTCTGAAAGCAATTATCGTCCTGACTGCTCTGGCATTATTTATGGTCACCCTGTCGGGTAAAGCGCTGGACAGAAAAAGCCGACGATAAGGCCGCATCAACAGCGGCGCTCAGGTGACATTCGTTCTGGCTGAAAGAGCGGGCCTACCGGATATCGTCAAATGTGGGCTGAAGCCGTTTTCCAATAACACGTTCAATTGCACCTGCTATCTCTAGCACGGCATTATCGTGCCCCGGTGCCGAGAAAAGCGTTATGCCAAAGGGTAGGCCTTCTGCGTCCTGACCAACAGGGAGAGCCACCACTGGCGCACCCGCTTTGCCAGTACATTTGGCCGCGGCTGCCATAGGCGAAAGCAGGATATCCGCTCTGCCAGCCTTCATCGCGGCCAGGATACCGGCATCAAGGCTCAGTGCAATATCACGCTGGCGGTCTTCAATATACTGCTGCGAACGGACGTCCGGCGAGGCGTTAGCGGCCCCGAGAAGAGACTGTCCGTAAGGAATAGCTTCAGGATGGGCGTGATTCCAGCTGATAATATCGTTCATTGAATGCATGCCACAGGGGCGAAGCGTTGTCAGTAAGCTGTTAAGGCTTGCTTTGAACTCAGCACGAAAAACGCAGGATCGCACTTCATTGAGCTGTTCCGCAGCCGGCAGATCGCAGGGGTCGACAATGGTGGCACCCGACAGCGCCAGTGAGGCCAGAGCGCGCTCAAAAACCGCTTTCCGGCTTTCTGTAAGCGCGCTATCGGCGATAAACCGACGCGGCACGCCTATCCGCAATCCCTTTAGCGTCTCGCCAGACCAGGGGGCGTTGGCGAAAGCGGCAAGCGTTGCTGTGTCTTTCATATCGGCACCCACGATCGCCTGATAGATAAGTGCAGCATCGTCTACCGTGCGGGTGAGCGGCCCCGGGGAGTCCTGACTTGGGACCAGCGGAATCAAACCGTGCCGGCTCACGCGTCCCACTGTCGGCTTAAAGCCGACGAGTGAGCTGTGAATAGCGGGTGCCTGCAATGAGTTTTGCGTTTCAGACCCGATTGCGAAAGCACAAAACCCCGCCACCACGGCTGCCGCTGATCCCACGCTCGATCCCTGCCCCCGGCCATACTGCCCCCCCAACGGATTACGCACGACGCCGCCAGCGCCGCTAAATTCTGATGGCATCGTGTCAGAGACGAAATCCGCAAATTCTGTCAGATTGGTTTTACCTAACAGCACGGCGCCCGCCTCGCGCAGGCGGACAACTACCGTGGCCTCATAGGGCGGTATAAATTCAGCCAGCGCCCGGCATCCGGCAGAGGCGAAGCTGCCATCAACGGTAAACACGTTATCTTTTACCAGATAGGGCACACCATGCAGTGGCCCTCTTGACTCTCCGGCAGCAAGTTCGGCATCAGCGCGGCTGGCTTCCTCAAGGGCAATGGGTGAAATGCTGCGGACGCAGTTGATGCCACCAGTCCCATTATTTAGCGCTTCTATCCGGTTCAGATACCATTGAGTCGCTTCAACGGAGGTTATTTTACCGGCCGCAATGGCCTCGCCAATTTCCCGTGCCGGGCAGTTGCTTAGAAGTGATGCGATATCGGTCATTTGCAGGTTCCAAATTGAAGTAATCTGACCGCTGGCAAAGTGCTACCAGGCAGTGAATCCTGTAATTATTGCAACTCTTAGGGTTCACCTTATTTATCATATGATCTGAACGGCATTTACCATATTGAGTGGTTTGTATACATAAAGGCGGAATGCGCCAGCCGGATACATAACTTATTAATTATCTTTATCCAGTAAGCCTGAATGCCTGGCGGTGGGAGTTGTTGAGCGGTTCTGTGAACTGTCGGGTGCAGAGACGTGCGATTTGGGCATTGGGGGATTTATTTACGGCGTGTCCGTGTTACAGGCAACGCCTTCAGCTTTTGCACGATCTTACAGCGACCGAAGATTGGGTGAGGTGAGTCGGGAGGAGGTTTTTACGACGCACGCGTTACAGGCAACGCCTTCAGCTTTGCCACGAGCCTGAAGCGGCTTTACCTCACTGCCGAACGAACAATGCAGCTCCGGGGACCGGCTCTGATAAGTGGCAGAACACCGGGACGCCGTGAATCCCTCCCTGGAGGCTTCGCTGCCGCCTCCCTGCGGCAGAGACCCGGCTTATCTGTCCACTTATCATCGCCCACAGGCGTCAACGTTGTCTGTCAGTGAAACCCGGCTTGCCCAGCAGGGAAACGTTAAGCCTGACCAGCTTCCATTTTTTCCCGCTGAAGCTGGTAATAATCTGCTTTTGAGACGGTTAACGGCGTTTTACCCCGGATCAAATCCGCCATCTTCTCGGCGATCATCACCGTTGGCGCATTCAGATTCCCGGTAGTGATCTGCGGCATAATCGAGGCATCCACCACGCGCAGATTCTGCATGCCATGTACGCGGCCCTGCGCATCCACTACCGCCATCTCATCGCTGCCCATCGCACAGCTTCCGCATGGATGGTAAGCAGTTTCAGCATGATCGCGGATGAATGCATCGATTTCTTCATCGCTCTGCACTGCAATGCCTGGCTGGATTTCTTCACCGCAGTAGTCGGCCAGCGCAGGCTGCCGCATGATTTCACGGGTCAGACGCACCGCGTTGCGGAATTCTTCCCAGTCACGCTCTTCAGACATGTAATTGAAGAAAATCGACGGTGCGGCAGCAGGGTGCTTTGAAGTCAGCTTCACACGTCCACGGCTCATTGAGCGCATCGGGCCAACGTGCGCCTGGAAACCGTGCTCTTTTACCGGGCTGCTGCCGTTGTAGTTAATCGCCACCGGCAGAAAATGGTACTGCAAATCGGGCCAGTCCGGCTTATCGTCGCTGCGGATAAACCCGCCCGCTTCAAACTGATTGCTGGCGCCAGTGCCGGTTCCCTTAAAGAGCCATTCTGCACCAATGGCGGGCTGATTCCATAGCTTCAGCGCCGGATAGAGGCTGACCGGCTTTTTACAGCGAAACTGCATATAAACTTCCAGGTGATCCTGAAGATTACGCCCCACGCCCGGCAGCGCATGCACCACGTCAATATCGAGTTCCTGCAGCCACTCTGCCGGACCTACGCCTGAACGTTGCAGGATCTGCGGCGAAGCGATGGCACCTGCACACAGCAACACTTCCCGCGTCGCTTCCGCACGCTCCTCACGACCCTGGCGAAGCCAGCATACGCCGGTGGCGGTTTTACCGGTAAACAGGATACGGTCAGTCTGGGCATGGGTGATAATGGTCAGATTAGGACGCTGTTTGGCAACGTCCAGATAGCCCCGTGCGGTACTGGAACGACGTCCCTGCGCGGTGACCGTCCGGTCCATTGGCCCGAAGCCGTCCTGACGATAGCCGTTAAGATCGTCGGTTTCATGATGTCCGGCTTCCTTTGCCGCATCAATGAAAGCGCGGAAAAGCGGATTATTACCCGATTTTGAGGTGGTAACACTCAGATAGCCGTCGCCGCCATGGTAATCGTTTTCTCCCACATCACGTTTTTCCGCTTTGCGGAAATACGGCAGACAGTGGAGATAGGACCAGTTTTCCAGGCCCGGTTTGCTGGCCCAGTGATCATAATCCATCGCGTTTCCGCGCACGTAACACATTCCGTTGATCAGCGACGAGCCGCCAAGGCCTTTACCGCGACCACATTCCATGCGGCGGTTATTCATATTTGGCTCCGGGTCCGTTTCAAAGGCCCAGTTATAGCGTTTGCCCTGCAGGGGCCAGGCTAAAGCGGCTGGCATTTGGGTACGAAAGTCCCAGCGGTGATCTTTCCCGCCCGCTTCCAGTAACAGTACCGATACGTCAGCATCCTCAGTCAGGCGCGTTGCCAGCACGTTTCCAGCGGACCCCGCGCCAATAATGATGTAGTCGAATTTCTGCATTAAACCTCCAGAACGCCGCGGCGTAAGCGCCGCGGCCATTACTCAGAATGCGGACGGATAGTCGCCCATTTCAATCAGCACCGATTTGGTACGCGTGTAGTGATGCAGGGTTTCTAGTCCGTTTTCACGGCCAACGCCCGACTGCTTGTATCCCCCAACCGGCATCGGCGCCGGCGACTCGCCCCAGCTGTTGACCCAGCAAATACCCGCTTCCAGTTGATGGATCACGCGATGAGCGCGATTAAGCGATGTGGTGAATACGCCAGCGGCCAGGCCATAGTGCGTATCATTGGCGCGGGCAATCACCTCCTGCTCGTCATCAAACGCCAGAATGCTCATCACCGGACCAAAGATCTCTTCCTGCACGATGCGCATGCCGTCGTGGCAATCGGTGAAAGCGGTCGGCTCAACGTAATAGCCTTTTGCCATTGCGCCTTCCGTGATACGACCACCGCCCGAAAGCAGTCGGGCGCCCTCTTCTTTACCTATGTCCAGATAAGAAACGACTTTCTGGCAATGCGCTTCACTGACCAGCGGCCCGAAGTTGACGTCAGGATCGCGCGGGTCACCGCACCTGATACCCGCCATTTTTTCCTGCAGGCGCTGCTCAAAGGCCGAAAGCAGTGAACGATGCACAAAAACGCGCGTACCGTTAGTACAGACCTGACCACTGCTGTAGAAGTTGGCCATCATCGCGCCGTCAACCGCACGCTCAAGCTCCGCATCTTCAAAAATAATCAGCGGGGATTTGCCGCCCAGCTCCATGGTCACAGACTTAAGATTCGCCAGCGCCGCATCGGCCATCACGCGTTTACCGGTATTCACCTCGCCGGTGAAAGAGACTTTCGCGATATCCGGATGCTGGCTCAGTCCCTGCCCGGTAGCGGCGGCGCCCTGAACAACGTTAAAGACGCCATCGGGCAGTCCCGCTTCGGTGTAAATTTTTGCCAGCTCAAGCGCGCTTAGCGGCGTCACCTCGCTGGGCTTAAAAATCATCGCATTGCCAGTAGCAAGCGCTGGAGCGCTTTTCCAGAGCGCGATCTGGATTGGATAGTTCCAGGCGCCGATGCCAGCGCACACGCCAAGCGGTTCGCGACGGGTATAAACCAGCGCGCTTTCCCGCAGCGGAATCGACTCACCTTCCACTGCCACCGCCAGCCCCGCGTAATATTCCAGCACGTCGGCACCGGTCACGATATCGACATAAGCCGTCTCGCTGATGGGCTTACCGGTGTCAGCCGTTTCCAGCTCCGCCAGCGACTGATTGCGTTCACGCAGCAGCGCGACGGCTTTCAGCAGTACCCGGCTGCGTTCAACCGGCGTGTAGCTGCGCCAGATGCGCTGCCCAGCCTGGGCTGAGGCAACCGCACGATCGATATCCTGCTGGCTGGCAGCGGTGATCTCTGCCAGGACCTCTCCGTTAGCAGGGTTGATCGTGGTGAATGTGTCGCCATGACCGGCTTCTTCGCGGCCATTGATGTAAAGTCCACGGCGTTGCATATCTGCCATGTCTCCTCCTTAAGGATTAGTGTGCGGTGTCAATAAGCCACCGCGCGAGATTCTGGTAGCAAAGGCTGCGGGCATCTTCGATTCCCTGCGCCATTGGCTGCGGCGCCAGCGTCATTCGTAGCCAGAGCCCATCAATAAGCGCCGCCATACTGGCGCCAGCATCGCGCGCCGCCTGAACCGGCATGACGCGGGCAAACTGTGCCGTCAGATTTGAATAGAGACGACGGTCATTAATCCGCTGCAGGCGATTAAGGTCTGGCTGATGCAGACTGTTAGTCCAGAACGCCAGCCAGGTTTTCAGCACCGGCGCTTCTATTTGTGAAACGTCAAAATTGCCGTCGATAATCGCCCGGATTTGCCCTTCCGCACTGCTATCGGCCTGCTTCCGATGATGCTCTACCGCCTGATAGAGGTCATAGAGGATCTGGCGCATACAGGCATCCAGCAGACCATTTTTATCACCAAAGTAATGGCTGACGATCCCGGTAGAGACGCCCGCTTCTCTGGCGATCAGCGCCAGGCTGGCCTCGGCAAGGCCGACGCGATCGATAACGGTCAGGGTGGCGTTGATCAGCTGCGCCTGACGGATGGCTTTCATTCCTACTTTTGGCATGATTTCATCGGTTTTAACGGATAGAAAGGAGTGAGTATAGTTGTTTTATATTGAACGCTCAATTAATAAAAATAAACATGCCAGGACTTCCGGTAACTGAGGCCGTGGGCTTGATAAGCGTAAAAAATGCGCAATAGTTAAAAAAAAACGCTGAACAACACCCGTCGGAGGCAGCAAATTTGCGGGTTGAATGTTACAAAAAGCACATTTCTTTTTACGAAAAGCTGTCAGAAATGGCTTTGACGGGACTTTCACTAAGGTTTTGTAGAAAAGGCGTTAAATAGTTATTTTTCAATCAGTAATATGATCGCTTTGCGTGATATAAATCACATATTTCTCCTTTGGAACCTAAATAAAACCAGAAAGTGTGAAATAGACAGCCATATAACGCTTAAATAGCGCGCAATCTGGTGTGTTGTGTCGCGAAAGTTGCCTTTGCCATTATTTTTACCTATCACCCACAAACATAGCATCAAACTCTACTTTTATCGGTTACTTTCTATTTATTTGGTTTAAAACACTGCTTTTGAGTGTTAATAAAATATAAAATACTATTTATCAATTAAGAACCTTCCCATTAACACCAGGCCGCCCGCACCTGACAAAAAGTGAAAAAAGTCTTGCCTGAGGCCGCCGAATGGGGGAAATTAACCGCCGCTTTTCCCATCTTATTACTATGCGGCGAATGCCCACCTTGTATGACAGCGACTTAATTATCATGTCGAACCAGGATACGAACTTCAGAGGTATTAGTGTCTACTGCAAACAAACATCCTGAGACACCTAGTCTCAACGCTTTTAAGCAACCCAAATCGTTCTATCTGATCTTTTCAATCGAACTTTGGGAACGTTTCGGCTTTTATGGCCTTCAGGGCATCATGGCGGTCTACCTGGTTAAAATGCTGGGGATGTCCGAAGCCGAATCTATCACGCTCTTCTCCTCCTTCAGCGCACTGGTCTATGGCATGGTGGCCATCGGCGGCTGGCTGGGTGACAAAGTGCTTGGCACCAAACGCGTTATCGTGCTCGGTACGCTGGTGCTGGCCGCAGGCTACGGGATGGTTGCCTGGTCGGGTCACGATGTGGCAATGGTCTATATGGGAATGGCCACCATCGCCGTCGGTAATGGTCTGTTTAAAGCAAACCCGTCTGCCCTGCTCTCAACCTGCTACGAAAAAGACGACCCCCGTCTGGATGGCGCTTTCACCATGTATTACATGGCGATCAACATCGGCTCTTTTATCTCCATGCTGGCGACGCCCTGGCTTGCGGCGCATTACGGCTGGAGCACCGCCTTTGCGCTCTCCTTCGTCGGAATGCTGATTACCCTGGTTAACTTTATGGTTTGCCGCAAATGGGTGAAGCAATATGGCTCAAAACCTGATTTTGAACCGCTGCATATGGGCAAATTCTTCGCCACGCTGGTCGGAATTGTTGCCCTGGTCGTGCTCGCGACCTGGCTGCTGCATAACCAGGGCATTGCCCGCCTCGTGCTGGGCGTCATCGCTCTTGGTATCGTACTGGTGTTCGCCAAAGAAACCTTCGCCATGCAGGGTGCAGCGCGCCGTAAAATGATTGTGGCCTTCCTGCTGATGGTTGAAGCAGTGGTCTTCTTTGTGCTCTATATGCAGATGCCAACCTCGCTGAATTTCTTTGCCATCCGCAACGTGGAACACAGCATTCTGGGCATTACCTTCGAACCTGAGCAGTATCAGGCGCTCAACCCGTTCTGGATCATGATTTTCAGCCCGTTGCTGGCCGCTATCTATAACAAGATGGGCGACCGCTTGCCGATGCCGCACAAGTTTGCGCTGGGCATGGTGCTCTGCTCTGGTGCGTTCCTTGTGCTGCCGCTGGGCGCAGAGTTTGCCAGCGACCTGGGTATCGTCTCCGTTAACTGGCTTATTCTCAGCTACGCGCTGCAAAGCGTCGGTGAACTGATGATCTCTGGCCTGGGCCTGGCGATGGTGGCACAGCTGGTGCCGCAGCGTCTGATGGGCTTTATCATGGGTTCATGGTTCCTCACCACCGCAGGCGCGGCGATGATCGCCGGTAAGGTCGCTAATCTGATGGCTGTCCCGGAAGATATTACCGATCCGCTGCTCTCTCTGCATGTCTACGGCGATGTGTTCCTGCAAATCGGTATCGCCACGGGCGTGATTGCCCTGCTGATGATGATGGCAGCGCCGAAGCTGAACAGAATGACGCAGGATGATGCAATTGATATCCAGAACGCTAAAGCGTAACTAGCTTGCTTAACCGTAAAAGGGCGACAGCGATGTCGCCCTTTTTTATTCTCCTCACTCAGCCATAAGTGACGAATCTGCGTACTCAACGCTGAGGTCAGCGGGGGGTAAGAGCTGGCGTATGCGCCAGATTTTATCGATTTCCACATACCAGCAACGTTCGGTCAGGCCCCGTCCGGTCTGCCAGTCGATCTTTGCTCTGCCCTGAATATGTAACGCCGCCCCCTGCTGAAAATCCATTATCAGCAGTGCACAACGTGGGTCCACCAGCAAGTTCCCCAGGGTATTCATATAGCGATTACCGGTATAATCAGGAATTCTCAGCCTGCCCTGTTCCAGCGAAAGAAACCCTGGCATACCACCGCGGTGTGAGATATCCATGCCGCCTGCGTTATCCTTTCTGGGCGCGGCGCTGGCGACAAACAAAGTATCTGCCGCGCCGAGAAGATAACGGGCATCGGCATCAATCCCCTCCAGACGTTGCAGCCTGACCTGGCCTTTCTGGGCACCAAACGGCAGTTCGCGCCGCTGGATATATTTCGGGCAGTTACCGAAACTTTCCTCCACGCGAAGTTCAACGCCCTCTTCATTCACCTTCCCCACCACGCCATTTACCCGGTTTCGCCTGCGGTTTGAGAAATCAATGCCCAGTCCCCCAATGGCCATGCCCGTTTTCAGTAAGGGGAATAAAGGAACCTCCTGAAGCGAGGCATGGGAAAGGGTCAGTACGCCAGCATCAGGTGTGCTGATAAACCCCGGCTGCCCCTGCATCAGACTTGCTACCGGATAGCCATCATCGCCTGATGCGGCCAGATAGAATGTCCGCAGCCCGGCAAAGAACTGGCGATGCTGGTCAGGCATCGCGGAATAAATGGCGGCTTTCACTTCGCCATAACCCGCCCGCTGCTGCGCGGCACTTTCGCCGGGATGAAACATTATCAGCCCATATCCGGATAAGGCAGCGTCGGGATACCGACGAACCCCGGCAGCGCCTCGACATTTTTTAGCCAGGATAAAATAGCGGGATACTCCGCAAGAGAAATACCGCCCTCCGGTGCGCAGGCGACGTAAGCGTAACAGGCCAGGTCGGCCAGCGTGGCCTGTTCACCTGCCAGCCAGCGTTTACCGGCCAGGTGCTGTTCCATCTGTGGCAGAAATTTTGCCGCGACAAGGCGGGCGGAGTCATAGTTTTCGGGGACTGAGAATTGCTTAATCAGCCTTGCAGAGGCCACACCGTAGCGGATCTCGCCGGCCGCTTTCGCCAGCCACCGGTGTACCTCAACTTCCTGCAGCAGATCTTTTGGCAGCCAGTGGCTCTCTGGCGCATAACGTTTGACTAACCACAGCAGGATGGCATTACTGTCAACAATGGTGGTGTCACCCGCCACCAGTACAGGAATCTGTCCGAGAGGATTCAGTGCCAGAAAGCGCGCTGTCTTTCGTACTGAAGCGTCTGCTTCCACTTCTTCATAGGGCAGATTCAGCATCGTCAGCAGTAATTTTACCCTGTGCCCGTGACCGGATAGCGGGGTGTTATAGAATGTTAGCGTCGTCATCGTTTTCTCCTCTTGTTTTTTCCGAGCTTACTCTTGCAGCAAACGACGGGAAACTTGCAATATGGCAATTCATAATTTCATTCTGCGGAAGAATAATGGACAAACTGGATGAACTTGAGGTGTTTGTGGCGGTGGTACAGCAAGGGAGTCTGGCCGCCGCTGCCCGAAAACTGCGACGCTCTCCGCCTGCGATCACCCGTGCGCTCGCCTCGCTGGAAAGCCGTTTTGCCGCAAGCCTGATTGAGCGGACCACGCGTAATATGTCGCCGACTCCCGCAGGTCTCGCGCTGTACGAGCGGGCGAAAACAGTGTTAAACGACTATCAGCAGGCTATTGGTTATGCCTCCCGATCGCAGCTCAATGGTTTATTACGTATTACCGCGCCGGTGCAGTTTGGACGCAGGCATCTTACTCCGCTGGTGCTGGAGTTTATTGAACGCTATCCCGGCATCCAGGTTGAACTGCTGCTTAATGACAGCTATCAGGATTTGCTGGAACAGGGATTAGACATCGCGGTCCGCATCGGCCAGCTTCGTGACTCCTCGCTGGTGGCCGTGGAGGCCGGCACCGTGCAGCGCATTCTGCTGGCCAGTCCTGACTATCTGGCCCGTGCCGGTTGCCCGCAATCCCCGGCGGATTTAGCGGCCCACAGGCTGATAGCGGGGACGTCGGTCAGCTCGCTGAGAGAGTGGCGTTTTGGTCCGGCCAGCAGCCAGGAGCGCGTGCGTATCCAGCCGACGTTTATGGTTAATGAGGTGGAAACGCAGCTGATTGCCGCCAGAGCAGGCAAAGGTATTACGCGACTGCTCTCCTATCAGGCATATGATGATCTCCAGCAGGGTACGCTGTGTGAGGTCTTAGCGGATTCACGGCCTGCGGCGCTGCCTGTACAGCTGGTGACGCAAAACCTGAAATATATGCCCGCAAAAGTACGGGTATTCTGGGATATGGCACGGAAAACCCTGTCGGCCCTGCCGTGCCTGCAGACGGAAAGCATGACGCCGGTTAAGAAAGGGTCTGATTATCAGCAAATCTGACGTTTGCCGTGCTCTTTTTTTAGCCAGTTGCAGTAAGCTCATAAGAGCTTTCGCTACTGAGCTAAAGGAGCATGTATGAAACTCTATTTTAAGGCCGGGGCCTGTTCGCTTTCGCCACATATTGTTCTGCGGGAATCGGGGCTTGATTTCACCGCGGTTTCGGTCGATTTGACGAGCAAAAAAACCGAGCAAAATCAGGATTACTTCGCCCTTAATCCTAAGGGCAAAGTTCCTGCGCTGGAGCTGGATGACGGCACGGTATTAACGGAAACCGTGGCGATCGTTCAGTATATTGCCGATCTGAAACCCGATCGCCGGCTGCTGGCCCCTGCAGGCTGCGTTGGCCGTTATCAGACGCTGGCGTGGCTCAACTTTATCGCCACCGATCTGCAGGCCCCTTTTTATCTCCTTTACAGCGAGGACATTCCTGACGAGTGCTCGCTGACGATCCGCAATCGATTACAGAAAAACTTCCAGTGGCTGAATGATGAGGTTAACGACAGGCAATGGCTGATGGGCCAGCATTTCACCGTCGCAGATGCCTGTCTGTTTACGGTCGTGCGCTGGGCGAAAGCAGCGAAGCTGACGCTGACCGGCATGGATGCGCTGGCAGTGTGGTTTGAGCGGGTCGCAGAACGGCCTGCCGTGGCGGCGGCGCTGCAGGCGGAAGGTCTGGAGGATGTTCCCGGTGCGCACTAATCGCAAACCAGCGATTAGAGGCTTTTTAGCGTTCAGATGGGTGATGGCTTAATCAATCGCCTGAAGAGAATGACAATGGGGAAAAGGCTCCCTTGCGCGGCGCAGGGGAACCTTATGTTCAGAGCTTTTCCGCCGCAAAATGCTGTTGCGGATTGGCAATACCTTCCTGTGCCGCCACCAGCTGGAGTTCATACTCGCCCATCTGATGGGTTTTCAGCATCACTTCATACACCGCCGCAGTAATGTGCTCCAGGGCATCCTGCAGTGATTTGCCCTGCAGCAGATTGACCAGCAGTAACCCGCTGGTCAGATCGCCCACGCCCACAGGCTGGCGAACGCCAAAATCGATCAGCGGACGGCTGATGTGCCAGGCTTCACCGGCGGTAACCAGTAGCATTTCAAAGCGGTCGCTGCGCCGGCCAGCACGGGCCAGATGCTTCACCAGCACCACTTTCGGCCCGCTGGCAATCAGATTGCGCGCTGACTTAACCGCCTGTTCCACATCGGTGACGGTTTCGCCGCTGAGCATTTCCAGTTCGAGCAAATTCGGCGCGATAATATCACTGGCGGGCAGTGCCGAGCGGGTGTGAAACTCAGCCACGCCGGGCGCCACGATACAGCCTTTTTCGGGATGGCCCATCACCGGATCGCAGAAGTACCAGGCATCAGGATTCGCTTCCTTTACCTGACGCACGATCGCCAGAATCTGCTCCCCCTGTTCAGCCGACCCCAGATAGCCGCTCAGTACCGCATCGCAGGTTTTCAGCCTGTCGATATCGGCAATGCCTTTAACAATGTCGGTGAGATGGGTCGCTGGCATCACCACGCCGGTCCAGTGACCATACTGCGTATGGTTAGAAAACTGCACCGTATTCAGAGGCCAGACGTTAGCGCCCATGCGGCGCATCGGAAATTCTGATGCGCTGTTGCCCGCGTGGCCAAAAACGGTATGTGATTGGATGGAGAGTATATTTTTCATGTTGTCCCTGCTACCCCGCCTGAAGAAAGGCCGGTCAGACCGGCCTGAATACTACTGTTATTTCCAGACAATCAGGCTGTAGTTTTTCTTGCCGCGGCGCAGCAGCGTAAAGCGGCCGAACAGACGATCGCTTTCTGCAAAGGCGTATTCCGCACTGAGCTGAAGCTCACCGTTGATGCTGACGGCTTTAGAATCGATCAGCTTGCGGGCCTGACCGCGTGACGGCGCCAGCTCGCCATCTACCATCGCCTGTTGCAGATCCTGACCCGGTGCCAGTTCGATGATCGGCATACCATCCTGAGCCAGCTGCTCAAAATCCGCTTCCGTCATCTCGCTCAGCGCCCCGGAGAAGAGACTCTGGGTGATACGCTGCGCGGCTGCCAGACCCTCTTCACCGTGCACAAGGCGGGTCACCTTTTCGGCCAGAACGTACTGCGCGCGAGGCGCCTTACCACTGTTTTTATCTTCCTCTTCCAGCGCCGCGATCTCCTCAGCGCTCATAAAAGTAAAGAACTTCAGGAAGCGGTAAACGTCCGCATCCGCAGTATTAATCCAGAACTGGTAGAATTTGTACGGGCTGGTTTTTTTGGCATCAAGCCAGACTGCGCCACCTTCCGTTTTTCCAAATTTTGTGCCGTCCGCTTTGGTGATCAGCGGCACGGTCAGACCAAATACCTGATTCTGGTGCAGGCGACGGGTCAGATCGATACCTGAGGTGATGTTTCCCCACTGATCGGAGCCACCAATCTGCAACGCCACGCCATAGCGTTCGTTAAGGCAGGCAAAATCGTAGCCCTGCAGCAGATTATAAGAGAACTCGGTGAAGGAGATGCCCTGGTCGTCGCGGTTCAGACGCTGTTTGACCGCTTCTTTATTAATCATCTGATTAACGGAGAAATGCTTGCCGATATCGCGCAGGAAGGTCAGCACATTCATACTGCCAAACCAGTCATAGTTATTCGCGGCGATGGCGCTGTTTTCACCGCAATCAAAGTCCAGGAAAGGGGCGACCTGCTGGCGGATTTTCTCCACCCATTCATTGACCGTATCGGCAGTATTTAGCTTACGCTCGGCCGCTTTGAAACTTGGATCGCCGATCAGCCCGGTCGCTCCACCGACCAGCGCAACCGGACGGTGACCGGCATCCTGAAAACGTTTCAGGCAGAGGAGCGGGACCAGATGCCCCAAATGCAAGCTGTCCGCGGTTGGATCAAAGCCGCAATAGAGTGCGATTGGCCCCTGCGCCAGTCGTTCTGCTAACGCCTCTTCGTCCGTTACCTGGGCTACCAGGCCCCGCTCTTGCAATTGTTTGATCAGGTTACTGCTGGCCATCTGTGACTCCATAAAAAAAAGTCTGCACCTATGCTGGTACACAGCTTTCCGCTGACTAGCGGATAAAATAAGGGGTATAGAATAAAGCGCAGGCGCGCTCTGTGCCAGCGCTTAACGGCATTATTTCGTGGGTTCAGGGCGCCAGGCGATCGATTTTCCAGCCATCCGCTTCACGCTGGTAAAAAAAGCGGTCATGAAGGCGGTGTTCGCCCCCCTGCCAGAACTCCATCGAGTCTATGGTGATGCGATAGCCGCCCCAGAAGCTCGGTAGCGGCACTTCGCCCTGCTGGAATTTCTGCTTCAGTTCCAGAAACTTGCTCTCCAGCACGCCGCGCGCTGAAATGCGATTTGACTGTTTCGACACCCAGGCGCCGATCTGACTGTCACGGGGACGGCTGTGGAAATATTTCATCACTTCTAACAGTGAAAGCTTTTCCACGCGGCCCAGCACCATCACCTGCCGCTCAAGCATGTGCCAGGGGAAAAGCAGGCTGATGCGTGGGTTGTTTTCAAGATGGTGAGCTTTGCGGCTGCCGAGGTTGGTGTAAAAAACCATGCCCTGCTGGTCAACGTGCTTGAGCAGCACGATACGCTGATAAGGCTGACCATGTTCATCCACCGTCGCCACGCTCATGGCGGTCGGATCGGGCAGCTGCGCCTCAACGGCCTGTCCGAGCCACTTTTCAAACAGCATCAGCGGATCGGCAGGAAGATCTTTGCGGCGCAGGCCGCCACGGGTATATTCACGGCGCAGATGGGCAATGTGCTGTAAGTTTTCTTCGTTCATGGCTCAGGTTTCGGCTGAAAAGGATAGCGCATTGTGCGCCTCACTCGGTGGAATTTCAACGCGTTAACCCGGATTGAGGCGGCAGTCATTAACGATAACTTTATCGTTGCGCTCAATGAACGCGTCACGCCCTTTCGACCAGAAAAGATAGGTGCCGTCACTGTAGCGTGTTCCTGAAGCGGCAACCTCCTGCGTCAGCGTCAGCGGCTTACCGTCCAGAATCAGTTGGACTTGCTGTTGCGCGTTATCGAGCTGTACGGTGAGCGGCATCGTACCGCATGTGTAATGCAGCGTTTTTTGCGGCTCCTGGACGTTCAGCAAGCTACAGCCTGAAAGCAGCATGGCTACGCCTGCCAGCAATGAGATACGCATAATTGCTCCTGTCGCGTAAGGACGTTTGAGTTCTGCTCTGCGCTCAGGTTAGAAGCAGCCTGAGGTATTTGCCGGATAAATCGCGCCGAGCACCGAAGGCTCCCGCGCACCTGTGACTGAAGGCAGATTGCCGGACTGACCTGAAAGCGTGCGGTAAGCCAGCCAGGCAAAGGCGAGCGCTTCCATATCGTCACCGCTGATCCCGGCCTCGTCGGTCGGCATCACTTCCGTGCCGGCAAGCAGCGCAGCGAGCCGCGTCATAAGCAGTGGGTTGCGGCTGCCGCCGCCGCAGACCAGCAGGCGCTCGCAGCCTCCGCTTAACATCACCTGCTCGGCGATGGTGGTTGCCGTCAGTTCAACCAATGTTGCCTGTACATCTTCCGGTGCAAGTCCCGGAAAGCGTGAAAGCCGTTGTTCAATCCACATCAGATTAAAATGCTCTCTTCCGGTCGACTTCGGCGCAGACAGAGCAAACCAGGGATCGGAGAGCAACTCCTGCAATAGAGGATAGACAACACGACCACGGCTACCCCATTCGCCATCCTGATCGTAGCGTTTTCCCCGGTGTCGCCAGATCCAGGCGTCCAGCAGCATATTACCTGGCCCGGTATCGTAGCCCCCTACCGGCTTGCCGGGAATAAGCAGGGATAAATTGGCGATACCGCCAATATTAAGCACCATCCGCCGTTCGCCAGGATGCATCAGGATCGCTTCGTGGAAAGCGGGTACCAGCGGAGCGCCCTGTCCGCCAATCGCCATATCACGACGACGAAAATCGCCCACGACAGTAATACCTGTCGCGGCAACCAGCTGATTATTATCGCCAATTTGCAGGGTGTTGGGCGCATCGCCCTGGGGTTCATGCCAGACTGTCTGGCCATGACAGCCGATAGCGGTAATATCTTCTTTTTCCAGTCCCTGACGCGTTAACAGCGTCTGGACCGCTTCGGCAAAGAGCCGCCCCAGCCGGGTGTCAAGCTGACCAAGCTGTGAAAGCGTCAGGGTTTGCCCCTGGCACACCGCCAGAATTTCCTGACGCAGCGCGCCAGGTATGGGGTGACAGTAGCTGGCCTGCTGGGCCACCATCCGTTCATCAATCGCCGCCAGTACCACGTCAACGCCGTCAAGGCTGGTGCCTGACATAACGCCAATATAACGTCCTGATTTCATTGTTGGCCTTACCTGCATCAGTAAAAGTGAGGTTCTTCATACAGCCTCGCAAAATTGCCGGGGTAATTCTATGTTTAACTCGCTTTTTTGAGTCTGGTATCGCTTGCCTGCCTGTTTATCTGTTGTCAGGTCGATTGAAGAGGTGTTTAACTCACCTCACTTACGATCTTAAACAGTTTTTTTATGTAATTGGATGAAACAGGCCCGACTTGTGCCATATAATTAGGGCTACTGGTCGTTGCATGCGTCTCCGCAACACTTCGATAAAAAAGGGAGTTATGACGATGTTCAAACGTTTACTAATCGTGGCACTTACCGGCGTGACGTTAGCAGGATGCACCAACACCGACACGCTGTCGGGCGATGTTTATAGCGCCAACGAAGCTAAACAGGTTCAAAGCGTCTCTTACGGTACGCTGGTTTCTGTACGTCCGGTGCAGATTCAGGGCGGTGATGACAGTAATGTGATCGGTGCTATCGGCGGTGCAGTGCTGGGTGGCTTCCTGGGTAATACTGTTGGCGGTGGTGCAGGCCGTAGTCTGGCGACGGCAGCGGGTGCCGTGGCGGGCGGCGTCGCAGGACAAGGCGTTCAGGGCGCAATGAATAAAGCCCAGGGCGTGGAACTGGAGATCCGTAAGGATGACGGCAATACCATTCTGGTTGTGCAGAAACAGGCGGCAAGCCGCTATGCCGTGGGTCAGCGCGTGATGCTCGCCTCCAACGGCAGCCAGGTTACCGTCTCACCACGATAACCCGCTTTAAAAAAACCGGCGAAAGCCGGTTTTTTATTCGTCACGCTGCTGCAGCTCAAGAATATTTTTCTCCAGACGGGCGACGAGCGTGACCATTTTATCGATGTCCTGTTGCGATATGCCGGCCAGAATATCATCGCGGGTAGCGTCAATGACGTGCTCAACCTCAGCAATAACCGGTGCAGCTTCCGTGGTCAGTTTGATGCGTTTCGCGCGACGATCGCTTGCACAGGTTGTGCGCGTGATAAGCCCCTTCTCTTCCAGCTGATCGAGCGTACGCACCAGCGAAGGTTGTTCAATACCGATCGCTTTCGCCAGCTGGATTTGAGACTGATCTGGCGGCAGTTGATGAATGTTGTGCAGCGTCACCCAGTGCGTTTGCGTGAGCGCCAGAGGCTTAAGCCGCTGGTCAATTAGCGAGCGCCAGATGCGAACCAGTCTTGAGAGATCCGTGCCAAGAGGGGTATCCAATTTCATCTCCTTATAATTAGCTTGCTAGCTATCAATCGGCATTTTACTCTATTCTGCGAGTTTACAGGACAAAATACAAATCCGGCATCCGCCCATCCGGGATCGTCACTGGCTCCCTGCGGCTTGCCCGGAAAGAAGGATCGCTTCCGTGAGCAATAGGCTATTTTCTTCTGCTTCACCGCTAACTGACCTGGTTTTCGGGGCTTCAGTTTATTTTCCACCGCTGTTTAAGGCGGTGCTGCTGGGCTTTTTCCTCTGGCTGCTGCTGCACCGGCTGCTGCGTGACTGGATGTACTCAGGTGAAATCTGGCATCCGACGCTGCTGGATCTCTCCCTGTTTGTGCTTTGCGTCAGCGCCGCGACGTGGCTGCTCAGGGGGATGGCATGAAATTCAGCACGATTAAATATTTTATAACGCTGTTCTTTTTTGCCGCCGCCCTCACGGCTGGCTGGTGGCTGTGGAACTACTATATGCAGTCTCCCTGGACCCGCGATGGCAAAGTCCGGGCTGAACTGGTCAGCATCTCGCCGCAGGTCTCCGGAAAGATTACGCAACTGCTGGTAAAAGATAACCAGTTTGTCGCCAAAGGAGCCAAACTGGTGACGCTGGAGGAAGAGCCCTGGCGAATCGAAGTACTGGATGCAGAGGCCGCACTTACTCAGGCACGATCCGATCTGATGAAGGCGCAGCATGAAGCCCGTCGCCGGCAGAATTTGCCGCGCAACACCATTTCCGCTGAAGAACTTGATGCGGCAAATCTGAACGCAGAGGCGATGGCCTCGGCGGCAAAAGCGGCGGAGGCGCGGCTCGCTCGGGCAAAATGGAATCTTTCGCAGACGCAGATTTTCGCCCCCACCGATGGCTGGGTGGGTAATCTCCAGATCCGCCCTGGGAATTACGCCACCAGCGGTACGCCGCTTTTTGCGTTGATAGACAGCCACTCATTTTACGTCACCGGCTATTTCGAAGAGACCAAACTTCGCCATATCAAACCAGGCTATCGCGCCACCATCCGCCTTTACAGCGATAATCGTGAACTGAAAGGCGAGGTCGAAAGTATCGGACGCGCTATCTATGATCAAAGCGTGGAAACCAACAGCGGCCTGATACCGGATATCAAGCCCAACGTGCCCTGGGTCCGTCTGGCGCAGCGTGTTCCTGTCCGCATCCGCCTTCTTGACGTTCCGGCGCATTTACCCTTGATCGCCGGTACTACCTGTACCGTCTCCATCCAGCCATGAACCTGAAAGTCCTTACGTGGCGTGAGCTTCCCTGGTTTAAAGCGACAGGGCCACAGTGGCGCTATGCGCTTCGCAATACGATTGCCATGTGCCTGGCACTAAGTATCGCCTACGGGCTCGATCTGGATGAGCCATACTGGGCGATGACATCGGCGGCCGTGGTCAGTTTCCCGACGCTGGGCGGCGCTATCGGCAAAAGTCTGGGCCGTATCGCTGGCAGCCTGCTGGGGGCTGCTGCCGCCCTGCTGATCGCGGGTCATACGCTGAATGAGCCCTGGCTTTTTGCTTTTGCTATCGCCGCCTGGCTGGCGTTGTGTACCTGGATTGCTAACCACTATCAGAACAACGTGGCCTATGCGTTCTCGCTGGCAGGCTATACCGCCGCTATCATCGCCTTCACCACGGTCAATATTACCGACATTTCGCAACTTTGGGTCATCACTCAGGCTCGCGTCTGTGAAGTTATCACAGGCATACTGTGTGGCGGGCTGATGATGATGATTCTGCCCAGCACTTCAGATGGCGATACGCTGATAAACTCCCTGAAACAGATGCACGTTAAACTGCTCACGCATGCCGGGCTACTGCTGCAGCGCGAAACCAGCGGACAGATCCGTAGCGCCCATGAAAATGTTATCAGCCAGATCCTGACGATGAACCTGCTGCGTATTCAGGCTTTCTGGAGCCACTACCGCTTTCGCCGGCAGAATAACGTGCTGAACTATATTCTGCATCAGCAGCTTCGCCTGACCAGCGTTATCTCCAGCCTGCGGCGCATGCTGCTGAACTGGTCAGAGCCGCCCGAGGTAATGTTTACTGCGCTGTCGCAGCTGCTGGAGGAGCTTGCCAGCCCCACCGTCGATAAATACCGGCTGGCATTAATACTCCGCACCGCAGCGCCGGATGATCAGGCAGGCTACCAGCATCATGCTTTCTGGCACCGTTTGCGCTATTTTTGCTGGCTCTACCTCAATACCAGCCGCTGGCTGCGTCAGTTTGAACATGCAGATGCGGATACCCGCCTTTCTCCGCCGCCGGTTCCGGCGCTGGCGAGGCAGACGGACAGCGCGGAGGCGAGCTGGAGCGCGCTCAGGACCTTCGTCGTCATCCTGCTCGGCTGCGCCTTCACTCTCACCACCCAGTGGGATGCTGGCGAGGCAGCGCTGACGCTGGCAGCCATCAGTTGCGTTCTCTATTCATCCTCGCCGTCACCTTCTGACAGCGTTTCCCTGCTGATGAAAACGTTGTTGTTGCTCTCATTGTTCAGCTTTCTGATTAAGTTCGGTCTGATGATCCAGGTCGATGTGCTGTGGCAATTTTTACTTTTCCTTTTTCCGCTGCTGATAACGCTCCAGCTTTTTAAACTTCAGCAGAAAAAATTTGCCAGTCTCTGGGGGCAACTGATTGTCTTTCTGGGTTCCTTTATAGCCGTCACGAATCCGCCGGTCTGGGATTTCGGGCAATTTTTAAATGACAATCTGGCGAAGGTATGTGGCGTATTACTTGCCTGGCTGGCGTTCCAGATCCTGCGCCCCAGTTCGGATAAGCGTCGCAGCCGACGCCATATTCGTGCACTACGCCGCGAATTTCTCGACCAGTTAAGCCGCCATCCCCGCCTGAGCCAGAGTCATTTCGAGTCGCTGATTTATCACCGAATCAATCAGCTTAACGCCAGCCGCGATGAAAATGCCCGGTTGTGGCTGCTGCGCTGGGGAGTCGTGCTGCTCAACTGCTCGCATATTGTCTGGCAGTTACGGGAGTGGAAAACGGATTCCTATACTCATAACGCGGTACGTGAGGGCACGATACAGGATTTGCATCACATCATGAGCGAACGCGGCGTGAATCATGGCAGGCTTGATGCCACCCTGGATGCATTACAGAAAAGAGTGACTCAGCTTGCCGGTGGAGATGCAGAGGATAAGGCGCTGGCGGGGATAATCTGGCGCCTGTTTTGTTCGCTTTCACAGCTTAGCCAGGCGCTGCCGGCTGAGGCAGCCATAACAGCGCCCGTCAGGGTCAGATAACGCCGCAGGCCAGCCTGTCGCCGCCGCCGCCCAGAGGTTTAGGCTCATCGGCATGGTTATCGCCGCCAACGTGGACCATCAGCGCCTTGCCTTTAATCTCAGAAAGTTTTTTGATACGGGGAGCCAGAACGGGATAGGTCGCCATACCGTCACTGGTGACATACAAAGCTGGAAGATCGCCAAGATGGCCTTCCTGATAAGGACCCAGATGCTTTCCGGTATTTTGGGGATCGAGATGACCACCAGCCGCGCCGGCCGCAACAACTTTACCCTCTTTGGTCTGCGGCTCACAGCTTCCATTAGCATGCACGTGGAAACCGTGGATACCCGGCGGCAGCGATTTCAGTTCAGGTGTAAACGTCAGACCATAGGGCGTCTCGTTAACCGTTACGGAACCGATGCTTTCTCCCGCGCCCTGCGGCGTCGCTAGCTTGATGTCCACCTTTTCGCTGGCGGCGTTGGCAAATGCGCTCGTCGCCAGCAACATCGTAATCAGCGTTAATCGTTTCACAGGCTCTCCTTCATTTTATTCCCGGAGCTTTAAGCCTGGTCATTTTCAGGAAATTTGCCTGATAAAACGTTAACGCTGACAGATCTTTACGGAACGTCGTAACCGATCGCCGCTTTCCGGATACGGAACCACTGCTGGCGCGAAAGTTCGAGGCGGGTTGCCCCTACCGCTGTCCGGACGCGATCGATTTTACCTGACCCTATCACCGGCAATGGCCGTGACGGCAGGCGTAAGATCCAGGCATAGACGATCTGTTCAATATTTTCTGCGCCTGACTCTTCCCTGACCGCTTCCAGTTCCCTGCGTAAAGGGCCATATTCCGGTTCGCTGAACAACCGCCCGCCGCCCAGACATGACCACGCCATTGGCCGGATGCGTAGCTGCTGGCACTGATCGAGCGTGCCATCAAGCAGCAAGGGTTGATGCAGCGGCGAGATTTCCACCTGATTAGTGGCCAGCGTAAACGGCAGGCGGGACTGAAGCAGTGAGAACTGCGCCGGGGTAAAATTGGAGACGCCAAAGTGCTTCACCTTGCCGCTTTGATGCAGATGGGTAAAGGCTTCCGCAATTTCGTCCGCATCCATTAGCGGGTCGGGACGATGGATGAGCAGCAGATCAAGGTAATCGGTCGCGAAATGACGAAGCGAATTCTCAGCGCTTTTTTCAATATGGCTGGCATCAGTAATATAGTGACCGATGAGGTTCCGGGGATCCGCCGTTGTGGCGATACCGCACTTGGTGACCAGTTCCAGTCGCTGACGCAGCGCAGGCGCAAGCTTCAGCGCGCGGCCAAATTCCGCTTCACAAAGATAGTCACCGTAGATATCCGCATGATCCGTTGTAGTGATACCCAGTTCCAGATGCTGTTCAATAAAGGTAACCAACTCCTGTGGGCTGAGTGACCAGGACATCAGCCGCCAGTACCCCATAACCATTTCTGAAAATGCCGGCCCTTGTGGTGCAATAGGCGAATGTTGCAGCATAAAAAATCCTTAATTATTCTGATTAACTGGCTGAAAACGGGAAAACCCTGCCCGTAGCGCTCTGCTGATTATGACAGCGCAATAACGGGAAAGCATGGAAGAATGTTGACGATGAAGGCGTTTTGCGAAGCCGCTCCGCTCAGAAGAGCGAAGGTTGTTCGGGTTCATCAGGCATATCGGGTTTGCCGGTGCGCTGTAGCCTGAGAAAACGCTGCCGGCAAAGCCGCAGCACTTCACGCTTCTGCGCATCGCTGAAGCGCATCCAGTTAAACCGCTCATCACGGCTGCGCAGGCATCCCCGGCAGTAGCCACGTTCGTCAGACTGACAGATTCCCCGGCAGGGACTGGGTACGGGAAAAAACTCTAACTGTTCTGCCACCGTCACTCCTTATGCATAGACTGACTTTAATTGAAGTTCGCTTCTTCCGCCCTGGCAAGCCTGGAAGGCCATTAATTCACTATTATCGTCATTATCGTCTGAACTGATGCATTAAGCAGAATGTGCCGCGTGGCAGCGTGGCATTTGTAACAGACCGATCGGTCTGTTAAGGTAGCCTGCATGAAAACGACCCGACAGGATACGCGTGAACATCTTCTGATTACCGGTGAAAAGCTCTGCGTTCATCGCGGCTTTACCGGCATGGGGCTGATCGAATTACTGAAAGTGGCTGAAGTGCCTAAAGGCTCCTTCTACTACTATTTCGCTTCTAAGGAAGCGTTTGGTGTTGCGATGCTTCAGCGCTATTTCGCCCGCTATCATCAGAGATTCAGCGTTTTTATGGCCGATCACCAGCTGAATCAGCGCCAGCGTATTCTGGACTATTATCAGCAGTCGATGACCGAATTCTGCCAGGATCATGCGTTTTCAGGCTGTCTGTCAGTGAAGCTTTCTGCTGAAGTATGCGACCTGTCGGAAGCGATGCGGAACGCACTGAATGCGGGCTCGAAGGCGCTGATTTCTACACTTACCGTCGCCATTGACCGCGCGGAGCGTGAAGGGACGGTAAAATTGTTAAGCAACACATCAGATGGGTGTGCGCAAAATATCTATATGTTATGGCTGGGTGCGAGCCTGCAGAGTAAAATTTCCCGCGATATCATGCCGCTGAATAGCGCCTGGCAGGAAATTAACCGCATGCTACCCGCGCCGCTTTAAAAAAAGCAGCCTGACTAGAAGACCGGTCTACCAGGAGAGTATTATGGAAATTAAAAAATTATTTACCCCGCTGAAAACCGGCGCTATCACTGTGCCAAACCGCATCTTTATGGCCCCGCTGACGCGTCTGCGCAGTATTGAACCGGGTGATATCCCTACGCCGCTGATGGGCGAGTACTACCGTCAGCGGGCCAGTGCCGGCCTGATTATTACCGAGGCGACCCAGATTTCTGCTCAGGCGAAAGGCTATGCGGGTGCGCCAGGCCTGCATTCTTCTGAGCAAATTGCGGCCTGGAAAGCGATCAACGAGGGTATTCATCAGGAAGGTGGTCACAGCGCCGTGCAGCTGTGGCACACCGGCCGCATCTCTCATACCAGCGTACAGCCTGGCGGCAAAGCGCCCGTCTCAGCTTCAGCCATTAATGCAGAAACCCGGACCTCGCTGCGTGACGACAAAGGACAGGCGATCCGTGAAGCCACCTCCACACCTCGTGCGCTTGAACTGAATGAAATCGCTGACGTGGTGAATGATTTCCGCCAGGCCGTCATTAATGCCCGTGAGGCCGATTTTGACCTGGTCGAACTGCACTCCGCCCACGGTTATCTGATCCATCAGTTCCTCTCGCCGGCCTCCAACCAGCGTACCGACGCTTACGGCGGCAGTATTGAGAACCGCACCCGCTTTGCGCTGGAAGTCGTTGATGCGGCTATCGAGGGCTGGAGTGCCGATCGCATTGGGATCCGTATTTCTCCTCTTGGTCCGTTTAACGGTCTGGATAACGGTGAAGATCAGGAAGAGGCGGCGCTTTACTTTATCGGTGAGCTGGCACGTCGTAACCTGGCTTTCCTGCATATCTCTGAGCCGGACTGGGCAGGCGGCAAGCCTTACAGCGATGAATTCCGCAAAGCCATTCGTGCCGTCTATCCTGGCGTGATCATCGGTGCCGGCGCTTACACGGCAGAAAAAGCGGAAACGCTGATCGAACAGGGTTTGATTGACGCAGTTGCTTTTGGTCGCGCCTATATCGCCAATCCGGATCTTGTTGAGCGTCTTCGTACTAACGCTCCGCTGAATGAGCCTCAGCCCGAGTCGTTTTATGGCGGTGACGCGAAAGGCTATACGGACTATCCGACCCTGGCTGGCTGACCAGAAGCGGATGAGTTAACGGCTGCGTGTTGCGCAGCCTGACTGGTTGCTTATGCCGGCCGCCAGCATCGGGGTTAACGCCCTGAGAAATCAACGCTATACTTAGTTTTTTCGTCATCGGACGATGACGCGACTCAAAAGAGGATGTTATGCGCTTACTTCACACCATGCTGCGCGTTGGCGATCTGCAACGCTCCGTCGATTTCTACACCAAGGTTCTGGGTATGCGTCTGCTGCGTACCAGTGAAAATGCTGAATACAAATACACGCTGGCCTTTGTCGGTTATACCGAGGAGAGCGAAGGTGCTGTTATCGAACTCACCTACAACTGGGGCGTGGATAGCTATAACCTTGGTGACGCTTACGGTCATATCGCGCTGGGCGTGGATGACGTCGCGGCAACCTGCGATCGCATCCGTAAAGATGGCGGTAACGTCACCCGCGAAGCAGGTCCGGTTAAAGGCGGCAGCACCATTATCGCTTTTGTCGAAGATCCGGACGGCTACAAAATTGAACTGATTGAAAACAAGCAGGCCGGACACGGTCTCGGCAACTGATCAGTAAAGGGTGCTTTATGCACCCTTCTCCCCTCTTCCTCTGCTGCATCCCACGCCGAAATTTGCCATAATACGCCCTGCATTTTTTCGCCTGTGAGATCCTGATGTCTGAACCGAACGAACTTAACGCCCTCTGTAGCCGTTTCCGCGGTTTTTATCCGGTAGTGATTGATGTGGAAACCGCCGGTTTTGACGCCAAAACAAATGCGCTGCTGGAAGTGGCCGCCGTCACCCTGAAGATGACTGAAGATGGCTGGCTGGAAAAAGATGAGACGCTGCATTTCCACGTTGAGCCGTTTGAGGGATCCATTCTGCAGCCCGAAGCCCTGGCGTTCAATGGCATCGATCCTGCCAACCCGCTTCGTGGAGCGGTCAGCGAATATGAAGCGCTGCACGCTATTTTCAAGTTGGTCCGTAAAGGAATTAAGGATCAGGGATGCAACCGCGCCATTATGGTTGCCCACAATGCCACCTTCGATCTGAACTTTATGAATGCCGCCGCCGAACGCGCCGGGCTGAAGCGTAACCCTTTCCATCCTTTTGTCACTTTTGACACCGCCGCGCTGAGTGGTCTGGTGCTGGGTCAGACCGTGCTGGCGAAGGCCTGTCTCGCGGCCGGAATGCCTTTTGACAGCAGTCAGGCGCACTCCGCCCTTTACGACACGGTGCAGACTGCTGACCTGTTTTGCGAGCTGGTTAACCGCTGGAAGCGATTGGGTGGCTGGCCCCTGCCGGTTGCGGAAAATGACGCGCAGCAACGCCAGGATTGAATCAAAAAAAACCCCACCTGTCGGTGGGGTTCATCAGCATCTTTTACGGGTTTATTCCGCCGTGGAGCTGTTCTGAGGCTTATTCAGCCGCATCAGAAGGATATTTCTGCGCCGTTTCTTTGATCAGCTGCTGCAATTCGCCACGCTGATACATTTCAATAATAATGTCGCAACCACCAACCAGCTCGCCATCAATCCACAGCTGTGGGAAGGTTGGCCAGTTAGCATATTTTGGCAGCTCGGCACGAATTTCCGGATTTTGCAGGATATCGACATAGGCAAAGCGCTCGCCACAGGCGGACAGCGCCTGGACAGCCTGGGCAGAAAAGCCACAGCTTGGCAGCTTTGGTGAACCTTTCATGTAAAGCAGAATCGGGTTTTCTGCAATCTGGCGCTCAATTTTTTCAACAGTACTCATAAATGCCTTCCTTAAACGGATACTTCGTGTCTGTTTATTGTAGCGACTCTCTCCCTCCGTTGAAAACGACATTTTTAGCCGGGGTCACCACGCGAGTGCGGCTTACGCGCACAAACGCAACTCTGAACGGTTTATTGCGGCACAAAGAAGGGCTTAATTATCGCCTCTGTCAGCATTACTGTATATATAACATACTGATTTAGCTTATTTTTACGTTAATTTTCTACGATGAAACATTGATACAAAAAAGGCCTTACCTTCGCGGAAAGAGTTAGATTAGAATTGCCAGGACCCTCTGCTGCCAGGCAGAGCTTGAAATTTGGCCAGCTTCCCACCGCAACGGGAGCACAAACTGTTAACGGTAACGATGCGTTCACTCATCCTGCTTATTATGCTGGTCTTCAGCCAGCTCTTTTTTCATCTGGCTCACGCCTCGCCACACGCAACGGCGAAGGCAAATCAGCAGAACCTGGACGGAAAATCCGTCCGCGATGATGACCGACGCAAGCGGCGGCCAGTGAAACAGATCACCGCCAGGAAAAGTAAAGTGCCGGACACGGCCCCGTTGCACGCAAAACGTAAGCAGGCCCGGCCGCTTAAAGCCGCTACAGCCCCACTGAAACCAGCTAACACGGGACGAAACAAAGCGCTAACTGGCAAGCATAAAGCCAGCAAAAAGGCCGCTGCCCGCCCCCATACAAAAGGGCGCGTCCGGCATGCTGGAACCTATGACGCTACCGCTCCGCTCAGGCTCACTAAAACGCAACGCGCTCGCTATATGAAGGCGCGTGAGACCGCCATGAGCAAGCTGATGGGGCAACTGGGCAAGCCCTATATACGGGGAGGTGCATCGCCTGATAGCGGATTCGACTGTAGCGGCCTGGTCTGGTACGCCTACAAAGACCTGGTGAAGTTTAAAATTCCCCGCACCGCTAATGAGATGTATCAACTGCGCGATGCGGCGGTGGTAAAACACAGCGATCTGGAAAAAGGCGATCTGGTATTTTTCCGCATCCACGATCGGGGAATGGCCGACCATGTCGGCGTTTATCTTGGGAACGGCAAGTTCATCCAGTCGCCAAGCACCGGCAAAGATATCCAGGTGAGCGCGCTGGCGGATAACTACTGGCGGCAGCATTATATTGGTGCGCGTCGGGTGATGACGCCGGGTAGCGTTCGCTAATTGCTGCGGAGGCAGGGCCAGACGTGGTGCTGGCCCGGTGAACTTAATGCAGAACGGCAGTAAAACTAAAAGCAATAATCATCAGCAGTGCGCCAAGCGTGGTCAGCAATGAAAATTTCAGATCGGTATCCATTTCGCGCTCCTTAATACCCTTACAGTTAATGACGGTTAGATTTTCCCACAGTTACAGGTAAAAATCTCGTTTTCTCTCGCCAGCCTTGTTAGAATCCCGTTTTCGTTGCGCAACAGCACGATCGGATAGATTCCTGAATGCGCAACAGCGGACCCCGATTGTCTTCTTTCCTTCCTGACACCTCTGACTGATTTTAATAAAAACGCCCCCAGATGTCAGGAAGAATGCCCGCAGCAGGCAAACGATTAACAACTGACTTATCAAGCGATTACGATAAGCGAAGGAGTAGCTAGTTAATGGCAACAATCAAAGACGTGGCCAAACGCGCCGGTGTTTCCACCACCACGGTGTCCCACGTTATCAATAAAACCCGCTTTGTCGCTGATGATACGCGCGAAGCCGTCTGGGACGCGATTAAGGCGCTGCACTATTCGCCCAGCGCCGTGGCACGCAGCCTGAAAGTGAACCACACCAAAACCATCGGTTTACTGGCCACCTCCAGCGAAGCACCCTATTTCGCCGAAATTATCGAAGCGGTGGAGAATCGCTGCTTCGCTAAGGGCTATACGCTGATCCTGGGAAATGCCCATAATAACTTAGAGAAGCAGCAGGCTTATCTCTCCATGATGGCGCAAAAACGTGTAGATGGTTTGCTGGTCATGTGCTCTGAGTATCCCGATGAGCTGATTAAAATGCTTGAAGACAGCCGTAATATTCCAATGGTGGTGATGGACTGGGGCGAATCCCGTGGCGATTTTACCGATACCGTGCTGGATAACGCTTTTGAGGGCGGTTATATGGTGGGCCGTTATCTGATCGATCGTGGTCATCGCGATATCGGCGCCATTCCCGGGCAGATGGAGCGGAATACCGGCGGTGGTCGTCACGCCGGTTTTCTTAAAGCGCTTGCTGAAGCGGGCATCACTCTGCGTGATGAGTGGCTGGTGCAGGGCGATTTCGAGCCGGAGTCTGGCTATCGCGCCATGCAGCAAATTTTATCCGCTAAGCAGCGTCCGACCGCGGTGTTCTGCGGCGGTGACGTGATGGCGATGGGCGCAATCTGCGCCGCAGATGAGATGGGATTGCGTGTCCCCCAGGATATCTCGGTCATCGGCTACGATAACGTGCGCAACGCGCGTTACTTTACTCCGGCGCTGACCACCGTCCATCAGCCTAAAGAACGGCTTGGCGAGACGGCTTTCGATATGCTGCTCGATCGTATCACCAGCAAGCGCGAAGAGCCGCAAACCATTGAGGTGCATCCGAGCCTGATTGAACGCCGCTCCGTCGCCGATGGTCCTTTCGTCGACTATCGCCGATAAGCCCACGTCTGCACCCCGCATCCCGGCGCTCTCCGGCCTGTCGGGTGCAGCCGCTTTATTCTCCCTCGCTCAGCCATTCACCATTAAGCGTTTCTGAATCTCCCAGGTAATCCAGCAGCCAGTTCAGCGCTGGTGTGGGCTGCTGTTGTGACCAGCTGACGCAGCAGGGGCTGTCCGGGAAAGCCGCGGCCAGCGTTATTTCACTCAGTACGCCACTTTTCAATAGCGGCCGCGCCAGATGTCCCGGTACCATACCCACGCACAATCCTGCCCGCAGACAGTCAAAGGCGCTTTCCCAGTCAGGAACCACCAGCCTGCGCTGATTATCCAGCGTCCAGGTCGTTCTTTTGGGCAATGCGCGTGAGGTGTCTTCCAGAACCAGCGAGGGCCACTCACGAATAGCTTCTTCGCTCAGGGTTTCCGCCCGACCCGCCAGCGGATGCCCCGCCTGTACCACGCATCGCCAGTTCAGCGCGCCCATATCACGAAAAGCGAAGCGGCCGCCGACCGGAATAGCCTGAGTAGCGCCAATCGCCACATCCACACGTCCGTCAGCCAGCGCATCCCAGACGCCATTGAACACTTCTTCTGAGAGATGCAGTTCCATGTCAGGAAAATGGCGGTAAAAATCGACCACCAGCTGGCGTGTTCTGCCGGGCTTCACAATCCGGTCAACCGCAATATTCAATTGCCCGCGCCAGCCGTTAGCGACCTGCTGACACTGTCGCCGGGTGGAAAGCATTTTTTTGATAACAGTCCGGCCTTCCTGAATAAAAACAGCGCCAGCATCGGTCAGCACCACCTCGCGGTGCCGCCGTTCAAACAGCGGTACCGCAAGCCAGGTTTCCATTTGCCTGACGGTATAGCTGATCGCAGAAGGTACGCGGTGAAGCTCGCTGGCCGCGGCGGTAAAGCTACCCGTTCTGGCAACGGCATCAATCACCTCGAGTGAATGTTCGGACCACATTTATTTGCCTGCAATTTTTTTGAAGTCAGGATGCAAATATTAGCGTTTCACAACGCCTTTGGCACGGTATTACACTCTGCCGCGTTTCATTCATCACTTTTTAAGAGCACAATCATGCCGTCAAAAGGATTTACCCTCTATCTTGCAATGCTGAGCATTGTGGGTTTTCTCGCCACCGATATGTATCTTCCTGCATTTGGCGCGATGCAGCACGATTTACAGACCGGCGCCGGGGCTATCAGTGCCAGCCTCAGCCTGTTCCTGGCCGGTTTCGCTTGTGCGCAGCTGTTCTGGGGACCCTTGTCTGACCGGATTGGACGTAAACCTGTTCTGTTGATGGGCCTCGGCCTGTTTTCGCTTAGCTGTGGCGCAATGTGGTGGATCACCGATGCGACCATGTTGCTGGTACTCCGGTTTATCCAGGCCATCGGCATTTGCGCCGCTGCGGTCACCTGGCAGGCGCTGGTTGTGGATCGCTATCCTGCCGCACAGGCAAATAAAGTTTTTGCCACCATTATGCCGCTGGTGGCGCTTTCGCCAGCGCTGGCTCCGCTACTGGGCGCATGGCTGCTTAATCACTTCAGCTGGCGGGCAATTTTTGTCGCGCTGCTGATGATTTCAGTCGTCCTGCTGTTTTGCACGCTGTTCCTTGCCCAGGGACGCCGGGCCACCGCCAGCGTAGCAGATGGGAAAAGCACGGGCTTTATCTCTCTGTTAAAGTCCCCGGTCTATAGCGGCAATGTGCTTATTTACGCGGCCTGCTCTGCCAGCTTTTTCGCCTGGCTGACCGGTTCGCCTTTTATTCTTGGCTCTTTGGGAATGTCGCCGGGAAGCATTGGCCTGAGCTACTTTCCGCAGACGCTGGCTTTCCTGATCGGCGGCTACGGCTGCCGTACCTTACTGAAACGCCGTGAAGGCTCAGCCCTGCTCCCCTGGCTGCTGGCGATCTACAGCCTCAGCATCGCCGCATTTTTTGTTTCGGCCCAGCAAACCTTACCCTCAATCTGGGGGCTGCTGCTGCCGTTTTGCGGCATCGCGCTGGCAAACGGCGCGATCTACCCTATCGTCGTCTCAAACGCCCTGCTGCCCTTTCCGCAGGCCAGCGGCAAAGCGGCAGCACTTCAGAATACGCTGCAGCTCGGCCTCTGCTGTCTGGCGAGCCTGCTGATCTCAACGTATATCGCCACGCCTCTGTTGACCAGCTCACTGGTGATGCTGGCGACGGTTTTGCTGGCGGTAATGGGCTATTTCCTGCAACGCGTAAATGCCCCCGCCGTTGCCTGTTCAAATGCACATTAACGAAAAACGTACGCATAGTTAGCACCCTAACAATATGCTTTTGAATTATGCCTGGGGTGAGCATATACTCCAGGCATAATAACGAGACGATCTTTTATTTTTAAGACCTGACAGGGCAGTCAACATCGTTCTTTGCGTCACGCTCGTTACGCAACTCTGCAGGCCTTCACAGCAACCTCTGTAACGTCGGATATCAGCCGTAGGGTAATTCCGTGCGGCTTCTCACAATCCTGCAGAAATTGTCTATGCTTTTTCTCAGGTTTCAATCACACAGGGTGATGGAGAGACTATGAGTTCCTCGTGTATAGAAGAAGTGAACCTGGCAGAGAATCACTGGTTTCAGATTGTCCAGGAAATGTTGCGCAAAGCTGACATCACGGTTGGTGGTTCCCGTCCCTGGGATATCCAGGTAGCCAACCCCGATTTTTTTAAACGCGTTCTGCAGGAAGGCTCGCTGGGGCTGGGTGAAAGTTATATGGACGGTTGGTGGGAATGCGAACGGCTGGATATCTTCTTCCACCGCGTGCTCGCCGCCAGGCTCGATCATGAACTTCCTCACCACTTCAAAGACACCCTGCGTGTCGTTGCGGCGCGGTTAACTAATCTGCAGTCGCGCAAACGTGCCTGGATTGTTGGCCGGGAGCATTACGATCTGGGTAACGATCTTTTCTCCCGTATGCTTGACCCTTATATGCAATACTCCTGCGGCTACTGGAAAGAAGCAAAAACCCTGGAGCAGGCCCAGGATGCCAAGCTGAAACTGATTTGCGAAAAGTTACAGCTGGCACCGGGCATGACGCTGCTGGATATCGGCTGCGGCTGGGGTGGTCTGGCTGAGTATGCTGCGCGGCATTACGGTGCGAAAGTCAGCGGCGTCACCATTTCTGCAGAGCAGCAGAAAATGGCTCAGCAGCGCTGCGAAGGCCTGGACGTCACGATTTTACTTCAGGACTACCGCGATTTAGATCGGCAATTTGACCGCATCGTTTCAGTTGGCATGTTTGAACACGTCGGTCCCAAAAATTACGCGACCTACTTCGAGGTTGTTAACCGCAACCTGAAACCTGACGGCCTGTTTCTTCTGCACACTATCGGTGCGAATAAAACGGACGAAAGCGTGGATGCCTGGATCAATAGATACATTTTCCCCAACGGCTGCCTGCCTTCCGTTCGTCATATTGCGGATGCACACGAACCCTATTTTGTGATGGAAGACTGGCATAATTTTGGTCAGGATTATGATTTAACGCTGATGGCGTGGTATCAACGTTTTCTTGCTGCCTGGCCCGGGCTGGCGGAAGCCTATGGTGAGCGTTTTAAAAGGATGTTCACCTATTATCTGAATGCCTGCGCCGGTGCATTCCGCGCCAGGGATATTCAACTCTGGCAGGTGCTCTTTTCTCATGGCGTTGAGGGCGGGCTTCGCGTCCCCCGCTAGGTGGCGCCAGTTTTGTAGCCGATTAAAGGGCCGGATTTCCGGCCCTTTTCGTTTACGGACGAAGCGTCTCTACGGTAGCCTCGCGCTGAGCAAGTACGCGCTCGACGGTATCGACAATCGCCTGGGTGTGAGGATCGATCTCAATATTCACATTATCACCAAGGCGTTTAGCGCCCAGCGTGGTCCTCGCCAGGGTTTCAGGGATAAGATGCACGCAAAATTTCGTTCTGGTGACTTCCCCTACCGTCAGACTGATGCCATCGATGCCAACATAGCCTTTATGCAGGATATATTTCATCTGCAGCGTATCTTTTGGCCGGAACCAGATTTCGCGGTTATTTTCCGAAGCGATGATTTTAACGATTTCAGCCGTGGTCATAATGTGGCCCGACATAAGATGCCCGCCAATTTCATCACTGAACTTCGCCGCGCGCTCCACGTTAAGGGTATCACCTACCTTCAGCTCACCCAGATTAGTGATGCGCAGCGTTTCCTTTACCAGATCGAAACTGACTCTGTCGCCATTCACTTCTGTGACCGTCAGACAACAGCCGTTATGTGACACGGATGCGCCCAGTTCCAGTCCCGGCAACATCGCTTCCGGCAGCCTGACAACGTGGGTGCGGAAATTCGGTTTTTCTTCAATGGCGAGTAACTCAGCCGTACCTTGAACAATTCCGGTAAACATAGTCGTTGCCTCATATAGCTTATTCTTTACAGTAGTTTGCCCTGGCTGCCCTTTAAAACCAACTCTCCCCGCACGGTAGCTCAACAATGCGCTAATCTTTCCGCTTATAAGTAGCTATTTACCCTGCGGGCGTTACACTAAAGCACCTGCTGTGCTGCGCCCTGACCATAGATTTACGTATGCGCCGCCGTCAGGCTTGTCTAAATTTACAATAAACAGGTGTATCTGTGCAGAAGTACCTTACAGAAGCCCGCCAGCTGCTGGCGTTGGCGATTCCGGTGATCCTGGCGCAGGTTGCGCAAACGGCCATGGGCTTTGTTGATACAATTATGGCCGGCTCGGTCAGCGCCACCGATATGGCGGCCGTGGCGGTGGGCACGTCCATCTGGCTGCCGGCAATTCTCTTTGGCCACGGTCTGCTTCTCTCTCTGACGCCAGTCGTTGCGCAATATAATGGCTCCGGACGACGGGATCGCGTTGCCTGGCAGGTCCGTCAGGCCTACTGGCTGGCGGCGTTCTCTTCGCTGCTGATCATGATCGTTTTGTATAACGCCGGCTACGTCATCAATTCCATGCAAAACGTCGATCCCGTTCTGGCCAGTAAGGCAGAAGGCTACCTTCACGCGCTGCTGTGGGGAGCGCCGGGCTACCTTTTTTTCCAGGTTGCCCGCAATCAGTGTGAAGGATTATCAAAAACCAAGCCGGGTATGGTGATGGGGTTTATCGGCCTGCTGGTCAATATTCCGGTTAACTATATCTTTATTTACGGCCATTTCGGTATGCCCGCGCTGGGCGGCGTTGGCTGTGGTGTGGCGACCGCAACCGTCTACTGGGTGATGTTTATCGCCATGCGTTACTGGGTCAGCCGGGCGCGCTCAATGCGTGATATCCGCCTGCCGGTACGCTTCAGCCCGCCGGATCGCAAAGTGCTCTGGCGGCTATTCACGCTGGGATTGCCGGTTGCGCTGGCGCTCTTTTTCGAAGTCACGCTGTTTGCGGTGGTGGCTCTGCTGGTTTCGCCTATGGGGATCGTTAACGTTGCCGGCCACCAGATTGCGCTGAACTTCAGTTCGCTAATGTTTGTTCTGCCGCTGTCGCTGGGCGTCGCTACCACCATCCGGGTAGGTTTCCGCCTCGGCCAGGGGTCGCCCGAAGCCGCTAAGGTGGCAGCGTGGAGTGCGCAGGCGGTCGGTGTGACGATGGCGATGATGACGGCGCTGCTGACGGTAATTTTCCGCGAGCAGATCGCCCTGCTCTATAACGATAATCCGGAAGTTGTCACGCTTGCCGCCCAGCTGATGCTACTGGCAGCCATTTATCAGTTTTCCGATGCGATTCAGGTGATTGGCAGCGGCATCCTGCGCGGATATAAAGATACCAGATCGATATTCTTTATTACTTTCGTTGCCTATTGGGTGCTGGGTCTGCCAAGCGGTTATATCCTCGCGCTGACCGACTGGGTCGTGGCTCCGATGGGGCCTGCGGGGTTCTGGACCGGCTTTATTATCGGTCTGACCTCTGCCGCTGTGATGATGGTATGGCGGATTATCCGTCTTCAGCGGCAGCCTGCTGAAGCCATTTTGTCCCGCTCAGCGCATTAATTTTACGGCGCTTTTGCCCTCTGCGTGTTTAAAATTGCTGCGCTTCGCACAAGGTAGCAGCAGTCACGCAGAAAAAAGCGGATTTCCGCTTGCCAGGTGATGGCGCTGTCGTTAATATTCGTCCCCGCTGTCACCAAGACAGCATCGGCGCGTTCTTAGCTCAGTTGGTTAGAGCACCACCTTGACATGGTGGGGGTCGGAGGTTCGAGTCCTCTAGAACGCACCACAGTGCGTCCGTAGCTCAGTTGGTTAGAGCACCACCTTGACATGGTGGGGGTCGGTGGTTCGAGTCCACTCGGACGCACCATTCTTTTGCGTTCTTAGCTCAGTTGGTTAGAGCACCACCTTGACATGGTGGGGGTCGGAGGTTCGAGTCCTCTAGAACGCACCATCGCCTGATTGCACGCTTTGCTTCCCCTTTACGCTTTTTTTGACTTCCGGTCGTTACCTTCTGTTTGCCTGCCTGAACGCCTCCTGACGCACATCATTGTTGTTGTACATCGCATTATCAGTTTGTGTCGTTAGCGTTTACGTTACTTATTGTCTGGTTGCATATTTCCCTTTCGCTGAACCACTCCGGCTGCTGCCCTCACCTGTTATGCTGAGTATCCTGACGTCCATCGGCGACCGCCGTTTGTCTGCGTATAATCTGAAAAGGTTCTACCCGCTTTTTTGCGCATTAACCTGACCTGGCGCAAGCTTCCGTTACGCAACTCACGCTTTTTTATTGGTTTTCGTATACTTAGCGTCTATAATATAAAACGTTGTTTCACCTGAATGGTTTCAGCGCATGGTAGACCCTTTATTAAAAACAGTAGTTTGCTGCGCCCTACTTTTGCGCACGCGCGCTGAAGCCGCGATTCAACTTCCTCTGCACGCTTTTCTACCATCTCCTATTCTTAAGCTGTACCGCTGTATGCTCTTAACGAAAAAATTTCTGCTGGCTGTCTTACCCGGACTGCCATCATTTTCCTTTTCTTATCCATCACAACTTTAATAGATGATCTGTTATGAAAAAGACCAAAATTGTTTGTACCATCGGCCCAAAAACCGAATCTGAAGAAATGCTGACCAACCTGCTTGATGCAGGCATGAACGTGATGCGCCTGAACTTTTCACACGGTGATTATGAAGAGCATGGCAAACGCATCGCGAATCTGCGTGCGGTTATGAATAAAAGTGGCCATCAAGCGGCCATTCTGCTGGATACCAAAGGTCCGGAAATCCGCACGATGAAGCTGGAAGGCGGTAACGATGTTTCGCTGAAAGCGGGCCAGACATTCACGTTCAGCACTGACCAGTCCGTCATCGGTAACAGCGAGCGCGTTGCTGTCACCTACGAGGGTTTCACCTCCGACCTGAAAATTGGCAACACCGTGCTGGTAGACGATGGCCTGATCGGTATGGAAGTGACTGAAGTCACCGAAAATACCGTTGTGTGTAAAGTGCTGAACAACGGCGACCTCGGTGAGAACAAAGGCGTTAACCTGCCCGGTGTTTCTATCCAGCTGCCCGCGCTGGCGGAAAAAGACAAACGCGACCTTATTTTTGGTTGTGAACAAGGTGTCGACTTCGTTGCGGCCTCGTTTATCCGTAAACGTTCAGACGTGCTGGAGATCCGTGAGCATCTGAAGCAGCACGGCGGCGAACACATTCAGATCATCTCCAAGATTGAGAACCAGGAAGGTCTGAATAACTTTGACGAAATTCTGGACGCTTCCGACGGTATCATGGTGGCACGTGGCGACTTGGGCGTTGAGATCCCGGTAGAAGAAGTTATCTTCGCGCAGAAGATGATGATCAAAAAGTGTAACCGTGCGCGCAAAGTTGTGATCACTGCTACGCAGATGCTCGATTCCATGATCAAAAACCCCCGCCCTACCCGTGCAGAAGCCGGCGACGTGGCGAATGCTATTCTGGACGGAACGGATGCAGTCATGCTTTCCGGCGAGAGTGCAAAAGGGAAATATCCTCTGGAATCCGTTTCGATCATGGCAACGATCTGCGAGCGTACCGATCGCGTGATGAAGAGCCGTATCGACAGCCAGCACGATAACCGCAAAATGCGCATCACCGAGGCCGTCTGCCGTGGTGCGGTTGAGACCGCGCAAAATCTTGAGGCGCCGATCATTGTGGTCGCGACTGAAGGTGGCAAATCTGCGAAATCAGTACGCAAATACTTCCCTAATGCCATTATCCTGGCGCTGACCACGAATGAGCAGACAGCCCGTCAGCTTATCCTGAGCAAAGGGATCATCACTTCTGTGGTGAAAGAGATCGCCTCTACCGATGATTTTTACCGTATCGGTAAAGAAGCGGCGGTTGCGAGTGGCTACGGTCAGAAAGGCGACGTGGTGGTAATGGTATCTGGTGCGCTGGTACCAAGCGGGACGACCAATACGGCTTCCGTTCACGTACTGTAATTAAACGTTACGTCAAGCTATTTAAAAAGCGCCCTTCGGGGCGTTTTTTTTATGCTTTGCATAATAGCTTTTCAAAAAACTGCCAATCGAAAATAACGATGTAATTGTGGTTTAACAAAAGACGCGTCCGATTAAAATTCACTGTTTTCGCTAAATTTTTTGTCAGTAATTAAAATTACGATGCTTCTTTGAGCGAACGATCAAAATTAAGCACTTTCTCATCAAAAATTTATTCTCATTAGAAAAAACTTTGTGTAATACTTGTAAGGCTACATGGAGATTAACTTAATCTAGAGGGTATAAATAATGAATCGTACTAAACTGGTACTGGGCGCGGTAATTCTGGGTTCAACTCTGCTGGCTGGTTGTTCAAGCAACGCTAAAATCGATCAGCTGTCTACCGACGTTCAGACTCTGAACGCTAAAGTTGACCAGCTGAGCAACGACGTGAACGCAATGCGTTCTGACGTTCAGGCTGCTAAAGATGACGCAGCACGCGCTAACCAGCGTCTGGACAACCAGGCTCACTCTTACCGTAAGTAAGAGTTCTGGTAATGAAAATGGCGCACAGTGTGCGCCATTTTTTTTGGCCTTATTTCGCCATATGCAGCAACTACCAGATTGCTGTTTTTTCTTATCAGGCCTGAGCCAGTACGCCCTCCGTTTTACAGGCGCCCCCAGACGCCGCAGAATCCATGTTAAGCCTCGCTGTCACATCAGCTACCCCTGACTACCAGCCTCACTCTTTACGCCCTCAGGGCTTGCCTGACCAGAGATCTGGCTATGCATCAGGGTTTCATTGGCCACTTCACCTTGATTGACCAGTACGGGCATACCTGCGCGGCGCGTCATCGCTTCTTTAATCATGTCCCGATCGCTTAACTCACTGCCGATAAATTTCTTCGCAGCAGGGGCCAGTACGATTGGCATGGTTTGCGGGTCGTCTTTTTCATTGCGTGAAAGTGGCTGATGAACCTCTATATAACGTTTCCCATCAGGCTCCTGCGCATATTTCACTGGCTGATTGATGATCTGCACGCGTGTCCCTTCCGGCACGCTGTTAAACAGCGCCTCAATATCATCTGGCCGCAAACGAATGCAGCCGCTGCTGACACGCATACCGATGCCAAAGTCGGCATTGGTTCCGTGGATCAGATAGTGCCCTTTCCCATAAGCCAGTCGCATCGCAAACAGGCCCATCGGGTTTTCCGGCCCCGCAGGCACCGTCACTGGCAGGGTTTTGCCTTCTGCCGCGTAGCGTTTGCGGATATTTGGCGTTGGCGTCCAGGTAGGGTTAGGGATTTTCTGGCTGATGCGGGTAACCATCGCTGGCGTGTTCGCACCAAGCTGGCCAATGCCGATAGGATAGACAATCACTTTATTTTCATCTTTCGGGTAATAGTAAAGCCGCAGCTCGGCGACATTCACCACGATACCTTCGCGCCTGGTATCCGGCAGCAGCATCTGTGTAGGTATGGTCAGTACCTTACCGGCGGTGGGTAGCCATGGGTCCGTACCCGGGTTCGCTTCAAGCATACTCAGCAGGCCGGTTTTATGTGATGCGGCAATCGCTTCCAGCGATCGACCATCGGCCGGAACGGTATAAGTAATATTTTCGCCAATCAGACGGCTATTTTCTGGCGGCAAAGGATATTCTGTTGCGCTGGCGCTACAGGAAAAGGTGAGCAGTAACAGAAAGGCAGCGGTGGCTAAGCCAGGTTTCATGCGGATTTCCCGATAACGAATAAAATACCTCCCACCGGCGAAGCGGGAGGTCTGTCGGGACAGTTTAGCAGCAACTCAGCCGGCGGTCAGCGTCTGTGCTTTAAGGCGAATCGCGCGGATCATCGCTTCCAGACCCTGAGAGCGGGATGGGGTAAGGTGCTGAGCCAGCGCCAGCTGTTCAAACCAGGGGCGCACGTCAAAATCCAGGATTTCGGCCGGCGTCATTTTTTGATAGAGAATGAAGACCACCGCAATCAGACCTTTCACGATGGCTGCATCGCTGTCGCCATGCAGGATAACCTGGGCGTTCTCATCCTGTTTCATCAGGATCCAGACCTGACTCTGGCAACCGGCTATGACGTTTTCCGGCTTATGCTCAGCTTCAGGTAATGCTGGCAGCAGCGCACCAAGCTCAATAATGTAGAGATACTTCTCTTCCCAGTTCGCGCAACGCGTAAAATTGCGAACCAGTTTCTCTTTATCTGGCAACGTTGCCATTCATGCCTCCCTTGCCTGCCTGCAGCTTCAGCCGCCCAGCAGACGATGTATACGTATCAGACCAGCCGTCAGACGATCGACCTCTTCTTCGCTATTGTACAGGACGAAGGAGGCCCGGCACATGGCTGGCACGCCGTAATGTGTCATCAGTGGCATGGCGCAGTGGTGTCCGGTCCGGATGGCGATGCCATACTGATCGAGGAAACTGCCAACGTCATAAGCGTGATGCTGCCCAAGGTTAAAGGCGATCACACCGGCGCGTTCCTGCGGGCCGTAGATGGTCAGGTCCGGCACGGTGGAGAGCTTATCAAGCGCATAGCGCATCAGAGCCTGCTCGCGTTCCTGAATGAGATCCAGGTTCTGAGCGGTAATCCAGGCCAGTGCGGCGCCAAGCCCGATAATTCCGCCGGTATTGGGTGAACCAGCCTCAAAACGCCACGGCGCAGCCGCATAGGTGGTCGGGCTGGTCAGGCTGACCGTGGAGATCATCGCGCCACCGCCTTCCCACGGCGGCATCTCATCCAGCAGCGCCTTACGGCCATACAGAATGCCAATTCCCGCCGGGCCATAGATTTTATGGCCAGAGAAAAGATAGAAATCGCAGTCCAGATCCTGAACGTCAACTTTCTGATGCATAACCGCCTGAGCGCCATCAATCAGCGTTACCACGCCGGCAGCTTTGGCCTGAGCAACCAGTTCTTTAACCGGGTTGATCGTCCCCAGCACGTTAGAGACGTGGGTGACGGCAAGCAGGCGGGTACGGCTGTCGATCAGCGACGGTAGCGTGGAGAGATCGAGTTCACCGTTCTCCGCGAGAGGGATAAAACGCACCTCAGCACCGGTGCGCTGGGCAACCATCTGCCAGGGAACGATATTCGCGTGGTGCTCCATTTCGGTGATCAGAATATTATCACCGGCCTGAAGCTGGCTGCCGCCCCAACTGCTGGCCACGAGGTTGATGCCCTCGGTAGTGCCTTTAACGAAGACGATCTCTTCTGGCGAAGCGGCATTAAGAAAACGCGCAGCCTGGCTGCGCACATTTTCCATGTCGGTGGTCGCTTCGGCGCTCATGGTATGAATGCCGCGGTGTACCGCAGCATAACCGTGCTCATAGAAATGGCTTTCCGCATTGATAACCGAATGCGGTTTCTGCGCGCTGGCGGCACTGTCAAGATAAGCCAGCGGCTGGCCATTCACTTCTCGCGCCAGAATCGGAAACTCAGCCCTGACGCGTGCCAGGTCAAAACTCATTGAATGCCTCCGGGAAAACGCCGGGCGATACGCTGCATCACCGCCTCTTTCAGCACGTCATCCTTAATGGCTTCGGTTAATTCCGCTGCAAACGCGTAGATGATCATACGCTGTGCGGACTCTTCACTGATCCCGCGCGCGCGCAGGTAGAACATCTGCTCGTCGTCGATACGGCCAATAGTTGCACCGTGACTGCATTTAACATCATCAGCATAGATTTCCAGCTGCGGCTTGGTATCCACCTCTGCCAGGCGGCCCAGCAACAGGTTGTTGTTGGTCATCTGCCCGTCAGTTTTCAACGCATGTTTAGCCACTTTGATCATGCCGTTAAACACTGCACGTCCCTTATCGCGAACGATAGTTTTATGCAGCTGACGGCTCTGACAATGCCCTTTGTTATGCTCAAGATAGGTGCGGCTGTCACAAACTTCTTTATCAACAGGCAGCATCAGGCTGTT
Source organism: Pantoea sp. IMH (assembly GCF_000599885.1). GTDB lineage: Bacteria > Pseudomonadota > Gammaproteobacteria > Enterobacterales > Enterobacteriaceae > Erwinia. The sequence goes on along the minus strand of NZ_JFGT01000006.1, from coordinate 504,740 downwards.
AATGCCCAGCTCGCTACCTTCACCGTTCAGCTGAACGCTGGTGTTATGCCGTGATAAACCCGCGCCCAGCAGGAAGCTGTGGCTCTGCACACGCGCATTGCGGCCAATGGTGAGGTCGTTATGCGAGAAATGGAAGCTGCTGCTGTGTTCAAAAGAAAGATTGTAGTGGGTCAGCTGTGCGTTATCGCCTACCGTCGCCGTAAAACGGGCGCCGGTAAAATGGCTTGCTTCATTCAGGCTGACGTAGTGCTCAATCACCGTCGCTTCTGCGCCATCATCCAGCTGCAGGTGATGACGATAGTGAGACGTGTTCATTTCCGCCTGAGCGCTGCCGCTGCTGATATGCAACAGATAAAGGGCACGGGTAGCCGATTTGCCGCGAGACAGATGGATGGAAGTCACTTCTTCCGCCAGGCTTTCCGTCAGATGCAGAAAGACTTCCGGCTGAAGGGCGGCGGCAAGTTCACGACGTTTAGCCGCGCCGCTCACCTGGATTTCAAACAGGTCATGTTCGCTGTCGCTGAGCGCAGCACTGAAACGCCCGTCAACAAAGACCAGTTTAACAGCGTCAATATCGAGCGCGTGTGCGGCAACGTCCGTTGCGGTCAGCTCTGCGGCCTGTGGCAGAACGAAATTCTGGTCAAACAGGCTTTCCAGTGGCGTATATTTCCAGTTCTCCTGCTTGCGCGTCGGCAGGCCCAGGCGCAGAACCTGCTGCCAGTGCTGCTGCGCCTGAAGAGAACGGGTTTCGCCGTGGCTTTCAAAAAGGTGATGCCACTGCTGCAGCGCGTTATCACTACTCCTGGTCGGTAAGCCAGCCATAGCCTTGCTCCTCCAGTTGTTTCACCAGCGTAAAATCGCCTGACTTCACGATCTTGCCCTGATAGAGCACGTGAACAAAATCAGGCTTGATGTAATCAAGGATACGCTGATAGTGCGTGACGATGATGAAAGCGCGTTTGCCGTCACGCAGCGTGTTTACGCCGTTGGCCACGGTTTTCAGGGCATCGATGTCCAGACCGGAGTCGGTTTCATCGAGGATGCAGAGCTCAGGCTCCAGCGCTGCCATCTGCAGAATGTCGTTACGCTTTTTCTCACCGCCGGAAAAGCCAACGTTGACCGAACGGGTCAGCAGATCTTCCGGCATTTTCAGCAGCTGAATTTTGTCTTCAATGAAGTCCTGGAAGTCGAAGCGGTCCAGCGACTCCTGCTCGCGATATTTACGCACGGCGTTTACCGCCGTTTGCAGGAAGAACTGGTTACTGACGCCGGGGATTTCTACCGGATACTGAAACGCCATAAAGATACCTTCACCGGCGCGATCTTCCGGGGAAAGTTCCAGCAAATCTTTGCCTTTGAAGCTGACGGAACCGCCGGTAATTTCATATTCTTCACGGCCAGCCAGGGTGGCAGAGAGCGTACTTTTTCCTGAGCCGTTCGGGCCCATGATGGCATGTACTTCACCCGGTTTTACTTCAAGATCCAGCCCACGCAGGATCTCTTTGTCTTCAATGCTAACCTGTAAATCTTTAATACTTAACATAGTGTTTCCCTGACAGTGCCGTCCGGCACTGCACTCAGTGACCGTATGCGTGGCGCGTTAACCCACGCTGTGTTCAAGGCTGATCGCCAGCAATTTTTGTGCTTCTACCGCGAATTCCAGCGGCAGCTCGGTGAAGACATCCTTACAGAAGCCGTTCACAATCATAGAGATCGCATCATCTTCGCTGATCCCACGCTGCAGGCAGTAGAACAGCTGATCTTCACCGATGCGGGAAGTGGTCGCCTCATGCTCAAGCTGGGCGGTGTTATTGCGCACTTCCACGTAAGGGAAAGTATGTGCACCGCAGTCAGCGCCAATCAGCATCGAGTCGCACTGGGTGAAGTTACGTGCGTTAGTGGCCGTCGGCATGATTTTTACCAGCCCACGATAGGTATTCTGGCTTTTGCCCGCCGAAATGCCTTTGGAGATGATGGTCGATTTGGTGTTCTTACCAATATGGATCATCTTCGTGCCGGTATCCGCCTGCTGATGGCCGCTGGTCAGCGCCACGGAGAAGAACTCACCAATTGAGTTGTCGCCGCGCAGGATCACGCTTGGATATTTCCAGGTGATAGCCGAGCCGGTTTCCGACTGCGTCCAGGACATTTTGCTGTTTTCACCTTCACACAGCGCACGCTTGGTAACGAAGTTAAGAATGCCGCCCTCGGACTCGCCGCCGGAGAACCAGTTCTGTACGGTCGAATATTTAACTTCGGCGTCCTTATGGATGATCACTTCAACCACCGCTGCGTGAAGCTGGTAGCTGTCGCGCACCGGTGCGGAACATCCTTCGATATAGCTGACGTAGCTGCCTTCATCTGCGATCAGAATGGTGCGCTCGAACTGTCCGGTTTTCGCCGCGTTGATGCGGAAATAGGTGGAAAGCTCCATCGGGCAACGCACCCCTTTCGGGATGTAGACAAAGGTACCGTCGGAGGCCACAGCGGAGTTCAGCGCCGCGAAGAAGTTGTCATTCGCCGGCACAACCGTACCCAGATACTGTTTAACCAGCTCGGGATGTTCATGAATAGCCTCACCGAATGAACAGAAGATGATCCCCTGCTCCGCCAGCTTGCCGCGGTAAGTTGTGGAAACGGAGACGGAATCGAAGATCGCATCAACGGCGACTTCCTGCCCTTCACGTACCGGCACGCCCAGTTGTTTAAAAGCGTTTTCCACTTCTTCCGTCAGATAGTTCGCTGGCTGCGAACCGGAGGCCTGCGTCGCACCCGGCTCAGAGGAGCAGCTGTCATCACAGTTGCCGCATGAAGGCGCTGAATAGTAGCTATAATCCTGATAATTCAGGGATTTATAGTTCGCTTTCAGCCAGTGCGGCTCTTCCATTTCCAGCCAGGCCGCGTACGCCTTCAGGCGAAACTCCAGCATCCACTCCGGCTCGTTACGCTTGGCGGAAATCGCGCGCACCACATCTTCGCTGATACCGTGTTCAAACTCTTCGGTTTGCAGTTGGGTAAAGAAGCCTTCTTTGTACTTCTGGTGATTTCCTTCCCAGACCTGCACGTCGTCCGATGTTTCAGTGTTTCGAGACATATCGTTTACTCAACGCCAAAGCTCTCACCACAGCCACAGGCGTGTTGAGCTTTAGGATTATTAAATTTGAAAATCTGATTCAGGCCTTCACGGACAAAATCGACTTCCGTTCCGTCGATTAACGGCATGGCCTGCAGAGGAACATAGAGATGCGCCCCCTGATGGGTGAAAACAAGATCGTCATCGGCTGGCTCTTTGACCAGATCCATGGTGTAGCCAAATCCTGCGCAGCCGGAGGACTTCACGCCCAGCTTCAGGCCCTTCACGTGGGGGTCGTTAGCGGCCAGCGCGATGATTTGCTGAGCGGCGCTGTCGGTCAGCGTCAGGCCCTTCCAGACGAAGTCGTCAGGAGAAAAAGAAGCAGTAGTTGCTGATGGCATAAGATTACCTCGCGAGTCGATAGCCCTGCGGGCTAATACCCCTATGTTAGTGATATTGGATATCGCTTCAACCTCTTGTTTTGCAGGGATTTAGGTAAAGAGGCCTTTTTCAGCCTTCTTTATACAGTTTAGACCCTGTTAAGAGGAATACGATTTGCATCAGGCATCCTTTTAATGGGCGCCTAACGCGTTGAATATAAGCGACTAAATTACGGTCGCGCTTCGCTGATTGTTAATAATGCCGGTTTTAACGCCAGGATTCACGCCGCCTTAAGTTATGACCAATTATTCTGAAAGGCCGCATTTATGGATAAAAATATCGCCAGGGTCATTGAATATTGCGCAACTTGTAATATGATAATGATTATCATTAGCGAATATGGATTCCGGAATGAAGCTGTCGATGAGTGCCTGGCTGCAACATAAAATTGACGATTATAAATTTTCTATCCGCGACATTACCGTTGACTACTATATGGCCGAGGCCAAATTAAACCGGCCAGAGTGCACGCTTGAACAACTGCGCCAGTTTAACGACACCTGCCTCGATATGGCGGAAATTTGCCAGCTGAACGGCGACGATCAGAGCTATCTGCACGCGCTGGGCAAACTGCACCATCGCCTGCTACAGGAGTTAGGAAATGGCCAACGCGAACGGCTGTTCCGCATGCAGGCCTGGCAGTTGGCGCGCCATTCCCTGACGCGTCTGTGCCATCAGCTGGCAATGAACGGAGACTGGGACCGGGCCAGCAAACTGCAAAACGAGTTCGTCAGACACGCCGCCTGGATCATATGATCGCCGTTTTTCAGCGCGCACTATATTAGCATTCTTTTGCCCTGGCTGACAAAACCGACGTAGTAAGGCGTGAGGTGCAACACAGCCGCTGTTGTGCGTCAAAAATCTCAATCTGCCAGACTTGATGTGTGCGTCCAACATGCATGGCGCGACAAATGCCCCGGACTACCCCCTCTCTGACGGCGCGAAGATGGTTAGCATTAATTTCCAGCCCGACAACGGTTTCATCTTCTTCGCTACAGAGATAGCCTGCCATCGATCCCAGCGTCTCGGCCAGCGTGACCGAGGCTCCGCCGTGCAGCAGGCCGAAGGGCTGGCGCGTTCGCTCATCAACCGGCATGGTGGCTTCGAGTACATCCTCGCCGAGGAGGGTAAAGCTGATGCCGAGATGGGCCACCAGCGTTCCCTGGCTGCGATGATTCATCTGTGCCAGCGTGGCGGTACGTTTCCAGATCGGCATCAGATGAACTCCAGCAATGCCTGAAGGGGATGACGCATTCCGTTCCCTTCCACGCGTTTTACCTGGCTGCGGCAGGAGTAACCGGTGGCAAGACAGCGCTGGCGCGGCAGTTTTTGCATTGCCTGGTGCCATGAGAGTTCATAAATTCCCAGCGAGTTCGCCAGATTTTTCGTCTCATGCCCGTAGGTGCCTGCCATGCCGCAACAGCCCACGCTGACATTTTCCAGCCTGGCGCCAAAACGGGCAAAGATCCCTTCCCATTGCTTTGACGAGGCGGGCAACGCGGTCACTTCCGTACAGTGGCCAAAAAGATACCAGGCTTCCCCGCTTTGGGGCTTCTGTTCTGCCGGAGGCAACGCCTGTATCAGCCATTCATGCACCAGCTGGACGTGGAAGTTGCCCCGTTTCTCTTGCAATATTTCCCGGTACTCATCGCGATAACAGAGCACCAGCGCGGGATCGACACCCACCATTGGCAGATCCAGGCTGGCGACACGGTTGAGAAAATCCGCCGTTTTTTGCGCGGTGCGTGCGAAGCGCGTCAGGAACCCTTTAATATGTTGCGCCTTGCCGTTCGGCGAGAAAGGAAGCACCACCGGCTGGTAGCCAAGCTTTTCCACCAGCCGGACAAAGTCAGCCACCAGACGGGCTTCGTAATAGCTGGTGAAAGGATCCTGAACAATAAGCACGTAGTTTGCCCGCTGCTCGCGACTCATCTCCTCAAGCTGTTCCAGCGTGGTGGTCAGGGCAGCCTGCCCCGCCAGCTGTTTCTTCAGGTTGGGCGACGAAAGCAGCGGCAGGTCAACCATACCGATGCGGGTTTTGCTCAGGTTGCGCACCAGCGGCTGACGAAGAAAGAAATTAAAGAGCTGTGGCGCTTTTGCCATCAGCGGCGCATAGCTTTCCACGCCGGCCACAAGATGGTCGCTGAGCGGGCGCTGATACCGCGTATGATAAAGCTGGAGAAAGCGCGCACGGAAACCGGGAACATCAATTTTGATCGGACACTGTGTGGAACACGCCTTGCAGGCAAGGCATCCTGACATCGCCTCTTTCACTTCATGGGAAAAATCGTATTCGCCGCGTTTTGCATACCAGCTGTTGCGGGTACGTTCAATCATGCCTCTCAGGCTGACCCGCGTTTCCGGCAGACGTTTTTCCAGCGCCAGCGGATCGACGCCCTGCTCCGCCAGCAGGCGCAACCACTCACGCGTCAGCGTCGCCCGGCCTTTCGGCGAATGGATGCGGTTACCGGTGATTTTCATTGAAGGACACATCGGGCTTCTGGCATCAAAATTAAAACATAAGCCATTGCCGTTACACTCCATCGCCCCGCGCCAGTCACTGCGGGTGGCGATGGGGATCTGGCGGTCCCATGTGCCTCGCTTAACGGCGTCCACCTTCATCATGGGTTCATCAACGCCCAGCGGCGTGCAGATCTTGCCGGGGTTCAGGCGGTTATGCGGATCAAAGGCGGCCTTGATACGCCGCAGCTCATGGAACAGCGCCTCACCAAAAAACGCCGGACTGTATTCTGCCCTGAAGCCTTTACCGTGTTCGCCCCAGAGCAGGCCGCCGTAGCGTGCCGTCAGCGCCACTACCTCATCAGAAATCTGTTTCATCAGCATTTCCTGCTGCGGATCGCACATATCCAGGGCCGGGCGGACGTGCAGGACGCCAGCATCAACGTGTCCAAACATGCCGTAGCTCAGGCCATGGTTGTCCAGCAATGCCCTGAATTCCACAATGTAGTCAGCAAGATGTTCGGGGGGAACGCAGGTATCTTCGACGAACGGGATGGGTTTGGCGCGGCCTTTGGCATTGCCAAGCAGCCCCACGGCCTTTTTACGCATGGCGTAAATGCGTTCAATCCCGTCCAGGTTATGGCAACGCTGATAGCCAATGATCCCCGCTGCGCCCTGCGCTATCAGTGTGTCCAGCTGCTGACAGAGCGCATCTACCTGACCGTCCGTTTCGTCGCTGTCATTCCCGGCAAACTCCACGATATTCAGCCCCAGCATCTCGCGATCGGGGATATCGGTAATCAGTTCGCTGACCGAGTGCCAGACAATGTCTTCGCGGGCCAGATTCAGCACTTTTGAATCGACCGTTTCCACAGAAAGCGCTTTTGCTTCCACTAAAAAAGGCGCGCTGCGCAATGCGGAATCAAAGGAGTCATATTTGATATTAACCAGACGACGGACTTTCGGGATCGGCGTAATGTCCAGGCGGGCTTCGGTAATAAAGGCCAGCGTTCCTTCGGCACCACAAAGTATGCGGGTTAAATCCACCTGCTGGAGATCGTCGCTGACGGCGTGGCGTAAATCGTAACCGGTCAGAAAACGATTAAGCACAGGGAAGTTATCCACTACCAGCTGTCGTTTATCTCGGCAGCTTTCCAGCACGGTGCGGTAAATTTCCCCTTCACGGCTCTCTTCCTGCGCCAGCCTCTCTGCCAGCGCCACGGGAACGGCGCGGGTATCCAGGATATCACCGCCGTGCAGGACTGCCCGCAAGCCAAGCACATGATCGGAGGTTTTGCCGTAAACCAGTGACCCCTGCCCAGAGGCGTCGGTATTAATCATGCCACCCAGCGTGGCGCGGTTGCTGGTTGACAGCTCCGGCGAAAAAAAGAAGCCGTAGGGTTTAAGCCAGGCATTCAGCTGATCTTTAATCACACCTGCTTCGACCTTAACCCACCCCTGCTCCGGATTAATCTCCAGAATACGGTTCATATAGCGTGACATATCCACGACGATGCCCTGATTGAGCGACTGGCCGTTGGTCCCGGTCCCGCCGCCACGGGGGGTGAACGTCAGACTTTCGAAACGTGACCCACCGGCCAGACGGGCTATCAGGGCAACATCAGCGGTTGACCGGGGAAACAGCACCGCATCCGGAAGGAGCTGATAGATGCTGTTATCGGTGGACATGGTGAGACGATCGGCATAGCTGGTGGCGGTATCGCCGGTGAAACCCTGCTGCTTAAGCGCCTGCAAAAAAGTCAGCACCAGTTGAACCAGGCCTGGCGCCTGAGAGAGTTGTGGGATCATTATCGGGTAACCAGAATGTAAGGTAAACGATTGCACTTAATCTCATGGTTTTATCACATTTTTTTATACACTGTCGCGGTCTGAAAATGTCACCTGAAAAGAATCACGTGCCGTTTCCGGCGAAAGTGCGTTTAATACATTGTGTTTCGCGTGGGCGCTGATGCAACGGAAGATGCTAAGCGATGCCCACACCCTGTTTTATTGACTGAAGGTAATGTTGCACCATGAAGAATGCGCAGAAAGGATGGGATTTGCCGCAAATCGTCTTCTCGCTGATGTTTATCACCCTGCTGATCGTCGCCAGCTTCTGGGTTGTTCAGCCTTTTGTGCTGGGTTTTGCCTGGGCGAGCATGGTGGTGATCGCAACCTGGCCGCTGATGATAAAAATCCAGCACCTGCTCTGGGGCCGCCGCTCGCTTGCCGTACTGGTGATGGCGCTGTTGCTGATCCTGCTGTTTATTATTCCCGTCGCGCTGTTGGTCAACAGCCTGATTGACACCAGCCGGCCCGTTATCGCCTGGGCCACTTCGGGTCACTTTCGCCTGCCGGAGCTGCTCTGGCTGAACAATCTGCCGCTGGCCGGTCCTAAGCTATTCTCGGCGTATCATAATCTTGTTGAAGGTGGCGGCAGCGCCATGATGACCAAGGTTCAGCCCTATATCGGCCGCACCAGCGGCTTTCTGTTCGCTCAGGCGGGCCATTTTGGTCGCTTTATGCTTCATCTCGGCCTGATGCTGCTGTTCAGCATCCTGCTTTACTGGCGCGGTGAACAGGTTGGCCAGGGCATCCGCCACTTTGCTTTCCGGCTGGCATCTCAGCGTGGTGATGCGTCAGTTTTGCTGGCCGGACAGGCAATACGGGCCGTGGCGCTGGGTGTGGTAGTGACGGCGCTGGTACAGGGCGTTTTGGGCGGTGTCGGCCTGGCGCTGTCGGGTATTCCTTACGCCACCATTCTGACCGTGCTGATGATCCTCGCCTGTCTGGTCCAGCTCGGCCCGCTGGTTGTCCTGATTCCGGCGATTATCTGGCTCTACTGGAGTGGGGATACGACCTGGGGCACTGTGCTGCTCATCTGGAGTTGCGTGGTGGGAACTCTGGATAACTTCCTTCGTCCTGCGTTGATCCGTATGGGCGCTGACTTACCGATGATCCTTATCCTGTCTGGCGTCATCGGCGGTCTGGTAGCGTTTGGCATGATCGGGCTTTTTATCGGACCTGTGGTGCTGGCCGTCTCCTACCGGCTCCTTTCCGCCTGGATTAATGAGGTGCCGGCTCCACAAAGATCCCCGCATGAGGTGGTGGAAACGGTGGAGGAAAACAGAGAACGGAATAATCACGCCTGAATATGGCCCTGATGACCAGCCAGGCTGGTCATTTTCATAAGCAGCAGGAAACATTTTCTTCAGGAAATCAATAAACCATTCAGAAAACTTAACCTCTAAAAGCGGTTTTTCAATGATTTCAGTTGTCCTTAGGGCCAATTGATTAGCAAATATATGGCTTACTGGCCGCCGGCGCGGCAAATGTGTCATAAAAGATTATGTCTTTTAAACTAATAAGAGGATTCTTAATGACTCAACCACCCTGCCTGAATAGTATAAACAGCATGTTTAGGATCAACATGCTGATTTTTAAACAAGCTTTCCCCAAGTCAAAGTAAAGAATTGCTGTGTGTAGTCTTTGCCCATCCCATGTGATGGGCTTTTTTTTATTCTGCAGAAATGAAAAAAGGCCAGTCAGACTGGCCTTTAGTGTGAAATTACCTCAACCGGGCTACTTTTCAGGCAGTTCCGCCAGGCTCAGCCAGGTTTGCACCACGGTATCAGGATTCAGCGACAGGCTGTCAATGCCTTCTTCCATCAGCCAGGCCGCAAAATCCTCATGGTCAGAGGGCCCCTGACCACAAATCCCGACATATTTGCCCGCTTTCTTCGCTGAGCGTATCGCCATCGACAGCAGCGCTTTCACCGCGTCGTTGCGTTCATCAAAGAGTTCGGAAACCACACCCGAATCCCTGTCGAGGCCCAGCGCCAGCTGAGTCATATCGTTGGAACCGATTGAGAAGCCGTCGAAATATTCAAGGAACTGATCCGCCAGCAGCGCATTGGACGGGATTTCACACATCATAATCAGTTTCAGGCCATTCTCACCGCGCTTAAGCCCCTGACGTGCCAACTCCTCCACTACCGCTTTTGCCTGCGCCACGGTACGCACGAAGGGCACCATGATCTCCACGTTGGTCAGCCCCATCTCATTACGGACGCGCTTCACGGCGGCACACTCCAGGGCAAAACAGTCCCGGAAGCTGTCAGCCACGTAACGACCTGCGCCACGGAAACCGAGCATCGGGTTCTCTTCTTCCGGCTCGTAGCGTTCACCGCCCACCAGGTTTGCGTATTCATTAGTTTTGAAATCGGAGAGGCGAACAATCACGCGTTTTGGCGAGAATGCGGCGCCCAGCGTGGCGATCCCTTCCGTCAGACGGGCAATATAAAACTCAACAGGGTCGTCGAAACCCTTCATCATTTCACGGATTTGCTTCTGCAATTCAGGCGTTTGCTGATCAAACTCCAGCAGCGCTTTAGGATGAACGCCAATCATACGGTTGATGATAAACTCCAGCCGCGCCAGCCCCACGCCCTCGTTCGGCAGGCAGGCGAAATCGAATGCCCGATCGGGATTACCAACATTCATCATAATCTTGAGCGGCAGTGGCGGCATCTCATCTACCTGAGAGCTTTTTACTTCGAAGTCGAGCAGGTCATCATAGACATAGCCGGTGTCCCCTTCCGCGCAGGATACCGTGACTTTATGACCATCCTTCAGCACATCCGTCGCATGACCGCAGCCAACCACGGCAGGAATACCGAGTTCACGCGCGATAATCGCAGCGTGACAGGTACGTCCTCCGCGGTTGGTGACGATGGCAGAAGCCTTTTTCATGATCGGTTCCCAGTCCGGGTCCGTCATATCTGTCACCAGCACATCACCTTTCTGAATCCGGTTCATCTCGCTGATGTCATGAATTACCTTCACTTCGCCCGCGCCAATACGGTGACCGATAGCCCGTCCTTCCACCACGATCTTACCCTGGCCGTGCAGGGTGTAACGCTCCATGACCTGGCCATTTGAGCGCACCGTTTCCGGACGAGCCTGGACAATAAACAGTTTGCCCGTATGTCCATCTTTTGCCCATTCAATATCCATGGGTCGCTGATAGTGTTTCTCAATCAATACGGCCTGCGTGGCCAGCGCTTCCACTTCTTCGCTGGTCAGACAGAAACGATCGCGCTCCTGCTCAGGAACATCTTCAATTCTGACCTGTTCGCCGTGCTCCTGTGAATCGGCATAAACCATGCGAATTTTCTTCGAACCCATGGTTCTGCGCACGATGGCAGGACGCCCCGCCGCCAGCGTCGGTTTATGGACGTAAAATTCATCCGGATTGACCGCGCCCTGAACCACCATTTCGCCCAAACCCAGCGCAGCCGTAATAAATACCACCTGATCAAAGCCCGATTCGGTATCGATGGTAAACATCACGCCCGCCGAGCCGACGTCTGAGCGCACCATGCGCTGTACGCCCGCTGAGAGCGCCACGCCACGGTGGTCGTACCCCTGATGCACACGGTAGGAGATGGCCCGGTCATTGAAGAGTGAAGCAAAGACATGTTTTACGGCGATCAGTACGGCATCAAAGCCCTGCACGTTCAAAAAGGTTTCCTGCTGACCGGCAAAGGAGGCGTCTGGCATATCTTCCGCTGTGGCAGAAGACCTGACCGCAAAAGAGGCCTCGGTATCATCAGAAGAGAGCTGCTCATAGGCTTCGCGGATGGCTGCTTCAAGCGCCGGCTGGAAAGGCGTATCGACAATCCACTGGCGTATCTGCTTGCCTGCTTTTGCCAGTTCATCAACGTCATCAATATCGGTCTTATCCAGCAGGTCATAAATGCGCTGATTCACGCCGCTTTGATCGAGGAAAAGATTGAATGCCTCAGAGGTTGTTGCAAACCCATCGGGCACGGATACGCCCAGTGAAGACAAATTACTGATCATTTCGCCCAGAGAAGCATTTTTGCCTCCCACCCGATCAACATCATTCATGCCAAGCTGGTTGTACCAGAGCACTAACGGCAGTTCGCCTTTATTGGACATTGAAGCAATCCTTTTCAGATTTAATTAAGTTTTGAGGACAGAGTAAGACGAATTGAGCCTGGCACATTCCTGTTCTGGAATGAAACTGTTGAATCGATCAAGCGCGTCAAAAAAACCGTTTTAAGAAAACTCCGCCTTCGCGTGAGATGATTGCGCAAATAAAATATTTTCAACTATATGATTTATATAGTTATTTTTTATGAGGTGCATTTCACACTAAATATCGTTGCGCAACGGATAATAATGCCCGTAAAGAATGAATATGGAAATTACTCTGCTTTTTATGAATGGAAAAAAGAAACGTCATTTCATAAATTGGATTGCGGACCTTTTTTACCGTTTGTCCGAAAATGCCTGACCGGCAAATAAATACTTTCGCAGTTTGATGCGTGCTGTTATGTCCAACACAATTTGCATTCTTATAGCGGCGTAAACTAGTCTGCTGAAACAATAACGACGGGAGACAAGATGGACGTGAACAGCGAACGCAGCGTTTTTTATATTTCTGACGGTACCGCCATCACCGCCGAAGTGCTCGGCCACGCGGTGCTCTCGCAGTTCCCCGTGAACATTAACAGCGTCACCCTTCCTTTTGTTGAAAACGTGCAGCGCGCCCAGGCCGTTAAGGCGCAAATCAATGCACTTTACGAGAAAAGCGGCATGCGCCCGCTGGTCTTTATTTCGATCGTGACGCCCGAAATCCGCGATATCATTCTGCAAAGTGAAGGCTTTTGTCAGGACATTGTGCAGTCGCTGGTGGCGCCCATTCAACAGGAGCTGGGGATTGCCCCGGCACCGGTGGCTAACCGGACGCATGGGTTAACGGCCAGTAACCTTGGCAAGTATGATGCCCGTATCGCCGCGATCGATTATACGCTGGCGCATGACGATGGGATCTCGCTGCGTGGGCTGGAAGATGCGCAGGTTATTCTTCTGGGCGTCTCGCGCTGCGGTAAAACGCCCACCAGCCTCTATCTCGCTATGCAGTTTGGCATCCGCGCCGCCAACTATCCATTTATTGCCGACGATATGGATAACCTTAAGTTGCCACCCGCCCTGAAACCTTTTCAGCATAAGCTGTTCGGTCTGACCATCGATCCTGAACGGCTCGCCGCTATTCGTCAGGAGCGGGCTGAAAACACCCGCTACGCCTCAATGCGCCAGTGCCGTCTGGAAGTGGGCGAAGTGGAAGCGCTGTTCCGCACGCATCAGATACGCTACCTCAACAGCACTAACTATTCCGTCGAAGAGATTGCCACTAAGATTCTGGATATTATGGGTCTGACCCGCCGTATGTATTGAACGGACGCGCTAGCGTTGCAAAAAAGTGATAATTATCGCGTTAACCTCTTTTTAGCGGCGTTTCCGGTTGAAATGATGTCGTTTTGGTTTATTGTGATCGGCATCACTTCCCGGCAAACCTGCCGCAGAGAAGAACAAATTTTCAGAGATTATCATGAATAAAACTGATGAACTGCGGACCGCGCGCATCGAGAGCCTGATTACGCCTGACGAACTGGCTAAGCGGCATCCGGTAACGCCAGCCATTGCAGCCAACGTGACAGCGTCACGTCAGCGTATTGCCCGTATCCTTTCCGGTGAAGATCCGCGCCTGCTGGTTGTTATTGGCCCCTGTTCGCTACACGATCCCAGGGCTGCTGTTGATTATGCGGAAAAACTGACAGCGCTGCGTGAAAAATATCGCGACCGTCTCGAAATCGTCATGCGCACCTATTTTGAGAAACCTCGTACGGTGGTTGGCTGGAAGGGGTTAATCTCCGATCCGGATCTCGACGGCAGTTTTCGCGTGAATCACGGGCTGGACATTGCCCGCAAGCTGCTGCTGGATATCAATGCGCTGGGCATGCCAACCGCGACTGAGTTTCTGGACATGGTGATCGGTCAGTTTATCGCCGATCTGATCAGCTGGGGAGCCATTGGCGCCCGCACTACCGAAAGTCAGATCCACCGTGAAATGGCTTCGGCACTCTCCTGTCCGGTAGGCTTTAAAAACGGCACCGACGGTAATACGCAGATTGCGGTAGACGCTATCCGCGCGGCACGTGCCAGCCATATGTTCCTTTCGCCGGATAAACACGGACAGATGACCATTTATCAGACGAGCGGGAACCCTTCCGGCCATGTAATCATGCGTGGCGGGAAACAGCCCAACTATCATCCGGAAGATATCGCCGCGGCAGCAGCAAGCCTGCGTGAGTTCAAATTGCCTGAACAGCTGGTAGTCGACTTCAGCCACGGTAACTGCCTCAAGCAATATCGTCGCCAGATGGAGGTCGCTGAATCGGTTTCCCGGCAGATCCGTGAGGGCAGCCGGGCCATTGCCGGCGTAATGATTGAGAGCTTCCTGAAGGAAGGAACGCAAAAAATCGAGCCCGGCACGCCGCTGGTTTATGGTCAGTCGATCACCGATCCCTGCCTGGGATGGGAGCAGAGCGAGGCGGTGCTGGCCCTGCTGGCTGATGCAGCGGCATCCCGCTTCTGATAAGTCCCTTTACAGCGGGAGCAGCCTGTGTCGCCCTCCCGCTTGCCAGACCTCAGCTTGAGCAACTCACTGCCAGTTTCTTACCCCAGTCGGGCGGACGACGCATCAGATCGGCGAACTCCGGCGCATCGGTAAAGGGCTGGCTCAGCGCCTGAAGCAGTCGCGTCAGGACGCTGATATCATCCTGCTCAGCCCGTTCAATCGCCTGCTGCGCCAGATAATTTCTCAGCACGATCGCCGGATTGGCCTGCTTCATCTTCCGCTGCCGCTCCTCATCGCTGATGCCTTCCTGAATAAGACGCTGTCGGTAGATGTTATACCAGCTGTCAAAAGCTTCACGATCGATAAATTCATCACGCAGCGGTGACGCCGATTGCTGCTGCGCCGTTTCGCTCAGCAGACGGAAGGTTAAGGTATAGTCGCTGCCTTCACGGCTCATCATCGCCAGCAGGCTGGTCAGTATCTCGTTATCATCACTGGCCCCGGTAAAGAAGCCCAGTTTCGCCCGCATCTGTGCGCCCCAGCAGCGCATCAGCTCCTCTTCATAGCCTGAGAGCGCCTGCTTCAGCTGCTCCGTACTCAGCAGACCTGACAGCGCATGGGCCAGCCGGTTAAGGTTCCACAAACCGATCATGGGCTGATTCTCAAAACTGTATCGGCCCTGGTAGTCTGAGTGGTTACAGATAAAATCGGGCTTATAGTCATCCAGAAAACCGTAAGGCCCGTAGTCCAAAGTCAGGCCGAGGAGAGACATATTATCCGTATTCATTACGCCATGAGCGAACCCGATGCTCTGCCAGTGGGCGATCAGCCTTGCTGTACGCTTAACCACATCGCTGAACCAGAGCTGATAGCGATCGGACTCTTCCTGCCACTGTGACCAGTGGTGACGGATCGCATAATCCGCAAGCTGACGAACCTTCTCCGGCTCGCCGGCATAAAAGAAATGTTCGAAGTGACCGAAGCGCAGATGGCTTTCCGCGACGCGAAGCAGCATGGCGCCGCGCTCTGACGTTTCCCGGTAGACAGGTTCGTCACTGGTCACAACCGTTAAGGCGCGCGTCGTCGGCACGCCGAGATGATGCATCGCCTCAGAAGCAAGAAACTCCCGCAGGGAGGAGCGGAGTACCGCCCTGCCATCGCCCATCCGTGAATAGGGCGTCAATCCAGCCCCTTTCAGATGCCAGTCCATTTTCCTGCCATCCGGCAACTGTTGTTCACCGAGTAATAAACCCCGGCCATCTCCCAGCTGACCCGCCCAGACGCCAAACTGATGCCCGCTATAGACCTGAGCCAGCGGCTGCATGCCGGGCAGAAGCGCTTCACCGCTCCAGAGCGGGGTTTTATCTTCGCTGAACCAGCTTTCATCCAGCCCCAGCTCCTGCGCCAGCGAAGGACTGTGGCAAAGCAGACGGGAATGGCTTAACGGCGTGGGCTGAAGAGCGGTATAAAATCCCTCAAGCTCATGGTGCCAGGTATTATTGAATTGCATGACTTTCCCCTCCAAATCTGCTGATGCAGCAGCATCAGGCTTGCGTCATGATAGTCTTAAGTGTAACCCCCACAAGTGAGAGTAAACACGGATAGAGTGAAGGGATATCAGAATTGACGCTCAGCGAACACTTCAGGAGGACGAATCAGCGCCTCCAGTGAATCTTCGCTGGCGGGCGCAAAAAGCGTACTCTGGATGCCATCGAAGGGAAAATCACTGATGCGTTCCAGCGCAGAGGCGTCATCAATGCCCTGAACAATGACGCGCTGACAATGAGGCTTAATATGTTCCAGTACGGCGTTGATAAAAGGTCTGAAAGAGAGCTTATTGATGTGCTGTTTAATAAAACCTTTATCCAGTTTTATGGTGGTGAACAGATTGTCATAAACGGCTTTTGAGGAGGCTTTGCCTGCGCCATAATTTTGCAGGCTAAGGTCGTAACGCGCTTTAAGCGCCATCAGGCAGTTATTCTCGTTGCCAGTTCTGAAGTCGGTAAAGCTTTCGTTTATTTCCAGCTCCAGTCCGTTAAGCAGCGCCAGCTTACGGGAAAGAATCTCATTATCAAGCAGTAACCGGGCCGTCAGCGCATCAATATTCAGCGCCGCCCTGATGCGATGTTTGCAAAAGAAATCCTGATGACTTTCGAGACAATTAATTTGCTTTTGTAGTAATGCAATACGCTGGTCGTTATCTAACTGAGGCAGCACCATATCCTGAGGGATGGCCACGTTAGCCTCACTTTGCGAGAAATGTGTCATCAGTTCCACGGCAATTAGCTTGCCCTGAAAACTGTAGACAGGATAAAACGTCGGGTAACTCTTATAATCCGCTGTCAGATGGATTTTCATTATATTCAGCCATGATTAATTGGCGATCTTCGCATTCACTCTGCCCGTTTTACCGGACGGCAATCAGGAAAGGCGTAAGACAACCAGACGATACCTTCAGTCACTCAGGTTGCTGAAGGCGGCAGGTGGACGGAGCCGGCACCTGTAACCTGAGACGGCAGTGATTATCCGCTGCGCATCTGCAGTCCGACGGGCAGACGTCAGCCCGTTTGCATAGCTTAACCTGACACATAATTATTATAAAAGATACTTAACTCTTTAAAGAAAACAGAGAGACATCAGTATCATATCCTCATCAATTTACGGGTATCTGATAAAAATATGACTTCGTTCACAATTACCCGCGCAGTTTTCCTGATGCCCGTTGATAAACGCAACGAATCGATCCGGGATTAATAATCCCTCATTAAACCAAATGATCAAATATTATCCTTTCCCGGCAGATTATTAGCCGCCTTCTTATCCATTATCCTGGATCCGTCTGGCCTGCCAATATACCTTTTTCCAGTAAACATTATTTAAAGAAGAGCGAATAACGCCCTGACTGGTTGAGGCATGAATAAACCTGTTGTTTGTATCATAGACGCCAACATGCAGGCCATTTTCGCCGCTGCCGGTCTTAAAGAAGACTAAATCGCCCGGCAGCAGATCATCTTTATCAATTCTGGTGCCGATTTTTGTCTGGGCAGCGGTGGTTCTTGGCAGCTGGATACCGAAGCGATCGCGGAACGTCAGCCAGACAAAACCGGAGCAGTCAACGCCTCTGTGAGTCGTTCCGCCATAACGGTAAGGCGTGCCGTGCCAGGCGTTAAGCTGGTCATCAAGTTGTGCAATCACCATAACGGAATCCGCCAGGCGTCCATCCGGTGGCGGCGCGTGGCTGCTACAGCCCGCAAGCAGAATAATAAAAAGCAGTAGCCCGTAGCGCATAACTCAAAATCCCTCAGAAGATCATTCTACTTTACCCACAGAGGTGGGTTGCTGACAATATCACTACATCAGTGGGTGGAAAGCATTTCATCTCCGTCAACGGCGATACGCCGGAACGGAACCTGATAAACCGCACTCAGGATGACCGGTTGCAGGACGTCCTTTACGCTTCCCTGTCTCACCATCTTGCCATTTTTCATCAGCCAGACGCGCTGAGCATGGTGCAAGGTGTGGTTGATATCATGACCGCTAACAATCGCCGTCAGCCCTTCTGTAAGCAGCGAAGCGAGATAACGGTCAAAGGCTGCCTGCTGTGCCAGATCCAGCCCGGTCAGCGGTTCATCAAGCAGCAAAAGCTTGCCCGCTGGCTGACCAAGCTGACAAAACATTGCCGCCAGCCTGACGCGCTGCCACTCACCGCCAGAGAGCTGCGTCAGCAGGCGATCCAGTTTATCTTGCAGTTGAAAAGCCTGAACGAGCGCTGGCAGCCGCAGCTCATCATCCGACGCACGCACTGAACCTCTGTGCAGTTCCAGATAATGCCAGACCGGCATATTTCCCGGCGGAAGCTGCTGCTGATGCAGATAAGCCCTGCGCTGCGCAAGACTGTCGGCACGCCATGCATCCAGCCGTTTACCGGCGAAAATGATGGCGCCACTGGCAGGCAGTAATCCTGACAGCGCGGCCAGCAGCGAACTTTTTCCGGCGCCGTTAGGACCAAGCAGGTGTACCAACTCGCCCTGATGGACCTCTGCGCTGAAGGGTAAGAAGCGCTGGCTGACCGCCACGTCCCGGCAGACAAGCAGCATTTATTTTGCCAGCGCCAGCTTGATACTCTCCATTACAATTGGATCTTCCGGCGTCATATCGGGTGAGAAGCGCTGAACCACGGTTCCATCACGGCCGATCAGGAACTTTTCGAAATTCCACAGGATATCGCCCTGCTCTTTCGGCGCGCGTCCTTTACTCGCCATCCGCGCCAGGAACCCGCTCTCCTCAGGCGCAACGGCCTCCGGCCTCGCGGCGATCAGCTGTTGGTAAAGAGGGTGTCGATGCGGGCCGTTAACCTCAATCTTGCTAAACATGGGGAAGGTGACCCCATAGGTGGTACTGCAAAAAGTTTTGATCTCTTCTTCCGTGCCCGGCTCCTGCCCGAGAAAAGCGTTGCAGGGGAAGCCGAGAACGGAAAAGCCCTGCGGCTGCCAGGCCTTATGAATATTTTCCAGCTGCTCATACTGCGGCGTCAGGCCGCACTTTGAGGCTACGTTGACTACCAGCAATACCTGGCCCTGCCACTGTGCCAGCGTGGTGCGTTCACCCTCAAGCGTTACCAGTTCTGTATCGAAAATCGTCATGGGCATATCCTGTGTTAATGGGATGGCACCCCGTTTTCAGGGGCGGGTTTTCAATAATAGCCAGATAAATACCGGCGCGCCCAGCGTGGCGGTCACCACCCCAATGGGTAACTCCGCCGAAGAGATTGCCAGTCTCGCAATAATGTCAGCGGCCAGCAACACGCTACCGCCGGTGAGCGCGCAGGCAGGCAGCAGGCAGCGGTGATCCTGTAGCCCGTTGAGCCTGAGTATATGCGGTACAACCAGCCCGACAAAGCCGATAGCGCCTGCCAGCGCCACGCTCACACCGGTAAGCCAGCCGATGGCTCCCACCAGCAGATTGCGCCAGAGCAACAACGGCACGCCCAGCTGACGGGCTGACGTTTCCCCCAGCGCGATGAGGTTAAGCACCTGCCAGCGGGAGCAGAGCCATACCAGAAGCGGCAGCAGCGCCAGCATCAGCCAGCCGGAGCGCCAGTCCACGCCGCTGAAGCCGCCCATCATCCAGTACATCAGCTGACGAAGATCAAGGTTGCTGCTGAAGTAGACCGCCCAGGTCATCACCGCGCTACAAATAATACCCAGCGCCACGCCCGCCAGCAGCAGACGGCTGTTGGATAGCGCCCGGCGTGAAAAACGCAGCAAAAGAAAGGTGATGGTAAGCGCGCCCGCGACGGCATACAGGCTCAGCTGCCAGAGGGCCTCCGTCGCGGTAAACACGCCGAGGACCAGCCCGACACCAGCACCATTCGAGACGCCAAGCAGCCCGGGCTCCGCCAGCGGATTTTCAAACAGCGCCTGCATAACCGCACCAGCAACGGCGAGCGAGGCACCAACCAGCAACACGGCAAGCGTGCGTGGCAGGCGGAGCTGGCCGACAAAGAGTTCGCCCTGTGCCGTGAACCAGTCTGCTGGTGACAGCCAGCGCTCCCCGGCACACAGGCTGAGCAGAAACATCAGCAATGTGAACAGCAACAGAGCGCCGAGCCAGCGCCGCTGATGACGTCTTGCACGTTCTTTCAGGGGTAAAATCAGGGTCATTTATCTCAACTATCAGCGTACAACTCTACGACAAGGTAACGCGGTAACCACTGTTCTCCACCGGTAAATATGAAAAAGGCCGCATATGCGGCCTTTTAAACGGGCAGAAATCAGTCTTCTTTTGGTGAGGCGTTCTCAACCCGGCTTTTTAACTTCTGCCCCGGGCGGAAGGTTACCACCCGGCGCGCCGTAATTGGAATGTCTTCACCAGTCTTAGGGTTACGCCCCGGACGTTGGTTTTTGTCGCGAAGGTCGAAATTGCCAAAGCCTGACAGTTTAACCTGTTCACCATTTTCCAAAGCGCGGCGTACCTCTTCAAAAAACAGCTCGACCAGCTCTTTGGCATCCCGTTTGCTCAGGCCCAGCTTCTCAAACAGGTATTCAGACATTTCAGCTTTTGTAAGCGCCATAGGTTCAATCCCTCAAGGATGCTTGGAATCGCTCTTTTAGTGCCTCTACGCATTTTGCAACGGTAGCGGCAATCTCCTCTTCTTCGAGTGTCCGGCTGGTATCTTGCAAAATCAGGCTGATAGCGAGGCTCTTAAAACCTTCATTTACGCCCTTACCACGGTACACATCAAACAAGTTTACGCCAACTACCTGATTTACGCCAACTTTCTTACACTCCGCGATGATATCTGCTGCCGGAACGTTTTCAGCCACCACAACGGCGATATCACGACGGTTTGCCGGGAAGCGCGAAATCTCGCTCGCGTCAGGCAGGACGCGGTCTGCCACCTTCTCCCACTCCAGTTCGAACACCACCGTACGACCGTTAAGATCCAGTTTCCGCTCAAGTTCCGGATGCACCACACCGATAAAACCGACAGCTTCACCGCGTAAATAAATGGCGGCACTCTGGCCCGGATGCAGCGCAGGGTGAGTTTCGGCACGGAATGAAAACGCATCCATTCGCCCGGTCAAATCCAGGACGGACTCTAAATCGCCTTTCAAATCATAGAAGTCAACTGCCTGACGCGCCAGATCCCAGTGCTCTTCATAACGGGCACCGCTGATAACGCCTGCCAGCATAACATCCTGTCTGATCCCCAGGTTTGCCTGCGTATCAGGGACAAAGCGCAACCCGCTTTCAAACAGACGTACGCGGTTTTGCTGGCGATTCTGATTGTAAACCACCGCAGAGAGCAGGCCGCTCCAGAGTGAAAGACGCATGGCGGACATTTCGATCGAAATCGGGCTTGGCAGCAGCAGATTTTCTTCACCCGGATGCAGCAACGCCTGTACTTTAGGATCAACGAAGCTGTAGGTAATGGCCTCCTGATAGCCTTTGTCCACCAGCATTGCTTTAGCGCGCTTAAGCGACAGGCTGGATTCGCGGTGGCGGGTCATCACCAGACCGGCTTGCACAGGCACATCGGGAATATTGTTATAGCCGTAAATACGCGCGACTTCTTCCACCAGATCTTCTTCGATAGCGATATCGAAGCGCCAGCTCGGCGCGACAGCTTTCCACTCACCGTTGGTAGCAGTGACTTCGCAACCCAGGCGGCTCAGAATATCGGTGACATCCCCATCGGCGATAACATGACCAATCAGACGGTCCAGTTTTTCACGACGCAGCGTAATGGTGGCGCGAGGTGGCAGTGAGGCTTCACTGGTTACGTCGATAACCGGGCCCGCTTCACCGCCGCAGATATCCAGCAACAGGCGAGTCGCGCGTTCCATCGCTTTGTACTGTAGCGCCGGATCGACACCACGCTCATAACGGTGGGAGGCATCGGTGTGCAGACCCAGACGGCGCGCACGGCCAGTGATCGACAGCGGGCTGAAGAAAGCACATTCGAAAAGAATGCTGGTTGTCTCTTCATTGACGCCAGACTGCTCGCCGCCAAAAATGCCGCCCATCGCCAGCGCTTTATGGTGATCGGCAATCACTAACGTATCCGCACTGAGCTTAGCTTCGGTGCCATCCAGCAGCGTCAGGTTTTCACCCTCTTCCGCCATGCGCACCACAATACCGCCCTCGATACGATCGAGGTCGAAGGCATGCATCGGTTGTCCCAGCTCTAGCAGGACAAAGTTGGTGATATCGACAACCGGATCGATGGAGCGGATGCCGCAACGGCGCAGCTTCTCACGCATCCACAAAGGCGTGGTCGCTTTGACGTTAATATTTCTGATCACGCGCCCCAGATAACGCGGACAGGCGTCCGGCGCATCGACGCGAATGGGGAAAGTGTCCTGAACAGAGGCCGCAACAGGCGTAATCTCGGGCTCAATCAGCGGAAGTTTATTCAGTACTGCCACATCACGCGCCACACCAAGGATACTCAGGCAGTCAGCGCGGTTGGGCGTTACGCTGATTTCAATGGCGTTATCATTAAGCTGCAGATATTCCCGGATATCAGTGCCGACCGGCGCCTCCAGCGGCAGTTCAATGATGCCATTGTGGTCGTCTGAAATACCCAGTTCTGAAAATGAGCAGAGCATCCCTTCAGACGGCTCGCCGCGCAGTTTGGCCGCTTTGATTTTAAAGTTGCCCGGCAGTACCGCGCCGATGGTGGCGACGGCGACCTTAAGCCCCTGGCGACAATTAGGTGCGCCGCAGACAATATCCAGCAGGCGATCGCCGCCTACGTTGATTTTGGTGACGCGAAGTTTATCCGCGTTCGGGTGCTGGCCGCATTCAACCACTTCCCCCACCACCACGCCATGAAAAGTACCGGCGACGGTTTCAACGCCGTCAACTTCCAGACCGGCCATGGTAATCTGTTCTGAGAGTGCTGCGCTGTCGATGGCCGGGTTAACCCACTCACGCAACCAGAGTTCGCTGAATTTCATAGGAGTGCCCGCCTTTATTTAAACTGTTTGAGGAAACGTAAGTCATTTTCGAAGAAGGCGCGCAAATCCGTCACGCCATAGCGCAGCATGGTCAGACGTTCCATCCCCATGCCAAAGGCAAAGCCTGAATAGACTTCAGGATCGATGCCGACGTTGCGCAATACGTTCGGATGCACCATGCCGCATCCCAGCACTTCCAGCCATTTACCGTTTTTACCCATGACGTCCACTTCTGCAGAAGGTTCGGTAAACGGGAAGTAAGAGGGACGGAAGCGCACCTGTAAATCTTCCTCAAAGAAGTTGCGCAGGAAATCGTGCAATGTTCCTTTCAGATTGGTGAAGCTGATATTTTTATCCACAATCAGCCCTTCCATCTGGTGGAACATTGGGGTGTGGGTCTGATCGTAATCATTACGGTATACGCGGCCTGGAGCGATGATGCGGATCGGCGGCTGCTGGTTTTTCATGGTGCGGATCTGCACGCCGGACGTCTGGGTCCGCAGCAGGCGCGTGGCGTCGAACCAGAAGGTATCGTGATCGGCGCGCGCCGGGTGGTGGCCAGGGATATTCAGCGCATCGAAGTTGTGATAATCATCTTCAATTTCCGGACCGGTGACCACGGTAAAACCCAGCTCGCCAAAGAAGGTCTCGATGCGATCGATGGTACGGGTCACAGGATGCAGACCGCCATTCTCGATGCGGCGCCCCGGCAGCGAAACGTCGATGGTCTCTTCAGCAAGACGTGCGTTCATCGCGGCGGACTCCAGCGTGTTCTTACGCGCGTTCAGCGCGTCCTGAACCTGCTGCTTCGCTTCGTTAATGACAGCACCCGCGGCCGGCCGCTCTTCCGCTGGCAGTTCGCGCAGCGTGGTCATTTGCAGCGTCAGATGCCCTTTTTTCCCCAGATATTCAACGCGTACCGTGTCTAACGCGGCAACATCGTGGGCATCCGCAATGGCCGCTTGCGCGTTTGCCACCAGTTCTGCTAGATGTGACATGCTTTCCTCTTCTTCCAGCCGCCGTGGCCGGTCTGTTTTTTTATGGGGACGACGGGTCGTCCAATATCAGCGACGCCAGAAACAAAAAAGCCTCCACGAGGGAGGCTTTCGGCGCGAATTTTCGTTTCTTTTCTCTGCGCAAAAGCTCCCGGCGATCAGGTGCTAAAGTAAAAAAAGAAACGAAAACTGGCGTGCATGGGTCTGTACCTTGTTATCCTGCCTGACTCTGCGACATACGCACTATTGAAAAACGCAGCGGCAGAAATGTCAACCTTTTGCGAAGGTTAGATAAAATAAAAGAGGGAGACAAGCTCCCTCTTTCACCTGACTTACGCCAGTGCTGATTTCGCTTTTTCGACCAGTGCAGAGAATGCCACTTTGTCGAATACGGCGATGTCAGCCAGGATCTTACGGTCGATCTCAATAGACGCCTTTTTCAGGCCATTGATGAAACGGCTGTAAGACATACCGTTAGTGCGGGCCGCTGCGTTGATACGCGCGATCCACAGCTGACGGAACTGACGCTTACGCTGACGACGGTCGCGGTAAGCATACTGACCAGCTTTGATAACAGCCTGGAAGGCAACGCGGTAAACACGTGAACGTGCACCGTAATAGCCTTTAGCTTGTTTTAAGATTTTTTTGTGACGTGCGCGAGCAACTACACCACGTTTTACACGAGCCATTTAGCTCTCCTGTTCATATTCTGTTTTACCTTCCCGCTACCGTCTGCCGCATTCTGTCGGCAATCCGGAAGCGATCCGGCACTAAAAAGGGTTTACTTAAGCGTACGGCAGGCAGGCAATAACCAGACCCAGATCGCCTTTCGATACCATGCCTTTAGGGCGCAGGTGACGTTTACGCTTGGTAGACTTTTTGGTCAGAATATGACGCAGGTTAGCGTGCTTACGCTTGAAGCCGCCAGAGGCGGTCTTCTTAAAGCGCTTAGCCGCGCCACGTACAGTTTTAATCTTTGGCATTTCAAACATCCACTTCGCATTGTTAATAAAATGAACCAGACAGGCGAATAAATACCGCGCAGCGCAAGGCTGCGGCGGCATTGATTACTTTTAAGCCTACTGTTTCTTCTTCGGAGCGAGCACCATGATCATCTGACGACCCTCGATCTTCGAAGGGAAGGATTCGACAATCGCCAGATCCATATCTTCACACAGATCTTTACGGACGCGGTTAAGCACTTCCATACCGATCTGCTGGTGCGCCATTTCACGACCGCGAAAACGCAGCGTGATTTTGGCTTTATCGCCCTCTTCGAGAAAGCGAATCAGGTTGCGTAGTTTTACCTGATAGTCGCCATCATCGGTTCCAGGACGGAATTTAATTTCCTTAACCTGGATAACTTTTTGCTTCTTCTTCTGTTCTTTAGAAGATTTGCTTTTTTCGTAAAGGAATTTGCCGTAATCCATGATACGACAAACGGGCGGCTCGGCGTTAGGGCTGATTTCGACTAAATCAACGCCCGCCTCTTCAGCTTTTTCCAAAGCCTCATTCAGACTGACAATACCAATCTGCTCGCCATCGACGCCAGTCAGACGTACCTCTGTGGCGCGGATTTCTCTGTTAATGCGATTAGGACGCGCCGGTTGAACTCGTTTTCCGCCTTTAATACTTTATTCCTCCAGTTGATGAAGATTGCGACTGCGTATCTCTTGCTGCAGCTTCGCGATCACGTCATTTACATCCATGCTTCCCAGGTCTTTACCACGGCGGGTGCGAACGGCAACTTTGCCTGCTTCCACCTCTTTATCACCACAGACCAACATATACGGGACACGACGTAAAGTGTGCTCGCGGATTTTAAAGCCAATCTTCTCGTTTCTCAAGTCCGCTTTTACCCGAATGCCCGCATTCTGAAGTTTTTGGGTCAATTCTGCAACATATTCGGACTGGCCATCGGTGATATTCATCACCACTACTTGTACCGGAGCGAGCCAGGTTGGGAAGAAACCGGCATATTCCTCGGTAAGAATACCGATAAAACGCTCCACAGAACCCAGAATGGCACGGTGAATCATCACCGGCACCTGACGTTCGTTATTTTCACCTACGTAAGAGGCGCTGAGGCGACCCGGCAGCGAGAAGTCCAGCTGTACGGTGCCGCACTGCCAGGCCCGGTCGAGGCAGTCGTGCAGGGTAAACTCAATTTTGGGGCCGTAAAAGGCGCCTTCACCCGGCTGATAGTCGAACGGAATGTCGTTCTCTTCCAGCGCGGCGGCCAGATCGGCCTCGGCACGGTCCCACTGCTCATCAGAACCAATACGTTTGGCCGGACGGGTAGAGAGTTTTACCGCAATTTTTTCAAAGCCGAAGGTGCTGTACATATCGTAAACCATACGAATGCAGCTGTTCACTTCGGCACGTACCTGCTCCTCAGTACAGAAGATGTGCGCATCATCCTGCGTGAAGCCGCGAACGCGCATTAAACCATGCAGCGCGCCAGAAGGCTCATTGCGGTGGCAGCTACCAAATTCAGCCATGCGCAACGGCAGGTCGCGGTATGATTTTAGACCCTGATTGAAAATCTGCACGTGGCCAGGGCAATTCATTGGCTTAATGCAATATTCACGGTTCTCGGAAGAGGTGGTGAACATCGCTTCTTTATAGTTTTCCCAGTGGCCGGTTTTTTCCCAGAGAACGCGGTCCATCATCAATGGCCCTTTCACTTCCTGGTAGTCATACTCGGTCAGCTTGCTGCGCACGAAAACTTCCAGTTCGCGGAAAATCGTCCAGCCGTCGTTGTGCCAGAAGACCATGCCTGGCGCTTCTTCCTGCATATGATACAGGTCGAGCTGCTTGCCGATTTTGCGGTGGTCACGCTTGCCCGCCTCTTCGAGACGCTGCAGATAAGCCGCCAGCTGTTTTTTATCTGCCCAGGCCGTACCGTAGATACGCTGTAGCATTTTGTTATTGCTGTCGCCGCGCCAGTAAGCGCCGGAAATCTTCTGCAGTTTGAAATGGTGACAAAAACGCATGTTCGGCACATGCGGCCCACGGCACATGTCGACATATTCTTCATGATGATAAAGACCAGGCTGATCGTCATGGCTGATGTTTTCATCAAGGATCAGCATTTTATAGGTTTCGCCACGGGCGGCAAACGCGTCACGCGCTTCCTGCCAGCTCACCTTTTTCTTGATGACGTCATAGTTGGTTTCAGCCAGCTGGTGCATCCGCTTCTCCAGCAGCTCAATGTCTTCCTGGGTCAGCGTACGGTCAATATCGACATCGTAATAGAAGCCGTTGTCGATAACCGGACCAATCGCCATTTTGGTATCAGGCCACAGTTGCTTGATGGCATGACCAAGCAGGTGCGCACATGAGTGGCGGATAATTTCCAGACCTGCTTCATCTTTCGCGGTGATGATAGCGACACTGGCGTCAGCGGTAATCGGGTCGGTGGCGTCCACCAACTCACCATTAACGCGACCGGCAATGCAGGCTTTCGCCAGGCCAGGACCGATATCCTGGGCTATCTCCATCACACTGACGGCGTGGTCGAAAGTACGCTGGCTTCCATCAGGAAGAGTAATTACGGGCATTTAACATCCTTAATTGCAGTGGTAACCCATACGCAAGGCTACATACAAAAGTCATTTTTACTTTATACAACAAGCCGTTAGCACTTGAAACCAACTCACATTTGTCAGTTTGGTACCCAGCCTGGTATACCTGAACAAAAGTCTGCCACTGGCAAAAACTCTTGAGAAGCGAACATCTTACACGCCATGGAGACAAATTGCACGGCGAGGTGTTCTTTGTGGCGGAAGCAGTAATTCAACAGAGTTCATGGACTTAAGAAGCGAGAACGGGAGATTGCAACAGCAGACAGGCCAGTAAATGGCGTCATTGCACCCGAGAAAAGCACCTGTACAAGGCACTTTGCTCTGAGCAGGAGGGGCCGGCGTTAAGCCAGCCCGGATGCTTCTACAGCGCGTATGACAGCATAACAGTGGTTTTAGTATCCGTTTTATCTGGCGCAGATTCAGGCGGATTCTGGTTCCAGGTGACGTTATAAGCCAGTTTCAGAGAGAAATGATCGTTAATGGCGACCTGCAAACCCGTTTCGGAGTTGACGGTGGTGTCATCGCTACCCAGTACCGAGACGCCCTGTACAAACCGCGTCGTATCGGTCAGCTGCCACTGATAGCTCAGCGCACCGTAGGCCAGTACCTGGGTATCATCGCCACCATCGTGATAGTCGTCATAACGGACGCCGGGACCCGCTTCCAGACGTAGCGAGTGCACCGGGCCATTCAGCACCTGGCGACCGTAACCGGCAACAAGGATAGAGCGTCCATCGTAACCGTTAAAGCGATCGCTCAGCCAGCTCGCCTGGCCGAAGAGATAGTCATAGTTATTGATATTAAAGCGTGAGCGGCCACCAACCTGATAAGTTTCTGCTGAACGCTCATCATTGGAAGAGGT
Source organism: Pantoea sp. IMH (assembly GCF_000599885.1). Taxonomy (GTDB): domain Bacteria; phylum Pseudomonadota; class Gammaproteobacteria; order Enterobacterales; family Enterobacteriaceae; genus Erwinia. The sequence goes on along the minus strand of NZ_JFGT01000006.1, from coordinate 476,408 downwards.
GTTGGTCGCATTACCCCACAGGCTCCAGGCCATCCGGGTCTGATACCAGGTCATATTGGTGTTCGCCGTCAGCGAGGAACTGGTGGTGTTCCCGGTTTGCGCCAGATAGCCCGCCGCCGCATTCCCTTCAAAATCTTTCTTTGCCGTGGCAGGGTCATCCATGACCGTAAATACGTTGTTGTCAGCCAGTGCCTGCTGGCACAGCGCGCCAGCGGAGAGCAAAAGAACTACAGAGAGCTTGTTAAGCGCTTTCATTAAATGTGACCCATACGACAATGTTGGAAAAAGGGAGTCTGAAGCGTTTTTTAGCGCGATCAATGCAATTTACGCTGGAAATCGTAACATTGTATTAAATCACGCTTTTTTCCGTTCGGGCGCAGCAAACCGCCCCTTAAATGGGAGAATTCCCATTAACGGCGCGCATTATAGAAGGTATTCGATCGTTTTACAGTAGCGGGAAAATAAGATTTTTTTCGGCGGGTTTTCACTTTGAAACAATGATTGCAATTTAATTCGTAATGTCATCAATCTTAACAGGGCTTCCCGGACACCACTTTATTAACAACACGCCGCCCCTGAGGACGGCGCTTGATCATTTGTTTTTAATGTTAACGATACCCTATTGCTGCCCTGGTGCCTGTGCGCCCAGGACGCCTTTACCCAGAGGTACGTGAGTAAACCGGGTGACAATCTCTTGCCAGGTTTGATTAGGGTCCAGCGCACTGAATTGCTGTGGGTAAATGAACTTCGCCAGATACTCCAGCCCGACAATGTTGTAAGGATGGTTGTAGAAATGGTGGTAGACGCCGTAGAAACGCCCCTCTCTGACCGCTGAAACCTGGGCAAATCCCGGTCGTTGCTTCATCTTGTTGAAAGCGGCATCCACCTGTGACGGCGTGACGTTATAACCAAAGGGGACGGCAGCATTGGTTTTGGTGGCCCACTGCGAGCCGGAAATAATATAGACATCCGGCTTCATGGCGATGACCTTTTCCAGGGAAACATCTCCCGTGGCGCCGGGCAATAGTGAAGAGCCGATATTTTTCGCACCTACCGCTTCCACCATGGCGCCCCAGCCAACGTGCGCATGGGTGAAGCAGCAAGACTCCAGCCCTCCCAGCCCCGCCTTCGCCTCAATAAAAACCTGTGGCTGGGGGTTAACACTGCGGGTCTTCGCAATAATGGCCTGATAGTGCTGCTGATAGAAATCGGTATAAGCTTTTGCTTCCGCTTCCCGGTTGAGCGCCACGCCCAGTGCGGTGATACTGGCTGGCGTATCGGTGACCGGATTTTCAAACGTATCGATAAAAAGTACCGGCACGCCAAGCTGCTTCATTTTCTCCAGAACGCCGGTCTGGATCAGTGAAGGCCTTGAGCGAAGCTGGGCGATCATCAGGTCGGGATGCTGTGCGACCACACTTTCCAGATTAACTTCCCCCTTATCACTGAACCCCATATCGATGATTTTACCGGATTCAGGCCATTTTTTATTCATCAGCGACCAGGTAGCACTGTCGCTTTTTTTCAGCAAATTATTCCAGGCAACCAGACGCTGGAACGGATTATCCCGATCCAGCAAAGCCAGCGTAAGAATGTCCCGGCCATCCTGAAGAACAACGCGTCGCGGTTCTTTTTTGAGGATAACTTGCTCTCCATCCATGTCAGTCAGCGTGACGGGATAGGTTGTAGCAAGCGTGGTTGTGGAGATAGCCAATAGTGTGGTTAAGGTTGCGTATTTCAGAACGGGCAGCACGTCAGTCTCCAGACAAACAAAAGTTAACAGATAGTAATGATAATTAATCTCATTATCAACATTTCCTTTCCGCCTCTCTTCCCCCTTGCCGCTTATTAGCTATGCTTATAACCCACGGTTAAACATGGGATTTGCCAGGGTAGCCGCGCACCAGCAATGCGGCATCACTTATCTGAGTGGGCGACGTGGTTTCACTGCTCACGAAGACCGACATTTATCCAATTCAGTGAGGTGAAATATGAGTTCTTCAGAAGTTATGCAATATGTGGTGACCTTCCGCTATCAGGAAGAAGGGCTGACGGACATTCTCGAACTGAACAGCGCGATGATTAATGGCGGTTTCACTACCTCCCTCAGTGATAAAGAGGGACATCCAAGAGAACTCGGCACCAATAGTTTTGGCACCGTCAGCGCACTGGATAAAGAAGAGATCCGTCAACAGGCTGAAGGACTGGCGGAGATGGTGCTGGGTCAGAAACCTGAGGTTGAGGTGGAGACCTGGGAAGCGTACCAGCAGGAAACGAAAAATTAATAATTTGTAAAAGATTGACTCTGCCGTGCGCAACCGCTGGTTTTGATTATTATTTAAGCGTTACTATCACTCAGTCTGCAATTTACAGCGAAATGAGGAAAACCCGATGTGGTCAGCCATTAGTCGTCTGTTAAACGAGCACTCAGGTAGCGCAGAAATCAGCGAGCGTACGGAACTTCCGGGGGGTGATGTCCACCCCGCCTGGCGTATCCGCTACGGCGAACGGGACGTTTTTGTGAAGTGTAACAGCCGCGAGATGCTGGATCTTTTCGCCTGGGAGGCGGACCAGCTACAAATGCTGGCGCGGACGAAAACGGTAAGAGTGCCGGAGGTTTATGGCGTTGGCAGCGATCGGGAGGTCAGTTTTCTTCTGCTGGAATATATTCCCCTGCGCCCTCTGGATATGCAGAGCGCCTGGCAACTCGGGCAGCAGCTTGCCCGGCTGCATCAGTGGAGTGAGCAGGCGCAGTTTGGTCTCGATTACGACAACAACATTACCACTTCTCCCCAACCTAATAGCTGGCTGCGACGCTGGTCACTCTTTTTTGCCGAACAGCGCATCGGCTGGCAGCTCCAGCTTGCCGCCGAAAAAGGGATTCAGTATGGCAATATTGAGCTGATCGTTGAGTGCGCCCAGCGTGTTCTGAGCTCCCACCATCCACAACCTTCTTTGCTACATGGCGATCTCTGGCCAGCTAACTGTGGTGGCAGCGATAACGGCCCCTGGGTATTCGATCCTGCCTGCTACTGGGGCGATCGGGAGTGCGATCTGGCGATGCTTTCGCGGTCACCCACGCTACCCCGACAAATTCTGGAAGGCTACCAGTCCGTCTGGCCACTTCCTGAAGACTATCCACGGCGTCAGGCCGTTTATCAGCTCTACTATCTGCTGAACCGGGCTAACGTTTTCGGTGGGCACTGGCTGGGCGAAGCGCAACAGGCGGTAGGCGCGCTGCTTGATGAAGACGAACTGGAAAAGCAGCATGCCCGCCCGGCCTGAAGCGGGAGATGGCGACAATCAGGCGATAAAGCCGAGCAGCTTGAGGATAAAATAGCCGCCGGTAGCGATCAGGAGCGGCAGAATATAGAGCGGGAATATTTGCAGGAAAATGGTGTGGCGCGGCACGATAAGTTTTTCTTCAAGCTGCTGTCGGCTGCGCCCTTCCGCTCCCCGGCTATTCTCCAGAATAAGCTGATCCTCAATACCCTCTTTCAGATGCTGGTACTGACGCCACATTCTGGCACCAGAGGCCTGAAGCGCCAGACCCACGAAAATCAAAATATAGATAAGCCAGAAGCTGAAATTTGTGCCATGACTGAAATCCGGCACCGGCGAACGGCTCCAGAAACCATTAAGAAAAGGAGTGTTAAAGCGGATCATATCGATCATGATGTGGGAGAAATCCTGCATCACAGCGTTGATCCCTTCCCGCTGTTCCCGGCTCTTTTCCAGGAAAAGCATCAGTGAAATAAGCGTGGAGATCAGTGCCGGAATAAAAATAATCCAGCCTGCGATGCGCTTCACTATTGCCACCCTGCCAGCCTGTTGATAAGTCATGCTTTCTCCTGTCCTTTTGATGTGAGGCTCTAAGTTTACCTTCAGGTGGGAAAATGTGCCTGTAAAAAGTGAAGTTGTCGTAACTCCCCTTAATCAGATGAGTGCTTTTGCGCCTGAGAAAGGCTGGCCCTGCAAAAAGATGTGCTGATGTTGCCGGTAATAACTTCATGATAAGGTGGCGGCATACTGATTAACGGAGCCGTAAAAATGCCCTATTCCCGCCCTGTGCTTGCTGCGATTTTTGATATGGATGGCCTGCTGATTGACTCCGAACCGCTATGGGACCGCGCGGAGATGGACATTTTCTCTACCCTGGATGTTGATCTTTCCCGCCGCAGCGAGCTGCCCGATACGCTGGGGCTGCGCATCGATCAGGTCGTGCGGATGTGGTATGAAACGCTGCCATGGAAGGGGCCGAGTCAGCAGGAAGTGACAGAACGCATTATCACCCGCGCGTTAAATCTTGTGGAAGAAACACGCCCGCTGCTGCCCGGCGTGGAATCTGCGCTGAAACTCTGTAAGGCGGAAGGCTTAAAGATGGGGCTGGCATCCGCTTCTCCCCTGCATATGCTTGAGCGTGTACTGGCGATGTTTAATCTGCGTGACAATTTTGATGCTGTCGTCTCTGCCGAAGCACTGCCCTACAGCAAACCACACCCGCAGGTTTATCTGAACGCCGCTGCTCAGTTGGGTGTCGATCCTCTTAACTGCGTCACGCTGGAAGACTCCGTTAACGGTATGATAGCGACTAAGGCAGCCCGCATGCGCTCGATAGCGATCCCCGCCACCGAATTTGCCAGCGATCCACGCTGGGCGCTGGCCGATGTGAAGCTCTCTTCTCTTGAAGCGCTGAGCGCGGCACATCTGCACGGTTAGCGCAGTCATTATGCCGGGGTGATTAGCTGCCTGAGTTCAGGCAGCTTCGCCTGTTTGGTCTGAGCGGACAATTCACTCCGTCACTCCGTCAGGATAGCGTAAAAGCCCCTCTGCTGATTAAAGGGAAATATTCAGGGGTAACCTGTATTTCTGGACGCTTTGTTAAAATATTTATCTTTGGTTACAGCGTCACATATTTATTCTACTGTATATATCCCCTATACTGGATGGATTGACAGCAATGCAGCCAGGTATCTCCCATGACGGCCGAAGGCCATCTTCTTTTCGCCATCGCCAGCGCTATTTTTGCCAAACGGGCGGAACTGACCCCGGAACTCGCTAATGGCGACTGGTGGCATGTTGTTCCGGCTACGCTGCTGACCTGCCTGTTGCCTGATATCGATCACCCTAAATCCTTTCTGGGACAGCGTTTCCGCTGGCTTTCGCAGCCCATTGCCCGGGCTTTTGGCCATCGTGGATTCACTCACAGCCTGCTGGCGGTCCTGGGCGGAATGGCGCTGTTTCAGCTTAAAGTTCCGCAGGGTGCTTTTATTCCTGCCGATGCTTTACATGGCATGGTGCTGGGCTATCTCAGTCATATTGTGGCCGATATGCTCACACCGGCTGGCGTCCCGCTGCTCTGGCCCTGCCGCTGGCGTTTCAGATTCCCTTTACTCAGAAGCCAGAAGGGAAATCAGCTTGAGCGCACGCTCTGTCTGCTGCTCATCGGCGGCGCCCTGTGGTTTCAGCCCGGTATGCTGCCCGTCGGCGTATCCGGCTGGCCAGCCGATGCGGTGAGCTGGGTACAGCACGGCCTCGATCGTCTTATTCCTGCGCAATCCGCTCAATAAACCGCCTTAAAACGGCATTTGGTTATAACCCATTCCATTTGAATATATAGATGTAAAGAAATGTGCTGCTACCATGCAGTCACTGAGCGCCTGTGCTGCGCGATAAAAACGATATGAAGCGACACGGCGAAGAGATATTCGCTGTTCTGACTGGAGAAATGGGGATGAATCTTCCACTAATTGCTAATCTCGCCGCCTTTGTGGCGCTGTTAGTCATTCTGGCGAAAAGCGGCAGCGCGAGCTGGAGTCTGTCCAGAAAAGTGCTGGTGGGCCTGGTTATCGGCGTGCTGTTTGGCCTTGCGCTGCACACGATTTATGGTTCCGACAGTGCGGTACTGAAAGAGTCGATCAGCTGGTTTAATATTGTGGGTAATGGCTATGTCCAGCTGTTACAAATGATTGTTATGCCGCTGGTATTTGTCTCAATACTGAGCGCTGTAGGCCGTTTGCATAACGCTTCCTCGCTGGGCAAAATCAGCATCATGACGATTGGCGTCCTGTTGTTCACCACAGCGATTTCCGCGCTGGTCGGCGTCTTTGTCACCTGGTTGTTTGGCCTTAACGCTAATGGCCTGGTACAGGGTGCACAGGAAACGGCACGACTGGCGGCACTGCAGACCAACTATGCCGGTAAGGTCGCCGACCTTTCCACGCCGCAGCTGCTGCTCTCATTTATTCCTAAAAATCCGTTTGCGGAACTGGCTGGTGCCAGCCCAACCTCTATCATCAGCGTGGTGATTTTCGCTGCCTTCCTGGGTGTTGCGGCGCTGCATCTGCTGCGTGACGACAAGCCAAAAGGCGAACGCGTGCTGGCGGCGATCGACATTCTTCAGGCCTGGGTGATGAAGCTGGTCCGCCTGATCATGAAGCTGACGCCTTTCGGCGTGATGGCACTGATGACGAAAGTTGTTGCCAGCTCCAACGTGGCCGACATCGTTAAGCTGGGCGGGTTCGTGGTTGCTTCCTATCTCGGTCTGGCCATCATGTTTGCCGTCCATGCGCTGCTGCTGTCGGTCAACGGCGTCAACCCGAAACGCTTCTTCCGTAAAGTCTGGCCGGTTATCACCTTCGCGTTTACCAGCCGCTCAAGCGCTGCCTCCATTCCGCTGAACGTGGAAGCGCAGACGCGCCGTCTGGGCGTACCGGAATCAATTGCCAGCTTCTCAGCCTCCTTTGGGGCCACTATCGGCCAGAACGGCTGTGCGGGGCTCTACCCGGCGATGCTGGCCGTGATGGTTGCGCCGACCGTGGGTATCAATCCTTTTGATCCCATCTGGATTGCGACCCTGGTGGGAATCGTTACCCTGAGTTCGGCTGGCGTGGCTGGTGTGGGCGGCGGTGCAACTTTCGCCGCGCTGATTGTGCTGCCTACAATGGGTCTGCCGGTCACGCTGGTGGCACTGCTTATCTCCATCGAGCCGCTGATCGATATGGGTCGTACCGCCCTCAACGTTAACGGCTCAATGACCGCCGGTACGCTGACCAGTCAGTGGCTGAAGCAGACCGATAAAACGTTGCTTAATGCTGATGTCGAAAACGACGTTGAGCTTGCGCACCGCTAAAATTGCCTGACGAGGCCGGCGACAGCCGGCCTCTTTTCTACCCCTCCCGTCGTGAATCCTCTTAATTTTCCTTTCCCTCATCACTTAACCCTGCTCTTTTCAGGCGTACTGCCCTGACTGTTCTATAGTTATTAGAATCTTAGAAAGACAATCAGGAGCAAGTGAAGATGTCTAAAGAAACTGACAACAAGGAACTGAGCCACAACGCCCCGTCCACCGGGCCCGAATCAGCTAAACCCGGACTCGATTCTCTCGCGCCGGCAGATGGATCACACAAACCTTCCGCAGCCCCCACACCGCCAGGAAAAGAGCCTACCGCGCCGGGCAGCCTGAAATCCCCGCAGACGCACAATGCTAAACTCGATGCGCTTGAAACCTTCCGTAAGGGTGGCGAAAACTTTCCCCTGACGACCAATCAGGGCACCCGAATTGCTGACGACCAGAATTCGCTGAAGGCAGGAACCCGTGGCCCCACGCTGCTGGAAGATTTTATCCTGCGTGAGAAAATCACCCACTTTGACCATGAACGTATTCCGGAGCGCATTGTGCACGCCCGTGGATCGGCGGCCCACGGCTATTTCCAGCCCTACCGGGATATGAGCCATCTGACTAAAGCCGATTTTCTGCGCAACCCTGACCAGCAGACGCCGGTATTTGTGCGTTTCTCTACCGTGCAGGGCGGCGCAGGCTCGGCGGATACGGTTCGTGACATTCGCGGCTTTGCCACCAAGTTCTACACCGAAGAAGGGGTATTCGATCTCGTTGGCAACAACACGCCGGTGTTCTTTATCCAGGATGCGCACAAGTTCCCGGATTTTGTGCACGCCGTAAAGCCAGAGCCACACAACGAAATCCCTCAGGGCCAGAGTGCCCATGACACGTTCTGGGACTATGTTTCTCTTCAGCCGGAAACGTTGCATAACGTGATTTGGGCTATGTCCGATCGCGGTATCCCCCGCAGCTACCGCACCATGGAAGGCTTCGGCATCCATACTTTCCGTTTCATTAATGCTGAAGGCAAAGCGACCTTTGTACGCTTCCACTGGAAACCCGTCGCCGGTAAAGCCTCTCTGCTCTGGGATGAATCCCAGAAACTGACAGGCCGCGATCCCGATTTTCATCGCCGCGACCTGTGGGAAGCCATCGAGGCCGGTGACTATCCGGAATATGAACTGGGCGTGCAGCTCATCCCTGAAGAAGACGAATTTAAATTCGATTTTGACCTGCTGGATGCCACCAAACTCATTCCCGAAGAGCTGGTGCCGGTCGAGCTGATTGGTAAGATGGTGCTCAACCGCAACCCGGACAACTTCTTTGCCGAAACTGAGCAGGTGGCATTCCACCCTGGTCATATCGTGCCGGGAATGGATTTCACTAACGATCCGCTGCTGCAGGGCCGCCTCTTCTCCTATACCGATACGCAGATTAGCCGCCTGGGCGGGCCTAACTTCCACGAAATCCCGATTAACCGCCCGGTCTGTCCTTATCACAACTTCCAGCGTCAGGGCATGCACCGGATGGATATCGACACTAATCCGGCGAACTATGAGCCTAATTCCATCAATGATAACTGGCCACGTGAAACGCCACCTTCTCCGCATCGCGGCGGGTTTGAGAGCCACCAGGAACGCATTGAAGGGCATAAGGTACGCGAGCGCAGCCCCTCTTTTGGGGAGTACTATTCCCAGCCGCGCCTGTTCTGGAACAGCCAGACGCCGGTTGAGCAACAGCATATTATCGATGCCTTCTCATTTGAACTCAGTAAGGTCGCCCGCGCCTATATCCGCGAGCGCGTTGTCGACCACCTTGTGCATATCGACGTCTCGCTGGCGAACGGCGTGGCCGAGAATCTGGGCATCGCGCTGTCGGATGAAAAAATGCATACCGCGCCACCAAAAGATGTCAACGGTCTGAAAAAGGATGCCAGCCTGAGCCTGTATGCCATCCCAAGCGGTTCCATTAAAGGACGTCAGGTCGCGCTGCTGTTAAGTGATGGTGTGGTTGCGGCAGATGTGCTCGCAATCCTGCAGGAACTTAAGGCTCAGGGTGTTCATGCCAAGCTGCTGGCGAAGCATATGGGCCAGGTCCGCGCCGATGATGGTTCGGAGCTGCCGGTGGATGCCACCTTCAGCGGTCTGCCTTCGCTGACCTTCGATGCGGTAATTGTGCCAGATGGCAATATAGATGCCCTGCTGCTGAATGGCGACGCCTGCTACTTCCTGCTGGAAGCTTACAAGCACCTTAAAGTGATCGGCCTGAGCGGCGATGCACGCCGTTTCAAAGCGCAGTTTGGCCTGGGTGACAGCGATCGTGAAGAAGGGATTGTGGAGGACAGCAAGGCGGAAGGCGTACTGATGAGCGAGTTCCTTTCTGCTCTCGGCGCGCACCGGATCTGGTCACGCAGCCAGAAAGCGCTGAGCGTTCCGGCATAAGGTAATTTGTCGTTTTAATGGTAGGGCAGGCGAAACTGCCCTATCCCGCCAGCAGGACCGTAATATAAAGTCCTGCTGGCAACTTTCTCACCGTTAGCCCATCCCCTTTCCGCGTCAGCCTACATTCAACGCTTTTTTGACGATCAAACGGTGACCCGTGGCTTACACTGAAGGCAACCCACAAAATGACGCTACAACGTAAAACAGCCGGTCAGTAAATTTACTGACCGGCTGTTTATAACGGGCTTTTTACGCCGCTAAGGGCGCCAGATTACTTACCTGCTTGTGGGTCGGTATCGTAATCTTTACAGCTCTGGAAGCCATAATTCATCACGCGGCCGGTATCGCTGTAGCTGACAAAGTAGGTCTGTGCCTTGCCATCGCGCTCACCCAGAACGTAGGTCTGGCAGGTACCGCGGGCATGTACCATGGTCACTTCAGTAGAAGCTGGACCGGCGATTTCACGAACCTGCTCACGGGTCATGCCTTTTTTCACGTCCTGAACAACGGGCTTAGTGACGTAGCTTTCCGCACGGTCATAGGCAGTACAGCCAGAGAGAACAGCCAGAGCCACTGCAGCACCAAGAAATCCTGTTACTTTATTCATGTTTTTATTCCTCATTTATTGTCCATGTGCGGTTAATCCTGGAACAGAAGTATCGATCCTTCAACTTTTCAGGCAAAAAAACTCTCTACCTGCATCAACTTTAAGACTTTTTACGCCTTCAAAGGCTCAACAGAAGTTCGTCAATGCGGGTGAATAAGTCCCAAAGCCGCACAAATAACGCTTTTTCCCTGGCACCCTCCTTTCTATACTGCTGACTAGTGAGAATGAACGTTCACTCTCGCATTCAGCGCTCTGCGTCCAGCATTTCTGATACAGATAAGGATAAAAATGGCTAACGAAGCCCGTGATGCCCGCCATCGCCAGCGGCAGGATGAAATTATTCTGGCGGCAAGACGCTGCTTTCGCCGGCAAGGTTTTCACGCGGCCAGTATGGCGCGCCTCGCGGAAGAGGCGAATCTTAGCGTGGGACAAATCTATCGCTACTTCACCAATAAAGAAGCGATCATCGAGGAGATTGTCAGGCGGATTATCGACGCCAGGCTGGCGCATATGGAAGAAACCGCCTCAGTGGCTAATCTGCCCCAGCTGCTGGCTTCGCGTGCGCTGCATGCCGAAGAAGATGATGCCCTGATGCTGGAAGTGGCCGCAGAAGCCACCCGTAATCCCGTCGTCGCCCGTATGCTGGTCGACGCGGATGAACGTATGTTCAGTCAGGCATGCCTGAGCGTCAAAAAAGCTCATCCCGCGCTCAGTGATGAACGCATCCGGGCCAGCGTGGAGTTGCTTGCGGTGCTGATCGAAGGCACTTCCTTTCGTCGCCTGACGCCACAGAAAGCGTCAGCAGAGCGACTTCACGCCCTTTATCAACAGCTTAACGAACAACTTTTTAAGACAGAGGATTCATGACACCTGTACAACCTGTCCGGTTTGGCTACGCCATTACGCTCGGACTCCTTGCCGCGCTCGGACCACTATGCATCGATCTTTATCTGCCAGCCTTGCCCGGTCTGGCGCAGGATCTGAACACGCCTACCGCTACCGCACAGCTTAGTCTGACCGCCGGGCTGCTCGGCCTGGGTCTGGGCCAGCTCATTTTTGGACCGATGAGCGATAAATTTGGCCGTATTAATCCGCTGCTGCTGTCGCTGTTCTTACTGCTGATCGCCTCGGTGGGCTGCGCAATGGCCCAGGACATTAATCAACTGCTGCTGGCCAGGCTTTTTCAGGGGCTTTCAGGCGCAGGCGGCGCTGTGTTATCCCGGGCGATAGCGCGTGATATGTACAGCGGACACGATCTTACCCGGTTCTTTGCCCTGCTGATGCTGGTTAACGGCCTGGCACCTATTGCTGCGCCAGTAATGGGCGGCGCGCTGATGGCCGTGCTGGACTGGCGGGGATTATTTATGGTGATCGCGATCATCGCCGTGCTGCTGTTTATTCTGGCGCGGCTTAAGCTCCATGAAACGCTGCCGCCGGAGCGGCGCAGTAAGGGCTCGATCCTTTCAGCCTGGGCAGCGCTCGGTCAGATTGTTATGCATCGTCCCTTTATGGGCTTCTGCCTGACTCAGGGCTTTATGATGTCAGGCATGTTCGCCTATATCGGCGCGTCGCCGTTTGTTTTGCAGGAAATCTACGGTCTGTCGCCGCAGGCGTTCAGTTTCTGCTTCGCCGCAAACGGCATCGGGCTGATCCTCGCCTCGCAGACCAGCGCCCGGCTCAGCCCTCTCTGGGGGGAATATCGGGTCGTTAAGGGCGCGTTGACGCTCGCCTTTCTCTCCTCAGGCAGCCTGCTGATTGCAGGGCTGAGCGCCGCGCCGCTGCCCATCGTGCTGGTGACGCTATTCTTCAGCGTTGCCAGCAATGGTGCCGTCGGGGTCGCCGCCGCGTCGCTGGCGATGCAGAGCCAGGGGCACCGGGCGGGGAGCGCTTCTGCCGTGATGGGCGTCACCATGTTTACGCTGGGCGGTATCGCCGTCCCCATTACCGGCCTGGGCGGCACATCAGTACTGACGATGACCCTGACGATTTTCGGCTGCTATATGCTGGCGATAGCCATGTTCGCCCTGCTGGCAAAAAAGCCGGAACTGCCTGAATAACCGGCTGATAGCATCTCAACATCGCGATTGAACCTTGTCGTTTTGCGTCCGGCACGTTAGTTTTAAAGCAGAGGTTTTCGCCCCTGCAGCCTGAAACAGGCACTGAATCTGAGGAGAGGTAAATGGCACTGCAACAGGAAATTATCGACGCGCTGGGCGTGAAGCCCACGATTGATGTTAAGCAAGAGATCCGCACCAGCGTGGATTTTCTAAAGTCCTATCTGACTGCCCATCCCTTTGTCCGTTCGCTGGTATTGGGTATCAGCGGCGGCCAGGATTCGACTCTGGCGGGCAAACTGAGCCAGATGGCCATCACCGAACTGCGTGAGGAGACCGGCAAAGCCGATTATCAGTTTATCGCCGTCCGCCTGCCCTATGGCATTCAGTCCGATGAGCAGGATTGTCAGGATGCGCTGAATTTCATTAAAGCCGATCGCGTCCTGACCGTGAATATTAAAGAAGCGGTACTTGCCAGTGAAAAAGCGCTGCGGGAAGCGGGTGTGGAACTCTCTGATTTTGTGCGCGGTAACGAGAAAGCCCGCGAGCGCATGAAGGCGCAGTACAGCATCGCCGGTATGACCGCTGGTCTGGTGGTCGGTACCGATCACGCCGCTGAAGCTCTTACCGGTTTCTTTACTAAGTATGGCGATGGCGGAACGGATATTAACCCTCTCTTTCGTCTGAACAAAGGTCAGGGCAAACAGCTTCTGAAAGCGCTGGGCTGCCCTGAACATCTCTATCTCAAGCATCCTACAGCAGATCTTGAGGATGACCGCCCTGGCCTGCAGGATGAAGTCGCGCTTGGCGTCACCTACGAGATGATTGACCAGTATCTGGAAGGAAAAACTGTGGATGAATCTGCGGCAAAAACCATCGAGGGCTGGTATCTGAAAACGGAACATAAACGTCGTCCGCCGGTCACCGTGTTTGACGATTTCTGGAAAAGATAACCCCCTTCTAACTACTGGGCGGCGCTGGCCGCCCTTTTTTTAGCCGCGCTCGTCGCAGCGACGCTTTTTTATGCAGCGCACGCCTGTTACACTGTATAAGTAAACAGTAACCGGAGTACAAAGTGGTCAGACGCGTCGTCTCTCACCGCCTGGAGTTTGAACCGGCGGCAATCTATCAGTATCCCGAACATCTTCGGCCTTCGCTTGAAGGGCTTCCTGCTCTGCCTGGCGTCTATATTTTCCATGGCGAAAGCGAAACGATGCCGCTCTATATTGGTAAAAGCGTCAATCTGCGCAGCCGGGTCATGTCGCACTTCCGTACCGCGGATGAAGCAAAAATGCTGCGCCAGGCCAGGCACGTCACCTGGATCACCACCGCTGGCGATCTCGGCGCGCTGCTGCTGGAAGCACAGATGATCAAAGTGCAGCAGCCGCTGTTTAATAAACGACTGCGTAAAAATCGCCAGCTCTGTTCGCTGCATATCAGCCAACACAAGCCCAGCGTGGTTTACGCCAAAGAGGTCGATTTTTCCCACACACCTAATCTGTTTGGTCTCTATGCCAGCCGCCGTGCGGCGCTGGAAAAGCTCCAGACCATCGCCGATGAGGAGCGTCTCTGCCTGGGATTACTGGGGCTGGAGAGCCTGGGTAAAAACCGCCCCTGCTTCCGGGCGAGTCTTGGGCGCTGCGCCGGGGCCTGCTGCGGCAGAGAGCCGGTTGAAGATCACCATCAGCGTCTGATGGATGCGCTTGAGCGCGTCAGAGTGATGTGCTGGCCGTGGGAAGGTGCGGTGGGCGTGGTGGAAGAAGGCAGCAGCCAGACGCAGATTCATGTCATCAATAACTGGTTTTATCTTGGCTCGGTGAGCGAACTGGCGGAGGCACGCCATCTTACCTCCACCCCTAAGGGCTTTGACAGCGACGGCTACAAAATCCTCTGCAAACCTGTTCTGAGTGGCAAATACCCCATCATTCCGCTTTACTGAATCACACAAAAAACCGCCGGCGCTGCCCGGGCTTCCCTGAGCAGCGCCGGCGGTCTCTGCCGGTGGCGTTAAACCTTATTCTTCACTTTCCATCATTTTGCCAGGATGATGCGGCTTTTCCGTCAGACGCTTGTCAAAGTTCGCGTTAAACTGCTTTTTCTGCTCCGCGGTCAGCACGTTATAGAGCTTATTCTGCGTCTCCATCATTTTGAGCGCACGTTCTTTACCATCCGCGCTCATCCGGGTCGCCTCAGCCTCCGCTTTTGCCTGATCGAAGCTGTCAGAGGCGATAATGCTGTGCATCGCACGGCGCGATTCCAGCGAAGGACGTTTCATGTCCTTGTGCGCTTCCTGCATGATAGTGCGCATCTGCGTTTTCTGTGCATCGGTCAGATTAAGCCCTTTAAACATGCCATGCATACCGCCGTGGCGGGGCGGCTTATGCATCTCAGCTTTCTCTGCGCCTGCCGGTGCCGGCGTGATGTTATCTGCTGCCGCATGAACAATGTTCGCCGCGCCCATAGCCAGAGTCATAGCCATAACGATTGAGGTCAATTTACGCATAATCATCTCCTTCCTGTTTTTTTCGGTAGCGACCTTATGTCGCGATGTCGGAAACAAGTTTATTGTGCTGAACGTCAAGTACCCAGAGGGTGAGTAAAGCCCTGAAAGCATAAAAGATGAAATGCAGCCAATCATGGAGAGAATGCGAAGAATTGCGTGAGGAAATGCTAATAAATATGAATTTAAGAGGATTAATGCAGGAATTGTGGAGGAGTGTAATGCAGCCGGCAGGATTGGGAAAGGGAATTGTCAGGACCATGTGGGCCAGAATGCCGCATCCCTACGGCAACGTCTGATAAAGGATGCTCAGCTCAGCGCCTCATTATGCTGGTTATCCTCTACCAGCATCAGTCCGGCGCGCTGCCCTGTCGCCACAGCAGGATTGGGAAACAGGACGTACTCCCTGGCCTGCTGCACAAAATAGCGTTTGCTGCCATCCTCAGCCAGCAGCGTTCCCTGCGGGAAGGCGGTGAAATTGAGTGTTTCATTACTCATATGCAGCCGGAACGCTTCCGACCCGCGGGTGATCTGCTGTGAAACCCGATAGCGTTGCGGCGCCTCTGCTGGCGCAGGCAGCGTACTGCCATCCAGCAGCGCGGCCAGCGCATCACGAGCCGCTGAAAACAGGCTGAGATCGTTGGCGCCAAAAGGCTGCGCCTTGCCCAGCTCCAGGGTGCAGCTTGCCGCCTGAAAATGCTGCGAGCTGTAATGGGTAAAGGTGCCGCCAGGCGCCCGGTGAAACACCAGCGCTTCCAGCCCGGCACAGGCGAGCCACTGCATGAACGGCTCCGGCCAGGGCGTCTCTCGCTGTGGCAGCACGCCAAACCGGCAATGGTAAGAACCGCGGATGGCGGTATGCAGATCGAGATGCCAGCGCACCTCATCGCCATCGCCCGACGCCCAGAACGTTTCCAGCGCCTGCTCCAGCCGCCAGGCGCGGCGGGCCTCAGAGCAATCTTCATGCTGCTGCCAGCGACCACCGAACAGCCGGTTCACGTCGATGCTGCGGTACCGTTTATTCTCACGGAGTGCGGCAGGGTTGCCATAGATAACCAGAAGACGGGGGATCAACGGCTGCCCCCCCGCCAGTAGCTGGCTGACCAGCGCGTTGAGTATCTCCACCGGCGCCGTTTCGTTGCCATGGATCCCGGCGGAAATCACCACCGCCTGCGCGCTGCAGGTATGAGGCGTCATCTCCAGAATCCCCTCATCGAGCCACTGCCATTGCAGATGATCGTTACTGCCGGAGAGCGAGTCGGGCTGTCCGCCGCTGAGGGTGAGCTTAAGTAAATCCTGCATGCTTTCTCCTTGTTGCGGATGCGTTTCCCTGGCCGGCAGACAAACCAGCCACAGGGGCCGTCAGGCGCTTTTTATCCGTTTCTACTGCTGAAAAGGATAAACATTCCCTAAGTTTAGCAGCTTAGTCAGCTCATCCAGCGCTTCCCTTCCCTCCTGCAGCAACAGCGGGTCGGCAAGGTCATGCTGCGACAGACGATCGCGATAATGTCGCTCAACCCACTCATTCAGGGTGGCGAACAGCCGGTCGTTCATCATCACCGCAGGATTGACCGCCGCGCGCTCAGCCTCATTCAGCACCACGCGCAGCCGCAGGCAGGCAGGCCCGCCGCCATTACACATGCTTTCACGCAGATCAAACACCTTCAGCTCATCAATCGCACCACCGCTTTCGACCAGATTGCTGAGATAGCGCCATACGCCACTGTGCTTACGCGCTTCCTCAGGCAGAACCAGCCGCATTTTCCCGTCGGGTTTGCTGAGAAGCTGGCTGTTAAAAAGATAGGTCGATACCGCGTCTGCCACGCTAACCTCGCTGTCCGGCACCTCAATCAGCGTGAAGCCCGGCACTTTGGCAGAGAGTGTTTTAACCAACTCTGCCTGATTAAGGAAAGCCAGTTCATGGCAAAAAAGCACCTGCTCGTTGCTGACGGCGATAACGTCATTATGAAATACGCCCTGATCGATCACCGCCGGGTTTTGCTGGGCAAACAGCGTTCTCTCCGGATCGAGCTGGTGCAGCCTTGCAACAGCCTCGCTGGCCTCCAGCGTCTGACGCGCCGGGTAACGGGCCGGGACCAGTCCGCTGTGGCGGTCGTCGCGCCCATAAACAAACAGTTCCACGCCGGGTTCACCGTGCTGGCCACAAAAGCGATTATGGTTAGCCGCGCCTTCGTCCCCAAACAGCGCGACCTGAGGCAGCGCATCGTGAACGGCAAAATAGTGCGGATCGCGAAAAACCGCCCGCAGCAGCGCGGTTGTGGTCGGCGCTTCCGAGGCGCGGTGAAATTTGTTATTCAGGTTGGCGACCGTCAGGTGAACGCGTCCGTCAGCGCTGTCAGCAGAAGGAGAGACAGTGGCGGCATTCGCCACCCACATGGCCGAGGCGGAGCTGGCGGCTGAAAGCAGCTGCGGTGCCTGGCGGGCTGCTTTCTCAACGACCTGTGCATCCGTTCCGCTGAAGCCAATCTGACGCAGCGCCGCCACGTTGGGTCGCTCATGAGGCGGTATCACCCCCTGCAGATAACCGAGATCGGCCAGCGCCTTCATTTTCATCAGCCCCTGCTGCGCCGCCAGCTTTGGGTTGGAAAGCTGATGCTGATGGCGGGTAGAGGCTTCATTACCAAAGGAGAGACCGGCATAGTGGTGAGTCAGGCCAGGCAGCCCGTCGAAATTCGCTTCAAAGGTATTCACCGCTCCTCTCCTGTCTCGCTAAAGTCCAGCCCGGGGGAAAGTGTGGCAGGCAGGGCAAGGCTGGCCGAGGCCAGCGAGGCCATCGGCCATGCACAGTAGTCGGCGGCGTAGAAGGCGCTGGCGCGATGATTACCCGAGGCGCCGATGCCGCCAAAAGGTGCGCTGCTCGCCGCGCCGGTAAGCGGTTTATTCCAGTTTACAATGCCCGCCCGGGCCTCGATCAACAGGCGATCAAAAAGATCGGACTGAAGGGAGATTAGCCCGCAGGAAAGGCCGTAGCGGGTCGCATTGGCCAGCCGCAGCGCCTCATCAAAATCGTCATAGCGGATCACCGTGAGCAGCGGCCCAAACACCTCTTCATCCGGCACGTTGCGCAGACGGGTTACATCAATAATACCCGGCGTCAGCAGCGCGCTGTTCCGCTCAGGCCAGCGCATCGGCAGCAGTACTTTACCGCCAGCATCCACTCTTGCGAGCCATTCGCTGTAGATGCGCTCGGCTGCCTGAACGGAGATAACGCTGCCCATAAAGGGCTGCGGTTCATCGTCCCAGCGTCCGGTACGAATTTTACCCGCCACTTCCACCAGCCTCGCCAGGAAAGCATCCCCGGCGGCACCGCGTTTAACCAGCAACCGCCGCGCGCAGGTACAGCGCTGGCCGGCCGTAATAAAAGCGGACTGCACGGCGATATTTACCGCCGCGTCGATCTCTTCGAAGTCTTCAACGATTAAGGCGTTATTACCCCCCATCTCCAGCGCCAGCATCTTCTCCGGCTGGCCGGCAAATTGGCGGTGCAGCTGATAGCCCGTTGCCGCGCTGCCGGTAAACAGTAAGCCGTCAATCTCAGAATGCTGCGCCAGCCATTGTCCGGTGGCGCGCGCGCCCTGCAGCAGGTTAAGCACGCCCTGAGGTAAACCGGCGCTCTGCCATAGCTGGACAGTCTTCTCTGCGGTGCCGGGCGTCAGTTCGCTTGGCTTAAATACCAGGGTATTCCCTGCCAGCAATGCCGGCACGATATGGCCGTTTGGCAGATGCCCCGGAAAATTATAGGGCCCGAAAACCGCCATCACTCCATGTGGACGGTGACGCAGGGAGCTTTCTCCGTCACTGGTTTCACCGGTGCGCGTATGATAGGCCTTTACCGAGATCGCCACTTTATTGATCATCGCCTGCACTTCCGTTTGCGCCTCCCAGCGCGGCTTGCCGGTTTCGCGGGCGATAATGACCGTCAAATCTTCGCGGTTCTGCTCCAGCAGCGTGGCAAACTTTTCCGCTATCTGTTGACGTTCACTGAAGGAGAGACGCGCCCAGGCCGGAAATGCCGCACGTGCCGCTTCACACGCCGAGGCGACCTGGCCGCTACTGGCCGCGTTGCCCTGCCAGAGAAGTTCGCCGCTGACCGGATCGCTTTTTGTGACGTTGTCACCTGCGCCGGTGACCCATTGTCCATTGATATAGTGCGTCATGCTTTATTCTCCTCACAGTTCAGGGTTACCACACGCAGGGTATCGCCCGGTATACAACCTAACATCGTCGCCTCTGCCTGAGTGATAATCAGCGTATCGGCTTGCGGATCGCCCTGGATCACCGCCGAGCGAAACGTCTCATAGCGCTCGTTGGCCACCAGGCAGAGCGGCAGCGTCCTGTCCTGCTGCTCACCCAGCTCCGCCCGCATCAGCCTGCTCTGCCGCACGGCCCGCACCTGGTCGATATCGCACTCGAGCGTAGGCCCACCGTCAAAAATGTCGACGTAATTCATATAGCGAAACCCTTCCGCTTCCAGCACGGCGCGTGCGGGTGAAGTCTGGCAATGCGTTTCGCCAATCACGGCCTGTGCTTCTGCTGAAAGGTAATTAATATAGAGAGGATGTTTCGGCATCAGCTCGGCGATAAAGGCTTTCTGTCCGGTGCCGCAGAGGTAGTCCGCCTCGCTGAAAGACATGGAAAAAAAGCGGCTGCCGACGCTTTCCCAAAAGGGAGAGTGTCCTTTCTCATCGCTGACGCCACGCATTTCAGCCACCAGTTTCTGCGTGAAGCGGTCGCGAAAGGCCGCGATAAACAGAAAGCGGGATTTAGAGAGCAGATAGCCGTTTTTACCGTTGCGGTAGTCAGGGTCGAGAAAGAGCGTACAGAGTTCGCTGCTGCCAGTATGGTCATTACTGAGGGATAGCGTCGGCAGGATGTTATAGACATTAAGCTCCCGCGAAGCGTGAACCTGGGTGCCAACGCGAAAATTGTACCAGGGGTCCTGCAATCCGACCGCCACTTCAATGGCGCAGATGCCTACGGCTTTGCCACTGTCACACTCCTCAAGCACGAACACATACCCTTGCTCCGCCCGCGGCAGTTTTCCCTGCCAGGTCTGAATGGAGCGGTCGATGCGGGCTGCCAGGGTGGCGCTGTCGACAGGCAACGATGTTAAGCCGCCGCCGGTTTTTTCAGCCAGTGCCAGCAGCTGCGCAAGATCGTCACGCTCAACGGGACGGATTACCATCATACTTTCGCTCCTTCCGTTACCGTCCGGCAAGCCCGCTCGAAGCGCGCCAGTCCCTCGCGGATTTCCGCTTCACTGATAATCAGCGAAGGGGCAAAACGGATCACGCTGGCACCAGCAATCAGGACCATCAGCCCCTCTTTTGCCGCCGCCAGGCTGAAGGCTTTAGACTGGCCGCTGTAATCCTGATTCAACACGCAGCCAATCAGCAGGCCCAGTCCGCGAATTTCGCTAAAAATATGCAGCCGCTGATTGATCTCGTTCAGCGCTTCAACAAACCAGCGATGACGCTCATCAACACCCTGCAGTACCTCGGGACGGTTTATCAGTTCCATCACTTTGCCGCCTACCGCCCCCGCCAGCGGATTACCGCCGTAGGTGGTGCCATGGGTACCCACGCCAAGCGAGCGGGCATAGTTTTCGGTGGTGAGCATAGCGCCCATCGGGAATCCGCCGCCCAGCGCTTTGGCGGTGGTCAGCACGTCAGGCGTCACGCCGTAATGCATATAGGCATAAAGCGAACCGGTTCGACCGACACCGCTCTGCACTTCATCAAAAATCAGCAAAGCCTGATGTTTGTCGCACAGGTCGCGCAGGCCGCGCAGAAAGTCCGGCTCAGCGGGAACCACGCCGCCTTCACCCTGGATCGGCTCCACAATAACCGCACAGGTGCTGTCATTGATCAGCGCCGCGGCTGAGGCGAGGTCGTTATAAACCGCATGGTGAATATCCCCCGGAAGCGGCGCAAAATCAGCGGAGTAGGCTGGCTGGCCGCCTGCCGAGACGGTAAAAAGCGTGCGCCCATGAAAGGCATTCTTAAAGGCCACGATGCCGCTTTTCGCTGCGCCTGCGCCATCATGGGCCACTTTACGGGCCAGCTTCAGCGCCGCCTCGTTGGCTTCCGCCCCGGAATTGCAGAAAAATGCCCGGTCGGCGAAGGTGGCGTCGATCAGCTGTTTAGCCAGTTTCAAGATCGGCTTATTGGTGTAGCCATTACCGGTATGCCAGAGCAGACCCGCCTGCTCCACCAGCGCCTGCTGCAGTGCGGGATGCGCGTGGCCCAGCGCATTAACGGCAATGCCACCGGCAAAATCGATGTAGCTTCTGCCCTGATCGTCCCAGAGCGTGGACCCTTCAGCCCTGACGGGAATAAAACTGGCGGGCGCATAGGTCGGAACGATCCAACGGTCAAAATCTTCACGGGTGACTTCAGATTGCATAACGGCCTCTTCGGACTGCGCGCTGGCAGGTAAATTTCAGGTTTAATTTATGTTAATAAAATGATTAATTTCATCCTCACTCTATGTTGCAGCGTTCATGCCAGCCAGCGAAAAAATTGCATAAACCCGGTCAGGCCACCTGATATCAATAAGTTAAAGCATAACGCTATGCATATTTAATGCATAAAAAGTGAATAATCATGACACGCCGCGGCTGTTCCGGCATAAAAAAGAGAAGAATTATGCAAAGGTAAAATAAAATATCGCTTTTGTGATCAAAGCCGGGATTAGGTATCAAAAAGAGGCAAAAAGCGCCCCCTTTCGGCGCAGCCTCCCCAAAATCGGTCAGCCGTCATCCTGGCGTCATCAATGGCGGTTTTACGGATAAATGACAGGCTTTCAGGCAGGAAGCTCTTACTTTAGCCAGCGGCACTGCGAAGCAGAGCAAGAAATGTGGCGCTCTTGTCTTGCTTCTGATGAGGGCTAGATATGGCTATTAGCCGCCGCTAAGTGCGTCACATCGCTGGTGTCGGAGCAGGCGCTCTTGCCATCCGGGATGCAGGCGGTGCGCCTGAGTGAAGGCGTACCTGCCGCTTACGTCAGGCGATAGAAGGCATCAGGAACGGGCGTCGCAGGCAGGTTGTGCTGGTTCATCATTTCCAGCAGATTGATCTCAATGTTGGTACACATGGCATCCATCGGCAGATGGTTGTTCGCATAGCCAAAAGGCATTTCCAGTTCTTCTGCCAGCGTATCCAGCGAGAGGAAGCTGTAGGAGATAAATACCGAGACCAGCGGCGTCATGTAATGGAGATCGGGCACCAGCGCGAAAGGCAGCAGCGTACAAAAGAGATAGACGGTGCGGTGCAGCAGCAGGCCGTAAGCAAAGGGAAGCGGCATACTGGCCAGGCGTTCGCATCCACCCAGCACCACAGAGAGTTGATGAATACTGTTATCAAGCTGCGTATAAACAACATCCGAAACTGCCCCGCTCCGCCGCTGTTCACTGAGCCACCGGGAGATTTTCATTTCAATCGCGTTGGTTCGCGCCCGCAGCGGCAGGATCTCCTCCGCCTCATCACCCAGATAACGGTGCAGATCCGCCCGTGCGTCGGTGTGACGCAGCTGATGCTTGAGGCTGTAGCAAAACGCCATCAGCAGCGCGGCGATACGCGGTCCGCTGGCAGGCGATATGGCCTCAACCTGCCGCTGGATGGTGCGACAGGCAATCAGCAACCCGCCCCAGAGCTGCCGTGCTTCAGTAAAGCGCGCATAGCAGACGCTGTTTCGAAATCCAAGGAAGATGGCGATGGAGACGCCCAGCAGGCTGAAAGGAGCCAGAGTAAGCCTGACGCCGAGGGTTTCGTACCATCCCAGTAATAAGATAGCGACGATGGAGATCAGCAAGTTAAGGCCGAGACGAAACAGAATGCCGGGCAGCACAGAGCCGTGCCAGGCAAACAGACGGATAAACCAGTGGCGATGCGGTCGGACGATCATGATGTGCAGGTGAGTCAGTTTTTTGCCGATTCTGGCAAATTCCGCGTCTGCTTCCCACTACTATTTTGTGAGTTTTATCACATTTATTTTTCCACGGCCGCTTGACAGTTTTCTGGTTTACGGGGTGGCGAGCGGTGCCATCAGGTTATACTCCGTGCTGCTTCCGGCGGGCAGGCTCACCGGCGGTGCCAGCTTCAGCGTTATCCAGTTTGAGGTGACGCGCTGATCGCGCTCATCCTCCAGCGTGACCGACAGCCGGTATTCATTGCTGGCCTCCGGTGAGCTGTCCCAGGCGGGGATAATAATGCTCCAGCCATGCGTGCTGGTATTGGTGGGGGGTGGCGTCAGGCTCAGCGCCCGGGTATCGCCCTGCCAGCTGATCGCCTTGATCGGGTTGGCATTGTAGATTTGAAGTTTCAGCGGCAGCGTTTCTCCCGGTTGCACCTGCCACGGTGGCGTGGCCAGGAATACCGAGAGCGTTTTACGCTGACGGAACTCCATCACCGGCGTATTGCTGCGGGCCACCGCGTCGTAGCGGGAGCCGCTCAGCGAGTGTGCAGCCGCAACGTTCTGCGCTGAGAGCTGCTTGCTCAGCGCCACGCCAATCCGGTAGTTCATTTTCAGGCCAAACTGATCCTGCGTCTCGCCGGTATCCGCCGTTTTATGGGAAGCGGTCAGGGTGAACAGCGGGACGGGAGTATAGCTGACCCCCAGTTTTACGGCGGAGGGATTGGTCGCCGACGAACCGCTGCTAAAGAGATCGACGTTTTTGCCAAGGTATTGCTCATAGCTCAGCGAGACGCCCAGCTGGCGGTAAAACGGCAAGTAGCCCTGCGTGGTAATGTCATAACCCCGCGCCATGCGCATCTGCGACGTGGCGTTGCGATTACGCCAGCCTGAGAGCGGCTGATAGTAGTTGGCGGAAAAGCGCAGGTAATCGCCCCAGGCCTCCGCGCCCAGCGAGCCACGCTGCTGTTCTGACTCAAACAGGCTGTCGATAAAGCCGTTATAGCCGAGCCGCCAGCCGCCCACCTGCCAGCGCTGGCCCAGTCCGGCGTTGCCCACCAGGCCGTAGTCGGTCTGCTCAAGCCCCAACTGACTGAAGGTCAGATAGTCGTAGTTATCCTGCCAGGGCGTGATCAGCTGTGCCGTGGTGCCGTTAAAGTTCCCTTCCGCGTCCACCATCAGCGAGAGATCCGCACGACCATAGGGTGACAATAGCTGCTGCGCCTCATCTTCCGCACGGCGGGTCGCCTCATCGCGGAACTGGGTAAACGCCCACTGGCTGGCCTGCTCCCCCAGCGAAATATCATCGTCGCTGTTCATGCTGGCTTCACCAATGCTTTTCACCGCCTCCGCGATACGCTTTTCCAGCGCCTGCGCCGCCGCATCGCTGTCGCCGCCTAACGCCGGAAGCTGGCTCTGAAGCTTAGTGAAGCGGGCGGGATCGTCGAACGGGGCGTCGGCAACGACGGTTTGCGTCGTCAGCGCCGAGGCGGAGCGCAGGCCGGGCAGCACCGTGATCAGGGCCGCCAGCAGGGCGCAATATGCGGGAGAGAGGGCGTTTAGTCTGCTCATAACCTTATAACGTGCCGTCAGGCAACCTGTTTTTTAGCTGAAAACGTAAGCGATCTCACAAAATTAGCGAAAGGTTACCTTAGCATAATTCAGCCCCCGACGGGCAACCCGTAACGGGGAAGCCGCTGGAACATGCTATCCGGCGGCAGGATGCAGGATGTTGGCATCAGAATAGTGAGATGTTGAGGCAGTGAGGGGGGAGATAATGAAATGCTGGCGTACTGGTGCGTTAAGAAACTGAGATGTTCAGGTGTTAGCCGGCAGTTGGCAGTTGGCAGTTGGCAGTTGGCAGTTGGCAGTTGGCAGTTGGCAGTTGGCAGTTGGCAGTTGGCAGTTGGCAAAGCAACAGGTTATCGTCCAGGCTGTTTGCAGGCCATTTAGTTAAGGGATACCCGATGAAGAAAATGCTGCTCTCTGTTTCACTGCTGCTCTGCGGCATCACCGCGGCGCAGGCCGCGCCCTCCGCATTTACGCTCAGCTCGTCTGATTTCAACGATAACGCCCTGCTGGACAAGAAATTTGCCGGCAACGCCGCCGGTAAACCCGCCTGTACGGGCGAGAATATCTCGCCGGCGCTGAGCTGGGCCAATCCCCCGGCGGGAACGCAAAGCTATGTGCTGACCATGGACGACCTGGTAGGCGCTAAAGGGCTGGGGGTAAACCATATGGTTGCCTATAACATACCGGCAGAACGCAGCCAGTTTGCGCAGGGCGATTTGACCAGGGGAACAGGTTATACCGGCGGAAAAAATAGTCCCGGCACCCTGCATTACTACGGTCCCTGCCCGCCCAAAGGCAGCGGCGTTCATCACTATAACTTTACCCTGATTGCCACCGATCTCCCGGCAAACGTGCTGGAGCATGGCCTGAACCGCGAGGCGCTACTGAACCGCCTGAAGGGACACGTGCTGGGGGCAACTGGCCTGATCGGACGGTTCGGCAACGACTGATGTTCAGGACATAATCAGACCACCATCCACATTAATGGTCTGTCCGGTGATGTAACGCGCATCATCGGACGCCAGGAAGGCGACCAGCCCGGCCACGTCCTGCGGCTGGCCCGCCCGCTTCAGCGGTATGCCCTCCACCCACTCCGCCATCAGTTCACCTTTACCATACTGCTTCCGCTCGCTGCTGAGAATTTCGCCCCACATCCTGTCGTTGTAGTCCCACATTTCGCTTTCGATAATGCCGGGACAGAAAGCGTTGACGGTAATATTCCAGGGCGCAAGCTCATGAGCCAGGCTCTGTGTGATGCCAATGACTCCCATTTTGCTGGCGGCATAGTGTGGCGTATAGATAAATCCCTGTCGCCCCTGGCCCGAAGAGGTATTGATCAGACTGCCTGACTGCTGTTTGACCATATACTTTGCCGCCTCCCGGCAGCAGAGCCAGACGCCAGTGGTATTCACGGCCAGCACTTTTTCAAAGTCTGCTTTCGGCATTTTATCGAAGGGCGCAATGGTGATAACACCCGCATTCTGTATGGAGACATCAATGGTGCCGAACTTTGCCGCGGCGCGGGCATAGAGATCGGCAACCTCCGCTTCATCGGTCACATCAGCCTGAACAGGCAGAATATCACCGCCCTCTTCCGCCTGTAGCCGCTCTGCGGTTTCAAACACGCGCCGATCGTTCGAGACCATCACCAGATTTGCGCCGTCACGGGCAAAGCGGGCCGCAATACCTGCGCCAATGCCACGACAGGCGCCGGTAATGACCACGGTTTTTCCCTGAAAATTACGGTTCATAGTTTTCTCCTTGGTTCAACGGGGTGGCGGGCTGCCAGAGCGTGCGGGCTACCGCCTCACGCCAGCCATGCCAGGATTGCTGTAGTTGCTGGTGCCGGGCCTCGTCCGGCAGCCAGATCTCATGTTCAGGCAGCAGCGTTCGCAGGCGATCCTCGCTGAGCTGTTCTGCGGCTTTACGGGCCAGCAGTCCTGCGCCAAGCGCGGAAAGTTCCGGCGTGCTGCTGCGGGCAACCGGACAGCCCAGCAGATCGGCCTGGAACTGCATCAGCCAGGGATTCTGCGTCGGGCCGCCGTCAACCATCAGCCTTTGCAGATGGAAGTCGGGATGCTGGCGCATCGCATGAATGACATCGGCTATCTGGTAGGCGATCGCCTCCAGCGCAGCGCGGATCAGATGGGCGGGCGTGACGCCCCGGCTCAGCCCGCTTATCACGCCCCGCGCCTGATCGTCCCACCAGGGCGCGCCGGTCCCGGTCAGTGCCGGAACGAAGTAAACGCCTAACGTAGACTCAACGCTGGCGGGCAGTTCGTGCAGCGCTCGCGCCAGCACCTGTCCCTTACCGTCAGTCAGGCCGGTCGCCTGCGCCATCCAGGCTACGCCGTCGCCGGTATGAGGAATGTTGCCTTCCAGGCCGTAAATCAGCTGGCTGCCATCATGCCAGGCGACAGTGGTGGCCAGCTCGGTAATGCTGGTATCGGGTGTCACCAGCGGCGCCATCACCGACGATCCGGTGCCGTAGGTCGCTTTAACGCCACCGGGTGCGCCCAGACCATGACCGTAGAGCGCCGCGTGAGAATCCCCAATCATCGCCATCACCGGCAGGCCATCAGGCACCCCTTCCAGACCCGACGTTGTGCCAAACAGACCACAGGAGGGATGAATATCGGGCAACGCGGCTCTGGGCAGGCCAAATAGTGCCAGCATTTCCGGATCCCAGTCGCCGGTCTGCAGGTTCAGCAGCTGGGTCCGCGCCGCATTCGAGGTGTCACAGCGGAACTGCCTGCCGCCGGTAAAGTGCCAGAGCAGCCAGGCATCAATGGTGCCCAGACAGATGTCGCCGTTTGCCGCTCTTGTCGTTCCCTGGGCGACGTTATCCAGTAGCCAGCGCATTTTGCTGGCGGAAAAGAGCGGCGCGATGGGCAGTCCGGTAAGGGTGCGGATCCGCGCTTCCTGCCCGTCGCGGCGCAGCCTGTCGCAAAATGCGGCCGTTCGCGAACATTGCCAGGTGAGCGCCGGTGCCAGCGGCTTGCCGTCTGACCGGCTCCATCCCATCACCGTTTCGCGCTGGTTACTGATCGCCAGCGCCGCCACCCGGTTCTCACCGACCGTCTGGATCACTTCCCGGAGCACGGTAAGCGACATGGTCAGCAGGGTCATACCATCCTGCTCCACCCAGCCCGGCTGCGGCGTGCTGACCGTCAGTGGCCGCGATGCTTTCGCCACCACCTGACCACGTGCGTCAATCGCCACTGCCTTGACGTTGCTGGTACCCTCGTCCAGCGCCACGATCACTTCTCTAGCCATGGGTAACCTCAGAGAGCGGCGCGGCCGCCTGCTTTTTTTCATGCCGACGCATTAACACCACCTTGCTCTGCAAACGCTGCTGGAACTGGTCAATGACCACGGCAGTCACGATCACCAGCCCTTTGATCACCATTTGCCAGAAATCACTGACGCCCATCATCACCATGCCGTCCGCGAGGAAAACAATCACAAACGCGCCGATAATTGATCCAGACACGCGTCCGCGACCACCAGCCAGCGCCGTTCCGCCCAGCACCGTCGCGCCGATAGCATCCATTTCGAACATATTGCCGGTCATCGGGTGTGCCGTTTGCAGCTGTGAGGCGACTACCAGGCCGACCAGCCCTGCACAGAGGCCAGAGAAGGCGTAGACGAAGATCTTTACCTTCACGATGGGCACACCCGCCAGACGCGCTGCCGACTCATTACCGCCGCTGGCGTAGATATAGCGTCCCAGCGGCGTTTTCCGGGTGATGTAAAGCCCCAGCAGCAGGAAAGCGACCATCAGCCAGATCGGAATATAGATGCCCAGCAGCGTGCCGGAACCGAGGAAGGCGAAGCCGGTATTGTTCAGCGCAGGCTCGCCCACCAGGTTAGCGTAGGTGCCGCCATTATTGAAAAGCAGCGCCGCGCCGCGTGCTATATACATCATCCCCAGCGTACAGATAAAGGGGGCTACGCCCAGCCGTGTAATCACCGTTCCGTTGATTAAACCGACAACAATGCCGAACAACGCCACAACCAGGATCACCTCAGGCACGTTCAGAAACAGAATATTGCCACCCCAGATGGGGATGCCGCTGGTCAGGAGCGCACCGGCGACCATGCCGCAGATCCCGGCGACCGCGCCGACGGAAAGATCGATGCCGCCGGTCAGGATCACCAGCGTCATACCGATCGCCAGAAGGCCGGTGATCGCCACATGCTGAGTCATAATCAGCAGGTTGGACGGGGTCAGAAAGTTCGGCACCATCACGCTGAAGAAGCCGATCACGATAAGCAGCGCAATAAAAGTGCGCGCCTTAAGCAGGTACATATAGAGCAGGTATTTCTGATTCATGGTGTGTTCCTCAACGTCCCTTGCGGGAGGGAGCAAATGCCTGATTAATCGTGCGGCGTGGAGGCGACGATCAGTTTTTCCCGCGTCGCGTCTTTCCGGGTTAAATCGGCGGTAATTTTTCCATCCGCCATCACCAGAACGCGGTCGGCCAGCGCCATCACCTCATCCAGTTCCGAGGAGGAGAACATTACGGCCAGCCCTTCGCGGGCCATGGAACCGATCAGGTGATAAACATCCGTTTTGGCACCGACATCAATGCCGCGGGTGGGTTCGTCAAGCAGGACCACTTCTGGCCGGGTCATCAGCGCTTTACCCAGCACCACTTTTTGCTGGTTGCCGCCGCTCAGCGAGGTGATCGGCAGCTCCGCGTCACTGACTTTTATCGCCAGCCGCTGGATCATCTGATTAACGCTCTCTTCCTCCTGCTGCGGACGCAGCGGAGCAAGCGCCCGGCGAAATCCTTTCAGGCTTAAATCACTGAGGGTCATATTGGTCCGGATGGACATCAGTTCGATCACCCCTTCGCCTTTACGATCCTCCGGGACCAGCGCCAGCCCTTTTTTCAGCCGGTACTGGAAGTTGCGCCCCGCCAGCGGCTCCCCGTTAAGGCTGACGCTGCCGCTCTGACAGGCCATCAGGCCGATCATCCCTTTGAAAAGTTCGGTACGTCCCGCGCCCAGCAAGCCGTATATACCAATCACCTCGCCCTTGCGCAGGCTGAACGAGATGTCATTGAGCTTATAGCCGCCGTTCTGTGCCAGCGCGGTCAGGCCGCTGACCTCAAGTACCGTTTCATGCTGTTCAGCCGCCTGATAATCAAAGTGCTTTTTCTTGTCGCCTACCATCTGCTCAATGATCCAGGGCACGCTGGCGTCGCGCACATCGCGCTCACAGATAAAACGGCCATCGCGGAAAATCGTGATGTGGTCACCTATCTCCATCAGCTCCTCAAGGCGGTGCGAGATATAGATGATGGTGACACCCCGCCGCTTCAGCGCTTCAATCACGTTAAAGAGGATCTTAACTTCTGACTGGCTGAGCGCGGAGGTAGGCTCATCCATGATCAGCACGCGGGTGTCCTTGGAGAGCGCGCGGGCAATCTCCACCAGCTGCTGGTGGCCGATCCCCAGCTCATTCAGCGCCGCATAGGGGTCCACATCCAGCTCCAGCCGTTCAAGCAGCGCTCTGGCCAGCTGGTACTGATATTTCTCATTAATTCTCCCGCGCTGAAAAAACTCGTTGCCGATAAAAATGTTGTCCATCACATTCATATTGGGAAAGAGGTTCAGCTCCTGGAAAATAATGCTGATACCGTGTTTCTCCGCCTGCTGCGTCGACCCCAGCGTGACCGGCTCGCCATCCAGCAGGATCTGGCCCGAGGAAGGCACCTCCACGCCGGCCAGCAGCTTCATCATGGTGGACTTGCCCGCGCCGTTTTCGCCAATCAGGACGTTAACCTTGTTGCGGTAAACCCGGTAATTCACCTGATCGAGCGCGGTGACGCCCGGATAGAGCCGCGATACGTTGCGGGTTTCGATAATGACTTCCGGCTGGTCGCTGACCGGCGTCAGGTTGTCGGCTTCACTGTGCACCATTGTCACCACCTCCCTCTCGCACCACGCGCACCGGCGTGATATCTGGCGCGCGCTGCGGCAGATCCCAACTGCTGAACACGCCGTTCACCTCTACCCGGTCACCCACTTTCGGCTGCAGTTTTTCGATTTCGTCAGCGGCCAGCGCATTGATAGCTTTGCCATAATCGCCAAACAACACCTGATCGTTGAAATCCTGATAGCTCGCGCCCCGATAGGCATCACGCAGCGCGGTGCCGCGAATGATTGGACCGATCTGTACTTTCACCGTCTGGCCGTCGACCTGTTTCAGCGTCATTTTTCCACTGCGGGAAGTGGTATTGACCTCTGTCACGGTTCCCGCCACCTTTACGCTGAAGACGCAGGGGTTCTCAGCCTGGCTGCGGTAGCCCAGCTGCTGACAGGCGCTGTCGACATCTTTTGCCGCCGCCAGCGCCTGCATCAGTTCATTAAGCGGTCTGGCCTCGCTAACTACCTGCGGGACGATTTTGCTGGCGTAAACGCTGCTGACATCCGCCAGATGAGGATTAGGGGGATTTTTCAGATCGGCCAGCTCCTGCTGGGAGACGATGCGGCAGCCGCCGAGCAGTAACAGTGTCGTTGCCAGCCAGATTCGCCTGGTCATAACGCTTCTCCTTCGCGCCTCCGCCTGGAGGCGCCAGTGTCGTGAGGGTTATCCGTCAGGATTTGAAATTGAAATCCTGCACCTTGCTGGCGTTCTGTTGATCGATCAGAATGCCGCGGAACATCACGCGCTGTTTGGCCGGGCTGGTGCCTTTCTGAATGTAGTTGTCGAGATCGGTGACGCCCTGAGCGGCAATCGCCTGGGCCTGGAGCATGACGGTCGCCTTAAGCGTTCCCGCCTTAACCGCGTCACGCTCCTCGTTGCTGCCGTCAATGCCGACCACGATCACATCATCGCGTCCCGCCGCTTTCAGCGCGGCGATAGCGCCCAGCGCCACCGGACCGTTGCCGCAAATAACACCTTTCACGTCAGGGTGCGCCTGTAAAATGCTGTCCATAATGCGTTTGCCATCGATCAGGGTGCCTTTGGCATCCTGTTTCGCCACGCTCTGCATATCGGGGTACTGATCGAGCACCTGATGGAAAGATTTGGAGCGGGTCACGCAGTTATTGTCCGCCAGATTGCAGGTCAGCTCGGCGTATTTGCCCTGCTCGCCCATTTTCTCAACGAAGACGTTCGCCACGTCGGAACCGGCCTGGAAGTTGTTATGGGTGATCTGCGCCAGCGCCACGTCATCGACCGGGATTTCGCGGTTAATCAGCACCACGGGAATACCTGCGTCTTTCGCCTTTTTTATCGCCGCCACGCTGGCGGTGGAGTCAGCGTTATCGAGAATAATTCCCTGTACCTTTTTACCGATCGCGGCATCGATCAGTTCGCTCTGTTTTTTCACATCTTCCCCGTGGGAAAGCACCGTGGTTTTATAGCCCAGCGCCTGAGCCTGGGTATTGGCCCCTTTGGCTTCGGAAGCGTAATAAGGGTTATCCAGCGAGTTCACCAGGATCATAATGGTGCCTTTCTCTGCGGCCAGCACCGCAGGTGAGAAAACGCAGGCTGTGGCAAGGGCTAACAACGTTAAACGGATTTTCATAAGATGTTCTCTCTCTCTGTTGTTATCGGTTTTGTAGGGTACGACACGAGCTGGAACACTATTTTTCGGCTTTACCAGATAGTGAAGCCGCCATCGATCATCAGGTCGGCGCCGGTGATCATGTCGCTGCCGTTGCTGGCGAAAAAGAGCACGGCGGCGGCAATTTCATCGGTATAGGCGAAGCGGCCTAAGGGGATTAACTGCTTCATGGCGTCGCCTTTTTCACCGCGCCAGGCTTTTTCCCCCATTGGCGTCAGCACAACCGTCGGCGACAGGGTGTTAACGTTGATTTTGTGCGGCGCGAACTCCTTCGCCATCACTTTGGTCATTCCCAGCAGGCCTGCCTTCGCCGACGTGTAGGCAACGTGATTGTCGATGGCGATGGAGGCGGCCTGCGAGGCGATATTGATAATTTTGCCGCCGCGCCCCGCCTTCACCATCCGCTTTGCCACCGCCTGTGAACAGAGAAACGGCCCGGTCAGATTGACTGCGATCTGCTTCTGCCATTCGCTGAAGTCCGTTTCCAGCACCGGTTGCAACATCACGTAGCCCGCGCAGTTCACCAGGATATCGATCTGTCCATAGTGCGCTTCCACCTGGGAGACGGCCTGTTCTACTGAGTCAGGATCGGTGACGTCGCAGACCACAAACTGCACGCGCTCGCTGTCAAACTGACCGGCCACGTCGCTGACCTTAGCCTGTTCGAAAGCGGGGTAAAGCAGCGCCAGCCGGGCGCCCTTTTCCAGCAGCATCTGGTTGCTGGCCATCGCGATACCACCGAGGCCGCCGGTCACGATCGCCACCTTGCCACTCAGATCCATGTTGGTATCGACGCCGTAGCGCAGATTTACGTCATATTCATTGCTCATCGTTCTCTCCTCAGGCGGCGGCGGCCTGGTTCAGCGTACTTTTCAGCCCTTCGGCATCAATACGGAACTGCCGGCGCAGCGCGGCGCGGCTGCTGCTGTGGGTGAACTCATACGCCGGGATGCCGAGCGGCGTAAAGCGCTGGCGCAGCCCGTGACGCAGCAGGATTTCACCAATAATGCTGCTCAGACCGCCGCTCAGAACATGCTCCTCCATGGTGATCACCTGCTGGTGACGGGCAATCAGCGCTACCACCGCCGCTTCATCAAGCGGCCATAAAGAAGGCAGTGAGACGATAGTGATGCGCGAGTCCTTCGCCGCCAGCGCCTCGTGCGCCAGCGTGCCCAGGCAGAAAACGACCGTCCCTTCGCCCTGCTGCAAAATCTCAGGCTTGCCCGGCTCGAAACGATAATCGTCGTCGTGCAGCACCGGCACTTTGTCGCTGTCCATACGGATATAAACCGGGCCGTTGTGCGCAATGGCGTAGCGGGCGATGGCGCTTGCCTGCACCGCATCCGCCGGCGCGAAAATTTGCAGGTTGCCGAACGTGCGGGCAATGGCGATATCGTTGGTGCAGTGGTGGGTGGCACCCAGCGGGCCGTAGGCGAAACCGGCATTCAGGCCCAGCATTTTCACGTTGGTTTCGGTGTAGCAGATATCATTTTTAACCTGCTCATTTGAGCGGGCAAACAGGAAAGGCGCGGCATTGGCGGTGAAGACGGTACGACCGCTGAGGGCCACGCCCGCCGCCATGCCGACCATGTTCTGCTCGGCGATACCGACGTTGATGACCCGGTCAGGAAAAGCCTTTTCAAAGGGCGCGATTTTCGATGTTGAGGTTGAATCAGCCACCATCACGCTGAGGTTGGCCCCATTATTCTGTTCTTCCACCAGGGTGGCGATGACGGCGTCACGTAGATCTTGCATCAGTTTTCCTCCAGCTCTGCCAGCCCAAGTGCCAGCTGCTCATCGTTCGGGACCGCATGGTGCCAGGCGGGGACGTTTGCCATAAACGAGATGCCATGGCCTTTTTCCGTATTGGCGAGGATCACCCGTGGTTTGCCCGCTGATGGCCGGTTGATAGCGTCAATCAGCGCCTCGGGATCGTGGCCGTCGCACTCCACCACCTCGAAACCAAAGGCGAGCCACTTATCCGCCAGCGGCTCCAGGGGCATGATATCTTCCGTTTTGCCCGCCAGCTGCAGGCGGTTGCGATCGACAATGGCGATCAGATTATCCAGTTTGAATTTACTGGCGGACATGGCCGCCTCCCAGTTCGACCCCTCAGCCAGTTCACCATCTCCCAGCAGGACGAATGCGCGGCGGTGGCCCCGACCGGCGAGCTGATTACCCAGCGCCAGCCCCACACCGATAGGTAAACCATGGCCGAGACCGCCGGAGTTGATCTCCACCAGGTCCGGCAGCTTCTGGCGTACCGGATGACCCGCCAGCAGCGTATCGTCGCCCATAAACTGATCCAGTACGGCCGGGTCGATCAGCCCCATGGCGGCAGCGCTACAGTAAAGGCCGCCCGCGCCATGCCCTTTAGAAAGAATGAAGCGATCCTGATCGGGCCTTTCCGCCTCTCTGTTCATCACCGCCATGTAGAGCGTGCAGATGATATCTACCTCTGAAAGATCGGCGCCGGTATGTCCTTTGCCGGCCCGATGATTCATCTGCAGGACATAGCGTCGGGCCTGCCGCGCTGTCTGTTTAATTGCCTGAATGTCCATCCTCACCTCGTCATCTGTGGTGCCGCAGGCCGGAGCGCTGAGTAGCTTTCTGCGACCTTTCGTTTTCGAATAAAAATATACGCTATCGTTTGATGGCAAATTGTGGGGCAGATCAAATTTCGAACAAAAGCAGTGATTTTCACTAACTTATTGATATACCGTACCTGTACTGCTTACAGTGTGATCTGTATGGATATTTTTAGTTATAAATGGTGCATAATTGCCATTTTCATCACAGTATTATTTTCGTTCGAAAATCAAATTCTCTCCCCGCTACGCTCGCAATCGGCGGGGACGGCGGGTAATATTTCGGCTGACGGCAGGGCTGACGCGGGCTGATGCGCGAAAATCAGGTGAAGGGAGAGTTTCGGTTGAAAAGCAAGAATGAACAGTTAGCGGATATGCAACAGCGACGCGAAAAGATTCTGGAGATGATCCGGGAAGATGGCACCGTCACCGTCAAAATTCTGACCGACGCATTTGGCCTGACGGAAGCGACCATCCGTACCGACCTGCGTATGCTGCAAAAAGAGGGCTATGTTCAGCGGTTTCACGGCGGGGCAACGCTGGTAACGGGCAAGCAGAACACCGGCGCGCTGATGCTGGAACGCCAGACGCATCTCGACGAAAAAGAGGCGATAGGCCGGCTGGCTGCCCAGCATATCGACAATGGGGATACGGTAATTTTCGATTCCGGTACCACGACCACCGCCATCGCGCAGCAAATTAGCCATATCCGTAAACTGTCGGTGGTGACCACGGCGGTAAATATTGCGCTGATGCTGGGAGGCGAGCCGGGGATCAATATTCTGCTGACCGGCGGCACCTTTAAATTCCCCACCCTTTCCACCTCCGGCGAAAAAGCCGCCAGCTTTTTTGAGAACGTGCTGGCAGAGAAGCTGTTTCTCGCCACGGCCTGTATTTCACCCCGGCTGGGCCTGAGCTTCCCCAGCGAGACCGATATCAAAGTGAAGAGCGCGATGATCAAATCGGCCAGCACGGTTTACGTGGTGGCCGACTCCAGCAAAATCGATAAAGTGTCGATGTTCGCCCTGCCCTGTGACTGGAGCAATATTCACTACCTGATCACCGACAGCGGCATTTCAGACAGCGCAATTTCGGCCTTTGAAGCGCTGGGCGTGGAGGTGCTGGTGGCGCGGTAAAGGCTGACCACATCACCCAGGATCAGCAGTGAGGGCGACGGTGGTGACTGGCGTAAAAGTTCGGTTTCCTTTATTTTCAAAGCGGGAAAGCACAGCATGATGGCGAATAATGTCATAGCGGTGCGTCTGAGAAAATTCAGCGCTTCGGCTGAGCTGGTCTGGAAACCAGGGAAGGAGAGAATTAAGAACCCGGCCACTTGCTGGCCGGGAACATTGTTACTTAATCTGACGGGCTTGATCCGCCTTCCATTCCTCATATGTTGCCTCAAGGATCCACAGACAGGTTGCTCCCCTGTCCGTCTCAAGCAGAGCCAGACGCGTCCGTTGATAAAAATCCTCAACCATAGCGTCGGTAGTGAATAACTCAGCCGGAACACCACAGACGATGTCTGTTCCAATCATATGGGGCCAGGTTTTGGCGTCGATGATGTTGAGTGTCTCCAGAACACCTGAGGTATTCTTAGATAACGCTATGGAAAGTGCATCCTCAAGGGCAGCGGCCTGTTTTACGTCGGCTTTGGCCGCAAATTCCGGAACCTTCTCAAGCCAGACTTGATCGCCCGACTCGACGCCCTTCAATAAGCCTGACCAGTCAGTGGCGATTCCCCCCGCCCATACCAGGCAGGGAAACAGCCCTGAAAGCATGAGTCGTCTCATCGGACAACCTCCAGCATCCCGCCTTCGCGCAGAATGCGCCGCCGTGTAGCCCGCGACATAATAATACAGCCCTCAGATGCGAAGCCCGCAGGCTTATCAACTCTCTCGCCGTGAATGCGGAACGCCGACCGGCCAAACGTGTCGCCGGAGGTCTGCTCCAGAATTATCGTCATCGGACCTTTTGACGTTGAGTGCCCGGCGATCCGATACGTTCCTCGCGGAATCGGCCCCATTCCTTTTACATGCTGGCGATCTGGGTTATTTTTGTTGGTCAGACTACCGGAGTAACCCGTCTCCACCAGCTCACTGCCATAATAGAGCCTGCCGGTGCTTTGCTCATATTTCCATTTCATGACCGCCTCCCTGTGGGATAATGCGATCATTCCAGCGGTCTGAATGCATGATATTTCCATCCAAATATCGCCAGGTGATTTTCTCGTACACCAGATCAACAATATCGAGATGGTTACGCTGTTCACCGTATGGGGATTTCACGTTATACATGACAGGCCCGACGCAAATCACGTGTACCCCTTCCATCAGCGTACTGAAGTATTCCACCTCCTGACCGGCATCATTGATGCGGTAATATTTTACTTCAGCCGATGTGAATTTCTGGCCGGTCGTCGCGGCTTTATAGAGATAAGGCGTGGAGGCGTCGATCTTCTTATCAAACGTAAACGGGGAGTGCTCCCGCCTTGCTGTTAGTTTGCCCGTGGCGTCATCAGTTAGAAATGTAACACCATGATTGAGCCCGATTATCTCAATGCTACCCTCACGGCCAGGCATATCGACAGAGCCCTTGACAGGCGTGCCGCCGTCGTCTTTAAGCCACAAATAGGCTGGGATTGCCATTTTCATTAACTCCATGTAAGAGAATTCCATTATAAAAATTGCGTTCGTTACTTACGTAACCAGACCACAGTAGCGGTCAATAAAGCAGCGGTCAATTTTCACGCGAGCGGTGAACATTTTGGCTTTTTTGAAGCTGGCCAATCTGGCTATGTATCAATACTTTTTGTACGTACTGCTTGATCAGATTCTCTTAATGCTTCTTTAAAATATTATCGCAATGCGTGATGGTTCGTTTCCGCCACCGCCTTTGAAGCGCTGGGCGTGGAGGTGCTGGTGGCGCGGTAAAGGCTGACCACATCGCCCAGGATCAGAAGCGAGGGCGACTGCGGCGACTGGCGTTTTACCGTTTCCGCCAGTTCGCCAAGCGTGGTCACCATCACCCGCTGATCGGGTCTGGTGCCTTTTTCGATAATAGCGACCGGGGTATCTGCCCGGCGTCCGTGGGCGATCAGCGCTTCGCTCAGTGCCTCACACCACGTCAGCCCCATATAAAACACCAGCGTTTGTCTGGCGTCCCGCAGGCTGTGCCACGCCAGGTCAGGGCGGCCTTCTTTTCCATGTCCGGTGATAAAGCGGACCGACTGCGCCATATCCCGGTGCGTCAGCGGGATCCCCGTGGCCGCCGCACAGCCCGTCGCCGCCGTGATACCTGGCACTATATGGCAGGCAATGCCCGCCTCGCGGATGCAGCTCATCTCCTCTCCGCCCCGGCCAAAAATAAAAGGATCGCCGCCTTTCAGCCTGATCACCTGCTGTCCGGCAGCCGCCAGTTCCACCAGCAGCTGATTAATCTGTGTCTGCTTCAGACCATGGAAACCGGGCGTTTTACCCACATCAATGCTCAGCGCCGTGGCGGGGATGAGCGCCAGAATTTCAGGGCTGACCAGCCGGTCAAAGACCACGACCTCAGCGTGTTCAATCAGCCTCAGCGCTTTTACTGTCAGAAGATCCACATCACCCGGTCCGGCGCCCACCAGCCACACCGCACCCGCTTTACAGCTCTTAACGCTGGTTAACAGTTTCTCCAGCGACGGAAGTAGTGTCGTCATCGCATACCTCACTCAGGCAGCCGTGCGCGCAAGCGCAATCAGCCGGGTTAATTCTGGAAGGCAGGAGCCACAGTTGGTGCCGCATTTCAGCCGCGCACCCAGCGCTTCTTTCGTGTCACAACCGGCGGCGATGGCCGCAGTTATCTGATTTTCTCCGGTGCCAAAGCAGCTGCAGACGGTGCGCCCGGCGGCACAGCCTGATGAGGCCCGTTCGCTGAGCAGGGCAAAGCGCTGCTGTGCCGTGGCGGGCGGTTCAACAAATGCGGCCAGTACGGCTTCCCGCACCGCCAGCGAAGGATCGCCGCTAAAGAAGGCCAGTTCCAGCTGGCCGTTTCGCCATCCGAGGAGGTGCAGAAAATGCCCACTGGCACGGGCAGATTGTAACGTCACGCCTTCCGTCAGCCCCTGTTGAGCCAGCCATGTCGCTGGCTCGCCCCGATCGGCCAGCAGGTAGCGCGTTACGTCTCCTTCCGGAATTCGCACCCACCATAACGGCTTACGCTCGCCACTCAGGGTGCTTTTGCGCATGTAGAGCGTGCCCTGCCAGTCAGACTGCCAGCGGCTGATACGCACCGCCGTCTGCTTGCTTTCCGGCTGCCCGGAGAGTGGGCAGACTGCCGCAGCCACCAGCGCATCCACCTTGCCATGGCTGGCAAACTCGCTGTTCCAGTGGATGGGCACAAACAGGCTGCCCGGCTGCTGGGCTTCGCTGAAGTGAGCGCGGCAGATCATCCAGCCGCTGACCGACTGGACGCGCATCAGATCGCCGTCGGCGATACCGTAGCGTCCGGCATCAAGGGGATGCAGCTCACCGAAAGGTTCACTGTAATGCTGCATCAGACGCGGCACGCTGCCGGTGCGGGTCATGGTATGCCATTGATCGCGAATTCTGCCGGTATTGAGCGTAAGCGGATAGGATCGTGAGGGCTGAGAGGCGGGCAGACTGGGCGTTACCGGGATCAGCCTCGCCCGGCCATCCGGATGATAAAACTGCCGGTCACCGAACAGCCGGACGCAGCCGACGGGAAAGCGGGCATTCACCGGCCACTGAACAGGATCGAGTTGCTCCCAGGCGCGATCGCTCAGCGATGCCAGCCCGCTGATATCAAATGCCCGGCTTCCTGCGTTTTCATACCCGGAGAGCGCCGCATGCTCGCGGAAGATGGCGGCAGGATGCGTCCAGTTAAATGCGTGCTGAAAACCCAGACGCCGGGCGACCTGGGCGAGGATCCACCAGTCAGGCCGCGCTTCGCCCGCCGGGGCGACAAAACCGCGCTGGCGCGAGATACAACGTTCAGAATTGGTTACCGTGCCATTTTTCTCCCCCCAGCCCTGGGCGGGCAGCAGGATATGCGCCAGCCTTGCGGTATCGGTATGCGCCGTCACGTCGGAGACGATGGTCAGCGGGCAGCGCCGCAGAGCATCCGCTACGGCAAGCCCGTCGGGCAACGAGACCGCCGGATTCGTTCCCATAATCCAGATCGCTTTGATTTCGCCCCGCCCCACAGCCTGAAACAGTTCCACCGCCTTAAGGCCGGGCCGGTCCGCCACTTTCTGGCTCTGCCAGAAACGCTGAAGCCGCGCTACGTTCTGTGGGGTAAAGTCCATCTGCGCCGCCAGCTGATTCGCCAGCCCGCCCACCTCACGTCCGCCCATCGCATTGGGCTGTCCGGTCAGGGAAAAGGGACCACTGCCCGGACGTCCTATCTTGCCGCTGACCAGATGGGCATTGATAATGGCACTGCATTTATCACTGCCGCTGGCGGACTGGTTTATCCCCATGCAATAGAGCGTCAGCGCTGCTGGTGACTGCTGAAAGAGGGTATAAAACCGCGTCACGTCTTCAGGCGGCAGCCGGCAAAAGTCGGCCACTCTCGCCAGCGGCCACTCAGCTGCCGCCTGCAGCGCTTGCTCCACGCCGTTAAGGTGAGGCAGCATGGCGGCATCCAGTGCCTGATGCGTCGCCAGCCAGTGCAGCAGTCCGTTAAACAACGCCGCGTCGCTGCCCGGCCTCAGCGGCAGATGCAGATCGGCAATGTCGCAGGTCGCCGTACGGCGCGGATCAATGACTACGCACCGCATGCCGGGTTTCGCCTGCTTCGCCTGCACCAGCCGCTGAAAGGCGACCGGATGTGTCCAGGCACTGTTCGATCCAGCCAGCACCACCAGATCGGTCTGCGTAAAATCCTCATAGCAACAGGGAACCGCATCCGCGCCGAATGCGCGCTTATAGCCCACCACCGCCGAGGCCATACAGAGACGGGAGTTGGTATCAATATTTGCCACGCCGAGAAATCCCTTCATCAGCTTATTGGCAACGTAATAATCTTCCGTCAGCAGCTGACCCGAAGCGTAGAACGCCACCGCCTGCGGCCCATGTTCACGGATCACCGCAGCAAGACGCTGCGCAACCGCATCCAGCGCCTGCGTCCAGCTCACCTTTCCGCCATCGACCTCGGGGGAGAGAAGCCGACCCTGATGAGTGAGGGTTTCGCCAAGCGCCGCACCTTTAACGCAAAGCCTGCCGTAACTGGCTGGATGCGTGGCATCGCCGGTGACTTTACAGCCGCCCTGAGAATCGACCGCGATCGCCACGCCGCAGCCTACGCCGCAGTAGGGACAGGTACTTTTCATGAGGCCACCGCCTGCGCCAGCGCCAGTGCCTCGCTGGCGACCCAGACGCGGCCCGCCTCCACTTTTACCGCCCAGCAGCGTACCGCCAGGTCGCTGTTATCGGGTGCCCGGCCATCACAAAGCCGAAAGCGCTGTTTATAGAGCGGTGAGATAACAATGGGTTCGCCAGCGCTGTCGCCCAGAATGCCGCGGGAAAGGACGCTGGCACGGGTTCCCGGTTCAATATCATCAAGCGCATAGACCTGCTCATGCAGACGGAACAGCGCAATACGCTGTGCGCCAATACGCGCCCCGATCCCCGCCTGGGGCGGGATCGCGTCGAGCGCACAAACCTCGGTCCAGCCTACTGGCGAAGGAGTATGATTGACCGGCAGCGGCGCAGTCGCTGGCCGGATCTGACCGCGAACCTGTTCCCAGCGGACGGTTTCATCCGGCTGGTCACTGTTAAGCGTTGGTCTGAAGAGCGCCAGCCGCTCCGGGTTTTCCAGCGTGGTTTGCCATTCACACTGGTAGCTTGCCACCACATGTGCCATCTCCTGCTCCAGTTCATCCGCAATGCCCAGTGAATCTTCCATAACCACCTGACGCAGATAGGCCAGCCCGCCTTCCAGATTGTCCATCCAGACGCTGGTTCGCTGCAGGCGATCGGCGGTGCGCACATAAAACATCAGCAGGCGATCCACGTAGCGGATTAGCGTGGCGTCATCCAGATCGCTGGCAAACAGATCCGCATGTCTGGGCTTCATACCGCCGTTGCCGCAGACGTAGAGATTCCAGCCGTTTTCCGTGGCGATCACGCCGATATCTTTACTCTGCGCCTCGGCACATTCGCGGGTGCAGCCCGAGACCGCCATCTTGATTTTGTGTGGCGCACGCAGCCCTTTGTAGCGGTTCTCCAGCGCAATGGCGAAGCCGGTAGAGTCCTTCAGACCGTAGCGACACCAGTCAGAGCCGACGCAGGATTTCACCGTGCGCAGCGATTTGCCGTAGGCGTGGCCGGTCTCAAAGCCTGCCGCCAGCAGTTCCTCCCAGATAGCCGGTAGCTGATCGAGTCTCGCGCCAAAGAGATCGATGCGCTGACCGCCGGTAATTTTACTGTAGAGGTTGTAGCGCTCCGCAACTTTCCCTATGGCAATCAGCCCCTGCGGCGTGATTTCACCACCGGCGATTCTGGGTACCACGGAGTAAGTGCCGTCTTTCTGAATATTGGCAAAATAGCGATCGTTGGTGTCCTGCAACGGCAGATGCTGCGGCTTAAGCAGATACTCATTCCAGGTCGAGGCGAGCAGCGATCCGGCCAGCGGTTTACAGATTTCGCAACCCAGCCCCTTGCCGTGTTGGGCAATCAACGCATCAAAGGTTTTGATATTGCCGACGCGAATAAGATGGTGCAGCTCCTGGCGCGAGTAGGCGAAATGTTCACAGATATCTTTTTTCACCTCCACGCCCAGGCAAGCCTGCTGATATTCCATCACCTGCTTAACCAGCGCTGCACAGCCGCCACACCCAGTCGCCGCTTTGGTACAGCGCTTCAGCGAGGCCATATCGCCACAGCCGCCGGATACCGCCGCGCACACGTCGCCTTTGCTGACGTTATGACAGGAGCAGATTTGCGCGCTGTCGGGCAGAGCGGCCACGCCCAGCGCTTTCGCTGGTGACCCCTGCGGCTGAGGCAGGATGAGCGCTTCCGGAGAAGCGGGCAGCGCCATCTCATTCAGCATCATTTGCAGCAGCGTGCTGTAATCCCCGCTGTCGCCGATCAGCACGCCGCCCAGCAGGCGTCTGCGGTCGGCGGAGACGACGATTTTCTTGTAAATCTCCTGCGGCTCATTGTTCCAGT
This sequence comes from Pantoea sp. IMH, assembly GCF_000599885.1. GTDB lineage: Bacteria > Pseudomonadota > Gammaproteobacteria > Enterobacterales > Enterobacteriaceae > Erwinia. The sequence continues at coordinate 433,837 of NZ_JFGT01000006.1, read as the reverse complement.
AATAGCTCTGACTGCCTGCGGTACGTCCGTGCGCGTCGCCAAAGGAGGCCACCTCTACCCCGAGCAGTTTGAGTTTGGTACTCATGTCCGCGCCGGTAAACGCGGCCTGTTCCCCCGCCAGCGTTGAGGCCAGCACTCTCGCCATCTGATAGCCCGGCGCCACCAGCCCGAAGATCTGCCCGTTCCACAGGGCGCATTCGCCAATGGCATATATATCCGCATCGGAGGTGGTGCAGCCGCTGTCAATTTCAATGCCGCCGCGTGGCCCAAGACGAAGTCCGGCGTCGGCGGCGAGCTGGTCGCGGGGACGGATCCCGGCGGAGAACAGCACTAAATCGGTCTCCAGTATGCCGCCGTCGGCGAAATTCAGCTGCAACGAACCATCCGGCTGACGGGCAATTTGCTGGGTCGATTTGCCGGTCAGTACCTGAACGCCCAGCGCAGTAATCTTACGGCTCAGCATCGCCGCACCGCCTTCATCGAGCTGAACGGCCATCAGGCGCGGCGCAAATTCCACCACCGTGGTTTCCAGACCCAGCCGGGTCAGCGCATTGGCCGCCTCAAGACCCAGTAACCCCCCGCCGATCACCACGCCGCGCCGGGCCTGCTTCGCTTTGGCGGCCAGCGCATCCAGATCGTCCAGCGTGCGGTAGACAAAACAGCCCGCATCGTCACTGCCCGGCACCGGCGGGACGAAGGCGTAAGAGCCGGTCGCCAGCACCAGCTTATCCCAGCTCATCTCATGGCCACCGGCCTCACGCACGCAGCGCCGTTCGCGATCGATCGCCACCACCGGGCGATGCGTCCGCAGCTCAATGCCGCTATCGGCAAAGAAGTGGTCGCTGACCAGCGAGAGCGCCTTTGCCCCTTTGCCAGCAAAATAGTCGGAGAGATGAACCCGATCGTAAGCGACGTGACGCTCTTCGCCATAAACCACGATGTGATAGTGAAGATGCAGCGATTTAGCCACCATCTGCTCAAGAAAATAGTGACCGGTCATACCATGGCCGATAACAACCAGTGTCGGTTTGCGCATCTGTTTTTCTCCTGCAGCCCTGGGCTGCGCTGAGTAATCGGGGTCAAGGAGCAGCCGGGGATCGCCGTTGACGCCGCTTTGCATTTTTTCCATCAGTGTGACACTGTCACTTACATCGCCATAAAGCAGCATTCCCACCAGCTGACGGCGGCGGAAAAAAAGGCGGCGATAATGGCGTTCCAGCGGATCGAAGGCTTCAGCGGAGATGAGATCCGGTGCAGCTGAAATCTGACCTGCGCTGAACACCTGTATGCCGGTGACCTTCAGGCGGGTGCCCGCCTCTTCGTCAACAAAATCCGCCACCGGCTCTCCGGCGAGGCGATGAGCAAGCACCCTGGCCTGGGCAAAACAGGGGGCGACAAGGCCAAAGGTTTCGCCTGCGATCTCGCAACATTCGCCGAGCGCGCTGATGGCATTGATGGCGGTGCAGCACTGCCGATCCACCAGAATACCGCGTCCACAAGGAATACCCGCCGCCACCGCCAGTGAGATTTCAGGCATCACGCCGGTCGCAATAACGACCTGACCGGCCGGAATGACTGCGCCTCCCGTCAGCGTGACGCGGTCGGTTTCAATACGGGTGATTTCGCAGGCCAGGCGACAGGTGATTCCCCGCTGATGCAGTGTTTCCGCCAGTAACGCGCCGGCCTGCGGATCAAGCTGACGATCCATCAGCCAGCCGTGACGGTGGATAAGCGTGACGTCACGACCGCGCTGCCGCAGCGCTGCCGCCGCCTCTATGCCAAGCAGCCCGCCGCCGAGTACCACGACCGGCCCGCGTCCCGCCAGCATGCCGTTAACATCCGCCAGGGTACGGAATCCGCTGACGTGCGGCAGATCGCAGCCGGGAATCGCGGGGATGGCCGGACGGGAACCTGTGGCAAATACCAGGCGATCCCAGTGCAGCGTTCTCAGCGCGGTAGTAATAGTTTTTGCTGCTATATCAAGCGATAACACTTCCTCACCCGGCAGAAACCGGATGTTGCGCTGCTGATACCATTCGGGGCCATGCGATACCGTCTCCGCAAACGTTTTTTCTCCGCTCAATACGGATGAAAGCTGGATACGGTTGTAGTTGCCCAGCGGCTCTCGCCCCACCACGGTGATGCGGTAGCGGCCGGGCGCAAGCTGCCACAGCGTTTCCACCATCCGCATCCCGGCCATTCCGTTGCCAATCACCACCAGATGTTCCGCCATCGCCTTCTCCTTACGCCACCGACTGCTTTTCGTAGAGGAAATGCAGCACCTGCTGGCGCAGCTGGTGGTAGCGCGGCTCGCTGGCAAGCGCCACCCGGTCACGGGGACGCGGCAGATCGACCGTCATAATTTCGCCCACCGTGGCCGCCGGGCCGTTGGTCATCATCATTACCCGATCGGAGAGCAGTACGGCCTCATCCACATCATGGGTGATCAGCACAATCGTGGTATTGAGTTTCGCCTGAATGGCCATCACCGCATCCTGTAAATGCGCCCGGGTTAAGGCATCCAGCGCGCCGAAGGGTTCATCCATCAGCAGCACGCGGGGTTTCATCGCCAGCGCCCGGGCGATGCCGACGCGCTGCTTCATCCCGCCGGAGAGTTCGCCGGGGCGTTTATCCCGCGCATGCTGCATCTGCACCAGCTCAAGGTTGTGCAGGATCCAGTCGTGCTGTTCCGCCTTGCTCATCTGGTTTCTGAATACCTGACTGACCGCCAGCGCAACGTTGTCGTAGGTGGTCAGCCAGGGCAGCAATGAGTGGTTCTGGAACACCACCGCCCGCTCCGGGCCGGGGCCTGCAATTTCACGGTTATCACACAGCAGGACGCCTTCACTCGGGCTGGTCAGCCCGGCGATCAGATTGAGCAAGGTGGATTTGCCACAGCCTGAATGGCCGGTCAGGCTCAGGGTTTCTCCCTGACGAAGGGTGAAGCTGACGTTATCCAGCGCGAGAAACGTTCCCTGGGTGCTGTTAAAGCGCTGGCTGACGTTTTGTACCTCAATGATGTTCTGCATTATCTACTCCCCTTCTGTCCATCCTGCCAGGAAAACCGGCGCGCCAGCAGCATCAGCGCCTGCTCCAGCAGCAGCCCAACCACGCCGATAATGGCGATGGCAATCAGGATGTTTTCCACGTTGAGGTTGTTCCACTCGTTCCAGATCCAGAAACCGATCCCCTGACCGCCGGTCAGCATTTCGGCGGCGACGATGACCAGCCAGGCGATGCCGACAGAAAGGCGCACGCCGGTCAGTACCGCTGGCAGCACCGCAGGGAAGAGGATCCTGCGCATGGTGGTGAATTCCGACAGCCGGAGGACCTTCGCGACGTTGAGATAATCCTGCGGAATACGCTGTACGCCCTCGGCGGTGTTGATCACCATCGGCCAGATTGAGCAGATAAAAATGGTCCAGCTCGACGCGGGTTCGGCGCGCTGAAACAGCAGCAGACCGATAGGCAGCCAGGCCAGCGGGCTGACCGGGCGCAGCAGCGAAATAATCGGGCTGAACATGCGGCCCAGAAACAGGTAACGACCGAGCAGGAAACCGGCAGGAATGCCGACCAGCGCCGCCAGACCAAAGCCGACCGCTACCCGCTGAAGAGAGGCCAGCACGTTCCAGCCAATGCCCTGATCGTTAGGCCCACCGTTGTAGAAAGGGTCGGCAAAGAGCGTGATCGCCGCCTGCCAGGTTGAGACCGGCCCCGGGAAGCCATCACTGTTGAGCGCGGCGATCTGCCAGACCACCAGCAGCAGCATGATGCCGCACACGCCAGGGATCGTGCGCTGCAGCAGCGGACGCAACACGGGGCGGCGCACGGCAGGCCTGGGTTCGGGCCGCGTTTTAAGCGGGATGATTTCTGCCTGAATCGGGGCAGGTTCTGCCACCAGCGGAACGATGCGTGCTTCATTTTTCATTTCTGACCTCCTGCGTGAATGGCAAAACTGGCGGCATACTGCGCGGGCTGACTGCCGTCCCAGACTTTGCCGTCAATCAGCGTACTGCTGCGCATCTCGCCTGCCGGCAGCGGCACATTCCCCACAGCGGCAGCGGCCGCTTTGTAAACGTCAATACGGTTGATCTGCCGGGCGACCGCGAGATAGTCCGGCTCCTCTTTCAGCAGCCCCCAGCGTTTCTGCTGGGTCAGAAACCACATGCCGTCTGAAAGCCAGGGGAAATTCACCGCCCCCTCGTTGTAAAAACGCATGCCGTGCGGGTCCTGCCAGCGTTTACCAAGACCGTTGTCATACTGACCAAGCATGCGGCCCTCAATGATCCCGGGTTTGGTATTGAGATAAGCGCGTCCGGCAATCACATGTGCCGTTTCCTTCCGGTTCTCGTCTGAGGCATCAATCCAGCGGGCCGCCTCCAGTACGGCAGCGGTCAGCGCCCTGGCAGTATTGGGATGCGCTTTCACCCAGGCAGCACGCGTGCCAAGGATTTTTTCCGGATGATCGGGCCAGATGCCCTGTGAGGTTTCCGCCGTGAATCCTACCCGTTCGGCAATAGCCCGCTGGTTCCAGGGCTCTCCGACGCAGTAACCGCTCATATTGCCGATTTTCATATTCATCACCATCTGCGGCGGCGGCACCACGACAGTGCGTACATCTTTAAATGGATCGATACCGGCGTTCGCCAGCCAGTAGTAGAGCCACATAGCGTGGGTGCTGGTGGGAAAGGTATGCGCAAAGGTATAGGTCCCTGCCGGGCTGGTGCTCACCTTTTTTTGCAGGGCTGCGGCATCGGTGACGCCTGCTTCTTTCAGCTGATTTGAGAGCGTAATGGCCTGGCCGTTCTGGTTTAAGGTCATCAGATTCGCCATATCATGCTGCGGCCCGGCCACGCCAAGCTGGAGGCCGTAGAGCATCCCGTAAAGGACGTGTGCCGCATCCAGCTCGCCAGAGGTCAGCTTATCGCGCACCGCCGCCCAACTGGCTTCCTTACTCGGCACCAGGGTGAAACCATATTTTTTATCAAAGCCTTTTACCGCCGCCATCACCACCGGCGCACAGTCGGTCAGGGGAATAAAGCCGACGCGAACCGTCGTTTTCTCCGGCGCATCTGAACCTGCCGCCCAGACGCTGTTCAGCAAACCGGGCACCAGGTAGCTGCCGCCCAGCAAGGCGCTACCCGTAAGAAATCGTCGTCTGGAGAGCGGAAAACCTGGTTTAGTCATCTTCTGGCTTCCTGAAAGAATAAAAAAAGGCGTCCGACCAGCATGCGCAGCGCATGCGGTTGGACGCCTTTATCCAAAGCACTCATTTCACCGCCGTTGGCGAAACAAATGCAGCTATGTGACAGGAAGTGTTGCAAGGGGTGTGCCAGAAAAATCTGTATGAACAGAGATAATGTCTGAGCGTTAAAGCGGAGCAGGTAATTCACGATTGTCAGGCCGGTTCTGTTCCGGTTTACCTGCTTTGGCGCTGGCGTGATGCCCCATGAACCCGGCTATCGGAGGTTGTTTTTGCCCTGCGGTGAAGCATAAACGCCCGCACGTTGTGCAACTACTCACTTAGGAGTAGCCGTAAAGGCACCCGCCACCGCAAGCAGGGCCTCAGCGATATCCGGGATGCGGCGGTTCTGATCCATCGCCATTTTACGCAGCGCCTGCCAGGCTTCTTCTTCGCTGTAGTCGTGGTGGCGGATCAGCAGCGCTTTCGCCCGGTCAATCTGCTTACGCTCCCCGAGCGATGCCCGGATGGCGGTCAGTTCACTGTCCAGCGCCTCCAGCTGACGCGACTGCGCTTCCACCAGCCCCAGCACCGATTTTCCCAGAGCGGGCGTCAGGCCGCCGGTGTCCAGCGTTTGCCCTTCCTGCTTCAGCCAGTTCTGGCCCGCCACGTAGATGCTGAATGCCGGTCCGGTGTCAGGCTGATCCCTCAACGCATCGCCCCCCTCCTCCTGCACCGCCTGCTGAAGCTGAGCCTGACGTATACTTTCCCGACAGCACTGCATCAGATGCTGCGCCAGTCCATCCTCCACCTGTTTAAGCCCGTCGATACGCCGCGTCATCCGCTGATACCAGCGCAGCGCCATTTCCGCCCCCCCTTCTTCCGGTGTGCTGCGCGTACAGGCGATACGCCGGAGCCGTTCCACATCACTCTCCTCCTGCGACTGACTGCGCCAGCGCTGCAGGCTTTTCGCATCGGCAAACTGCGTGAAGTGGGTAAAACAGCGATCCTGTGCCTCGATCAGTTCCAGCAGCCGTTCGCGCTGGCTGGCGGAAAAGGCTCCAACAGCATAACCCGCCGATCCGATCGCTCTCTCCTGGCCTGCCAACTCTTTGCCCTGCATAAAGCTGAACATCGCTATCAGCGCGCGTGAAACTTGAGGGTCACTCGCGGTATCAATCATTTCAAACGCGAGATTAAGCAACTGGCGGATGATGTGGGTAAACTGCCGCATCGCGTCGCTGTGGCTGAGCCTGCAGTCGCGCACATCGCGGCGCAGCGCCGTGAGTTCGCCGAGCGCGTGCAGCGCCGCAGCGATCCGGCTGTACACCCTGGCGCTGCCGGGCTGCGCTGCCTGATTGCCAGCCAGCGGTGGCAGGTTCGCCAGTGTATTCGCCAGCGCCACGCCAACCTGACGTTCCCGGACAGGCAGTTCTTCACCAAACATTTTCCCCTGTGAACAAATCCAGATATTACTGACGCCGCGTTCGCGCTGTAGCTCATGTACAAGCTGGCTGATCTCCCCTGTCAGCTTCCCGGTTTGCAGCAATTTTTGCAGGCTGGCGATTTCAGCCTGGCGTGACGCCATCAGCCAGGCATCTGCCGGAGGAACATTGGTGGGCATAACCGCATCTCCAGACGTTTGTCGATGCTGGTATTAAGCAAAAGCCATGCCTGAATGGTGGGGGAAATCAGGGTGAGAAGTGGAGAGCGGGGAAAATTTTCTCACGTTACGGGATTCGTTAATCTGGCTTGTGATTATAATTTCCTGTAAAACGCCTTCCTGTCACCGAAAAAATCTTAAAAGCGTGACAGCGTCATTGAGGCAGCCTGTTGTTCTTTCTGATTTTTTTCCGCTGGCACCTTTATGGGACTCTGTAACAGGCGCGAGCCGACTGATATCATGTCATCTCCCCTTATGCAATGGTTCCCAATCTCAAATGTGTAAGGTAGACTGTTAACGATTTTATCTTTCTGTAAACCCGCATAATTTTTATCCCTTCATCGTCCGCCGTCGGCCGTTTTTGGGAACGATTAGGTGGTGTTTCGCTTGTGGACTATTAGGCTCACTGATGAAATGCACGAGGACCCCTGTGAAAATAAGCATCGCGTTAACCCTGCTGGCAGCCCTGACCCTGGCCGGTTGTAAAGCGCCTCCTCCTCCTGTGACCGATGATACGGTTGTCACCAGTGAAGTCGATGGCGTGACGCTGACCCACCGCTATGCGGTACAGCCACCAGGTTCTTTCACGCCGGTAAACGAGACCTACCGGGCGCTTTACGGGGCTTCAGTGATGACCCGCCCCGATTTTAGCGGCAAAGTGGTGCGATATCTGGAAAGCGGTAAGCCTTTCAACGTGCTGGGCCAGGTCGAAGGACACTGGCTGGCGATCGCCGATGAGGAGCAGCTCCAGTTAATCGGTTATGTGCCTTTTAAGGCGGGCGTGAAAAGCGATCTGTATGACGCCACGCTGAAGAGCGACCGGCCAAAACCGCGTAAGAGCGCCACCAAGGTTTGCGTGGATGTCGGCGGGAAAAGCAAAGCCTGTCGCAATAACGATAACGCAACCTGGATTCTGGAATAATCGCCTCTACCCTCAATCAGAGGGTTGCAGACGGGACAGTGTTACTTACCGGCGGCCCAGCTTGTGGCGCTGAGGAACAGTAACCTACTGCAATCCGGACTAAAGATACGCCAGGGATGGCGATCTCCTGGCATCCGACAGGACGGTCAGCCTCAATGCCTGACCGGTGCCATCCAGCAGAGACCGTAAAACCCAGATGACTCAGGAATATGCCGCTGACTTACCGCTCCCGGTCAGCCAAGACAATCCATTACTTGCCGCCGCAGCGCCGTTGCTGAATGCAATTGTGCAGATCCGCCTGGCGGCGACTCATGACGATCCCGCCGGTCTGCGTCAGCAACTGGTCGATGAGATACGTCAGTTTGAAATGCGCAGCAAACAGGCGGGCCTTCCATTCGATATGATTATTGGCGCGCGCTACTGTCTTTGCAGCGTGCTGGATGAAGCCGCCGCTCAGACCCCCTGGGGTTCACGCGGTATCTGGTCAGGCAACGGGCTGCTGGTCACCTTTCATAATGAAATCTGGGGCGGCGAAAAAGTTTTCCAGCTGCTGTCACGCATCTCCCATACGCCTGCGCAGCACCTCTGGCTGCTGGAAGTGATCCATTACTGCCTGCTGCTGGGCTACGAAGGCCGCTATCGCGGCGTCGAACAGGGCCGCCTCCAGCGCGATGCGGTGCGTAGCCGTCTGGCTCAGCTGATCAGCGATACGCGCGGTGCGCAGACGCAGCCAGCGATGCCGGAACCTCTCCTCCCGTCCGGACAAAATACGCTCTGGCGGCCACCGGTGCCGCTGTGGGTCTGTATCAGCATCACCGCCTTTATCGCCTGCCTGATCTATTCCGGCCTGAACTGGCGGCTGGGCAACGCGGCGGAGCCGGTTCTGCGCGCTATCTGGGAAACGCCACTCCCTCAGGGCGGGAACGATAACCGCAGCAGTGCCAGTCAGGCGCTGCTGGATCTGCGTACGCGGCTGGATGATATGATTGTCGCCCGCCAGCTTGACGTTGCTGATGGCACCAACGGCAGTAAAGTCATCGTGGCGACCGATCGGCTGTTCGCACCTGCCCGCACCGAACTTACCACGCAGGGCCAGGCGATTATTACCCGCATCGCCGCTGCGATGGATACGATTAAAGGCACTATTACGATCAGCGTCTATACGGATAATCAGCGCGTTCGCTCCCACCATTTTCCGTCTAATTATGAGTATTCTCTGGCTCAGGCTGAAGAGATCGCCTCGCTGTTCAGGCAGCAGATGGTGCAGCCGGGGCATCAGGTGCGGGGAGAAGGTCGCGGCGACAGCAATCCCCTGTTGCCGAATGACAGCAACGAGAACCGTGCCCAGAACCGGCGGGTGGAAATCACCTTATTACCTTCCCCTGACATCCAGCCAGGCAGCAACAGCAACGCGGGAACTCCCTGATGGCAGCCTCTTTATTCTCTTTTCTTTTTAGCCGCCTTTTTCTCGGCTTCATCGGTATTACCGCCCTGGCCGCGCTGGTCTGGATCGGCGGCCCGCATTTTTCTCTGGTGGGTGTCCACTGGCTGGAAAGTACGCTTAACCGCCAGATCGCCATCGGGATCGGCTATTTTTTATGGATTTTCTTCCAGCTGATCCCGGGGCTTTATCGCGCCTGGTTTAACAGTAAGCTGCTGACCACGCTTCAGCATCCCGAAGTGGATCGGGAAGAGCAGGCCGTCACCGAAGAGATGCTGGCCTCCCGCTTCAGCGAAGCGATCGCCATGCTGAAAAAAACGCATTTTCCCGCACGGGAGAACCGCAAAAAGCAAGGCTGGCTCAAACGGTTTCACGCACAATATCTCTATGAACTGCCCTGGTACATGATTATCGGCGCGCCCGGCGCGGGCAAAACGACGGCGCTGGTGAATTCAGGACTGGAATTTCCGCTCAGCGATACCCTTGGCAAAACTGCGCTGCGCGGCGTTGGCGGCACGCGCCACTGTGACTGGTGGTTTACCGACGAGGCGGTGCTGCTTGATACCGCCGGGCGCTACACGCTCCAGGAGAGCCAGCGCGCCCGTGACGCCAGCGAGTGGCAGACGTTTATCTCCCTGCTGAAGCGTTTCCGGGCGCGCCAGCCGATTAACGGGGTGATCATGACGCTCAGCGTGGCCGATCTGCTGAGCGACTCGGCAGAAGCGCGTTTCGCTCAGGCCACCTCGCTGCGCCAGCGTCTGTCAGAACTCCATCTGCAAACCGGCATTCACTTTCCGGTTTATGTGATGGTGACCAAGACCGATCTGCTGAAAGGCTTTATGAGCTATTTCGCTTCGCTGGATAAAAGCCAGCGCGATCGGGTCTGGGGCTTTACCTTCCCGTGGCTGGCGAACAGGCAGGGCGTGGCGGCGGTCAGCACGCTGTTTGAAGAGAAGTTCCGCACGCTCTGTACCCGGCTGCTGGACGATCTGGCCGGCAGGATGGCAAAAGAGAGCGATCTGAGCCAGCGTGCGGAGTGTTTTCTGTTTCCCCAGGAGTTCGCCTCGCTGCGCCCGCTGCTCGCCGAATATCTTGATATCGTCTTCTCGCCGGAGAATGGCGAGATGCCCTGGACACCGCGCGGCATTTTCTTTACCAGCGGCACGCAGGAAGGGCTGCCGTTCGATCGTATTATGGGCGAGTTAACCCGTAAGCTTCAGCTGCCGCAGCCCGTCAGCCATTCTATTGCGAGCTGGGATACTGTTAACCGCAACGCGCCGATACCGGCTAACCGGGAGCAGAGCTACTTTATCCACGCGTTGCTGAGCGATATGATTTTCCGCGAAAGTCACCTTGCCGGCAGCGATCGTTCCTGGGAGAACCGTAATCGCCTGCTGCACTGGATCGGTTATGGCGTGCTCGGCCTGACGCTGCTAATTACCACGCTTTTGTGGAGTACCAGCTATTATAAAAATCAGCAGTATCTCGATCAGGTAGCGGCACGTTTACCGGCGATAGAACAGCAGGCACAACGGCTTACCGCCAGTAACAGCGTCGCCATTCTCGATCTGCTGCCGTTTCTGAACAGCCTGGTGGCGCTGCCGCAAAGCGAGGCATTCTCGCTTGACGACCCGCCTCTCAGCCTGCGCGGCGGCCTCTATCGGGGCGATCAGATCAGCGACGCGGCCATGGGCATTTATCAGAATGCGTTAAAAACCTTGCTGCTGCCCAACGTGGCGAAACAGATTACCGCCACGCTACGGAGCGATAAAGGCGAGGACAGCGAGTTCAGCCGTAATGCGCTACGCGCCTATCAGATGCTCTATCAGCCGCGCTCTTATGATGGCGAATTTCTGCGCGCCTGGGTGATGCAGAATCTGCAGCGCACTCTGCCCCCCAGCGTGACGACACGCCAGCTTCAGCAGCTCGACTGGCATCTCAGCCAGCTGCTTGACCGCCAGGTTCAGATCTCGCCGTTTGCGCGGGATAATGCGCTGATGATGAGAAAGCTGGCCATTCATCTCGACAATGCGGGCCAGCATAACGATACGGCATCCGCCTTTATTCCCGCATCAGGCGCCGTGCTTGTTCACTGATTAGAAGGTCATGACGATGGCAGAAAAGTATGACCTCGGATGGTATGGCAAACTGCCCGGCACCGGTGATTTTTTCCAGGCGAGGCTGCCCGAAGCTATCATCGCCAGCTGGACAACCTGGTTTCAACAGGGGCTGAACCATTTGCATCACCATAGCGACAGCGGCAGCGAAACGTTCCGTCGCGCTCCGGTATGGAATTTTGCTCTGCCCGCGACGCTTGGCGTGCAGCGTGTGCAAATTGGCTGCATGTTGCCCTCCCGCGATCGCGTGGGCAGAGCCTGGCCCCTTATCGCGCTGCAAAGCGTACCGGTCAGCCACTGGCACCCGGCGCAGCTTTTCGTTTCCGGCGACTGGTTTCTGCGGCTGGGCGAAACGCTGCATCAGGCGGTCAGTACGCCAGCGACGCCAGATGAGCTGGCCCAGTCGCTGCGTGCGCTGTTGCCGCTGTCGCTACCCGATAGCGGACAGTCAGCTATTATGGATGTGATTGGCTATCAGGATCTGCCCTGCTCTCTGGGCTGGCGTGAAGTGGCCGACCGTTTCGATCCGATGCAGTACACCAGCTACTGGTGGACCAACCAGAGCGACGGTTATCCGCTGGTCAGCCATAAGCACAGCGGCAATCTGACCGCGCAGCTGTTTTCACTTTTATTCGACCCGGCCGCAGTGGCGTTGCCGGGACGACATGGACTCTATCCGCCAATGTTTGAATAGAGTTAGCTGGCCTGTGGGCCATGGCTTCAGGAAAAGCGCATGCGATTTACCCTTGTTGACAGCAGCACCGACGCCCCCGTTACCCAGTGCGATTTTACGCCGCCTGGCGGTACTATCGGGCGCAGCCTGGATAACGATCTGGTTCTACCGGACACCGGACGCGCCATCTCGCGGCTTCAGGCGGTCGTACACGTTGCCCCCAGCGGCGAGTGTCGCCTGACGAATCAGGGCAGCGTTATCGCCGTCGTGCACAATCAAACGCCGCTCGACCGCGGCAGCCAGGTCAGGCTGCAGCATGGCGACATCCTGGGCATTGGTGATTATCAGATTCTGGTCAGCGACCCTTCGCATGTGGCGGCGTCGCCTGCTGATGATATCGATCCTCTTATGCTGTTCGGTGATGGCTCACCGGCAGTTGAGGATCCGCTCGGCATTCTGCATGAGGTGGAACCGCTTTTTGTTCATCCCGACGCGTGCCCGACTGCCGTCGCGGCGACGCGCCAGGTACGCCCTAACGATCCACGGCTGGATATCGACCCGGTCAGTCACATGCCGGCGCACAGCGGCGAGCGCAACGCGTCGCAGCCTCATGAACAGCGTTTACTGACGGCGCTGCTGGAAGGAATGGGGCTGGACAGCCATCCGGATAAGCCACAGCTGACCGAGGAGCAGATGCGCACCACTGGCCGGATGCTCAGCCTCTTTTCTCAGGGGACGGTTGCCCTGCTCTCATCGCGTTCTATCCTGAAGCGCGGCGTTAAGGCAGAGATGACCATGATCCTTAACGAGGCGAATAATCCGTTTAAGATCCTGCCTTCAGGCAAGACCGTACTGATGCAGATTTACCAGAGTCAGATGCCCGGTTTTATGCCGCCTGAACAGGCCGTTCGCGATGCGCTGGTCGATCTTCAGGCGCACCAACTCGGTATGATTGCCGGTATTCGCGCAATTATCGCCGCGATGCTGCAATCTTTTAATCCGCAGCGGATGGAAGAACACGCCCGCCGCGACGGTAATGTGCCAAAATTTGCGTTAAGCGCCTCAAAGAAAGCCGCGTTATGGGACTATTTTGTCCGGCATTACCAGAATACGTCTGGTGAAATCGAAGATGATTTTCATACCCTGTTCGGCGATGCTTTCCTGCAGGCCTACGATATGGAAGTGAATCAGTACAAAGACTCACAAACCCGACAGGAAGAACAATGAACATTAACTATGCTTCGACATCGCAGATAGGCGCTCGTGAGAGTAATCAGGATGAAACCGGCGCGCTGCTGGGAACGCACAGTGCCTGTTTTGTGGTTTGTGACGGCGTGGCAGGCACCGAGGGTGGCGAAACCGCCGCGCAGCTGGCGCGGGATACGCTGCTGGCGGAATTCAGTGAGGATCGGCGCGTCACCCCTGATGAAACCGGACGCTGGGTTCATCTCGCCGAAGAGGCCATCCTTAATGCGCAGAAAAGTCAGCCAAATTTTAAACGTATGAGCACCACGCTCGCCGCCCTGTTTATCGATCGGGTCAGTCAGCTTGCCTGGTGGGCGCATGCGGGAGACAGCCGCATTTATCACTTCCGTCGTGGGTTTATTCATGCCGTGACCCGCGATCACAGTCTGGCGCAGCAAATGCGCGACGCGGGTTACGAAAATACCGGAATTAACAGTAATTTACTCTATAATGCCCTTGGCGCGGAAGGCACTCAGCCGGTCAGTACCAGTGAGCTGGTACCGCTGGAAGATGGCGATGCTTTTCTGGTCTGCACCGACGGTTTCTGGTGCAGCCTGACGCCTGAGGAGATGGAGCAGGCGCTGCGCATGGTTAACTCGCCGCAGGAGTGGCTGGCGCTGATGCAAAAAGCCATTAACCGCAGCGAGAAAAAAGATAACCTGAGTGCGGTGGCTGTCTGGGTTGGCTCGCCTCAGGACGCCACGCTCTTTCAGTCCATGGCGGACTCCGCCCGCTTTTTACCGCCGCGTGATTAACACCAAGGAACGCTATGAAATTTTGGTTGCCCGCCACCGTCATTCTTCTGTTTGCTTCCGCCGTCCGGGCGGAAGATTATCGCGTGGTTTACTCTCCCAGCCTGGCGCTGGAAGTTTTTATTGATAACGTGGCCAGTAAAGCGCCCCGCGACTGGTGTCAGGAGGCGATCCATCTGCGCATTCTTTCCGGCAAGAGCAAAGAATCCAGCGTGCTGAATACCTTTCTGCCCCGCGTCGGTAATTTGCTGCAAAACCAGTGCGGTAAGCTGACAGAGCTGCCGTGGCAGATGACTAACGACCAGGGGATGGTGCTTGCCACGGGTACGGCCTCCAAAGAGCAGGACTGGCGGCCTATTGTGCTGGCCGATGCCACCGCGACCGCCACGGCGAGTAACGCCGCCCCGCTCGATATCTCCCAGCCCGCCAACAGCCAGCCGCTTCACCATTTCGATCTGCCGGAAGGCTGCCACTTCCGCACCTGGTGGGACGAAAACGGTCAGTCGCTGTTCATTCCTGAAGCCAAAACCCTGACCTGCTCAACGGAAGGCTGGCTTGAGGGCAAAAGTGAGCTGACGCTTTCGCGTGAAGGCAAAGAGCAGCTTATTCCGGTGCAGTTTTATCAGGGATTCCCGTTGCGTAACGTTCATCCTGCCTCCGGCACGCTTGACGTCGTCGCGGCCAATAATCAGCGCCTGGTGGCCGCCATGCAGGGCGCGCCGGATAGCTGGCTGGTGCTGCCCTTTAACCCGACGCTGCACGTCTGGTCTTTTGAAGGCACGCTGCTGGTGAAAATGGACCGCAGCCAGGCGGCAGATGCCAGCGCGTTAAAAACGCGCGTCGACGCCCTTCGCAAAGCCTGGAGCGGGATCGTGGCACCTGAAATCAGAATAAACGTGCTGCTGGTGGATGACCTGCATGCAGACCTGGCCGATCCGGCTATTGGCGCCTGGCGCACCGTTAACTAGCCCGGGTCTGCCAGGGCTTTGCACTGAGAGAGTGGTAACTATGTCGGCGAACAATAACGTCAAGAACGTCCCTAACGCCCTTCCGGCAGGGCACCGGTTTAACGAATTTGAGATCAAGGAAGTGATCGGCGGTGGTGGATTCGGCATCGTTTATCGCGCCTGGGATCATCTCCTTGAGCGGACCATCGCCATCAAGGAGTACCTGCCTGTTTCGCTGGCCTCCCGTGAGGAGGATTTAACGATCGTCCTGCGGGGAGAGCGCTATCAAAAGCTGTTTACGGCTGGCCTGAACAGCTTTATCCAGGAGGCCCGCCTGCTGGCGCGCTTTAATCATCCCGGTTTGCTGCACGTGCTGCGCTTCTGGGAAGAGAACGGCACCGCCTATATGGGCACACTTTATTACAGCGGAATGACGCTGAAAGAGTGCCAACTGGGCCGGCCGGAGTCGATTGACGATGCCTGGATCCGCCAGCTCCTGCCGCCGCTGTTTGGGGCGATTAATACCATTCATCTGGCAGGCTACCTGCATCGTGACATCTCCCTCGACAATATTCAGATCCAGGATAACCAGATGCCGGTACTGCTGGACTTCGGCTCAGCCCGCAAGGAGATCGGTAATCTGTCGGATGAAACGGAAATCATGCTGAAGCCGGGCTATGCGCCTATCGAGCAGTACAGCGAGGAGAGTGACAGCGAACAGGGGCCATGGACGGATATCTACGCGCTGGGTGCGGTGCTGCATACGCTGGTCACCGGTACGCCGCCGCCGGTAAGCGTGGTGCGTTGTATTGAGGATCGTTACCAGCCGCTTGCTCAGCTTCGGCCTGAAGGCTTCTCGCTTTCGCTGCTTAACGCCATTGATCAGGCGCTGAGTATGAAGCCACAGGATCGCCCCCAGACGATTGATGAACTGGCGGCGCTGATTGATTTACCCGTGGCAAGCGTTGAAGAGCTGGTCAGTAACACCACTCAAGTCAGCGACGTTGAGGATATGCAGAAGGTGGTTGAACCGCCTGTGGAATCTGAACCGGAGCCGGAGCCGGAGCCGGAGCCGGTAATTATGGCGGTTAATCCCGCTGCCGGAGCGGCGGAGCCGGTCGCGCCGCGCAATGCCAGAAAGCTGTCAAAGCCGCTGATAATATGGAGTGGTCTGACCCTGATGGTGTTAGTGGTGCTGATCGCCTGGCTTAACCGTAGCGGAAGCGGAGAACGGTCTGAACATCCTGCAATCGCGGCGAAAAAGGCCGCAGATGAGGGCGCGGCAACGGCTAGCCGCGCGGCCAATAACGCGGTTCCCATGCTGGCGACGGTCTATGTCAAACTGGGCAGTGGCGACAGCCTGCTGCTGAACGGCGCGCCCACCGAGGTGAAACCGAACAGGAACGGTTACGCCTCACTTAACCTGGCGGCGGGTAGCTATAAAATCGATCTGCATACTGACACCGCCGTCTACAGTCAACAGCTGGAGATTAACCGGGCGGGCACCTGGCTTATCAACCCGGGACAGTAATGGTGGGGATCACCCCACCAGTCCGTTATGGCACTCCTGGAGATCGCGTACGCGCTGAACAAGGTCGGTCAGGCACTCATCATAAAGGCCGCGCTTTTCGAGTTCCTGCTCAAGCAGAAAAAGGTATTGCGCGTTGCTCCCCAGCGGCCCGCTGGCCTGCGCAATCAGCGGCGCGATGGTGCCAGGACAGGAGTCCGCTTCGTAAAGGGGATGCCGGGGATCCATAACAAACGCCAGAACGGTCACCACCCGGCCATCATTGAGCGTCAGCCCGCACCAGGTGGGGAGATAGCAGCCCGTCACCATTTCACGTTTCCACAGCAGCGCCAGCTCTTCATGCAGCTTATCTTCCGGCAGACGAAACGCCAGTCCGGTGGTTTTACCGCCCTCTTTCAGCGCCAGCATACGGCCTGGTTGACTGGCGGTACCGCGGCCGGCGGTCAGGCGCAGGCAGAAGGCGCGATGCCAGCCGTTCAGCGTCCCTTCCGCCACTTCTTCCGCTTCAAAAACGGGATTCCACATCAGGGAGCCGTAACCGAATACCCACACAGGACTGTCATCAGGACGGCAGGCAAGCGTGGCAGCCAGCGAGGCGGCACGCTGTTCACAGCTCCAGAACAGCGATTCTTCAATGTCGCCAAAAGCCGTTTTGCAGTCTGCTTTTAATAAGAAATCTCGTGTCAGCATTACTCTCTCCCGCCGCTGCAATTTACTTCTGCCCGAGCCAGACCAGCAACGTTCATTGCTTTATCGTTCAACTCACCGTTTCGCTATTCACCCTGACCCTAAGCCATTCAGCAGGCGCAATCAAGCCGGGAGGCGGCACAACAGGCTAAATTTCACTTAATGACTTCATCGGCGGCGGCAGGCAAAACTTCAGAGAGGGAAGCAGAAAAATTTCATTGAGGTGGTGAAGCCAGCGGAGAGTTGACAGGGCGAACGGCGTCGCCCTGCGAGACTATTTTTTGGGATGCCACT
This sequence comes from Pantoea sp. IMH, assembly GCF_000599885.1. Classification (GTDB taxonomy): domain Bacteria; phylum Pseudomonadota; class Gammaproteobacteria; order Enterobacterales; family Enterobacteriaceae; genus Erwinia. The sequence goes on along the minus strand of NZ_JFGT01000006.1, from coordinate 416,386 downwards.
TGTCATCGTCGCCCTTCTGGTATTTTGACTTCACCGCAGACCAGGCCACTTTATGGGAAACTTCCTCGCGGGATTCATCACCGTTACGGTCCTTCTTCTCCTTATACTGTTCCCAGGCGCTGTTAAATGCTTCCTGATAGATATCCTGTGCGTGCGCTGGCAGCACTTTTTTGACATTATCCGGCAGCGCTGAACGTGAGTCATAAGGCATAGCTTCTCTCCTTTTGGTATGAAACAGTAAGCCTGGTGCAAAGGCCTCTTTTTTTCCACCCGCCCATTTCTCGCGGATTGTGCCAGATAAAGCCAGTTATAACGGATTCACTGGGGTGACATGGCTATAAAATCCAACTTTAAGCGCAGACAATTGTTTATTGTAAGATAATTTTTTCTTAGAATTCATTTAATTAAAAATTTACCTTAAGCAAACAAAGACCTCACTCAAAAAAACTTCGAAAGTAGTAAAATTACGTAAAATAACAGGCCACCAGCGCCTTTATCCGCTACACTACGCGGCTTGTCATATACTTGACGCTGACAGCAAAAGAAATTTCTTCGATCATTATCTGACGTCAGGCTAACCGGACAGCAAAAGGAAAACGACGCCTATGAGTGCGCATGAAAGCGGCAAAACTCGCCACACCGAGTATTCTCTGATCTTCCCCCTCGCCGCGCTGGCCATTTTATGGTTCTGGGGGGCTTCAGGGTCCCTGCCGGTAATTATCGGCATCAACCTGGTGGCGCTGGTCGCTATCCTCAGCAGCGCCTTTAGCGTGGTGCGCCATGCCGATGTGCTCGCCCACCGCCTGGGCGAGCCCTATGGTTCGCTGATCCTCAGCCTCTCGGTCGTTATTCTGGAAGTCAGCCTGATCTCTGCCCTGATGGCGACGGGAGATGCGGCTCCGGCCCTGATGCGCGATACCCTTTACTCCATCATTATGATCGTGACCTGTGGTCTGGTTGGCGCATCGCTGCTGTTAGGGGGACGGAAGTTTGCCACGCAGTACGTTAATCTGGCCGGCGTTAAGCAGTATCTGATCGCTATTTTCCCGCTTGGCATTCTGGTGATGGTGTTTCCCAATGCCCTGCCGGGCGGCAATTTCACCGTGACTCAGGCGTTGATGATCTCCGCCATCTCCGCGGCGATGTATGGCGTATTCCTGCTGATCCAGACCAAAACGCACCAGAGTCTGTTTGTTTATGAGCATGAAGATGAAGGGGACGACCCTCACCATGGCAAACCATCGGCGCACTCCAGCCTGTGGCATACCCTCTGGCTAATCATTCATCTGATTGCCGTTATCGCGGTCACCAAAATGAATGCCAACACCCTGGAGTCGCTGCTCACTGAGCTGAACGCGCCAGCGCAGTTCACCGGCTTTCTGATCGCATTGTTGATCCTCTCGCCTGAAGGGCTGGGCGCCATCAAGGCGGTGCTGGCTAATCAGGTTCAGCGTGCGATGAATCTCTTCTTTGGCTCGGTGCTGGCAACCATCTCGCTGACCGTACCCACGGTCTCCATCATCGCCACGCTGACCGGGCAGCAGCTGATCTTTGGCCTGGAGCCACCGCAGATGGTGATGATGATTTCCGCCCTGCTGCTCTGCCAGATTTCGTTCTCAACCGGTCGTACCAATGTGCTAAACGGCACGGCCCACCTGGCGCTGTTTATCGGCTATCTGATGACGATTATGCTCTAAGGCTGAAACCGCGCTCAGTAAAAAGGCCAGCCCATTAAGGCTGGCCTTTTCAGCTTATACCGGGGCAATCCCGACGGTATAAAGTGAAGATCATGTCGTACGAGTTAACCGGCCGATCGGAAGAGTGGCAGCCGTCTTCGGTTCACTGCTCTGCGCGGTAAACCAGCTTATGCCCGGCGCCGTTCAGCGTGAGGGTTTGCTGCTCAAGCGTTACTTTGGCACCCTGAGACAGCACAGTGCCCAGCATATTTTCCCACTGGTTCAGTTTCTGATCGCTGCACATCATCCGCGTAGTGGCCATCTGTGGCAGAGTCAGCACGCCTTTTGCCAGTTTTCCCTGACCGAAGAAACGGTTACACATCACGCCGCTGACGTGCATATCGCTGCTGAAGCGGATAACCGGCTTAACGCCTTCACGCGGCCCGATCGCTTCACCATCCACGCTGGTCAGCACAAAATGGCGGTCAGCAAGCGCTGCCGTCTCGTCACGCTGAGCGGACTGGGCGCTACAGCCGATGAGGGTTATCGCTGCGATCAGCAGTGCGGCTTCTTTTTTCATAAGTAAACTCCGTTACTGAAAGTCAGAACGCCGGAAAAATTCCGGCGTCTTAAGGTGCTTCAGCTAAAAAAACGGCGGGTCCATCCGGATGCCCGCCGTGTAGTGCATCAGCTGCTGGTATCGAGCGCCGGGAAGTTTTTCACCAGATCGTCGATCGCTTTGATCTGGGCCAGGAAGGGCTCCAGCTTGTCCAGCGGCAGGGCTGAAGGGCCATCGCATTTGGCGTTCGCCGGATCCGGGTGCGCTTCAATAAAGAGGCCCGCCAGGCCCACGGCCATGCCCGCACGGGCAAGTTCCGTCACCTGACCGCGACGGCCGCTGGAGGCCGCGCCGAAGGGATCGCGACACTGCAGCGCGTGCGTGACGTCAAAAATCACCGGGCTGCCGTTTGAGACCTGCTTCATGACGTTGAAGCCCAGCATATCCACTACCAGATTGTCATAGCCAAAGTTGGCGCCGCGATCGCAAAGAATGATCTTCTCGTTGCCGCCTTCGGCAAATTTCTCCACGATATTGCCCATCTGACCCGGGCTGACAAACTGCGGTTTTTTGACGTTAATAACCGCGCCCGTTTTCGCCATCGCTTCGACCAGGTCGGTCTGGCGCGCCAGGAAGGCTGGCAGCTGGATCACATCAACCACATCGGCAACCGGCTGCGCCTGACTCGCCTCATGCACATCGGTGATGACTTTCACCCCGAACGTTTGCTTCAGCTCCTGGAAAATTTTCATCCCCTCTTCCAGACCCGGCCCACGATAGGAGCGGATGGAAGAGCGGTTGGCTTTATCAAAAGAGGCCTTGAACACGTAAGGGATACCCAGCTTCTGGGTCACGGTCACGTAATGTTCACAGATGCGCATCGCGAGGTCGCGCGACTCCAGCACGTTCATGCCACCAAACAGCACAAACGGCAGGTCGTTTGCTACCTTGATATCTCCAATGCTAACCACTTTTTGTTTCATGCCTTCGCCTTATATGCAGAGTTTACAGATTAGTGCAGCGTGATCTGTTTTTGTTCAATCGAATGAATTTGTAACTTTATCATTTCACTGACGGGATCTTCCGGACAATGCTCCACAAAATAGGTCAGATCGGATAACGCGACATGCTCACAGTCCAGCTGGGCGAAGATCAGGCCGCGATCGCGGATCTCATAGGGATCTTCGGGGTCCATCTGCACCAGTACCTGACTGACCTGAAGCGCCAGCTCCATCTGTTTTTCTTCCATCAGCGCTGACTTCAGCGTGTCCAGCATCTTGCAGAGCACCTGGCGCGGTTCCGCCTCTTCAAGATCATCATCATAAAGCTCGGCTACCGGCCCGATATTGCCCTTCAGCCAGACTTCCAGCGTATGTTCACTCAGCGTTTCGCCATTAAACGGATTGATGAACCACATCTCTTCATCAATCCAGTCCGCGCGCAGTATCAGCTGCGTGGGAAAAATAACCGGCATCACCGGCAGCGAAAGCTCACCCGCGATATGCAGAAAAATGACGCCCAGCGACACTGCCGTGCCCTGACGCGTTTTCAGTACGTTATCCAGCCAGAGCGTATCGGAGAGACGATAGATGCCGCTGGCACCGCCGAATCCCCAGGTATGCCAGAACAGTTCGATCAGTTTTTCCATCTGGCAATCCTGCTCAAGCTGGGCCGGGATGGCGCTACGCGCCTCGCCCACCAGCTGCGCCAGCTGTTTTTTTACGTCTTCAGCAGGAAAGTCGGGGCGGATCGCCTGCGTGGCTGCGATTACCGCCTCACACAGCGGCAGCGCTGTGGTATCTGTAGTTGCTTTTGACGTCATACAATCCCCAACAGTGGCATTTTCGTCGTGGCCAGTTTATAAATCAGCACCAGAGCGACCAACGCCACAATAAATGCAATCCAGCGCACCTTCTCTCCCCGCGGCCTGCGGCTCAGGGCGACAAAACCGAGTGCGATATAGATAATAACGCCAAACAGCTTCTCAGTCAGCCAGGCGCCTTGCGGCGTGAAGGGATAGAAATGCGTTATCACCACCAACAGGATACCGGAAAGTAACAGCAGCGTATCGTTGATATGCGGCACAATACGTACCCAGCGGCGCGTCAGCCAGGCCGATCCACGCTGTAACCAGTAAAAACGCAGGATAAACATCGTGATGGTGATCACCACGGTGAGGATATGAAGATTCTTAATGACGCCATACCATGTGGCCATTATTCCGTCCTTTATTCTGAAAGCTGAGCAAAAGTGACGCGATCGTTTCCGCCATAATCCTGGCAAGTCTCAACCTGCACAAAATGATGGCTGCGCAGTATCGCCCTTACCTGTTCTGCCTGCTGCCAGCCATGTTCAAACATCAGCCAACCTCCCGGCAACAGATAGTCAGCCGCTCTGGCACTGATTTTTTTGATGTCTGCCAGGCCATGATCGCCTGCCACCAGCGCACTAATGGGCTCAAAACGCACATCGCCCTGGCAGAGATGCTCGTCCGCTTCGTCAATATAGGGCGGATTACTGACAATGAGCGTATACCGCGCCTCTCCGATCGCACTGAACCAGTCACTCTGGAAGAAACGTACATTGGCCAGCGCCAGGCGCTGTGCGTTATTCTGCGCCAGCCCGACCGCACCCGCGATACAATCGACACCGGTTACCTGAGCATCTGGCCGCTCGCTGGCAATCGCCAGCGCAACAGCGCCCGTTCCGGTACCCAAATCGAGCACCGTCGGGCCGTTTTGCGGCAGATGGGCAAGCGCCACCTCCACCAGAAGTTCGGTATCGGGACGCGGGATCAGGGTATCACGGGAAACCAGAAGCGGCAGAGACCAGAATTCGCGCTCGCCGGTCAGCCAGGCGACGGGCTCACCGCTGGCGCGGCGTGCTACCAGCGCGCTGAGCTGTTCAAGCTGTTCCGGCGTCAGCACCGTCTCATCAAAGGCGATTAGCCAGCTGCGGGATTTGCCGGTGACGTGCGCCAGCAGAACCTCCACATCGCGCTTCGGGCTTTCGCCCGCTGAGAGCTGGGCGAGAGCGGCACGCCGCCACTGGCGAATCTCCATTACTCTTGTCCTGACAGGGCAGCCAGCTGGTCCGCCTGGTATTCCTGCACAATCGGCTCAATCAGAAAATCCAGCTTGCCTTCCATGGTTTCATCCAGACGATAGAGGGTCAGGTTGATACGGTGATCGGTCACGCGGCCCTGGGGAAAGTTGTAGGTCCGGTTGCGATCGGAACGGTCGCCGCTGCCCAGCAGATTACGGCGCGTCGAGGCTTCATCCTGCTGACGGCGGGCCATTTCAGCCGCCCGGATGCGCGCACCCAGCACGGCCAGCGCTTTGGCCTTGTTTTTATGCTGAGAACGCTCATCCTGACACTCCACCACGATGCCGGTCGGCAGGTGGGTAATGCGGATAGCGGAGTCCGTGGTGTTAACGTGCTGTCCGCCCGCGCCTGAGGAGCGGAAAGTATCGATTTTGAGATCGGCAGGATTAATATCCGGCAGCTCCGCTTCCGGCAGTTCCGGCATCACGGCCACGGTGCAGGCTGAGGTGTGAATACGTCCCTGAGATTCGGTCTCCGGTACACGCTGTACGCGATGGCCGCCCGATTCGAATTTCAGGCGACCAAAGGCCCCCTCACCGATTACTTTGGCGATAATCTCTTTATAGCCGCCATGCTCGCCTTCGTTGACGCTCATCACTTCAATCTTCCAGCGCCGGGCTTCCGCATAGCGGCTGTACATGCGGAAGAGATCGCCGGCAAAAATTGCGGCTTCATCGCCGCCGGTCCCGGCGCGCACTTCCAGGTAACAGTTGCGCTCGTCATCAGGATCTTTCGGTAACAGCAATACCTGCAGTTCCTGCTCCAGCTGCTCGCTGGCTGCCTGAGCGGCTTTCAGCTCTTCCTGCGCCATATCGCGCATTTCCGCGTCGCCAAGCATCTCTTCGGCGGTGGCGATATCGTCCTGAGTCTGCTGCCATTTGCGGAAGCACTGGCTGACGTCGGTCAGCTGCGCATATTCGCGCGAGAGCGCACGAAAGCGCTCCTGATCGGCGATAACGCCTGCGTCGCCCAGCATCGCCTCCACTTCTTCGTGGCGCTCCTGCAAGGCTTCCAGTTTGGCAACAATAGAAGGCTTCATGGGTGTTGGTTTACCTGTATTAAGAATAGGGCGAAAGCGCTACAGCCCGAGGCTGTCGCGTAAAATCTGCAGGCGTTCGTCATCCCCGTCGCGGGCAGCCTGCTGAAGAGATTTGGTCGGAGCGTGGATCAGTCGGTTGGTCAGTTTGCGGGCCAGCTCGCGCATCACTTCTTCTGCGTTAGCACCCTGCTGGAGCGAAGCGAGCGCCCGGGCTTCCAGCTCCGCCCGCACCTGTTCCGCCTGAGAGCGGTAGTCGCGAATGGTCTCGACGGCGCTTTGCGCGCGCAGCCAGGACATAAATTCGCTGCTTTCCTGCATCACGATAGTTTCAGCCTGCACCGCCGCCGCTTTGCGCTGCGCCAGGTTGTTTTCGATAATGGCCTGCAGATCGTCCACGCTGTAGAGATAGGCGTTAGCGAGCTTACCTACTTCCGGCTCTACGTCGCGGGGCACGGCGATATCCACCAGCAGCATCGGCTGATTACGGCGCTGCTTCAGCGCACGTTCCACCATGCCTTTACCGATAATCGGCAGCGGGCTCGCCGTGGAGCTGATGATAATATCAGCTTCGGGCAGACGGGCATCAATGTCAGCCAGGCCTATCACCTCTGCGCCAACTTCATCAGCCAGCACCTGCGCACGCTCACGCGTACGGTTGGCGATAATCAGTTTCTTGACGTTGTGCTGACGCAGATGACGGGCCGCCAGCTCGATGGTTTCTCCCGCGCCAACTAGCAGCACGTTAACCGTCGAGAGCGATTCGAAAATCTGACGCGCCAGCGTGCAGGCGGCAAAGGCCACCGACACCGCGCTGGCGCCAATCTCGGTCTCTGTACGCACCCGCTTCGCCACCGAGAAGGATTTCTGGAACATCCGCTCAAGTTCGCTGGCGTGGGTATGGCCGCGGTGCGAGTCAGCAAAGGCTTTTTTCACCTGACCCAGAATCTGAGGTTCGCCCAGCACCAGCGAGTCGAGGCCGCTGGCCACGCGCATCAGGTGGCTGACCGCCTCGTTATCCTCATGCCAGTAGAGGCTTTGGCGCACTTCATCCGGACTCAGGCCGTGATAGCCACAGAGCCAGTTGACCAGCTGTTCCTGAAGATTTTCCTGCTGTTCCACACTGAGGTATAACTCGGTCCGGTTACAGGTGGACAGCACAACGCCCCCCTGCACCAGCGGCTGAGCCAGCAGGCTATTCAGGGCCTGATCCAGCGTCTCCGGCGAGAACGTAACGCGTTCGCGCAGAGCAACAGGTGCCGTTTTATGATTTATTCCGAGCGCCAGCAACGTCATGGTGATTTGGTCTGGGTTATCCCACTGTTGATAGGGTTTTGTGATGCGCATTCTACAAGATGAGCGAGATCAAGAAAAGCCATCCTTTGCTCTTCAGGGTAACAAGATAGCGCGTTAGCGGCGCAAATAAGATAATTTGAACATTGACGCCGTCTTAGCGGGCCGATAGCGTGGGCGGTTAAACTGGGCAAGAACGCCCGTACGGAGTCTGAGGAGCTGACCTCTCTATGTTTATCAAGAATCGCCGCCTGATGCGGCTTTTACCGCTTGCCAGCGTGCTGCTGGCCGCCTGTAGCGTCAATAAACCCCAGGGGCCTGGACCGAGCGTTACCTCGCCGCAGTGGCAGCAACAGCAGCAGGCAGTGGAAAAAATCACCCAGTACCAGACCCGCGGCGCTTTTGCCTATCTCTCCGATAGCCAGAAAGTCTATGCGCGCTTCAACTGGCAGCAAACGGCATCGGATCGCTACCGGCTGCTGCTGACCAATCCGCTCGGCAGCACAGAATTACAGCTCGATGCCCAGGGCAGCGTGGTACAGCTGGTCGATAACAAAGGCAAACGCTATGTCAGCAACGATGCAGAGAAGATGATCTCCCAGCTAACCGGTATGGACATCCCGCTCAATAATCTGCGTAAGTGGATGGTGGGTCTGCCAGGCGACGCGACTGATTACTCGCTGGATGATAAATATCGGCTGCGCGAGCTGCATTACAGCCGCAATGGTCAGGATTGGACCGTCACCTGGCAGGATTATGACGAGAAACAGCAACCCGCCCTGCCTGCCAGGCTTGAGCTGAAAGAAGGTAACCAGCGTATCAAGCTGAAAATGGACAGCTGGACGGTGAAATGATCGCAGGAAAAACCCTCACGCCGGAGGCTGGCCCTCTCATCTGGCCTGCTCCGGCGAAACTGAATCTCTTTCTTTACGTGACCGGGCGTCGCCCCGACGGCTATCACAATCTGCAGACGCTGTTTCAGTTTCTTGATTACGGCGATGAACTTCGCTTCCAGCCGGACGAGAGCGGTGAAATCAGGCTGCTGACGCCGGTTGAAGGCGTGCCGGATCGGGAGAATCTGGTCGTTCGTGCGGCGACGTTACTGAAGGAAGAAGCGCTACGCAGCGGCAACATTACCGCCAGCGTTGGCGTTTCCATCGCCATCGAAAAGCGTCTGCCGATGGGCGGCGGGCTGGGCGGCGGTTCATCCGATGCCGCAACCGTGCTGGTTGCCCTCAATCATTTGTGGCGAACCGGCTTCAGTTTTGAGAAGCTGGCAGCGCTCGGTCTGACGCTGGGTGCCGACGTGCCGGTTTTTGTCCGGGGCTTTGCCGCCGTTGCGCAGGGTGTGGGAGAACAGCTCACCCCCGCGTCGCCCAGCGAAAAATGGTATCTGGTGATCCATCCGGGCGTCAGCATCGCCACGCCGGTCGTGTTCAGCGATCCGCTGCTGAAACGAGACACGCCGGTAAGGCAAATCAGTGAGTTATTACAGACGCATTTCAGCAATGATTGTGAGCCAGTAGTAAGAAAACGTTTTCGCGAGGTTGAACAGCTCGTTTCCTGGCTGCTAGAATACGCGCCGTCGCGCCTGACCGGAACCGGCGCTTGTGTGTTTGCCGAATTTGACACCGAGTGCGCGGCCCGCCAGGTGTTTGAGCTGGCTCCGAAAGAGTGGCAGGGCTTTGTTGCGCGAGGCGTTAACGTTTCGCCGCTGCACCGCTGCCTTTTCGAGCAACCGGAGTCTGCGTGACGGCATCCCCCTGTTCCTGATGCCGCACGAAGCTCTATTACACCCGTATGAAACCGTCGTTGCAGTATCACGCCCAGTGCCGTAACGACGTTGTTCATTCTCTGGACGCAAAGCCTGAGGTTCTTCTCGTGCCTGATATGAAGCTTTTTGCTGGTAACGCCACACCGGAACTAGCACAACGTATTGCCAACCGCCTTTACACTAGCCTGGGCGACGCCGCCGTCGGTCGTTTCAGTGATGGTGAAGTGAGCGTACAAATTAATGAAAATGTACGCGGTGGTGATATTTTCATCATCCAGTCCACCTGCGCGCCGACCAACGATAACCTGATGGAACTGGTTGTGATGGTCGATGCCCTGCGTCGCGCCTCAGCTGGTCGTATTACCGCCGTTATCCCTTACTTTGGCTATGCCCGTCAGGATCGTCGCGTTCGTTCCGCACGCGTCCCTATCACGGCTAAAGTTGTTGCTGACTTCCTTTCAAGCGTAGGCGTTGACCGCGTCCTGACCGTGGATCTGCATGCTGAGCAGATTCAGGGCTTCTTCGACGTCCCGGTTGATAACGTCTTCGGCAGCCCTATCCTGCTGGAAGATATGCTGCAAATCGGTCTGGAAAATCCTATCGTGGTTTCCCCGGACATCGGCGGCGTCGTCCGCGCCCGTGCCATCGCCAAGCTGCTCAATGACACGGATATGGCAATTATCGACAAGCGCCGTCCACGTGCCAACGTTTCGCAGGTGATGCATATCATCGGTGACGTTGCCGGCCGTGACTGTGTGCTGGTGGACGATATGATCGATACCGGTGGAACGCTGTGCAAAGCGGCGGAAGCGCTGAAAGAACGCGGTGCTAAACGCGTCTTTGCCTACGCCACACACCCGATCTTCTCCGGTAATGCCGTGGAAAATCTGCGTCATTCCGTGATTGATGAAGTGGTGGTTTGCGACACCATTCCGCTGCCGGAAGAGATCAAGGCGCTGCCAAATGTGCGTACGCTGACGCTGTCTGGCATGCTGGCTGAAGCGATTCGTCGCATCAGCAACGAAGAGTCTATTTCTGCCATGTTTGAGCATTGATAACCTGAGGGACGGGTTCGCCCGTCCCGCTTCTTTTGCCTTAATCCTGCCGTCCAGCCCGCCTTTAAAAGCCTGCTCCCCATCCGTTTTGTCCAGCCAGCGCTCCCTTATCTACTATTCCCGCTAATTTAAGCGTACCTTTTCAGCGGTCTGTAGAGAGCCTTTTCCACTCTGTTCCAGGATAATAATTCGGTAACGGATAGCCGGATGTGCAGTGAAATCAGCGAAAATTTCCGGTTCAGATATTCACACGCTTAGGCCGCGAGCGCCCCGCCCAAACATGCTGCGTTTAGCATAAGGCGATACCAAATACGCGATAAAGAGAATAAATAGCCTTACTCAGCGGGATAAAAATAAACTTTGCTGCTCACCTGAAGGCGTCAGGGAAAATGATAAAGGGCGGTTTGATGACTGCACATAAGCGCTGCACCAGATTAACGGTAAGATAATTGACGTGTGAGTATGGCGGTACACCACCAGAGCGTGGCTCTGCGCCGCGGCCTGCGACGCAGAGCGAGGGGTTAATGATGCGTGTGACTGGACGTCCGGCGACAGCGTTTGTCACCATAATGGCGGTGCCAGTAATATTTATCACACACTTTCTCACGGCCACTGATACAGGCACCCGCCAGCCAGAGAAGCGCACCAACAAAGATGCTGAAGATAGCCCCGTGAACCATATATTGCGGCAGATGAAGCTGAGGCAGCTGATTTAATACGGCATATCCAACGCCGCCCACCATCACTACCAGACCCAGAATCATCAACGCGTTGCCGGTAAGATTGGTATATTTACGTCTCATCTTTAACCTCCTGCGTGGTTCGTAAGCACAATCCTGTGCTGAGTAAGATAAGTGTAAGCAATGGTTCTGGGTGACGATGAGCTAGCGATCACATTTATTGCTTATATTTTGACAAAACTTTACGGCTAACCGCCTGATTTAATATAGAAAACGTATTATCACCGTTGGCAACTATTGCGATTTAAATCACACCTTTTCGCTGTTTTGAGTTCTTTCGCCGCTCAACGTACACTACGTCCCTTCCCTATCGCAATTCTCAGGAAAACAGATACGTGAGCAGCATTAAACTGATTGTCGGCCTGGCCAATCCAGGCGCCGAATATGCCGCAACTCGCCACAATGCCGGCGCCTGGTACGTCGACTTGCTGGCCGGACGTCACAACCAGTCACTTAAAGAAGAGAGTAAATTTTACGGCTATACCGCCCGTCTTAATATTGGTGGCGAAGATGTCCGGCTGCTGGTGCCGACCACTTTTATGAACCTGAGCGGCAAAGCGGTGGCGGCGATGGCGACGTTTTACCGCATTGCACCGGAAGAGATTCTGGTGGCACATGATGAACTTGACCTGCCGCCCGGCGTGGCAAAATTCAAACAGGGTGGCGGTCACGGCGGTCATAACGGGCTGAAAGATATCATCAGTAAACTCGGCAACAGCGTGGATTTCCACCGTCTGCGCATCGGCATCGGCCATCCGGGCGATCGCAACAAAGTGGTGGGATTTGTGCTGGGTAAGCCTCAGGCGGCTGAACAGACGCTGATCGATAACGCCATTGATGAAGCCGCACGCTGTACCGAAGTCTGGCTGAAGGAAGATCGTCTTAAGGCGATGAATCGCCTGCACAGTTATAAGGCGTCATAATAAAACAGAAGAGCGGCGGCCTGAACATGGATAAGCGCCGTTTTTAGGTCTGATAAGCTTTCAGCCGCAGCGGAACGGAGCATGCAAGGCGATGAAATGAACAGAGCAGGGAGCCTGTAGCGGGACAACAGGCTCCGCGCGCGCCCTTAGTCGGTTGCTTCCAGCGTTTCAAGCGGCATCGCGGGCGCAAAATACCCCTGCACCGCCCAGATTTTACTGGCGGCCAGTTTCTCCAGCTGGAGTCCGCCTTCGCTCCCTTCGACAATCACCCGGTTGGTATATTGCCGGATATGCGCAATCAGAATGGTGAAAAACGGCTTGTCGATATTATCCAGATAGAACTGGCGATCGAGTTTTACTGCCTCAAACATACTCGACTGCAGCGCATTAAGATTGGCATCCCCTGCCCCTAAATCATCCAGCCAGAGAATATTAAGCTGGCCGACCAGCTCCCGTAAAATGGGATTATCAGGGCCATCGTGCAGATTCGGGAAATCCTCCGACACCTTCAGCCGCACAAAGGGTAAATGACTCAAAATCTGCTGAAGAAAGGGGGATTGCACCACCGCCTTTGCCAGCTGAAAATTGATACTGACGCTGCATAACAGCCCACGCTGGCTGAAATAATCCGCGTACTGCTCCAGCGTCAGTAGCTGGTTAAGCAGCACAGCTTCAGGATCTTCGTCGGGTGGCGCTGGTGAACCGGAACGGTCAGCCTGCCTGAGATCGAGCGCCACGATCTCTCCGCTGAGCGTATGTATGGGGACGCAAAGATAATTATTTTTCATGCCATCAAGCCAGTGTGCGGGCGTCCTGCCAGTGCTAAAAATCGTCGTACAGATAAACTCTAGACGTTCATTCTGTAAAACTGGTAATCAATACGACGATTTTTATCGTTATCGGCAGGACCGCCCGCAGCTTTAAACGTCAGCTGTTATCTGACGCGACTTTGTAATCTGGATCGTCCAGCTCATGGCTACAGAAGGGGCCTGCCTGTTTGAGCAGGCTGATGCAGTCCGGACTGAGATGGCGCAGGCGCACATTTTTTCCTGCCTCAATATAGCGGCTGGTCAGTTTATCGATCGCCTCTACGCCGCTTGAGTCCATAACTCGCGTACGGGCAAAATCGATTACCACGGTCTGGGGATCCTGCTCAGGATGAAATAGCTCATTAAAGCTCGCGGAGGAACCAAAGAACAACGGCCCTTCCAGCTTATAGGTCTTCATCCCCTCTTCCTCGCGCTGGTCAAGGATAGTGATGCGTGCATGTTGCCACGCGAAGACCAGCGCCGAGACGATAACGCCAAAAATCACCGCCATCGCCAGATCGGTATAGATGGTCACGACGGTAACCGTAATCATAATCACCGCATCGGGCTTCGGCATACGCTTCAGCCGGCGCAGCGAGCTCCACTCAAAAGTATTGATGCAGACCACAAACATAATGCCCGCCAGCGCCGCGACCGGCAGCAGGGCGATATAATCAGAGAGGCTAATCACAAACAGGATCAGCAGGATTGCGCCCACCAGATTGGAGATGCGGCCACGGCCACCCGAGGTAAAGTTAATGATTGACTGCCCAATCATTGCGCAACCCGCGAAGCTGCCAAAAAAGCCGCAGATTGTATTGCCGATGCCCTGCGCCACGCACTCCTGATTACCGCTGCCCTTTTTACTGCCCATTTCATCAAGCACCGCCAGGGTCAGCAGTGACTCAATCAGGCCCACCAGCGCAATGATTACGGCATAAGGCAAAACGATTTTCAGCGTTTCCCAGCTCAGCGGCGCGTCCGGAAGATGGAAGAACGGCAGCGTGCCGGAGATATCGGCCAGATCGCCCACGCGGCGGGTATCCAGACCGAAGCCGATGGCGATGGCGCTGATGGCGATCAGTGCGGCCAGCGAGCCTGGGATTACGCGGGTGAACTTAGGAAACAGCCAGACGATAAGCATAGCCAGCGCCACCAGCGCATACATCACCGGCCCCTGATCCTTAATCATCGGGATCTGCGCCAGCGCAATCACAATTGCCAGACCGTTAACGAAGCCATAAATGGCAGGCTGTGGCACCAGACGAATGAATTTTCCTAACCTGAACACGCCAATGGCGAGCTGAATGAGTCCGGCCAGAATAGTGGCCAGCAGAACATATTCATAGCCATGCGTCTGGATAAGGCTCACCAGCACCACCACAATCGATCCTGCGGCGCCAGAAATCATACCCGGCTTGCCGCCAAACAGGGCGGTGACCAGCCCGAGAATAAAAGCGGTGTGCAGCCCGATGGTCGGTGACAGCCCCGCCAGCAGCGAAAAAGCGGTGGCTTCCGGGATCAGGGCCACAGAGACAACGGCGCCGGCCAGGACGTCGTTTTTCACGTCGGCAGCCCTGAGGTTGCTGAATTTAAACATGCTTATTTCCAGATATTTTTATGTACAGGTGATATCTGTCCCCGAGTTACAGGCACAGTAAGGTTCATCCGGAGGATGAGAGACGCAGCGACAGCCGCGAAGAAAGGGAACACTCAGGGTGGCGTAAGCAGGAAGCCAGGCATCTGCAATCGTCTCCGTTAGCGGTTAAGTCGGCCCAGTATCGGGAAATGTGAGTAAGATCTCAACCTCATTCTGCGCCGCCAGGCCGCAAATCCCCGCCATCAAGGCGATAATTACGTGTATAATGTGCGGAAACTTTTTAGTGACACAACCTACTCAGACATCGGGCCATGAATAATAGCCTGATTATCAAGCAATTAAGGTGATTCAAACATGGGATTCAAATGCGGTATTGTGGGCCTGCCAAACGTCGGGAAATCCACCCTGTTCAATGCGTTAACCAAAGCGGGCATCGAAGCAGCTAACTTCCCGTTCTGTACCATTGAGCCGAATACCGGCGTGGTGCCAATGCCTGACTCCCGTCTGGACAAGCTGGCGGAAATCGTCAAGCCGCAGCGTATCCTGCCGACCACCATGGAATTTGTGGATATCGCCGGACTGGTAAAAGGCGCGTCGAAAGGCGAAGGTCTGGGCAACCAGTTCCTGACCAATATCCGTGAAACCGAGGCCATCGGCCACGTGGTGCGCTGCTTCGAGAATGACAATATCATTCACGTGAATAACCGGGTCGATCCGGCTGATGATATTGAGGTGATCAACACCGAGCTGGCGCTCTCAGACCTCGATACCTGCGAACGTGCCCTGCAGCGCGTGCAGAAAAAAGCCAAAGGTGGCGATAAAGATGCTAAGGCTGAGCAGGCCGCGCTGGAGAAATGTCTGCCGCATCTGTCAAACGCCGGTATGCTCCGCTCGCTGGATCTGAGCGATGAAGATAAAGCGGCCATCCGTTACCTGAGCTTCCTGACCATGAAGCCGACCATGTATATCGCCAACGTTAACGAAGACGGCTTTGAAAATAACCCTTATCTGGACAAAGTGCGTGAAATCGCCGCCGCAGAAGGGTCTGTGGTTGTCGCCGTCTGCGCCGCAGTGGAATCGGACATCGCCGAGCTGGAAGATGCTGACCGCGAAGAGTTTATGGCCGAACTGGGCATTGAAGAGCCGGGCCTGAACCGCGTTATTCGCGCAGGCTATTCACTGCTGAATCTCCAGACCTACTTCACCGCTGGCGTGAAGGAAGTCCGCGCCTGGACCATTCCTGTTGGCGCCACGGCACCGCAGGCAGCCGGTAAAATTCATACCGACTTCGAGAAAGGCTTTATCCGCGCACAGACCATCGCCTATGAAGATTTCATCACTTATAAAGGTGAACAGGGCGCGAAGGAAGCCGGAAAAATGCGTTCAGAAGGGAAAGATTACATCGTGAAAGATGGCGACGTGATGAACTTCCTGTTTAACGTCTAAATCGCCTCTGTTGTCTTATGAGGTTTTACCGAACCTGATAAAGCGCGATATATCCGATAAAATCCACGCAATCGCGTGGATTTTTCTTTTCAGCCATTTAAACACGGGCGGTCCGCTTAACGCGTCCTGAAAACAGGGTTAAAATCAACCTGGCGGGTGAGCTTAAACACCACTATTTGCAATTGACTAAACTGAAGGAGTGTTACTTATGTCGGGTAACTGGCACCCTGTCCACGTTTTACCGCTTATAGTACTGATAAGTTGTTGTGCTCTCCCTGGCGTTTACGCCATATCCTCTTCGCATCAGCCGAAGGATGAAGCAATGACGATCGTTGAACAGATAGTTGAGCGCAGAATGAATAGTGATGTCCCGGACTACCAGGACGACCGCAGCTCTCCGGAAGCGCTGATTGCATCATATTATAATGCCCTCAACCGGGCAGAATTTTCCCGCGCCTATAGCTATCTTTCTGAAGAGCGTCGCCCTGACTTTCTTTCCTGGGTCCAGGGATATAAGAATACGCGCAGCATCAGGGTGATTGCAGGCAAGGCTGAAAGTGATAACGCAGCGGGAACGTGGGGCTGGGATCTGCCCGTTGCCATTGAGGCGGAAAATTATGATGGAACAAAAGAAGTTTTCAGGGGGTGCTATTTAGTCACTATGACAGCCCCGGTTAATCAGGTTTTGCCTCCCTACCGTGCCATGACCATAGCATTCTCATCATCGTTAAAAAAATCTGCCCAGACTATTAATGAGAGCTTAGCTGCAACGTGCAATCTTGAGTAAGCATGCCGTCGTAGCTATCTGAATTATCAGTAATTGAATAAAAATGGCTTTTTGCGCTGACGCTGCCAAACCCGCAGGCTGATGCTGCATTTCAGGATACAGATAGCGGTAACCACTGACGGACAGCATCCACGGCATGGTTTTCGGCTCTGCGACGGCAGGGATATTCCCAGAATCACAAACAAGTAGACCGTATTTACTGCCTGCTGAAGCTGAATTTTTGTCGCAAATTTAAATAGCGTCCGCCGGTACGTAATCCATCACCGCTGGCTACGCCAGAAGTGATGAAACAGAGCTGGTCTGTTTATTTTATGCACGTCGCATTGTTTTGCGGCCGTCGTTTTCTAACGTTCAATGTCGTTGATGGCTTTCATCGTCAAGCACTGGTGAACGAAACAGACCTGGATTTGCCATTCCAGCGAGTGATTCGTTGATTCGGAAGGAGCAAGGCAAACCGGGGATATCCCGTGATGCTTTGCATGAACGATAGGCCGGAATTTATTTCACTGACTCTGGCCGGATGGTCAGAAATACATGCTATGAAACTGGAATTAACCAAACCGGGCAAACCGCCTCATATTGCATTTATTGAACGCTTTAACCGGACATACTGAACTTAAATATTCGATTTTTATCTGTCTAATACACTGAATTAAGTACAGGAAATTAAGGAAATTAGTTATAGGAGTCTAACTATGAACGCCCGTAAAAATCGCTGGGCAACCTGACACCGGAGGAGTAAGCGGACAACGCCTTGCCGGACGTCAGTTTAAAGCGAAAACGTGCCCGAAATCACTGGAAAGTTGGCAACCTAAAAAGATGAAAACCCTATCCCGATACTCAGGGTTGGCAAAGGCGTTCACCTATGTCCTGAACTAGTGGGCGGCGCTGACGTACTACACGTAAGATGGCTGGCAGAAGCGGATAACATTATCGCTAAAAATGTGCTGCAGATGGTCAGTATCGGTCGAAAAAACTACCTGTTCCTCGGTTCGGATCGCGGAGGTGAACGTGAAACCATGCTGTACAGCCTAATCGGGACGTGCAAACTGGATGGCGTGAAACCGGAGCGCTATTTTCACTGCAGGCTGGCCAGTAAACCAGATCAGCGAACTGCTACTGTGGCGTATCACACTGCTTCAGGAATAACCCTTGTCGTCAATACAGTCCTTGGCGTACGCTTACATTTATATAACTAGTAATAATCAACTATAACGTCCCTAACAAGCGAATATTTATTCAAATAATTGTTCTTTTTTTAATCCCTATGAAATGTCATCGTTTTTACATAATACGCTGAATTTATTCAATGGACATAATTTTGGAATTATATCATTTTCAAGCTATATTTTTTACTGTTACATAACCATAAACATCGAGTGAATAATTAATCTCTATACTATGGATTATTACTACTATGTTTAAGAATAATTCTACTTAGTTAGTTTCCACAAGTTGCTTAACTTACAAATATTTACAATAATTCATTTTCCCTAATGCTTTGCTTGTGTAATAAACAAACAGCACATTGTGCAAAGGGCAAATTACAAATAAAGAGGGATTTTATGATTAATATCAAAGAATTGAGCGTTGACGAGACTGCCATGGTAAGCGGTGGGAACGCAAACAGTAACTATGAAGGTGGCAGTTACCGGGAAGGGAGAAGTCACTCGTCTGGCTCTGGCCATTCATCCGGAAAAAATATTTATGGTGGCGTGGATTCTTGTGGTGCTGGGATATTAGGTGGCTTAGTTGGTGGCTCTGTTGGTGGACCGGTGGGAATGGCTGTAGGGGTGGCTGGAGGTATGATAGCTGGTCAGTGCACCAAAGATAGTTTTAGCAGTAAAGGCGGCAATGGTAATAGCAATAATAAAAATCAGTCGAATAATTATGGTGGCCAGTGTCGCTGGTAATACGTGATTAATTTTTACCGTCCCACCAGGATTACCTCTCTATTTTATGTGCTATTATTAATTTATGAGGTGATGCTGTTCTGGTGGGATTATACCTTGCAAGTCATGGCAGGAATTATAGATAAAATGACCTTTATGAAAAAAATATTCTACCTTTTAACTTATTTGGGTTTATTCCTTGTTGGGTTTACGCTGCTAAAATATGCTAATATCCTTGATATGGACAACATATCAAGACGCGAAATGATATCAAAATTCATGGTTATGATAATCGTACTTATAGCCGTAACCAAGTGGGGTATGTGGGTATATATTAGGTTGACGGGATATAAGCCTTATCAACTATAATTATTAAATGTCTATTATCATTCACGATAGTGTTAAGATTTATGGTTTTTTTCTAAAATGATTAAATTCGAGTAAGTAATTAAATTTAAATATAAGGATGTAAAAAGTGATCTTCAGGAAGAGAATGATTGTATATTTTTCATCAGTACTATTGTCTATAGGTATTACAGCACTGCCTCTCCTCACAATAGAGCCGGTGGGATTGGAGAAATCATTGTACCTAATGTATTTTCTCGAATTTACTCTTTCAGTTTTGATTGTCATATTTCTTTATAAGAATCCCTGGAAACTTGGTGATAAGGGGATATTTATCAAATGTTTGTTGATACTCTTTCTTATGCAGTTAATTATTAGCATAACAAGAGATGGCAGCATCCAATCTGTTCAAATATCTATTAGTCAAGTATTACCGTTGTTTTTTGCTGTATTTGTTGTTCCTTTTTACGAGGAATGTATTTACAGAGGTTGTCTGGTTGACTTTCTTTACTCTATCTTTAAAACAAATCTTATCATCCCGGTAGTGTTAACTTCTGTTATCTTCAGTGCTATGCATACGCAGTATTCAAGCCTTCTGGGTTTCACTGTGTTATTCACTATTTCTCTAATCTTTTCCTTTGCCCGATTTAAGTCTGGAAGCTTATTGCCTTCGATGATACTGCATTCATTAATGAATGCTTTTGTAATAGCTCTTAATATCCTTATTTCTAAATAAAATGACATTATTCAGAAAGGAAGCTTTAGAACACCAGAACGATACGGCTCTGGGTGAAATAATTATCCCCTCATCGTGCAGAACTTCATTAAGCGCGCTGTTAACGTTCTGTTTATTGATTCTCATTTTTATTTTCCTGAGTAATGGCCTTTATACACGAAAAGCCCACCTGTCTGGTATTGTCATGCCTTCATCGGGGCTGATAAAGATTACCCCTCAATATTCAGGGTATGTCACAGAGATGACGATCTCTGAGGGACAGCATGTAAACATTGGCAGTCCACTCTATTATATCAGCGGCGAACAATATAATGCGCAGGGAGGCGGTACACTGGCTGCGTTGCGTCTCTCCCTGATTACACAATATCAGATGCTTGAATCTCAGCAACGACTAGAGACGCGCGACAATAGCCAGCAGCAGCAGGGGCTTCAGCAACGGCTTTCCTCTCTTCAACCACAGATTCAGAGTGCACAGCAACGCCTGAAAGAGGCTGAACATCAGGCAAAACTTTCTGTCACGGTGATGAAACGTTATCGAGACCTCATCCCCCGCCACTACGTCTCAGATATCGAATATCAGCAGCGGCAAATGGCCGTTTCTGCCGCGAATGAAAATGTTGAAGAACAACGCATGGTTCTGCTGCAACTCCGTACGGCTGAAGAGGCGGCAGAAGATGAACTCCAGCACCTGATTACGCTTGGAGAAAGCCGGAAGCAAGAACTCGATCGGCAGCTCCAGGGGATCAAGCAACAACAGGTAGAACTGACCAGTCAGGAGAATTTTATGCTAACGGCTCCAGTCTCTGGGACAGTCGCTGCCGTCCTGGTAAAAGAAGGGCAACCAGTTCGTGTAGCTGAACCGGTCATGACCCTTGTTCCAGATGATGCCCATCTGCAGGTCGAACTTTATGCAACCAGCCAGAACGCGGGGTTTATTCAGCCCGGGCAACGCGTGGCGCTTCGCTTCAGCGCGTTCCCTTACCAGAAGTTTGGCGTTCAGTACGGTATTATCCAGGAAATCAGTCATACCACGCTGACACCTACAGACCTACTCTCAGTCTCTCCGGTGACCTGGAAAGAAAATGAGGGGCGCTACCGCGTTATTGTTAGACCGGAGCAGACCTTCATTCGAGCCTATGGCAGGCAGGAGCCCCTACGTCCGGGCATGACTCTGGAAGGGGACGTTAGCCTTGATACCCGTTATCTATGGGAATGGCTGACTGAACCGCTCTGGAGTGTAAAAGGAAAATTGTGATGGAATCATTGAACTGGAGCGGCAGGAAACGTTTACCCGTAATACGACAGGCTGAGTCTGCAAAATGTGGATTAGCCTGCCTGGCAATGATGGCTAGCTGGTACGGGCATAACATAGATTTACCGAGCTTGCGGGAACGTTTTATGGTCAGCCCGCAGGGAATGACTCTTAAGAGTCTGATGGAGTGCGCTTCAGATCTCCGTCTGTCGTCCCGGGCTGTCAGACTGGAGCTGGCGGACCTTAAGTTGCTCACTCTGCCGTGCATTCTCCACTGGAATATGAACCATTTTGTGGTGCTCCATAAAGTCCGGGGAAACCAGCTTACCCTGCACGATCCTGAAAGAGGAAAAGTAACTTTATCCCTGCAGGAGGCAGGGAAACATTTTACTGGTGTGGCACTGGAGTTAACTCCTGCCGCTGACTTCATGCCGAAGGATGACCGAAAAAAAATACATTTGCGCCAGCTGACTGGTGAAACCTCTGGCCTGGTCCCAGCAATGTTACGCATTTTTATTTTCGCGCTGGCGCTGGAAATTCTGGCGTTAGGCTCGCCTCTCCTTAATCAACTGGTGATCGATGAAGTACTGGTAACCGCCGACAGAAATCTCCTGACACTTGTTATCGCCGCATTACTATTGTTAACCCTGACGCATATGCTGCTCTCACTGGCCAGGCAGTGGGCAACCATCACCCTGTCGGTCAACTTTAACATGCAATGGACCGCCAGAGTCTTTCACCATCTGGTACGGCTTCCTTTGGCTTGGTTTGATGCGCGCAGTTTGGGAAGTATTAGCGCTTGTTTCAGTGCAGTCGACAATATCCAACAAGCGCTGACCACCCAAGTACTTGAAGGGGTCATGGATGTGTTGTTGGTGATTACTTCGCTTACGATGATGATGCTGTATAGTCCTGATATGACATTGATTGCGGTTTTGGCCGCAGTGATTTACGGACTCATGAGAGCATTTTGGTACCCTTCACTGAAGCAGTCCACGGAGGATACATGGGATGCCGAAGCACGCGAATCCGGACATTTCCTTGAAACCCTGGGCGGTATTCAGAGCCTCAGGATCAACGGTGTAATGCCACATAGGGAAGCCGCCTGGCTTAATCTCAATGTCGTGCGTAGAAATACCCACTTACGTCAGAGTCGCCTGATGATATGGTATAACGTTGCAAACACCCTGACGGGCAGTGTTGTTACAGCCATTATTCTGTGGAAAGGCGCAGGTGAGGTACTTGACGGTACCTTCACCGTAGGGATGCTGGTCGCTTATTTAGCCTATCAGGAACGCTTCTCTGGCAGTATCAGCAATCTAACAGACACAATTTTTTCCTGGCGTATGCTCGATATTTATAATACTCGTCTGGCCGATATTGTGCTGAGTCAGACCGAAGAACAACTTCATCGCCCCCTTCCAGCAGGTGAGAGCCTTCTTGACTATTCTCCTGCTATCCGAGAATTCTCTCCGGCAGAGGCGGAGCCACCACTGACGCTGGAGAATATTTCATTTTTCCATAAAGGTTCAGGTGAGAAAGTCATCAGAGATATATCGCTGACGGTGAACCCCCGTGAAGTCGTGGCCATCACGGGTAAATCAGGTTGCGGTAAATCCACGTTGGTTAAACTGATTTTGGGGATCCACACTCCTGAAAGTGGCTTGATCCGCACTTTTGGGGTACCTCACACGCACCCCCACTATTTTCATGTTCGTCAGCGTATAGGAACTGTTCTCCAAGAAGATCAACTCTTCAGGGGTTCAATCGCCGAAAACATCATTTTCTTTAACGAAGTACGTGATCAGCAACGAATGGCCTGGTGCGCGAGAATGGCTCTTATTTACGATGAGATTATGTCAATGCCGATGGGATTCCAGACATTAATCGGCGAAACCGGGGGCACTCTTTCTGGCGGTCAGAAACAAAGGATTTTGCTGGCACGTGCATTGTACAAAAAGCCGGGATTTTTGCTTCTTGATGAAGCGACTAGCCATTTGGATGTAAAAAGTGAAATTATCATAAGCCAGGCACTTCGGACTTTGGGCATTCCCATTCTCCTGATCGCTCACCGTCAGGAAACCCTGGCTTCAGCCGATCGAATTATGTTCATGGACGAGGGTACGATTCTTCAATACATGCCGGGATTTCACGGAGTGTAGTGGTTTACTGAATTTGGCCACCTGAACAGAGGTGATATGCTCACCTCAGAACAACACAGGTTCTCCAGTGAAAAGAAGAAATTTCAGTCCTGAATGCAAACGTGAATCCGTTCAGCAGGTTGTCGACTAAAATTACACCGTCTCTGACGCTTCTAAGGCTATGGATGTTGGTCTTCCTACGATGACGAAATTATCGGTGTAAAGCGCGAAGAAGCGGCTCAGCATTTCACCAAACAGGCAGATGTCGCCACGCCCGGCAAAACCGTGGCTGTCGAGCGTCACCTCTATCTGTACGCCACGGACCAGGTAACCCTGTTCAAAGCGCCCTGTTTCGCTGTGCTTCACATCGAGAATCGCTTCCAGGCGACGCCGGTTCATCTCGCTGTCGGTCCATTCATACAGCGCCAGGGTACCGCGCATCACGTCGGCATTATCCATCATCGACAGGAATCCGCTGCCGAGGTGGCTCAGCACGCGCCAGTGAAAACGATCCTGCGCCGGCGGATAACAGGGCAGCGTCGGCGCACACAGGTTAAGCACGGCGATGCTGGCCGAGGTAGTTTTCATTACGGTATCGAGTACGGTGCTTTGCAGCGCGCGCCGGGGTAGCTGACCATTGGTGCCGGTAAGCGTCAGCGACAGGCTTTCATCTTCCGGGACACTGTGGTTGTCAAATGCTTCACCGCCGAGTATCAGCCAGGTGTTATGCAGCCCGGAGGGGCCGCGACGCACGCGGGTATGGTAGTAATATTCTGGGCTTCATGGCGCATCATCCCGCCTTTATGGCGAAAGCTGGAGAACGGCACGTAGGCGTGCTGGCTCGATGACACCACCGAGTCCACAGCGTAAATCTCGGTATGGCCGTCCTGCACGCGTATCGGGCGCAGCATGTATTCGGTTTGCAGAGAGTTCAGCGTCAGCGGATCGGATTCCAGCGGGAACAGGTTAACCACCGGCACACAGTTCAGGCGCAGATGCTTGTCGGTAAAGCTGAAGTCATGCTCCCAGCGTTCCGCCAGTACCACGTCAATTTCGAACCATGCGAGCTCAGCCGG
This sequence comes from Pantoea sp. IMH, assembly GCF_000599885.1. Classification (GTDB taxonomy): domain Bacteria; phylum Pseudomonadota; class Gammaproteobacteria; order Enterobacterales; family Enterobacteriaceae; genus Erwinia. The sequence goes on along the minus strand of NZ_JFGT01000006.1, from coordinate 392,141 downwards.
AAAGACTACGGTCGCTGTCAACACTAACGGAAGACGGGTCCGGACGTAAATGAGCAAATGGCCTGAGGACGAAATGAGCCTGGCTGCTGTGGATAGTGTGCAGATATCCAAGCCATAAATGGAAAACGCCGGATCCTTAACCGATCCGGCGCGCTTAGCTTAATGATGATGAGCCCGCCAACGCTGCGGCTGGCGTGCCTAGCACGCTATACGCAACTCTTCTCAGGAGCGCGCAGCCGCAGCGGCTTCCCTGACCCAGCCATCAAAAATCTGTTGATGCGCCTGTATCCAGCCATCGACATGACGCTGCACATCTGCGGCGGAAGATTCACCCGCGTGCATGCGCTGATTTTGCGCATTAACGTCCGCCAGCGGCAGTTTGACGATGGAAAAGAGTTTTGCGGCGGCAGGGTTCTGTTGCGCCCAGGCTTTATTGGCAACGATATGCTCATTATTGGGTTTGAAACCGTAATTTTTGCCGTTGGCTAGTGCGGTATCTTCGTTTTTCTGCGTTCCCGGCGTCACGGAGAAGGGTACGGTTAGCCAGACGACATCTTTACCCGGTTTTAATTCATCGCTGACCCAGTAAGGTGTCCAGGTAAAATAAAGCACAGGTTTCCCCGTTTTATAGCGCGTCAGCGTATCGGCGATAATTGCGGAATAATTGCCCTGATTTTGCCGTACACTATCACTCAGACCATAAGCCTCAATTTGAGCATTAATAACCTGCCCACATACCCATCCCGGATTACAACCCGCAAGATCGGCTTGACCGTCATTATTGGCATCGAACAGCCTGGCGAGTTTGGGATCCTTAAGCTGTGAAATATCCGTAATATGGTATTCATCTGCCGTTTTTTTATCGATCAGATATCCCTGTGCGGCGCCGCTGATATAAGTGCCTTTGCGGAAAAATTTATCGTCTCCGCCGGCAGCCTGATACATATTTTTCTGCAACGGCTCCCAGTTTACGGCCATGTAGGTGGCATCACCTGCCGCGATGGCGGTATAAGCAACGTTGTACTCGACTTCTTCGGTGGCGTTGACCTGGTAGCCCAGTTTCTCCAGCGCCCGGTTGACCAGTTCGGTCTGGAAGGATTCTTCCGGCAGCGTACTCTGCACGGGCTGAACCCTGATCCCTTCGCCGGGCAGGACGGCAGCTGAAGCAGCGGTTGAAATAAGGAATGTGGTGAGAAATAAAGTCAGTGAATTTTTCTTGTTCATAACAAAAACCCTTATTATTTTTCTGAGGGGAAAGACAGGCGAACGAAATCCTCTCCGCGCAATCACGAAGACAGTTTTAGTTTTAGTGAGTTATTGCATGAAATGGTGGCGAGAGTAGCGCAGATGCTCGTTATAAACGTTAAGTTGACTAGCGGAATTATTCCTGTTCATGATTCTGTCTGGCAGCAGGCCTGTTAATTATTCCGGGACCCGCAACATTCACTCCTGGTTAATTCAACGTTCATCTACCGTACCACATCAGAATTATCCTGCAACCTTTGATACACCGCCCCCGACTGCGCTATTTTACAGTTCACTGTCGCACCATAACCGAATATGCTTTGATACCACGACGAATTAACGCAGGCCTGCCTGTGAAGTGAATGCATAAGCAGGATGCGCCAACATGTCAGGTTCAGCTTAGCTAAAATCGTAGCCGGGAACAGATAACCACTTATGGATAAACAAGCAAACATCATCAGGCAGTCCGGAACCTTCACTGCCGGTGCCATCGCCTGCGGGCCGACCATTCTGGGATACTGGAGCATCGGCTTTGCCTCCGGTGCGATAGGCGCGCTCTCCGGATTTTCATTGACCGATATCACTTTGCTCTCCGCGTTGCTCTATGCCGGCTCGGCGCAGTTTCTTTTCTATTCGCTCTGGGCTGGCGGTGCCGGAACGCTCGCCATCGTGCTGGCGGTACTGCTGGTCAATGTTCGCTACCTGCTGATGAGCTCCTTTCTGGCGCGCTTCTTTTCCGCCCTGCCTGGTACAAAGAAATTTATCAGCGGAATGCTGCTCACCGATGAGACATTTGCGGTGGCGGCGCAGTATGCCGGTAAATATGGGCAAATTCCCTTTCGCTGGATCTCCGGGCTGAACGTGACCGCCTATGTGAACTGGATTATCGCTAATATCACTGGTGCGCTGTTTGCCAGTTATATTCCGGCGGAAATTTCGCAGCGGCTTGGCTTCAGCCTGACCGCGATGTTTATCGGCCTGTTGGCGCTGAACTATTTTGGCAGTAAAGCGAAGAAGCTGGAGATCGTCGCGATGGTCGTTTCCGCGCTCGTCGTGCTGGCGACGCTGGATGTGCTGAATGTGAATATCTCCATTCTGATAGCCACGGCGGTCGCTGCCCTGCTGTGCGCCACCATCGTCAAACTGACCTCCAGAAGGAGCGCGGCATGAGCACTTCCATTGCGATTACGGTGGCGATTTGCGCGGCGGTGACGGTCGCGGTACGTGCACTGCCGATTGTGTTTCTGGCCGGTGCCACCCTGCCCCGCTTTGTGCTGACGATGCTGAGCTTTGTCCCTTCCGGGATCATGATGGCGATTGTGGTACTGGAACTGGCGGGAAGCTCAAGAGGTGAAGGCGGTGCCGCTGCGCCGGTGGTCTCGGCGATACTGGCCGCGCTGGTGGCGATGCTCACCCGCAGCCTGTTTGCAACGGTACTGGTCGGGGTCGGCTGTTACCTTGGCTGGTTTTTTATCGGCTGGCCTTAACCCATACTTTCACACCACGCGACAGCCGCGCTCGCGGCTCTTCGGCCACCGGTCTGAGGTAATGCTGTCGCCCCAGGCGCAACCGGCTCTGGCGGAGAGGCTGAGGCTTCACTGATCCTGCCGTTTTAGCGGCGCGGGATCCGCTTTTGTACCCTGTTAAAGCGACCGTCATTACGGGTATAATGCCTGCAAATTTACAACAGGTTAGAAACCAAGATGACAAAACTTTCCCTACAAGAGCAGTTGCTTAAAGCGGGCTTAGTCTCAAGTAAAAAGCTGGATAAGGTTCAGCGAACGGCAAAAAAATCACGCGTTCAGGCGCGCGAAGCCAGGGCCGCCGTGGAAGAGAATAAGAAAGCCCAGCTTGAGCGCGACAGGCAGCTCAGCGAACAGCAAAAACAGGCGGCGTTATCCAAAGAATACAGAGCGCAGGTGAAGCAGCTTATTGAGATGAATAAAATCGATATTGCCAGAGGCACGATCGATTTCAATTTCACCGATAATAATGTCATCAAAAAAATTGCGGTAGATAAAGCGACACAGTCTCAGCTGATAAGCGGCCGCCTCGCCATTGCGCGCCTGGCTGATGAGAATAAAGAGCATCAGTATGCCATTATTCCGGCAAGCGTCGCCGACAAGATTGCGCAGCGGGATGCGAACAGTATCGTGTTAAACAGCGCGCTTAGTCAGGAAGAGCAGGATGAAGACGATCCTTATGCTGACTTTAAAGTGCCTGACGATCTGATGTGGTAAACGTCGGTTACCGCTGGTGAGATTTCACATCAGGTTTCTGATAACGCCCGCCGTCGGTAAACGGGCCGGGCGCCTCGTATTCAGACAGCCTAAAGCGTGACTACTCAGAATGGGCAGGTGTGCCGGGCGGTGATCCGCTCGCCGCGGATGGGATGATCGAAATGCAGCTCGCTGGCATGGAGCATCAGCCGTGGCGTCCGGGCGGTGCCGGGCTGTAGGCGACCACCGTAGAGATCGCACCCCAGAATAGGATGACCCAGCAGCTGACAATGAATACGGAGCTGGTGGGTGCGCCCGGTTTCCGGCGTTAAGATGACCCGGGTCAGCGGCAGCCCTGTGCCCTCCTCTCCCTCATAACAGATGCGCTCAATAACCCGATAGCGCGAGCGGGCGGGTTTGCCATTAACGGCACAAATCGACATCAGCGGAAACAGCGCCGGATCGCGGGCAATCGCCGCATCTATCACGCCTTCGTTCTCCTGAAGGTGCCCGCATAACAGCGCGCTGTATACTTTGGTCACGGTGCGCTGGCTGAACTGCTGGCAAAGTGCGGCATTCACCGCCTTGTTGCGGGCGATCACCATCAGCCCCGAGGTACCGAAGTCAAGTCGGTGAACCAGGGTGCAGCCGGGAAACTGCTCTACCAGCCGGTGATGAACCGAGTCCAGATTTCGCGGATTTTTTCCGGAGAGGCTGAGCAGGCCGGCGGGCTTATTGATCAGTACCAGGTGATCGTCCTGATAAAGTATTTCAATCTGTTCATGACACGGCGGGGCAATAAAGGTATCGATAATCTGCGACATCAGGCAGCCAGGCGGAAGAAAGGAAGCGGATAGTAACGGATTTTCCGCCTGCTGGCGACGCTGGCCGGTCACAGATAGTTGCGTAACAGAACGGCAATCTCCCCCTTTGATTACAAGGCGGGCAAAAATTTATCCTGGGGCGCCAGACCAAAACCATGGTCTGTGCAGGCATTGTGTTTTACACTGCGCGCTGAAAAAAATTGATCAGATTATGCAGGCGGTATCAGCGATGAACGGAACGATCACAACCTGGTTTCAGGATAAGGGTTTTGGATTTATCAAAGATGAAAATGGCGATAACCGCTATTTTCATGTGATTAAGGTCGCTAACCCTGAACTGATTAAGAAGAATGCAGCGGTGACTTTCGAGCCCACGACCAATAATAAAGGGCTGTCGGCTTATGCGGTGAAAGTCGCACCGGAGAGCAAATATATCTATATTGCAGGCGAGCGCATCAAGCTTACCTCAATCAAATCGTACCTGGTTTACAGCGAAGAAGTCCCGGCCGAAACCCGTATTGATAAAGAAAATCCGGTACTTTCCGTGGGCGTACTGATGGGCAGTATCAGGCCAAAAACCGACGTTAAGCCTGGCGAAATGCGCTCGCTAAAAAAACTGGCGATCACCACCTTTCAGGGAACGACGTTGATCTTCTCGGAAGATGAAATTGATATTGATGCCACGGTGAAGCTGCTTAAGGTCTGAAAAGAGGCCGCTTATCAACTCTGTCATTAATGGAGGTCGTCACCGACCTCCGCTCGCTTATCGTTTGCCGCTCTGTTTACCGGTGAGCGATCCGCCACGCTTTTCCACTAACCTTAAAACTGGCCGCCTCTACAGGCCGTCAACAAGGGTAAACATGGCTGTTGCCACGTGCCCACGCTGCTGATTATTCGTCGTCAGGATAGTCGCAATCGGGGTATTCAATGCTTACAGGCAACCATCGTAAGCATGCAGCTGCGTAACAGCGATGCCCCCCTCAACCATTTAATTATGCGCTGAGTAACTAGTCAGCGGGTGAAACATAACCCGCCAAGAAGCGCCAACATCAGGTGTTTTACCGACACTTCTTTTATGAGCACGAACAGGTTTCCGCCGGATTGGCTGTTTGTTTTTTATACGAGATAAGTCCTGGTCCCATTAAAAAATCTCGTTTCAAGAACTGGAGAGTACGGTGAATACAACGCCACGTCAGAGTAGAGTGATAGAAGATAAGTCGGTGGGTTTTGTGCCGGAATCAGAACGCCACGGTAAGCCTCAGAGTTTATTTACCCTGTGGTTCTGTACCAATATCGCGCCACTGGCGGTTGTCAGCGGCGCCATCGCCACCGAAAAGTTTCATTTAAACGTGATTTCAGCCTTAACCGCCATTATCGCCGGCCATCTGTTTGGCGGGCTCTTTTTTGGACTGACTTCCGCCCAGGGGCCCAAAGTTGGCATCCCGCAGATGGTGCAAAGCCGTGCGCAGTTTGGCCGTTACGGTTCATTACTGGTTATCAGCTTCACCACCATTATTTATCTGGGTTTCTTTATCTCGAATATTTCGCTGTCGGGTAAGGTGATCAATAACGTCATCCCGTCGATACCGGTAAGTTACGCAACGGTAACGGGCGCCGTTCTGGCCACCGCAATCGGGATTATTGGCTACCATTTTATCCACCGGATCAATAAATTTGGTGCCTGGATCATGGGTAGCGCACTGCTGATGGGCCTGGCGCTGATGCTTTCCCAGCCCCTTCCTGCGGATTTCTGGCAGCGGGGCAGCATGAACGCAGCGGGCTGGTTTGGCACCTTTTGTATTGGCGCCGTCTGGCAGATCAGTTTTTCGCCCTACACTTCTGACTACTCCCGTTACCTGCCCACCAGCACCGGGATCGCCCGCCCCTTTTTCGCCACTTATGCTGGCGCCTGTAGCGGCACCATTCTGGCGTTTGTCTTCGGTATGATGGCGGTGAATATTGCGCCGGCCAACGACGCCATGATGTCAGTGCGTCATGCCACCGGATGGTTAGGCCCGGTTTTAATGGTGCTGTTTCTGATTAATATTATCTGCCATAACTCCATGAATCTTTATGGCACAGTATTATCCTTAATCACGGCGGTGCAGACGTTCCGGCCTCAATGGATGCCTGGCGCAGCCGTCCGTTTCACCGTCTCTACGCTGGTGCTGGTCTTTGGCGTCATTGTGGCTTTAGCCGCTTCAGATAACTTTGTGTCGTTCTTTATTAACTTAATCCTGGCGCTTATCGCGGTGTTGATTCCGTGGATTGTGATTAATCTGCTGGATTTTTATTATGTAAATAAGCAGCACTATGACACTGAGGCTATTTTCCGCGCGGATGGCGGGCGCTACGGGCTGATTAATCCTCAGGCGCTTTTGATTTACTTCACCGGTGTGATTGTTCAGGTGCCCTTTATGGGAAACGCCTTCTATACCGGCCCCTATGCCAGGGTAATCCCGGGCGTCGACTTTTCCTGGATTATCAGCCTGATTGTGACCAGCATCGCTTATTCGTTGTTTCACCGTAAAAACCAGCCTGGGTTCACACGGGTCAGCAACGGTAAGGCATAAGTAAGTAAGCGAGTGAGTGAGCCGTCAGACCGTTATCGGCCCTGTCGGCTCACTGTTCGCATTTTTAAAGGATGGATAAAGTGACGTCTGCCTGCCGAAGCTGATGCCTGAATGGCTGCGCCCTTTTTGCGATGCCATTCGGCATTCAAACGCAGCCTGCGACATTCTGTTATCAAAGTCAGCGGGATGGCTTATCCGCAGCGCATCTGAACGGTAAATGTTTATCCTTCACGCTTTGCCTGATTTTTACCTGCGCGACTATTCTCTCCCCGCTGACCTGACATGTTTGTCAGCGCGCCAGTTGCCGGGCGTATGTCGCCGGATGATATGTAACACCGCCGGTAGCGGCTCACAGACCCGCGCGCACCTGTTTCTGGATAACCCCTGTTTCTCCACTAGACTAAAGTGATTTCTGAACAGGGAGGCATCTATGAGCAATAACGATTTACAACAGCGCCGCCTTGCTGCAACCCCTCGTGGCATTGGTGTCATGTGTAGCTTCTTTGCCCAGACGGCAGAAAATTCACTTATTACCGATGTGGAAGGGAATCAGTATATCGATTTCGCGGCGGGGATTGCCGTCCTCAATACGGGACACCGTCATCCCAAAATGATCAAGGCGCTGGAAAAGCAGCTGCACTGTTTTACCCATACCGCCTATCAGATCGTCCCTTATGAAAGTTATCTTTCGCTGGCTGAAAAGCTTAATGCGCTTGTCCCCATTGACGGGCCGGCTAAAACCGCGTTTTTCACCACCGGCGCGGAAGCCGTCGAAAATGCGGTGAAAATCGCCCGCGCCCATACGGGCCGTCCGGGGGTGATTGCCTTCGGCGGCGGCTTCCATGGTCGCACCTATATGACCATGGCGCTGACCGGCAAGGTATCACCTTATAAAGTTGGCTTTGGCCCCTTCCCTGGCTCCATCTATCATGCGCCCTTCCCTTCGGCGCTCTATAACGTCACCACTAAAGAGGCTATCGCCGCCATCGGGCGCTTATTTAAAAGTGACATTGAAGCCAGCCAGGTTGCCGCGATAATTTTTGAACCCGTGCAGGGTGAAGGTGGCTTTAACGTGGCACCGCCCGGATTTATTGCGGCGATTCGTCAGCTGTGCGATCGGCATGGCATCGTGATGATCGCCGACGAAGTCCAAAGTGGTTTTGCCCGTACCGGTAAACTCTTTGCCATGGATCACTATCAGCACAAACCGGATCTGATCACCATGGCGAAAAGCCTGGCAGGCGGCATGCCGCTTTCAGGCGTTGCCGGCAGAGCGGATATTATGGACAGTCCGGCACCCGGCGGGCTGGGTGGAACCTACGCCGGTAATCCGCTTTCTCTTGCCGCTGCCCATGCGGTGCTGGAAATCATCGATGAAGAGAACCTGTGTGAACGGGCTGAAATTCTGGGTCAGCGCCTGAAAGCGCTACTGGCTGAAGCCAAAGCCTGGTGTCCGTCTATTGCAGAAGTGCGGGGGCCGGGTTCAATGGTCGCGGCTGAGTTTTATGACACCGGCACCGGCGAACCTTCCGCCGCTATTGCGCAAAAAGTCCAGAAAAAAGCGCTGGAAAACGGCCTGCTGCTGTTGACGTGTGGTCAGCATGGCAATGTGATCCGCTTTTTATACCCACTCACCATCCCGGAACAGCAGTTTGCGGAGGCGCTCGGCATCCTGAAAAATGCCCTCACCGGCCTGGAGATTCATCATGAATCTGAATAATTCTGCGCTGCTTATCAGCCAGTAGCTGCGCCCGGACGCCAGAAATATGGCTATTTCTTTCGTCATCACCCGGCAATTAAAACACCGGTGGCTATTACCGCCGGTGTTTTCCTCGATTATTTATCCCCACTGCTCCTGCCATCGCCAAATCGCTTCCGTCGTCAACAGGTTTATTTCCGCCCCACCGGTACTCCTGCCGGAAGGCTTTTTTTACCTGATGCGGCGACGCACGGGTTTAATAGATGCCACATGATTGATTGCGATCAATGGTGTGTTGAGGTAAACGCAGTTAAATGCGCACCTGATTTATGCATTACTGAAAAATTCTGATTCCGTTTGAAAGAGAAGAGCTGATCAAGGGTGCGATCGATGCGTATTCGTCGCGTCGGTGGAAACTCAAGTCAACTGTTTGTGCCCTGCTGCACCAATAGTTTTATTACATAACCGCTTTATTCTCCCGCATGACAATTTCCGGTCATTTGCGGAAAGCCAGCCAGCACTGGAGTGCCTTAAGTAAAATCATACAGGCAAGCGCTGCGCGCTTAGTTCCCTATGTCAGCCAACTGAGACAGAGTAAATGAGCGAACAGATTGATTTTGAAACACAGGGCAGGCAACTGAGTGACGAGGCCGAACAGGCTTTCAATGCGATGTTTGCACGATATCAGGAGTGGATGGATTATCTGGTGCTTTGCACGCCGCGCTATATTGACAGCTTCGTCATCAGCGCGGCGAAAGCCTGCGTGGCCAGGGATATTGCACGGGAAGATCTGGCGGCGGCAAAAGCGAAACTGGCAGATTATCTGCGCCGGCATCATCTCTGAGAACCAGTAGCCAGCCACCAGAGAGCGGATTCAGCAGATAACGTTGCCCCCCGCTCTCACCAGATAAGCCATTCCTCTCAGCGAATGGCTACACCTGACGGCAGACAGCCCGATCAGCGGATGCCTGCATCAATCACAAATTCTGCCGCCGTGCAGCCGCGGGCGTCGTCGGATGCCAGAAACAGCGCCATCGCCGCCACGTCCCGCGCCTGAAGCAGGATGGGTATGGCCTGTTTCGCCAGAATTTCCGCCTCCGCCTGACTCCCGCGCCAGAGCGCTTCCTGGCGCGGTGTGGAAATGGCACCGGGCAGCAGACAGTTGACTCTGATCCCATACTCACCCAGCTCACGCGCCAGGGTATTGTTGAGTCCGATAATCGCCGCTTTTGAGGTCGTATAGCCGACCATCCCGGGGCGTCCGTTTCTGAAAGAGGTGGAACTGGTCAGGAGAATAACGCCATGTCGCTGCTTTTTCATCACTCCCGCTACTGTCTGACTGGCAAAGAACTGATGGTCGAGATTAACGGCCAGACGTTCGCGCCAGTATTCCGGCGAAACGTCTTCCAGAGCGTGCCGGTCATCGCGGGCGGCATTGTTGATCAGCACATCCACACCCGCCTGAGAGATGCCTGAGATCGTCGCTCTGAGCGCCGCTACATCCCGCAGGTCGCAAACATGAAAATGCGCCCCGGTCTCCCGTGCCAGCGCACTGCCATTCTCTTCGTCAATATCGAGAAAGTTGACCTCGCTGCCCTGCTGCCTGAAGGCGATCACCAGTTCCCGGCCAATGCCGGTGGCGCCGCCGGTGATAAGGATTTTTTTGCTGGCGAGACTGCTGTAACGGTTGTAAAAATGCGGCATTACTGGATTCCTGTTGTGGTTTTTTGCTTAAAGCTTACCGGGCATGCCGGATCTCGCCACCCGGTGCCGACGTTAGCAGCGGCGAGATCGGTTATCGGTTCGCTGGCGACGTTTTCAGTATGGAATAGCGCAACGTCCTCTGCTTTGACCTTCAATAAAAAACCTATTGTTGCTGGCGGAGATTGCGGATTAATGTCTGTTAACCCGCCGCAATTTGTGGCTGGCAAAAACCTCAGCAGCACAGAGTCCGTTTCAAAATCTAAATATTTTCAGGAAATAGCACTCTGTTACTGACGCCTCTGGGCTTAATGTAAATAACGCTAATAACCTCCTTAAACTTAAAGCAAACACACCTGCTTACTTAATTGAGAGCGTCGTCTTGTTATGATTAAATAAGCTGGTGATTTCACACCGATGAAAAGAACTTTCGCATGGTAACTCAGGTTAATTAAAAGGATATTAATTATGGGCTTTAGCATTAAAAGTAAGTATTTTGCGCCTCTTTTACTCCTGGCAACTCCACTAAGTCACGCTGTTGTGGCAGGCGGGATCGTTTCAATCGGGCACAGGTGGCCTGCGGATTCAGCCTTTAAAAAACTCACCTTTTTTCAACAAATTATAAATGATGGCGGCAGGGATGCTCACTATTACTGGGCTAACCAGTTCTACTTCAAACAAGGCGATGGCGGTTATATTGGTTTGCAAAACAGGGGCAACGATGTTCATGCTTATAACTTTTCTGTCTGGAAAGCAAAAAGCTGGAAAAGCGAAAACTGTAGTCAGTTTGACCATGAGGGATCAGGCGTGCAGTGCCAGTTGGTTATTCCCTGGAAAACAGGGCACCAGTATAAACTGGAGGTGAGCAAAGAGGGTAATCTGGTGACGGGCGTCGTCACAGATATGATGGATGGGACATCAACGACGGTAGGCGTGATCGAGGTTCCGGAAACCTTTGGCAAGCTCTATGCTTCCTCCGGTTTTGTGGAAGAGTTTTCTCAGGGTGAGGGGCAGCTAAGTTCCTGTTACGTTATGGGAAACCAAAGTTCCGTCTTCCTTAACCCGATGGGTGATGATAAAACCAGGGCATCGCAGAGTACCTATACCTACGGCAATTGTAACGACCCTTATGTGGTCCAGGCAGCCTGTAATAATGACGCCTGTATCAATACGGTAAATAACCTTGGCGCTGTCGCCTCCCCTTCGGCCCCTGAAGTGTCAATTGTTAACGGAAAGGATCTGTCTGCTGAAACCCTCGCGAATATGTTAAGAGGTACCGATTTGGTGGTTATTCGCGCCAGTGATGGTCGCTGGGCGCCCAATATCTATTTCCCCCAGCCCGACACGCTTAAGTGGAAATCCCTTTTTGTGGATCATCGTGCCAGTTACAGTTCATTAATTCGTGTCAATGGGGATTTATCAAGGGTCAGTAAAGGAGAGCAGATTATGTATATGTCTGATGGCAGTAGCTGGAAAAAAATTAACGCTAATTAAGCATCCTGCCCTGAGGTTAATTCCATTTCCTTCCCTTAAATCTGGCTGGTTTTCCTTTACGGAGGTGCCAGTGAGGTTGAAAAAAACCCTGTCCGGGGACAGGGTTTTCAGGTTCGGGTCTCAGACTGAGATGATCAGACGGACACGCCGTGCTGCGAAGCGAGCGCAGAGAGGCCGCCGGCAAAGCCCTGACCGATAGCCTTGAACTTCCACTCTTCATTGTGACGATAGAGCTCACCGAAGATCATGGCGGTTTCGGTGCTGGCATCTTCCGACAGATCAAAGCGGGCGATTTCGCTGTTGTTGTCTTCATTTACCACACGCATGTAGCTGTTGCTGACCATGCCGAAGTTCTGCTTACGGGCTTCCGCATCATAAATGGTCACGGCAAACACCAGCTTTTTAACATCGGCAGGCACGCCAGAGAGGGTGATTTTAACCTGCTCATCATCGCCATCGCCTTCCCCCGTACGGTTATCGCCCTGGTGAACCACGGAGCCATCCGCGCTGGACGGATTGTTGAAGAAGATAAAGGATTTATCGTTCAGCACTTTACCGTCGTCACCGACCATAAAAACTGAGGCATCCAGGTCAAATGCTGCGCCGTCGGTCACGCGCGCATCCCAGCCCAGACCCACAACGATTTTGGTCATACCTGGTGCTTCTTTGGTCAGTGAAACGTTACCGCCTTTAACAAGAGATACAGCCATGATTTCTGTCCTTACTTTTAGTGTGGTAAGCCCGTCACCTGCGGCGGCGGGCTAAGAGAAACGCCTTAATCTCCGATCAGGAAGCATTCACGCCGTACTGAGCGCAGACCGAGGCCAGGCCGCCGGCATAACCCTGACCGACCGCGCGGAACTTCCATTCGCCGTTGTGGCGATAGAGTTCACCGAATAGCATCGCGGTTTCGGTGCTGGCATCTTCAGAGAGGTCATAACGCGCCACTTCTGTTTTGCTGTCGTTGTTTACCAGACGAATAAACGCATTGGCAATCTGGCCAAAACTCTGACGACGCGCCTGCGCATCATGGATGGTGACGACAAAGACGATTTTATCGACGTCGCTGGCGATGCTGTCGAGTTTCACAATCAGTGATTCGTCGTCGCCGTCGCCCTCGCCCGTCCGGTTGTCACCGGTATGCGCGACGGAGCCGTCCGCGCTTTTCAGGTTGTTGTAGAAGATAAAGTCAGCGTCGCTGCGCACTTTGCCATCAGACTTTAACAGGAATGCAGAGGCATCAAGGTCGAAATCCTGACCGTCTGTTGAACGGTTATCCCAACCGAGACCGATTAACACATTTTTCATGGTCGGATCGGCTTTCGCCAGGGAAACATTACCGCCTTTCGAGAGTGTTACTGCCATATCAGATATCCTCAAATTAAATAGTTAACTAAAGTCTTGCGGTCCGGCGCGCCGGTTACGAGCGGGCCTCTTTGTCCGGGAAAATCAGGCTGGCGACAATTCCCAGCACCAGCACACCGATAACCACAAACAGGCTGGTCATCGCATCAATAGAAATCCCGTGATGGAAGAAGTGATCGGTCGCGTTAAGCCCCAGCTTCGCCGCAATAAAGAACAGCAAGACGATAACGGCTTTTTCCAGATGCACCAGATACTGCTTCAGCGCTTCAAGTACGAAATAGAGCGTACGTAAGCCCAGAATAGCAAACATCATTGCACTGTAAACAATCAGCGGTTCGCGGCTGACGGCGATGACCGCAGGCACGGAGTCAAAAGCAAACATCACGTCCGACAGTTCCACCACTGCCAGACAGAGCAGCATTGGCGTGGCGTAGCGTGCAGCCTTGCCAACGCGGCCGATTTTGACGTCGGCGTTCTCCGGCTTAGCCAGTTCTTCATCCACTTCCTTCTGGCTCAGCACAAACGCATTCCCGCGCAGCTTTGGCCAGATTGGGTAAAAGCGTTTTACCATGCGGTAGGCGATGTGCTGCGAGTAATCCTCGATTTCATCGTCATCATCGCCGCTTTTCAGCATCATGACGGCGGTCCAGGCGACAATGATCGCAAATACCACTTCGACCCACGGCCCCAGCGCCAGCAGACCCGTACCGATCGCCACAAAGATGCCACGGAACACGATAGCCCCGATGATGCCCCAGTAGAGCACGCGATGGCGGAAGCGATCCGGAATGGCGAACCAGGAGAAGATCGCCATCATGACGAACAGGTTATCGACGGAAAGCACTTTCTCAAGCGCATAGCCGGTAATAAAGAGGCTGGCCACTTCTGCGCCATGGTGAACATATAAAAAGCCAGCAAATGCCATCGCCATCGCGATCCAGAAGATGGACCACAATGAGGCGCTTTTCAGGGAGATAGGCTTATCTCCCCGGTGCATAAACAGGTCAATGAGAATCGCGCCGACTGAGAGCAGAACGAAAACGGCGACTGTCTCAATCGGGAAGCCGATGTGTGTGGACTCCATTAATTTACCCTTCGATATTGATGTTTATTATTGTGTTCTGGTTACAGATCGAAATCTTGTGCCTGTAAACCCAGCGCGGTAATGATGTCGCGCACCGAGCTCTTTTCATTTTCATCGAAATCACCGTCGCTTTTCGCAATAGCAATACCGACGCGCACCGCAAGCTGTGCCTGTTCTGGCTTACTCTTCAGCGCCATGATGTATTTCATGGTTTCGCCTTTGCCGATCTCATAATCGAAATCGTAGCTTTTCACCATTTTTTCAAAAACGGCGATCACTTCTTCATTGTTGAAGACGCTCAGCTCAGGTGAGTTGCGCAGGAAACCGATCATTTTCTGCTTCTCTTCCGCGCTGACCCCGTTGCTGGCGATCGCGATGCGGGCGCAGACGGCAATGGTGCCTTCAAGGAAAGCGCGGTTTTTAAAGCGGCCCACCTGCTTGCTCAGTTCTTCGCGGCCCGATTTCACTGCGCCCATAACTTTGTTAAAGAAACTCATTTTTTCACTCCTGCCTATTTTGAACCCGCTTTCCAGCGGAAACCCCAGCCAAATGCATTGTCCATATCCGAATGGCCCGAGAAGAAGCGATTCACACGCTCCACTTTAATCGCGCCACCTTCATTCATCAGGCGGGCAATCGCACACATGTTGCGCCTGTTGTCGCCTTCATTCATAAAGCTCTCAATCGGCGGCTGACCCGGCACATGGATGGTGACCATGCCGTCGGTTTTTTCCCAACTCGCCGCGCCTTCATAGATATAGGCGTAAATCAGCACTTCCTTGATCTCTTTCCACTGCTTGCCGTTAATATGCAGCCATTCGCCGGTTGATACCGATCCCGTCCGGTCATCCCCCTGCAACTGAACATAGGGTTTACGGGAAAGATCGCCGAACATATCGCCCAGCGCCTGCACAACAGTGCGGTCACCATCCTGAAGCATCACAAAGGCGCCAAGATCGAGATCGATGCCTTTGTTGCCGCCAAAGGCGCTTTTCAGGAAGCCAGCCTTTTCCTTGCTCTGGTTCCAGTTCAGGTTGACCCGGATTTCGCCGAAGTCCGCGCATTTTTCCAGGCTGATGGAGGGTTTCTCCTTGGTCAGGGAAACTTTACTCAGGTTCACCTTCGGTGCCGGTGGCGCAGCGGGTGCCGGGGCCGGCGTATCGGCAATCTCCACGCCAAAATGCTCGGCAAGCGGCTGGAGACCACCATTAAATCCCTGAGATACAAAACGGAATTTCCACTCACCATTACGACGATAAAGTTCGCCGAGGATAAGTGCGGCTTCCTGACGCCCGCCGGTTTCCACTTCGCCCACCAGCTGCACCGCGCCGTTAACCTCAATCTGAATGGCTAACTTATTCAGATGCGAGATTAGCTGGCTGCCGTCACAGGTGGCGCTGAAGGCGATTTTCTGTACGTCTGCGCCTAACGCAGGCAGATTCACCGTAAAAAGGGCGTCGTTGCCGGCCGTCGAATAACGGACCGTTTTGTCATCGTTTTCCGGCTGGCCGTAAAAAATCATATCCGCGTCGCCGCGCACTTTGCCGCTCTCATAAAGGCGGAAAGAGGAGACATCCACTGGCGCGCTGGAGACAACGCGTACCGTCACTGACTGATTCTGGATTGGGGCGTTCCCCCCTGGCGTCAGTTTCATCCGTTCACCACTGCCGCCACGATCTGGCTCATCATCTCTTCAACGGTACGCCCGGTGCAGGCGAGGCCATGAGCGGTAAAGTTCCACTCTCCTCCGCTACGGCGCAGGGAAGCGATCAGTACGCCCGTGTGTGAGCCCTGCTCTGTCAGCCTGAAGCGTCCAAGCTCTTTCGAGCTCTGATCCAGGACGCGGCAGAAAGCGTTGTCCACTTCATTAAAGGTTTGCCCACGGAAGCTGTTAACGGTCAGCGCCAGGAATTCGACGTTGGGCGAAAGACGACTGAGATCGGCTTTGATAACTTCATCATCGCCATCGCCTTCCCCGGTCAGGTTGTCGCCGGTATGCACGATGGCACCATCTTTGGACGACAGCTGGCGAAACGAGACGGTATCTATTACCTTGCCCTGGGCATCAAGCAACACGCAGCTTGCGTCGAGATCGATGCTGTCACTACCGCCGCCGAATAACCCACCGAGAAATCCGCCTTTTTTCTTCACCGGATCCCAGCCCAGACCGAACTGAATCTGTGAGAGGGCGCTGCTTTGCTTAGCCAGAGAAATCGTCTGATTCTTGCTCAAAGAGACCATCGTAAGTCCTTAATGTTGAGTTGTACATTCGCTGCGTAAAATGAGCATCAAGCCCGAAACATCTAAATCATAACATGCTTACTTATTTCCACAACTCTTCAATCATCATATGATTTGTAAATACATTCAATTTTTTGATTATAAAGATATTTTTTATATTTAACGGAAAGAATAACTATAGATTTAATTGCTTAACTTTACATAAGTTCCAATAGCGATCCTGTTATCATAATATGATTGACATATTCTTCAGCCAGCCCTTACACTGATTCGCTATGCTAAAACCGGCCACAGCCAATGAGGAAAGAATGGGATCAGCAATCTGGTTTATGGAAGGCCTGTCGTGCCAGCGGGACATTCTGTCCGCGGTCAGAAAGGCACGTGTGACGACAGGGGCTGATTTTCAGATTATCGCTTCCCACCGCCAGCCTCGTTTAGAGATCCTGGCTGAGGCTGATTTTTCCTACCTTGAACCGGCAGCAGATGAAGCTCGTCTGGCCTTTATCCGACATGTGGCGGCGACCCACGCTGTCTGCGCCATTCATACCGGCAAAAACGGCGTCTGGTTTGAAGAGCACCGTCAGGCTATTGAAAAGATGGGCATTCTCCTGACGACGGGCGCGCTTAACCGGGAGACGTTCAACCTTGCCGATGATAAATATGCCTTTAGCCAGCTGATGAAACGACACGGGCTGCCCGTGGTTGATGCGCAACGCTTTACCACTGCGGATGAGCTTTCGCACCTGCTGGAGGCACATTACGCTCAGCCGGGAACGGTGGACGTCCTGCCCTGTATCAAGCCGGTAGAGGGCATTTACGGGATGGGTTTCTGGACGCTGGATAAAGACGCGTCGCTGATGGCCTGTTTTCAGCAGTCAGATCGACGCCAGGTTCATCCGGATACCTATCTTCTCGCGCTGAAACAGGCGGAAAGCGCGGGTGCGATCTCCCCGCCCATGCTGTTTATGCCCTGGCTACCTGGTCCTGAACGATCGGTGGATATGGTGGTGGAAAAGGGTGAGGTGCTGGCGGCGGTTTCACGCTGCAAAACCAGCGACGGACAGAGGCTTGAACAGCATGGCGAGGCGTATGAGCTGGCGATTGCCTGCGCACAGGTGATGAAAGCGGATGGATTAATAAACGTCCAGACTCGTCACTTTACCGATGGTAAACCCTACCTGCTGGAAACGAACCTGCGGCCATCCGGCGGCGTTGGCTATACGCTGCACAGCGGCGTTAACCTGCCAGGCATATTTGCGCTGAGGCAGCTTGGACTGGTGAACGAATCATCCATTCTCGCGGCAGAGGCTTTTCGTGAACGCACCGTCAAACCCACACACGCCGTACAGCCCGTGCCGCAAACGCTGGCAACGCTGCACAGTTATAGTGTCCCTACTTTGTCTCAGGTTGATTAATATGTCACAGCTTCATCAACGCTATCAGCGGGAATTATCCGGCGGCACGCTGAGCGTTAATACCGCCTCTGCGATCCCGCTGGACACGCTCTTTGATATTGCAGAGCGCAGAAATCCCAGGCGGGCCTTTCTGTTTGTCAGCAAAGTGCTGGGCCGTCATATTCCGGTAAGTCCGTCAACGATGCAGGCGACCTATCGCCAGCTGGCCGGACAACTTCCCGCCACCCTGCCGGGCCCGGTACTCTTTATCGGCATGGCGGAGACGGCTGTCGGCATGGCGGCAGGGATCTTTCGCGAAGCGCGCAGGCAAATTGCCGAGCCGGTTTTTATCACCAGCACACGCCATCCCGTGGACGGTGAACTGTTCTGTGAATTTAAAGAGAATCACAGCCATGCCACCGATCACCTGATCTATCTCCCCCAGGCGCCACAGTTACGCCAGCGGGCGCTTACTGCCCGGACGCTGGTTTTAATCGACGACGAGGCCACCACGGGTAACACCTTTATTAATCTGCTTGCTGCTCTGCGTGAGGCAGGGCTGACCAGCATTGAGCGCGTGGTGACGGTCACCCTGACCGACTGGAGCGGTGACGCGCTGCGGGAAAACTGCCCGCTGCCGGTAGAGGTCGTTTCGCTGGTGAAAGGGAGCTGGGCGTGGACGCCGCGGCCCGGTGCGCCGGTGCCGGTGATGCCTTCGGTCAATGTCACGGCGCGCGGCAGCTGGCCGGTATCGGCCCGGCAGGACTGGGGGCGGCTGGGCATGGATGAAACATGCTGCGCTATCACGCCGCCGCGCGTAGCATTTCCAGCCGAGAAGATTCTGGTGCTGGGCTCAGGCGAATTTGTCTGGCCGCCCTTTTTACTGGCGGAACAGCTGGAGCTTGCTGGTGCCGACGTGAAATTCAGTTCCCTGACGCGCTCGCCCATTGCGCCGGGCCTTGCGATTCAGTCCACCCTCGCCTTCAGCGACAACTACGGGCTGGGCATTCCTAATTTCGTCTATAACGTTGCTCACCAGCAGTTTGACCGCATACTCATTTGTGTGGAAACGGCGCAGGCATCGGTTTGCCCTACCCTGATTGACGCGTTAACGCATTCTGTGGCCCCTCGGGTCGAGGTTATCAGTTATGAATAAGCCAACGGTGCTGTGCGATCTGGATGACACGCTTTTCCAGACGCGCCGGAAAATGATCGATGAACTGGGTGAAGTCCCGGTTCAGGTAGGTGCGTTAGACCGCAGTCATGCGCCCCGCAGCTTTATGAATAAAGAGCAGGCGGCGATGGTGGAGTGGCTACTGAATACCACGGATTTTATTCCGGTGACCGCCCGGGGTACGGAAGAAACATCCCGCGTCGCCATTCCCTTCTCGTCATGGAAAGTGATGACCCATGGCGCGGTGATCGCCCGTCCGGACGGCACGCTGGACCCGGAATGGCAGGACAGCATGCTGACGCAGCTGGCGAATATAAAAGATCGTCTGCTTTACCTGTGCCAGCATTTTAGTGAGCAGCTTGAGCGCGAAGGGCTTGATGCCTGGTGCCGGATGAACATCGAATATCAGGGCGAGCCGATCTATTTCGTGATGAAGCACCGTGACAGCACGCAGATCGAGGCGCTTTACGCCTTTAACGAACGCATGATGAAAAGCCACTCCACGGACGGTTTTTACATTCACCGCAACGGCAATAATGTCGCCTGGCTGCCGAACTGCGTGCAGAAAGGCCATGCCGTGCTGTGGCTGCTCGATAAATTACGCGCTGAGCGCGGCGCTTTTCCGGTGCTCGGCCTGGGCGACAGCCTGAGCGATTACAGCTTTATGAAGCACTGCAACTGGTTCGGCATGCCGTTACGCAGCCAGTTTGCCAGCGCGATCAACGAAAAACTGTTTCAGGCACCTGCCGTAGCGGAAGCCGCCCCTTTTCACGGCTCCTACCGCTCAACCGACGTGCAGTTTTTGCTTCAGCCAGTGACGCTCGAAATGACGCCTGTCGAAGAGAAGGAAAAGCTTATCCAGTCAGGCGCGCGCCACTACTCAGATATGCTCAGCCAGGAACCGGCACCTTCCGCCCAGCACCTGGATATCTTCTACCGGTCGCTGGAGGCTGGCGCACCGCGTATGGCCAGAGAAGTGATGATGCTGGCGAAAGGGCTGACCGCTGAATATGGCGATAAGCCCATTGTGCTGGTGAGTCTGGTCCGGGCAGGCGTCCCGCTGGGCGTTATGCTGCAGCGTGCGCTCAGCGAGATGGGAAAAACGTCCTGTCATTACGGCATCAGTATCATCCGTGACCGCGGCATCGACGAGGCAGCGCTTGCCTGGATCGAACAGCGGCACGATCCGCAAAGCGTGGTGTTTGTCGATGGCTGGACCGGAAAAGGCACGATTACGGGTGAGCTGGTTGCCAGCCTCCGTCACCGTCCGGGGTACGGTGAGACGCCGCGTCTGGTTGTCCTTGCCGATCCGGCGGGCTGTGCCTGGCTCGCCGCCTCAAAAGATGACTGGCTGATCCCCTTTGGCATTATGGGTGCGCCTGTCTCAGGCATGGTCTCCCGTTCGATCTGGTCGGAAACTGGATTCCACGGCTGCGTGCGCTGCGATCACCTTGACGCGTTTGAGTGCAGCCAGAAACTGGCTGACACCGTGGACGTTCACCGCCGCCGCCTTGACAGCGCGGCAGTTGCTGCGGCGGTTGCGCTGACCACTCAGCAGCATGGCCAGCGTGACGCCAGCCTGAAAGTTGTCAGCGATCTTTGTGCGCACTATCAGGTCAGTAGCGTTAACCGTATCAAGCCTGGCATTGCAGAAGCGACGCGGGCCGTGCTCCGCCGCGTACCCGATCATGTCCTGGTCAGGGATAAAACCGACCCTAACGTTTCGCTGTTAATCGCCCTGGCTGCGCAGAAAGGCATTGAAGTGCAGGAAGTGGGTGCAGCGATTGGTCAGTACAGCGCAGTGACAATTATCAGAAAGGTGGTCTGATATGAATCAGTCAATTTCACCCTTTATGCTGGGTGGAACGCTTTATATGCCGGCTCTTCGCGAGGATATCGCAGAGGCGATCGTGCATAACAAAATTCCCGGCTTACGCTCTCTGGTAATCTGCCTGGAAGATGCGGTCACCGATCGTGATGTGCCGCTGGCGCTGCAGAAGCTGGGGACGTTGCTGACTTACATTGCCGAAGAGAAGCGAAACGGCAACGGGAAAGGATGGCCGCTGGTATTTATCCGTCCGCGCAGCGTTGAGATGGCGCGCGAGCTGGTCTCTTCCTGCGATCTCTCCGCCGTCAACGGCTTCGTGCTGGCCAAGTTCACGCAGGCGAGTCTTGCCGCCTGGTGGGACGTTCTGGCGCCGACGAAGCTGTTGCTGATGCCGACGCTGGAAACGCGTGAGGTCTATGATGTCGGGCAGATGACTGCGCTGGCAGAAGCGCTGATGTGCCATCCCTGCCACAGCCGGATACTGGCGCTACGGATCGGTGGCAACGATTTAATGAGCGTTATCGGTATGCGTCGCCCACGCAGCATGACGCTTTATGAGGGTCCGCTGGGTTACGTCATTAAAATGCTCGTCTCCGTCTTCGCTCCCAGAGGCTTTTATCTCACCGCACCGGTTTGCGAGCTGATAGACAATCCTGCCATTTTGCAAAAAGAACTTGAGCTGGATGTGGCGCACGGGCTGGTGGGCAAAACGGCCATTCATCCCGGCCAGCTAGAGGCGATTTATCACGCCTTTATGGTGGAACCGGACGATTATGAAGATGCCGTGCATATTCTCACATCCGTTAAGGCTGTATTTAAGTCTCAGGGTGCAATGTGTGAACCCGCAACGCACAGCATGTGGGCCACTGCGATTCTTGAACGTGCGCAGCATATGGGAATAAAAACGCCAAACGACATGGATAACGTTCTCATTGTGGCGCGCCAATAGCGGCATCCGTTCTTCTGATGGTGTGAGTATATGTTACTGAATACTAAGCAAACCCGGCAGTTCATCCTGGCCGTGATGTTAAGCCCGGGAAAGCCCGTGGGCAAAGAGAAGATTATTACGGAGCTGCACTGTTCAGACCCGACGCTGACGCGCGATCTGAAGGAGCTGCGTGAAACGTATTCGGTCGAAATTCGCTACACCAAAGCGAATCACAGCTTCACCATGGTCAATAAAGGAACGCTTACGCCGAAAGAGCTGCGAAGAATGCGCGACTCTCTGGCCGCGCAGCAAATGCATGGTGAGCAGGCCGCCTCGCAAGGCAGCACGGTTTTTCTGGATAAAGAAAAGAAAAAGGCGGTCTCTCTGTCGCTCAGGATGTCGGTTATCCGCAAAATCGATCGTATGGCCTGGCGGCTTGATCTTAACCGTAGCGAAGCCGTTGAACGGCTCGTTGATGCCTGCATCGCCGATTATCTCAAAAACGAATGCAGTTAGCGTCGTGCTCGCCAGGGCGTCTGCCCTGCCGGTAGGCCCCATCTCCGGAAACGCTTGTCCGGACCGGCTGAACATCTTCCTTCCCGGTTTCCCTTTCCGCCTTCAGGCGTCGCGTGACTGCCCAATGGCAGGCTAACGCTTACCGCCCGCGCAGATTAGCGCTTACGCATCTCCGGAATAATCAAATCCCCACGCAGCACGCAGGCACCGAGCATATTCTGCGTTTTTTCCGTCAGCCAGTTGACGATCCGCGACGCCATCACATCCATGGAGTATTCAATCGCCGGAATGGTGGGAATGCCGGGCAGATTTACCGAACCTGCCAGACTGAACACCATAATGTCACCGGGCACCGACTTATTGAAAGCCTGCAGCTGCGAGATGGCGTTCTGGGCTTCCTGTTCGTTCGCGACCAGCAGCGCATTGAAATTTACGGTACTGGCATTATTGAGCAGTACCTGTAGCGCCACGGAGGTCGAGAGCGAATCCATAAACACCAGATTGCGGTTAAAGGGCAGGAAATTATTTTCCAGCGCCAGCTTATAGCCCAGCAGCACACGATCGGCGGCACCGGCGGTGTCCGGATGGATCAGGGCAATCTGGCGTTTGCCGTTGTTGATGAGGAAATTACAGGCAGTTTCGGCAGCAAACGCGTGATCGTACTGAATACTGTTTGGCGTATCGCTCTCCGTACAGTCAATCAGGATGACGTTGTCCTCCTCAATATTCAGCGGGTAGCGGGCGCCGATAATCAGCACGTCGTCACATAACCCGCAGTTCAGCTCATCAAGCGCGCTCATGATTTCCGTTTTGCTATAGGCGAAGCGTAACAGCAGATGTTTCTGATGCTGGCTCAGATGCTTTTCCAGCGCATAGAGGTAGGCGGTGGTCTGGTTGACGTTTTCCTGGGCGCAGATGACGCCGATACAGTTGGTGGACTGGCTGTAGAGCGATTGCGCAATCACGTTTGGCCGGTATTTCAGCTCTTCTGCAGCTTTTAATACGGCAAGACGGCTGGCTTCTTTTACGCCGCGCGATCCGCTCAACACCCGCGACACCGTGGCTTTCGACACGCCAGCCAGACGCGATACGTCGTTGATTGTCGCCATTTTTTTCTCCCTAACCCCTGAGTAAATTCCGAAAAAGCATCCCATTAAGCATGGCTGTTTCTGTCCGGATTATAGCCATTCACCTCAAACTTGGAAACAGATTTTCCATTTTGACGCTCAAACTGTCCATATCCCCCCAGATTGTGTGATGCGAATCGAATAATAATAGCCTGGCAGCGTCAGATATTGATTGCTATCACACTTCTTTACACTCTTTATGGAAACCGGTTTCCATATGATATCCAATCACCCCTCACCAAGCGGTTACCTATTGAGGATGGCAGTCGATGTTTAAAATCATGTTGTGTTGTTCGGCGGGGATGTCTACCAGCATGCTGGTCCGCAAAATGAAGGAAGCAGCGCAGGAGCGCGGTCAGGCTGTCGAAATTGAAGCTTATGGCATCGCTGAATTTGACGAGCAGTTTCCCCGTTATCAGGTGGTGCTGCTCGGCCCTCAGGTGAAATACATGCTGAAAACCCTGTCAGAAAAGGCGGCGCCGCAGGGCATCCCCGTTCAGCCCATCGATATGATGGATTACGGAATGCAACGCGGTGACAAGGTTCTCGACTTCGCTCTGTCGCTAATCAACGCGGCTAACTAAAAGGTGCGCTTATGAGTACGTTATATCAGTCTATGGTTGCGGTGATTGAGCAATCGATTACGCCGCTGGCCGGACGTCTCGGGCAACAGAAATACGTTATCGCCATCAGGGATGGTTTTACCGCCGCCCTGCCCTTTATGATTATCGGCTCCTTTATGCTGGTGTTTATCTTTCCGCCCTTTGCCGAAAACACCACCAACAGCTTTGCGCGTGCCTGGCTCGACTTTTCAATAACCTATCGCGAACAGCTGATGTTGCCGTTTAACCTGAGCATGGGCGTGATGACCTTCTTTATCTCTGTCGGCGTCGGCGCCAGCCTGGGACGACAGTTTTCGCTCGATCCGGTGATGTCCGGCCTGCTGGCATTTATGGCCTTTTTGCTGGTCGCCGCGCCCTATGCCGACAACACCATCTCAACCCAGTATCTCTCCGGACAGGGGATTTTTACGGCGCTGATCACCGCTATCTACTCAACGCGCGTCTATGCCTGGCTGAAGCAAAACAACATCACTATTCGCCTGCCCAAGGAGGTGCCGACCGGTGTGGCCCGCTCCTTTGAGATTCTGATCCCCGTACTGGTCATCATGGCCACGCTGCATCCCCTTAACTTATTTATTGAAGCGCAGACCGGCATGATTATTCCGCAGGCCATAATGCACCTGCTGGAGCCGCTGGTATCAGCCTCCGACTCCCTGCCCGCGATTTTGCTCTCGGTGCTGCTGTGTCAGATTTTCTGGTTTGCCGGCATTCACGGCGCGCTGATCGTCACCGGGATCATGAATCCATTCTGGATGGCTAACCTGTCAGCTAACCAGGCGGCTCTGGCAGCCGGAAACGTACTGCCACATATCTATCTGCAAGGCTTCTGGGATCACTATCTGCTGATCGGTGGCGTGGGCTGTACCCTGCCGCTGGCCTTCCTGCTACTGCGCAGTCGCGTCACGCATCTGCGCACTATCGGCAAGTTAGGCATCGTGCCCAGCTTCTTTAATATCAATGAGCCTATCCTGTTTGGCGCGCCGATCATTATGAATCCGATGCTGTTTATCCCCTTTGTCTGCGTGCCGATGATTAACGCTGTACTTGCCTGGACCGCCACCAAAATGGGCTGGCTGGCACAGGTTGTTTCACTCACGCCGTGGACCACGCCAGCGCCGTTAGGGGCATCCTGGGCGGCTAACTGGGCGATAAGTCCACTGGTCATGTGCCTGCTTTGTATGCTGATGTCGGCGCTGATGTATCTGCCTTTCCTGCGCGCCTATGAGCGTTCACTGCTGAAAACCGAAGAGCAGAAAGCGCAAAGCAGCGTGCCGCAAGCCGAAACCGTCGGCAGCAACTGATGACTCCGGAGACGATAAAAATGAAATACAGTTTTCCTGACAATTTCTGGTGGGGCAGCGCCAGCTCCGCTCTGCAGACCGAGGGGGAAAGCCTGGGCGGCGGCAAAAGCGCCACCATCTGGGATACCTGGTATGCGCAACAGCCCTGGCGTTTCCATCAGCAGATTGGTCCGGCGGAGACTTCCGGGTTTTATCAGCACTGGCACGAAGATATCGCTCTGCTGAAAAGGCTTAATCACAACAGTTTTCGCACCTCGCTGAGCTGGTCCCGGCTTATCCCGGACGGCAGCGGTGAAGTGAATCCTGAGGCAGTGACCTTTTACAACAACGTGATTGATGAACTGCTGACGCAGGGCATTACGCCTTTTATCACCCTGTTTCACTTTGATATGCCAATGGCGATGCAGGAGCAAGGCGGCTGGGAAAACCGGGAGGTTATCACCGCGTTCCGCCGCTATGCCGGGATCTGTTTTGAGCTGTTTGGTGACCGGGTATCGCACTGGTTTACCTTCAATGAGCCGATTGTGCCGGTAGAAGGCGGTTACCTTTATGATTTCCACTATCCGAATATTGTGGACTTCAAACGGGCGGCCACGGTGGCTTACCACACGGTGCTGGCTCACGCATCCGCCGTACAGGCCTACCGCACCGGGCAGTATAACGGCGAAATAGGCATCGTTCTCAACCTGACGCCCTCTTACCCACGCTCGCAGAATCCGGCGGATCTTACCGCGGCTCACCGGGCTGATCTGCTGTTTAACCGCAGTTTCCTGGACCCGGTATTACGCGGCGAATATCCGGAAGATCTGGTGGTCTTGCTGAAGGAGCACGGGCAGCTGCCCGAATGCCAGCCCGGCGACGCGGCGCTGATCGCTGACGGAAAAATCGACCTGCTGGGCGTGAACTATTACCAGCCGCGCCGGGTAAAATGCCGCGACAGCGCCATCAATCCCGAGGCACCCTTTATGCCGGAATGGTTTTTTGACAGTTATGAGATGCCTGGCCGCAAAATGAATCCGTGGCGTGGCTGGGAAATCTACGAGCCGGGCATTTACGATATCCTCACCAATTTGCGCGAGAATTATGGCAACCCACGCTGTTTTATTTCCGAGAATGGTATGGGTGTGGAAAACGAACAGCGATTTATTCAGAACGGTAAAATAGAGGACGATTACCGTATCGAATTTATTTCAGAGCATCTTAAATGGCTCCATAAAGGAATAAGCGAGGGGTGTAACTGCCTCGGTTATCATATGTGGACCTTTATTGATAACTGGTCGTGGTGTAATGGCTATAAAAATCGCTATGGTTTTATCCAGCTTGATTTAGCCAGCCAGAAACGCATCGTGAAAAAAAGCGGCGAGTGGTTTGCCACCGCATCGGTGAATAATGGATTTAATGAGGTGAATGAAAATGATTAATCTAGAAGAAGCGGTAATGGAAATTATCGTCAATGCCGGGCAGTCAAGAAGCCTCTGCTTCGAAGCGTTGCAGGCGGCGCGCGACGGTAGCATAGAACAGGCAAAAAGCCTGCTGGTGGAAGCCGATGGCTTTGCCCGCGAGGCGCATAAAATGCAGACCAAACTGATTGAGCAGGACGCCGGTGAAGCGCGGCAACCCATGACGTTAATTATGGTTCATGCTCAGGATCATTTAATGACCTCTATGCTGGCGAGGGAATTATCCGAAGAGATTATTCATCTTTATCAGAGATAATTTTCACCCATGAGTTACCTGAAGGTAATAAATAAGATCTGATAGCAAATATACGTTACCTCTGTGAATAAAAATAACTTGTCCGGGCGCAGGGCATCCCTTCGCCTGCGCCGGGCGGGAAGGCATTGTCTGATAATAATTAACCCTGTTGAGACAACAATGAAGACAAATAAAGTATCAACCTCGCTGCTGGTTATGGCTTCGCTCTGCTCGGGAACCGTAGCGGCGCAAGAATTTACTCAGGAACAAATTGACGCCATTGTCGCCAGAGCGGTCGATAAGGCGCTCAGTGAGCGGCAGGCCAAACTGGATGCGGCACTTAATCAGAAAGCGGACATTATTAACGAACCGGAAAGCGCGGCGCAGTCGCCTGATATGGCGATCCCCTTCGGCGTGAAGTTTACCGGCTACGCCCGCTACGGCGCGCAATTTCAGGGCGGCGACCAGAAATTTGTTGGCGTGGATGGCTCCTATAACGGTGCTTCCGCAATTGGTCGTCTGGGCAACGAGGGTAACGGCGGAGAATTTCAGCTCTCCAAAGCGTTCAGGGGCGACAATGGCGCGGTCTGGGACGTCAACGTGATGATCGACCACTGGGGAGATGAGGTAAACCTTAAAAAAGCCTACGCGGGCGTGACCAACGTACTGGCTTCTAACCCGGGGGCCTATATCTGGGCCGGACGCGACTTCCACCAGCGTCCTCAACAGGGCATTAACGATTACTTCTGGATGAACCATGACGGCCAGGGCGCCGGAATCAAAGACTTTGACCTCGGCGGCGTGAAATTCGACCTCGCCACCGTGGCTGCGGTGGAATCCTGTAGCCCGGAAGTGATGGAGGATGAGGCTAACCCATCGCGTATCACCTGTACCGGTGGCTCTGGCACCGGTGATAAAGGCAATTACGCGCTGACCTCAAAAATTCACGGCATGAAGGTAGGTCCGCTGGATTTTGAGATTTACGCTAACTACGGATTCGACTCTAAAGCCATAGAGAGTGACGAACGTACCAAGGCCTGGCAGGGCGCGGTGGTGTTAAGCCATACGGGCGAGAAAAGCGTCAATAAAGTAATTGCCCGCTACTCCGACAACTCCGACAACAGCGTGTATAGCAAAACCGACGAGCTGAAGACCGTTTACGCCAGCTTCGAAGGCGCTTATAAATTCACGCCGCAGACGCAGGTGGAATATCTGCTGGCCTTCCATGATTATGACAACAGCGCAGATAGCACCGACAACCGTAAAAACTACGGCGCGATCGTCCGTCCAATGTACTGGTGGAACGATGTTCACTCCACCTGGCTGGAAGCGGGCTATCAGCGGGTTGATTATGATATGGGTGGTGATAACCACGGCTGGAAGCTGACGCTGTCGCAGAATATGACGATTGCGATGGGACCAGAATTCCGGCCTATGCTGCGCTTCTACGTGACCGGCGGTGACGTGGATAATCGCCGCACTGCACGGGTTAACGGCACCGACACCGATACGCAGCTGGATTCCTTTAACGTAGGAGGAATGTTTGAAGCCTGGTTCTGATCTGCACGGCGGAGAGATAGTCAGCCTGCCGGCACGCGCAAGGTGATGTGTAAGGCACTACGTGTGGCACCGGTAACTATTTCTGGCTGAACAATGCCCCTGGACGAGCAGCCAGGGGCATCTGTTTTATGCCTACGCCAGGCTGCATTGCTGGAAAGCAGGCAGCAATCGTTGTCCCGGATTGCCCTTAGTCTTTACGCTCTTCGCCTGAAAACCAGTACCACAGCGGAATGGCGAGGAGGCCGGTAAAGACCATGGAGTAGACGATAATCATAAACAACTGGGTCACCAGCATTCTGCCCGACCAGTCACTCACCGGAATATGGTATTCATCAATAGCGCCGCCAATCATCACTTTAGACATAACGGTCAGCGCAACCAACAGCACAATGACGATAGCGGCTATATACCGCTTCATTTCTTTTCGCTTCATAACAGGTTCCTGGTTCATCCCTGGGATAAGGCCGTTCGCTCACAAGACAGTTGCGGCAACACGCGGCCACTTCTTCACGGCAGTCTGTCGCTATCCTGACAGATGGTTGCGTATTATTCCAGGCCCTCGCCCGCAGAGCAATGCCTGTCTTGATCGATTGTCGGCATCAGCCGCAGCAGGCCTCGGCAGGATAAGCAAAAATAACGCCCCGGCAGTAACGTTCAACCTCGCCAGGATCTGCACACTGCCCCTCCAAGCCTGGTTATAACTCCCAGCACTACACTCAAACCTTGCCTGGCACTATGCACGCTGCCGCTGCGCCTGGAGCTAAAAATTCCGCTCGCTTCACATTTCAGGCTTCGGCTGCGCGCGAGATGCGAATATTCGACTAAAGTTTGTTTGAGGGTCAATAGCTTACAGATCGCGTCCGGTCTGGACATGGAGAACTGCCAATGCAACGAATTGAGAAACGTCACTGGAAAGCCTTGCTGGTATTGCCGCTGCTGGTTTCAGCCGCGCTGACACAGACAAGCTATGCGAAAGAAACGCCCACACAGCAGCATACGCTCAGCGAGGCGGTGCAGCCGCCCGATCTCCTGCTGGGTCCGCTGTTTCACGCCGTTCAGTCGGCAAAACTTTTCCCCGACCAGAAAACGTTCGCGGATGCGGTGCCAAAAAGCGATCCTACCTCAATTCTTGCGGACTGGCAGATGCAAAGAAAGCAAAGCAATTTCGATCTGCGTCGTTTTGTGAATGCTAATTTTACGTTACCTGCCGCAAAGGAAACCTATATTCCGCCAGCCGGCCAGAGTTTACGTGAGCATATTGACGGCCTCTGGCCTGTGCTGACGCGTACCACGAATAAAGCGGGACGCTGGGATTCACTGCTGTCGCTGCCGGAAGCCTATGTAGTGCCGGGAGGCCGGTTCCGCGAGGTTTACTACTGGGACACCTATTTCACCATGCTGGGGCTGGCCGAAAGCGGTCACTGGGAGCTGGTGGAGAATATGGTCGATAACTTCGCCTATATCCTCGATAAATATGGCCATATTCCTAACGGCAACCGCAGCTACTATCTCAGCCGCTCCCAGCCACCCTTCTTCAGCCTGATGGTTGATCTGCTGGCGACGCATAAAGGTGATGAAACCTACACCAAATATCTGCCTCAGCTGCAAAAAGAATATGATTACTGGATGGCCGATGCGCAAAGTGTCCAGCCAGGTGAAGCCAGTAAACGGATCGTGAAGCTGAAAGATGGCACACTACTGAACCGCTACTGGGACGCGCGCGACGTGCCCAGAACCGAATCCTATATGGACGATATCAAAACGGCAGAAAACACCCGCGATGATAAGAAAGCTCAGCTCTATCGCGATCTCCGTGCCGGTGCCGCCTCAGGATGGGATTTCAGCTCCCGCTGGTTCGCTAAACCAGGCGATCTCTCCTCTATCCGCACCACCGATATTGTGCCTGTTGATCTTAACGCGCTGATTTTCCATCTGGAAAAAACGCTGGCGCGTGCCAATGACGTGGCGGGCAATAAAGAAGCGAGTCAGCGCTTTGAGCACGTGGCTAACAAGCATCAGGAGGCGATCAACCGTTATCTCTGGAATGAGAAGGATGGCTGGTACGCCGATTACGACTGGAAAGCGGCCAAAGTGCATCCTCAGCTGACCGCTGCCGCGCTGTTTCCGCTTTATCTTCAGGCCGCGACTGACGATAAAGCGGACAAAACCGCTGCCGCCGTGCGGGCTAATCTGCTGAAAGAGGGCGGGCTGGCCACGACTACTGAGAATACCGGGCAACAGTGGGATGCGCCGAACGGCTGGGCGCCGCTACAGTGGGCCGCCGTTCAGGGCCTGAACAACTACGGTCAGCAGGCGCTGGCAAAAGAGATCGGTATACGTTTCCTGCAGAATGTCCAGGGTACCTATGATAAGGAGCGCAAACTGGTTGAGAAGTACGTCGTGCAAGGCAAGGATTTAGGCGGCGGCGGCGGCGGTGAATATCCACTCCAGGATGGCTTCGGCTGGACCAATGGCGTCACGGTTAAACTGATGGATCTCTACTGTCCAAAAAATGTGACCTGTAATAACGTCAGCGATATCACTAAAGAACAGTAAATGCCACATCCCGGCGACGCCGTTCGCCGGGTTTCTCTCCCCCGCTTCGCCTCCTGACGCATGGATAATCCCTAAAAATTAACGCACTGCTTGCTAATTTTTTCCTGAAAGATAACAATTCTCATTGAGATTATCATTCTCCTCAGACTGCCGACGTTGCGCGCGTTTCGCTTTTTACCTCTGCGTAACGGATCATAATTAGATTAATTTGTAAGGGAACCCACAATGAGAATGCCTTTTACCCTGAAGCGTTCTGTTCTTTTTTGCGCCATCGCTCTTTCTGCCCCCATGACAACCTTAGCCGCCGAGACTCTTGTGGTGACGGCGCAGCCAGCTGAAACGGCCATCACGCCCACTGAAGGCTATACCGCCAAAACCAGCAAAGGCGCGACCAAAACCGATCGTCCATTAATTACCACCGCCCAGTCGGTTTCGGTGGTAACCCATCAGCAGATGGAAGATCAGGGAGCGATGAACGTCAACCAGGCGCTGAATTACACGGCTGGTGCGTTCACCAATTTTGCCGGAGCGGCCACCCGATACGATACCGTGTCGCTGCGTGGCTTCCATGGCGGCGACGTGGATAATATCTTCCTGGATGGCCTGCGTCTGATGAGCGATCCGGGAAGCTATAATGTGTTACAGGTGGATCCCTGGTTCCTGGAGCGCATCGATGTGATCAAAGGGCCTTCCTCCGCCTTGTATGGTCAGACCGTGCCGGGCGGGCTGGTAATGGAAACGTCAAAACGTCCGCAGTTTACGCCAGAAGGGCATTTTCGCCTCTCAACCGGCACTAACAGTACCAACAGCGCGGCCTTCGATTACACCAATGCTATCAACAATGAGTGGGCATTTCGGCTGACCGGCATAACGCGCAACAGCGATACGCAGTACGACCATACGCGCGAAGAGAAATATGCGATTTCCCCTTCCCTGCTCTGGCAACCTGATGAAGATACGTCCTTACTGCTCCGCGCCTACCTGCAAAAAGATCCTTCCGGCGGTTATCATAGTGCAGTACCTGCCGATGGCAGCATTACGGAACATAACGGACGCAAGCTGAGTAACGGTTTTTACGATGGCGACAGCGCGCTCGATCAGTTCAAGCGTAATGAGCAGATCTACAGCTATGAATTCGCGCACCGCTTTAATGACACCTGGGCTTTCCGTTCCAATGCCAGCTACGCTCACTCGAATGTCGATCTCGATCAGGTTTATCAGGGAGGCTGGGACAGCACTAACCCTGATGTGCTGAACCGCTTTTACACTGGCTCCCGTTCTTCTCTGGATGCGTTTGCCATTGATAATCAACTTGAGGCCGATTTCGCGACCGGTGAAGTCGATCATAAAGTCGTGTTGGGCGCGGAATATCACCGTTACAAGAATGACCTGAGTGATGCCAGCGGAGCTGCCAACCAGCTGAACGCGGTTACCGGCGAGCCTGTGGGGCCAGCGTTAGATTATCTGTTTACAGATTCGCAGCGCCGCTACTATCAGACGGGCGTTTATCTTCAGGATGAGATGATCTGGAATAAGTGGCATCTGGATCTGTCTGGGCGCTACGATCGTATCGTTTCCCAGAATGAAAATTACGGCAATGCGACAAAGTTTCGCCGCCAGGATGACCATGTGAGCGGCCGTGCTGCGCTGCTCTACGCCTTTGATAATGGTGTGTCACCTTATGCCAGCTACAGCCAGGCCATTACGCCACAGTCTCTCTCGGGCCAGGATGGCAATCTCCTTAAGCCTACCACCTCCGAGCAGTATGAAGCCGGCGTGAAGTACCAGCCCGTTGGCACCTCGGATCTTTACTCCATCGCCGTCTACGATTTGACGCAGAAAGATGTCGGCAACCGTGTGGTGGTCGGCTCCTACTATGAACCAGCCGGTAAGGTACATTCCCAGGGGCTTGAGCTGGAAGCGCATAACCAGATTACACCGCGGTTGAGCACTATCGCCAACTATACCCTGAACCACGTCCGCTTTAAGGATTCGGTCAATAGCAATGACGGGCATACGCCTTACGTCACGCCAAACTCAATGGCTTCCGCCTGGGCGAAATATCAGTTCGACTATGGTCTGAGCATTGGCGCTGGCGTGCGCTATATTGGCAAGCAATGGGCAGACAATGAAAATACCACCCGCCTGCCCTCCACCACGCTGTTTGATGCCTCCGTCCGGGCGGATTTGGGCGCCTGGAACAGCAGCCTGAAAGGCGCATTCGTGCAGGTGAATGCTAACAACCTGACCGATCGTGACTATGTTTCCGCTTGCTACGGCACCGGCTATTGCTACTGGGGAGCAGAACGCACCATCGTTGCCACCGTCGGTTACGATTTCTGATCCGCAGCCATAAAAAAAGGGAGACGCCAGGCGTCTCCCTTGTTTTTTGAATGTATCGCGATCAGCTTTTAACTTTACGGTAAATCCACAGCACGACGATGGCACCGATGACCGCCACTACAAAGCTGCCAAAGTTGAACCCATCGACTTTACCGAAGCCAAACAGCGTACTGATCCAACCACCGACAACGGCACCGATAATCCCGAGCACCACTGTGATGATAAAACCGCCGCCATCTTTACCTGGCATAATCCATTTAGCGATAATCCCTGCGATGAGACCAAAGATAATCCAAGACAAAATACCCATTTATTACTCCATCCCTTGTTGAACATTAAACATCGCAAGTATAGTCTAAAAAAATAAGTCTGTGATCACTACCCCCTTTTTCGTTAGTTACCCATTTATCTTCTTCAAAACTAAAGGGTTGACTAACGATGCCGATAAAAGGACGTATCAGCTTAAAAAGTGTGAACTGAACTGCCACCGGAGTGAATGTGAAAGAGGAAGATAAAGAGCAGTACATTAAGCGCGGGCCGCTGGCTGTGTTGAATGTGCTAAAAGATCTGATGAAAAATCAGACGCCAGTTATGGTTACGCATGACCGGGGCCAGTTTATAACCAAACTTTTAGAAGCCGATCGGGAAAGCCTGCTTATTGACTGGGGCAGTAACGATCATGATAACCAGCTGGCATTAAGCGCGAAGAATCTGCATCTCACCGCAGAAACCCGGGGCGCAAAAGTCGAGTTCACCCTACCAGTGCTGAATTCCGCCAGCCATGATGGCTTACCCGCCTTTGGCGCCGACCTGCCAGACGAGCTGTGCATGATCCAGCGCCGGGAATATTTCCGCGTAAACACCCCACTTGATCCTGTTTTTTACTGCTATGTGAAATGGCCGGATGGCAGTGGAGAGAGCCGTATGCGCCTTCAGGATCTCTCCCTTGGCGGCGTCGGCGTGCTGGCTGAAAGCGAGGTGCCAGAAGGGATCAAGGGCGGTGAACTCTTCAGGAAGCTACGGCTTGAGATGGGCGACTTCGGCCAGTTTGAAGTGGATGCTCAGTTAATCAATATCGGCGAACGCAGCATCGTAGGCTATAAAAACGAAACCGTAGTCACTCCGCGTCTCAGCTTCCGTTATGTCACGCTGAATATCAGCCAGGAGCGGGACCTCCAGCAGGTTATCTTTTCGCTTGAACGCCTGGCGCGTGAAAAGGCCAACCGCTTTATGTAAACCTCTCCTGTCCGCGTTCACGGGCAGGTCAGAGCGCTTCTCTACTCCCTGACGCCAGGGCGCTTCCTCTTCTCCCTTACTGGCGAAACTCCCCATTCTGCACCAGGCTTAGCCCTGACTTATTTATCCCGCCTGATTAGCGGCTCACCAGAAAGGATCCTTAACCTTATGGAAAACTGGCTAACTTCTCTGAATTTATCCCTGCTTTTCAACCAGACATTCTGGATTAACACTGCCATATTAGTGGTCGGCACGCTGGTCATCTACAGTGTGCTGCGTGGTCTGATCCGCTTTCTCACCAACAGAACCTCTAAATCGCCGCACCAGCGCGGACAGTTTCTCTACCATATCGCCGTGGAGATATTACGCAGTACCAGCAATATGCTGCTGCTGATCTTTTCTCTCCTGCTGGCCCTTAAATTTATTGCGCTTCCGCCCAGATGGACGACGGTAGTAGCGCACGGCTGGTTTATTGCCCTTCTGCTGCAAATTGCGTTATGGCTGGATTGCGGTATACGCCTGTGGTTATCAGGCATGCGCCGCGACCCAACACATGTACGCAACCCCGTCACCACGGTCATCATAGGCATCATGTTACGGGTGATCGTCTGGGCAATGCTGATGCTCGCCATTCTCTCTAATATGGGCGTTAACATTACCGCGCTGGTCGCCAGTCTTGGCGTGGGCGGTATCGCTATAGCGCTGGCGATTCAGACGGTGCTGAGCGATGTGTTTGCTTCACTGGCGATCGGCTTTGATAAACCGTTTGAACATGGCGATTTTATTGTGTTTGGCGATATCGCCGGTTCGATTGAGCATATTGGACTGAAAACCACCCGTCTGCGTAGCCTGAGCGGCGAGCAGATAGTCTGCTCGAATACCATCCTCCTCCAGCAAACCATCCATAACTACAAACGGATGAATGAGAGGCGCATCCTGTTCCGGTTTGGCATCAGTTACGAAACCCCGGCGGAAAAAATGCGGAAGGTCAGCAAACTGCTGCGCGAGGTGATTGAACAGGTGGGAAATACCCGCTTCGATCGCGCTCACTTTTTCGCTTTTGATGAAAGCAAGCTGACCTTTGAAGTGGTCTATTACGTCACGGTGGCCGATTACAATCAATATATGGACGTGCAGGAAGAGATCAATCTACAGCTGATGGAACGCCTCGAGGCTCTGGAAATTAACTTCGCCTTCCCGACCCGCAGGATCGAATTTACCGGCGGTAAGTTACCTCAGGTGAAAGTGGCAGGTCTGGCCTCAAATGAAACGGACGACGAAAGCGAGGCGCCAGCCGAAATGTCTTCCCGCTACGCCGACAATAAACAGTGAAGAACGCCCCGCCTCTTCTCAAGGCGGGGTACAAATCTAGATGGTCCGTAACGCGGTGGTCACTTTCCACAGATAGCGAGGCGCCTGAGCGGCGGGATGTTTATCCTGGATATGCTGGTAGAACTCGTCGGGTGACATCGCGTTAATCATCGCTATCGCCCGGTTGCGGTCGGACGAAAAGGTCCTCAGCAGCGCGCCGGCGCCGTTGGCGTAGGAAACGATAGTGGCGTAACGAAGGGTGTCCGGATTACGGATCCCCGCCAGCGAGCGCTCCTGAAGGATCTTAATGTAGGCGGTGCCGATATCGATATTGGTCGCCGGATCGCGCAGCTGGGCGCTGCTTGGCTGCCCGCGACGCCCCTGAACACGATAGACTTCCCGACCGGCGGTCGAGGCTTTAATCTGCATCAGGCCAATAGCATTGGATTTGCTTACAGCGGTGGGATTTCCGCCCGATTCTACGGCAATAATGGCGTCCACCAGCTTACGTTCGACGCCATAATTATTAGCCGCGCTTTCTGACAGCGCCGACCAGGCCTGCGACACTTTCTTCGGCGGCGCTTTGGTCAATGGCGTTTGCGGCTGACCGCCAGTAATTTCCCGTTGAGGCTGACTGGCACATCCTGCCAGCAGCAGCATTCCGATAATGACAGCTGCGCTACCCTTTCTCACGTTTCATCTTCCTCTGAGCCTTTGCCTCGCGCCCTATCTTACCGTCCGCCGGGCGGGAGAAAATTACCTGAATTCTTAAACTTATCGAATCTTTGATGACTTCGGTCACGCTTTTCGTCATCATCAGAGCAGCGGCGTGAGCACCTTCTCACGCTTCGCTTAAGAAGCCATTAATTTGCCTTAAAAGATAATTTCAATCCAGTCGGAATGAACATTCACCGGGAAGCGGCCTGTGGCCTTGTGAGGAGTTAAGTGAAGATGATATCCGTTACGCCACGCACATTTCATCTGATTGCCCCTTCTGGCTATTGTGCAAATCAGGAAGCGGCACAGCTGGCGGTATCGCGTCTGATTGCTCAGGAGCACAGCGTTAACAATCTTGCTGCCATTGCCCGTCGTGACCGGCGATTTGCAGGTAGCGATGCGGAACGTCTGGCAGAGCTGAACGGACTGGCGGAGATGGCAACCCTGCCCGACATCGTGCTGGCTGTCCGCGGCGGTTACGGAGCCAGCCGCCTGCTGGACGGACTGAACATTGATGCCCTGGCCGCCCGCTTTCGCCATCAGCCTGTCGCCTTATGTGGCCACAGTGATTTTACTGCTCTTCAGCTTGCGCTGCTGACCCGGGGACTTATCAGCTTCAGCGGCCCCATGCTTGCCGGTAATTTTGGCGCTAAGACTTTATCTGATTTCACCGTGGATCACTTCTGGCGTGCGCTGACATCGCCTAAATTTAAGCTTGAATGGCAAACGCCCGCACAGCAGGTGGATCTCTGCGGTACGGTATGGGGAGGCAATCTGGCGATGATTACCTCACTGGCCGGGACGCCCTGGCTGCCGGTGATTGATGACGGCATTCTGGTGATCGAGGATGTCAACGAGCATCCTTATAAAGTCGAACGCATGCTGCTACAGCTGGCCCAGAGCGGTGTGCTGGCCCGGCAGAAAGCCATTGTGACGGGCAGCTTCACCCATGCCCGCCTGACCGATTATGACAATGGTTATGACTTTGATAGCGTGTGGACATTGATTCGGGAGCTGACGCAACTCCCTGTCGTGACCGGACTGGAATTTGGTCACGGCTGGAACACCATAACGCTGCCACTGGGTGCACAGGGGCATTTACAGGTTGATGGAACGCGGAGTTCGCTGACGTTATCCGGTCACCCCACGCTGCGTTAACTTCCGGGAGCCCCCATGAAACAGTTGTATGAAGACCTCTGGGTTTCCACACCGGAGTTTCCGGAGAATGAGCAGAATCCGGCACTGATGATGCATGGTTATCTCCTTCAGCACAGCCGCGGCAATCTGCTGATTTCCCGCACAGAGCAGCCTGAGGATCATCAGACCATCGCCGATTCAGGCGGCATTATTCGCCACTATCTGACGCACTGGCACGAAGCGGGCCCGGGAACGCGCCTGCTTCAGCAGCGCTTTAACTCGGCGCTCTACTGTCATAACCGCGCGCTGGGCCCCATCAGCCCCTATGTCGAGCCTGACGATACCTTTACCCAGGCGGAACTGCACTGCGGGAGTTTTCATATCGTGCCAACGCCTGGTCATACGCCGGACAGTACAACCTATCTGTATGCCTCGCCTTTCGGCAAAACCTATCTGTTTGTTGGTGATACGCTTTCTCTTTATGGCGAAAGCTGGGTGACCCTGCTGGTGTCTGACAGCAATGAAGCTGACTTACGCAAATCGCTGGAATTTTATCGTGCGCTCAGGCCCGATGTGGTGCTGATGACCACAACTTCAGGCCATAAAGCCTGGCAGGAAGTGGATACGCGCCGGTGGCTGTCACTGCTGGATGAGGCGGAGAACGCGCCGCTGGATCTCCGCCAGCGGCACGCGTAATCAGAGGGTTTTGGTCAGATAGATGCGCTGATGAATACGCGGATATTCATCCAGGATAAAGCGCACGCTGTAGCCCATCTTTTCGTAAAACGGCCTTGCCTGAAAGCTGGCCGTGTCGACCTGGGCATAAATGCAGCCACGGCGGCGGGCCTCTTCTTCAGCCGCCTGGATAAGCTTGCTCCCAGCCCCCTGTCCGCGCAGGAGGTCACTGACCCAAAGCATGTCGATGCGCAGCCAGTTACCGCAGGTGGAACCGGTAAGTCCGCCGAGCTTTTTACCGTCAGGCCCGGTGATAAAGGCCGCGATGGCTCTGTTTTCAGCAATATCGATATGTTGCGCATTGTAAGCGTTCAGTCCAGCCCGTACCTCCGCAAGTGCCTCGGGGGCAGGAGCTTCAGTAATAGTGATATCCATAGTTATCTCTCTAATCAGGAATCAACTTTTCCTGCGGCATCGGTACGCGGCAGCTGAACGGCCTGGTTCTCACGTTCAGCGCTTCTGCTGCATGGCACCAGCGTTCCGACGCCATCAAAGGAAAAGAAGGTTTCATCATTCGACTTGTTCACGATCATCTGATCGCCGTTACGAAACAGGATAATCGAGACTTTTGCGCCACCCTCAAGCTGCGAACGTTTATGGCCAGCAGCCACCTGAAAATGATCGCCCGGCCATTTTAAGGTCGTCAGTCCGTAGCGGGCTTTGGTGACGGTCATGGTAGGCCGTCCGTCGCAGGTAATTTGAAACTGGCGGTTAGGCGAACCGGCATCGCTCCAGGCGGCGAATGAAGTGATAGCAAGCAGGCAGCCAGCGGCAATCGTGCGGGTCATGGGCGGAAGCTCCGGGTCTTAATCTGAAACATGTGGACAAAATTCTGGCACAGAACGGCGCGCAAGTCAGTAAAACCCCGGCCCGGCACCAGTTAAAGGGTTACGCCGTTTTCAAAGCGAATCCATCCCTGCGATATCGGATTGCTGTACCGCCTGCTGCTTACCCGACTCATCAGTATAAATAATCATGCCGGTGGCTTTATCAAGTTCGGGTTTACCTTCCACGACTTTTGTCGTGCCGTCTTTCATATGCAGGAGATGATTATCAGCACAACCGGTCATGACAAGCCCCGCCGCCAGCAGTGATACAAACATCAGCATTGTTTTCATTTTTTCTCTCCTCAACAGATTTGATTGTAAGGAGTGTAGCCTAAGGGATCGGTCTGAACTGATGAAAGCAGCCCTTCGTGCAGCCTGATGAAAAAATTAAGAAAATTTCGCTTCGCAGCGCCGGGTACAAAATCACCCCGTCACGGCAACAAAGTGCCGTCTGGTGCAGCAGATTTTGATTGCTGCAACCGAAAAATAACTGTATTTTTATCCAGCGTTAATAACCAGGATACCCGAATGTTTGTTGAACTGATTTATGATAAGCGAAACGTCGCCGGCCTCCCTGGCGCGCAGCAGATGATTTTAAGCGAGCTGGAAAAACGTATTCAGCGCGTTTTCCCTGAGGCGGAAGTCCGGGTCAAACCGATGCAGGCAAACGGCGTAAAAACCGACGCCAGCAAAAGCGACAAATCCGTTATGCTGCGGATTATTGAAGAGATGTTTGATGAGGCCGATCAGTGGCTGGTTTCTGAAAACGTTTAAGCCTTCCTTCTGAGGCAGCAACGTCGCTGCTTGCTCGCTGTCCCTTTCCCCTGACGCTAAAGTTTTGACGCATCACGCCGAAAATATCAGCAATAACCTATTTCAGGGGAAGGGAAAATGGCCGTTATCTATCTGCCGTCACTGACAACGATTCTGTTACAGGCAGAACGGCATAAGGGCAGCTTACTGACACGTGAGGAAGTGGAAGCGATTCGCGACAGCGCTTTCAGGGTAACGATACCGGACCCTATCGCCCGGTATATGGAGCCTTGCGGTGGCGATGCGGATATCGATCCGCTGATGTGTTGGGAGATGTGGTGCCGCCTGCGCACGGCGGAAACGGCCTTCTCTCTCCGTCAGGGCTAATCTTTAGCGCGCTCCGCGATCTCTGCAGAAAGCATGTCATAAACGCTGGCCGCATAAGCCGAGCTGTCACGCAGCATCTGAATAGCATCGTCGAGCGTTTGCGGCTCAATCTGACCTACGATACGCCAGCCAAGGGCGATATTTTTCGCCTCTTCCAGCCGGTCGGGATACTGCTCTGGGGATGCCGCCTCTGACACAAGATTCTCCTGATTTGTGATTTGGCCCTATTTTACGTACCTTATCGACGCGACCTCAACCCCTGATTTCCCGCACGTCCCCAATTTACTCATTTATTGCGCATATCAATGTAAAAACCAGACTTTGTTTCTGTTTCAGAACGTTAACGACCTGTTTAAGTCATCATTTCCCTGCTGTTTCAGTCCATCATTTGGGTATTGAGGATGCCTCATCAGTAGGTTAGCGCTTAAAACTGACAATTAGATGTCAGAAGAGAATGGCATATCCGGGATGGCTAAAACCGGAAAAAAATGAATTTTCCGCCAAAGCGCAACGCTGTTTGCTTCCCTGCTTCAAAAGCAGCACTGACGCCCTTTCAGGCCATTTCACTATGTCGGATGAACCTCTGATCGGCAGCCCTTCTTTCGCAAAAAAATTTGCAGCCATGAGTGCCTGAGTAAAATATTCACTCTGGCGATCACGCTCAGTTCAGATCCGGCTTAAATGAGGTTTTGAGAGAATAACAGGCAACGAAACGGCCCTGTCGCAGAGGATCCCGAAACAGGACCTTCAGTAAAAGATGAAGGACAAGATTAAGGCCTCAGCACTTTGAAAAGCACAGCCACATTACCTTTAGCCTTATAGACTGCGGCGCAAAATACAAAATTAAACACTACCGTCCCCAGCGTGACCTGATGATAGTCATCAAAAAAATACCTGATAGGTACGGCAGCGTAGGCGAGTACGATGATATAGGCCACCCATGAGGCCCACTTGTGATGTATTCCCCCCTTCGTGCGAAAGAGCATCAAGCGCAACACAATAGCGGTACATGTTACGACGTTTGTTATGACCAAAGGATCACTTGTGACCATGGAAGCCTCCCTTAATGCGTGAGAGCCAGAGAGCGGGATCTTGCTCGCTGAAGAAAGTTAAGGTTTTAATTGCCAGCGCGGAAAGTAAAATTGCGCCAAGTCCGTCCAGCGGACGGTCACTGTAGCCTAAAAGCTGCGATAGCTTTGCCCCCGCTAATCCGGAACCAAATATGCCAACCACCATCGAAACAATAAAATACGCGATTTTCACCACTATCCTGAGTTTGCAAGCAGTCGCCACATAGAAAACCGATCCTGCGAAGGCACCGAAAAATACGCTGTAATCTACCTCTTCCAGTTTTTGGGCCACCGCCCCTGCCTCCGAGAACGTTACCGCATTTGCACTCATCACTAATAATTGCTCAAACATAAAGCCCCCTTACTTACGGTATGTTCTCAAAAATGAGAAATAAAAAAGCCCTGGCCGAAGCCAGGGCTTAAACAACCCGGTCTGACTATGCTGGTGCTGTCGATAGTAAAAGAGTAGAGGGGGAAACGCGTACGCGTGAGGATTCTCTGAAATTATTTCTGGTGCTGATTTTGGCGGGATTTGAACATCGTGAGATATCGGTTTTTGGCTATAACAGCCCCTTCAATGATACGAATAACCGCACCTCAGGAATATCACAGAATGGCATCTGGCTTGCGCAGCCTGAAGTGCACTTTCTGTTGAATATTTTTATAAGGATGCCCGGCTTCAAAGCGCCATGTTGAAACCGCTTTGACTATCGCATCATCGAAGAGATAGCGAGGCTGACTCTCCAGAATACGGATTTCGCTCACTTTGCCGTCAGTCCCAATATCATATTCAAAGGTGATATGCCCGCTCAGACCATTGCTATAGGCATAGAGAGGATAAGCTGGAAAGGCTTTAGAAATCGCCTTTGGCGCTGGCTGCCGTGCCTTGTCAGCTGACGTTGTGGCGCAGGCCGTCAGGGATAAAGTGAAAAGGATGAGGAAGAATTTAGACATGGAACTCCCTGTAAATGATTTCAATTCTCAACAACACCATTATTTCTGATTTCCTCACCGGAAACAAGGCGAAGGCGCAGTGTGGCTGCCCAGAGAAGTGGAAGCGATAACAGAAGGGTCATAGTGAATGAATCAGAAGAGGTTGCTCAGAGAGCAGCCTGACAGGGCTAAAGTTTCCGGAAATGAGACCGATGTATACCAGCACTTATCCAAATAGTACGACTTACACTATGCAGCTCTTAAAACCTGTTGAACTTGCTCTGCTCTCCATTACACTGGCTTACTGCATCACCATGTCATCCTGGTTCTGGTAAAGCGACACCGTTAAAAAAACCGCCCAATAGCAGGCGGCTTTATTCATTGAGGATCAGACGTCTTCTTCGTCGGCAATATCTTCATCTCCCGGTACTGGAAGCTCCTCACCCGATCCATCTTCTGGCATGTCAGGGAATTGCTCATCATCTGGGAGCGGATCGACAACATCAGGTCGTTCAGACATAGGTACCTCCGGTTACCCGTTATGGGTAAACTGAAGTGTAGACGGCCTGCGCTGCGCATGAAGGCTGTTTAATTGAGTTTGCAGCCCGTTTCACAAAAATTTAGCGCCAGGGCTAAGCTGACCGGCGCATGCTCTACACTGCCTGCCGTCTGACTTTTTCCCTGACAGCAGCAATCACTTTCCTGCATCTGCTTGCCCGGCGCGAAACAGGCTTTTTACAGCATAATGAGCGAGTGATTCCGCTTATTGCCAGCGCCTTCCCCCGCTGATAGAGTTCATCATCTTCATACCAGCTATACCTGTAATCACCGGGTGGCAGTGCGGATAGCCGCGTTAAAAACTATAAGTGCGAGGACAAGGGAAAAGTGAAAAACACCAGGGAATTAGTATCATTTTGGCATGAAGAAGTAATAGGCAAAGATAAAAAATTTTCTTTCTTCCGTCTTTACGCCAGAATGCGCAATAAACCCGGTCTGAAATTTGTCTTCTGGTGGAGGCTCGCTAATCATCTCTATTGTAATGGTCATAAACGTCTGGCCTATAAAATCCATGCCCGTTTAAAAAAAGATTTCTCCTGCGATATTATGCTTGGCACCCGGATTGGTGCCGGATTAACCATTGCCCATCACGTGGGCGTGGTGATTACTAAAAGAGCCGTTATTGGAAAAAACCTTAAGTTAACCCAAAATTGCGTTATCGGTAGCGTGGGTAAAGATGAGGCAGGAAAAATCATTATTGGTGATAACTTCTTTATGGGTTCAAATAGCTGTGTCATCGCAGACAGTTTGCACATCGGCAATAACGTTTCTCTCGGCGCGATGTCATTTCTTAATAAAGATG
Source organism: Pantoea sp. IMH (assembly GCF_000599885.1). Lineage (GTDB taxonomy): Bacteria > Pseudomonadota > Gammaproteobacteria > Enterobacterales > Enterobacteriaceae > Erwinia. The sequence continues at coordinate 348,185 of NZ_JFGT01000006.1, read as the reverse complement.
TACCCGACAACTGTACAGTTTATACAGAGAAGAAAAACACAATTATTGAAAAGACGCTACCCGCCCGTGAATAGATAGCGGGATTTTTGTGGCACAAGGGTAATTTTCATGCCAGAAAATGTAGATCCTTCATAACCCCTTCGCGCGATGATGGTAAAGATGACAGATAATCTATTGCTGCCTGAACTGCTTTGGTGTCATCACTATTATGTGTTTCCCGGCGAACAGCCTGGCTGTTCATCTTTGTGGTGACATTGAATTGCATAGGCATGGTTGTCTCTCGATTAAGCCGCGTGCTTATGTCCGCAGCAGGGATGTGATTGGTTTGCGGCAAGTGATTTCCAGTGCCTGAATCCCTTCTGCGCCATCTCGACAACTTTCGAGTTAACCGGAGTGCCTTTGGCATCGACCAGCACCTCGACTTATGAGCACTTGCAGTTGATCGCATTCGCACCGGTGGCGTACCACGCCCTGACCTCTCACACCGTGTAGATGCCTGCATGTCGCATCGCGTGAGACTGTCATGTCGTCTGACTAAGTGCAGAGAAGTGCATTAGCCTGATATTCAGCCCGAGGTCGTTTTTTGCTTCGTCAGCCTCATCCCATCTTGCCCGCCACAATGCCGTGGTTATCGTCAGGGTGATTAACGTAACCACCCTCTTTTCCGAGCGCGGCGTCAAAAATTTCGTCTTTGGTCATGAGTGCCGCTGATGATCAATCAGGCGCGCAACGTTGCCTCTGACGGCCACCAGCGAGCCGACATCCTGTTTGTTCAGGAAGCTGAACAGGGAACGCTCGACGATATAATTACCGTCAGGGATAGTCTTTAACAAGTTCTGTTGATAACGAATAGTATAGAGCTGATAAGCACCCCTGGCATCTGCAGCGTTCGGATTCGCTACGAACGTCTTAAGCAGTTCAAGGAATACGGTTTCTTGATCAACAGGTTACCTGATTACATCTCATTTAACGCCTGTTTTTTCTGATAACAACGTCGCCAGTGATTCCAGTAAGGTGGTTTCACCTGCAGCTATGTTCGCCTCAATCGCGACACTCTTCATGGCAAAATCTCAATCAATTATTTGCCGATGAAGTATCTGATAGCAGGTCCGGGTTCATGTTCGGAAAAAACGGTGTATCACTGGAAAGATAAGCCAGGTATTCACTCACATGCAGCAGCGGTTGATCTGCGCAAAGTTCACGCTCACCATAATCGACCTGCTTCGTAAACTGAAAGAAGAAGTTCGTCATCATGCTTCACACCCTCTGATAAGGCTCCCCGATAGTGAATCGGGGAGCGATGTGCTTAGGCTTTTTTAGCGCTGTAAACTTCTTCACCGGAAAAGGAAGGATCAGCCCAGAAGTTGATATTAAACTGAGCATCATCGGTCATCTCAATACGATGCCAGTACTGCGGCGGGCTGGTGGCGAAGCAACCGGCATTAATCACAACCTTCACTTCCGGTTCTGTCGCCTCTTCACTGGCAAAGCCATAATAGGTAACAGTCCCTTCCATTACACAAAGCTGGCCAAATATTCCGGCTGCGGTGTTGTGATGACTGAGAAGTGCTGCCGGAACATTTTCCTTAGTAAAAAAAGGTGTTGAACGTTTTATTGTCCAGTTCTTTGGAATTCTCTGATGGCTCATAAATACCCCCTGCTCTAAACATGCATTTAGAATACACCTTTAAATTTTAACCGTAAAGCATTTTGGTAATAAAAATCATTATCATTTGAGAAAAACGTAAAAGATGAGTTTTTTTAGATAATTATGGGAGCGGTTCCGGTGATTAGATGCCGGCTAGCCCCTGCAACAGCACACCATATAACACCGGGCATCGCCTCAAGGAGCATTGAAGAGATAAGGTGAAGCGCTATCAAGCTCTTTTGTAAACTGGAAAGGCGAATGCTGGCGTGTACCCGTAACTTTCCCCGTCATTGGGTCTGTTGGGATCGTCAAATTATGATGTAAGCCTCGTAATTCAATACTTCCTTCACGGTCTGCAACATCAGAAGAACCACGGATCGTTGCTCCGCCATCATCAGTCAAAAATAAGTGTACAGGTACAGCCATTTTTATAGCTCCTTGCTTGTGATTAGTCGTACAACCATTTACCGGCTTTTGCTGATTCGATCAGCATACCGATAGTAAAATCTGGAACATCGACTGGTTCGGGCTTCTTTAATAGGTTCCAGGAGAAGTTAACTTCAGGGTAGTAAGTTTCAAGACGGAAATTTGACATATCCACATTGAACTCTCTCGAATAGTCTTCGATCAGCTCTTCGGCATCATCCTGATCTAACTTCACGTCAAAATGGATGCTTGAGGACGCAGTGTATGTGTCGTATTTCTTTTTCCTGAACATGTACACACCACTATGACGAGTCACGAGAGTAATCACACGCTGTCCAATGTCATCTACCATATCTTATCGTTACCTCGTGCTATGGCGTTATAGTCGCGTATAGAGCAGTAGGTGATTTGTGATACATCAGCAGCAAGGATAACTTCACCAATGAGCGGGATAGTTCGACCAATAAACGTGCTTACCTTTCTGACCATCTTGAGCTTTACGGTCCAGGGTGTATAACCCCCGATCCAGGTTGGCATTTTGATGCCGAAAGGGAACATTGTATTTTTTAGTAATCCTCTGACACCCTTAGAGATTCGTGATGTACCGGGTATGGCGTTGATAGGTTTGGCTCGTGTAGTCTGGTTATTAACGCCGCTATACAGAGCAACAACGGCGGCAATATCTTTAATTCCGAAGTGATCCGCAGTATTCATCACGAATATCATGAAAAATAGTTCCGTAGCGGTAAGATTAGAACGCCCAGCATGAAAGTATGTTCCGTTTAGTTCCTCAACCGTATCCATGCAAACTCCGTTGCGTAGTACATTAACCAGCAATAGCATCATAGATGCCAATGCATTTTGTTTAGCAATAGTCAATGTTATGGAGAAATTAAGTCAGGGACGTATTTGGAGATTTTTGATAATTTTCGGTTCTTACAGACATTCTAAATTTGGTTTTTCAGTTATTATCAAGGTACAGCCTTAATTCTCGTCAGGCATTGATTAGTAAATAATTTATCTATATTTCATGAAATTAATAAGACAAACAAACTACGCTAACCACCGCCACCCCCCTTTAAAATGCCCTTTTTTTGCCCCTGAAGGCGTTATTCTCATCAGCAAAAAAAATCTTATCCAAGAGTAAATCCATCATCAAAATAATTTGTTTCAGCTGCCAATTTTTGTGTCCTTGCCCACGCAGCAATGAACTGTAACCCGTCATGTAGGGACACGGGTTTTTCCTGTCCGAACTCGTAAAAGCCATCCCACGTCCTGCTGACCCAATACCCACCACCGACTCCTTTATCACGTTGAAAAATTACCCAACCGCCCGGTACGTAGCGGTAAAGGTTCTCGCCACGATAGACGATCTCAACTACCCCAACCGCATGGCGCAGGTTGTCCGGACAACGCTCATCGACGTGTTCAAGGAAGCCCAGCACGCCGGGCATGTTCCCCCGGCTACAATCCGGCGCAGGCAACCCGCCAGCCGCGTAACCGGGTAAAACGCGAACGCCTTTCCCTTCAAGAGTGGAAAGCGATTTACGCCGAGGCTGAAAATCATCTTCCCTACCTTCAGTGTGCAATGCTGCTGGCCGTTGTCACTGGACAGCGCATCGGGGATATTTCCCTGCGTGAGGTTGTGGCTAAATGCCGTGATGCTGTGGTCAGTAAATACCTGGTGCATTTCCGGCACAGCACATCACAAGCAACGAGGGGTGGCAAAGTTTCAACCAGTTCGATAACTACCACGTTCAAAAAAGCTAGAAACCGCTCCGGGCTTTCGTGGCCTGACGGTAAGGCACCAACATTTCACGAACAACGTTCACTGTCAGAAAGACTGTATAAGGCTCAGGGGATCGATACGCAAAAATTACTCGGTCACAAATCACCCCATCAGACGGCAAAATATCATGATGACAGGGGAAAAGACTGGACGGTCATAGCCTTTTAAAGAGCCTAATTTATAGACAATTTTGGGGGAGAGTTTTGGGGAAGTTTTGGGGAAAGGAAGCGAGAAGATAAAAGCCAACATAAACTCACCATTTATGTTGGCCGTATGTTACAAAATTACCGTTACATATTCTCGATCAGCGCATCACCAAACTCTGAACATTTCAGCAGTTTAGCGCCATCCATCAGACGTTCGAAGTCATAGGTCACGGTTTTGGCAGCGATTGCGCCTTCCATACCTTTAACAATCAGGTCTGCGGCTTCGAACCATTCCATATGACGCAGCATCATTTCCGCAGAAAGGATAACCGAACCTGGGTTCACTTTATCCTGGCCTGCATATTTAGGTGCCGTGCCGTGGGTCGCTTCAAACAGCGCGCATTCATCACCAATATTGGCGCCCGGTGCAATACCGATGCCGCCAACCTGCGCCGCCAGGGCGTCGGAGATATAATCGCCGTTCAGGTTCATACAGGCAATAACGTCATACTCAGCCGGACGCAGCAGGATCTGCTGTAAGAAGGCGTCAGCAATCACATCTTTAATGACGATCTCTTTGCCGGTGTTTGGATTTTTGATCTTCATCCAGGGACCGCCATCAATCAACTCGCCGCCAAATTCTTCTTTCGCCAGCTGGTATCCCCAGTCTTTGAAAGCGCCTTCGGTGAACTTCATGATGTTGCCTTTGTGCACCAGCGTGACCGAATCACGATCGTTCGTGATCGCGTAGTCGATGGCAGCACGGACCAGACGCTTAGTGCCCGCTTCAGAACACGGCTTCACGCCGATACCACACTGCTCAGGGAAGCGAATTTTCTTCACGCCCATTTCGTCGCGCAGGAACTTGATCACTTTATCCGCTTCAGCCGAACCGGCTTTCCACTCGATACCCGCATAGATATCTTCGGAGTTCTCACGGAAGATGACCATATCGGTCTCTTCAGGACGTTTGACCGGGCTTGGCGTGCCGGTGTAATAGCGCACGGGACGCAGGCAGATATAGAGATCGAGCTGCTGGCGCAGGGCCACGTTCAGGGAACGAATACCGCCGCCGACCGGGGTGGTCAGTGGGCCTTTGATCGCCACGCGGTACTCTTTAATCAGGTCGAGGGTCTCTTCCGGCAGCCAGACATCCTGGCCATACAGGGCAACCGATTTCTCGCCGGTGTAGATTTCCATCCAGGAAATTTTACGCTCACCGTTATAGGCTTTTTGCACAGCGGCATCGACAACTTTGATCATCACTGGAGAAACGTCAACGCCAATGCCGTCACCTTCGATAAAGGGAATGATTGGGTTGTGAGGAACGTTCAGTTTCCCCTGATCCAGAGTGATTTTCTGACCTTCCGCCGGAACAACTACTTTGCTTTCCATTAACCTCTCCTTCGAACGCTTTTTTTGTTAATGATTTGTAAGATGCGGGTCAATACTACTTGAATATTCCCGCCGCGCCAATCATCACGGGTTTGCGGTATAATGCGCTCATTCTCACCGGGTGCAAAGACCATGCGTAAATCTTCCGTTAAAAATCACCAAGTTAACCGATTCAGCAAACCGCCAGCCGCGAAAGGCGCCGATCGTGGCCCGCGTCGGGTGATCGTTTTTAACAAACCCTTTGATGTGCTGCCCCAGTTTACCGACGAAGCAGGACGCCAGACGTTAAAGGATTATATTCCGGTCAGCGGCGTCTATGCGGCGGGCCGTCTGGACCGCGACAGCGAAGGGCTGATGGTGCTGACCAATGATGGCGCGCTTCAGGCTACGCTGACGCAACCGGGTAAACGCACCGGTAAAATTTACTTTGTGCAGGTCGAAGGCGAGCCGGATGAGGCCGCGATTCAGGCTTTACGGGATGGGGTTAATCTGAAAGATGGCCCTACCCTGCCAGCCGGCGTGGAAAGTGTGGCGGAACCTGAGTGGCTCTGGCCGCGAAATCCGCCCATTCGTGAACGCAAGGCTGTCCCCACCAGCTGGCTTAAAATTACCCTGCTGGAAGGCCGTAACCGCCAGGTACGCCGGATGACAGCCCATATCGGTTTTCCCACTCTGCGCCTGATCCGTTTCGCCATGGGCAAGCTCGAACTGGAGAAACTTGCGCCTGGAGAATGGCGCGACGTCACCCATCACTTCTCTCTTTAGATTTTATTTACCGCAAGGAGTCAGGCATGTTTAAACCGCACGTTACCGTGGCAACCGTCGTCCAGGCCGAAGGGCATTTTTTAGTTGTGGAGGAGATGGTCCGCGGGCGCGCGACCTGGAACCAGCCAGCCGGACATCTTGAGGCCAATGAAACACTGCTCCAGGCCGCCACGCGCGAGCTTTATGAGGAAACCGGCATTGAGGCGGTGCCGGAAGCATTTCTCCGCCTGCACCAGTGGATTGCGCCGGATAATACGCCCTTTTTGCGGTTCTTATTCGCGCTGGATTTACCGAAAATGCTGCCAACTTACCCGCAGGATCGGGATATTGACCGCTGCTGGTGGCTTCTGCCGGAACAGATCCTGACGGCAAAAAAGCTGCGTTCTCCGCTGGTTGCGGAAAGTGTGCTGATCTATCAGCAGGCGCAGCGCTATCCGCTGTCGCTGCTCAGCGCATTTCAGTGGCCGTTTAGCGAGGATGCGCCCGCCGCTGACGCATGGTAAACTACGGCGCAATTTTACAGGGCCGCCTTTAACGGCCACTAAAGTCAGGTATTTCTCATGTCTCTGAGCCAGAAAAAAGTAATTGTCGGCATGTCCGGCGGCGTTGATTCCTCCGTTTCCGCATGGTTGCTGCAACAGCAGGGCTATCATGTTGAAGGCCTGTTTATGAAAAACTGGGAGGAAGATGACGGTGAGGAATACTGTACCGCAGCGGAAGATCTCGCTGATGCGCAGGCGGTATGCGACAAACTGGGCATCACGCTGCACAAGGTGAATTTTGCTGCCGAATACTGGGATAATGTCTTTGAGCATTTCCTTGAAGAGTATAAGGCTGGCCGCACGCCAAACCCCGATATTCTCTGTAATAAAGAGATCAAATTCAAAGCGTTCCTCGAATTCGCAGCGGAAGATCTCGGCGCCGATTTTATCGCGACGGGTCACTATGTCCGCCGCCAGGATGTTGAGGGAAAAAGTCGCCTGCTTCGCGGTCTGGACGGTAATAAAGACCAGAGCTATTTTCTCTACACCCTGAGTCACGAGCAGATCGCACAAAGCCTCTTTCCGGTGGGCGAGCTTGCCAAACCTGAAGTCCGCCGTCTGGCAGAAGAACTTGAGCTGGTGACGGCGAAGAAGAAAGACTCTACCGGTATCTGCTTTATCGGCGAACGTAAGTTTCGCGATTTCCTGGGGCGCTATCTCCCGGCTCAGCCAGGGGCTATCGTCAATACGGAAGGTGAAACCGTCGGTGAACACCAGGGGCTGATGTATCATACGCTCGGCCAGCGTAAAGGGCTGGGTATTGGCGGCCTTAAGCAGGCTGGTGATGAACCATGGTACGTGGTGGATAAAGATGTGGCGAACAATCTGCTGGTCGTGGCGCAGGGGCATGAGCATCCCCGCCTGATGTCGGTAGGCCTGACGGCGCAACAGCTGCACTGGGTGGATCGCCAGCCGCTGGCCGCTCCGCTACGCTGCGTGGTTAAAACCCGCTATCGTCAGGAGGATATCCCCTGCACAGTTACGCCGCTGGGCGACGATCGCATTGAGGTACGCTTCGATGAGCCGGTCGCCGCCGTCACCCCAGGCCAGTCTGCCGTATTTTATCTTGATGAGATCTGTCTGGGCGGAGGCATTATCGAAGCGCGTATGCCGCTGCTTTGATTTTTCCCGTCGGACGCCTGCCGTTGCAGGCATGTGAACAGCCCGCGCTGGCGTAAACAGGAGTTACCGTGGCGAAAAATTATTACGATATCACGCTGGCTCTGGCAGGCATCTGTCAGTCAGCGCATCTGGTCCAGCAGCTGGCGCATCAGGGCCATTGTCCTGCAGATGCGCTGAAAACTTCACTGCAGAGCGTTGTGGATCTGAGCCCCTCCTCCACGCTGGCGGTGTTTGGTAATGATGAAACGAACCTGCGCTTCGGGCTGGAAACGCTGCTGGCGGTGCTTAATAGCAGCAGCCGCCACGGTGCAGGCGCCGAGCTGACGCGCTACACGCTCAGCCTGATGGTGCTTGAGCGTAAGCTGAGCGCAAATAAAAACGCCATGAATGAACTGGCCGAACGCATTGCCCAGCTGGACCGTCAGCTGGCGCACTATGATTTAGATTCAGATACGTTGCTGAGCGCAATGGCGGCGATTTATGTGGACGTTATCAGCCCTCTGGGACCCCGCATCCAGGTGACCGGTTCGCCTGCGGTGCTGCAAAATGCGCAGATCCAGAGTAAGGTGCGTGCCGCGCTGTTGGCGGGCATTCGTGCTGCGGTGCTCTGGCACCAGGTTGGCGGTGGACGCCTCCAGCTGATGTTCTCCCGTAATCGTCTTGCCGGTGAGGCAAAGAAAATGCTGTCCCGAATGACCGACACTTCACTTTAATTTGATAACCTTCCCAGGAGTTGCACTGATGGAATTATCCTCTCTGACTGCCGTCTCACCCGTTGATGGTCGTTATGGCGACAAAGTCAGCCCGCTGCGCGGCATTTTCAGCGAATTCGGTTTGCTGAAGTTTCGCGTCGAGGTTGAAGTTCGCTGGTTACAGAAACTGGCCGCCTGCGCAGAGATCAGGGAAGTTCCTGCATTTGACGCTGACGCAAACGCTTACCTTGATGCGATAGTTGCTAATTTTAGTGAAGAAGACGCCGCCCGCATTAAAACCATTGAGCGCACCACCAATCACGATGTCAAAGCGGTGGAGTACTTTCTGAAAGAGAAAGTGGCATCGGTTCCCGCACTGCATGCAGTGTCCGAGTTTATTCACTTTGCCTGTACCTCAGAAGATATCAATAACCTCTCCCATGCATTAATGCTGGAGACGGCGCGCCAGGAAATCATTCTGCCCTACTGGACAAAAATCATCGCTGCGGTAAAAGACCTTGCCGTACAGTACCGCGATATTCCGCTGCTTTCCCGCACGCACGGACAACCCGCGACGCCTTCCACGCTGGGTAAAGAGATGGCCAATGTGGCCTATCGTTTCGAACGCCAGCTTCGCCAGCTTGAACGTATTGAGATTCTTGGGAAAATTAATGGTGCAGTAGGCAACTATAACGCCCACATCGCCGCTTACCCTGAGGTAGACTGGCATGCGCTGAGCGAAAGCTTCGTCACTTCACTGGGCATCACCTGGAACCCCTATACCACCCAGATCGAGCCGCATGATTACATCGCTGAGCTGTTTGACTGTATGGCGCGCTTCAACACCATTCTGATCGATTTTGACCGTGATATCTGGGGCTACATTGCGCTGAATCACTTCAAGCAGAAAACCATCGCGGGTGAGATTGGATCCTCCACCATGCCGCATAAAGTCAATCCTATCGACTTTGAAAACTCGGAAGGCAACCTGGGCCTGGCCAACGCGGTAATGCAGCACCTGGCGAGCAAACTGCCGCTCTCCCGCTGGCAGCGCGACCTGACTGACTCCACCGTCCTGCGCAATCTTGGCGTCGGCGTCGGCTATGCGCTGATCGCTTATCAGGCGACGCTGAAAGGGATCGCGAAACTCGAGGTTAACCGTGACCGCTTGCTGGATGAGCTCGATCATAACTGGGAAGTGCTGGCGGAACCTGTGCAGACCGTGATGCGCCGTTACGGCATTGAAAAGCCCTACGAAAAACTGAAGGAGCTGACCCGCGGCAAGCGCGTTGATGCTGCGGGTATGCAGGCGTTCATTGACGGGCTGCCGCTGCCGGAAGAAGAGAAAACCCGCCTGAAGCAGATGACCCCGGCCAATTACCTGGGCCGTGCGGTGCAGATGGTTGACGATCTGAAGTAAATCCCCTCCTGCGGGTTAGTGAAAACTGACCCGCGTTAATCTGCCGTTTATCCGCTTTCACCTATACTTGCTCCGTTATACTATCAGGCCATGTGCCCTTTTATTCTCTCTGGAAGGATAACCTTATGCGCGTACTGGTTGTGGAAGATAATCCGCTGCTTCGTCATCACCTGGCCGTTCAGCTGCGCGATATGGGCCATCAGGTGGATGCTGCGGAAGATGCCAAAGAGGCAGACTATTTTCTCAGCGAACATACGCCTGATATCGCCCTTGTTGACCTGGGTCTGCCTGATGAGGATGGCATGTCACTGATCCGCCGCTGGCGTGGCGAAGATATCAAGCAGCCCATTCTGGTACTGACCGCGCGTGAAGGCTGGCAGGCGAAGGTGGAAGCGCTTGAGGCCGGTGCGGATGACTATGTCACCAAGCCTTTTCATATTGAAGAAGTTGCCGCACGTCTCCAGGCGCTGATGCGTCGCAACAGCGGGCTGGCTTCGCAGATTATCTCGCTGGCGCCTTTCCAGATCGATCTTTCCCGCCGCGAGCTGACGATAAACGAAAGTCAAATTAAGCTGACCGCGTTTGAGTACACCATTATTGAAACGCTAATCCGCAACGCGGGCAAAGTGGTCAGCAAAGATTCCCTGATGCTGCAACTTTATCCCGACGCGGAACTGCGCGAAAGCCACACCATTGATGTGCTGATGGGCAGGCTGCGTAAAAAGATACAGGCGGAACATCCGGTCGATGTTATCACTACCGTGCGCGGTCAGGGTTACAGGTTCGATCTCTGATCTATGTCAGGCTCAACGACTAAAAAGCCTTTCTCACTCCGCGCGCGATTTCTGCTGGCGACGGCGGCCGTGGTGCTTATTCTGTCACTTTCTTACGGGATGGTGGCGGTGTTTGGTTACGTCGTGAGTTTCGATAAGAACACCTACCGGATAATGCGTGGTGAAAGTAATCTCTATTTTATGCTTGCCCAGTGGCGTGACGGCAAGCTCACCATCGCCCAGCCTGAACGCGTTTCGCTGAACTTTCCCACGCTCATTTTCATCTATGACGATCAGGGCAAGCTGCTGTGGCAGGTGCGTGATGTGCCGGAAATTCGTGAAAAAATCAAACCTGAGTGGCTGAAACGGGCGGATTTTTATGAAATTGATACCGACAACAGCACCAGCCGTCAGGCGCTCGGTAATAATCAGGAAGCCCAGAATCAGCTAACCGCCTACGATTACGACAACAACGACACCTTTACCCACTCGGTGGCCGTCAATCACTATCAGGCCACGCCAAACCTGCCCGCGCTGACGATTGTGGTTGTCGACTCAATGCCGCAGGAACTGCAGCACTCTGACGTCGTCTGGTCATGGTTCAGCTACGTGCTGCTGGTCAATTTGCTGCTGGTCATCCCTCTGCTATGGCTCGCCGCCCACTGGAGTTTGCAGCCGATTGGCAAGCTGGCAAGCCAGGTTCGCGAGCTGGAAACCGGCAGCCGCGACACGCTCGATCCGCAACCGCCACAGGAGCTGAAAAGCCTGGTGCGCAACCTGAATTTGCTGCTTGATAACGAGCAGAAGCGCTATACCCGTTACCGTACTACCTTAAGCGATCTCACCCACAGCCTGAAAACGCCGCTGGCCGTGCTGCAAACCACGCTGCGGTCGCTCCGTGGCAACCTGACGATTGAGCAGGCTGAACCTATTATGCTGGAGCAGATCAGCCGTATTTCCCAGCAGATTGGTTACTACCTTCACCGCGCAAGCATGCAGGCGGATCACAACGTGCTGAAGCGCGATCTGCACTCGGTTCCCGGCCTGCTTGACAGCCTCTGCTCAGCGCTGAATAAAGTTTACCAGCGTAAAGGCGTCTCGCTGACGCTGGATATTACGCCGGAACTGACATTTATTGGCGACCAAAACGATTTTATGGAAGTAATGGGCAACGTGCTGGATAACGCCTGCAAATATTGTCTGGAGTTTGTGGAAATCAGCGCCCGGCAGTCTGACGACCAGCTGCATCTGATTGTGGAAGATGATGGTCCGGGCATCCCGGCCAGCAAGCGCGATCTGGTCTTTATCCGCGGCCAGCGCGCCGACACGCTGCGTCCCGGTCAGGGGCTGGGTCTGGCGGTTGCACGGGACATTCTGGAGCAGTACGAAGGCGATATCATCGCTTCCTCCAGCGAACTGGGCGGCGCGCGTATGGAAGTGATCTTCCGGCGCCAGGGCGGTGTTCAGAACCACGGGGAAGACTAATCCGCTTCCCATGCCCCTTGCTTCTCTCCCGGTGGCTCTCTGCCTGGATTCAGCCTGCTCTGTCCTGCAATGCTTATCCACGTCATTAGCTCATTCAGTGGCCTGATATTTAACGGTTTACTGCCCTTTGCTTAATTTTCCGGCAGGCCATCTCATCTGCGCTGCTATTCTTACTGCTGCAAACCAGGCACAGGGTACTCCCCGCGAAACGCCTGAAATCACAATCATTAAGCGTTCCTAAGCCAGAAAACGCGGTTCAGATCCGCGGAAGGCAGCATGACGGAGAGGAAGTCAAATGCTGAATGTTGTAGCCATATTTTTATCAATAACCGCCCTGCTGGCCTATTTCAACCGACGTTATGTCGGCCTGCCGCCCGCCATTGGGGTGATGGCCATTGCACTGGTGCTCTCGCTGCTGAATATGCTGGCCGATAAGCTGGGTTTCCATACGCTGAGCCTGCTTGAGCAATCACTGGTAGAATCCGTCGATTTTTCTGAACTCCTGATGCAGGGCATGCTGTCGCTGTTGCTGTTTGCCGGCGCCATACATGTCAACCTTAAACAGCTACGTGCTTACCGGTGGCAGGTAGCCTCACTGGCGGTCATCGGGACTGCGCTTTCAACCGTGATTATCGGTGTCGCTCTGTGGGGGATCTCACTGCTCACCGGGCTACAGCTCCCCTTCATTTACTGTCTCATTTTTGGCGCCTTGATTTCACCCACCGATCCAATAGCGGTGCTCGGCATTCTCAGCGCAGTTGGCGCGCCAAAGAATGTGGAACTGGTGATGTCTGGAGAATCACTTTTTAACGATGGTGTGAGCGTGGTGTTGTTTTCCCTGCTGCTTGGCATGCTCGCCGGCGCGGAGGTTCCCACGGTGTCGGGTACGGCTACGCTACTCCTGAGAGAAGCAGGCGGTGGCGCATTACTGGGCGCCCTGATGGGATATATCATCTACCTGATGCTTAAAAGTATCGACAGTTATCAGGAAGAGGTACTGCTGACGCTGGCAGCCGTTTTAGGCGGCTACGCGCTGGCAATCGCGCTGGAAGTCTCCGGTCCCCTGGCAATGGTAGTGATGGGGCTGATTATCGGCAATCAGGGGCGTTCCAGCGCGATGTCTGAAGAAACAGAGCGAAATCTTGATATGTTCTGGGAACTGCTCGATGAAATTCTCAACGCTGTGCTGTTTGTATTGATCGGGCTTGAGGTGATCCTGCTTCATTTCACCCATACGCTGCTGGGCGTGGCAGGCCTGGTCATTCTTCTGACGCTCGCTGCACGGCTACTGACCGTTGGCCTGCCGGTTGCCCTGCTTGATTCCCGGTTTCGTTTACCGAAAGGCGCCTGGGCGGTACTGACCTGGGGCGGGCTGCGCGGCGGCATTTCCGTGGCGCTGGCGCTTTCCCTGCCGCCTGGAGAGACACGGGATACCCTCGTTTCGCTGACTTATCTGGTCGTGGTCTTCTCTATTCTTGTGCAGGGAACCTCTGTTGGAAAGCTGACGAGCCGGGTGATGCGGCCTGATAAATAAGGTGTCGGATGCTGCTTTCTCCCGATCAAGGTAGAGTGCGCTACCCTTACTGATACGGCGCCACTAAGCTGGTTTTCCCGCAGTTATGCATTATGTTTATCCTCTGATAACGGAGAAAATATGGAAGGGATATTTTTCAGCAACACTGCTTTTCTGGTGCGCACGCTTGTCATCGGCGTGTTCGCCTATATTAACCTGATCGTCCTGCTACGGCTGTCTGGCCTGCGTACGCTTTCTAAAATGAATGCGTTCGATCTGGTGGTTACCGTGGCGCTCGGTTCCACCTTTGCCACGATATTACTTAACCGCGACGTTTCTCTCGCCCAGGGCACGCTGGCGTTCGCCCTGCTGATAGCATTGCAGTACGTTGTCTCCTGGACGAGCGTCAGATCTCGTGGGTTCAGCAAACTGGTAACGGGTGAACCCCGGCTTCTGTTCTTCCAGGGTCAGTTTCTTTCCCAGGCTCTGCGGGCGGCGCGGGTCAATGAAGATGAGATCTACGCTGCCATCCGCGCAGGCGGACACGCCGCGCTGGAAGAGATTGATGCGGTCATACTTGAGTCAGACGGCAGCTTCAGCGTAGTCAAATCATCGCCGGATAAAGGATATTCAGCCCTCGCTGACGTCAGGGCGCCAAAGCCGGTTGAGTAAGCCCGGTCAAATGCAGCAAATGCGTTACCTTGCTGACCTCCGGCCCTGTTATAATTGCCGAAACTCTGCCCTTCAGGAACCCGCATTATGGACTATCAGCTCGATCTCAACTGGCCCGATTTTATCCAGCGCTACTGGCAAAAACGCCCGGTCGTGCTCAAGCGCGGCTTTAAACAGTTTGTCGATCCTCTCTCCCCAGACGAACTGGCCGGACTGGCAATGGAGAACGAAGTTGACAGCCGCCTGGTCAGTCACGATGAGGGCAAATGGCAGGTGAGTCACGGCCCTTTTGAAAGCTACGATCACCTGGGTGAGAACAACTGGTCGCTGCTGGTGCAGGCTGTCGATCACTGGCATGAACCTTCAGCGGCGCTGATGCGACCGTTCCGCTTTCTGCCGGACTGGCGCACCGACGATCTGATGATCTCCTTCTCGGTTCCTGGCGGCGGCGTGGGGCCACACCTCGATCAGTATGATGTTTTCATCATTCAGGGCACGGGTCGTCGCCGCTGGCGCGTTGGCGAAAAAGTGGCGATGAAACAGCATTGCCCTCACCCGGATCTGCTTCAGGTCGACCCTTTTGAGGCGATCATTGATGAAGAGCTGGAACCGGGAGATATTCTTTATATTCCGCCGGGCTTTCCTCATGAGGGCTACTCACTTGAGAACTCGCTGAACTATTCCGTCGGCTACCGGGCGCCCAGCGGCAGGGAACTGATTAGCGGCTTTGCCGATTACGTACTTTCCCGAGAGCTGGGCAGCCACCGCTACAGCGATCCAGACATTTCTGCCCGGGACAATCCTGCTGAGGTGTTGCCACAGGAGATTGATGGGATCCGTGCCATGATGCTCGAACTTCTCGGGCAGCCAGAGCAATTTAAGCAGTGGTTTGGTGAATTTATCTCACAGTCACGCCATGAGCTGGATATTGCACCGCCTGAGCCGCCTTACCAGCCAGACGAAATTTACGATGCTCTGCAACAGGGCGATACGCTGAGCCGTCTGGGTGGACTGCGCGTTATCTCCGTTGGCGATGCCGTTTTCGTTAACGGAGAGCAGATTGAATCCTCACATCGCGATGCGCTAAAAACGCTGGCTAACCGGCACAGTGTGGATGCAGAAGCGCTGGGTGCTGCGCTGGACGATCCCTCCTTCCTGGCCCAGCTTGCCGCGCTGGTGAACAGCGGTTACTGGTATTTCGGCGAAGAAGCGTAATCAATCCCCCTCCCGCCGCCCTGCGGCGGGAGGGGGATCGCAAGGCCTATGTTTCAGGCTTCAGCCACGTTACGTTGTCACGTATTACGTGGCAAATGTAACGCCGGGAGGCTGCCTTAACTTTTCGCTTTCTCCGCCGTTAATGCAGCGATACGCATAATTACCGCTACCGCTTTTTCCATAATATCCAGCGACGCGAACTCATGTTTACCGTGATAGTTGTAACCGCCGGTAAAGAGATTTGGGCAAGGCAGTCCCATAAAAGAGAGCGCTGCGCCATCCGTTCCTCCCCGGATCGGTTTCACTACCGGCTCGATATCGCAGTCACGCATCGCCTGAAGCGCCGTTTCGATAATATGGGGATGCGCCTCAATTTTTTCCCGCATATTGTAGTAACTGTCTTCAATCTGCACCTCAATGCCACAGCCAGCCTGCAGGTCTTGCGACAGCGCAGCAGCGATAGACTTTATCCTGTTCTTGCGCGCCTCAAAGCCTTCGCGGTCAAAGTCGCGGATGATGTAGTGCACTTCCGCCTTATCCACTCCCCCTTTGATGCCGTGGAGATGATAAAAACCTTCATGGCCTGCGGTCTGCTCCGGGACTTCCCGCGCCGGTATGGCGGCATGAAAGCGCATCGCCAGATCGAGAGCATTTACCATTGCGCCTTTTGCTGTGCCGGGATGGACATTGTTGCCGCTAATTTTCAGCGTAACGGAGGCGGCGTTAAAATTCTCATACTCAAACTCGCCCATCCCGCCGCCATCCACGGTATAGGCCCAGTCTGCCGCAAAGGCCGCCACGTCAAAAGCGCGGGTGCCTTTACCAATTTCTTCATCCGGCGTGAAGGCGATACGGATATCGCCGTGAGGCAGATCAGTATGAATAAGGCGCGCCAGCGCGGTCATAATTTCCGCCACACCCGCTTTGTCATCGGCGCCGAGCAACGTTTTACCGTCGGTCGTGATCAGCGTATGGCCGGTCAGCGTATGGAGCACCGGAAACATCACCGGTGAGAGTATCTCATCGCCAATTCCCAGCGCGATGTCGCCACCGCGATAGTTCTCAACGATTTGGGGATTAACGTTTTTTGCCGTGAAGTCTGGGGAGGTATCCATATGGGCGATAAACCCAATGGTCGGTACCGGCCAGGTGACGTTTGAAGGCAGTGTCGCCATCACTATTCCCCGATCGCTCAGCGTGACCTCAGCCAGGCCTAACTCAGCAAGCTCTTCCTGAAGAAGCTTTGCCAGTACCCACTGCCCCTCCGTGCTGGGGACCTGACGCACGTGATTTTTCGACTGCGTGTCGTATGAAACATAGTTTAAGAAGCGATCGAGTAATCTGTCCATTTGCCATCCCTTTGATTGCCTTTCTCTATTATCGGGAACCTGAATGCGCAGAATATTGCGTCAGGTCACTTCAATAGCGTGTTGACCACCACCTTTGTGGCCGTCAAACCTGATTTTAGCCGTTTTTATTATGCAGTAAGGCGTAATGGCAACTGGTCAGTAGAGTGTTTACCGTCAGTCAGGCGCCTGGACTGGCGTCTGGGGATAGTGGATCAGGCTCTGAAAGCGCACAATGCCGGGCTTTTCGTTACGGTAACTATGCGGACCGTCGGCCTGAAACCGCAGCCCCTCGCCTACCGCCAGCCTGTACTCCGTTTCGTTAACAACCAAAGTCAGCTCTCCCTGCAGAACAAAGATATGTTCAATCACGCCAGCATCATGCGGAGAGGAGTTGCTGATCGCCCCGGCAGCCAGCTCAACACAAAGCATGTCGAAACCAAGCTGGTGATCGAACGGAAACAGAGGCGCGACGCGCATCGTTGCGGTGTGCTGCTGCCACTGGGAAGTTTGTTCACTGCGAAGAGCGCCCGGGTTGTCATGTTGCGGGCCGCTGGTGATAAAAGCGGAGAAAGGAACATGAAAGCCGGTCGCGATTTTCCATAATGTCGCCACCGTCGGGCTGGATTCCCCCCGTTCTATCTGTCCCAGCATCGCTTTACTGACGCCGGTCTGCCCAGCCGCCTGGGTCAGACTCCAGCCGCGCGACAGGCGCAGCGTCTTCAGAATGTGTCCCGGATTGGGAAAGTTTTCGCTCATAGTTCCTCCGCTAAGGCGGCAGTATAGCGCCTTGTGCGCTATAACGCACGGTGCTATATTGTGCGCTATAACGCACAGCCGGAGCGACCCATGCGCCCACCATTCTCATTTCGCCATCTTTCACTGCCTGCGATCATCGCGGGTTTTGTTGCCGTACTGGTGGGGTATACCAGCTCCGCCGCCATTATTTTCCAGGCCGCAGGGGCGGCAGGCGCATCAGAAGCCACCACCGGCGGCTGGTTAACCATGCTCGGAGTGGCAATGGGCGTCACTTCACTCGGGCTTTCGCTCTGGTATCGCACGCCGGTGCTGACCGCCTGGTCAACGCCAGGAGCGGCACTGCTGGTCACCAGCTTGCCCGGTACGCCGCTGCCCGATGCCATCGGTATTTTCATCTTCGCCTCTGGCCTGATACTACTTTGCGGCGTGACAGGACTGTTTGCCCGGCTGATGAAACATATTCCCCAGGCGATTTGCGCCGCGATGCTGGCCGGCATCCTGCTGCGGTTTGGCCTCGACGCTTTCGCCTCGCTTCAGCTTAACTTTGCCCTGACTTTCACGATGTGTCTGACCTATCTGCTGGCACGGCGCTTTATTCCCCGTTATGCCATCCTGTTGACGCTGATGGCGGGCCTGGGTGTTGCCGGTACCGGCGGCGATATTCATTTTTCCGGCCAGCCAGTGGCTTTCGCCATGCCTGCCTTTACCGCACCGCACTTTACGCTTTCATCACTGATTGGCATCGGTATTCCTTTTTTTGTCGTGACCATGGCGTCGCAGAACGCACCGGGGATCGCTACTCTGCAGGCTGCTGGCTACCGGACGCCAGTTTCTTCACTGATGGCCTGGACCGGACTGACGTCGCTGTTGCTTGCGCCGTTTGGCGGCTTTTCGGTTTGTATTGCCGCCATTACCGCCGCCATTTGTATGGGTCAGGACGTACATCCCAATCCGCAGCGTCGCTACTGGGGCGCCGCCTGTGCCGGTCTGTTTTATCTGCTCGCGGGGCTGTTTGGCGGGGCAATTGGCCAGCTTTTCAGCGCGCTGCCGCCTGCGCTGATCCATACCATTGCCGGGCTGGCACTACTGGGGACCATCGCAGGCAGTCTGCAACGCGCGCTGGCGGATGAGACGCAGCGCGAAGCCGCCGTGATCGCCTTTCTTATTACCGCCTCCGGGCTGAGCCTGGCAGGTATTGGCGCCGCATTCTGGGGGCTGGTGGGTGGCGTCATAGCGCAGCTGATTTGCTCACTGGCAAAAGGCGAAAAGCAGGCCGGTAGCTGACTGCTCTAAAGGAGGGGGCTGTCGCGGGCAGAGCGCCGCGCGTGGTGTACACTCGCGCTGAAAGCGTGCCAACATTTGCGGAACATCAGACCGGAATGATACAGGCGGAGCGCCGCATATACCGGGCATAGAATGCAAACCGGTTGCCGTCTCTTCGGCATCCAACAGGCTCGTCCCGGGCAGCATAAATAGAAAAATCAGGGGCAGAAGCCTTTCTGCCCCTGAAAGTCTATCTGGCAATTTTTTCCAGCAGTCCGGCGACGAAAGCGGGTACAACCTCAGTTGCCGGGCCGTATACTTTCTCTTCAAACTCGCTGCCCACCTGGCTTGGCTCAAGATTAAGCTCAACAGTGTGCGCGCCCTGCAGTTTGGCTTCATGCACGAAGCCCGCCGCCGGATAAACGTGACCCGATGTACCAATTGCCACGAAATAGTCCGCACCGCTCAGCGCATCGTAGATTTCATCCATCTGCAGCGGCATTTCGCCGAACCAGACCACATGCGGGCGGAGCCTGGAGGGAAACTGGCAACAGTGGCAGCGATCGTCCGGCTTCACATCTTCCGTCCAGTGCAGGATCTGACCGCTGGTGGCGCAGCGCACTTTCAGCAGCTCACCATGCATATGGATCACATTACTGTTGCCCGCTCGCTCATGCAGGTTGTCGATATTCTGCGTGACCAGCAAAAAGTGGTCGCCCAGCGTCGCCTCCAGCTCAGCCAGCGCCATGTGCGCCGCATTCGGTTTGATCCCGGGTTGCAGCAGCTGACGACGGCGGGCGTTGTAAAACGCCTGCACTTTCTCCGGATCGCGCGCAAAGCCTTCCGGCGTCGCCACATCCTCGACTTTATGATCTTCCCATAATCCATCCGCAGCCCGGAAGGTACGGATACCAGACTCGGCCGAAATCCCCGCACCGGTCAGTACCACAACCCGGGGCAGAGGATGCCTGGCCAGTTCAATCGTGCGATCCCGCTCAAAAATTCGCTGGCGGAAGCGCTGGTGCACCTGGCGGCGCGTCTTTTTGTAGCGTGCCAGCCGTAACCGGCGACGGGGTGTTCGAATCATCATTTAATCCTTAACGTGCAGGAATGCGGCACCGCGCATTCCGCCTGCGTCTCCGTGACGCGCTTTTTCAAAACGGGGCAGCCTGGCAACCGGCAGCAGGTGCGGCTTTACGCGTTCGGCCAGCCCCTCGTAGAGCGCGTCGAAATTTGACAGCCCCCCGCCCAGCACCACAAGGTGCGGATCCACCAGCGTCAGGAGGTTTCCCAGGCAGACCGCCAGCAGTTCCTGATAACGCCGCGTGTGGGCGATGGCCTGAGCGTCCCCCTGATAATAGCGGGTGATGATTTCTGGCGCACTGAGCGCGTGATGATAATGTTGCTGCCAGAGACGGGAAAAGCCCGGCCCGGATAGCCAGCTTTCAATGCATCCCCGCTTACCGCAGCCACAGAGCGGCTGCTGCACGTCGCGTCCCAGCACCGCCAGCGCATCTATCGGCAGGCGCATATGGCCGAATTCACCGGTGACATAATTGCGCCCCGTCACCGGACGGCCATCCACAATAAGCCCGCCGCCAACGCCGGTACCGAGGATCAGCCCCATCACCACCGGATATTCCCGGAACGCTTCATCCCAGGCTTCAGAGAGCGTAAAGCAATTGGCATCATTGTCGATACGCACTTCCCGGCCCAGACGCTGGCTGAGATCGGCCCGCAGCGTTCTGCCTCGCGCGGCAGGAATATTGGCCGTAAACAGCGTGCCGTCGTCAGGCACCGGCAGGCCCGGCACGCCGATGCCCACGCTGCCCCGCTCGTCACACAGCGCATCCGCTTCAGCGGTGAGCGTACAGAGTACCGTCAGCAGTTCCTCATAATCCTGCGGCGTCGGCACTCGCTTACTCCATACCTGCTCACGCCGGTGGTTATAAACGCCAAGGGCGATTTTGCTGCCGCCGACGTCAAAGCCGTAATAGCTGGCCATGGCTTACTGACCGCTCAGCACGCGCGCCGGATCGATACGGCTGGCCCGGCGGGCCGGATACCAGCTGGCGATCAGACTCAGGATCAGCGAAGTGACCAGCACGATCGCCACGTCCATCCAGTGCAGCTCCGATGGCAGGAAATCGATAAAATAGATATCTCCGGAAAGGAAATGGTAGCCGGTCACTGTTTCAATGCCGCGAATGATCGGCGTGAGATTAAAGGCAGCCAGCACGCCCACAACCACGCCGCTGACGCTGCCCACCAGCCCGGCCATCAGTCCATACCAGACAAAGATCGCACGGATCAGGCCATCGCCTGCGCCAAGCGTGCGCAGTACCGCAATGTCACCACTTTTATCTTTCACCGCCATCACCAGCGTGGAAACGATATTAAAGCAGGCGACGCCGATAACCAGCACCATTGCCAGATACATGATGGCGCGGATCATCTGAATATCCCGGTACATATAGCCATAGGTACCGATCCAACTGCGAATGTAGACATAAGAGTGCGTCACTTCCCCCGCGTCGCGCACCAGCTTTTGGGCCGCAAAAGGATCGGACATCTTCATCGCAATGCCGGTTACGTTATCGCCCATTCCAAGATATTGCTGCGCATCCGCCAGCGGCACCAGCGCGAGGCTGTGATCGAGCATCCCGCTGAGCGCCAGAATACCACTCACTTTAAGACGTACACGCTTCGGCTGCAGCAGTTTATGCTGCGGATCGCTGTTAGGAATGAGGATAGTCAGCCAGTCGCCCTGCTTCACCTTCAGGCTGTTTGCCACGCCCTGCCCGAGGATAATCTGCTGCTCACCCGCCTGGAAGCGCTGCCAGGCATTATCCTGAACATAGGCAGGCAGTGCGCTGAGCTGGGTTTCCCGCTGCGGATCGACGCCTTTAACCTGTACAGCCTGCAGCTTTGCGCCACTTTCAATCAGCCCGGTAAAGTTGATGTAGGGCGCAGCGGCGGCAATACCTTTCACCGCGGCGACTTTTGGTAACAGCGCCTGCCAGCCGGTAAAAGGCTGACTGACCGGCTCGATCTCACCATGAGGAACCACCGCAAGGATACGGTTATTCAGCTCACGTTCGAAGCCGTTCATCGCGCTTAAGCCCACAATCAGCACCGCCACGCCCAGCGCGATGCCAAGTGTGGAGATCACAGAAATCAGTGAAACCATACCGCTGCGGCGGCGGCCGCGGCTGAAGCGCAAGCCGAGCAGAAGAGAGAGCGAGCCCATTACAGCGTACCCGCCAGGGTGACGTCGCCGGTCAGCTGCCCATCGCGCATTTCCATCTGGCGGTTAAGCCGCTTCGCCAGATGCAGATCGTGTGTCACGACCAGAAACGCAGTTCCCTGGCGGACGTTAAGCTCGCCCAGCAGATCGAAGATGGCATCCGCATTGCGGGCATCCAGGTTACCGGTTGGCTCATCGGCCAGCACCAGGCGCGGGTTATTAACCAGCGCGCGCGCTATCGCCACGCGCTGCCGTTCGCCGCCGGAGAGTTCCGACGGGCGATGCGCCGCCCGCTTCTCAAGGCCGACGGCAGCCAGCAACTCGCGCGCTTTCGCTTCCGCTTCGCCTTTGGCCGTTTTGCCAATCAGCAGCGGCATCGCCACATTTTCCAGGGCGCTGAAATCGGGCAGGAGATGGTGAAACTGATAGATAAACCCCAGCTCGCGGTTACGCAACCCTGCTTTCGCTGAGGAGGACATACCGTTCAGCGAACGGCCGTTAAAAATCACATCGCCGGAAGTCGGCGTATCCAGCCCCCCCAGCAGATGCATCAGCGTACTTTTACCGGAGCCGGAACTGCCGACAATCGCCATCATTTCACCCGGCGCCACGCTGAAAGAGACGTTGCGCAGGACATCAGTTTCGACGCTGCCTTCCTGATAGCGTTTGCACAGGTTGTCGCACTGCAACAAAATCGGGTTACTCATAACGTAAAGCCTCAGCGGGTTGAACGGCGGCGGCGCGCCAGGAAGGATAGAGCGTGGAAACCAGCGCCACGATCATGGCGATAATAACAATGGTCACCACCTGCGGCACGGAGATCACCACCGGTAGCGCGGCGCCATCCAGGAACGCGCCAATCAACGGCATCAGGTTGTTAAGCTGGCTGGCAAGTAAAACGCCGAGCAAGGCTCCCAGCACTGCTCCGACGATGCCTGCCGTGGCACCCTGCACCATAAAGAGCAGCATAATTTGCCGGCGGGTCAGCCCCTGGGTTTGCAGGATAGCGACCTCGCCCTGTTTCTCCATAATCAGCAGCCCCAGCGACGTAACGATATTGAAGGCGGCCACGGCAACGATCAGGCTGAGCAGCAGCCCCATCATATTTTTTTCCATTCTGACGGCCTGGAACAGCTCGCCCTTACGCTCCCGCCAGTCTTTCCAGACCAGGCCGGCCGGCAGCGCTTGCTGGCTGAGCGCATCAACCGCCAGCGGTTTATCCAGCCAGAGTCGCCAGCCGGTAATGTTGCCTGACGGATAGCGCATCAGACGAGAAGCATCCTGCTGGTTAGTCAGGATCTGATAGCCATCCACTTCGCTGTTGGCGGCGAAGGTACCGATGACGGTAAACAGGCGCTGGCTGGGCAGACGGCCCATCGGGGTAAACTGGCTTGCAGAAGGCACCATCAGGCGGATCTGCTCACCGCGCTGCACGCCGAGCTGGCCCGCCAGCTGCTCACCAATGATCACGTTATAACGACCGGGCTGAAGATCGCTTTGCTTCACGTTGACCAGGAACGGCGTCAGCGGGTCCGGCTCATCCGGATTTACGCCCAGCATAACGCCGACGCCCACGCTGCGGGCGCTTTGCAGCACCACATCGCCTGTCGTCAGCGGCGTAATCTGGCTGACTCCCTGTAACTGGAGTGAAGAGGCTGGCGTTTCTTTCGGATTGACTGACCCTTTTTCACTGGTCACTAACGCCTGGGGCATCAGGCTGAGGGTGTTTTGCTCAAGCTCGCGCTCAAAGCCGTTCATCACCGACAGCACGGTGACCAGCGCCATAACGCCAAGGGTAATGCCGATGGCGGAGAGCCAGGACACAAACCGGCCGAAACGGTCGGAAGCTCGTCCACGCATATAGCGCAGACCGATAAATAACGCGACAGGTTGATACATGTATTCCGTCTTCTGGCGATAGCGTTGGCAAAAAGTGATCGAAGATAATAAAGGTTAGCCCGCCGTTATGGAACCTCTAAGCCGCTGACTCTTCGGGTTAGTTTGTTTCTTTGCTGTGAAATACGCAGAACTTTGTATCGATAAGTAAGATTTGCCGGTTTATTGCGCATTTGATCCCGCTCGTTCGATCTAAACTCTATTAACCTCTCAGAGAAGGTGGACATACTTTAAAGGGGACAACGCGGTAACGTAAGTGCGGGAGTGGTAAAGATGTCTAAATATCCTAAAGGCAGTATCGTCAGACACAAAACGGGTGAGATTAAGGGAATGATCGTCAATGTCTTCGAACAGGGCGCTGCCCCGGCGGGTTATTACGTGAAATGGGATGATGGTAACCATAGCTATCACGGCGAAAATGAGCTGGTTTGGGCAAACATTGACCGACCCAGAATGCACTACACCCAACAATCGCCGAAATAGAGGTATACTCGGTTAGCTGAATCGGGCGCGCTGCGGCGTCCCGCTCTCCCTTTTGCGAAGAGACTTTCTGACTGATTATGCCTGAAACTACCCGATACACTCTGCCAGCGAAGGCTGGCGATCAGCGGCAACTGGGTCAACTGACCGGGGCTGCCTGTGCGGTTGAATGCGCGGAAATTATTGAGCGCCATAGCGGACCGGTGATGCTGATCGCGCCGGATATGCAAAATGCGCTGCGCCTGTATGACGAAATCAAACAGTTTACGCACGAACCGGTCTTCAGCCTGGCCGACTGGGAAACGCTGCCTTTCGACAGTTTTTCTCCCCATCAGGATATCATCTCTTCGCGTCTCTCCACGCTCTACGGCCTGCCAATGATGGCAAGAGGCGTGCTGATCCTGCCGGTGAATACGCTGATGCAGCGGGTCTGCCCACACGAATTCCTGCACGGTCATGCGCTGGTTATGCAGAAGGGGCAGCGGCTCTCCCGTGATAAATTGCGGGAGCAGCTTGAGCAGGCTGGCTACCGCCACGTCGATCAGGTGATGGAGCATGGCGAGTATGCTACTCGTGGCGCGCTGCTGGATCTCTACCCGATGGGCAGCGACCGTCCCTATCGCATTGACTTCTTTGATGATGAGATTGACAGCCTGCGGCTGTTTGACGCTGACAGCCAGCGTACGCTGGAAGAGGTTGCGGCGATCAATCTGTTGCCAGCCCATGAATTCCCGACGGACAAAGCGGCTATTGAGCTGTTCCGCAGCCAGTGGCGCGAGCATTTTGACGTGCGTCGCGAGGCTGAGCACGTTTACCAGCAGGTCAGTAAAGGTACCCTGCCCGCCGGGATCGAGTACTGGCAACCGCTCTTTTTTGAACAATCTCTGCCACCGCTGTTCAGCTATCTGCCCGCTAACACGCTGCTGGTGAATACAGGCAATCTGGAAAGCAGCGCCGATCGCTTCTGGCTGGATGTGACCTCCCGCTATGAAAACCGCCGTGTTGATCCGATGCGTCCGCTGCTGCCGCCAGAGTCGCTCTGGCTGCGCACCGACCAGCTGTTCAGCGAATTGAAAAAGTGGCCACGCATCCAGCTTTCCGGCGATCATCTGCCTGAAAAAGCAGCTAACACCAACCTGGGCTACCAGGGGCTGCCCGATCTCGCCGTGCAGGCTCAGGCTAAAGCGCCGCTGGACGCCCTGCGCCGTTTTATCGAATCCTTTGACGGGCCGGTTATCTTTTCAGTTGAGAGCGAAGGACGCCGTGAAGCATTACAGGAATTGCTGGCGCGCATCAAAGTTACTCCGAAAGCCATTAGCGAGCTTAACGAAGCCGCTGAACCCGGTTATTACCTGATTATCGGGGCCAGCGAGCATGGTTTTATCGACAGCCTGCGCCAGCGCGCGCTGATTTGTGAAAGCGATCTGCTGGGTGAACGCGTCAGCCGTCGCCGTCAGGACAGCCGCCGTACCATTAACCCGGATGTGCTGATTCGCAATCTGGCCGAACTGCATCCCGGCCAGCCGGTAGTACATCTGGAGCACGGTGTCGGACGTTATATGGGGCTGACCACGCTGGAAACGGGCGGGATCACTGCCGAATATCTGATGCTGACCTATGCGGGCGACGCCAAACTCTATGTGCCGGTTTCCTCGCTGCATCTGATTAGCCGCTATGCAGGCGGCGCTGATGAGAATGCGCCGCTGCACAAACTCGGCAGCGATGCCTGGCCCCGCGCCCGGCAAAAAGCGGCGGAGAAAGTGCGCGATGTGGCGGCTGAACTGCTCGATATCTATGCGCTGCGCGCCGCCAAGGCGGGATTCGCCTTCAAGCACGATCGCGAACAGTATCAGCTTTTCTGTGAGAGCTTTCCGTTTGAAACCACACCCGATCAGGCACAGGCTATTAACGCGGTTCTGAGCGATATGTGCCAGCCGCTGGCGATGGACCGACTGGTTTGTGGCGATGTGGGCTTCGGTAAGACCGAAGTGGCGATGCGCGCCGCCTTCCTCGCGGTGGAAAACCACAAGCAGGTCGCAGTGCTGGTGCCGACCACCCTGCTGGCTCAGCAGCATTACGATAACTTCCGCGATCGCTTCGCCAACTGGCCTGTCCGCATCGAGATGCTTTCCCGCTTCCGCAGCGCCAAAGAGCAGGCGCAGATCCTGACGGAAGCGCAGGAAGGAAAAATAGATATCCTGATCGGCACGCACAAACTGCTGGCAAACGATCTGAAGTGGCGCGATCTGGGACTGCTGATCGTGGATGAAGAGCACCGGTTTGGCGTCCGCCACAAGGAGCGGATCAAGGCGATGCGTGCCGACGTCGATATCCTGACGCTGACCGCCACCCCGATCCCCCGTACCCTGAATATGGCGATGAGCGGTATGCGCGATCTGTCGATTATCGCCACCCCGCCCGCGCGTCGCCTGGCGGTCAAAACCTTCGTGCGGCAATATGACGATCTGGTGGTCCGTGAAGCGATCCTGCGTGAGATCCTGCGTGGCGGCCAGGTTTACTACCTCTATAACGATGTTGAAAATATCGAGAAAGCGGCGAACCGTCTCTCAGAGCTGGTGCCCGAAGCGCGCGTGGCGATTGGTCACGGCCAGATGCGCGAGCGCGATCTGGAACGGGTGATGAACGATTTCCATCATCAGCGGTTCAACGTGCTGGTCTGTACCACCATCATCGAAACCGGTATCGATATTCCCACGGCCAATACCATCGTCATTGAACGTGCCGATCACTTTGGTCTGGCCCAGCTTCATCAGCTGCGTGGCCGCGTCGGTCGTTCACACCATCAGGCCTATGCCTGGCTGCTGACGCCGCATCCGAAAGCGATGACCACCGATGCCAGGAAACGGCTGGAAGCTATCGCCTCGCTGGAAGATCTGGGTGCGGGCTTTGCGCTGGCGACGCACGATCTGGAAATTCGCGGTGCCGGTGAACTGCTTGGCGAGGATCAGAGCGGACAGATGGAAACCATCGGCTTCTCGCTCTATATGGAGCTGCTGGAAAATGCCGTGGATGCCCTGAAGGAAGGGCGTGAACCGTCGCTGGAAGATCTGACCAGCAACCAGACAGACATTGAGCTGCGCATTCCTTCGCTGCTGCCGGACGATTATATCCCCGACGTGAATACGCGCCTTTCCTTCTATAAGCGTATCGCCAGCGCCCAGGAAGATGGTGAGCTGGAAGATCTGAAAGTGGAGCTGATAGACAGATTCGGCAAGCTTCCCGACGCCGCGCGTAATCTGCTGGATGTGGCCGCGCTCCGTCTGGTGGCGAAACAGATCGGTATCCGTCGCGTTGAAGCGAGCGATAAAGGCGGTTTTATCGAATTTGCCGAGAAGAACAAGGCCGATCCTGGCTGGCTGATTGGACTGATGCAGAAAGAACCGCAGCACTGGCGGCTTGACGGTCCGGCTAAGCTGAAATTTATTCGCGATCTCGGCGAGCGTAAGCTGCGGATCAAGTGGGTGCGGGAGTTTATGGATCAGATTCTGGCGAATGCCGCCTGACGCCATCTCCTTTCTCTGCCTTCCACCTGTAGATGAAAGCGTGCGCTGCACGCATAACGTTACAGGTCGCAGGCGGGAGAACTTGCGCGCTAAAGGGCAGAATGACTCTACTGAGGCTGGCTGATTAGCTGGCTGGCTGGGGCAGGCTGTCGCATTAAGAGAAAAAGAGGAACAACGGTTTTTTTACCAGGAGTGAGCGTTATTTACGGTTCCTGGGAGGGTGTTTCAGGCAGATCAGGTTGTTGCCTGTTCATCGTGATCGCTGTAAGCCTTACGCAATAGTAATGAGTCGGGCCGGATAGAGAGCCTGTTAATCCGGATCCTTAAACACGTTAACCCCCGACCGCCTGGCCGGGGGCATCAGCATCAGAAACGGTAGCCGAGGCCTACGTTAAAACCATTTACCGTTACGTTATCATTATATTTAACGCGGGTGCCTTCGTACCCAATATTAACGGAGAGATTTTCTGTCGGATTGACAACCACACCTGCGCCATAAGCGAACGAGGTTTTGCTTTCGTTATACTCTTCTGAGTAAGTCGTAAGGTAAGTTGTTTTATCATTGACTTTTGTGTGCGCCATACCCGCAAGCGCATAAAGGCTGAAGTACTCATTAATGCGATACGCCGGGCCTGCCATCAGTGAATAGTATTTCACATCCGTTTTTCCGTCATAACCGCCGATATCACCGAAAGCTTCAACCCGCTCGGAATAGCTGTCATCGCCTTTCATATAGGTGAAAGAGCCAATAATGCTGACAGGTGAATCCCATTCGTAGCGATATTGAGCATTCACGCCACGGATATTTTTAAAGTCCTGCACCTTGCTCTGTGCATAGCCAAGCGATAGCGTGTGGTTGTCAGCCAGTGCGCCGGTAGCTATCATTAATCCACCACAAAATAAGGCCGCTGCTGTGATGTTGAATTTCATTATTTATTCCCTTTTTTCCGTAGTTAATTAAATCCCTACGTCCTGTTGCAGGGTTATGCTCCCTGATTTATCAGTAAACCCCAGTTCAACACAATGAATGGTTTCTCAGCGTATACTGAACAGGTTTTTTGACAGGCGTCCTGTCCCAGCTAATTACCGGAATGAGGGGCCTGTTTGAACCGGCATATAACTTTCTATGCCATTTCAAATCCACTCCTGGGAAGGATTCCTTGCGTCTGGCTGAGTGTCAGGCCAGAAAATAATTTAGCTTATCTTTACCTTCGGGGTAGAACGGAAGAACCTTGTTGAGCGACAAGGGGCAGAGTTAGAGCACTCAATCTCACTGCAGATTACCGTATCGTTCTTTTTGCGGTGATAATAGTAAACAAATTCCTAGGGTTAAGGCAAGCACACTTTTTATCATGAATGCCCGCATGTACTTCGCTGACTTTTCAGCGCTTGCTCATGCGCGCACTTTACATTAGTCGTGATAACTTATGGATTTGGGTGGCGACAGGTATGTGACCCATTTTGCCCTTAGCGCATTGCCACCTTCCTGTGCGTCATATCTTTTCGGGGAACCCTGCGTCCTCGCAATATCTGCCACCTGGCTGGAGATTTGCGCTATCAGCTGTGCCTGCTGCTGGCGGTGCTGGGGTTTGAGACGGGACAGAAGATCGAAGTGATCGCCGGGCCGGGGCAGCTAATCATCCGGCTGGCGGGGGAGAAGTAGCTGACGGATTTAAGTAAAATCCCGCTGAAAGGGCGGGATTGGTGAGTTTATTTAGTAGGCTTCTTATTAACTTTACACTCTTTCAGTTTTCCTTTAATCCAGATGCCTAAGCCTAGAATTATCCCTCCGGCTGTGCCTCTTTTTAAGGAATCAAGAAGAACCATTTCCCAATCAAAATTAAATATTCCTATTTTAAAATAAACGATAACAGAAGCCAACAGATAGCCTATTACTACAGCGCAACAAATAATGCAGATGCAATAAAAAATTAATATTAATAAACCCCATACGTTAATTATCCCCATTTTTTTCACCCGCATTATTCAGAGCATCTTGTACATTTTTACCAGTTACCTCGCTTACGGTACCGCCTGTTATCACTCCTATTAATTCAGCACTACCTTCTTTAATAGCGGGCTTTAACTGCTCTGTAGCAACTTTACCAACAGCGCCGCCAAATATTGAACCGGCTCCGGCTGCAATAGCAGAGTTAGCTGGAACTTCCCCTTTAATACTGCTTCCAATCGACGCTCCCCCCATATTAATCGGAGTCGAAGCTATAATGCCTTTTCCTGTCGTCGCTGCCGCTGTAACTCCCGCCATAATCGCATCCACATAGCTTAACGGATCTTTTCCTGCAAGCTGAACGCCAGCATTAACTCCAACACCGATTGCCGCATTCGTTGCCATTCCTTTCACAGTAAGGCCCAGCGTGCTGCCACTACACCTCTGCATCCTTCTTCTGCTCTGGCGTTATCATCTTCAGCTTATCAGTGGCTGTTTTCGTCGCCGCAATCTGCCCCTGTGTCCTGGCGATGTCTACCGCCTTAACGTCAGGTGTACTTAAGTTTTTGCAGGTTTCTTTTTTGGCCTAAAGCAACAATTTCACAATCAGGTTCGTCATAACGCCCCAATGCAAAAAAAACGACACCATTATTTATCCAGATATTACTCATCCATTCTGTTATCTGCCTCGGTATGGAAGAAGTCATATTTACATTAGTTGATGGGATGGTTGAAAAAAACACCCTCTCGCCGCTATTAATTAAGCTTTCGATTACTCCCAAGCTATTTGATTTAACAGAACCTAAGCCGGAAAGAATCAACCCTTCACTTCCTTTAACTATCAAATCTTTTTTTTCCCCAACCCCATTAACTTTAACACCTCTAACATTAAGTAACCCCCAGGTTTTTCTGTGGTTAACAATTGCGCTATCAGGTTGCTCCGCTGATAAAACGACAAATGTGTATATATCTTCATCGCTAACACCTGCAGAATAATTCTTTACCATTTTTTTCAATAAATCCTCACCGAAATTTTTTAGTGGCGCATTGGGTAATTCCCAGCTCACTGCAGAGATACCCTTGCCGCTTATTGAAAATAAGTTAAAATCTGTAATCTCATTTTTTTCATTTATATCTTCAGCATATCTAATAACAACATCAGTAGTCATAGTGGTTACCTGCAGGATCGTTAAAATGTGAGCCTCGATTTTGAGGATCATCGACTCCAAAGAAATGGCCTCCAGCATCATCTCTTATATAAACTTTTTGCGTACCTCCTCCCGGTTTTTGAACTATAAATTCATATATATAACCCGGTTGAGGATTACCACGCTTGTCTATATTAGGGGATACCTTATTGGGGCTTTGACTCACTGGTATACCAGGCTGTCTCTTCGCTTCATTAAAAGCACCTGAGCGACCAGCCCCTTCAGGAGAAAGATTTGCAGGTTTATCCCCTTCAGCCAGATAAGCTAAATCATCCTTATTCTGAGCAGGAATCGGCGTGACCGTGGTATTACCAGCCGTATCGGGCAGACCTTCCGTATTCCCTGTATTGCTGGATCCCTGCTCACCAGACCAATCCGGCGTGGTCAGTATCGCTCCTTTCTTTTCATCCTGCGCCGGATTTACCAGCTTACCCCCCGTCAGGTCATCATCAACCGGCACGGTTTCCGTTTTGCTGCCTGCCCCATTTGTATGCTGCTTGCTCTGCGCCGAAGCGATTGCCATCAGCACGCAGTTGGGATTTGCCCGGCAGGTCGAATCAAGGCCTTCCTTAACTGCTTTTGTCAGTGCCAGGGCCGCCTGCTCATTAGCTCCGCCTTTGCCTGCTTCAGCCATCGCCGCCGAATTCAGCGTTTCGTGCGCCAGCATTTGCTGCAACATGCCCATACTGACCATATTATTACTGACTTCGTTCTAGCCCGCCTGCGCTCCGGCTACTGCGTCCGCCGTGCCGTTTCCGGTCAGGCCGCCCGCAAGGCCCGCCGCAACCGTACCCAGCGCGACCTTTAAGCGCCTGGTCATACAGCCTCTGGTACACCTGCTGCGTGATATCCATCTTCGCCGGCTCAAGGCCCGGGTTGGCCTCTTTCCATTCCTTTTCCGCTGCCGCACGCTGCGCCGGCGTGACCGCCTTATGCTCTCCGTGGCTTTCTTCATCGCAGTCAGCTCGCCCTGCGTCCTCGCAATATCTGCCGCCTGGCTGGAGGGGACACTGGCTGGAAGCGCTGGGCTTTACCACTGGACAGAAGATCGAGGTGATCACCGGACCAGGACAGTTGCTCACCCGGCTGGCGACTGAAGGGTAACTGGTTAACCAATAATGTAAAACCCCGGCAATAAAGCCGGGATTTGCGTATATCACTTAGGATCTGGAGGTGAGGCCGGTTTCTCTTTCGACATGAGACATTGTCCTATGCCAATAATAACCCCACATCCGATTGATATTTCAGCTCCTCTAATTAAGTCATTTCGATGAAAATCAAAATCACCTAATAAAAAATAGGATGCTAGAGATATAAGCATTCGACCACCTACAAGAATAATGAAAAGGCCCACTACCCATGAAGAAATCAATAATATTAAGAGTTTAATTTTCTTATTTTGCATCACTCTTTTTCTCCAGTTTCTGCTGAAATTTTTCAGCCAGGTTCTGTGCGGAACTTCCAAGATATTAAGAACCAGCAGATTCAGCTACTGCTCCTGTTATTTTAGGTATAGTAAATTGAGGAATTATGGTTTGCAGTTTATCTATACCTTTACCTATAGTTGCGCCCCCAAGGGTTCCTAAGCCTGCTCCGATCATCGGCGCTGCGGCATCTTTCCCCTGCAAGCTAGCTCCCACATACGCTCCGGTAATACTCGCTACTTCCGTAAACCTGAATCCTTTACCCTCAGTTACTCCGCTGATACCTGTAGCGATAAGTGCATCAGTTGTACTGAACGGTTCCCCACTATTTAGCTGATTAAACACATTAGCCGCACCACCGATAGCGCCTGCACCGATGACACTTCCCGCTGTTGCTGTAGCTGGCAAAAGAACAGGTGCCAAAACTGTAGTCATGCCTGTTCCCCACGCCGTTAATAAGCCTGTTGCCGCATTTTGTCCGGCTGGCATATCACCCGTCACCAGCTTATTAGAGGCATATTTGATTTCTTCTGGTGTTGCCGGATTAAGTACGTTGCCCGCCTCGTCTGTGAGGTTGGTATTATTTACCAGCGATCCCTGAGCCTGAATATTATTTTGGAAGCCGGTGCCAAAGCCGTCCAGGCCGGATAGCGCATTATTCTCAACCGCATTCTGCCCGGCCTGCGCCCCCGTCACCGCGCTGTCCGCGCCTTCTTCCGCCAACCCTCCGACCGGCGTGCCCAGCGTTGCTGCTCAGAAAAAGTAGAGCGGTAAAAAAGATCCCAACTTGGTGGTCGGGATCGCTAATTACTGAGGATCAGATGGAGGAGATTTTCGGCCCTTTTTCTCGTCTATCTTCGCGAAAATCCACGCTCTCAGAGCCGCAGCTGTTCCCGCAATGATACTTGCAGCCAAAACATGTTCAATATCTGATTGATCAATACTCAATTTATGGTCAATGAGTAGTTGTATAATTATCATAGCCAAAGAAAAGAAAATTAAACAGCAGAAAATCATGTATACGATGCTTAAAAATAGTAAAATTATAGTTGGCTTATTTTTTCTTTTCATTGATCCCATCCTTTGTAGCATTACTAATAAATTCTCCTCCTACTGCACCTATAATATCACCGACAGGGGCAGAACCTGAGCCTAAAACAGGGTTAAATAACGGTGGTGCAATCAGGCCAACTGCTGTACCAAACGCCCATCCAGCGCTTGTGCCAGTTAAGGCACCCTCATCAGGTCCATCAGTAAACACAGTTCCTCCCAG
The DNA here is from genome assembly GCF_000599885.1 of Pantoea sp. IMH. Classification (GTDB taxonomy): domain Bacteria; phylum Pseudomonadota; class Gammaproteobacteria; order Enterobacterales; family Enterobacteriaceae; genus Erwinia. The sequence goes on along the minus strand of NZ_JFGT01000006.1, from coordinate 314,214 downwards.
TGAGATCCCTAAGTTGGCTCCTATTCCACGCCCTGGAGCCAGCGCCCCGGTAACAGCTGCAGAAGCACTTCCCCAGTAATCCCATGTTTTTCGCTGATATTCAGGCAGGCTCTGATTCTTCTTGCTATTGATATCAAACCATTGATAAGTACCATTAGCTATTTCAGCTATCGTTGCACCGGTCACGACTTTTCCGACACTTGCAGCAGGGCCTAAGTAAGCCGCTCCTGCAATCAGCACACCATCCTTATAACCATTCACGATAACTTTTGTAATATTCGCACTTTCTGGCAAGTCACCTTTTGCATTTTTACTCAGTGCTGCACTGACCTTTTCTGCTGAAGCTCCTGAATTCATCATTGATTCTCCCAAGGTTACTGCTGCATTACCGTAGCTGTTGAATCCTGATGGCAAATTAAACAATTCATTATTCTCAACCGCATTCTTCCCGGCCTGCGCGCCCGTCACCGCAGCACCCGCACTGTCCCCGGCAAGCCCGCCCGCCAGACCCGCCGCCAGCGTCCCCAGCGCGCTGATGGTCTGACGCTGCTCCTCGCTCAGGTCTGCACGGTCAACGCCCGGATAGAGCTGCTGCGCGATATACTCGCCCGCCGCGCCGCCTGACGATCCCGCCAGCGCCGAACCGCCCGACGCCTGCGCCACCGCCGCGCCCAGCACCGCGTGCGCTATCAGGTTTGCCTCGACGTTCACCACCTCTTTGCCGTTTGCATCCGTGGCGGTGGTCGCTTTATGTATCAGCTCCGCCAGGTACGGCGCCGCACCGCCCGCAACGGCTCCCGCCACGTTGCCGCCCGCCAGCGCCGAGGCCGCCGCCGTCGCCGCGCTGATGCCCTGCTGGAGCGCCCCGCCCGTTCCTTTACCGCTGTCCAGCATCGCTTTGTTATAGGATGTCTGGTACAGCTGCTGAACGATATCGCCCTGCGTCGGCGTTTTGTTCGGGTTCGCCTTCTGCCACGCTTTCTGTGCTGCTTTGAGCTCTTCCGGACCGGCCTTATTCAGCGCGTCCGTGGCCTTCTTCGTCGCCGCTATCTGGCCCTGCGTCCTCACGATATCGCTGGCCTGCAGGCCGATGTCCACCACCGCCTGCACCGTCTCCACCCGCCGCTGCTCTTTCTCCCTGTCGAAGATTTTATCCAGACCCGGGTTGGCGTTCGCCACGTCGCGGCTCAGGTCGTTCACGCTCTGCTGCTGCTTCTCACCGTTGCGAACGGTAATGATGCCCTCGCTCACCGCCGACTTTGTTGTTGAACTTGCGCTGCCGCCGCCGTTGATGCCCGCCAGCATCGTGCTGGCCAGGTTGCCGAGCATCTGGCTGCCAATAGGGCCGCCGCTGCTCATGCCCACGCTCTGGTGTTCGACCTTATAGTCCGCGCGGTTTTCAATACTGCTGAAGCCCAGCGTGCCCGTATCCAGCCGGTTTGTTACCAGCGGTGGCGGTGGAACCGATGACCGCGCCGTTGAGCTGCGTGTGGTTATCCACAGTGATATCAAAATCTCAGCTTCAACCTGCTCACCGGCCTTCTGCTCCAGAGTCTTGCCTTCAGACTGCGCCTGCGCAATATCACCCAGAGAGTTATTCTCAACAACACTCCCAGCCGCAAAGGCTGGAATTGTTGTTAATCTCAGTCAGGGGCCGAAGGTGGCTTTTTACGGACGTTAAATTTATCTATTAGATTAAATACTATTGTGGCCAGTGTAATCGCAAAACCAGCTATACACCCAAACACAAAAATCCTTTCCACATGATAGACAGGAAAAAAAAAGTATCGTTTTGTTAGATAGATAAACAATGCCCCCCCACCTATAAGGAGGAAACCCAGCACAATGCAAAAAACACATGAATATATAAGCAACTTAATATAAGCAATCATTCTCCCCCTTCCTTGTTTCTTTCTAAAGATGGTTGTGGGCTATTTACTGCATCTTTTACTTATCCACCTAAAATTTCACTACCAAAGGAACCTGTCGCGTTAAATATAAATCCAGGTACTTCTTTACCAGTTAATGAATTTACTATCCCCGGTGCATACTCCCCGAACATCCCTCCTGCCCAAGCCCCTAATGCCGCCCCACCAACAGCACCGGCATCAGCTCCATCCGTAAACACTGCGCCACTTGCCGCTATTCCCACATTCTGCCAGACACCACGGCCAGGGGCTAATGCACCAGTCACAGCCGCAGAGGCGCTCCCCCAGTAATCTCATGTTTTCTGCTGATTTTCAGAGAAGCCGGGGTTGGGACCGGGCAACCGGTTCAGGTTGTGGTGGAATGCGGACAGCTGATTATCCGGCTGGCTGATGAGTGATCGGCAGGTAAAAATATCCCAGCCTGATTGGGCCGGGATCCCTGTTTATTGTGGATCTGATGGGGGAGATTTTCGGGCTTTACGTTCGTCTATTTTGGCGAAGATCCATATTCTGGAGCCTGAGGCTATTCCAATAATCAAACTAACAACAGATAGGTGGCTTAAAGATCTTTTGGATAAATCAATTTCTCCTGATGTAATTAACTCAAGGATTACGTTATTAACCAAGAAAATAAACGCAAAAAAACAACACCCATAATAAATCGTACTCAACAGGAAAATGGTAAAAGTTGCCCCCTTCTGTTTCTTTTTATTTTTATTTTTCATTAACTTTATCCTTGAGTTTATTACTTATTATTTCTCCTCCGAAGCCACCAAATAGGTCATTAACTTCTCCAGGGAAAGGTGCTAACTTTCCGAACATCCCTCCTGCCCAAGCCCCTAATGCCGCCCTGTAAGTACCCTGCATAATCCTGCCAGGTCACACAGGCCACCCCACCGCCGGAACAGGCTTCCTGAAGCTCCTTACTGTTTTTATTACTGATATCGATGTACTTTTCCACGACCTTATTGCAGTCACCGCCTGATGCTTTGCAGTCCTGCATTTCTTTATCAAGCTGGCGGGCTTCTTTCGAGCTGAGGAAGTTATTCTCAACCGCATTCTTCCCGGCCTGCGCGCCCGCCACCGCACCGCCCGGGGTGTTTGTTAAAATTCTTTATTTTAACTCGTAATAAACTCGTATTGCCGTTCTGATATTTTTTGTAAAAACCCAGATGAAGCCATTTCATCTAAAGTGCTTTTTATTTCATCATCAGTATGATTCGAAAAATATTGTGACAATCGCCATACGTCAATTATTTTCGCATTGTTAACATTATCTATTATATCAACCACTACTGCTGCGCTTGAGTTATTTTTAAAAAACCTAATCCCTTTCCCATGTTTTTTAAAATCCCATGATTCATTGCCAACCAAAATAACCCCCTTACTAGGAAAATCTAGTAACCATTTAAAATCCTTTACTAAAGGATAATGAATGAAAAATGACTTCATCAAAGTTATCTGTAACTCTATGAAATGAATGACTTCTATTTGATTAATCATATTAGTACCTCACCCTTGCTTCAGCCGCTTCTCGCAAAAGCTGCTCACCTTGCTCTTTAGTCACTTCATGTATTCTAACTGGTATGTCTTTGAGCCCAGCTTTTGCAGCTGCTTGAGCTCGATGATGTCCGTCAATGATAATCATTTTTCCGTTTACAAAAGCAGCATCAACAGGATTATTCGCGTCAAATCCGTTTTCTTTCATATCTTTCACAAGACGTTTTACTTGTGAGCCTGACATTTCATTCTTATCTTGTCTGCTAATTAACGTCTTTGGATCAACATTCTTACTGAAAGTTTTGTCGGTATTGTTATGGTTATCTGATAAATAAGCCAAATCATCTTTATTCGGCCCGTCAGAGATCGGTGATACCGTAGTATTCCCACTTGTAACGGTGTTTCCTTCTGTGTTTCCGGTATTTGTCGCGCCCTGCTGACCGGATTGCTCCGGGCTGATGAGCGTCGTTCCTTTATTCTGATCCTGTACCGGATTAACCAGCTTACCGCCCGTAAGATCCCTGTCCGGCTGCGGAAAGATAGTGATTAGACCTTTCTGATCCTGGCCTACCATATAATCGTAAGCTTCACGCTGCTCTGGCGCTAACTTCTCTATCAGATCAGCCTTGCCCGTCATGGCAACGTTAAAGACATATTCCTGCTCTGAAACAGAGAGATTGTCCAGCACGGTATTCGCTGCACCTATGCCCAGCAACGCCCCCAGTCCTTTCTCAACCAGCGCATTCCGGCAGGCTGCAATCTTAGAACAGCCTTGTGCGGCAAGCTTTCCGCCCTGAACCAACGCACTCAGCGCATTATTCTCAACCGCATTTTTACCCGCCTGCGCGCCCGCCACCGCACCGCCCGTGCTGTCTCCGGCCACGCCGCCCGCCAGCCCCGCCGCCAGCGTCCCCAGCGCGCTGATGGTCTGACGCTCCTCCTCGCTCAGGTCTGCACGGTCAACACCCGGATAGAGCTGCTGCGCGATATATTCGCCCGCCACCGCGCCGGACGCACCCGACAGCGCGTTATTCCCTGACGCCTGCGCCACCACCGCACCCAGTACCGCATGCGCTATCAGGTTGGCCTGAACGTTCACCACATCCTTACCCTTCGCATCCCTGGTCATGGTCTGATGGTGTATAACTTCCGCCAGATATGGCGCTGAACCGCCTGCCAGTGCCGCCTTCACGTTGCCGCCCGCCAGACCCTGCACCGCCGCCGTCGCCGCGCTGATACCCTGCTGCCACGCACCGCCGGTGCCCAGTCCTGTATCTTTAAGCGCCTGGTCATACAGCGTCTGGTACATCTGCTGCGTGATATCCATCTTCGCCGGCTCAAGGCCCGGGTTGGCCTCTTTCCATTCCTTTTCCGCTGCCGCACGCTGCGCCGGCGTGACCGCCTTCATGCTCTCCGTGGCTTTTTTCATCGCAGTCAGCTCGCCCTGCGTCCTCGCAATATCTGCCGCCTGGCTCCCTATCTCCGCTATCAGCTGTGCCTGCTGCTGGCGGCGCTGCTCCTTCTCTCTGTTAAAAATTTTATCCAGGCCCGGATTTGCATTCTCCACGTCCCGGCTCAGCCCGGCCACATCCTGCTGCTGCCCTGTCTGGTCACGGATGACTATCGTGCCGTCGCTGACCGCCGCCTTCGTCGTGGAGTCCGCGCTGCCGCTGTTGTTCATCCCCGCCAGCAGCGCGTTTGCCGCGTTGCCCTTAAACTGGCCCGCGATGCTGCCGCCGGTGCTGAAGCCCGCACCCTGATGCTCCGCCTTATAGTCCGCACGGTTATGGATATCACTGAAGCCCAGGGTTCCCGTATCCAGTCTGTTCAGGCTGCTGTCCGCGGTGGAGGCGATAACCGCGCCGTCCAGCTGCGTGTGCTCACCGGTGCGGATATCAAAGCCGCCTTTTCCGGCAAACAGCCCCGTCTGCTCTGTCACGCTCTGCCAGTTGCTGCGCATCTTATCCTGGCTCAGGCTCACGTTCGCTGACCCGCCGCTGCCGAAGACAAAGCTGCCCCCCGCGCTGGCGCTCTGCTGCTTACTGTCGTAGCGGTCGCTGTCCTGCTCGCTGGTCAGCGTCAGGTTGCGGCCGGTGGCCAGCTTCACGCTGTCGCCACGCACCTGCGCGCCCGTCAGCGTGGTGTCGCGTCCCGCGTTCAGGCTCAGCGCGTGGCCCGCTTCCAGCATGGTGTCGGTGTGGGTCAGGCCGTTGCCGTTCTCGCGGCCTTTCGCGGCGTTCACGCTTGCCGACACGCTGATGCCATACCCGCCGGAGCCTGCCGTGATCCCCACGCCGACGCTGCCGCCCTGGCTGCTGTTTTTACTGTCGGTGCGCTCGATGTTCTGCGCTGAAAGCAGGCTGATGTCGTTTTTCGCCGTCAGCCCGAGGTCGCCGCCCGCCTGCAGCTGGCTGCCCTGCACGGTGATATCGCCCCGGCTGCCCGGCTGCGCGCCGGTGGCGGTTACCTGCACGTTGCCGCCCGCGCCCAGCGAGCTGCCCTGCGCCTGATGGCTCTCCGTGCGAGTTTCGCTTTTCGACGACTGGCTGCCGTAAGAGAGGTTAACGCCTACGGTGTTGGTCGCGCCTTCCTGATAGCCCTCATCGCCCGGCTTCAGGCCCAGCGCATCATTATGTGCGGTTGCCGCAGCGGTCTGCGCGCCATCCAGTTCATACGCCTGCTCCGCCTGGGCGACGCTCAGCGCCGCTTTGGTGTTCTGCAACGCTTTCAGGCGGCCGTCGCCGGTATCCTGCGCCGTCTGCGCCACGCTGACTGCCGTGTTCAGCGCAGCGCCCACGGTACCGGAGAGCGCCAGCGTCAGTCCGCTCTGCTTCTGTTCGGTTTTGGTCAGCGAGGTGTGGCTGTTCTCAGCCGCACTGATGGTCACATCGCTGCCGCCCAGCGTGAGGTCTTTTCCGGCAATGACGTCACTGCCGTGCACATTGAGCGTCCTGTCCGCGCTGAGCGTGACGCTGCCATCGCTGCTGCCCACTGTGCTGCCTCTGTTCAGCGCACCGGTGGCGTCCGTGGTGCTTTTCTGTGACATTTTCCCTACGGTGAAGCCGATGCCGCCTGTGCCCATCAGGCCCGATTTTTTCTCCTCGCGCTGATGGTTTTCCACCCGGGATTCACTGGCAGTGGTCACGGTCAGATCACGTCCGGCCAGCAGGGTGACATCCTGCGTGGCCGCCACGTTGCTGCCCGTGACGGCGATATCGCGGCCCGCCTCAAGCATAACGCTGTCGCCGCTAAGGGTACTGCTGATCCCCTGGCGGTCATGCAGCTCATCGTGGGTTTCCAGGCTGCTGGCGGAGAGGAAGCCCCGGCTGGTCTGTTTGCTGTGTTCGGTCAGGTCGGTGCGGCTGTTGCCGGTGCTTAAGGCGATATCGCGCCCGGCGCTGGCGGTGAGCGCGCCGCCTGCCGTGACGTCGGCCGCGCGGGTTTTGATGTCCTGTCCGGCGCTCAGTTGCAGATCGCCGCCGGTGGTGATCCGCGTCCCCACATCCGTCTGCTGTGAAAGGCGGCGGTAATTGTTGCTGCCCCAGCTGTCGTTCTCACTGTGCTGCGTGGTGAGGGTGTCCAGCGTCAGATCCCTGCCCGCCTGAATCCGGGTGAGGCTGTTATCCCCGGCGTTACCGGTGTCACTGCCCCTGAGCGTGATATTGTTCAGTGCGCTCAGCGTCATCGCGCCGTCGCTGCCCTGCACGTAGATCCCCGCAGGACGGTCGACCCAGCGGTCGCGACCATCGCCGCGCAGCGTCGACTGGCTGGTAATATCGCGTCCGGCCAGCAGCGAGACGCTGTTGCCGCCACGCAGGGTGCCACCGGCGTTAGTGATATCCTGACGGGCCGTGAGGCTGACCTGATTACCGTCAATGTAGCCGCTGTTGGTCAGCGTCTGCGCCGTCAGCTGCGTCGCTTCACGCCCGTGGATGGTGCCGCTGTTGGTAATATCTTTCTGCGCGGTAATTGCCACGCTACCGCCACCGAGCAACGCGCCGTCGCCGGTTAAATCCTCTGCTTTGACCTTCGCATACACCTGCGGCACCAGTACGGTCTGCTGGGTGCCATCCGGCAGCGTTACCTGCTGATTAACCAGCCAGACAATGTCGCTGGTCAGCAGCGCCATCTGGGCTGGCGTCAGCGCCACGCCCAGCTCAAGCTGATATGTTTCACCGAAGGCCACGCCGTTATTCATCAGCCCCCGGAACTGATCCTCATCGCTGTGATAGCCACTGAGATAGCGACTCCCGGTCATCTGGGTGATCTGATCCCGCACCAGGCGCTGCTCATAATAGCCATCGCCTAATCGTTTCAGGGTCTGGCTGCCGTCCGAGGAGAGCGCGTTCTGCATATAGTCGCTGCCCAGCCACTGCTTCTGGTTCACGAAGCGCGGATCGGTTTCCACCAGATAGTGACTGTCGCTGGCGGGCTGTAACGTGAACAGGCTGTTATCCGGCAGGCGCGTCTCCGGAGAGACCGCGCGAATCACCGGCGTGATGGTTTGTCCATCCGCCACCGTGGCGGGCAGCGTCAGGGAAAATTGCTGTCCGGCCGGTAATACCAGCGGGCGGTCCTGAGCACTTCCCGGCGCTTCGCTGTCGCCGCCCCCAGCCGTGTTCAGCGCAACAGCGGTTTGCAACAGCTGCCCCTTCATCTCGGCAGTTTTATCAGCCTGATAGGTTACAGCCCGCTGCTGCCGGTTACCAGTCTGATAGCCCTGCCCCCGGGGATCGCTGTTCGCCTGCCATGAGAGCGTTTTAAGATCGATCGTCTGGGTGACTGGCGCTGGCCGATAGTCGCTGGTGTCCTTGCCCTGTGAGGTTTTCGTTCCGCGTCCTTTCCTTTTCTTTTTTTTGGCATACCAGCGTTTTACGGTACCGCTGTCCGTGGTGACGCGGGTACCTCTGGTGGCCTGGTTATCCAGCTCGCCAATCTGACCGCCCAGCGCAGCTCCCGCCACAATCTGACTGTCGTGGTTAGCCAGGCGGTTGGTCGTAAAGATCAGATCTCCCCCCGACAGGATTTTCCCGGGATCGCTCTCCTTGATCTGCGTTTCCTTCACCACCCGCTGATAGCTGTATTCATAGAATTCTCTGCCGCTGGTGCCATCCGGCATGTCGGCACGTTTTACTTTGTATTTATTTTTATGACCAACCACCACGTCTTTCCAGTCGAACCGGTCAGTGTGGCCTTTCAGCACCGCCTCATGATGCTGCTTGTTTTCTGTGATTACCGTCTGCGTCGTCAGATGGCGGTTGGTATTGTTGACTTCCGCCATCGCGATAGTGGCATTCTTGCCAGCCTCAATGGTGGCGCCATCGTTGTTAAGCTGGCCGCCCTCCCCTGTGGCCTGGCTATTCGCATCCAGCTGACCGGCGATATACAGATCGCCTGTGCTATAAATCAGGCCGTGATCGCGGTTATTGATTGTATTAGCCGCCGCATCAAGCCGCTCCCGCGCGGCAATCACTGCCGCTTTACTTCCGTCGCTGAGGTTGTTGATCACCGCTGCCGCAAGGGCGATACGATCGCCAAATATACGTCCCGTGCCGGTGTTAGTCAGCACATCGGCCACCAGGCGCGTCAGCCCGCCATCGATCAGCCCGCTGTTATTCAGCGTATCCGCAGCGGTGACGTGCGTCTCCTGCGCGCTGAGTTCACCCGCCTCGCGGTTATCGACGTTCTGCGCAGTAAGGAAAAGCGCTTGCTGGGTGGCGATGGTCCCGTCGTTGGTCACGTCACCTTTCGCCGTAAGCCGCAGCGTTCCCCTGGCTTTGACGTCTGCCTCATTATGGAAATCGCCGCTGAGGGTAATGGCCAGGTTACCCTGGGAAAGCACCTGCCCGTCACCGCTCAGGGAAGCTGCACCAATTTGCCCCTCTTTGTCAGCAATCAGCGTTCCCTGGCGGTTATTAATTGCCAGCGCCTGGCCTTGCGCCGCATCCCGGACGGTCAGCGCACCGGCGGAGGAGACGAGTCCGCTGAGGTTTTCCAGGGTCTGACGCACGGTCATTTCCAGACTGTCGGCTGCCCGCAGCGCTCCCTGCCCGTTATCCAGCGTATCCGACTGTAGCGACAGCGCGGCGGCCTCAATCCCCTTACCGCTCAGGCCGGTATCGCGGTTTACCAGGCGCGGTGCGGTAATATCCAGCCCTTCTCCGCCATGGATAAATCCGCCGGTGTTATCAAGCTCACGGGCAAGAATCAGCCGTCCGGTTCCGACGTTCTGCACCTCTCCGGACTGGTTATCAAGCTGACCCGCCGTCAGCGTCAGCGTCCCCGCTGAAAGCAGACTGCCTTTCTGGTTCTGTAGCGCGTTCTGTCCAGAATTCAGCGTCAGATCTTCTCCTCCCTGAATCTGTCCCTGCTGATTGTCCAGCGCGCCGCTGTCGATGCGGCTACTCCCCGTTCCTGCAATCACCCCTTGCCGGTTAATCAGCGTCTGGCCTGCGGTGTCAATGGCGATATCGCCCGCCGACTGAAGTTTTCCCTCGCTATTATCCACTGACCGGCCCGTAAAGGTCAGGCCGCCGTTCCCCGCCACCTGCCCCTGCACATTATTGAGTTCACCAGCAATCAGCGTGGCCTGATTGCCGGCAGCGATAAAGCCGGTCTGGTTAGTTATCCCGCCGCTGCGCAGATCCAGGTTGTGCATGGCGACAATACCGTTCCGGTCGCCGCTGTCGCTGTTGATCAGCGCATGGCCCTGCGTATCCAGCGTCAGATCGCTTCCCGCCTGCACCAGTCCGCCCCGGTTTTGCAACTCGTCCGTCTTCAGCGTCAGGACGCCTTTACCGCCGCTCAGCGTTCCCGCCTGATTATTAACGTCCCCGGCAGTTATACCTGCAGCGTTCATCCCGGTAAGCAGACCATGTTGATTATCAATATCCCCGGTGTACAGCCTCAGCGTTTCACCGCCGATCAACTGACCATCCCGGTTAACCAGCAAATCGTCGTGGGTATTCAGCTGAAGATCCTGAGCGGATTCAATCTGTCCGGCACGGTTATTCAGCGTACCGCTCTCTATCTGCAATGTGCCCTGGGCACCCAGGCGTCCCTGCTGGTTGTCAAAAGCCTGCTGATGCGTATTGACCGTGATATTGCGTCCAAAGATCGCCCCGTTACCGCTGTTGAGTTCGCCAGTCAGCAATTGAAGATCGCCCCCGGCAAGGATGCCGCCGTCGCTGCCGCTGTCGGTGTTCACCAGCCTGCCACCACGGGTATCAAGGGTGAGGGTATCGCCCGACTGTAGCAGGCCCCGCTGGTTATCGATGGTATCGCTGGCAAGCGTCAGTGGCCCATCGGAGATCAGCGTGCCATCGGTATTGGTAAGCGCAGTGCTGATGAGGTGTGCCTCTGCCGCTGCGGCGAGAGTACCGCTACGGTTATTGATAACGCCACTGGTCAGGGAAAGTGTACCGCCGCTCAGAATACCTGCCTTGCCGCTCTCTGTATTGGTCAGCGTCTGCCCGTGGGTATCGATCGCCAGATCCTGAACCGACTGGATCCGCCCTGCGGTATTCTCCAGGCGACCAGAAGCGATGCTGAGGTTTCCCCCGCTGACGATCTGCCCCTTCTGATTATCCAGCGCGCCGGAAAGCGAGAGATTCATGTCGCCCGATCCGCGCTGGCTAAGCAATCCCTGTTGGTGATTCAGCGTATCTGCCTCCAGCGTCAGTGTCTGAGCCTGCGTCTGCGCCTGGGAGAGATCGAGCCGGTCACCTTTCAGCGTCATCGCCCCGGCAGACAGCAACGTCCCCTGATGACCATCCAGCTGTGCGGCATTCAGCGTCAGAGTGCCCTCACCCGCCAGCTGCACGGCGCCCTGCTGGTTAGCCAGCCGCCCTGCGTCAAGCGTGAGGGCATGACCATTGCCGGCAATCAGTCCATTGCGGTTTTCAATCTCCTGGGCCTTAAGGTGCGTATCCCCTTCGTTGACTATTGTTCCCTGGTTGTTGAGAAGCGATCCGGTATTCAGGGTCAGCGCCTCGCGGTTTTGCTGGCGCAGCAGGCCGCCTTCATTATCAATCGCTTTGGCATTAAGGATCAGGCTGCCGGAGGCGATCTGACCTTTTTTATTAATCAACTGGCTGGCGGCCTGCGCACGGATGGTTTTTCCCGCCACCGTGGCGTCCGAGGTGGTGATATCCCCCTGCGTGGCGGTCAGCGCAACAGCATCCGCCGCTGTCTGACTCCCGGTCAGATCAATCCGGGTGCCGCTGGCCTGGATACCATCGCGGGCCAGGTTTTGCCCCTGCGCTTTCAGCTCGCCCTGACTGGTCATTACCAGCGTTCCGGCCTGCGTCAGCGCGCTGTGGTTGTCCACACCTGCCGCGATCGTCCCTTTGCCTGTACTTTCAATATGACGTGCCGTCAGCGTGTTATTTCCGCCAGCGACGATCGTCCCGCTATTGTGCAGCGCACCTTCCGAGGTGAGCGCGACGTCCTGCTGCGAGACAATTTTCCCGCTATTCTTCTGGTCCCCCTGGCTGGCGATGCGCAGCGCCCCGTGGCTTTGCAGCGTGCCGCTGTTTTCCAGCCTGCCGTCCAGGCTCAGACGAAGTTCGCCCACGCCAGCCCCCAGCTCACCGGCGTTGCGCACGCCCACTCCCTTTTCGGTACCGGTCAGGGTGATTTTATTGGCATACATGCCGCCAAGTGCCGCCACGTCGAGCGCATAAGCAGGCTTGCTGGCCCTCTCCGTTGCGTTGGCTTTGGTTACATCCCCTTCCGCCGAGACCTGATTTCGCCCGGTCACCACTTTCAGCTCACCGGCATGCAACCTGGCATTTACCGTTACCGACTGCGCGATAATCTGGGTGTAGTCAGCGCCGGTATCATTTAAGCCTTCCCCTTCAATATTGACGCGGCCCCCATTCACCCTGAAGCCCTTCAGCTGACCATTTTCCATCACCGGCTGGCCGGTGGTGAGGGTATTACGGCTGGCATTGATAAATCCGCAGCCGTTACAGGTGATCCCGGCGGGGTTGGCAATGACCACCGCCGCGCGTTTACCGGCTACTTCAATAAAGCCGTTCAGCTGGCTGGGATTGCGGCTTTTCACCTCGTTGAGAATGACGCTCGCTTCCTGCTTTGACAGCCAGGGGTTGGCCGCGACCATACCGCCCAGCCCGGTCCGGATGTTTTTATGGCTGTTATTAAGGATCGCCCCGCGCCGGTCAACGTCAAATTGGCTGTACTGATTGCGCGAAACGCCATGGCTGTTGGGTGTCTGAATGTTAACCTGCGGCAGACCGTTGGCCGTTGCCATCACTGTGGGCTGCTGACCGCCGGGTGCCTGCTTATCTGCGACGATATTTGCCTGCGAGGGCAGGCTTACTATCCCTGCTGCCAGCCACAAGGCGTAGCAGAGTGGCCTGACGCGTACCTGCACCTCCGCAGAAGCGCTGCGCTGACGGCGGCGGGAGATGCAGCCACAGCTGCTACGGGCGATATCGGGCACCACCATCAACATGCCACGAACTTTATTAAAGATAACGCGATAGCAAAGTTTGTTCATAATGCGCACAGTCCATTGTCAGTCAGCATAACTGGTGAAAAAGGGTCAGTAATTCCAGTTCAGGCTGAAGCCGAACGTCACCGGATCGGTTTTAAAGCCTGCTGGTTTAGAGAAGGGAGTCCCGGCAAAAAAGTCATAGCTGATATCAGCGGGAGCGATCGCGCCGCGCAGGCCAGCCACGCCGCCCGCCAGGTGACTGCCCGGTAATCCTCCCTGCGTCGCTCTGTTGCCGCGTACTTCACCGTAGTCGGCACCCAGGTAAAACTCCTGTGCCGGGATCGGTGTCTGCCAGGCCAGCGTATTTTGCAGCGTCCAGCCCTCGCTGGCGCTCAGGGTTCGCTCGCCGTCGAACCCTCGTACCGTCCAGCGGTTGCCGATAGCAAACTCATCCTGCGGGGTCAGCGGGGTGTTGCTCATCTGACGACGGAACTGCGTGTTGTAACTGAAATGCTGGCTGCCCAGCGCAAAGGGTAGCGTCAGTGCCGCCTGCCAGGTCAGAATTTTCGAGAGCGCGGTGGCATAGGTTTCATCCTCGTAGGATTCCTCCCAGGCAGGAAGCGCGCCAAACCAGCGAGTGCCGCGTTGATAGCTGACACCCGCATCCAGCGTGGCCGGGCCGATAAAGTGCCGGTGCGACAGCCCCAGCCGCCATGCGCTCGTGCGTCGCTGCTGGCTGACGATCTCCGTATCATTAATGTAATTTCGTGACGCCTTCACCAGCACATCGTAGGTTGCGGTGGTTTTTGAGGCAGCGTTACGGTGCAGAACCCGGCTGATTTGCAGATCCAGCGAGCGGCTTTTGCCGGCATAGAGAAAATCCTGGCTATACCCGGCTACCGTCTGATGGTAATCGTAATCGCTCGCGGTGACGCCAAACTGCCAGTATCCGATCGGCACTGAATAGTGTCCGGCCAGGCTTTTGCTGCTTTTCCTGCCGGCGAACCTGAGATCGCGACTGGCGGTTATATAGAACAGGTCGCTTAACGAAGTTGGATTATCCAGCGCCAGCATGACGCCGCTCTGGTAGCGCCCGGTACTTTCGGTGCCGGAATCGTCCAGCCACGCGCCGATCCGCCAGAAGCGCCGCTGAGTGCGCTCAATGATGATGTCGCTTTCGCCCGGTTTGTCGCCGGGCCGTAAGGCCATATGCGCTTCCACACCCGGCAGGCGCTGCATATTTTCCAGTCCCTGCTCAATGTCACGCAGATCCAGCAGCTCACCGCCGTGGGCCGGCAGGGTTGGATAGAGGCTGGCATAGTGCGAAGAGGAAGGGGTGAATGCCACATTGCGTATTTTACCCGGGATGAGCAACAGCTTCAGCTCGCCTTCACGCAGGTCCTGCGGTGGTGCCAGCACCCGTGTTGTCACCCAGCCATGGTTTATCAGCCGGTTTTGCAGCGTACTCATCACCTGATTGATCCCTTTCACGCCCAGGCAATGGCCCACTGCCTGGCGGGCAAGCCGCTGTAACGGCACCCAGTGCGGTAACGCCTCCGTGCCGGAGAGCGTAACGTGATGAATGACAAAACAGGGCGTCTCTTCAGGGAAGATAAGAGGTGACGGCGCCGGAACGGCCTCTGATAAGCGGACATCGGGAACCGGCGGCATCAGCTGTTCCTGACGGGCATTTTGCTGCTCCTGCTGATGCTTAAGCTGTTCATCACCCGGTGCAGCCTGCGCGGTTGCGGCAAAGAGCGCAACGAACGCCGCAACGGAACGCGGTACCATCCATAACTTTTGTTTTCCCTGCATATCTCATCCGGCGGCGCAATGTAACAAAATGTTTAAGTTTGTTTTTATGCGCATATTATGCACCTGGAAACAGAAAGTTCAAATAAAAAACTAATAAAAATTTACAGAGTGCTTACAAAGCATGTGATTTATTCTGCCTGTGACTGTGAAATTAATTTTATACGTAACATGTTTACGTAACCTGCTCAGTAAGGCTGTAAGGGGATTTAAGGAGCGAGGAAAAGCAAAAAATTAAAAATCACTTTATTTAATCTTTTGTTTAGGATTTGTTTATAAAGAGGTCGATGCTTACTTTTATGGGCGCAACTGCACGAAGCCTTTATAAAGATTATTAGAATATCTTAACGGTATGGCCCTGGATGAAAGAACACAATAACTAAACTAAAGGTAAATTATTGGTCATTAATTTTACCAACTGTTAAATCTCACCGGGTCAACAGATACCATGAAAATAAAACTTTACCCATGCAAAATAAAGCAAATAAATGAATAATTATTCACCTTCTTTACTGCGGATTCTTCGTTATTTATGCTGTTGTGCTGAAAAAACAGGGCGAACTGTAAAATATGTTGGTCTTGTTAATCAGGAGAGGAGGATGACTGGGATAGCTGAGGATAGCGAACAGTCTATTACTCAAGTCTCAGGCAAAAAAAAGCCTC
The DNA here is from genome assembly GCF_000599885.1 of Pantoea sp. IMH. GTDB lineage: Bacteria > Pseudomonadota > Gammaproteobacteria > Enterobacterales > Enterobacteriaceae > Erwinia. The sequence goes on along the minus strand of NZ_JFGT01000006.1, from coordinate 298,851 downwards.
ACGGGGAAGTGAGGCTGATTATTTCATATTCAGTTCATCAACTCTGGCGACGCGGTCCATCCGCTGCCTGCGGCAGGCTTTGCATTTACGCCCGGTCGTTAAGGATTAGCTGTCCATCGCTGTTCAGCGGGATACGGGTACCAGGCTCGTTATCCATACGGATTTTGCCCTGCCGGTCACCGATTTTATAGGTCACGTCGTAACCCATCGTTTTTTCCTGCTTATCGTAAACCGTTTTGCAGCGCTGCTCGGTAGTGGTGTAAGTGTCACGATCCTGCATCGCGCCCTGAACCTGATTACCGCCATAACCGCCTGCAAGCGCACCGGCGACGGTCGCCACATCTTTGCCCCGCCCGCCACCAAACTGATGACCCAGTACGCCACCCGCAACAGCGCCCAGTACGGAACCCGCTATACGGTGTTCATCCTGCACGGCGCGGCGATGCGTCAGCGTTACGTTACGGCACTCCTGCCGCGGATTTCGGGTGGTCTCTTTGATCGGCGTGGCCGAAAGCACCTGCGCATACTGCGGCCCACGATCAAAAACGTTCATGCCTGCAACCGCTGCAACGCCCAGCGCAGCCGCTACGCCAATTCCAATACCTGCCAACATTGATTTATTCACAGGACATCCTCCTGAAAGTGTTACCGCGCATTACTGCATTGACTGCCGCGTTCCTGCAGCAGAAACGTGCATCCGGCGTGCGCGATGCGCCGTATCTTATGTGTTGAATTTTGCGCATCAGGACCAAATGTGACAATAAGATAACAGGAGAAAATTGGGGTGATGGGTCTTGCAGGGATGCTTTTAAGAGTCTTCCGAGCCACGACTGTGCGGGGCCAGGAAGGCATAAGGCTGACCATAAATGTGATACCGGTCAGCCTTTTAACTCAAATTTACGCGGTACTATTGGTGGTGAATCGATTTAGTGCAGTTTCAGCCTTGGGCGGATTACCCGGTTGATGCTGCCCACCAGCATCATCAGCCCGGTTTTGAAATAGCCATGCAGCGCGACCTGATGCATGCGGTAAAGCGAGATATAGACGAAACGCGCAATACGCCCTTCCACCATCATCGATCCGCGCATCAGATTGCCCATCAGGCTGCCGACCGTACTGAAGCGCGACAGCGACACCAGCGAACCGTGATCTTTATAAACATAAGGTTTCTGGGGCTGCCCTTTCATCTGCGCCAGAATATTACTTAGCACACGGGAAGCCATCTGGTGTGCAGACTGCGCTCGCGGCGGCACGAAACCGCCGGAAGGCAGCGCACAGGAGGCGCAGTCGCCAATGGCGTAGATATCGGCATCAAGCGTAGTCTGCAACGTAGGTTCCACGACCAGTTGATTGATACGGTTGGTCTCCAGCCCGCCGATCTCCTTCATAAAGTCTGGCGCTTTGATGCCGGCAGCCCAGACCATCAGATCCGCTTCGATAAACTCGCCTGATTTGGTGTTAAGCCCTTTGGCGTCCGCGCTGGTTACCATGGTCTGCGTCAGTACGCGAACGCCCAGCTTAGTCAGCTCCTGGTGCGCGGCGGCAGAGATACGCGGCGGCAGCGCAGGCAGGATGCGTTCGCCTGCTTCGACCAGCGTGACGTTCAGTGCCTGGTTATCCAGCCCTTTGTAGCCGTAGCTGTGCAGCTGTTTGACCGCATTATGCAGCTCGGCTGAAAGCTCAACGCCGGTCGCTCCACCGCCAACGATGGCGATATTCACCTTGCCCTGATCGCCTGCGGCTGAGGAGAACTTAAGGAACAGGTTAAGCATCTCATTATGGAAACGTCGCGCCTGATGCGGGTTATCCAGGAAAATGCAGTTATCTTTCACGCCAGGCGTACCGAAGTCGTTTGAGGTGCTGCCCAGCGCCATCACCAGCGTGTCGTAAGCCAGTTCGCGTTCAGGCACCAGCAACTCACCCTGTTCATTACGGATTTCCGAGAGATGAAGACGCTTATTTTCCCGGTCCAGCCCGGTGAGCGTCCCCAGCTGAAAATGAAAGTGATGGTTGCGCGCATGCGCCAGGTAGCTCAGCGCGTCGATACCTTCGTCCAGCGAGCCGGTGGCCACTTCATGCAGCAGCGGCTTCCATAAATGGCTGTGATTACGATCGACCAGGGTGATTTCTGCCTTCTTTTTCCGGCCCAGCTTGTGGCCCAGCTGGGTGGCAAGTTCAAGGCCTCCGGCTCCCCCGCCGACAATAACAATCTTCTTCATTGGTGTAGTCAAACGACCCCCTCAAAATGTGAACCAATAGTTAATTAAAAGTTAAAATAATATCCTTAATTAACATGGGGTTGGCGATGTTAATTCGCTATCTGAAGGCAGAATAGCACGGGGAAAATCACCCGTCCTGGTAAAATTGATTCATATCAAATTTTAGGAAAGGGACGTAAAGAAAGCGGTGATGGCCCGCAGCCGCAACGCTGCGGGCTCTTATCGCGGGCGGCTCAGCCGAGGCTTTTGAAAGCCTTGATGCGTTGAAGATGTGGGGCGATATTGCTAAATTTATGGGTCTGAACCTCATCCCAGATGATTTCATAACAGGCGTGCAGCGCGTCAGCCGAGCGCTGCACGTCCAGCGCCTCATCCTGACGGGAAAGAATAGCGAGGCAGCGATCGCGGTTTTTTTCACGGAAGTTGCTGACGCACTTGGTCGCAATATCCACATATTCTTCTGGCCGGTTGATTTTGCCAGTCATATTTTCTGCCGGCCACAGGTTTGGATTGAAGATCACCTGGCGGATATCGCTCAGGAAGCCGATCCGCTCCGCCCAGAAGCCGCCCAGCCCCACGCCGCAAATCAAAGGACGTTCGTCTTCACTGCTCTGCAAAAGTTTGTCCGTTTCGTTCAGCAAAAAACGCATGTCATGCTTCGGATGCTGGGTGCTGTAGCTCAGCAGCCGCACGTCAGGATCGATAAACTGCAGCTGAAGCACTTTTTCATGGTTGCCCGGGCTGGTGGAGTCATAGCCGTGCAGATAAATGATCATTGCTCGTCATCCTCTTTGCTTAAGCCATTCAGCTCTCTTTATGCGCCTGCCAGCGCGCATGCAGGGCGCTCAGTGCCTGGTTCGCCGCTTTCCAGCGAGAAGAACTGAGCAGCTGCTGGCGGGTAAATGTGCCCTGATGATAAAGCGTTGTGACGCGTTCAGCCTTGATCGGTGACAGATTATCAAGAATGCTGACCGCGCCGCTGCGGTTATTACAGACCAGGATCATATCGCAGCCCGCGTCCAGCGAGGCCTGTCCACGCTCGGCATAGCTGCCCATAATCGCTGCGCCTTCCATCGACAAATCGTCGGAGAAAATCACGCCCTCAAAGCCCAGTTCACCGCGAAGAATCGTTTTGAGCCAGTGCGGTGAGCCGCTGGCCGGGAGAGGATCCACCTCAGTATAGATAACGTGGGCCGGCATGACGGCATCCAGCTTCTGTCCGGCGATCAGTTCCCGGAAGATTTGCATATCATGACGGCGGATTTCCGCCTCGCTCCGGCTGTCGCGGGGCGTCTCTTTGTGCGAATCGGCGCTGACCGCGCCGTGGCCCGGAAAGTGTTTACCCGTGGTTTTCATGCCTGCGCTGTGCATGCCGTCGATAAAGTGTCGGGCCATTTTCAGTGCAATGGCGGGATCTTCATGAAAACTACGCTCGCCGATAGCGGCGCTGACATGACCAATATCCAGCACCGGCGCAAAGCTGATATCAATATCCATCGCGATCATTTCGCAGGCCATCAGCCAGCCTGCCTGCTCCGCGAGCGTTGCCGCCTCGCTCTGTTCATTCAGTGCGGCAAACGCCTGCATCGCAGGAAGCTGGGTAAAGCCTTCACGGAATCGCTGTACGCGTCCGCCTTCCTGATCCACGGCCACCACCAGACGATGACGTGACGCTGCCCGGATCTGCCTCACCAGTTCCCTTAACTGTGCGGGATCGTGATAATTACGGGTAAAGAGGATAAGTCCACCCACCAGCGGGTGTTGTAAAATTTCACGCTCTTCCGCATCCAGCTCGTAGCCGAGCACGTCTAACATTACCGGTCCCACACTTCACCTCTTAATCGTTTACCACACGCTGCCAGGCCTCTGCCGCCAGCGTGTCAAAAATTGCGTCGCCGCTCTGCTGCCAGCGCAGCTCATACCAGCTGGCCATCAGCAATCTCAGCCAGGGTTGCCACAGGCGGATCTGATGGTTCAGCTGCCTGACATCGAGCCGTTGCTGCTCAGCATAGCGCTCTGTAAGGTCCGACTGGCTCTGCTTATCCAGCCCGTTGCCAGCGATCGTGGCCGCCAGCTCCAGCGCCACATCACCATCGCTGGCGTATTCCCAGTCGATCAGATGCAATCCATCCCGATCAACAATGATATTGCCGGCGTGAATATCCATATGCAGCAAGGCCAGCCGCAGCGGCCTGGGTTCGCCGCGCCTCTGGCACACTTTCAGCGCCTTCAGCCAGCCAGAATGCCGGCGTGACGGGCGGCTTTGCAGCCAGTAGCTTTCAAGCAGTCTGAGCATATCAAGCCGGTAACCGCTGAGCGGCTGCCGGTGGAGCCTGATGACCAGCCCGGTGAGCGGCGCGATACAGTCTGAAAGGCTGCCGCTAGCAAGGGTTTCTCCGGGCAGCCATGACAGTAGCAGCCATTCACGGTTGATGCCCAGCACCGCCGGCGCCAGACCGCTTCCCCCCAGATGGCGCAGAATATGGTATTCACGACGACGGTTAACACCGGGGATGGGATACTCGCTCTGCTGCCTGCGCGCCAGCAGCGTACGTCCGTCCAGCTCGACCTTTCCCGTCTGTCCGGTCAGCCCTGCCAGCGGAAAAAAAGAACCGGCGGATTGCGCCGCCGGAAACTTTTGTGCGAGTAATTTGCTGAGCGAGGGATCAATACTGTGCGTCACCGTTGCCTGACCAGATAATTTCACCTGTCTGCACCAGCATCAGCTGCATCTGAATTTTTGGCGCTTTCACATCCCCCTGCGCGTTGCTGTAAAGCACATATTGCGCCCCGACATATCGCGCCAGCCCAACGGCTTTACTGCGTGAGCCCAGGCTGTCTTCCGCCGAAAGGCCAAGCGTCTGTTTGGCCTGCGCCAGCTGTTCCGGCGCAACCAGCGTAAACTGCGTATTATTCTCCAGCGCGCTCTGCAGCGCAGCGGTCGCTTTTGCCGTCTGCAGCCTGCCGTTGGTGCTGTTTTTAACGCTGTCCACCAGCAGAATGTTACCTGCGGTGATACCGTCCGCTTTTAACATCTGTGCCACCAGTGGTGTGACGGTGGCATCCCAGTTAATGGTCTGCATCTTTGGCGGCTGAGGCACGGTCTCGCCCGGCGCAGGCTGCGCGGGTGGCGGGACAGGTTGCGTGGGCTGGGGCTGGACCGGCTCAACGGGCGCCGGGGGTTGCGTACGCTGTTCACTGATACAGCCGCTGAGAATGAATGCCAGACAGAGCACGCCAGACAGTTTTATATTTTTTTTCACGCGTTAACCTCTTACAGATACAGGTAGAGCCGGACTTTACTGGCCGTCAGATTACCGGTTTGCGAAGATATTTCAACTTCCTCATGCGGGGCGACCACCGCCGTTCCCGGACGCTCAAAGGGCAGGATTTCCAGTCCTTTATCGTCGTACCAGTAGAAGCGATAATGCAGCGTTACCGCTTTTTCCTGCTGGTTATAAAGCACGGATGAAGCCCGCTGCTGTCCGTCGCGTTCGGCGATTACCGGCTGGTTAGTGGTGATCCCAGCGGAGAGCACCGACGATTCCATGATCAGTGACTGTGAAGTATTTATCGTGCTTTGCTCGCTGCTACACCCGGTCAGTAAGGCGAGCAGGGTCACACAGGTTGCGACAGTCCGCATCATAGAGTGTTTATCCGTCATCAATGTCGCCTTACTGCGCCAGCATCGGCCCCAGCGGACGCCCGCCTACAAGGTGCAGATGAATATGGTAGACCTCCTGTCCGCCGTGACGGTTGCAGTTGATGATCAGCCGGTAGCCGTCTTCGGCAATGCCTTCATCTTTGGCAATTTTCGCCGCCACGGTGATCATGCGGCCCAGCGCAGCTTCATGGCCGGCAACGGCATCATTAGCGGTAGGAATAATGATATTCGGCACCACTAGAATATGGGTGGGCGCTTTGGGTGAGATATCCCGAAAGGCGGTAACGAGTTCATCCTGATAAACGATGTCAGCCGGAATTTCACGGCGGATGATTTTACTGAACAGAGTTTCTTCAGCCATAGTGCATATCCTTAAGCGGCGTAGTTAAGTTATGGCAGTATGAGCGAGAAATTTGTTTTCTTTCAACCTTCCCGTCACTTTTCTTTCTGCGGTTGGTTGTAATCAACCCAGTCGCGGCTTTCAGGCATAAAAAAAGGGGCGCTAAAGCGCCCCTTTTCTGTCGTCAGATCATTAACTGTTACGGATATAATCGTCCATCTCAGTTTTCAGGTTATCAGACTTGGTGCCAAAGATGGCCTGGACACCAGAGCCTGCAACCACCACGCCCGCTGCACCTAAACGCTTCAGACCGGACTGATCCACTTTGGATACATCCGCCACGCTTACACGCAGACGAGTGATACAAGCGTCAAGGTTGGTAATGTTCTCTTTACCGCCGAACGCCGCAACCAGGTTACCCGCCATTTCATTGGCCGTACCGGTACTCTGTTCGCTGGTTGTCTCTTCGCGGCCCGGCGTTTTCAGATTGAATTTAGCAATCATCACGCGGAACACGGTGTAGTAGATCAGACCGTAGATGACCCCGACGATAGGGAACAGCCAGATATTGCTGCTGTTGCCGCTCAGAACCACAAAGTCGATCAGGCCGTGTGAGAAGCTGGTACCGTCACGCATGCCCAACAGGATACAGATTGGGAACGCCAGGCCCGCCAGGATGGCATGGATCGCATACAGCACTGGCGCAACGAACATGAACGAGAATTCGATCGGTTCAGTGATACCTGTCAGGAATGAAGTCAGTGCGGCGGAGATCATGATGCCGCCCACTTTGGCACGGTTTTCCGGTTTCGCAGAATGCCAGATGGCAATGGCTGCTGCTGGCAGGCCATACATTTTAAACAGGAAGCCGCCAGAGAGTTTACCTGCCGTCGGGTCGCCCGCCATGTAACGAGGAATATCGCCATGGAAAACCTGGCCCGCTGCGTTGGTGAATTCACCAATCTGCATCTGGAATGGGACGTTCCAGATGTGGTGCAGACCGAAAGGCACCAGAGAACGTTCCACCAGACCGTAAATGCCGAAGGCTACCACTGGGTTCTGATAGGCTGCCCACTGCGAGAAGGTCTGGATCGCCGTCCCGATCGGAGGCCAGATAAAGGAGAGCACGATGCCCAGGAAGATTGCCGCAAGGCCAGAGATAATCGGCACAAAGCGTTTACCGGCAAAGAAGCCCAGATATTCTGGCAGCTTGATGCGGTAGAAGCGGTTAAACATATAAGCGGCGATGGAACCCGCGATAATCCCGCCCAACACGCCGGTATCCGCCAGATGCTTCGCTTCTATTTCGCCCGCTGGCATATGCAGAACCAGGGGTGCCACAACGGCCATGGTTTTCACCATGATGCCGTAAGCAACCACGGCTGCCAGCGCGGAAACACCATCGTTATTGGTGAAGCCCAGCGCCACACCGATCGCAAAGATCAGCGGCATGTTGGCAAAGACGGACCCGCCCGCTTCAGCCATGACGTGAGAAACTACCGCTGGCAACCAGCTGAAGTTAGCCGAGCCGACGCCCAGCAGAATACCGGCAATCGGCAGAACCGAGACCGGTAGCATCAGCGATTTACCGACCTTTTGCAGGTTTGCAAATGCATTCTTAAACATATTGTGGAACTCCTGAGTATGGATGCTTTTTACGCGCACTGCGCGTGACGACAGGGGGAGGATCCGTCGTCGGGAGGGCGTCTTGGCGCGCCCGGTATTTATTTAGAACTCTAAAATAAATCAGTAAAAATTAATTTGATGGCTATCACGTTTCACTCAACAACCCGTAAAGTGGCGGCTTTTTTTTAGGATTAAACCCCATTTTTGCGACTAAAAAAAGCGCATCGCCCGTTCCAGGCGATGCACTCTACGATCGCAGGCAATTAATTACGAGCTATAAAATTATGCTCAACTGCCGCCGAGGCGGGAAAGCGGCACATGGAATAGCCGTGAAAAGTTTTGCGTTGTCGCGGCGGCCATCTCTTCAACGCTCACCCCTTTCAGCACTGCCATATACTCCGCGACGTCGCGGGTGTAGGCAGGCTGGTTCTCTTTACCCCGATGCGGCACGGGCGCCAGATAAGGAGAGTCCGTTTCCACCAGCATTCTGTCCAGTGGGACATAACGTGCTGCCTCACGGATCGTTTCCGCGTTGCGGAAAGTCACGATGCCGGAGAAGGAGATATAAAAACCCATATCAAGCAGCTTCTCTGCGGTTTCGCGATCTTCTGTGAAACAGTGTAGTACGCCACCGCACTCTTCGACGCTTTCTTCTTTCAGAATCGCAAGCGTATCTTCACGTGCGTCGCGTGTATGGACAATTACAGGCTTGTTCAAATCACGGCCAACGCGGATATGTTCGCGGAAAGAGGCCTGCTGCTGCGCTTTGGTTTCCTGCTGATAATAATAGTCCAGGCCCGTCTCGCCCATCGCCACAACACGCGGATCGGCGGCAAGCTGGCGAAGTTCGGCAAAATCATACGGCTCATCCTGATTAAGCGGATGTACGCCGCAGCTGTAGGCCACTTCGGGACGATCGCCAATAAGCTGGGTCATGGCTTTGTAGCCCGGCAGCGTGGTCGCCACAGCCAGCATAAACTTAACGTCGCGCGCGGCGGCTTTGGCCAGCACGTCGGTGATATCCTGATGAAGGTTCTCGTAATCCAGGCCATCAAGATGGCAGTGTGAATCCACTAAAAACATAAATACTCTCTGATTCAGTTAGCCTGCCTGGCATGGAGCATCTGCTCCCAGCCCAGCAGACGGTCGGTTAGCAGCAGTTCACGATTAACCGCTACCACATTCAGTAAACGATCGCGGCAATGCATCCAGTCGCGCACGCTTTGGTCCAGAGCGCTGCCCGGTAACTGCATTGCCAGTGAGGCGATCAGCGGCTGCTGATCGACATTCGCAATAAACGCCCCGCCTCCCTGCTGCCATTTCAGCGCGTCAACCAGCAACGCACAGAGCCAGCCCAGACGACGGGCGGCATCTTCGTGATTTAATGCGGGCAACAGAGTGAGCATATCGCCCTCTACCGCGCCCGGCAGAGAACGGCATAATGTCTGACGGGCGGCCCAGCTTTTTTCTTCCAGCAGCGAGAGCGCCGCAGCGGGCGCGCCACCGCTCAGACGCAGCGCGGTGAGGATCTCATTTTCTGAAGCAGAGCTTTGCTTTTGCAGCCAGCTCAGGCTTTGTCTTTCGTCAGGTGGGGCAAGATGGAAATTAAAGCAGCGGCTGCGCAGGGTCGCGAGCAGCTTTGCCGGCGCCTGACTGCTTAACAGGAACCAGGTATTCGCTGGCGGCTCTTCCAGCGTTTTCAGCAGGGCATTGGCTGCCGCTTCGGTCAGCAGTGCGGCATCTGGCAGCCAGACGACCTTTGCCCCCCCCTGCTGGGCGTGATGATAGAGTTTTTCCGTTACGCTGCGGACAGCATCAATGCCCAGCGAGTTTTTGCCTTTTTCCGGCTCCAGCTTATACCAGTCAGGATGGGTATTCGCCTGCATAAGCTGACAGGCATGACAGTTTCCGCAGCTTTTCAGTCCTTCCCGCCGCTGACACATCAGCCAGCGGCTGATCCCCCAGACCAGCGCATCGTCGCCCATGCCCGGCAGCGCCTGAATCAGCAATGCATGGTGCCCACGCCCTGCCTGGTGCTGGCCGATAAGCTGGCGATAGGGCTGATTCAGCCACGGATACCAGATCATGGCTGTGCCTGTAGCCAGTCGGCCACTACTGCACGAATGGCCTCAGAAACGTCAGCGAGAGGCTGAGTGGCGTCAATGGTTTTAATTCGGGCATCGCTGGCGGCCAGCGTCAGATAACGCTCGCGGGTGCGGCTAAAGAAATTCAGCGATTCCTGCTCGATACGGTCAAGTTCACCGCGTGCGCGAGCGCGCTGAAGCCCGATTTCCGGTGTTACATCGAGATAGAGCGTCAGGTCAGGTGCAAATTCACCCAGCACGCTGTTTTTCAGCTGCGCCATCAGCCCGGTATCCATACCGCGTCCGCCGCCCTGATAAGCCTGCGAAGAGAGATCGTGGCGATCTCCTACCACCCAGGCGCCGCGAGCCAGCGCCGGTTTAATAACGTTTTCAACAAGCTGCACTCTGGCCGCGTACAGCATCAGCAGCTCGGCTTTATCAGTCACCTGCTCGCCTTCCACACCCTGTTTGATTAACTCGCGAAGCTTCTCCGCCAGCGGCGTACCGCCTGGCTCACGGGTAAAGACGATCTCCTGAATGCCCTGACGCTGAAGCTCCGCCACAACCCGATCCCGGGCGGTGGTTTTGCCTGCACCTTCCAGCCCTTCAATCACGATAAATTTACCGTTCATTCTGTTCCTTAACGATCCTGCGCCACTCCTGAACTGCCCGGTTATGGCTTGCCAGATTAGTGGTAAAGGTGTGGCCCCCCTTACCATCCGCGACAAAGTAGAGGAAATTCGTCTTCAGCGGATGTGCGGCGGCTTCAAGCGAGGCTTTGCCCGGCATAGCGATGGGGCCTGGCGGCATCCCGCTTATCACATAGGTATTCCATGGGGTTGGCGTTTCGAGATCCTTTCTTGTCAGGTTCCCTTTATAGCCGTCACCCATGCCATAAATGACCGTCGGATCGGTTTGCAAACGCATCCCCAGCCGGAGACGGTTAATGAAAACTGACGCGACTTTGCTGCGTTCACCGCTGACAGCCGTTTCTTTCTCAATGATGGACGCCATGGTCACCAGATCGTTCTTATTTTTATAAGGAAGATCTGCCATTCGCCCTTCCCAGATCGTATCAACCAAGCTGGTCATCTTCTCATGGGCTCGCTTAAGCAGTTCCACGTCCGTCGTGTTGGCGGTATAGAGATAAGTATTGGGATAAAACCAGCCTTCCAGCTCCTGCTCGTTAAGCTTCAGCGCGGCGGCGACGGTCGCGAGTTTATCATCCGGGATCGTATGCCTGATATAGGGTGCTGCACGTAATGCTGCGAGCCACTCCTGCAAGCGCGTACCTTCAACAAAGCGGACCGGGAACTGGGCTTCAGTCCCTGCAGAAAGCAGCGCCAGCATCTCACGCACGCTCATGCCGCTGGTCAGGCGATAAGTGCCCGCTTTGAAGTTAGCCAGCTCAGGTTCCAGCTTTAACAGCCAGCCGAACCAGGGACTTTCTGGCACAATATGCTGCTGATTCAGACGCGCTTCCAGCGCGATTCGTCCGGAGCCTGCTGGCAGCGTAAAAATAGTTTCCTGATTGATCGTCAGCGCTGAAGCGGCAAACTGGCGGATTTGCCAGTAGCTGAAGGCGACAGCCGCAACAAGAAGAATAATAACCCCGGTAAAAAGTTTTCGCTTTGCTGTCATGAATTATCCATGTTGATTATCGTGGTGGCTTATCAGCTCAAACAGCTGGCGGGAGTTCCAGCGCCAGTTTTCAATCTGGTATACCGGCAGAACCGGCATCAGGGCGTTCGTTATCACCACTTCGTCCACGCTGGCCAGGATTTCAGGCAGCGTCCGAACTTCTTCTACGGTGATGCCCCGCTCGCAAAGCACTCTTATGACGTGCTGACGCTGGATACCCTTCACCCCGGCATGACTCAGATCGGGCGTGAAGACCTTCTCCCCCCGGCGCCAGAATAAATTGGCCGCACAGCATTCCACCAGCAGACCTTCAGTGTCAAGCACCAGTGCTTCATCTGCGCCGGTCTGCTCAAGCTCTGTGCGAATAAGCACCTGCTCAAGCCGGTTAAGGTGCTTAATCCCCGCCAGCAGAGGATTACGGCTCAGGCGCACCGTACTGAGCGCCAGACGGGCGCCCCGCTGACGAAGCTGATGGTAATGCGCCGGATAGGGAGAAACGGACAATATACGGGTCGGCTGCTCGCAGCCCTTCGCGCTGTATCCTCGCCCTCCGGTCCCTCTGGAGAGGATCACCTTCAGTACGCCTTCATCCTGGCCATAAGCGATCGCAATCATTTCTCTGCGCAGGGCGCGCCACTCCACATGGGCAATCTGTAGCCGCTGACACGCCTGACTGAGCCGTTCAATATGCTGTTCGAGGGCCACCACCCTGCCATTGATAAGGCGCGCAGTGGTAAAGCAACCATCACCAAACTGAACAGCGCGATCGTTCGCTACAAGGTGGGTTTCTGGTTCGCCATTAATCCAAATCATGCAGGTCCCCTGAATAGGCATTGCTCAGTGGCTTTCACTGTCCGGCCTGAATTGTACCGCGGTGAACGGATGCCGCAACCCTGCTCACACTTTCCAGGCGAACTGGGCAGATGGAGAGTTTTTAAGTTACGAACAATGTGATGAAAGAGGAGAAGTCTGCTGCCATGCGCCTGACTGGCTGATTTGCTCTGCTACAACGAGGCGGGAAGAGTTGCATTAAAAAGGCCCGCAGCGCGGGCCTTTTCAGACTGACAGACAACGGTCAGATTTTACGGAATATCAACGAACCGTTGGTTCCACCGAAGCCGAAAGAGTTACACAGTGCGTACTCAAGCCCCTTAACCTGACGTGCCGTATGCGGCACAAAGTCCAGATCGCAACCTTCATCCGGATTATCCAGATTGATGGTGGGAGGAATGACCTGGTCGCGCAGTGCAAGGATAGAGTAAATAGACTCTACCGCGCCCGCAGCGCCCAGCAGGTGGCCGGTCATTGACTTGGTTGAGCTGACCATAACGCGGTTAGCAGCCTCACCAAAGACAGACTTCACTGCCTGTGCCTCCGCTTTATCTCCGGCAGGCGTGGACGTGCCGTGCGCGTTGATATAGCCAATCTGTTCTGGCGAAAGTTGCGCATCTTTCAGCGCATTCGTCATCGCCAGCGCCGCGCCTGAACCGTTTTCCGGTGGCGAGGTCATATGGTACGCGTCGCTGCTCATGCCAAAGCCAACCAGCTCGGCATAGATTTTAGCGCCGCGTTTCTTCGCGTGTTCGTATTCTTCCAACATCACGATGCCCGCACCGTCGCCCAGCACAAAGCCATCGCGATCTTTATCCCACGGACGGCTTGCCGCCTGCGGATCGTCATTGCGTGTGGAAAGCGCGCGTGCAGCGCCGAAACCGCCCATTCCCAGCGGAGTACTGCCTTTTTCCGCGCCGCCTGCCAGCATCACATCAGCGTCATTGTAGGCAATGATACGCGCCGCATGGCCAATATTGTGCACGCCGGTTGTACAGGCTGTGGAAATAGCAATACTCGGTCCTTTCATGCCGTACATAATAGTCAGGTGACCCGCTATCATGTTAACAATGGTGGAAGGAACGAAGAAAGGGCTTATTTTACGCGGTCCGCCACTTACCAGCGAGGCGTGGTTTTCTTCAATCAGACCCAGTCCGCCGATGCCAGAACCGATAGCCGCACCAATGCGATCGGCATTTTCATCGGTAATGACCAGTCCGGAATCCTGCATGGCCTGAATGCCAGCGACAACGCCATATTGAATGAAGGCGTCCATCTTGCGCTGATCTTTGCGCGAGATAAACTCTTCACAGTTAAAGTCCTTTACTAAGCCAGCAAAACGCGTTGCGTAGGCACTAGTATCAAAATAGTCGATCGGGCTGATGCCACTCTGACCGGCAACAAGAGCATTCCAGGTAGACTCTACGGTATTGCCGACAGGAGACAACATGCCAAGACCGGTCACAACTACACGACGCTTAGACACGTTCGTCCTCCAGGGAGGGAAAAAATGACACTATATGGGACGTACAGATAAAACTCAGGCGGTCGAATGACCGCCTGGAGATGCTCACTTAAGCCTGGTGACCATTGATGTAATCAATAGCTGCCTGAACGGTCGTGATTTTCTCAGCTTCTTCGTCCGGAATCTCGGTATCAAACTCTTCTTCCAGAGCCATTACCAGCTCAACGGTATCAAGAGAATCAGCGCCCAGATCTTCTACAAAAGAGGCAGTGTTAACAACTTCTTCCTGCTTAACGCCCAGCTGCTCGCCAATGATTTTCTTAACGCGTTCTTCGATAGTGCTCATACTATTAAATTTCCTATCAAAACTCGCTTTCGCGATGGTTTTCGTAGTGTATAAAATGGTGAAAAAGATGCAACTAAATCCCGGCTGGTCAAACCACGATTTTACGCTATTTTGCGGGTATTACCGCAAATAACGCAAATAGTTTCGTGATTATCAGACCATATACATCCCGCCGTTGACGTGCAGCGTCTCACCAGTGATGTAAGCTGCCTCGTCAGAGGCTAAAAATGCAACGGCATTGGCGATTTCCTGCGCGTCGCCGAGGCGACCCGCTGGCACTTCCGCCAGGATGCCCGCACGCTGATCTTCACTCAGCGCACGCGTCATGTCGGTTTCAATGAAACCAGGAGCCACGACGTTAACGGTAATACCACGTGACGCGATTTCACGCGCCAGTGACTTGCTGAAGCCGATCAAACCCGCTTTTGCTGCTGCGTAGTTTGCCTGGCCCGCATTACCCATAGTTCCAACAACGGAACCGATGGTAATAATTCGGCCTACGCGTTTCTTCATCATAGCGCGCATTACCGCTTTTGACAGGCGGAATACTGCAGTCAGATTCGTGTCCAGGATCTCCTGCCACTCCTCTTCCTTCATGCGCATCAGAAGATTATCACGCGTAATGCCAGCATTATTGACTAAAATGTCCACTTCGCCAAATTCAGCGCGAATCGTTTCCAGCACGCTCTCGATGGACGCGCTATCGGTCACGTTGAGCAGCATGCCTTTGCCGTTGTCGCCAAGCCAGCCGCTAATGGCTTCCGCCCCGCTCTGACTGGTCGCCGTGCCAATAACTTTAGCACCGCGGGCAACCAGCGTTTCTGCGATAGCGCGACCAATTCCGCGACTTGCACCGGTAACCAGCGCGATTTTTCCTTCGAAGCTCATCTTTATCCTCGTCTGACTGTTAAAGCGCCGCCGACAGGCTGGCCGGATCGTTAACCGGCGCCGCCGCCAGGGTATCAACAATACGTTTGGTCAGGCCGGTCAGCACTTTGCCTGGCCCCATTTCCAGCAGCGTGGTTATCCCTTGCGCTGCCATAAATTCAACGCAGCCCGTCCAGCGAACCGGGTTGTATAACTGGCGAACCAGCGCATTGCGGATCGCTTCCGGCGAAGTTTCACACCGGACATCAACATTGTTCACCACCGGGAAGACCGGCGTGTTAAAGGTCAGTGCTTCCAGCGCGGCAGCCAGTTTATCGGCTGCGGGTTTCATTAACGCGCAGTGGGAAGGCACGCTGACCGGCAGCGGCAGCGCACGCTTGGCGCCGGCAGCCTTACAGGCCGCACCGGCACGCTCAACTGCCTCTTTATTTCCGGCAATGACCACCTGTCCCGGGGAATTGTAGTTCACCGGTGACACAACCTGTCCCTGTGCGGATTCTTCACAGGCTTTTGCAATGGCGTCATCATCCAGACCGATAATAGCCTGCATTGCGCCCGTGCCTTCCGGCACCGCTTCCTGCATCAGCTTACCGCGCAGCTCAACAAGACGAATAGCATCCGCAAAATCGAGCACGCCCGCACAAACCAGCGCACTATACTCGCCAAGGCTGTGTCCTGCCAGCATTGCGGGCTGAGATCCGCCTTTTTCCTGCCAAACGCGGAAAATAGCAACAGAAGCGGCCAGTAACGCAGGCTGCGTTTGCCAGGTTTTGTTCAGTTCTTCCACAGGGCCATTTTGGACCAGCGCCCAGAGATCGTAACCCAGCGCGTCAGATACCTCACGGAAAGTACGTTCAACCGTCGGATTTTCAACCGCCAGCCCGGCCAGCATACCTACCGCCTGCGATCCCTGACCCGGAAAAACCATTGCAAATTGCGTCATTGTGATGTCCTTTTAATCAAAAACGAACCAGCGCCGAACCCCAGGTGAAACCGCCGCCAAAGGCTTCCAGCAGAACCAGCTGGCCCGGCTTAATACGTCCATCTCGCACAGCTTCATCCAGCGCAGCAGGAACGGAAGCGGCAGAGGTGTTGCCATGGCGATCGAGCGTAACAACCACTTTATCCATCCCCATACCCAGCTTACGGGCGGTGGCGCTGATGATACGCAGGTTGGCCTGATGCGGCACCAGCCAGTCGATGGCTTCGCGTTCGAGATTGTTTGCTTTCAGCGTTTCGTCAACGATATGCGCGAGTTCGGTTACCGCTACCTTAAAGACCTCGTTACCGGCCATCGTCAGATAGGAAGGCTGATCCTGGTTCGCACGATCCTGATAAGGTAGGGTAAGCAGCTGGCCATAACGTCCATCCGCGTGAAGGTGGGTGGAGATGATCCCCTGCTCTTCGCTGGCACCCAGCACCGCAGCCCCCGCACCGTCGCCGAACAGAATGATCGTACCGCGATCTTCCGGATCCAGCGTACGCGCCAGCACGTCAGCACCAATCACCAGCGCGTTTTTGACTACGCCGTTTTTGATGTACTGATCGGCAACGCTCAGCGCATAGGTAAAGCCGGCGCAGGCGGCCGCAAGGTCAAAAGCCGCCGCGTCTTTAATACCCAGCATATTCTGGACCATACAGGCTGAGCTGGGGAAAGCGTGGCTTGATGAGGTGGTGGCCACCACAATCAGACCGATATCGTTTTTATCGACCCCGGCCATTTCCAGCGCGCGTTGCGCCGCCTCAAAGCCCATTGTGGCCACGGTTTCATCCGGTGCAGCAATGCGACGCTCACGAATACCGGTACGGGTGACAATCCACTCGTCCGATGTATCCACCATTTTTTCCAGATCGGCGTTAGTCCGCACCTGTTCGGGCAGATAGCTGCCCGTACCGATAATCTTCGTATACATGTACGTCAGTCACTCTTAGGTAATACAGCCTGTAGGCGCGCAGCAATCCGTTCAGGGATCTGCCGTCGCACCGCCTGCTCTGCCTGTTCGATTGCCGCTGCAAATGCGCGCTGATTGGCACCACCGTGACTTTTAATCACCGTGCCGCGTAATCCTAACAGGCAGGCACCATTGTACTGGTCGGGATTAAGATGGCCGAAGCGCTTACTGAGTCGTTTTTTAACAAAACGCGCTACCAGCGGCATCCACCACGCCTTTTTTTTACCTTCGCTCTGGGATGTCAACAGCGAAAGGAACAGTCTTACCACACCCTCCATGGTTTTTAACGTCACATTGCCCACAAATCCGTCGCAGACCAGCACATCCGTTTTTCCGGTAAGAAGATCGTTACCTTCAAGATATCCAATATAGTTAATTTCCGGCGTCCGGCGCAGAATAGCTGCGGCGTCACGGATGCTGGTCAACCCTTTGGTTTCTTCCTGGCCAATATTCAGCAACGCCACGCGTGGCGAAGCGACAGCCAGGATTTCCTCCGCCATCACGGCGCCCATCACCGCAAACTGCACCAGCATGGCGCTGTCGGAATCGACATTCGCGCCAAGGTCCAGCAGCACCGTTTTCCCCGCCTGCTGATTGGGCAGCACCGTCATCAGTGCCGGACGCTCAATGCCCGCAAGCGGCTTAAGCAGGAGTTTAGAAAGCCCCATCAGCGCACCGGTATTACCGGCGCTGACGCAGGCCTGCGCCCTGCCCGCTTTTACCAGCTCCAGCGCCACGCGCATAGAGGTGCCACGGCTGTGACGTATCGCCTGTGAGGGTAAGGCATCACTCGCAATAACTGACTCGGCAGGAATAACGTCCAGACGTGCCAAAGTGGCTGAATCAGCTTTTGCGAGGAATGGCGTGATGATGTCGGGATCGCCGACCAGAAGAAAATGCAGGTACGGATACGAGGCCAGTGCCTGCATTGCCGCAGGCACTGTCACGCAGGGACCGAAGTCCCCGCCCATGGCGTCTATTGCCAGGGTCAAACGTGTCAAAGTATCGCCGCGCTGTTCCGCAAGAATTACTTAGCGATGACCTTGCGACCGCGGTAGTAGCCATCCGCAGTGATGTGGTGACGCAGATGCGTTTCGCCAGAAACTTTATCTACGGAAAGAGTGGTTGTGGACAGCGCATCGTGAGAGCGACGCATGCCACGTTTGGAACGGGTTGGTTTATTCTGTTGTACGGCCATGGACCTTACTCCTATTACTTACGCTTTAAACTGGCTAATACGGCAAATGGGTTTGGTTTTTCCGCCTCTGGAGGCAATTTGCCAAAGACCATGTCCGCCTCGGACACTTCACAGTGTTCAGAATCATGCACCGGAACGACAGGCAGGGCGAGGATAATTTCATCTTCAACCACCGCCAGCAGATCGATTTCGCCAAACTCGTTGACCTCGATCGGCTCGTACGCTTCCGGCAGTGCTTCAGCCTGCTCGTCGGTGACGACCGGGCTAAAACAATACGTCACGTGGACCTGATGCGGGAAAGACTGGCCGCAGCGTTGACAACACAGCGTAACGGAAACCGCCGCCGTACCCTTGAGTACGGCTAACCGCTGGTTATCAATCGCGAACGACATCGTACATTCAACATCGCTGTCCACGCTCACTACCGATTCGGCCACGCGCTCCACCTGTTCAGGGGTGTAAACGCCCTGATAATCAAGGCGTTTTTGAGCGGTACGGACCGGATCGAGAGTCAGGGGTAATTTTACCTTTTGCATAGGGCGCGCATATTAACTTTGTAACGAGATAGAGTCAAAGAAAAAGGCCGTTTAAACGCACCTTTCCCCCATAATACGCATCCATTGCGGCGCATAGTTTAAAATGCGGCGGACGAATTCGCTATCTATTCTGGAAAAAAATATGACCCGACTTGTTTTAGCTTCAACCTCTCCTTTCCGTAAAGCGCTGCTGGAGAAGCTGGGCCTGCCTTTTATTACTGCTGCGCCGGAGGTGGATGAAACGCCGCAGCCCGGAGAATCCGCGATAGATCTGGTGCAGCGCCTTGCCGCGGCCAAGGCTCGCGCGCTGGCGAAAAGCTATTCTGACCATCTGATTATCGGCTCCGATCAGGTTTGCGTAATAGACGGCAAGATAACCGGAAAACCGCATACGGAAGAGAAAGCCTGCGATCAACTACGCCAGGCCAGCGGCCATAGCGTGATTTTTTATACCGGCCTTGCGCTTTTTAATAGCAGCGAGGATAGCCTGAAGGTGATTTGTGAACCTTTCAGCGTGGATTTCAGATCATTAACGGAGCAGGAGATTATTAATTATGTTCGCAAAGAGCAGCCGCTGGGCTGTGCAGGTAGCTTTAAGAGCGAAGGATTAGGCATCACGCTATTCGACAGATTAACGGGCCGCGATCCTAATACGCTGGTCGGGCTGCCGCTGATCGCGCTTTGTGAAATGCTGCGGGAAGCGGGAGTCGATCCGCTAAAAGGTCAGGTCTGTCCCGGATCAGCTGCTTCCGGCAGGTAAGCACAGCGAGAGGGGTTATCCGGAACAAAGACTCGCAAAAAACGTCATTCCTGACACGCTCTGTTCGCGCTGCCCATGGCGCGGAAAGGTCCGCCTATCCAGATAGCCCTCCCGCCAGCAGCAAGGCCGTGGTGGTAAAGAGGAGTTGCTTGTAAGTACGGCCTGCAACTTATTACCACAGGAAGCCTGTGGCAAAAGAGCGGGATTTGCACTCCTTTCTTTTCGACAACAGTGCAATCTATAGATGGCAGTCAGGTACGTCTCAGCCGGACGTTTACCGCAGCGATGCGGCAAGCGAGCATCCCGTGACGGATTCAGGACGTTCTGGCAGAACCGTACCTTACCGCTGACGATCTCCAGAACCCTTTTGACCGGCTTTTACTAAAGCCAGTCATCCCAGCCTGACCTGGAGCGATGATGCACCAGGCATCACTTCGCCGGAGAATGCTTCCGCAGCACCTCAAGACAGCGCTTCAGATCAGCATCCAGCGGCGCCTCTACACGCATCACTTCTCCCGTATTTGGATGAGTGAATTTCAGCGCAGCGGCATGTAAAAACAGCCTTTTAAGGCCGGTCGGTGCCAGCTGTGCATCAAAGTCGCGCTCGCCGTAACGATCGTCACAGGCGATAGGATGGCCCGCATGCAGGGTATGCACACGGATCTGGTGAGTCCTGCCGGTGATGGGGCTCGCCTTGATCAGCGTAGCATTCGCAAATCGCTCTTCGACTTTGAAACGCGTTTCTGAGGGTTTCCCCTCGCTGTTAACCCGGACAATGCGCTCTCCGCTTTGCAGAATATTTTTCAAAAGGGGAGCCTGAACGGATTTGATATGCGATGGCCACTGGCCGCGTACCAGCGCCAGATAATCCTTCTGCATTCCCTTTTCACGCAGCTGTTCGTGTAGCGATCGCAATGCGGAACGCTTTTTGGCCACCAGCAGGATGCCTGACGTGTCGCGATCCAGGCGGTGAACCAGCTCAAGGAAGCGGGCCTCAGGGCGCAGCGCCCGCAATCCTTCAATGACACCAAAGCTTAACCCGCTGCCGCCATGTACAGCCGTACCGGAAGGCTTATTCATCACGAGAATATACTCATCCTCATAAAGAATCGCCTTCGACAGCGCCGCCACTTTATCCAGTTTGGGGGAAACAGCGGCCTCGTCACGTTCAGCAACACGGACCGGCGGAATACGGACTTCATCGCCGGCGACAAGCTTATATTCCGGCTTAATGCGTCCTTTATTTACCCGTACCTCACCCTTACGCAGAATGCGGTAAATCATGCTTTTCGGCACGCCTTTAAGCTGCGTACGTAAAAAATTATCGATGCGTTGTCCTGCTTCATCGGCAGAAATCGTCACGATCTGTACTGCTGGAGTATTGGTTTTCATGGTGCGCGATTCTAAATAGGGCGTGAGGATAGCGCCACATCTTTTTCTGTGCTTAACTGTCTGTAAGCCTTTTTCACTGCGCTTTTGCGGCCAGTTTTTAGGCAATTTGCATTGATGTTATGCAATTCCTCTTAAAAGCTGGAATAAACATCGCAACGTGGAAAAAGTCACCTTGCTATCACAAGGTTAGCAATGGAATAATGTTATCGTTTTCCTGGTTCAAACCTTGTGAAACAAGTAAATAGCCTTAATAAGAAATTTTGCCGGATAGCCCATACACGCAGCAATGGCGTAAGACGTTTTAGGTAATCAGGCATTTAGCGGGCTGCGGGTTGCGGCCTGGACGACAAGACGGGATTGGTTCACTCAGGTTTTAACTGGCGGCTCCCCTCTTTCATTTAAAAGCGCTGTTTTTCCTAATGTGAAACAGGCTGCCGAGATTTTGCGCCCCTTGAGCCGCCGACAACCGGGAGGTTGACGGCTTTGCGATGAGACACGGGGCCATCGGTGAGATCGCGTCCAGCGTTACTATTGCCCGTAGCTTTGTCACTAATGTAAGAATAATGAGTAAGTTACGATGAAAAGAATGTTGATAAACGCGACTCAGCAGGAGGAGTTGCGTGTCGCTCTTGTGGATGGACAGCGACTGTATGACCTGGATATTGAAAGCCCGGGACATGAACAGAAGAAGGCTAACATCTATAAAGGCAAAATTACCCGCATTGAACCCAGTCTTGAAGCGGCTTTCGTCGATTACGGCGCTGAAAGGCACGGTTTCCTCCCCCTGAAAGAAATCTCCCGCGAATACTTCCCCAGCAACTACGCCTCGCATGGTCGTCCTAATATTAAAGACGTGCTGCGTGAAGGTCAGGAAGTTATCGTTCAGATTGATAAAGAAGAGCGCGGTAATAAAGGTGCAGCCTTAACAACCTTTATCAGCCTGGCTGGCAGCTATCTGGTGCTGATGCCGAATAATCCCCGCGCGGGCGGCATTTCGCGCCGTATCGAAGGTGACGATCGTACCGAGCTGAAAGAAGCGCTTTCCGCACTGGAACTGCCGGAAGGCATGGGCCTGATTGTCCGTACCGCCGGGGTGGGGAAATCCGCCGAGGCGTTACAGTGGGATTTAAGCTTCCGCATGAAGCACTGGGAAGCCATTAAGAAAGCGGCAGACAGCCGCCCTGCGCCTTTTCTGATCCACCAGGAAAGTAACGTCATTGTTCGCGCTTTCCGCGACTACCTCCGTCAGGATATCGGTGAGATCCTGATCGATAACCCTAAAGTGCTGGAGCTGGCTCGTCAGCATATCGCAGCCCTGGGCCGTCCGGACTTTAGCAGCAAAATTAAGCTCTATACCGGCGAAATCCCGCTTTTCAGCCACTATCAGATCGAATCCCAGATTGAGTCTGCCTTCCAGCGCGAAGTGCGTCTGCCTTCCGGCGGTTCAATTGTTATTGATACAACCGAAGCGCTGACCGCCATTGATATCAACTCTGCCCGCGCCACGCGCGGTGGTGATATCGAAGAGACCGCTTTCAATACCAACCTGGAAGCCGCCGATGAGATTGCCCGCCAGCTGCGTCTGCGCGATCTGGGTGGTCTGATCGTCATCGATTTTATCGACATGACCCCGGTCCGCCATCAGCGTGCCGTTGAAAACCGCCTGCGCGAAGCTGTCCGCCAGGATCGCGCCCGTATCCAGATCAGCCATATTTCCCGCTTTGGTCTGCTGGAGATGTCCCGTCAGCGCCTCAGCCCGTCGCTGGGCGAGTCCAGTCATCACGTCTGCCCGCGTTGTAGTGGCACCGGCACCATCCGTGATAACGAATCGCTTTCACTCTCTATTTTGCGCCTGATTGAAGAAGAAGCGCTGAAAGAGAACACCAAAGAAGTTCACGCTATCGTACCGGTACAGATTGCCTCTTACCTGCTGAACGAAAAACGTGAAGCAGTGAGCGCCATCGAGAAACGTCAGGGCGGCGTGCGTGCGATTATCGTGCCTAACGACCAGATGGAAACGCCGCACTACTCCGTATTGCGCGTTCGCAGCGGTGAAGAAACCCAGACGCTCAGTTACCATCTGCCGAAGCTGCATGAGGCCGAAATGGCGCTGCCTTCGGAAGAAGAACATGCTGAGCGTAAGCGTCCTGAACAGCCTGCACTGGCCGCCTTCGTGATGCCTGATGCACCACCTGTTCATCAGGAAGCCCCAGCGTCGCCTGCGACTGCCCCAGCGCCTCAGGCACCGGCAAAAGCACCGGCTGCTGAAGCACAGCCTGGTTTACTGAGCCGTTTCGTCCGCGGTCTGAAGAATTTGTTCGCGGGTGAAGAGAAAGCGCCGGCCGAACAGCCTCAGCCTGTGGTTGAAGAAACCGTGACAGAGGCGCCTGCCGCTGCACCACGTGGCGAACGTCGTAACAACCGTCGTCAGAATAACCGTCGCGACCGCAGCGGTGAGCGCTATGGCGATCGCAGTGAGCGGACGACGGATCGTAACGATCGCAATAAAGACCGTAGCGAGCGCGGCGAACGTAACGACCGCGGTGAACGTAACGACCGCGGTGAACGTAACGATCGCGGTGAACGTAACGATCGCGGTGAGCGTAACGATCGCAACAACAACCGTAACGAACGTATGGTTCGCGATCGCGACACCAGTGCAGTAGAAGGCCGTGACGATAACCGTCGCAACAAGCGTAACAACGTGGCCCCGATCGACGTGCGGGATGAACAGCAGCCAGCTGCCGAAGAAGCGCGCAGTGAGCAGCAGCCTCGTCGCGAACGTAACGATCGCACACGTCGTCGCCAGGAACGTCCTGTCGTGGTGGAGGATGAGAAACAGCCGGAAGCGGTTGAAGCGGTTGTCGCTGAAGAGACCACCGCCACTGGCGAAGAGACCGTTCAGGTTATGCCACGGCGCAAACCTCGTCAGCTGAGCCAGAAAGTGCGCATCGAAACGGCGGAACAGACCGCAGCCCGCTCCTTCGAACCTGAAGCGCCTGCAGCTGAAGCGGAAGAAGTCCTACCGGCCGTAGCGGATCATCTCGCCGGTCCGGATGAGAACGAAGAGCGCGAAAGCAACAGTATGCCGCGTCGCTCACGTCGTTCACCCCGCCATCTGCGCGTGAGTGGACAGCGTCGTCGTCGTTATCGCGATGAGCGTTATCCTAACCAGTCGCCGATGCCGCTGACCTTCGCCGCCGCCTCACCGGAAATGGCTTCCGGCAAAGTATGGGTTTCTTATCCTGTGGCCCAGGTTGCTGATGAGCATGCCGAACCTGAGCAGTCCGTAGTGCCTGAGTATGGTCATGAAGATACGGCAGATGCTGTAGCTGTGGCCTCTGCTGCCCAGGCTATCCCGACTGAAGCGCAACAGAGCGAATCCCAGCCGGTCCATAGGGCTGAGCCACAGCCGGAAAATCACCCCCCAGTGACGCCGGTTGATGCGGCCGAAACCGATGCTATCGATGCGCCTGTGAATGAAGAGCCGGCTGTTATTTCCGCCGCGGATGAAGCCGTTGCCGAAGCAACAGCTAAACAGGCACTGCCTGCCGATGAAGCGCCTGCGGATAAAGCTTTCGTTGACGAAGTGAAAGAGATCGTCGAAGAAGCAAAACTGGCTGAAGCGCCGGATTCTGCTATCGAGCCACAGCAGCCCGCTGCTGTTAACGCCGCAGACATCAGCGAAGAAACGGAAAAGCAGGTTGAGGAAGTTCTGAACGCACCGACGGTGACGGATGCCCCGCTGGTGACAAACGAACCTCATGCGCCAGTTCCTGCACGGGACGAACCAGCTACCGCACCAGAAGCGGCTCCGGCTGCACAGGCTCCGGCCTCTGCACCAGCGGCAGCTCCGGCGGCACAGGCTCCTGCCTCTGCATCAGCGGCAGCTCCGGCGGCACAGGCTCCGGCCTCTGCACCAGAAGCGGCTCCGGCTGCACAGGCTCCGGTCTCTGCACCAGAAGCGGCCCCGGCTGCACAGGCTCCTGCCTCTGCACCAGCAGCGGCTCCGGCGGCACAGGCTCCGGTCTCTGCACCAGAAGCGGCTCCGGCTGCACAGGCTCCGGTCTCTGCACCAGCGGCAGCTCCGGCTGCCCAGGCTCCGGTTGATGCTGAACCAGCGCCCACCACCGCTGTAACAGAGGTTGCCAGTGTACCAGCTCAGCCTGCGTTTAAGCATCATGCGACAGCGCCGATGACGAAAGCGCCAGCACCCGCTTATGAGCCTGAACCGGCGCGCAGCAGTGACTGGGAACGCCCTGCTTTCAATTTTGAAGGCAAAGGGTCTGCCGGTGGTCACGCCGCAACCCATCAGGCGACAGCACCGGCAACGCGTCCGTAGCCGTTCGTTCGCTGCATAAAAGCCCCGGTCATCTGACCGGGGCTTTTTTTATCTGCCCGACCCTGCCTGGTTTATTTCTGCTGCCATCCAGCTCATGAGGTTATCTGCCCTGCCTCAGTCACCGCCGCTCATTTTTTTAAAGGCTGCACCTATCCGCTGCTCCTCTGCTTATCGACTGTGGATCTATCTGTCTGTATCTCAGAAGCTTTACTGTTGCTACGGCTTATTTTTGCCGCTTGAGTGCCACCCGCTACTCCAGCCTTATTCATTCGGTTTTTATTTTCTGAGGCTGAATATTTCCGCCGCCCCTGATCCGCTACCGCAGTACTTTTCTTAGTTTTAGACAATCTGCTACGACCTTAGAGCAAAGATTACCGCTGTGGATCACATAACAGATTGCAGGCAGGCGTTCCACTGATGGAATAGCTGAGTAACCTGTGTGGAGGCAACGCCGCCCGGATTATTTAAGAAGTCATACTGTAGCCTCCTCCATCTTCAGATAAGGAGAAGCATTGCGAAAATTTTTTGAAAGGTTGCGGTGGAGAGTCTGGGGAAGAGCGAAAGTAAGTGTATATATGAATGTACGAATGCAAGGATGTATGGATACAGGAATGCAGTCCAGAAGATAAAGGTATCAGGGTGAAGAGTAGAGAACGGATATCTGAGGATGGAGAATGCATAACATCGTATGCAGTAACCAGAATAAAACACCCTGATCCAGATAAAAAAATCCCGCAGTCAGATGGTTAGTGCTGACCGCGGGGGAAACTGAACGCACCCGGTTTAAGCGCGCCCAAAGGTAAAACTTTTACATATTCATTTTGAACAGTGACATGCCTGACATATCGCTAAATACACGGTAAGAAGCCTGAAGCGCCGCTTGCTGCATCATATAAGAAGAGATTGTGCTGGTAACATCGGCATCCACCAGTCCGCTCATCTGCAGTTTCTGGTTAAGCGCGGTGTTATCCCCTTTTTCATCCAGTTTTCCGAGTTCATCCAGTTGAATGCCAAGCTCTGAGCGCACTTTAAGAACGTTATTCAGGGAGTTGCGCAGGCCGCGGTTGGTTTTATCCAGCACCGCTGCTTCGGCATCTTTGGTAGCGTCATCGGCATTTTCCAGCGGCTTACTCAGCGAGGCGATCGCACTATTGAGCGTGGCGAACAAATTACCTTCACTGGGATCACCATTAGGCTCCGCCACCGCGTTACTGGTAATCGACATAAACACATCGCGACCGGTATGGCTGGTCACCATGGTACGGTTAGCATCCACTTTCTGACTGATTGGCGTATCACCGCCGTTATAAGTCACATCACCGTTGGCGTCTTTCGTAAAAGGCGCGGTGTCAGATTTATAACCGGCAAACATATAGCGGCCGTTACCGTCAGTGGCGTTAGCCAGGTTCAGCAACTGGTCGCGCAGACCAGACAGCTGAGTGGCGTAAGAGGCGCGGTCATCGTCCGATAAAGTGCCGTTAGAGGCGGCAACAATCGCAGTCTGGGCATCCTGGATGACGCTGACAACCTGCTTGAGATTGGTCTCTTCCTGCGAAACCGCAGTGGTGGCAAAGTTGCGGGCCGTTTTGAACTGGTCAGTTTCAGCCTGCGCCTGTGACAGAACAACGGCCTGGGCCGCGGCGACAGGATCGTCAGACGGGTTCACGACGCGTTTGCCCGATGAGAGCTGTTCGCCTACTTTCAACCAGCCTTCCTGCGAACTGCTGACACCCCGCATTTGCTGGTCATAAATCATGGTAGTGCTGAGACGCATGATGTTTTCCTTATACCGCTATCAGTTAACCGCACCGATCAGCGCATCGAAAATAGTGCTGGCGGTCTGAAGCACTTTGGCGTTGGCCGTGTAGTACTGCTGATAGCGCGTCAGATTGCCATATTCTTCATCCAGGTTAACGCCGGAGACGGACTGCTGCTGATTCGTCAGCTGCGTCACCACTTTTTCCTGCGTTACGCCGGTCGTTTTCAGGTTGCTGGTTTTATTCCCAACGTCGGCCACCATGCTGGCATAAGCCTGAGTCAGTGAACTGTTACCGGTAATCACTTTTTTGGTTTGCAGATCCACCAGCGCCTGAGCGTTGTTGTTATTGCTTATTCCATCATCGGCACTGGCGGCGGCAACTTTAGCCTCATCGGTGATATTAACGCCCATACTGACGATGACGTCAGAGACCGGCTTCACCAGGAAGCTGTCTTTTCCTGCTGGCGTACCATCCACGGTCACTTTCAGCCCGTCGAAACTCAGTACGGGCTTACCGTTTTCAGCCGTCACCGTCGCGGCAATGCTGCTGTTGTCGGAAAGACGGGTCACGTTCCAGCTGTTGCTGTCCTGATCGAAGCTGACTTTGTAGTTTGACGCCTGCACTTTACTGGTGTCGGTCCACGCCACACTCAGTGAACCTGTGCCGCTGTTTTTCGCATTGGAGACGACAGCCGTGGTGCCCAGGTTAAAGAAGGCTTCTCCAGCATCGCCGTTGCTGTCAAAACCGGCCTGGTGCTGCGTGTTGAAGCTGTCACCCAGCGCCAGCGCCAGTTGGCCTATCTGATTACGCGTATTGTCCAGATCGGAGCGGAAAGCGAGCAGCCCGCCAAGCGAACCGTTAGTCACCAGTCTTTCCGGGATTTCCGTGGTTTTGCCGCTGGTGGAATCGACCGTGGCAATGGTAGTGCGGCCCGGATCGCTGCTCGACGGTACGGCCGCCAGCTGACTGTAGCCGCTGCCCTGCACCAGCGAAATGCCGCTGCTCATGCTGATATTGTAGCTACCGCCATCCTGTTGACTGACAGTGACGCCCACCAGCTTATTCAGGTTATTGACCAGTTGATCGCGCTGATCCATCAGATCGTTAGGTTCGCTGCCCGCGCCAGCGCCCTTGAGCTTGGTGATCTGCTCATTGACGTTCGCGATCTGCTTAGCGTAACTGTTGATCTGTTCAACGGTAGCGGTGACAGACGTATTGAGGCTGCGATCCAGATTGCGCAAATAGGTATCGGTCACCTGGAACTGGTTTACCAGCCCGTCGGCTTTGCCCAGCATCGTCTGACGGGCTGACGGATCGGACGCGTTACTGACCAGCGTCTGGATAGAGCTGAAAAAGTCCTGAATGTTCGTCGACAGCGTGTTGGTCGTGCTGGAGAACATATCATCGATGTTGGAGAGCTGCTGGTACTGCGTCTTCAGCGCGCTCGACTGCGTGTCAGCGCTGCGCAGCTGATTGGTAATAAAGGAATCATATTCGCGGTTGACGCTGGCAACCGACACGCCGTTACCGTAATAATTATTGCCGCTCAGCGTACTGTTCGCCTGGGCCAGAATGGTTGTCTGGCGAGAATAGCCCGCGACGTTGTAGTTGCTGATGTTATTACTGGTCGTATTCAACGCGGCTTGGGCAGCGCCCAGCCCACTCATGGCGGTATTAATTAAATTGGACATGTCGGTTCCTTGTTTACCCTGACACAGCACGGGCCGGCATTAGTGGCCGGCGCGGATTTACGCTCATCCGGCCTGAAGAGGTTATCGGTTCGCCAGCGGCAAACTTGAGTAAAAAATCAGAAGAAATCACCAAGATCCTGGGTATAGGCTTTCACCACTTTTTCACCCATATTTTTGAATTGCTCAATCATTCCCACCAGCTTTTGTGCATATTTCGGGTCGGTCGCGTAACCCGCAGCCTGCAACGCTCTTGCGCCCTGCTCCGGCGTGTCCGCCGTGGTCACCGCCGCATAGCGCGGATTTTTGGTGATCAGGCTGACATAGTCGTTAAGCGCTTCAAAATAGGAGTCATAAACACGGAATTTGGCCTTCACCTTTTTCGCCTCACCGTTCTCATATTCGGTGGTGGTGATCTCCGTGGTTTTCCCCTGCCAGCTTCCGGTTGCCTTGATACCAAACAGGTTGTGGCTCGGACGGCCATCAGCGGTCATGATTTGGCGCTGTCCCCAGCCTGATTCAAGCGCGGCCTGCGCCAGGATCAGATGATGCGGGATACCGGTTCCGGCGCTGACTTCTTTAGCTGGCTGTGACAGTTTGGCGATGAAGTCGCTGCTGTCACCGCTGAGCGGTCTGTCTGCCGCAGCGGGCAGACGCGGTACCGCCCTGCGCACAATGCGCTCCTGCTCGGCCATTTCCAGGGCCAGCGGCGGCAGCGTGTTGATAAAGTTTTTATCCAGCAGCATCGGCACGGTGCCCGCTTTTTCGTCCGGCGGCTGAGCCTGCGCCATCTGTTTGACCATCATATCGGCCAGGCCCAGCCCTTTAGCGGCGATCTGCTGCCCAATCTGCTGATCGTACATCGAGGTATAAAGCCGCGTCTGTTCGGTGCTCATCAGACCATCCTGCGGCAGCGCCTGACGCATGCTTTTCAGCATCATCTGTACGAACATTCCTTCAACCTGCTTCGCCACTTCCTTCGCATGTGCCTGCGGGTCGTTGCCAGCCTGACGTTTCAGGTCATTCAGCGAGCGGCTGTCATACGCCGCTCCCATCAGAGATTGGGTATTACTCATCAGATTATTTCCAGTTTGGCATGCAGACAGCCTGCGCTGTCCATCGACTGCAGAATGGACATCAGATCGATTGGCGTGGCGCCGAGCGCGTTGAGGGCACGTACAACGCTGTTCAGGTTGGCGCTGGCCGTCACGCTTTGCAGCGCTCCGCCGCTCTGGCGCAGATCGATTTGCGTCTCAGGCGTCACCACGGTCTGGCCGCCAGCCAGCGGCGTATCGGGCTGATTCACGTTCTGCTGCTGGTTTACCGTCACCGACAGGTTGCCCTGAGCGATAGCACAACTGCTCAGCATCACTTCGCGATTCATGACCACAGAACCGGTACGTGAGTTGATGATGACTTTGGCATCCTGCACCGGCATAGCGACGTTGATATTCTGTATATCGGCCAGCAGGCGAACCTGAGACGTATTGTTTGCCGAAACGCGAACCTGGACCGTTCTGCCATCGAGTGCCTGCGCCGAACCGTAGCCGCTGCGGCTGTTGATGGCGTCGCTGATACGCTGCGCCATGCTGAAATCTTCCCGGTTAAGCAACAGATTGATGGTATCCGAAGTACCAAAGTTGTTCGGCAGTTCACGCTCAATGGTGGCGCCGCCGGTGATACGTCCGCCGTTCACCTGGTTGACCTGCACGCTGCTGCCTCCGGCGGCGGCAGATGCGCCACCTACCAGAATATTGCCCTGCGCCAGCGCATAAACCTGATTGTCCACGCCCTTCAACGGGGTCATCAGCAGCGTACCGCCGCGCAGGCTTTTGGCGTTCCCCATTGAGGAAACCACCACATCAATCACCTGTCCCTGACGGCCAAAGGCGGGCAGCTTGGCGGTCACCATAACCGCCGCCACGTTTTTCAGCTGCATGTTGGTGCCAGCCGGCACGGTAATGCCGAGCTGGGAGAGCATGTTGTTCAGGCTCTGCGTGGTAAAAGGCGTCTGAGTGGTCTGATCGCCAGACCCATCAAGGCCGACAACCAGGCCGTAACCAATCAGGGAGTTTTCCCGTACGCCGCCCACCGTGGTCAGATCGCGGATGCGGTCAGCCTGAGCCAGTGCGCTGACGCCAGCCAGCAAAAGCAGAGCGAGTTGAAGCATAATCTTACGCATGTAAGCCTCTTAAAACGGTGACAGGTTCAGGAAGAACCGTTGCAGCCAGCCCATCGTCTGCGCCTCATTGATATAGCCGTTGCCGACATATTCAATGCGGGCATCCGCCACCTGTGTCGATATCACACTGTTACTGCCGCTGATGGTGCGCGGGTTAACCACCCCAGAGAAGCGGATAAATTCCGTGCCCTGGTTAATTTCGATCTGTTTCTCACCGACGACGTTCAGGTTGCCGTTTGGCAGTACCTGGTTAACGGTCACGGTGATGGTACCGGTGAAGGTGTTATTGGCGGTTGCGCCACCCTTACCGGCAAAATCACTGGTGCCTGAGGCGTCAAAATTGACCTTATCCCCACCCAGCAGACCGGTCAGCGAGCCTGGCAGGGCATTCAGCCCCAGCGTACTGCTGCCGTTGCGCCCGGCTGAAGCCGACGAGCTTTTGCTCGCGCTGACATTTTCCTGAAGAACAATGGTCAGCGTATCGCCGATATTACGCGGGCGACGATCCTCGAACAGCGGCTGGTAGCCGTAGTTCATCGGCATCATGCCCTGAAAAATAGAGCCGTTAACCACCGGCGGCGAAGCAGGCAGCGGCTGGGCCGTTGTCACACCCTCAACCAGCGGCTTACGTGGAACCAGAGCACAACCGTTAAGCGTCAGCAGCAGCAACGCGACCAACAAACGTCCAGGCACTGAGATTTGCTTCGCCATGGAATAACTACCTTTAATAATCAAGAGATTGCTTTTATTAAGGGCCGGGCAAGCCCGGCCGTTACGACAAGTACAGTGCCGCGAATTACAACTGGGTCAGCTTGGCCAGCATCTGATCGGATGTGCTGATTGCTTTGCTGTTAATCTCGTAAGCGCGCTGAGTCTGGATCATGCTGACCAGCTCTTCGGCGACGTTTACGTTAGATGTTTCGACGTAACCCTGATAAAGCAGGCCCGCGCCGTTGTTGCCTGGTGCGCTGTCGGTGGGTGCGCCTGATGCCTGGGTTTCCTGATAAAGGTTTTCACCTTTACTTTCCAGACCCGCATCGTTGATAAAGGTGCTCAGCGTAAGCTGACCAACCTGTACCGGCTGCGCCTGACCCTGCTGCGTGACACTGACCACACCGTCACGACCAATGGTCATGCTCAGTGAGTTCGCCGGGATGGTGATGGCAGGCTGAACAGGAAAGCCGCCGTTGGTCACCAACTGGCCATTCTGGTCAGTCTGAAACGAACCGTCACGGGTGTAAGCCAGGGTGCCGTCCGGCATCTGTACCTGGAAGAAGCCCTGCCCGCTGATCGCCACATCTTTTGATGAGTCAGTTTTGTTCAGGTTACCCTGAGTGTGCAGGCGCTCGGTGGCGACTGGTCGCGTACCGGTACCAATCTGCATACCGGAAGGCAGCGTCGTCTGCTCGGAAGACTGTGCGCCCGGCTGACGCAGCGTCTGATACATCAAATCTTCAAAAACCGCACGCTGGCGTTTAAAGCCGTTGGTGCTGACGTTTGCCAGGTTGTTGGAGATGACGTCCATATTTGTCTGCTGGGCGTCAAGGCCAGTTTTGGCAATCCATAAGGAACGAATCATTCAGTTTTCCTCTGCGCTTAGCTCATCGACAGCAGCTGGTTAGCGCGTTGTTCATTCTCATTGACGCTTGAGATCACTTTCATCTGCATCTCAAAGCGGCGTGCGTTGGCGATCATGTCGACCATGGTTTCGATCGGCTTAACGTTGCTGCCTTCCAGCACGCCAGGCATGACCTGTATGGTCGGATCGTTTTGCAGAACGGCACCGCGCTGGGCCTGGGTGCTGGCGTTAGGACGGAACAAGCCGTCATCGCCGCGCACCACTTCAGACCCCACCGCTTTCACCAGCTTCAGACGGCCCAGCTGGACAGTCGCATTCGGCGGATCGCCCGGATTCAGCGCGGTAATCGATCCGTCGGCCGCGATGGTGATTTCAGAACCCTGCGGCACGGCAATCGGTCCGCCGTCGCCCATCACCAGGTTGCCCTGGATGGTGAGCTGGCCCGCCGGATCTAACTGCATGTTACCGTTGCGGGTATAGGCCTCGGTGCCATCGGGCGCACGAACCGCCAGCCAGCCATCCTGCCTCACCGCAACGTCCAGCGAACGTTCGGTGTAGTCCATTGCGCCGGGAGACATATCCGACCCGGGCGTTGACGCTGTGACCAGCGTGCGCGTCGGCAGCGACAAGCCCTGCACCGGCACGGCACGCATGGCGTTGAGCTGTGCGCGGAAGCCGGGTGTGGAGGCGTTGGCCAGGTTGCTGGACGTTACTGCCTGCCGTTCGAGGGTCTGACTGGCAGCCCCCATTGCGGTATATATCGCGTGATCCATAAGACGATCCTGTTAGCCGTATTAGCGCAGGTTGACCAGGGTGTTAAGGATCTGGTCCTGCGTTTTGATGGTCTGGGCGTTTGACTGATAGTTACGCTGTGCGACGATCATGTTGACCAGCTCTTTACTCAGGTCAACGTTGGAGGATTCCAGCGCACCTGCGGTCAGCGTGCCAAGGTTACCGGTGCCGGCAAGACCGACCAGCGCCTGACCGGAGGTGTTTGTCGCGGACCAGACGTTATTGCCTTCTGACTTCAGCCCTTCCGGGTTAGCGAAGTTAGCCAGAGCGATCTGGCCCAGCACCTGGGTCTTCTCG
Organism: Pantoea sp. IMH; assembly: GCF_000599885.1. Classification (GTDB taxonomy): domain Bacteria; phylum Pseudomonadota; class Gammaproteobacteria; order Enterobacterales; family Enterobacteriaceae; genus Erwinia. The sequence goes on along the minus strand of NZ_JFGT01000006.1, from coordinate 265,269 downwards.
TTGGAGTAGTTACCAACCAGGGTGCCGTCGTTGTTGATCTGGTAGCTGGTCAGTTCGCCCGGTTTGTAGCCGTCCTGAGTCGGGTTACCGAAGGTGCTGGTACCGGTGTTCTGCTGCTGACTGTTCAGCATGCTCAGGGTAATTGGCGTCGCTGCTGAACCGTTAAGCGGCAGCAGGTTCAGCGTCTGCACGGCGGAAGAGGTCAGCTGACCGCTGGTGTTGAACGACATATCAAAAGTGCCAACATCTGCCGTAGGATCCGCGGCGCTGGCATCCTTCACGTTCGCCGTCCACTCACCTGCGGCGGTTTTGGTGAAGTAAAGGTTCAGCGTATGTTCGTTACCCAGCGAGTCAAAGGTGGTCATGGACGCTTTGCTGTTATAGGTATCCGGATCGTTGATATCGAGCGGGGTTTTGGTCGGCACGCTGTCGGTTGAGTTCAGGTTAGCCACCAGCGCCGCCGTGGAGGTGGCTTTTGCTGACATGGCGGTGGTCGGCACGCTCAGGCCAACCGGGTTAGCACCGGTCTGGACAGCAGGTGGCGTACCTGTTGCCGGGTAACCGGTCAGCTGCAGGCCATCGGCATTCACGATGTTGCGGTTGGCATCCAGGGTGAACTGGCCGTTACGGCTGTAGTAGACCGCGCCATTTGGATCGGCCATACGGAAAAAACCTGACTGGCTGATCGCCACGTCAAGGCCACGGCTGGTCGAGGTGGTGGTGCCGTCGTTAAAGTCCTGCGTTACCGCTGCCACTTTGACGCCCAGACCCACTTTTGAGCCGGCAAACATATCGGCAAAAGAAACGGTCGCAGATTTAAAGCCCACGGTCGCGGAGTTAGAGATGTTGTTACCAATAACGTCAAGGTTACTGGAGGCGGCGTTCAAGCCGCTTACTGCCTGTGAAAAGCCCATGAGTTCACTCCTGGATAAGGGTTAAGTGGTTAAATAATCTGACGAACGTTCGCGAGGGTGGTTTTCCCCAACGTGCCGAGGTCTAAAACGGCACCGCTGGCGTCGTTAGTTACCCCGGTAACCAGTGCGTAGTTCAGCGGCTGCGAAACCAGTGGGCCTGAAGCGTTGCTGGCGCTGAGTGAAACCTGGTATTTACCGTCTGCGGCGGTGGTGCCATCCGTCGTTGTGCCGTCCCAGGCGAAGGTATGTACCCCGGCGCTAAGACCACCAAGCTCAATAGTTTTGACAATTTTGCCTGACGCATCGGTAATGGTGGCCTGAGTGGCGGTTGAGGCCTGATCCAGACTGACGCCGAACGGCGTGGTGTCGCCGCTGCCGACCAGAATCTGTGACCCATTCACCATCACGCCGTGACCAATCAGGGCGGAAGCCTGCAGCGATTGTCCGCTGTTGATCTGACCGGAAATCGAACCCAGCGTGGTATTGAGCTTCTCGATACCGCTCAGGGTGTTGATCTGTGCCAGCTGCGTGGTGAGCTGGCTGTTATCCATCGGATTGGTCGGGTCCTGGTTTTTCAACTGGGTGACCAGCAGCGTCAGGAAGTTATTTTGCAGGTCAGCCGAGGAGTTCTCCGTCGTTGACGTTGCTGTTTTGATTGCGCTGTAGTCCAGGGACTCATTAACGCCTACTGCAATGCCCATCTGCCCGCTCCTTATTGACCAATCGTCAGGGTTTTCATCATCATTTGCTTCACGGTGTTTAACACCTCGACGTTCGCCTGGTAGCTGCGTGAAGCTGACATGGTGTTAACCGTTTCACTCACAACGTCCACGTTTGGCATCTTCACGTAGCCTTTCGCATCCGCCATCGGATTACCGGGTTCATAGACGAGCTTCGCCGGCGTTGGATCGTCAACGACCTGCGAGACACGTACGCCGCCGGTTGGCGAGCCAGGCATGGCCGCCGTCTGGAAAACTACCTGCTTGGCGACGTAAGGCTGGCCGTCCGGCCCGGTGACGCTGTCGGCGTTTGCCAGGTTACTGGCGCTGACGTTCAGCCGCTGGGACTGCGCATTCATCGCCGATCCCGCTATATCAAAAATGTTCAGTAAAGCCATAAATTATTGCCCCTGTAGCACGGACATCATGCCTTTGATCTGACCGCTGATCATGGTCAGATCCGTCTGGTATTTCAGGCTGTTATCCGCGAATTGAGTACGTTCCCGGTCCATATCTACCGTGTTGCCATCCATCGCAGGCTGATCCGGGATGCGGTACAGCAGGTCCATGGAAGGCGGTTGCAGCGTTTCCGCAGGAATATGACGAGCCGACGTCACCGCCAGCGACAGCCCTGATCCAGGCGCACGGCCCTGCTCCATCACCTTATTCAGCTGGCTGGCGAAATCGATATCGCGAGCCTGATAGCCGGGCGTGTCAGCGTTGGCAATGTTGGATGCCAGGATTTCCTGCCGCTGGGCACGCAGGTTTAATGCTTCGGTATTAAACCGTAATGCCGCGTCCAGTTTGTCGAGCATGCTTCCTCCGCAAATGAAAATTCAGAGCTGACAGCATATCGCGCGGTGAAAAGGACTATCGCCGGAATAGCGCGTAAATTCGTCGCTAATTTGCGCCTTGAACAGGAGGGACTCGCGGGTAGAATCGGTGCCATGTTGAATAAGGGGATGAGAAGATGCGCGGAGTAATCTGTCTGCTGACGGCGATTTTAGGGCTGTTTCCGGTGCTGGCCAGCGCTGGCGACCTGACCGCGCAGCTAACGCAATTTTTTACCACACGCTATGGGGAAAGCGGACAGCGTGCCGATACCCTCACCGTAGTGGTGAAAACGCCTCAGTCCCAGTGGCCCGCCTGTGATAATCCGCAGTTTTCCCTGCCGGGCAACAGCCGCATGTGGGGCAATATGAGCGTGGCGGCCAGCTGCGATCAAAACCGCCGCTACCTTCAGGTTCAGCTCCAGGTGACCGGCGAGTATGTGGTGGCGGCACGTGCGGTTCGCCGCGGCACGCCGCTGACAGAGGCGGATATCAAGCTTGAGCATGGGCGCCTTGATACGCTCCCTGCACGCACCGTGATGACCGCCGCCGAGGTCACCGATGCGATTGCTCTGCGCGACATCATGCCCGGACAGCCGCTCTCGCTGATGATGGTCAGGCAGCCCTGGCGCGTGAAAGCGGGACAGAACGTCACGGTAACCGCGCGCGGCGAGGGATTTAACATCACCAGCGACGGCCGCGCGATGAATAATGCGACCGCCGCGCAGCGGGTCAGAGTCCGCATGAATAACGGTCAGATTGTCAGTGGTGAAGTGGCGCCTGATGGGAATATTCTTATATCGCTATAAATGCTTATAAAAGGCTAAAGCTGGCTTCCCTGTTGCCGATAGTGTAAATAACAGACGTCATACACTAACGCTTATCGGGCGGATTTTGCCTGAGACTTAAGGAGTCAGATATGAGCATCGAAAGAACTCAGCCTGTAAAACCGGGCAGCACTATTCAGCAGCGCGAAACCAGCGAACCTGCTGCGCCGAAAGCTCGTCCGGCAGAAACAAATACCCCCGTAGCCGGGACTCAGGTCGTGCTGAGCGGCGCGCAGTCGCAGCTGACCAAAGCCAGCTCACAGGACATTAACACCGCCCGCGTGGAAGAGCTTAAGACGGCTATCCGTAACGGCGAACTGAAGATGGATAGTGGCAAAATCGCCGACGCCCTGATTCAGGAAGCGAAAGATTCTTTGGAAGGTAATTAACAACATGCAAAAGCTGCTGACCTCGCTGGATAAAATGCTGGAAGTACTGGGAAGTCTCGCCGACGTAATGCTGGCAGAGCAGGAACAGCTCTCCGGCGGGCAGATCAACAGCAGCCTGCTCCAACGTATCACCGAAGACAAAAGCTCCCTGCTGGCCACGCTCAATTTTATCGAGCAGATGCGACGGGATGCGGAAAAAGAGGCCGGGGTTCATGCGCCCTACAGCCGCCATCCTGATATGGCCCGCCGCTGGGCTGCCATTCAGGAACAGACCGTTAAGCTGCGGGACACTAACCTGCACAATGGGTTGCTGTTAAATCACCAGATTGATTTTACCGGGCAGGCGCTGGAGGTGCTTAGACCTCACCAGACGCAGAAATTCTACGGTCCGGATGGTCAGGCCACCACCAGCAGTTTTATCAGCCGTAAAGTTTAAATCCGATGTTGTAGCGGAGAGTCACGGATAAGCATTCAGACCCCGGCGCAGTGTAACTGCGCCGGGGTTGTGTTTATTCAGAGTGTGGTGCGGCGGGCAAAATCGCGCAGACGAAAGCCCAGCGCCATCAGCACCAGGAAGTAAACGCTCCCACCCACAGCGCAAACTGCCGCAAGCCGCAGCAGACGCCACGCCATATTGCCGACCTCCCACTCAGGCATTACCCACAACATACCCACCAGCGCGGCGGCCATCGCCACCAATGCGATAAAAAGACGCAGAAGGAAACTGAACCAGCCCGGCTGCGGGTGGAAAATTTTCTGCTTGCGCAACTGCCAGTAGAGCAGCGAGGCGTTCAGACAGGCCGCCAGACCAATCGACAGGGCCAGCCCGGCATGCTTCAGCGGACCAATAAAAGCCAGGTTCATTAATTGCGTCACGATCAGCGTGACGATGGCGATTTTCACCGGCGTTTTGATGTTCTGCCGCGAATAAAAGCCCGGCGCCAGCACTTTTACCACAATCAGCCCCATCAGCCCGACCGAATAAGCGACCAGAGCACGTTGCGTCATCGCCGCATCGAAGGCGGTGAACTTGCCATACTGAAACAGCGCCACGGTCAGCGCCTTGGCCAGAATCCCGAGCGCCACCGCGCTTGGCAATGCCAGCAGGAAACAGAGGCGCAGGCCCCAGTCCATCAGGCGCGAATACTCATCGTGATTGCCGCTGGAGAAACTCTTCGCCAGTGACGGCAGCAAAATGGTGCCCAGCGCCACGCCCAGCACGCCGGAGGGAAATTCCATCAGGCGGTCGGCGTAGTACATCCAGGAAACCGAACCCGATACCAGAAAAGAAGCAAAAATAGTGTTAATGATTAGCGAGATCTGGCTGACCGAAACGCCTAAAATCGCCGGCCCCATCTGACGCATTACCCGCCAGACGCCCGCGTCTTTGAGATTAAGCCTCGGCAGCACCAGCATGCCGATTTTGCGCAGATGAGGAAGCTGATAGCCGAGCTGAAGGACGCCGCCGGCGACAACCGCCCAGGCGAGCGCCAGCACCGGCGGGTTAAAATAGGGGGCGGCAAACAGGGCAAAGCTAATCATGCTGATATTAAGCAGCGTCGGCGCAAACGCCGGAACCGAAAAACGATTCCAGGTATTGAGGATTGCGCCGGAAAGCGAAGCCAGCGAAATCAGCATGATATAGGGGAAGGTGATGCGTAGCAGGGAAGAGGTCAGTTCAAATTTCGCCTGAGTGTCGGCAAAACCGGGCGCCGTGGCGAGGATTACCCAGGGCGCGGCAAACATACCCAGCACGGTGACCAGCGCCAGCGCCAGCGTCAGTAGCCCGGAGACATAAGCGATAAAGACCCGCGTCGCCTCTTCGCCCTGCTGGCTTTTATATTCGGCAAGGATCGGCACAAATGCCTGGGAGAAAGCCCCTTCGGCAAAAATACGGCGGAGCAGATTAGGCAGCTTAAAGGCGACGAAAAAGGCATCTGTCGCCATCCCGGCGCCAAAAACTCTTGCGACAATGGCGTCGCGGGCAAATCCCAGCACGCGCGAAAAGAGCGTCATCGAACTGACCGCCGCCAGCGATTTTAACAGGTTCATGTTCTTCCTGATGGTTCCACTTGATAGGTGACTGAGCCACAGCGGGCGTCTGACCGGCCAGGGCGACCGGTCAGGAATCGGCATAGTCTACTGATGCTGAAGGAAATAACCACTTTCGTTTGTTACAGCGGATTATTCGCGGTCGCTATCCCGCCAGAGTTTCTCGACGATACGCTGCGCCATCAGCGCCTGCTCACCTGAGGTCTGCGGCATTGTCTGATTTTGTACGCAGCTGATAAAGTGGTGCGCCGCCCCCATAAATCCCCGCTGTTCCAGTGTGCTCATCCAGCCCGGCACCGGGTCGATAACCATCTTCCCTTCCGTTTCCTGCTGATAGTCCCGCATATCGTGCAGATGCCAGACGCTGCGCTCCGCTATCGCCATGACCGTCTCGCGCTGAGTGCCTGCGCGCCGGTGCATGCTGGTGGTTATCAGCGCCGGACCGCTGCTGAAATGGTGTTCGGCATAGAGCATTTCTCCCGCCCCGCTGGTCTGAATGATGCCGCTTTGCAGTTTTCCACTGCCGCCGCCCAGCCAGAGCGCCGTATCGACGACGTGAAGATAATCATCCAGCAGCGTAAAGAAAAGATCGTGCGGGCCAACGCTGTCGCTGCGGTGTTTATCCATTCTCAGCGAGGCGGGCGCCTCCATCTGCCCTTTAAGTTGCAGATAACGCGGTGCAAATCGACGGTTAAATGCCACCATCAGCTTGCGGCCAAGACGGTGAGCCAGCGCGACCAGCTCTTCCGCCTCGTTCAGCTTCGCCGCCAGCGGCTTGTCCACGCACACATCCACTCCCGCCAGCAGCAGCTGCTTAACGATGGCGAAATGGCTGTCGGTTGAGGTATGAACGAACACGGCATCGCAGGCGGCTGCCAGCGAGTCCAGGGATGAAAAGAGGGGGATCCGGTAGCTGTCGCAGATCGGTTTTGCCTTCGCCTGATTCGGTGAAAAGGCGCCGGCAATCTGCCAGTCACCGGTCCTGGTCACCACCGGCAGCCAGGCTTTTTGCGCAATGCTTCCCAGCCCCACAATGCCAATCCGCAGTTGTCTCATCTCAGGTTCCTTGTGTCAGTTTAGCCAGTTGCTGCTGCATTTCCGCGACCTGTCGCTCCAGTTCAGCGACTCGTTCTGCAAGGTCAATATCACTTTGTTCTGTCTCCGGCGTGGCAGGGGATTCGTCAACATCGCCGCTGAAGAGATGCATGTAGCGACTTTCCCGCTTGCCTGGCTCCCGCGCCAGCCGGACGACAAAGGGGCCATCTTCACGGGTCGCCAGCCTTTCCAGCGCCTGCTCCACTTCCCCCATATCGGTAAACTCATGCAGGCGGCCGCTGCGCGTCCGTAATTCGCCCGGCGTCTGCGCCCCTCTCAACAGCAGCGTGGTGATAATTGCCAGCTCGGCGGGGGAAAATTTTAGCTGGCCGAACGCCGTATTGCAGAATCGGTGTTCATATTTCACCACCCGGTTGCCAAAACCACTTTGCGGCGTGACAAGGTGTTTTTTTACCAGCTCGTCCAGCGTCTCCTGCACCGCCACTTCGCTCAGCGTCATCACCGGCTCCCGGTTTGACTTCTGGTTACAGGCGGTGACAACGCCGTTAAGGGACATTGGGTACTGTTCCGGTGTGGTGACCTGCTTTTCCAGCAGACAGCCAAGCGTACGCGCCTCGACGGGCGACAAAAGCATTTTCATGGTGTGATTATCCGCGTCTTTCCGGTGTCCATTCTCTGGACGTCAGGGCCGTCAGCACGTGATCCTGCCAGCGGCCATCAATCAATAAATAGGCTTTGGCGTAGCCCTCTTTCTCGAACCCCAGGCGCGCCAGCAGGTTACCGCTTCGCTGATTATGCGGCATATAGTTCGCCATGATACGGTGAATGCGCTGCTGACGCTGCATATAGCGGATAGCGGCCTGTAACGCTTCAAACATCATTCCCTGCCCCTGCCATTTCTCACCGAGCGAATAGCCCAGATAGCAGGCGTGAAAGGAGCCACGCACCACGTTGCTGAAGTTTGCCACGCCCCGCACCTCATTTTCATCCGGATCCATTACCGCGAAATAGAAAGCGCTGCCCTGTTTATGCATATCGGTAATTAACCCCAGGCGCGCCTGCCAGCCAGATGGATAGCAGTGGCTCTCATCGCGTACCGGCTCCCAGGGCTTCAGAAAGGTGCGGTTTTCAGCATAGTAATCAGCGAGACGCCAGGCATCACGCTCGTGGACGAGGCGTACGACCAGCCGGTCAGTGGAGAGGCGCACTTTGGGCGCAGCAGAGCGATAGCCAAACATCTTTTCTCCTGAAATTGGCCGCCAGTGATAACAGTAAACGTTGCTATGTCCACCCGGCAGAACAGCTGCCGTTAAAGGACATTTTCCGCACTTTTCCACACTATAACGCCCGCACGCCATAGCGGTACAACGGGCTGAGGTCATTATGCGGTGTGAATGTTGCTGATAATAGCGAAAAAATCGGGCTGACTGTTCAGTACCCGCGCTAATTTGCTTCCCTGTCATCATAAAAAATCTGACCTTTACAGGGCGACTGCCGACAGGCTGTAAGCCGCTGCGTCAGATTACCCATATGCAGTTCGAGCTTATGCCCATCGGGATCAAGAAAGTAAAGTGAAACACCTTCGCTACGATTTTGTTTCACTACCTCGTCGCATCACAAATGTAAGAACCGGCTCACAGCTTAAGCTGCCTGGCTCAGAAAACGCCAGCGTTAAGGCTGAAATGCCAGGTTTGCCCTCTCAGCGGATCTCTTCCATACTCCTCTAAGGCATTCAAAAGATTAAGGGTGGGAACGCTCACTCCGATCGCCGTAAGGAGGCATTCTTGAAACTGTTTATTTACGAACACTGCCCATTCTGCGTTAAAGCCCGCATGATTTTCGGCCTGAAAAATATCCCGGTTGAACTGGTGGTCATGCAGAACGATGATGAAGCGACGCCGCAAAAAATGGTTGGCCAGAAAATAGCGCCCATTCTGATGAAGGATGACGGAAGCTGTATGCCTGAAAGTCTGGAAATTGTTAATTATGTCGACAAGCTGGATGGGGAACCTTTGCTGACGGGTAAACTTAACCCGGCCATCAGCGACTGGCTGCGGCAGATCAACGGCTACCTGAACAAACTCACCCTGCCCCGTATTGCCGGCGCGTCGTTTGAAGAGTTTGCCACACCGGAGGCGCGTAACTACTTCAAAGAGAAGAAAGAAGCCACTATCGGTGATTTCGAAGAACTTAAGCGCCATGCTGACGGTTTTATCAAAAACGTTAACGATGACCTGCGCAAGCTCGACAAGCTGATCGTCAAGCCAAACGCAGTGAACGGCGAGCTTTCCATGGATGATATTCACCTCTTCCCCGTGCTGCGCTCGCTTACCCTCATCCAGGGCGTTGAATATCCAAGCCGCGTTGCGGATTACCGGGATAATATGGCGAAGCAAACTCAGGTGAACCTGCTCTCCTCCGTGGCGGCCTAGCCTCACCAACAGGGCCGCGCTGGCGGCCCTTCTCTTTCTGAAACCTCCGCACTTTACTTCTGAAACTCCTGCAATCCAGGGATGACTCTCTGGTTAATGTCGGGCAAGCTAGTGTCTGCGTCAGAAGGGTTACTGACGACCGAATCGTAGAGGACAGTAATGAAGAGAGTTATCTGGATGACGTTCGCCCTGCTGCTCGCGGGCGTGGTCAGCGGCTGCAATCAGCTTACGCAATACAGCATCAGCGAACAGGAAGTTAATGAAGCGCTGCAAAAGCACAACAATTATGAGAAAGATCTTGGCGTGGCGGGTCTGGTTAACGCGCATATCGTGCTGACCAATCTCAGCAGCCAGATTGGTCGTCAGGAGCCTGATAAGATCATCCTGACCGGCAATGCTAAAGTCAGTATCAGTTCACTGTTTGGTCCGCAGCAGGCGGACATGAAGCTGGTGATGAAAGCTCTGCCGTTTTTCAACCGGGAAGAAGGCGCCATCTATCTGAAGGATATGGAGCTGGTTGATGTGCAGGTAGTGCCCGACAAAATGCAGGCTGTACTCACAACGCTGACGCCTTATCTGAACCAGTCGCTGAAAGAGTATTTCAACCGCAAACCAGCCTATGTGCTGAGCAGCGATCGCAGCAAAGCGGAGTCGCTGGCGAAACGCTTTGCGAAAGGGCTGGAAGTGAAGCCCGGAGAACTGATCATTCCGTTTACTGAGTAACCCGCCGCTGTCCGCCCGTCTTATCAGGCGGGCAGCTTTGCGTTAGGCATATCCCGGAAAGCCGGACGCGGAGTAGCCAGTTTTTTCTTCCTGCCCGTCATAAACCGGGTGCATTCCCCTCGCTTTATCCCTATGCTTAGTACCCGGCCAAATCCAGCCATATCTGACTGATTTCACTTCTGCCGGAGCATCCTGATGACTGCACAACCCCAGCAACTGACTATTCGCCGCCCTGACGACTGGCATATCCATCTGCGTGATGATGAGATGCTCCAGGCCGTGTTGCCGTTTACCAGCGAGGTGTGTGGCCGGGCCATTGTGATGCCAAATCTGGTGCCGCCGGTCACCAGCGTTGCCGCCGCCATTGCCTACCGCGATCGCATTCTTGCCGCACGACCCGCAGGGGATCGTTTTACGCCGCTGATGACCTGCTACCTGACCGATTCGCTCGCTGCGGATGAAGTGGAGAAAGGCTACCGCGAAGGTGTATTTACCGCCGCCAAGCTCTATCCGGCCCATGCCACCACCAACTCAAGCCATGGCGTGACGAACATCGCGGCCATCGCGGACGTGCTGGCGCGGATGCAGGAAATCGGGATGCCGCTGCTGATTCACGGCGAAGTTACCGATGCGCATATCGATATTTTCGATCGCGAAGCGCGCTTTATCGAATCTGTAATGGATCCGCTACGTCAGCAGTTTCCGGAACTGAAAGTGGTGTTTGAACATATCACCACGCGGGAGGCGGCTGATTATGTCCGCGAAGGGAACCGTTTTCTGGCTGCTACCATCACCCCGCAGCACCTGATGTTTAACCGCAACCATATGCTGGTGGGCGGCGTGCGACCGCATCTTTACTGCCTGCCGATCCTCAAGCGAAATACTCATCAGGAAGCGCTGCGTGAGGCGGTCGCGAGCGGCAACGAGCGTTTTTTCCTTGGCACCGATACCGCGCCGCATTTGCGGCATCGTAAAGAAGCCAGCTGTGGCTGTGCTGGCGTATTTAATGCGCCTTCCTTCCTGCCCGCTTACGCCACCGTTTTTGAAGAGATGAATGCGCTCGGGCATTTTGAAGCTTTCTGCTCACTGAATGGCCCACGTTTCTACGACCTGCCGCTCAATGAAGGAACAGTAACGCTGACGCGTGAACCCTGGACAGTGCCGGAGCGCATTGAGATGGGCAGCGAATCGCTGGTGCCTTTCCTTGCCGGGGAAACGTTGAACTGGCGCGTCACGCGTTAAAAGACACGACACGGATAAAACTATTGCCTTTGGATGAAATACTGTATACATTCACAGTATCTTAACCGGAGGCTTTTATGCGTGTTGAAGTCACTGTTGCAAAAACGAGTCCCCTTCCCGCTGGCGCCATTGACGCGCTCTCGCAGGAACTTATTAAGCGTATCGACAAACAGTTCCCGGAAACGGCAAACAGCGTGTCGGTACGTTATGCTGGCGCCAATAACCTGACGGTGATGGGCGGCGGTAAAGAAGCGAAAGAGACAGTGACGGCGATCCTTCAGGAAACCTGGGAAAGCGCCGACGACTGGTTCATCACCGATTAAGCTTCGCGCCTGTTGCCTTTCTTTGCCGGATTTCGCCATCCGGCTTTTTTATTTTTTCCTTCCGGCGTGACTCGCCGGGATCCCTCATGCGTTGTAAACTGTACTGGTTGACTCTGTTTCCCGATCCTGTCCGCCGGAGATAACCGCCATGACTGAAAAACCTGATGAGACAATGACGTTCGGTGAACTTCTGACGCTGATTGCCGATCAGCAGCAGCGCCTGAACGTGCTGGAAAGTGCTTTTTTATCCCTCACGGCCAGCGTGGATGAGAAGACCGGCCAGTCGCTGATTGAGTATCTGCGGCTGGAGGCGAGTAAAGCCGCGCGCGATGAAAACAGGCAGCTGCATTTTGCCCGCCTGGCGGATGAAGTTGAAAAGCGACACGGCCAGATGAATATATCGCAGCAGGCTTAGCTGAACATGCCAATAAAAAAGCGGCAGGATTAATTGTTTTGCCGCTTCCGCTTAATTCTCTCTGAAATAACCTGGCGCCTGTGCTTAGATTTCACTCCGCTCGAAAATAATTTTCTGTTATAATAATTCTGCTCTATGGAAAAAAAGCCGCATTGAACCTCGATAAATCACTTCGTTGTCATCATTAACACGAGTAATAAGGGGGTTATAATGGACAGAAACAAAGATGTTATCCAGACACATCCCCTCATTGGGTGGGATATCAGTACCGTGGACAGCTATGATGCCATGATGATCCGTCTCCACTCGCCTTCGTCAGGCGAACAGCAGAATGAAGAAGCTGAGGTGGGTCAGACATACTGGTTAACCACTGATGTTGCCAGACAATTTATCTCTATCCTTGAGGCTGGCATCGCGAAGATCGAAGCCACAGACTATCTGGATCGCGACTACAAGAAACATTAATCTCTGCTTGATCCGTTCTGAAGGCACCCGTTGGGTGCCTTTTTCATTGCCGGAACATTTTGCTATTCTGCCAGACAGCCGGACTAACAGAGGAGCAGGTTTAATGGTTTATGATTTGATCGTGGTTGGCAGCGGGTCCGTGGGGGCAGCGGCAGGATGGTATGCCACGCGCGCCGGGCTGAAGGTTCTGATGATTGACCGCGCCCATCCGCCGCACAGCGAGGGCAGCCACCATGGCGAAACGCGTCTTATCCGCCACGCTTACGGCGAAGGCGCTCACTATGTTTCTCTTGTCTTGCGCGCGCAGGCATTATGGGATGAGCTCGAGAAAGCCTGTGGCGAGCGGCTGATGCAGCGCAGTGGCGTGGTTAATCTCGCTCCCCGCGACTCGGCCTTTATTCGCAACGTCAGCGACAGCGCCGCCGAATTTAATCTGCCCGTGGAAAGGCTGAGCGGTGAAGAAGTGATGCAGCGCTGGCCGCAGATCAGCGTACCCGAAGACTATACCGGCATCTTCGAACCCCAGTCAGGCTATCTGAAATCAGAAGTGGCGATCCGCCAGCTGATCCGCCTCGCTGAGGAGGCGGGCTGCGCGCAGTTATTCAACTGTGGCGTTGATGCTCTGGAAGAGCGGGATGCTTTGCAGCTGGTTCACACCGCAGAAGGCACCTTTCAGGGCCGTAAACTCCTGCTCAGCGCCGGTACATGGGTCACCACGCTGTTACCGGACCTGCCGGTCACGCCAGTGAGAAAAGTCTTCGCCTGGCACCAGGCCGACGGGCGCTACAGTGAAAATAACCAATTTCCTGCCTTCACCGTCGAGGCACCAGACGGAACGCATTACTACGGTTTTCCTGCGGATAACAATGCCCTTAAGCTTGGCAAGCATGACGGTGGGCAGCTAATCTCCTCTCCCGAACAACGTAAACCCTTTGGTGCGGTTGCCGAAGATGGCAGCGAGCTTTTCTCTTTTCTGAGGCGCTTCCTGCCGGGCGTGGGCGTATGTCTGCGTGGTGCAGCCTGCACCTATGATAATACCGTTGATGAAGACTTTATTATTGATACGCTGCCGGGATCACCAGACAGGCTTATTATTAGCGGACTAAGCGGTCACGGTTTTAAATTTGCCACTGTGCTGGGGGAAATTGCTGCTGAATTTGCTCAGGGTAAAGAAAGCCCGTTTGATTTATCGCGCTTCTCCCTGGCCCGTTTCTGATTAAACGTAACGACTCATTCCGGGTCGTTACAAAAGCACTCACCGGCTGAAATTCCTTTCCGTTAATTTCCAGAAAAGCACGCCACATCTTTATTTTATTAATTTCACTGGCCGCTGAAAGTCTAATTATATTCGTTACAGGCTATGCAGAATATTGCTGACTGGCGTGCTTAAAATGGTATGGCGGTATAGTTTCAGATACAGGTCAAACCGCTGCGCTATTAACAGTTAACGAAGTCAGTTACCGTTATTGAGACAGGCTAACACAGAGACCCGATCCGCTTTCCAGTAGCAGGAAGCCTCAAGCCTTCAGATTTGTAAACTCAAAGAACGCACGTCAGAAAATCATCATCATATTTCAGTAAGACCCGCCCTAAAGATAATTTTAATTAATGTGTTAGCATGCCGTGACACTGACAAAAACTGACGTTACGCTGACCTTCAATGCCAGTAGCATCAAATAATCAGGTGCTCAAATGCGACGCTTAGTGGGTTACAACCCCCTGAGAAGCTGCAAAGTAAAGCTTTTGAAATATAAATAAGACGAATATTCCGTTTAAAAACCAGGATTACAATCAATAATATTGAATGAGTGCAGGTATTTATTTCGTGATGTAAGTTAGTTGTTGATTTTATATTTCATGTTGTCCATGCTTGGCAAAAAATGCCCACGGATATCGTTATGCCGCTGAAGAATACCGCTTCCCGCTTTGGTCATATCAGCCTGCTTCTGCACTGGCTTATCGCCTTAGCGGTTTATGGAATGTTTGCGCTGGGCCTGTGGATGGTCACGCTGGGCTATTACGACAGCTGGTATCACCCGGCACCTGAACTGCATAAAAGTATCGGCATTTTGCTCTTTGCGCTGATGATCTTCAGAACAATCTGGCGCTTTATCTCGCCGCCTCCACAACCGCTCAGTAGCTATTCGCCGCTGACGCGCCTGAGCGCGGTAGCTGTGCATCTGCTCTTGTATGGCATCCTTTTCGCGCTGTTTATCAGCGGCTATCTCATCTCCACCGCAGACGGCAAACCCATTACCGTTTTCAGCCTGTTTGATGTACCGGCCACCGTTGAAGGTTTTGCAGAGCAGGCCGATCTGGCGGGTGAAGTGCATCTCTGGCTGGCATGGAGCGTGGTGATACTTTCCGTGCTACATGGGCTCGCCGCCCTCAAACACCACTTTATCGATCGTGATGTGACGTTGAAACGCATGCTGGGTCGTCGCATCGACTAACCTCTGGAAGGGAGAAACACCATGTTGAAAAAAAGCTTGTTGGCTTTATCCACCGCAGCGATGCTGCTGAGCGCCGGTAATGCCGTGGCCGCTGACTACAAAATTGATACGCAAGGTCAGCACGCTTTCGTGCAGTTCCGTATTCAGCATCTGGGCTACAGCTGGCTGTACGGCACATTCCGCGACTTTGATGGCAGTTTCACTTTTGACGAGGCCGATCCTTCAAAAGATAAGGTTAACGTGACGATTGATACCGGCAGCGTGGATACTAACCATGCCGAACGTGATAAACACCTGCGCAGCGCCGATTTCCTGAACGCGTCTAAATTTCCGAAAGCGACCTTTGTGTCAACCGGCGTGAAGAAAGATGGTGATGAGCTGGACATTACCGGTGACCTGACGCTGAACGGTGTGACTAAGCCTGTCACTCTGGAAGCGAAAAAACTGGGGGAAGGGAAAGATCCATGGGGCGGTTATCGCGCCGGATTTGAAGCGGAAACCACATTGACGCTGAAAGACTTCAACATCAAGTCCGATCTGGGCCCTGCTTCACAGCAGGTACAGCTGATGATATCGGTTGAAGGTATTCGCCAGTAGTAAGGCGGAGGCGTTAAGCGTCGGTTTATAACCGGTTTTTCAAAACGGTGTTACCAAACCTGCTCTGCAAGGAACGTCCGTTCGCAAAGACGCACACAGCACCCTTCGCAGCGCGGCAGGTTCTGCGTTCGATCCGTTCGCTTTAGGGTTAAAGGCAGAAGACAACTTAACGCATAAGGCCGATCGCAAGATCGGCCTTAATGGTTTACTGCTCTGGCTTAGGAATTTTTAACGTCATATTCAGTAAGCCGCGCGATTTGTTAAATACTTTATTACCGTTTTCCCGTCCGGCACGGCGGGCTCGCTGTTCTTCAGGCGTGAGCGCCAGCTCCTCCATACAGAGCGGGCTACAGCAATCGTGATATTTTGCTGCGCAGGCAGCACATTGTATAAATAACAGATGGCAGCCATCATTTTTACAGTTTACGTGTGTGTCGCAAGGCGCTCCGCACTGGTGGCAGTGTGCGATAACGTCGTCTGAAATCCGCTCGCCCATGCGCTCATCAAAGACAAAGTTTTTGCCGCGAAAGCGAACCGGAAGGCCCTGCTCGCGTGCACGACGGGCATACTCAATGATGCCGCCTTCAATATGATAAACCTGCTCAAAACCGTTATGTCGCATCCAGGCGCTGGCCTTTTCACAGCGGATCCCGCCGGTGCAGTACATCACGATTTTTTTATCTTTCTGCTCCTTCAGCATATCAACGGCCATCGGCAGCTGATCGCGAAAGGTATCGGCAGGGATTTCCAGCGCGTTGTCGAAATGGCCCACTTCATATTCATAGTGGTTACGCATGTCCACAAATACCGCTTCAGGATCGTCCAGCATCGAATTGACTTCATCCGCTTTCAGATAGCCGCCAACATTGCTGGCATCGAAGCTTTCATCGGTAATACCGTCAGCCACGATGCGTTCACGAACCTTCAGACGCAGCACCCAGAACGATTTGCCATCATCATCAAGCGCAATATTCATCCGCAGATTGTCCAGCGCTGGATGGAAAGCATAAAGCATGCTTTTCATCGCTTCATACTGGCTGGCCGGCACGCTGATCTGCGCATTGATGCCTTCCGGCGCGACGTAGACGCGGCCAAACACCTTCAGCTTCGTCATTTCAATATAAAGCGCATCGCGAAAGGCTTTAGGGTTATCGAGGGTGAAATACTTGTAAAAAGAGACTGTCGTGCGCGGCTCGGTTTCGGCCAGCATGCGCGCCTTCAGCTCTTCATTGGAAACAAGGTTATGTAACACTGGCATGGTGTACGTTCCTGGGTTCAAGAGAGAAATTTTGCGGGCGCTATCATACATTAATTGTCAGAGAATCAAACCGTAAAGCGGCTATTTTCGTACCTCATGGCAGACGCGTGAAGGCAGCATGACGCCATCACTGAAAAGCATACCCTGTAAAACACCTCTCACAAATCCGCCTATAGTTAGAAGCTGAGTGAAAAAATGTGATCAACACCGGAGAAGTAGAATGAGTAAGCTGTTTACCCCGATAACACTGGGAAAATTAACGCTTGATAACCGCATCACCATTGCGCCTATGTGTCAGTATTCGGCGGATCTCGGTAAGGCAACCGCCTGGCATCGCATTCATCTGGGGCATCTTGCGCTTTCCGGCGCTGGCCTGTTGATTGTTGAGGCGGCCGCAGTGGAGCCGGAAGGCCGTATCACGCCGCAGGATTTAGGCCTGTGGGATGACGAAACTGAGCAGGCGCTGGGCGACGTACTGAAAGATGTTCGTCAGTACTCCCCGATCCCCGTCGGTATTCAACTTGCCCATGCGGGCCGCAAAGCTTCCACTGATGTGCCCTGGCGCGGCGGCAATTTTCTTCAGCCTGCTGAAGGCGGCTGGCAGACTTCTGCACCCTCGGCCCTGCCCTATAATGAAAGCGATGATACACCCGCTGCGCTGACGAAAGCGCGTATCGATGAAATCAAACAGGCCTTTATCGACAGCGCAATCCGGGCAGACCGGCTGGGGCTGGATTTGGTGGAGGTGCATGCCGCGCATGGTTATCTGCTGCATGAGTTTCTCTCTCCGCTTTCTAATCAGCGTGAAGATGAATATGGCGGCTCGCTGGAAAACCGTATGAGGCTGACCCTGGAAATTTTCCGTGAGGTGCGTCAGGTATTTCCTGCAGACAAGCCGGTCGGTGTGCGTATCTCCGCCACGGATTGGGTTGAAGGCGGCTGGGACAACGAGCAGTCCATCGCGCTCAGCAAAGCGCTGGCCGCAGAAGGCTGTGCCTATATCCATGTTTCCAGCGGTGGTCTTTCGCCGGCGCAGAAAATTGACGTCGGTCCGAACTACCAGGTTTCCTTTGCGGCTGAGATCAAAAAATCCGTGGATATTCCGGTCATCGCCGTAGGCTTAATCACCGAACCGAAGCAGGCCGAAGCTATTCTGGTCAGCGAACAGGCAGATATGATCGCTCTTGCCCGCGGGATGCTTTACGATCCACGCTGGCCATGGCATGCCGCCGCCGAACTGGGGGCGAAATTGCACGCGCCTGAGCAATACTGGCGCTGTGAACCTCATGAAGTTAAAGGTTTGTTTAACCAGGATTGAGTACGCTGGTCCTTTCTGGTCTGAAAAGGCCAGGAAGGACCCGATCCCCGCAGGAAAGGGCAGAAAATTTATTCTGACGTTAAAAAATGGCACAATAGGCCATAACTCATTATTAACGGGCAGCATAATGGTGCCCCTTTTTTTCGATCTGGAAACTCATGACTCAGCTTCCCCAATTTAACCGTGCCTTGCTGCATCCCCGTTATTGGTTCACCTGGTTGGGTATCGGTTTACTTTATCTGCTGGTGCTGCTGCCTTACCCCCTTCTCTATCGCCTTGGCTGCGGCCTGGGGCGGCTTTCTATGCGCTTTATTCCCCGCCGGGTGCAGGTGGCGCGCCGTAATCTGGAGCTTTGCTTTCCCGACATGCCGGTCGCTGAACGTGAGGCGATGGTCGTGCGTAACTTTGAATCCGTTGGCATGGGCCTGATTGAAACCGGTATGGCCTGGTTCTGGCCTGACTGGCGCATTACTAAATGGTTTCACGTCAGCGGGCTGGAGAACATCGATAAGGCGCACCAGGAAGGGAAAGGCGTATTGCTGATCGGCATGCACTTTCTTACGCTGGAACTTGGCGCGCGTATCTTTGGCATTCATAATCCCGGCATTGGCGTCTACAGGCCGAATGACAACGCATTGCTCGACTGGCTGCAAACCTGGGGACGCATGCGCTCCAATAAGAGCATGCTTGATCGAAAGGATCTCAAAGGGATGATCCGCGCGCTAAAAAACGGCGATATTATCTGGTATGCGCCCGACCATGACTACGGTCCGCGTAGCAGCGTTTTTGTGCCTTTCTTTGGCGTGGAGAAGGCCGCCACCACCAAAGGCAGCTATCTGCTGATCCGCAGCGGCCAGCCCGCCGTGATCCCTTTTGTGCCGCGCCGCCTGCCGCATGGCAAAGGCTATGAAATGGTCATCCTGCCGGAGGAAGAAGCCATGCCGCTGGATGATGAAGCGGCTACCGCCGCGCGAATGAATAAAGTGGTGGAGCATGGCGTGCTGATGGCGCCTGAACAGTATATGTGGCTGCATCGTCGTTTTAAAACGCGTCCCGCGGGTGAACCGCCGCTCTACTGAAGCGTTACGCTGGCTGATCCTCAGGGTCAGCCTTTCTCCTTCCCTACTTTTCCTCGTTAATTTCTTAATCCTCCCGCAGTGAGCCGTTTCTTACAGAAAGCAGGCCAACCCGCTCTTTACCTGTTAGCCGTTATGCTATTTTTCCCACCAGCCCCCTAACAGGATGATTATTATCATAAATATTCACTACTTTTTTTTCATCCCTCGCCTTTAAGTCAGCCTATCTTCGACTATCCTTGTTAAAACTGAATGTAACACTGTGGAGAACCCCATGAGCATGTACGCAACGCTGGAAGAGGCTATTGAAGCCGCACGTGAAGAGTTTCTGGCCGCGAATCCGGAGATGGAACAGGATGAGGCCTCCGTTAGCCAGTTCAATCTGCAAAAGTACGTCATGCAGGATGGTGATATCATGTGGCAGGCAGAATTCTTTGTGAACGAGGGCGATGAAGGCGAATGCCTCTCCCTGCGCAGTGGTGAAGCCGCACAGGCGATTTTTGACGGCGATTTTGATGAGGTTGAACTGCGCCAGGAATGGCTGCCAGAGAATACGCTGCACGAATGGGATGAGGGCGAATTCCAGCTGGAACCGCCTGCCGACACTGAAGAAGGTGCCGCTGCGGCTGAAGAGTGGGAAGATGACAACGCGGACTCCGATCGCACCGATCGCTGGGCCTGATCGGGTTCTCTTTTTCCTGGTGCCTCCCTCAGGAGGCACTATTCATAGGGACCATGATGTGCATCGACCGGAAGTAACAGCGTATCGACCAGTAGCGATAGCGGCAGATCGATAATAGTTATAATACGCCACGGCGTATCCCGCACATCCCACTGCACACCCGGATAGAACTGATTGCCGTGTCCCTGACCCGGCATGGTCCGGCTGATAATACTGCCACAGCCGCTCAGTACCAGCACGCAACATCCTGCCAGCAAAACCCGCACATAACGTTTCATTTTCTCAGCATCACCTGACTGTTAACTGCTTTTAATTGTAGCGGACTCGTCACTCTCACGTTCGCTGCTGTTTACCCATAAGGAGCAGCGGCCGGCGAAAGGATCAGCGCAACAAAAAAAGGCCGGGAAATTCCCGGCCTCTCTATTATCGCGTCTCTGTCTGAATCGCGTCGGGATTCAGCGTCAGCGACTTATAGTAATCGAACCAGTCGTGATACTTATCCGTATGCTGCCAGAGGCGATAGTGCATTCTCGACAGGGTAACGGGATCGCTGAGCAGCGTCAGACGATGTTCGCGATCCAGCTTAGCCGGAGACTCACTTAAGGCCTGCTCAATGCGGCGATCGCGGGCAAACTCCAGAATGTCACTTTTCAGGTGACGGGAGGTTGCCATCGCGCTGGCAAGAGCATTGAAAGAGGGATGGAACATCGCGTGCATAAAGCCATCTTCCAGCGCCCGTCCACGGTTCAGCACCACGTAACGATCGGTATCAAGCAGCTCCTGAGGCGGGCTCGACTCTTCCGGGATCAGGAACAGTCTGGCGCGCTTCGAGGCCGTCCCCAACGTTGACCGGCTGGAGTAGACCGAGACAAACGGCGACAAAATCAGCGAGAAAACGATTGGCGCCAGCCACCACAGGAAGTTCAGATCGAGCCAGCCCATACCTGCCGCCCAGACAATGCCAAGCGCCATCTGTGAACCGTGACGTTTAAACGCCTCGCTCCACGGTGTCGCATCGTCATCACGCTGCGGCGAGTTCCAGACCACTTCCCATCCGAGAAAGGCGCTGACCACAAATACGGTATGAAACAGCATACGCACCGGTGCCAGCAGGACTGAAAACAGCACTTCCAGGAACAGGGAAAGGGTCACGCGCAGCACGCCGCCGTAGGGTTTTGCCCCTTTGAACCAGACCAGTATGATACTGAGCAACTTCGGCAGGAACAGCAGCACCATTGTGGTTGAGAACAGCGCAATCGCCAGCTCTGGTCGCCACTGCGGCCATACCGGGAAGAGCTGCCGCGGCTGCAGGAAGTAGGTCGGCTCCATCAGCGTATGCACTACCTGTAACGCCGTAGATAAAGCCAGGAACAGGAACCACAGCGGCGCAGAGAGATAGGACATTACGCCGGTCAGGAACACCGCGCGGTGTACCGGGTGCATGCCTTTTACCAGGAACAGACGGAAGTTCATCAGGTTGCCATGACACCAGCGACGGTCACGCTTCAGCTCATCCAGCAAGTTCGGCGGCAGTTCCTCATAGGAGCCAGGCAGATCGTAGGCGATCCAGACGCCCCAGCCTGCACGACGCATCAGCGCTGCTTCCACGAAGTCATGCGACAGAATCGAACCGGCAAACGAGCCTTCACCCGGCAGCGGCGCCAGCGCACAGTGCTCAATAAACGGCTTCACGCGGATGATGGCGTTATGGCCCCAGTAGTGCGACTCACCTAACTGCCAGAAGTGCAGACCGGCGGTAAACAGCGGGCCATAAACACGCGTTGCAAACTGCTGACAGCGTGCATAGAGCGTATCCATACCTGAGGCTTTAGGCGAAGACTGAATAATCCCGGCGTTCGGGTTCGCCTCCATCATGCGCACCAGACCGGTCAGGCATCCTCCGCTCATCACGCTGTCCGCATCCAGCACGACCATGTAGCTGTACTGGCTGCCCCAGCGACGGCAGAAGTCATCGATGTTGCCGCTTTTACGCTTCACACGACGACGACGACGACGATAGAAAATACGCCCTTCCCCACCGACATCACGCACCAGTTCCATCCAGGCTTTTTGCTCGGCCATGGCGATATCAGGATTGTAGCTGTCGCTGAGAATATAGACGTCAAAGTGCTGCTGCTCGCCGGTTCTGACCACGGATTCCCAGGTCGCACGCAGGCCCGCAAAGACCCGCTCCACGTCCTCATTACAGATCGGCATAATCAGCGCTGTACGGTGTTCCGGATTAATCGGATCATGGTCATTGCTGTTATAGGAGATGCTGTATTTATCCTTGCCGATCAGCAGTTGCAGAAAGCCCATCAGCGCCGTCCAGAAGCCGGCTGAGACCCAGCAGAACAGCACCGCAAACAGGAACAGGATGCCAGTTTGCAGGATGTAAGGCAGGATCTGCATCAGCGACTGCTGCCAGTTCTGGTTGAACATCTCCATGGGATCGATCATCGCCCAGCCCTGATAAGGCAGGATGGTTTTCATATACCAGGTGGCGATAACCGTCTGTGCAATGGTCAGGATCAGTAAGATATAGCGGCGAATAGAACCAACGTGGCGCCATTTATCTTCCGCTTTCTGCTCTTCCGCCGTGGCGTAGCGGTGAACGGATTTGCGTCCGCGCAGGGAATCCCAGGCGCGGGCAACCGGGTTCGTCCGCCAGGCTTCCGGATACATTGAGGATCGCGTGTGCGGCGGCATCGCTTTCAATGTGGTGCGGTCCAGCGCGTCCTTATCAAACTGTTGACCTTCCTCTCCCAGCGAGTCAGGCCACGTCATCTCAATACGCGCTTTGACCGATTCCAGCGGCGCATCGTCAGGCCGACTCTCCACCGGGCCGTCATCGGCCAGCGTATGGTGCAGCTGGCTGAAGGCGTCGTCTGCTTCCGCAGGCAGCGCCTCACGTAGCGCCTCCTTCCGCGATGGCGGAAGGGGGAGCGCATCCAGATATTCAGTAGTTATGACAGTAGACTTATTCATTGGCAGGCAACTGATAGCTCCAGGTTTCCGTCAGCGTTTTGTCACCGGTAACCAGTGCCGCACGCATTTCTGTCGGCTGTTTGTTGTCTTTGACGCGCAAACGCATCACCAGACGCCAGCCCTGAGTGACCGGATTATAGCGCACGCTGTTTTCCACCAGCTCGCCATTTTTACCGATGCTCACCTGCGATGTCACCGGCGTATCCTCTGGCAGTTTACCCATTTCCTGACCGGTGAAATCGACGGTAAAGGCGATGGTGCCGTCCGGCTGACGAACGAGGTTAGACTGCTTTACGTCGCCGGCGGAGCGCAGCGTGTTCTTCACGAAGGCCACATCAGGCGAATGAAGCTGACTCTCATCACGGGTAAAATGCACCCGGTATTTGAAATTCATCTCTTTGCCTGGTTCAGGCAGCGTTTCCGGCGTCCAGAAAGCGACGATGTTATCGTTGGTTTCATCGGCTGTCGGAATTTCAACCAGCTCTACGCGCCCTTTGCCCCAGTCACCTTTTGGCTCAACCCATCCGCTTGGACGCAGATCGTAACGATCGTCGAGATCCTGATACTGACTGAAATCACGACCGCGCTGAAGCAGGCCAAAGCCGCGTGGGTTTTCAATGGTAAAGGTGCTGACCGCCAGATGTTTTGGATTGTTCAGCGGACGCCAGATCCATTCACCGTTACCGGCATGGATCGACAGCCCGTTAGAGTCGTGCAGCTCTGGCCGGAAGTTAACCTGTGAGGAGGGCTGATTCTGACCAAACAGGAACATGCTGGTCAGCGGCGCCACGCCCAGTTTGCCCACTTTGTCACGCAGATAAACTTTTGACTGGACGTCAACCGTCGTCTCTTTGCCTGGTGAGATCAGAAAACGATAGGCACCGGATGCACGGGGAGAATCGAGAAGCGCATAGATCACCAGATGTTTGTCTGCCGGTTTCGGGCGTTCAATCCAGAATTCTTTAAAGCGCGGGAATTCTTCACCTGACGGCAACGCCGTGTCGATCGCCAGTCCGCGCGCGGAAAGACCATAGACCTGGCCTGCGCCGATCACACGGAAATAACTCGCGCCAAGAAAACTGGCGATCTCATCATCTTTCTTGTGCTTGCTGTTCAGCGGATAGAGCACTTTAAAGCCGGCGAAACCGAGGTTTTTAACCGTTTCCGGATCGTGCTTTACGCTGCCAAAATTAAAATAGTCCGGCGAATATTTAATCTGCCGGACCGAGGTTGCGGTGACTTCATTAATCTGCACCGGCGTATCGAAATACATACCCTGATGATAAAACTCAAGCTTGAACGGGGTTTTCAGCTTACTCCAGTAGGCTTTATCACTATTGAAATGAATCTGTTGATAATCGGCATACTTCATGTCGCGCAGTTGGGACGGTAAATTGCTTTTCGGTGCTTCAAAGCCTTTACTGGCCAAATCCTTCGCCTGTTTTGCCACATCGTCAATGGTGAAAGCCCAGCCCGCGCTGGCATACATTGACAGCAAAACCGTTGCACCTAATAAATGCAATTTCATCAGTTTTGGCTTATTTTTCATTTTAATTAGCACATCCCCCCCTTTCGTGTGCTTAAATCAATTCCGTCTATCTTAATGGATTATTTCGCTTTCTGACAGCTTGTGCCGCAATTTAGTTCCGCTTTTCAGAAGGGTTTACCTTCTATTCTTTCACCATTAATCGATACAGATTTGCCCGATAGTCTGCACGTCAATTATGCATTAAAGTGAGCGCCGGGCGTGAGCATGGCTCAGGGCGAGCCAGGACGCTAATTTTTTGATTAATAGGTACTTATGAGTAAAAACACACCGCAAAGAGAATATTTTCTCGACTCCATCAGAGCCTGGCTGATGCTGTTAGGCGTGCCTTTTCACGTCTCACTCATTTATTCTGCACAAAACTGGTCAGTAAACAGCCCGGTATCCTCTGAATGGCTGACCCTGTTTAATGAATTTATCCACGCCTTTCGTATGCAGGTCTTTTTTGTCATTTCCGGTTATTTTTCCTATATGCTTTATTTGCGCTATCAGCCGCAGCAGTGGCTGAAGTTGCGCGTGGAGCGTGTCGGTATCCCGATGCTTGCCGCCGTTCCGCTCCTCACCCTGCCACAGTTTTTTATGCTGAAAGCCTGGACGACAAAAATAGGTGACTGGCCTGCCTACACCGCATTGCAAAAGCTAAATATTCTTTCCTGGCATTTGATCTCGCACCTCTGGTTTTTGCTGGTGCTGGTCGTACTGACCGTGGCGGCTATGGCCTTCTTTAAGTGGCTGCGCAACAGCGCTCCAGCAAAAGCTGGCTATGCTGACCTGAACTGGATGAAGCTGAGCCTTGCGATCCTGCTTTGCAGCCTGGCCTGGGGCGCTCTGCGTCGCTTAATTTATATCATTGCTCCCGATCTGCTGGGCGTTGCCCTCTTCAACTTCGTGGTCATGCAGTCACTGTTTTATCTGCCGTTTTTTATTCTCGGCGCCATGTCCTGGAAATATCCCGCTATTAAAGCGCTGTTTGTTAAACCCGTAGCGGGCGTTTTTGTCGCTGCCGCCCTGGCGTTTATCACCTATGTGGCGAATCAGGCCTGGAGTAAAGGGGAAGGCTGGCTATATGAAATTGACGCGGTGGTCTCCATGCTGATGGGGCTGTGGATGGTAAATGTGGTTTTCTCACTTGGCTATCGCATGCTCAATTCACACTCACCGCGGGTGGTTTACCTGGTAAACGCCTCTCTCTTTATCTATTTGGTTCACCACCCGCTGACCCTGCTGTACGGCATTTTTATTGCGCCCTATATCAGCAATAATACGCTGGGCTTTATCGTTGGGCTGGCGTTTGTCTTCGGCATTGCGTTTGCGCTGTATGAGTTCCATCTGCGCGTCCCGCTGCTGCGGTTCCTCTTCTCCGGGAAACCACAGCGTGTGTCGGCCAGACCGCTACAGCAGCCACTCGATAGGTAAGCGCCAGACCAGACGCACCAGCAGTCGCTGCATAAAACGGGTACGGGGCTCATGCTTATGTACCCGTTCTTTTTCCCCCTCACCCGGATATTCCACCCAGTTGACGCGCCCCCATTTATCCAGGCGTAGCGTCCAGGCGTGATCGTACAAGCTGTCAACAAAGCGTTGATGAATAGTGGTCGCCAGGGACTCACTTTCAATAACCAGGCCCATTTCCGTATTGAGCATCGCCGAACGCGGATCGAAGTTGAATGAGCCAATAAAGACTTTCTGATTATCCACGCTGAACGTTTTCGCGTGCAGGCTTGAACCCGAATTACCGGTAAGGCCGCGATCGTGCGGCGCCTCTCGCGACTCATTATGTGGTTTCAGTTCATAAAGCGAGATGCCGTGGCGCAGTAATTTTTTCCGCCATTTAGCATAGCCAGCATGCACGATGGAGACATCATTGGCCGCGAGAGAATTGGTCAGAATGGCAATTTTTACCCCTTTTCTCACCAGCGACAAAAGCTGCGCCACGCCAGCTCTGGTCGGCACAAAATAGGCGGAAATGATATCGAACTGCACTTCCGGCCTGCCGATGACCTCAAGCATCCGCTGAGGAAGCAGTGTACTGGTTTTGGCTTTGCCCAGTCCTTTCCGGGGATCGTCACTGAGCAGCCGCGTTTTTGCCCAGGTCAGCGACAGGTCGCCATTTTCCAGCTGCGTACTGAAAGATGTCGCTTCGATGCGCGCAAGGTAGCGCTTCACTTGTGGATCGTTGCGCCACTCAGCGGGTAGCGACACCTCTTCGCGAGCCGCCCCGGCATCTGTTTCCACCACGGCGTCGAAAGGCTTCACTGCCCGGCTGTGCCAGTAGCGCTCAAAATCTTTCGTCACCTCTTCGACCACCGGCCCGATCGCCAGCACGTCCAGATCGGAAAAAAGCGGCTCTTCGCCCGCGCCAAAATACTCATCACCCACGTTTCGTCCGCCAACGATGGTCGCCTGCTTGTCCACCGTAAAGCTTTTATTGTGCATACGGCGGTTCAGCCGGGCGAAATCACTGAGGTATCCGAGCGCCCGCAACGTTCGGAAGGAGAAAGGGTTAAACAGCCGCACTTCGATATTCGGATGGCAACTCAGCCGGGCCAGCGTACGGTCCAGCCCCATCGTGTTGTTGTCATCCAGCAGCAGGCGCACCCTGACGCCGCGTTCGGCGGCATCAAACAGCGCGCTGAACAGCAGGCGTCCGGACATATCGTTCTGCCAGATGTAATACTGAATATCCAGCGTGCTTTCCGACATGGCTGTCAGCAAATAGCGGGCAGCAAAGGCATCAAGCCCATCTGCCAGCGAATGGATACCGCTCAGCTCAGGATGCCGCTTTACCAGGGGAGATATTGCCTGAGTAAGCCGCGTCCATCCATTCTGACGCGGCTCATTATCAGGTATAAAAGCTTCGGCCATGCATGTTCCTTTCGTTATCACCGCACCCGCGGCGTGGTTCTCTCCGGTAATGACTGCCCTGTCAGACAGATTGCTGAGGGGATGCTTACCGGCACGACTACTGCGTCAAGCCATGTGCCCGTTACTATAGCCTTTAATGATGGCATTTGGTCTAGACTTAGCGCATAGCTCTGCCCCGGATCAATGCGATAAGGAATACCTGATGATGACTGAACCGCGTGATACATCTTCTGTCCGGCACCGTCCACGGCTGTTTAAAAGTTTTTTTCAGGGCAGCTTCGCCTGCTCCACCGCCTGTCGTGGCGAAGGCAAGCGGGTGGATCTGACAGTCAGCAGCGGGCACGATACGCTGCTCGATAAGGATTATGCCCGTCTGGCCGCTGAAGGGTTGCTGACGGCACGCGACGGTGCCCGCTGGTATCTTATTGAGGAGAAGCCGGGGGAGTATGACTGGTCCACCTTTATGCCGATGTTACACGCGGCAGAAAACCAGGGCATTGAGATGATCTGGGAACTGGCCCACTTCGGCTGGCCGGCGCACCTGGATATCTGGCAGCCCCGCTTCGTTGACAGCTTTGCCGCCTTTGCCCGTGCGATGGCCTGCCTGATGCGGGATGAAGGTTATACGGCACCCTTTTTCACGCCGATGAACCAGATCTCATTCTGGTCGTGGGCAGGCGCGGAAGTGGCGATGTTTAATCCTGGCGTAACCGGGCGGGGAGGTGAACTGAAACAGCAACTGGTCAGGGCTTCAGTCGCGGCCATGCGTGCCATTCGTGAAGAGCTGCCCGCTGCACGTTTTGTACTGACCGATCCGCTGGTACACGTCGCCTCTTCAGACAACTCGCCTGCCGCGCAGGAGGAAGCCCGTCAGCAGCACAATGCTCAGTATGAAGTATGGGATATGCTGAGCGGTCGTCTTCAGCCCGGCCTGGGCGGCGATGCGACGCTGCTCGATATTATCGGCCTTAACTATTATCCCGATAACCAGTGGCTGGCCAACGGCGAAACGCTTGCTCCGGATAATCCAGCCTGGCGCCCTCTTTCCGGTCTGCTGGAGGAAGTCTGGCATCGCTATCAGCGGCCAATACTGATTGCCGAAACGGGCGCGGAAGGTGAAGCCCGTGCGCCCTGGCTTAACAGCGTTGTTGAGCAGGCTGGTCTGGCAATGGATAACGGTATTGAGATTGAAGGGATTTCGGTTTATCCGGCAGTGGATTATCCCGCATGGGCGGATGACCGGCGCGCACCTGGCGGCTTATTTGGTCTGCCGGATGCCAACGGTAGCCGGACGGTGAACGAACCCTATGTGCTTGCCATTCGCAGCCATCAAATCAAATTTAAAAATGCAGGCTGATGCGCTCAGGTAGCGAGAGGTTTCTGGCTGAAGCAGGACTGGGGATCAACCGGGTTCTCGGGGAGATGACGGACGTCAGAAAACCAGGTAAGCGTAAAGAAGACCACGACGATAATAAGGCTTGCCGAGAGCAGTCCAACCAGCGCCAGCAGCTTATCCTCCCTTGTATCCATGTCAGCCGTTCTCCTTCTGTCACCATCAACTCATCAACAGGGTAATACTCAGAACGAAGATTATAAGTGTAAAAGAAGTGACCGCAAGCACCACAATGGCAAACTGGGCATCGTCGAGCGGAAAACGGGACTCTCTCTCTCCATCATACTGCGGGGATTCTTTCATTTTAGCCATCATGTGCCGGCAAATAAGTCGCCATTCAGACCAGGGCCTGGCGTCACTTCGTCCCGGCGAGACGCGTGAAGGAGCGCTGAAAATGCAGCCCGCATAGCGGAAAGTAGGGGTCGTCTGTCCTCTGGTCAGCTCCCTGCGAGGCAGTGTCAGACCTCGCGAATCTTACCATAAGCCCCCGAGGAT
The DNA here is from genome assembly GCF_000599885.1 of Pantoea sp. IMH. Classification (GTDB taxonomy): domain Bacteria; phylum Pseudomonadota; class Gammaproteobacteria; order Enterobacterales; family Enterobacteriaceae; genus Erwinia. The sequence continues at coordinate 236,211 of NZ_JFGT01000006.1, read as the reverse complement.
TGCCCTTTTCCCTGCGCAACAGTTAAGCGCATTGCGCGTTTGTTTATCCCCGGCGCGTTCTGAAACGCAGACATCTGTTTTCCGCTGCGCTGGCCCGCCCCTCTTACCCTAAGCCTGGGCGGGTTGAGAAACCTGACGCTAAGTCGGATGTGAGATCCTTCCCTTTTTCAGGCGTTTCGCTGGATCAGAACTCATAGGAAAGCGACAGTTTCAGCTTGCGGGGATCGCCCTGATAAATGTACGTGCCGTTACTTTCCACGCCCGACCAGTATTCCTCATTGGTAATATTTTCAACGGCTAAGCGCCAGGTCAGATCGTTCTGCTGCATCTTCATGCGGTAACGAACGCCGAGATCCATCGTCGTGTAGCTGTCCAGCTTTTTCGTATTGGCGACATCAGCATATTGCGAGCCAGAATGGGTCAGACGCGCCAGGGCGGACAGTCCTTCCACTGGTTTGATGTCATATTCGGCACTCAGTACGGTAGAGAAGTTAGCCACGCCGACGGCGTTTTTACCGTCGCTGCTGCCGTCCTGAGTTTTACTCATTTTAGGATCGAGCCAGGTCGCGCTGCCGTTAAGGCGCACACCGTAGACGGGCTCGCCAAAGATGTTCAGCTCCAGGCCACGGTGGCGCTGTTCGCCATACATACCAAACACATTAGTTTGAGGATCGATCATGCCGGTTGGTTTTTTGATCTCAAAGAGCGCCAGAGTGCCGCCTGTACGGCCTGTATCAACTTTTATCCCCACTTCATTTTGCTTTGAAAGCGCAATCCCCGTCACCTGCCCATAATTACTGGCCTCTTTTGAAGCCGTTTCACCTGGCTGGAGCGCTTCAATATGGTTGGCGTAAAACGAGACGGACTCCCAGGGTTTAATCACCAGCCCGTAGCCTGGCGTCCAGCGCGATTTGGTGAAGCGGGCATCCGTATCTTCAGCCACCGTACCGTATGCGTAGTTGCGTACCACGACTTTCTGATGACGTGCGCCTACCGTCAGCAGCACCTTATCGTCGAGGAAGCCGAGCGTATCACTCAGCAGCACACCCTGGCTCCGGATACGGCTGGTCGGTCGGGGATCGTCAGGATCGCCGCCGAAGAAAGTGTCTACTGGTGGCGCGATCGCGGCGGGGTGATAAATATTGGTTATCCCCGGTTTCAGCGTCATGCCATATGACGTCTTGTCCCGTTTGGTTTGCGCCGAGTACCCCAGGTTCACGCTGTGGCTGACCACCCCCGTCGTAAACTGACCACGCACGCCGCCCATCCCGCTAAAGGTATCAACAATTTTATTGGTGTACATATGGCCCAGCGTGGCGGAACCCTCTTCATCAGTCAGTTTTGGCGTGCCGTAAACCCCTGTTTCATGGGAGTGCTGCCCCCCTACCGCGCCGTAAGCCGTCCAGTTTTCCGCAAAATCGTACTCCGCCCGCGCCATGCCGAACTCACTTTCCAGATCGCTGTAAACCCAGTTCTGGCTGTAGTTGCTGGTGGCGCGCGGTACTTCAGGAATAAAGTCCACGCTGCTGATGTTTACCCCCAGACGACCACCATGATAAGCCTGCTTCTGGTAGCCGACATCCAGTGAGGTTCGCAGTTTGTCGCCGCGATAATCCAGACCGAGAGAGGCAAATGTCGTACGGCGCTTATCATTATCGACGGCGGAATCACCTTCGCGGTGCAGCAAATTGACGCGGGCGCCCCACTCATTGTCATCACCGAAACGACGTCCGGCGTCAAGCGTTGTGCCGATCTGGGATGAGGAAGTGTAATCCACGCCCAGGCGGGTTAACGGCGTTTCTTCGGCATGCTTAGGCTCAAGGTTGATCATTCCGCCCACGCCTGATGCGGCGGAGCCGTTGACCAGGGCATTAGCGCCTTTAAACACCTCAACGCGTTCAATCATCTGGGTTGACACAACCTGACGCGGTAACACGCCTGACAGGCCGCCCAGCGTCATATCATCACCGTCCAGATCGAAACCCCGAATGCGATAGGTTTCCGCGAAGTTGCCGTAGCCCTGAACGTTCTGCACCGAGGCATCGTTTGCCACCACCTCTTTCAGCGTCGTCGCCTGCTGATCCTGAATCATTTTGGTGGTGTAACCAATCACGTTAAAAGGAACGTTATGGGCATCTTGTTCACCTAACATCCCTATCCTGCCGCCGTTTGCCACCTGACCGTCCAGCCAGGCCGGTACCAGCCGATCGCCGCCCGCGATAAAGTGGTCATCAACTTCAGCATCGACAATAAGCGTCGGTTCCTGTGCTGTAAGGCTTGCGTTCGAGTTGTTATCAGCGGATGAAGAGGTATTGGTCGGAGCAGACGCTGCTATCGCCTCTATCGGCAGTGCCGTTACACTGCTTACCATCACCGCCAGCAGCTTCAGACGAAAGCCGTTATTCGTGGTTAAAAAGTGCGCCATTACATTTCCCTGATTCATTTTACAAATGATAATACTTTTTATTTTGATTGTGATTATCAACAAGGAAAGGTAAATAGCAAGCCTGAATTAACGTTACCGGCCTTCGTCTGGTAAAGAAGCCAACGCTTAACGCTCTCTGATTATTAAAGCACTACGCGGATGATGAATGGCAGAGCCTTAAAGTCGCTTACAGTAACAGCCGGTTATTCTGGCTTCCAGCCGCCGCCAAGCGCACGGTAGAGATCGATTTGGGCCAGCAACAGATTATTTTTAACCTGCACCAGATTCAGCTGCGTATTAAAAAGTAAACGCTGGGCGTCCAGTTCATCAAGGTAGGAAGCATAACCGTTCCGGTAGCGGTTACGTGCTATATGGAGTGCTTCGCTGACAACGTTTTCCTGTTCAAGCAGTTCTGTCAGCTGCTGCTGATAGCGGTTGATGGCATCCAGATCGTCATTGACTTCGCTGAAGGCGTTGCGTACCACTTTTTCATAGCCGTAAAGCGCCTGATTGCGGGAAGCCATTGCCACATCCACCTGCGCCGTAAGCGCCTCCCGGTTGAGTAAAGGGGCCAGCACGCTGCCGCCGAGACTCCAGAGACGAAAAGGGTTATCCACCAGCTGGTGCAACACCCCACTTTGCAGCGTCCCGCTGGCGGTGAGATTAAGTGAAGGCAGCAGCCGCGCACGCGAGGCGGCAAGAGAAGCATCAGAGGCCAGAAGCGCATTTTCAGCCTGAACGATGTCTGGCCGGCGTTGCAGTAATTCAGATGGCAGAACCGAAGGCAATTTTTGCGGCGCGACGTGATCAAAGTGGCTCTGTCGGGCGATCTTGCGCGGATTCATACCGACCAGAATACTGAGTGCATTCTCCTGGCGGGCAATTTGGTGCTGCAGGACCGGAATTTGTGCTTTGGCGGTCTGATACTCTGACTCCGACTGAAGCCATTCAAGTTTGGAAGTGTAGCCCGTTTCGAACTGCCGACGTGCCAGCTTCAGTGAATTGGCGCGCGATGCGAGCGTGGCTTCGGTGACGCGGAGTTGTTCATCAAGTGAGATCAACGTCATATAACCTGAGGCCACTGAGCTGGCCACCGTCAGTTCTGCGGCGGAAGCTGCCGCCTGCTGCGCGGCAAGGGAGGCATTCGCCGCCTCAATACTGTTGCTGCGCGCTCCCCAGAGATCCACCTCGTAGCTGGCCTGAAGCTGGCCCTGAAATACCGCGCCCTCGCGCGGCTGACCGGTGGCCGCTGAGAGCGAGCGGGCGCGGGTAGCCGCAACGCCGGCATCAAGCGTCGGAAAATTATCGCCCAGCGCCGCACGCAGTTCTGCCCGGTATTGGTCGACGCGGGAGCGCGCTGTCAGAATATCCAGATTATTTTGCAACGCCTGATCGACCAGCCGGTTAAGGCTGTCGTCGCCAAAACCCTGCCACCAGTCAGCTTCGACGGGCGAAGTGGGGCCGACTTTATCACGCCATGCAACGGGTATTGGCAGCGAGCCGGGCGCTTTATCCACTTCTGTTGCGCAGCCGCTCAGGATAGCAGCCAGCGTTACCGCCGTTAACGCTACCGACAAGCGCATCACTTCTCCTCCCCGGTTTCAGAGGCTGCTGCGGTATCAATACTGACCTCCACGGACATTCCTGGCCGGAGATCCGCCGTGTTCGGGCTGGTGATGCTGATGCGTACCGGAATACGCTGCGCAATTTTGACAAAATTTCCCGTGGCGTTGTCCGGCGAAATGGCGCTGAACTCCGATCCGGCCGCCGGCGAGATATATTCTACTTTGCCGTCGAAGCGTTGATCGTTCAGCGCATCCACGGTAAAGGTAACGGGCAGTCCTGGCGTGATATGCGCCATCTGCGTCTCTTTCATATTCGCAATGATCCACAACTGCTGAGGCACCAGCGAGGTCAGCCTTGCGCCCGCCGTAACGTAGGCACCCTGCCGCACCGCGATCTGACCCAGCTGTCCGTCCCGTGGCGCATGGATAACAGTGTTATCGAGATCGATCTGTGCCAGTTCCAGTGCGGCTTCGGCGCTGGCCACATCCGCCCTGAGCGCATCGTTATTGACGATGACGCTTTGCAGATCCTGACGGGAAACCTCCAGCGTGGCGGTTGCCTGCTGGACGTCTGCCATGGTCTGGCTGTAGCTGGCTCTGGCCGCATCGCGTTCACGTACTGACAGCGACCCATCCGACACCAGATTTTCGACACGCTTAAGATCCAGCTGGCTTTTTGTCGCCTGTGCTTTGGCATTAGCCAGAATGGCTTTATTGCGCGAGATCACCGCTTCCGCACTGCGGCGTTGCTGAACGTTATTCGCCAGCATCGCTTTTTTCATCGCTAACTGCGCCTGCGCCTGATGCACCCGCTGCCGGTAGATTCGGTCATCGATAGTCATCATCACGTCGCCTTTCTTCACCGGCTGGTAGTCAAGTACCTTAACCGCGGTAACATAACCGTTGACCTGCGGACTGATAAAAGTCACCTGGCCGCGCACGTAGGCATTTTCCGTTGTTTGTATCTGGCTGGTGAACGGCGGAAGCTGCCACGCATAAAGGATAATCAGTACGCCAACGACAGCGATTCCTGCGCCAAACGCGACGGACAAAATTCGCAGCTTATTATTCCGCTCGCGCTCATTCAGTTGGCTTTGTTCCTGCTGGCTCATTATTTCTCCCTACCGATCGTCGAAGTCGTATGTTGCATTGCCCGCTGCTCTGCTTCCGCATCCCGTTTCGCCTGCTGCCAGTTGAGATAACGCAGGCGCGATAAGCGCCACAGCACCCAGACAAGCGTGACAAAGGCCATACCGGCTGTCAGCAGATAAGTGTCGTTCCAGGCGAGTACGTTTGCCTGCAGCGTCGCCATAGCCTGAAGCTGTACGGTTCCCTGCGCACCGCGAAGCGTGGCGTCGCCGTATAAAAGGCTGCTGAAGAGATTGGTGTACTGCGCCAGCCGCTCGGTGACATTGGGATCAAGCAGGGAGAGATGATCGCCAATCACGCTGGCATGAAATTTTTCACGTAAGGTCTGGAAAGTCCCTAACAGCGCCGATCCCGCCAGTCCTCCCAGATTCTGGCTCATCCCGAAGAGCACCACCAGGCTGACCAGATTTTTCGGCTGCGACACCACGCTGCCAATATTAAGCAGCATGGCCGGGGCAATAAAAAATGTGCTGCTAAAGCCGAGTAAAAACTGGCTGAAATACATATTGTTAGCACGGGTCAGCGGGCTGGATTGCGCATCCATCAGTGACGCGATCATGATTAACAGCAGCGACACCACTATCGGCCAGCTCAGATGTTTGACGTTGATGGTAAGCGCGCTGACGATAATGCCTGAGGCGACGCCCGCGAGGATAGCCAGCGCCAGATACTGCATCTGATCGTTGAGCAATCCAACCTGCTGCAGATAGCCAATTGCCCCGGTATTCTGCTCCGCGAGGGTAACGCGCAGCATAATCATCACGATGCCGAAACGGAATATCGCCCCGGTGCCGAGCCAGCGGGTGTTAATCAGCGGGTTACTGCGGTTATGCTCCAGCACGACCGCCGCGACGACGAGCACCAGCCCCAGCGCCAGCGCAACGCCCAGCCATGGCGTACTGCTCCACCACTCAATGCGTCCAAGCGAGAGTACCGCGCAGAACAGCGCCATTCCCGGCGCCATTAACAGGAAAGTAATAAAGTCTTTTTTCTCAAAAACTTTCATACGATCGCCGGGCGGCAGTTTCAGCATCAGCACACCACCAAGGCAGATCATCGCCAGCCCGAGTTCAAAGAGATAAAGACCGCGCCACTGGTCAAGCTGAAGCAGCCCGGTCGAAAAAAGGCGAGCCAGCGGTATCGCCAGCTGGGAAGCACCAAGGCCAATGGTGAGCGCCTTCAGCCGGTGTCTGGCTGGCCAGGCCTGCACCTGATAATAGATGCCCAGGGAACTCAACGCCGCGCCGACCATGCCGTGAGCTGCGCGCACGATGATGGCGGAGTTGAGATCGTTAACCAGCAAATGGAAAAAAGAGACCAGCACGTACAGTACCAGGAAGGCTTCAGTAAAAGCGCGCAGGCCAAACTGCTGGCGGAACTTCACCAGCAGCAGATTGATTGAGATATTGCCCATCACATAAACCGCCGGCAGCCAGGCAATTTCGTTGCTGTAGGCCCCGAAAACCCCCTGCAGGTTGGTAATATTGGCCGTCACCAGCGCGTTACTGAGCGCGCCGGTAATCGAAATCAACAGGCCAATAATGCCAAAAGCGATACGCTTGTGACTGGGATGCTGTGGCGTGGAGGGTGAACCGGGAAGCATCGGCTTTTCACCGGCGGCCCACTCACGCGGCGCATAAGGATCGGGACGGTTTGTACCCACGCAGATTAAGGCCTGACCAGTAAGCGTTGCAGTCGCGCAATACCGTGACAGACGCTTGTGGCAAAGAGTAGATTAACGGACACCGCAGCCCTGTTCAGCGAATTCTGACAATCTGTCACCTTCCCTGGATATCCCATTTTTAGCTCTACCACATTCAATAACGGGAACGGTTGCGGCCCGAATTCACTTTCCCTTAACCGGCTTTTTGCCTTTCGGCCCCCGCCATGGGGAATGCGTTCAAGCTGGCGATTCAAATACGTCTCCCTCGGTCAAAAGATAGGGGCCTTATAATAATGATGCTTACTAATTAGCGATGGGGATTATAAACAGGGATAATAGACGATGGGAAGCGGCCGTGACATGAAATATCGTCCAGCATGCAGGAACATCTGGCTTTCATTACTGACCGCGTCAGAAAAGATCAGGGCGCATAAACGGTCACTGCCGCCGGCGTATCGAAATATGCGCCGGCGTCTGACCTATGATTTCACTGTCTGCGTTGATACTGTGCGACCGGCGGGTTGTCACTTGCAGTTCTGTGGCAGGAAACGCCCTCACCTTCTTCCAGCTACCTTGCGTCCCTTTACGCAGGCCACCATCTCCCACCCGTGATCCAGTTTAAGACTGTATACATCAAGCTGTAGATCATCTGGCCGGGCGGCACGCTCAATCGCCATACCGCCGCCATAAAAGCGGCCGTTGCCTACCGAAAGCTGAACGGTTTTTATCTTTTCCCGGTGGCCTTAATGCTCAAGCGTCATGCTGAACGGGCGGTTTTGCCTGAAAAGCCAGGCGGCGGCAACGCATAGCCCAGCACACCCCAGCGCTTTTTGGATTCTGCAGTCAGTTTTTTTGCCAGCGAGGCGGAAAACCCGATACTGGCGACGTTGAATGACAAAATTCAGGCACAAAAAAACCGCCCCTGGGCGGTTCGACGACATTGCACAATGTGCTTGTTTTTATTTGTTTTAATCGGTAGTCAAAGCGTGGTGCCCGGGGCGGGACTTGAACCCGCACAGCCATAAGCCGAGGGATTTTAAATCCCTTGTGTCTACCGATTTCACCACCCGGGCAGGGTGTAAAGTGGAGGCGCGTCCCGGAGTCGAACCGAGGTTCACGGATTTGCAATCCGCTGCATGGCCACTCTGCCAACGCGCCTTAATACTGCTCTGCTATCAGGCTTACCTGATAACTAAAATCTGGAGCGGGAAACGAGACTCGAACTCGCGACCCCGACCTTGGCAAGGTCGTGCTCTACCAACTGAGCTATTCCCGCCTTCAGCAGAACCTGCTGATTTACTTTATCTTCTGGCAGACCGGCTGCCTTTCGATGCGTTGCATTCTACTGACATGAAGCAATGAGTCAATAAAATTATCCTCGCCGCCCGCTCGTTTGCTGCTTTTTAAATCGCATCGATCACCGTTCGAACAAATCGGCGCGTGAGGCGCTGAGATACTGGAACATTGACCAGAAGGTCAGCACCGCCGCCACATACAGCGCCACCACGCCAATGCCAACAACCATGCTGTCATAACGCCATAGCAGAGCAAAGAGCGCCATCATCTGGGCGGTTGTTTTTACTTTGCCAATCCAGGAGACCGCCACGCTACTCCGCTTACCTATTTCGGCCATCCACTCCCGAAGCGCAGAAATAATTATTTCACGGGCGATCATCGTGGCGGCCGGTAAGGTAATCCACCAGGAGTGAAAATGTTCCGCCACCAGCACCAGCGCCATCGCGACCATAACCTTATCGGCTACCGGATCAAGAAAGGCGCCAAAGCGGGTGGTCTGCTTCCAGCGCCGCGCCAGATAGCCGTCGAACCAGTCAGTCACAGCAGCGACGATAAAAATCAGTGCGCAGGCCAGGGGCGCCCAGTGAAATGGCAGATAGAACGCCAGCACAAAGAACGGGATCAGAAAGACTCGAAACAGGGTAAGCAACGTCGGAATATTAAAATGCATAGATACGCTAACTGTCTGGCCTGAGTGGAATTTGTCTCTATGTTCCTACATTGCCCCAGGCGTTGCAATGCTTAGTGTTTCAGCGAATAAAAGATTTTCTCTGCCAGCGCATGAGAAATGCCAGGGACCTTCGCAATCTCATCCACCGAGGCATTCATTAAAGGCTGAAGGCCACCCATATATTTGAGCAGCTGCTGGCGTCGTTTCGGTCCGATGCCTTCAATACTCTCCAGCGCGCTGGTATTTTTGACCTTGGCGCGCTTATTACGGTGTCCCGTAATGGCATGGTTATGAGAATCATCACGGATATGCTGAATAACATGCAGCGCAGGTGAATCCGGCGGCAGCGAGAAGCCTTCGCCTTCCGGCTCGAAAAAGAGCGTTTCCAGCCCCGCCTTGCGATCTGTTCCTTTGGCGATCCCGAGCAGGATCGGCCGGGATTTATCCCAGCTAACATCCAGTTCAGCAAATACCTGTTTCGCCTGGCTCAGCTGACCTTTACCGCCATCAATGAGGATCAGGTCCGGAATCTTGCTCTCCTCCAGCGCTTTACCGTAGCGACGACGCAGCACCTGATTCATGGCGGCATAGTCATCCCCAGGCGTAATCCCGGTAATGTTGTAGCGACGGTATTCTGAGCGTAAAGGACCGTTGCTGTCGAACACCACGCAGGAAGCGATAGTCTGCTCGCCCATCGTATGGCTGATATCAAAGCACTCCATACGGCGGATTTCCGGTAGCTTAAGCATCTCAGCCAGCGCTTTAAGCCGCTGATGGATCGTTGACTGCTGCGACAGGCGGCTGACCAGCGCCGTACTGGCGTTAGTGCGGGCCAGCTTAAGGTAGCGGGCGCGATCGCCGCGCGGTTTGTTCTGGATCGTGACTTTTCTTCCTGCCAGTCCGGTCAGTGAGTCGGCCAGCAGATCTTTTTCAGGCAGGGTGAAGTCCAGCAGAATATCTGAAGGTAACGTCCGCGCCTGACTCCCCTGAAGATAAAACTGTCCAACGAAAGTCTGCACGACTTCCGCCAGATCGGTACCGCCGGGGACTTTAGGAAAATAACTGCGGCTGCCGAGGACTTTTCCCTGTCGGATAAACAGTACGTGCAGGCAGGCCATACCGGCATCAAAGGCCACGCCTATGACATCAATATCTTCACCGTTATTGGAGACGAACTGTCTTTCCGTGACGCGGCGAACGGCCTGGATCTGATCGCGTAAGCGCCCTGCTTCCTCAAATTTCAGCTCGCGGCTGGCCGCCTCCATCCGCTCTACCAGCTGGTTCAGTACCTGATCGTCTTTACCGGCCAGGAACAGCCTTACCCACGCAACCTGCTGAGCATATTCCTCTTCCGAGACCAGTCCCGCCACGCAAGGGCCAAGACAGCGGCCAATCTGATACTGCAGACAGGGCCTGGAGCGGTTGCGGTAGACGCTGTTTTCACACTGGCGTATAGGAAAGATTTTTTGCAACAGCGAGAGCGTTTCCCGTACCGCGTACCCATTCGGGAAAGGGCCGAAATACTCTCCTTTGGCCTGTTTGGCGCCACGGTGGCTGGCGAGGCGCGGATGCTCGTCACCGCTCAGAAAGATATAGGGATAGGATTTGTCATCGCGCAGCAGCACGTTATATCGCGGCTGATAAAGCTTGATGTAGTTGTGTTCGAGCAGCAGCGCTTCGGTTTCGGTGTGGGTTACCGTTACATCAATATGCCGGATACTGTCGACCAGCGCTTCCGTTTTGCGGCTGGAAAGGTTACCGCGAAAGTAGCTCGACAGGCGTTTTTTCAGATCCTTCGCTTTACCAACGTAAATAACCGTCTCGCCAGCATCATACATGCGATAAACGCCTGGCTGGCTGGTGACCGTGTTAAGAAAGGATTTTGCATCAAAAACATCATTCACTGCTGATTATTGACTCCGGATTAAACAAGCCATGTCGGATGGCCAGATGGGTCAGCTCAACGTCGCCGCTAATATTGAGCTTGCTGAACATGCGATAACGGTAGCTGTTGACGGTTTTCGGACTCAGATTTAGTCTTTCAGAAATTTCTGACACTTTCTGACCCCGGGTAATCATCAGCATAATCTGTAATTCCCGTTCCGACAAACTCTCGAAGGGAGATTCTGTTTTTTGCGGTTCAATCTGGCTGAGCGCCATTTGCTGAGCGATATCGGACGCAATATAGCGCTGACCGGCATTGACCGAACGGATGGCGTTAACCACTTCCTGCGGGGCGGCGCCTTTGCTGAGATAACCTGCTGCCCCCGCCTGCATAACCCTGGCCGGTAGCGGGTTCTCGGTATGAATGGTTAGCATGATGATTTTGATGTCAGGCGAGTAACGTACGATTTTACGTGTGGCTTCCAGACCGCCAATGCCCGGCATATTCATATCCATCAACACGACATCAACGCTGTTGGTACGGCACCACTTCACCGCCTCTTCGCCGCAGCTTGCCTCACCCACCACCTGAAAACCTTTAATATCTTCCAGTATGCGGCGAATTCCTGCGCGGACGAGTTCATGGTCATCAACAAGAAGAACGCTTATCAAACAGGTCTCTCCAAATGGGGGTTACCAGGGGCCTTCAGGACATATTCCTGGCCTGCGATCTTACCTCTTTTCCGGCAGCGAATGAACAGAAAAAATGGACAGTTGCCGGGGGAATCTATTATTTTCAGCCTCGTATGCGTCGCTTTTTGGTAAGGCTTGTGTGGTATACTTGTCATCAGTTTAGGTATTTTTCTGGCTCTACAGGGGTCAGCAACGTTGATTAAGTAAACAGGAGTCATCATGAGCGATACTGATTTTTCAACCAGTCAAGAGACAAAAACGCTGGCCGAAGAGATGGCCTGTATGAAGGCGCTGGTGACGTTTATGCTTAAGGGTATGGGTCAGGCAGATGCGGGTAAAGTGATCATCAATATGGAAAAGTATATCGCCCAGTTGACCGATGAACGTCAGGCCGAAGTATTCAGCGATACCATCAGCCAGATCAAACAGGCCTATCGTCAGTAAACCGGCTTTATCCTGCAGCGCCCATTGATTTTCTCTCTTTACTGGAACAAGGTAACTTTTTTTTCAGGCTGAAGAGAACAATGGGCTTATTAATCAAAGCAGCGCTGGGTGCGCTGGTGGTTGTGCTGATAGGGATTTTATCCAAAACCCGCAATTATTATATCGCTGGCTTGCTGCCTCTTTTCCCGACGTTTGCCCTTATCGCCCACTATATTGTTGCCAGCGAGCGCGGGGTTGACGCGCTCAGAACCACCATTATCTTCGGCATGTGGGCGATCGTTCCCTATTTTATTTATCTACTTTCGCTGTGGTATTTTGTCGGTATGATGCGCCTTTCCTGGGCACTGGCCAGCGGCGTGGCCTGCTGGTGCCTCGCTGCCTGGCTGCTGATTACGCTGTGGGCCAGATGGCAGGGCTAACGGCCCCGGCTATTCCAGCTTACGGAGACGCCAAGGGTGGGAAGGACTTCTTCGGGACTGAAGCGACGCGCGCCGCGAAATTTATCCGCCAGATGAGGCTGCCTGACGGGGATTCTGACAGCAAACAGATTATCTTCAGACTGAATAACCCCGGCAGACAGCGGCTCGTAAAGCACCTGATGATGTTCAAACATTTGCTCAAGCATCGGCGTTGCAGCGCTGTAGAGATAGTCGATGCCTGAGAGTTCGGCTAACTGTACGCTGTGCCAGAGAATGGCTAACGGCAGTTCAGGATCGACGTCCAGTTTGGCGGAAAAACGCGACATTTCCCAAATTGGGGAGAGTGCCTGATCTTTTTGCTGACGAGGCTGGGGCTCAGCGGTGGTGACAGGCTCCTGCCACTGCATCAATCTTGCACAGCCGCAAATGCCCTGCTGCGCCGTCCAGGCGATCAGCCAGATGACGTCGGAACGGTCAAACCGGTCATATTCCTGTCCCGGTGTACTCAGTCTGGAGGGGATAGACCAGCCCTCACCGCGCGCGAACACGCTGTAGCGATAGCTACCTAATTCTGCCAGTAAAGAGGATGGCATATCCTTCAGCCTGGTCTGGATTATCTTCATCATTGAACCCCTTCGCATTCCCTCGTGAACGCCGCTCCTCACGGCCCAATCGGGGTTATCCACCCTGGGCGCAGGGTAGACAACCGGTTATCAATACGAAACTACTAAATATGGTAGTTGCGCCTTGCTCAGAGCAGCCCTATTGCAGCAGCATAAGCAGCAAGTTGAGTTCTGTTTGGAGCGTTAAACCTTTTTTGCATGTTTTTCTGGTGAAAATTAACCGTGTTCTCTGAAATAGACAAAATCAGTGCGGTTTCAGCGGAGGTTTTCCCCTCGGCGGTCCACTGCAAAATTTCGCGCTCACGCGGACTGAGTTCCATATCCACCACGGTCATTGAAATATCCCTGACCCGCTGTAAGGCCTCTAACAACAGCACCACAAGATGCTGCATTTTGAGCTGGGTTTCCTGCTTTAACTCGATATTTTCAAACGGCTTTCCCGACGCCATGGAAAGTATGCCAATGGCTCTGTTTTTCGCCATACCCGAACATGAAAAGCCTGAGCAGATGCCAAACTCTTTGGCTGCGTCAAACACTCTACTCCCTTCCCGGGCAATTTCATCATTCCAGAGCAATTGTTTCCCCGGCGTCTGACAATAGGTGATGACCGGGTCTATCTTTTCATATTGTTCTTTCTCGTAGGTTTTCAACCACTTGCTGGGATAATTCGTCTTAATAAACACCTTTGGCCGGGTAAAAGGCACGGGATGACGGATATAGAATGCATAAAAATCGAAGCCTAACTTCGCTGTCTGCTGCTCAACGACCGCCATCACCTGAGCCGGCTCGGTGAGAGGGAGCAACGCCGACTCCATCTCATTACGCCAGCAAAAGTAGTTGTCAGATGCCATTTACGCCTCGCCGGATCAGGGGAATTTTTCGTTATTAATACTGTTCCCGATAAGGGGCCAGACAGACAATACGTTCCGCTAATTTAATGATGTAACACGCTTCATGGCCGGTCACCTTAATAGCATCCAGCCAATAGTGTTGACAGAACAGTGAAAATTGCGGGCGACAGGCAACTATACATTAGCAACCGGACACTGTAACAGGCCGGACTACCATGACCAGACAGGAATTCCCCGTAGCATCTTGCGGAGTAGAATAGGATTTTTCCTGAAAATATTCAATAAATTTGACTGCAATAATAGCGATAAACTTTCCTGATATTTTTCACTAAACTAAATGAAACTCACCGGCTACATCATTAACTTTCAATCAAAAATATTAACACACCCTTGATTTAATTGATATAAAACAGGTTCTTTTAACTATTTGCCTTTCTGTTGAAAGATAAAGTTACGTGATGCGATCATGTTGACCTGAATATTCAGTTTGAGAGCCAGAAGTGAGTCCCCGCCTGGAGAGTAATTACGCCATTAACTTGATCGGAAATTTTGTTTTAGTACGCTCAAAGAAGAGGTGATGCTTTCGCTTAAAAAATAGCCGGGTGAATTGATAATATTAATTTATGAGATCTTATCGACATAGGGTGAAAACGATGCTTCAGGTTCTAAGGCAGGATAGGAGACAACAGCGGAACCGTTAAACAGGCGTGTCGCAGTTGCTCTTTAAAAGCTCAACGTAAAATGTTCATACTGCAATAAAAGAAACGTAATTAACCCAGGCTATGGAAAATGTGGCTTTGCTGACATGGTAAAAGCCGGGGGGTAAGCGCCCTGCTGGTGACGATAGCTTACGACCTCGCCATCCCTGATGCGTTTGCGGCTTGCGTTTCAGCCAGGGTAAAGCGCTGCCCAGCCACTTAGAGGGTGAAGAATATGCCTTGCGCGCCACTACCGGCATACGCCAAAACCCCGCATCCCCAGGTGGAAATGATTGGCATGGGCCGCGTTATAATCCGGCCCCAGTGAATTGCCGTAAAAGTGACAGCTCTGCTGGAAAACCTGTTTAAGCCAGTGGGATTTCGCTTCCTGACCCGGCCAGGCTTTCAACACCGAAATGCGTTCGCCGTTTTGCAGCCTGAAGCCAGCAATATCCAGCGCGTCGGCGGTGGCATGCTCGCTGAGTCGTCCTTTGGCGCGGTGGTAGATGTTTCTACAGGCATAGCTGCCAAAATGATCGATACGAACCAGCGGCGAACCTAGCTCAGCCGCAGCGAGTGGTTTTGCTGCCTGGACGACAAACATCGTGCTGCTTAACGCCAGCGGGCAACTCGCCAGAAAGCTTGAGCTAAGGCGGACATCACCAAAGCTTGAAACGCGAACAGGCGCAGAAAGTGGACAGTTCCCGGTAACGGGCTGTGGCTGGGTGAATTTTATGTAGCCTTGCTGCTGCGCCTTTTGTAATACCGCCAGACAACCCGGTGCATCGTCAGCCAGGCGTTTGAGCTTATAGCGGGTCACGAATGTAGGTGAATCGGTGACATTAAGCGGTGTAAATGGATTCCAGGGTGAGGGCAGATATTTTTCCAGCACCGGGACCAGCGCTAATATCAGCAGAAGCACTATGGCTACGGCAAGTAATCCTTTCATCCGCTTTTCCCTCCCGGCAGTGCCTGTCTGATGCCAAAGTCGTCTGACGTTAAAAAGTGTAGCCTCGTTTTTGTGCAATCAAACCCGTTATACCGAACTTTACCTGTTTCGCCCGGCCTTTTACGCTAAGATTTCGGCGTCAATTCAAAAGCCTTCAGAGCTTAAATAACATCACTTAAGGACAGGAACCACACAATGGTCGACCATTCAAAAGCTACGCCTCTCGCGGAGGAAGCGCCGGGTGAGCTGCGGCGAAACCTGCATAATCGTCATATTCAGCTGATCGCCATCGGCGGTGCTATCGGTACCGGCCTGTTTATGGGCTCGGGCAAAACGATAAGCCTGGCCGGGCCGTCGATCATTTTTGTCTATATGATCATCGGTTTTATGCTGTTTTTTGTGATGCGCGCCATGGGTGAGCTGCTGCTGTCAAACCTTGAATACAAATCTTTCAGCGACTTCGCGGCCGATCTGCTTGGCCCCTGGGCGGGCTATTTTACCGGCTGGACCTACTGGTTCTGCTGGGTGGTGACCGGCATCGCTGATGTGGTGGCGATCAGCTCCTACTTCCAGCTCTGGTTCCCGAATTTCTCTATCTGGATGAGTGCGCTGCTCTGTATCGCCGTTTTCCTGTCGCTGAATATCGCCACGGTGAAACTGTTCGGGGAAATGGAGTTCTGGTTTGCCATCATTAAAATTGTCGCTATCGTCGCACTGATTGTGACCGGTATTGTGCTGGTTGCCATGCACTACCCTTCTCCGGGCGGCGGTACAGCATCACTTTCCAATATCTGGGATCATGGCGGCATGTTTCCAAAAGGGCTGAGCGGCTTTTTCGCCGGCTTCCAGATTGCGGTATTCGCTTTTGTCGGGATTGAACTGGTCGGCACTGCGGCGGCAGAGACGCACGATCCGAAAACCGTGCTGCCGAGGGCCATCAATGCCATCCCGCTGCGCATTATCATGTTTTACGTGCTCTCACTGCTGGTCATTATGGCGGTTACGCCCTGGAATCATGTGGTGGCCGATCGCAGCCCCTTTGTTGAAATGTTTGTGCTGATTGGCCTGCCTGCAGCGGCCAGCATCGTTAACTTCGTCGTGCTGACGTCGGCGGCCTCTTCCGCTAACAGCGGTATTTTTTCCACCAGCCGTATGCTGTATGGCCTGTCGCAGCAGGGCGTCGCCCACCGTCGCTTCGGTCAGCTGTCACGGCGCGCCGTCCCGACCACAGGCCTGTTCTTTTCCTGCCTCTGCCTGCTCGGTGGCGTTGCGCTGATCTATCTGATCCCGAATGTAATGAAGGTGTTCACGCTGGTGACCACGGTTTCAGCCATTTTGTTTATGTTTGTCTGGACGATCATTCTCTGCTCTTATCTCGCCTACCGAAAAAGAAACCCTGAGCTGCATGCTGAATCGCACTACAAAATGCCGCTGGGCAAACTGATGTGCTGGGTATGCATGGTGTTCTTCGCCTTTGTGCTGGTGCTGCTGACGCTGCAGGAGGATACCCGTCAGGCGTTAATGGTGACGCCGCTGTGGTTTATTATGCTGGGCATTGGCTGGTGGCTGCGCCAGCGTAAAAAAGCCTGAACCGGGTGCGGGCCTTGCGGCCCGCCATTCACCTGACGCGGATCCCTTCTATTATCATCCGCTGCACATTCTCCACCGTCTGATTAAAAAAACGTTCGTCGCTTAACGTCTTCCCCGTCACCGCCTCAACCTGCATGGCGAAATCAGCATAATGCTGCGTTGTGGCCCAGAGCATAAAAATCAGATGATGCGGCTGCACGGCGGCTAGTTTGCCCTGCGTGATCCAGCCTTCAATCACCGACGCTTTATCATCCACCAGCCCTTTCAGATCGCCTTCCAGTTCCCCTTTCAGCAGCGGTGCGCCCTGCAGCATCTCCATACAGAATAACCGGGAGGCCTGAGGATGGTCGCGTGACACTTCAAGCTTGAGCCGGATGTAGTCCCGGATCGCCTCCAGTGGCTGCTGGTCGTTACGCAGCGCGCGCAGCGGCGCCAGCCAGACATCCAGTATCTCCTTCAGTACCGCAATATAAAGGAGCTCTTTGGAGGGGAAGTAATAGAGAAGATTGGTTTTGGAAACGTCTGCCTTTTCGGCCACCTGGTCGAGGCGGGTGCCATGGATACCGTAGTGGGAGAAGAGCGATAGCGCCGCCGAGAGAATGGCCCTGCGCTTAGCAGCAACGGCCTGAGCACGACGCGTTGGGGCCTTAGTTGATAACTGATCGGATGAACTCACCGTGACTCCATGATCCTTAAGGGTGGCGGAAAGAATAGCAAAACCGCTTTGCGCCGTCCCGATTAATGCCTGCACGCTAACGGCACAAGCCTGCCTGATTTTTGTGCATATTTTTTACCAAATGGTCCATTTCAGACCAGCCGCTCAGTAACAAACCGGAATAAAAACCTTAACTCGTTGACTCTGCTAGCAATTAATAAACTGGCACGCCCATTGCAATTACCCTTCTGAGCGCCGCTTTCAGGAAGCCGCAGGATGCACCGCAGCGCGTATAACGATATTGACGCTTATACAGAGGTATCCCTATGAAAATCGGTGTATTTATTCCTATCGGCAATAACGGCTGGTTAATTTCCACTACTGCGCCTCAGTACAAACCAACCTTTGAGCTGAATAAAGAAATCGTCCTTAAGGCGGAACACTACCACTTCGATTTCGCGCTCTCGATGATCAAGCTGCGCGGCTTCGGCGGTAAAACTGAGTTCTGGGATCATAATCTGGAATCTTTCACCCTGATGGCGGGCCTGGCTGCCGTGACTTCCCGCATCGAGATCTATGCAACGGCGGCGACCCTGACGCTGCCGCCCGCCATCGTGGCGCGCATGGCTTCCACTATCGACTCCATCTCCGGTGGCCGCTTCGGCGTTAATCTCGTGACCGGCTGGCAGAAGCCGGAATATGACCAGATGGGCATCTGGCCGGGCGATGAGTACTTTTCCCGCCGCTATGACTATCTGACGGAATATGTCTCCGTGCTGCGCGATCTCTGGGGCACAGGGAAATCCGATCTTAAAGGCGAGTTCTTCACCATGAACGACTGTCGCGTCAGTCCTCAGCCGCAAAGAGCGATGAAGGTCATCTGTGCCGGGCAGAGCGATGCCGGAATGGCGTTCTCCGCCAGACACGCCGACTACAACTTTTGCTTCGGCAAGGGCGTAAATACGCCTTCTGCTTTCGCCCCTACCGCCTCCCGGATGAAAGCCGCTGCAGATGAGGCCGGACGTGACGTGGGTTCTTACGTGCTGTTTATGATTATTGCCGGTGAAACAGACGAAGCGGCACGCGCCCGCTGGGAACTGTATAAAGAAGGTGCGGATGAAGAGGCGCTTGCCTGGCTGACCACCCAAAGCCAGCAGGACAAACGCTCAGGCAGCGATACCAACGTGCGGCAGATGGCCGATCCTACTTCTGCGGTCAATATCAATATGGGCACGCTGGTCGGCTCCTGGGCCAGCGTCGCCCGTATGCTGGACGAAGTCGCCACCGTCGAGGGCGCGGAAGGCGTGCTGCTCACCTTTGATGATTTCCTGCAGGGAATTGAAGATTTTGGTGAACGCATCCAGCCGTTGATGAAAAGCCGTAGCGGCATCCTTGATATCACGAAAGAGGTGGCGTGATGAGCAGCCCAACTAGTGTGGTTTGTACGACCGCTTCCACTAAAAATAGCATCACGCTTGCTGCCCGTCCGGAAGCCATTACGTTTCCCCCGGCGCAGACAGCGCTAATCGTGGTCGATATGCAGAATGCTTATGCCACCGCAGGCGGCTATCTGGACTTAGCCGGGTTTGATGTCTCTGCGACACGCCCGGTGATTGAAAACATCAGGCAGGCCGTCAAGGCTGCCCGTGGGGCAGGCATTCAGATTATCTGGTTTCAGAATGGCTGGGACGAGCGTTACCTGGAAGCGGGTGGTCCTGGCTCGCCGAACTGGCATAAATCAAATGCCTTAAAAACCATGCGCGTCAGGCCTGAGCTGGATGGAAAACTCCTGGCCAAAGGCGGCTGGGATTATGCGCTGGTGGATGAGCTACAGCCGCATCCAGACGATATTGTCCTGCCCAAGCCCCGCTACAGCGGCTTTTACCATACCCCGCTCGACAGCATGCTGCGCAGCCGGGGGATCAGGCATCTGGTCTTTACCGGCATCGCCACCAATGTCTGCGTGGAGTCCACGCTGCGGGATGGCTTTTTCCTGGAGTATTTTGGCGTTGTGCTTGAGGATGCCACACATCAGGCCGGTCCGGCTTTTGCCCAGCAGGCAGCCCTCTTCAATATTGAAACGTTTTTTGGCTGGGTTTCTGACGTCACAGCGTTTTGCTCAGCCTTACAAACCCATCCGGCGCCGCTCGCGCATACGGTCTGAACTCCCGGAGAAAAATATGCCTAAAACGATTATTACGCCACCGGGAAGCAGCATACCTATTGCGCCGTTTGTACCGGGAACGCTGGCCGACGGCGTGGTTTACGTCTCAGGAACGCTCCCTTTCGATGAGCATAACAATGTGGTGCATGTTGGCGATGCAGCCGCCCAGACGCGGCACGTGCTGGAAACCATCAAGCTTGTGATCGAAACGGCAGGAGGAACCCTGAACGATGTGACGTTCAACTCTATTTTTATCACCGACTGGCGCAATTATGCAGCAGTGAACGCCGTCTATGCGGATTTCTTTCCCGGTGAAAAACCGGCCCGTTTCTGCATCCAGTGCGGACTGGTGAAGCCTGATGCGCTGGTCGAAATCGCCAGCGTGGCCCATATCGCTCAGTAACGGAGAGTCTGATGCATTTGACGCTTTCTGGTACCGCCCATCCGGATGCAGTAACGCTGGTCCTGTCAGCAGGGTTGGGAGGTCTGGGCAGTTTCTGGCTGCCGCAGATGAATGCGCTAGGCGCACGCTATCGCATAGTAACTTACGATCAGCGTGGAACAGGCCGCAGTACTGACACGCTGCCTGAAGGCTACAGCGTGAGCGATATGGCCGCAGAACTCGCCGTGGCGCTGGCCGGAAAAGGGATCGACCGCTATCTCGTGATCGGCCATGCGGTGGGGGGAATGATTGCCATGCAGCTGGCGCTGGACTACCCCGAACGTGTCACTGGTCTGGTGGTCGTTAACGGCTGGCTTCGGCTTGATGCCCATACGCGGCGCTGCTTTACCCTTCGTCAGGAACTATTGCTGAATTGCGGCGTTGAGAGCTATGTGCGGGCGCAGCCGCTGTTCCTCTACCCTGCTGAGTGGCTGTCTGAAAATCAGGCCCAAATCGAGGCTGAAGATGCGCTGCACGCCGCGCATTTTCAGGGAACGGAGAACCTGCTGCGCCGTCTGCATGCCCTGATGGCCTGTGACTTTACCGATAAAGCGCAGGCGATTGTACAGCCGGTACTGCTGATCTGTTCACGCGACGATCTGCTGATCCCCTGGCCCTGTTCGCACAAGCTATATGCGTCACTACCTGTTGCCACTTTACAGGAGATGACCTGGGGCGGCCATGCGATGAGCGTCAGCGACAGCGCCACTTTTAACGACCTGTTACTGGATTGGCTTGCCAGCCAACCCAGTGTGACTGAAACCACTGAACTGGAGCTGACATGGCAGAAGCCCTGAATGAAACCGCGCTGGAAACTCTTTTTACTGCTGCACGCACGTTCAACGGCTGGCAGGATCGCCCCGTCAGCCGGGAACAGATCCAGCAGATTTACGATCTGCTGAAAATGGGGCCAACCTCAGCCAATTGCAGTCCTGCCCGCTTTGCTTTTGTCAGCAGTGAAGCAGGCAAGGCGAAGCTGAAGCCCACACTTTCCAGCGGCAACCTGGAAAAAACCCTCTCCGCGCCCGTTACGGCTATCGTCGCCTGGGATCCGGCCTTTTATGAACAGCTTCCCATGTTATTTCCCCATGCGGACGCAAAAGTGTGGTTTACCAGCAGTCCGGCACTGGCCGAAGAGACCACTTTTCGTAACAGCTCTCTTCAGGCTGCTTACCTGATTGCCGCCTGCCGTGCGCTGGGGCTGGATACTGGCCCGATGTCCGGTTTCGATCGTGAGGCGGTTGATGCCGCTTTTTTCGGGGCCAGCGGCTGGAAAAGCAATATGTTGATTAACATCGGTTATGGCGACCCAACCAAAGTTTACGCCCGTCTGCCACGGCTCGATTTCGATATCGCCTGTACGTTTGAATAAGGGGAAGATTATGTCACTGGCAACATTAACGCCTGCCGCTTTAAATACCGTGGAAAAACAGGATTACCGCAACGCGATGGCCCGTCTTGGCGCAGCGGTCAATATCATCACCACCGACGGCCCTGCGGGGCGAGCCGGTTTCACCGCTTCTGCGGTGTGTAGCGTGACCGATACGCCGCCTGCGCTGCTGGTTTGCCTGAATCGCTCGGCCTCGGTGTGGGACACTTTCAATACAAACCGCCGCCTTTGCGTAAATACCCTGGCGGCCGGACATGAAACCCTCTCGGCGCTGTTTGGCGGAAAAACAGCGATGGAAGAACGCTTTATCGCTGCGGAGTGGTCAACGCTGGTGACCGGCTCCCCTATTCTGACTGGTGCGGTTGCCTCTTTTGACTGCCTTGTTACGCAGGTAATGAGTGTGGGCACCCATGACATTTTGGTGTGTGAAGCGCAGGCGCTTTTATGCAATCAGGAGACGCATGGCCTGATCTATTTCGATCGCGGATATCATCATTTAAGGCGGCAGGAAGCCTGATGCGCCGCCCCGGCGGTTACTGCTTTATTCACTTCTCTGGAGAAGACGATGGCAACTTCCTGGTTTCCCCACTGGCGTAAACAGACGGCCTCAGCACAAGGTTTAGTTGCGCCAGATGAAATGCTACCGCTGGGTCAGACGCTGATAATGGGTCTTCAGCATGCGGTCGCCATGTTTGGCGCCACGGTGCTGATGCCCCTGCTGATGGGCCTCGATCCTAACCTTTCCATTTTGATGTCCGGCATCGGCACCCTGCTCTTCTTTGTGATTACGGGAGGACGCGTACCCAGCTATCTCGGTTCCAGCGCCGCCTTCGTCGGCGTGGTGATTGCAGTGACCGGCTACTCAGGACAGGGAGTTAATCCGGCACTGAGCGTTGCGCTGGGTGGCATTATCGCCTGTGGCCTGGTTTATACCCTGATTGGTTTTATTGTGATGAAAGCAGGGACGCGCTGGATTGAAAAGCTGATGCCGCCCGTCGTAACTGGTGCCGTGGTGATGGCGATTGGTCTGAACCTTGCTCCTGTCGCCGTACGCAGCGTTTCCGCCTCCATGTTCGATAGCTGGATAGCCGTAATGACCGTACTTTGTATCGGTGTGGTGGCGGTATTTACACGAGGGATGGTGCAACGCCTGCTGATCCTGGTTGGGCTGATTGCGGCCTGGGCGATTTATGCGCTGCTGACGAATGGACTCGGACTGGGCAAACCTGTTGATTTCAGCCCGATCACCGCCGTGCCGTGGTTTGGTCTTCCCACCCTGACCCATCCGACATTCTCCAGCCATGCGATGTTTATCATCGCACCGGTAGCGGTGATCCTGGTGGCGGAAAACCTGGGGCATCTGAAGGCAGTTGCGGGAATGACAGGAAAAAACCTCGATCCTTATATGGGGCGGGCGTTCGTGGGAGACGGCCTGGCGACGATGCTGTCTGGCGGCGTTGGCGGCAGTGGGGTCACTACCTATGCGGAGAATATTGGGGTGATGGCAGTAACCAGAGTCTACTCCACGCTCGTATTTGTGGCGGCGGCGATTATCGCGATCCTGCTCGGCTTTTCGCCTAAATTCGGCGCATTGATCCAGACGATCCCTGCGCCGGTGATTGGCGGTGCCTCGATCGTTGTTTTCGGGCTTATTGCGGTTGCAGGCGCCCGGATCTGGCTCCAGAACCATGTCGATCTGGGACAGAACGGCAATCTGATCATGGTGGCGGTGACGCTGGTACTTGGCGCGGGGGATTTTGCGCTGACCGTCGGCAGTTTTACCCTGGGCGGCATCGGGACGGCGACCTTTGGCGCCATTATGCTCAATGCCATCCTCAGCCGTCGCGCAACTGTCCTGGGTAGCCAGAGCGTGATACGTCAGGACAGCTAGTTAACTTCACCCTTCTGGGGCGAAGGATCTCTCTTTGCCCTGTTTTTGCGCCTGAGCTTTAACTCACTGACGACAACTCCCGCCACGATCAACGCACCGCCCAAAAGCGCCACGGCGGGCAGACGCTCACCGGCAATCCGGCCCACAATCCCAGCCCAGACCGGCTCTCCCGCATAGATGACCGTCGCCCTTGTGGGAGAGACGCTGCGCTGCGCCCAGTTCATGGTCACCTGAATAATGGCGCTGGCGATGCCCAGTCCAACAGCGCTTACCAGCAGATAAGGTGAGAATGCGGGCACCGACTCGCCGTTAGGCCCCATCAGGGCGAAAGCGAAGATCGACGCGACAGCCAGTTGCACAACGGTCACTCTTTTAACGTCCACCTTTCCCGCACAGGCGCTGATGAGGATAATTTCCGCCGCAATAGCCAGCGTGCTGAGCAGCGTGGCCAGTTCGCCGGCGTTAAAGGCCAGCGATCCACTTTCCGGTCCCGCCAGTAGCATCAGACCGCTAAATGCGAGCAGGATGCCGATCCAGGCCATTACTCCCGGTAAGCGGCCAAGAAATATCCACTGTAAAAGCGGCACCAGCGGCACATACAGCGCGGTGATAAATGCCGATTTACTGCTGCTGATAGTCTGCATCCCCCAGGTTTGCAGGCCATAGCCGCAACCGATAGCCAGCCCAATCAGCGCGCCTGCCTTTAGTTCTCTCCGGGTCAGGCCACGCAGAGAGCGCCATGAAAAAAGAGCCAGAAGTAGCGCTGCGGTTGCAAAGCGAGTTCCAACAAAAAAGAAGGGTCCGCTAACGGTCATGGCATGATGAACCGCCAGAAACGTTCCACCCCAGATCATGGTGATAAAAACGAGGACGAGCTCCTGACGGGTGAAGGTGAGTTTATAACGGGTAAAAGCAGACATGAGAAAGCCGGATCGGAAAAATTTGCGCTAGTGTGCAGAGGGTTAACATGCAGGTCAACTAAGAATAGGTTACCGCCGGGTCTTCCCCGGCGGCGTGAGCACAGATTTGCCGCAGCGATACGAGTAATCAGGTTTGCTCGCGGCTTCCACGACTGTTACGCCCACCTTTTTCTCCTGCCTCGGAAGCCCGTTGAGGGTCATTCTTAAAATTCCCCCCGCTGACTTTACCGCCCTTTCGGCCAGCTTCTGATGCTCTTTTACGATCTTCAGCGAAATTTCCAGATCCACCACGATGCTCTGCCATTTTCAACCTCCAAATAGTTAAGCCACCATACTGCTTTCGGGCATTTTTACACCAAAATGGTGAGGGTTAAGCGCAGCTGCTATTCACGGGCAGCTACGTAATTAAGCATAGTTTACGCCGCAGCAACTGCTAATTTTTTCTTAATGCCGCTGAAAAAGTGCGGTGAAGCGGCTGAAGGATAACATTATTTTTTCTAAACTATTATTCAGAAACCTATAACCAAAAGAGGTCAGATAAACAGAAAATCCAGCCTTGTCTGCTGCAAGCTATTCCCTCTCTTCTATAATTACCTTTCCGGCGAAAACTGACGACCTAAGCAGGAGCAACTGATGACTGACGCAGAAAAGCGCTCTGGCGCTAAAGACGACCCGCATAAAGCGCCCGAATCGGGTGACAAGATGCCACCGAAGGTGCCATCTCAACCTACGAAAAACCCTTAAGTACTGGCCCGGCGGCTTTCACTAATATGAATAGCCAGGCTGACTGTTTGATCGAGATAACGGACTCATGGAGTGAAGGAATGGCGAAAATTTTAGTGCTCTACTATTCCATGTATGGACATATAGAGACGATGGCAAATGCGGTTGCCGAAGGTGCGCGTCGCGTTGATGGCGCTGAAGTGACGATTAAACGCGTGCCGGAGACAATGGATCCCGAACGCTTCGCTCAGGTTGGCGGCAAGACCAATCAACCTGCCGAACAGGCTACGCCTGACGAACTGCCACACTATGATGCGATTTTGTTTGGTACGCCAACGCGCTTTGGCAACATGTCCGGACAGATGCGGACGTTTCTTGACCGGACTGGCGGGCTGTGGGCGTCGGGTGCACTTTACGGCAAATTAGCCAGCGTTTTCGCCTCAACCGGCACCGGCGGCGGACAGGAACAGACGATCACCTCAACCTGGACCACCCTGGCTCACCACGGCATGATTATTGTGCCAATAGGCTATGGCGCCAAAGCACTCTTTGATATTTCTGAAGTTCGCGGCGGAACACCTTATGGTGCCACCACACTTGCTGGCGGCGACGGTTCCCGTCAACCCAGCGAAGCTGAACTGGAAATCGCCCGCTTTCAGGGCGAGCACGTCGCAGGCCTGGCTGTAAAGCTTAACGGATAACCTTGTTTACAGGAGAACACTATGACAACGCAACAAGCTAAAAACCATCACGTCGGCGAGTGGGCCAGCATTCGCGCCACCTCACCTGAAATCGCTGAAGCCATTTTCGAAGTAGCCAACTACGATGAGAAACTTGCTGAAGAAATCTGGGCTCAGCAGGGAAATGATGAGGTGCTGTTTCGTGCCTTCGATAAAACCGATAAGGACGTTTTGACCTGGGATAACAAGGTTGTCGAGCGTAAAAACGTTTAGTAAACGCAGCAGCCTCAGGGCGGGGAAACCTGCCCTTTTTTTATGCCCCTGTTACGGATTAGGAGTTATCGCATCGGTAGTCACGTTGTGAAACCGGCATGACGTCTACTACGCTTAAGTCTATGTGTTTTAAGCCTGACAGTCAGGCCGTTGTCCCAAAAGGAGTGCAGTATGTCTTATCAGACAATTAATCCGGCAAATAATAAACTCATCAAAAACTGGCAGGATCACAGTGAGGCCGACGTCGAAAAAGCGCTTGCAACCGCGGACGACCTCTATCATTCCGACTGGTCAAAAGGGCCCATTCAGCCCCGCCTGCAGGTGCTGAAGAAGATGGCCGACCTTATCGACAGCCGCGTCGAAGAGCTCGCTAAGACAGCCAGCATTGAGATGGGTAAACTGATTAACCAGAGCCGTGGCGAAGTACAACTTTGTGCCCAAATCGCCCGTTACTATGCTGAGAATGCCGAGCGCTTTCTCGCACCAACCCCTTACCCAAGCGAACTGGGTGAGGCCTGGGTCGAAAACCACCCTATCGGCGTACTGGTTGCCGTGGAACCCTGGAACTTCCCCTACTATCAGCTGATGCGTGTTCTTGCGCCCAATCTGGCAGCGGGTAATCCTGTGCTGGCGAAACATGCTGCGAACGTGCCGCACTGTGCGACGCTCTTCGAAGAACTGGTACGTGAAGCAGGCGCGCCGGAAGGTGCCTGGACGAACCTTTTTGTGAGCAGCGATCAGATTGCCTCACTTATTGCTGACGATCGCGTCCAGGGCGCAGCGTTGACCGGTTCTGAACGTGCCGGTAGTGCAGTTGCTCAGCAGGCGGGGAAATACCTGAAGAAAACCACCCTTGAGCTGGGGGGTAATGATGTATTCGTCGTGCTTGATGATTGCGATCTCGAGAAGGCAGTGAAAGCTGGTGTGGGTGCCCGCCTCAGCAACTGTGGGCAGGTCTGTACGGCGGCCAAGCGTTTTATTCTACACGAGAGCGTTGCAGATGCGTTTCTGGAAAAATTTACCCAGGCCTTCCGTGAAATCAAAACGGGCGATCCGCTGGATGAAAGCACCACGCTCGGCCCACTGTCATCAGCCAGCGCCCGCGATACGCTGGTGAAGCAGGTTGACAGCGCCGTTGCTAAAGGCGCGAAGCTCCACCTTGGCGGTAAGGCGATTGATGGCGAAGGCTGTTTCTTTGAGCCGACCATCCTGACCAATATTACCCGCGATAATCCGGCCTGGTTTGAGGAGTTTTTTGGTCCCGTGGCACAGATCTACGTGGTGAAAGATGATGATGAAGCGGTCAGCCTGGCGAACGACTCTCATTACGGCCTGGGCGGTGCTATTTTTACCCGCAATATTGAACGGGGTAAAAAAATGGCGTCGCGCATTGAAACCGGTATGGTCTATATCAACTCTGCCAGCGATACTTCTGCGGAACTGCCCTTTGGCGGCGTGAAACGCTCGGGTTATGGCCGTGAACTCTCCGATCTTGGCATCAAAGAGTTCGTCAACCAGAAACTGGTTGTGGTTAGCGGCGAGTAAAGCGTCAACAGAGCTTCATTGCCACCGCTGCTCAGTGGAGGTTCTGATACAAAAAAGGCCGGAATATCCGGCCTTTTTCTGTGACTCTCTGAATACCCGGTCCTCTGTCAGGGCGCTGCAGGTTCCTCAGCCTTTGCAGGCGTCGTCGTTGTCGCATTCTCTTTCTGCGCGTCGTCTGCTGCTTTGGGCGCTTCAGTTCCCCTCTTTTCCTCTGCCGCTTTAGCTGACTCTCCGGTCGCCTTTTTTTCCGCCAGCGCCTGTTCTTTCACTGCTTTATCCGCCGCCGCTTTCTCTCTGGCAGCCTGTTCAGCAGCCGCTTTATCTGCCGCCGCTTTTTCGGCTGAGGCCTTCGCCTGAGCGGCTTTATCTGCCGCCGCCTGATCGGCTTTAGCCTTATTCATCGCCGCCTGTTCTGCCGTAGAGACTTTCTCTTCTGCAGCGGGTACCGGTGCGGCTGGCTGTGCAACTTTCGCTGCGAGAGGCGTTCCCTGGATCGCTTTATTCAGCACCTGGGTGAACTGATCCCAGGGGCAGAAGCCGTTAGCATCGGTCTGGCAGCCATTCATCGTCAGCGTGACGCGTTTGGGCGGGGTTTTCAGGGAAAGCGGCGTTGCTTCACGCAGTTGCGTGCTGCTCTGATAAACATATTCCACTTTCACCAGTTCACGATCGTTTTTCTTATCGTGCCAGCGCTGGAACTGAATCATTCCGCCAATAGGCGTACGTTCATTCTGTTCAGGCAGCTCGTAATCTTTAAAATCGAGCGCCGTCAGCAGAGAAGCGATATTAGAATCATGACCGACCATCAGCGTGACCTTAGGCGCGCTGGCTTTATCTTCATCCACCAGCAGGCTGCGGATATAATCAACCAGCGGCGCGGCAACGTCACGCGCGACTTCAGGCGACGTAAAGAGCGTATCCTGATAGCCATTTTTAATGGCTGACAGCATCTTCCACTGTTCCGGGGTTTTAATCTGTCCCCAGGCGACCTGCTCCATCGGCAGCCCTTCATAATATTGCAGCGTAAAGGCATCGACCAGCGAGTTGCCCACCTTCAGCGGGCCAGAAACGCCTGGCTCTTTACCCTTTTCCGCGCTGAACTTATTCAGATTGCCGCTGGAAAGATCGCACTGTTTATTTTCCTTACAGGCGGGCGAATTTTTATAATCGATAATCTTTTCCAGCCGCTGGAACGCCGGCTTAAGGCTCAGCTTTTCACTGGCGCTGTTCATCGCGGTCAGCGCTTGCTGATTAAAGGCTTCACTCTCGTCGGTAATGATGGGGTTAAAGACCGGATCCATGGTGCCCATCTCATCCTGATGTGAAACAGGAATGTCGCAGCCCGGGAAAGCGCCTGTAATAAAGTACTGCGCCGTGGCTACCGTACGCTGGAGGCTGTTGGCATAGGCGTAGATAGCGTCACTGGAAGGACATTCACCCGCTTTGATCAAACCCTGCTGGGCCAGCCATTCGCGAGTGTAGTGTCCCATATACACTTCGAGCACGCCGCCTTTCGTGGTCAAATGGCCTCCCGGCACATCCCACGCGGGCCACGTCTTACTGGTCGCCTGTCCCAGTACGCTACCGTTATCGGCCAGCGGTGCACGCAGATTGTGGCGGCTCATCATTAATACCTGCTCAAGCTGGTAGTTGTCATCTGCCGCCCAGGCAGAAACGCCAGGCAGCACAGAGCAAACCGCTAACGCGCAGAGACTAAATTTTCTGATCATATGTTTATTCCATTGATTCAAGGAGATACCATCCAGCCACTGAAGGGTGATGCTCAGTAACACGCATAGCTGCGCAGCGATACATCCCGAGAGAGGCAGGCGCAGCAAGGTATGAAAAGACTATAGCAGACTACCGCTTTTGCGAGAGAGAGGCATCATGAGTTTGATAAGTAAAGAGATGTTTCTGAAGAGTTTGTGGGTTATATCGTGCAGTAGCGCAGGCGTGGCAGAAAGCAAAACGGGCCGGCAATTGCCGACCCGTTAAATTTGATGGCGGAGGAGGAGAGATTCGAACTCTCGAACGGTTTCCCGTCGCCGGTTTTCAAGACCGGTGCCTTCAGCCACTCGGCCACCCCTCCGCACGTATCAATCACACCGCTGTTTTTTCAAAGCAAGCTGAACAACTGATGGCGCACAGTATAGGAGAAGGCGCGACGCTTGCCAAGCATTAATTTATCTATTTTGTTGAAATTATGCGCTTTTATGAGGATTTTTTCGTGAATGCGGTGTCAGCGGGGAAATGCGTTGGAGGGAAAGAAACGAAAACGGGCCAGCTTTCGCTGACCCGTTAAATTCGATGGCGGAGGAGGAGAGATTCGAACTCTCGAACGGTTTCCCGTCGCCGGTTTTCAAGACCGGTGCCTTCAGCCACTCGGCCACCCCTCCGCAATGAGGCGCACTATAATCATCCTCCCGGACGAAGTAAAGTGGCTTTTGAATCAGTTGCCTTAAAAATAGCCATCACGCAGTTAACCGGCGCAAATTTCGCCAGCTTGCTCATTCAAACAGCGGCTTAACGCGTAAAGAAGGGTAAAACGCCTTTCCCCGCTTCGTTCCCTTCCCTATTCTCACAGCTAATTTGGTGACCCTGAGAGGCATTTTTATGGATCGCATCGCTTATACCACCCGCGAAAGCTCGTTAATCGCCACCCACAAGGTGCTGCGTAATACCTATTTCCTGTTGGGGTTAACGCTGGCTTTTTCCGCGCTGACTGCCACGCTCAGTACCGTTTTTGCCTTGCCGGCACCGGGTCTGATTATCATGCTGGTCGGTTTTTATGGCTTGATGTTTCTGACCTATCGCCTTGCCAACAGCCCGGCAGGTATTCTGGCCGCCTTTGCCTTTACCGGCTTTTTGGGTTATTCGCTCGGCCCGATCCTGAACTCGCTGCTTTCCGCCGGAATGGGTGACGTAATAGGTCTGGCGCTTGGCGGTACCGCGCTGGTGTTCTTCTGCTGTTCAGCCTATGTGCTGACTACCCGCAAGGATATGTCTTTCCTGGGCGGCATGATGATGGCCGGCTTCGTTGTCCTGCTGGTGGCAGTCGTGGCTAACATTTTCCTGCAGATCCCGGCGTTGCATCTGGCGATTAGCGTGATGTTTGTATTGTTCTCCTCCGGTGCCATTCTGTGGGAAACCAGCAACATCATTCACGGTGGTGAAACCAACTACATCCGTGCTACGGTCAGCCTGTATGTTTCAATCTATAACATCTTCATCAGCCTGCTGAGCATCCTTGGCATGTCACGCAGCAACTAATCTGACGCGCTATTTTAAAGCCCCGCTTGCGGGGCTTTATTTTTTTGTGGCGTCAATCTTTGATAAACTGCGCGCTTTAAGGCAAGACAGAGGCAAGACGGTGCTATTCAACGGTAAAGAAATTGAACGCGATGCGCAGGGCTATCTGAAATCCAGTAGTGACTGGCAGGAGGCGATGGCCCCTTTGCTCGCGGCGGAAGAAGGTATTGAACTGAGCGACGCCCACTGGGAAGTGGTGCATTTTGTCCGGGCCTTTTACCTTGAATTCAATACGTCGCCAGCGGTGCGCATGCTGGTTAAAGCCATGGCAAAAAAGTATGGCGAAGAGAAAGGCAACAGCCGCTATCTGTTCCGCCTTTTCCCGGACGGTCCCGCCAAACAAGCGACCAAAATCGCGGGCCTGCCGAAACCGGTGAAATGTCTGTAGCCATCAGGCTGTCGTGAACCTTTCGGGCATCTCATGAGGCGTGTGCGGTTCGGCCAGCACCTTATCAACCTGCGCGCTACGTGGCCCGCCAGCTCTGAGCCATGCCAGCAGTTGCTCAACCTGACTTTCTTCTCCACAGGCCAGCACCTCCACGCTGCCATCGTCCAGATTTTTTGCATAACCTTTCAGCCCCAGCGTTTGCGCTTCCTGCTGCGTACTGTAGCGGAAGCCCACTCCCTGAACCCGCCCGTGTACCCAGGCACGCGTACAAATCATTGCCATTTTTCCTCCTGCTGATACAAGATTGCATTTTTCCGGCCAGCACCGGACAATAACGCCTGTTTTCCTGACTGTAAGCATAGCAAATATGAGTGTTCGTTTGATTCTTGCCAAAGGACGTGAGAAATCGCTTCTCCGTCGTCATCCATGGGTGTTTTCCGGCGCTGTCGCCCGGATGGAAGGTAAAGCCCAGCCGGGCGAAACCCTGGACGTGTGTGACAGTAACGGCAACTGGCTTGCCCGGGCGGCCTGGTCCCCCTCATCGCAGATCCGCGCCCGCGTATGGAGCTGGCAGCAGGATGAGTCCATTGATACCGATTTCTTTATTCGTCGCCTGCAGGCCGCACAGCAGTTGCGTAACTGGCTGGCTGAGCGCGACGATCTGGACAGTTATCGTCTCATCGCGGGTGAATCCGATGGATTGCCAGGGGTCACTATTGACCGTTTCGGTGATTTTCTCGTTCTGCAACTGCTCTCAGCAGGCGCCGAGTATCAGCGGGCGACGCTGATTTCCGCGCTGCAAAGCTGCTACCCGACCTGTGCCATTTACGATCGTTCTGACGTTTCCGTACGCAAAAAAGAGGGCCTGCCACTGGCGCAGGGGGTTGTGCTGGGTGAAATGCCACCGGAACTGCTGCCGATTACTGAACATGGTATGAAACTGCTGGTTGATATTCAGACCGGACATAAGACGGGCTATTATCTGGACCAGCGCGACAGCCGCCTCGCGACCCGCCGCTATGCTAAAGGTCGTCGCGTGCTTAACTGCTTCTCTTACACCGGTGGGTTCGCCGTTTCCGCGCTGCTCGGCGGCTGTAAAGAGGTTATCAGCGTCGACACTTCGCAGGCTGCGCTGGATGTTGCCCGACAGAACATTGAACTTAACGGTCTGGATCTCGCTAAAGCGGAATTCCTGCGTGACGACGTTTTCAAGCTGTTACGCCGCTACCGTGAAAACGGTGAGAAATTCGATCTGATTGTGATGGATCCGCCAAAATTTGTTGAGAATAAAAGTCAGCTGAACGGCGCCTGCCGCGGTTATAAAGATATCAATATGCTGGCTATGCAGCTGCTCAATCCCGGCGGGATGCTTCTGACTTTCTCCTGTTCAGGCCTGATGCCAACTGACTTATTTCAGAAAATCATCGCCGACGCCGCGCTGGATGCCCAGCGTGATGTACAATTTATAGAGCAGTTCCGGCAGGCGGCCGATCATCCTGTGATCGCCAGCTATCCGGAAGGGATGTACCTGAAAGGGTTTGCCTGCCGCGTACTGTGACTTGAAAACGACGTCCCTGCCCCCATCTTGGTTGCAGGGCATGTTTCTCAGGAGGTCACGATGATTGCCAGCAAATTTGGGCTTGGCCAGCAGGTACGGCATAAGCTGCTCGGTTTTTTAGGTGTGGTTGTGGATGTTGATCCGGAATATTCGCTGGACGATCCGCGGATCGATGATGTGGCTGAAAGCGACTCGCTGCGCGAGGCGCCCTGGTACCATGTCGTGATGATGAATGAAGAAGGCGAAGCGGTGCATACCTATATTGCCGAAGCTCAGCTTTCATGGGAATTGCAGGGTGAACATCCCGAGCAACCCTCGCTGGACGAACTGGCCGCCTCCATTCGCGAACAGCTACAGGCACCCCGCCTCAGGAATTAATCAAACCCCGCATGGCGGGGTTTTTTATTATCGTTTTTCCAGCCCCAGCCGGGGGATCTCCATTTTCGGACAGCGATCCATCACCACCTGCAATCCCGCCTCTCCTGCAAGCACAGCTGCCTGTTCATTCACCACACCGATTTGAAACCAGATCGCTTTTGCGCCAATCGCTATCGCTTCCTGAGCAACGCCATAAGCCGCTTCAGCATTACGGAATACATCAACCATATCAACAGGCTCCGGGATCTCTTCCAGTTTGCCATAGACAGGCTGCCCCAGCAGCGTCTGGCCTGCCAGTTTTGGGCTGACCGGCGTCACTTTATATCCCTGCGCCAGCAGATAAGCCATTACGCCATAGCTGGCCCGCGCCGGCTTATCGCTGGCCCCCACCAGCGCGATATGGCGCGTCGAGGTCAGAACATCAGCGATCGTTTTATCTTGCATCATCGTTTCCTCGTAAATCGTTTTTTAAGAGTTTATGCCTGAGTTTCGTGTCTGGCGAAAATGCCGGTAAAAAGAATTCTCCCGGAGGAGGTATAGCACGAATAAGTATGTTAAAATGTTAATAAGCTGCCATACTGAAAGACTTTGATACATTAGGATTTTTTCGCGTTCCTGCGCATCTGGAGAAATAATGAAGCTGCGTCTGGTTATCACAGGATTGATTGCGTTGCTGGCGG
Organism: Pantoea sp. IMH; assembly: GCF_000599885.1. Classification (GTDB taxonomy): domain Bacteria; phylum Pseudomonadota; class Gammaproteobacteria; order Enterobacterales; family Enterobacteriaceae; genus Erwinia. The sequence goes on along the minus strand of NZ_JFGT01000006.1, from coordinate 202,296 downwards.
CGGCGACCGCCCAGGCCACCACACTAAAACTCGCCCCAGACATTGACCTGCTGGTCCTGGATGGCCGGAAAATTTCCGGCTCGTTACTGAAGGGCGCAGAGGGACTGGAACTTGAGCGTGGGCAGCACCAACTTCTGTTTCGCGTCGAAAAAAAATTACACAAAAGCGGACAAGCGGCTACGGCCTGGGCTTCCGCTCCTCTGATCGTCACATTCAGAGCGGAGGCGAAATCAATCACCATCCAGTATCCTTCATTTACAACGTTACATCAGGGCAACGCTTTTAATAAAAAGCCGCACTTCCAGCTCGTCGATGAAAAAGGCGCCGAGGTGGAGAGCCAGCAAGATCGTCTGGTAAATACCCGTAGCGAAGATTATGAACAGGCGATGGCCATTTATAATCTGAAAGGCAGCATCGCTTCCGTACCGCGTTTTGCCCAACCTCAAACCAGCCGCTCACCGGTCAATGAAAGCGCGCCCAACCTCGCTAGCGATCGCCATCCTACAGGCCGGATACTTCAGCTCTGGTATCAGCAGGTCGACGCCGCCACCCGCCAGCGTTTCGGCACGCTTATGCAGGCGCTGCGCATCAGTTGAAACCAGCGGGTATGCAGCGCGCAGCGCAACTTCTTTTTGACGTTAACTCAGGAAGCCGTAATGGATCAAACTACCCGCAAGATTCAGGAAAAAAAACATATTGCGCTGGTTGCACACGATCACTGCAAAACATCGATGATGCAATGGGTCGATACGCATAAAGCGATTTTGAAAGAGCACACGCTTTACGCCACCGGCACAACCGGAAATCTTATCCAGCGCGCTACCGGGCTGCCGGTTACCGCGATGCTGAGTGGCCCCATGGGCGGCGATCAGCAGGTTGGTGCCATGATTTCAGAAGCCAGAATTGATGTGCTGTTCTTCTTCTGGGATCCGCTTAACGCGGTGCCTCACGATCCCGATGTCAAAGCGCTGCTGCGCCTGGCGACAGTATGGAATATCCCGGTGGCCACCAACCGTTCAACCGCTGACTTTATTATCCATTCTCCACTGTTCTCACAGCAGGTTGAGATTATGATCCCTGACTATCAGCGCTATCTGCAGGAGCGCCTTAAGTAACTTACGCGCGCAGCGCACGCGCTCGTTAAGGCTTACGCAACACTGGAACGCCCATCTGCCTGAACTCTCCGACAAAAGACGAGGGATTGTCTTTGTCGAACAGTAACCAGACTTGCTGCCTGGCGCGGGTAAGCGCAACGTAAGCCAGCCTGCGCTCTTCCGCATCCGGAAAATCTTCCGGCTGAGGCAGTAGCGCCTCTTCCATCACCGACTCTCTTGCTGCTGCCGGGAAGCCCTCTTTGCCTGCCTGCAGGCCAAGCAATATGACATAGTCAGCCTGCTGGCCTTTGCTGGCATGAATGGTCATGAAATCAATAGTGAGCTTTGGCCAGCGCGTTTTGGCCTTATTGAGCAGCTCGGGACGAAGGTAATGATAGCGTCCCAGAATCAATATCCGTTCTTCCGGCGTGGCATACCCGCTAATTTTATTCAGCAACGCCTCCAGCTGCGCCTCAGGCAGGAGAGAAATCGCTTTTTTACTGCCTTTGCTCAGGCTGTTCAGCGGCTTCTTCAACTGATGTGGATTACGCTGAATGAACTGACTGGCGATTTCGCCGATTCGTTCATTAAAGCGGTAAGTGGTATCCAGCACCGCACGGTCGCCTTCGCCAAAGTGGTGATGAAAAGCGGTGGTCAGCGTCATTTCCGCCCCGCTGAAGCGGTAGATGGCCTGCCAGTCGTCCCCGACGGCAAAAAGTGCGGTTTGTTTATTCTGCCTTCTGAGCGCGGCAAGAAGTGCTGCCCTCTGGGGAGATATATCCTGAAATTCATCCACCAGGATATGTTTCCATGGGCTGATAAAACGCCCTTTATCAAGGATATTCACCGCCTGATGAATAAGGCCGGAGAAATCCACTGCCCCTTCTTCTTTCAGCGCCGCTTTCCATACCTTCATCAGCGGTGCCATCAGCTTAACGCGTCTGGCAAAAAGGTCGCGGCAGCTTTCCGGGGCAGAGGCGATCATCTCCGCCTGCGTTCCGCCATGCATACGCATCAGCCCAAGCCACCGCTCCAGACGCCCGGCCAGTTTTTTTGCCAGCCGGTCATCCTGCCAGTAACGCTCCTCTTCGAGCGTCCATGCCAGCTCATCCTGAAGCCACTGTCGCCAGCCGTTAGCCTGCGTTTTCTTGCCGTCGCACTGCGCTCGCCAGGCATCAATAAGCAGCTGATGGCGTAGCGCCGTGTCGGATTCAAGCTTGCTTATCGCCGGGGATTTATTACTCCCCTGCTGAATAATTTTTAACGCCAGCGCATGGAAAGTGCTGGCCTGAATGGATTCACTGTTGAGCCGCTCACGCAGGCGATCGTTCATCTCTTCCGCAGCCTGACGGCCAAACGCCAGCAGCAGGATTTGCTCAGCTGCAGCCTGCTTGCGCAGCATCAGCCATCCAGCTCTGGCCACCAGTACCGAGGTTTTGCCACTGCCCGCTCCGGCCAGCACCAAAAGGGCATTTTCGCCGTTTACCACGGCTCTGGCCTGAGAAGGATTTAAGGGTGAGGTTTCAATGCCCCTGAAGAAATCGGCGTACTCTATCAGCATGCGCTCTGTCCAGCGCGCATTATGCTGCTCACGTTGTTCATCGCTGTTATCCAGCCAGCGAAGGCAGGTCTGATAAGCCTTCCGGCAATTATCAAATTCATTTAATCTTTCAGGAGGAAGAGGAAGGGAGGCGAATGCGTTCTGAAGCGTGGTGCGCCAGCCGGCCACATCACTCCGTTTGAGCCATCGATCCTGAGCTCCGGCTGCGCTAAGCGTGGCGACCTGATCATCAAGCACTCCGGCTGCCACAATGCTCATCTCTTCACTCCAGCGCTGCCAGGCCTGAGAGAGATAATGATAAAAACGCTGCGTTTCCTGCCATTCGGTGCCGTGCAACCGGACGACTTTTTCATCCGGAAGCGCAAATTCAAGCTCCCCCCAGACCAGCCCCCGCTTGCACCGGATAGCTAAAAGTTGATTAAACGGAATAAGATATTCATGCTTTTCACCACTAACCTCAACGCCTGCGGTAAGTAACCGCACCCGGTTGTAGGGATGTTGTGCCAGGTGCTTACCCAGCGACGTTGATTTCAGTTCCATGATCCTGCCCTGGCTGCTGTTGTCTTCTGCAGGCTGTAGTTTACCTGGCTGGGGTGTACCGCTCCAGAGTTAAAACACGGTACAATCAACCCATTGACTGATACTTCCCGCCTGGCTGAAGGATTTCCATTAATGCGTACTGTTTTGAACATTCTGAATTTTGTTTTGGGTGGATTTCTGACCACCTTCAGCTGGTTAATTGCCACGCTGCTCAGCATCATTTTTATTTTTACGCTTCCACTCACGCGCTCCTGTTGGGAGATTACCCGCCTGTCGCTGCTGCCTTACGGTAACGAAGCCGTACACGTTGATATGCTCTATCCGGACAAAAAGAGCGCTATTATGAATTCCGGTGGCACACTGCTGAATCTGTTCTGGCTGATCTTCTTTGGCTGGTGGCTTTGCCTGATGCACATCATGACCGGCATTGCTCAATGTATTACGCTAATTGGTATCCCGGTGGGCATCGCGAACTTCAAAATTGCCGCCATCGCACTCTGGCCGGTCGGACGTCGTGTCGTTTCTGTCGAAGTGGCCCAGGCCGCCCGGGAAGCCAACGCCCGCAGCCGCTTCAACTGAGTAGCCGTATGTTGAAAATGCTTACGCCCGATCTCCGGCGCTACGCTTATAACAGCGCCCTCCTCTATAACCTGCGTATTTTCATTGCGCTGGCGGGTACGGCTGGTCTTCCCTGGTGGCTCAACCAGATCACCTGGACCATTCCGTTAACGCTTGGCGTGGTCGCCGCCGCGCTCGCCGATCTTGACGATCGGCTCAGCGGACGATTGCGTAATCTTCTGATCACGCTGATCTGCTTCTGCATCGCTTCGGTTTCCGTCGAGCTGCTTTCACCGCTGCCCTGGCTGTTTACGCTTGGGCTGGCGCTTTCCACATGGGGATTTATTTTGCTGGGCGCGCTGGGCCAGCGTTATGCGACCATCGCATTCGGTGCGCTACTCATCGCCATCTATACGCTGCTGGGACTGGGGCTTTTTCAGCAATGGTACCTGCAACCCGCCCTGCTGCTGGCGGGCGCCATCTGGTACAACATGCTGACGCTGGCGGGGCATATTCTTTTCCCCGTCCGGCCACTTCAGGTCAATATTGCCCGCTGCTTTGAAGGACTCGCCGCCTATCTGGATGCAAAGGCGGGTCTGTTCGATCCTGATATGGAGGATGATGATAATGCCTCGCTGATTGATGTGGCCATGACGAACAGTCAGCTCGTCGCCACGCTTAATCAGGCGAAAATATCCATCCAGTCTCGCCTGAAAGGCGACCGGGGCCAGCGGGGAACCCGACGTACGCTTCACTACTATTTTGTGGCTCAGGATATCCATGAGCGCGCCAGCTCCTCCCATGCGCGCTACCACATGCTCCGCCAGGAATATCGCGACAGTGACGTCCTGTTTCGCTTCCAGCGCCTGCTCACTTTACAGGCCCGCGCCTGTCGGCAACTCGCAAAATGCATTGTTGTGCGGGAAGATTATCAACATGATGCGCGGTTTGAGCGCGCTTTCCAGCATCTCAACGCAGCACTTGAACGACTCAGCCTGTCACAGCCTGAAAGTAACGATCTGAAAGCGATGCACTATTTACTCAACAACCTTAAAGCTATTGATGCCCAACTGGCGACAATAGAGTCGGAGCAAGGCCTGGCAACTAGCGATGACGCACGCAATCACACGCTATCCAGTGAAGGTCTGACCGGCTGGGCTGATGTCCGGTTACGCATCAGCAGACATTTAACGCCTGAATCCCCCCTGTTTCGTCACGCGGTACGTATGTCTTTACTGCTCTGTACCGGTTATGCGTTTATCCAGATCACTGGCCTTAATCATGGCTACTGGATATTGCTCACCAGTCTTTTTGTTTGTCAGCCCAATTACAATGCAACCAAACGTCGACTGGCATTGCGTATAGCAGGAACGGTGGCTGGAATCATCCTTGGCCTGCCGCTACTCTGGCTTGTTCCTTCCGTTGAAGGTCAGTTGATCCTGATCGTGGTCACCGGCGTGTTGTTTTTCGCTTTCCGCCAGTCTCAGTATGCACACGCCACGATGTTTATTACCCTGCTGGTGCTTTTCTGCTTCAATTTGCTGGGCGAAGGTTTTGAGGTGGCCGTGCCTCGCGTTATAGATACGCTGCTGGGATGCGGTATTGCCTGGCTTGCCGTTGCGTTTATCTGGCCAGACTGGCGCTTTCGTCGGCTGTCCGCCGTGGCAAAACGCACGCTTAATGCGAACTGCCGATACCTGGATGCGATCCTCGTGCAGTATCATCAGGGCAAAGATAACCGGCTCGACTACCGGATCGCGAGACGTGATGCACACAACAGCGATGCTGAGCTCGCGTCAGTGGTCTCCAACATTTCGGCGGAAAAAAATGCGAGTGCGGCGCTGCGTGAGAAGGCGTTCCGGCTTCTCTGTCTCAATCACTCCTTCCTCAGTTACATTTCAGCGCTTGGCGCGCATCGTGAAAAGTTCTCCCGACCCGATATGCTGCAACTGATGGATGATGCGGTCTGCTATGTAGACGATCTTCTTCATGCTGATCGCGTAAGCGAACAAAAAGCGGCACAGAGGCTGGCAAATATAGCTGAGCGTATTGAGACGGCAGAAGCCGACCCGACAACAAAAGAGCCACTGGTGCTCCAACAGGTCGGCTTACTGGTAGGCCTGCTTCCGGAACTTGCCCAGTTGAAAAAACAAATTTCTGCCGATAACTTCGCCGGCTAGTCCGTATGTTGAGGACGTTTCAGCGTCGCTGTATGATACCAGCGGCGTAGCTCATCCTTTACGCTTTCAGGTAACGCCTGCTGATGGCGGCCAAGAATAGCCCCTTCGAGCGCGAAAAGAACGTTAATACCAAGGTTTTTATTACTTTCACGTAGCCGGAGCCAGCACGCTCTCGCGCCCTGTGCCTTCAGCTTATCTACGGTTTCAATACCGGCTCGCCTGAGCTGAAGTTCCAGGCGTATAGAGAGATTCGGCAGATCCTTCAACCGTCGGTTACTCTGATGCAAATTTCGCTGGTGGCGGGCACCCGCCAGACAGAGTCGGGAAAGCGCTACCAGCTGTTCCGGCTCCTGCCATAAACTGTCGTCTACACGGTAGTAATCCATCTCCACCGCAATACCTCGTTTGTTAAAATGAAGCGTGTCCATCTGACGCTGGATAAAATAGGGCTTTACCTGCTCACAGGCCCGCAAATAAAGCTCGCCATCGGCCACCAGCGCAAAAACCACTTTTTCTACAGACAAGCTATACCCGCCAAACTGGCTCCGGCTGTTGATCTCCCCCAACGCGTTGAGGTACTGCTTCGCACGTTCGATTTTCAGCTTTGAGTCACGCATTTTTTTCTCCCTTTTAGGCCTGGACACCGCCTACTTCCGTTTAGTGGTTGCAGCGAAAATAGGCATTAACCGTTACGCATTCAATGAATAAATGACGTTGCGGTCGTTTGCATTCTATTTTTGCGAAGCGTTTTCAGGAAAATAAGGTTGATCTTTAGCCGACCTCACTATACTGTACATCCATACAGTAACGCAGCGAGCAACGTCATAATGCATACTCCTTCACTGAAATCTTCTTCTGTTCATCGCCGCTTCCGTCAGGCCACTCGCGGTACCACGCCTCAGTGTGCGCCCGCGGCCGGGCTTATCAGCGAACTCATTTATAGCGAAGATCAGCCCGGTTTAACGCAAATGCTGCTTTTACCGCTGCTGCAACAGTTAGGGATGCAGTCGCGCTGGCAGCTATGGCTTACTCCTCAGCAGAAGCTCAGCCGCAGCTGGTTGATAGCATCCGGTCTCCCGCTGGATAAAGTGATGCAAATACATCAGCCAGGCGCTATTACCTGTGTCGAAGCGATGATAAAAGCCCTGCAGACAGGTAATTACAGTGTCGTATTAGGCTGGTTACCTGAGGAAATTTCAGATGACGATCGTCGCCGGCTGGAAAAAGCGGCTTCCTCGGGCCAGGCGTTGGGTCTGATTATGCGACCCGACCAGGTCAATTTGGCCCCTTCCAGACCCTCCTATGAGCTAAAAATTCATTCTAGTTTGTATCATTAAGTAAAAATGGGAATTTTCTCAGAAGGGTTTTCTTTCGGAACTGTGATAACTCTCTGATTCTGCTATGACGCGCTGTGACAATGAGTTAGCGATGTTTTTTAACTTCCATTGACAGTTTTATCTCGTTTTAAAATATTAAATTGTGTGTATGAACGGCTGTTTTTTTATCCTCTTGCCTCACATCATACTTGTAAGTTTGCTGGTACGTTGTAGACTTTACGTCGCCAGGGTGCTCAATATTCACCGTTTTTTGGATGAGTCCCAGTGAGCTTCATAACCCGGCGAAGGATTAAATCAAAGAGCTAATGAAAGCTCATTGCCTATTTGGATGATAACGAGGCGCAAAAATGAAAAAGACAGCTATCGCAATTGCAGTGGCACTGGCTGGCTTCGCTACCGTAGCGCAGGCCGCCCCTAAAGATGACACCTGGTATACCGGTGCTAAACTGGGCTGGTCTCAGTACCATGACACAGGTTACTACGGTAATAACTACACCAACAACGACGGCCCAACTCACGAAAGTCAGCTTGGCGCTGGTGCATTCGTTGGTTATCAGGCTAACCAGTACCTGGGCTTTGAGCTGGGTTATGACTGGCTGGGTCGTATGCCTAACAAAGGCGACGCTGTAAACGGCGCATTCAAAGCGCAGGGCGTTCAGCTGGCGGCTAAACTGAGCTACCCTGTCATGGACGATCTGGACGTGTACACACGTCTGGGTGGCATGGTATGGCGTGCAGACTCTACTCAGCAGGTTACTGCTACTGGCAACCGCATCAGCGATCACGATACCGGCGTTTCTCCGCTGGCCGCCGTTGGTGTTGAGTATGCGCTGACCAAAAACTGGGCAACCCGTCTGGATTACCAGTGGGTTAACAACATCGGTGATGCAAACACCGTTGGTACTCGTCCAGATAACGGCATGCTGAGCCTGGGTGTTTCTTACCGCTTCGGTCAGGACGACATGGCGCCAGCACCAGCACCAGCACCAGCGCCAGCGCCAGTTGTTGAAACCAAGCGTTTCACGCTGAAATCTGACGTACTGTTCACCTTCAACAAGGCTTCCCTGAAGTCAGAAGGTCAGCAGGCTCTGGACCAGCTGTACTCCCAGCTGAGCTCAATGGATCCTAAAGATGGTTCCGTTGTTGTTCTGGGTTACACCGACCGTATCGGTTCTGAGCAGTACAACCAGAAGCTGTCTGAAAAACGCGCTCAGTCTGTTGTAGACTACCTCGTTTCTAAAGGCATCCCTGCTAACAAGATCTCTGCACGTGGTATGGGTGAATCTGAACCTGTTACCGGCAACACCTGTGACAGCGTGAAAGGCCGTAACGCCCTGATCGAATGTCTGGCACCGGACCGTCGCGTAGAAATCGAAGTTAAAGGCATCAAAGACGTTGTAACTCAGCCACAGGCTTAAGTTACCTTTGATGAAAAAACCCCGCTACGGCGGGGTTTCTCTTTTTCTGGATAATGCTATGGCGCACCATATCGTGGAACAAAGCTACCGACGTCCATAAATGCGCGTTATTCTGTTTCCTGCTTGCCTAATATCGCCTGCAAATCTTCCCGCAACGATGACATCTGGCTGGCATATTTTTCTTTACGCTCGGCATCTTCAATCAGCTGAACGACCGTTTCAGACAGCGTACAGTTGCGCCTCTGCGCCAATCCGGCCAGCCTCTGCCAGACAAGATACTCCAGGTCGATTGATTTTTTTCGCGTATGTTGATGTTCAGCGTTGAAATGTCTTTTGCGCCGGGCCCGGATCGTTTGCTTCATCCTGTTTTCCAGCGCAGGATTAATGTGTTTACCGATCCAGGAGAGCACCTCTGCCGGATTGTTTTCCATTGCGAGCAGTTCACTGACGGCTGCCTGCGCCGCGCTGTATTCCAGATAGCAGGTGATCGGCTCGCCCTCCCGGTGTTTTTTCACCAGATATTTCCATTTCCAACCGCTTTCAAGGTTTTCCAGCTGCTGATATTTCATCGGAATCTCATGCTGACCATATAACGGCTTAAGAATAACAGCTTTTTTTCACCCTGCGGCAGAGAAAACGGGGCAAATATCGCAAAGCCAGGCAGAACATCAGGTGAAGCACATCTCTGCGGTGCTTAAGAGGCTGAATTATTGTATAATGCCGCTTTTATTCATTTCAGAAAAAAACGATAACTTTGACCAACAACAGACTTGAATGGCATGCCCTGCAGCCCGTTACCGACGGCGTACAACCCCCGCACGCACAGGCTTCTGATGCCGATACCAGCTGTTTTGCTGCTGTCCAGTCGCGTCTGTATGACGGTCTGACTCTCCTGCTGCAAACACCGGCTAAACTGCCGCTGATGCTGGTAAAAGCGCCTGAAAACGCTGAATATCAGGCTTTACTTCAGGATGTCATGGCAGAGCTGAATGCCGGCGAGCAGCCTGTGCTAACCGGTGGTGCTTATATCGTCAGCGACCACTCGGTTGAATTACTGGCCGCCACCTCAGCGCAGGATAATTTTGCCAGCACGGGCGGCATTCACCGGGCAGACTGGATTGAAAATGAACAGCTGTTTGGCTGTGTACGGGTGTGGAATGAGAAACTTGTACTGGAACCAGGCCTTGTCCATAAGGCTAATGGCGGTACGCTAATCCTCTCCCTGCGCGCATTGCTGGCACAACCGCTGCTCTGGCTTCGCCTGAAGCAAATTCTGATCACTCAACGTTTCGAGTGGCATTCACCTGATGAAACGCGGCCGTTGCCCGTTACCATCCCATCATTGCCTGTGCATTTTCGTCTGGTACTGACGGGTGAGCGCGATATCCTGGCTGATTTTCAGGAGATGGAGCCGGAACTGGCCTCGCTGGCACTCTATTCGGAATATGAAGAGAATATTCAGATTACCGAACCGGATACGCTGGGGCTCTGGATGCAGTGGGTAATGACGGTTGCTGCCAGCGAAAATACCGGCCCGATCGAAGCGGATTTCTGGCCAGTATTAATCCGGGAAGCGGTTCGCTATACGGGCGATCAGGATACTTTACCCCTCTGCCCTGCCTGGCTTGCACGCCAGCTTCAGGATGCGGCACTTCATGGCAACGGCGTTCTGAACGGCGATAGCCTGGCAACGGCTCTGGAAACCCGGGAATGGCGTGAAGGCTTTCTGGCTGAACGCATACGCGATGAAATTCTGCTTGATCAGATCCTGATCGAAACGGAAGGCGAAATGGTTGGTCAGATAAACGCGCTTTCCGTTATTGAGTTTCCCGGTCACCCTCGTGCGTTTGGAGAACCATCGCGCATCAGTTGCGTGGTGCATATCGGTGATGGTGAGTTCACTGATGTCGAACGCAAAGCTGAACTGGGTGGCAATATCCATGCAAAAGGCATGATGATTATGCAGGCCTGGCTCATCTCCGAACTCGAGCTCGATCAGCAGCTGCCTTTCTCAGCCTCAATAGTTTTTGAGCAATCCTATTCAGAAGTGGATGGCGACAGTGCCTCTTTAGCCGAGCTTTGTGCGCTGATTAGCGCACTCTCCGGCCAGCCGCTGACGCAGCAGATTGCTGTAACGGGCTCGGTCGATCAGTTTGGACGGGTCCAGCCAGTCGGCGGCCTGAATGAAAAAATTGAAGGCTTTTTCCATATTTGTCAGCAACGCAGTCTGAACGGCAGTCAGGGCATCATTATGCCGGCAGCCAACGTACGCCATCTGTCACTTCAGCAGGAAGTGGTGGACGCCGTGCGTGAAGGAAAGTTCCACATATGGGCGGTTAGCAGCGTCGAAGAAGCTTTGCCTCTCTTAACCGGGGCGGAGTGGGATCGGGAAACCGGTCCTTGTTTGCTAAAGTTAATACAGGAGCGCATTGCGCAAATCACTCAGCAGGATGCACGTCACCGTCCGTGGCCGCTGCGCTGGCTGAACTGGTTTAACCAGAGCTGATCGGACTTGTTCAGCTTACACCTGTTCGCTAACCTTCGTGATTCACTAAAATAAGGCTTATTAACAACATGGTAGATAAACGCGAATCCTATACTAAAGAAGACCTCATCGCCTCGGGCCGTGGAGAACTGTTCGGCGCAGAAGGTCCGCCGTTACCTTCCGGTAATATGCTGATGATGGACCGCGTGGTCAAAATGACCGAAGATGGCGGTAACTATGGTAAAGGCTTCGTCGAAGCCGAACTGGATATCAAACCGGATCTGTGGTTTTTTGACTGTCATTTTATCGGCGATCCGGTGATGCCAGGCTGTCTGGGACTGGATGCCATGTGGCAGCTGGTCGGCTTTTATCTCGGCTGGTTAGGTGCCGAGGGCAAAGGCCGCGCGCTGGGCGTGGGTGAAGTGAAATTTACCGGCCAGGTTCTGCCAACCGCGAAAAAAGTCTCTTACCGGATTCATTTCAAGCGCGTGATTAACCGCAAGCTGGTCATGGGCGTGGCTGATGGTGAAGTTCTGGTCGATGGCCATGTTATCTATACCGCCACCGATCTGAAAGTGGGCCTGTTTAAGGACACCACCGCTTTCTAAGCGCAAAAGAAAAACCTCCGCGCTGGCGGAGGTTTCCCCTGCAGATGAAACAGTCAGATTAGGTAGTAACCGTCCTGTCCTCCATGGCTTGTCGCCAACCTCCCAACCAGTGAGACTTAGCATCTATCATTTGATAGGGACACATCTCTTTAGAGCGCCCGGTAATTCCGGCTTGATAACCTCTTGAATGTGCCCTTTCGAGCCGATCTCGTTTCTGTCTCTTCATCATGCCTGTAATCCCCTCTTCAGGTCAGGTGGAATCTGGTGGAAAGAAATCAGTGGTCACATAATACGCAGCCACCCTTCATATTTAGCGCTATCTGATTTAAAAATCAACGCGCAAAATTCACGCCAACGTCATATTTCTGCTTCATTATGAGAGGCTTCTTAAGGGCAGATCACCGAAGAAATCGCTGTTAACCGGCTGTTATAGAATAAAAAAAACCTCTGCCTGCATGCAGTTGCAAACCTGCAGCAGGCAGAGGCCTTAATAAAACTTAAATAAAATTAATTATTAGTGCGGATAATCTGCGCCATATTACCGGCTTCCTGCTGCCATCCCTTTGCCAGCGTTCTCACCAGTGCACCATAACCATCTTCATTCTGAGGTAGCGTCAGTGAGAATGGACGCTTAATGATTTTTCCGTCGTGTTCCAGTACCCAGTCCCCCGCGATGACGACCTGCCCGTCGTACCGGCCATGGAACTGGGTCACATTGACATTTAATTTTTGCTGTTGGTCGCCCAGTGGCATGCCGGATACCAGCCACCCCGGCAGCGCCTCACTCAGATTAGCTACCAGCGTCTGCTGAAGCTGTTGATCGAGCGGGCTGGCCCAAAGATTATTCGCCGCTATCACATACTGTACATCGCTGCTTTGATAAACCACGCCATTGCCCGCGAGGTAATCAGGCACCGACACATGCTCCACCCATACAGCTGGCCGGCTGGCGTCAAAACCGCCGCTGGATGCCGTCGTTGCAGTGCTGGCGGACGGAAGTTGATAATAATGTGTGTCGATCGTACTGCTACATCCACTGACGATTAGTGCCAGCGCCACGGGAATCCATTTCATCATTGTTTCGCCCTCTTCGGCTGTGGGTCCTTACCGGGTTCTGCTTCAAATATCAGCGCGTTACTTTTACTGTTCAGCGTCTTCAGGACCGGCTGAAGTTCCCGCATAACCTGATCAAGGCGCTGCATATCACCCACCAGTTTGGTATAGGCTGGCGAACCCGGCTGGAACCCTTTCATGCTGCGATTCAGTTCGCGAAGCGTTTGCTGCATATCCTGCGGCAGATCTTTCATCGACTGGCTGCCGGTAATCTGATTGATATTATCCAGCGTTTTTTGCAGTTCCCGCAGGGTACGCTGGCTTTCTTTCAGCGTGCCCGTCGCCTGATTCAGCATCGGGTTCAGCGGCAGATTGTTAATTTTGTCCAGAGCATCCATCAGCTTCTGCTGGATCTGCGCCAGTCCACCGCTCATGGTGGGAATCAGCTCATAGCCTGCATAGGACGATGGTCCGGTATAGGCTTTCGCGCTGCTGTTGAAATCAAGATCGATATAGAGCGATCCGGTCAGCAGGTTTGCTGATTTCAGTGACGCTCGCAGCCCCGCTTTAATGCCATCTTTAAGATGCTGTTCGAAATCAAAATCCTTTCCAAGCATACTCTGGAAGCGGTCCGGCTCAATACGGATCAGGACGGGAATACGGTAGTCAGTATTAAGACGCTGAGTAATGTCTCTGGCCTTGAACGGCACTTCCGCTACGGTGCCCAGGCGGATGCCGCGGAATTCAACCGGCGCCCCCGGCTGCAGGCCACGGATAGAGTCGTCGAAGAACATCAGGAAGTCTTTATGTACCGTATAAAGCGAATCCTGAATGCTGCGCTGATCGTCAAACAGTTTATATTCCGATTTATTCTTCGCAACCTGACCCAGTTCCCAGCCGTCCGGCACGTCAAAGCTGACGCCACCGCTAAACAGCGTGGTCAGCGAGCCCATCTCCACGCGCATACCTGAAGCAGACATATCAACGGCAATACCGCTGTCTTTCCAGAATCGTACGTTGGTTGTCACCAGTCGATCGTAGGGCGCCCGGACAAACAGCTGATAGGTCATCATTCGCTTGTCGGCGTCAAAGTTACTGGTCTCCACGGACCCAACCTGATAACCGCGAAACAGTACAGGGTCCCCCGGGTTGAGCTGGCCTGCTTTGTCACTATCAAGGGTAATGCGGATCCCTTTTGCGTCCGGTGGCGCCAGCGGCGGCGAATCCAGCAGATCATACTGCTCCTTCTCTTCACCTTTCGTTCCGGGCTGAAGTTCAATATAGGGGCCGGATAAGAGCGTTCCCAGCCCAGTCACCCCTTCGCGACCAATAGCAGGTTTCACCACCCAAAAAGCGCTGTCGCCTTTAAGCAATTTTTCCATGCCGGAATTCAGTCGCGCGGTGATCTCAACGTGATGCAGATCGTCAGTCAGCACCGCACTTTCGACAATGCCGACATCCACGCTGCGACTTTTAATCGCCGTTTTACCGCCTTCAATGCCTTCCGCATTTGTGGTGATAAGTGTTACCTGGGGTCCCTGATGGCTGAAATGATAAAACAGGATCCATGCGCCGATAAGTACGGTAACGACAGGGATGATCCAGACCGTTGACCAGCGCCTGATGTTATCAACCCTGGCCACATCGTGATTATTTTCCTTCAATGCTTGGCTCCTTAAAACTTTTTTCGGATTCACGATCCCATATCAGACGGGGGTCGAATGTCATGGCAGCGAACATGGTAAGAATGACCACTATCGCAAACAGCAATGCGCCTGCTGCGGGATAAATACTCATCAGTTGGCCCATGCGCACCAGCGCAGAGAGCACGGCGATGACAAAAACATCGATCATTGACCAGCGGCCCACAAATTCAACCACCTCATAAATTTTATGCATTTTTTCACTGTCGTGACGACCGCCACCGTTTGCATCCCAGCAAAGCCAGCCAATCGCCAGCATTTTGAGCGAGGGCACCATGATACTGGCGATAAATATGATCAGCGCAACCGGGTAAGAGCCATCGCTCCAGAGCAGAATAACGCCGGACATAATCGTTGACTGCATCTTGTCTCCCAGCGACTCCGTCACCATTATTGGCATCAGATTCGCAGGAATATAAAGAATAAGAGAGGTCACCAGCAGCGCCATTGTCCACTGCAGGCTGTTGCGCCGCCGGGCATGTCCACCTGTGCCACAACGGGGACAGATGAATTGATCGGCCGCAAGTATCGCCGTACAGCAGCGACAGGAGCGTAACCCCTGTTTCAGCCCGCTGACGCCTGGCACAGGCGTGACCGGCAGCTGTGGCGTTGGAGCAATATGCTGCCAAAGCCAGCGTCGGTCAACGCACTGTAAAGCACGCAGGTGCAGAAGGCAGAACAGACACCATGGGATAAAACTGGTGCCCGTGCCGATGTCGCCGTAGGCCATTAATTTTACGAAGCTGACCAGCACGCCGGCCAAAAAAATCTCAGCCATTCCCCAGTTTTTGGCCTGAAAAAGCAGACGGGCCAGGCCACGTTTCAAGCCGTGCGACAGCGGGGCATTATTCAGCAACAGCAGAAGTGCCACCATACAGAAAGTGGGTACGGCCTGTACAAAAAGAATGAACAGCGTGGCGAGGCTGCTGTAGTCTTCGGAAACCATTACCTCCGGAATGTGCCAGAGGCTGATTTCACTTCTCAGACCCGATACGTGCATAGAGACGAACGGATAGAGGTTCGCCAGAAGCAGCATAAAAAGTGACGCGAGTGCATAGCCGGTAGGCCGCTTACGCGGCTCATCCCAGCGCGACTCAAGCGTGGTGTCACAGCGCGGGCAGCTGGCTTTGCTGCCCGGCTTCAGTTCCGGCAACTGTGTCATCAGATCACACTGCGGGCAAAGCATCCATTTTTCAGCGTGGTGCGACGAACACATAGGTCACCTCTGACTCATTAATCGTTTTTCAACGATTCCAGATATTCCCAACGCTCAAAGGCCGCTTCCAGCGCCTGCTCCGCCTGAGAAAGGGCATCCAGCACCGGCTGGGTCACATCATGAGGCTGGCTGAAGAAGTCGCCGTCAGCCACTTTTGCCTGTAGCGCACCAAGCTGGCTTTCCAGTTGCTCCATCTTCTGCGGCAGTTGTTCAAGCTCGCGCTGCAAATTATAGCTCAGCTTGCTGGCAGTCCGCTTAACCGGTTCGGCTTTAACGCTCTCCTGACGCGGCGAGCTGGCCGGTTTAGCTGTAACGCGCGTCTGCTTCCATGCCGCCCGCTGACGCTGGGCGTCATGATAGCCGCCGACAAAGGTACCGATCTCTCCGTTGCCTTCGAAAATCCAGCATTCGGTCACCGTGTTGTCCACAAACTGACGATCGTGGCTGACCAGCAGCACCGTGCCCTGATAGCCATCGACCAGCTCCTCCAGCAGCTCCAGCGTTTCCACATCCAGGTCGTTGGTAGGCTCATCGAGGATCAGCAGATTGCTGGGCTTCAGGAACAGACGTGCCAGCAGCAGACGGTTACGCTCTCCGCCAGAAAGCGCGCGTACCGGGGTCATGGCGCGTTTAGGGTGGAACAGGAAGTCCTGAAGGTAGCCCAGTACATGCCGGGGCTTGCCGTTAACCAGCACTTCCTGCTTACCCTCCGCCAGGTTATCCATCACGGTACGATCGGGGTCCAGTTCGGCGCGATGCTGATCGAAATAGGCCACTTCCAGTTTGGTGCCGATGTGGACCCGGCCACTGTCCGCCTTCAGCTGATCGAGCATCAGCTTGAGCAAGGTTGTTTTGCCACAGCCGTTCGGGCCAATAAGGGCAATTTTGTCTCCACGCTGCACCTGAGCGGAGAAATCCCTGACCAGCTGTTTTTCGCCGACGCGATAGCTGACATTTTCCAGTTCGAAAACGATTTTGCCGGAGCGGCTCGCTTCGCCCACCTGCATATTGGCTTTGCCCATGACTTCACGGCGTTCGGAACGCTCATTCCGTAAGGCTTTCAGGGCGCGGACCCGGCCCTCATTACGGGTGCGGCGGGCTTTGATGCCCTGACGGATCCAGACCTCTTCCTGCGCCAGTTTGCGATCGAATTCGGCGTTCTGCATCTCTTCGACGCGCAACGCTTCCTCTTTACCCACTAAAAACAGATCGTAATCGCCCGGCCAGGAGACCAGCTTACCGCGATCGAGATCGACGATGCGGGTCGCCATATTGCGAATGAAAGAGCGGTCATGCGAGATAAAGATAATGCTGCCCTGAAACGTTTTCAGGAAGGTTTCCAGCCAGTCGATCGTTTCAATATCCAGGTGGTTCGTTGGCTCATCCAGCATCAGGACCCGTGGATTACTGACCAGCGCACGCCCCAGCGCGGCTTTACGCAGCCAGCCGCCGGAGAGCGAAGAGAGCGGCGCATCGCCGTCCAGACCGATCTGCTTGAGCACGTCCTGAATACGCGTTTCCAGCTGCCAGAGGTTCTGGTGATCGAGAATGCTCTGCAGTCGGCCCATCTCGTCGAGATTTTTTTCACTGGGATCTGTCATCACCAGATGCGAGATCGCGTGATAAGCCTTCAGGTATTCTGCCTGCTCGTTTACGCCTTCAGCGACAAAGTCATAAACCGATCCCTTCACGTTTCGTGGCGGATCCTGTTGCAGGCGTGCAATCACCAGATCCTGCTCATAGATAATACGTCCATCATCAAGCGGCTGTTCACGGTTGATGATTTTCATCAGCGTTGATTTGCCAGCACCATTACGGCCTACCAGACAGACGCGTTCGTTTTCTTCAATATGAAGCTCAGTGTTATCCAACAGCGGCGCATCGCTGAATGAGAGGTAAGCACCATGAATACTGATCAATGACATAAAAACTTATTCCTTACCAGCGTGAGTAATCAGCCAGCAGTTGTGAATATGACGGTTACGGGCAAAGTCCTGCGACTGAGTTTTGGCGGTAATTTCCTGCGCGACCAGGTTCAGGGCGGAAAGGCCTTCAAGATCCATTTTAAAACCGCGCTTGTTATTGGAGAACATCACGGTACCGCCCTTACGCAGTAGCCGCTTGAGATCTTTCATCAGCAACAGATGATCGCGCTGCACGTCAAAGCTCTCCTCCATACGTTTTGAATTGGAGAACGTCGGCGGATCGATAAAGATCAGATCGAACTGTTCATCGGACTCACGCAGCCAGCTCAGGCAGTCTGCCTGCATCAGGCGATGCTGGCGTCCGGTAAGACCATTCAGACGCAGGTTTCGTTCAGCCCACTCCAGATATGTCCGTGACATATCCACCGTGGTGGTACTGCGCGCGCCGCCAAGGCCCGCGTGAACGCTCGCTGTACCGGTATAGGCAAACAGATTGAGAAAATCCTTACCGCGGCTCATCTGTCCGAGCATTTTACGCGCGATACGGTGATCGAGGAACAGGCCGGTATCGAGATAATCCGTCAGGTTCACCCACAGCCGGGCGTTGAATTCAGAAACCTCAAAGAAATCGCCCTTCTCGCCCAGCTTCTGATACTGACTTTTGCCCTTCTGGCGCTCACGCGTTTTCAGGACCAGACGGTTTGCCGGGAGATCCAGCACGCTCAGCGTCGCAGAAATAACGTCAAAGAGTCTCTGGCGGGCTTTAGCCGGCTCAATGGTTTTCGGTGGTGCGTACTCCTGTACCACCACCCAGTCGCCGTAGCGATCCACCGCTACGTTGTAATCAGGCAGATCGGCATCGTACAGGCGATAACATTCAATGCCTTCCTGACGAGCCCACTTCTCCAGCTTCTTGAGGTTTTTCCGCAGACGATTGGCGTAATCCTCAGCGATCTGTCCCACGTTTGCCGCAGCGTTAGCGGCCAGCTGATAATTTTTCTGTACGCAATCCAGCGGGCCATTTTTCGCTTTGAACTGACGATCGGCGCGCAGTTGCAGACAGCTGAGCAGCTCAGGTGAGGCGCTGAACAATGAAAGGTTCCAGCCGCCAAAATGGCTTTTCATCAGGCGGCCAAGCTGGCTATGTAGCGCAATGAGCGCCGGTTCGCTCTCCAGGCGTTCGCCGTAAGGCGGGTTGCTCAGTACAGTGCCAGTTGGTCCTTCCGGCAGCGGATTAGTCAGTTTCAGGACATCCTGAACGGTATAGCTGATGATATCACTGAGTCCCGCATTGCGCGTATTCGCGCGAGCGCGTTCAATGACTCGTGCATCGTTATCGTAGCCGTAAAAACGCGCGCTGTTCTCCTGCAAACCACGGCGCGCACGTACCTGCGCTTCGCTGGTCACTTCCTTCCAGAGTTCGCTGTCAAATTTGCTCCAGCCGGTGAACCCCCAGCGGGTACGATGCAAACCAGGCGCGCGATCGCTGGCGATCATCGCCGCTTCGATCAGCAGCGTTCCTGAACCGCACATGGGATCGACCAGCGGTGTGCCAGCCTCCCAGCCGGAACGCATCACGATTGCGGCGGCGAGATTTTCTTTCAGCGGCGCCTGCCCCGTCTGCTGACGGTAGCCACGCTGGTGCAGCCCTTCTCCACTCAGATCGAGCGCGATACTGGCGGTCTCTTTATTCAGCCAGACATTCACACAAATATCCGGCTGCTCGCGATCCACGTCCGGACGTGGCAGGTTTTTGCGTGTAAAGCTGTCGACAATGGCATCTTTCACCTTCAGCGCGCCATACTGGCTGTTGCGAATAACCTCATTCAGGCCGCTGAAATGAACGGCGAAGGTTTTATCGCTGCCAAACATCGCCGGCCAGTCAATAGCCTGCACGCCGAGGTAGAGATCCAGGTCGCTGTAGACGCCGCATTCGGTCAGCGGCAGGAGGATGCGGGAAGCCAGCCGGCTCCACATCAGGCTCTGGTACATCAGACGATCGTCGCCCTGATAATGCACGCCGCCCTGGACAATGTGGCACTCTTGCGCGCCCATCGCTTCCAGTTCATTTTTCAACAGCTCTTCGAGCCCACGCGCCGTACTGGCAAACAGAGAATTCATAGCGTCACTTATCGTCTTCAGAAAATTGCTGCGCATTATAGCTAATCGCGGGCCTATGTCATAAAGTTAGCTTCTTTTCGATCGCCACAACCGCGCTTTTTTTCGTTACTGACCCTTTTCTGCTGGAGAGCCTCATGATCGGCCTGTCTCGTCTGTTTATTCACCCGGTGAAATCGATGCGCGGAACGCAGGTCTCGCATGCGCAGGTGCTCGAAAGCGGGCTCGCCTTCGATCGCGTTTTTATGCTTACCGACACAGAAGGGACGTTTATTACCGCACGCCAGTACCCTGAAATGGTGCTGTTTACGCCGGCACTGATCCCAGAGGGTCTGTTTCTTGCCGCACCGGACGGTAGCAGCGCCACTATTCGCTTCGCTGACTTCCACCAGGAGGCCTCGCCAACGGAAGTCTGGGGGAATGTTTTTACCTCGCAGATCGCACCGGCGCCGGTTAACGAATGGCTGAGCGGCTTTTTTCCCCGATCGGTTCAGCTGCGCTGGGTAGGGCCTGAAATGACCCGGCGCGTGAAACGCTTCGATGAGGTACCGCTAGGGTTTGCTGACGGTTATCCCTTTTTACTTATCAATGAAGCTTCACTTCAGGATTTACGGCAGCGTTGTCCGGCAGGCACAAAACTCGAACAGTTTCGCCCAAACCTGGTGATCGACGGCGCAGCGGCCTGGGCAGAGGATGGCTGGTCCAGCGTACGTATCGGCGATATTGTCTTTGATGTACCGAAACCCTGTAGCCGCTGCGTACTGACCACCGTCAGCCCGCAGTATGGCCGCAAACATCCCTCCGGCGAACCTTTAGCGACTCTACAAAAATTCCGCACCGCAACCGATGGCAGCGGTGATATCGATTTTGGTCTGAATTTGATTGCCAGAAGCAGCGGAATTCTTCGCGTCGGTGATGAACTCGAAGTCCTCGAAACCAAAAGCCCCCGCCGCTACGGCCCAGGTGCCGTTACCGAAACGCTTGATGTGCGGCACGACGCTCAGCAAAGCGTGTTAATTACCTGGCAGGGAGAAGCCTTCAACGGTAATAATCAGCAGGTGCTGCTTGAGCAGCTGGAGATGCAGGGATACAAAATCCCCTACTCCTGCCGCGCAGGCATTTGCGGGAGCTGTAAGGTAACGCTGATATCCGGGGACGTGCAGCCCATGAAAAAGGGGGCGGTAAGCGGTGACGGTACGATCCTCAGCTGTAGCTGTATCCCGGCTGGCGATATCGTTCTGACAACAAAATAGCGATCAGACAGCCGCCGCGTAAGAAAAACGTGCTTCTCCGGCGAAGGGCTGAAGACGATCGTGCATAATTTTGATGGCATCGCCCAATACCATGCTGCGTCCGGCGAGGCAAAGATGCGGTTGCGCCAGCAGGCAAAGCGCGGCGTTTTCGCCCTTTTCCACCACCAGCAGGCAGGCTGTTTCACCCGTTTCACACAGCGTAACGCTGACCAGCTCGCCTTCCACAGGAGGATGGCCTGGCGCATGCGTTTCGAAATGCCAGCTTTTCGGCATCAGCGGCTTAAGAAAACGGCTTGCGACCAGTGCATTCAGCACCAGCTCAGCCCGCTGATCCGCATTCAGTTCGCAACGGCGGCAACTCTCTTCAAAAGTGAAAAAGAGTGCGGCGTCATCCACACAAAAGTCCGTCACAGCGAAAGCGTCCGGCGTCAGCATTTTGCGTGAGAAGCGCGAACGAAACAGCATCCCGTCAGCCAGATCCAGCATCATGCGGTCATATTCGGCGTCATAAAGCCAGCGCCAGCTGTCGTCAGGTTTAATCCTCATGATCTGTCCCGTTATCTGAAAGACGTTGCGCTCACTTTTCCACCATTCAGGCAAAAATGTGCGGCGTTTCCCGGTAAATAAAACTGTTCAGAATAGTCGCTAAACAGGACAAAATATAAACTAGCCAGAGGCGAAAATAAAGCCCCTGGCATATTTATGTCCCGGCTGACTTAGAGGTGGGTCACAATTTCTTTTATCAGCGGCGGACCTTTAAAAATAAAACCGGAATATATTTGTAACAGGGATGCACCCGCCGCGATTTTCTCCCGCGCTGCAACGAGCGAATCGATGCCGCCCACGCCGACGATAGGTAGCCTGCCCTGAAGTTCATCAGCAAGCCGCCGCACGATTTCTGTACTGCGTAACTGTAGTGGGCGTCCGCTTAATCCCCCCTCTTCTCCGGCATGCCTAAGGCCAGAGATCAGTGAGCGATCCAACGTGGTATTGGTGGCAATTACCCCATCGATTTTATGACGGACCAGGCTGTCGGCGACCTGTACCAGCTCTTCTTCAGAAAGGTCAGGTGCAATTTTTACCGCCACCGGAACATATTTATGATGGCGTTTTTCGAGCGCCTGTTGTTTATGCTTTATTGCCGTAAGAAGATCGTCAAGCGCTTCGCCATATTGTAATGAGCGCAGGCCTGGCGTATTAGGCGATGAAATATTAACCGCAATATAACCCGCATAAGCATAAATTTTATCCATGCAGGTTAAATAATCTTCTTTGCCCTGCTCAACCGGCGTATCTTTATTTTTGCCAATATTAATGCCCAATATGCCGTCAAAATGGGCGCGCTTGACGTTTTCCACCAAATTATCCACGCCAAGGTTATTAAAACCCATTCGGTTAATTATGCCTTCAGCTTCCAGTACGCGGAACATCCTGGGTTTATCATTACCCGGCTGGGGACGCGGCGTTACGGTACCAATCTCGACAGATCCAAAGCCCATTGCGCCAAATGCATCA
This sequence comes from Pantoea sp. IMH, assembly GCF_000599885.1. GTDB lineage: Bacteria > Pseudomonadota > Gammaproteobacteria > Enterobacterales > Enterobacteriaceae > Erwinia. Next base: position 179,732 of record NZ_JFGT01000006.1, on the reverse strand, counting down.
ATACATTCCCCATTTTTATCCAGCCCTGCCGCCAGACCGAGCGGATTTTTAAAAGTCAGCCCCATGCAGTTAACCGGCCTGAACGGCAGCCTCTGACGAAGTAAATGCATAAGCGGCGTGCCGGAAATACGATGAAGTTGCTGTAGCGTCAGCTCATGTGCGCGCTCCGCATCGAGCTGGAAAAGCGCCTTTCGGACAAGGGGGTAGTACATGAAGGCTCCTGAATGCCTGAAGGGATCGGAAATAACCTGGACAGAAAGGTAAAGTCCTTTTGCGGAAAAGTAAAAGGAATGACGCCAATTATACCGCTTCATTGACTTCGATCCTTCTTTCCCGGGTTTCCTGAAGAGCAGGCGAGCCTAAGAGAAACCCTTTTTCCCCTGCGCATTACGGCGGGCTTTACTGAAAGAAAGCGCTGCTGAATGCAGAAATTGCGCTATCCCTTAAAACGCGATGGCTATTACTATCAGGCATAAAAAAAGTGGGCTGGTGCGCCCACTTCCGGTTTGGTGTGTCGTTAAGCTACTGCGGCTTTCCCATCAGGCATTCAACGCCTTAGTGATTTTTTCGTAAAGATCGCCCGAGAGATTATCAAGACCTTTCAGCTGTTCCAGCGCATCACGCATCAGCGCCTGACGGCCTGAATCGTAACGTTTCAGACGGATTAACGGTTCAATCAGCCTTGCTGCCACCTGCGGGTTACGGGTATTAAGATCGGTCAGGATCTCCACGAGGAAGCGATAACCGCTGCCATCTTCCGCATGGAATGCGGACGGGTTAGCGGAGGCGAAAGCACCAATCAGCGAGCGAACGCGGTTAGGGTTACCGAGGGTAAATGAGCGATGATTCATCAGCCCGCGGATCCGGCTTAACACATCAGCCGCCGGACTGGTGGCCTGAAGCGCAAACCATTTGTCCATCACCAGGCCATCCTGATGCCAGCGTTCATCAAATTCCGCTAACAGCATTTCACTGCACGGCAGTTGCGCTGCCACTGCTGCGGACATAGCCGCCAGTGAATCCGTCATATTATCCGCTTTAGCAAACTGCGCTTTAACCAGCTTGTCGGCCAGCGTCACATCACCAAACGCCAGATAGCCCAGGCAGACATTTTTCAGTGCGCGTTTGCCAATATCCGCATGTTCAATACGGTACTCGCTGCACTGGTTCGCGTGGTAAACCGCCAGCCATTCGTCAGCCAGCTCGGTTGCCAGCAAACCGATCAGCGCCTGCCGCACCTCAGTAATGGCCTGGGGATCGATAATCTCAAACAGTTCAGCAATTTCGTTTTCGCCTGGCAGAGAGAGGATCAGCGCCATCAGCGCCGGATCGCTATTTTCTTCCAACAGAACGGCGCGGAAAGCATCGGCGACATGCAGCGGCACAGAAAGCGGTTGTCCCTGCTGATAACGGGCAATATTCAGCTTGATGTAGGTCGCAAGCAGGCTTTGCGCCGCATCCCAGCGGGAGAAATCGTTACGCGCGTGACGCATCAGAAAGGTCAGCTGCGCATCACTCCAGTTGTAATCCAGCTTTACCGGCGCAGAGAATTCACGCAACAGAGAAGGAACTGGCTGGAAGTAAACGTTATCGAAAACGAAGCTCTGGAATTCTTCCGTCACGTTCAGCACATTGTGTACGGGATGTCCGTTATGCTGTAAAGGAATGACCTTACCTTCCCCATCATAAAGCTCAATATCCAGCGGGATATGCAGCGGGAGCTTCTCTTTCTGGTCGGCCGTTGGCGGCGTCATCTGCGTGACATGAAGCGTGTACTGTTCAAGTTCAGGATTATAGTCATCACGAACAGAGAGCACCGGCGTGCCTGACTGGCTGTACCAGCGGCGGAACTGTGAAAGATCAACATTCGAAGCATCTTCCATCGCCTGAACGAAATCATCGCAGGTTGCCGCGCTACCGTCATGACGTTCAAAGTAAAGCTGCATGCCCTTCTGAAAATTCTCTTCACCCAGCAGCGTATGCAGCATGCGGATCACTTCGGAACCTTTCTCATACACCGTCAGGGTGTAGAAGTTGTTCATCTCAATGACCTGTTCAGGACGGATAGGGTGCGCCATCGGGCTGGCATCTTCCGCAAACTGCGCGCCGCGCATAACGCGGACATTATCAATGCGGTTCACCGCACGGGAGCCGAGATCGGAGCTGAACTCCTGATCGCGGAAGACGGTCAGCCCCTCTTTCAGGCTCAGCTGGAACCAGTCCCGGCAGGTGACGCGGTTACCGGTCCAGTTATGAAAGTATTCATGGCCAATCACGGCTTCAATGCCGAGATAGTCTTTATCGGTCGCGGTTTCTGCGCGGGCTAAAACGTATTTGGAATTGAAAACGTTCAGGCCTTTATTTTCCATCGCGCCCATGTTGAAGAAGTCGACGGCCACAATCATAAAGATATCAAGGTCATATTCCAGACCAAACCGCTCTTCATCCCACTTCATGCTGTTTTTCAACGAGGTCATTGCCCAGTCAGCACGATCGAGGTTGCCGCGGTCAACAAAAATTTCCAGCGCCACGTCGCGGCCGGAGCGGGTGGTAAAACTGTCGCGCAGCACATCAAAATCACCAGCGACCAGCGCAAAGAGGTAGCAGGGTTTTGGGAAGGGATCTTCCCATTTCATCCAGTGGCGGCCATCTTCCATCTGACCACCGTCTACGCGATTGCCGTTGGAAAGCAAATAGGGATAACGCGTCTGTTCGGCGATAAGCGTGGTTGTGAAGCGCGCCAGAACATCAGGCCGATCGAGATACCAGGTGATATGACGGAAGCCTTCCGCTTCACACTGAGTACACAGCGCTTCCCCGGACTTATACAGTCCTTCCAGCGCGGTGTTTTTATCCGGATGAATTTCGTTGACGATCTTAAGCGTGAAGGTCTCAGGCAACTGCTCGATAATCAGCCGATCTTTTTCCAGCCGGTAGTGCTGCCAGGGCTGGTCGTCGACGTCCAGAGAAATAAGCGTCAGATCGCCGCCGTCCAGATGCAGTGCGGCATCTGCCTGGGCCAGACGTTTAACGCGGCTGACGGCGGTCACCTGCGTGGTGCTGGCATCCAGATTAAACATCAGATCGATATCGGTAATGGTGTAATCCGGAGCACGGTAATCGTGGCGATTTTTGGCTTGTGGCAGTTGCGTCATAAGTCCTTCTCACGTCAGTAATTAGTTAACCGTTTCAAGTCTATTCCTGTTAGCGTGATGTTGCCACGTCGAATCGTGCAGCGGGCCGGGAAAAGGCTAAAAAGCTACATTGCATTAACAAGCGCACAGATTGTCCTCGACCTGGCTCGCTGATATATGCTGAGATCAAGTACAATCACTCTTTATTCAAGTTATACTCCTGCGTCTTTTTCTTTTATCTAACCAGGGATAACGCTCTTCGCCAGAGGATGCTGAAACGCACCATGACACGACATGCTACCCCGATACTGACCACGATGCTGGACACCGACGCCTACAAGCTCCATATGCAACAGGCGGTGTTTCATCGCTACCAGAAAGTCAATGTCGTAGCCGAGTTTCGCTGCCGGGGCGACGACCTTCTGGGCATCTATGCCGATGAGATTACAGAACAGATCGCCATGATGCAGTCGCTGGCGCTGACGGACAGCGAAGCGGACTATCTTGGCACCCTGCCGTTCTTTAAGGCGGATTATCTCTCTTTCCTGCGGGCGTTTCGTTACGATCCTGCCCAGGTTGAAGTCCGTAATCATCAGGGCAAACTCGATATCCGCATCAGTGGCCCCTGGCGTGAAGTCATTATGTGGGAAGTGCCGCTGCTTGCGTTGATCAGCGAAGTGGTTCACCGGCATCGTTCACCTCAGGTGACGGCTGAAATGGCCGTTGAGCGGCTGCAAAGCAAGCTGGAAAGCTTTCGTACTCTGACCTTGGGCCTCGATATGTCGCGCTTCAAGCTGATGGACTTCGGTACCCGCCGGCGCTTTTCACGGGACGTTCAGAACGCCATCGTGACCACGCTTAAGCAGGATTTCCCCTGGCTTGTCGGATCGAGTAATTATGATGTTGCCCGTCGTCTGAACATCACGCCTGTCGGTACTCAGGCTCATGAATGGTTCCAGGCCCACCAGCAGATCAGTCCGGTGCTGGCAAACAGCCAGCGGGCAGCCCTGCAGGCCTGGCTGGAGGAGTATCCCGACAGTCTGGGCATTGCGCTGACCGACTGCATTACCATGGATGCTTTCCTGCGCGATTTTGGCCAGCATTTTGCCAGCAGCTACCAGGGACTGCGGCATGACTCCGGCGATCCGGTTGAATGGGGTGAAAAAGCCATTGCCCATTACCAGGCGCTGGGCATCGATCCGCAAACCAAAACGCTGGTATTTTCTGACAATCTGAATTTGGATAAAGCCTTGGATCTTTACCGGCACTTTGGTCAACGGGCCAATGTGATTTTTGGTATTGGCACTCGCCTGACCTGTGATATTCCCGAGGTTAAACCGCTGAATATTGTCATTAAGCTGGTGGAATGTAACGGCAAGCCGGTAGCAAAACTTTCCGACAGCCCGGGCAAAACCATCTGCCAGGACAAAGCCTTTGTGCGCGCGCTGCGTAAAGCCTTCGATCTGCCGCTGGTTAAAAAAGCCAGTTAGTTCACTAAAAAAGAGAAGAGTCCTCTTCCCTCTTCTCTTTTTCTTTCCTGCAAATCCCGAATAAATCTCCCGCAAAACAATGAATTCTTCTTGTGTCTCGCCTGTCGGCAAGTAACATAGCACTACCCCGAATCCGGGGTGACATTTCCCATTCTGATTAATAGTGAGAGACTTTTATGAGCGTTGTGCCTGTAGCGGATGTACTGCACGGCCGCGTCGCGGTTGACAGTGAAGTTACCGTACGCGGTTGGGTTCGTACCCGAAGAGATTCAAAAGCCGGTATTTCTTTCATCGCCGTGTATGACGGCTCCTGCTTTAATCCCGTCCAGGCTGTCGTCAATAATTCTCTGAATAATTATCAGGATGAAGTGCTGCGCCTGACCACCGGCTGTTCGGTGATCATCACTGGTAAGGTTGTCGAATCGCCGGGTGAAGGCCAGAGCTTCGAAATTCAGGCCACTGCCGTAGAGGTGGTTGGCTGGGTTGACGATCCTGATACCTATCCGATGGCGGCTAAGCGCCACAGCATCGAATACCTGCGTGAAGTGGCCCACCTGCGTCCACGCACTAACCTGATCGGTGCGGTGGCCCGCGTTCGTCATACGCTGGCTCAGGCATTGCACCGTTTCTTTGACGAACAGGGTTTCTTCTGGGTTTCCACGCCGCTGATTACCGCGTCTGATACTGAAGGCGCGGGCGAGATGTTCCGTGTCTCAACGCTGGATCTGGAAAACCTGCCGCGGACGCCGGAAGGTAAAATCAATTTTGATGAAGACTTTTTTGGTAAAGAGGCATTCCTTACCGTTTCCGGTCAGCTGAACGGTGAAACTTACGCCAGCGCCATTTCCAAAATCTATACCTTTGGCCCCACTTTCCGTGCAGAAAACTCCCACACCAGCCGTCATCTGGCAGAATTCTGGATGCTGGAGCCGGAAGTCGCCTTCGCCGATCTGGAAGATAACGCCGCACTGGCAGAAGCGATGCTGAAGTATGTTTTTAAAGCAGTGCTGGAAGAGCGCGCTGACGATATGGCCTTCTTCGCCGAACGGGTTGACAAAGATGCCGTCTCGCGCCTTGAACGATTTGTCACCACGGATTTTGCGCAGGTTGACTATACCGATGCCATTGAGATCCTGACTTCCTGCGGCGAGAAGTTTGAGAATGCCGTTTCCTGGGGTATCGATCTCTCTTCAGAACATGAGCGTTACCTGGCGGAGAAGCACTTCAAGGCGCCGGTTGTGGTGAAAAATTACCCAAAAGATATCAAAGCATTCTATATGCGTCTGAACGATGATGGGAAAACCGTTGCCGCGATGGACGTGCTCGCGCCGGGTATTGGCGAAATTATTGGCGGATCGCAGCGTGAAGAGCGCCTGGATGTGCTGGATGCCCGCCTGGCTGAGATGGGTCTGAATAAAGAAGATTACTGGTGGTATCGCGATCTTCGTCGCTACGGCACCGTGCCGCATTCCGGCTTTGGCTTAGGATTTGAAAGGTTAATTGCTTACGTGACCGGTGTACAGAATGTGCGGGATGTTATCGCCTTCCCAAGGACGCCACGCAACGCCAGCTTCTGATTATATTGATTAAATATAAGAAATTCATATAGATAATAAAGGTCAGCCTCGCTGGCCTTTTTTTATTTTTGTAAATTATGAGGTACTTCACAAAGTTCCGTAATATTTACATTTTGTAATACATATTTTCCTCTTGTAACCAGAATAAGAGATTAGTAGCATTTTCGGAGTAGATTAACGGCGCTACCAATGGAAAGATGCGTGCAGACACAGGAAGACACCAAACTCTCTTCAGGGTTCTGTAAAGAATTGTTGACGGCAGTGGCAGGTGTCCAAATAACTCCAATGAGGGTAATAAATAATGATGAAGCGCAACATTCTGGCACTGGTAATCCCAGCACTGTTAGCAGCTGGTGCAGCCAATGCAGCAGAAATTTATAATAAAGACGGCAACAAGCTGGACCTCTATGGTAAGGCTGTTGGTCTGCACTACTTCTCAGATGACGATGGTTACGCAGGCGACGGCGACAAATCCTATGTGCGCTTTGGTTTCAAAGGTGAAACCCAGATTAACGACCAGCTGACCGGTTACGGCCAGTGGGAATATAACGTTCAGGCAAATAACTCTGAAGGCGACGACGCTCAGAAAGGCAATAAAACCCGTCTGGGCTTTGCTGGTCTGAAATTTGGCGATGCCGGTTCAATCGACTACGGTCGTAACTATGGTATTGCTTATGATGCGCTGGCATGGACCGATATGCTGCCAGAATTCGGCGGCGACTTCGGTCAGTCTGATACTATGACCAGCCGTACCGGTGGCGTTGCCACTTACCGTAATACCAACTTCTTCGGCCTGGTTGACGGCTGGGACTTCGCTGCTCAGTACCAGGGTAAAAACGACCGTACCGACCAGACCCGCTCTAACGGTGACGGTTACGGTGTTTCTACCAGCTACACCTCGCCAATCGGCGTTGGCATCGTTGCAGCTTACAGCTCTCAGGATCGTACCAATGGCCAGAATGGTCTGCTGACCGGCGGCGCTGCGCCAAACAACCTGGCTTATGGCCGCGGCGATCGTGCAGAGTTCTGGGGCACCGCGCTGAAATATGATGCCAACAACGTTTACCTGGCAGCATCCTATGCTGAAGGCCGTAACGCAACGCGCTTTGAAGGCAGCATTGCTAACGGAGCAGGCGACAGGACTAATGTCAGCGGCTTCGCTAACAAAACTCAGGACATCGAACTGGTTGCACAGTATCAGTTTGATTTCGGCCTGCGTCCTTCTATCGCCTACGTCCAGACTAAAGGCAAAGATATCGAAGGTATCGGCGATGTTGACCTGGTTAAATATTTCGAAGTGGGCGCGACTTACTACTTCAACAAAAACATGTCTACCTATGTTGACTACATCATCAACCAGATTGATGACGGTAATGCCCTGGGCATAGGCTCTGGTGACACTGTAGCAGTTGGTCTGGTTTACCAGTTCTAATTGCCTGCCGGGGTGATGCAATTCACCACCGTGCAATCCTGAAACGGGGCTTCGGCCCCGTTTTTGCTTTCTGATTTTCCCTTCCTCCACTTTGTTGATCTTCCCCCTGCTTTCCCTTATTTTTTAACGCAAACGGTTGGCAATTTGTGCGCCGTGACGGTAACCTGAGACTTCACTTCGTTTCAGATTACGCTAACGGACTTCGACTATGTTTGAACGCATTGCAGCGGCACCTGCCGACCCTATTCTTGGTTTAGCCGATCTTTTCCGCGCTGATGACCGTCCTCATAAAATCAATCTCGGCATTGGCGTCTATAAAGATGAAACCGGCCAGACGCCGGTGCTGACCAGCGTGAAGAAAGCTGAGCAGTACCTGCTGGAAAATGAAACGACCAAGAATTACCTGAGCATTGATGGACTGGCGGATTTTGGCAAATGTACCCAGGCGCTGCTTTTTGGCAAGGATAATGCGATCAACGGGACGCGGGCGCGTACGGCCCAGACGCCAGGCGGTACGGGCGCGCTGCGCGTCGCTGCCGATTTTATTGCCACCCAGACCGGTGCCAAACGCGTTTGGGTAAGTAATCCAAGCTGGCCAAACCATAAAAATGTATTTGAGTCTGCTGGTCTGGAAGTGTGTGAATACCACTATTATGATGCCGCCAGCCATTCACTGGATTTTGACGGCATGGTGAAATCGCTGGAGAAAGCGCAGGCTGGCGATATCGTGTTGTTTCACGGTTGCTGCCATAACCCTACCGGCGTTGATCCTTCCGCAGAGCAGTGGGCTGAGCTTGCCAGACTATCACTGGCTGGTGGCTGGCTGCCGCTGTTCGACTTCGCCTATCAGGGCTTTGCGCGTGGACTGGAAGAGGATGCGGAAGGCCTGCGCATTTTTGCCGCCGGGCATCAGGAACTGCTGGTTGCCAGCTCCTATTCGAAGAATTTTGGCCTCTACAATGAACGCGTTGGGGCGCTGACCCTGGTCGCCGCTGACGCCACCATCGCCGATACGGCGTTCAGTCAGATTAAGTACACCATCCGCGCCAACTACTCCAACCCACCAGCGCATGGCGCCGCCGTGGTGGCCACTATTCTGGGCAACAGGGCACTGCGTGGTATCTGGGAGCAGGAGCTGGCCGATATGCGCCAGCGCATACAGCGTATGCGTCAGCTGTTTGTTAACACGCTGCAGGAGAAAGGCGCGAAAGGCGATTTCAGCTTTATCATCAATCAGAACGGGATGTTCTCGTTCAGCGGACTGACAAAAGATCAGGTTGTGCGCCTGCGCGAAGAGTTCGGCGTCTATGCCGTCAATTCGGGCCGCGTAAACGTCGCGGGCATGACGCCGGATAATATGGCACCGCTGTGCGAAGCTATCGTTGCCGTCCTGTAACGACCATTAAAAAAGCCTGCAGTTGCAGGCTTTAAAGTGTTCGACAACCATTCTTCAACTCAGGAAACAGGTCAGCGTGTAAAGACGCTATAAGTTACGTCCTGATTGCCCGGCCCGCGCCTTTTCTGGCGCGGCATGTTTTCCGTTCCTGTTTCCATCGCGTTACGTTTACCACGCCTGCATCCTCAGGCCTTCTTTCACCATTCCATTTTTAACAGCATGGCGACGTACGAAATGATCATCCAGCGTCTTTAAATCACTGCAGGAAAGGATTAGAGATACGTTCCCGGCCCAGCGTGGAGCCTGGTCCATGACCCGGCAGGAAGGTGACATCATCGCCCAGCGGCAGCAGCTTATGCTTGATGGCGTGGATCAGATCGCTGTGGCTACCCATTGGAAAGTCCGTACGCCCCACGCCGCCGTTAAAAATCACATCGCCGGAGATCAGTAACCGGTCGGCGCGATTGAAGAAGACGATATGTCCAGGGGTATGGCCGGGGCAGAGCAGGATCTCAAAAGTGATATTGCCGAGCTGAACGGTCTCTCCCTCTTCCAGCCAGCGATCCGGCGTAAGCGGGGCGCATTCAGCCAGTCCAAACATCTGGCTCTGGTCGGGTAAGCCATCAAGCCAGAAAGCGTCAGCCTTGTGCGGTCCGATAACGGGTACCGCATAGAATGCTGCCAGTTCAGCCGCCGCACCCACGTGATCAAGGTGGCCATGCGTCAGCAGGATCTGCGTTATCGTTACGGCTTTTTCAGCCACCTGCGCTTTAATCTTTTCCGCATCGCCACCGGGATCCACAATCGCGGCCTGGCGGGTTTCCGGGCACCAGATCAGTGAACAATTCTGGGCGAACGCCGTCACCGGTATAATTTGATAGTCCATAACGCTCCGTTACCGGCTTAGCCTGCGCCCGCCGGGATTTCACTATGCCCAGCTGCGTACCGGGCCGGTATCTATGTGCACAAAATTGCTGCGGGGATAGTATCCCACGCCGCCCGCCCGTAATGAAAGCGCGGCCTTGCGTACATGGCTTAAAGCGATACCTTCAATGTGGAAATCCATTGCCTGCCCGAGGGTGTGGTAGCTATGTTTAGCCACCCCACGGCTGCGGGAACGAAGCGCATTATTGGTGGCAAGGCAGCGATAGCCCGAAATAAGCTGAACTGGCTTACGCGTCCCTAACAGCGCCTGAAGAAGAGAAAGTTGATCGAACAGGTGAGGATCGATTTGGGTAATTTTGTTTGCCCGGTAATCACGGAAAAAATGATTCAGTCGCGACAGTTCGGCTTTGTCATAGCGCTTTCCGTCGAAAAACTCGGTTTTGAGTTTTTCACCCGTATGCAGGTTATTAAGCGTTAATATCCTGGGCTGAGAGGTTGAGCGTGAAGCAAACGCCTGCCCCGGCAGGAGCGCAAGACCGAGAGCCGCGCCGCCAAAGGTAAGCAGCTTACGGCGATGAGAGTCGAAATTATCCATTAATCTATGTTACCTGACAAAAAGTGCATAAATGGTACAAAAAAAATACTGTTGCGAACCATAACCAGGGAAATATGCGGAGTCAACCCATCAAAAAGCGGCAGCGAGTGGAAAACGTCGCCTGTCCGGTTTGAAGCGTTAACCGGGCAGGCGTGAGCGGTGGGGAAAGGCAGAATAATCAACCGTTAGAGCAGTAATTTACCGGCGTCAGTCAGCACCTGTGCACCAGAACGGGCGGTTATATCGTAATTGTAAATATCTGTACGAAATTGTGGCTGCCCGTCATCCGCTACCCAGGCAGTGAGGTAGTAGAGGTTCACAGGAATGCGCTGGCGGACCGGCACATAACGCGTATTACCCTCCTTCAGGGTGCCGGAGATCCGGGTGTCGTTCCAGCCGGCATCCTGCAACAACAGATTCGCCAGATCGGAGGCTTTGTTAACGCGAACGCAGCCCGAGCTGAGCGCACGAATATCCTTCTGGAACAGATTATGATTAGGCGTATCGTGCAGATAGATAGCATCTGAACTCGGCATATTAAATTTATAGCGGCCAAGCGAGTTACCCACACCCGGCGCCTGCCTGACGCGATACGGGAAAGAGGCGGCGGAAACCATACTCCAGTCAATCATACTGGGGTCAATTACCTCGGCATCGTTACTCCAGCCAGATAACAGGGTGTAGTTATGCTTATAGAGATAGCCAGGATCCTGCTTCACCTTAGGCACAATGTCTTTGCGCACCAGATTAGTCGGCACATTCCATGGCGGATTCAAAACAACATTACTGAGGGCGCTGCGCATCAGCGGTGTTTTCCGATCGGGTCGTCCTACAATGACGCGGGAAGAGAGCATCTGATTACCGTTAAGGTAATACACCAGTGAGTAGTTAGGAATATTGACCATAATACCGTTGTGCATATCGTCCGGTAACAGCCGCAGCCGCTGAATGTTCAACGCCAGCAGAGCGGCACGCAGCTGAGGCGAAACGTTCAGCCACTCCCGGGTACGCGGTCCGATCGCGCCATCTGTTTCAAGCCCCTGCCAGTGCTGGAAACGCTTCACGGCCGCAACCAGGTCGGCAGAATAGATATGGGTCGGATTAGCTGGCTCAGAAGTAACCTGCACGTTGCCAGCAATTTCTGGCGTACTGGCCGCTACGTTGTCAGGCAGCGACGTCGCTGACGGGCTGATAACGACGGCATCATTGTCGCTGTTGGCGATCGGCACACTGTTACCGGCTGACACAACCCGATCGGTTGCGGGCGATGAACTCGCCTGGGTCAGCATCCCGGTTCGCTGAAGAATTTCCCTGAGGGCAGGAACATCATCGCTCAGCTGGCCCGGACGCAGCGTCTGTTTGTCGGTCAACTGTGGCCAGGGCTGAGTGTCAGATAATAAGCCCTTGAGCGCGTCGTGCATCAGGCTGTACTGAGGATGACGTGGCGCCAGCGAGGCAACAAAGGTTGTTACCGCTCCCTGCTGAAGCGCGGTCTGCCACTGATTGATGACCGATACGGCAGGCACTTCCAGCTTATAAGGAACGTTGCTGTAGAGCCAGGTCTCCCCTTTTAGCGGAACGGATGAGACAAACTGCAGATAGCCGAGCATGGCATCAGACAGGACAACATCACGCGCCAGGCCAGATATGGCCGGATCGGTAAGCATTCTGACCCACTGGGTAAACTGCGGCTGCACACCCGAAATAGCCACTTCCGCCAGCTGTTGCTGAAACTGCTGGACTGCTGTCCTGTCCTGCCACATAGGCTGCATATTACGCGCCGCGTAGAGCGACGCTAACGACGTGAGATAAAAAGGCTGGTAACCGTCTGGAAAAGCAGAAAGAAGCTGTGTCCTGACCTCCCGAATATCAGCCTTCACCGTCACCGGTGCTGAAACAGGAGGAATGCCCGCCACAGCCGGCGTGATCTGTGCGATCGCCAGGGCCAGTAGGCAGCCTGGGAAAGTTAATCTTGCGAATACCGAATTTGTCAGCAACATCCCTTGCCTCCTGTAATTGACTGAACAGACGAAGCCATCTGCTGGCGGTCATTATTATAAGTATAGAAAAGAAAACGGCACTAGCTGTAAAGCAGCCAGTGCCGTTGCGTAGAGTAATCCTCGGCTGGTTATTTTTCCATATCCGTCTGCGGAAAATTTCTTCAGATCAGGAGGAAACCTGCTGTGTATCTTCCTCTGCCACCACGTTTGCCGCAACCGGATCGGCACCAAAGCCTCTCAGACCGACAACGTGCACATGCTCAACGTTATTTACGACCTTTCGGACCAGCTTGTAGGTTGTCCCTTTTTCCGGGCTGATGTTTTCCGGTGCCGCGATAATCAACTGCATCTCCAGACGATCGCAGAGTTCAAACAGCGTGGCGATTGACTTGGCATCGAGTCGTGCCGCTTCGTCGAGGAACAGCAGGCGGCAAGGAGAGATATCCTTTCCGCGCAGCCGCCGCGATTCCTCTTCCCAGCTCTGCACAACCATCACCAGGATGGACATCCCGGTTCCTATCGCCTCACCGGTAGAAAGCGCGCCGCTTTCAGCACGCAGCCAGCCGTCCGAGCCGCGGTTTACTTCCACTTCCATCTCAAGATAGTTGCGGTAGTCCAGCAGCTCCTCACCGATGGTTTGCGGCGTACGCTGGCCCATGTCGATTTGCGGATTCAGGCGCTGATATAATTTCGCCAGCGCTTCGGAGAAGGTCAGCCGGTTGCTGTTAAACAGATCCTGATGCTGCTCATGCTGCTCGGAGAGCACATCAAGCAGCGTGGCATGAGACTCGCGCACGTTTACGTTCAGTCGTACGCTTTTCACCTGGCCGAAACTGACCGCCTGCAACCCCTGGTTCAGCTGGCGGATACGGTTCTGCTCGCGCTGGATCGTCTTACGTATGATGTTCGCCACGCTACGGGTACTTATCGCCAGCATCTGTTCGCGGGCGGTAAGTTCTTCGGTCAGGCGACCCAGTTCAATTTCCATCTGTTCGATAGCTTCTACCGGATCGTCGGTACGGATAATATCCTGACGGATACGTTCACGCAGATGCTGATAGACGGCAATAAAGAACTGGATTTTACGTTCAGGCCGCTTCGGATCCTCGGATAATCGCAGCACGTCGCGAAGATGTTCATTATCAGCGACAGCCAGGCGCAGCGCGCCCAGCGCCTTATCCGACATTGAGCGCAGCTCGTCGCCGCTGAGATAGGCGAGCTCCCGGCGGTGCAGTCTGCGCTCCACGCCGTTATCTTTCACCAGACGAAGCACGGTTACCCAGCCCGCCTTGGCATAAACAACCTGCTCACGGCTCTGGCGATAATCGCGCTCAACACGCTTCAGTTTTTTCTGTAGCGCATCCATCTCGGCCTCGCAGAATGTCAGCTGTTTTTCCAGCTGATTGCGGCGGGCGCGATTATTGCTCAGCGCGGAATAGAGTTCGTCACGACGCAGCCGGGCGCGCTCTTCCGCGCTGGCATCGGCCTGTACGCCGATATCCTGCATCTCCTGCTGAAGCTCTTTCAGCATGTCACGTTTGGCATCCCACGAACTTTTCAGCGAGGCGAGAACCTGAGCATACTGGGTGAGCTGGGCCTGGTGAGTGCGCAGCCGCTCGCGGGCACGGGCGCGTTCAGCCCCGGCCTGCTCCAGGCGCTGGCGCAGTTTTTCATTCAGATCGCTGTTGCCATCCAGCATGCCCACGGCGTCCACATAGCCGAAATGGGCGCGGCGCTGGACGACTTCAGTGATGGCAAAAGCCTGCTGGCGCGCATCGCGCTGCACCTGACGGGCCTGCTCATAATCGAGTTTCAGCTGCTCATGCTGTTCCGGATCGCTCTGCAGAACGGCAATGATCGGCTCCAGCCGGGCCAGCTGCTGACCATGCTGCTGCAGGAAACGGGCGGCCTCCTGCGCTTCGTCCAGCTTTTCGAGCAGTTCGTCATAACGATCCTGCAGGGTTTCATCCAGCAGCAGGCTGACGCGGGGCATTAACCTGTTGAGGTGGGATACGCCCTCTTTCGCCTGATCGAACTGCTGACGCTGCTGCTGATTTTCACTGTCATGCGCGCTGAGTGCCCGCTCCAGCTCTGTACGACGGCCATTAAGCTGGCGAATCTCCGCTTCCGGATCTGACTCAAAGGCCACGCCCAGATGCGTACCGATAAAGCGGCTGAAAGCCTGATGCAGACGCTGCGTTTTCTGTACATCAAAGGAGAGCGTGGCATAGCGCTCGGCCAGCGTTTCCCGTTCGGCATGTAGCTTTTCAAGCTGGCTTTCACGCGCCGCGCGGCCAAACAGAGGCACTTTCGGGAAGCGGGAATAGCGCCACTGGCGATCGCCGGATTTGACGACCACCGCTTTCTGCAGCTCTTCAACGTTAAATACGCTGTCGTCGAACGATTGCGGATCCCCTTCGATCAGGTAGAGATCTTCAGGGCACTCTTCGAGTCCATCAAGCTGCTCGCGTACCAGCGAAAGATCGGGTACGACGATAGCATGACGCGACGGGCCATAGAGCGCCGAGAAATAAGGTGCATCTTCCAGGCTGACGTCGTCATAAATTTCAGAGAGCAGGACGCCGCCGAAACGCTCCGCCAGCGTATTCAGCCGGGCATCACCCGCGCCACCCGGCTGGCTGAGACGTTCAATTTGCCTCTCCACGCTGCGCTTGCGGGAGGCGACCTCATCACGCTCGACGGTGGTTTCACGCTCGCGCTCCAGCAGCAGCTGCATATACTCGGTCACCTGCTGACTGTTTTCCAGCGGCTGCCCGGTCTGCTCGCTCAGCTGGCTGAGGATCTCCTGCGCCGCCAGCCAGTGCGGTGCCTGACGGGTCAGGAGCGCGATGCGCTCGCGTGTCTGTTCCAGTTCCTGGCGAAGCGTCATGCGACGCTCGCCGGCGTCGGCAACGCTTTCTGAAAGCTGTTCGATTCGCGCTTCCAGTTCGATCTGGAGCGCTTCCAGTTCCTGAGGATCGTATTGCTGTCCCTGACGCTTGCAGAACTCATTCAGCAGACGCTCAGCATCCTGCTGCTCCCTGAGCCGCTGCTCCATTTCGGCGAGGCGTGAGCGCAGTGACTGAAGCTGTTCAGCGTGGTAGCGCTGGTTAGCTGCATCGCGCAGCAGTTCCCGCCCGGTCTGGTAAGCTTCGCTGCGGCTGACCGGCCCGGCGATGCGGGTGACCAGCTCAAACGCCTGTTCGAACTGGCTGTGCGCTGCCTCTGCCACGCTCATTTTCTGTTCAAGCATCAGCAGGCGTTCGGTCGCCTCCTGCTCCTTCGCCTGGAAAGTTTCCTGCCAGACTTCAGCATTGTCGGTGTCCAGATCGGGGATCTGACAGATCGCCTGGGCTCGTTGCAGCGCCTGAAGGGCCTGCTGATACTGGATAGCGCGCGTCTGCTGCACGTCCAGCGCCTGCTGATAGTCCGCCAGCTGGCTCTTCAGCTCGTCCACTTCCAGCTCGGCAGCCTCGGCGCGGGCTTCATTTTCTTCATGAACCTCACGCGCTTCCGCCACAACCTCACTCTGTTCTTCCAGCCGGTAGGTCAGCTCCTCGATATCACCCTCATAACGCGCGATCTTTTCCTGCTGACGCATGGCCGTCTGAACCAGATTCAGATGGTCACTGGCGCTCTGATAATCCGTTTCAAGATCGCTTTCCGCACCGCTGTGCTCCGCTAATTCCCGCGCCATCTCAACGTGACGGTACTGTTCAACCGCCAGCTGTTTGCGGCTTTCAAAGAGCTCGCTGCGATGCGCCATGGCACCATCAAGATGAATGCGCCGCTCATTCGCATGGCGCATATAATCCGCGGCAACGTAGCTTGTGGCCTCAGAGATCAGATGCTTGAAAAGGTCGCGATCGGACTGGGTCACGCGAATCGCTTCCAGCGTCATCCGGTTTTCGCGTAGCGCCGCTTCCATATCCTGGAAGGCTTTACGTACACCGCTGTTCTCCGGCAGCAGGTAGTCGCGCAGCGAACGGGTAATCGCGCTTGAAATCCCGCCGTAAAGCGACGCTTCGATCAGACGATAATATTTGCTGCGATCGGCCGCTGAACGCAACCGGCGCGCCACAATGCCCAGATCGAACATCAGAGAATGGTAATCGGTGATGGAGTTAAACTGCCTGAACTGGACGCTTTCCATCTCTTCGAACTTCTCTTTCAGTTCGCTGAGCGGCAGCACGCGCGCCTGGCGCGCATTGACCGTTTCGGTCAGGATCTCCGTCGGATTGATGCTGGATGGCAGCCCGTGAATGCTGAAAGGTTTGATATCCACCTTACGATCGCGACCGGCAACCTGCTGGAGACGAACGCCGACAATAACGCGCTGATGCAGCGAGTTAACCACATCCAGCGCCGCGTAGCAGACGCCGGGACGCAGTTTGCCGTGCAGACCTTTATCCCGCGAACCCGATGTCGCTCCCGCTTCCGTAGTATTACGAAAGTGCAGCAGCGTGAGATCGGGAATAAGCGCCGTCACAAAGGCCGCCATGGTGGTGGATTTGCCCGCGCCGTTTCCGCCGGAGAGCGTGGTCACCAGCTCATCCAGATCGAAGGTCCGGGCAAAAAAGCCGTTCCAGTTAATCAGCGTCAGCGAGCGAAATTTTCCGCGTTCAATCATGCCTGTTCATCCTCCGCGTTATCGGACGGGCCGCCCTGCGCCTCGCCCTCGTCATCGCTTTCATCATTCAGTGCCAGGCCATTTTCCAGCGACATCGCCTCGCCATCCCTGATCATTCTCAACTGTGCTTCACGCGGATCGTCGCCGCTGCGCACGTCGGCACCGAAGCGGAATACCGATTCGATGATGCGGAACTTGCTGTTGTCACTTCCCATAAACCACACCATGCCGAGGCGGCGCAGACGGTTCAGCGACGCGCGGATTTTTTCCTGCAGCTTCTGATGATCGAGATCGGAACCGGTTGAACGCTGATTAACCAGCTTCAGCAGTTTGGTTTCATCCGCCAGTGAGAGCAGCTCATCATAGAGCTCCTGCTGGGTGAAAATGCCTTCATTCGCCAGTCTTTCCGGGCTGAGATAGAGATAGCAGAGAATTTTCCCGACCATCATATCGAGCTCGGAGAGCACTGAACGCGGGATCAGGGTTGTGGATCGCGGTCGCAAATAGAAAAACCCTTCCGGCGCACGAATTAGCTCCACGTTATAACGCGCGTAAAATTCTTCCAGGAATTCCTGGTAATCCATCAGAAAAGCGTGGTTATCCAGCTCTTCAATGCCAACGTGGCGGCCGGCACGCAGCTGGCTGTCCAGCGCCGGAAAAAGCGGGTTCGCCAGCGCCTGTGCCAGCTTAACCGGCATCACTTGTTCAATATTTATCGATGACATGCGCCTGTACCTTGGCTCCGTAATCATTAATGGTCTGCCACTCTGCGGGCAGGCCGGAGAAATCTGCTTCAGCCACGCCTAACCGCACGGCCTGATCGACAACGATGCGTGCGACGTCAAAATGACGCGCCCGCGGATACTGCGCCAGATAGTCGCGCATGACTGCGCCAAGATTGAGCGGCTTCTGCTGCGCCTTATAGATTGCCAGCGCTTCTTCAATCATCGCGGCAAGCTGCTCGCGAATTTCGTTAAATTCTTCATATTCCAGTTCAGACGGCAGTTCGCCGGTGACCTCCTCGTTACGCAATGTCAGTTCTTCATCGCGCACGTCAAAAAGGCGATCGGCATTGGCGTGAGTCAGCGTCCAGGGATGATCAAAATAGCGCTGTACTGACTGGCGGAGGCGCTGGGCAAACACGCGATTTTTATCCATATCAATGGCGGTACGGATGAATTTATGTACGTGGCGATCGTAACCTATCCAGAGATCGATAGCCTGCTGGCCCCAGCTGATAATGCGGTCAAGCTTGTTTTGCAGGTCGAAAACCAGCTTATCGATAAAACCTAAATCGGGGCTGCTCATGGTGGCGTCCTGAATACGCAGCAGGTTAGCCTGAAGCTTATCGCCAGCCGCTTCCAGCGTATCCTGAAGTTCACGCAGCGTACCGGAGGTTTCACTGAGCAACAGTTCACAGCTTGAGATCGCGGCGCGCCAGTCTTTATTCAGCAGCTGAGCGATATCGTCTTTTACCGCCTGCTGCTGCTCGTCCATGGTGCGCTGGGTAATGTCGATGCTGTCAAAAATTTCCGCGACGGAATATTTAAGCGGTGCAAACACGTTGCGGTGCCAGTGAAACTCGTCGCCGTTTTCCACGGCAGCGTCGGCGGCACGTTTCAGCTCGCCAGCGACAATGGAAAGCTGCATGGAGAGCCGCAGCGTGGAGAATTCGCGCTGGCGGATATAGTAATCGGTGATACCGATCGCCAGCGGCGTCAGACGATAAATGGCGTTGCCTTCAGAAAACTCACTGGTAAAGCGGTTGATCAGGCGCTGGCGCACCATGTCATTGATGGCGTTATTGGCCCGGATCAGAACGGTTTCGCTGGTTTGCTCAAACCCTTCACTGACGTGACGGAAGGCGTCGATCAGTTCGCCTTCGCTCATTTCGCCATCCATGCGCTCCCCGTTTAGGGTGGCTATTGCCAGCAAGAACGCCAGACGTTCGGTGGGCAGCGAGATGGAAAAGTCATTTTTCCGTGCCCAGGCTACCAGTTCCGGTACGGTCTGGGAAAATTCACTCATGGTTCGTCCTGGTTATGGGCTTCCGCGCGGTTACGTGGATATATCGGCCCAAACTTAAAAATGGCTCCTGGCGACAGAAACGCTTTTCCAGCGCCAGAACTTCCTCAAATCGTTCAGTCTGCTTGTGCTTGTCACGCATATAATCGTGGAATACGCGGATGCCTGCTTTGCGCTCAATCGTGAAACCCGCCTCTTCAAGCCAGCGGTAAACCTGATCGGGTTCGCGGGGAAAATCTGGCGAAAGCGTTTTTCTTTTCCGCTTGCGCAGGTCTGCCTGCATATAGCCAAAATTCCCCAGCACCAGCGTCTGCATCATCAGACCATTGACGTTATAAAACATCAGGGAGAGTACGCCACCGGGCGCTACTGCATCATACAAGGCCGCCAGCGCGGCTTCGGGTTCGGCCACCCATTCAAGCACCGCGTGAAACAATACCAGATCGGCAGGCTTATCCAAATGTTGAGCGGCCGATTGCGCGCTAATTTGTTTGAATTGCATGTTTTCGCTCACCCCTTTTTCGGCGGCGTGCAGCCGGGCACGCTGGAGCATCGCTTCTGAGAGATCGCACAGCAAAACCTGATGCCCTTTTGCCGCAAGGCCACAGCTGGTCTGGCCTTCGCCACCGCCTGCATCCAGCACCTGTAACGGACGGTCTGGCAAAGTCGCCAGAATGTCATCCAGCTCCTGCCAGACGATAGCCTGCCGGATACGGCCTTTGGTTGTACCGTAGATATTTTTTGCAAACTTCTCTGCAATATCATCAAAGTTGCGATCCTGCATGATGCGGCTCCGGCTGGTCGGTGGGTGCTTCGGGGCGCTATTTTGACATACACTGAGGGAGAATGAACCTTTCCGTCACCGCCTCGCTTTTGGGTGGCGTTTTTTCAGACAAAAGGAAGCCATTTTCATGCTTTTCACCCTAAAAAAAACGCTTGGCGGGCTGCTGATGCCTTTGCCGCTGCTGCTAATCGTGATGGCGGCGGGGCTTTTACTGCTCTGGTTCAGCCGCTGGCAGAAAACGGGTAAAATCGTTATTTCTGGCGCCTGGCTCTTCCTGCTGCTGCTGAGCCTGCAACCCGTGGCCGATCGCCTTCTGGCTCCTGTGGAAAACCGCTATCCAACCTGGCAAAATCAGCAGAAAGTCCCCTATATCGTGGTGCTTGGCGGCGGCTATACCTGGAACGAAGAGTGGGCACCCAGCTCAAATATGATCAATAACAGCCTGCCACGGCTGATTGAAGGCATTCGTCTGTGGCGGGAGAATCCGGGTGCAAAAATGATTTTTACCGGGCGGGCGGTGGCTGATAATCCGCTCAGCTCAGCCGAAGTCACCGCACGTGTTGCCGGGTCGCTTGGCGTACCAGCGGCGGCAATCATTACGCTTACCAGGCCGAGAGATACGGAACAGGAGGCTCGCGAAGTGGCAAAAGTGGTGGGCGACCAGCCTTTTCTGCTGGTCACCTCTGCTTCCCACCTTCCCAGGGCCATGATCTTCTTCCAGCGCCAGGGGCTTCATCCTCTGCCTGCGCCTGCTAATCAACTGGCGATTACCTCTCCGCTAGGCTTTCTGGAGAAGGCGATCCCTGCGGCGTTCTGGCTGGGTCACAGCGAGCGAGCCATTTATGAGTCGCTGGGACGGCTCTGGCAGCAGATTAAACCCGACGCGAAGCCGCTCCCGTCAACAGAGCCAGGGAAGTAATGACTGCGCCGCCGTGCGGAAACGAACCTGATCGAACTGGCCGCCGTTAATCAGCCTGTCGATCTGATCCCACATCAGGTAAAGCCAGCGCCGCGCCACGAAACCGTCGGCTACCGGCGCCCGCTTCAGGTAGTGATATAGCAGCGCTTCGGCCTGTCCCGGCTCAGAGAGACGGAACAGCTCATATTCGCGCGGCGCCCAGAGAATGATGCCCGGATCGATCACCCCCAAAAGGTCATCGCTCCGGGCAGATTTATGCAGGCTGCCCAGGGTTAAATTGCCGTGAACAAGCACGCAGGGATCGTTAAAGTCAGCCAATAAATTGCCCAGGTTTTCCCTGCTACGATAAAGCACGCGACGGTCGTCCATGGCGAGGATGTCTGGGCGCATAAAGCCCAGCGTTGACCAGAGCACTTCCACTTTTTGCGCATACCAGGCTGGCCAGTGATTTTCCTGCGTGCTGTCCACGGTGCCGACCAGACCATGACTCTCCAGCCGGTGCCATCCCAGCAGCGCGTCGACGATTTGATCCTGTAACTTCAGCCACTGTGCAGGCGTTCTGGATGGGGCTTCAACCGGGATGCCGCCCATGCGTTCAATCAGTAAGACCTCGTGCTGCGGGGGCAGCTGGCTAATTACCAGACCATAGACGGAAGGCAGACGGACAGCGCTATCGCGTGCCAGCATTGAGATTTTGAATGCTTCCTGAGCGGCCATGCCTCTGACACTGAAATACTTTGCCACTACGGGCATCGCATGTCCGTTCCCATCATAGAGGGAATAGAGACTGGCGTAAGGCTGCTCGCTGATGCATTCAAGGCGGCTCAGCGGTTCGCCAAGCACCAGTGATAATTCCGACTGAAGTTGTTCCATCTCCTCCTCCTTTATCGCCTCAGATAATAATGGACCGAAGGGCAGGTTTTACCGCGAGTCAGATCAAGGTTGAATAAGAAAAATGAAACAGGGACAAAAAATGTCCCTGAAGAGGACCTACTTCATCGCGGCGCGGACACGCTCAAGATCTTCCTGAGTATCAACGCCCACGCTGGGGATCGCTCTGGCAACATCTACGTGGATTTTTTCGCCATACCAGAGCACTCTGAGCTGCTCAAGCAGTTCAATATGCTCCAGCGGACTCGGCTCCCAGCTGACGTAGCGGCGAATAAATCCCGCCCGGTAACCGTAGATGCCAATATGACGCAAAAAAGTCTCACCGATGGTGTCACGGGAGATCGCAAACCGTTCACGATCCCAGGGGATGGCTGCCCGGGAAAAATAGAGCGCATAGCCTTGTGCATCTCTGACCACTTTGACGGCATTAGGGTTAAATGCTTCTTCCGCTGTAGTGATCGGTACCGCCAGTGTGGCCATGCCCGCCTCGCTTTTCGCCAGGTTTTCTGCCACCTGACGCACGATGACCGGTGGGATCATCGGTTCGTCGCCCTGAACGTTGACGATGATGGTCTCATCCGCGAACTGATAGCGATCGATGACCTCAGCCAGTCGCTCCGTCCCCGACTGATGATCGGCGCGGGTCATGCAAACTTCACCATCGGCAGCGCTGACCGCGTCAGCCACTTGTTGGTTATCGGTCGCCACGATTACACGATCGGCACCCGACTCCAGCGCCCTTTCCATCACATGAACGGCCATCGGCTTACCGTGGATATCAATCAGCGGTTTCCCTGGCAGGCGTGTGGAAGCAAAGCGTGCAGGGATAATGGCAACAAAACTCATGGATGGCTCTCTTCCAGCGTCAGGGCGCGGGATTCCGTCTCCAGCAATACCGGGATGCCATCGCGAACGGGCCAGGCCAGGCCGTCAGGTTTGCAGATAAGCTCCTGCTGATCTTTGATGTAATAGAGTTTGCCGTGGCAAACAGGACAAGCAACGATTTCGAGTAGACGATGATCCATGGTTTCTCCCTGGTGGACCCGGACAGACAGAACGGTAGAATATCATAGCTCAGGCGGGAGCCGCTAACCCGCCTGAACGAACCAGCCATTTTGCCATACTGCCGCCAGTTCAGCGGGCTGTTTATCTATGATGATACTTTCAGCGCCCTGCCAGCGGGCAAACCGGCTCAGCGCCAGCTTCACATCCGAACTCATGCGCTGGCTTAGCCGCACGCCTGGCTCAAGCCAGATTTGCCTGATTTGCAGCACCTTTTCCCGGCGCAGCATTCTGGCATCCAGCCGGCCCTTCAGTGCGCCGTTGTGCAACAGTGGCAGCACAAAATAGCCATACTGCCGCTTTGCTTCCGGCGTGTAGCATTCCAGCCGATAATCGAAACTGAACAGCTCCAGCGCCCGCTTTCGATCCCATACAACAGGATCGAACGGCGAAAGGATCGCCGTATGCGTGGCTGCAGGGATCTTATCAAGAAGCGGAAGCAGGGAGCGATGCAGGTAGCATTTGCCCAGTGTTTCCACCTCTGTGGCAACGACTTCTCCGCTCTCAAGCCAGTCCGCGACGCTCTCCCTGACCGGAGCCCGCTTAAGCCGGTAATAATCGGCCAGCCAGGTCGCGCGAAACAGGCCGAGACTCTGCGCGCTGTTTCGCAGCATCTGCTTTACCGCATCCTCTTCGGTCAGCGCATGACGCGAGTCATCCCATTCTGGTAACACGCGCTGGCGAAGATCGTAGACCCGCTGAAAATTACGCCGCTCCGTCACCATCAGTTCACCCGCGGAGAACAGATTCTCCAGATGCCGTTTGTGCGGTTTCCAGGCCCACCAGCCCGGCTTCTGTCCGGCAGGTGCCTTGAAATCGGCAGAGCGGACCGGACCATACTGCTCAATATGCCTGAGAAGCGCCGCAATATCTGACTGCCAGGTTTGCATCCAGGCAGCATTATATTTCCAGCCCAGACGCTGAGGATTAAGCATTCGGTGGCGCAGTAAGGGGTAATCTTCTACAGGAATAAAGCAGGCTTCATGTGCCCAGTATTCAAACAATTTTTTCTCTGAGAGCGCCTGCTCCAGCCAGCCTGCTGGATAATCACCAAGGCGGCTGAACAGCACCAGATAAGGGCTACGGGCCACAACATGGATAGTATCAATCTGCAACAGCGACATCTGGCGAAGCGTGGCGAGCATATCCGCAAATTGTGCTTTGCGTTTTGGCGGGCGCAGCAATCCCTGAGCTGCCAGATGAAGATGGCGGGCCTGCTTCAGTGAAAGTTGAGATAAAGCCATGAGGCACCTTTTTAAGGAAGATGCTCTCAGTTTAGCGCGTTTCTTCTGCGCGCTCAGGCGGCGGTTGGGAAACCAGCGAAGTAATACGATCGAGCAAGGCCTGAGCACCTGTTTCAGGAAGAACCGCCTCAACAGGCAGATACCACCAGTTTTCCCGCGCAAAGTGACGTGCTTTAACCGCATCTTTTTCGGTCATCAATAGCGTTTCGCCCGGACCAGACAGGCCGGCAAGCTGGGCTTCGCTGTAGCTCTGATGATCGGCAAAAGGGATTTCTCTGACCAGCCTGACACCTGACTGTGCGAGCGTCGTGAAAAAACGCGGAGGGTGACCTATTCCGGCCATCGCTACGACATTCTTAAGCGTGCTGGCCGCCCGGCGTTCTCCCGTTTTAAGATTAACAGCCAGTCCCGGTACCAGTTGCATCGGCAGCTCCTCACCGACGGCGACGCCGCCATTGGCGATAACAGCATCAACGCTTGTCAGTCTCGAAGCCCGCTCGCGCATTGGCCCGGCCGGCAGCCACCAGCCGTTACCGAACCGGCGTACGCCATCCACCACCACAATCTCAATGTCCCTGGCGAGCGCATAGTGCTGCAATCCGTCGTCTGTAATGATCAGATCAATGCCGCCCTTCTCCACCAATGCTCTGACGGCATCCGCCCTGACAGGAGAAACGGCGACGGGTGCGCCAGTCCGCTGATATATCAGTACCGGTTCGTCACCCGCCTGGCGTGGCGTGGTTTTCATATCCAGTACCAGCGGGTAGCGATCTGCCCGTCCGCCGTAGCCCCGGGAAACAACGCCTGGCCGGTAGCCGCGCCGCTGGAGCGCTTCCACCAGCCAGATGACAACCGGCGTTTTGCCGTTACCGCCTGCGGTAAGGTTTCCCACCACCACAACCGGTAGCGGCGAGCGCCATACCTTACGCCAGCCCCACCGGTAGCTGAGACGGATCAGATTACTGACCGCCCCATACAACCAGCTCAGGGGTAACAGCAGCAGATAAAGCGGCGAGCGGCCACTCCATAGGCGTTCGATCATTGGCCAAACTGCATTTTATGCAGCTGCGCGTAGGCGCCCTGCTGTGCCAGCAGATCATTGTGGTTGCCACGTTCAACGATGTGGCCATCTTCCACCACCACAATCTCATCCGCTTTTTCAATGGTTGAGAGGCGGTGAGCAATCACCAGCGAGGTCCGGTTTTTCTGAAGCTCATCCAGCGCGGACTGAATGGCCCGCTCAGATTCTGTATCCAGTGCGGAGGTTGCTTCATCAAGGATCAGTATCGGGCAGTCACGCAGCAGCGCACGGGCGATCGCGATACGCTGACGCTGGCCGCCAGAAAGCAGCACGCCATTTTCCCCGATCATCGTATCCAGCCCGTTATCCATCTTGCTGATGAAATCCATTGCATGAGCCATTTCGGCCGCTTTCTCAATATCTTCGCGGCTATACTGCTCACTACGCGCATAGGCGATGTTGTTAGCAACGGTATCGTTGAAGAGATGGACATTTTGCGAAACCAGCGCAACCTGATTACGCAGGGAGCGGAGCGTATATTCCCGCAAATCATGCCCATCCATCAGGATCTCGCCCTGCTGGATATCATAAAAACGGGTCATCAGGCTGGCAATGGTCGATTTGCCCGACCCGGAACGTCCTACCAGCGCAACGGTTTTACCCTGCGGAATCGACAGATTAATATTGTGTAGCGCAGGTTTTTCTCGCCCTGGATAGGTAAAGGTCACGTTACGAAATTCAATATCGCCCTTCGCACGTTCAATCACGCGGGTGCCCGTGTCCACTTCCTGCTCGCTGTCCAGAATAGAGAACAGCGTCTGACAGGCTGCCATCCCGCGCTGGAACTGCGCATTGACGTTAGTGAGAGATTTGAGCGGACGCATCAATGCAATCATTGCCGAGAAGACCACGGTGATGGTACCGGCGGTTAAAGTTTCCATCACGCTCGGGAAGCTGGCGGCAAACAGCACGAATGCCAGCGCCAGAGAGGCAATCAGCTGAATAATAGGATCGGAAATGGAGGAGGCGGAAACCAGCTTCATTCCCTGCTGGCGCATACGGTTGCTGACGCGGCTGAAGCGCTCGCTTTCCACGTCCTGACCACCAAAAATCAGCACTTCTTTGTGCCCTTTCAGCATCTGCTCGGCGCTGGTGGTGACGTGGCCCATCGTGTTCTGCATGTTCTTGCTGATATTTCGAAAACGCTTCGATACCAGACGAATAGCAAAGGAGACGATGGGGGCCAGCACAATCAGAATCAGCGACAGCTGCCAGCTGTAATAGAACATCATGATAAACAGGCCGATGATAGAAGCGCCTTCGCGCACTACCGTGACCAGCGCGCTGGAAGAGGAAGAGGCAACCTGTTCAGAATCATAAGTGATACGAGAAAGTAGCGTCCCGGTCGACTGCTGATCGAAGAAGGACACCGGCATGCCCATCATATGGCTGAACAACCGACGACGCATACCCATTACCACGTTTCCTGAAACCCAGGATATGCAATAACTGGAAATATAGCTGGTCACGCCACGGAGCAGCATCAGGCCGATAACGGCCAGCGGCATCCACACCAGTACCGAAGAGTTCGCGTTGCCAAACCCTTCATCAAGCAGTGGTTTCAGCAGGGACAGCATGAAGGTATCACCCGCCGCGTTCAGTACCAGCGCTACCGCTGCCACAATCAGACCCGTTCTGAATGGCGCTATCATCGGCCAGAGTCGGCGGAATGTCTGCCAGGTGGAGAGATCTTTATCCTGATTCATTATTTACCAGCGTTGAATGAAATAGCCGCTTATTCTACCTGGAATCAGGTGGTACGCCAAACCACTGATGGTACCATCTGGGCATTATTTGCGTCCTCATGCCAGTAACCTGCCAGTTTTGCTGATAAAATTTCACACTGAGCTGGCCATGAACCGCCGTGTCATACCAGTTATAGTGATTCTCTCTGTAGCGTGCGATCACCCTTAAGGCAGGCAGCCGCCAGGGGCTGTAACGCGCGGCAGAGGCAAGCGCGACCTGCCCCGCCACGGCCCTGAGGAAAGGCGCCGTTGACGAAGTTCCGCTTCCATGATGAGGGACCTGCACTATTCCGGCGTGCAATTCATGCCTGTACCGCCTGACCAGCTTCAGTTCCGCCGGGGCTTCTATATCACCCGTCAGAAGCACCCGCCGGTGTCCGTCGCTGACGACAACCACACAGGATTGATTATTGCCACTTTGCGCCTCCCTACGCTCGGGCCAGATGGCCTGAAAAGTCAGATTCTGCCACTGCCAGCGATGACCGCGCAGACAGGGCTGATGCGCCTGCGTGCCCGCACTGCTGTGAATAATGGCATCAGGAAACGCCGCCTGAAGGGTTGCCAGCCCACCTATGTGATCCAGGTGACCGTGGCTGAGGATCAGGTGTCTGACGGTCAGACGCTGCCAGTTCAGCCAGGGAAGAATATAGCTTCGTGCTGCGTCTCCGCCCTCCCAGCGATTACCGGTATCATAGATTACCGCTTCGCCCTGTCTGGAGATCACGATGGCAAGCCCGTGCCCCACATCCAGCATATCCAGACGCCATTCCGGCCGCACAAAATTTATCCGCCAGCATATCAGAGAGGCGCAGAGCGCTGTAAGCGTGACAGGTGATGCCCGATACCAGTCCAGACGCCAGGCGATAACCACCAGCCAGGCCAGCAGGCTAAGCGCGGGAATAAGTTGGTTAACGCTTAGCCAGCCGGCAGGGAGCGCTTCAAGCGGGATAAATACCAGCGCCAGCGAGCGGTCAACACACCACCAGATAAACTGGCCTGCCGGCGTGATAACGTTCAGAAACAGGGCACAAAAAATCAGAGGCACAGTGAGGAGTGTGACCACCGGCACCGCCCAGATATTAGCCACCAGCGCAGTGAGGCTGATGCCGTGGAAAATGAACATCTGTACCGGCATCAGCAGCAGAAACAGCCCGAGCTGGAGATGAAAGAGCCGCAGGATCAGCCAGTGCTTTTTATGCATAAACCGGCCCGGCAATGGAAACCACTGAAACCAGAAAAGCAGGCCAGCCACCGCCGTTGCTGAAAGCCAGAGACTGTCTGAAAGCGCGCTAAGCGGATCAAAAAAAAGAATAGCGCCGATGCAAAGGCACCAGACCTGCCAGTGCGTACAGCACCATCCTTTTAACCGTATC
The DNA here is from genome assembly GCF_000599885.1 of Pantoea sp. IMH. Lineage (GTDB taxonomy): Bacteria > Pseudomonadota > Gammaproteobacteria > Enterobacterales > Enterobacteriaceae > Erwinia. The sequence continues at coordinate 151,469 of NZ_JFGT01000006.1, read as the reverse complement.
ACGCTCCAGGTGCTCAGCGCCACGAGCGCCCGTATCGCAGGTGGATTTCCGCCGGAAAGCCAGCCATAAACCAGCGCTAACAGCAGACTAAACGCCACCGGAAACCGGTGACCGATAAAACGTGCGGGGAAAAAAAGCTGCAAAAACCGGGCGGTAAGCCAGCCCAGACTGGCAGCCAGGCCGGTATGCATGCCCGAGATCGCCATCAGATGCGCCGTACCGGTTTCGCGTAGTAGCTGGTTTATTTCCCGGCTGACCTCGCCACGTTCGCCAAACGCCAGCGCTGAGATCAGCGCCTGCCACGGCAGGTGTTGATAATTTTTGTGATTGCTACTGATTAGGCGATCCCGCCAGCCGCACGCCGCATCAGTCACGACTGGCGCGGTGATCCGGCCAGTAAGCGGCGTGGCGTTTGCAACCGCGAATCGCTGTGCGTCAAATCCAGCCTCATTCAGTCGTGCGTGAACCGGTCGCACCTTGAGTGTCATCTGCCAGCGCTGACCACCACAAAAGCGTTCACTCCGGTTCCGGGTACTGAGTAAGGCAAATAGCGGAGGAAAAATGGGCATTCCTGCCCTGCTGATAACGCGTACTCTTACGCTTTCTGTCTGAGGCAGTACCTGCACGATTTTCACCGTCGCCACGAAGGGCGCTGAAGAGAATAATGCGATCTGCTTTTCCGTCGTCCGCCCTGTTTCCACGCACCAGAGAAATAGCAGCATTAAAACCGCCATATGCAGAGCCACCTGATGTCTTACAAGCAGTAATATCACCGCCGCACAGGCTATCCAGAGAGAGGATTCCGCTGAGGGTAGCTGAGGCAAATAATTCAACGGCAGCGCCGCAGCGATAACGGCGGTCGCTAAGCGGACAAGGGAGTAAGGCATATCGGCTCTCCATATTTCTGCGAAGAGTGTGCCGTTAAACGTTGCCGCTGGCAGCAGGCGGTCATTATTGTCTGGAACAGGCAGGGAGACTTTTTATGTAAGGAAGGCGATGTCTTAAAATTATGTGTGCGGAGCCGCAATTCTTAAGCGGTAAGAGGTGAAATCAGATGCCTGGTGTTTGGTGCCTGACGCCTGAAGGGCAGCGTGAAAAAAAGGCGAAAAAAAACGACGCCGGAGCGTCGTTTTATTGCGTAATGCACAGCCTTAACCGTAGATATTTGCACGATCGCGCAACTCTTTACCCGGCTTGAAGTGTGGAACGTACTTGCCTTCCAACTCCACTTTGTCACCCGTTTTCGGGTTACGACCGGTGCGAGGCGCACGGTAATGCAAAGAAAAACTGCCGAAGCCCCGGATTTCAATGCGTTCGCCCTGGGCCAATGTGGTCGCCATGTGCTCAAGCATCTCTTTTACCGCATCCTCAACGACTTTCGCCGGAATATGAGAGTGCTGGCCAGCAAGTCTTTCAATCAGTTCTGACTTGGTCATAAATCCTCCGGTTATTTCCATCTGGAAAAACTTTGACAGTAACGGCATCGCCAGGGGGCTTTCGCCACCCCGGCGGCTGTGGCTATTACTCGCCTTTAGCTGCTTTGAAAGCTTCAGCCATAGCGTTAGAGAAGTTACCTTCTTCCTGTTTAGCGTTCACAGTATTGATGGCTTCTTTCTCGTCTGCCTGATCTTTAGCACGTACAGACAGGCTAACTACGCGGTTTTTACGATCAACGCCGGTGAACTTAGCTTCAACATCGTCGCCTACGTTCAGTACCAGCGTCGCATCTTCAACGCGGTCAACAGAGGCTTCTGAAGCGCGCAGGTAACCTTCAACGCCGTCAGCCAGTTCAACAGTAGCGCCTTTAGCATCAACAGCGGTCACTTTACCGTTAACAATAGCACCTTTCTTGTTCAGAGAGATGTAGTTGTTAAACGGATCTTCTGCCAGCTGCTTAACGCCCAGGGAGATACGCTCGCGCTCTGCGTCAACCTGCAGAACCACGGCTGCGATTTCGTCGCCTTTCTTATATTCACGAACTGCTTCTTCTCCGGTTGCGTTCCAGGAGATGTCAGACAGGTGAACCAGGCCGTCGATACCGCCGTCCAGGCCGATGAAGATACCAAAGTCAGTGATTGACTTGATTTTACCTTCAACGCGGTCGCCCTTGTTGTGGGTTTCTGCAAACTGCTGCCATGGGTTAGATTTACACTGCTTCAGACCCAGGGAGATACGACGACGTTCTTCGTCGATGTCCAGAACCATAACTTCAACAACATCGCCAACGTTAACAACTTTTGACGGATGGATGTTTTTGTTGGTCCAGTCCATTTCTGAAACGTGCACCAGGCCTTCAACGCCTTCTTCGATTTCAACGAAGCAGCCGTAGTCGGTCAGGTTAGTTACACGGCCAGTCAGACGAGTGCCTTCTGGGTAGCGCTTAGCAATTGCGACCCATGGATCTTCGCCCAGCTGCTTCAGACCCAGAGAAACACGGGTGCGCTCGCGGTCGAATTTCAGCACTTTAACGTTGATTTCATCACCAACATTCACGATTTCGCTTGGATGCTTAACGCGTTTCCATGCCATATCAGTGATGTGCAGCAGGCCGTCAACGCCGCCCAGATCAACGAAGGCACCGTAGTCAGTCAGGTTCTTAACGATACCTTTAACTTCCATGCCTTCCTGCAGGTTTTCCAGCAGCTGATCGCGCTCTGCGCTGTTCTCAGATTCGATAACAGCACGACGTGAAACCACAACGTTGTTGCGCTTCTGGTCCAGCTTGATGACTTTGAATTCAAGCTCTTTGCCTTCCAGGTGCAGCGTGTCGCGCACTGGACGTACGTCAACCAGTGAACCTGGCAGGAACGCACGAATGCCGTTCAGCTCAACAGTGAAGCCGCCTTTAACTTTGCCGTTGATAACACCGGTAACGGTTTCAGCGTCTTCGTACGCTTTTTCCAGCGTGATCCAAGCTTCGTGACGTTTAGCTTTCTCACGGGACAGCAGAGTCTCACCGAAGCCGTCTTCCACTGCATCCAGTGCAACGTCAACTTCGTCACCCACCTGGATTTCCAGCTCGCCGGCTGCGTTTTTGAACTGCTCTGCTGGAATTGCAGATTCAGATTTCAGACCCGCATCTACCAGCACAACGTCTTTGTCGATAGAGACAACAACGCCGCGAACGATGGAACCCGGACGGGTTTCGATTGTTTTTAGGGATTCTTCAAATAGTTGAGCAAAAGATTCAGTCATATTGATAATCTTATGGATTCTTCAATTTAACGTCCACCTGACATCCTGACGGGTGGGGTTGTTTCACATGCCCCATGACATCCTTATCACAGGGTTAAAAAAAACAGCCGGGCAACGAGGCCCGGTTTCCGCTACGACAGAGAAAGTTTTTTCCGCGCATAATTGAGAGCAGTTTCAATAACTTCCTCAATTGACATGCTGGTCGAATCCAGCACCAGCGCGTCTTCTGCCGGCCTTAACGGTGCGATGGCGCGGTTACGGTCGCGCTCATCACGTTCCTTTATCTCAGATAAAAGGCGCTCAAAGTTAACACTAAAGCCCTTATCCTGCAACTGTAGCATACGGCGGTGAGCACGCTCTTCCGAGCTGGCATCCAGGAAGATTTTTACCGGTGCGTCCGGAAAAACAACCGTACCCATATCCCGCCCGTCAGCGATGAGGCCCGGCGCGTCACGGAAACCCCGCTGACGCCGTAACAGCGCCTCACGCACCCGCGGAAATGCGGCCACTTTAGAGGCCGTATTACTGACGTCCTGCGTACGAATTTCGCCCGAGACATCTTCCCCTTCCAGAATCACTTCCATCTCGCCATTGGTTGAAACGAAGCGAACATCAAGGTGAGCGGCAATCGGCACCAGCGCCTCTTCCGAAGCGATATCCACCTGATGATGCAACGCTGCCAGCGCCAGCACACGATAGATTGCACCGGAATCCAGCAGATGCCACTGTAGCGCTTCAGCCATTGCCTTACATAAGGTCCCTTTACCAGCACCGCTTGGGCCATCAATCGTGATCACCGGGGCTATAGCCGTCATGTCGTTCTCCTGTCGGTAGGATGCCTGCAAAAAATCGGCGCAGACAAATATCGACGCGCATTATACGCTGCTACAGCGCTGACCGTTACCCCTTAAGCGTAGACGTGCTTAATAAATTCAGCTATTTCAGATAAATTCTTGAAGGCCTGAACGGGCCAGTGCGTGACCCAACCGGCAAAACCGCTACGGGTTCACGCAGCGGGTAAGGGTTTCAGGCAGGCTGGCTGATGCGGGCGAGCTGCTCAAAATAGTCAGGAAAAGTTTTGGCCGTACAGCCGGGGTCAAGTATGGTGACGGGCGTAGTTGACAGCGCCACCAGCGAGAAACACATCGCCATCCGGTGATCGTTATAGGTGCCGATTTCTGCGTACTGAATCTCACGAGGAGGCGTGACGCAAATATAGTCATGGCCCTCCTCAACCTCAGCGCCGACTTTACGCAGTTCAGTCGCCATCGCTGCGAGACGATCGGTCTCTTTTACGCGCCAGTTGTAGATGTTACGCATCACTGTGGTGCCGTCAGCAAAGAGTGCGGCTGTGGCAATTGTCATTGCGGCATCGGGAATATGGTTCATATCCAGATCGACAGCCTTAAGCTCACCACGCGTACAGGCAATGTAGTCATCGCCCCATTCTATTACCGCGCCCATTTTCTCCAGCACGTCAGCAAAGCGAATATCTCCCTGTACACTGTTACGGCCTATTCCGGTAACCTTGACCGTTCCTCCCTTAATCGCGGCGGCGGCAAGGAAATAGGAGGCGGAAGAGGCATCGCCTTCCACGAGATAATCACCCGGCGCGATATAGCGCTGGTTGCCAGCAATGCGGAATACATTGTAATTATCGTTCTCAACGGTGACGCCGAATTTCTGCATCAGATTAAGAGTGATATCAATATAAGGCTTAGAAACCAGCTCACCTTTGATCAGAATCTGCGTATCGTTTTGCGCCAGCGGCGCCGCCATTAGCAGCGCCGTCAGAAACTGACTGGAAACGCTGCCGTCGACTGAAACCTCGCCACCTGAAAAGCCGCCTTTCAGCTGCAGAGGTGGATAGTTTTCCTGCTCCAGATAAACGATATCCGCACCGCCCTGACGCAGCGCATCCACCAGATGACCAATCGGACGCTCTTTCATCCTTGGCTCGCCGGTCAACACAATTTCATTGCTGCCCAGGCAGAGCGCAGCAGCCAGAGGACGCATTGCCGTACCGGCATTACCCAGGAACAGCTCCAGAGGTTGCTGAGCATGAAGCGGACCGCCCTGGCCTGTGACTTCGCATACCTTCCGATCGGCAGAGAGCGTGTAGTGCACGCCCAGCGCCTCAAGTGCATTGAGCATATGGCGAACGTCATCGCTGTCCAGTAAATTGGTCAGGCGGGTGGTGCCGTGCGCCATCGCTGCCAGCAGTAGCGCGCGGTTTGACACGCTTTTTGAACCAGGCAGGTTAACGGTGCCGTCCACCAGGGCGACAGGTTGTAAGGTCAGGGAATCCTGCATCTGAAACATCATCTCCAAAAATAAACAGAATAAAACCCCGCAGCCTTGCGGGGTTTCAGTGGGTAGAAGCTAAGCGCCATTGCCAGCTTAGCCGTGACGGCGCTCAAAATCGGTCATAAATTCTGTCAGCGCCTGTACGCCCTCAAGCGGCATCGCATTATAGATTGAAGCACGCATGCCGCCCACCACACGGTGCCCTTTCAGTGCATGAAGCCCGGCGGCCAGAGACTCTTCAAGAAAGCGGTTATCCAGCGCCGCATCAGCCAGCTGGAAAGGGACATTCATCCGTGAGCGGTTGCGGGGAGCGACGTCGTTACGATAGAAGCTGCTGGTGTCGATAGTGCGGTAAAGCAGATCGGCTTTCGCCTGATTCCGCTTGTCCAGTTCTGCCACTCCACCCTGCTCCTTCAACCATTTAAAGACCAGGCCGGAAAGATACCAGGCGAACGTTGGGGGCGTGTTGAACATGGAGTCATTGTCGCTCAGCACCTGATAATCCAGAATCGAAGGCAATGCTTTATCCGCTTTGCCCAGCAGATCGTCCCGCACCACAACCAGCGTCAGGCCGGCCGGGCCGATATTTTTCTGCGCTCCCGCATAAATGACGCCATAACGACTGACATCAATGGGACGGGAAAGGATGGTAGAAGAGAGGTCGGCAACCACGATTTTGTCGCCAAAATCGGGCTCTTCATCGATGGCGATGCCGTCGATGGTTTCATTGGGGCAGTAGTGTACGTAGGCCGCCTGGTCAGAGAGCGACCATTCGCGCATTGGCTTCAGCGCACGCAGGCCGTCAAGCGTCGTTTTCGCATCTATCACGTTTGGCGTGCAATATTTTTCCGCCTCTTTAATCGCGCTGTGGGCCCAGTAACCGCCATCAACATAGTCAGCGGTCGTTTTGCCGCCGAGCAGGTTCATTGGAATGGCGGCGAACTGGCCACGCGCACCGCCGTGACAGAACAGGACTTTATAGTTTGAGGGGATCTTCAGCAGGTCACGAAAATCCTTTTCGGCTTCTTCGGCCACCTTAAGGAATTCTTTGCTACGGTGGCTGATTTCCATCACCGAGGTTCCGGACCCCTGCCAGTTGCAAAGTTCCTGTTCCGCACGACGCAATACTTCTGCCGGCAGCATCGCCGGGCCGGAGCTAAAATTGAAAACCTGACTCATTTCCCCTCACCACTCTCTGAATAATCATGTTGATTCAGCTATCGGTTTTATCATTGCCACCCTTCTGCTGCAATGTTTTATCCTGTCAGCCGACCAGTGAGCAAACGCATGAAAATCCGGCACCCTGATAGCGATTCAGAGAGAAACCCCGTATCATTGCGCCCTTTCGCACAACCCCAACCGAGTGGGCACTATGACGCAAACTTTTATTCCAGGCAAAGATGCCGCGCTGGAAGATTCCATCTCACGCTTTCAGCAAAAATTGCAGGATCTGGGCTTCAATATAGAAGAAGCGTCCTGGCTGAATCCGGTTCCAAATGTCTGGTCCGTACATATTCGTGACCGTGACTGCCCGCTGTGCTTTACCAACGGCAAAGGCGCCAGTAAAAAAGCGGCGCTGGCATCAGCTCTCGGCGAGTATTTTGAGCGTCTGTCGACCAACTATTTTTTCGCGGATTTCTGGCTGGGTAAGGAGATCGCTAATGGGGACTTCGTTCACTACCCCAATGAGAAATGGTTCCCGCTGCCCGAAGATGACAGTTTGCCCGCCGGTATTCTCGATCCAGGCCTGAAGGCGTTTTACGATCCGGAAAACGAAGTCAGCGCCAGCGATCTCATCGATCTTCAGTCCGGTAACGCCGATCGCGGCATCTGCGCCCTGCCTTTTACCCGGCAGTCCGATCAACAGACCGTCTATATTCCGATGAATATTATCGGCAACCTCTATGTCTCTAACGGTATGTCAGCAGGCAACACGCCTGATGAAGCCCGCGTGCAGGGATTGTCTGAGGTTTTTGAGCGCTACATTAAAAACCGCATTATTGCCGAATCGATAAGCCTTCCGGCGATCCCCCAGACGGTACTGGATCGCTATCCAGGCGTGGTTGCGTCTATTGCAAGCCTTGAAGCAGAAGGATTTCCTATCTTCTCCTTTGATGCCTCGCTTGGCGGAAAGTATCCGGTTATCTGCGTGGTGCTGTTCAACCCGCAAAACGGTACCTGTTTTGCTTCTTTCGGGGCGCATCCTGATTTTGGTGTCGCGCTGGAAAGAACCGTTACCGAACTGCTTCAGGGACGCAGCCTGAAAGATCTGGATGTGTTTACACCGCCCACCTTTGATGATGAGGAAGTAGCTGAACACGCCAATCTTGAGACGCATTTCATCGATTCCAGCGGCCTGATCTCCTGGGATATGTTCAAAGACGATGCAGATTATCCTTTTGTTGACTGGCGCTTCGACGGCACTACCCAGGAAGAGTTTACGACTCTGATGGATATCTTCAGGCAGGAAGATAAAGAAGTCTACATTGCGGACTATCAGCACCTGGACGTTTACGCCTGCCGTATTATTGTGCCTGGCATGTCCGATATCTATCCTGCGGAAGATCTGCTGCTGGCCAATAACAGCATGGGTGCTTATCTGCGCGAGACGCTGCTCTCGCTGCCGGAAAGCGACTGGGAGAAAGCGGACTTTCTGGCGCTGCTTGAGCAGCTCGACGAAGATGGTCACGATGATTTTACGCGGGTACGCGAGCTACTTGGTCTGGCCACAGGAAAAGATAATGGCTGGTATACCCTGCGTATTGGCGAACTGAAAGCGATGCTGGCGCTGGCCGGCGGCGATATGGAACAGGCGCTGATCTGGACCGAATGGACGATGGAGTTCAACAGCTCTCTCTTCACGCCAGAGCGAGCCAATTACTATCGTTGTCTGCAAACGCTGCTGCTGCTCACTCAGGAAGAAGAGCGCGATCCGGTGCAGTATCACACCGCCTTCGTCCGGATGTATGGTCAGCAGGCAGTTGAAGCCGCCTCAGCCGCCATCAGTGGCGAAGCGCCTTTCTACGGTCTCCAGGCGGTGGATGACGAACTTCAGGCTTTCCCTGCGCATCAGTCGCTGCTGGCTGCTTATGAAAAGCTTCAGCAGGCTAAACGCACTAACTGGAAATAAATAAATGACCGGGGTTTATCGTTTATCATTTCGTACGGTAAACCCCGTTATTTTGATTTTTCAGGCGAGCATTTTTCAAGAAAGTTAAAGAAAGCAGTGCTGTAAAAACACAATTAAATTTAATGTCACAATCCTGATACATATCCCCGTCATAATTTACTTTTCTCCGCCATCACGGCGCTGCCTGTTCAAATTATTTTTAGGATATTAAAAATTACTTATTCCTTAATAATCAACAGGATGAAACCAAAAACCCTATAGATTACAGTGCTTTAGCGGGCTTTAACCCGGCACTGTATGATCCATATCAATTTCTTCCCTATACTCCTTTGTTAGTATCACTCCAATGAAAAATTTTGGGAGACGTTAGTGTGAAAACTGGCAACCCGTTTGATTTACTTCTTCCGTCGGAAATGGCTAAAGTGGCCGAAGAAGCCGGCGTCTATAAAGCAACTAAGCACCCTTTCACCACTTTTTTTCTGGCCATCACCGCTGGCGTATTTATTTCCATCGCGTTTGTTTTTTATATCACGGCCACAACCGGAGCAGACTTGCTTCCTTACGGCATGACGAAACTGGTGGGTGGATTATGCTTCTCGCTGGGGCTGATGCTGGTGGTGGTCTGCGGGGCCGATCTTTTTACCTCTACCGTGCTGACTATGGTCGCGAAAGCGAGCGGACGCATCAGCTGGGGCCAGTTAACCTGTAACTGGATTAACGTTTATATCGGTAACTTTTTCGGCGCCATGTTCTTTGTTGCGCTGATCTGGTTTGCAGGCCAACCCATGGTGGCGCACGGCGCATGGGGATTAAACGTGCTGCAAACCGCCGATCATAAAATGCATCATACTTTTATCGAAGCCGTCTGCCTTGGCATCCTGGCTAATCTGATGGTCTGTCTTGCGGTCTGGATGAGCTACTCCGGTCGCAGCCTGACGGACAAGATGCTGGCGATGGTCCTGCCGGTGGCCATGTTCGTTGCCTGTGGCTTCGAACACAGCATCGCCAACATGTTTATGATCCCGCTGGGCATCGTGATTAAAAACTTTGCTTCTCCTGAGTTCTGGCAGTTAACCGGCACCACTGCCGCGCAGTTTTCGCAACTGACCGTGACGAATTTTATCACTGATAATCTGATCCCTGTCACCCTGGGCAACATTATCGGCGGTGGATTACTGGTAGGTTTGACATACTGGGTGATCTATCTGCGGGATGGCGATCACCGCTAAACCCCGCACAGCATTTTGGCGCCTGCGACCGCCGAAGGTCGTGGGTACTAAAGAACTCCACGTAATTAAGGTAGGTATCAAATGAGCGAGCACAACGAAAAACAGGCTGCGGCCTGGGCAGGCTTTGCAGAAGGCGAATGGCAGAATAGCATTAACGTTCGCGACTTCATTCAGAAGAACTATACCCCCTATGAAGGTGATGAATCATTCCTGAGTGGCGCAACCGCAGCCACCACCGCCTTGTGGGACAAGGTAATGGAAGGCATCAAGCTGGAAAACCGCACGCATGCGCCGGTTGATTTTGATACCGATCTTGCTTCAACCATTACCTCTCACGATGCCGGTTACATCGATAAAAAACTGGAAACCATCGTCGGCCTGCAGACGGAAGCGCCGTTGAAGCGCGCGCTGATCCCGTACGGCGGCATTAAAATGGTTGAAGGCTCCTGTAAAGTTTACGGACGTGAGCTGGATCCAGGCCTGAAAAAAGTCTTTACCGAATACCGCAAAACGCACAACCAGGGCGTATTCGACGTTTACACCCCTGATATCCTGCGCTGCCGTAAGTCTGGCGTACTGACCGGTCTGCCGGACGCCTATGGCCGTGGCCGTATCATCGGTGACTACCGTCGCGTTGCCCTGTACGGCATCGACATGCTGATGAAAGATAAATTCGCGCAGTTCACTTCACTGCAGAGTGACCTGGAAAATGGCGTTAATCTCGAAGCCACGATCCGTCTGCGTGAAGAGATCGCTGACCAGCACCATGCACTGCAGCAGATCAAAGAGATGGCCGCGAAGTATGGCTGCGATATCTCTGGTCCGGCAAAAACCGCTCAGGAAGCGGTACAGTGGACCTACTTTGGTTACCTGGCAGCGGTGAAATCGCAAAACGGCGCAGCCATGTCCTTCGGACGCGTCTCCACCTTCCTGGATGTTTACATCGAACGCGACCTGCAGTCAGGTAAAATCACTGAGCAAGAAGCGCAGGAACTGATCGACCACCTGGTGATGAAACTGCGTATGGTGCGCTTCCTGCGTACGCCAGAGTATGATGAACTGTTCTCAGGTGACCCAATCTGGGCCACGGAATCACTCGCCGGTATGGGTGTGGATGGTCGTACGCTGGTAACTAAAACCAGCTTCCGCTTCCTGAATACGCTCTACACCATGGGGCCGTCACCAGAGCCAAACATGACCATCCTGTGGTCAGAGAAGCTGCCGCTGAATTTCAAAAAATTCGCGGCGAAGGTTTCTATCGACACCTCATCCGTACAGTATGAAAACGACGATCTGATGCGTCCTGACTTCAACAACGATGACTATGCCATCGCCTGCTGCGTCAGCCCGATGATCGTTGGTAAACAAATGCAGTTCTTCGGTGCACGTGCCAACCTGGCGAAAACCATGCTTTATGCCATCAATGGCGGCGTGGATGAAAAAATGAAAATGCAGGTCGGTCCGAAAGAAGCGCCAATGATGGATGAGGTGCTGGATTACGATAAAGTCATGGAACGTATGGACCACTTCATGGACTGGCTGGCCAAGCAGTATGTGACCGCGCTGAACGTGATCCACTACATGCATGATAAGTACAGCTATGAAGCGTCTCTGATGGCTCTGCATGATCGCGATGTCTATCGCACCATGGCCTGTGGCATCGCCGGACTCTCTGTTGCTGCTGACTCACTGTCTGCTATCAAATATGCCAAAGTGTCCACCATCCGTGATGAAGACGGTCTGGCTATTGACTTCAAAATTGAAGGTGAATACCCGCAGTTTGGTAACAATGACGCGCGCGTTGATGATATCGCCTGCGATCTGGTTGAACGCTTCATGAAAAAAATTCAGAAGCTGCAAACTTACCGCAACGCAGTACCAACCCAGTCCGTCCTGACCATTACTTCTAACGTGGTGTATGGTAAGAAAACGGGTAACACTCCAGATGGTCGTCGTGCTGGTGCGCCATTTGGTCCGGGTGCAAACCCAATGCACGGACGCGATCAGAAAGGCGCCGTTGCTTCACTGACCTCGGTGGCGAAACTGCCCTTTGCCTACGCGAAAGACGGCATCTCCTATACTTTCTCTATCGTGCCAAACGCACTGGGTAAAGATGATGACGTGCGTAAAGCAAACCTGGCCGGCCTGATGGATGGCTACTTCCATCATGAAGCCAGCATCGAAGGCGGTCAGCACCTGAATGTGAACGTCATGAACCGCGAAATGCTACTGGATGCGATGGATAATCCTGAAAAATATCCTCAGTTAACCATCCGCGTTTCCGGCTATGCCGTTCGCTTCAACTCGCTCACTAAAGAGCAGCAGCAGGACGTGATCACACGTACCTTCACCAGCGCCCTGTAAGTTTCTTCCGGGCATGAAAGGCTCCGCTCAGGCGGAGCCTTTTTCCAGCCTGTTTTGCCAGCTACCTCCCCTCTTTACCTTCCGGGCCGCTGGCAAAACAGACTTAACGCAGCTTAAAGACTGCGTCCTGCCAGTACGGCAGGCCTACTATGGAGAATTCATCGCAATGTCAGTCAAAGGTCGCATTCACTCATTCGAATCCTGCGGGACCGTAGATGGCCCCGGCATCCGCTTTATCACCTTTTTTCAGGGCTGCCTGATGCGCTGCCTCTACTGTCATAACCGCGATACCTGGGACACCCACGGCGGTAAAGAGATTACCGTTGAGGAACTGATGAAAGACGTTCTCTCGTATCGTCATTTTATCAATGCCTCCGGGGGCGGTGTGACGGCGTCGGGCGGCGAAGCGATACTCCAGGCAGAGTTTGTCCGCGACTGGTTCCGCGCCTGCCGCGCTGAAGGCATTCATACCTGCCTCGATACTAACGGCTTTGTTCGTCGCTACGATCCGGTTATTGATGAGTTGCTGGAAGTGACCGATCTGGTCATGCTGGATCTGAAACAGATTAATGATGATATCCATCAGATTCTGGTTGGCGTCTCAAACCACCGCACGCTGGAGTTTGCCCACTACCTGGCGAAGAAGAAAATCCGTACCTGGATCCGCTTCGTGGTGGTGCCGGGTTATTCCGACGACGACGATTCCGCGCACCGGCTGGGTGAATTTACCCGTGATATGGGCAACGTAGAAAAAATTGAGCTCCTGCCCTATCACGAGCTGGGTAAACATAAATGGATAGCGATGGGAGAAGAGTACAAGCTGGAAGGTATCCACCCACCAAAAGCGGAAACGATGGATCGCGTTAAAAGCATCCTTGAAGGCTACGGGCACAAGGTCATGTATTAAACGCCAATGCCGGTCAGAGGACCGGCATTTTTTTGCGCTCTACTTTATCAGGCGTGTGCCATCGGCGTCGCGTGCCTGTCGGCCTTACGCAGTAGCATGACCAGATAAACAAAGGCGACAGCGGCTATCATCAAAAACAGCACGCGATCGGAGTAGTTCTGCATTAACATTGAGGTCATCGCCGGGCCTATCAGGCTGCCGATGGTATAGCTGAGCAGCAGAGCCTGGTTCATCGCTACCAGTTCATGATGGGCCACGGTTTCGCAAGCCCATGACATCGCCAGCGGATAGAGCGTAAAGCCGGCACAGCCCAGTACAAAGAGCGCGGGTGCCATCGCGGCGTTGCTCAGCATCGCAAGCGCCCCCATAATCACCACAAACACCTGAACGCGCAGAACCAGTAAACGCCCGTAGCGATCGGCGAGACGTCCGACAGGCCACTGGCCCACAATACCCGCACTGACCAGCAGCGCCATCCAGTAGCCTACCGTCGCATCACTCATACCCTGATGGGAAAGATAGAGCGGCATCAGGCCATAGAGCGAACCCAACAGAATGCCGGAGATGATACAGCCGTTGATCCCAAGGCGCGCGTTACGGCGGCGCAGCATCGGCCACATGCGACCCGGCGCAGCCTCTTCATCGTCGCCTTTGGCGGTGATGCGCGTAAAGAGTAATGGCAATATGGCGCTAAGCACGATCGCGGTTACCCACGGGAGCACCTGCATAAGTTCTGTAGAAACTTTACTGACCAGCAGCTGACCGGCCACCGTTCCCAGGTAATAAACAATCATGTAAGCGGCAAGGAGCTGGCCACGATTGCGCAGCGTACCGCTGCATAGCAGCGCGCTTTCCACCACGACCCAAATCAGCGCACAGCCAATACCTGCCGTAAAACGCCAGAGTGTCCATGCCCAGAATCCACTTTCCAGCGCCAGTGCGGCAGAGGCCAGCGCAAATACCAGCGAGGCTGCGTAATAGCTGCGGTTAAACCCGAGACGCTTGATCACCAGACCGGCAATCAGCGTTCCCGCCAGGTTACCCGTGTAATAAGCGGAGCTCACCACGCCAACCTGCCAGGTCGGCAACGCATCATGGGTAAGCCAGAGCGGCACCAGCGTGTTTAACACGGCGATAGAAATCGTCATCAACAAAAGGCCGCAAAGCAGCACGATAACAGGGCGAGACCAGGTGGACATGTTGGGGATACGACCAAAAAGGGAAGATTTTGCGCGCATATTGCCACCGGAATAATTAAAGTCAACGCCTCAGAAAAGTCACCAGCACGATTTGCTGCGAAGCGATTAAAATTTTTTATCTACAAAGAGTTAGCGGGATAAACGAAACGGCAGCGCGCCACTTTATCTCTATGAAAAGTGACAACTTTACGCTTTAGCGCCTTTCTGTTCACGATAACATTTATTTTTAGAAGTTTTCTCTGAACGATCAGGCAGGCGCATGCATCATTTTTCAGACAGACCGGCAAAAAAAAACCTGCGACCAGAGTCGCAGGTTTGATGGGAAATGAACGGCGCTTAACCGATAAATTCCAGTCCCTTCATATAAGGGCGAAGCACTTCAGGTACGGCAATACGACCGTCAGCCTGCTGGTAGTTTTCCAGCACCGCAACCAGCGTACGCCCTACAGCCAGACCGGACCCGTTAAGAGTGTGCACCAGACGGGGTTTCTTCTCGGTCTTACTGCGGCATCGGGCCTGCATGCGCCGCGCCTGAAAATCACCCATGTTGGAGCAGGAAGAGATTTCACGGTAGGTTTCCTGAGCTGGCAACCAGACTTCCAGATCGTACGTTTTGGTGGAGCCGAAGCCCATATCACCCGTACAGAGCAGCATCTTACGGTAAGGCAGATTCAGTAACTGCAACACCTTCTCGGCGTGTCCGGTCAACGCTTCCAGTGCGTTCATGGAATCTTCAGGGCGGGTAATCTGCACCATTTCCACTTTATCAAACTGGTGCATACGGATCAGACCGCGGGTATCCCGTCCATAAGCGCCTGCTTCAGAACGGAAACAGGGCGTATGAGCAGTAAATTTCAGCGGCAGCGACTCCTCTTCCAGAATCTCATCCCGCACCAGATTGGTCAGCGGCACTTCTGAAGTGGGGATCAGCGCATAATCGCTGCTGGAGGCTTCTTCTTCCAGAGGTCGGGTGTGAAAAAGATCCTCACCAAATTTGGGAAGCTGACCGGTGCCATACAGTGAGGCGTGATTCACCAGGTAAGGCACATAGGTTTCCAGATAACCATGCTGTTCGGTATGGAGATCGAGCATAAACTGGCTGAGTGCGCGGTGCATCAGGGCAATCTGCCCTTTCATGACCACAAACCGGGAACCGGTCAGCTTGGTCGCTGCTGCAAAATCGAGGCCGGCGGCCATTTCGCCCAGCTCAACGTGATCGCGTACCGGGAAATCATATTTTGCCGGTTCGCCCCAGCGGCTCACTTCCTGATTATCGCTATCGTCTTTGCCCTCAGGAACCTCATCCGCGGGAATATTCGGTATCGTCAGCGCCAGATCACGAATGGCGCTTTGCAACGCGTCCAGTTCCGCTTTAGCCGCGTCCAGACGTTCACCCAGTGCGTTCACTTCCTGACGCAACGGCTCGATATCTTCCCCACGTGCCTTGGCCTGGCCGATAGATTTGGATCGGGAGTTACGTTCTGCCTGCAGTGTTTCAGTTTCGACCTGCAGGACCTTACGACGCTCTTCATGAGCGCGTAGCGTATCAACGTCCAGCTTAAAGCCCCGGCGTGCCAGTTTTTCAGCGACTGCGTCTGGCTCGTTACGCAGCAGATTGGGATCGAGCATGCTTGTCCTGTGCTTAGTATGATTGAGTGAAAAAGAAGGGACGCATCCGATCTGCGAATGCGTTGAATTCATTGCTAACCTTACCGCAACGTCACTGTCAGCGATAGCGTTTTGTCGGGCTATTTTGATCCTGCTCCGCGAGCCAGGCGAGCTTTTCAGCGATTTTGCCTTCCAGTCCACGTGACGTCGGCTGATAGTAACGGGTATGCGCCATTTCGCCGGGAAAGTAACTCTCGCCTGCCGCATAGGCGTTAGGCTCGTCGTGCGCGTAGCGGTATTCTGCGCCTAATCCCATCTCTTTCATCAATTTTGTTGGCGCATTGCGCAGATGCTCGGGCACATCGTAGTCTGGATTATCCCGGGCATCACGCATTGCGGCCTTAAAGGCGGTGTAGACAGCATTACTCTTTGGCGCGCAGGCCAGATAGACAATCGCCTGAGCGATGGCACGCTCGCCCTCTGCCGGCCCGACGCGGGTAAAGCAATCCCAGGCAGAGATCGCCACCTGCATTCCCCGGGGATCGGCATTGCCAACATCTTCCGAGGCTATCGCCAGCAGCCGCCTGGCGACATATAAGGGATCGCCGCCCGCGGTGATAATTCTGGCATACCAGTAAAGCGCGGCGTCCGGCGCTGAGCCACGTACCGATTTGTGCAGCGCCGAGATGAGGTCGTAATAGCGGTCGCCTTTATTATCGAACCTGGCGCTGCGTTCGCCAGAGACTTCATTCAGTAGCTGACTGGTCAGCTCGCGCTTGCCGTCCCCGTTGACTTCAGCCATATCCGCCATCATTTCCAGCGTATTCAGCGCCCGGCGGGCATCGCCGTTGACCAGCTCTGCCACCATCCTGCGGGTCGAATCCGGCAGAACAATATTTTCATCGCCATAGCCGCGTTCGCTATCCTGCATCGCCTGTGTCAGTACGTGTTCGATATCCTCACTGGTGAGCGATTTCAGCAGATAGACACGGGCGCGGGAGAGCAGAGCTGAATTCAGCTCAAAAGAGGGGTTTTCCGTAGTGGCACCGATAAAAGTGATGGTGCCATCTTCAATATGCGGCAGGAAGGCGTCCTGCTGACTCTTGTTAAAACGATGAACCTCATCGACGAAGAGAATTGTCCGGCGACCTGCGCTGCGGTTCTGCCTGGCGCGTTCGATCGCTTCACGTATATCTTTTACGCCGGAGGTGACCGCCGAAATGCGCTCGACATCCGCCTTTCCGTAATGGCCAATAATCTCTGCCAGCGTAGTTTTACCCGTACCTGGGGGCCCCCACAGGATCATGGAGTGCAGATGGCCTGCTTCAATGGCGCGTGGTAAGGGTTTTCCAGGAGCCAGTAAATGCTGCTGACCGATATATTCGGCCAGCGTTCGCGGCCGCATCCGGGCGGCCAACGGCTGAAACGCATTATGGGAGAAATCCAGAGACAGATTGCTCACGCTAACCTCACTTACGCTGGTCATCCAGCGTGACGCCCTGCGGCGGCGTGAATGTGAATTTGGCGGCATCAATGGCGCCATTCTGCTGATTTTTCAGCGTATAGCTGCTGCGCTGACCATCCTGCTCAATCGCGCTGAACTGATTGATTGTGCCGCTGGCGGAAACGTTCAGGGTAAACTGCTTCAGGTTGCCGTCGCTTGACTTAGGCGTGAGCTCAAATTTATCGCCCTGCTGGCTGATATTATACTGCTGCCAGTCGCTACTCTGATTACGCGCTATCAGCATAAACGGCGTATTGCTGGTGGCATCTTTCAGCCAGGTAGCACTGACCTGTTCAACAAAAGGATTATAGAACCAGAGCGTTTTGCCATCTGAAATCAGGATGCTTTCATCGGGCGCGGTCATGTGCCAGTTGAACAGATTTGGACGCTTAACCCACAGTTCGCCTTCACCTTCCTGAACCGATTGCCCGCTGCCGTCAGTCACTTTTTGGTCAAAGGTGGCATGAAAGCTTTTTACCTTGTCGAGTCGCTGTTGTAGCGCGGAGGAGGCGTCCGCCAGTACACCGGCAGAAGTAAAAGCAGTCAGCAGACAGCAGGAGATCATTAATTTTTTCATTACGGCGTCCTTATTGAAACTTTTTTATCCCGGTAAGCGGGGGAAGCATTCAGGGATAACTGTAGCCAGGCTCTGGCCCTGTCAACAGAAGATTAGCCTGAATAATATGGCCAGCAACAGATGATATGGGGATAAACCCTATAAATCACAACGGGCCAGGTCGCCCCGGCCCGTCAGTAACGGTAATACTTTGTCAGGTTATGCCGCTACATTTCATGCGGCGGCGGTGCAAGGACTTCACGGTTACCATTATGGCCTGGCGGAGAAACAATGCTCTGCGCTTCCATCTGTTCAATGATGCGCGCCGCACGGTTATAGCCAATGCGGAACTGGCGCTGAACGCCGGAAATAGAGGCCCGGCGCTTTTCAACCACAAAGACCACGGCCTGGTCAAACAGCGGATCGAGCTCTTCATCACCGTCCAGCCCCAGACCGCCACCTTCGTTCTCTTCGCCCGCGGTGATGCTCTCAATATATTGAGGACGACCACGCGCTTTCCAGTCCTGTACGACCGCGTGCACTTCCTGATCGCGAACAAATGCGCCATGAACACGGACCGGCATAGAGGAGTTAGGCGGCATATAAAGCATATCACCCATGCCTAACAGTGATTCCGCTCCTGCCTGATCGAGAATGGTGCGCGAATCGATTTTGCTTGATACGGTAAAGGCGATACGCGTCGGGATGTTGGCTTTAATCAGCCCGGTTATCACATCCACCGATGGGCGCTGCGTGGCCAGCACCAGATGAATTCCCGCCGCACGCGCCTTCTGTGCCAGCCGGGCAATCAGCTCTTCTACTTTTTTGCCCACGGCCATCATCAGATCGGCAAATTCATCGACCAGCACCACAATATAAGGCAGCTTTTCAAGCACCGGCGGCGTGGTATCCATGCTGTCGCCGGGTTTCCAGAACGGATCAGGGATAGGACGCCCCATCGCTTCCGCAAGCTCAACCTTCTCGTTGTAACCGGCCAGATTTCGCACACCCAACGCCGACATAAGCTTGTAACGGCGCTCCATTTCACCCACGCTCCAGCGCAGCGCGTTCGCCGCATCCTTCATGTCGGTAACCACTTCCGTCAACAGATGAGGAATACCCTCATAGACGGAGAGCTCCAGCATTTTCGGATCGATCATGATAAAGCGCACTTCTTCCGGCGTGGCCTTATAGAGCATGCTGATAATCATGGCGTTAACGCCCACCGACTTACCGGAGCCTGTGGTACCAGCAACCAGCAGGTGTGGCATTTTCGCCAGGTCGGCCACAACGGGTTGTCCGGCAATATCCTTACCTAACACCACCGCAAGCGGTGACGGGTTGTCACGGAACTGCGGACATTCCAGCACCTCACGCATATAAACCGTCTGGCGGTGTTTGTTAGGCAGCTCCAGCCCCACATAGGGTTTGCCCGGAATAACTTCCACAATACGCACCGCAACGGCGGAGAGAGAACGCGCCAGATCGCGGGAGAGATTGGAAATACGTGCTGCTTTCACACCAGGAGCCAGATCCAGCTCGAAGCGGGTAATCACAGGTCCCGGTGAGATGCCTACAACTTCCGCTTTTACGCGGTAGTCCGCCAGACGGGACTCCACGAGACGAGCCGTTTGCTCAAGCGCAAACATATCCACCGGTTCAGCTTCCTCCGGCGGTGCCGAAAGCAGATCCAGCGTCGGCAGCGGCGTGGTCGGTCTTTCCAGCGGCTGCTCGTGGCGAACCAGGAAAGGATGGAACAGACTGTCTGCGGCAGGCTGCGGCGTGGCAGCCGGTGAGGATTGCGGTGGTATCGCCGGGGCCGCCGCTGGTTCAGCATGCGGAGAAGAAGGCTGAATAACCCTTTCAGCGGCGTATTGTGCGTCTGTACCCTGCTCCTTCACGCTTAGATCGTTTTCTTGCTGTACAGAGCCTGAGATAAACGGGCTGGTCGGCGGCTGGCTGGCTGGCGGCCAGGATGGCGCAGGCACCGTCGGTGCAACATCTGCCTGAGCGGGCTGGCTATGCGCCTGCCACTGCGGCTGCACGGGCGGACGATCCGCTTCAGGCTCAGGCGTGGCAGAAAGGGTGAAAAGTGGCTCACCTGGGCCTTCATCAACAACATCATCAAATGGGGAGAAGTTGACTGCGCCTGAGGCATCAGGCGTAAGCGACGGCGGCGCTATCTGTCCCTGCGCCTCACCGTAGCGCTGAGTCTGCTGGGCGGCGAACTGTCGTGCAAGGCTGGCCTGGTGTAGCGCCTCTTCATCCTCTTCAGCAAACGCCTCGCCATAGCGTTGCTGCTGCTGCGTCATAAAGGCTTCGCGAAGATGGGCGTCGTCCTGAGCGTCATGCTCTTCATGCAGCGGTGAAGCATAAGGACGGGATGCAGGCTGCTCTTGCTGTGGTAAAGCATAACCACCGTTAGAAGGCTGCTCCTGCTGTGATGTAACATAACGATCGGAAGCAGACTGTTCATGCTGCGGTGAAGCATAACCATCGGCAGAGGACGGCTCCTGCTGTGGCGAAGCATAAGGAGTGGAAGGCTGCTCCTGCTGACGAAGCTCCTCCTCTTTCGCTTTTTCTTCTGCTATCCGCTGCGAAGGCAGCTTAATGCCGTAAGAGGCCAGCTCACGACGGGTCGGTAGCTTAACCGGATTAGGCCGCGGTAAAGCCGGACCTATTCCCTGCTTGACCTGCGGATTGATGCTCTCTGCCGCTGGCGCAGCGCCAGGCATCAGGGCTGCCGCTGTGGCAGAGGTCGCAACCAGTCTGGCCGCATCGCTGCCAGTCAGGGCGCTCATTGCGTCAAGTGGCGACGATGGCACGACGGTGCCGGGCGCCGATGATGCACTGTTTTCCTGCCAGTTTACCGGTTGTGAGCCCCTTGCATCTTCTGCGTCTGGAGAGGCGACAGGCACAGACGATTCCGCCGGCATTTCGAAGTGATAGAGTTCCGGCTTCTGCTGCGTTACCACAGACTCAGAAACCGCAGGCGCATCAGCAACACGTTCAGTCGCAAACGGCGCTGGAGCAGCAGGTGCCGCTGCATGCTGGACTGTCTGAGCCGCTGCTGGCGCTTGCGATGCTTCAGCCACTGGCCCGGGGCTCACGTCAGGCGCTGATTTACTCAGTAACGGATCATAATCTTCGTCGATGCTGCCCATACCCGCCAGTAGCACATCCCCTTCATCAACATCAGCGCTCTGTTTAAGAACAGGTTCGGCAAGCCTCTCCTCTTCTTCATCCTGCCAGCGCGCTTCATTGCGTGAGCGATTGCTTGCAAATGTCAGCACACCCATTACCGCTGCACCGATCTTTTCAGCAATGGTGAGCCATGACCAGCCGGTATAAAGCGTCAGCCCGGCAGCCCAGATGCAGAGCAGCGTCAGTGTGCCGCCTGCGCCGTTGAACCAGGGCGCCATTGCGTTGCTCAGCAGGCTGCCAATCACGCCGCCGGAGGCAAAATACCAGATATCGTCGGCATTAAGCGCCGCCAACCCGCAGGTGGTGACCACCAGCGCCAGCACGCCTATCAGCCGCAGCGATACGGCAAAATAATCGATGTAGTCCTGTTCGTGTCGCTGGCGGAACGTTATCCAGCAGAGGCCAAGGATCACCGGCGGGATGGCATAAGCCATTACGCCGAATACGAAGAACAGCGTATCAGCCAGCCAGGCGCCCACGCCGCCGCCAAGATTATGAATAGGTTCATGCCAGGCGGTCTGGGACCAGCTGGGATCGGAGGGATTGAAGCTCAGGAGCGCGACCATCAGATAGACGGCGAAAAGAGCAACAACGATCAACAGCGCCTCCAGCAGGCGACGCCCACTGCTCAGCGGTTGCAGGGAAACTTCTTTATCTTCTGTGTATTCCTGGCTCAAGAGTTCTCTCCAGGTGCCTGTAAACTATGAAGGCAACAGCGTCGGGCAAGCCCGACGCTGAACCTGTATGAATTCACAGGAGTGTACCGAAATTCAACAGGTTTTGCACCTGCCCTGTGTTACCGTGTTTTAATGACCAGACGGTTGCTCTGTTTCACTTCTTCCATCACCACATAGGTCCGCGTATCGTTTACGCCCGGCAGGCGCAGCAGGGTTTCGCCCAGCAGCTTACGGTAAGCGGACATATCCGGTACGCGGGTTTTCAGCAAATAGTCGAAATCGCCTGAAACAAGATGACACTCTTGAGTTTCCTCAAGTTTTTGCACGGCAGCGTTAAATTGCTCAAAGACATCCGGCGCACCGCGATTCAGAGTAATCTCAACAAACACCAGCAGAGAGGCGTCCAGATAATGCGGATTGAGCTGCGCGGTATAGCCAAGGATAAACCCCTGCCTTTCAAGGCGACGTACGCGCTCCAGACAGGGTGTTGGTGACAACCCTACACGTTTGGAAAGCTCAACGTTAGAAATGCGGCCATCCTTTTGCAGTTCGTTCAGGATGTTGCGGTCGATTCTGTCAAGATCTTTACCCGGTCGTTTTTTATTGTCTACCATTATTATTGTCTCTCTTAATGCCTTCCCTATACCTGCCATACCCTGAACCGGTTCAATGTTACAGGACTGATTTAAGTGAAGTCTTGCGCCTGCTGCGGTTTGAAACGCCCATCCGTATGACGCATGCTGTCTGTCCACACCATGCGTCATGACCAATGACAGACTGAGTTTATCCGGACGGATGTGCAGAGCAGAGGTAAAAACCTGCTCTGGTCGCCTGAATGCGCTCTGCTTCCTACACTGTTTTCGCAAAAGACCAGCCGATTGTCAAAGCAAAACAATTAAAATCAGTAGAACATGCCAGAAGTATCGCTGCGTGACTGTTTTTAAATAACTATTTTCCCTTTACTGCACTCACAGGACGCTTTTTTGCCCCATTTTGGCGCATTAACGTTACCAGGTGGAGGTCAGATCAATTGGTCAGACCGCATGCAGTAATTGTTAACAACATTGCAGAATGCTTTTTTTGCGTCGGCAAATTCCCTACAATCAGAAAAAGTTGCCAGAAAAAAACGAGGGTGTCATGGGCACGGTCAAACACAGTAAATTACTCATTCTGGGCTCAGGTCCGGCAGGCTATACGGCTGCTGTCTATGCAGCACGCGCCAACCTGAACCCGGTTCTGATTACCGGCCTTGAAAAAGGCGGTCAGCTCACTACTACCACCGAAGTGGAAAACTGGCCAGGCGACCCCCACGATCTGACTGGTCCTGGCCTGATGGAACGCATGCAGGAGCACGCTGAGAAGTTCAATACGGAAATTATCTTCGACCATATTCATACCGTCGATCTGCAAAAC
This sequence comes from Pantoea sp. IMH, assembly GCF_000599885.1. GTDB lineage: Bacteria > Pseudomonadota > Gammaproteobacteria > Enterobacterales > Enterobacteriaceae > Erwinia. The sequence goes on along the minus strand of NZ_JFGT01000006.1, from coordinate 128,176 downwards.
CGGCCGTTCCGGCTGACCGGCGACAGCGGCGAATATACGGCTGATGCATTGATTATCGCCACGGGTGCCTCCGCACGTTATCTTGGACTGCCCTCAGAGGAAGCATTCAAAGGGCGCGGTGTATCAGCCTGTGCCACCTGCGACGGTTTTTTCTATCGTAATCAGAAAGTAGCAGTGATTGGCGGCGGCAATACGGCTGTGGAGGAGGCACTTTATCTCGCCAATATCGCTTCTGAAGTCCATCTTATTCACCGTCGCGACAGCTTCCGGGCAGAAAAAATCCTTATCGATCGCCTGATGGAAAAAGTGCGTAACGGGAATATCGTGCTGCATACCAACCATACGCTCGATGAAGTGATGGGCGATCAGATGGGCGTAAGCTGCCTGCGCCTCCGGTCTGCTCTGGATGACGAGCAGACTAAAGAGCTGGAAGTTGCCGGTCTGTTTGTTGCCATTGGACACAGCCCGAATACCGCCATTTTTAAAGATCAGCTTGCGCTGGAAAATGGTTATATCAAAGTGCAATCCGGTCTGCATGGTAACGCCACCCAGACCAGCATTCCTGGCGTTTTTGCCGCAGGCGACGTGATGGATCATATCTATCGCCAGGCGATTACCTCTGCCGGTACCGGCTGTATGGCCGCGCTTGATGCTGAACGCTATCTGGATGGATTAGTTAAAAACTCTCAGTAACTTGTTAAAAAGCTGAGCTAATTTTGCCAAAGGCGATCGTCACCGATCGCCTTTTTACTTTCCGCGAGGTAACATTCCCGCTAATTTCTCTTTATCAAGGCGGGGATAGTATGTTCACGCCCCGTATCTTTTGAACGATGGCGGCATATGGATAAAACCCGGCAACAACAGTTACTGCGCTGGCTGAAAAGCCAGCATGTTCAGGGCAAGCGCTGGCTGCGACTTTCCCAGATGCTTGGTATGCTCAGCGCCGTGATGATTGTCCTTCAGGCCTGGCTGCTGGCCTCGCTTTTACAGGCGCTTATTGTCAACCACACGCCACGTGAAGCCCTGCTCTCTACGTTCATTCTATTATTTTGCTGTTTTTTAATCCGTGCCCTGCTCGCCTGGCTGCGTGAAAAAGTTGGGTTTGAATATGGCAAGGCGATTCGTCTTGCGCTGCGGCGTACCGTGCTGGACAGACTGAATGTGTTAGGCCCTGCCTGGGTTCAGGGCAAACCAGCGGGCAGCTGGGCCACGCTTCTGCTTGAGCAGATTGAAGATATGCAGGACTACTATGCCCGCTATCAGCCTCAGATGATGCTGGCCGTATTTATTCCGGGGCTGATCCTGCTTACCCTCTTCCCGGTGAATTGGGCCGCCGCGCTGATCCTGCTGGCCACTGCGCCGTTGATTCCATTATTTATGGCGCTTGTGGGCATGGGGGCTGCCGATGCCAACCGGCGCAACTTTAAGGCGCTGGCTCGCCTGAGCGGACACTTCCTCGATCGCCTGCGCGGGCTTGAAACGCTGCGGCTGTTTCATCGCGCCGGGGCAGAGACTGATGAAATCCGCCGGGCATCCGAAGATTTTCGCAGCCGCACGATGGAGGTGCTTCGTTTAGCTTTTCTCTCTTCCGCCGTGCTGGAATTTTTTGCCTCCCTGTCGATCGCCGTGGTGGCGGTTTACTTCGGCTTTTCCTATCTGGGAGAGCTTAATTTTGGTCACTATGGCTCGGGAGTCACCCTGTTTGCCGGCTTTCTGGCCTTGATCCTGGCGCCGGAATTTTTTCAGCCGCTGCGTGATATGGGGGCGTTCTACCATGCTAAAGCGCAGGCTGTCGGAGGTGCTGATGCGCTGGAAGCTTTTCTCAACGACGCCGGGAATCTGCCTGCGCACACCGGCGATAAAACAGTTGATACGTCCCAGGGCCTGACGATTTGTGCGCAAGCGCTCTCTGTGACCAGCATAAGCGGCACCGTGCTGGCCGGACCGTTAGACTTTACGCTCAGGCCCGGCAAGCGCGTGGCACTGGTCGGTCAGAGCGGCGCGGGGAAAACATCGCTGCTGAATGTTCTGCTGGGCAATCTGCCTTATCAGGGATCGCTGCGGGTTAACGGCGTTGAATTGCGGGATATTCAACCTGATTTCTGGCATCAGCAGCTGGCATGGGTGGGTCAAAATCCACGCCTTCCTGCCCGGACGCTCCGCGAGAATATCGTTATGAATGGCGAGGCGGTTCCAGAGCGGCTTGAGCAGGTAATGGCACTGGCTGGCGTGACGGAGTTTATTTCCCGTCTCCCTGAGGGCCTGGAAAGTGAAGCCGGTGAAGCGGCCGGTAACCTTTCCGTTGGACAGGCCCAGAGGATTGCGGTAGCACGGGCGCTTTACCGGCCTTGTAAACTGCTGCTGCTCGATGAGCCTGGCGCCAGTCTCGACAGCCACAGTGAGCAACGCGTCGACGAGGCACTGCTGAAAGCGTCATTCAGTCAAACCACTCTGCTGATCACTCATCAGCTCGATCGCCTGGAAAACTGGGATGAGATCTGGCTGATGCGCGAAGGAAAAATTATTCAGCGTGGTCCCTATTCCCGGCTGAAAAACGAGCCCGGCGCCTTCGCTGACCTCGCTTCCCGCCGGCAGGAGACGGTTAAATGAAAACACTTGCTCCCTATCTGTCTCTCTATCGCCGTCATATCTGGCGGTTATCACTGGGTATTCTGCTGGCGATTGTAACGCTGCTTGCCAGCATCGGCTTGCTGACCCTCTCTGGCTGGTTCCTGGCCGCGTCCTCGCTGGCGGGTGTGGCGGGCCTCTACAGTTTTAACTATATGCTTCCTGCTGCGGGCGTCCGTGGCGCGGCGATTATCCGTACCGCTGCCCGCTACTTTGAACGGCTGGTCAGCCACGACGGGACTTTTCGCGTACTTCAACACCTTCGCGTTTTCACCTTCAGCAGGCTTTTTCCACTCTCACCTGCGGGTCTTGCGCGCTATCAGCAGGGCGATTTGCTTAACCGCCTTGTGGCTGATGTGGATACGCTCGATCATCTTTATCTTCGGGTTATTTCACCGCTGGCCGGTGCGCTGGTGGTTATCATTTCCGTTACGCTTGGCCTTAGCTGGCTCGACTGGCAGCTTGCCGTCACCCTGGGAGGGCTGATGCTGCTGACGTTACTGCTGCTCCCGCCGCTGTTTTATCGTGCCGGGCGCCCTGCCGGTGAAGCTCTGACGCAGCTTCGTGGGCAGTACCGTACCCAACTGACCGCCTGGCTGCAGGGACAGGCAGAGCTGAAGCTCTATGGTACAGAAGCGCGCTATCGTAAAGCGCTGGATGACACTGAAGCGCGCTGGCAGCGAGCCCAGCAGCAGCAAGCCAGCCTGACCGGGTTTTCGCAGGGGCTGCTGATGCTGATAACCGGTTTTACCGTTGTCCTTATCCTGTGGCTTAGCGCGGAAGGACTGGGTACAGAAAGTTCTCCCGACGCGCTGATAGCGCTTTTCGTCTTCTGCACGCTGGCCGCTTTTGAAGCGCTGGCGCCTGTTGGGGGGGCTTTCCAGCATATGGGACAGGTGATGGCTTCCGCCAGGCGGGTTACGCAGATTGTGCAACAGCAACCCGCCGTGCGTTTTCCCGTAGCTGAGATGAAGCCTTACAACACACTCTCTCTGAGCATCAAAAATCTCTGCTTCAGCTACGAGAGTGGTAATCCTGCACCGGCGCTGGATGATTTTTCGCTTGAGGTCGCTGCGGGAGAACATGTTGCCCTGCTGGGACGCACAGGCTGCGGTAAATCGACGCTACTTCAACTCATCACCCGTGCATGGGATCCGCAGGCGGGTGAAATCTTACTCAACAATATTCCGCTGAAGAACTGGGACGAAGCGTCGCTGCGAGCGTCGACCAGCGTCGTTACTCAACGCGTACATCTCTTCAGCGGCACGCTGCGTGATAATTTACTGCTGGCGGCTGCGCAAAGTAGCGACGATCGCCTGACAGAAGTACTGCATCAGGTTGGCCTGGATAAACTAATTGATAGCCAACAGGGATTGAATGTCTGGCTGGGGGATGGCGGACGCCAGCTTTCCGGGGGGGAACTGCGGCGGCTGGCGATAGCAAGAGCGGTGTTGCATGAAGGGCCTCTGATGCTGCTGGATGAGCCGACTGAAGGGCTGGATGCGGAAACAGAGCAGCATATTCTTGCCCTTCTGCGCCAGATTGGCAGAAGTAAAACCATGATAATGGTCACCCACCGGCTCCAGGGCCTGGATCATTTCGATAAAATTTGTGTTATGGACGGCGGACAGATTTCCGAACAGGGCAGCCATCACGAATTAATCTTAAAACGCGGCCGTTACTGGCATTTTCACCAGCGGTTTACGCTATAGTCATAGCCTCGTTTCCGGGAGTGTAGTTACTATGCGTTTGATTCAGCTCGCCAGAGATTCCCTGCTTTTCCCCCCGCCGGAGAGGGCGCTGAGAGAGCCGAACGGGCTGCTGGCCATGGGCGGCGATCTGAGTCCTGCCCGCCTGCTCAGTGCCTATCATCAGGGCATATTCCCATGGTTTTCCTCCGGCGATCCTATTCTCTGGTGGTCTCCCGATCCGCGGGCGGTGCTCTTCCCTGAGAAATTCCACCTCAGCCGCAGCATGAAGCGCTTTCATCAGCGTTCGCCCTACAGAGTGACGCTTAACGAATGTTTTCAGGAGGTGATTGAAGGCTGCGCCAGCGATCGCGAAGAAGGGACCTGGATAACCAATGAAGTCAAACGAGCCTGGCTACAGCTCTACGAGGCCGGCCACGCGCAGTCGGTTGAGGTCTGGCTGGATAAAACGCTGGTAGGAGGAATATATGGCCTGGCGCTCGGTCAGCTCTTCTGCGGAGAATCGATGTTCAGCCGCAGTGAAAATGCCTCCAAAACCGCGCTATTGGTCTTCAGTGACTACTTCCGGCGTCAGGGGGGCAAGCTTATCGACTGTCAGGTACTCAATCCTCATACGGCCTCACTGGGCGCCGAAGAGATCGCGCGGACAGAGTACCTGAATCAGCTGAAATTACTTGCGCATGAAAGGCTCAATCCACACTGCTGGCATCAGCAGACCCTTTTTTAGCGCTATTGTTGATGTTTTCCACGCAAAAAAGCGTAACAGTGATATAATATGCGCGTTTGGTAAGTCGTCCGCCCTTCGCCCTCTGTCATGGGCGAGCCGGGATTGGTCTGGCTGGGAATATTACGCACCTTGTTACTCTGGTTTCAATCGCGCCTGAGCGGATTAAAACCCATTCTTAGCCCACAATCCCCCACGCGTTGACGTCGTTACACTACTCGTTTTAAACGTGAGTCCCTCTGCGCCATGTGCGTAACAGAGGGTCTGATGCTGGTGAAATCACCAACAATTCTTTACATAATACTTGAAATTCGGCATTATCTTGCCGGTTCAAAACTAAGGTTGTAACACCTAGAGGATTCGATGGCCAAAGAAGACAATATTGAAATGCAGGGTACCGTACTGGATACGTTACCTAACACCATGTTCCGCGTTGAACTCGAAAACGGTCACGTGGTTACCGCTCACATCTCCGGTAAAATGCGCAAAAACTATATCCGCATCCTGACGGGCGACAAAGTCACTGTAGAGCTGACCCCGTACGACCTGAGCAAAGGCCGCATTGTCTTCCGTAGTCGCTAAACAGCATTCTGCCGTGCTGCCGCTTCTGCCGCAGCATCTGTAAAAAAGGCCGGAGAATCTTCTCCGGCCTTTCGCATTTTATGCTGCCTGACTTTTTCTGCCGGCGTTCAGCAGGCTGAACGCCGGGGAGTCACAGATCAGTGCACCGTACCTTCTGTCTTACGCTTCGCCGCGCTGAGGAACTGGTAGGTAAGCTGGTTATTTTCACGGTCCAGCGCCACCGATACCGATCCGCCATCCACCAGTGAACCAAACAGCAGCTCGTTCGCCAGCGGTTTTTTCAGGCTTTCCTGCACGGTACGCGCCATCGGACGGGCACCCATCGCTTTGTCATACCCTTTCTCTGCCAGCCAGTCGCGGGCTTCGTCGCTGACCTCCAGCGAAACGCCTTTCGCATCCAGCTGCGCCTGGAGTTCGACAATGAATTTGTCCACAACCTGGTGGATCACCTCAGTATCAAGGTGTTTGAACCAGATAATGTTATCCAGGCGGTTACGGAACTCAGGCGTAAAGATCTTTTTGATCTCCTCCATCGCATCGGTACTGTTGTCCTGATGGATCAGACCAATTGATTTACGTTCGGTCTCTCTGACGCCCGCATTGGTGGTCATTACCACAACCACGTTCCGGAAATCGGCTTTGCGACCGTTATTGTCGGTCAGCATGCCGTTATCCATCACCTGCAGCAGAAGGTTAAACACGTCCGGGTGCGCTTTCTCGATCTCATCAAGCAGGACAACCGCATGCGGATGTTTGATAACCGCATCCGTCAGCAAGCCACCCTGATCAAAACCGACATAGCCCGGAGGCGCGCCAATCAGGCGGCTGACGGTATGGCGCTCCATATATTCCGACATATCGAAACGCAGCAGCTCGATGCCTAATGCTTTAGCAAGCTGAACGGTCACTTCTGTTTTACCCACACCAGTAGGCCCGGCAAACAGGAATGAGCCGACAGGTTTACGATCCTGTCCGAGGCCAGCGCGGCTCATTTTGATCGCTTCCGTCAGCGCCTCAATGGCGTTGTCCTGACCAAACACCAACATTTTCAAACGATCGCCCAGGGTTTTCAGCGTATCGCGATCGGTTGCGGAAACACTCTTCTCCGGAATACGTGCGATACGCGCCACCACAGACTCAATATCCGCCACGTTGATCGTTTTCTTACGCTTGCTGACCGGCATCAGACGGGCGCGGGCGCCGGCCTCGTCTATCACATCAATCGCCTTATCGGGCAGATGGCGATCGTTGATGTATTTAACTGCCAGCTCAACCGCAGCGCGAACGGCTTTCGCGGTGTAACGTACATCGTGATGCGCTTCGTACTTCGGCTTCAGACCGTTGAGGATCTGCACCGTTTCATCCACGGTCGGTTCGGTAATATCGATTTTCTGGAAACGACGCGCCAGAGCACGATCCTTTTCAAAGATATTGCTGAACTCCTGATAGGTCGTCGAACCCATCACGCGGATCTTACCGCCGGAAAGCAATGGTTTAATCAGGTTAGCTGCATCCACCTGGCCACCTGAGGCGGCGCCAGCACCGATGATAGTGTGGATCTCATCGATAAACAGAATACTGCTGTTATCCTGCTCAAGCTGTTTGAGCAGCGCTTTAAAGCGTTTCTCGAAATCGCCGCGGTATTTAGTCCCGGCGAGCAGTGACCCGATATCCAGTGAATAGATGGTGGCATCTTTCATCACTTCTGGCACATCGCCCTGCACGATACGCCAGGCGAGTCCTTCAGCGATGGCGGTTTTCCCCACGCCGGACTCACCCACCAGCAGCGGGTTATTTTTACGGCGGCGGCAGAGCACCTGAACGGTACGTTCCAGCTCTTTATCGCGGCCGATCAGCGGATCGATGCCGCCTACGCGAGCAAGCTGATTAAGATTGGTGGTGAAGTTTTCCATACGTTCCTCCCCGCCTGCTTGCTCTTCGTTAACGGGATTTTCCGCCCCTGATGCGGGACCGGGTTCGTCTTTACGCGTACCGTGGGATATGAAGTTCACCACGTCGAGCCGGCTCACCTCGTGCTTACGCAGCAGATAGGCGGCCTGGGATTCCTGCTCGCTGAAAATAGCGACCAACACATTTGCGCCCGCCACTTCACTGCGACCCGATGACTGGACGTGAAAGACAGCACGTTGCAGTACGCGTTGGAAACTGAGCGTAGGTTGGGTATCACGCTCTTCTTCGCTGACCGGCAAAACCGGGGTGGTTTGTTCGATGAACGCTTCGAGCTCCTGCCGGAGCGCCACGATATCTACCGTACAGGCTTCCAGTGCCTCTCTGGCCGACGGGTTACTGAGCAGCGCCAGCAACAGATGCTCGACGGTCATAAACTCATGTCGGTGCTCACGCGCTCTGGCGAAAGCCATATTTAAACTGAGTTCCAGTTCTTGATTGAGCATTGGCACCTCCCCAAATAGATCGTCTTATTCAGACTTTTTCCAGCGTACACAGCAACGGATGCGCATTCTCCCTGGCGTACTTATTCACATGAGCGACCTTAGTTTCTGCCACTTCGGCAGTAAACACACCGCAGATCGCCTTTCCCTGGTAATGAACAGTAAGCATCAGTTGCGTTGCACGTTCAACATCATAAGAAAAGAACTTTTGCAGTACGTCAATAACAAATTCCATAGGTGTATAATCGTCATTGTTAAGAATAACTTTATACATTGAAGGCGGCTTGAGTCCTTCACGCAATTTGTCATCTGCAAGCTGTTCAAAATTAAGCCAGTCGTTAGTGTTTCCCATACGTACCCAGTTTGAAAACGTTACCGTCCTGCGTCAGCCTCACCCTTTTAAGCGTATGTTTAATATCGCCAGGATGCGGGCCCACGCCGATGAAATTTTGCTGCAAACTGTTGCTACGCGACCTTCATCACAAAATTTGCAATAGCGTTAACTGCTTCAAATTTTGATGATTTTATCGCCACCTTGCCTCCCCAATTGCTTGACGCTTTATGCCATTTCTTTACAGTACTTGCATAAGCTGATGGCGTTTTAACCAGCTTAGAGGCTGTACGCCTCGTCACCTCACTCAATTTGATCGTCTTGCGAGGGATGTAGAAGCATGGAGACGGGTACTGTTAAATGGTTCAATAATGCCAAGGGCTTCGGCTTTATCTGCCCTGTTGGTGGCGGTGAAGATATCTTCGCCCACTACTCAACAATTCAGATGGATGGCTACAGAACGCTGAAAGCCGGGCAGCAAGTCCAGTTTGATGTGCATCAGGGACCGAAAGGCAATCATGCCAGTCTTATCGTTCCTGTGGAAATGGCGATGGCCGTCAGTGCCTGACCTTTCCTTCACTCATTCTGACCAACCCTACCGTAAAATGCCAGCCACGCAAGCTGGCATTTTTCTGCTTTTCTGTGGCGATACCAGTAAGATTGGGCTGCTTTCCGCCATTTCAAGCGGTGTGGCTCAGAATGACTCGCCATTCTGCCTGGCCAGTTCCTGCACGCGGTGAAACATCTCCCTCAGTAAGGGAGGAACGGACGCCCTGCCCCGCTCTGCCGCTTCGGTGGCTACGGCGACTGCCAGTTCCGGTTTTGATGAGTGCTGAATCGCCTTAGCGATAATATGCCGCACGTTCATTGGCCCCTTTTCTGGCAAACGGGCTATACGATGATAAACCTCTGCAAATCCCTGCCTGTACAGAAAATGCTCCATATCCAGTGCGGGTAACTGCGTCAGATGGACGCGTTCATCTGACGCAGCTAGCTGGCTTTTTACCGTGGCGGCATATTTGTTTCCCGCCTCATCGCCATCGGTCAGTACATGCCACTTAATGCCCATCCTTTGAGCGAATTTTATCAGCGGCCTTAGCCCCGACTGAGCAAACTCCACGACTTTGATCCCTTCAGCTGCAAAATGACAGCCGCACTGCTGCGCCAGTTCATTCATCACCCAGACCTCCGTTTCCCCCTCCACCAGCAGCCAGCAGCGGGCAAAGAGCGCAGAAGGACGGTTAACACGGATATGAAATGCAATGCGCCGGCTGTCGTCGGCATTCATGCCTGAAGGCCCCAGCCGCCATGCAGCTACGCCATTTTCCTGCCTGATCAAGCGGCATACATCGCCAACCGGTACTTGTGAAAGAAGTTCTGCTGAATTCGTCGTGGTGATTTTCTGCAACGGCAGCAGATCGAGCAATCCCCATGCCACTGAGAGCATAATCGGGTGTAACCGGGTCTCTGGATCTTCAATGAGCAACAGTGGCCGGGCGAGAGGATCGAGTTGATACATGCCTTTGGCCTGCATGAGCAAGGCAAACATTCGCAGCAGTATCAGTTGCCGGCTCTGGCTGTCCGCTGCCGCAATCAGATGGTTGAGACTGTCAAGATAGCGCCACCCCTTTTGAGACCGCCTGCGCGAAGGATCAGACCTCTGCACGGTAGCCGACAACGCCGATGGCTGAACGGAAAAGTAATGTTCTATTAACTGCTGCATCGTCAGCAATCCCTGTCGGATCGCCGGATGGGTCAGCTTTTGTGGTTGTGAAACCAAATCACGCGTGAGCTCGTCAATCTGGCTGACAAGCGTACTCAATTGACGATCGTTGGTGGTGTTAGCTGCCTGCGTCACCATTCGCTGGCTGAAACGGGCATCGCGCAGCCGCAATACAGGCTGAAGCCGTATCAGTACCGCTGCCAGCGGCGCCTGTCCACTGGCAGAAGATAAGATCTCCGCCGCCAGTGGAAAGTACCAACGTGTATTTACTGATTGCGCTTCCTGAAGGGTTCCTTCAGCCCGAAGGACAAGCTGAGGGTAGTCCTTTGCACGCTGCTGCCAGAGTGATGAAAGCGGCAAAAGACGAGGCGTGTGAGCTTCACCGCTGTCACTTTCGCGAAAGGTGAACTCGACGTAAAGATGCTGCAAACGGTCGCCTGCTTCGCCGGACAAGGTATGAAAATCAGAAGGCACAAACTGATACAGCGTCTCCGTCGGAGAGAGCAAAAGCGTTAACGCATCAAGCAGGCTGGATTTCCCCCAGGTATTTTCACCTATCAGGACGTTGCCCTGTTCCAGCGACAGAGAAAGCTGACTGATGCCGCGAAACCCGCTAATGGCAATATGCTCCAGTATCATCAGGATTTCCCTTTGTTTTTATTGAGAATGGCCCGCATCTCCACGCTGGTCAAGCCTCTGCCTGGAAGAGGCCTTTACTCAGCATAAAAATTTCGCTAGCTTGTCGCCTCACCTTTTGCGCATGGACGACCCGCCACATGTATTCAGGACTGTTGATCATTCTTCTGCCGCTGATCGCGGGCTATCTTTTGCCGGCTAAAGCGCCCTCGCTGCAAAGGCTAATCAACAAACTGCTGAGCTGGATGGTCTACGTTATCCTCTTTTTTATGGGTATCAGCCTGGCGTTTCTTGACGATCTGGGCCGCAATCTCCTTGCTATCGTCAATTACAGTCTGATCAGTGCAGCCTGCATCCTTGTGGGAAATATCGTGGCGCTGCGCCTGCTGGAACATCTTCGTCCCTGGGCACATAACCATCGTCAGCAGACGTTGCCTTCAAGGCTACATATGGCGCTCGAATCGCTAAAGCTCTGTGGCGTAGTCATTGCCGGCTTTCTGATCGGCCTCAGCCACTGGACGCCGCTGAAGTTTGCCAGTGAAGCGGGTGAATATGCGCTGCTGTTTCTGCTGTTTCTTGTGGGGCTCCAGCTGCGTGGCAGCGGTATGACGCTCCGGCAGATCCTGATTAACCGGCGCGGGATGATGGTAGCGATGGTGGTGTTTCTCAGCGCTCTGGCAGGCGGCGCTGTTGCTGCCTTACTTCTGGGACTGCCGGTAAAAACGGGGCTGGCAATGGCCTCCGGCTTTGGCTGGTATTCCCTTTCCGGCATCCTGATGACGGAATCTTTTGGCCCGGTAATCGGCAGCGCAGCCTTCTTTAATGACCTGCTACGTGAACTGCTGGCCATCATGCTAATCCCGGCACTGATTGCCCGCCATCGCTCTACCGCACTTGGCCTGTGCGGTGCCACCTCAATGGATTTTACCCTGCCTGTGCTTCAGCGCAGCGGCGGTGCTGAAATTGTGCCGGCCGCTATCGTCCACGGCTTTATGCTGAGCCTGCTTGCGCCGGTTCTGATTGCTTTTTTTGCCGCCTGACCCGCGCGCCATTTGCGCCAGATCAATGATCCCTGCGTTTTAAAGCACAACACCTATGAAACGCCTGCCTTTGCTTTTAGCATAAAGATGTATCTTAAATGCAACTTTAAAAAGGCCGCCCAATGTTCTGTATTCAATGTGAGCAAACTCTTCAGACGCCAACGGCAAACGGCTGTGCCTATGCCCAGGGCATGTGTGGTAAAACTGCTGAAACATCCGATCTGCAGGATCTCCTGATAGCCGCGCTTCAGGGACTGTCTGCGTGGGCAGTTGAAGCGCGCCGGCACAATATTATCGTGCATGAAATTGACAGCTTTTCACCGCTTGCCTTCTTTTCGACGCTGACTAACGTCAACTTCGACTCTGAACGTATTGTGGGCTATGCCCGTAGCGCTATTGCCTGTCGCGACAGGTTGAAGGCGCTCTGTAATGAGAAGCAGGGTCCGGCTTCTCTCTCTCATCCGTTAGCCGATCTGACGCTTGAAAGCGATAATATTGCGGACCTTCAGGCGCAGGCCGCTGACTTCGCGCTGAACCGGGGCGAAGATGATGAAGATATTCTTGGGCTTCGTCTGCTCTGCCTGTACGGTCTGAAAGGCGCGGCTGCCTATATGGAGCATGCTCATGTGCATGGCCGCTTCGATAACGCGGTTTATCAGCAGTACCATGAGATCATGGCATGGCTGGGCACGCAGCCAGACCAGATAAACGATCTGCTGGAAAAAGCGATGCAGATCGGCAAAATGAACTTTGCCATTATGGCGATGCTGGATGAAGCGCAGACCACGACCTACGGTAATCCACAGCCGGTCACCGTCAATGTACGCCCGGTCGCCGGTAAAGCTATTCTCATCTCAGGGCACGATCTGAAAGATCTGCAAATGCTGCTTGAGCAGACAGTGGGCCTGAATATCAACATTTATACCCATGGGGAAATGCTGCCGGCTCACGGCTATCCGCTGCTGAAGCAGTACCCACATCTGATCGGCAACTACGGCAGCGGCTGGCAGAACCAGCAGGAAGAGTTTGCCCGCTTCCCTGGCCCCGTGGTCATGACCTCAAACTGCATAATCGATCCTTTCGTCGGAGATTATCAGGATCGCATCTGGACCCGCAGTATCGTCGGCTGGCCCGGCGTCAACCACCTGGATGGCGATGACTTCTCGCCCGTTATCGCTCAGGCGCAATCCATGCCCGGCTTTCCCTGGTCAGAGATCCCTCATGAAATCACCGTCGGCTTTGGCCGCCAGGTTCTGCAGGATGCCAGCGATACCATTATTGACCTGGTGGCATCCCAGAAACTGCGCCACGTCTTTCTGATTGGCGGCTGCGACGGCAGCCGGGAGAAACGCAGCTACTTTACCGATCTGGCGACGTCGGTGCCGAAAGATTGCCTGATCCTGACGCTGGCCTGCGGCAAATACCGTTTCAATAAACTCGACTTCGGCACGCTGGAAGGGCTGCCGCGGCTGCTGGATGCAGGGCAGTGCAACGACAGCTACTCCGCCATTATGCTGGCCGTTAAGCTGGCCGAAAAACTGAACTGCAGCGTGAACGATCTGCCGCTGTCGCTGGTGCTTTCCTGGTTCGAGCAGAAAGCCATCGTGGTGCTGCTGACGCTGCTGGCGCTCGGCGTAAAAAATATCCGCACAGGCCCGACGCCACCGGCCTTCCTGAGCGACAACGTGCTGGCGCTGTTGCAAAGCGAATTCGGCCTGCAGCCCGTGACCACAGTCGAAAACGATCTCAACACTATCCTGAACGCCTGAGGAGATAACCATGCAGACAAACGCATTATGCCACTGGCGGATGCAGGTTCACCATGTGACTCAGGAAACGCCTGATGTCTGGACCATCGCGCTGATTAATCATGATTTTTACCGCTGGCAGGCGGGCCAGTTCGCACTGGTGCAGATTGGTAAATCGGCGCAGCTTCGTGCCTATACCCTCTCATCAACGCCAGGCCAGAGCGAATTTATTACCCTGACCGTGCGGTATATTGAGGGTGGTCAGGGATCAGGCTGGCTGACCAAATCGCTGAAACCCGGCGATTACATCTGGCTTTCCGATCCACAGGGTGAATTCAGCTGCGAGCAGCATCCTGCCGATCGCTACCTGATGATGGCAGCGGGCTGCGGTATAACGCCCATCATCTCTATGTGTCGCTGGCTGGCGAGCCGTCGTCGCGAATGCAGCGTAAAACTCTGCTACAGCGTGCGCTCACAGCAGGACGTTATTTTCGCGACGGAGCTGGCTGCGCTGCAACCCTGGCTGGATTTAACTCTCATATCTGAAGACACTCCCACCGCAGAGATGCCCGAAGGCCGGCTGACGCTTGAAAAGCTTCGTACGCTGGTGCCCGATATGCCCAGTCGTACCGTGATGATTTGCGGCCCTGAAGCCTATATGCAGCAGGTCGAAGGGTTTACCAGAACGCTTGGAGCCGCAGATATCTGGAAAGAACAGTTCACGCCTGTGCAGACCACAGAAGTGTCCGCTTCCAGCCAGCCGCTTTCCCTTCGCGCCAGCGGCACAGAGAAGGCAGGCAGCTTCTCCTCAGGTGCGACGCTGCTGGAAGCGATGGAGAGAAACGCATTTGATATCGTTGCCGCCTGTCGTTCCGGCGTCTGCGGCTGCTGTAAAACGCAGATAGTGAGCGGCGACTATCAGACATCCAGCCAGCAGACGCTGACCGATGAAGAGGTCGCGGCGGGATTTGTGCTGGCATGCAGCTGTAAGCCGGTTAGCGATATCGTTATCGCCTGAGTCACACCCGTGCGGCAGTGCTGATGACTGCCGCCCGGTTTCTTACCGGATCGCCCACGGCGTTCCGCCTGTCTGTGCGTGTTGTTCACATTACGCGATCCCGCCTCTGCTCTGTCTGTATCCGCCCTTTCACGCTAATAGCCGTTAACCGTTGAACTGGTAAAACCGCATGGGCTGCGGTAAAACAATTGGACGTTGGGATGTTTGTTCAGAGAAGAGGAGCGCAGGTGTGATCGATTTACGCAGTGATACAGTAACCCGGCCAGGGGCCGCCATGCTTTCAGCGATGATCTCAGCCGAAACCGGCGACGATGTCTATGGCGATGATCCGACGGTAAATGCGCTTGAAGCGGAAGCCGCGCGCCTCAGCGGTAAAGAGGCAGCCCTCTTTTTGCCGACCGGCACTCAGGCCAACCTGGTCGCCCTGCTGTGCCACTGTCAGCGCGGCGAGGAATATATTGTTGGTCAGCAGGCTCATAACTATAAATATGAGGCTGGTGGCGCTGCCGTGCTGGGCAGTATCCAGCCGCAACCTGTAACTGCGGCGGCTGACGGCACGCTGCCGCTCGACCTCGTAGAGCAATTTATCAAACCCGACGATTTCCATTTTGCCATCACCCGGCTTCTCAGTCTGGAAAATACCCATAATGGCAAAGTACTGCCGCTGAGCTATCTGGCAGAGGCCTGGGCGTTTACGCGTCAGCGCGGGCTGGCGCTGCATATTGACGGCGCCCGCATTTTTAACGCCGCCGTCGCGCTTAACGTCGGGCTTGAGGCGATCGCCCGCTACTGCGACACGCTGACGATTTGCCTCTCCAAAGGCCTGGGTGCGCCGGTTGGATCGCTGCTTTGCGGCAGTGCGGATTATATTCAGCGCGCGCGCCGCTGGCGCAAAATGACCGGCGGTGCGATGCGCCAGGCGGGCATTCTGGCGGCGGCAGGCCGCTACGCGCTGGAGCACAACGTGGCTCGCCTGCAGGAGGATCATGATAATGCAGCCTGGCTCGCGGAGGCGCTGCAAAAGAGAGATGTCAACGTCTCAAGGCAGGATACCAATATGGTTTTTGTGCGCGTGCCGGAAGCAGATGTTGCGCCACTGAAAGCCTGGATGCACGAGCGCGGGATTTTACTGAGCACCGGCCCGGTGACGCGGCTGGTCACCCATCTGGACGTTGACCGCCAGGCGCTGGAAACGCTGGTCTCCCACTGGCAGGCGTTCCTCCGCGCCCGTCACTAATCCTCTTTTCCGCCTCACTCACGCGAGCGGGGCGGTCAGACGGCTTCCTGGCCGGCGCCATATTTCTCGAGCAGCGCCTCTGCAATGGCTTCACTCTCAGCGTCTGCGATCCCCTGGTAATCTGCGGGCCGGAAGTGCATCTGAAAAGCCGCAATCACTTTCTGTTGCTGCTCTCTGGTCATACCGGATGACACTTCATAGCCATAGCGCGACAGCAAGTTCAGCAATTTTTCGCTCTCAACCTTAAGCCTGGGAGGTCTGCCAGCCAGATAAAAAGCGACGCGCGATGCGTCAGGCCAGGCGCCGATGCCCTGCTCCGCCAGCCATTGCCAGGGGAAAAGCGGGCCGGGATCCTGCTTGCGCTGTGGCGCAATGTCGCTGTGTGCCACCACATTCTGCGGCTGAATGGCGTAACGCTTAACGATGTCGCGGGCCAGCGGTTTCAGCACCTTCATCTGCTGTGCCGTAAAGGGATACCATTTGCGTCCGGCTATCGTCTGTGTGAACCCCAGGTTTTCAAGCTCAATGCCAACAGAAGTATCGTTCAGCCGGGTTGCACCACGCCAGAAGCTGGCGCCGGCATGCCAGGCCAGTTGCGACTCAGGAACAAGCCTGAACACCAGAGGATCGCCACCTTTTTTCGCGGGCGCGGCGGGAACAAGATAGTGCGCGCTAACTTCTCTGCCCGTCAGGGTGGCGAGCGCGACGGGAAATGCCTCTGCCGTATAGTGGATGACGAGCACCTTTACGCGCGGCCTCGCTCCCCAGGCAGCATGCTGGGTATCGATGACGTAACCTTCGTGCCGTTCAAAGCCTGACGACGCGCAGGCGCTGAGTAACAACGCCGCGAGGGAAACGGCCAGCTTGCGCATCAGCCGCGGATTTTAACGGCGGTGCCGGTTACGCTGACCATCAGCATGCTGGCATCTTTACCGACGGTTTCATAATCAATATCAATCCCCACCACCGCATTGGCGCCCAGCGCTTTCGCCTGCTCTTCCAGTTCCTTGAAAGCGATCTGTCGGGCCTTGCGCAACTCCTTTTCATAGGCGCCTGAGCGGCCACCGACGATATCGCGGATACCTGCAAAAAAGTCACGAAAAATATTGGCGCCGAGAATGGCCTCTCCCGTTACCACGCCGCAATATTCCGTAATAACCTGGCCTTCCAGCGTGGGCGTTGTTGAAAATTTCATTCTGTTCTCCTTCGCGGCCCTTTCCGGATACCGCTTTAGCAGCTAACGTGATTGTTAAGGGTTTATGCTAAAATAGATCACCCAGAAATAATAAGGAAATCAAGATGAAATACCAAGCGATTGCTGCACTGGCTCCCCTGGCACTGCTGTTAAGTGCCTGTACCACGGTAGAACCCGCCTATAAGGATATCGGTACGCGTTCGGGTCCCTGTATTGAAGGCGGTCCCGATTCTGTTGCGCAGCAATTCTACGATCTGCGTATCGAACAGCCAGCTGATGGCCTGCCGGATGCGACACAGCTGGCCAAATATCGCCCCTATCTCAGCGGCAAGCTTTATCAGACGCTGCTGAAGGCCAGCGCTGATACCGATAAGCGTGCTGCACTGCAGCAAGGGGATATTTTCTCCAGCCTCGCCGCTGGCCCAACCTCCGCTAAAGTAGCAGATGCGTCGACAATTCCGAATACCGATGCCCGCAACATCCCGCTACGCGTTAGCCTCAGCCGCGACGGTGATAAATCTATGGAATGGCAGGATGAGATTCTGATGGTACGCGAAGGCACCTGCTGGACCGTAGATGATGTCCGCTACGTGAGTCAGAATCCTCACCTTAACGGGGGCTCCCTCAGCCAACTGCTGCTTCGTTAGCTCTCAGGTACCGTCAGCATACGGCATGTTTTCATCACAACCGCAGCCATAACCCAAATTGAGGGTGGGCTGCGATATGTTGTGCCGCTATTTCATTAATATGCCGCATCTGGACTCATTTTCACGCACGATGATTGCATAACTATGCCGTCAACGTTAAGATTCGCGGCATCAATTGCTATTCACTTTTTGCGCATGAGTATTCAACTTAACGCTATTAACTGCTTTTACGGCGCTCACCAGGCGCTGTTTGATATTCAACTGACTTGCCCTGAGGGCGAGACGCTGGTTCTGCTGGGGCCAAGCGGCGCCGGTAAAAGCTCGCTGCTGCGCGTGCTCAACCTGCTGGAGATGCCGCGTTCCGGCACGCTCAGCATTGCCGGCAAGCAGTTTGATTTCAGTAAAACGCCCTCAGACGCGGCCATTCGCGAGCTGCGGCAGAACGTGGGTATGGTCTTTCAGCAATATAACCTCTGGCCGCACCTGACGGTCCGGCAGAATCTGATTGAAGCGCCCTGCCGCGTGCTCGGCCTCAGTAAAGATCGGGCGCACGCCAGAGCGGATAAACTGCTTGAGCGTCTGCGTCTCACCGCCTTTGCCGATCGTTTCCCGCTGCATCTTTCCGGCGGACAGCAGCAGCGTGTCGCCATCGCCAGAGCGCTGATGATGGAGCCCGCCGTTCTGCTGTTTGATGAACCGACCGCCGCGCTGGACCCGGAAATCACCGCGCAAATCGTAGCGATCATTCGTGAACTGTCGCAGACGAATATCACTCAGGTTATCGTCACCCATGAAGTGGAAGTGGCGCGAAAAACCGCGAGCCGCGTGGTGTATATGGAAAACGGCTATATTGTTGAACAGGGTGATGCCAGCCGCTTTACACAGCCGCAAACCGATGCGTTTGCCAATTATCTTTCGCACTAACGCAGGATATCCAGATGAAAAAAATCGTACTTGCCGCACTGCTGGCCAGCCTCAGCCTGAGTGCAACCGCTGCACAAACGATCCGCTTTGCCACTGAAGCATCCTATCCGCCGTTTGAGTTTGTCGATTCGGATAACAAAATCCAGGGTTTCGACGTCGATCTGGCGAATGCGCTCTGCCATGAGATGAAGGCGACCTGTACTTTTACTAATCAGGCATTTGACAGCCTGATCCCCAGCCTGAAATTCCGCCGTTTTGACGCCGTGATGGCCGGCATGGATATCACGCCCGAGCGCGAAAAACAGGTGCTTTTCTCAAAAGCCTATTACGACAATTCTGCCCTGTTTATCGCGCAGAAAGGTAAGGCAGCTTCGGTTGATGCGCTGAAAGGTAAGCGCGTCGGCGTGCAGAACGGTACCACGCATCAGAAATACCTTTCTGAGAAAATGAGCGGCGTAACCACCGTCCCTTACGACAGCTATCAGAACGCCATTCTCGATCTGAAAAATGGCCGCATTGATGCGGTATTTGGTGACACTGCCGTGGTTAATGAATGGCTGAAGCAGAATGCGAATCTGGCCCCGGTAGGTGAAAAAGTGACGGACAAAGGCTACTTCGGTACCGGTCTCGGCATCGCGGTCCGCCAGGGAAATACCGAGCTGCAAAGCCAGTTCAACGCCGCGCTGGACAAAGTGAAAGCGGATGGCACGCTGAAAAAAATCTACAACAAATGGTTCCAGCAGTAATTAATCAATGAACGCATTTTATCCTCTTGCAAGCGCCGCCGGTATGACCGTCGGCCTTGCCCTTTGTGCGCTGACGGCGGGGCTGATCCTGGCAATGATTTTTGCTGCATGGGAATCGGCACGCTGGCGGCCACTGGCCTGGATTGCCACCGGTCTGGTCACCCTTTTTCGCGGCCTGCCGGAAATTCTGGTGGTGCTGTTCGTCTATTTTGGCGCCTCACAGCTGCTGCTTTATCTCTCCGATGGCTTTACGCTTAACTTCGGGCTGTTTGCCCTTCCTGTACAGGTAGACATTGAGAATTTTGACGTCAGCCCGTTTCTTTGCGGGGTGATCGCCCTTTCGGTACTTTACGCCTCCTACGCGTCACAAACGCTGCGTGGCGCGCTGCAGGCGGTCCCCGCAGGCCAGTGGGAATCTGGTCAGGCGCTGGGCATGAAAAAATCTGCAATATTCTTCCGCCTGATCATGCCGCAGATGTGGCGCCATGCGCTGCCTGGGTTGGGTAACCAGTGGCTGGTACTGCTGAAGGATACCGCGCTGGTCTCGCTGATTAGCGTGAACGATATTATGTTGCAGACCAAAAGCATTGCCGCACGAACCCAGGAACCTTTTACCTGGTATATGATTGCGGCCGCTATTTATCTGGTCATCACCCTGCTGAGCCAGCAGGTGCTTAAGCGCATCGAGTCCCGCACGACCCGCTTTGAGCAGGGGAATCACTGATGCTGAGCTACTTACCCGAACTGTTAAAAGGGCTGCATACCAGCCTGACGCTGACGCTGGCCTCACTGCTGCTGGCGCTGATTCTTTCTCTGCTGTTTACCGTGATCCTGTCGTTGAAAGTGGCGGTGCTGAGCCAGATTGTTCGCGGCTACATCACGCTTTTTACCGGTACGCCGCTGCTGGTGCAGATCTTTTTAATCTATTACGGACCGGGGCAGTTCCCTTCCATCCAGGCGATCCCCTGGTTGTGGCACCTGCTTTCCCAGCCCTGGCTCTGTGCGCTGCTTGCTCTGTCGCTGAACAGCGCCGCGTACACTACTCAGCTCTTTCATGGTGCCGTACGCGCCATACCGGCAGGTCAGTGGCAATCCTGTTCAGCGCTGGGCATGGATCGTAAAAGCACCCTGCGTATTCTTCTTCCCTATGCCTTTAAGCGCGCGCTCTCCTCCTACTCCAATGAAGTAGTGCTGGTGTTCAAAAGCACCTCGCTGGCCTATACCATTACGCTGATGGAAGTGATGGGGCACGGGCAGTTACTCTATGGTCAGACCTATGATGCGGCAGTGTTCGCAGCGGCGGGCCTGATCTACCTCTGCGTCAATGGACTGCTGACGGTAATGATGCGTCTGATTGAACGCCGCGCGCTGGCTTTCGAACGCCGTAACTGACCGCCCGGTGGAGCACTGCTCCACCGGGGTCCCAAATAGCGTGCCTGTTTTGCGGCTAATCAGCGGATAGATTGCCGTTACGAGAGTGGATAATTAGCAGATTATCTGACGCAAGGATTGTCTGTCATGCATAAGCCACTACTGCTGCTTCTGATTCTCTGTCTTAGCGTAAAAGCGCTGGCGGCTGATCCGCTCCGCTTTGCCACTACCGCCAATAATCCCCCTTTTGAATTTTTCAATGATCGGCATGAGATGGTCGGTTTTGATATCGATCTGGCGAGTGCGCTTTGCAAAAGGCTGCAACGCGAGTGCGTTATTACCCATATCGATTTTGAGATCCTGCTGCCTGCACTTGAGTTTCGTCGCTATGATGCGGTCATTTCCAGTTTAAACATTACGGATGAACGCAGAGAACGGGTGGATTTCACCCTTCCTTATCAGAGCGGCTCAAGCCTGATGGCCGCGACAACGGGCCGTTTCAGGACAATTGAGCAGCTTAAAGGTCAGCGCGTGGGGGTTCGCAATGCAACAACGCAGCAGGCGTGGTTAAACGCGGTCTGGCCGGGCATCATTGTCGTGAGCTATGACAACTACCAGAACGCGCTACTTGATATACGCCGCAACCGGCTGGATGGGATTTTTGGCGATACGCCCAGCATACTCAGGTTGCTTGACGCTGAGCCCCTGCTGGAAAAGATTGGAAATCCGGTAACAGACAGCCGCTATTTTGGCGACGGGCTGGCTATAGCCGTGCGCAAAGGCAACAGCAGCCTGCTGACGCAGCTGAATGCGGCGCTGGACGCCATGCGCGCTGATGGCACGATACAGGCACTTAATGCACGCTGGTTAACATCACTGAACGTTGCAGATAAGCAGCCGTAAGATCTTAAGAGAACCCACAAGTTTTTGTGATTTATCAAGCCGGACGGTCTTGGCGCCGCTTATTTCTGACGAAAAAAATGGCGACTGCTGGCCGGTATAAAAAGCAGCAATATGATGAACAGTTCGGGAAGTTTCTGGACGATAAGCTGGTGGATTATATGCGTACCGCTATCCCCGCTGATGCTGAATATTTCCGGATAAACCCAGCCCATTGAGGCAACACTCATATAGATCACGACTACCAGCTGCGACAGCGCATACCCCACCCGTCCCCAGTTTTTGCCGCACATCAGCGCGATAGCGCAGCGCAGCTCAATAAAAAACAGTAGCTGGCTGGCGATAAAAATCAGCGTGGAATCCCAGGCCTGGGCGCTGCGGTGAAGAAAATTTCTCAGCTCCTCAAAGCCCAGCTCATGGATTTGCAGGGCGACGCTGAGGCAGCGGATCGCGATAATAGCAATCCCCGCCACCAGAACCGAAACCGGGATCGCTGAAGGCGATTGCAGGACAGCCCGCCCCTCTCTGAGCACTTCTGACATGGCCCTTTCCCTCCCTGATACAATTCCGCTTCATTATAGTGCAGTCGCGCCAGACTGGGGTACCAGTCTATGC
Source organism: Pantoea sp. IMH (assembly GCF_000599885.1). GTDB lineage: Bacteria > Pseudomonadota > Gammaproteobacteria > Enterobacterales > Enterobacteriaceae > Erwinia. Next base: position 105,991 of record NZ_JFGT01000006.1, on the reverse strand, counting down.
CCATGCTATAAGCGGCTGGCAGAGGAAGGCGCAACGCTGACCTATTTACTGTTGATGAGCTGAGAGAAATTCATGCTCTCCCATTATTCTGCCTGATTTCCCACGACTTGAGAGAATTTTTTCAGCCTGGCACGATCCCTGCAACCTGCAAAGCGTAAACGTCGATAGCGGCAGGCTATCTGTTGAGGCTTATCCGGGGAGAACACTCCCTGCCGACAGGCTTATTGCACTAAATTGCAGAATGGGGAGTTGAATTTGATACATGAAAGCGACACCAAATTGATAAAAACAGAGTCTACCGGACCGGGCGCTTATCTGGCACTGATCGTAGCGATCCTCTTTTTTTCTGGTTTATTTTTCAAACGTGAAGGCATGGCATGGCTGGGTGCCTTCGATTTCACCACGCTGGGCGGACAGTTCGGCACGATAACCGATGCGGCGAACAGCACCTTTGTTGGTAAAGGCGGGCTTGGCGCGAAGGCGGGGTTTCTGTTTGCCCTGTCGCTGGTCCCGACAGTGATGCTGGCGCTCGGGCTGCTGGAGATCTTTACCCACTACGGCGCTATTCGCGCCGCGCACAAGTTGCTGACACCCTTACTCCGGCCCATTTTAGGCATTCCTGGCCGGACCGGGCTGGCACTGATAACGGATCTGCAAAGTACCGATGCGGGCGCTGCCCTGACGAAAGAGCTGTATGATGATAAGCAAATAACCAAAAAAGATGTGGTGATTATGGCCGCCTGGCAATATTCCGGCGCGGGTCTGATTAATAACTATTTTGCTATTGGTTCCGCGCTTTTTCTCTCTCTTTCCCTGCCGGTTCTGATCCCACTCCTTGTGATGTTTGTACTTAAATTCGTCGGTGCCGCCTTTGTCCGTCTGGTACTCAATACGCTTTATCAGCGAGATTTCCCGCATGCAAAATAAACCTGAGACGATCGTTTCCCATAACCCCTTCGATATTTTTGTTACCGGCGCTCGTAAGGGATTTCATATCGCTATCCATAACCTGATGCCGAATGTGGTTATGGCTTATGTTATTGCTGAAATCCTGAATCTGCTGGGCGTTATGCAGTCTGTTGGTCAGCTGTTCGCACCGCTGATGGGTCTTTTTGGGCTGCCGGGTGAAGCGATTACCGTCTTGCTGACGGCATGGCTCTCTTCCTCCGCCGGCACCGGCGTGGCGGTCAGCCTGCTGGCGAAAGGCGTGCTGACCGGCGGCGAAATTACTATTTTAACCCCGGCCATTTTCCTGCTGGGATCGCAGCTACAGTATATGGGCCGCCTGCTGGGCGTTGCCGACGTGCCAAAGAAATACTGGCCGTTGCTGATGCTGGCCAGCATTCTTAATGCTGCTGTCGCCATGCTAATTATGCGATTTGTGGCCTGATTTTTGTCATAGGGAGAGACCGAGATGGTAACTGTGTTTGAGCATTACGCCAGCCTGCATGAAATGCCCGAACTGGGCTTTCAGGAGTTCAAAACGTCCGCCTATATCAGCCGCCATCTTAAAGCTGCTGGCTTTCGGGTGGAGGATAACTTCAACGCCACAACAGGAATCGTCGCCGTGCTGGAAAGCGGCCAGCCTGGGCCGACGCTGGCGCTGCGGGCCGATATGGATGCGCTTGGGCATGTGATTAACGGCGAGCCCTGCGCCCGGCACACCTGCGGACACGATGCGCACTCTTCCGTTGTACTGAGCGCTGCTCAGGAGCTGATTGCGGAAGGGAAAATTAAACGAGGGCGGCTGAAGCTCCTCTTTCAGCCTGCCGAAGAGTTAGGTACCGGTGCGCTGGCGATGATAGCGGGCGGCGCAATTGATGATGTAGATATGCTCCTCGGCTTTCATCTCCGTCCTGCGGAGGAGTGCGCGGTGGGCACAGCGATCCCGGCGGTCAACTATTCCGCGTGCGTGACGCTGGAGGCGACAGTGCGCGGGCAAACCGCTCACGCGGCGCGTCCTCACCTGGGCATCAACGCGCTGGATGCTGCGGTTAGCGCTGTGCAGGCGGTTAACGCCGTCCATCTCGCTCCCGGTAAAAGCTGGAGCGTCAAGGCGACCCGCTTTCTCTGCGATGCTGGCGTGACCAACTCCATTCCAGATGAAGCCCGCGTGGTCTTTGATCTGCGCGCGGAAGCAAATGAGGAGATGGTACAGCTTCAGACGCGCGTGGAGCGGGCAATCAGGATGAGCGTGGCGGCCAGTGGCGCGACGGCTGACGTGATGATCCTCAAGGCGATGCCCGCCGCTGAAATCAACGATGAGATGACCCTATTGATTGCCGAAGCGATCAAAGAGGTACTGGGGGAGGAAGCCGTGATGCCCAGCCGGGCAACGCCTGGCAGCGAAGATTTCTTTCATTACGCCGTTCAGCGTCCGGACATGAAGGCGGGCTTCTGGGGGCTGGGAACCGGACTGTTGCCAGGCCTGCATCACCCCGACATGCATTTCGATCTCAATTCCCTGCCGATCGGCGTGAAGATTTTTAAATCTTGCGTGACAAAAGTGCTCGGCTAAAAAACCTGACGCCGTGCGCTGCATAAATTAAAGCCTGCCCCTCCGGGCAGGCTTTGATGCACTTGCGCGTTAGTGACCCGCGCGCCGCGCTTTCTGAATGTCCTTCAGCCGCTGTTTCTCCTTGTGAGCCATAACACGCCAGGCGATAAACCCCGCGATACCCACCACGAAAAGGATCAGCGATGCGAGCGCATTGATCTCGGGATTCACTCCCCGTCGTACGGTGGCGAAGATCTGCATCGGCAATGTGGTCGCGCCAGGGCCGGTGACGAAGCTGGCGATAACCAGATCATCCAGCGACAGCGTAAACGCCAGCAGCCAGCCGGTCACGATAGCCGGTGCGATCATCGGCACGGTTATCACGAAGAAAACCTTCAGCGGCGTGGCGCCGAGATCCATCGCAGCTTCCTCTATGGAGCGATCGAGTTCGCGCAGGCGCGAGTTGATTACCACGGCCACATAGGCGGTACAGAACGTGACGTGCGCCAGCCAGATCGTCAGCATGCCGCGCTCAGCGGGCCAGCCAAAGGCATTACCCATCGCCACAAACAGCAACAGCAGGGAAAGACCGGTGATCACGTCGGGCATCACCAGCGGCGCGGTTAGCATAAAGGCGAAGCCGGTCGAGCCTTTAAAGCGCCCAAAGCGCACGATAACCACCGCCGCAATAGTGCCCAGTACGCAGGCGGCCGTTGCTGCCAGCGCGGCAATACTCAGGCTCAGCGTGACGGCACCTATCATCGCCGCATCCTGGAACAGGACTTTATACCAGTGCAGCGAAAAGCTCTCCCAGGCGGCCAGCTGTGATGAGTTGAAGGAGTAAATGACCAGCAGCAGCATCGGCGCATAGAGAAAGAAAAAGCAGACCGCAAGAATGACGATGCGCCATGGTGAACGAACAACGGGTAATGCGCTCATCCCTTCCCTCCTGTTTCCCGATTCTGGTGCTTATGGAACCAGATGATGGGCATAATAAGGATCAGCAGAATAATCACCGCCAGCGCGGAGGCCACCGGCCAGTCACGGTTGTTAAAGAACTCCTGCCAGAGTACGCGGCCTATCATAATGCTGTCAGGGCCACCAAGCAGTTCAGGGATAACATACTCACCGACGGCGGGAATAAAGACCAGCATCGAACCAGCAATGATGCCGCCTTTGGTCAGCGGCACGATGACGCTGAAGAAGGTCTTCAGCGGCCGCGCGCCCAGATCCAGGGACGCTTCCACCAGCGAGTAATCGATACGGGTCAGTGCGGTATAAATCGGTAGCACCATAAACGGCAGATAGCAGTAAACGATACCGATATAGACCGCCAGATTGGTATAGAGGATCGCCACCGGCTGATCGATGATGCCCGTCCACATCAAAAAGCGGTTCAGAATACCGTTATTATTGAGAATGCCCATCCAGGCATAAACACGCACCAGAAAAGAGGTCCATGAGGGCAGGATAACCAGCAGCAGCAGCAAGTTGCGGGTTGATGGTGCGCTGTGCGCCACCGCCCAGGCGAGGGGATAACCGATCAGCAGGCAAACCAGCGTTGAGATCGCCGCCACCTGGACCGAGTGCAGATAGGCCTCAGCATAGAGCGGATCGTCCGTCAGCGTCAGGTAGTTGCCGAGGTTCATCACCATCGTCAACTGACCGTCCGCCCAAGAGAGCAGTTCGGTATAAGGCGGGATCGCCCTGGCGATATCGGCGAAGCTGATTTTCAGCACGATCAAAAACGGCAGCAGGAAAAGTAAACTCAGCCAGAGATAAGGCAGCGCAATAACCAGCTTTCGTCCCTGCCGCATCTGCAGACGGCCAAAAAACGCGGCAAGCGGCCCCATAGCGCGTACGCGCGCCGGCGCCCTGGTGTCAGAAGAATGTTGACTCATGGTACCCCCACTACACCGTCAGAACCACGCAGCTGTCCGCTTCCCAGCAGAGACGCACTTCGTCTCCCCAGGTTGGGGCACCTTTGCGGAAGCGGTGAGCGTTTTGCAGCTGCGCGCTGATCATCTGGCCGCTGTGCAGCCGGACGTGATAGATAGAAAGATCGCCAAGATAGGCGATATGAACCACCTCACCGACGGCAAAATTGCAGCCGTCCGCGGGCACGTTCTCACAGAGCATCACTTTCTCAGGACGCAGCGCGACATGCAGCGGCACACCGTCCGCGACAGCCGCGCTGAAATCGACCTTAAGGGGATGGATCAGGCCGGGGCTGTCGATAATCAGCGCCCCCTCCTGCCGATCGCGCGGCAACCCATCGAACAGATTCACCGAACCGATAAACTCTGCGCTGTAGCGCGTGGTCGGGTTCTCATAAATCTCTTCCGGTTCACCAATCTGCACAAATTTTCCACGGTTCATGATGGCGATACGCCCGGCCATCGTCATCGCTTCTTCCTGATCGTGCGTGACCATGACACAGGTCGCACCAACCCGCTCAAGAATATCCACAACCTCAAGCTGCATACGGTCGCGCAGCTTTTTATCCAGCGCACCCATGGGCTCATCAAGCAGCAGCAGTTTTGGGCGCTTGGCCAGGCTACGGGCCAGCGCCACGCGCTGACGCTGCCCACCGGAGAGCTGATGAGGTTTACGCCGGGCGTACTCCTGCATATGAACCAGCGTCAGCATCTCCGCCACCCTGCTGGCAATTTCATCTTTGGGCAGGCGATCCTGCTTGAGGCCAAAGGCAATGTTCTGCTCAACGGTCATATGCGGAAAAAGGGCATAAGACTGGAACATCATATTGATTGGGCGCTGATAAGGAGGCACATGGGAAAGATCCTGACCATCAAGCAGGATTTGGCCCGAGGTAGGGGGTTCGAAACCTGCCAGCATACGCAGCAGCGTCGATTTCCCACAGCCGGAAGCCCCCAGCAGCGCAAAAATTTCGCCTTTATAGATGGTCAGATTCACATCATCAACCGCATGCTGACCATCGAAGGACTTGGTCAGATTGCGGATCTCAAGCAGAGGCGTCAGGGCCTTACCCGCTTTTTGCTGCGGACGGGGAGTCGCATCATTCACTACTGTTATTCTCCGGCGCTTAACGAATTCCGGCCTGCTGGCCGTAGAAAAGAGAAAACAGAGGCCGGGCACTGCACCTCTGTTACCTGTTCAAAAGCGAGCCAGGCTCGCCAGGGTCAGTTACTTGCCACTTTTAACTTTAGTCCATGCGCGCGTACGCACACGATCGAGTTTGGGCGACTGCACTTCAAGAACAAAGAGTTTTGACATCGCATCCGGCGTTGGGAAAATGCCAGGATTGTCGCGAATATCAGCGTTAATCAGCGGTACCGAGGCTTTATTGCCATTGGCGTAAAACATCTTATTAGAGACATCGGCTATGACCTTTGGCTCCATCAGATAGTTGAGGAACTGGTAAGCTTCATCGAGGTTTTTCGCATCTTTCGGGATGGCCATCATATCAAAGAAGGCCAGCGCCCCTTCTTTTGGGATACTGTAAGCGATATTGACGCCGTTCTTCGCTTCCACCGCGCGGTTTTTCGCCTGCAACACGTCCCCTGCCCAGCCGATAGCCACGCAGGTATTGCCGTTAGCCAGGTCGTTAATGTACTGGGAAGAGTGGAAATAGCGGATGTTAGGGCGCAGCTTCATCAGCAGATCGGTTGCCGCACCGGTATAATCTTTGGCATCAGTGCTGTTAGGATCTTTTCCTAAATAGTTAAGAACAGTAGCGAACACTTCCTCCGGAGCGTCCAGGAAGGAGACGCCGCAGCTTTTTAACTTCTCAAGGTTTTCCGGCTTCAGCACCAGATCCCAGCTATCAACCGGCGCGTCTTTACCCAGTACCGCTTTTACTTTATCAACGTTGTAGCCGATACCGGTCGTTGCCCACAAATAAGGGATAGCATATTTATTTTCAGGATCGTGCTGTTCCAGCTTTTTCATCAGCTCAGGGTCGAGGTTTTTATAGTTGGGCAGCTTGCTTTTATCAAGCGGCTGAAACACGCCGGACTGAAGCTGTCGCGCCAGGAAGCTTGAAGAAGGTGCCACCACATCATAGCCGGTGCTGCCTGCCATCAGTTTACCTTCCAGCACCTCATTGGAATCAAATACGTCATAAACAACCTTTATACCGGTTTGCTTTTCAAAGTTGGGCACGGTATCCGGGGAAATATAGTCGGACCAGTTGTACACGTGCAGCGTTTTATCCGCCGCCGCCCCGGCGCTGCACGCCATCAGCACACCGGCCACCACCGTCGACAACCATTTTTTACGTTGGCTGAACATCTTTTCCATCCTCCAGAGCTGAGATAGCTGACTACAGATAAGCAAACCGGCTGCCGTACCAACCCTCACTGTTTTTCAGTGAATGTTTATTCATTCAGCGGTTAAAGTAAAAAAATGCCCTGCTGACCTCACGGCAGCGCGTCTGTACCCCTGTTCATGACAAGCACCGTCACCAGGATATCGGGAAGATCGCCTGATGATAATGCAGGTATAACGTCAAGTATAACGGGTCTCTGACTGTCGCCGCCTTCCGGGTCGCATCCGGCCCCGCAAGGATAGCCCCACCGGCCGGCTGAGGCCAGATCCCGGCGTAAAAAACGCCTTTTAACGATTATTTATTCATTTTTCATGTGTTGCCGGGCATAAGAGAGGATAAAACACGTTGAATATCTGGCAGTAAAGGGGGAAGAGCAGTATAAAAAGTGGTTGGCTTCCTGGACATCCTGGTGAATATCGCCGCATAACGCGCCCGTGGGAGTCAGTTACCTGAAAGAGAAACGACAAAAATAAAAGCGGGTCTGAGAGGACCCGACAGTGGCGTTTTAATGAAGCAGCGAATGAGAGCTGACGGGAGCGGGACGTTCTTCTTCTTCGCCAGGCACCAGAAGGTGGTTAGCAAAAGCTTCAAGCACGACCATCGAAATCTGCTCTTCGCTCTGTTTCATAAAGTGCACGAACTGACCATAGGTAATGCCTGCCGTCACGCAAAATGACTGGCAGACGATCAGTTTCGGCAGATTGTCGTCCTGAATATCCACAAACGCTTTGACGGTCAGGGAACTGGCGTTAATCAGCGACAGATCGCCCACCAGCGGGATCAGCGCCGTAGGTTTCACTTCAGCCAGCGCCGAAAACAGGATGACGTCATCAACCAAATCGATTTTGGCATCAAACACCCCATCGAAATTTTGCATATGCGGCAGGTGAAGGGCCTGACAGGCGTCGCACTCAAACCAGGTGATGCTTTGCTGATCCAGCCAACGTCGTATCACGTCAATATCTGGAACGACGAGTGAATCCATGTGCTTATTCTCATGCCGCCTTAAAATTGCGCCCTAGCTTACGGAAAAACCGGGATGAACACCACGCCTGTAAGATAAATATACCTTCAACCTCCCGTTTTCAGACTGAAACCAGGCCGGGCGTGCGCCTCTATCCAGGCGATCATCATGGCGGCGATATCGAGCCCTGTGGCCTTCTCCACCCCTTCCAGACCCGGCGAGGCGTTAACCTCCATCACCAGCGGCCCCCGGTGCGCGCGTAAAATATCCACGCCGGCCACATCCAGCCCAAGTGTGGCAGCTGCCGTGACAGCAATCTGCCGTTCATCGTCGGTAATCTCAACGTGGCGGGCGGTGCCGCCACGGTGCAAATTGGAACGAAAATCCCCCTCCTTTGCCTGACGTTCAATGGCCGCCACCACCTTTCCCCCAATCACCAGACAGCGAATATCCCGCCCCTGTGCTTCCTTTATATATTCCTGAACCAGGATATGCGCATTCAGTCCACGAAAGGCTTCAATAACACTTTCGGCGGCCTGCCGCGTTTCAGCAAGCACCACACCGATGCCCTGAGTACCTTCGAGCAGCTTAACCACCAGCGGCGCGCCACCCACCATCTCAATCAGATCGCGGGTGTCATCCGGGGAATGCGCGAAGCCGGTAACCGGCATCGCAATGCCCTGACGGGCGAGCAGCTGAAGCGAACGCAGCTTATCCCGGGCGCGGGTTATGGCCACGGACTCGTTCAGCGGATAGCTGCCGCACATTTCAAACTGGCGAAGCACTGCCGTGCCGTAGAAGGTTGTTGCTGGACCGATGCGGGGGATCACCGCCTCAAAGTGTGCCAGTTGCTTACCGCGATAATGTATCGCGGAAGCCCCCGGATTGATGTTCATATAACAGGAAAGCGGATCGATGACCTCGAGGCTATGGCCGCGTGCCCTCCCCGCCTGGAGCAGGCGCCTGCTCGAATAAAGGGAACCGTTACAGGAAAGAAGGGCAATTTTCACCAGCGGTCTCCGGACAAATTTAGCGCGTGGCCCAGCCCTGCTTATGCAGATAGTCCAGCATAAACGGACGGCTCTCTTTGACGATCGTCTTCTGAATATGCTCGCTCCAGCTTTCGCGGCGCTGATTGCTTCCACGGTGCAGATAGTAATCCTCATGCTCACGGTCATAGGCGGCCAGCACAGCCGGATCGATTGGCTGATAACGGTTTTCATGCACCAGCATCGCGGCAGGCATACGGGGTTTGACCTGCGGGGTCTGCGCTGGCCATCCGATGCAAAAGCCAAACAGCGGCAGCACATATTTTGGCAGGCCAAGGAGCGTTGTCACCTCGGCGATGCTGTTGCGGATACCGCCAATAAAGACGCCGCCGAGACCAAGGGATTCGGCGGCGATCATCGCATTCTGGCCCATCAGCGCGGTATCCACACAGCCGAGCAGCAGTTGCTCCGCCAGCCCCAGTTGGGCTTCCGGACAGATCTGCTGATGGCGGTTAAAGTCGGCGCAAAAAACCCAGAACTCCGCCGCCTGCGCCACGTAATGTTGTCCGCCAGTCAGCGTTACCATCTGTTCACGCAGCTGCGGGTCGGTAACACGAATGATAGAAGAGCACTGTAGGAAGCTGGAGCTGGAAGCTGACTGCGCGGCGGCAAGTATCGCCTCACGCTGCTCATCCTCAATGGCCTTATCGCTAAAGGCGCGGATGGATCGGTGCGAGCAAAGCAGCTCAATGGTCGGCGTCATGGTGATCTCCTGGTCTGTTTTTGTTTTGCTGTCTGGGCATAGTAAACAACTCCGGCGCCAGAAACTTAGCCATTCGCCATATCATCAACGCGGCGGCAGGAAGCATCAGGGCAAAGCCGGTGAAGACCAGTATCGTTGCGGTCAGCGGGCCGGAGAAAGATGTGGGCAAGGGTAGCATCTGATGAAGCACCAGGTAAGAGGAAACCAGCATTATAACGCCGGTCACCTCCAGGACTTTTACCGACAGAGGTAACCGGCTAAATGCACGCATAGCAACCCTCCTTCACAGAATGATGTTATTCCCGCTAAGCCAGCCACTTAACCGGCATAGCCTCCACAAATCAGATCAACAGGTAATTCCTTCTTTCCATCACATCGCGAAGCGGGCATCATAATCGCCAGCAACGTTTAAGATGTGATGTAAGTCACAAAAAATCGACCTTTGAGGAGAAACCTATGTTTGCAGTGATTTTCGGACGTCCTGGCTGTCCTTACTGTGTCCGTGCAAAAGAGCTGGCTGAAAAGCTGACCGAAGAGCGCGAAGATTTCAACTTCCGCTATGTGGATATCCACGCGGAAGGGATTACCAAAGCAGACCTGGAGAAGACCGTAGGCAAACCGGTTGAAACCGTGCCACAGATTTTCCTCGATCAGAACCACATCGGCGGCTGCACTGAGTTTGAAGCCTACGCCAAAGAGAATCTGGGCCTGTTCCAGTAATCTGCTTTCTCCTTGCGGGGTGCATCAATTGTCACCTTAGCGCACAAAATTGCCGACCTCGCGTCGGCTTTTTTTTGCCTGCTGAACAGCTATCAGCCGGGGGTCGCTACATGCGCGTTTCCGCGCGTGCCAGTGAGTTATTTTGTTCTTATGGCGTCTGCTTCTCACCACCTTACCGCAGAAAACTGCCAACTCCGCGCCGTTTGAGGGCTGGAATACCGGTCAGTTTTTCGCCCGGCCTCACTCGCGTCCGGTTAACAACATTCGCCACAACATCACGCCCAGCGCCCCCGAGCCGCACCAGAAAATCGCGCTGGTCATAAAGGCCATCTCCTGCATCAGGGCGATAGCTCTGAAAAAATGCAGGTGCAGCAACACCATGCAGGCGGGTGTAGCCAGTAGCGCACCCAGTATCGCCACGATAAGCGGCGTTCGTCTGACGTTCAGCGCTGCAATTGCACCAGGCAGGATAAACATTAGCAGGCCCAGGCGGGACTGCGTATGCGAAGCGCCTTCCATCTCCATTTCATATCTCACCGCCAGAAAGACGATGCAGTAAAGGCTAAAGCAGGTTACCACACCCGTCCAGGAGATCTCTTTAAACACGATAAACCTCTCTTCCGCCAATTTATGTCGTAAGCTCACCCGAAATACTCCGGTTCTTTTGTCTGTAATAAAAATTTCACGAGCCGTTAAAATAGTGTCGGCTTTTTTCTGGCTGAAAAAGAGTGAAGCGTTTAAAATGGCGGCCGCTTTTACAAGCGCTGGGCTCTCCCTGAATATCCGGAATGTGGCCGCTGCTCTGCTGGCAGTGATGCAAAGTTAGCGCAAAAATCCCATTATTTCAACGCGTTAGTGGTAAACAAGAAGTTAAACCGTGAATATAAACGTCGCAAATTTGTTAAGTGGAAATGACATCCTGTTATTATTTGTTGTGCTGGCGCTGGGACTCTGCCTGGGGAAATTACGCCTCGGTTCTGTCCAACTGGGTAATTCCATTGGCGTTTTAGTTGTTTCGCTTCTGCTAGGCCAGCAGCATTTCGGGATTAATACCGACGCGCTCAATCTGGGATTTATGTTATTTATTTTTTGCGTCGGTGTAGAGGCTGGACCCAATTTTTTTTCCATCTTCTTCCGCGACGGTAAAAATTATCTGATGCTGGCGATGGTGATGGTCAGCAGCGCGGTGGTCATCGCCCTCGGTCTGGGAAAACTGTTCAACTGGGATATTGGCCTGACGGCTGGGATGCTGGCGGGTTCAATGACCTCCACGCCGGTGCTGGTCGGCGCAGGCGACACGCTCCGGCAAACGCTGCAGCCCGGTGCGCTGCTCAGCCAGGCGCAGGATAATCTTAGTCTCGGCTATGCGCTGACCTATTTAGTCGGTCTGGTCAGCCTGATCTTTGGCGCCCGCTATCTGCCTAAACTGCAGCATCAGGATCTCCCCACCAGCGCGCAGCAAATCGCCCGCGAACGCGGCCTGGATCCGGATAGTCAGCGTAAAGTCTATTTGCCAGTGATCCGCGCCTATCGCGTCGGCCCTGAACTGGTTGCCTGGACAGACGGTAAAAACCTGCGCGAACTGGGCATCTATCGCCAGACGGGTTGCTATATTGAACGCATTCGCCGCAACGGCATTCTGGCCAATCCGGACGGCGACGCGGTACTTCAACAGGGCGATGAAATTTCCCTTGTCGGCTATCCGGATGCGCATTCCCGTCTCGATCCCAGTTTCCGTAACGGCAAAGAAGTGTTCGATCGCGATTTGCTGGATATGCGCATCGTGAATGAAGAAATTGTGGTTAAAAATAATAACGCGGTTAATAAGCGTCTCAGCCAGTTAAAGTTGACCGATCACGGCTGTTTCCTGAACAGGGTTATTCGAAGCCAGATTGAAATGCCCATCGACGACAGTATTATTCTGAATAAAGGCGACGTTCTGCAAATTAGTGGCGAAGCCCGCCGCGTTAAGTCGGTCGCGGATAAGATCGGATTTATCTCAATCCACAGCCAGGTAACCGACCTGCTCGCGTTCTGTGCCTTTTTTATTATCGGGCTGATGATAGGCATGGTCACGTTTCAGTTCAGCACCTTCAGTTTTGGCATCGGAAATGCGGCCGGTTTATTATTTTCCGGCATTTTACTCGGGTTTTTGCGCGCTAATCACCCAACGTTCGGTTATATCCCTCAGGGCGCGCTGACGATGGTGAAAGAATTTGGTCTGATGGTCTTTATGGCAGGCGTGGGTCTGAGCGCAGGTAGTGGACTGTCAAACGGCCTGGGCGATACGGGGTTGATGATGCTGATAGCAGGTCTGCTGGTGAGTCTGCTGCCGGTGGTGATCAGCTTTCTGTTTGGTGCCTGGGTGCTGAAAATGAACCGGGCGCTGCTGTTCGGCGCCATTATGGGCGCACGCACCTGCGCGCCGGCCATGGAGATTATCAGCGATACCGCACGGAGCAACATTCCTGCGCTGGGTTACGCCGGAACTTACGCGATTGCTAACGTTCTGTTGACCCTTGCCGGGACGCTTATCGTTATAATCTGGCCAATGATCCCTCTTTAAGAAAATATTTATCAGTATGGCCGAACTTTTAATTGGGCACGCAGTCTTAATTAATGCCACTGCTTTTCTTTGAAATTCCCAAATTGCGGAGCCCGTTAATCTGATGATTAGCGGGTTTTTTTCTTTTACCCCTCTTCCTAACGTGCTTTTCTTCTTTGTTTCGGAACTTTCCCACCCTGTCGCACCTCTATTCAGATCAAACCTTAACAAAAGCACAACCAGCAACCCGTCCAGGAATTCCCCTGTTTACCTTTCTGTGCGCTCTATTATCTTATGTCGCCTGAATTGCAGTTGGCAGGACACTTTTATGACCGCATCTGCATCAATTAACCCCTGGCGGCGTGTAGATTGCCGCCCTGTTATTGCGATTTTTACTTGCGGATGCGTTTTGCAACTGCTTAACAAGGCGAGGAAATAATGATGATCGAAGCGTTAAACCGGACACTTTTTCTCTGGATCAACGCCACCCCAACATCACCAGAGTGGCTGATAACGCTGGCGACGTTTATTGCACGCGATCTGATTTTGATTGGGCCACTGGCGATTGCGGCTTTATGGCTCTGGGGAGCAGACCATCAGCTCGGCTCACAGCGGCGGCTGGCGCTGAAAACCGCTATTGCGCTGGCCTATGCGCTGACGATCTCCTGGTGTCTGGGCAATCTGTTTCCTCACGCCCGCCCTTTCGTCGCTGGCATCGGACATCAGTTTCTGTCGCACGCCCCCAATGAATCCTACCCAAGTAATCACGGCACGATCATTTTTACCTTCGCGATCGCTTTTTTATGCTGGCATCGTCTCTGGTCAGGGATCCTGTTAATGCTGATTGCGACAACGATAGCCTGGTCGCGCGTCTATCTGGGCGTCCACTGGCCGATCGATATGCTGGGTGGACTGCTGGTCAGCATGCTCTCCTGCCTTTTTGCTCAAATCGCGTGGCACTACTGCGGCAGGCGTCTGATGGATAACTGCTCCTCACTTTACCGCTTACTGTTCGCCTTCCCCATCCGTAAAGGCTGGGTACGCAGTTAACGGCGAGAATAACTCCACAGGGTGGCATTTCGTCGCCCTTTTTTTATTTTCACCATTATTTAACGTTGTTGCGCAATAAGTGTAAAATCCGGCCACAATAAACATGAGCGTTGCGCAAAATTGACGAAAATAAATAACACCTTTCAACTAACAAAATCAAACTATTGATTTTAATCATAAAAAATTAAACCCTGTGTCGTTAAAACCTGATTTGATTATTATTTAATCACGTCCTTACGCTCGTTACGCAGTTCAAAAAACCACTAAATCGCTTAGAAAACCGCACGATAATCCGCCAGATAATTTTATTGCAGGGTATCTCTCTGAAAGAGATCTGATATTTGTGACTAAGATCGCCAGAAACCCGCATTAACTTCTTTTATCTCCGCTTCCTTTTGATAAAGTGACGGCCTTCAGGACAGAGCCGTGAATTAAATTACGCCCACCGCAGGCGGCTGAATGTTTATAACGCTGCGCAATTTACTTCACTGTTTTTATACCGGAGAGCATCATGGAATCATCCAAAACGGCAACGTTTGAACTGGCAGCCACCGCAGACGCAGAGGCGTGGCGTAAAAGCGATACAATGTGGATGCTGGGACTTTATGGCACCGCTATCGGCGCGGGCGTGCTATTCCTGCCGATCAACGCGGGTATTGGCGGTTTAATCCCGCTGATCGTGATGGCCCTGCTGGCCTTTCCGATGACCTACTTTTCCCACCGCGGCCTTTGCCGCTTTGTACTTTCCGGCAAAAATCCGGGAGAAGATATTACCGGCGTGGTGGAAGAGCATTTTGGTGCCGGTGCCGGAAAGCTGCTGACCTTGCTCTATTTCTTTGCGATTTATCCCATCCTGCTGGTCTATAGCGTGGCGATCACCAATACCGTTGAAAGCTTTATGACCCACCAGCTGCATCTTAACGCGCCGCCGAGAGCGCTGCTGTCGCTGATTCTGATCGTCGGCCTGATGGCTATCGTGCGCTTTGGCAAAGAGATGATCGTCAAAACCATGAGCGTGCTGGTTTATCCGTTTGTTCTGGTGCTGATGGCACTGGCTCTGTTCCTGATCCCGCACTGGAACAGCACTATCTTTCAGCATGTCAGCCTGGCTGGCAGCGGGAAAGGGTTAATGATGACGCTCTGGCTGGCAATTCCGGTGATGGTTTTCTCCTTCAACCATTCCCCCGTCATTTCCGCGTTTGCTGTGGCGAAGCGGGAAGAATATGGCGATGCGGCGGAAAAAAAATGCTCGCGCATCCTGGCCCGCAGTCATGTCATGATGGTCTGCACGGTGATGTTTTTTGTCTTCAGCTGCGTTCTGAGCCTCTCTCCGGAGAATCTTGCTGAAGCCAAGGCGCAGAATATCTCTATTCTTTCCTTTCTGGCCAACCATTTTAATACGCCGCTGATGGCATGGCTCGCCCCGGTAATTGCCATGATCGCCATTACGAAATCCTTTCTTGGCCACTATCTTGGCGCACGGGAAGGCTTTAACGGTCTGATGGTGAAATCGCTTGGTAAACGCGGAAAAAGCATTTCTGAGTCGAAGTTAAACCGTATTACCGCGCTGTTTATGCTGGTAACGACCTGGCTGATCGCCACCCTCAATCCAAGCATTCTGGGAATGATCGAAAAACTTGGTGGCCCGGTTATCGCCATTCTGCTGTTTTTAATGCCCATGTACGCCATCAACAAAGTGCCGGCGATGCGTCAGTACAGCGGCAAAATTAGTAACCTGTTTGTGGTGTTAACCGGTTTGATTGCTATTTCAGCTATCGCCTGGGATCTGTTCTGAAGCAGAAGGGGCAGCCTGCGCTGCCCCTTCTGGTCACATTGTTAAGCAAACCATTTGCCGAACCAGCCCGTCATTTTCATCATCACAAAATCCCATAGCCTGCTGAAAATCCCACCTTCGCTGACAGCCTCCATCACCACCAGCGGGCGCTGCTCAATAGTTTTGCCATCCAGCTGAAAATCAATCACGCCAACTTGCTGATTTTTTTGTAGCGGCGCTTTCAGCTCTGGCTGTGAAAGGGTAAAGCTGGCTTTAACATTTTTAATCTGTCCTTTAGGCACCGTGATCGCCACATCTTTTGCCGCACCTAATTTGACCTCTTTCTTATCCCCGTACCAGACGCGCTGCGTCACAAAAGGCGCGTCTGCTTTAATGGGCGTGAAGGTCTCATAGAAGCGGAATCCCCACGTCAGCAGCTTTTCACTTTCACGAAAGCGGATGCTGTTGGTCGCCGCGCCAAGCACAACGGAAATCAGACGCTGATCGCCATCCACGGCAGAAGCGACAAGGTTGTTGCCCGCGCCGGCGGTATGGCCGGTTTTGATGCCATCAACCTGAAGATTACTACTCCATAACAGACGGTTACGGTTGAGCTGATGAATACGGTTGAAGGTGAACTCTTTCTCTTTATGCAGCGCGTATTCTTCCGGTACGTCCCGAATCAGCGCCTGACCAATCAGCGCCATATCCCGCGCGGTACTGTATTGCCCTTCGGAATCCAGACCGTGAACCGTTTTGAAATGGGTGTTTTTCAGCCCCAGCGCCTGAACGTAATTGTTCATCAGACCGACAAAAGCATCCTGACTGCCCGCAACGTAATCCGCCAGCGCAATGCTGGCGTCATTGCCGGACTGAATGATGATCCCTTTATTAAGCTCAGAAACCGGAATGCGATCGCCAGGTTTAAGAAACATCAAAGAGGAGCCTTTCAGTACCGGGTTTCCGGTTGCCCAGGCATCGTTGCCGATGGTGACCATATCATCCAGCGAGATTTTGCCTGATTTGATCGCCTGGCCGATAACATAGCTGGACATCATTTTGGTCAGACTGGCGGGATCCAGGCGCTGATCCGCCTGGGACTCAGCGAGTACCTTACCGCTGTTGTAGTCCATCAGGATCCAGGCTTTGGCCTCAATTTGCGGTGGCGAAGGCGCCTCTACCGCTCTGGCGGGCGTAAGGGTAATTAACAGGAGCGAAGCGGAGCAAGAGAGCGCCCAGGCGCTAAGGGAGTGGCGTGTTTTCTTCATGGCAAGACCCAGGTATCCATCTGAAAGATAATAATTTTGCAGCGCGGCAGGCACAATTCCCTCTACGCTAGCGCGTCTGTCAGCGGAATTAAACCGTCACTCCGTAAAGTTTTTTAGAGTTTATTAGAAAAATCCTGGCTGACGCGAGCAGCTTACCGTGCTCGCTGACCGGACCGGGTGTAATTCCGATTTTTCTCATCGTGAGGCAAACCGTCATCTGTTTCCACTAGGCTTTTCACAACCCGACGCAGGAGGAATAACCATGGATTTAGCGCTGATCGATCTTGATGAAACGCTGATTAGTGAAGACAGTACCGGTTTATGGCTACGCTGGCTGGTTTCTCAGGGATATGCACCCGCGACGCTGATTGCCAGTGGCCAGGCGCTGATGGCGCAATATTATCAGGGCGAGCTGACGATTGAAGAGTATATGAGCGCCACGCTTTCTCCCATCGCAGGCAGAGGAACGCTAACGGTTTCAGGCTGGGTCAGGCGATTTATCCAGCGCGATATCCTGCCGCGCGTCTACCCCTCAGCGCGGGAAAGAATAGCGTGGCACAAGCAGCGCGGGGATCGGGTGTTGGTGGTATCCACCAGCGGTGAACATCTTATGGTGCCGATTGCGCAACAACTTGGCACCGATGGCACGCTGACCATTGGCGTTGAAACCGTCGGCGACAGGTATAGCGGCCGTTCTTATGGCAAGGTGGGCTTTGCAGAGGGAAAGATTACCCCTATGACAGACTGGCTCTCGGTGCGGAATGACGCCGCCTATGGCCGTACCTGGGCCTACAGCGATGCCATCAATGATTTACCAATGCTCGAACAGGCCGATCATGCTTATGTGATTAACCCAGCCGGGCCGCTGCGGGCGCTGGCCGAGCAGCGCGGCTGGGAGGTTTGCCACTGGCGCAGATAACCAGAAGGGAAGCCTGAGCGATCGGCTTACTCCGCCAGGCCAACCTTAAGCAGCTTTCCGTCACTTTCATCGGTCAGGACGTAGAGGAAACCATCAGGCCCCATTCTGACGTCGCGAATTCGCTCGCCGCGCGTTTTAAGCAGGCGCGCTTTCTCCGTGACGCGGTCGCCGTTAACGGTGAGGTGAATCAGGCTCTTATCCTTCAGTGCGCCGACAAAGAGTGAATTCTTCCACTGCGGAAACCGCGCACTGTTGTAGAACGCCATACCGCTCAGCGCAGGAGACTCTTTCCACCAGAACACCGGTTGCTCCGTTCCAGGAGCCTGAGTTCCCTCAGAACCTACAACTTTACCGCCGCCATAAGCTTCGCCGTAGGTGGCCAGCGGCCAGCCGTAGTTTTTGCCTTTGCGCAGAATATTGACCTCATCACCGCCACGAGGACCATGTTCGTTTTCCCACATTTCCTGCGTCCACGGGTTTAGCGCAACTCCCTGCGCATTGCGCACGCCCCAGCTCCAGATCTCTTCTCTTACGTTCTGCTTGCCGACTAAAGGATTGTCATCAGGAATGCTCCCATCCGCATTCAGACGGATCACTTTACCCGCCAGCGAGGATAGATCCTGCGCGGATTCAGCCTGGAAATTATCGCCGAAGGTGACATAAAGCATCCCGTCGCGGTCAAACGCGATCCGCGAGCCAAGATTGGCACCGCCGGACAGTTTAGGCATCTGGCGAAGCACCGGTTTAAAGTCGTTAAGCTGGGTATTATCTTCACTCAGCGTCCCCACCCCGACTACGGCGCCTGCCCGTCCGTTTTCATCCGCTTCGGTATAGCTCAGCCAGACACGACGGCTTTGCGGAAAGTCTGGTGCCAGCACCACATCCAGCAATCCGCCCTGACGCTCAGCCCAGACGTCAGGAACGCCGCGAATCGGCTCCGATAATCCTTTATTTGCCTGCCAGAGACGAAGCTGTCCTTCGCGCTCAGTAATCAACATTCCCTGATTATCGGGCAGAAAGGCAACGGCCCAGGGATGATGAAGCCCTTTTAGTAATTCGGTGACGCTCAGTTTTTCAGCGGCGGCGACACTTGCGGTTAACAGCGAGACGCTAAGCAGGCACGTTTGCAGTAGTCGGGACATGCTTTTCCTCCGGTTAAAGGTCTGAAATAACCTTAGCGAAGTTGCAGTGTGGACGCGTCACCTTTACAAAAAATCAAAGTTTATAACCGCTTCCGCTTACCGTAGCGCTTAAAAAAAGTACTGGATATTTAAACAGTCAACTGTATAATATTTCTACTGCCCGCTCGGGTGTCTTTTGAAAAGCTTGGGGGTAAAACCTATGATGATTTCGACAGAAAACCTCAGCTCGCTGAATCAATCGGTCACGATGAGCAGCCGGGAAATCGCCAAACTGGCCGGTATACCGCACGGCGAAGTAAAACGGCTGATCAAAACGCTGGAAACCACGCAGCGTCTGTCTCAACCGCTGACCCTTGGTGTTTACGAGCGTGAGGGCGAAGCGCGTCAGGAGTTTTGCCTGAACAAACGTGATTCGCTGCTGGCTGTGGCGCGCCTGGCGCCCGCATTTATCGCTCAGGCGCTGGATCTGTGGCAGGAACGGGAAAGAAACACTCGCCTGCCGGACTTTACCAATCCGGCCGCGGCGGCACGCGCCTGGGCGGAACAATTTGAACAGCGTCAGGCTGCCGAACAGCAGCTTGCGCTCTTCGCGCCAAAGGCGGAGTTCTTTGACCGTTTTGTTCAGGTGGAAGATTCTCTGGGCTTTCGTCAGCTCTGTAAGATGCTGAAGGCAAAGGAGTCTGATTTCCGGCAGTTTCTGCTTGAGCGCAATATTATGTATCGTGCCAACGGCGCACTGATGCCGCAACAGCATCATGTTCAGATGGGCTATTTTACGGTACGCACCAGCGTGGGTGAAAATCTGCACGCTTTCTCACAGGCACGCTTCACTGCGAAAGGCGTGAAGTGGATAACGAATCTGTGGGCGGCGCACCTGGCCACTCAGGCCAAAGGCGCAGCGGCGTAATCCCTCTGCGGCCATGGAGTGGCTATTCTTTTTGGCCCCGCTATCTTGCCAGACCAGCTTTCGCCTGGCCTTCAGTCAGGCAAAAGAACCACGAAACAATCACTCTCATCAGGCTGTGATTCGTCCCAAAATGAGAATCTTTCGTATTCCCCTTCCATTTTTTTCAAATTCTACCAGGCTTATTGCGTTGTTGAACTAACGTAACCTGCCAGGAGGAGTTTATGTTTCATCATTCTTCGAAACTGCAATACCCGGTAAAAGTTGACAAGCCCGATCCCGAATTCGCCATGCTGTTACAGCAGGCTATTGGTGGCGTCGAAGGGGAAATACGTGTCGCTATGCAATATTTTTTCCAGGCCATGGGGACGCGCGGCGATCCAAGAATTAAGGATCTGCTGATTTCCACTGCCACTGAAGAGCTGGCTCACATTGAGATGCTGGGCCATGCTGTTGCCCTCAACCTTGAAGGCGCGCCGCTCTCTTATCAGGAAGAGTCAGCAAAAGACCCGGTCGTTAACGCCATTCTTGGCGGTATGAACCCGCGCCACGTTCTCTCATCAGGACTGGCAGCCATGCCGGTTAATGCTAACGGCATGTCGTTTGATATGAGCCATATCTATGCCTCCGGCAACGTTGCCGCAGATATGCTGGCGAACGTCACGGCGGAATCCACCGGTCGGGTGCTGGCGACGCGACTTTATAATCTGACGGAAGATAAAGGGATGAAAGATTTTCTCTCTTTCCTTATTGCCCGCGACACCATGCATCAGCAGCAGTGGCTGGCAGTGATCGAGGAAATGGGCGGCATTGCGGCTTCTATGCCTATCCCGAACAGTTTCCCGCGGTCCGATGAAGCGCAGGAGCACGCATATTATTGTCTGAACACCTCGCTGGATAAGCCCTTGCCGAAAGGCCGCTGGAGTGAAGGCCCAGCATACGATGGCGTGGGTCAGTTTACCGCGAAAGAACAACCCGACATTCTTGGACAGGAGCCGAACCTCGGCCCCGCCAGACCTGGTTCAGGGGCACAGAAAGAACAAATATCGTCTGACGGCGCCGATGCGCTGAAAAAATAATCTTTGTGGCAAGGCCGCTTAATTGCGGCCTTTTAAAGATTATCCGGTTGGATCAGCCATATTTCGCCTGATGCTTTTTCTTGCGGTCAAGGTAGTCTTTATCCTCGCGGATTTTATCCCACTCGGCCTTAAAGATGGCCGCCGCTGCCGCTTTTTCCTCATTCAGTATCCGGGGAAGTTCCTCCCGGTTTTCATCATATTTCCGCCCGCCTTTATGGTTGGCGTAGCGCCTGGCGCGGGTGTAGCCCATCTGAATAAACTTTCGCGCCATATCCATGCCGACAAAATCGTCGCTGGCGCGGTAGGTTTCAAACAGCTTCATGATTTCGGCCGCAGAGGTTTTGGCTATCTCCACCGTTTTAAACCGCCAGTGGGGGAGAATCTCACTCTTATAAGGCTCCACCATCAGCACGCCCTGCTCTCCCCGGCCCACCTGGTAACGCTCAGGATGCTGTCGGAAATCGATGGTTTTAAAATCCTGCTGATAATCGAATTCTTTCACCCTTTATCCTCCTGTCAAAACAGTCAGTCTGGCACAGAACAGGCGAGGCTGCGCCTGCGCAAAGCAGACGCAGGGGAAAGCGCTATTCGCTAACTCTTCAGTTTCGGGTCGAGCGCATCGCGCAGGCCATCACCCAGCAGGTTGAAGGCCAGCACCGTCAGAAAAATTGCCAGGCTCGGGAAAATCGCCACGTGGGGCGCCATAACCATATCCGCCCTCGCCTCGTTCAGCATCGCGCCCCATTCCGGCGTGGGCGGCTGGGCGCCAAGCCCCAGGAACGACAAACTGGCCGCGGTAATAATCGACGTGCCGATGCGCATCGTAAAATAGACCACGATCGACGAGAGCGTTCCCGGCAAAATATGACGCAGCACAATGGTCAGATCCGGCACGCCGATGCTGCGGGCTGACTCAATATAGGTCATCTGTTTCAGCACCAGCGTATTGCCGCGTACCAGCCTTGCAAACGCCGGAATGCTGAAGATAGCGACCGCAACGATGACGTTGGACATGCCTGTCCCCATTATCGCCACCACGGCAATTGCCAGCAGGATGCCCGGAAAGGCAAAGAGCACGTCGCTGATGCGCATGATGATACGATCCCACCAGCCCTGATAATAGCCTGCCAGCAGGCCCAGCACCGTCCCTGTAGCGGCACCTATCGCCACTGACACAAAGCCTGAAATCAGCGACAGGCGGGTGCCGAGCAGCACACGGCTGAAGATGTCCCGGCCCAGTGAATCCACGCCAAACCAGTGCATCGCCGACGGCCCTTCCGTCAGCCGGTCGTAGTCAAAATAGTTTTCAGCATCGAACGGCGCGATCCAGGGCGCAAACACCGCCACGATAATCAGCAGCAGTACAAAAAGCCCGGAGATCATCGCCACCGGCTGGCGGCGAAAACGTCGCCAGAATTCATGCCAGGGCGTGCGCACGCGATGGGGATTTACCGTTGGCATGGCGGCAAGCGCCGCGTTACGTCGCCAGTTTTTCATCGCGGGTCCTTATTTGTAGCGTATCGCCGGATTGATGGCGGCATACAGCAGATCGACAATCAGATTGATGAGGATAAACTCCAGCGAAAAAAGCAGCACTTCCGCCTGGACGACCGGATAGTCACGCATTGCCACGGAATCCACCAGCAGCCGGCCCAACCCGGGCCAGTTGAACACCACTTCCACCACAATAGAGCCGCCCAGCAGAAAGCCGAACTGCAACCCCATCATGGTCACCACCGGGATCATCGCGTTGCGCAAGCCATGTTTTACCACCACCAGCGTTTCGCGCACGCCTTTCGCTCTGGCAGTTCGCATGTAATCTTCCTGCATCACCTCGACAAAGGAAGCGCGGGTAAAGCGGGCCATGATGGCCGCCACTGCCGCCCCTAACGTAATGGAAGGAAGGATGTAGTGCTGCCAGCTGTCAGCGCCCACCGTCGGCAGCCAGCCCAGCTCAACGGAGAAGACCTGCATCAGCAGCATGCCAAGGGCAAACGCGGGAAATGAAATGCCAGAAACCGCCAGCGTCATGCCCAGCCGGTCAGGCCAGCGGTTGCGCCAGACGGCAGAGACAATCCCGATAGCCATGCCGAAGATCACCGACCAGACCATACTGCTCAGCGTCAGCCACAGCGTGGGTAAAAAACGGGCGGCAATCTCTTCGGAAACCGGACGCCGGGATACCATCGAATAGCCAAAGTCGCCCTGCAGCGCGTTAATCATATAGTGCCAGAATTGCTGTAACATCGGCCGGTCCAGGCCGAGCTGCTCGCGCACCATCGCCACTACCGTTGCATCTGCTTCCGGCCCGGCAATCAGGCGTGCCGGATCGCCCGGCAGCATATGCACAAACAGGAACACCAGCACGGCGACAATCAGCAGCGTGGGGATCAGCCCCAGTAAACGTCGGAGAAAGTAATTAAGCATGCGTTTTCCTGCGCGTCACACAGCCGCGCCTCCCTGAATGAGAGGCGCAGGCCTTTGAAGCGGCGTTACTTCAGATCGGCTTCATCAAAGCTGAACGAGGTGTCCGGCATAACATAAAAACCCGTCAGGTTTTTTGTGTTTGCCGAGACCAGTTTTTCCACCACCAACGGTATCCACGGACGATCCTGCCAGATGCGGTCCTGGGCATCTTTATAGAACGCCGCTTTTTTCTCGCTGTCAGTAGTGTTCAGCGCATCGGTCAGATCTTTATCCACCTGCGGATTGCTGTAAAAGGCGGTGTTAAAAATCGTCGGTGGCCAGGACTGAGTGGCAAACAGCGGCGTCAGCGCCCAGTTGGCTTCGCCGGTGGAAGCGGACCAGCCGGTATAGAACATGCGCACGCCGCTCTCTTTCTGGCCTTTATCCTCCACTTCCGCCGCCCGCTGGCCTGCATCCATCGCGGTAACTTTCACCTTAATGCCGACCTGAGCGAGCTGCTGCTGGGTGAACTGCAACACTTTCTGCGCGGTGCTGTGATTGTGTGACGACCAGAGTGTGGTGGTAAAACCGTTCGGGTAACCTGCTTCCTTCAGCAGTTCGCGCGCCTTCGCCGGATTGTATTCCTGGGCCGGATAGCTCTGCGAGTACTGGATCGCTGGCGGCACAATGCCGGTAGCCGGTGTGGCATAACCGGCAAACGCCACTTTAACCAGAGCCTGACGATTGATGGCGTAGCTGAGCGCTTCACGTACCTTCACATTATCAAACGGTTTTTGCGTGACGTTAAGGCTGATGTAGCGCTGCATAATAGAAGGCGACGTGACCAGATCCAGCCTGGGGTTTTTCTCCAGCAGCCTGGCCTGCTCGTAGGGAATGGGAAAAGCCAGGTTGGCCTCTCCGGTTTGCAGCATCGCTGCCCGGGTGTTGTTATCGACCACCGGACGCCAGGTAATGGTATCAAGTTTCGGATACCCTTTTTTCCAGTAGCCGGCAAATTTCTTCACCTTCACAAAGTCCGTCTGGTTCCAGGTTTCCAGTTCGTAAGGGCCGGTGCCCACAGGATGGAAGCCGATATCCTTGCCATACTTTTTCAGCGCGGCCGGTGAAATCATCGCTGCCGCCGGGCTGGCCAGGGTGTTGATAAAGGCGGAAAACGGCTGCTTCAGCGTGATTTTTACCGTGCTGGGATCGAGGACTTCCGTGCTATCAACCGACTTAAACAGGTTATACCGTTTAAGATGATTATCCGGATTGCTGGCGCGATCGAGGTTGACCTTGACCGCCTCCGCATTAAAGTCGCTGCCGTCCTGAAATGTAATGCCGCTGCGCAGCTTAATGGTATAGGTCAGCCCATCCGGGCTGGCTTCATAGCTTTCTGCCAGCACGTTAACCAGCTTCATCTCTTTATCGAAGCCAAACAGCCCCTGATAAAACGATTTCGCGACCGCCTGCGACAGCGTATCGTTGGCGTCATAAGGATCGAGCGTGGTGAAATTGGACCCTACCGCTATCACCGCATCCTTCGCCGCCCAGGCGGGAACGGCAGCGATGCTGCCCAGCAGTCCGACGGTCAACAGCATCTTACGTTTTTGATGATTTCTCATTATGCGTTCCTCTCCTGTAAACCCTTTTTGTGATGCAACAGTTCAGGCACCGCCGATAGCATGGCGGGCAACGTAGTGTCCGGCGCCCACTTCAACCAGCTGAGCCACTTCAGGTTCCTCTCCCAGCGTGCGGATCGGGCTGGGAATTTCGTCAACCAGTAGCGCTCTTTCCCGCCGGCGATGACTGGGATCGGCGACGGGAACGGCTGACATCAGCTTGCGCGTATAGGCATGCTGAGGATTTTCAAAAACCGCCTGCCGCGGGCCAATTTCCACGATCTGCCCAAGATACATCACCGCCACGCGGTGACTGATCCGCTCCACCACCGCCATATCATGAGAAATAAACAGAAAGGCGATGCCGAACTCGCGCTGTAAATCCAGCATAAGATTGATGATTTGCGCCTGGATGGAGACATCCAGCGCGGAAACGGATTCGTCGGCAATAACCACTTTCGGATTGAGCGCCAGCGCACGGGCAATACAGATACGCTGACGCTGGCCGCCCGAGAATTCGTGGGGATAGCGGCGGGCATGTTCGGGCAGCAGCCCCACCCGCTCCAGCAGCCAGTCGACGCGCGCCTGTGCTTCGCGTCCCTTTGCGATGCCGTGCACCAGTAACGGCTCCATAATGGAGAAGCCCACCGTCAGCCGGGGATCGAGGGAAGCGTAAGGGTCCTGGAAAATAAACTGGATATCGCGCCGTAAATGCGAGAGCGCCGCACCCGAAAGCGTGTCAATCCGCTGGCCGTTAAAGGTGATTGTACCGCCCTGGCTTTCGACCAGCCGCAGCAGTGAACGGCCGGTCGTGGATTTACCGCAGCCGGACTCACCCACCAGCGCCAGCGTTTCGCCCGGCCAGAGATCGAAGCTGACTTTTTCCACGGCGTGAACGCGCCGGGTTACGCGGTTGAGAATGCCGCTGCGGATATCGAACCGCGTGACCAGATCGCGCACCTGAAGCACCGGCGCTGCCTCTGTCGCAACGGTGTTCTGCGTCTGTGACACCTCATCTGAGGTCGTCTGACCCGGCAGTGGGAATCGCGCCGGGAAAGGCTTGCCGGTCATGGCGCCCAGCTTTGGCACGGCGGCCAGCAGCGCCCGGGTATATTCCTGCTGAGGCGCCTGGAATATTTTTTCGACAGTACCGGTTTCTACCACATCCCCGCGATACATTACCTGCACGCGATCGGCCATTTCCGCCACCACGCCCATATCGTGAGTGATAAAAATCACGCCCATCTGCATCTCTTTTTGCAGCACCCGGATTAGCTGGAGGATCTGCGCCTGAATAGTCACGTCAAGCGCCGTGGTGGGTTCGTCGGCAATCAGCAGCGCCGGACGACAGGAAAGCGCCATCGCGATCATCACCCGCTGACGCATTCCGCCAGAGAGCTGATGGGGAAAACGTGACAGGACATTTTTCGCTTCCGGAATACGCACCAGATCCAGCATCCGTTCGGCTTCCTTCAGCGCCTCACGATGGCTTTTCCCCTGATGCAGACGGATCGATTCGGCGATCTGTTCACCGACGGGAAAGACCGGGTTCAGGGATGTCATCGGTTCCTGAAAAATCATCGCCATATCGGCGCCGCGGATGCGGCGCAGTTGGGAAGGCCTGGCGCTGGCGAGATCGATAAGCTGATTGTTCCGCCGTCTCAGCCACATCTCACCGCTGTCAATGCATCCGCCCCCCTGTTCAACCAGCCGCATCAGCGCCAGTGAGGTGACCGACTTACCGGAGCCGGACTCACCCACAATGGCAACCGTTTCGCCCCGCTGCACTTCCAGCGACAGATTTCTCACCGCCTGAACGATTTCCCCTTCCTGGCGGAAGCTGACGCTCAGGTTTCTCACCGCCAGCACTTGGCCTTCTGGCATCTCCGGATCAGCTATTGTCATCCATACGCCCCCGATCTTCGCGATAAATCCCCACGTTCGGTGCATCACCCACGTAGCCATAACCGCGATACATCCCTTCGCTGTTAAAAGGCAGCGCCACATTCCCCTCGCGATCGACGGCAATGGCGCCCCCGCTGCCGCCCAGCACCGGGATTTTTTCCATTATCACGCGCTCGCTGGCCTCTTTTAACGACAGCCCGCCATACTCCATCAGCGCAGCGATATCGTAAGCCGCCAGCGTCCGCATAAAGACTTCTCCCGTACCGGTACAGGAGACCGCGACATTGGCGTTATTGGCATAGCAACCCGCCCCGATAATTGGCGAGTCGCCGACGCGCCCGGCCTGTTTGTTGGTCATACCGCCGGTCGAGGTTGCCGCCGCGAGGTTACCCGCCAGATCAAGCGCAACGGCCCCAACAGTGCCAAACTTATGGTCTGGGTCGATCGGATCACCAGAAACCTTTGCTTCACCATCATGATCGAGCAGTGTCTGGTCGGTGCTGAGCGCGCGGTGAAGCTGTTCACGGCGCTCCGCGGTAGAGAAGAAGTCAGGAGAGACCTGCTCAAGATTATGCGCGGCGGCAAAGGCTTCTGCGCCTTCACCGATAAAAAGGAGATGCGGGCTTTTTTCAAGCACCGCCAGCGCCGCCAGCACCGGATTGCGGATACGGCTGACGCCCGCGACGGCACCCGCTTCCAGAGTGCGGCCATCCATCACGCAGGCGTCAAGCTCATGCGTCTCCTGATGCGTGAAAACGGCGCCCTTTCCCGCATTGAATAGCGGGCATTCTTCGAGCAGACGTACCGCTTCGGTGACAGCCTCCAGCGCGCTACCGCCCGCAGCGAGAATTGCCTGTCCCTGGCTCAGGATATCTGAAAGGGCCTGAATATAATGCTGCTCTTTTTCAGGCTGCATGTTCGCGCGGGTAATCGCGCCCGCACCACCGTGTATAGCGATAACCGCTCTGACCATAATCTTTTATCCTGAAGGGCAAATCAGCATGAAAAACACTGAGTTAGAATGATTTCAATCGGTTCAGACACGTTTTTGACTATAGGCAGGCTGTAAAGTGATGTAAAGGAGAATGTTAACAAGTTGACTACGGGCGGAAAACGCATTGCCGTGCCACAGGCGGTTTTCGTGACCGCAAAGGCAATTCACGCCATAATAGCGCCATCTGATTTTAACGCCTGCCCCTCAATCCGGGCATGCCGGAGACTTTTATGGAATCCTTTACTGCGGGACTGATCTCCCTCGACGATGCGCTGGCAGCCATGCTGGAGCAAATTACCCCTGTAACCGAAACCGAAACGCTGCCAATCACCGCAGCGGCGGGCCGCATTACGGCTTCAGAGGTGATCTCTCCGCTGAATGTGCCGCCTTTCGCCAACTCCGCCATGGATGGGTACGCTGTACGCCTGGCCGATCTTCACAACGAACCGCTGGCGATAGCCGGTAAGGCTTTCGCCGGTGCGCCTTATCGCGGCGACTGGCCCGCAGGTAGCTGTATCCGCATTATGACCGGTGCACCGGTTCCCGAAGGAACAGAGGCGGTTGTCATGCAGGAAGAAACGGAACTTGTGGGTGACAAAATCCGTATCGTTGCCGCTGTGAACGCCGGACAGAACATCCGGCTTCCCGGTGAGGATATCCAGCAAGGCGCTGGCGTGCTCAGCGCAGGTATCCGCCTGGGCGCGGCGGAGCTGCCACTGCTGGCCTCGCTCGGCATTGCCGACGTCGAGGTACGCCGCAAGCTGAAGGTCGCCATCTTCTCGACCGGCGACGAACTCCAGCCCGTCGGCCAGCCGCTGGCAGACGGACAGATTTATGACACGAACCGCTTCGCGGTGCGGCTGATGCTCGACAAACTGGGTTGTGAAACGATCGATCTGGGCATTATCCGCGACGATCCTGCGGCATTGCGGGCCGCTTTTGAACGGGCGGACAGCCTGGCGGATGTGGTGATCAGCAGCGGCGGCGTTTCCGTTGGCGAGGCGGATTACACCAAACAGATGCTGGAGTCGCTGGGGGAAGTCGCCTTCTGGAAGCTGGCGATCAAACCCGGCAAACCTTTCGCCTTTGGCCGCCTCAGTCAGAGCTGGTTCTGCGGCCTGCCGGGAAATCCCGTTTCCGCCGCACTGACCTTCTATCAGCTGGTTCAGCCCCTGCTGGCGAAGCTCGCCGGACTGCCAGGCACGACGTTACCTCCCCGTCAGCGGGTAAAAGTGACGGAAAAACTCAAAAAGTCACCGGGCAGGCTCGATTTCCAGCGCGGTATTCTGTCGCGCAATGCCGGAGGAGAGCTTGAGGTACGCAGTACCGGCGCACAGGGATCGCATGTTTTCAGCTCCTTCAGCCAGGCGAACTGTTTTATCGTTCTTGAGCGTGAGCGCGGCAGCGTTGCACCAGGCGAATGGGTCGAGGTGGAGCCCTTTAACTCGCTGCTGGAGGGGTAACCATGCTGCCGGAACTCAGCGACGAAGAGATGCTGCGCTACAACCGTCAGATTGTGCTGCGCGGTTTTGACTTTGAAGGCCAGGAGCAATTGAAAGCCTCGAAAGCGCTAATCCTGGGCCTCGGTGGCCTCGGCTGTGCCGCCAGCCCTTACCTGGCCTCGGCCGGTACAGGCCATCTGACCCTGGTTGATTTCGACGAGGTTTCCCTCTCCAATTTACAGCGTCAGACGCTGCACGGCGATGCCCAGCTCGGTATGGCAAAGGTGGCGTCTGCCCGTCAGCGGCTGGCGGCCATCAATCCGCATATCACGCTTGAGGCCATCAACGCGCAGCTTGACGATCGGGCGCTGGGCGAGCTGGTCGCCGGGCATGATGTGGTACTGGACTGCACTGATAATGTGGCAACGCGGGAACAGCTCAATCGTCTCTGCTTTACGCATAAAACGCCGCTGGTGTCCGGCGCCGCCATTCGTATGGAAGGACAGATCGGCGTCTTTACCTGGCTGGATACGCAGCCCTGCTATCGCTGTATCAGCCGGCTCTTCGGTGATAGCACGCTGAGCTGCGTCGAAGCGGGCGTGATGGCACCGCTGGTGGGCGTGATTGGATCGCTGCAGGCGATGGAGGCGATTCGGATATTGACGCGTTATGGCAGCAGCAGCGCGGGCAAACTGCTGATGTACGACGCGATGACCCTGCAGTTCCGGGAAATGAAAGTCGCCAAAGATCCGGCCTGCGAAGTCTGCGGCCAGTCTGCCTGATCGGGCAGTGACAGAGCGGGGTTTCTTTCAGGAAAACGTCTGATAAAGGACGGGACTGACATTATCTGGTAAATGGTTCACGTCATTGCTGACGCTGTTCGTTCTCAGCCAGATATACAGATAAAAAAAGGGAGCGTTTCCGCTCCCTGTTCATCAGGAGATGCCCTGGCTGCGAAGGTAATCTTCGTAGTTGCCGGTGAAGTCCTTGAGCTTGCCCGGCGACATTTCAATCACGCGGGTGGCGAGCGAGCTGACGAATTCGCGGTCGTGCGAGACGAAAATCAGCGTGCCTTCATACATCTCCAGCGCCATGTTCAGCGCCTCAATCGATTCCATATCAAGGTGGTTGGTCGGCTCATCCATGATCAGCACGTTCGGTTTTTCCATCATCAATTTACCGAACAGCATCCGGCCTTTCTCACCACCAGAAAGCACTTTGGCGGGCTTTTTGATATCGTCCTGGCTGAACAGCAGGCGGCCCAGAATACTGCGAACCGCCTGCTCATCATCGCCTTCCTGCTTCCACTGGCTCATCCAGTCGAAGACCGTCAGGTCGTTGGCAAAATCATGCGCGTGATCCTGCGCATAGTAGCCGATGCGCGCGTTTTCGGACCACTTCACCGTGCCGTTATCGGGTTCCAGCTCGCCCACCAGCGTTTTCAGCAGCGTGGTTTTACCGATACCGTTCGGCCCGAGGATAGCCAGCTTTTCGCCTACTTCCAGCAGCAGATCGAGGTTCTTAAACAGCGGTCCCTGATCAAATCCTTTGGTCAGCGCTTCCAGACCCAGCGCGTTACGGAACAGTTTTTTATCCTGCTCGAAGCGGATAAACGGGTTCTGACGGCTGGAGGCCTTCACCTCTTCCAGCTTGATTTTGTCTATCTGCTTCGCACGGGAGGTCGCCTGACGCGACTTGGAGGCGTTGGCGCTGAAGCGGCTGACGAAGGATTGCAGTTCGTTAATCTGCGCCTTCTTCTTGGCGTTATCAGAAAGCAGACGCTCGCGTGCCTGGGTGGCCGCCGTCATATATTCGTCGTAGTTACCCGGATAAACGCGCAGTTCGCCGTAATCCAGATCGGCCATATGAGTACAGACCATGTTCAGGAAGTGACGGTCGTGGGAGATGATAATCATGGTGCTGTTACGCTCGTTCAGCACCTGCTCCAGCCAGCGAATGGTATCAATGTCCAGGTTGTTCGTCGGCTCATCAAGCAGCAGAATTTCAGGGTTAGAGAAGAGCGCCTGCGCCAGCAGGACACGCAGCTTCCAGCCCGGCGCCACTTCACTCATCGGGCCGTAATGCTGCTCCAGCGGAATGCCCACGCCCAGCAGCAGCTCACCCGCACGGGCTTCGGCGGTGTAGCCATCCATTTCGCCATACTTGACTTCCAGATCGGCCACTTTATAGCCATCTTCTTCGCTCATCTCAGGCAGCGCATAGATGCGGTCGCGTTCTTCTTTCACTTCCCACAGCTCGCCGTGGCCCATGATGACCGTATCCAGCACGGTGTACTGCTCAAAGGCGAACTGATCCTGGCGCAGCTTACCGATACGCTCGTTCGGATCGAGAGAGACGTTGCCGGCTGAGGGCACAAGATCGCCGCCCAGGATTTTCATAAAAGTGGATTTGCCGCTACCGTTAGCGCCAATCAGACCGTAGCGGTTGCCGCCGCCAAATTTGACAGAGATGTTTTCGAACAGCGGCTTACTGCCAAACTGCATGGTGACGTTGCTGGAAACTAGCACAGGATTGCCTTTCGTTTGCGATGTGGGAGTGTGAATCAGCGCGCATTATGCCAAAAAAAAGGGGCGGCGAATACACCACCACCCCTGTGTGTTACTGCGCGTTCTTTCTGTGGCGTTTCAGCTTACCCTCCTGAGCGCTATCTGGTGGGTTTCCTCACCGTTGAGCGGCCAGTTGTAACGTCAGCCTTTTCAGTTTGCAAGCCTGTGGTTGCCAGGCCAGAGCTTACGTTTATACACCAGCGGGGCGTAGAAGCCCTGCCCTGCCGGTACGGTTAACTGAAGACATAGCCGCCAGCATTACTGTTATTGAACCGCACTTTCCGCTGGGCCAAAAACCGGGAATTCAGGCAGCTTCACGCTCTGATAAGGTTCCCAGCCACCGCCCAGCGCTTTGTAAAGCGCCACCAGATCCAGACTGCACTGAACGCTGGCCGTGGCGGCCTGCTGCTTTGCCTGAGCCAGCTGACGCTGCGCATCCAGCGCGTCGATAAATGAAGAGAGCCCTTTGGTATAGCTGTCGTTCGCCAGATCGAAGGCGTTCTGCATTGCTTCCACGGTGCGGTTTAGTTCCTCCGATCGCTGCTGATCGGTACGGTAGCTAATCAGCGCATTCTCCACATCCTGCAGGGCCGTTAATACCGTCTGGCGATAGTTAAGCGCCGCGCTGGCCTGCTCCGCCCTGGCGAGCTTGATGCCGGAAACCAGCCTGCCGCCCTGAAACAGCGGAAGGGAGATCGCGGGGCCGAAGCTGTAAAAGTGGCTGCTCCAGTTATCCAGATAGCTGACGTCGGTGTTACGCATGCCAAACTGACCGGTCAGTGAAAGATCGGGGAAAAGTTGCGCAACCGAGACGCCGATACTGGCCGTTGCCGCATGCAGCTGAGCTTCTGCCGCCCGGACGTCGGGCCGGCGGCGGGCCAGCGTGGACGGTAATCCGACCGGCACCACCTCCGGCAGCGGCGGCAATGGCCGGCTGGCTGTCAGTTCCGCATCCAGCGCGCCCGGCGGCTTGCCGATCAGAACGGCCAGTCCGTTCATCGCCTGGCGTATCTGCGCCTGATACTGCGGCAGCTGTGCTTTCAGCGAACTGAGCTGGGCGCGGGCATTCTCCACATCGAGCTGTGGAGAGAGTCCATTACGTTGTCTGCTCTGGGTCAGTTCGAGCGTCTGCTGTGCCACCTCAATTTGCGTACCGAGCGTCTCAACAATTGACTGAGCGCCGCGCAGTTGCAGATAAGTTCGGGCGACTTCCGCTTCCAGTGATACCAGCGCGTCGTGACGGTTTTCGATGCTCTGCTGCTGCTGCGCGCCCGCCATTTCAACCTGTCGACGTACTTTACCCCAGAGATCCAGCTCCCAGGCGGCATCAAAACTGCCCTGATAAAGCGTGACCGGCTGCGAGAGGCCGTCCAGCGCCGAACGCAGCTCTGGATCCACGCTGTCCACCTGGTCATAGATACCGTTCGCTTCCAGCGCGCCTTTCACGCCCAGCTGCTGGCGGGTGGCGGACACATTCCCGTTCACTGACGGAAACCAGGCGCCGCGAGCCTGGTTAAGCTGCTGACGCGATCCCGCAATACGCAGTACCGCCTGCTGGAGGGTTAAGTTACCGGCAATAGCGCGATCGATCAGGCTGTTCAGCTGAGGATCGTTGAATGTCCGCCACCAGTCCGGGCTGGTCTGTGCAGCCAGAGGCCGGGAGCCTTCCTGCGACTGCATCGCGTTAAAGGCCGCAGGCGTGGACGGCACGGATCGCTGATAGTCTGGCCCGACCGAACAGGCCGACAGGGCGAGCGTAACGGCCAGCATCAGTCCGCATCGCGAACGCGTTAATAAAGGAGAAACGTTCATGTCAGTGTGCTCCTGCACTGCCCTCGCTCTTAATCGGCGCAAGCAGTAGGCAAAAAGGAATCAGGATCAGCGCAACGATGCTCAACCCCATAAAGACGTCGATATAAGCGAGAATACGCGCCTGCGCGATCATCTCTCTGTAGATCTGCCCCGTTGCGAGGGTGACCGGATCGCCAACCATCGTGGAGAAATCTCTGACCGCCTGCGCCCAGCGCTCAACGGTAAGCGTGAACTGCTCATTCAGCGGCGACATGTTATGCACCATATGCGCGCTGTGTACCTGCTCCCTTTCGGTAATCATCGCCGTGGAGAGCGAAATGCCGACCGATCCTGCCACGTTACGGCACATGGTAAAAAGCGCGGAGGCATCGGCATTCAGCCGCTGCGGGATAGTGACAAAGGCGATGGTGGTGAGCGGGACGAACAGGAAGCCCAGCCCGATGGTTTGCGCGCTGCGCATTAATACCAGCGTGGTGAAATCGACATCAGGTGTCAGCGTCGCAGAATAAAGGAATGAGACAAACAGGCAGGTAAAGCCGAAGGCGATAATCCAGCGCGTTTGTACCACCGGCATCAGTTTAAGCACCAGCGGGATAGAGAGCACGATCAGGATCGCGCCGGGCGAAAGCACCAGCCCTGACCAGGTGGCGGTATAGCCTAAATCCTGCTGCGCCAGCTGCGGAATCACTACCGAACTGCCGTAAAGAATCGCGGCCATCCCTGCCATCAGTACGCTGGCGACGGCAAAGTTACGATCTTTCAGACAGTGCAGATCGACTACCGGCTTTTTCGCATAGAGCAGCCAGTACACCGCCCCAACCAGCCCGATCGCGGTCAGGATGGCAAAGGTTACGATAAAGCTGGAATTGAACCAGTCATCATCTTCACCCCGATCCAGCATTACCTGAAGACAGCCCAGCCCAAGCGTGATCAGGCTGATGCCGATATAGTCGATGCTCAGCTTATCTTTTGCCCACTTGCGCTCCCATGGCGGATCTTCCAGCAACTGATAGATGGCCAGTACGCTGAAAATACCGACGGGAATGTTAATAAAAAATACCCAGCGCCAGCTGTAGTTATCGGTAATCCAGCCACCGAGCGTTGGCCCCAGCACCGGGGCAACAATAATCGCGATAGAAGAGAGACCAAACGCCTTGCCGCGATCGGCAGGCTTAAAGTAGTCCAGCAGCACTGACTGCTGAACCGGCTGGAGACCGCCGCCAAAAAAGCCCTGCAGCACCCTGAATAAAATGATTTGCCAGAGTTCGGTAGCGATGCCGCAGAGAAACGAGCAGACGGTAAACATCACGATGCAGATCAGGAAAAACTGCTTACGGCCAAATACGCGGCTGAGAAAGGCTGAGATGGGCAACACAATGCCGTTCGCCACCAGATAGGAAGTCAAAACCCAGGTGGACTCGTCGTAGCTCGAGGAGAGCGAACCGGCCACGTGCGGCAGCGCGACGTTGACGATGGTGGTGTCCAGGATCTCCATAAACACCGCCAGCGTCACCGTCATCGCCACCAGCCAGGGGTTACTGGCCGGCTGCCAGCTCTGGCTTTGACTCATTTTACCGTTACCTTCGGCTCAACTGAGAGTCCCAGCGGCAGAGGCCGCTTGGGATCGAGGCCTTTATCTATCACGATTTTTACCGGCACCCGCTGCACAATTTTCACAAAATTGCCGGTGGCATTTTCCGCCGGGAAAGCGGAGAAACGAGAGCCAGTTCCCATCTGGATGCTGTCAACGTGCCCTTCCAGCTTCATCTCCGGCCAGGCATCAATACTTATCTCGACTTTATCGCCGGGGTTCATATGTTCAAGCTGGGTTTCTTTAAAATTGGCGATAATCCACACATCTGATGAAACCAGCGAAAACAGTGCCGATCCCGCCTGAACCAGCGTGCCTGGCTGCACATTGCGTTTGGTTACAAACCCGTCGTAAGGGGCCACGACCTGCGTATAGGAGAGGTTAAGATTTGCCGTATTAAGCTGCGCGCGCGCCTGTTCCACCTGCCGCTGACGGGCTTCCACATTCGTTTGCTGCTGCTGAATCTGTAACTGGATCTGCGAAGCGACTTCCACCTGCGCTTTCGCGCTTGCCAGTTCGGCCCGCGCGCTACGTAACTGCGCGTTGGCAGCATCAATATTGCGCTGCGAGGTGGCCCGCGGATCGACGCCGCGCTGACGTTTATAGTCCGCTTCGGCATTAAGCAAATTCGCTTCTGCCCGGGTCTGCTGAGCAAGAGCCTGATCTTTTTGCGCGGGATACTGCACCTTAGCCAGCGCGAGCGAGGCCTGAGCCTGATGGAGCTGCGCCTGCGCCAGCCCGAGCTGCGCCTGCGCCTGGTCACGCTGGGCAAGGCTGTCGCGGGGATCGATGACGACCAGCACATCGCCCTTTTTGACGCGCTGATTGTCTTTCACCCGCAGCCCGGTGACAAAACCGGAGGCTTTAGCAGCAATCGTGACCGCATTCGCTTCGGTAAAAGCATCATCTGTGGTTTCAATATTTCGGGTCGTCAGCCAGAACCAGAGCCCGATAAGAATCATTACCACCACCACCACAGCCAGAATGATCAAGGGCTTTTTTCCTGGCCGTTTACGTTCCGGTTGTTCCTGGCGATCGTTATCTTTTTGCGGCGGGGCGTCATGCTGGGTATCAGCCTGAGAACGCTGCTCATCCTCAGGCGTTGAAGTTGATTGATTAGCCATAGTTCTCATCAGGTTACGGCGGCCCCAGGCCGGGGTCGCAGGATTCACGCTGATATAACTTTAGGACGTAAACTGACAAATGCCAGCATTTCTTTACGAACCGGGCTAAGCGCGAATTCAGCCGGCATGCATGAGGATAAACAGTCCCCAGCCTACCCCTGTGGCCCATAGCAGCATCGGCAGGGAATAAAGATGAAAGTGCCACCAGATGCGGCGATCCTTCGCCATGCGCAGCGCGATAATATTGGCAAGCGATCCGGGCAGTAAACCGAAGCCGCCAATATTTACCGCCCAGGCCAGCAGCGTATTCGCAGGCAAAGTACTGAGCAGCAGGATAGTTGCAGGTACATTACTTATTAGCTGAGAGAGTCCGACGGCCAGGAGATAATGACCGCCCTGTGGCATCTCCGTCACTTGCTCAGGCAGGGACGCCAGCGCGGGTAAGCGGGTAAGAAGGAAAACATCGACAAACATGGCGATAAACACCAGCAGCAGACTCCAGTCCAGCTCAAGCAGAATACGGCGGGCCATAATCAGGAAGACGACGAAGATCGCCAGCATTCCCCACAGCGCCTGGTCCAGCTCCAGTGAAACCACAAAGAGCAGGTAAAGCAGCACGCTGGCTATCAGCAGAGGGCGCTGCCAGACGCTGGGATCCTGCTGGTCAGTCAGCGCGATGTGGCGACGGGGAAAACAGATAAACGTCAGCAGCATCAGGCTGCTTACCAGCGCAGCCGCCAGCGGTAACATCTGTCCGATAAACGCAATAAACCCCGCCTCACCCTGCCGCCAGAGAAGGATATTTTGTGGATTCCCCATCGGCGTCAGCAGCGAACCGGCATTAACCGCCAGCGCTTCGAAGATAATCAGGCGTGAAACGGGCAGCGCAGCATAGCGCCGCAGTGAGAGCGTCAGCGGCACCAGGATAAACAGCGCCACATCGTTGGTCAGAAAAGTAGACAGCAGCGCCGCCGCAAACGTCAGGAAAAGCGCCAGGCTGCGCTGATGGTGAAAATGCCTGACCAGGCGGCGGCCCACCGCGTCAAAATAGCCGCTGGTCTCAATCCCTTTCGTCAGCATCAGCAAACCGCACAGCGTGATGATGGTCGGCCAGTCAACTGCGGCAGGCAGTTCCCGCAGCGAAAAGGATGAGAAGCCTGCCAGCAGCAGACCCAGCAGGAGCAACAAATGCAGGAAGCGATCGTGCAGCAAAGGTCTGAACAGCTTGCCCATCAATGTTCACCGGAAGCGTAAGAGGTTTACTGGCGACTTTCGTAAAATTTCTGGAAAATAAGCAGCGTTTCATCGCTGACGTGATGCTCAAGACCTTCTGCATCCCGCCGCGCCGTATCCGGGCTGATGCCGAGCGCCAGCAAAAACGTTTCCACAATATAGTGTCGTTTGCGGCTCTCTTCCGCCAGCGCCTCGCCTTCCGGGGTCAGGAAAACCCCGCGATAAGGAACCTGTTCAACCAGCCCGACGGTCGCCAGGCGCTTCAGCATTTTGGCCACTGTCGGCTGGGAAACGCCCAGCCGCGCCGCCATATCAACCTGGCGCGCCTCGCCAAACTCCCTGATCAGGTCGGAAATCAGCTCAACATAATCATCAATCAGCTCGCGACGGTGTGCTTCACGTACCTGGCGAAAGCCTTCGACATGTTCTTCGATCTCTTTCAGTGGCGCAGGCACGGCACTCTTTGCGCGACGACTCATTCAACTTCCTCTTAATTAACACTAACGCGCGCTACTGCTGCATCAGTCTGTGGGTGACTCATTGTAAACGAAGCACGGGGAAGCACAAATTTTCGCGTAATAGCTCTGGCTACATAATATAGCCTGTGCTATATCTGATTATATTACGAACGTTTCTGGCAGAAATCACGCGCAATTATGCGGTAAAGGACCGGGAGACGTTATCTTTACTTGTGGTCTGGTTCTGAGCAACAGGCTGGCGCTACTGACCCGGATCGTCGATCGGGCGCGGGAGAATAAGATGAAAATATCACTGTTGCTGAAGCTGTTCTGCCGCTCTCCGTTTACGTTGCGGCTGATGCTGCTTGAGATGCTGACGCAAAAAAAACCGGTACAGTAATTCAGCCAAAAAAAATCCGCCCCTGAGGGCGGATTTTTTCTCTCTGCCAGACTGAGCTGGCAGGGGCAGCTTAGAAGCTGTAACCTACGCCAGCAATCCAGGTGCCGATGTCGGTGTTACGGATACGGCTCTGCTCGTAGCCAACGTCCAGTGCAACATTCTGCATTGGGTTGAACTGCAGGCCCGCACCGTAAGATACACCAACGTCGCTGGAATCTGATTTGTCACGAATGACAGTGTCGTTCTGCTGGAATTTGCCGTAGCCAATACCAACAACGCCGTAGATGCTTGCCCAGTCATTCAGACGGTAAGCAGGACCCGCGGTGATACCGTAGTACTGACCTTTATTATAGAGATCACCATCGGTACGATCTTTTTCGGTGTAGGTGAAAGAGCCGATCCAGCCCAGAGGATCGCTACCGTTTTCATAACGATACTTCAGGTTGAAACCGTTAGCTTTGTTCGCCACGCCCTGCATATCGCTTTGGGCATAACCACCGGTAACTGTGCTTTGCGCCATTGCGGAACCAGCAGAAACTGCCAGTACACAAGCCAGAGCTGAAAGACATGCAATTTTTTTCATAACCACCTCAAATGTGAAAGTACTTCTCTCCTGACAACGCTGAAAATATAACAAACCTTAGCCAGAAACTCTGCCCTGATTTTGTTGTCCAATACATTGTTTGGTGTAACAGAAGGTTAATGAAGCAATCTATGTCATTCATTTATCTTATTTTTCACGAGTTCCCCGCGCTGTGTTTTAATAATGTAAAAAATTGTTCATTGAGATAATTCTTAATTAATTCTGACGTTTCTTTACTTAATTGGCCCTGATTTCCACTTTTTTTCCCTTTTTTTGTGTCGCTCTCCGCTTTTTTATCCGCATTCCTTTAGACTGATCGCCACTGACTCACCTCTTCTGATGGATTACTAAGGCTGAACAGGATGTCTTCTTCAAAATCCCCCCTCTGGCTCCCTATTCTGGTCATCTTAATCGCCATGACTTCTATTCAGGGCGGTGCCGCGCTGGCGAAGACACTGTTTCCCGTGGTGGGCGCGCCCGGCATCACGGCGTTGCGTCTCGGGCTGGGTACGCTGATTCTCTGCGTCATCTTTAAACCCTGGCGGCTTCGCTTCAGTCGGGAGCAGTTGCTCCCCTTGCTGCTGTATGGCCTGGCGCTGGGCGGCATGAACTACACCTTTTATCTGGCGTTACGTACCGTGCCGCTGGGCGTCGCCGTTGCGCTGGAATTTACCGGTCCGCTGGCGCTGGCGCTGGCCAGTGCCCGCCGTCCACCCGATTTCCTCTGGGTGCTGCTGGCGCTTCTGGGCCTGTGGCTGCTGCTGCCGCTTGGGCAAACTATTTCTGGCGTGGATCCTACTGGTGCGATGCTGGCCGTGCTGGCCGGCGCTTTCTGGGCGCTCTATATTCTGACTGGCAAAAAAGCAGGTTCCGATCACGGTCCCGCCACCGTGGCGATGGGCTCACTGATCGCCTCGGTGATTTTTGTTCCACTTGGGCTGGCTTATGCCAGCAGCGGTATCTGGGATCTCTCTCTTATCCCCGTGGCGCTGGCTGTTGCCGTCCTTTCCAGTGCGCTGCCCTACTCGCTCGAAATGGTGGCGCTGACCCGCCTGCCGGCAAAGAGCTTTGGTACCCTGATGAGTCTTGAACCGGCAATGGCCGCGCTGTCAGGTATGCTGTTTTTAGGTGAGGTGTTGACGTTGATTCAGTGGCTCGGCCTGTTGGCGATTATTCTGGCCTCGGCTGGCGCCACCCTGACCTTACGTCCGGCAAAGCCCTCGGTGAAGCCGCTCCCCGATCGTCCTGAAGAGTGATGCTATAACAGTTTTGTCTGCCTGAAGGGCGGACGAAAACTAAGACGTTTTGCGAGGATTATTACTATTTTCAGTGAGACAGGCAGTAATATTTATTCACACAATTCAGTCAGCGCCATTTAATTACTGCGCCAGCCTGAAATTCAGCTGCTATTTAAACCGCGCACAAGAGAGTAGATGCGCTGTTTAGCGCGAAATATCAATCACTCTCATTTCGCTTTATTTATTTTACAGTGAATCCAGGCAGTTATTCTGGCAAGGCGCTTGCTATCTGACCAATAGGTAACATCTTTCCGGCAAAGTTCTTATCTGGTGCTATACTTATTTCCGTACTTAATTTAGGACAACCGACCATTAAGAGGATATTAATGATGAGTACCGCTAAACTGGTTAATACGAAATCTTCTGATCTGATTTACACCCGTAACGATGTGGCTGATGAAGATAAAAAAGCCACCATTGAGGTGTTGAATCGTCTGGTCACCGAATTTATTGATCTTTCTTTGATCACCAAACAAGCACACTGGAACATGCGTGGCGCCAACTTCATTGGTGTACACGAGATGCTGGATGGTTTCCGTACCGCCATCACCGATCATCAGGATACCATTGCAGAACGTGTGGTACAGCTGGGCGGCGTTGCGCTGGGTACGACTCAGGTCGTCAATGACAGAACGCCACTGAAAAGCTATCCGCTGAACATTCACAGCGTCCAGGATCACCTGAAAGCGCTGGCTGAGCGTTATGCCGTAGTTGCGAATGACACACGTAAAGCAATCAACGAAGTGGAAGATGAAGATACCGCCGATATCTTTACCGCCGCCTCGCGCGATCTGGACAAGTTCCTGTGGTTTATCGAAGCCAATATCGAATAAGTTTCTGAACCGCGCCAGGCGCGGTTTCAGCCATAATCAGGGAGCAGATGACGATTCATCTGCTCTTTTTATATGGGAGGTTTATATGGCAAGCGGATGGGCAAGCGATGACGCTGTACAGCAGCAAATAGACTCAACCATTGATGACGCCGTTTCCCGCGCCCGTAAAGCTGTTTACGATGGCGTGAGCGCGGAATATTGCGAGGAATGCGGTGAGCCGATCCCCGAAGCCCGCCGTAAAGCGTTGCCTGGCGTGCAGTATTGCGTACAGTGCCAGCAAAAACGAGACCAGCATCAGGCTGCCAGCACGCTTTACAACCGGCGCGGTAGTAAAGACAGCCAGCTGCGGTAGTTTTCATTTTTTTACTTAAAACTTAGATCTGTTTAACAGTTTTTTATCCTCTCCGGTTCCCTTCTCTTGTGTTTGCCAGCAGATTTGCTACAAAAACGGGTGCACCTTACTGGAACACCTGCACCATTTAAGCGCACCAATAAGGTGCATCACCTTCGAAAGCCTACCGCCTGCGGATTAAAATTGACTTAACGTGCTGTTTTTCTTACAGTCTGAAAACCTGGCATACTTTTTTCATATGGCTGCTGGCACCGATTCGGGCAAGACCCTTGTCCGACCGCAATAAGGATAAAATAATGAAGTCGATTGTTAAGTTTTCCCTCGCCGCACTGACGCTGGCATTTGCCGTCTCCGCCACTGCTGCAGAAAAAAAACTGGTCGTCGCTACCGATACCGCCTTCGTTCCTTTTGAATTCAAACAGGACGGCAAGTACGTCGGCTTTGATGTGGATCTCTGGGCCGCTATCGCGAAAGAGCTTAAGCTCGACTACACCCTGAAACCCATGGACTTCAGCGGAATTATTCCCGCCCTGCAAACCCGTAACGTCGATGTGGCGCTGGCGGGTATTACGATCACTGACGAACGTAAAAATGCGATCGATTTTTCCGATGGCTATTATAAAAGCGGTCTGCAGGTGATGGTCAGAGCCAATAATGACCAGGTCAAAAGCATTGCCGATCTCGACGGTAAAGTGGTGGCCGTGAAAAGCGGTACCGGCTCCGTTGATTATGCGAAAGAGCACATTAAATCGAAAGATCTGCGCCAGTTCCCGAATATCGACAACGCCTATATGGAACTGGGCACCAATCGCGCGGACGCCGTGCTGCACGATACGCCAAACATCCTTTACTTTATTAACACCGCAGGAAAAGGCCAGTTCAAAGCGGTAGGCGATTCACTGGAAGCTCAGCAGTACGGTATTGCTTTCCCGAAAGGAAGCACCGAACTGCGTGAAAAAGTGAACGGCGCACTGAAAACGCTGCGTGAGAACGGCACCTACAATACCATTTATAAAAAATGGTTCGGCACCGAGCCTAAATAACCTTTTATTGTCCTTTACGCGGGTGATTGTTTTCGCCCGCGTTTTTCACACCCACCAAACGGGTTTTGATCCGGAGAAATAATAATGCAGTTTGACTGGAGCGCCATCTGGCCATCTATCCCGGCCCTGCTTGAGGGCGCCCGACTGACCCTGTGGATTTCCATTCTCGGTCTCGCTGGCGGCCTGATTATCGGCCTGGTTGCCGGCTTCGCCCGCGCTTACGGTGGCTGGCTGTCACGGAATATTGCGCTGGTC
Source organism: Pantoea sp. IMH (assembly GCF_000599885.1). Classification (GTDB taxonomy): domain Bacteria; phylum Pseudomonadota; class Gammaproteobacteria; order Enterobacterales; family Enterobacteriaceae; genus Erwinia. Next base: position 63,150 of record NZ_JFGT01000006.1, on the reverse strand, counting down.
TTTATCGAGTTAATCCGCGGTACGCCCATTGTGGTCCAGGTGATGTTTATCTACTTCGCCCTGCCGATGGCATTTAACGATTTGCGTATCGACCCTTTCAGCGCGGCGGTGGTCACTATTATGATCAACTCCGGCGCCTATATTGCAGAAATCACCCGCGGAGCCGTGCTCTCTATCCATAACGGCTTTCGCGAAGCCGGTCTGGCGCTGGGCCTTTCCCGTCGCGAAACGCTACGCTACGTGATTATGCCGCTGGCGCTGCGCCGTATGCTGCCGCCGCTGGGCAATCAGTGGATTGTCAGCATCAAGGATACTTCCCTGTTTATCGTTATCGGCGTGGCCGAACTGACCCGTCAGGGACAGGAAATTATTGCCGGTAACTTCCGCGCGCTGGAAATCTGGAGCGCCGTGGCCGTTATCTATCTGTTTATTACGCTGGTGCTGAGCTTTGTTCTGCGTCGCCTTGAAAGAAGGATGAAAATCCTGTGATTGAATTTAAAAACGTTTCCAAACATTTTGGCCAGACGCAGGTTCTGCACAATATCGATCTCACCATCAATCAGGGTGAAGTGGTGGTGATTATCGGCCCTTCCGGTTCCGGTAAATCCACGCTGCTGCGCTGTATAAACAAACTGGAAGAGATTACCAGCGGTGATCTGATCGTTGACGGCCTGAAAGTTAACGATCCTAAAGTGGACGAACGCCTTATCCGCCAGGAAGCTGGCATGGTTTTCCAGCAGTTCCACCTGTTCCCGCAGATGAACGCGCTGGATAACGTGGCGTTCGGGCCGATCCGCGTGCGCGGCACGGCGAAGGCGGAAGCCCATCGTCTGGCACATGAACTGCTGGGCAAAGTGGGACTGGCCGAACGTGCGCACCATTTCCCTTCAGAACTGTCCGGTGGGCAGCAGCAGCGTGTTGCGATCGCCCGTGCGCTGGCGGTAAAACCGAAAATGATGCTGTTTGATGAGCCAACCTCCGCCCTCGACCCTGAACTGCGTCACGAAGTCCTGAAAGTGATGCAGGATCTGGCGGAAGAAGGAATGACGATGGTGATTGTGACGCACGAAGTGGGCTTCGCGAAGAAGGTCGCATCTCGCCTGATCTTTATTGATAAGGGCCGCATTGCGGAAGATGGTCACCCTGATGAGCTGATTGATAATCCGCCCAGCCCGCGCCTGCGCGAATTTCTCCAGCACGTCTCCTGATCCTCACAGGGCGAACGTCTGTTCGCCCTGCTTTTCCAGCTAAACACGCAAACCGCTGTGACTCTTCCTGTCCGCCCCTACGTCCTGATCGATGCTGAGTTCGGCCTCGCAACAGAAGAACAGGCGCGCTGGCGGGTCAAGGGCTAACGGCGGCCCAGCTGGCGTTCACGGGCTGGTTTATCCATAAAGCTCCAGGCGATAAACCGACTCTGCTTCTGGCCCTGTGCCATATTCACGGTGCGTACGACGACGGCACCGGCCTCTTCCAGCGCGCGCCACAACTCGGGCAGATTCTCTTTACGGGAAACCAGTGAGGTGAACCAGACGCACTGACGTGCAAAGGTGATGCTCTCGGTTATCATCCGGCTGATAAAGGCTTTTTCGCCGCCTTCGCACCAGAGCTCATCCTGCTGACCGCCAAAGTTCAGTGGCGCGTTCTTATCCAGACCGAGATTACGCACTTTACGCTGGCTGCCCTGCCGAGCTTCACTGGCAGAGGCGTGGAACGGTGGGTTGCAGATGACCGCGTGGTACTGCTCATTTTTATGGATGATTCCCTGAAAAATCGCCTGCGGATCTTTCTGACGACGCAGGCGAATACCGCGGTTCAGGCCCGGATTGGCCGCAATAATGGCATTTGCCGCGCGCATCGCTTCTTCGTTAACTTCACTCCCGGTAAAGCGCCAGCCATATTCACGATAGCCGATCAGCGGATAGATGCAGTTGGCGCCGCAGCCGATATCCAGGACGGTCAGATCCTGAGGCAGCCGGCCCTGATTATCTTCCGCCAGCAAATCGGCCAGGTGATGGATATAATCGGCGCGTCCTGGTACAGGCGGGCAGAGAAATCCATCGGGGATCGTCCATTGTTCGATCTGATAAAAATGTTTCAGCAGCGCCTGATTAAGGGTTCTTACCGCAGCAGGATCGGCGAAATCAACGGACTCATCGCCGTATTGATTGACCGCCACACAGGCCGCCAGCGGTGGATGACTCGCGATAAGCGCGGGGAAATCGTAGCGTCCGCGATGGCGGTTGCGGGGATGAAGGGAATGTTTTTCGGCGGAATTTTTCATGGGCGGCTCTCTTGTCTGAAGGCGCGTAAGATACCTGCTGCGGTAAAGATCGTAAACAATTCCCGGCTTTTTTCCCGCTCCCGGCAGGTTACTATAGGTAAATCTGCCACTGTTAAGGAGTTATGATGACGCGTTCCCGCCATTCTTATCAACCACGCCTGGGTCACGGATTGCCCCACGATCCGCTCAACGCGATCATTGGTCCCCGCCCGATTGGCTGGATCAGTTCACAAAGCGCCAGTGGCGAGCGAAATCTGGCGCCCTACAGCTTCTTTAACTGCTTCAACTATAAGCCGCCGGTGATCGGTTTCTCCAGCCAGGGCTGGAAGGACAGCGTCGCCAATATTGCGGAAACCCGGGAATTTGTCTGGAATCTTGCCACGCGTGAACTTGCCGTACCGATGAACGAAAGTTCAGCCTCGGTGCCACATGGCGAAGATGAGTTCGCACTGGCAGGATTAACGCCAGTCCCGGCGACACAGGTCAACGTCAGCATGGTGGCTGAAAGCCCGGTCAATTTTGAATGCAGGCTGACGCAGCTTATTCAGCTGGAGGATGCGGCGGGCGAAAAGCTTCAGCAGTGGATGGTGCTGGGTGAAGTGGTCGCTGTTCATATTGATAACGACCTGCTGGAAGCGGGAATTTATCAGACCGCGAAAGCCAATCCAATCCTACGTGCGGGCGGTCCGAGCGCATATTATGCAATAAGCGATGAGCTGCGCTTTGACCTGATGAGGCCGGATGCCAGAAAGCCCGGCTGAGGCTTTTTTGCGTCATCCTTAATAGAGATCCGCAGGAATCAATGCGGTATCACAAATACCTGGCGGATTTCGGCTGTATTGCACCATGTACGCTCAGCAGCAGCCTGAGTTCAGCACGTAGTGAAAACATGCTGAAAAATCACACCGGAAAACCTGTCTGATAAGCCGTGCCGCATGAGCGGGACGGCCATCTTACGCGTGGCACAACGCAATCGCACCGCAGCCCCTTCTTCTGCCAGCCTTTTATGCTACCTTAAGCCTGTCAGTCATCGGGAATGCCCCGGTCAGAGAGAGGACGTTATGACAATCCCCGAGTCACTGATAGAAGAAGCCACAGGCTGGCGACGGGCGCTGCACGCTCAGCCCGAACTGGGATACTGTGAAGTGAAAACCGCTGCCTGGGTGGCAGAACAGCTGCGCGCCTTCGGCCTGCAGGTTCATACTGGCCTGGCGGGAACCGGTGTGGTCGGTACGCTTGAAAACGGTCCCGGTCCGGCAATCGGGTTTCGCGCCGATATGGACGCACTGCCAGTGACTGAACAGGGAGAGGTTGAGTGGCGCTCCTCCATCCCCGGCGTGATGCACGCCTGTGGTCACGATGGCCATACCGCCATGCTGCTGGCAGCCGCGAAGCATCTGAGCGCCACCCGAGGCTTCAGTGGAACGCTGCATTTTGTCTTCCAGCCTGCGGAAGAGAATCTTGGCGGCGCGAGGAAAATGGTGGCGGAAGGCCTGTTCCGCAACTTTCCGATGGACGCTATCTACGGCCTGCATAACTGGCCTGGTTTGCCGCTGGGGCATGTGGCGATCAATAGCGGCCCGATGATGGCCTCGCTCGACGCCTTCGAAATCACCCTGAGGGGAAAGAGCTGCCACGCCGCCATGCCGGAAAACGGCGCCGATCCGATTGTTGCCGCCGCGCAGCTTATTCTGGCGCTGCAAACTATCCCGGCGCGGCGACTTTCGCCGCTGGCTTCTGCGGTGGTCAGCATCACGCAAATCAACGGCGGCGAAGCGATAAACGTGATCCCGGAACATGTGGTGTTACGGGGCACGCTACGCTGTCTGCAACCGGAAGTCCGTCTGAAAGTGCGCGCCATGGTGGATGATTTTGTAACAACCTTCACCACGCCGCTGGGTATTGCGGGCAATATTACCTATCTGACCGAATATCCCGTGACCGATAATCCGGCAGCCGAAGCGCAGAAAGTAAGAGACTGTGCGCTGGCGATATTGCCGGCAGAGCAGGTGCACTGGAACGTCGCGCCCTCCATGGCGTCAGAGGACTTCGCCTGCATGCTGGAAGCCTGTCCCGGCGCCTACTTCTGGATAGGGGCTGACGGCGCCACGCCTTCTGCGCCACTGCATAACGCCAGCTACGACTTTAACGATGAGATCATCGCTGAGGGCGTAACCTTCTGGTGTGAGCTGGCGGAACATTTACTGCCTGCGCCATCAGTACGGTAACGACGACAGCAAGCGGTTAAGGACGGGTGAGATCCAGGCATTAACCGCTGACGGCTCAGTATCCCGCTTTTTCAATCTGCTCCAGCGCGGTTTGCATTTCCACCGCCCGGCCCGTGGCCACCAGGCAGCAGGCCAGTTGCAGCCTCACCGCCTGCGGCACGGGCACTTCCCGGTTGAGGCAGCGGGTTATCCAGGTAGCGGTTATCTCTGCTTCCTTTCCCGGCGGCAACTGGTCACGCGCGATGCCGCTCTCTTCCTGACGCGACAGCAGCACTTCGGGAGCATCGCCCGCAATCAGCGTCACCGATGGACAACGCTGAGGATTTGCATAGACCTCGCCTTCCGTTCCGTTAAGCAGCAGAGCTCTGCCGCCAATCGCCTGGAAAAATTTTCCCACGCGGGGAATATATTCCGGATGAGAAACGCTGGAGAGGCGCAGCGCAGCATCTTCGCCAAAAGGCGTGGCGAGCTTAGCCAGCGTATGGGCGCTGTTACGCACGCCCATCCGCCAGCGCAGCGAGAGCTGTGTTGCCAGCGGCGGACAGAGCGTGGAGACGCTCATAAAGAGCAGCTCGCCCTGCTCAAGCTTCGCCTGTGCCTGCTCAGCATCGTTAACAGGGTGAATGCCCAGCGCGGCAAAGACCGCTTCGCTGGTGACGCGGGTCGGATCGTCACTGACGCCATGAACCACCACCGGAAAGCCCAGCGCAGTGAGCAGCATCGCCAATAGCGGCGTCAGATTGCCCTGCTTACGGGCGCCGTTATAACTCGGAATCACGATCGGCATCGGCAGGCTCGCCGGGGGCGTCAGGCGCATCATCCTCTCCTGCATCGCCTCATAAAACCCCAGCATCTCCTCTTCACCTTCTCCTTTGATGCGAAGCGCAATCAGAATAGCGCCCAGTTCGAGATCAGCCACCTCGCCCGCCAGCATACGACGATAAAGCTCACGGGCCGTGCTGAGATCAAGATCGCGGGCATGATTCTTACCGCGGCCAACTTCTTTAATGATCTTGTTATATTCCATGCTTCTGCTCTTTTCAGTAGTTAGCGACGACGGCGGACGGGCGGCTTTTTACCACCCAGCGCCGGGCTGGGTTTCGGCAGCTCCCCTTCCGGCATCGCCGGCTGCGCAATGGGGAAGACCGGCAGCGCTCCGAGCAGACGCGAGCCATAGCTCTTGCTCAGCAAGCGACGGTCATAGATGACGATTTCACCAAAACAGTCATGGCTGCGAATCAGCCTGCCCACCTGCTGGATAAGGTTAAACGAGGCGCTCGGCAGGCTCTGCACTTCGAAAGGATAGCGTTTAAGACTTTTCAGCCACTCTCCCTCGGTCAAAATAACCGGACTGTCTACCGGCGGGAAAGCAATTTTATGAATATGCACCTGTGACAGCAGATCGCCCTTTAAATCCAGACCTTCGGCAAAAGACTGAAGTCCGACCAGAATACTGGTTTCCCCCTGCTCCACGCGTTTGCGGTGCAGCGCCACCAGCGCCGGACGCGGTTTGTCGCCCTGCACCAGCATCATCAGACGAAGCTCGGGCAGATAAGATAAAAAATGCTGCATTGCCCGGCCGCTGGCAAACAGCACCAGCAAACCTTTATGCTTCGCTTCCTTCACCTGATGTCGGAAAAAGTGTGCCATCTCCGCCAGATGCGCAACTTCATTGGCCAGCATTGGCTCGTAGCGCATCTGTGGGATCACCAGCCTGCCCTGTTCAACATGATTAAAGGGCGAGTCCAGCGCCACAAAGCGATCGCCTGCTTTATCGGTCAGGCCGGACATCTCCTGCAGCCGCTGAAAACTGCTCAGCGAGCGCAGCGTGGCCGATGTCACCACTACATGGGGGATCTTACGCCAGAGCAGCTTTTCCAGCTGTTCGCTGACGCGGATGCCGGCGCAGTGAAACAGCAGATGCGGGTTGCCTTCCCGGCTTTCGCGCGTCACCCATTTTGAGACCGGTGCCCCCGACGCCTGCTCCAGCGCCGCCAGGCGCCAAAGCTTGGTGCTGGCTTCAAACCAGCCGAGCGACCGGTTCATCTGAATCAGCGCACGATGCAGCCGCACCACGTCAAACTGTCCCGATTTCTCGCTGAGGTCGTTCAGCAGCGCTTCCGCCAGACCGCGCAGGCCATCGCTGAGCTTAAAGAGTCTGGCACAGAGAGTGAGGATTTCCTCCGGCAGCCGCCCCATTTCAAAACGGTATTCACCCTCCTGATTTTCCGCAGGAAGTAGCTGATTCAATATCTGTGACAGCTGCTGAAGCTGTTCGCGTACCTCTTCACAGTGGGCTTTGAGACGGTCTGGCTGGCTCAGGCCTGGCGGCCTTTTCGGACGAAACTGCGCCAGGCACTGCTCTACCAGACGGCAGAAAAGATCGAGCTGTAGCGTGCTCCAGCCAGGCGTGATATCGCCGCTCATCTCCAGCGCATCACGGGCCACGTCCGGCAGATGATGCCCTTCATCCAGCACCAGCAGCAGGTTTTTCGGCGGCGGCAGAACCGACTCGGTTTCCAGCGCCGCCATCACCAGCGCATGGTTCGCCACCACCACGTCCGCCTCTTCAATCTCCCGGCGGGCCACGTAGAACGGGCATTCGCGAAACCAGTGACAGTTGCTGCCGAGGCAGTTCGCTTTGTCGGTGCTCAGCCGCTGCCAGAGTGACTCTTCGATAGCGTCGTCGCAGTGGTCGCGCAGGCCATCCCACTGATGACGGTTGAGGCTTTTCTCCAGCAGGGTACAGAGCGCGCGTTCATCTTTGCTGGCGGTCATCGCATCGTCCAGGAAGAGCAGCAGATCGCCCTGTTTCTCTTCGTCAGTGGCCAGTGCTGACAGATTGCGCGGGCAGACATAACGCCTGCGCCCAAAGGCGGCAGTAAAGCGCAGATCGGGGATAATTTTTTTCAGTAACGGCAGATCTTTGCTGAAGATCTGATCCTGAAGCGCCACGTTTGCGGTGCTGACCACCAGCGGCTTCTCCTCCGCACGGCTGACCGCGATGCCGGGAATCAGATAGGAGAGCGTTTTCCCCACGCCGGTGGGCGCTTCAATAGCCAGGTGACGCCCCTCATCGCCCGCCAGCGTTTTCGCCACTTCGGCGATCATCTGCCGCTGCGGGGCACGGGGAATAAAATCGGGAATTTGCTGCTGGAGGGATTTATACCACTCCGCAATTTGCGCTTTTAACGCGGCAGTTAGCGCCATGACAACCACTTTTGACCAGAAGAGCCTGTATTTTTACACAGTATGGCGTCCGCGTCAGCCTTGCGGATTCATTCTTGATAAGCCGCGCCGCAACCGTCGCAGGCTGATCCTTTAATGACGACGCCTGAAGGCACGCAAATGGCAGCCCTGCGCGCCAGCACATTTTACTCTGCCTCGCCGATCGACTTCTCACTTCCCAGCCTGCCGACAAAAGGCAGACGCAGCGCCGGCGAGCGGACATCGACGCCCAGATTAAGCCCCAGCAGATTGATTTCCACCCCCTCTTCGGCACCCAGCGTCAGGCCCAGCACGCCGAGCAGCGTAACCTGAATCCCTCTGCCGGAAGGAGGAAGGCCCACCGGATGCGCAAGCGAGCGGAAGTCTTTACCGATGGCGTTGGCGGGCAAATCCAGCCTGAGTTCAGGTACTTCTCTGCCGATATGGGCCAGAAAGGTATTGCTGTTGGGCCCCGGCCAGACCCGATAGGTATGAGGCCAGGGATAGCGCTTAATGGCGGCCTCAATATGCGGGATCATCGCCTCAGCCGCCGCGCCGCGATGATCGACGATCGGTACAGGCTGCGCGCCAAACCAGTAACCATCGGGCAGCGCATAATTATGGCGAACCACATTGGTACTGCCCCAGCTGACGACTTCATAGCGCTGAAACTGCGTTTCCCCCGCTTTTTTAAAAATAATCCACGGATGAACGGCAAACAGCCCCCGCCAGCCAAAGGTGGGTGCCGTATAGACCTGCACAATCGCCGTCTCTTTAAACTGAAGCGGGCTGGGCGCCACGCCCGCAGAGTCACGGCGGGCCGTTGCCCAGTCTTGTCCGGTGATTTTCGCACCGCTGTGGGTCGCTTTCAGATAACTTTGCCCAAAGGAGAGCAGCATGATGCAGAGCAAGCCAAGGCCAATCATTTTCGCAAAAAACATAGGATCAGGTCGTCCACCCGCTGCGCGGGCAAAGGTGTTAACAGGGAGGGTGGTCAGTCAGAAAAGCCGAAGCGCTGTAGCCCGGAAAGTGACCAGATTCACATTACTGAAATCGAACGAGTCATTCAATCCCTGAAGGGCGATTGGCCCAGATCGCGCACGAAAAGGAGCCCGGCTGACGTAAACCCGCCTCAACTGCTGGCAGGGGAATGAGAGTTGGGATGGAGAAGTCAAACGTCCCGCACCAGCAAAGCGCGGGTCGGGCTACCAGCGACAAGGCTATCGGCGCCTTTATCAGTGTGTCCTGTTCCTGGCGAGACGCTTTATCAAAAACGTTAAGCCGACCTAAGCCAGTCTCTCTCGCTCAGGCCTGAATCACTTTATACATCAGCGTAGTAGGATCGTAGCTGCCGCAGGTGGATTGCGCATAGTCGGGAATCTGACCCGCCGTTTGCCAGCCGAGGGAGTGATAGAGCTGCTCCGCCACATCACCGCTTCGCGTATCCAGCACCAGCAATCTCAGGCCTGCCTGCTTCGCCATCTGCTCAATACGGCGCATCAATTCCCGCGCGATACCCTGCCGCCTGGCCACAGGATGGACCAGCAATTTAGCGACCTCGCCACGGTGGCGGCCGTTAGGCATACCGCAAGGCTGAAGAATGACCGTCGCCACAATCTTTTCCTGCTGACGCGCCACCAGCAGCCGTCTGTCGCCGCTGGCGATATCCGCCACTACCGCCTGCCAGAACCTGTTCACCGGAAGAGGATCCCGGCTGACAAAGCCGATGCTCGCCCCCTCAGCGACGCAGCCATCAAGAACCTCAGCCAGTCCGGCCATTACGGCAGCGGCCTGTGCCGCGCTTAACTCCTCATACTGAATAATTGTCATCGACACACCACCAGAACATAGTGAGCGCCTGCTTCGTCAGGCGCGTGAAAAGCAGTTGGACCGGAAAGATGAAAGCGCAGGCACTCACCCGCTTCCAGCCGCCACTGATGCTGGCCCATGCTGAAATTCAGCACGCCGCCAAGTACCCAGATATGTTGCTCAATGCCATCAACGGGGGGCGCATGGTATTCAATCAATGCGCCGCCGCGCAGCCTGCCTTCGATCATCTCCCCTCTGAACTGGCTGGCAGGTGGCGAAACGCTCCGTCTTTCAAAGCCGTTTTCACGATCGTGCCAGACAGGCTGATCGGCCAGACGCAGATAGTCTGGGCCCTCCGCTTCCACTTCACTGAGCAGACGTGACATGGTCAGTCCATAGGCGATGCAGAGGTGGTTCATCAGCGACGCCGTAGGACTGCTCTCTCCGCGCTCTATTCTTGAAAGGGTGGCCCGGCTGATGCTGGTCATTTCCGCCAGCGTCTCCAGCGACCAGCCCTTTTCCAGCCGCAGCGCGCAGAGCCGCCGCGCCAGCCGTACGTCAGTTGGGGTTGAAGTCATCGGTAATTCTCAAATAAGGGAAATTTTCTCATTTATGAGATATTACAGGCTGACTGAGCGGGATCAAGTTGTACAGGTAAATAATAGTTGTACAGTAATGCAGAGTTCGCTACGGTGGTGCGTAGCCAGAAGTTATTACAAGCGGGAGCAGGGAGTTTATGGCATTGTACAGTATTGGTGACGTCGCCGAACGTTGCGGCATCAACCCCGTCACGCTGCGCGCCTGGCAGCGCCGCTATGGGCTGATTAAGCCGCAGCGCACTGAAGGGGGACATCGCCAGTTTGACGATGAGGACATCCTGCGCATTGAGGAGATCAAGCGCTGGGTGGAAAGCGGCGTGCCGGTAGGGAAAGTTAAGGCGCTACTGGAAGGCGGTAACGTCAACATTCATGACGGCTGGACCGCGCTACAGGAAGAGATGATGGCGGTGCTCAGACTGGTCAGGCCGTCAAAGCTACGCACGAAAATCGCCACTATCGGGCGTGAGCATCCCGCTGACGCCCTGATCGATCACGTATTTGTGCCGATCAGGCAGCGGCTGGGACTCGATCAGAATACCGCCCGCGTCATGTGCAGCCTGCTGGACGGCGCCATTATCGATTATGTTGCTTTTTGCCTGGCTGGCTCACGCAAGAAGCCCGGTAAAGATGCGCTGATCCTCGGCTGGGAAACGGAAGACAGGACACGTCTGTGGATGGAAGCCTGGCGCCTCTCTCAGCAGGGCTGGCGGATGGACGTGCTGGCGGAGCCTCTGGCGATGCCGCGCCCGGAACTCTTTCCCGGCCAGCAGCTGTTTGTCTTTACCGGTAAACCGCTCAGCCGCAGGCAGCAGGAGCTGATAACGCACTGGCAGGATCAGGGCTTTCTGATTACTCATCAGCACAGCTAAGGCAGCCTTACTGCCCTGTGAGGCGGAAGGAAGATTACTCTCTTCCTGCCCTGATACCTCAGCCTGAACAGGGAGAATAAAATCCCCGCAAAGGCTTAACCCGCCCCGGAGAAAAACGGTATACTTTCCCCTCTTTCTGCTTCAGACAAACGGGCAACGGCATGAACCTGCAAAAAATTGGTGTGATTTTTATCTTTCTGCTGATGGCGCTGGGCGGCATTGGCGGCGTTATGCTGACTGGCTATACCATCCTTATCCGTTCTTAAACAGTCTCAGCAGGCGCTCAAACAGGCGATCCGTCACGATGGCCAGCAGCGCCACCAGACAGGCTCCCTGGATAACATAGGCCGTATTGAAGCCGCTCAGGCCAATAATCACCGGTGAGCCCAGCGTTTTCGCTCCCACGGTTGAGGCAATAGCGGCCGTACCGATATTGATGATGACCGAGGTACGGATGCCGGTCAGGATCACCGGCGCAGCGAGCGGCAACTCCACCTTGCAGAGCCTCTGCCACGCGCTCATTCCCACCCCTTCTGCAATTTCCCGCGCACTCTCAGGCACCGCCGCCATCCCGGCCAGCGTCCCCTGAAGTACCGGCAACAGCCCGTAAAGCAGAAGCGCCACGATAGCGGGTTTTTCGCCAAATCCCATCACCGGCACCGCCACCGCCAGTACCGCTACGGGCGGAAAGGTTTGTCCGGCCGCCACCAGCGTCTCCACCAGTGAACGAAATTCGCGGCCAGCCGGTCGCGTTACCAGAATCCCGGCGCCCATCCCGATAAGAATGGCGAACAGGCTGGATATTGCCACCAGTTTGATATGCGCCAGCGCCAGCTGCAGAAAACTCTCCTGCTGGTAAAGCGGCCTGTCCAGCTGCGGGAACCAGCTGGCAAACAGCGCTCCGCTATAGGGCATCAGCAGCAGTAAGGTGATAAATAGCAGGATAAGCCACAGCAGCGGATCGCGTAACAGCCGCATTACATCGCCCCCCGCTGCCGCAGGAGATCGGCAAAATGCAGTACCCCCAGCGGTTTCTCTTTCCCGTCCACCACCGGCAGCCGGTCGATTTTCCGCGCGATAAAAACCGACAGCGCTTCACGTAGCGACAGGCTTTCCAGGATCGCCTCTCCTTCCAGCCACTCTCCGCGACGCGCTGCCTGACCGGCATTGCCCAGCGAGAGTAACCGGATGCCCAGCTCTCCCCGGCCAAAGAAATCCCGCACGAAATCGTTCTGCGGCCGCGTCAGCAACTCTACCGGCGTACCTTGCTGGATCACGTTACCGCCATCCATCAGAACCAGCCGGTCTGCCAGCGCCAGAGCTTCATCAATATCATGGGTGACCAGCACGATTGTCCGGCCTGAAAGCTTATGTATCCGCACAATCTCCTGCTGAAGCGCGCCGCGCGTCACCGGGTCCAGTGCGCCAAACGGCTCATCCATCAGCAACACTTCCGGATCGGCAGCCAGCGCCCGCGCCACGCCCACGCGCTGCTGCTGACCGCCAGAAAGCTGATGAGGATAGCGGTGCCGGAAACGCTCATCGAGGTTCAGCAACGCCAGCAGCTCGCTGACGCGCTCAGCAATACGTGCCTCAGGCCACTTAAGCAACGCCGGCACGGTGGCGATATTTTTTTCCACCGTCCAGTGGGGAAAAAGGCCGATCGACTGAATGGCATAGCCCATTCTGCGCCGCAGATCCTGCGGGTTGAAGCGGCGGATCTCCTCTCCGGCAAACTGAATGCTGCCTTCATCATGCTCAATCAGGCGGTTAATCATTTTCAGCGTGGTGGATTTCCCGGAACCTGAGGTGCCAATCAGTACCGTGAACTCCCCTTCGGCAATATTGAGCGTCAGGTTACTGACAGCCGGTTTGCCCGCGAAATATTTACTGACTCCGTTAAAATCAATCATCGGCGCTTCGCCTCGGCCACTGAAATGAGAAATTTGAATAGCGCATCAATCGTCACCGCCAGCGCGATAACCGGGATCACGCCCAGCAATACCAGATCGAGCGCGCTGCTCAGCAGGCCCTGAAAAATAATGGCGCCAAATCCACCGGCGCCAATCAGGGCGGCAATCACCGCCATACCAACGGTCTGCACCGACACCACCCGCAGCCCGGAGAGCAGCACCGGCAGCGCCAGCGGCACTTCGGCATGCCAGAAAATCTGGCGCGGGGTCATCCCCATTCCCTGTGCGGTTTCGATCACCTCTTTCGGCACCTGCTCAAGGCCAGCCACCACGCTGCGCACCAGCGGCAGAAGCGCATAGAGCACCAGAGCAATCAGGGCCGGTGCCATACCAATCCCGCTAATCCCAAGACCGGACAGAAAAGGAAAGGCCTTCGCCAGGCCAGCCAGCGGCGCGATCAGCAGGGCGAAAAGCGCAACGGAAGGAATGGTCTGAATCACATTTAGCGCAGCGAACACCGGCGACTGCGCAGCGCTTTTCCGGTAGCAAAACCAGCCCAGAGGAATGCCAATCAGCAATGTCGGTAGCAGCGTTGCCGCCAGCAGCAGCAGATGCCGCGCGAGAGCATGGTCGAAGACTTCACGCCGGTTAACGTACTCTTTCAGCAGCGCCAGCCCGTCGAGCTGACCGTTAAGCAGGATGAAGATGACCGGTAACCAGATCTGTCCGTTGAGCAGCAGTCGCCATAAGGGACGCGGCGTCAGGCGGGAAATCGCATCCGCCGCCGCCAGCAGACAGAGCGCGGCGGAGAGCCAGAAGCCGCTGCCAAAGGAGGTGCGGGCAAGTGCACTGCCCTCAAGCGCCAGGCCATCCGCCAGACTGCCGCTCAGCGCAACCAGCATGGCAAACAGCAGTTCGCTGAGGATAAGCGTCAGCGCCAGCGACAGAGCGGACACCCGCAGAAAAGCGAGCAGAAACAGCGCGGGAACCGGTAACAGCAGCAGCCAGCCTGTGCCGTGCAGCAGTCCGGAAAGCGGCAGCGGCTCGCCGGAAACCAGACGATTCGGCGCATAATTCAGAAAAGGAAGGGCTGCCAGCGATACGGCCAGCAGAATAACCAGCAGCAGCAGCACACGGTTGTGAAGAGTCAGACGCAAAATTTCCCCGCTATGGCAACGGGCCGGTCAACCGGCCCTGGCTTACTTCAGCAGATTCTTCTGCTGCAAATAGTCAGCGGCCACTTTTTTTGCATCCTGACCTTCAACGGCAATTTTTGCATTCAGCTGCTGTAGCGTCTGTGCATCAAGCGAGGCGAACACCGGCTTGAGCCACTCGGCAATGCCGGGATAGGCCTGCAACACCGCTTCCCGGACAACCGGAACAGGGGCATAAATGGGCTGCACGCCTTTCGGATCGCTCAGCGTTTTCAGCCCCAGCGCCGCCACGGGGCCATCGGTGCCATAGGCCATCGCGGCATTAACGCCTGACGTCTGCTGCGCGGCCGCCTTCAGCGTAACCGCCGTATCGCCGCCCGCCAGCGTCAGCAGCTGATCCTGCTTGAGGGTAAAACCGTAGGCTTTCTGGAAGGCAGGCAGCGCGTCCGGTCGCTCAATAAATTCTGCGGAGGCCGCCAGCTTGAAGGTACCGCCCTTTTGCAGCCAGGCGCCAAGATCCGCCAGGGAATTGAGATTATTTTGCTGGGCAAGATCGCCACGTACAGCAATGGTCCAGGTATTGTTGGCAGGCGCAGGGGTCAGCCAGATCAGCTTATTTTTCTCGCGATCCAGCTTTTTCACTTTTTCATAGCCCGCCTGGGCATTTTTCCAGGCCGCATCTTTCTCATCGTTAAAGAAAAATGCGCCGTTTCCGGTATATTCGGGATAGATATCAAGCTCCCCGGCGGTGATGGCGCCGCGAACCACCTGAGTATTGCCCAGCTGCACTTTGTTGATGGTTTTTACGCCGTGCTTATCCAGCACCTGCAAAATGATATTGCCCAGCAGAGAGCCTTCGGTATCAATTTTTGACCCGACCTTCACCGGCTCGGCGGCAGAAGCGCCCTGGGTAAGACTCAGCAAAACCGTCAGCGCGAGCGCGCTAATTCCTGATATTTTTGTCATTTTATGTTCCTGCTCGTCAAGATAGTTACAAGCGTAGCTTATTAAACCGGCACGTAAAACAAGCGGGTCAAAAAACGCCGTCCCTTTGATTGTTTCAGATCAAGGATAGCGGTTTGGGGTTCGGGGTTGGAGCTGGGGCTGGGCCTGGTTCAGCAGTTTGGTTTTAACTTATAACCAGCAGGAATTTAACTACGCGCCGCACAGCGCTATTCTCTGGCCCTATTTCAATAAAAACAGACAAACACATCATGACCGATTTCACTTCTACGGCGCATGTCGCCACGGCAGGTAGCGCCCCGCTGGGCGAAGCTGTCACGCTCCGCCAGGCCGCCGATGTTTCCCGGCTGGTAAATACTAGTACGCAGGCGCGCAGCAACGCACGCATTGTTATTGGTATCGCACTGGGTGGCGTTTTTCTCGATGCTTACGATTTGGGAGCGCTGGCCTTTGGCATGAAGGATGTGACCCGTGAGTTTGGGCTTTCGCCTGCCGGCGCCGGTATGGTCGCGTCGTCGATCGCTTTTGGCGCCATCGTTGGTGCCCTGATTGGCGGATATCTGACGGATAAAATTGGGCGTTACCGGGTCTTTATGGCCGATATGTTTTTCTTCGTGGTGGCCGCGCTCGCCTGCGCCTTTGCGCCCAATGAATATGTGCTGACGGCGGCACGCTTTGTGATGGGACTTGGCGTCGGCATCGATCTGCCGGTGGCGATGGCGTTTCTGGCGGAGTTTTCCAAACTGAAAGGACGCGGTAATAAGGCGGCCAGTATTGCCATGTGGTGCCCCACCTGGTATGCCGCCATCTCCATCTCCTATCTGCTTGTATTATTCTTTTATGCCGTGCTGCCGGACGAGCATGCGGGCTGGCTGTGGCGTATTATTCTGGGCTTCGGCGCGGTCCCTGCGCTGCTGATTATCGCCATCCGCAGCCGCTATATGAGCGAATCGCCGGTCTGGGCCGCCAATCAGGGGGATTTGGCCGGTGCCGCAGCGATTTTGCGCAGCTCCTGGGGCATCAATGCTCAGGTGGCGGAGGATGCCGATCTGTCACCGGCTAAGCCCGTCCGGCGCGCCAGCTGGCGCAACTATGGCGAATTGCTGAAAGGGGTCTATCTGCGACGTACCGTGCTGGCCACTGTTATCGCCATCGCCTCCGCGTTTGCCTATAACGCTGTGGCTTTCGGCCTGCCGGTTATCCTCTCCAGCTTTCTCGCCCAGTCGATGCTGACCACCATTCTGATGTCGCTGGCGCTTAATCTGCTCTTCGCCTTTACCGGTGGATTGCTGGCGGTCAGGCTGGTTCCCCGTTACGGGGCGTGGCGGATGACGGTGCTGGGCTACGCCTGTCAGCTGGCGGCGCTGGTTGGCCTTGCGCTGGTCGGCAGACCGGACGATGGCAGTGAGGCGGCGCTCTCTGTCGCGATGCTGGCACTGTTCCTGCTGGGACAGGGATTCGGACCCGGTTCCCATTCCATGACCTTCGCCTCCCTCAGCTATCCCACCTCGCTGCGCGGCGTCGGCGTTGGTTTTAACCAGACATTGATGCGCGCCAGCTCGACGCTTTCACTGTTTCTCTTCCCGCTGCTGTCGGCTGCACTCAGCACCGGCGTTTTCTGGGTCATCGCCCTGGCCCCGCTGGCAGGTCTGATTGCGCTGCTTGCCATTCGCTGGGAGCCTTCCGGCTACGACGTGGATGCGGAGGATTTTGCATAGGACGTCAGGCGGCTTTACTTCGCTCACCAGGGACGGTCCGGCTATTTGGGATAAAGGAGAAGGGAACCGCGACGCAAAGCGATCGGGATCGACAAAGCGTCGATCTCCGCAAAATGCGATATTTTAGTAAGGAACGTAAAAGGGCAGCCTCAGGCTGCCCTTTCTGTCAGAGACATTACTGCACTGCGGTTATAACTTAAAGCTGCTGACCACCTGCTCAAGCTGGACGCTCTGCTCTTCCATCGCCTGCGCGGCAGCGGAAACCTGCTCCACCAGCGAGGCGTTCTGCTGCGTCGTGCTGTCGAGCTGATTGATCGCGGTATTAACCTGATCAATCCCCATGCTCTGCTCACGGCTGGCAGACATGATTTCGCTCATCAGCGTGGTCACGCTGCTGACGCCGTTCATCAGTTCATCCATCGTACTGCCCGCTTCCTGCACCAGCTGGCTGCCCTGATCGATATTTGCGACCGACTCTTCAATCAGCTTTTTAATTTCGCGTGCGGAGTTAGCCGATCGCTGAGCAAGATTGCGCACTTCCGAGGCGACGACGGCGAATCCGCGTCCCTGTTCACCGGCGCGTGCTGCCTCAACTGCCGCGTTAAGCGCCAGAATATTGGTCTGGAAAGCGATGCTGTCGATCACGCTGATGATATCAACCACTTTACGCGAAGAGGTATTGATCTCGCCCATGGTGACAACCACCTGCTTCACCACGCTGGAACCGCGTTCGGCCACGCGTGACGCGTCCCCGGCCAGCTGGTTAGCATGCGTGGCGTTATCCGCATTCTGCCGGACGGTGCCGGTCAACTGCTCCATAGAAGCCGCCGTCTCCACGATGGAGCTGGACTGCTCTTCCGTTCGCGCAGAGAGATCCATATTGCCGCTGGCGATCTCTTTTGATGCCGAGGTGATTGCCAGTGCGCTGTCGCCGACCTGACGCATCAACCCCTGCAGATATTCGATAAAGGCGTTAAAGCTTTGCGAAACGGCATTAAATTCCGGGCTGCTGCTGGCTGGCAGACGCTGGGTCAGGTCTGCGCCACCGGTAGAGAGTGAGAGGATATTTTCATTCAGCCCGTTCAGACGGGTCATCATGGTACGGATAAAGCCCAGCAGAACCAGCAGCAGCAGAATCGCCAGCGGGATCTGCACCAGACCCAGTCGGGTCAGGATTGAGTTGGTCTGCTTTGCCAGTAGCGCTGTAGGGACGTCACTGGCGATAAACCACGGGCTGCCCGCGATCTGCTGGACGAACAGCGTATGTGAACCATCCTCACCTTCATAGGTGTTCTGTACCACCTCGCTGCCTGCTCCTGCCAGCATCGCTTTCAGCGGTGCCGCCACAGGCGAGGTGAAATCGCTCAGGTTGCTGAGTTTTGGCGCCGCGCCAACCAGACTGGCGTCACCCACAACTTTCCCATCCGCTTCAACAATAAAGACCTTGCCTTCAATGGCTTCGCCCATCTCTTTCGCCAGATGATTAAAGAAGCCCAGCGTGACGTCGATGGTTGCCACGCCCCAGGCCGCGCCGTTGCGGTAAATGGTCATGGCGCAGTTCGTACGGGGCTGCGGGCTGGCGGCGTCCTGATAGGCTTTCGCCCAGGCGCACTGGCCTTTCGCGGCCGCCATTCCATCTTTGTACCAGGGCTGCTCGTAATAGTTAGGAGCTTCGGCTGAGTTCCAGAAGGTATTGACCGTCAGCGTGTTGCTGCCGTCACGGGCGAAGAATGTGCTGAATTTGTCCGTTGCCGGGTCACGCATTTTTGGCAAAGGCCAGATCCCGCCACCGAAAACATCCGCATCCTGATACTGGTTTACCAGCGCGGGGAGCAGGGTATCAATGCTGGCGCTGTCCAGCACCGATACGGCTTCAGTAATACTGCGCTGCTGTGCCTGGATTCGGTTCATCATGGCGGTAATCCGCGAACCAATGCTGTCCACCTCGTAACGTACCAGGCGGCTCTCATTGTTTGTCAGCTGTGGCGCGACGAAAATTTTTATGACGACTACCGTGATCAGCAGCAATAACGCAAAGAAGCCGACGATCAACAATGTAAATCTGCCCTGGGTGGTTTTTAACATGTAGAACCCCGTTCCACTCAAATCGGGCACAATTGCCCGATCGAATTAACGGCGCTTTCTGGCGGAACTTGAGGTGACAGTAATCACATTTCAGGTAAATATTTCATCTTTCCGCCGCGGCGAAAAAAGCCGTAAAAATTACTCTTTCGGTTCAACAAGTTGCTGTCGGGGACGAAATATATGGCTGCATCCTTCGGCCAGTAGCTTCGCCACCAGTTGATGACCGCCATCCTCCTCCGCCTCGGCAAATTCCCGTTCGGCAGCCGTAACCGGAGACGCCCAGAGCAAATTGACCTTGTCACCTTCACGTTTGGGTAGCGTAAACTGCCCTTCTTCACCGCCCAGCTCGCCAGAGAGGATAAACCCCTCAAAACCCACCGGGGCGACGGCGGAAGTCAGCGTGTGTCCTTCCCCCACCCAGCTGAGGCGCGCCCATGGTAGATGCGCAAAGCTGGCGAGGGCGCTGGCCATCTGCACAGCGTTATCTTCGGTCATCACCTCAGCATCGATCGCCATGCCCAGCTCGACGCGCCGATAGTGGGGCGCCAGATCCTCATAGAGAAACGCCACCCACGGCATCGGACGAATACTCATCCCCAGCGTCAGGAAAAACCAGCTGCCCTGATGATAGTGCTGGGAGATCGCCATCGGCGGCCAGCTGCCCTGGTCGATGGCGTAATATTTCAGCGAGTCGCCAAACTGAGCCTGGTAACACTTCAGCATATCGCGCTGCATCGGCTCCCAGAGATGGCCGTCGTGCCAGTCCCGCCAGAAGTGACGATGTTTTTCCGCGAGGGCGTAATAGTCGTTGGTGGAGGCCGAGCCGAGCGGCGCGGTCAGCCGATTCTCTTTGATACAGCCGGCGGAGAAGCTGACCTGCTTCTGTTGGTACAGGCTCCAGCCGGGGATCACTGCCAGCAGCTGGCCCTGATACCAGAGCGCAGCGCCGTCATCACCCGGTTCCCAGATAACCTGTAGCCCGGCAGGATCAAGCGGCGGTTCAGCCTGCAGCGTGCGGCAACAGGCCGCGCTCAGCAGCGGAGGACGCCCCTGCTCCATCGCCTCGTTGTCTTCACTGGCGGGTGCAGGCAGCAGATTCCGCAGCCAGCAGCCGCGCACGGCAAACTGATGACGAAACGGCTCGGCGGGCCAGATGTAGAAGTAGGCGACGCGCTCATCCTGTTCAACGCTGGCGATCAGAGTTTGTTGCTGATTAAACACTTCAGCAATCCGGTACGACTGTGTCATAGAGCCTCGACGGTGGAGGGTGATCCTTTTTGGGCAGAGTAGCAGAATGTCCCGATACAGCGCGCCGGAACAAGGGGAAGAGTCTCAAAATGCCCGCGCGGGCGGGCGATCAACCGTACCGGTTATTCACGTCCCATACGCGCCATCGCCCGCTGATAAGCGCCACGGCGAATAGACCAGCGCAGCATGGCGGCCAGCAGCTTAACGCGCTGACGAATGATCTGACGGCGCGGTGCAGAGAACTGAAAACCGAACTGCGCCTGCGCCCAACCCGGCAGCAGCTCAATACCAGCCATCATCATCGCCTTCATTGCCGGGCGGGCCTGCCAGCTTGGGGCCGGCGCGCTGAGCAGCAGTGAAAGCACTTCCCGGGTTCGCGCGTCACAGCGAAGCTGAGGCCGCATCGCCACAAAATAGTCCTCCACCGCCTGTACGGTTTTCGGCACCTGTTCCGCCCCGAGCGCTTCAGCCACGACGGCGGCTTCAGCATAGTAGCGATCCTGATCGGCAAGAGTGAGCTGCGGGTTTTTATAACGCAGATGCGACGCCAGGAAACGGCTGGTTTCCGCCACATGCACCCAGGTCAACAGGGCCGGATCGCTTGCCGCATAAGGCGTACCACAGGCATCAACGCCGTTTACTTTGAGATGGATCCGCCTGACCCGCTCGATCAGCGTATTGGCATCAGCCGTGTTACCAAAGGTCGTCACAGCGATAAACTGGCTGGTACGACGAAGCCGTCCCATCATATCGTCGCGGAAGGTGGAGTGATCCCAGACGCCCGCCAGCGCCAGCGGGTGCAGCATCTGCATCAACAGCGCCGAAATCCCGCCGCACAGCATAGATGAAAAATCGCCATGCACGCGCCAGATGACGCTCTCCGGGCCATAAAGTCCGGGATCGCCCGGCGGCTGAGAGAGATCAAACTCGTTCATCGCCAGCCCGTTCAGACGAAAGATCTGCTGCTGAATTTTGTCCCGAACCGAAGGCATAAAGATTCCTGTTGCTGAAAAGAGAGGCCAGATCGCGTCGCACTTCCGGAAGGCTGAAAACGTAAAGCGAGGGGAACAGGACTGAGAACAGTGCATCCCACACCACGGACGGCAAGGGATGCGCTGGCAGAAATGATGTTGTTGCGTGTTTACCAACAGGCCCTGTTTCCGGCGCTCGCGTTTTGTCGATAACCCCAGAGGGCGAATCGCGTCGTCCCCTGGGCACGGTATGACTTCTGATTAAAGGTATTCAAATTCCGCATCGTGAGTGCGGGCGGAATCCAGTCCGATCATCACGCTGAATTTACCCAGTTCCGCCACCTGCTGCATTTTCGCGTTCCAGAACTGGATCGCCTTCACATCGATTGGGAAGGTAATGGTTTGCGACTCACCTGGTTTAAGCGTGATCCGCTTAAAGCCTTTCAGCTCCTTCACTGGGCGGCTGATGCTCGCCATCTGATCTCGCAGGTACATCTGGACTACGGTTGCCCCCTCACGGTCGCCAGTGTTGGTGACCGTTACGCTCGCATCGACCACGCCGTTACGCGGCATGGTTGGCGCAGACATTTTCACCGGCGATAGCCTGAAGGTGGTGTAGCTCAGCCCATAGCCAAACGGATAGAGCGGGCCGTTAGCCTCATCGTAGTAGTGAGAGGTGTACTTATTCGGTCTGTCCGCATTATAGGGACGCCCGGTATTCAGATGGTTATAGTAAATCGGGATCTGTCCAACGGAGCGCGGGAAAGACATCGGCAGCTTGCCCGACGGGTTATAATCCCCGAACAGCACATCCGCGATGGCATTGCCGCCTTCCGTCCCGCTGAACCAGGTTTCCAGCAGCGCGTCCGCCTGGCGATCTTCGTCTACCAGCGCCAGCGGCCGTCCGTTCATCAGCACCAGCACCAGCGGTTTGCCGGTCGCCTTCAGCGCCTTAATCAGCGCCTGCTGGCTGGCGGGCAGCGTGATATCGCTGCGGCTGGACGCTTCATGCGCCATCCCCTGCGCTTCACCCACCACCGCTACCACAACATCCGCTTTTTTCGCCGTGTCGACCGCTTCGTCCAGCAGCTGTTGCGGTGTGCGCTTATCTACCGTTACCGCTTGTTCATAAAGATTCAGGAAATCCTGGATACCTTTGTGATCGCTGACGTTAGCCCCTTTGGCATAAAGGACAGTGGCTTCACCCGCTGTGGCGTTTTTCAGCCCCTGCAGTACGGTTACGGATTGCGCCGCCACGCCTGCCGCCGACCAGCTGCCCATAATGTCACGCTGGCTGTCGGCCAGCGGGCCGATCAGGGCGATGGTGCCACTTTTCGTTAAGGGCAGCGTATTGAGCCGGTTTTTCAGCAAAACGATGCTTTTGCGGGCAACGTCGCGCGCTTCTGCACGGTGCAGACGGCTTTCAGCATTGGTGTCTGCCGGATCGCTCGCCTTATCGCCCAGATGGCTGTAGGGATCGTTGAACAGCCCCATATCATATTTTACGTTGAGCACGTGACGCGCCGCGTCATTAATTTCGTCTTCACTGACAGCACCGCTTTTCACCAGGCCGGGCAGATACTTACTGTAGTATTCGTCGCTCATGCTCATATTGACGCCGGACTGGATGGCGATACGCACAGCGTCTTCAGGATCGCTGGCGACGCCGTGCTGCATCAGCTCTTTAATGGCACCATGATCGCTGATGGTAATCCCTTTAAATTTCCACTCATCACGCAGCAGATCTTTCAGCAACCAGTCATCAGCGCTGGCGGGAACGCCGTTCAGCGAGTTAAGCGCCACCATCACCCCGCCGCTGCCCGCATCGAGCGCGGCTTTATAAGGCGGCAGATAATCCTGGGCAAGCCGTTGCGGACTCATATCTACGGTGTTGTAGTCGCGTCCGCCTTCCACCGCGCCATAGGCGGCAAAGTGTTTAACGCTGGTCATCACCGAGTAGCGGTCGGCCGGGCTTTTACCCTGCATTGACGCCACCAGCGTGCGGCCCATCTCTGAGGTCAGATAAGTATCCTCGCCAAACCCTTCGGAGACGCGTCCCCAGCGCGGTTCACGCGTCACATCCACCATTGGGGCCCAGGTCATATTCAGCCCATCATCGGCGGCCTCATACGCCGAAATGCGTCCCACCGTTGCCACCGCATCGCGGTCCCAGCTTGCCGCCAGCCCCAGCGGAATAGGGAACACGGTGCGCTGACCATGCACCACGTCATAGGCGAAAAATAGGGGAATCTTCAGGCGGCTGAGCTGCATCGCCTGATCCTGCATCTCTCGGATATCCTGGCGCGTAACGGTATTAAAGATTGCGCCAACCTGCTCCTGCTTGATCATCTCGCGGATGGCTTCTTTCGGGTTATCCGGTCCGACGCTGATAAGCCTGAGCTGGCCGATTTTTTCATCCAGCGTCATTTTCTTAAGCAGGTTGGTAACAAAAGCATCGCGGGCTTCCGGCGTCAGCGGATGAGGGCCAGAAAGGTCTTCAGCGTGACCCGGCTGCATCGCCAGCGCGACAGCAAGACTGACAGAGCAAATCCATTTCATCAGGTTATTTCTCTTAAGTGACTGCGTAGCAAGGGATTATAATAAGACTGCCTGGCAAGGCACCAGTGTGCCATAAGATGAGGATAGCAGGTAGCTTTCAACCTTGTAACGCTAGCCTTATGATTGTTAACCACTTCGCAGGCAGCGGAGTGATGCTACTATCAGTCGATCTGACAGAAAAGGACAATGGCTATGCATAACTCTACGGCTCCGGCCAGCCAGCCGCTGCTGGCTGAACTGAAACGCATCGTCGGCCGCTCTCACCTCCTGACCGATCCCCGCGACACTGAACGCTACCGCAAGGGTTTCCGCTCGGGTCAGGGCGAGGCGCTGGCGGTGGTTTTTCCCGGTACGCTGCTGGAGCAGTGGCGTGTCCTGCAGGCCTGCGTGGCGGCGGACGTGATTATTCTGATGCAGGCAGCCAATACCGGTCTGACCGAAGGCTCCACGCCACAGGGCAAGGATTACGATCGCCCGATCGTGATTATCAGTACGCTGCGAATGGATAAAATTCAGCTTATTGAAGGCGGTAAGCAGGTGGTGGCTTTTCCCGGCAGTACGCTCTACCAGCTGGAAAAAATGCTTAAGCCGCTGGGACGTGAACCGCACTCGGTGATTGGCTCCTCCTGCATCGGCGCTTCGGTGCTGGGCGGCGTCTGCAATAATTCCGGCGGATCGCTAATCAGGCGTGGACCAGCCTACAGCGAAATGGCGCTCTATGCGCAGATTGACGCGCAGGGTAAGCTGACGCTGGTTAACCATCTTGGCATCGACCTCGGTGCCAGTCCGGAGCAGATCCTGACGCGGCTGGATGATGAAACCTGGCAGCAGAGCGATGTCCGTCATGACGAGCGTCACGCTTCGGATCATGAGTATGCCAGCCGCGTTCGCGACGTGGACGCTGACACCCCTTCCCGCTTTAATGCCGATGCCCGGCGGCTTTTTGAAGCCTCCGGCTGCGCGGGTAAGCTGGCGGTCTTTGCTGTGCGGCTGGATACGTTTGTCGCCGAGCAGGCCCAGCAGGTGTTTTATATCGGCACCAACGACACTTCGGTGCTGGATGACATCCGACGTCATATCCTGAGCAAATTTACCCATCTGCCGGTGGCAGGTGAATATCTGCACCGCGATATTTTTGATATTGCCGAAGTGTATGGCAAAGATACCTTTGTGATGATTGATAAGCTTGGCACCGACAAGATGCCGGCTTTTTTTACGCTCAAGGGCCGCGCCGACGCGCTGTTAAATCATCTTTCCTTTCTCAAACCGCATCTGATTGACCGGACGCTGCAAAAAATCAGCGGCCTTCTCCCTTCGCATTTGCCCAAGCGGCTGAAACAGTACCGCGATCGCTTTGAACACCACCTGATGCTGAAAATGTCAGGTGAAGGCACGGAAGAGGCCCGCCGTTACCTGACCCGCTATTTTCAGCAGGGGCAGGGAGAATTTTTTGAGTGTACGCCGGAAGAAGGAGCGAAAGCGTTTCTCCATCGGTTTGCCGCAGCGGGGGCCGCCGTGCGCTACTATGCGGTTCATCACGATGAAGTGGAGGATATTCTGGCGCTGGATATCGCCCTGCGCCGCAACGACCACGACTGGTTTGAACGTCTTCCCGCCGAATTTGACGATGCGTTAATTCACCGGCTCTATTATGGTCATTTCTTCTGCCATGTGTTTCATCAGGACTACATCGTGAAGAAAGGCGTCGATGTGCACGCGCTGAAAGAGAAGATGTTAGCGCTGCTCGCAGAGCGGGGAGCTGAATATCCGGCGGAGCACAACGTGGGCCATCTTTACGAGGCCAAACCGCAGCTGAAAGCGTTTTACCAGCAGCTTGATCCGACCAACAGCTTTAATCCCGGCATCGGCAAAACGCCCAAAACAAAACAGTGGGGCAGCTGCGGCTGCGATAAAACGCACTGAATTGTCTGTGGCGTGGCCAGCTTATTGCTGGCCGCTTTGGGTTGAGGTTAAGCGTCCGACTCCCGCGGCACGACAATGCCGTTGCGCTGCTCGACGATCATCGTCTGCGGCGTTGACAGCATGACGCCCTCATCGCGCAGCCGCGTGAGAATAGCAAACAGCAGATCGCTTTTCGCGCCCCCCACCTGACGCGGGCTTGAAACGTTTCCGGTCACTGACATGATGATGCCTGACGCGGTGAGATCCTTGAAGGAGACCGAAGGTTCCGGGGCAGCCAGAATGCTTTCATTTTCGTGGTAAACATCCAGCAGTAATTGACGAACCTGCACCGGATCGATATCCAGCGGGAACGTCAGCGTGACGGTTACCACGCCCTGAGCATTTCCCATGGTAGCGTTGCGGACGTTCTGAGAAATAAACTGTGAATTAGGCACAATCACCGTCGAACGGTCGCCAAGCTGGATCTCCGTTGCGCGCACGCTGATGCGCCGAATATCGCCTTCAATGCCGCTGATGCTCACCAGGTCGCCCACTTTTACCGGCCTCTCCGTCAGCAGAATCAGCCCGGAGACGAAGTTTTTAACGATCTCCTGCAGGCCAAAGCCCATCCCCAGCGACAGCGCGCTGACGATCCATGCCAGCTTGTTCCATTGCAACCCCATCACCGAGAGCGCCAGCAGAATAACCAGCACGTAGCCGACGTTACTGAACAGGGTGATCAGCGAGACGCGCATCCCCACGTCCATCGTGGTTTTAGGCAGGTAATCTCTTTCCAGCCAGTGCTTTACCGAACGCAGTACGTAGATGCCCACGACCAGGCAGAGCAGCGCGTTAAGCACATGCGCGGGCACGATATTAAGGGATTCCAGCCCTTTTCCGCCCCAGAATTCGATCGCCTTTTGCATCAGCTCAATCGGCGTTGCGCTGCCAAATGTGCCGTTCAGTATTGCCATGGCCGCCGCCAGGATCAGCACCGCCCGGCTGAGGCCGGTCAGCAACGCCGCCGCCTGTCCGAGGTAACGCTCGTCGATATTAAGCGAACGCTGGATGCTTTTGCCCGAGGCATTCTGGGGGGAAAAGAGACTTTCGAAACTGTCGGCCAGTAGCTGGCTCATAATAAAGAAAGAGCCAAATACGATACCGATCCAGATCAGTTCATAGCTGAGAAAACGCGCCAGCGTTACGTAACCGATGACCAGCGATGCCATAATGGCCACGCCGACCAGCGTAATGGACATCTGAATCAGGCCCACCAGCGTGGATCGGGCTTCCGGCTGCTCTCCCTGCAGGATCATGCGGCGGCGCACGCGATTGGTGCGCCAGCTGATGGCGAGCGCCGTCGCGCCAATCAGCAGCGCCGTCATGCCGTTGGCGAGAACCGTGGTCGCCACGCTGGTATTTGCGCTGCTGTTGAGGGTTTCAATCATCTGGCAAATAAAGACCAGCGCGGCGGTGATCGGCGGAAACGGTTTTAATGTCAGCGCCACTTCATTGGAGATATTTGGCAGGCGCCAGGAGGGACGACGGGTGGAGAGAAATGCCCTGCCAAGCCCCGCAATCAGCCCGCAGAGGATGCTCAGATTGACCAGGCTATCGGCAAAATCCCGCACCTCATCTTCAACGAGATCGTGGCGTGTGAACGCCAGATCAAGGAAATTAAACGCCAGCACTATCGCCACCAGCGAGGTCAGCGCAGTCGCCGCGGCCAGGAAACTGCGGCGCAGTCGCCCTTCCGGCAGCAGATGGATGCCGACCCAGGCGAGGAACTCTTCCAGATAACGGCGCCCCGCCGTTGCCACCACGCCAGCGAGCAGGATCCAGAGCAGGGTGCCAATCCGCCAGTCCGGCTGCCACGACAGCGCTGCCGTAGCCTGTAACTTGCCGAGGAAACTGCCGATCTTCTGGCTGTCATTGCTCTGGTTGTTAAACATCGGCGACCAGAAGCGCGGTCCGAACAGACTGCCGGCATTTAGCGCCAGCTGCGTTTTCAGCGCATCGCGGCGCAGAGCGACGATCTGCGCTGAGAGCGTGATAGCGCCGCTTTTGATCGCTTCAGCCTGTTTAATCTGCTCATCTATTTTCGTTTTCTGATTTTCCAGGCTTTTGCGCTGTCGGGTCACATCAGCCGTTTCCTTAACGCCGCTGTCAGCTTTCGGTGCCGGCCCCAGCACGGCAAGCTGGGTCTGAAGCTGCGCCCGCTGAGGAATAATTGCCTGCGTCAGGGTATCGGCGGCGCCGGATAATTCCAGCGCCAGTTCGTTGAGCGCGGTGAGGCGGCTGTCGTTGGTTTCACCCGAGACCTGCTGCTTAATTTTATCCAGCACCTTCTGCATTTTGGGCAGTTCGGTGGCCGCATTAACTTTTACCGCAACCTCTTCGCTTTGCTGAGCCTGTTCGGCTGCCTGTGACAGCAAAGGCGTCAGCGTGGTCAGCGCCAGCAGAAAGACCCGAAACCAGGTGAGTAACGTAGACATGGAGATTTCCAGATAGCCAGTAAAACGGCCATGAAGGCCGGGAAGAGTTGAGCGCCAGTCTAGTCTTTTGACCGGGGCGACACTATCAGATTTATCAGCGAAAATGACACACTGTTTCTCTCCGGCGGGGAGCCGGAGAGAGCCTGATGTTTATCTCAGATAGCGGCAGAAACAGCGGCTATTCGACGTTATCAGCCAGGGTGTTATTGCTGGCCGTCAGCGCCGCCTTCTGCTTTTTATAGGCCAGCGCGGCGGCGGGAACCGGCGTGATTTTCCCGGTTTCCATCCAGCTTTTCAGCCGGCGGGCATCCGCAAAATGGGTATATTTGCCAAAAGCATCCATCACCACCAGCGCCACCGGCTGCTGCTTAATCACCGTCCGCATCACCAGACAGTGCCCCGCTTCGTTGGTGAAGCCGGTTTTGGTCAGCTGGATATTCCAGTCAGGCCGGTAGACCAGATGATTGGTATTACGAAACGGCAGTGTATAAGCCGGACTGCGGAACGTTGCCATATCTTCACGGGTTGTGCTGAGCTGCCCCATCAGCGGATAGCCTTTGGTGGCGATCAATAACTTAATCAGATCGCGGGCGGTGGAGACATTTTTCGTCGACAGGCCGGTCGGCTCGACGTAGCGCGTATGGGTCATACCGAGCGCTTTCGCTTTGGCATTCATCGCGCGGATAAAGGCGTCGTAGCCGCCAGGGTAGTGATGCGCCAGGCTGGCCGCCGCCCGGTTCTCCGATGACATCAGCGCCAGCAGCATCATCTCTTTACGACTGATTTCGCTGTTCAGACGGACGCGGGAATAGACGCCGCGCATCTCTGGTGTATGCCTGATATCCACAGCGATTTTCTCATCCAGCGGCTGGCGTGCATCCAGCGCGACCATCACCGTCATCAGTTTGGTGATCGAGGCCATCGGCCTTACCCGGTCGGGATTGCTGGCGTAGAGGATTTTATTGCTGTTGAGATTCACGATCATCGCGCTGCCCGAGGCGATCTGCGGATGGGCGGCGACCTCAGCCAGCGGTGGACTTGCAACAGCCTGATTCAGGGCAACCTGGCTGGAAAAAAGAAGCGCAAAACTCAACAGGGACGAGCGAATATGTGCTGGCATTTATTGAAATTAACCGGAGATTGATTCTGGTGCGGCGTCGCCACACGCTGCCGTGACGTAAACTGACTGCGCCAGGCTGGCCCGCGCATCATACTCTGGCCAGCATTTTTTTGCCTACAGAAGAATCGTATCCGGGCATTACGTAAAGCCGCCGGGGAACCGGCGGCGCGGGAGATTAGCGCATCAGATGACCGTAGCCCCAAATCACCACGGTCAGCGCCAGCAGAACCTCGAAAACCAGCACGCCAATCGCCAGCGTTGAACTGGAAAAACGCAGGCTCTCTTCCCGATCGATATTCAGAAAGAGCGGGATACCGACGTACAGCAGATAGCCGGTATAGACCAGCGCCAGCGCCCCCACCAGCACGCAGAGCCAGACCAGCGGATAGAGCGCCACCAGCCCGCTGAGGAACAGCGGCGTAGCCACATAGCCGGCAAATACCGTACAGCGTTGCAGGCTGGGACGCTGTGGATAGTCCCGTGCCATCCAGTGAATAACCCTGCCCATCACCGCGACGCCGCCCAGAATCAGTGCATAAAACAGCACGGCCAGTCCCAGAGCACTCAGGATCGACAGCGGGATCGTTTCGTTAGCACCTAAATCCCAGCCGATTTGTGTGGTGCCAATAAAGGCACAGATTACCGGGATCAGCGCCATCAGCAGAACATGGTGAGTATAGTGATGAGAAACAGTTTCGTTTTCCTGCTTGATGTCACGCATCTCGCGGTCTGGATGCGTAAGAAGTCCCCAAACGTGGTTCATATCTTCACTCCTCTTGGACAACGATCGCCCTGGATGGCCGGGCGGATAATTCAAGTATAAGCCCATGTTCACTGTTTATTTTTTCATCACACTTTATTTCTGCTAATGCATTCATTCGGCTAAAAAAATAGGCACGGCGGATAAACTTTTTCCCGCCCACAGCCACAGGGTTTACACTCAACCTTTCTTTGCGCAAGAGCCGGTAAGACATAATGCATCTGGACGTGAACGAACTGATTTCACAATACGGTTATCTGGCGCTGTTTATTGGCTGTATGGCCGAAGGGGAAACGTTTACGCTGTTAGGCGGCGTGGCGGCGCATCAGGGACTGCTGCACTACGGCTGGGTTGTGGTGACTGCCATGGCAGGGGGCGCGCTGGGTGATACCCTGCTCTTTCTGGTCGGTCGCCGCTATGGCACCGCGCTGCTTAAGCGTTTTAAACATCATCAGCCCCAGATTAACCGGACCAATCGCCTGATCCGCAAGCGCCCGGTTCTGCTGGTTATCGGCGTCAGATTTATGTACGGCATGCGGCTGATTGGCCCCGTTATCATCGGCGCCAGCGGGCTTAAGCTGCGGAAATTCCTGCCGCTCAACCTGATTGGAGCCGCGCTCTGGGCAACGATATTCGTCACCCTGGGCTACCTCGGCGGTCAGATCATCGCGCCCTGGCTCGCTGTGCTGGATCACCATATCAAGCAGATATTCTGGGTTGTTCTGGCGCTGGCGCTGGTATGGGCCGTGCGGATTGCCCTGAAGCGGCGAGCTGCTGCTCAGAAAGCGAAAAACGGGAACGACTAACGTTCCCGTTCTGGATCGCTATCTGTAATATTGCGGATTGGCCAGCATAAAACCGCCGTCAATGACAAATGACTGACCGGTCGTATAAGAAGACCATTCCGAGCAGAGCCAGGCAACCATGCTGGCGATCTCTCGCGTATCGCCTGGCCGTCCCGCCGGGATCTCAGGGATCTCGACGCGGTGAGCATCCTGATTGCTCATCTTATTCATCGGCGTGGCAATGGCGCCGGGCGCGACGGAGTTAACCAGAATGTTATACGGCATCAGGCTCAGCGCCATCCCTTTGGTCAGGCCACCCAGAGCATGTTTGGCGGCGGTATAGGCGACTGAACCCGGCAGTGGCGTATGCTCATGCACCGAGGTGATGTTAATAATCCTGCCGCCCTGTCCCTGCTCCACCATATGCCGTGCGGCGATTTGCCCACAGGCAAACGCGCCATCCACATCGACACTGAAAACTTTCCGCCAGTCTTCAAAACGGGTTTCCAGAAACTCGCCCTCGACGTTTGTCCCGGCATTATTAACCAGCACATCAATCCGCCCAAGCCGGCCGATAAGCGTTTCCAGCGCGCGACTGCCCTTTTCAGGATCGGCCAGATCGAGCCGCTCAATTTCCGCTTTTCTGCCCAGTTTCCGGATCTGCTCTGCCGTTTCCTGCGCCCCTTTGTCATCTGAACGCCAGGTAATACCCACATCGAACCCCTGCTCAGCCAGCATAATCGCGCAAGCCTGACCTATCCCCGAATCTGATGCAGTGACGATGGCAACCTTATCTTCAGGTCTACTCATGGTTTTCTCCTGTTCAGTAATGTGAAGTCCGCAGGAAGTATAGTTGATGGAAATTTGTTCTCATTGAGGTCCGGTTGCGCTGTTCCGCTTCGCTGACAGTCACAGAGACTATAGTTAACGCAGCAGTCTGCTAATTCACTACTGTCCGGGAGTACGATGAGCCAGATAAAACGAAGAATTGAAGATCACGGCATTATTGGCGACCTGCGAACCTGTGCGCTGGTTGCCTGCGATGGCACCATTGATTACTTATGCTGGCCCGATCTCGACAGCCCCTCGGTGTTCACTGCCCTGCTTGACGGCGATGAGGCAGGCATTTTCAGTATCGCGCCCGACTGGACGCAGGCCCGCCGGCAGCAGCTCTATCTGCCCGACACCAATATGCTGCAAACGCGCTGGCTGGCCGATGAAGGCGTCGCGGAAATCACCGATTATATGCCGCTCTGCCAGCCGGATGATATCCAGCCGCGGATTATCCGCCGGATAAAAGTGCTGCACGGTCAGGCGAATTTTACGCTGTGCTGCGCGCCCGTACACGATTATGCACGTGCCGACACCATCGCCACCCTGAAAGAGGGCAGCGTGCAGTTCAGCGCCAGTAACCAGCCTACCCTGCAACTGTGCGGCAACGTTGAGTTCACAACAGAAGGCGGCGCGGCCATCGCCCGGTTCACTCTGAAAGCGGGCGAACATCGGGAGTTTGTCTTTGGCAGCGCTGACGATAAGCACCTTGATGAAGAGAGCACGGCTCACTATTTTCAGGAAACGCTGAACTACTGGCGCAACTGGAGCGCAAAAAGCAGCTATCACGGGCGCTGGCGGGAGATGGTTAACCGCTCGGCGCTGACGCTGAAGCTGCTGACCTCGTTAAAGCATGGTTCGATCGCCGCAGCGGCAACCTTCGGCCTGCCTGAGGAACTGGGCGGTGAGCGTAACTGGGACTACCGCGCCTCATGGATACGTGATGCCTCTTTCAGCGTCTATGCGCTGATGCGTCTCGGCTACGTCGATGAAGCGAAGCACTTTACCCACTGGGTCGGGCGCTGCGTGGCAAACAGCCAGAATAACGTTGAAAAGCTGCAGGTGATGTACCGGCTTAACAGCCGCACCGAGCTTCACGAGAGCGAGTTGCTTAATCTTTCAGGCTACGCTGATTCCACGCCGGTCAGGATCGGCAACGATGCCTGGCATCAGCGGCAGCTCGATATTTACGGCGAGCTGATGGACGCCATCTACCTTGCTAACAAGTATGGCGAAGCGATTTCTCATCGCGGCTGGGCACACGTCAGTAAAATGATCGACCATGTCTGCGTAAGCTGGAATCAGCCCGACGCCGGGATCTGGGAAATGCGCGGCGAGCCGCAGCACTTCCTCCATTCCAGGCTGATGTGCTGGGTGGCGATGGATCGCGCCGTGCGCCTGGCCGAAAAGCGTTCCCTCGCTTTTCCCCGCGACCGCTGGTGCCAGGTCCGGGACGAAATCCGCGAGGATATCTGGCAGAATTTCTGGAATGAAGAACGGGGCCATTTCGTTTCCACCCGTCAGGGGGAATTTGTCGATGCTTCCATGCTGCTGATGCCGCTGGTGCGGTTTGTCAGCGCCACCGATCCAGACTGGCTGGCCACGCTGGATACGATCAAAGAGGAACTGGTGAGCGACGGGCTGGTCCGGCGCTACAATATTCATCAGACGCCCGCCGATGGGCTGGAAGGCACCGAGGGTGCTTTTGTCGCCTGCTCGTTCTGGTACGTCGAGTGCCTGGCGCGGGCGGACCGGGTAAGTGAGGCGCATTTCGAATTTGAGAAGCTGCTGAACTACGCTAATCCACTGGGACTTTACGCTGAAGAATTTGATAAGCGGGGCTACGCGCTGGGCAATACGCCACAGGCTTTAAGTCATCTGGCCTTAATCAGCGCGGCATTTTTCCTGAACAGAAAGCTCAATGGCGACGATCCGCAGTGGCAACCCTGATGAAAAAGCCAGCAACATCTGACGCCAGGCGCGGATAAGCGTGACAATTTTGCGTAAAGTTAGTTCAACGAAGATAAATCCAGGTTTATTCCTGACAGGCATGACCATATAATGTGCAGCCGCTCACTTCCGGGCGGAACTGGTTTGTTTATCCACCGTTCACATGGCGCTATACCCTGAAGAATATGAAAAAGAGCATCCGCGCGTTAGTTACTTTCGTTCTGGCCGTTACGGCATACAGCCACTCGGCCTTTGCCGTGGTCTACCCGCTACCGGCCGCGAACAGCCGCCTGGTGGGTGAAAACATTGAAATTACCATCCCTCAGGACAGCACGCTTCCTCTCGAAGCCTTTGCTGCACAGTACCAGATGGGCCTCAGTAACCTTATGGAGGCTAATCCGGGCGTGGATGTCTATCTGCCAAAAGCTGGCAGTAAGCTTATCATCCCGCAGCAGCTGCTGCTGCCCGATGCGCCCCGCGAAGGCATCATCATCAACAGCGCGGAAATGCGTCTTTATTACTATCCGAAAGGCACCAAAACCGTGGTCGTGCTGCCGATAGGGATTGGTGAGCTGGGCAAGGATACGCCGGTCAACTGGACGACCACCGTTCAGCGCAAGAAAGATGGCCCGACCTGGACGCCGACCAAAAAAATGCATGAAGAATATGCTGCGCGCGGCGAAGTGCTGCCTGCGGTCTTCCCTGCCGGTCCTGATAACCCGATGGGGCTTTACGCACTCTATATTGGCCGTCTCTACGCTATCCACGGCACCAACGCCAACTTCGGCGTCGGCCTGCGCGTCAGCCACGGCTGCGTGCGCCTGCGTTCAGAAGATATCAAATGGCTGTTCGATAACGTGCCGGTCGGCACCCGCGTACAGTTTATCAACCAGCCGATCAAGGCTTCCGTTGAGCCCGATGGTTCACGTCTGGTCGAAGTGCATAACCCGCTTTCCGAGACCGAAGAGCAGTTTAACTCACGCCAGCCGGTGCCGCTGACCATTACCCCGGTCGTCAGCAAAGTGGTTTCTGATGCCAGCGTCGATACTCTTGCCCTGGACGCTGCCCTGAAAGCCCGTTCCGGTATGCCGACTAAAGTTAACGGTGCGGCTGATGAGAACACCTCTGCCGAACCGATTGCCGTTCCGGAAATGGAAGGCGCGCTGCCGACAGAAGAGCCAATGACGCCGGTTACGCCAGAAGGTGCCAGCGCGGTGGAGCAGCAAACCGCTCCTGCTGAGGTCACCACCCCAGCGCCAGCAGCTGAAACCACCGATTCCGTCGACAGCAACGGAAGCGCAACCTTTGTGGTGCCAGCCCAGCCCGGCCCAATCTATGAAAAAGCGCCCGCTGCTCAGGCAAGCAAAAAAGCCGTTACGACCGCTTCCTGATCGTGATCCTGAAATGGGCCAACTTTGGCCCATTTTTTATGGCCTTCCCTGCCGATCATAAAATTTCTTCTGCTGTTATTAACCCATCCTGAATGATTTTGTAAGATTTATCATGGAAGCGTGTGATGAACCAGTATCTCTGGCTTGCACAGAACAATCACTCAACTCCCATTTTGTACAAAAATTGACACAAATTTGCCTTAAGGATAGATTAAATTCACTGCAAAAAGCAGTTTAGCCAGCAGGATTCTGGCTGGCTCTCATTTTAAAATGGAGTTTAAATATGGCTATTCCAGCTTATCTGTGGCTTAACGACAGCGACGGCAAGGCTATTCGCGGCTCTGTCAACGTTACGGGCCGTGAAGGCAGTATCGAGATCCATGGCCTGCACCATGGCATCAGCATTCCAACCGACGACGCATCGGGAAAAACTACAACGATTCGCGAACACGCCCCCTTCCTTTTTAGCAAAGAAATCGATGCTTCCAGCCTCTATCTTTACAAGGCCGTGACAACAGGCCAGAAGCTAAAATCAGCTGAGGTTAAATTTTACTGCATTAATGACGCCGGTCAGGAAGCGGAATACTTCATCATCATGATTGAAAGCGTGGCAGTCGTGACAGTCGCACCGATGATGTATGACATCAAATGTCAGTATGGCGAAGCACGAAATCATCTGGAAATGATTGAGCTGGTTTATGAAAAAATTAACTGGCGCTATGTCGATGGAAACATCATTCACACGGACAGCTGGGACGAACGCGTAACCATATAAGGGAAATCAGTTATGGCATGGAAATATGAACAAAGCACTGGCAGGCTTTACTTCGGTAGCGAGCTGGTCGAAACAGGCTATTCAGGCAACCTGACAAATAAAAACAACCCTGATCGACAGCAAGTTAAGGGGATGGGGCCGCTTCCCCGTGGTACTTATCGCATAGCGGGACATTCCCGTTCTAAAGGCCCGGCGACGATTATTCTGGAACAAATCTCTGGAGAGTCCTATGGTCGCTCCGCGTTTCGTATACATGGCGAGCGTGTGAATAAACCTGCGGGATTTGCTTCGGAAGGTTGCATCATAATGTCGCCCTCGACTCGCTGGAGGATAATCAGCGTCGGCGGGACGCTGGAGGTCGTCCGATGAGGTGGTTACTTCTGCTGCTCTTATTATCAGGCGTGGCGACCTGTTCGCAAGGCTCCACCATCAGCTGGCCCGATGCTTTGGCAGGAATTGCAGCGGGTGAACACGCGTGGCTCAATAAAACTCCGGAACTCGCCAGCGCCGCGGACGTGCAACAGGCGCAGGCCCTTGAGAGCGCTTTGTCGTCCGCCCTGTCAACTAACACCGAAGGAACGCTGAAGGCTCTGACCGTTCTTGACGCCGGGGAATGGCCACATTTCGTAGGGAGTGATATCGTCTGCATGGGGCCAGTTAACAAACAAGCCGCTGATATTGAAACGTTTTACCAGCAAACCCGTCTGGCTTTACTGAGTACTGAAAAAGGCGCTGTTTGCCTCTGGATCCTTGAGGCTACCTACGAAGAATGGAAAGCAGCGCATCGCCGCAAAGTTGACGGATTTTAGCATTTCTTTTGCCATTTCCAGCCGCATGATCGGCACACGGTGCGGCTGAATTTCATATTTTCTGAATCACATAAAGAGCGAAAACCCCTATCATCAGAAAGGCAGACTGACGTTGTCGATCACACGAGCTATCTCTGCTGAACTTTTCAGCGCACGGATCTGCGCGAACAGCACGGTGGCCTGGTCATACTCTTTACGCAGATAGCCCAGCCACTGCTTAATGCGCGCCACATGATAAAGCCCGGTATCGCCCTGCTTTTCAAGCCGCACATATTTTTGCAGCAGCGTGACCACTTCCGGCCAGGGCATCCGCGCATCGTTGTATTTGATTACCCGGCTGAGGTTCGGTACGTTAAGCGCCCCCCGGCCAATCATCACCGCATCGCAGCCCGTGGCCGCAAGGCAGTTCTGCGCACTCTGCCAGTCCCAGATCTCACCATTGGCGATCACGGGTATGGCGAGCCGCTCACGAATTTTGCCAATCGCGGCCCAGTTGATCCGCTCCGCTTTATAGCCATCTTCTTTCGTGCGGCCATGGACCACCAGCTCGGTTGCGCCCGCCTGCTGCACCGCATCGGCAATCTCAAACTGCCGGTCGCCGTTATCCCATCCCAGCCGCACTTTTACCGTCACCGGCAGTCCGGCAGGAACGGCTTCACGCATCGCTTTAGCGCCGCGATAAATCAGCTCGGGATCCTTGAGCAGCGTCGCGCCGCCGCCGCTGCCGTTGACCGTTTTCGAGGGGCAACCGCAGTTAAGATCGACGCCCCAGGAGCCAAGTTCCACCGCTCTGGCGGCATTTTCCGCCAGCCACTGGGGCGACTGACCCAGAAGCTGCACGCGCACCAGCGTACCAGAAGGCGTGCGGCTGGCATGGAGAAGTTCAGGACAGAGACGATGAAAGGATTTGACCGGCAGAAGCTGATCAACAACACGCAGAAACTCGGTGACGCAGAGATCGTAGTCGTTAACTTCCGTCAGAAGTTCCCGGACCAGTGAGTCGAGTACGCCCTCCATTGGGGCCAGTAAAACGCGCATATCACAACCCGTTCGTAGCGTTGAGAAAGGGGATCCTGAGATCCCCTGGAGGTATTAAGCAGGGTTAGAACGGCGCTGGCGGGGCTTGCCGCGTGATGCGTCGCCACCTTCTGGTCTCGCGCTGCGTCCTGCGCTGCTGCTGCCCGCGCCCTGACGACGTGGGCCGCTACCGCTGCGCTCACCGCCAGCAGACTGGCTGCGTTCACCGCCGTTAGCGCGTCCCTGACCGCCGCCACGGTTGCCCTGTGGCGCACCGCGTCCACGACCGCCGCCGCCGCCCGCACCGCCACGCTGCTGACGACCGTTCTGGATCGGTTCCGCTTTGATCGAGGGATCCGGCTCGTAGCCTTCAATCGCAATACGCGGGATTTCGCGCTTCAGCACGCGTTCGATATCGCGCAGCAGCTTGTGCTCATCCACGCAGACCAGCGACAGCGCTTCACCGGTTGCCGCAGCACGACCGGTACGACCGATACGGTGAACGTAATCTTCCGGCACGTTAGGCAGCTCATAGTTCACCACGTGTGGCAGTTCTGAGATATCAATACCGCGTGCAGCGATATCCGTTGCCACCAGCACACGAATGTTACCTTCTTTGAAGTCGCTCAGCGCGCGGGTACGTGCTCCCTGGCTTTTATTACCATGGATAGCGGCAGCGGTGATGCCGTCTTTATTCAGCTGCTCGGCAAGGTGATTGGCGCCGTGCTTGGTACGGGTGAAGACCAGCACCTGCTGCCAGTTATCACGGCCGATCAGGAAGGATAACAGCTCCCGTTTGCGTTTCTTATCAACGAAATGCACGTGCTGATCGATCTGCTCAGAAGCAGTATTGCGACGGGCCACGGAAACCTGTTCCGGATTATGCAGCAGTTTTTCCGCCAGGCCTTTGATCTCATCAGAGAAAGTGGCGGAGAACAGCAGGTTCTGGCGTTTGGCTGGCAACTTCGCCAGGATCCGGCGGATATCGTGAATAAAGCCCATATCCAGCATACGATCGGCTTCATCCAGCACCAGAATTTCAACTTTGGAGAGGTCCAGCGCGTTCTGATGTACCAGATCGAGCAGGCGGCCAGGGGTGGCAACCAGCACGTCCACGCCGCCACGCAGTTTCATCATCTGCGGGTTGATGCTGACGCCACCAAAAACGACCAGCGAGCGCATATCAAGGTATTTACTGTAGTCATGAACGTTTTCACCTACCTGAGCCGCCAGTTCACGGGTCGGGGTCAGGATCAGCGCACGGACCGGGCGGCGTCCTTTTGGATGCGGCGTGGCCGTGCTGAGCAGCTGCAGCAGCGGCAGCGTAAAGCCGGCTGTTTTACCGGTACCGGTCTGGGCGCTGGCCATCAGGTCGCGTCCCGCCAGCACTACCGGGATAGCCTGGGTCTGGATAGGGGTCGGCTCGTTATAGCCCTGTTCTGCAACAGCACGCAAAATGTCGGCATTAAGGCCGAGAGAATCAAATGACATAGAATTGAAAGACTCCGGTTCCGCCCTGACCGCCATGAGCGGTGTAGTTTCGAGGGGGACACTTGGACGTCAGGCTTCGCCTGACGCTTGAAAGGGGGCACAAACCACGGTGCGTAAGGGCCGGATTATAACAGATGTTACGCTGGCGGGAGAGATTCTTTTCAGCAGGCGCTTCCATCTTCCGGCCTTAATGGCGGGTAGAAGAGTGACGCCGCCCTGTCCCATGATATTTACCTGACGAAACAGAATAGCTGATTGTGGATTCATGTGGGCAGTGCTGAGGTTCAGGATCGCCCCGCTCCGTCTTATTTATCCAACGGAACAGGCTATCTGCCTGGCAGATTATGCGTGAAGCGTTTGCAGGATCGGGGCCGCCGGAGCGGCCCCAGACAGGTTAACGGTGGCGCTGGCGTACGCGGACCGGCTCTTTAGCCAGCAGCGAGACCACAGCGGGGCCGGTGAGCATCAGCACGCCGACACAACCCAGCAGGAGGTTGTTATGGATCACACGTGAGAGCAGATAGAGCACCAGCATGGCGGCGCCAAAATAGTAGGTTGTTGTAACGTGTTCCAGGAAGTCGCCCACGCGGCGAAGGCGTGGCAGGCGCTGAGTTAACAGCATTGCGGCAAAAACGCCGGCATACATCGCCAGTAATACCGTGGATACCTGTAACAGGGCCTGATGCTTCCATCCCCACACCAGCGCGGCAATCAGCAGCAGGTGGAGCGTGATATGTACACAGGTTTGTCCTGTGACAATCTGAATACGATTAGACCATTTCATCTTTTTCTCCTGGCAGACCAGATAGCGGTCGCCCAGCGTTGTTAACACAGTAAGTGATAACGGATTTCCTCAGACTATCGTAGTTTTCGGATAATGCCCCAAACATCAAAGCTTGTCGGCACTCTTTTGTGACAAAGACTACACTTTATTCCACCCTCGTCGAAAAGGAGAGCGCGCACAGTATGTCACAAAAACCGCAAGGATTTTCATTAAAAGTCCTGACGATCAATACACATAAGGGTTTCACCACCTTTAATCGCCGTTTTATTTTGCCCGAACTTCGCGACGCCGTCCGCGCCACATCGGCGGAGATCGTGTTTCTCCAGGAGGTCATGGGCAGCCATGCCATTAATCAGCTCAAGGTGGATAAGTGGCCTGAAACGCCGCATTATGAATTTCTGGCCGATACGATATGGAATGACTACGCTTATGGCCGCAACGCGATCTATCCGGAAGGGCATCATGGCAATGCGGTGATGTCCCGCTTTCCGATCGCGGAATATGAGAACCGCGATATCTCGGTAGAAGGCACGGAAAAACGCGGCCTTTTACATTGCAAAGTAACCCTGCCTGCGGAAGCACCGCATACCACCCTGCACGCCATCTGCGTTCATCTGGGGCTCAAGGATGCCCACCGGAACGCGCAGCTCAGGCTGCTTTGCGATCTGGTGAACAGTCTGCCCGCCGGTGAGCCGGTGGTGGTGGCAGGCGACTTTAATGACTGGCAGCAAAAAGCCAACAGGATTCTGAAACAGGGAGCAGCAATGGAAGAGGTTTTCAGCCGTAAATATGGCCGCCCGGCCCGCACGTTTCCCGCCAGGTTTCCGCTGCTGCGACTGGATCGCATCTATGTGAAAAATGCCAGCATCAGCCATCCCCAGACCATCCCTCTGCGGCCCTGGTCACACTTATCCGATCATGCGCCTCTGGCAGTGGAGATTCACCTATGAACATGGAATGGCGCGACGGTAACAGCCTGCGGCTTCTGGAAAATGGCGAAGAGTATTTTCCCCGGGTATTTGGTGCAATCCGCCGCGCACAGCACAGCGTCCTGCTGGAGTCATTTATTTTGTTTGATGACGAAGTTGGCCAGGAACTGCACACCGTGGTTATCGAAGCGGCGCAGCGTGGCGTAAAAGTCGAAATGCTGCTGGACGGCTATGGCTCTAACGATCTGCCTGACAGCTATGTCAGAAGCCTGACCGCTGCTGGCGTACGCTTTATTTTTTACGATCCGCGTCCGCTTGTATTCGGCATGAGAACCAACATCTTCCGTCGCCTGCACCGTAAGACCGTGGTTTGCGACGCTGAGATCGCCTTCGTCGGCGGCATTAACTTTTCAGCCGAGCACAACTCCAGCTACGGCAAGCAAGCGAAGCAGGATTATGCTGTTGAGGTGAAAGGCCCGATTGTTGAGGACATTACCCGCTACGTCCAGCTGGCGATAAACAGCAAACAGGAGCCGCGCCGCTGGTGGGGACAACGCTCGCACCGCCCGACGAAAAACACCCGGCCAGGTAACGCTCAGGTGCTGTTTGTCTGGCGTGATAACGATGAGCATCGCAACGATATTGAGCAGCACTATATCGAAATGTTGCGCACGGCGAAGCAGGAAGTGATTATCGCCAACGCCTATTTTTTCCCGGGTTATCGCCTGCTGCGGGAGATGCGGGATGCCGCCCAGCGGGGCGTCTCGGTCAAGCTGATCGTTCAGGGCGAGCCGGATATGCCGATCGTCAAGGTTGGCGCCAAGCTGCTCTACAATTATCTGGTCGGCGGCGGCGTGGAGATCTATGAATATATCCGGCGTCCTCTGCATGCGAAAATCGCCCTGCAGGACGATCACTGGTCTACCGTGGGATCCAGCAACCTCGATCCGCTGAGTCTGTCGCTGAATCTTGAAGCAAACCTGATTATTCACGATCGCACTTTCAACGAAACGGTGCGTGATACGCTGAACCGCCTGCTGGAAGAAGATTGTAAGCGCGTTCATGAGAGCGAACTGCCTAAACAGAACTGGTGGCAGCTGAGTAAAAGCGTGATTGTTTTTCACTTTCTGCGCCATTTTCCCGCGATTGCCGGCTGGCTGCCCGCTCATACGCCAAAACTGGCGCAGGTGGACCCTCCCGTTCAGCCGGAAATTGAAAGCCAGGATCGTGCTGAGCCTGACGATAAACGAGTTGAACACTGATGCGCTATAGCCTGATGCCTTTGATTAAGAGAGTGAAATCTGATGTCTGATTCGCATGCCCGCTGGAAAACGATTAAAAAAATCCTGACATGGTTATTTTTTATTGCGGTCGTGGTGCTGCTGGTAATCTATGCCAAAAAGGTGAACTGGCAGGATGTATTTGACGTTATCGTCAACTATAACCGGCTGGCTATTCTCGCCTCAGTCGCGCTGGTAATCGTCAGCTATCTCACCTATGGCTTATACGATTTGATTGGCCGGGCTTACTGCGGCCACAAACTCCAGAAGCGCCAGGTCATGCTGGTGTCGTTTATCTGTTACGCCTTTAACCTGACGCTCAGTACCTGGGTAGGTGGCGTGGCGATGCGCTATCGCCTTTACTCCCGTCTGGGCCTGGACGGCAGCACTATCACGCGTATTTTCTCGCTGAGTATTGCCACCAACTGGCTTGGCTATGTACTGGTGGCGGGCATCGTCTTCAGCACCGGCATGGTGCCTGTCCCGTCGGGCTGGTTTATTGGCGACGGAACGCTGCGGGTTATCGGCGTCGCGCTGCTCGCCTTTACCCTGTTCTACCTGGCACTGTGTGCCTTCTCAAAACGCCGCAGCTGGCAGGTAAAAGGCCACAAGCTGGCGCTCCCTTCCCTGCGAATGGCGCTGATTCAGTTTACGGTTTCCAGCGCCAACTGGCTGGTAATGGGTACGATCATCTGGCTGCTTCTTGGGCAGAAAGCGGATTATCCCCAGGTGCTGGGCGTGCTGCTGATCAGCAGTATTGCGGGAGTGATTATTCATATTCCGGCGGGCATCGGCGTACTTGAAGCGGTCTTTCTGGCGCTGCTGAGTGGCGAACATATGTCGCATGGCGCCATTATCGCCGCCCTGCTCGCCTATCGGGTGATCTACTTTATCGCACCGCTGCTGCTGGCACTGGTGCTCTATCTCTGGCTGGAAAGCCGCGCCAAATCGCTGCGGCAGAAAAATCAGCAAGAGCTGGGAAGCTGAAAAGCGATCTAAAAAGGCGAATCTTGCGATTCGCCTTTTTTCCGTTAGCGGCGATTGCCGAAGATGCGTAGCAGCATCAGGAACAGATTGATAAAGTCCAGATAAAGGGTCAGCGCACCCATGATCGAATAGCGACGCAGGTTCTCTTTATCCTCAACGTTAATCCCTTCTCCGATATTTTTCAGCTTCTGGGTGTCGTAAGCGGTCAGACCAACAAAAACCACCACGCCGATATAAGTGACTGCCCACATCAGTGCGCTGCTTTTCAGCCAGATGTTCACCAGCGACGCCAGCACAATGCCGATCAGCGCCATAAACAGCATGCTGCCCATGCCGCTGAGATCGCGTTTGGTGGTGTAGCCCCAGAAGCTCATCGCACCAAACATCCCGCCGGTGACCAGGAAAGTGCTGGCGATAGAGGAGTAGGTGTAGACGAGGAAAATGCTCGCCATGGTCAGCCCGGTCAGCGCGGAATAGAGCATAAACAGCGCCGTGGCAGCCGCCCCGCTCAGCTTGTGCACCATACCTGACAGCACAAAAACCAGCCCCAGCTGCACAATAATCAGGCCGAAGAAAGTGATGCGGTTAGCAAAAACCAGCTCCATTACCGCAGGCGAATTGGCCGCAAACCAGGAAACAAATGCCGTCAGCAGCAGGCCGCAGGTCATCCAGCCATAAACCTGCGCCATATAGGTTTGCAGACCCGCATTTGCCTGCGAGACGAGGGTGTCATTTGAGCGTGGATATCGATCCATGATGCTCTCCTTATTCATAATTCGGGGTTGAATGGGTTAACCAAAAGGTGCCCCTTAAGTCTGGCACAGTCCGGGAAGATTAAGCCAGCGTCTGTCAGGCATTTTATGCGGAACGCTTTCCAGGGGCTGTCGGGAGGCGTTTAAAAATA
This sequence comes from Pantoea sp. IMH, assembly GCF_000599885.1. GTDB lineage: Bacteria > Pseudomonadota > Gammaproteobacteria > Enterobacterales > Enterobacteriaceae > Erwinia. Next base: position 19,333 of record NZ_JFGT01000006.1, on the reverse strand, counting down.
AACCGGAGCGCTTAAAGGTTGCACATTTGTTGCCGATAAATAGTGCACAGGGAGATTCACTGACAGGAAGTACATAACTTGTATCATTCTTCTACACCGGGGAATCTCCATGAACAGTCAGCCACATTCCAGGCGAAAAATGCGTACCCGAACTCTGATGCTGCTGGCAGGTGGGTTGACGATTACGCTTGGCTTTACCCTTACCATCGGCCTTCTTAGCTGGCAGTCAAGCCAGCAGCAGCGCAAGCTGGCGGAAGACTATCTTGGTCAAATCGCTCTCGGTAACGCGCTCAGCGTACAGAAAGAGCTGGATTACGCCCGTACTGTGGCGCGCGATCTGGGTCAAAGTATCCTTGCGCTACCGGCTTCCGGCATCACCGATCGCAGCGTTGCCGAAAATCTGATGAAATATTCGCTCAGACAAAACCCTGATTATCTGTCGATGTCGATCATTTTTGAAGCGAATGCCTATGATGGCCGTGATGCGGAGTATGCATTGCAGCCCGATTCCGCCCCCCAGGGACGCTTTGCCCGCTTTGTCGATCGCAACAGCGCCGGGCAATACGCTTTGCATAACCTTGACTCTTTTCTGACGCCTGGCCAGGGCGATTACTATCTCATCCCGCAAAAGGCGCAGAAAGATACGCTGATAGAACCTTACAGCTACGCCTATAACGGCGTGGACACGTTACTGACCTCGGTCGCTGCCGTGATAATGGATGAGGGCAAGCTGAAGGCGGTTGCCACCGCTGACCTCTCGCTGGCCTCGTTGCAGAAGAGTATCGGTGCCATCAAGCCCTGGCAGGGCACGGGCTATGCGCTGCTGCTTTCCAGTAACGGTCTGGTAGTTTCCGCGCCAGATAAAACCCTGGCAGGCAAGCCTTATAAAGGCGAAACCAGCGAGTTCACCACTCAGGTAGTGGAGCATTACGACAGTGTTCTGGGCGAAGATGTGCTGCAAACCTGGCGCCCAGTGACTATCGGAAACAGCGAACATCCATGGTATATCAGCATTGTTGCGCCTGTCAGCGCGGTGATGGCTGAAGCGAATCGTCAACTGATGCATGCGCTGATCATGATGGTACTCAGCATCATTATCGTCTGTACGGTACTGGGCCTGCTTTTCAGCCGCAAAATTGCCCGACCCGTCGGCGGCGAGCCTTCCCAGGCCGCAGAGATTGCGCTTGGCGTTGCAGATGGCGATTTGACCGCCCATATTCCGGTAGAGAAGAACGACAGCCAGAGCATTTTCTTCGCCATGCAGACGATGCAGCAGCAGTTGCGCACCATGGTCGGTGAAATTATTTCCGCCAGCGACTCCGTGCGTCAGGGAGCCGGGGAAATTGCCAGCGGCAACCTCGATCTGGCGTCACGTACCGAGCAGCAGGCGGCGGCGCTGGAAGAGACCGCGGCCAGTATGGAACAGCTTACCGCCACGGTGAAACATAACGCGGACAATGCACACCAGGCGACCGCGCTGACCGATACGGCGAACGAAATCGCCGGACGTGGCGAAGCGCTGGTGCAGCAAGTTGTGCAGATTATGCAGCAAATTGATGACAGCTCCCGCAAAATTGGTGCTATCACCAGCATTATCAACAGTATCGCTTTCCAGACCAATATTCTGGCGCTGAATGCCGCGGTGGAGGCGGCCCGCGCCGGTGAACAGGGACGCGGCTTTGCCGTGGTGGCAGCAGAAGTACGCAGCCTGGCACAGCGCAGTGCCAACGCCGTAAAAGATATCTCCGCGCTGATTGATGAATCGACCAGTCGTGTAGGCCGTGGCGTAACCCTGGTTCAGGATGCGGGCAAAACGATGCATGAAATGACCGTTGCGGTGAATTCCGTGAAAACCATTATCGGTGAGATTGTCCACGCCTCCGACGAGCAGTCGCAGGGGATTGGCCAGGTGACGGTGGCGGTAAATCAGATGGATGGCGCCACCCAGCAGAACTCCGCGCTGGTGCAGCAGATGTCTGCCGCCGCATCCTCTCTGGAGGATCAGGCGCAGCAGCTGGCGCAGACCGTTCAGTTGTTCAGGCTGGAAAATGCGTAAGCAGTAAAACAATACCGGCAAATTATCAGGACGGCCTCCGTCAGGATGCAGGATGTTGAGTGATAAGTCGCATAATGTGATGGAAAGAGAGAAGTTTCACGCTTGTCAGCAACAAGACGGGTTCAGAGCACTAACCCGTTCAGGTTTGAGACCGGTAAGAAGTTAAAACCCCGAGCGTTAAAAAAGCAGGGCGACCACTCAGCGGGCCGCCCTGCTTTTATGGAGAAATACCGGCGCGCTATTTGGCCCGCGCCAGACAGCGCTGGTAGCGGCTCTCTACCCGCTGGGCAAACCAGGCAGTGGTCAGATTGCGGGTGATTTTGGGGCTTTCCAGCTTGATGCCAGGCAGTCTTTCCCTGGGCTGACGTTTACCGGCATTTTTATCCGCCAGCGCAAAGACGCGGTTCCAGAGATCGGTTTCGCCAAAGTCCTCACTGTTCCCCTTCTCCAGCGCGCGCCGGATCGCGCTGTCGCTCATATCCAGACGTTTGCCTAAGGTGCGGACCGCCAGCTCGGTGGCTCCCGCTTTATCCGTTCCGTAAAGGATCAGATCGCCGTCCAGCGCCAGATTGATGCCGGTAAGCCGCGTCACGGCAGCCTGAAACGCCGCGTTGCGGCTGGCATACCAGCCTGCGTTAAAGTCTGCGAAGCGGTAGAGGGGTTTACTGTAGCTGGCTGGATAGCCCAGCAGGTGCAGTGTGCCGAAATAGATGCCGCCGCGTCGGGTGAAGACTTCCCGGCGTATTGTTCCGTCAACCGGATAAGGATAATCCTCCGCATGCGCTTCGGCAAAGGCGATACTGACCTGCATCGGCCCGCCGGTGTGGACAGGATTCAGATTGCCAAACAGCATCTGCCCCATCGGCACTATATTGATAAAATCATCAAAGATCGCGCTCAGCTCTTTTTCGCTGCGCACGTTATCCAGGCGTTCGGTATAACTTTTACCGTTAGGCGAAGGGATCCTGAGCGCGGTGCGCACGACGAAACCGGGAATATGCAGTTTGGCCGCCCGCCGGTCAATCTCACCCCAGGCGATTTTGGACAGTCCGGAAACGTTGCCGTCGGCGCTGAAGTTTGTCTCCTGATCGGTCACGGCGATCACGGCGCAAAGATTACTGACGGAAGGGTCGCGCTGCTGGCTGTTAAAGGCGGCGAAGATATCGTTGGTCCAGCCCTGCCGGTCGGTGATGCCCGGCGGCAGCAATTTAGCGATCTGCGCCTTCACATCGGCAGGTCGGCGCTCCGGAAGCGCTTTTTCAGGCTGGCTGCTACAGCCCGCCAGTACCATCAGCGCCAGCAGCGTCGCGCTTCTCAGCGAAATAAATGACATCGCAATCCCTGTTAAACGAAATAGTGCGCCAAGGGTACACAGCGGAGCCGTAATAATCCATCAGCGTGGCGGCTTTCATGTCGCCCCGCTGCGCAGCCACTTTTTGTCAGCGCGGAACCGCTTATTCCCAGCGGGTGGCGGCGTCACGATCGCTGTCGCGCGCCTCAACCCAGCGATCGCCTTCCGGCGTCGCTTCACGCTTCCAGAACGGCGCGCGGGTTTTCAGATAATCCATGATGAATTCAGCGGCGGCAAAAGCGCTGCCGCGATGCGCGCCGCTCACGCCAACCATAACGATTTCATCGCCCGGAAAGAGCTCGCCAATGCGGTGGATGACCGTGACGCGCTGCATTGACCAGCGGGTGCGCGCTTCGGCCACGATCGCCTCCAGCGCTTTCTCGGTCATGCCGGGATAGTGTTCAAGCGTCAGCGCAGACACGTTATCACCAAGGTTATGGTTACGTACCTTACCGGTGAAGGTGACAACCGCACCATCCTCATCGCAGGCCGCCAGCCAGCGGTACTCTTCCGCCATATCAAAGGGAGACTGCCCGACTCTGATCCGCGTTTCCATCTCAGCCTCCGGTTACCGGTGGGAAAAATGCCACTTCATCACCCGCTTTCAGCGGGTGGTGCGGCGGTACCAGCGTCTGATTGACCGCCGCGAGCAGCTTGCCCGGTTCCAGCGCCAGCGACCAGCGATCGCCTTTTGACGCCAGCGCGGCCCGCAGGGCCTCCACGGTGGCGTAATCCTCCGTGATCGTGATGCTGTCGGTGCCGACAAGCTCACGCACCTGCGCAAAAAAGAGCACGTTAATCATGTTCAACCGCCTGAAAATCGCCCGATTTACCGCCGCTTTTACTCAGCAGGCGGCAGGATTCGATGGTGATATCTTTCTGTACCGCTTTACACATATCGTAGATGGTCAGCGCAGCAACCGTCGCCGCCGTCAGCGCTTCCATCTCGACGCCGGTTTTACCGGTCAGTCGGCAGAGCGATTCAATCCGCACCCGGTTTTGCGCCACATCCGCCGTCAGTGCCACTTCCACCTTGCTTAACAGCAGCGGATGGCAAAGCGGGATCAGCTCCCAGGTACGCTTGGCGGCCTGAATACCGGCAATACGCGCAGTGGCAAACACGTCGCCTTTATGATGACTGCCTTCAACGATCATTTGCAGCGTATCGGGATGCATCACCACAAAGGCTTCCGCGCGCGCTTCACGCACCGTTTCCCGTTTGGCGGAAACATCCACCATATGCGCCTCACCGGCGGCATTAATATGGGTCAGTTGAGACATGGTTTCAGGACTTCTTCAGATGAGAGACAAAATTACAGGGGCGGGTCCGCGCATCCAGCTGCTCGCGGATAATCCGCTCCCAGGCGATCTGGCAGGCGCTGGTGGAACCCGGCACGGCAAAGATCAGCGTCTGGTTCGCGATGCCGCCTACCGCACGCGACTGCAGCGTGGCGCTGCCAATTTCTTCCCAGGAGATCATGCGGAACAGCTCGCCAAAGCCTTCAATCTCACGATCAAATAGCGGCAGCAGCGCTTCAGGCGTGCTGTTTTTGCTGTTAAAACCGGTGCCGCCGTTGATCAGCACGACCTGCACGTCCGCGCTGGCAATCCAGCTGGAGACGACGGCACGGATACGGTAGCGGTCATCTCTGACCAGCGCGTGATCGAGCACTTCATGCCCTGCCCCGGTCAGCGCTTCCCGCAGATAATCGCCGGAGCTGTCGCTGGCCGCATCGCGGCTGTCGGAAACGGTCAGTACAGCCGCGCTGAGCGGCATAAATTCGTTAACAGGTTTAGCCATGTTTGCGTCCTTAGTTAGCCACCAATATAAGAGAGGTTTTGCGTCACGCCGGTATTTCCCTGATGGAGGAAATGCGTCTGCTTTTTGGTCCGCAGGCTGGCGGCGATGCGCGCCTGTAGCTCGGCCTGCTGATTGTCGTTCTGCAACAGATCGCGCAGGGAAACGCCGCCGTCGCCAAACAGGCAGAGATGCAGCTTGCCGGTGGCCGACACCCGCAGCCGGTTGCAGCTGGCGCAGAAATCTTTCTCATACGGCATGATCAGACCAATTTCACCCTGATAATCAGGATGGGTAAACACCTGCGCCGGGCCGTCGCTGCGTTCGCGGGGCTGGCGCGTCCAGCCCTGCATCAGCAGGCTGTCGCGGATAACCTCACCGGAAATATGGTGCTGACGGAACAGCGAACCGCCGTCGCCCGTTTCCATCAGTTCGATAAAGCGAAGCTGGATAGGCCGGTTGCGGATCCAGTCGAGGAAGGTATTGAGGCTTTGATGATTAATGTTGCGCATCAGTACGGTATTGACCTTCACCTTACTGAAGCCCGCCTCAAAAGCCGCGTCGATGCCGCTCATCACCTGATGGAACTTATCCTGGCCGGTAATGGCGTGAAACTGACGGGCATCCAGGCTGTCGATGCTGACGTTAAGGGCGGTCAGTCCTGCGTCGCGCCACTGCGCGACGTCACGGGCCAACCGGTAACCGTTGGTGGTCACAGCCAGCTTGCGGATAGCGGGGTTTTCCCGCACGGCGGCGATGATATCGGTAAAATCGCGCCGCAGTGAAGGTTCTCCGCCGGTCAGACGCACCTTTTCAGTGCCCGCCGCGGCGAAGGCACGGGTAACGCGCCGGATTTCATCCAGCGTCAGGAAACTTTTGTTAGCGACACCCTGCGGCTTATAGCCGTCAGGCAGGCAGTAGTTGCAACGAAAATTGCAAACGTCGGTAATCGACAGGCGCAGATAATAGAAGCTGCGGTCGTAGCTATCGGTAAATTGTGGCACCAGAACACCTTTCCAAATACGGGAGATGCAGGCATTTCTTTCTGCACCCTGGCAACGGATCGTTGCGGCCAGGGCACCCTATCAGGAGACGTAGGTGCCAAGGCTAAGTGTGATAAACCGGACATCGGCAAATCATGGTGGGAAAATTCTACTGCTATTATCGCCCTGTTACCAGCGCAGCGTTTCGGTGTATATTTTGATATATAACGGATTTTCACAGCATTTTCCCCGAGAGGCAGGATAAGATAGCGGGCGGTAATCCCTTTTGCGCTGGGTCAACGCGCCGCCTGATAACCATAAAGGAATGATATGCGTAACCGCACACTGGCCGATCTCGACCGCGTAGTGGCTCTGGGAGGCGGACACGGCCTGGGCCGGGTCATGTCCGCCCTCTCCCCGTTGGGCTCACGTCTGACCGGTATCGTCACCACCACGGATAACGGCGGCTCAACCGGCCGCATCCGCCGCTCCGAGGGTGGTATTGCCTGGGGGGATATGCGTAACTGCCTCAACCAGCTGATTACCGAGCCGAGCGTGGCGTCGGCGATGTTTGAATACCGGTTCGCGGGCAATGGCGAACTGGCAGGGCATAATTTGGGTAATCTGATGCTGAAAGCGCTGGATCATCTCAGCGTCCGGCCAGTCGAGGCGATCAACCTGATCCGCAATCTGCTCAAGGTACACGCGTTTCTGATCCCTATGTCAGAACAGCCGGTTGATCTGGTCGCGATCGATGACGAAGGTAATACCGTCTATGGCGAAACCGATATTGACCGTATGCCGCAGCCGCCCCTCGAACTGATGCTCTGTCCGGCGGTAAAAGCGACACGGGAAGCGATCGAGGCTATTGGCGAAGCCGATCTGGTATTGATTGGTCCGGGGAGCTTTTATACCAGCCTGATGCCTGTATTGCTGATGCCGGACATGGCCCAGGCGCTGCGTCGTACGCCCGCCACCATGGTATTTATCGACAACCTGGGCAAGGAGCTGAGTCCGGCAGCGGCACAGCTTACGCTGGCCGGTAGGCTGACGCTGATGGAGCGCGCAATCGGCAGAAAAGTGATCGATGCGGTAGTGACTGGCCCCAATATCGACACCAGCGATCTTCAGGATCGGGTGGTCATTCAGGAGCCGCTGGAAGCGAAAGATATTAAATATCGTCACGATCGCCAACTGCTCCACGCTGCGCTGGAGCATGCCATTCAGTCTATCGTCTGACAATTGCTGGCGCAGCAGCGACGGAAACGTAAAACACCTGGGCGGCACGAAAACGGCCCGGTACAGCGGGCTGTTGATCAGACGATGTAAAGGGACCTGCACAGCGCCATCTTTAAAAGGGGATATCACAGGCGGGGGAGCGCGCCGCCCTTATGAGGCGGCAATAAAGAGCTCGCGGGCTTCGTGCAGCAGATCGCGCACGTGGGCTGCCTCTTCGAACTCCAGATTTTGGGCATGCTGCTGCATCCGGGCTTCCAGCTCGTGAATTTTCTTCTGCAGCCCTTTTGGTGACATATCCAGGTAGGCCGCATCATCTTCCACAATGCTGGCACGCCCCGATTTTCCTCCGCGCCCTTTGGTTTTGGATTTGTTAATGCCCTGGCCCAGCTCGAGGATATCGGCAATTTTCTTATTGAGGCCCTGCGGCACAATGCCTCTTTCCTTGTTGTAGATCTCCTGCTTCTCACGGCGGCGCTCCGTTTCACCAATGGCGCGCTCCATGGAAGGCGTGATCTTATCACCGTAGAGGATCGCCTTACCGTTGACGTTACGGGCGGCGCGGCCAATGGTCTGGATCAGCGAACGTTCGGAGCGCAGGAAGCCCTCTTTGTCAGCATCCAGGATCGCCACCAGCGACACCTCCGGCATATCCAGCCCTTCCCTCAGCAGGTTGATGCCCACCAGTACATCAAATTTGCCAAGACGCAGATCGCGAATGATCTCCACCCGCTCGACGGTATCAATATCGGAGTGCAGATAGCGCACCCGCTCACCGTGCTCTTCCAGATACTCCGTAAGATCTTCCGCCATACGCTTGGTCAGCACCGTCACCAGGACGCGTTCATTGACGGCCACGCGTTTACGTATCTCAGAGAGCAGGTCGTCCACCTGGGTCGCCACAGGGCGTACCTCAATCAGCGGATCGAGCAGACCGGTAGGACGCACAACCTGATCGATAACCTCTCCGCCCGATTTTTCCAGCTCGTAGTTCCCCGGCGTGGCGGAAACGTAGATGGTCTGCGGTGCGAGCGCCTCAAACTCTTCAAACTTCATCGGACGGTTATCCAGCGCCGACGGCAGACGGAAACCGTATTCCACCAGCGTCTCTTTACGCGCCCTGTCACCGCGATACATTCCGCCGATCTGCGGGATGGTAACGTGTGATTCATCGACCACCAGCAGGCCATCAGCAGGCAGGTAGTCGAACAGTGTTGGCGGCGCTTCGCCGGGACCGCGGCCGGAGAGGTAGCGGGAGTAGTTCTCGATTCCCGAGCAGTAGCCCAGCTCGTTCATCATCTCAAGATCAAACTGGGTGCGCTGAGAGAGGCGCTGCTCTTCCAGCAGTTTGTTATTGGCAAGCAGCACTTTTTTACGATCGGCCAGCTCATCTTTGATCTCTTCCATCGCCTGCAGGATACGTTCGCGCGGCGTGACGTAGTGCGTTTTGGGATAGATCGTGTAGCGCGGGATCACCGAATCAATCTGGCCGGTCAGCGGATCGAAAATCGACAGCCGCTCCACCTCTTCGTCAAACAGCTCAACGCGCAGCGCATAGTCATCCGACTCGGCAGGGAAAATATCAATTACTTCACCCCGCACGCGGAAGGTGCCACGCTGAAACGCCTGATCGTTGCGGGTGTATTGCAGCTCCGCCAGCCGGCGCAGAATAGCGCGCTGATCGATAACCATGCCGCGCGAAAGGTGCAGCATCATTTTAAGGTAGAGATCGGGATCGCCAAGGCCATAGATGGCGGATACCGAGGCCACCACAATGACATCCCGCCGCTCCAGCAGCGCTTTGGTCGCAGAAAGCCGCATCTGCTCAATATGTTCGTTTACCGAGGCATCTTTTTCGATAAAGGTGTCGGAACTCGGCACATAAGCTTCCGGCTGGTAGTAATCGTAGTAAGAGACAAAGTATTCAACCGCGTTATCAGGGAAGAACTCCTTCATTTCGCCATAGAGCTGGGCGGCGAGAGTTTTATTCGGCGCCAGCACCATCGTGGGCCGGTTCAGATCGGCAATGACGTTGGCGACGGTAAAGGTTTTGCCCGAGCCGGTCACGCCCAGCAGCGTCTGATGCGCCAGCCCATCCTCAAGGCCCTCCTCAAGACGACGGATCGCTTCCGGCTGGTCGCCTGACGGTTTGAATTCGGAGTTGAGTTTAAAGACTTTGCTCATTTGACGGGCTACCTGGTGATGAATTTACGCGAACAGGGATCTTATTTTACTCGGCCATGGCGATTTTGCCAGCAAATAATACTGGATATATCCCCAGTGATATTACATGATTGCATAATTAGCCGACGAAGAGGCTATGACTTACTTTAGTGCATCTCGTCTTGCTTCGTGTCGGCTTAGGGTTATCCCCAGGCGGATGCAGCATTTAACATTTGTCAAGTGTCGCTGACAAAATGGCTGACTCCGAAGCGGTCAGAATATTCCAATGCTTGATTTTCACTAACATACTGATTTTTAGTGGATTGAAGGACAAGACGAGTTTCACATCAACTCGTAGCCAGCCCGCGCCCGCTCTCGTTTCCCACGGGTTTTAAGCCACTCATACACATGGTTATCCACAGGAATAGTGGATAACTGATTTCAACGCCCAACCAGACTGATGTGTATAAACCGGCGTAAGGCTGGCGCTGAGCGACGAAATATTTTTTTTTGCTTTTTTTTCGCTTTAAATTGCAGAACTGGCACGCCAGCAATGCATACTTCATCCGCTTCTGCCAGCCCTTTTGTTGCGCTTTTCGTCGTAGGTCTGCCGCTTTTTTTTGTCCTGATGACAGATAATTGCGAGCCATTTTTCTCTCCGTCAGCACTGGCGAAGTGCAACAGACCATTTCCCGGAGCAATTAGTTAACATCATTGACTAATCAGCGGTCCTGATTGCCCCTTTCCGGCACTCTTAAGCAAAAATGATGATTCTGGCCCGCGAATTGCAGGCTAACTCCTGACCGCCTCGCGTTTCTCAACACCAGAGCGAGATAAAGAGAGCTGCAGGGTTTTCCTGCTAAGCGCTGAAGCTGCGTCGCCGCCAGGGAGCGGACGCAATCGGGCGCAACCGAAAATTGTCTGGAGGAGAGAGTCAGATGCTCAGCTTACGTTCGGTAAACCAATTTTACGGCCAAAATCATATTCTCTGGGATATGGATCTGGATTTGCCGCCCGGCACCTGTACCGGCGTGCTGGGCCAGCCAGGCATGGGGAAAACGACCCTGGTTAACTGCATCATGGGCCATTTGCCGGTTAACAGCGGCTCCATGATCTGGCAGGAAGGTGATCTGCCGCCACAGAATTTAGTGCTGCAACCTGTGGAACAGCGTGCCGCGCTGGGTATTGGCTACGTGCCGCAGCGGGGGCATATTTTCTCGCAGCTCAGCGTTGAAGATAACCTGCATATCGCTTTGCTGGCGGGCAAAGAGGGCGATCTTCATCCGGCGATACCGCCGATGGTTTACACCCTCTTCCCTGCGCTTTACGCGCTGCGGCACCAGCGCAGCGGCGAGCTGCCACCCGGCCAGCAGCAGCAGCTGGCGTTGGCGAGGGCGCTGGTGTTGCAGCCTAAGCTGCTGATCCTGGATGAACCAACCGACGGAATGTCGCCCTGGCTGGAAGAAGAGACGGGAAATCTGATCCATATTCTGAATCACGATTTTGGCCTGACGATCCTGTTGCTGGAACAGCGTCTCTCTTTTATTCGCAAGGTTGCGGATTATTTTTTGCTGCTGCATCGTGGGCGCAATGTTGCGCATGGCAAGGTTGCCCAGCTTGATGAGCATATGGTGAATACCTGGCTCAGGGTATGAGTGTAATGCCGGAGCAAGAAAAGGCTTCTCCGGCGGCATTATCAGGATCAGGCGGGCAGCGTGACGTACTGGCCAAGGTTGTCGAACGCGGCGGCATCGGTCAGGTACGGGATCTCACCGAGCAGCGGCGCGGGAAGCCGCTGCCTGAGCGTGGCAAGGTACTCATGGTGACGTTTTCCGGGCGGCTGAATATCATTGGCTATCCAGCCAGCCAGTCGCAGGCCGCTCGCGGCTATCGCCTGGGCGGTCAGCATGGCGTGATTAATACAGCCCAGCTTAATGCCGACGACCAGCACCACCGGCAGTTGTTCCTGCTGCACCCAGTCGGCGAAGGTGGTACTGACTGACAGCGGCGTAAACCAGCCGCCTGCGCCTTCAATCAGCACCCAGTCCGCCTGCTGCGTCAGCGCCGCAAGGCCTGCGGAGAGCTGGCTAAACGCAATGGGCCGGCCTTCTTCCGCACTGACGATATGTGGCGACGTGGGTTCAAGAAAGGCCAGAGGATTAATGCTCTCGTAAGGGAGCGCCAGCGCAGAGTATTTCTGCAAAGCCAGCGCATCGCTGTTACGTACGCCTTCCGCCGTTACTTCGCAACCGGAAGCGACGGGTTTGTAACCGACGCTCACTTTCCCCGCCCGTTTTGCCGCCTGAAGCAGCGCCGAGCTGGCGACCGTTTTGCCTGTTTCCGTATCGGTTCCGGTAATAAACCAGCGTTCAGTCACAGTGAATCACTCCATAAATCAGTTGATAGCTGAGCAGATAACCGCGACTGTCCTGCGGCCAGTCACATGCCAGCTTTTGCAGTTGAGAACGGATCAATGGACCGCCGTTGCGGCCCTGATGTAAATGCGTCGCCCCGATCCCTTTCAAAGAATGAAGCAGGCTGAGCAGATCGGGAAAAGCCATCGTAATGCTGTGCGGCTGGAGACGCAGCGCCAGCCCTTCTCCTGCCCCGGCGACCTCCTCCGGCGTTAGAAACGTATTTACCGGCGCGGCCATATCATTTTTCTCCCAGGCCGTTTTCAGTTCCTGCAATGAGCCACTGGTCACCGTTGAGAAAAGAACCTGCCCGCCTGGCCGGGTAACATGCCTGAACCCGGTCAGTACACGCCGCAGATCGCTGCACCACTGCACCGCCAGATTACTCCAGCAAAGATCGAACGTCTGCGCGGCAAAAGGCAGCGCCTCGATATCTCCCTGCCGATAGCAGTCGGCCACCTGTTGCGCTTCCGCCTGCTGCAGCATTTCAGCAGACAAATCAAACGCGGTAACCTGATTACCGGCCTCACGCCAGCGGCGACTGAACCAGCCGGTGCCACAGCCGGCATCAAGCACCAGCATCTCCTGCCTGCGGCTGGCGAGCGCCGCCAGCCCTTCCCCACTCAGCCGCTGAAGTTCAGCGTGCCGATCATAATGGCGGGCGGCGCGGCCAAAGGCCTGGGCCACGGCCTCCTTATTGACCCATTGCGTCATGCACTACCTCCAGCAGTCGTTCTATATCCTCCGGCTGATGCGCTGCGCTGAGCGTGATACGCAGCCGGGCCGTTCCCGGCGGTACGGTGGGCGGACGGATCGCCGTCACCCAGCATCCCTGCTGACGCAGCATCTCTGCCAGCTTCAGCGTTCGCACCTCATCCCCCACGATCAGCGGTTGAATAGCCGTTTCAGACGCCGCGATATTCAGTCCCCGTTCCCGCGCGCCCTGCCGGAAAAGCCGGATAGCACTCTGAAGCTGCTCACGCAAATCATCCCCCTGCTGTATGCAGGTCAGCGCCGCATCAAGCGCACACGCCTGGGCAGGAGGCATCGCCGTGCTGTAAATGAGGTGACGGGCGAACTGCAGCAGATAATCCGCCGTGTCGTTCTGGCAGAGCACCGCCGCACCGCTGACGCCGAACGCTTTACCAAAGGTCACCACCAGCAGCTCCGGCATCACCTTTTGCTGCCAGCAGCTGCCGCGCCCCTCCTCACCGATGACGCCCACGCCGTGTGCATCGTCCACCAGCAGCCAGCCGCTGTGCTGCCGGGAAACCGCCTGTAACGCCGCCAGCGGCGCCTGGTCGCCATCCATACTGAAGATGCCCTCCGTCACCACCAGCGCTTCTCCCTGGTGCGGTCTGGCAAAGAGCCTGCCAAGCGAATCAGGCTGGTTATGTGCAAAGCGGCGTAACGTCGCCGGACTCAGCGCTGCCGCTTCCAGCAGCGAGGCGTGGGAGAGCTTATCCGCATAAATAACGTCATTTTTCGCCATCATCGCCGCAATAATGGCCTGATTCGCGGCAAATCCTGAGATGAACAGCAGCGCCCGCGGGTATCCCAGCCAGCTGGCGAGCCGCTGTTCAAATTCCGCATGGGCCGGATGATAGCCGGTGATGTGTCCTGACCCCCCTGCGCCGACGCCGTAGCGTGCGGCACCCTGTTGCCAGGCCCTGATGATGCGGGGATGCTGGCTCAGCCCCAGATAATCATTCGCGGAGAAATTGAGGTAATTTCGTCCTTCTATCCGCAGCGTTCTGGCGTCGCCCTGCTGGTTAATACGACGCTGTCGAAACTGCGCTTTCTCATGGCGCGCCGCCAGCGCCTGGTCAAGCCGTTGCTGCCAGCTCATTTAGCGGGCCGCGTTATAGTACTGTTCGGTATCAGCCTGGAGCAGCTGCCCGGCCAGCGCCTGCTGCTGTTCGTTATCGCCCGCCGCTGTAGTGCTCTGGCGCGGATTCAGGCCGAGCTTGCGGAACAGCTGCATATCCTTATCCTCTTCCGGATTCGGCGTGGTCAGCAGTTTGCAACCGTAAAACACGGAGTTCGCGCCGGCCATAAAGCACATAGCCTGCGTCTGTTCACTCATCTGCTCGCGCCCGGCGGAGAGGCGTACATGGGATGTCGGCATCATGATACGGGCCACCGCGATAGTGCGGATAAAATCAAAAGGATCGACGTCCTCGTTTTCCGCCAGCGGCGTTCCCTTGACCTTCACCAGCATATTGATTGGCACACTTTCCGGCGGGATAGGCAGGTTGGCCAGCTGCACCAGCAAGCCAGCGCGATCGTCAACGGTTTCGCCCAGCCCAACGATACCGCCAGAGCAGACTTTAATCCCGGCATCACGCACTTTTCCCAGTGTATCGAGGCGTTCCTGATAGCTGCGGGTGGTGATGATGTTGCCGTAAAACTCGGGTGAGGTATCGAGATTGTGGTTGTAGTAATCCAGGCCGGCATGCGCCAGGCGTTGCGCCTGTTCATCACTCAGCGTGCCAAGCGTCATACAGGTCTCCAGCCCCATCGCTCTGACGCCTTTGACCATCTCTTCAAGGTAAGGCATATCGCGCTCATGAGGATTTTTCCACGCCGCCCCCATGCAGAAGCGATCGGAACCCGCCGCTTTCGCTTTACGTGCGGCGCTGAGCACTTCTTCCACCTCCATCAGCCGTTCTGATGTCAGTCCGGTTTTATAACGGGCGCTCTGCGGGCAGTATTTACAGTCCTCCGGACAGGCGCCGGTTTTGATCGACAGCAGCGTGCTGACCTGAACCTGACGCGGATCAAAGTGCTGACGGTGAACCTGCTGCGCTTCAAATAGCAGTTCGAGAAAAGGCTTATCAAACAGGGCCTGTGCCTGCGAGATCGTCCAGGGGGTTGCCATTGCATGCTCCAAAAATTGCTGTCGTTTGGGGTGACGGTCTGGTTATACTTGTAAACTAAATTTTTTAATTTTGGTTTACAAGTATTTTATGACGCCTTCCGACCTCGCATTTGACCGTGACCATATCTGGCATCCCTACACCTCAATGAGCGAGCCGCTGCCGGTCTGGCCGGTTGTGGCCGCAGAAGGAACCTCGCTGGAACTGGCTGACGGACGTCGCCTTGTCGACGGCATGTCCTCCTGGTGGGCGACGATACATGGCTACAACCATCCCCGACTGAACCGGGCGATGACGACGCAAATCGCGCAGATGTCACATGTTATGTTTGGTGGCATCACGCATCCTGCCGCCGTGGCGCTCTGCCGCCAGCTGGTTGAGATGACCCCCGAATCGCTAACGTGCGTTTTTCTGGCTGATTCCGGCTCGGTTGCGGTAGAAGTGGCGATGAAAATGGCGCTGCAGTACTGGCAGGCGCGGGGCGAAAAACGTCAGCGCTTCCTGACGCTGCGCAACGGCTATCATGGCGATACTTTTGCCGCGATGTCGGTCTGCGATCCCGAAAATTCCATGCACAGCCTTTATCAGGGGTATCTGCCAGCACACCTGTTCGCCGCAGCGCCAAACTGCCGTTTCGGCGACAGCTGGCAGGAGGCGGATATCGAAGATTTTGCCCGACAAATGCATCTCCATGGCAGAGAGATCGCTGCCGTTATCCTGGAACCCGTTGTGCAGGGCGCTGGCGGAATGCGCTTTTATCATCCGTGCTACCTGCAACGGGTACGTGAGCTGTGCGATCAGCACAACATTCTGCTGATCGCCGATGAAATCGCCACCGGTTTTGGCCGTACCGGTAAGCTGTTTGCCTGCGAGCATGCCGGGATTTCGCCCGATATTCTCTGCGTCGGCAAAGCGCTCACCGGCGGTACCATGACCCTTTCCGCCACGCTGACCACGCGAGAGGTGGCCGATACCATCAGCAACGGCAAAGCGGGTTGCTTTATGCATGGCCCGACTTTTATGGCAAATCCGCTCGCCTGTGCCGTCGCCAGTGAAAGTCTGGCGATATTGCAGGAGAACCACTGGCAGCAGCAGGTCGCCGCCATTGAGGCGCAGTTGCAGACAGCTCTGCTGCCGCTTAACGATCACGCCAGGGTAAAAGAGACGCGGGTATTGGGCGCTATTGGCGTGGTGGAAACGCACCAACCGGTCAATATGGCGGCGATCCAGGCTTTCTTTGTCGATCAGGGCGTCTGGATCCGTCCGTTTGGCCGGTTAATCTATCTGATGCCGCCTTATATTATCGCGCCTGAAGCGCTGGCGCGGCTGACCGGGGCGATCGCCGGAGCGCTGGAACGTCCTGAATTGTTTCTTTCCTGATGACGGAATCGCACTGCAGGCGCTTTTTGGCACACAGCGCCAGGCGGCGATGGCGCTGATGCACTACGCTTTTACGGGATCACGTCCCGTAAAGGAGAAAATATATGCCGCAAGATAAACAAACTAATCGCCGGATTGTGCTGGCTTCGCGCCCTCATGGCGCCCCTTCGGAAGCGAATTTCCGTCTCGAATCTCAGCATGTTCCCTCTCCCGGCGAGGGTCAGGTTTTACTGCGCACCGTCTGGCTCTCGCTTGACCCCTATATGCGCGGCAGAATGAGCGACGCTCCCTCTTATGTGCCGCCGGTGGGCATTGATGAGGTGATGGGCGCAGGCACCGTGGCCATCGTTGAGCAGTCAAACCACGAAGATTACGCGCCCGGCGACTGGGTCGTCAGCCAGAGCGGCTGGCAGGACTTTGCGGTTTCAGATGGCAAAGATCTTTTCAAGCTGAGCGGGCCGGTTCTGAAGCACCCTTCCTGGGCGCTGGGTATGCTCGGCATGACTGGCTTCACCGCTTATATGGGCCTGCTCGATATTGGTAATCCTCAGCCCGGCGAAACGGTTGTGGTTGCCGCCGCGACCGGCGCCGTCGGCTCGATGGTCGGTCAGATAGCTAAACTGAAGGGCTGCTACGTGGTTGGCATAGCCGGCGGCGAAGAGAAGTGCCGCTACGCTGAAGAGGTGCTGGGCTTTGATAAATGCCTGGACCACCGCGCGTCAGGGCTGGATGAAGCGCTGAAGCGCTACTGTCGCGACGGCATTGATGTCTACTTCGAAAGCGTCGGTGGCCCGGTCTTTGATGCCGTTCTGCCCTTGATGAATACCAAAGGCAGGATCCCGGTCTGCGGCCTGATTGCCGACTATAACAGTACCGAAGCAGGCAAAGGCCCTGACCGCCTGCAGCCGTTCCAGAGCGCGATTCTGCGCAAGCGGCTACGCGTGCAAGGCTTCATCATCACTCAGGACTATGGTCACCGCTTCGGTGAATTCTTCAGCCAGATGAGTCAGTGGGTGGCAGAAGACCGCTTCGTCTTCCGCGAAGATATCGTCGACGGGCTGGATAAAGCACCTGAAACCTTTATCGGTATGCTTGAAGGTAAAAACTTCGGCAAGGTGCTGATCCGCGTTGCCGGCGATAATCCGTAAAGGAGAGCAGTATGAAAGTGCTAATGGTATTAACCTCACATGACCGGCTGGGTGAAACCGGCAAGAAAACCGGGTTCTGGCTGGAAGAGTTTGCCGCTCCCTGGTACGTTTTCCGCGATGCCGGCATCAATGTGGTACTGGCGTCCCCGGCGGGCGGTCAGCCGCCACTGGACCCCAAAAGCGATGAGCCTGACGCACAGACCAGTGATACCGAGCGCTTCCGCCGCGATGTTGCTGCTCAGCAGTCGCTGGCCAATACCCAGCAGCTGGAGAAAATTGACAGCAGCCACTTCGATGCGGTGTTCTATCCCGGCGGGCATGGCCCGTTATGGGATCTGGCGGAAGATCGTAAGAGCATTGAGCTGATTGAAAATTTCTACGCCAACGGCAAGCCGGTAGGCGCCGTTTGCCATGCGCCTGGCGTACTGCGCCATGCTAAAAAACCTGACGGCACGCCGCTGGTGGCAGGCAAAAGGGTAACGGGTTTTACTAACAGCGAAGAAGAGGCCGTCGGACTGACGAATGTGGTACCTTTTCTGGTAGAGGATGCGCTGAAATCGCTGGGCGCACAGTTTGAAAAAACCGATGACTGGGGCGTCTTTACGCTGACGGATGGTCATCTGGTGACCGGACAGAATCCCGCATCCTCCGCCGCAGCGGCCGAAGAGCTGCTGAAACTGCTTCATCAATAAAACCAGGAGGTGGAATGAAACTGTTAAGCCAGGATTTCAACGATGGCGATAAGCTTCCGCTGCGTCATGTCTTTAACGGCATGGGCTACGAGGGCGACAACCTTTCCCCGCAGCTGATGTGGGATGAGGTGCCGGCGGGCACCAAAAGCTTCGTTGTGACCTGCTACGATCCCGATGCGCCGACCGGCTCTGGCTGGTGGCACTGGGTGGTCGCCAATCTGCCCGCAGACACGCGCGTGCTGCCTCAGGGGGCAGGTTCCGGTATCGCCGCGCTGCCCTCCGGCACCGTTCAGTGCCGGACCGATTTCGGCAAAGCGGGCTACGGTGGCGCAGCGCCACCAAAGGGCGAAAGCCACAGGTATATCTTCACCGTGCACGCGCTGGACGTGGAAAAGCTTGAAGTTGACGACACCGCCAGTGGCGCGATGGTTGGCTTCAATGTGCATTTCCACCAGCTTGCCAGTGCCTCCGTGACGGCACTCTATTCCTGATACGGAAATATGCTCAGGGCGGAGAGGACTCCGCCCTGCTTTTACTCAGCAACGATCCCGACAGCAGGCCCCTGCATTCAGTCCAGACGATGCACAACCACCCACATCGGCCCCTGACCAACGGCATAACGCCCCAGCGGCGTCAGCAGCCCCTGCTCACCGGCAATTTTGCACACTTCAATGTGGTGAGATTTCTGTCCTGCGGTAATCAGATAGCGGCCGCTGTGATCGATATTAAAGCCGCGTGGCTGCGTTTCCGTTTGCTGATGCCCTTCCAGCGTCAGTAATCCACCATCTTCGCTAACGCTGAAAATAGCCAGCACGCTGGCGGTGCGATCGCAGCTGTAAAGATGACGCCCGTCCGGCGTGATATGAATATCTGCCGCCCAGCGGGTATCGCTGAAGCCAGCCGGCATCATATCCAGCGTCTGCACCCGCTCCATTTCGCCATGTGCATTATTCAGCTGCCAGACGTCAACGGTGCTGTCCAGTTCGTTGATGCAGTAGGCATACTGCTGGCGGGGATGAAACACCATATGACGCGGACCGGCGCCTTCAACGGTGGTGACCTGCGGCTGCGAATGCGCGGTCAGCTCGCCCTGCTCACTGAGATCGAACAGGCAGATGCGATCCTGCTTCAGCGCTGGTACGTAGAGCGTTTTATTGTCCGGCCCGATATTGGCGGAGTGGCAGCCGTCCATTCCCCTGACCACCTGTAGCGGCTCCCCCCCCCGGCCCCCCC
>NZ_JFGT01000005.1 GCF_000599885.1 Pantoea sp. IMH | reverse complement strand
CCCGGCAGCCCATCCGTACCAACGGGCGTCACGCTGACGCAGGCGTCGTTGTAAGAGCCAACAAAGATAAAACGCCCCTCGCGATCGGTGGAGATATGCGTCGGGCTGCCGGGCAGCGACGCCTGGCCCGCCTCTTCCAGCTTCCCTTCCGCGTCGATCCGGTAAGCCACTACCCGGAAATCGGGACGGACGCCCACGTAGAGAAACTGTTTATCGGGACTGACCACCATCGGCTGCACCTGTCCTGGCGCATCGATAACCTGCAACAGCGACAGCGCGCCGTCATCATTCAACTGCCAGGCGTGGATCTGGTGGCTTTCCGGGCTTGCGGTATAAACGACTTGTTTCATGAATTCTCCTTTTTCTGGGTAATCGGCCTGTGGCAAAGCGTAGCGCGTTTTAACACCCTGCGTGGGGGAATTGTGGCGCATCATTTTGTCAGTCTCACCACAAGGTGTACACTCACCGGCTCTTGTTTAGCCACTTCCGGAACTGTTTATGAGTTATCGCATTATTGCGCTGGACCTGGACGGCACCCTGCTGACGCCGCGCAAAACCATTCTTCCCGAGTCGCTGGAAGCGTTACAAAAAGCCCGCGAGGCGGGCGTGAAGATCGTTATCGTCACTGGTCGTCATCACGTCGCCATCCATCCTTTTTATCAGGCGCTGGCGCTCGATACACCTGCAATCTGCTGTAACGGCGCTTATTTGTATGATTATCCTGCAAAAAGAGTGCTGGATGCCGATCCGCTGCCGCAGGATCAGGCGCTCGCAGTGATCGATATGCTGGATGCCGAAGCGATACACGGCCTGCTCTATGTTGACGATGCGATGCTCTATCAGACTGAAACCGGTCACGTGGCCCGCACCATAAACTGGGGACTGTCGCTGCCCGAGGCGCAGCGTCCGGTATTCCGTCAGGTTGAAAGCCTCAAAGAAGCGGCGAAAGCGGCGAAATCAATCTGGAAGTTTGCTCTCTCGCATCCCGATACCCGGGCGCTACAGCAGTTTTCCGATCGCGTGGACAGAGAGCTGGGACTGGCCTGTGAATGGTCGTGGCACGACCAGGTTGATATCGCCAAAGCGGGCAACAGTAAAGGCCGGCGTCTGGCACAGTGGGTAGCCTCTGAAGGATTAGAGATGCGCGACGTGCTGGCCTTTGGCGATAATTACAACGATCTCAGCATGCTGGAAACCGTCGGCCTTGGCGTGGCGATGGGCAACGCCGACGAGGCGATCAAAGCCCGCGCCGGACGGGTGATTGGTACCAATCTGGAGCCAGGCATTGCGGAAACGATCTACCGGGAAATTCTCTGATCAGGGCGTAATCGAGACGCTTTTGATCTGAGCAAAGAGCCACATCCCTGGTTTTATCATCAGTTCATCGCGGGCCCAGGGCGTGATCCGCGCCCAGAGCTCGCTCTGCCCCACCAGCAGCTTCACTTCAATCTGGTCATCAACCTCCAGCAGCTCCGCCACCTGAGCGGGGATAACGTTACGAATGGTGGTATTCACCGGCGGCTGAAGCACCAGGGAGACATCGGCAGACTGAATGCGGATGCGCAGCGCCGTTTTTAGCGGCGCGTTAACGCGGCTGACCCAGATATGCTGATCGCCCAGCGACAGCGCTGTCATGGCGTAGCGGGGGTGCTGCTCCAGCACCTGTACTTTCAGCACGCTGCTCTGCTCCGGGCGCGGCAGCCAGCGCCGCATCGCGTTGCTGGACCAGACGCTTTCCAGCGTACCAAACGCTTTCACTTTCCCCTCGTCCAGAACCAGCACGTGCTCCGCCAGATGCAGGATTTCATCCAGGCTGTGGCTGACGTAGAGGATCGGTATCGCCACCTGCGCCGCCAGCTTTTGCAGATAAGGCAGCAGCTCGCGTTTGCGTGGCAGATCCAGCGAGGCGAGCGGCTCATCCATCAGTAACATTTCCGGCGCGGTCAGCAGCGCACGACCAATCGCCACCCGCTGTTTTTCACCACCTGAGAGCGAGGCAGGATAGCGTGAGAGCAGCGGCTCCAGCCCAAGCAGACCGACAAGAAGGTCAAACTTAGGCCGCATACTTCTGGCCATGCCATATGCCAGATTCCCGCGCACGCGGTAGTGCGGAAAAAGACGGGCATCCTGAAAGACGTAGCCGACACGCCGTTTTTCCGGCGGCAGATAAATGCCCGCACCGGCGTCGCATAGCACCCGATCATTAAGCAGGATGCGCCCCTCTTGTGGGCGGGTAAGGCCACCGATAGCATTAATCAGCGACGTTTTGCCCGCGCCGGAAACGCCAAATACCGCCGTAATGCCCTTTGCAGGAAGCTGGGCATTAATCGTCAGGGTATGATCGCCAAGGCGCTGAGTGAAATTCAGATCTAACATTATCCCCCCAACCTTTTGCGGCCCCAGCGGGTGAGCCATTCTGAGAGCAGTAGCGAACAGAGCGCCAGCACGATGGCAATCACGCAGAGGCGAGCCGCCGCATCTTCCGCGCCGGGCGTTTCAATCAGCGTATACATTGCAGAAGGCAGGGTTCTGGTTTCGCCGGGAATATTGGAAACAAAGGTGATGGTTGCGCCAAACTCGCCGAGCGAACGGGCAAAGGCCAGCACCGTTCCCACGATAATGCCCGGCAGGGTTAGCGGCAGCGTGATGGTGAAAAAGACCCGCCAGCGTCCTGCCCCCAACGTGCGGGCGGCCTGCTCCAGCCTGCCGTCCACGCTTTCCAGCGACAGACGAATCGCGCGCACCATCAGCGGAAAAGCGATAACCGCTGAGGCCAGCGCCGCGCCGCGCCAGCTGAAGGCAAAGCTGAAGCCAAACCAGGCATCCAGATACTGGCCGATAACACCGCGCCGCCCAAAGCTAATCAGTAAAATGTACCCCACCACCACCGGCGGCAGCACCAGAGGCAGATGGATCAGGCTGTCCAGCAGCGATTTGCCCGGAAAACGGCAGCGAACCAGAATCCATGCCATTAAAATGCCGAACGGCAGACTGAACAGCACCGCCACCGAGGAAACTTTTAAACTGAGCGCGACGGCCTGCCATTCAGGCTCACTGAGGATCATATTTCAGGCGTAAATCCATAACGTTTGAACACGGCCGCGGCTTCCGGCCCTTTCAGATAGTGATAAAAAGCGGTGACGCCAGGGGAGTGCTCTCCCTTTACCAGCGCCATCGGATAGGTAACCGGCTTGTGGCTCGCTTCCGGAAACACGCCGACGACGGCGACCTTTTTACTGACAACCGCATCGGAGCCGTAAACAATGCCGTAAGGTGTTTCGTTGCGCTCCACCAGCGCCAGCGCGGCACGGACGCTGTTACCGCGAGCCAGAACCGGCGACAGCGTATCCCAGGCACCCAGACTTTGTAAGGCCTCTTTCGCATAAATGCCGGCCGGCACATGATCAGGATCGCCCACAGAGAGGCGCTGCCCCTTCAGCAAACTTTTCCAGTCGGTCTGCGCCGTAATCGCTACGGGTGCCGGATGACTTTCCACCGGCGCTATCAGCACCAGATCGTTGCCAAGCAGCGTATAGCGGCTGACTTTATCTATCGTATTTTTCTCTGCCGCATAATCCATCCACTGCTGATCGGCAGAGATGAAAAGATCGGCAGGCGCACCCTGCTCTATCTGCCTTGCCAGCGTCGATGAAGAGGCGAAAGAGGAGACAATTTCCACCTCATTGTGCTTCTGATACTCAGCAGCGATCTCGCCGAGCGCATTGGTTAGCGACGCCGCCGCAAAAACGGTGATTTTTTCGGCGGCTAGCGCGTTCCCCGCCAGAAAGAGGCTGAGTGTGACGCCGATAAAAGCATGGAGCCGTTTTACAGACATAGTGATCTCCTGTTAATCGTTATATAGGAAATAATATAACGATTACCAAAGCGCTGTCTTAACGAATATCGGCAGGAATGAAAGAAAGTTGAGCGGGAACAGGAAAAAGACGCGCCCGGCGGAAAAGCCGGGCGAGAGAGAGAATTTACTGGCGGTTTTTTGCAGGCTGGTCGCGGTGACCGATTTTAGAAATCACGTTGAACACTTCGCCCAGTCCGTAAATCAGACCGAGGATAATCGCCATCACCACAGGGACCATCAGGATCGCTTCGGCAAGGCCTAACAATAATTCCAGCATAGACGCCTCGATTGCTGAACAAAGAAGTCATTGTAACCAGCATAGCGAAAAGTGCACTGACCTTTTGTGCCTTTTACCGGTTTTTACGCTGGGCCGCCTGAGCGTGTACAATTCTGATCAATCACGCTTTCTCAAGGAGCTACCATGCAGGCCGAACTTTCTCTGATCCTGAAACTACAGCAGCGGCTGTTCGCCGATCCGCGACGGATTGAACTACTGAAGCAGATCCAGCATACCGGCTCTATCAGCCAGGGCGCAAAGCTCGCCGGTATCAGCTATAAAAGCGCGTGGGATGCCATTAACGAGATGAACACGCTGGCGGATCGGATGCTGGTTGAGCGTGCTACCGGCGGTAAAGGCGGCGGCGGCGCCAGCGTGACGCCCTATGGGGAACGGCTTATTCAGCTCTTTGCGCTGCTGGAACAGATCCAGCAAAAGGCCTTTGACGTCTTGCAGGATGATGTGCCGCTCGGCAGCCTGCTGGGCGCTATTGCCCGCTTTTCGCTGCAAACCAGCGCCCGTAACCAGCTTTATGGCACGGTGGTAAAGCGGGATGAACTGCCTGTGCAACAGCGCGTTGAAGTGCTGCTGGCGGACGGTGCCACTCGCATCGTCGTCGCGCTGACCGAACAGAGTGCAAACCGGCTGGCGCTGACCAGCGGTAAAGAGGTGCTGGTGCTGATCAAAGCGCCGTGGGTGGATGTCACGACCGACGCTTCCGACGCCGACAATCAGCTTAAAGGCGTCATCGCAACGCTTGAGCCGGGAGAGACCCACAGCGAAGTGCTGATCGCGCTCACCAGCGGCGAGACGCTCTGCGCCACCCTGAGTAATGCGCGCGTCGCAGAGCAGGCGCTGAAAACCGGCCTGCCGGTGACGGCACATTTTAACGCCGACAAAGTGATTATCGCGACGCTGATCTGAATCCGCCCCCTTCCATTTGACATTGTTGCCAGCGCAGCTTATTACTCAGGTTACAATGCATATAATGGAACGAAAAATGTTAACGTTGCAAATTTCGCAAGGCACGTTTCACCTTAGCGCTACCCGCACGCTGACGCTGCCTGACCTCACTCTCCGCGCGGGCGAAAGCTGGGCCTTTGTCGGCGCGAACGGCAGCGGAAAATCGTCACTGGCCCGCGCGCTGGCAGGCGAACTGACGCCAGCCAGAGGCGCCGTAAACTCTGCCTTCATCCGGCCTGTTCGCCTGTCGCTGGAACAGCTACAACGGCTGGTTGCCGAAGAATGGCAGCGTAATAATACCGATATGCTCAGTCCGGGCGAGGAAGATACCGGACGCACTACGGCAGAAATCATTCAGGATGAGGTGAAAGATCCGGCGCGCTGCCGGACGCTGGCAGCCCTGTTCGGTATCACCGCCCTGCTTGAGCGCCGCTTTAAATACCTTTCTACCGGCGAAACCCGCAAGACCCTGCTCTGCCAGGCGCTGATGGCCAGCCCCGATCTGTTGATCCTGGATGAACCTTTTGACGGTCTTGACGTGGCTTCCCGCGCTAATCTGGCCGCGATACTGGCCGATCTTCATCAACAGGGGCTGACGCTGGTACTGGTACTCAACCGCTTTGACGATATTCCTGCCTTCATTGACCAGGTAGGCGTACTGGCAGAATGCACGCTGATGCCGCCCGGCCCACGCAAAACGATCCTGGCAGATGCCCTGGTGGCGCAGCTGGCCCACAGCGAACGGCTTCAGGGCATGTCACTGCCCGAAGCTGACGACGCGGCGGACAAAGCCAGGCTACCGGATGGCGTGCCGCTGGTGGTACTGCGTGATGGGGTCGTCTCCTACGACGATAAGCCAATCCTTAATCATCTCAGCTGGCAGGTCAGCCCTGGCGAGCACTGGCAGATTGTCGGCCCTAACGGCGCGGGTAAATCTACCCTGCTCAGCCTGGTGACGGGCGATCATCCTCAGGGCTATAGCAACGATCTGGTCCTGTTTGGCCGGCGGCGCGGCAGCGGTGAAACCATCTGGGATATCAAACAGCATATCGGCTACGTCAGCAGCAGCCTGCATCTGGACTACCGCGTCAGCAGCAGCGTGCGTAACGTGGTGATTTCCGGCTTTTTCGATTCGATTGGCCTTTATCAGGCGGTGTCCGACCGCCAGCATTTTCTGGCCGACCAGTGGCTGGAACGGCTCGGTATGGGCGGTGCGCTGGGCGAAACGCCATTTCACAGCCTCTCCTGGGGACAGCAGCGGCTGGTGCTGATCGCACGGGCGCTGGTCAAACATCCTGCCCTGCTCATCCTTGACGAGCCGCTGCAGGGGCTGGACCCGCTTAACCGCCAGCTGGTACGGCGTTTTGTCGATGTGCTGATTGATGAAGGCGACACTCAGCTTCTCTTCGTTTCCCATCATGCGGAAGATGCACCAGCATGCATCACTCATCGTCTCACTTTTGTGCCGGAAGGGAATAGCTACCGCTACCAGCAGGACGTTTTATCCTGAAAGGATGAGAGCCGGACGCGCCCGACGAATCGGTGCCGCTACGATGCGGGCGCGTTCAGCAAAAGTGCAAATTCATTATTCGCTCAATGTGCCCATGTAACCGCTACCATTAAATCATCAATCATTCCTGCTATTTATGGACTAAACTGGCTTTAGCGCTGAAACTTCAGAATATTCAGCTTGTGTAAGCGATTCCATTTATACAGACTCGATCACGCTTTATTTCGTTACGCTGTGCTATTTTTCTTGAAAGCTATCGAGGCATTAAGAAGGTTACCAGGACTCAACATGCAAAAATTTAATCCGGTCGATCACCCCCATCGCCGCTATAACCCACTGGCCGATCAGTGGATTCTGGTTTCACCCCATCGGGCCAAACGTCCGTGGCAGGGTGCTCAGGAAACGGCCTCTCAGGAGAAACTGCCCGCGCACGATCCCGACTGTTTTCTCTGTCCCGGCAATACGCGGGTGACTGGCGATAAAAATCCCGATTATGCGAGCACCTATGTCTTCACGAACGACTTTGCCGCGCTGATGACGGATACGCCAGACGCGCCGGAAAGCGACGACATCCTGATGCGTTGTGAAAGCGCGCGGGGCACCAGCCGGGTTATCTGCTTTTCGCCAGACCACAGCAAAACGCTGCCGGAACTTTCCCTTTCCGCGCTGGAAGATGTGGTGAAAACCTGGCAGGAACAGACGGCCGATCTGGGACAGCACTATCCCTGGGTGCAGGTGTTTGAAAATAAGGGCGCCGCGATGGGCTGCTCTAACCCGCACCCGCACGGCCAGGTCTGGGCCAACAGCTTCCTGCCTAATGAAGCGAAGCGCGAAGATGATCTACAGCGCGCCTATTTTGCCCGTCACGGTTCGCCGATGCTGGTAGATTACACGGCGCGCGAGCTGAAAGATGGCAGCCGTACCGTGGTCGAAACCGAGCACTGGCTGGCCGTGGTGCCCTGGTGGGCGGCCTGGCCGTTTGAAACGCTGCTGCTGCCCAAGGCGGCAGTCAAACGCCTGCCCGATCTGTCAGAGGCGCAGCGGCAGGATCTGGCGCTGGCGCTGAAAAAACTGACCAGCCGCTACGACAATCTGTTTCAGTGCTCTTTCCCCTACTCGATGGGCTGGCACGGCGCGCCTTATAACGACGACACGAACGATCACTGGCAGCTACATGCGCATTTTTACCCGCCGCTGCTGCGTTCCGCCACGGTACGCAAATTTATGGTCGGCTATGAAATGCTGGCTGAAACCCAGCGTGACTTAACGGCGGAGCAGGCAGCCGAGCGCCTGCGCGCCGTCAGTGATATCCATTTCCGCGAGACGGGAGCATAACAATGACTTTAAAGACCTCTACCCATCAGATTTTCAGCGACAACTTCGGCTACTCCGCCAGCCATACCATTCAGGCGCCTGGCCGCGTTAACCTGATCGGCGAACATACCGATTATAACGACGGGTTTGTGCTGCCCTGCGCCATCGATTATCAGACCGTTATTGCCTGCGCGAAGCGCGACGATCGTACCGTGCGTGTTATTGCCGCTGATTATGACAATCAGGAAGACAGCTTTTCTCTCGACGAACCTATTCTGCTGCATAAGGACCAGATGTGGTCCAACTATGTTCGGGGCGTGGTAAAGCATCTGCAGCAGCGGAGTAAAGACTTCAACGGTGTGGATATGGTCATTTCCGGCAACGTGCCTCAGGGCGCGGGCCTGAGCTCCTCCGCCTCGCTGGAAGTCGCCGTTGGCACCGTTTTGCAGCAGCTCTACCATCTGCCGCTGGAAGGTGCTGACATCGCCGTGAACGGACAGGAAGCAGAGAACCAGTTTGTGGGCTGCAACTGCGGCATTATGGATCAATTGATCTCTGCGCTGGGCAAGAAAGATCATGCCATGCTGCTCGACTGCCGCACGCTGGGAACGCGCCCTGTGCCGATGCCTGAAGATATCGCGGTGGTGATCATTAACTCCAACTTCCGCCGCAGCCTGGTGGGCAGCGAATACAATACCCGTCGTGAACAGTGCGAAACTGGCGCGCGCTTCTTTACCCAGCCGTCGCTGCGCGATGTTGAACTGTCGCAGTTTCAGGCCGTAGAACATGAGCTGGATCCGCTGGTAGCCAAACGCGTACGTCATGTCCTGACCGAAAATGCCCGTACGCTGGAAGCGGCGGATGCGCTGGCCAGAGGTGACCTGGCGCGCATGGGCGTGCTGATGGCGGAATCCCACGCCTCGATGCGCGATGACTTTGAAATTACCGTGCCGCCAATCGATATGCTGGTTGATATCGTTAAAGAGAGCCTGGGCGACAGCGGCGGCGTGCGCATGACCGGTGGCGGCTTCGGCGGCTGCATCGTGGCGCTGATGCCGCTGGATCGGGTTGAGAGCGTACGGGCAGCCGTGGCGGAACAGTATGAAGCCAAATCCGGCATTAAAGAGACGTTCTACGTCTGTAAAGCTTCAGAAGGAGCCGGACAATGCTGACCCCTGACTCTCACGCTCCCGATGGCCAGCCATGGCGCATCACCACGCTGCGCAACGCGGGCGGCATGGTCGTCACTTTTATGGACTGGGGCGCGACCTGGCTTTCGGCGCGCGTGCCGATGAACGACGGCAGCGTGCGTGAAGCGCTGCTGGGCTGCGCCACGCCTTCTGATTATCTCAGTCAGACCGCTTATCTGGGCGCTACTGTTGGCCGCTACGCCAACCGTATCGCACGGTCAGCCATCAGCCGTGATGGCAAGACTTTTCAACTGGCGGCAAATCAGGGCGCTCATCAACTGCACGGCGGTCCGGAGGGCTTCGATCGCCGGCGCTGGCAGATCGTCCGCCAGGCGGCGCAGGAGGTGGAATATCGTCTGGTTTCACCCTCAGGCGATCAGGGTTATCCCGGCACCCTGCTGGTCAGCCTGACCTATCGTCTGGAAGATGATAATACGCTTTCTATTGCCTATCAGGCGACGGTCGATGAGGCCTGCCCGGTCAATCTGACCAATCATGCCTATTTCAATCTGGACGCCGTGCATGGCGATGCCCGGCAGCACAGCTTGCAGCTGAACGCCGATCGCTATCTGCCGGTGGATAATGAAGGGATCCCTAATGCCGACCTGAAAGCGGTGGCGGGTACCAGCTTCGATTTTCGTCAGGCAAAAACCGTCGCGCAGGATTTTCTCAGCGATGACGATCAGCGGGCGGTGAAAGGCTACGATCATGCTTACCTGCTGAACGACGGCGAGCAGCCTGCCGCTGAGCTCTGTTCAGCAGACGGCAAGCTGAAGCTTACTGTCTTTACCACCGCGCCAGCGTTGCAATTTTACTCGGGAAATTATCTGGACGGCACGCCCGCCCGTGAGCAGGGCGTCTATACTGCTTTTCAGGGCATTGCGCTGGAGAGTGAATTTCTGCCCGATTCGCCCAATCATCCGGAATGGCCTCAAGCTGATTGTTGGCTGACGCCAGGTGAATCGTTTCAGTGTGTGACGCGCTACCGCCTGACGGCAGTTTGATTAAGCGCATGAAAATCATGCATCGCGAGCGCTTCAGGCTTACGTGCCGCGAAGAATTCCGCTATGGTAGGGCACTATTAAATTGCGACGGCAATTTGCGGTTTACCATTATCATAGAAACGTCAGATTATTAAGGAGTTAAGCTATGGCTGTAACTAAGCTGGTTCTGGTACGTCACGGCGAAAGCCAGTGGAATAACGAAAACCGCTTCACCGGATGGTACGATGTGGATCTGTCCGATAAAGGCCGTACCGAAGCTAAAGCAGCGGGTCAGCTGCTGAAAAATGAAGGTTTTACCTTCGATTACGCTTACACTTCCGTGCTGAAACGCGCCATCCACACCCTGTGGAATATCCTTGATGAAGTAGACCAGGCCTGGCTGCCGGTTGAAAAATCCTGGCGCCTGAACGAGCGTCACTACGGTGCGCTGCAGGGTCTGGATAAAGCGGAAACCGCGCAGAAATATGGCGATGAGCAGGTTAAGCAGTGGCGTCGCGGCTTTGCGGTTACGCCACCAGAACTGGATCGTGCCGATGAACGTTTCCCTGGCCACGATCCGCGCTACGCGGGCCTGAGCGCTGAGCAGCTGCCGACCACCGAAAGCCTGGCGCTGACCATCGATCGCGTGCTGCCTTACTGGAACGAGTCCATTCTGCCGCGCATGAAAAAAGGCGAGAAAGTCATTATCGCCGCACACGGTAACTCCCTGCGCGCGCTGGTGAAATACCTGGACGATATGAGCGAAGAAGAGATTCTGGAACTGAACATTCCGACCGGCGTACCGCTGGTGTATGAATTCGATGAAAACTTCAAACCAATCAAACATTACTATCTGGGTAATGCCGACGAAATCGCAGCGAAAGCGGCGGCCGTGGCAAACCAGGGTAAAGCGAAATAATTTTTGCGCATAAATAAAAATCCGCCTTCCGGCGGATTTTTTTGCTAAGCCGCTCGCATAAAGAGAAGAGTAATCCCTCCCCTGCAGTTAACCGCGACGCGCTTTTACTGCGGCTGACAACTGACGAAGCACTTTTTCGGTATCTTCCCAGCCGATGCAGGCGTCGGTCACGCTCTTGCCGTACACCAGCGCCTCACCACTGTCAGGATTCTGATTTCCTTCCACCAGGTGGCTTTCAATCATCACGCCGACAATGGCATGCTCGCCCGCCGAGATCTGGCCCGCAACATCCTCAGAAACCTCAAGCTGCTTTTTGAACTGCTTACTGCTGTTGGCATGGCTGAAATCGATCATAACCTGTGGCGTCAGACCCGCTTTTTCCAGCCCGATCTTCACGGCGTCAACGTGATGCGCGCTGTAGTTGGGCTCTTTACCACCGCGAAGAATGATATGGCAGTCGCCGTTGCCGCTGGTTTCCACAATGGCGGAATGCCCATATTTGGTGACCGAGAGGAAGCAGTGTGGCGCGCTGGCGGCGCCGATGGCGTCAATGGCGACTTTAATGGTGCCGTCTGTGCCGTTTTTAAAACCTACCGGACAGGAGAGGCCTGAAGAAAGCTCACGGTGAACCTGAGATTCAGTCGTCCTTGCACCAATCGCGCCCCAGCTCATCAGATCGGCCAGATACTGCGGCGTAATCATATCCAGAAATTCACCGGCAGTCGGTAAACCCATATCATTGATATCGAGCAGCAGCTTACGGGCGATGCGCAGACCGTCGTTGATCTGGAAGCTACCGTCCATATAGGGATCGTTGATCAATCCTTTCCAGCCTACCGTGGTGCGTGGTTTTTCAAAGTAAACGCGCATCACAATTTCCAGCGAATCACTCAGCTCATGACGCAGGCTGAGCAGGCGTTCCGCGTACTCTTTTGCCGCTTTCGTATCATGGATCGAGCAGGGGCCAATCACCACCAGCAGACGATCGTCTTTCTTTTGCAGAATATGGTGTATCGCCTGGCGCGCATCTGAAACGGTTTTGCCCGCCATTTCCGTGGCAGGGTATTTTTCAAGCAGGGCAACGGGAGGTAAAAGCTCTTTTATCTCTTTGATTCGCAAGTCATCATTCTGATAAGTCATAGTTATTCCAGTAATGTCAAAAGCCGTACTGCACACCAGGCGCATCAAACTCAATTTATCGCGTGGGGACAGGGCTGTAAATCACCTTTGCAGCTTTTCGCGTCGCTCAGGTTTGCTGTTTTTTCAATCCTTACTACACTTAATAACGTTGAAACTTAAAAAAACGCATACAGATCACTAACTTTAGCGTGACGGGTCTGCTGCGTAATCTATTTCCATTCCAAAGGTGTCTGCGATTAAAAGGCCCTTGCGGAATTTGGTTCGAGAATATTCACTAATTTACGGAGTCTGATGATGAATAAGTTCGCAATCGTTTTTTTAACAGCAGCAATGACCCTGGGCAGCGGCGCGGCAATGGCAGCGGACAGCAACGGCGGTGCCAATCAGGCCGCTGATGCAGGCGCAGTATCGGGCAGCGCGAAACAGAATCTGCAGCCTAATAATGTTGATAACAATGATATCAACAACACAGGTAACGCCACTTCGCCAAATACGCAGGCTGACGGCTCAACCAACATGTCTGCCGATCAGATGCATGAAAATACGCAGTGTAAAGATGGCAAGTGCCCGGATATGAACAAAAAAGTGGGTCCGGATGCGAACACCACTACCGATGGCACCACGCACTAATTCCGCTTCGCTGTAAGATAAGGAGAGCTTCGGCTCTCCTTTTACATTTCCCCTTAAGTTACATCCCTGTCCTGATTACGTTATTCTCTCCCTCTGCTGATTTTTCCGGACAATGCCATGATTAGGCTGCTGCTGATTGACGATCATCCGCTGGTGCATATCGCACTTGAAGCGGCTCTCTCCCGTGCCCCTTTTCCCGTCAAGCTGATTTCGGCTGAAAACGAGCCGCTCGCACTTTCGGCGTTGGCCGCCGGGCCGGTTGAGGTGGTGGTACTGGATATTGGCCTGCCGGAGACAGATGGTCTTCAACTGCTGAAAACGCTGCGACGCCGCTATCCGCACTGCCCGGTAATCATCTATTCAGCCCAGGAGGAGCGGGTTTATCAGCGTCTTGCCGATGCCGCTGGCGCCTCAGGCTACGTTGCTAAACGTCAGCCTATGCCACAGTTATTGTCGGCAATTCTGGCGGTACTGGGCGGGCAGCGTGCCTTTCCTCCCCAGTCAGCAGAAGAACAGAGTCAAAACGTACTGACCGCCAAAGAGCAGCAGATCCTGCCGCTGCTGGCTCGCGGCCTTTCTAATCTGCAGATTGCCGCACAGCTCAATATCAGTAACAAAACGGTCAGCACCCATAAAAAAAATATCATGGCAAAAACCGGCGCGGTTTCAGTTGTGGAACTGGCTGAATTATGGAAATCGCAGCAGTGATAATGCGGGCAATGCTGTTTCTTTTGCTGCTGCTGAGTTATTCCGCCAGCGCTGAACTGCGCCCCGTTGGCAGCGTGATGATCCCCCAGGAAATGGTGCCACTTGAACCGGGCAGCGGCCAGGCGCAGACGCTGCGGGTCGGTATCCTGCGGGATAACGGTACGCCCTGGAATATGGTGGTCGGTCAGGATCTTTACGGCATTAATGCAGATTATCTGGTGGCGCTGGGCCAGAGTACGGGGATGCGCTTCAGGGTAACAGGCTACAGCGACTGGCAGGAACTGAAGCTGGCGTTAGCAGAAGGGAAGCTGGATATTATATTTGGCGTGCCGCAGCGCGATGCCAGCGAAGAGAATGCCACCGCGCCCTGGTTCACCAGCCCGTTACGCATCTATCGCAGCCGGGATAATTTACGTCCCGTGATGTTCAACTCCAGCAATGCCAGAATTGCTATCAGCCGCCCGGCGCTGGCGCTCGTCGATCCCGCCTTTGCTAAAAACCGCCACTGGCACGTTGTTGATAACGATCTCCAGGCGCTCAACGCCCTGCTGAATAATGAAAGCGACTATGTGATTGCGGATGAAACCAGCGCAGGCTTTCTGCTCAGTCAGCTTCAGCAGGGGCAGATATTTCAGCTTGCTTCACCGCTGGCGCCCGGTTTGCTGCAGCTGCGGGCGATCACCGCCTCGCCAGCGCTCACCGCTCAACTGGACAGAGCGATACGGCAGTTGCCGATGGAGGTGGTGAACGGGATTCAGGGACGCTGGAGCAGTTCGCTCCCGCGCTATCAGGACACCAATACCGCTCGCCTCTCTCCAATGGAGAGAAACTGGATAGCGCAGCATCCGGTCATCACCTATGCGGCGATCGTCGACGACTATCCCTGGAGCTATCGTACCGCTGACGGACAGCCTGGCGGCTACAGCGTCGAGCTGTTGAATATCATTGGTCAGAATAGCGGTTTACGCTTCCAGCCACGCTGGGTCAGCAATGCGGAGCAGGCTGAGACGCTGCTGGCGCAGGGCCGCGTGATGATCCAGCTAACGCTGCCCCTGACCGGCGATGATGCGATGCGCAGCACGACGCTGCCCATCTGGCGTGCGCTCTGGGGCGTTTACGTTTCTCAATCTTCACCGCCCGTCACGCACTGGGCTGCATTAAAGGGCAAACGGGTCGGCCTGCGCCGTGGCGATATTGCCCGCAAATTGTTACCCAACGAGGTGAATGCCGTCATTTTTGATGACAGCAAATCGCTCTATGATGCGCTGGCGAACGGACAGATTGACGCCTTAACCGATAACGTGCTCTCTGCACGCTGGCAAATTCAGGCACGCCATCGTGACGCTATTCGTCTGGCCTTCGCCGCCAGTGATACCGCATGGCCGGTGACGCTTGGCGTCTCCTCTGACCATCCTCTGCTGCTTACCTTGCTGAATAGCGGACTTCAGCAGATCCCTTCGGATACTCAGCAGCGCATGCGGGAAAACTGGAGCAGCAACAGCTCCGTCCTGGCGGAAGGCGATGGCAATACAATGCGTCCCGTTTCGCTTTTCGTGCTGATCGCCGCCCTGTTTGCCATCGTTTTTCTGCTGATTCTGCTGCTGCGCCGCTATCTGGAGCAGCGCCGGGAACGGATTCAGCGTCGGCAACTTGAACAGGCACGGGAAGAAGCCGATCGCGCTAACCGGATGAAGAGTCAGTTTCTCGCCACGGTCAGCCACGAACTGCGCACGCCGATGCAGGCTATTCTGGGCCTGCTGGAGCTGGAAGTTGCCCGCCAGCCCGCCGTTCAAAACCTGGACGTGATCCACAGCAGCGCCGCCGCGTTGCTGACTCTGCTTAACGATCTTCAGGATCATGCCCGCGTCGAGAGCAACACTTTTACGCTCTCCCCTCACCCACTCGATCCTGGTAAATGGCTGACGCGCCTGGCGGATGTCTATCATCCGCTGATGCGTCAGAATGGCCCCCTGTTTCGTGTTGATGCGCTGACGCCACTGCCCGCCATCATCTCGATAGATGGCGAACGGCTACAGCAGATCGCCAATAATCTGATCGGTAACGCCATTAAATTTACCCGCCAGGGTGAAATCCGGGTGACGCTTGCCGCCGCAGACGAGAGCCAGATGCTGCAGCTTCAGGTTATCGACAGCGGTAGGGGTATCCCGGAAACGGAGCAGGCTCAGCTTTTCGAACCCTGGTATCAGACCCCTTCTGGCCGACAGCTTTCCGTACAGGGCAGCGGCCTTGGCCTTTCCATCTGCAAAGAGATTGTCTCCCGTATGGGCGGCGAGATCGCCCTGCAATCCGTTGTGGATAAGGGAACTACCGTTACCGTGACGCTACCCTGGTTACCCGCAGACGAAAGCGAATCCGGCGAGGCCACAGCCTCTTCTTCTCCCGCAACCCGTCCGCTTACTGCGCTTCGCGTGGCAATCGTCGATGACCATCCCACTAATCTGCTGGTGATGCAGCAGCAGCTGGCCTGGTTTGGTATTCAGGCTGACTGCTATCCTGATGGACGCGCCCTGCTGGCTGGCACTCACGTCTGGGATCTGCTGTTTATCGATTACAGTATGCCGCATCCGGATGGCGTCACGCTGGCGAAAATCATTCGCCGGCGCGAACGGCATGGTGTCTCGCGTGCCCAAATCGTGCTCTGTTCAGCCGATGCAGAAATACTGAAACGACCAGAAATAGTAAGGCTTGCCGATAACGTTCTGCTTAAGCCCGTCGGCCTGCGCGAGATCGAGGCGCTGCTGCCACGGGAGCCAGGCACGAGCTTTGACGATCTTCCCCATCGTCTGGACAGCCTTGCAGGACACGAGAGCCGCTTTCTCGTAAAAATTTGTGAAACGCTGCGCCTGACCTTGCGCGAGGATCTCGACAATCTTCAGGCTGCACTTGCCAGCCAGAGCTGGCCGCAGGCTGAAAAGGCAATACACCGTATGAAGGGCAGCTGGCAGATGCTGGGCTATAACGAGGAAGCGGCCTTATGCCAGCTTGTCATCAACCGGCCGGGTACGGCGTTACGCCATACTGAAGAGGTGAATTTGTTGATATCATTAACAGAAAAATTACTGACTGAACTGGAAAAATATGGCTCACGCGCACACTGAAAAGGATGGAAACCACCATCGCCTGCTGGCGGCGTTTGCCGTTACCGCAGGCTTTATGGTTATCGAAATTGCTGGCGGGCTGATCTCCGGTTCACTGGCGCTGCTGGCGGATGCCGGACATATGCTGACCGACGCAGCCGCCCTGCTGATGGCCCTGCTGGCAATGAAGTTTGCCCGGCGAAAACCGGACACGCGGCGCACGTTCGGCCTGCTGAGGCTGACTACGCTGGCGGCCTTCGTCAACGCCCTGGCGCTGCTGGTTATCACGCTGCTGATTGTCTGGGAGGCTGTCCGCCGTTTTATGCAGCCTGAACCCGTGGCCGGTGGGCTGATGTTGAGCGTGGCGGTAGCAGGCCTGCTGGCGAATTTATTGTCCTTCTGGCTGCTTCATCGCGGCAGCGAAGAGAAAAATCTGAACGTCCGCGCGGCGGCACTGCACGTGCTGGGAGATCTGCTTGGCTCGGTGGGTGCCATTATCGCGGCGCTTATCGTGATGTATACAGGATGGACCCCTGTCGATCCGATACTTTCCATTCTTGTTTCAGGACTGGTGGTTCGCAGCGCCTGGGCATTGCTGAAAGAGAGCCTGCATGAGTTGCTTGAAGGGACGCCCGCCTCGATAGACGTGGATAAGCTGAAAAGAGCGCTGACGCTAGGCGTACCAGAGGTGCGGAATGTCCATCATGTTCATCTGTGGCAGGTCGGTGAAAGGCCGGTGATAACGCTACATGTGCAGGTTATTCCGCCAAGGGATCATGATGCCCTGCTGCACCGCATCCACGCCTGGCTGCATGAGCACTACCAGATTACCCATGCTACGGTACAGATGGAGTTTCAGCGTTGTGAAACTGAGGATTGCGAGCTGACATGGGGCGCATCTGAGCACGCCCCACACCATCATCACCATTAAATTATGACAGCGCTCTGGAGCCGCGATCCCGGGCGCTTTTGATCCACAGCCAGGCGCCATTGAGCGCAATCAGCGTCAGAATGGCGTATTCCAGCGCCATCGCGTAGACGCCCTGCCGGGCAAAGATCATCACGCTGATGACGTTGACAATCACCCAAAGCAGCCAGTTTTCCACATACTTGCGCGTCATTAAAATCATCGCCACCACCGAGAGCACCATCAGGCAGGCGTCCCAGAAAGGGAAAGCGTCGGGTGCAAGCTCAGGCATGGCGACGGCCAGCCCCATGCCCTGCATGACGGTGACCGCAATATGGGTCAGCCAGGCGAATACCGGATTAATATAGCGTGTCATCAGCCCTATCGCGATAACGCAGACCGCCAGCCAGCCCAGCGCCTTTGGCAGGCTCAGCCAGCGGATTTTGAGCGCCAGCTGATTTTCTCCGGTCTGCCTGCTCCACGCATACCAGCCGTAGATATTGGCACCAAAAAAGAACACCTGCAGCAGCAGGCTGGCATAAAGCTGGATCTGAAAGAAAATTACCGCGAAAAGCGTGACGTTAACCAGGCCAAACGCATAGTTAATGATTTTTTCAAGGCTGGCCAGCCAGATGCAGAGCAGGCCCGCCACGGTACCGATAGCCTCAATCCAGGAGAGATCGTAGCCGCCGGTCCCCAGCGGGATATGAACCAAAATGTTTTGCGTACTGAAAAAATCCATATTCACAATCTCTCCCGATCGGTGAGGGGGCTGGGGTTACCCTTTCAGGCTTGCTGCAAAGGTTAGCATACGGTTAAGGGGAATCAACGCGGCTTCACGCAGCGCGGCATCAACATGAATTTCATGCTGGCTCCCGCCCTGCTCCAGCCCTTCTGCAATAGCCTGCAGGCCGTTCATTGCCATCCACGGACAGTGCGCGCAGGTGCGGCAGGTGGCGCCTTCGCCCGCCGTGGGCGCTTCAAGCAGTTCTTTATCCGGGCAGGCCTGCTGCATTTTGTAAAAAATGCCGCGATCGGTCGCCACAATCATCTGAGGATGCGGTAGGGTTTTTGCCGCCTGGATCAGCTGGCTGGTCGAGCCGACAGCATCAGCCAGATCGACGATGGCCTGAGGGGATTCCGGATGCACCAGCACGGCAGCCTCAGGATAGAGGGCTTTCATCCGGTGCAGCGCCTGGGTTTTAAACTCATCATGAACGATACAAGTGCTTTGCCAGCAGAGAATGTCCGCGCCGGTCTGACGGGTAACGTACTGGCCGAGGTGACGATCGGGCGCCCAGATAATCTTCTCCCCCAGCCCGTCAAGGTGTTCAATCAGATCGACCGCGATGCTTGAGGTGACAACCCAGTCTGCCCGCGCTTTCACCGCGGCTGAGGTATTGGCATATACCACAACCGTACGATCCGGATGCGCGTCACAAAACCGCGAGAACGCCTCGACAGGACAGCCGAGATCGAGTGAACACTCCGCCGCGAGCGTCGGCATCAGGATGGTTTTTTCCGGGCTGAGGATTTTGGCGGTCTCCCCCATAAAACGTACCCCGGCAACAAGCAGCGTACTGGCCGGATGCTGGCTGCCGAAGCGGGCCATTTCCAGCGAGTCAGCGACGCAGCCGCCGGTTTCTTCAGCAAGGGCCTGAATTTCCGGATCGGTGTAGTAGTGCGCTACCATCACGGCGTTGCGCGCCTTCAGCAGGGTTTTAATTTTATCCCGGTAGAATGCTTTCTCATTGGATGAGAGGCGCTGCGGTTTTGGCGGGAAAGGATAGACGGCAGACTCAGGATCGAACATCAGGCTCATATCACGGCTCTCGTTTCTTCAACTTAACGCAGCCTGCGGAGACTTGCCTTTGATCCGCGATAACTGCCTTATATTGTTTTATATGCTAAACAAGATAGCCGAAATGTTCTCCGGTGTCGCTCTCTTTTTCTGCCTGCGCCAAAGCGAATCAGGGTGCTATACCAGCGTAAAATCTTGCTGGCTTTGCTTCATCGCTTCAATCTTCAACAGCAACGCCTTGGCCTCAAGACCGCCGGCAAAACCGGTCAGCTTGCCGTTGGCACCAATGACGCGGTGACAGGGCGCAATAATCGATATGGGGTTCTTCCCATTTGCCGCGCCAACCGCCCGCACCGCCGCAGGATGACCGATCGCGCGGGCAATTTCTGAATAACTGCGGGTTTCGCCGAAGGGGATGGCGACCAGCGCCTGCCAGACCTTTTTCTGAAACGGCGTACCGACAAAATCGAGCATCATGGTGAAGCAGGTCCGTTCCCCGGCGAAATATTCTTTCAGCTGCCGTTCCGTTTCCAGCAGGACCGGATGGTCTGGATCCTCTGTGGGGGCCATCTGCCGGACACGTTTAGGATTTTCATTTTCCCAGAGGACGGCAGCCAGCCCGTTATCGCTGGCGATCAACGTGAGATTGCCCACCGGAGAGGGCATAATTTTAAAGAAGTAGCTCATGAGATTTCTCCCTGCGTCACACCTTGTCGAATTGATAAGCGTGATTATCCGTGTTACCACATTTCCTGCTCGCGGTTTCCGGACATCAGGCTGATTGCGTTATCTGTCCGGAAACCGCCAGCGCAGACCATAAAATGCCCTTAACCTGGTAAAAAAGCCAGCGCATGAGGTAACAGAGATGATTGATACTACGGTGGCATGGCGGGCGATGAACTCCCGCGACGTCCGTTTTGATGGCGTATTCTTTGTCGGCGTGACCTCGACGGGAATTTATTGCCGGCCCGTCTGCCCGGTCAAGGTGCCACGCCTGGAAAACTGTCTCTTTTTCGACAGTGCCGAAGCCGCCGAAAAGGCCGCGTTTCGCCCCTGCCTGCGCTGTCGCCCCGAACTGGCGCCTGGCAATGCGCCCGTCGACAGCAGCCACCGCATTGCCGATCTGCTGATCCAGCGCATTGAGGAAAACCCTATCGATAATGTTGAGGGGCTGGACGCTATCGCCGCCCGGTTTAATCTCAGCGCGCGCCAGCTTCGCCGTATTGTGCAGAAAGAGTTAGGTGTTTCACCGGTTGAACTGCGGCAAACCCGACGCCTGCTGCTGGCGAAACAGCTACTGACCGAAACCGCCCTGCCCATCACCGAAATCGCTTACGCCAGTGGTTTCGCCAGCCTGAGACGCTTTAATGAAGTGTTCAGCAAACAGTACCGCATGCCACCCAGCCGCCTGCGTAAGCAGGCGAATGAGGGCGCCTTGTTCAACAGCGAAACGTCAAGACTGCTTCTGGGCTACCGGCCGCCTTTTGACTGGATGGCTTTGCTGGACTTTCTCAGGCTGAGAGCCATTAAAGGGGTGGAGTATGTCGATGCGCAGAGTTATGCGCGCACGGTGCGTCTGGGGATGCATCAGGGGTGGATCAGAGTCAGCGAGGCGAAGGCTAAAAACAGTCTCAGCGTGGAGTTCAGCCATTCGCTCACACCGGTATTGCCACTGCTGCTGAGGAGACTGAAGAATTTGTTCGATCTGGACGCGCATCCTGAGCGTATTGCCGCGCATCTTCAACTGGAACCTTTACTGACTCACAGCCTGCAAAAAAATCCAGGTTTGCGGGTGCCTGGCGCCTTTGATGGCTATGAAATGGTGGTGAGAGCCATCCTGGGGCAGCAGATCACGGTAAAAGCGGCGACAACCGTGGCCGGGCGCTTTGCACAGGCTTTTGGCGACCCGATTCAGACGCCCATAGCTGAATTGACCCATCTCTCACCCGTCGCCGCCAGAGTGGCTATCGCGACCCCCGACGAGGTCGCTGGGCTGGGCATTGTTTCTGCCCGCTCCCGTACGCTGATCGCACTGGCAGAGGCCTGTGAAAGCGGTGAGGTGACGCTGGATGCCGTTGTGCATCCGGAAGCAGCGATAGCGCAGTTAGTGCAACAGCCGGGAATCGGTCCCTGGACCGCCCACTATATCGCCATGCGTGCGCTGCGCTGGCCCGATGCGTTTCCCAAAGAAGATGTGGTAGTAAGGCATAACCTGGGCGGCATGACGGCCAGAGAGGCTGAGGCGGCGTCGCAGGCATGGCGTCCCTGGCGTAGCTACGCGGTGATGCATATCTGGAAAAATCTGACGCCGGTTAAGGTCAAAAGCTGACCGCGCTATTTTTTCTTCGGTGTGGCCGTCGGCTGCTGTGTTTAAACAGGTACGTTGGCGTTTTTGAGAAGAGCGCGCGGCCTGGTTAGCAAAAGCCTGGCGGCAGGTTCGAACCCTGCCCGGATTGCGCACAGCAAAAAGGCGCCTTTAGGGCGCCTTTCTACACTGGTGGGTCGTGCAGGATAACTCGGCTTGCGCCTCGCCCTTCGGGTCGTTGCCTGCGGCAACGCTGTCTCACTTCGTTCGACTCGACCTGCTGCAGGTTCGAACCCTGCCCGGATTGTGCATAGCAAAAAGGCGCCTTTAGGGCGCCTTTCTACACTGGTGGGTCGTGCAGGATAACTCGGCTTGCGCCTCGCCCTTCGGGTCGTTGCCGTTGGCAACGCTGTCTCACTTCGTTCGACTCGACCTGCTGCAGGTTCGCACCCTGCCCGAATTGCGCATAGCAAAAAGGCGCCTTTAGGGCGCCTTTCTACATTGGTGGGTCGTGCAGGATAACTCGGCTTGCGCCTCGCCCTTCGGGTCGTTGCCTGCGGCAACGCTGTCTCACTTCGTTCGACTCGACCTGCTGCAGGTTCGAACCCTGCCCGAATTGCGCATAGCAAAAAGGCGCCTTTAGGGCGCCTTTCTACATTGGTGGGTCGTGCAGGATTCGAACCTGCGACCAATTGATTAAAAGTCAACTGCTCTACCAACTGAGCTAACGACCCGCTGATGCGGTGTACTGCTGTAAAACTTTATTAGTGGTGGGTCGTGCAGGATAACTCAGCTGACGCTTCGGCCTTCGGCCCGTTGCCTCTGGCAACGTTGTGTCGCTTCGCTTCACCCGAACCTGCTACAGGTTCTCATCCTACCACGCTTAGCACTTGTCTAAACTTTATTAATGGTGGGTCGTGCAGGATTCGAACCTGCGACCAATTGATTAAAAGTCAACTGCTCTACCAACTGAGCTAACGACCCGCAATGCGGTGTACTGCTGTAAAACTGTGTTAGTGGT
Organism: Pantoea sp. IMH; assembly: GCF_000599885.1. Taxonomy (GTDB): domain Bacteria; phylum Pseudomonadota; class Gammaproteobacteria; order Enterobacterales; family Enterobacteriaceae; genus Erwinia. The sequence continues at coordinate 1,229,998 of NZ_JFGT01000005.1, read as the reverse complement.
GGGTCGTGCAGGATAACTCAGCTGACGCTTCGGCCTTCGGCCCGTTGCCTCTGGCAACGTTGTGTCGCTTCGCTTCACCCGAACCTGCTACAGGTTCCCATCCTACACGCTTAACACTTGTCTAAACTTTGTTAGTGGTGGGTCGTGCAGGATAACTCAGCTGACGCTTCGGCCTTCGGCCCGTTGCCTCTGGCAACGTTGTGTCGCTTCGCTCCACTCGAACCTGCAACAGGTTCTCATCCTACACGCTTAGCACTTGTCTAAACTTTGTTAGTGGTGGGTCGTGCAGGATTCGAACCTGCGACCAATTGATTAAAAGTCAACTGCTCTACCAACTGAGCTAACGACCCACTTTTGCGCTGTCTGAACGTTTTAACATATGTCCCGGCAACGGCGGCATATATTACTGATTTACCGATTCAGCGCAACCACTATTTTAAGATAACCCGTTCAACTGCCTGACTTTCGCACGGATGGATTATAAATCATCCGATATCAGGTCAAAGAACGTAACTTACAGTGCGGCAGCGCGTTTTTGGGCATTTTTAGCCGCGTCACTGTTTGGGTACTGTTTGACCACCTGCTGATAGACGGCTTTCGCTTTCGCTGTGTCGCCTTTCTCCTGCATGATCACCCCAATTTTATACAGTGCATCGGCGCTCTTCGGTGACTTAGGAAAATTTTTAACCACGATGGCAAAATAATAGGCCGCGTCGTCTTTTTTCCCTTTGTTGTAATTCAGCTGCCCCAGCCAGTAATTCGCATTAGGCTGATAGGTGGAGTCAGGATATTTTTTGATAAAAGCCTGAAACGCAGCGATAGCCTGCTCGTTCTGCTTTTTCTCCAGCACCAGCGCCACGGCCGCGTTGTAATCACTCTTAGCGTCACCGCTTTGTACTGGCGTCGCTGAGGCAGCGTCAGCAGTGGCCGCTGCGCCAGCGGCGCCTGCACCTTCTTCAGCAGGAGCCTGAGTAGCCGTGCCCGCACTGCTGGCACCGCTGCTCAGTGTATCAATTTGCTGGTAAAGGTTTTTCTGCCGCTCGGTCACCTGATTAAGCTGATATTGATTCTCCTGAATCTGTCCACGGAGAGAGTCGATATCGCGCTGGTTATCGGAGAGTTGCTGCTGAAGCTGTTGAAGGAGTTGTCCCTGAGCGTTGGAAATACGCTCAAGTGTGGTGACACGGTCTTCGACCGAGCCTGAGCCAACGTTACTGATTGACGCCTGGGCATTAGCGGCCCAGGGGGCCGCTACGCCAACCAGTAACGACAGACCCAACAGGTGAAGTCTGAAGTTACTAATCATATGATTCTCTTAGTATACCAGGACAGCACGACGGTTTTTGGCATAGGCCGACTCGTCATGACCCAGCACTGCTGGCTTCTCTTTACCGTAAGAAACGATAGAGATCTGATCGGCAGAAACGCCTTTGCCCTGCAGGTACATTTTCACAGAAGAAGCACGACGTTCGCCCAGGGCGATGTTGTACTCTGGTGTACCGCGCTCATCCGCGTGGCCTTCGATGGTCACTTTGTAAGATGGGTTGTTACGCAGGAAGGTCGCATGCGCATCCAGCATCTGAGCGAAGTCAGACTGGATGTCGTATTTGTCCAGGCCAAAGTAAACGATGTTGTTTCGCTGCAGTTCCTGCATCTGCAGGCGAGCCTGCTCGTCAGAAGACATGTTACCGCTGTTCATGCCGCCGTTCATGCCGTTCATACTGCCGTCAGCGCCCATACCGTTGGTCTGGTCGTTGTCGTTGTTTTTGTGTGAGCTACATGCAGCCACTGCGATCACTGGCAGTGCCAGCATTAAGCCTTTCAGCACTTTATTCAGTTGCATTTCTACAATCCTATTATTGTTTGCCATACATATTTACACATGCATCACAGATACGGCGACCAGGCAGGTGATTTTACCTGTCCATCAGTTGCCGGAAGACGCGCTTTGAACCGCCCATCCGTAGAAACCAGCTGCAATACGGACCCCATGCCCTGAGTAGAGCTGTAGATCACCATAGTGCCGTTGGGCGCCAACCTTGGCGTTTCATCCAGGAACGTGTCCGTTAATTGCTGAACGGCTCCCGTTTCCAGATCCTGTCTGGCGATATGTTGTGCACCACCGTTGGTGCTTACCATCACCAGAGATTTACCGTCAGTGCTCACGTCGGCGTTCTGATTCTGGGCACCTTCCCAGGTCAGGCGCTGTGGCGCACCGCCGTTCACATTGATTTTATAAATTTGCGGACGTCCCGCCTGATCCGAGGTATAGGCCAGCGTCTGGTTGTCGGGGAACCAGGTTGGCTCGGTGCTGTTATAGCGGCCATCGGTGACCTGACGGATCTGTCCGGAACCCACATCCATAATATACAGGTTCATACTGCCGGTTTTCGACAGGGTGAATGCCAGTTTGCTGCCGTCGGGAGAAAATGCCGGCGCGCCGTTATGACGTGGGAAGGAAGCAACCTGCCTGATGGCACCATTTGATAACGTCTGAATAACCAGCGCCGACTTACCACTTTCAAAGGTCACATAGGCTAATTTGCTGCCATCTGGAGACCAGGCAGGCGACATCAACGGTTGCGGTGAACGGTGAACCACAAACTGGTTGTAGCCATCATAGTCAGATACGCGCAGCTCATAGGGGAACTGTCCGCCATTCGTCTGCACAACATAAGCGATACGGGTACGGAATGCGCCCTTAATGCCGGTCAGCTTTTCGAACGTTTCATCGCTGGCGGTGTGCGCCGCGTAGCGGAGCCACTGCTTTGTCACCTTGAACTGGTTTTGCGCCAGGATGGCACCCGGGTTAGCAGAAGTATCCACCAGCTGGTAAGAAACCAGGTAGCTGCCGTCGGCGCCACCCTGTACCTGACCAACGACCACGGCATCGATGCCCAGCGCGGTCCAGGCCGCAGGCTGCACTTCTGCGGCCGAGGTAGGCTGCTGAGGCAGGCGGCTGCGATCGAGCGGATTGAACTTACCGCTGTTACGTAAATCGGCAGAGACGATGCCACCGATATCTTCCGGCGCAGCGCCCGGCCCTTCCCATTTAAACGGCACAACGCCGATGGGACGCGCGGTGTTTACGCCCTGCGTAATCTCGATTCGAACTTCTGCATGCGCCACGGCGACGAACAGCAGTAAAAAACTCACTGCAACACGAAATACCTGCTTCATCTTATCTCCCTTACCTGAACGCAACGTTCACGATAATTCGCCCTTTATCAGCGAACCCTGAATGCATCTATAGAGTCCGGCAGGTTGACCTTAGTTCAACCTGCCGGAGAACACCGAACTTAATGCGGCTTGAATACTAACGTAGCATCTTTAACGGCCTGGTAAACATCCGCGCTTGGGGGTTTCGGGATCCTCGCCATGCGGGCGGCGTTAATGGCCGCCTGGCACAGTGCCGCATCGCCGCCAGCCGCCGTTGCGGAGATTAATAATCCATCCGGCGCCAGTTTAATGCGCACGTTACAGGTTCTGCCTTTGAAGGTATCCGCATCATAGAACTTGCTCTGGATAGCCCCCTGAACCTGCCCCAGATAGCTGTCAATTGCCGCGCCAGAGGCGCCCGCTTTTTTCTGGGTGCCCTCTCCTGCCGCGCCAGCGGATTGTCCCTGCTTCGGCGCATTCTTGCCGGAAGCCAGACCACCTAACAGATCGTCCACTTCACTCGATTCTTTAGCCGCTTCTGCTGCCGCTTTTTTCTTCGCGGCGGCATCTGCTTTGGCTTTGGCGGCAGCATCGGCTTTCGCTTTAGCGGCAGCATCGGCTTTCGCTTTGGCAGCGGCGTCGGCTTTCGCTTCTGCGTCTGCCTTCGCTTTGGCGGCAGCATCCGCTTTCGCTTTGGCCTCTTCAGCAGCCTGCTGCTTCGCGGCTTTGGCTTTTGCATCGGCGGCGGCTTTCGCTTCCTGCGCGGCTTTTACCTTCGCTGCCTCGGCAGCGGCCTGCTTAGCTTCCGCCTCTGCCTGCTTTTTCGCATCAGCCGCGGCTTTTTTTGCTTCAGCTTCCGCTTTTTTCTGCGCGTCAGCCGCCGCTTTAGCCTGAGCTTCCGCTGCGGCCTTCGCCTGAGCATCAGCCTGCGCTTTCGCTTCAGCTTTCGCCTTTGCGGCTGCCGCTTCGGCCTGTTTTTGCTGATCCTGCGCGCGCATAGCCGCTTCCTGCGCCTTTTTCTCTTCCGCTGCCTGCTGCTTCATGGCCTGCTGCGCTTCCAGCCGCTCCTTTTCAAGCTGCTTGAGGCGCTGCTGTTCCGCCGCCTGTTTTTGCTGAAGCTCCTCTGCCTGCTGCTTTGCCTGTTTCTGGCGCTGCTGCTCGGCGCGCTGGCTGTCGCTCTGCTGGTTCTGCTGACGATTATACTGTTCCACCACCGCGCCAGGATCGACCATGACTGCGTCTATATCGCTACCGCCACCGCCGCTGCTGGCCTCGATGTGTTCGTCAAACGAGCTCCAGATCAGTAATGCAATCAGAAAAATATGCAGGATTACTGAAACAATAATGGCTCGTTTTAACTTATCGTTTTGCTCGGTTGCCTTCGACACTCTCGATTCCCAAAAACGGTTCGAATGAATTAAATCGGCTGCGTCATCAGGCCTACAGACTTCACGCCCGCCTGATGCAGCAAGTTCAGCGCCTTAATGATTTCGTCATAAGGGACCTCTTTTGCCCCGCCAATCAGGAATACGGCCTTAGGATTGGCCTCAAGCTGGCGCTGTGCTTCGGCAACAACCTGCTCAGGCGGTAGCTGCTCGAGGCGATCGCGATCGACGACAAGGGTATATTGCCCTACGCCAGCCACTTCGACGATCACCGGTGGATTATCTCCCCCCCCCACGGTTTTTGAATCCGTGGCGTCGGGCAGGTCCACTTCCACGCTCTGGGTGATAATCGGCGCCGTCGCCATAAAAATAAGCAACAGCACCAGCAGCACGTCCAGCAGCGGAACGATATTGATCTCTGACTTCACTTCGCGGCGACGGCCGCGACCACGCGTTCTGGCCATGCGTACCTCCGCTCTTACTTGCTGACGTCGCTGGAGAACGCCTGACGATGCAGAATAGCCGTGAACTCTTCCATAAAGTTATCGTAATTCTGTTCCAGCTTGTTCACGCGCTGACTGAGACGGTTATAGGCCATGACCGCAGGGATAGCGGCGAACAACCCGATCGCAGTGGCGATCAGCGCTTCAGCAATACCTGGTGCGACCATCTGGAGAGTGGCCTGCTTCACCGCGCCGAGCGCGATAAAGGCGTGCATGATGCCCCAGACCGTACCGAACAGACCGATATAAGGACTGATCGAACCCACGGTACCCAGGAAAGGAATATGGTTTTCGAGCGTTTCCAGTTCGCGATTAAATGAAATCCGCATCGCGCGCGTTGCCCCTTCCACCACCGCTTCCGGCGCATGGTTATTGGCACGGTGCAGTCGGGCGAACTCTTTAAAGCCCGCGTAGAAAATCTGTTCAGAGCCGGCCAGCTCATCGCGGCGAGCCTGGCTTTCCTGATAGAGGCGGGAGAGTTCAATCCCCGACCAGAATTTATCTTCAAAGGCATCGGCTTCTCGCCCAGCCGCGTTCAGGATACGGGTACGCTGAATAATGATTGCCCAGGAAGCTATGGAAAAGCCAATCAAAATCAACATGATAAGTTTGACCAAAAGGCTAGCCTTAAGGAACAAATCAAGAACGTTCATGTCAGTCACTGCTTGAACTCCGCGACAATAGACTTGGGAAGCGCAATTGGCTTCATTAGGTGTGGATTGATACAGGCAATCAGAACGTCCGCCTCATTCAGCGTCCGCCCCTCTGCGTTAACAATACGTTGTGCGAAAGTCATGGTCGTTCTGGTCATTTTCACCACCTCACTCTGCACCTCAAGTAAATCATCAAGGCGGGCAGCGGCAAGATAGTCAACCGTGAGACGACGCACGACAAACGCAATCTGCTGTTCCAGCAACGTCTGTTGATTGAAATGGTGCTGGCGCAGCATTTCGGTTCGTGCCCGTTCATAGAAAGCGACATAGCTGGCATGGTAAACCACACCACCGGCATCCGTGTCTTCGTAATAGACGCGAACCGGCCATCGAAACTGTGTTGTACTCACTCTACATCCCGGTCATGCTTTTATAACGTTGCTACTATACGCAAGAGCTATCGGCTTTGGAATGGATTGCCAGAGGGGAGCGTAAATAATTATTGCGGTGAAACACCTTGAGAAATTTCGCCCCGACAGTCAGACAAATGCTGACATAAGTAGAGGGAAAAAAAGAGACAAATGCGATACAGACTGGCCGCTACAGCGGAGCGGCATACAATGCCGCTCCGTTTGACTTAATGAAAGAAGAAAAACAGCCCGCAGAGCAGGATTACAAAAGCAGGCAAAGGCGAGAAAAAGGCCTGCCAGCGTAACCGGCGGGGATGAAAGCCCACTCCATGGATCACGCCAGTACATACAGCCCACATCATGAGTAACCCCTGCCAGATTTCCAGATGCCCCCGGCTGGCCGCAAAGCGGGCGGGATCCCAGAAGATGCATCCCGCCAGCAGCAAAGCCATCAGCAGAGAAAGCGCCCTCAGCATGCGCTTATTCATCATGCTGTAGAGGCGGATGATGAGTTCTGCCATCAGGGGTTATCTTTCGCTTCGCTGTCTTCAATGTGCTCAATCGCCAGCGCCGTAATGATGCCGAAAGCGCAGGCCAGCAGCGTGCCGAGGATCCAGGCAAAATACCACATAGTTCAGCTCCTCAATCAGTAAAGAGAATGGGTGTTAGTTTCAATCTGCTCTTTGGTGATGCGACCGAACATTTTGTAATAACACCAGGTTGTGTATATCAGGATAACCGGTACGAAAATCAGGGCAGCAATCGTCATAATCTTCAGCGTCAACAGGCTTGATGTGGCATCCCACAGGGTCAGGCTCAGATTAGGCGTTGTGCTGGAAGGCATAATGAACGGGAACATCGCCACGCCCGCCGTCAGGATCACCGCAGCCAGCGTCAGCGATGAGAAGAAAAAGGCCCATGCCCCTTTCTCACAGCGCGAGCAGAGCACGGTCAGCAGCGGTGCTACCACGCCCAGCGCCGGGATCGCCCACAAGAGTGGCTGGTTATTGAAGTTCACAAGCCAGGCGCCCGCTTCACGTGCGACCTCTTTCGTCATTGGGTTAGAGACTGCATTATGATCCAGTACCGACGTCACAACATAGCCGTCAATGCCATACATCACCCATACGCCAGCGAGCACGAAACAGACCATCATCACCAGTGCCGAAATCTGCGCGGCGGCTCTGGAACGAATATGTAGCTCGCCTAGGGTACGCATTTGCAGATAAGTGGCGCCCTGGGTAAGGATCATGGTCAGACTGACGATCCCTGCCAGCAGCGCAAACGGATTGAGCAACTGGAAGAATGTACCGGTATAGAACAGACGCAGATACTCATCCATCGTAAATGGCACCCCCTGAAGCAGGTTGCCAAAGGCGACGCCGATAACCAGCGGCGGCACAAAGCTACCGATAAAAATGCCCCAGTCCCAGGTGCGACGCCAGCGCGGGTCTTCAATTTTTGAACGGTAATCAAAACCGACAGGACGGAAAAAGAGCGATGCCAGCACCAGGATCATTGCGACATAGAATCCCGAAAATGCCGCAGCATAAACCATGGGCCAGGCAGCGAACAGCGCGCCGCCTGCAGTGATTAACCAGACCTGGTTACCGTCCCAGTGGGGCGCAATGCTGTTGATCATAATGCGTCGATCGGTATCGGTGCGTCCGAGAATACGTGAGAGCATGCCCACGCCCATATCAAACCCGTCCGCGACGGCGAAGCCAATCAGCAGGATGCCGATCAGAACCCACCAGACGAGGCGCAACAGTTCATAAGTGATCATTAAATTACTCCTGTCTTAGCGTGCCGGTTGAGGTGCGGTACTGTGTTCATAGTGATAGCGTCCCGTCTTCAGGCTGCTCGGACCAAGGCGCGCAAACTTAAACATCAGGTACATTTCAACCACCAGGAACAGCGTATAGAGACCGCAAATCAGGAGCATTGAAAAGAGCAGGTCGCCCACCGTCAGCGAAGAGTTAGCGACTGCCGTAGGCAGCACTTCCCCAATCGCCCAGGGTTGACGACCATATTCAGCAACGAACCAGCCAGATTCAATGGCGATCCATGGCAGAGGAATACCGTAGAGCGCGCATTTAAGCAGGAAGGTGCTTTTGCCAATACGATTGCGGATTACACTCCAGAAGGCGCAGCCGATAATCAGCAGCATCAATACGCCGCAGCCAACCATAATACGGAATGAGAAGTAGAGCGGCGCAACGCGTGGAATAGAGTCTTTGGTTGCCTGCTGGATCTGTGCTTCGCTGGCATCGGTAACGTTCGGCGTGTAGCGCTTCAGCAACAACCCATAGCCCAGATCTTTCTTCACATCGTTAAACGCATCACGGACGGCCGGATCGTTATTGCCCGCACGCAATTGCTCCAGCAGATGGTAAGCCGTCATACCGTTACGAATGCGCACCTCGTGCTGACCCATCAGTTCTTTCAGACCTGTTACCTGTCCGTCAACGGAGCGAGTCGCGATAAGTCCCAGCGCCCATGGGATCTGTACAGCATAATTATTACGCTGCGCTTCCTGATCCGGGATACCGAACAGGGTAAATGCCGCTGGCGCAGGCTGCGTTTCCCATTCGGCTTCAATCGCAGCAAGCTTGGTTTTCTGCACATCCCCCACTTCGTAGCCCGACTCATCACCCAGTACGATAACGGACAGGATCGCCGCCATACCAAAACTGGCAGCAATGGCGAATGAGCGTTTGGCAAAAGCGATATCACGGTTACGCAGCAGATAGTAGGCGCTGATCCCCATGATAAACATGGCGCCGCAGGTATAGCCCGCCGCGACGGTATGAACGAATTTAACCTGCGCCACCGGGTTAAAGATCAGTTCGGAGAAACTGACCATTTCCATACGCATGGTTTCGAAATTAAAGTCTGAGGCGATCGGATTCTGCATCCAGCCATTCGCGACCAGAATCCACAGTGCGGAGAGATTCGATCCTAACGCGACCAACCATGTCACAGCCATATGCTGGACTTTGCCAAGCCGGTCCCAGCCGAAAAAGAAGAGGCCCACGAAGGTTGATTCAAGGAAAAAGGCCATCAATCCTTCAATCGCCAGCGGTGCACCAAAAATATCACCGACGTAATGTGAATAATAAGACCAGTTGGTTCCGAACTGAAACTCCATAGTCAGACCGGTCGCCACACCCAGCGCAAAGTTAATGCCAAACAACTTGCCCCAGAATTTGGTCATATCTTTATAAATAGGTTTACCTGAGAGCACGTAAACCGTTTCCATAATGGCCAGCAAAAACGCCATGCCGAGCGTTAGCGGGACAAACAGGAAATGGTACATGGCCGTCAAAGCAAACTGTAAGCGCGACAGTTCGACAATATCAAACATCTTGACTCCTTGCTCCTCGCACTGAGGTATGACACAACAGGCAGCCGCTAAATATAGGGCCACCGCTGGTCAGTGCCAGTAATTTAAATAAACTTCCCCGATGACGTTGCAGAAATGATAAATAGATGTATCAGTTCAAACGCCGAATTTACGACTTACGTTTTTAAAAACGCTTGGCTATTTCCACGCGTAGTCTACGCCTTTATAGGTAGCTAACAACTGAAATTTACATTGGCGAGGCTATTAACGTTAACTGCATCAAATAAGCACGCAGAACACTAAACCGACTAATTTGATGCAGAGCAATTTAATAGAAAAACGCAGAATTTTTCCAGATATAAGAATTGATTTAGATCGCGTTTTATTGATACAGGACAAAGCGCGAAGAATAAATTTATGCCAAAAAAGAATCAATGTTAATTTAATGTAATTTAAAGCACCTTTAATCAACATTATCTTCATTAATCGAAATTTAAATTAACCACGCGTTTCTGTAAGGCTTAAACGGAAAGAAGATGAGATTATGCCTGTTTGCTGATGGAGGGCTATTTGCTGCAAAACATCTTCTGTGGTAGAGGAAATCGTGGTTTCTCCAACGGGGTCATGTGACCTTTAAGCCCTGGCCATAGTGGCCGGACAACGCAGGCATAGAGGCAGCCGCAGGAGTGATCCGCCTTGCCTGAAGCCTTTGACCTAACGTAACGCTCCTGGTGCCTTTCTCATCAGCATGACGATGATGAAAAATCCACCAACCCCGGCAGTGATGATGCCTACGGGTAATTCCTGATCCTTTATCAGCGTCCGGCTGAGCATGTCTCCCCCACAAAGTAACAGTGCGCCAAGTACGGCGGAGAGCGGCAGCAGCAAAGCATGCCTTACGCCGGTGATGCGTCTTGCCAGATGCGGAACCATCAGGCCGACAAAACCAATGACGCCGGTAAGCGATACCAGCAGCGACGTGGCCAGCGCGCAGCAGATAAACGTCTCGGTGCGCAGGGCAGAAATGTTAATGCCCATGGAGGCAGCCGTCTGTTCGCCAGCCAGTAAGCCATCGAGCGAACGCTGGCGCAGGGCGACAAAACCGGTCAGCAGAACAAGACTGGTGACCGCAATAGCAAGATTATCCCAGCGCGCCAGCCCCAGGCCGCCCAGCGACCAGAACATCACCGAACTGGCCGCGCGCTGATCGCCAGCAAATACCTGATAGCTGGTAAAGGCGCTGAACAGGAATGAAACGGCAAGTCCGCTGACGATAAGCTGCTCTGAGCGACGATGTTTATTGATATGAAACAGCGTCAGTACGGCAATTGCCGACAATACGCCGCCTGCAAAAGCGGAAAGCGGCAGCGTAAGCCCGCCGAGACGATCGCCGAATCGGGTGATAACCAGTACTGCGCCCGCCGAAGCGCCCGATGAAAGGCCAAACAGAAAAGGGTCAGCCAGCTCATTGCGCGTGGTGGTCTGAAGTAACACCCCGGTCATGGCAAGTCCGGCACCAGTTAATAAGGCAAGCAGCACCCTGGGTAAGCGTAGCTCCAGCACAATCGTACTTATCATGGGCGAAATGGGCGCGTTGGGGATGCCAAAGACACCCGCCAGCTGGCTTAGGGTCAGCGGAACAGCACCCTGTAACAGGCTCCAGATCGCCAGCCCCACCAGCAGTACCATGCCGATAACCAGGGCCAGCATAAAACGTTTCCCCTCTCTGCTCACGACGGCTTTTTACCGTATAAAGACCGGGCCAGCTTTTCGACCGCATCAATATTCGCCGGACCCGGCGTCAGCTCTTCATAGCGTAATTTAAGGTAGCGCTTCTGCTTTACCGCTGGCGTCCTTTTCATTAAAGGGTGAGATTCCAGAAAGCGTTGCAGCGCATCCGCTCCGCTGCCGGACTGATAATCCAGCAAAACAATCAAATCGGGTTCCGTTGTGGCAACATGTTCCCAGGAGGTGGTGGTCCAGCTGGCCTGTAGGTTGTCCATCACATTATGGCCTCCAGCCGCTTCCACAATGGCGGTGGGCATAGCATAACGCCCGCTGGTGAAAGGTTTCTCCTCCCCAGAATCATAAATAAAGACGTTTGCCGGCCTGGCGCCAGCCGGTCGCATCGGCAGCGCCGAAAGCCGCTGTTTCCATTGCGCTGTAAGCCTCCGGGCTTCTTTTTCTTTCCCGAAGATTTTCCCCAGCGTTATCTGATCATTATAAAGTAAAGCCATGCTGGCTTTCGCTGACGGCTTATCCGTAAAGATGCAGCTTTCACTCAGCACAAAAGTGGCAATGCCAAACGGGCGTAACGTCTCTGGCGTGACATCGCCTCCTGGCTTCATGCCATAATTCCAGCCGGCGAAAAAGAAATCAGGTCTGGCGGCCAGCAGCGTTTCCAGCGAGGGATATTTGGGCGCCAGTTCAGGGATCTCTCCCCGCCGTTGGTTGAAATCCTCTGTCATTTTGTACCAGCCGCTGATCCCCGTCAGCCCGATAATGCGATCCTGCAAATTTAGCGCAAAGGCCATTTCAGCCATATTAAGATCGTTAATAATCGCTCTTTCTGGTGGCCGGTCGAAAGTGACAGGCTTACCGCAGCTGTTAACGGTAACCGGAAAAGCAGCCGCGCCAGCGGAGAAACTGCTCAGCAGTAATAAAAACATCAGGTGACGACGCATTGATGAGAAATATCCTTTCAGACAGAATGAGGGAGATCGTAGATACGCATGTTTTTACCGGAAGCTGGATGCGACACACAGAAACTTTCCAGTCCAAAAATGGGGAAAATGACAGGGGTTTGTAATGCTCTCTCTGGCACATCGCAGATCACCTGCCGCCCTTCCCGCAGGAGCACAATCCGATCGGCGAAATTTTCCGCTAATGTCAGATCGTGTAGCACCACAATAACGGCGATACCTTTACTTTTTATCAGCGATAACAACGCTGAACGGCCCGGTGGATCAAGATGGTTAGTCGGTTCGTCGAGCAGGAGAAGAGATGGGGTCTGAGCCAGCGCACGGGCAAGCGCGGCACGCTGCCGCTGACCGCCTGACAACTCGCCAAGCGTACGGTATCGCTGAGCCTGAAGCCCGGTTTCATCTATCGCTTCTTCAACAATGCAGCGATCCCTTCTCCGGCAGCGGTTACCGGCATGCGGGAGCCTTCCCAGCGTCACATATTCCTCAAGAGTCAGGCGCGGCTCCGGTTCATCATTCTGAGCCAGAAAAGCGATCTCTCTGGCCCGTAGTCCGGTTTTCATCTCAAATAGAGAACGTCCCCTTAACCGGATAACGCCTTTATCCGTGGCATATTCACCTGTTATTGCGCGTAACAGCGTAGATTTTCCGCTGCCGTTCGGACCGAGGATCGCTATCCGCTCCCCTTCCCTGAGGGAAAACGAGATGTTGTCGAGCAGCCACTCTTTGCGACGTGAAAGTAATGACACGCCTTCGATCTGGAGTAAGTCAGACATGATATTCAGCCTGCATCACTTTAGTTATGTTATAACATAACACTTACTAACTCAACTGACCAGCCTCACCAGACATGCTGATGATCGATAACAATTTTATCCAGGACGTGCTGTTACTTTTCTGTCGCACTGGTGATGCATGTCGATAAAAAAGGGGTTACCACCTGGCGATCGGTTGACTAAGCGAAATCTATGTTACTCTGTAACAATAACTAACTTACTGACGTGGAGTTTTCAGCATGCGGCATTCACTGATTTTTTTGTGTTGCGCCCTGGCGTCGTCTCAGGCTCTGGCGTTTAAGGCGAAGGTTTCTTCAACGGAAAGTCAAAACGTAAATGACAGGCAGTCTGCGGTAACGCCCTACTCAGGTTTTCATGAAATGATAACGGTGGCTTTAACCCCTGGCAGCTGCAGTGCAGAACCCGTTAATGGCTGCCACTGCGCCTTATGCAGTCAGTTAAGACGCTAAAGGGATGATTTGTGCGGCGTCTCCAGCTTCTCTTTAACATCTTCAGAGAGAGGTGATCATCAGGCGTTTTTGTGCGGCGCGCAAAAACATCTCCTGCCCGGGAAATATTAGCCTGCAACACGTTGTTAATCAGAAAGCGTTAATGGGTTACAGCAACTGCTTATCATCATTATTATTGCGCCCGGTTTGATAGTTTCGCCAGGATTTTGCGTAATATTTTACTTTCATTGCCGCTTTCATCAAACGCTGATAATCCGGGCATCAGCCTGACCACTTTATATTTGCATTTAGCCTGACTATATAAGACTTTTATTGGCAAATAACATGGATTATCATCCGACATATTCCCTGCATTAAGGAATATCGCTCCTCAACTTCATCGCAGGGAAGATGCCCCTGAAGGCCGTACAATCAATGTGGCCGGATGACATTTAATGGATTCACGTTTTAACACAAGGATGTTTATATGACTTACTCTCTGAAGCCGCTATATATCATTTTACTGCTGTCAGCATTTCTCTTAAGCGCTTGTACACATTCCCAGAGCAGTGTGGACAGAAATGCCCGCCATGCCGCCTTACAGCTTGCAAATATTCACTTCGACCCAAATACCCGCCCGCTTATTGCCGATAACATTCGTGTAACTGCAAAGTTCCTCAACCAATTTTATGTGCTGGGTAAACAGGATCGCGCATCAGGTCTCAGCATGGAGCAGGCACAGCAACGTATCCTGAGCTTCACTGGCAGTGCTGCGCAGTCAAAGGCAGAAATGCTTCCTTCTGGACATCCTGCAGGGCCTTTTGATGCCAGCGCACAAAAAAGCCTGTTTCTTACGCAAGTATATGCAGCTGAACAACCGGAAAAAAGGGCCAGCATCCTGCTGGAAAGTGCTATCAAAACCTACTGGGACGGCTATAACGGATATCCCTGACGTTACAATTGGGTGACATCCCGCCTTTGAAAAAAGGCGGGATCGGTAGGCCAGCCGCTTCATACCGGCCAGGTCACAAACAGTGTCAATTATTCAGGAAAGCCGGAAAGGGATAATGGCGCGTTGCGGACCGCTCTCGCCTCTCAGCATGGAGAACAACAGTTGTGACGACTTCAGGCCAGCGTGCTGATAACCCAGCTCAACGGACATAATATCAGGCTCAAGAAAAGTCATCAGCGGCGTACAGCCAACACTGCCGACTTTAATATCCCAGCCTTGCTCTCTGATATATTTAATCGCGCCCAGCGCAATGGTGTCAGTGGCACAAATTAACGCGCTGGTTTCAGCCGTCACGCTCTTTTTTGCCAGCTCATAACCACTTTGATAGCTGAGATCGCCAAGCGCAGCGACAGGTTCATAGCCATATTTTTTACAGCACTTCAGGTAAGTCTGATAACGTAAACTGCCGGTGGTGCGGTCGTTATCCGTCACGCCGATATAATTCACTTTCTGATGGCCCTGCCTGTTCATCTTCGCCATCAGAATGTTGATAGCACCGGCATTATCATAAGTAACAGAAGCGAAACCCGGTAATGAGGAAGCGATAATGACCATCTTATCCTGCCAGTTTTTCAGCCTTTTCCTCTCCATTTCAGAAAAACCAAAAAGGATGACGCCTTCAACATTCCGCTGTTCGAGCACATGCAAATGGTCCTCTAACAACTGTGCATCCAGTAAGCTTTCCATCAAGATTGCGTCATATTTCTGTGCATAAATATCAGGTAGCATCGCTCTGACTACCTGATTTTCTGACGCGGAATCGAGGCGTGTGACGATAACCCCAATGATTTTTTCACGCTGGGAGCGCAGTGCCTGTGCCGACTTCGAGGGTGTGTAACCATACTGGCTGATGATGGCTTCAACATGCTGACGCGTTGACGCTTTGACCTTGTCACTGTTGTTGATAACCAGGGAAACAGTAGACTTGCCGACGCCACTCAGCCTGGCGATATCATTTAAGGTCAACTTTTTCTCATTCATCGCGTGCCATGCCTTTTAAATGCTGTAACGGTCATTCTAACATCAACGTCCGGGTCCATTTCAGGCACCTTCCTTAAATTTTTTTAAACGATATTGTGATCGCTTTCAATAATTGGAACGTTCCTACTATCGGTTGTTTTTTTAAGCAGCTATGTTCTCACTCGTCCTGAGAGACAACTTTCATTCCGTAAAGAACAACAATCGTAACGACTCCTCCCCCACTTCCGGAAGACAAAAATGGCGAGAAAAAGTAATGCTCAAGATATTGATAAATTAATTGAGATGGTGGGAGGCAAAAGCAACATTGCCACCGTAACCCACTGTATTACCAGACTAAGGTTTGTTCTGAACGATCCCGCTCAAGCCCGGCCCAAGGATATTGAAACCCTGCCGATGGTGAAGGGCTGCTTTACCAATGCGGGTCAATTTCAGGTGGTCATCGGCACGGATGTGGATGACTGGTATCAGGTGCTTCTTGCGCAAACCCAGCTCAGCGGTACGGATAAAGAAAGCGCGAAGCGCGTAGCCAGACAAAATATGAAATGGCATGAAAGCCTGATCTCCCATTTTGCTGAAATCTTTTTCCCGTTGCTGCCCGCGCTTATAAGCGGCGGGTTGATTTTAGGTTTCCGTAATCTGATTGGTGATTTGCCGCTTTATAACGATGCGCCATTGACTGAAGCCTCAGCCGTCTGGCAAAGCATTTATGATTTCTTATGGTTAATCGGTGAGGCGATCTTCTTTTATATCCCGGTTGGCATCTGCTGGTCAGTGGTCAAAAAAATGGGGGGCACGCCAATTCTGGGGATTGTGCTGGGTATTACGCTGGTCTCCCCTCAACTGATGAACGCCTATCTGCTGGGGCAGCAATTACCTGAGGCATGGAATTTTGGCTGGTTCTCCATCGACAAAGTCGGCTATCAGTCTCAGGTTATTCCTTCCATTCTGGCTGGCCTTACGCTGGCCTGGATCGAGCTCAAGCTGAAACGCATCGTACCAGATTACCTGACGTTAGTGATTGTTCCTGTCGTCTCGCTGCTGCTCGCCGTTTTCCTGGCGCATACCATTATCGGGCCTTTCGGCCGGGTTATTGGTAACGGTATCGCCTGGGGAGTCAGCCACTTAATGACCGGACCATTCGCCCCGGTTGGCTCTGCGCTGTTTGGTTTTTTATATGCGCCACTGGTTATCACCGGCGTGCATCAGACGACGCTGGCTGTTGATTTACAGCTGATCCAGAATCTCGGTGGGACGCCCGTCTGGCCGATTATCGCGCTCTCTAATATGGCGCAAGGTTCGGCGGTGCTGGGTATCATCTTCATGAGCAAGAAAGTGAATGAACGTGAAATTTCCGTTCCGGCAGCGATCTCAGCTTATCTTGGGGTAACGGAACCTGCGATGTATGGCATCAATATGAAATACCGTTTTCCGATGCTGTGCGGCATGGTTGGCTCAGCATGCGCCGGGCTGATCTGTGGGCTATCTGGCGTCATGGCAAACGGTATTGGCGTGGGTGGCCTGCCCGCTATTCTCTCGGTGAAAACGCAATACTGGTCGGTGTTTGGCATTGCGATGATTGTCGCGATTGCCGTGCCACTGATGCTCACCATGGCCATTTATAAACGTAAGCGTGCCTCCGGTAAGTTATTGATCGTCTGAGAAAAGGAAATCACCACATGAAAAATGACGTTCACTGGTGGCAGAACGGCGTTATCTATCAGATATACCCGCGCAGTTTTCAGGACAGTAGCGGAAACGGTATGGGTGATATTCGGGGTATTACACAACGTCTGGATTATCTGCAATGGCTGGGCGTTAGCGCAATCTGGCTGACGCCAATCTATTGCTCGCCCCAAGTTGATAACGGCTATGATGTCTCGGATTATTACGCCATCGATCCTCTGTTTGGCACCATGGAAGATTTTGAGGCGCTGACAGAAGCGGCGCACCAGCGTCAGATCAGGGTGATTATGGACATGGTTTTTAATCATACCTCAACTGAACATGCGTGGTTTAAAGCGGCAGCGCAGGACCGCAACAGTCCATGGCGCAATTATTATATCTGGCGTGAGGGTAAAGAAGGCCGGTTGCCCAATAACTGGCATTCCAAATTTGGCGGGAGTGCCTGGCACTGGCATGAAGAGAGTCAGCAATTTTATCTCCACTCTTTTTCTGCTCACCAGGCCGATCTCAACTGGGAGAATCCACAAGTCCGTGATGCTCTGAAAGCTATCTGCCATTTCTGGGCAGACAAAGGCGTTGATGGGTTACGGCTGGATGTTATCAACCTGGTCTCTAAACATCCCGACTTGCCGGATGACCATGAGGGTGACGGTCGTCGTTTTTACACTGACGGCCCCTCTATACACGATTTTCTGGAAGAGATGAGCCGGGATGTGTTCCAGCCGCGTGGATTGATGACGGTGGGTGAAATGTCGTCCACTCAGCTTGAGCACTGTCAGCGCTATGCCCGTCTGGATGGCAAAGAGCTGTCAATGACCTTTAATTTCCATCATCTCAAAATAGATTATCCTGCCGGTAATAAATGGGTCGTGGCACCCGCTGACAGAGTGGCGCTAAAGCGGATCTTCTCTGAGTGGCAGCGCGGTATGCACGGCCTGGCGTGGAACGCGCTGTTCTGGTGCAATCACGATCAGCCCCGCATCGTATCTCGTCTGGGTGATGAAGGTCCTTTACGCACGGTGTCGGCCAAAATGCTGGCGATGGTCCTGCATGGTATGCAGGGCACGCCGTACATCTATCAGGGTGAAGAAATCGGGATGACGAACCCTCACTTTAGCAATATTAAGCAGTATCGCGATGTTGAAAGCCTGAACATGTACAAAATTTTGCGGACTCATCAGGAAGATGAGGCAGTGCTGGCGGTGCTGGCGGCTAAATCACGCGATAACGGCAGAACGCCGGTACAGTGGGATGACAGCGAAAATGCGGGTTTTACCTGCGGGAAAAGCTGGATGGATATTGCCGGTAATTACCGCTACATCAACGTCGCGCAAGAAAAAGAGAATGTTGATTCAGTATTACATACATACCGGCACCTTATCGCGCTACGAAAATCCATGCCCATACTGACCAGGGGAAATTACGTTGATCTTGAGCCTGACTCCGAAGAGTGTTGGTGTTACCAGCGCTGCGACGGCGACACGACTCTGTTGGTTATCGCTAATCTCGGGCCGGAGCCGATAAAGATCCCCGGTGAACATAGTGATCCGGAAGTGGGATGGGAGCTTGTCTGTGCGAACTACGCTGATTCCGTCCAGCAGTTGTCTACGGGCAGTTTACGATCATATGAATGTGTCTGGTTGATTAAAGCCTCAGGCTTGAGCAAGTTATCCGGAGAATAATCAGCTATTCACTATTTCGTGGTTATAGCAGCGAATAAAAGCCCGTAAATAGCGGGCGCAATCAGGTCCAGGTACAAAAAAAACCCTACTCGTTGGCTGTCCAACTTTCGGGGTTCATTGCAGTAAATGCTTTCAGTAAAGCCTCAGCAATGAGGATTTACTGAGGCAGTACCGCTTTTACCGCATCACCGATATCCGCCAGGCTGCGAACGGTTTTCACACCCGCCGCTTCCAGCGCAGCGAACTTCTCATCCGCAGTGCCTTTACCGCCGGCGATGATAGCGCCCGCATGGCCCATACGCTTACCTTTCGGCGCGGTCACGCCTGCGATGTAACCTACAACAGGTTTGGTGACGTGCTCTTTAATAAAGGCAGCCGCTTCTTCTTCTGCGCTACCGCCGATCTCACCAATCATCACGATCGCTTCCGTCTGCGGATCGTCCTGGAACAGTTTCAGGATATCGATGAAGTTTGATCCCGGGATCGGATCGCCGCCGATACCGACGCAGGTTGACTGGCCATAGCCGATGTCGGTGGTCTGCTTAACCGCTTCATAGGTCAGCGTCCCTGAACGGGAAACGATACCAATCCGGCCCGGCTGGTGAATGTGACCTGGCATGATGCCGATTTTGCATTCGCCCGGGGTAATGACGCCCGGGCAGTTTGGTCCAATCATGCGCACGCCAGCTTCGTCCAGCTTCACTTTAACCGTCAGCATATCCAGCGTTGGAATACCTTCGGTGATGGTGATAATAAGCTTAATGCCCGCGTCAATCGCTTCCAGAATACCGTCTTTGCAGAAAGGTGCCGGTACGTAGATAACGGATGCCGTTGCGCCCGTTGCTTCTACGGCTTCACGAACGGTGTTAAACACCGGCAGGCCGAGATGCTCGGTACCGCCCTTGCCTGGCGTTACGCCGCCAACCAGCTGGGTACCATACGCCAGCGCCTGCTCGGAGTGAAACGTACCCTGCCCGCCGGTGAAGCCCTGGCAGATAACCTTGGTGTTTTTATCGATCAAAATGGACATTATTTTCCCTCCGCTGCGGCCACAACGCGCTGCGCAGCGTCGCTCAGGCTGGTTGCTGCAATAATATTCAAACCGCTGTCGGCCAGTTTCTGGGCGCCCAGCTCGGCATTGTTCCCCTCAAGGCGGACAACTACAGGGACGTTCACGCCCACTTCTTCCACCGCGCCAATGATGCCATCAGCAATCAGGTCGCAGCGAACGATGCCGCCGAAGATGTTAACGAACACGGCCTTCACCGCATCATCAGAGAGGATAATTTTAAACGCTTCGGTCACGCGCTCTTTGGTCGCGCCGCCGCCCACGTCGAGGAAGTTGGCTGGCTGGCCGCCGCTCAGCTTCACGATGTCCATGGTCCCCATCGCCAGACCTGCGCCGTTGACCATGCAGCCAATGTTGCCTTCCAGCGCCACGTAGTTCAGCTCCCACTGCGCCGCATGGGCTTCACGGGAATCTTCCTGGCTCGGGTCGCGCATTTCACGCAGCTCAGGCTGACGGAACAGCGCATTGCCGTCCGCGCCAAGTTTGCCATCCAGGCAGATCAAATCGCCCTGAGTGGTGATAACCAGTGGGTTGATCTCAACCAGCGCCAGATCGCGCTCAAGAAACATGTTGGCCAGACCCATAAAGATTTTGGTGAACTGGCTAATCTGCTTGCCGGTCAGACCCAGCTTGAATGCCAGCTCACGGCCCTGATAAGGCTGTGGGCCCGTTAACGGATCAAGCGCCATTTTATGGATCAGGTGCGGGGTTTCTTCCGCCACTTTTTCGATTTCCACGCCGCCTTCGGTCGAAGCCATAAAGACCACGCGACGGGTGCCACGGTCGACAACCGCACCCAGATAAAGCTCCTGGTCAATATCCGTCGCCGCTTCAACCAGGATCTGGTTAACAGGCTGACCGCCCGCGTCCGTCTGATACGTTACCAGACGTTTGCCCAGCCAGTGTTCAGCAAAAGCACGGATCTCTTCTTTGCTTTTAACTACCTTCACGCCGCCCGCTTTACCGCGGCCACCGGCATGAACCTGACATTTCACCACCCACGGACCGGCGCCAATCTTTGAGGCGGCTTCTTCAGCTTCACGTGGTGTGGTGCAGGCATAACCGGTTGGTGCCGGCAGACCGTACCGAGCAAACAACTGTTTTGCCTGATATTCGTGTAAGTTCATGATGTTCTATCCATTCAGGTCGGAAAAGACTTGGCCGAACCAGGCATGTTACCTGAGTGTCGGCCACACATAGGGCTGGGCACGACGGTATAACCGTGCCCGACAGGGATTACACGTCCAGCAGCAGACGAGAAGGATCTTCCAGCAGCTCTTTGATCGCCACCAGGTAGCTCACCGACTCTTTACCATCGATCAGGCGGTGATCGTAGGAGAGCGCGAGATACATCATCGGTTGGATCACCACCTGGCCGTTGACGGCCATTGGGCGATCTTTAATCGCATGCATACCGAGGATCGCACTCTGCGGTGGGTTGATGATCGGTGTGGACATCAGCGATCCGAAGACGCCGCCGTTGGTGATGGTGAAGTTACCGCCGGTCAGTTCATCAACGGTCAGTTTGCCGTCACGTCCTTTGATCGCCAGCTCTTTGATTTTTTTCTCAATATCCGCCATACCCAGCGCATCGACATCTTTCAGCACCGGCGTGACCAGACCGCGAGGCGTGGAAACGGCGATGCTGACGTCGAAGTAGTTGTGGTAAACCACATCTTCCCCGTCAATCGAGGCGTTCACTTCCGGGAAGCGCTTCAGTGCTTCAACGACCGCTTTCAGATAGAAAGACATGAAGCCCAGACGCACACCGTGGCGTTTTTCAAAGGCTTCGCCGTACTGCTTGCGCAGGTTCATGATCGGCTGCATGTTGACTTCATTGAAGGTCGTCAGCATAGCGGTGCTGTTTTTCGCTTCCAGCAGACGCTCGGCCACGCGCTTACGCAGTCGGGTCATAGGTACGCGCTTCTCGCTGCGGCCAGCAAGCGCAGGTGCCGGTGAAGAAGATGCCGCCGGGGCTTTCGTTTCATTCGCTTTCGCGTCCGGCTTACTCGCCAGGTGCTTTTCAACATCCTCACGCGTCAGTCGGCCACCCACGCCGGTGCCTTTGATGGCCGCTGCATCCAGACCATGCTCAGCAATCAGACGACGAATCGCCGGGCTGAGGGCGTCGCTGCTCTCTTCTTCCAGAGAAGCATTCTGCCGCTGTGACGGCGTGGACTCATTGGCTTCCGGTTTGGCTGAACTCTCTTTGCCGCCGCTGTTACCTTCTTTAAGACGACCCAGCGCCTGACGTGATGTCACGGTCGCGCCTTCATCTTCCAGAATGGCTTCCAGAACGCCATCCGCCGAGGCCGGCACTTCCAGCACCACTTTATCGGTTTCAATCTCTACCAGCACTTCGTCGCGCTGAACGGTGTCGCCAGGTTTTTTGTGCCAGGTCGCCACGGTCGCATCGGCAACGGATTCAGGCAGGTCAGGGACGATGATATCTACGCTACTCATTATTTTTCCTTTAAATTAATTAACGTTCAGCGCGTCATTTACCAGATCTTGCTGCTGCTGCTGGTGAACGGACATATAGCCAACCGCCGGAGAGGCCGAAGCAGGCCGGCCGGCATAACGTAATGAAGCCCCAAATGGCACGACTTCGCGGAAGTGATGCTGACTGCAATACCAGGCGCCCTGATTGAGCGGTTCTTCCTGGCACCAGACAAAATCATGCACGTGTGAATACTGCTGCAGCACATCCTGCACCGCTTTGTGCGGGAAAGGATAGAGCTGTTCAATACGCACAATCGCCACGTCGGTCTGTTCGTTTTTGCGGCGTTTATCCAGCAGATCGTAATAGACCTTGCCAGAGCAGAGCACGACGCGCTTAACGCCCTGAGGATCCAGTTCGTCAATCTCGCCGATGGCTGGCTTAAAGCCGCCGGTTGCCAGCTCTTCCAGTGAAGAGACAGCCAGCGGATGGCGCAGCAGGGATTTCGGTGACATCACCACCAGCGGACGGCGCATACCGCGCAGCGCCTGGCGACGAAGCATGTGATAAACCTGCGCCGGCGTTGAAGGCACGCAGACCTGCATGTTCTGCTCGGCGCAGAGTTGCAGATAGCGTTCAAGGCGGGCGGAAGAGTGCTCCGGCCCCTGCCCTTCATAACCATGCGGCAGCAGCATCACCAGGCCGCACATCCGGCCCCATTTCTGTTCGCCGGAGCTGATGAACTGATCGATAACCACCTGGGCACCGTTGGCGAAGTCACCAAACTGCGCTTCCCAGATAGTCAGGGTACGAGGTTCCGCAGTGGCGTAACCATATTCAAAAGCCAGTACCGCTTCTTCGGAAAGAACGGAATCCCAGACCTTAAAGGTTCCCTGGCCGTTATGAATATGCTGCAACGGCGTATAGGTCGAGCCGTTCGCCTGATTGTGAATGACAGCATGACGGTGGAAGAAGGTTCCGCGCCCCATATCCTCACCGGAGAGACGGCAGGGAATGCCTTCATCAACCAGCGTGGCATAGGCGAGGTTTTCTGCCGCGCCCCAGTCAAACAGCTTATTGCCTGCAGCCATTTCCGCACGATCATTGTAGATCTTCGCTACGCGGGACTGCATCTCGATCGATTCAGGTACGCTGCTGATGCGTTTTGCCAGATCCTGTAAGCGTTTAGGATCCAAGCTTGAGGGATAGGACTCGTCCCAGTCATGATTAAGGTAAGGCGACCAGGTGAACGAGTGCAGGCTCATCGGACGCCATTCCGGCACCACGCATTCGCCCGCGTCCAGCGCGTCACGATACAGGTTGACCATTTCCGTGGCATCTTCCAGGCTGGTCACCTGTTCAGCTTCCAGTCTGTCAGCATAAATCTTACGCGGCGTGGGGTGTTTCTTGATTTTCTGGTACATCACCGGCTGAGTGGCACTCGGCTCATCGGCTTCGTTATGGCCGTGGCGGCGATAGCAGACCAGATCGATAAAGACGTCGCGCTTGAAGGTGTTACGGAAATCCAACGCCAGACGGGTCACGAAAGCAACGGCTTCCGGATCGTCCGCATTGACGTGGAAAATCGGCGCCAGCACCATCTTACCAATATCGGTACAGTATTGCGTGGAGCGGGCATCTTTCGGATTGGAGGTAGTGAAGCCAATCTGGTTATTAATGACGATACGTACGGTACCGCCCACTTCATAACCCCGCGCTTGCGACATGTTCAGCGTTTCCTGAACCACGCCCTGGCCCGTCACGGCGGCATCACCATGGATAGTGATTGGCAGAACTTTGTTGCTGCTTGGCTCATCCAGGCGATCAAGACGGGCTCGCACGGATCCCATCACAACCGGGCTGACAATCTCAAGGTGGGACGGGTTAAACGCCAGCGCCAGATGGACCATGCCGCCTTTGGTCTCCACGTCAGAAGAGAAGCCCATATGGTACTTCACATCACCCGTGCCCAGATGCTCTTTGTGCTTGCCGGCGAACTCATCAAACAGATCCTGCGGCTTTTTACCCAGCACGTTAATCAGCACGTTGAGGCGGCCACGGTGAGCCATGCCCAGCACCACTTCACGCGTGCCGTTTTTGCCCGCATGATGAATCATTTCATTCAGCATTGGCACCAGCGCATCGCCGCCTTCCAGCGAGAAACGCTTCGCACCCGGGAATTTCGCGCCCAGATAACGTTCCAGACCTTCCGCTGCCGTCAGCTGTTTCAGGAAGCCTTTTTTCTCTTCGGCCGAGAAAGAGGCCTGGCCTGCCACCGATTCAATACGCTGCTGAATCCAGCGTTTCTCTTCGGTATTGGTCATGTGCATATATTCTGCACCGATCGAACCGCAGTAGGTCTGCTTCAATAGCGCGAAAAGATCGCCCAGCTTCATGGTGTCTTTGCCAAAGGCAAAAGATCCCACATTGAAGGTTTCCTGGAAATCGGCTTCGGTCAGATCGTGATAGGCTGGATCGAGATCCGGTACCGCCTCCTGCTTCCACAGCCCAAGCGGATCGAGGTTCGCCAGCTGGTGACCCCGAAAACGAAAGGCGTTAATCAGCTGCAATACCTTAACCTGCTTAGCGTTGGTATCGGGATCGCTGACGGAAGAGGTATAGCGAGTGGCATCTTTCGCCAGACGCTTAAAGTACTCGCGGGTGGTTGAATGGAATTGTTCAGGTCTAACCCCATTTCCGGGAAGCTGCTGAAACAGCGATTTCCAGGCAATATCAACAGAGTCAGGATCGGTTAAATAGTCCTCATAGAGCTGTTCTATGTAGGTCTGGTTCGCGCCGGCCAGCCAGGAAGAGTCTAGCCAGGGTTTCATCGCGCTGTTCTGCATTGTGATCCCTTAAGCATTGTGTGCTTTTTTTCGCCGTGATTATGTAATGGAACCTTTGCAAGTCCCCGCCGCATAAGCGGCTTGCCCCGGGCCGCCTTCCGCCAGATAGCGCGGGACGCGGCCAGAAAGTTCATCGATACGAGCGCTGTGCGCAACGGCTGGCGCCCGGCCCGTAAGGGAACCTTCCAGAACCGTCAGTAACTGCTCTGGAAGGCCTCCTGATAAAACAACCGGGAACCTGAAGTTCCCGGCCAGACGAGGCTTACGCGCTTCGCTGAAGCAGCATTGACTTGATATGGCCAATGGCTCGCGTAGGGTTAAGCCCTTTAGGACATACGCTCACACAGTTCATAATGCTATGACAGCGGAATACGCTGAAAGCATCGTTGAGGTTGTCCAGTCGCGCATTGGTTTCCGTATCGCGGCTGTCGATCAGGAAACGGTAAGCGGCTAACAAACCTGCCGGCCCGATAAATTTCTCCGGGTTCCACCAGAAAGAAGGGCAGGAGGTGGAACAGCATGCACAAAGGATACATTCGTACAGACCATCCAGTTTTTCCCGCTGCTCCGGTGCCTGGAGATGTTCACGCGCAGGTGGATTTTCGCCATTATTCAATAAGTAAGGTTTAATCTTTTCATATTGAGTGTAGAACTGGCCCATGTCCACTACCAGATCCCGGATCACCGGCAGCCCCGGCAGAGGTCGGATGACAATTTTCTTCTTGCCGCCGCCCAGTGCCGACACTGGCGTGATGCATGCCAGTCCGTTTTTACCGTTCATATTAAGGCCATCGGAGCCACAAACCCCTTCGCGGCAGGAGCGGCGGAAACCCAGCGTTGGATCCTTTTCCTTAATACGGATAAGCGCATCCAGCAGCATCATATCGCGCCCTTCTTCCGACTCCAGGCTGTAATCCTGCATCCGTGGCGCATCGTCAACGTCCGGGTTGTAACGATAAATTGAAAATTCGAGTCTCATCGTTTTATCTCCGCAAACTAGTAAGTACGTGCTTTCGGCGGGAAGGCCGCGCGCAGTTTTGGCGACATGTTCACCTCACGGCGAGTCATGCTTTCGCTCTGCGGCAGGTACACGCTGTGACACAACCAGTTAGCATCGTCACGCTCAGGATAGTCGAAGCGGCTGTGCGCGCCCCGGCTTTCGGTACGGAAGTTGGCAGCGACCGCGGTGGCGTAAGCCGTTTCCATCAGGTTATCCAGCTCCAGACATTCAATACGCTGGGTATTGAAATCGCTGGAACGATCGTCCAGGCGCGCATTTTTCAGACGCTCACGCAGCAGCTTCAGTTCTGCCAGCCCTTTCGCCATCGCCTCCCCTTCACGGAACACGGAGAAGTTATTCTGCATACAGGTCTGCAGCGCTTTACGCAGCTCGACAGGATCTTCGCCGGTCGTATTGTTGTTCCAGCGATTCAGACGAGCCAGCGAGGCATCGATCTCTTCATCGGTCGCGTCACGCAGTTCGCCCTGCTCCTGAATAGACTCCTGTAAATGCAGACCCGCCGCACGACCAAAGACCACCAGGTCGAGCAGCGAGTTGCCGCCGAGACGGTTAGAACCGTGCACCGACACGCAGGCGATTTCACCCACGGCAAACAGCCCTGGTACAACGGCATCTTCACCCTGCTCATTAACCGTCAGCGCCTGGCCCGTCACACGGGTAGGAATGCCGCCCATCATATAGTGGCAGGTAGGAATAACCGGGATAGGCTCTTTTACCGGATCGATATGGGCGAACGTACGGGAAAGCTCAAGAATCCCCGGCAGACGCGCTTCAAGGACTTCACTGCCAAGATGATCAAGCTTCAGCTTGATATGCGGGCCCCATGGGCCTTCACAGCCGCGTCCTTCACGGATTTCAATCATCATGGAGCGGGCGACAACATCGCGACCGGCCAGATCTTTCGCGTTAGGTGCATAGCGTTCCATAAAGCGCTCGCCATGCTTATTCAGCAGATAGCCACCTTCACCACGGCAGCCTTCCGTTACCAGCACGCCCGCGCCGGCAATGCCGGTGGGGTGAAACTGCCACATCTCCATATCCTGCACCGGCACGCCTGCGCGGAGCGCCATACCGACGCCGTCGCCCGTATTGATATGGGCATTGGTGGTGGACTGATAGATGCGACCTGCACCGCCGGTGGCCAGCACCGTTGCACGGGCTTTAAAGTAAACCACTTCACCATCTTCGATATTAATTGCGGTACAGCCGACAATAGCCCCATCGCTGTTTTTCACGAGGTCCAGGGCATACCATTCAGAGAAGATGGTCGTTTTGTTCTTCAGGTTCTGCTGGTAGAGCGTGTGCAGCAGCGCGTGACCGGTACGGTCAGCTGCAGCAGCGGTACGCGCAGCCTGCTCGCCACCAAAGTTCTTGGACTGGCCGCCGAAAGGACGCTGGTAAATGCGGCCATCGTCAAGACGGGAAAACGGCAGACCCATATGTTCCAGTTCCAGAATCGCTTCCGGACCGGTTTTGCACATATATTCGATCGCGTCCTGGTCACCGATATAGTCGGAGCCTTTAACCGTGTCGTACATATGCCATTCCCAGTTGTCATCGTGGGTGTTACCCAGCGCAACGGTAATACCGCCCTGCGCAGACACGGTATGGGAACGGGTTGGAAAAACTTTTGATAACAGGGCACAAGTCTGGCCCGATTGGGAAATCTGCAGCGCGGCACGCATGCCTGCACCACCTGCGCCGATCACAACGGCGTCAAATTCTCTGACTGGCAACTTCATTACGCACCCCACACAACAACAGTTCCATAAATCGCATACACTAACAGCGCCGTCACCACCACCAGCTGCAACGTTAACCGCAGCGCCAGCGATTTGACGTAGTCCGTCAGTACCTGCCACATCCCAATCCAGCCGTGCACAAGAATGCAGAGCAGCGTCAGAAGGGTGAACACCTTAGTCATGGAGGAGGCAAAGAATCCGCGCCAGATTTCGTAGGTCAGGCTATCTGCCATCATTACGAAACCGAGAATGTAAAGCACGTAGAGCGTGATAACGATGGCGGACGCGCGGAGCAGCAGCCAGTCATGGACGCCGTTACGGCCCAGTGAAGAAGCGTTGCTTACCATACGAGGACTCCAGCCAGAATTGAAAGCACGACAGTGATACCAAACGCAATGTGCGCCGAGCGCTTGCCAATTTCCATCGTTTCACCGAGGTAGCCGAAATCCATCAGCATATGACGAACGCCACCAACAATGTGATATGCCAGCGCGGCCATGATGCCCCAGACGATGAATTTGACGATGAAGCTGTCCATAACGGCAGCGGCCTCAAGGAAGCCTTCGGGTGAGGAGAGTGACAGGCCCAGTAACCAGAGCAGTATACCAACGGCAACAAACGTAATGACGCCGGACACGCGGTGGAGAATAGACGCTATTGCAGTAACGGGAAACCGGATCGTGGAGAGATCCAAGTTGACAGGTCTTTGTTTTTTCACGGTTTTGCCCACACAGCCTTTCTTATTTTGCTTCCTCCGGTCCTGAGGGCGGGTCAGACAACGTTTCATGAAGCACTGCGCCAGGCACTAAAACTGCAACGTCCAGTGTCAAAACGACGCGTATAAAACGCTGGGTGGCTCCTACAGCAGGGTATTCCCGGAGACCTGGCGGAAGTATAGGGGGATCACAAACTCATTACAATTCCCCTACAAACATCTTGGAAACATTTGGATGGAACAGTGACACCCCTCACATTTTTCACATAACATACATTTTTAATCAACTGATTTGACAAAAGTTAAACATTTCTGTTACAAACAAACGATTAAAAGTAGTGGGATTCACAAAAGTTATGGAGATACACTTTCTCCAGGCGATTAGTTATGTAAAAGTGAGTTCCAATTGACTTAAAGTATCAGGTAACGGTTACCAACACGTTATGACCAGACCGGATCTTTAACAACCGCGAAACGCAGCACGATTGTGCCCTCCCGGCCTGCAAACGCCCGTCACTCTGTACCCTGCACATTTAAGATGCCACAGAGACGAGTATCTGCCATTCCGCACGCCGCCGTGGACATAATGGCATTTCTGGTGTCAAAGATTCATAGATAAGGCGCTAAGGAGACTGTAAATGGCTGATAAAAAAGCAACGCTAACCCTACCAGGCGAAGCTCCTATTGAACTGGATGTGCTTGAAGGCACGTTAGGACAGGCTGAGATCGACGTCCGTACCCTGGGATCCCAGGGTTATTTCACCTTTGACCCAGGCTTCACCTCGACGGCATCCTGTGAATCTAAAATCACCTATATTGATGGTGATGAAGGGATTCTGCTGCACCGTGGTTTCCCCATCGATCAGCTTGCCCTGCACTCAAATTACCTTGAAGTCTGTTACATTCTGCTGAACGGCGAGAAGCCGACGAAAGCGCAGTTTGAAGAGTTCAGCACAATTGTTACCCGCCACACCATGATCCATGAACAGATTCATCATCTGTTCCGTGGCTTCCGTCGTGATTCACACCCAATGGCGGTTATGTGCGGCGTAACCGGCGCGCTGGCGGCGTTCTATCATGATGCGATGGATGTTAACATTGAGCGTCACCGCGAAATCGCGGCGTTCCGCCTGCTCTCTAAAATGCCGACCGTGGCGGCGATGTGCTACAAATACTCAATCGGCCAGCCGTTTGTCTATCCACGCAACGACCTTTCCTACGCAGGCAATTTCCTGAATATGATGTTCTCCACGCCTTGTGAAGAATATGTTGTGAATCCGGTGCTGGAACGAGCAATGGATCGTATTTTGATCCTGCATGCTGATCACGAGCAGAACGCATCGACTTCTACTGTACGTACCGCTGGCTCCTCCGGCGCGAACCCCTTCGCCTGTATTGCGGCGGGGATTGCCTCCCTGTGGGGACCGGCGCACGGCGGCGCGAACGAAGCCTGTCTGCGGATGCTGGAAGAGATCAGCTCCGTCGAGCATATCCCTGAATTCCTGAGACGTGCAAAAGACAAAAACGACTCGTTCCGTCTGATGGGCTTTGGCCACCGCGTCTATAAGAACTACGATCCACGCGCCACCGTCATGCGTGAAACCTGCCATGAAGTGCTGAAAGAGCTCGGCATGAAGGATGATTTGCTGGAAGTGGCGATGGAGCTTGAGCATATCGCGCTCAACGATCCTTACTTCATCGAACGCAAACTCTATCCAAATGTCGATTTCTACTCTGGCCTTATTCTGAAAGCGATGGGGATTCCGTCCTCCATGTTTACGGTCATTTTTGCCATGGCACGTACTGTTGGCTGGATCGCACACTGGAAAGAGATGCACGATGACGGCATTAAAATTGCCCGCCCGCGCCAGCTTTATACCGGCTACGATCAGCGTGATTTTGAATCCGATCTGAAATAATCCGGATCGCTGAAAGACAAGGGGAGCCACTGCGGCTCCCCTTTTTATTTACCCTGGTCATGCCCCTGAGGCCTGCAACTCCCAGCTCTTTTTAAGCCGCCTTTCCGATCCCGGCTGAACCTTCATCCCTTTCCACCCCAACCTTCCGGCCTTTTCCCTGTCGTTATTTTTAAAGAAAAGTACCCAAAGCCGCCTCAGGCTGCTGTCATACATAAAACGAGGGAAGCACCATGTTCAGTGCTGACAGCCCGGACACCAGTAGAAGGGGCGCGATGAGAGCGTCGTTTTCTCAATCGTGCCGCCACAGCGTTCGCACGCCTTGCCGGCACGGTGAAAGACTTTAAAGCGGAACAGTGCGCCATGATGTTTTTTATCGTTCACCACGCCACGCGTCTGATAAGAAAGCCTTGGTACGTCCAGCAGAGCCGCGGCAAATTTTTGCAGCTGCTCTGGCGACAAATCCTCTGCCCGGTGGTGAGCCGCCAGCCCCGCCAGCCAGAGAATTTCAACCCGCAGGTAATTCCCCAGCCCCGCCAGAAAAGCCTGATCCAGCAGCAGCCCGCTGAACTGACGTCGGCGAAAGCGCTTAGAGAGTAGCCGTTCCGCCACGCTTTCCGGCGTCAGCGTCATATCCAGTACATCCGGCCCTACCCGCAGCAGAAAAGGATGCGTGGCAAGAGACTGCGCATCAAGCATCTCAATATCAGACGCGCTGTAGAGCAGCACGGTTTTATCCGCCGTACTCAGGCGGACCCGGAGTACGCGGTTGGTTTGCGGCACTTCGCCCGGGTCGGTAATTCGCCAGACGCCATACAGTTGATTATGGCTGTAGAGCGTGTGACCTTCGGAAAAATGGGTCAGAATCGCTTTGCCTCGTGTTTCAAAGGCCGTGATCTTCTCCCCCACCAGCAGAGGTTCCCACACTTTAAGCTCGGGAAAGGCAAACCAGACATCGGTCAGCGTTTTTCCGCCGATGGCGGCTTCAAGCTTGTCTGCCGCCCGTCGAATTTCCGGTCCTTCAGGCATACCGCTCCCTGTCAGTGACAATCAATGCGTGGCCCCGCCCGTCAGACGAATATCTTCTTCCACCGTCAGGGCAATACTCAACGCCATTTCGAGCGCCAGGATCACCGTCGGCGCAGGCATACTGGCGGCGCCTGGATATTTAACCGCCTGCTCCGGCAGCCAGGGTATATGAATAAATCCACCACGCACTTTATGCTTGCCTTTCTGCTTGGCCAGCCTATGCAGCAGGCCATACATGACATGGTTGCAGACAAAAGTGCCTGCCGTCTGGGAGACCGAGGCAGGGATCCCCGCCTCGCGGATCCCCTCAACGATCGCTTTTACCGGCAGTGTTGAAAAATAGGCAGCCGGTCCGCCTTCGACGATAGTTTCATCAATGGGCTGATTACCTGCATTATCCGGAATGCGCGCATCATCAACATTAATAGCGACCCGTTCCACCGTCACATCCACGCGTCCACCCGCCTGCCCGACCGCGATAACCAGATCGGGTTTCAGTTCGTCAAGGCTCGCCGTCAGCGACGTCAGTGATTCTCCAAATACGCAGGGCAGCTGTTTTGCCACTACGCGAGCGCCACAAATCATCCGCTCGTGAAGCTGGCTCACCGCTTCCCATGACGGGTTAATCACTTCGCCACCAAATGGTTCGAAGGCGGTAATCAGTACCGTTTTCATTTCAGCCTCACAGGAACATCAGGAAATAAAGAAGAAAGACATTCGCGATTAACAATAGCACGCCGGTTGGCACCTGAGCCTTAATGACCGCGTTACGATCGGGCAGTTCAAGCAGCGCCGCGGGCACAATGTTGAAGTTTGCCGCCATCGGCGTCATCAGCGTGCCGCAGTAGCCGGAAAACATACCGATTGCCGCCATTACCGCTGGGTTCCCATGATGCTGCAGAACCAGAATCGGAATACCAATACCGGCGGTCACAATCGGGAATGCGGCGAAGGCATTGCCCATGACCATGGTTAGCAGCGCCATGCCAATGGCGTAGGTGGCGACGGCAATAAACTTATTGTCCACGGCCAGATACGTTTCGGTCAGATGGGAGATAGCCGTCCCAACGCCCGCGCTGGTGAACAGCAGACCCAGCGTTGCCAGGATCTGCGGCAGAATAAAAGCCCAGCCGATAGCATCAAGCAGCCGGCGCGCTTCCTGCACCGATTGCGCGGGCGTGTCATGCGTCAGCTTCAGCGCAATCAGCCAGCCCACCACACAACCCACCATCATGGAGAAAAGTGTAATCAGTGTGGAGTGATTTCCCGTGCCGAACACCAGCTCCCGCAGTCCCTGAATATTATTAAACGTCAGTACGCCGATGACGGTCACTACCGGGATCGCCAGCGCAGGCAGGAACAGACGGTTGCCCAGCCGTTTCGCGCTCTCCGCGCGCTGTTCGCCGGTCCGTTGATGGTAGGAACCCAGCTTCACACCACCCAGTCCGGCTATCAGCGCCATTACCACCACGATAATGCCGATGGTGATATGCAGCGAACGTTCGCCAAGCAGTCTGACCGACCAGTCTCCAACAAAAAAGACCAGACCATATAGCGCCCAGAACAGGCCTGTGGTCAGGCGACGCGGATTGGCTTTGTCGCGCCAGGACATAATGGCCACGACCATCAAAATAAAACCAGCCAGCCAGAACAGATATTGTTGCTGAAACATTAGCGGCCTCCCTTCGCTTTCAGTGCGTCGGCGTTCAGCGCGGCAAGCTCAGCCGCCAGCGTCTTGTCCAGCCGGCGCAGGCGCACGGAGTGGATAATAAAAGCACAAATCGCCGTCGGGATCCCCCAGAGTGCAATATGCAGCGGCTCAGTCTGGATACCGGCTGACTCCAGCATAAAGTTGTGCATAAAGATAATCGCACCGAAGGCGACAAAAATATCTTCACCGAAGAACAGGCCCACGTTATCCGTTGCAGCTGACATCGCGCGTAAACGGTGACGAACATGATCCGGCAGTTCGCCGTAGCGGTTCTCCGTCGCCCCCTCAGCCATCGGTGCCAGCAGCGGCCGCACCATTTGCGGATGTCCGCCAAGGCTGGTCAGCCCCAGCGCGGCCGTTGCCTCACGGACAAACAGGTAAACGATCAGCAGACGACCTGCCGTGGCAGTTTTGATTTGTGCAATCCATGTCTGGGCGCGCTCCTTCAGACCGTGCCGCTCAAGCAGGCCGATAACGGCCAGCGGCAGCAGCAGGATTAGCGGCAGGTTGCGGGTATTGAGAAAGCCGGAACCCAGCTTTTCAAGAATATCGCCAATAGGCATTTTAGCGGCGAACCCGGTAATGATGCCGGCAACAATCACCACCAGCACCGGGTTAAAACGTAGCAGAAAGCCGATAACGATGGCGAGAATGCCAGCCAGCGGCCAGAGGTTTACTGCACTTTCCATATCTTCTCCGAAAATCCTGAGTTATTCCCGCCAGAGACGGGCAGCATGCCTGTTGCGTTTACAGCATCAGAGGCTGGTAATCTCAATGTTATGTTGAGTAAATGCCTTGCGGAGTTCGCGCGCAAAGGTCAGCGCGTGAGTGCCGTCGCCGTGAACACAGACGGTATCCGCCTTTACGCTCACCCATTCACCGCTCAGCGACTGAACTCTTCCCTGCTCAATCATGCTCAGCGTCTGCGCAATAGCCTGTTCATCGCTCTCCACCATGGCACCCGGCTGGGAACGTGGCACCAGGGATCCATCAGCCTGATAGGCGCGATCGGCAAAAACCTCTTCACGAGTGGTCAGCCCCAGCGCTTGCGCTACGCGAATCGATTCACTGTTGGCAAGGCCTACCAGAATCAATCCTGGATCAACAGCCTTTACCGCCCTGGCAATGGCCTCTGCCAGCGCAGCCTGCTGCGCCGACTGGTTATAAAGCATGCCGTGCGGCTTGACGTGAACTAACCTGCCGCCTTCACTTTCGACCAGCCCCTTCAGGGCGCCTATCTGATAGATCATCTGTGCGTAAACCGTCTCTGGCGGCAGCTGCATCGCTGAACGGCCAAAATTTTCCCGGTCGGGAAAGCTGGGATGCGCGCCCATTGCCACGTTAAATTCCCTCGCCCAGCGTACGCTTTGCAGCATTGTCTGCGCATCACCCGCGTGGAATCCACAGGCGATATTGACGGAAGAGACTATCTGCAAGAGTTGGCGATCGTGAGCGCAACCTTCGCCCAGATCGGCATTAAGATCGACCTTCATGTTCCAGCCCCCATGCCATTTGTGCCATCGATCGCTCACGCTCACGTTTTGCCTGCAGCGCCTCGTCTAACGTACAGTGAACAAAATGTATCTTTTCGCCCAGACGTATCTGCGCCAGATGATAGAGATCGGCTTCGATCACGCAGGCAATGCGTGGATAACCGCCGGTCGTTTGCGCATCCGCCATCAGGACAATCGGCTGTCCATTCGGCGGCACCTGAATAACGCCCGGTATCAGTCCGTGCGAGAGCATCTCCCGACTGGCGGTACGGGTCAGAGGACGTCCCTGAAGACGATAACCCATGCGATTACTCTGCGGCTGAAGCTGCCAGGAAGTACGCCAGAAGGCTTCCCGGCTTTCATGACTGAATTCATGAAACTCCGGGCCGACCAGCGCCCGGACACGGTTACCAAACAGCAGCTGGCGTACACCAACGGGATGACTGAACGTCCGCCGCGCTTCCGCAAGCGGTAACAGATCCCCGTCCTGGAGTGCTTTGCCGCCGAAGCCGCCAAAACCGGCCTTAACGTCGGTGCTACAGGAGCCGAGCACGGGCGTCACGACAAAGCCGCCGTCGAGTGCCAGATAGCTGCGCATACCGCGCGTCGGCATTTTGAGCGTCAGCCGCTGCCCTTTTTTTACCGCCGTACGCCAGCCGGTCCAGACAGGCTTACCATCAAGATCGGCGTTGCAGCCCGCGCCGGTCAGCGCAAACCAGCCATCGCGCCCAAATTCGGCGCAAAACTGCCCCAGCGTGATTTCCAGCACGGCGCTGTTTTTATCATTGCCCACCAGCAGATTGGCAGTTTCCATCGCTGGCTGATCCAGAACGCCACTCAGGCAAACGCCAAACTGACGCCACCCTGTCCGGCCCGCATCCTGGAGCGTTGTGCTCATTCCCGCACGAAGAATTTTCAGCATATCCCCTCCTTTTGCGGCACAAAGCGCACGCTGTCGCCAGGCCTGAGGTAAGCGGGCGGCGTATGCTGTGGATTGAACAAATTCAGGTCGGTCCGGCCAATAAGCTGCCAGCCGCCGGGTGCTGAAAACGGATAGATACCGGTCTGGCTGCCGCCAATGCCAACGGATCCGGCAGGCACGGCCACTCGCGGCTCGGCACGGCGCGGCGTATGTAGTCGCCCGTCCAGGCCGCCCAGATAAGGGAATCCTGGCTGAAAACCGATAAAATAAACCACATAGGCCGCCGACGCATGAATCTCAACAACCTGTTGCGGCGTCAGACCGCTGTGGTGCGCCACTTCTGCCAGATCGGGACCTGCTGCCCCACCATAAACAACCGGAATCTCCATCTGACGGGTGTCAACTTCCAGCGCCTCGCTTTTTTCCCACCATAACTGGAGCCATTCGATAGCGTCCAGCGCGGTACTTTGCGGCTCACTCAGCATCACGGTGATGTTATTCATCCCCGGCACAATTTCCGTCACTTCCGGACGCCCCGTAAGGCGCGCGGTAAGCTGCCAGATACGTTGCTGACTACGAAGGGAAACAGGGGGTTCCAGCTCAAGCACCACGGCGCGCTCGCCTAACAGATAACAACGTGCTCGTTGCAAAACACTCCTCCTGACCTGTCGGTAAGGCCATCCGTTTATGTTATTAGACAAACAGTTATGCGGAAATGT
Organism: Pantoea sp. IMH; assembly: GCF_000599885.1. GTDB lineage: Bacteria > Pseudomonadota > Gammaproteobacteria > Enterobacterales > Enterobacteriaceae > Erwinia. Next base: position 1,193,634 of record NZ_JFGT01000005.1, on the reverse strand, counting down.
AAGGGATGTGTCAATAGAAAGCCCTGAGCGGCAGCGCTGCCGCTCAGGCTGAATCAGGCAGGATTAGGAATATCAATGAAGGTAACGTTAAGACCGTGATTTTCGGCCAGCCATTCACCGAGGGCTTTGATCCCTCCGCGCTCGGTAGCATGATGCCCTGCCGAGAAGAAGTGAAGCCCCTGTTCACGCGCGCTGTGGATGGTTTGTTCTGAGACTTCACCCGTAATAAAAGCATCCACACCAAAGGCCGCAGCGGCATCAATAAAACCTTGTCCACCGCCGCTACACCAGGCCACACGGCGGATCTCGTCAGGTGCATTATCGCCACAATGCAGTGGCTCGCGGCCAAGTTTATCGGCAATGCGGCGGGCAAGCTGCTCGCCGGTCAGGGCCTGGTTCAGCTCACCCCAGGGTACCAGTGGCATGACTTCACCCTGCACCTCAATGCCGAGAAGCTTCGCAAGTTGCGCGTTGTTACCAAGCTGTGGGTGTGCATCCAGCGGCAGATGCCAGCCATAAAGATTAATATCATTCGTCAGCAGGGTTTTCAGCCGGTTGCGCTTCATGCCCTTAATAACCGGCACCTCGTTTTTCCAGAAATAGCCATGATGTACCAGTACTGCATCCGCATTCAGCCGGACGGCTTCATCCAGCAGCGCCTGACAGGCGGTGACGCCCGTGACGATCTTTGCGACTTCACCACGTCCTTCGACCTGAAGGCCATTCGGCGCATAATCGCTGAAGCTCGCGGTGTCGAGCTGCTGATTCACAATATGTTCAAGTTCTGTATTACGCATAATCTTTCCTGAATGTTCCGCAGTCCGGCGCCTGCTTATGATTTTCTGGCGGCCTCGTAGGCCTCCAGCGTGCGCTTGCGCGCCTCTTTATGATCGACAATCGGTACCGGATAATCCAGTGATATCTGGTTCTTTTCAGCCCAGACGTGTGGCTGATGAATATGCTCGTCAGGAACGTCATTCAGCTCTGGCAGCCACTGGCGGATAAAATGGCCGTTTTTATCAAACCTTTCGCCCTGGGTGGTGGGATTGAAGATGCGGAAATAAGGTGCCGCGTCGTTACCGCTTGAGGCGGCCCACTGCCAGCCGCCGTTATTGGCAGCCAGATCGCCATCAATCAGCTGGGACATGAAATAGCGTTCCCCCTCGCGCCAGTCAATAAGCAGATCTTTTATCAGGAAGCTGGCCGTAATCATTCGCAGCCGGTTATGCATCCAGCCGAGACTGTTCATCTGACGCATAGCCGCATCAACGATCGGATAGCCGGTTTTACCCTGCTCCCAGGCTTCCTGCAGCGCTTTATCACGTTGCCACTGCACCTTAGCCGTCCAGCTGATAAAAGGCTGATGGCGACAAAGCTTTGGCCAGGCCACCAGCAGATGGCGATAGAATTCCCGCCAGATCAACTCGTTGAGCCAGACAAAAACGTCGCTCTTCTCCAGGCCTTCAGGATGTTCTCTCAGCAGACGGTGCAGACACTGTCGGGGAGAGAGGACGCCGGTAGAGAGATAGACTGACAGACGGCTGGTGCCATCAACGGCAGGAAGGTTGCGGTTTTCCGGATAATCCGTAACGGGCTGCTGGCAAAATTCCCGTAGCCGTTTAAGCGCCGCCTTCTCCCCTGCGGGAAAAAGCGTGTCATCATACTTCTCAAAAGGATAATCAAACGGCTGTAGTTCAGGCTGCTGATCCAGCGGGGCATTTTTACGGGGTTCGGGCGCTGGAACGCATTCCGGTAATCCCTCGTTCAGTCTTTTAACGAAGGCGCGGCTAAAAGGCGTAAAGACTTTATACATTTCGCGGTTGCCGTTCAGCACGCTGCCGGGCGGTAACAGTAAGCTGTCATCAAACCCCTGTGATATCACATCGTGATCGTAAAGCGTTCGCTCAACTGCCGCGTCACGCTCGCGTTCATTGACCTCATACTGATAGTTGTAAAACAGGCGATCAACACGATGCTGTTCACAGAACGCTTTCAGCGCATCGGGAACAGCGGCGAAGTCATTACAATGCAAAAAATGGAGTGGAATCCCTTTTTCACTCAGCGCCTGCTGCAACTCTTTCAGGCTGTCGAAGATAAACGCCGCCTGTTTTGGCGCCAGAGTGTGGGATTGCCACTGCGCTGGCGTGGCGATATAAAGCGCCAGCACGTTGGCATCTTTATTGCGGCATGCCGCGTTTAAGGCGTAGTTATCGTGGATGCGCAGGTCGTTGCGCAGCCAGACCAGATGCGTGGTCATGGGACTTCCTGTGGGCTGATTCAGTGACCGTAGCGCAGACGAAGCGCTTCCGGATAGGGTTCAAAGTAGCGCTGCTGAGCCAGGTAGGGATCGGGGAATTCTGACATATAGTGTTTAAGCAACGTCAGAGGTGCCAGCAGAGGCTGTAGTCCCTGGCGATAATGGTCGATAAGCGCCGCCAGCTCCTGACGCTGTTTGGAACTGAGCTGGGGTCGAAAGTAACCCTGAACATGCATCAGCACGTTGGTATGGTTACCCCGCGTCGCCTGATGTTTAAGCAGATCCATCAGCCGCTGACGGTATTCAAAGGCGAAGGCTTCCAGCGATGGCCAGCTTTCTATCGCGGCCACAAAGCGTCCCAGTTCGCGATACTGCGGCTGCGAGTGGGCCAGAAGTGAGAGTTTATAGCGGCTGTGAAAGGCGATCACTTTGCCGCGTGTCAGGCCACTGCGCCATAACGTATTGAATTCATGCAGGGTATAAACGCGCTCAACGAAATTTTCACGCAGTACCGGATCGTGCAGTCTGCCGTCCTCTTCTACCGGAAGCCAGGGCATCTGCTTCATCAGTTCGCGGGTAAATATCCCCACGCCCTCTTTGCGGTTGTCGTTATTCTCAGGTTTGTAAACACGCACCCGCTCCATGCCGCAGCTGGGCGATTTTGCACAAACGATATAGCCGCAGAGATGATGAAGATGCGCAATTTTATTTTCTGAGAAACGCTGCATCTCTTCTGTCAGCGGATCGCCCTTCCCATTACTGAAGCAGAGCGCAACCTCGTCTCCTTCCGCGGCGTTTCGGGTTAAGCGTAAGGCGGGTCGTGGCGTGGGTAATCCTATCGCCATTTCAGGGCAGATAGGATCAAAACGCATATAAGGGGCAAGGTCCTCCGCTGCGAACGCACAACGCTTATGCCCCCCATCGAAGCGGACGTTATCTCCAAGCAGGCAGGCGCTGATGCCGACAGGAATTTTTTCGCTCATAGTTGTACAACCTCCAACTTCTTGTAGAGGTTTAAGTGTAGCCGATACGCGCGGGATAAGCCTGCACTGTTTATAAAAAGCGGTACTGAAGACAAAAAAAATTCCCGCCGGAGCGGGAATGTTTTTAATAAAAATCGCAGGCTGCGGCCTCGGACTGCGCCAGCCAGACCGGCTGACTGCTGGTTTTGGACCATATCCGGTGAAGATAGCTGTAAAACCGGGCGCGATCCCGACGAAACAGCATTACAGGCAAGGCGAGCGTGCCAAGGATTAACACCGCCAGGCGGCGCAATACGATTCGATGTAACGGGTACGGTTGATAAAGACGCATACGTCCTCCAGGCAAAGTGAATGTGTAATCTGAGCAAAATAATAGCGCTGATTGTGTAATATTACTACTCATCCGACCACTTTTTTGCTGAAAAAACCGACAGATTACGCCTGCGTAATGTTGCAAAGTTACGAAAAAGTTAAATGACAATAAATAATTAACACATCATTCACTTTGCATTAAGGTGCGTTACTTTCGGGCAGGTAATGGCCTGGCTTATACCAACGGATATCCGGCAGCCATAAAAAAAGGCGCTGCAAGCAGCGCCTTTCGGAACAGATCAGAAATCAGGCGTTTTTCAGCACTTCACTGACAATTTCCACGGCTTCTTTTTCAATTTTTTCACGATGCTCAGCACCGAGGAAACTTTCACAGTAAATCTTATATGCATCTTCTGTCCCTGAAGGACGCGCGGCAAACCAGCCGTTTTCCGTCATGACTTTCAGACCGCCGATGGAGGCGCCATTACCTGGTGCTGCCGTCAGGCGGGCAGTGATAGGGTCGCCTGCCAGCGTATCGGCACTGACCATTTCAGGTGAGAGTTTCGACAGCGCCGCCTTCTGTGCAGAGGTCGCGGAAGCCTGCAAACGGTTGTAACTTGGGGCGCCGAAACGCTCAGCAAGCTCATCATAGTGCTGCTGCGGATTTTTTCCGGTGACGGCAGTAATTTCCGCGGCCAGCAGGCACATAATGATGCCGTCTTTGTCGGTAGACCAGGGGGTGCCATCGAAGCGCAGGAAGGAAGCACCCGCGCTCTCTTCGCCACCGAAGCCGAAGCTGCCGTCGTAAAGACCATCAACAAACCATTTGAAGCCAACCGGCACTTCGACCAGACGGCGACCGATATCGTTAACCACTCGGTCAATCATCGCGCTGGAGACCAGCGTTTTCCCGACCGCCACCTCTTTGCCCCACTGAGGACGATGCTGGAAAAGGTAGTTGATCGCGACCGCAAGATAGTGGTTCGGGTTCATCAGGCCCGCCGGCGTGACGATGCCGTGACGGTCATAATCCGGATCGTTGGCAAAAGCGAGATCGAATTTATCACGCAGCGCCAGCAGCCCCGCCATGGCACTTTCAGATGAGCAGTCCATACGGATTGCGCCATCTTTATCGAGATGCATAAAGCGGAAAGTCTGATCCACGGCGTCATTGACGATGGTCAGATCCAGCTTGTAGAACTCCGCGATACGCTGCCAGTAGACAATACCCGAACCGCCAAGCGGATCGACGCCAATTTTGAGGCCCGCTTTCTGAATGGCAGCGATATCAACAATCTCCGCCAGGCCTTCGATATAAGGCTGGATCAGATCTTTTTCCTGCAGATGGCCGCTCGCCCAGGCTTGATCCAGCGCGATGCGTTTAACCTCTTTCAGGCCATCTTTCATCAGGGCATTGGCGCGATCTTCAACGACTTTAGTGACGTTGGTATCCGCAGGCCCACCATTTGGCGGATTGTATTTAATACCGCCATCTTCCGGTGGGTTATGCGAAGGCGTGATGACAATCCCGTCGGCTTTAGGACCACCCGCTTTGTTGTGTTCAAGAATGGCATTCGAGATAGCCGGGGTCGGCGTATAGCCATTGTCCAGCTGAACAATCACATCCACGCCGTTCGCCGCCAGCACTTCCAGCACTGAGATCAGGGCCGGTTCGGAGAGCGCATGCGTATCTTTACCCACATAGCAGGGACCGGTAATCCCGTTCTTTTTACGCTCTTCCGCAATAGCCTGGGCGATAGCCAGAATGTGCGTCTCGTTGAAGCTCTGGCGTCCTGCGCTACCGCGATGGCCTGAAGTTCCAAACTTCACCGCATGTTCCGCATTACTCAGATCGGGCTGCAGGACATAATATTGCGACGTTAATTGTGCAACGTTAATCAAATCGCTCTGCTGGGCTGGCTGCCCGGCACGGGGGTGATTAGCCATTGGCGCTTCTCCCTGACACTTAGGTTCTCAGTTAGAGGGTGCCGCAAACTTTGTCAGTGAGTTCCGTCGGGAACTGCATTGATTGCATGATATGTTCGACCATGCTGCGTTTACGGCCTGTGTTGGTGTTGGTGATCACCCAATACGGCGTGCCCGGAACGTGCTGCGGCTTGGTATGGGTGCCATTCTGTACCAGGGTCTGTTGATTCCCCGCAAAGTAGACGCGCGTACGACCATGAAGCGATTCGGTCGCGGCGGCAAATGCCTTGGGATCAAGATTGTATAAAGTCGACAAAATCAGCATAAAGCGATTCACCGCTTTTTTCTGTTCAGCATATTCGTCAGAAAGCAGCAGTTCACGCATGGCGCGGACGCGATCCAACGGACGCGCCTCTTCCTTTCCTACGCCACTTTCTTTCGCCGTAGATCCAGAAATGGCTGCCACTGGGGTAGCCGCTGGTGCGCGCTGACCGGCGGAAAATTTAAGCATACGCCGTAAAATGTCAGAGGCGCTTTCACCAATATGCTGGGTATGGCTGGCGATATAACGGTACAGCTCTTCGTCGACTTCGATAGTTTTCATCTTTATCCAGTACGGTTAGTGCTTAAGAGCCGGTCAGCGCGCACGCTGTGGATGACAAACGCACGTTAGCCTTTCGAACCAGCTCTAACATGTGGATTATAAAGTTAAATCCTGCCGGGGTGTAGCGCCAGTCCTGAAAGCGGGCAAAAGTCAGAATATGCCGCAAAGAGATTGGCGGAGCACACCTGCCTTTTCAGCAGAATAGGTTCTTCCATGATACCCTAACCCCTCGTTTCCCCTGTAAGAACTTTACTATGAAATTGAATGTTCGCCTGCAATCTGAACAATCAGCCGCCGACGCCGCGCCAGTGGTGCTGATTCATGGCCTCTTTGGCAGCCTCGACAACCTTGGCGTGCTGGCCCGGGGGCTGAAGGATCGCCGCCGCGTGGTGCAGATTGACGTGCGCAATCACGGCCTTTCGCCACGTTCAGAAGAGATGAACTATCCCGCCATGGCGCAGGATGTCGTGGAGACACTTGACGATCTGGGGATTGATCGTTTCACCGTCGTGGGCCACTCTATGGGCGGTAAAATCGCAATGGCGCTGACCGCACTGGTACCCGGCCGCGTTGAACAACTGGTGGTTATAGATATTGCCCCCATCGCCTACCAGGAACGTCATCACGATCGCTTTTTTGCCGCCATGAAGGCGGTCAGCGCGGCAGGTATCACGACCCGGAGTGAGGCGACCACCCTGATGCGTCAGCGTATAGAGGACGAAGGCGTCATTCAGTTTTTGCTTAAATCTTTCCATGAGGGTGAATGGCGGTTCAACGTGCCGGTGTTATGGGACACTTATGACGAGATTATCGGCTGGGAAACGTTACCGCCCTGGCCACATCCTGCGCTTTTTATCCGCGGCGAACGCTCATTTTACCTTGATGACCAGTACCGTGATGCGCTGCTTGCGCAATTTCCTCAGGCGCGAGCCCATGTGATCGGCGGCGCAGGCCACTGGGTCCATGCGGAAAAACCTGAGGCGGTTTTACGCGTTATCAGTCGCTTTTTAGGCCTGTAAAAACAAAAGATTCATGGGGATGTTAAATCATTGTCGTCCCCACTTTCACAGGGTATGATGGCGCGCTAAAAATTTGTCGCTGATGGAATTTCAGCCGGCAGCCTGACCAATTCATCAGTAATCCAGCCTTTTCAGTATCTCGATTCTATGGCAAAAGAAAACACGGACCGCACCACGATCGATCTGTTCGCAGATGAGCGTCGCCCGGGACGACCTAAAACAAATCCGCTAACGCGTGATGAGCAGCTGCGTATCAATAAACGCAACCAGCTCAAACGGGATAAAGTGCGTGGACTCAAGCGCGTAGAGCTGAAAATGAACAGCGACGCGGTAGATGCACTGAACCAGCTCGCCGAGCAGCGTAATATGAGCCGCAGCGAGTTGATAGAAGAAATGGTGATGGCACAGTTAGTCAGACGGAACGCTTAAACGGCCCTCTCAACAATGACTCACGCAGGCCGGGACAAAGCACAAAGCGACAAAAGCAGGAGGATTACACGTTTATCCCCCTGAGGCTGTCTGCTATCATTGCCGTTATCTGTCTTTAACAGCAGTCACCATATCATTAAGTTTCAAGAGGTTATTAAACTCATGGCAATCGTAGGCATTTTCTTTGGCAGCGATACAGGCAATACCGAAAACATTGCAAAAATGATCCAGAAGCAGCTCGGTAACGAGGTGGCTGAGGTTCATGATATCGCGAAAAGCAGCAAAGAAGACCTTGAAGCCTTTGATATTCTGCTGCTGGGCATTCCAACCTGGTACTATGGCGAAGCCCAGTGTGACTGGGATGACTTCTTCCCTACCCTTGAAGAAATCGACTTTAACGGTAAGCTGGTTGCCCTGTTTGGCTGCGGCGATCAGGAAGATTATGCCGAGTACTTCTGTGATGCGATGGGCACCATTCGCGATATCATTGAGCCTAAAGGCGCGGTGATCGTCGGCCACTGGCCGACAGAAGGCTATCATTTTGAGGCGTCTAAAGGCCTGGCGGATGATAACCACTTCCTGGGGCTGGCCATTGATGAAGATCGCCAACCCGAGTTAACCGCTGAACGTACAGAGAAGTGGGTAAAACAGATTTATGAGGAACTGCACCTCAAGGAAATCCTCGAAGCCTGATAACAGCCGCCTGATGTGGGAGTTATCTCACATCAGGCGCATGGTTTTTCCTATAATAGTAATAGGCACATTTTTGTAACTTTCACCTGCAAAACTGTACAATATCGCCATCGGTCATCCGGCTTTCTCAGCGCCTTTCGCCCTGAAGGCAGCGTTGATGAGAAAGCATGAAATGTAATCCAGCTCAGGCAGGCGCCTGCTTTTCAGGATGTAACGGCTTTTTTACCCTTATTTTCCTGGTGGGGACGCCTTTCCGCGGTTTCCATTTCGAACTATCAGTTCTATACTGAGGCGCCTGACTTTTCAGCGACGACCGATGCTCAGGGCTTTTCAGCCACTTAGTGACTAGCAAAGTAACAGGACAATATCCGCATGACTGACAATAACACCGCATTAAAGAAGGCCGGCCTGAAAGTCACGCTTCCAAGACTTAAAATTCTGGAAGTGCTTCAGGAACCCGTTGGCCATCACGTCAGTGCGGAAGATTTGTATAAACGCCTGATTGATATGGGCGAAGAGATTGGTCTGGCGACGGTTTACCGCGTTCTGAACCAGTTTGATGACGCCGGCATTGTGACGCGTCACAATTTCGAAGGCGGTAAGTCCGTCTTTGAACTGACTCAGCAGCATCACCACGATCATCTGATCTGCCTGGATTGCGGAAAAGTGATCGAATTCCGTGATGAGTCTATCGAATCCCGTCAGCGTGATATCGCCACTAAACATGGTATCAAGCTCAGCAATCACAGCCTCTATCTGTATGGGCACTGCTCTACCGGCGACTGCCGGGAAGATGAGACGCTGCACGACAAGTAAGCGGATGAATGTCGTCTTTTATCTCCCGAACGCTATTATTCAGGTTCTGTGAGGCATTAAAGGCCGCACTCGCTTTGTGCCAAAACAAAAAACCGGTGAAGCCTCACCGGTTTTTTTTCGTCTGTATACGCTGCTGAAACGAAATACGACCGTTTCAGATCCCCAGTTCCCGCGATGACAGTACATACAAAAATCCGTCATCCCGAAAAGAATGACGGATTTAATCTGTCATCACCGTCTCTGCCTGGCCAATCCCCGACAGAGGCTGGAAAAATTACTCGCCCGTTTTTGCCCAGGTATCACGCAAACCCACAGTGCGGTTAAACACCAGCTTGTTAGGCGCGGAGTAACGGCTGTCCGCGCAGAAGTAACCTTCACGCTCGAACTGATACGGACTGGACGGCTGCGCCTGGCTCAGCCCAGGTTCGACGAATCCCTGACGGATAATCAGCGATTCCGGATTGATAGTCGTCAGGAAATCATCCGCCGCACCTGGGTTCGGTACGCTAAACAGACGATCATATAACCGGAATTCAGCGGGTAACGCGTGTTCCGCCGAAACCCAGTGGATGACGCCCTTCACCTTACGGCCATCAGCAGGATCTTTGCTGAGCGTTTCCGTATCACAGGTACAGAACAGGCAGGTGATATTGCCTTCATCATCTTTTGCTACGCGTTCAGCCCTGATCACATACGCATTACGCAGGCGGACCTCTTTGCCCAACACCAGACGTTTATAGTGCTTGTTAGCTTCCTCCCGGAAGTCAGCACGATCGATGTAGATCTCACGACTGAACGGCACTTCCCGCGTTCCCATCTCCGGTTTATTCGGATGATTCGGCATGGTGATGATCTCTTCGTGTCCCGCGGGCAGGTTTTCAATCACCAGCTTCACCGGGTCGAGAACGGCCATTGCACGCGGCGCATTTTCGTTAAGATCGTCACGAATGCAGGATTCCAGCGAAGCCATTTCAACAATGTTGTCCTGCTTGGTCACGCCAATACGGCGGCAGAACTCGCGAATAGACGCTGCACTGTAACCACGACGACGCAGGCCTGATACGGTGAGCATACGCGGATCGTCCCAACCCTCGACAATCTTTTCGCTGACCAGCAGGCTGAGCTTGCGCTTGGACATGATCGCATACTCCAGATTCAGGCGGGAAAACTCATACTGGCGCGGATGCACGGGAATGGTGATGTTATCCAGCACCCAGTCATAGAGACGGCGGTTATCCTGAAACTCCAGCGTACAGAGCGAATGGGTGATCCCTTCCAGCGCATCGGAAATGCAGTGGGTGAAATCGTACATCGGATAGATGCACCACTTATTGCCCGTCTGATGATGTTCAGCGAACTTGATGCGATAAAGCACCGGATCGCGCATCACGATAAAACTGGACGCCATATCAATTTTGGCACGCAGGCAGGCCGTTCCCTCGGCAAATTCTCCGTTACGCATTTTCTCAAACAGCGCCAGGTTTTCCTCCACGCTGCGGTCGCGATAAGGGCTGTTCTTACCCGGCGACGTCAGGGAGCCGCGATATTCGCGAATTTGCTCAGGCGACAGCTCGTCAACATAGGCCAGGCCTTTATTGATAAGTTCAACAGCGTAATGATGCAGCTGGTCAAAATAGTCAGATGAGTAGTGGACGTTACCGCTCCACTCAAAGCCCAGCCACTGTACGTCCTCTTTGATGGATTCCACGAACTCCAGGTCTTCTTTCACCGGGTTGGTATCATCAAAGCGCAGATTGCACTGGCCCTGGTAATCCTGGGCGATGCCAAAATTGAGGCAAATGGATTTAGCATGGCCAATATGCAGGTAGCCATTAGGCTCGGGCGGGAAGCGCGTATGCACGGTGCTATGCTTACCGCTCGCCAGATCTTCGTCAATAATCTGACGAATAAAGTTAGTTGGGCGGGCTTCTGCCTCACTCATCTTAATTTCCTCAGGAATGCTTAGCGTAATTAGTACGTGAAATAACGGAGTATGATCCACAAAGCCGGGAAGGGAAACAACCGTTTGTTAGGGCTTAATGATAAAAAAAGGGCGGGAATCGCTTCCCGCCCTGTGACTTTACTGAGCTGAGTCGTTAGCCCTTAATCTCATACAGACGGCTTTCGCCCGCCACAACCGTTTCGCCAGCGACCAGATTGATGCCGCCGAAGTCTTCAATATTACTGACAACAACGGGACTGATCATCGAGCGGGCATGGCTGTTAAGCCAGTCGAGATCCATTTCCAGTACTGGCTGACCAGCGACAACCTCCGCACCCTCTTCAATCAGACGCGTAAAGCCTTTACCGCCCAGCGCAACCGTATCAAGCCCCATATGCACCACAACCTCAATGCCCTTTTCCGTTTCCAGACAGAAGGCGTGATTCGTATTGAAGATCTTCACCACGGTGCCGGCGGCAGGCGCAACTACGGTACTGCTGGTTGGCTTGATCGCCAGCCCTTCACCGACCGCTTTACTGGCGAAAGCTTCGTCAGGCACCTGCTCAAGCGCAACCACTTCACCGCTTACCGGCGCCACCAGCGTGCCGATAATCCCTTTTGACACATTAGGTACCGCCTGGACTACTGGCGCAGCACTGGCTACCGGTGTTGTTGCCGTTGCCGCTGAGGGAACCGGCCCCCGGCTTAATACAGTTTTCATGGCAGAAGCGATAGTTTCAGCACGAGTGCCGACAATAATCTGAATGCTCTGCTTGTTCAGGCGAATAACACCCGATGCGCCAAGGCGCTTAACCACAGCCTCGTTGACTGAGGCGCTATCCTTCACGTTCAGACGCAGGCGCGTAATGCAGGCGTCGATCCCGGTCAGATTATCAGAGCCTCCTACGGCACCAATGTAATGACGGGCAAGCGATTCAGTATCGGTTTCTTTATTGCCACTTTTCTCAACGTTGACGTCATAGCCATCACTTTCATCGCCATCCACCGCCAATTCACGTCCTGGCGTCAGCAGATTGAATTTTTTGATGGTGAAGCGGAATACCACGTAGTAGATAACAAAGAAGACCAGCCCCTGCGGGATCAGCATGTACCAGTGGGTGGCCAGCGGATTTCGTGAAGAGAGCACCATATCCACCAGCCCGGCGCTGAAGCCAAAGCCGGAAATCCACTGCATACTTGCGGCGATAAATACCGAAATACCGGTTAGCACAGCGTGGATCACATAGAGAACTGGCGCCACGAACATAAAGGAAAATTCCAGCGGTTCAGTGATACCGGTAAAGAAAGCGGCGAAGGCTGCCGCCAGCATGATACCACCGACTTTGGCGCGGTTTTCCGGACGTGCACACTGAAAAATGGCCAGCGCAGCGCCTGGAAGACCGAACATCATGATGGGGAAAAAGCCAGCCTGATAACGGCCAGTGATCCCGACAGCGGCCTTACCGCTTTCGAGCGACTGCGCCCCACCCAGGAAGTTTGGAATATCGTTGATGCCTGCCACGTCAAACCAGAAAACGGAGTTAAGGGCGTGATGCAGGCCAACCGGGATCAACAAACGGTTGAAGAACGCGTAGACGCCCGCACCGATCGATCCCATTTTCTGAATACTTTCACCAAAGTTGACCAGGCCACCGAAAATCAACGGCCAGATATACATCAAAATAAAGGCAACCAGGATCATCAGAAAGGAGACCAGAATCGGCACCAGACGACGACCGCTGAAGAAGGAGAGCGCCTTAGGCAACTCAACGTGACTGAAGCGGTTATACATCTCTGCAGAGATGATACCGACCAGAATACCGACGAACTGGTTTTCGATTTTACCGAATGCCATCGGCACCTGTTCGACCGGAATTTTCTGAATCATTGCGACCGCAGCTGGCGAGCAGAGTGTCGTTACGACAAGAAAACCAACAAAACCGGTCAGCGCCGCGGCGCCATCTTTATCTTTGGACATGCCGTAAGCCACGCCGATGGCGAACAGAACGGACATATGATCGATAATTGCTGAACCCGATTTAATGAGCAGCGCTGCAAGTGCGTTACCTGCTCCCCATGCATCTGGATCAAGCCAGTAGCCGACGCCCATCAGAATCGCGGCGGCGGGCAGTGTTGCCACCGGCACCATGAGCGCCCGTCCTACTTTTTGCAGATAGCTTAGAATATTCACCTTTCCCCCTATAAGACCCGTTAAGGCGCCATGAGCCGTTTCGTTTTATTATCACGGCCTGTTGGTTTCTGAATAACAGTTCAAACCCCGAAGCGGAGTGTAAGAAAAATTTAATTCGCTTCGCAAATTAAAACCGCTACAACTGTGACTTTTATCACCAAAATAGCCATGAAATTTTTCATGCTTCTGGCTATCGCCGCAAACTTATTTTATGATCCGAAAAATCACGACGGATTTATCCCTCGCGGATATGGCCCCCGACACGTACGCTTACTTTCAGCAGCAAGGGCACCGTCAACCATTTCTAACTTTGCTTACATGAGGTGATACATGAGACTGATTCCTTTGGCTACCCCTGACCATGTCGGAAAATGGGCCGCCCGTCATATTGTCAATCGCATCAACGCGTTTAACCCCACTGCCGATCGCCCTTTCGTGCTGGGGCTGCCTACCGGCGGCACGCCGCTGGTAGCCTATAAGCATTTAGTTGAAATGCATAAATCAGGCCAGGTTAGCTTTAAACACGTTATCACCTTCAATATGGATGAGTACGTTGGCCTGCCAAAAGAGCATCCGGAAAGCTACCACAGCTTTATGTACCGCAACTTTTTTGATCATGTTGATATTCAACAGGAAAATATCCACCTGCTTAACGGCAACGCGCCAGATATTGACGCAGAATGCCGCCAGTATGAAGAAAAAATTCGCAGCTATGGCAAAATTCACCTGTTTATGGGGGGTGTCGGTAACGACGGACATATCGCGTTCAACGAACCTGCATCTTCTCTGGCTTCCCGCACTCGTATCAAAACCCTGACGCACGATACCCGCGTGGCCAACTCTCGCTTTTTTGACGGCGATGTGGATCAGGTACCGAAATATGCGCTCACTGTCGGTGTCGGCACGCTACTGGATGCCGTAGAAGTGATGATTCTCGTCACCGGACACGTGAAAGCCCAGGCGCTTCAGGCCGCAGTGGAAGGAAACGTAAACCATATGTGGACCATCAGCTGCCTGCAGCTGCATGCCAAATCTGTGGTGGTTTGCGATGAGCCTGCGACAATGGAACTGAAAGTGAAAACCGTTAAGTATTTCCGCGAAATGGAAGCGGAAAACGTGAAAGATCTGTAAGACATCAGTATTGCGTTGAACCGTGCCGGGACGGCGCGGTCAGCCAGACACCGCCGGGAGAGAGTTATGTACGCATTAACCAATGGCCGCATTTATACCGGTCATGAAATACTGGACAATCATGCTGTTATTATTGCCAACGGCCTGATCGAGCGCGTCTGCGCGCAGGAAGAACTGCCAGCTGGCATCGCTGCCCGCGACGTGCAAGGCGCGATGATCGCTCCCGGCTTTATCGACGTACAGCTGAACGGCTGCGGCGGCGTGCAGTTTAATGATGATCCCAGCGCTATCAGCGTAGAAACGCTGAACATTATGCAGAAGGCGAACGAAAAATCGGGCTGTACCAGCTTTCTGCCGACGCTTATCACCAGCAGCGATGCGCTGATGAAGCGCGCGGTTGAAGCGATGCGCAGCTATCTGGCGCAAAACGCTAACAAGGCGCTGGGCCTGCACCTCGAAGGTCCCTGGCTGAACCCGCTTAAAAAAGGCACGCATAATCCTGACTTAATTCGTAAGCCTAATCAGGAGATTGTGGATTATCTCTGTGCAAATGCAGAGGTGATTACCAAGATCACTCTAGCTCCTGAACAGGTAGAGGAGCACTTCATCCGTCAGCTGAGCGAAGCGGGTATCGTTATTTCCTGTGGTCACTCTCACGCCACCTGGGAGGAAGCACGGCGCGGCATCGCTGCCGGTGTCAGCTTCGCCACTCACCTCTATAACGCCATGCCAACGATTACCGGTCGCGAGCCGGGACTTATTGGCGCGCTGTTTGACGCCCCTGATATTTATTGCGGCATTATTGCCGATGGATTGCACGTTCATTACGCTAACATCCGTAACGCCAAACGCATTAAAGGCGATAAGCTAGTACTGGTTACCGATGCCACTGCACCCGCCGGAGCATCGATTGATCGGTTCATTTTTGCAGGAAAAACAATATACTACCGTAATGGACTCTGCGTTGACGAAAACGGCACACTCAGCGGTTCTGCCCTGACTATGATCGAAGCGGTAGCGAACAGCGTCGAACATGCAGGCATTTCCCTGGACGAGGCGTTACGTATGGCAACGCTTTACCCGGCACGGGCGATGGGTGTGGAGAAAAGGTTAGGCTCGATTGAAGCCGGTAAAGTGGCCAACCTGACGCTGTTCACCCGTGACTACAAAATAATCCAGACTATCGTTAACGGTGACGAAGTCTTAAGCGAGTAGAAACTGAATGACCACTGGCGGCCAGGCTCAAATAGGAAATGTCGATCTTGTTAAGCAACTCAATAGCGCAGCCGTTTACCGGCTTATCGATCAGCAGGGTCCGATTTCGCGCATACAGATTGCCGAGCACAGCCAGCTAGCCCCCGCCAGCGTCACCAAAATTACCCGTCAGCTTATTGAGCGCGGCCTGATCAAAGAAGTTGACCAGCAGGCCTCCACCGGCGGCCGCCGCGCTATCTCCATCGTGACAGAAACCCGGGGCTTCAATACCATTGGCGTTCGTCTGGGGCGCAATGATGCCACGCTCACGCTCTTCGATCTCAGCGGAAAATCGCTTGCCCAGGAGGACTATGCGCTGCCGGAACGCACGCAGGAAACCCTGGAACACGCTCTGTTTAACGCAATTGCGCACTTTAGCGAACAGCATCAGCGCAAGCTGCGTGAACTGATCGCTATCGCCGTTATCCTTCCCGGGCTGGTGGACCCCAATAATGGCGTGATCCGCTACATGCCGCATATCAACGTCAACTGCTGGCCGCTGGTCGCTAACCTTGAAAAACGGTTCAGCGTGACCAGCTTTGTCGGCCATGACATCCGCAGCCTTGCGCTGGCCGAGCACTATTTTGGTGCATCACGCGACTGCGCAGACTCCATACTGGTGCGTGTCCACCGCGGAACAGGCGCAGGCATTATCGCTAATGGCCATATTTTCCTGGGCAGCAACGGTAACGTGGGCGAACTGGGGCATATTCAGGTCGATCCTTTAGGTGAACGCTGCCACTGTGGCAATTTTGGCTGCCTGGAAACGATCGCTGCCAACGGGGCCATAGAGCATCGCGTGCGTGACATGCTTGCGCGGGGCTATCCGAGTTCGCTGACGCCAGAGGAGTGCCAGATCGGCCAGATCTGTAAAGCCGCTAACCGCGGCGACGTGCTGGCAGCCGAAGTGATTGAGCACGTAGGCCGGCATCTCGGGAAAACGGTCGCCATTGCGATTAACTTATTTAATCCGCAGAAAGTGGTGATTGCTGGTGAGATCACCGAAGCGGATAAAGTACTCTTCCCCGCCATTGAGGGCTGTATTAACACGCAGGTCCTGAAGGCGTTTCGCAAAAATCTGCCGGTTGTCCGTTCGGAACTCGACCACCGCTCTGCCATAGGCGCCTTTGCGCTGGCAAAACGTGCCATGCTTAACGGCATTCTTTTACAACATCTTCTGGAAGGTTAATGAGCGCTTTAACTCTGAACGACAGCGAAAAAATGAGCATTAAAAACGTCATTTGCGATATCGACGGCGTACTGATGCACGATAACACCGCCGTTCCGGGCGCCAATGAATTCCTGCAACGGATTCTGGAGAAAGGGATGCCGCTGGTCGTACTGACCAACTACCCTTCACAGACGGCGCTCGATCTGGCTAACCGGTTTGCTTCTGCGGGGATCGATCTGCCGGACAGCGTTTTTTACACCTCAGCGATGGCCACGGCGGATTTTCTGCGGCGTCAGGAAGGAAAAAAAGCCTACGTCGTGGGCGAAGGCGCGCTTATTCACGAGCTTTATAAAGCGGGTTTTACCATAACCGATATCAATCCCGATTTTGTTATTGTGGGGGAAACCCGCTCTTATAACTGGGATATGATGCATAAAGCCGCGTTTTTTGTGGCGAACGGTGCCCGCTTTATTGCCACCAATCCCGACACCCATGCCCGCGGCTTTGTTCCGGCCTGTGGCGCGCTCTGTGCGGGTATAGAAAAGATCTCTGGCCGCTCTCCCTTTTATGTCGGTAAACCCAGCCCCTGGATTATGCGGGCCGCGCTGAACAAAATGCAGGCGCATTCAGATGAAACGGTGATCGTGGGCGATAATCTTCGTACCGATATCCTGGCTGGCTTTCAGGCGGGACTGGAGACGATTCTCGTACTGTCCGGTGTTTCAACGCTCAGTGATATTGACGCGATGCCATTCCGGCCCAGCTGGGTTTTCCCCTCAGTGGCAGATATCGATATTCTTTAGCCTGCAAGCCTGACCATCCGGTCAGGCCACCACTCTCATCGTTCAAAAAGTAACCGCTTTTTTATGGAGATTATCATTTCATCAATTTTTAGCCCTATTTATTGAATAATCATCAAATCCAGAGCCGCGTCAACAGACTATTTCTCAGGTAAACGCTAAAATGCTTGCGTCAATGGGGTGAGATAGCGCATTTTCTTATCTATCGGGCGATAAACCTCGCCATACACTTATACGTTACCATCATCACCACTCAGGGATGTCGATAGGGAGTTAGCTATGTGTTCAATTTTTGGCGTACTGGATCTCAAAACCGATCCTGTTGAGCTGCGTAAGAAAGCGTTAGAGCTTTCCCGACTGATGCGTCATCGCGGCCCGGACTGGTCTGGCGTTTATGCAGACGACAACGCGATTCTTTCTCATGAACGTCTCTCTATCGTCGATGTGAATAACGGCGCACAGCCGCTCTATAACGCCGCGAAGACTCACGTACTGGCCGTCAACGGTGAAATTTATAACCATCAGGCGCTGCGCGCTGAGCTGAGCGATCGCTATGCGTTTCAGACCGGTTCAGACTGTGAAGTGATCCTCGCGCTCTATCAGGAGAAAGGCGTCGATTTTCTGGATGAGCTGCAGGGGATGTTCGCTTTTATCCTTTATGACAGCGAGAAAAACACCTGGCTGATTGGTCGCGATCACATCGGGATTATCCCGCTTTATATGGGCAACGATGAACATGGCAACCTCTATGTCGCCTCAGAGATGAAAGCGCTGGTGCCGGTTTGTCGCACCATCAAAGAGTTTCCGCCGGGAAGCTACATGTCCAGCACCGACCACGAAATCCATCGTTACTGGCAGCGCGACTGGTTCAGCTACGAAGCGGTTGAACATAACAAAACTGATGCACCAGCCCTGAAAGAGGCGCTGGAAGAAGCGGTGAAGAGCCATCTGATGTCAGATGTCCCTTACGGTGTGCTGCTCTCTGGCGGACTTGACTCTTCGATCATCTCAGCAGTGACCAAGCGATATGCCGCGAAGCGCGTTGAAGATCAGGATAAAAGCGATGCCTGGTGGCCTCAGCTTCACTCTTTTGCGGTCGGTCTGGAAGGGTCACCGGATTTGAAAGCAGCGAAGTCAGTTGCCGATCACCTCGGCACGGTACACCATGAAATTCACTTTACGGTGCAGGAAGGTCTGGATGCCATCCGCGATGTGATCTATCACATTGAAACTTACGATGTGACCACCATTCGTGCCTCCACGCCGATGTATCTGATGTCCCGTAAGATCAAGGCGATGGGCATTAAAATGGTGCTCTCAGGTGAAGGCGCAGACGAGGTCTTTGGTGGCTATCTTTACTTCCACAAAGCGCCAAATGCCAAAGAGTTTCACGAGGAAAACGTGCGCAAACTGCTGGCGCTGCATATGTTTGACTGCGCCCGCGCCAACAAAGCGATGTCCGCCTGGGGCGTTGAGGCCCGAGTGCCCTTCCTGGATAAAAAATTCCTTGATGTGGCGATGCGCATCAATCCGGCCGATAAAATGTGCGGACCGAACGGCAAAATGGAAAAACATATCCTGCGCGAATGTTTCTCTTCTTACCTGCCGGAAAGCGTGGCGTGGCGTCAGAAAGAGCAGTTTTCGGACGGCGTCGGCTATAGCTGGATCGATACGCTGAAAGAAGTCGCGGCTCAGCAGGTAACCGATCAGCAGCTTAAGACGGCCCATTTCCGTTTCCCGTACAACACGCCAACCTCGAAGGAAGGCTATCTGTATCGTGAAATTTTTGAGGAGCTGTTCCCGCTGCCGAGCGCGGCAGAATGCGTACCGGGCGGCCCTTCCGTCGCCTGTTCGTCTGCAAAAGCCATTGAGTGGGACGAAGCGTTCAAAACGATGGACGATCCGTCAGGACGCGCGGTAGGCGTGCACCAGTCGGCCTACAAATAACTTCTGTCGTCAGCGGATAAAACGGGCCTTTCGTGGCCCGTTATTTTTTTATTTTGCGCGTGTTAGCGTCAGAATTTGTTGATTTAATCATCATGCTGGTTACAAGCCAGACAAACGAAACGCTCAGGATAAAAAACGGGAAAAAACTTGTTGACGCTTTTAGGTCAACTCCGCATAATGCGCCCCGCAACGCCGATGAAGGTAACGCGAAAAAAGATGGCTACGTAGCTCAGCTGGTTAGAGCACAGCACTCATAATGCTGGGGTCACAGGTTCGATTCCCGTCGTAGCCACCATCTTTTTGCGGGAGTGGCGAAATTGGTAGACGCACCAGATTTAGGTTCTGGCGCCGCAAGGTGTGCGAGTTCAAGTCTCGCCTCCCGCACCATTTCCATAAGCGGCTTTGCACGGATGGGGTATCGCCAAGCGGTAAGGCACCGGTTTTTGATACCGGCATTCCCTGGTTCGAATCCAGGTACCCCAGCCATTTTTTAAAAAGTATGTTAGAGTTACAACGCAGTAAAATTAGGCTACTTAGCTCAGCTGGTTAGAGCACAGCACTCATAATGCTGGGGTCACAGGTTCGATTCCCGTAGTAGCCACCAATTTTATTGGGGTGTCGCCAAGCGGTAAGGCACTGGTTTCTGATACCAGCATTCCGGGGTTCGAATCCCTGCACCCCAGCCATAAAAAGACGATTTGCCGTGCAGATCGCAACAAAAAATTGGGGTGTCGCCAAGCGGTAAGGCACTGGTTTCTGATACCAGCATTCCGGGGTTCGAATCCCTGCACCCCAGCCAGACGTAAAAAAGCCCGCTTATGCGGGCTTTTTTACGTCTGGCGACAGGCATTGTTGCTTACTGTGCGCCCGCCCTTCTCAAGCTGAGGCGCACTGAACCTCATCTCACTTTACAATCCCAGCGCGTAACGCAGCGCCTGCCGCTTAAGCACACCGGATCGCTCAGCCATCATCAGGCTGAGATTACGTACCACCCGCAGCGGCGTAAAAGGATTGCTGAAGGCAAAATAGAAAAGATCCATACCGGTTTGCATCAGCATATTATCTTTCTGCCTGCGCCGCTGGTAGCGCAGCAGTACCCTTTCAGAGGCCCAGTCCTCCGCGCGCTCGCGGGAGGCGACCAGGGTGTCGATCAGCGCATCCACATCGCGATAGCCCAAATTAACGCCCTGGCCAGCCAGCGGATTAATCGTATGCGCGGCATCGCCAACCAGAGCCAGCCCCGGCTGTACATAGCGCGTGGCGTGTCGGCGTACCAGCGGGAATGAACCGGCAGCAACAGGCGTTACCCGTCCAAGGCGGGCGGGAAAATGCGTTTTTATCTCCTGCGCCAGCTGCATCATATTCATTCCCTGTAGCTGACGGATCCTGGCTGGACGGTCATACCACACCAGAGAAGCCCACCCGTCAGAGAGGGGCAGGAAAGCGCGCGGGCCCTCGGGCGTAAACTGCTGCCACGTACAATCCCCCGCTGGCTGTTCACACTTCACGCTGATCAACATACAGGACTGCGTATAGTTCCAGCCATGTATACCGATACCGGCAAGCTGGCGAACCTGTGAATTGGCGCCATCAGCGCCAATGACCAGTCGGGCGTTAAGCGTCTCGCCGCTTTCCAGCATCACCTTCCATCCACCATTACAGGGCTGAAGATCTTTTAGCCGGGCTGGCGAAAAAAGATCGATCTTTTGTGTCTGAAGGCGTTCCCAGAGCGCCCGCTGTAGCACACTGTTTTCCACCATAAAACCCAGTTCCGGCAGGCCAAGTGATTCCGCATCAAAGCCGACGCGCGCGCTGTGCCATTCCCAGGTTTCCAGCCGCCGGTAAGGTGTACAGCGCATCACCTCGACAGCCGGCCAGACTTTTAGCTGCTTTAACAGGTCAACGGAGGCCGCGCCGATTGCGGAAATCCGGATATCGGGTGCGCTTGCAGGATCAAATTCCGCAGGCGCCTGCTGCTCCAGCACGGCCACCTGAAACCCCTGTTCCGCCAGCCCGCTCGCCAGCGCAGCGCCAACCATCCCGCCGCCCACAACGACGGCATCCCATTTTTTTGTCTCACTCATTTTTTTATCCTGTCCGTAAGCCATCCCTGTACCCTGGTCTGTAACGTTCAGGGCGGATTCTGTTACCCTAAGTGTACCGGAATTTGAGGGGCCAATTGGAATTGCTGACAGAAAAGCTTGTACGCTGGTCACCACAGCAGCAAAGCATTACAATACGCGCCCCGTACTTCCTCCTGCTTGATAAATGGCAACCAGATGACTAAAAAATTGCATATCAAAACCTGGGGCTGTCAGATGAATGAGTACGACTCATCCAAGATGGCTGACCTGCTAAACAGCACCCATGGTTTCACCCTGACCGAGGTGGCGGAAGAAGCCGACGTTCTGCTGCTTAACACCTGCTCCATCCGTGAAAAAGCGCAGGAAAAGGTCTTCCATCAGCTTGGTCGCTGGCGATCGCTGAAAGAAAATAATCCTGAGCTGATTATCGGCGTTGGCGGCTGCGTTGCATCGCAGGAAGGCGAGCATATTCGTCAGCGCGCCAGCTATGTCGATATCGTTTTCGGCCCGCAGACGCTTCACCGCCTGCCGGAAATGATCAATACCGTACGCGGTTCAAAAAGCCCGGTCGTGGACATCAGCTTTCCGGAAATTGAGAAATTTGATCGTCTGCCAGAGCCAAGAGCGGATGGCCCGACGGCATTCGTTTCCATTATGGAAGGCTGTAACAAATATTGTACTTTCTGCGTGGTGCCTTATACCCGTGGTGAAGAAGTCAGCCGTCCCTGTGACGATATTCTCTTTGAGATAGCGCAACTGGCGGCCCAGGGCGTTCGCGAAGTGAACCTGCTGGGGCAGAACGTTAATGCTTATCGGGGTGAGACTTACGATGGCGACGTCTGTAGCTTCGCCGATCTGCTGCGCCTGGTCGCGGCGATTGATGGTATAGACCGCATACGCTTCACCACCAGCCACCCGATTGAGTTCACCGACGATATTATCGAGGTTTACCGCGATACGCCTGAGCTGGTCAGCTTCCTGCATCTGCCGGTCCAGAGCGGCGCCGATCGTATCCTTACCCTGATGAAACGCGCGCATACCGCGCTGGAATATAAAGCGATCATCCGTAAGCTTATCGCTGCCCGTCCTGATATCCAGATCAGTTCCGATTTCATTATTGGTTTCCCGGGTGAAACTCAGCAGGACTTTGAGCAGACCATGAAGCTTATCGCTGACGTTAATTTTGATACCAGCTTCAGCTTTATCTACTCTGCCCGCCCTGGCACACCGGCGGCCGATCTTCCTGACGATGTACCGGAAGAGGAGAAAAAGCAGCGCCTGTGGCAGCTACAGGAACGTATCAGCCAGCAGGCGATGATCTGGAGCCGCCGTATGATGGGTACCGTACAGCGGATTCTGGTAGAAGGCACCTCACGCAAAAACGTGATGGAACTGTCGGGCCGTACCGAAAACAACCGCGTGGTCAATTTTGAAGGTACGCCGGAGATGATCGGTAAATTCGTCGATGTGGAAATTGTTGACGTCTACAGCAACTCCCTGCGCGGCGTTGTGGTTCGCACCGAAGAGCAGATGGATTTACGCAGCATCGAAACACCCGCCTCGGTTATTGCGCGTACGC
Organism: Pantoea sp. IMH; assembly: GCF_000599885.1. Classification (GTDB taxonomy): domain Bacteria; phylum Pseudomonadota; class Gammaproteobacteria; order Enterobacterales; family Enterobacteriaceae; genus Erwinia. Next base: position 1,170,496 of record NZ_JFGT01000005.1, on the reverse strand, counting down.
GTAAGGAAAACGAGCTGGGCGTCGGTCTTTTCCAGCCCTGATCCCCATAATAGTGCGGCGGGCTTTGCCGGCTCGCCGCAGGAATTCAGTCCGTGCCCCTTGCTTTCTGAAAGCAGCGCCCAAATATTTGCTTCAGCGCTTGCGCCTTTTGGCCTCGCCATAAATAATTCCCTTATGGTACCGCCGTTTACTCGCGCGGTGCGCCAATGACACGCCATCCTCAACCTGGCCCTGAGCGACCCAAAGGATTAGTTTGAATACTGAAACACGCGAAATAACGCTGGATCCTGCTGATAACGCCCGTTTGCTGAGCCTCTGCGGGCCTTTTGATGACAACATCAAACAGCTGGAACGCCGGCTAGGCATTGAAATCAACCGTCGCGACAACGCATTTAAGCTTGTCGGCAAAGCGCCATCCGTCAACGCCGCCGTCACCATACTGCGCGATCTGTACGTTGATACGGCGCCGGTGCGCGGTCACGTTCCTGATATTGATCCTGAGCAGATCCATCTGGCGATTAAAGAGAGCCGGGTGCTGGAACAGGCTGATGACAGCGTTCCTGAATATGGTAAAGCGGTTAATATCAAAACCAAACGCGGCGTGATTAAACCCCGTACGCCTAATCAGGCGCAGTACGTGGCGCATATGCTTGACCACGACATCACCTTCGGCATCGGCCCGGCAGGAACGGGGAAAACCTATCTGGCCGTGGCCGCCGCGGTTGATGCGCTGGAACGTCAGGAAGTGCGCCGCATTCTGCTGACCCGCCCCGCCGTTGAAGCTGGCGAGAAGCTGGGCTTTTTGCCGGGCGATCTCAGCCAGAAGGTTGACCCCTATCTGCGCCCCTTGTATGACGCCCTGTTTGAAATGCTGGGCTTTGAGCGGGTGGAAAAGCTCATTGAACGCAACGTTATCGAAGTTGCGCCGCTGGCCTATATGCGTGGCCGCACGCTAAACGATGCGTTTATCATTCTGGATGAGAGCCAGAACACCACCATCGAGCAGATGAAGATGTTTTTGACCCGCATCGGCTTCAATTCCAAGGCGGTGATCACCGGTGACGTAACCCAGATCGACCTGCCGCGTAATCTGAAATCGGGCCTGCGTCACGCCATTGAAGTGCTGGCAGAGGTTGATGAAATCAGCTTTAACTTCTTCCATAGCGAAGATGTCGTGCGCCATCCGGTGGTCGCCCGCGTCGTGATTGCTTATGAAGCCTGGGAGGCAGCCGATCAGAAGCGTCGCGATGCCCTGGCGGAAGAACGTAAGCGTGAAGCGCTGGCCGCACAGGTGCAGAAATGAGCACAGTCATTCTGGATCTCCAGCTTGCCTGCGAACGGCCTGAAGGCCTGCCGGCAGAATCTGATTTTCGCCGCTGGCTGGAAGCGGTTTTACCTCAGTTTCAGGAAGAGAGCGAAGTCACCATACGCGTGGTCGATGAGGCGGAAAGTCGCGATCTGAACCATAACTACCGGGGGAAAGATAAACCGACTAACGTGCTCTCATTTCCCTTCGAAGCTCCGCCCGGCATCGAGCTTCCGCTGCTGGGCGATCTGATCATCTGTCGTCAGGTAGTTGAACAGGAAGCGGAAGAACAGGAGAAACCATTACTGGCCCACTGGGCGCATATGGTCGTGCATGGAAGCCTGCATTTGCTGGGCTATGACCATATTGAAGATGACGAAGCCGAAGAAATGGAAACGATCGAGACCGAGATAATGCTTGCTCTTGGTTATGACGACCCGTACATTTCGGAGAAAGCGTTACCCTGACCAGGCTTAATGCCTGACATCGCCCCTTTTCCGGCCTGCCTGCGGAAAGGGGCCTTTCATAATCTGACCAGAGTGATACAAACTAAAACGCCATGAGCGATGACCATTCACAGAACAATGACAGTCCCAGTAGTAAAAAGGGATTTTTTACCCTAATCCTCAACCAGCTGTTTCACGGTGAGCCAAAAAACCGTGACGACCTGCTGGAACTGATCCGCGACTCCGAACAGAACGATTTGATCGATCCTGATACCCGCGACATGCTGGAAGGGGTGATGGATATTGCCGAACAGCGCGTTCGCGACATTATGATCCCTCGTTCGCAAATGGTCACCCTGAAACGTAACCAGACGCTGGAAGAGTGCCTGGGGGTGATCATTGAGTCCGCCCACTCCCGCTTCCCGGTCATCAGCGAAGACAAAGATCATGTCGAAGGCATCCTGATGGCGAAGGATCTGCTGCCCTTTATGAGCAGCAGCGCGTCGCCTTTCAGCATGGAAGCCGTGCTGCGTCCGGCGGTCGTGGTACCGGAAAGCAAGCGCGTGGACCGCATGCTGAAGGAGTTCCGCTCGCAGCGCTATCATATGGCGATTGTGATTGATGAGTTTGGCGGCGTCTCCGGACTGGTCACGATTGAGGACATTCTGGAACTCATTGTCGGTGAAATTGAAGATGAGTATGACGATGAAGAAGATCGTGATATCCGTCAGCTAAGCCGCCATACCTATACTATCCGCGCCCTGACGCCGATTGAAGACTTCAACGAGGTCTTTGATACCAGCTTCAGTGATGAAGAGGTGGATACTATTGGCGGTCTGGTCATGCAGGCGTTTGGTCATCTGCCCGCGCGTGGTGAAAGCATCGATATTGATGGCTATCAGTTTAAGGTTGCTATGGCCGACAGTCGACGCATTATCCAGGTGCACGTTAAAATCCCGGAAAACTCGCCGCAACCGACTTTGGAAGAATAATCCTCAATGATGGCTTCTTTATACCAGCGCCAGCGGGTTCGCCTGCTTTTAGCGCTGCTGACGGGTGCCGCTGGCACCCTCTCTTTTTCACCCTATGATTTCTGGCCTGCCGCGCTTGTTGCACTGGCTGGCCTGTTAGGGCTGACGCTTAACCGCACCACGCGTCAGGCTACCGCCATCGGTTTTGTCTGGGGTTTTGGCCTGTTTGGCAGCGGCATTAACTGGGTGTATGTCAGCATAGCGACGTTCGGCGGCATGCCAGGCCCGGTCAACATCCTGCTGGTGATCCTGCTGGCGGCTTACCTTTCGCTCTATACCATGCTGTTTGCAGCGCTTCTCAACCGGCTGTTTCCGCAAACTTCACTGCTGCGTCTCGTGGTGGCTGCGCCCGTACTCTGGCAAATCACGGAGTTCCTGCGCGGCTGGATCCTGACCGGTTTTCCGTGGCTTCAGTTTGGCTACAGCCAGATTAACGGGCCGCTGAAAGGGCTTGGGCCACTGACTGGCGTGGAGGGCATCACCTTCGTGCTGATGATGGTTGCTGGCCTGCTGGTATTCGCGCTGGCTAAACGCCACTGGATTGCCGCCGTGGTGGCGCTGGCGCTGCTGCTGCTGCCCTGGCCGCTGCGCCTGATAAACTGGTTTCAGGCTATGCCCGAACGTGCTGTTAAAGTGGCGATGGTACAGGGGAATATTCCACAGTCACTTAAGTGGGACCCTAACCAGCTGATAAATACGCTGAAAACCTATACCTCACTCAGCCGGCCTTATGTGGGTAAAGCCTCATTGATTATCTGGCCTGAGTCAGCAATCCCCGATCTGGAAAGCAATCAACAGCCGTTTATCCGGTCAGTGGATCGCGAACTGCGTGAAGAGGGAACCAGCCTGCTAACCGGCATCGTCGACTCCAGGCTGGAGAATAATCGCTACCACGATTACAACTCCATTATCGTGCTCGGTGACAAACAGCCCTATGACTACACCAGTCCAAATCGCTATCAGAAGAATCATCTGGTGCCGTTCGGCGAATTCGTGCCGCTGGAATCGTTACTGCGTCCGCTGGCCCCCTTCTTCGATCTGCCGATGTCCTCTTTCAGCCGGGGCAGCTACGTCCAGCCTCAGCTGAAAGTGGCGGGCCTTAACCTGACCGCCGCGATCTGCTATGAAATCGTTCTGGGTCAGCAGGTCAGGGATAATTTCCGCCCCGATACCGACTTCCTGCTGACCATCTCCAATGACGCCTGGTTCGGCCATTCAATTGGACCCTGGCAGCATTTTCAGATGGCAAGGATGCGGGCGCTGGAACTTGGGCGTCCCCTGCTGCGTGATACCAACAATGGCGTGACGGCGGTGATCAATGCCCAGGGTGATGTTGAAGAGATGATCCCGCAATTTACTGCCGGCGTGCTGGCGACCCAGGTTACCCCGACTCAGGGGTTAACGCCTTATGCCCGCTTCGGCAATGGGACCATCTGGATTATCACGCTGCTGTCCGGCCTCTTCGCAGCCGTTCTGCGCCGCAGGCAACGTTAATGTTCCCATGCTGAACCTTCCGGGGTTCAGCGTCTTCTTCTCTTCATTTTTCCTTTTTCAGTTCCCTTCCTCCCCTGTTCACTTGTTCCCGCCTGAAATGCCACTCAAACAGATAACCTTCTGGAAATTTTGGCATAACAATTGCTTGTTACAGTAACCGCCCTGCGGTACTGCCTGCAGTGACCGCAACAGCGAATGTTAATGCACTATTAAGGGCCGGCTTATGCTCCATGGCGGAGCATTGCCAGAAAATTGCTCCTCTTTGGTGCGGCGCAGTTCTCAAAAAAGAAACTTTGTTGTTTCATTGCATTAACAATCCGCTATGTTAGGGCTATACCGGGTGAGGTTACCCCTGGGATTAAAAGAAAAGCAGCAGGAAATACACATAACATCATAATCGGCGCAATTTTATTTTTGCGCTTCACCATGAAGGAGTTGGAACATGCAGATGCGCAAAGTGGCATTATCGCTGCTGCTGTTAAGTGCAGCCGCAGGTGTTGCCCAGGCAGAAGAACTCACTGGCACCCTGAAAAAAATCAACGATAACGGCGTTATCGTGGTGGGTCACCGTGAATCCTCAGTTCCCTTTTCTTATTACGATAACTCCCGAAAAGTTGTCGGCTACTCACAGGCCTATTCCAACGCGATCGTGGACGCGATCAAAACTAAACTGAACAAGCCCGACCTTCAGGTAAAAATGTTGCCTGTTACCTCTCAGAACCGTATCCCGCTGCTGCAAAACGGCACCTACGATTTTGAGTGTGGCTCCACGACGAATAACGTTGAACGTCAGCAACAGGCGGCTTTCTCCAATACTATCTTTGTGATCGGCACCCGTTTGCTGGTCAAGAAAGGTGGCGATATCAAAGACTTTTCCGACCTGAAAGGCAAAACGGTCGTCGTGACATCCGGCACAACGTCAGAAGTGCTGCTGAATAAGCTAAACGATGAACAGAAACTCAACATGCGCATTATCAGCGCGAAAGATCATGGCGACTCATTCCGTACGCTGCAGAGCGGTCGTGCCGTGGCCTTTATGATGGACGATGCGCTGCTGGCAGGCGAACGCGCCAAGGCCAAGCAGCCAGGCAACTGGGAAATCGTTGGCGCACCGCAGTCGAAAGAAGCTTACGGCTGTATGCTGCGCAAAGATGATCCAGCTTTCAAAACGCTGGTTGATGAAACCATTGCCAAAGCCCAGACCTCAGGCGAAGCGGAAAAATGGTTTGATACCTGGTTCAAACAGCCGATCCCACCTAAAAATCTGAACATGGAATTTTCGCTATCTGATGACATGAAAGCGATATTTAAAACGCCTAACGATAAGGCGCTGAACTAATAATGAAAATAAGGGCAGCCCTTCGCTGCCCCATGATTGCTGAACAAAGGCCCGGACAGACAACAGCCTGAGAGACGCCCGGTGCGTCCATCTCAGGCAAAGGTGGGTTATGGTCGTTCCCCATAACCTGCATCAGTGGCCGCTCATCAATCTTCAGGGTAGCTTCGCTACCCTTTTTTTACCGGAGTGATTTATGTCAATTGATTGGAACTGGGGCATCTTTCTGCAAGAGGCACCGTTCGGTAATACCACCTACCTGGGATGGCTCTGGTCAGGTTTTCAGGTCACCATCGCCGTCTCCCTCTGCGCGTGGATTATCGCTTTTTTCGTCGGTTCGCTCTTTGGCATTCTGCGTACCGTCCCTAACCGTCTGCTTTCATCGATCGGCACCTGTTATGTGGAACTGTTTCGTAACGTTCCGCTGATAGTGCAGTTCTTTATCTGGTATCTGGTGGTGCCGGAACTGCTGCCTGTTGAGCTGGGAATGTGGTTTAAGTCTGATATCGCCCCTAACGTTCAGTTCTTCACCTGTTCGGTCCTCTGCCTTGGCCTCTTTACCGCCGCACGCGTCTGTGAGCAGGTACGCGCCGCCATACAGTCGCTGCCCAGCGGACAGAAGAATGCCGGCCTGGCGATGGGCCTGACGCTGCCACAAACGTATCGTTACGTTTTGCTGCCGAACGCCTACCGCGTGATCGTTCCGCCGATGACGTCGGAAATGCTGAATCTGGTGAAGAACTCGGCTATCGCCTCCACCATCGGGCTGGTGGATCTGGCTGCACAGGCAGGTAAGCTGCTGGACTATTCCGCGCACGCCTATGAATCTTTTACCGCTATCACGCTGATTTATATCGCGATCAACCTGGTGGTGATGCTGCTGATGAGCCTGGTCGAGCGTAAAGTCCGGCTGCCTGGCGGCATGGGAGGCAAATAATGTACGAATTTGACTGGAGCACGATCGCGCCAAACTTGCCGTACCTGGTAGATGGCATGATCCTGACGCTCAAAATTACCCTCACGGCGGTATTCTTCGGCATCCTCTGGGGAACATTGCTGGCCGTGATGCGCCTCTCACGATTTAAACCAGTCAGCTGGTTTGCCCGACTGTATGTCAATCTATTCCGTTCTGTTCCACTGGTGATGGTACTGCTCTGGTTCTATCTGATTGTCCCGAGCTTTCTGCAAAAGGTACTCGGCCTGTCGCCCAAAACGGATATCCGTCTGATTTCGGCCATGGTTGCCTTCTCACTGTTTGAAGCGGCTTATTATTCTGAAATTATTCGCGCAGGGATTATCAGTATCGCCCGTGGCCAGGGTAACGCCGCCCTGGCGCTGGGCATGACCCAGTGGCAGTCGATGAAACTGATCATCCTGCCTCAGGCCTTTCGCGCCATGGTGCCGCTGTTGCTCACTCAGGGGATAGTTCTGTTCCAGGATACCTCGCTGGTTTACGTGCTCAGTCTGGCGGACTTCTTCCGTACTGCGGACACTATCGGCATTAACAACGGTACAGAGATTGAAATGGTGCTGTTTGCCGGTGCGGTCTATTTTGTAATCAGCCTTAGCGCTTCGCTGTTGGTCAGCTATTTAAAGAAAAAAAGGACAGTTTAAATGATTACCCTGAAAAACGTTTCTAAGTGGTATGGTCACTTTCAGGTGCTGACCGACTGCTCAACCGAAGTCAAAAAAGGCGAAGTGGTGGTCGTGTGCGGGCCGTCAGGCTCGGGTAAATCAACGCTGATTAAAACGGTTAACGGCCTGGAACCTGTTCAGAAAGGCAGCATTGAGGTTAATGGCATCGCCGTTAACGATAAGCGAACCAATCTGGCGCAACTGCGTTCTAAAGTTGGCATGGTCTTTCAGCACTTTGAACTCTTTCCGCATCTGAGCATTGTGGAGAACCTGACCATCGCTCAGGTAAAAGTGCTGAAGCGGAATAAAGAAGAAGCCCGGCAGAAAGGCCTCAAATTGCTGGAACGCGTCGGCCTTTCCGCTCACGCCAACAAACATCCCGGCCAGCTTTCAGGCGGTCAGCAGCAGCGTGTGGCTATCGCCCGCGCGCTCTGTATGGACCCTATTGCCATGCTGTTTGACGAACCCACCTCTGCACTCGATCCGGAAATGATCAACGAAGTGCTGGACGTCATGGTGGAATTAGCCAATGAAGGCATGACGATGATGGTGGTGACTCATGAGATGGGATTTGCCCGCAAGGTAGCTAACCGGGTGATTTTTATGGATGAAGGCCGCATCGTGGAAGACTCGCACAAGGATGACTTCTTCACCAATCCGCAATCCGATCGCGCTAAAGACTTCCTGGCGAAAATCTTACACTGATCCTGTCTGACAGATCCCCTCCAGGGTTAAGATTTAGCCCTGGAGGGAGGCTGGCTACTTTTCACGGTTCGAAAGGCTGTCGCTGAAACTGGTCATGCCCACATTCAGGGCAGCGCGTCAGGGTTTCCGGCGTGTAAATCGCGCGGGTAAAGTGACATTTTTCGCAGACAAGATTGCCTAATCCGACCACCTCACCGCTTTGGTAAACGCCGTGGTGATTCAGGTCCTGAAAAACTTCCCGCCATTCCAGCTGGCTTTTATCGGTGATATCCGCCATCTCTTTCCAGATACTTTCGCGAATAACGCGCATAAACACGCTGTCGCTGGCGGTATCCTGCGTCTCGGTATAGCTTCGGGCAAACTCCTCTAAATCGCGCCTTACCGCACGCGTTACATCATCGATCTGCGTACGGGTAAGCTCACCTCTGGCGTACATACGCTCCCGCGCACTTTCTACTAACGCATCAATATCATGCTCTCCCTGATTAATTCTTTCCGTCAGCGCTGCAACCAGCTCCCGGTAATACTGAGCGACCTTGTTCATTTTTTCTCCTGAACGTTCCAACACGTTACGTTTAAGTCTAGCGTGAAACCCGATCTTGCGCGGAGAAGTGATGCATTCACTGAGAAAACTGCACACTCCCTTCCAGCTTGCAGAGAAAAGACCGAAGAGGCGGCGGTTACTGTTGTTGCGCCCGATGCTTATCAGCTATGCTATGCGGATCTAAACGCACTCAGAAAATTGTTGATATCCCATGGCATTCACGACAGCGCCAGGTGGCGACAGGCTCCCTTACCGATCGCATACGTTTCTGTAACGTATCTCCCTTAAGGTAAGAGGCCCGCCCCTGAGCCCTGAATGCTGCAGGAATCAGCGCTATTTACAAAGGACCACTGGCTACCATGCAAGAGCAATATCGCCCGGAAGAGATAGAATCCCACGTTCAGCAACACTGGGAAGAGAAGCAAACGTTCAAAGTGACGGAAGAGGAAGGTAAAGAGAAGTATTATTGCCTCTCCATGCTGCCCTATCCTTCTGGCCGCCTACATATGGGCCACGTCCGTAACTACACCATCGGTGATGTGATTTCACGCTACCAGCGTATGTTGGGTAAAAATGTTCTGCAGCCGATTGGCTGGGATGCGTTCGGCCTGCCCGCTGAAGGCGCGGCAGTCAAGAACAACACGGCGCCGGCGCCCTGGACCTACGACAATATCGCCTATATGAAGAACCAGCTTAAGCTGCTGGGTTTCGGCTATGACTGGAATCGCGAACTGGCGACCTGCCAGCCTGAATACTATCGCTGGGAGCAGTGGTTCTTCACCCGCCTTTATGAGAAAGGTCTGGTCTATAAAAAGACCTCAGCGGTCAACTGGTGCCCGAACGATCAAACTGTACTGGCCAATGAGCAGGTTATTGATGGCTGCTGCTGGCGCTGCGATACCAAAGTCGAGCGCAAAGAGATCCCGCAGTGGTTCGTTAAGATCACCGATTACGCAGATGAACTGTTAAACGATCTGGACACGCTGGAGAGCTGGCCTGAGCAGGTCAAAACTATGCAGCGTAACTGGATTGGCCGCTCTGAAGGGGTGGAAATTACGTTTGACGTCACCGACAGCGAAGAGAAGCTGACCGTCTATACCACGCGTCCCGACACCTTTATGGGCGTGACTTACCTCGCCGTTGCTGCCGGCCACCCGCTGGCGATCCAGGCGTCGATGAATAACCCTGTGCTGGCGGATTTCATCGCGGAGTGCCGTAACACCAAAGTTGCCGAAGCCGAGATGGCGACGATGGAGAAAAAAGGCATGGCCACCGGCCTGTATGCCGTGCATCCACTCAGCGGCGAAAATGTGCCGGTATGGGTAGCCAACTTTGTCCTGATGGAATATGGCACCGGTGCGGTGATGGCCGTTCCAGGTCACGATCAGCGCGACTGGGAGTTTGCCCGCAAATACGATCTGCCGATTAAGCCGGTAATTCTTAATGGCGATGGCACCGAACCGGATCTCAGCGCGGCGGCGATGACCGAAAAAGGTACGCTGTTTAACTCCGGCGAGTTTGACGGCCTGAGCTATGAAGAGGGCTTTAACGCCATCGCGGATAAGCTGGCCGGAAAAGGTGTCGGCACCCGTAAGGTGAATTATCGTCTGCGTGACTGGGGCGTTTCCCGTCAGCGCTACTGGGGCGCACCTATCCCTATGGTAACGCTGGAAGATGGCACAGTGATGCCAACGCCGGAAGATCAGTTGCCGGTGATCCTGCCGGAAGATGTGGTGATGGATGGCATCACCAGCCCGATTAAAGCCGATCCTGAGTGGGCAAAAACCACCGTTAACGGCCAGCCAGCCCTGCGCGAAACGGACACCTTCGACACCTTTATGGAGTCTTCCTGGTACTATGCGCGTTACACCTGCCCGGACTACGACAAAGGCATGCTGGATCCCGCGGCGGCAAACTACTGGCTGCCGGTCGATCAGTATGTGGGCGGCATTGAGCATGCGATTATGCACCTGCTCTATTTCCGCTTCTTCCACAAACTGCTCCGTGATGCCGGGCTGGTTAACTCCGATGAGCCGGCCAAACGCCTGCTGTGTCAGGGCATGGTGCTGGCCGATGCCTTCTACTATACCGGCGTTAACGGCGAGCGTAACTGGGTTTCACCGGTTGACGTTACCGTTGAGCGCGACGAGAAAGGCCGCATCATCAACGCCACCGACGAAGCCGGTCACCAACTGGTTTACGCTGGTATGAGCAAGATGTCCAAGTCCAAGAACAACGGCATCGATCCCCAGGTTATGGTGGAACGCTACGGTGCGGATACCGTCCGTCTGTTTATGATGTTTGCCTCTCCGGCGGATATGACGCTGGAATGGCAGGAATCTGGCGTGGAAGGTGCAAACCGCTTCCTTAAGCGCGTCTGGAGACTGGTCTTCGAGCACACCGAGAAAGGGCCGACAGCCGCACTCGACGTGGCGAGTCTGAGCGATGAACAGAAATCGCTGCGCCGCGACCTGCATAAAACCATCGCCAAAGTGGCGGATGATATTGGTCGTCGTCAGACTTTTAACACCGCCATCGCGGCCATTATGGAGCTGATGAACAAGCTGGCGCGCGCGCCTCAGGAAACGGAACAGGACCGTGCGCTGATGCAGGAAGCCCTGCTGGCCGTGGTTCGTATGCTTTATCCGTTTACCCCACACGCCTGCTTCACCCTCTGGCAGGCGCTGGGCGGTGCGGGCGACGTCGACAACGCAGCATGGCCGCAGGCCGACGAAGCGGCAATGGTTGAAGATTCTCTGCTGGTGGTCGTGCAGGTTAATGGTAAGGTGCGTGGCAAGATTACCGTTCCGGCGGACGCCACGCAGGAGCAGGTTCAGGCGCGTGCCGCGCAGGAACATCTGGTCGCCAAATATCTTGCTGGCGTCACCATCCGTAAAGTGATTTACGTCCCGGGCAAGCTGCTTAACCTGGTCGTGGGTTGATGTCAGGAGGAATTGTGCGACATCCTATTATCTCTCTGGCTGTTGGTCTGGCGGTGATGCTCACCGCCAGCTGCGGCTTTCATCTGCGCGGGACCACCTCGGTTCCGCCCGAAATGAAAACCATGATTGTTGACACCTCGGATCCTTACGGCCCGCTGACGCGCGCGGTTCGTGAGCAGCTGCGTCTGAACGACGTGACAATTCTGGACGATCCCGGCCTGCGTACCGATGTGCCTTCGCTCCGTTTACAGGGCGCAACGCTTGGCCGCGATACGGCCTCTATTTTCCAGGATGGGAAAACGGCAGAGTATTCGATGGTGATGACCGTCCGCGCTCAGGTCATGATCCCGAATAAGGGGATTTACCCAATCCGGGCCACGGTCTATCGTTCCTTCTTCGATAACCCACTGGCCGCGCTGGCGAAGGACTCCGAGCAGAATATTATCTACAGCGAGATGCGCACCCAGGCCGCCGAGCAGCTGGTCCGTAAGCTTCTGACCGTGCACGCAGCGGAGAACGACAGCTCAATCGATACGCTGAACGCCACACCGGCCGCTATCGATCAGGTCTCCCCGCGTTCCGCTCTGCCAGACGATACCTATGCAAAATGATCAGGATTTATCCTGAACAGCTGAGCGCGCAGCTTCGTGACGGGCTGCGCGCCTGCTATATCCTCACCGGTAATGAACCGCTGCTGCTGCAGGAAGCTCAGGATGCGGTCCGCGCTGCTGCACAGCAGCAAGGCTTTACGGAGCATTTCAGCATCGCGCTGGATGCGCAAACCGACTGGGATACCATATTTTCTGCCTGCCAGGCGCTCAGCCTCTTCTCCAGCCGTCAGACGCTGATGCTGACGCTGCCGGAAAATGGCCCTAATGCGGCTATTGGCGAACAGCTGATGAAACTTTCCACGCTTCTGCATCCCGACATTTTGCTACTGCTGCGCTGCACGAAGCTGACCAAAGCGCAGGAAAACAGCGCCTGGTTTAAAGCCCTCAGCGCCCATGGCGTCGTGGTGCCCTGCCAGACGCCGGAACAGGCGCAGCTGCCGCGCTGGGTGGCGGCACGGGGAAAAAGCCTGAAACTGGCGCTGGACGACGCGGCGATTCAGCTGCTCTGCTACTGTTACGAAGGGAATTTACTGGCGCTGTCGCAGGCGCTTGAACGTCTGTCGCTGCTCTGGCCGGATGGCAAACTGACGCTGCCAAGAGTGGAAGAAGCCGTCAACGATGCGGCTCACTTCACCCCGTTTCACTGGGTTGATGCGCTGCTGGCTGGCAAAGGCAAACGGGCGCGCCATATTCTGCGGCAGATGAAGGCAGAAGAGAGTGAGCCCGTGATTCTGCTGAGAACGCTTCAGCGCGAGCTGCTGCTGCTAGTTACACTGCAGCGCCAGATGAACAGTACGCCGCTTCGTACGCTATTCGATCAGCATCGCGTCTGGCAGAACCGCCGCCCGTTGTTTAGCGAAGCGCTGCAACGTCTTCATGCCCGTCAGCTTGCTCAGGCTGTCGGCCTGCTGACCCGTATCGAGCTGACGCTTAAGCAGGATTACGGGCAGGATGTCTGGCCTGAACTGGAAACCCTGTCGCTGCTGCTGTGCAGTAGCGATTTTCCGGAGAGTTTTTGTGATGTCTGAGAAACCCGCACTACAGGCGCTCTTTGGTGGTACGTTTGATCCCATTCATTACGGGCACCTGAAACCGGTCAGAAGCCTGGCCGCCCAGGTTGGACTGAATAAAGTTACGCTGCTGCCAAACAACGTTCCGCCGCATCGTCCTCAGCCTGAAGCGACGCCCGCTCAGCGTATTGAGATGGTCAGGCTGGCGATAGCGGATGACCCTCTTTTCGATATCGATCTCCGTGAGATGGCGCGACAAACGCCCTCTTACACCATCGAAACGCTGGCCGCACTTCGGGCAGAACGCGGACAGGAACAGCCGCTGGCGTTTATTATTGGTTACGATTCACTGCTCTCTCTGCCCAAATGGCATCGCTGGCAGGAACTGCTGTCGTTTGCTCATCTGCTGGTCAGCAAGCGGCCCGGCTACGATCGCCAGATGGCCAGTCCGCCATTACAAGAGTGGCTGCATCAGCACCAGGTGCATACGCCTCAGGCACTCCATAAGAACCCCGCCGGGAAAGTATTTCTGGCAGAGACGCCCCTGCTCCCCATTTCCGCCACGGAGATCCGCCAGCGCTTGCATAACGGCACAGCCTGCGACTCGCTCCTGCCCGCTCCCGTTCTGGCATTTATCAATGATGCGGGTTTATATCGTAACCCCAAACCTCATGGTATACTTCGCCGCTAAATTTTCCGGAAGGCTTCGGAAAAATCGTATGTCACACTCACACCCGAGGGGGAACCTTTTGCAAGGTAAAGCACTCCAAGACTTCGTCATCGATAAGATCGACGATCTGAAAGGCCAGGATATTGTCGCTGTCGACGTACAGGGCAAATCCAGCATCACCGACTGCATGATTATCTGCACCGGCACTTCAACGCGCCATGTCGCCTCCATTGCCGATCACGTGATGCAGGAGAGCCGCGCTGCCGGTCTCAAGCCATTAGGCATTGAAGGTAAAGTGACCGCAGACTGGGTCGTGGTCGATCTCGGTGACGTCATTGTGCACGTAATGCAGGAAGAGAGCCGCCGTCTGTACGAACTCGAAAAGCTCTGGAGTTAGCAGGTGAAGCTCCAGCTGGTCGCCGTGGGGACCAAAATGCCGGATTGGGTACAAACCGGGTTTATGGAATACCTGCGCCGGTTTCCCAAAGATATGCCTTTTGAGCTGACAGAAGTGCCTGCAGGCAAACGGGGCAAAAACGCGGATATCAAGCGCATCCTTGAACGAGAAGGAGAGCTGATGCTGGCAGCTGTCGGTAAAGGCAACCGCATCGTCACGCTCGATATTCCCGGCCATCCCTGGGAAACGCCGCAGCTGGCCAGCCAGCTTGAGCGCTGGAAGCAGGATGGCCGCGACGTCAGTCTGCTGATCGGCGGCCCTGAAGGGCTAGCCCCCGCCTGTAAAGCGGCAGCGGAACAAAGCTGGTCACTCTCTGCACTCACCCTGCCCCATCCGCTGGTTCGCGTACTGGTTGCAGAGAGCCTGTATCGTGCATGGAGCATTACTGCGAATCACCCCTATCATCGCGAATAAGCGACAGGGTTAACCGGACACACTTAAGCAGCGGATGAAATTAAAACGCAACTCATTTCGTGACTATACCGCCGAGCAGACCCTGTTTGTTCGCCGGGCGCTGATCGCTTTTGCAGGAATTTTACTGCTTTCATCGCTTCTTGTGGCCAATCTGTATCATCTGCAAATCCTTCGTTACAGTGATTACAGCACCCGTTCTAACGCCAACCGCATCAAGCTGGTGCCGGTTGCGCCCAGCCGCGGTATTATTTACGACCGTAACGGTATTCCGCTGGCGTTGAACAGAACCATTTATCAGATAGAACTGGTGCCGGAAAAAGTCGATGACCTGCAAAAAACGTTGCAGGCGCTGCGGCCCATCGTCGATCTGACCGATGAAGACCTTGCCGCTTTCGAAAAAGAGCGCAAACGCTCCCGCCGCTTTACCTCTATTCCGGTTAAAACAGGGCTGAACGATGTTCAGGTCGCCCGCTTCGCAGTCAATCAGTACGCCTTTCCCGGCGTGGAAGTGAAAGGCTACCAGCGGCGTTATTATCCCTATAACTCAGCGCTGACGCATGTACTGGGTTACGTCTCTAAAATCAACGACCGTGATGTGGAACGCCTGGATAAAGAGGGCAAATGGCCTAACTACGCCGCCACGCATGATATCGGCAAGCTCGGAATTGAACGTTATTACGAAGATATGCTGCACGGCAAAACCGGCTTCGAAGAAGTGGAAGTGAATAACCGTGGCCGCGTGATCCGTCAGCTCCATGAACAGCCGCCCCAGGCCGGTCAGGATATCTATCTGACGATTGATCTGAAGCTACAGCAATATATTGAAACGCTTCTGGCTGGCAGCCGTGCTGCCGTGGTGGTCACCGATCCCAGAAATGGTGACATCCTTGCCCTGGTATCAATGCCCAGCTACGACCCGAATCTGTTCGTCGACGGCATCAGCAGCAAGGATTACAACAGGTTACTTAAAGATCCTGACCGGCCATTGATTAACCGCACCACGCAGGGCGCCTATCCGCCGGCTTCTACGGTGAAGCCCTTTATCGCCGTTTCCGCGCTGACCAGCGGTGTAATCACCAAAAATACCAGCCTGTTCGATCCCGGCTGGTGGCAGTTACCGGGCTCTGAAAAACGCTTCCGTGACTGGAAACACTGGGGCCATGGACGCCTGAACGTCACGAAATCGCTGGAAGAGTCGGCGGATACCTTCTTCTATCAGGTCGCTTATGACATGGGCATCGATCGTCTCTCTGAGTGGATGAGTAAATTTGGCTATGGCCATCTTACCGGTATCGATCTGACGGAAGAGACGCCGGGCAATATGCCAACCCGCGAATGGAAGTTAAAACGCTATAAAAAGCCTTGGTATCAGGGCGATACCATTCCGGTCGGTATCGGTCAGGGCTACTGGACCGCCACGCCGCTTCAGATGAACAAGGCAATGATGACGCTGATAAACGACGGCATCGTCAAGACGCCCCATCTGATGAAATCTTATGTGGAGAATAACGTGCAGGTGCCGTGGCGCCAGCCGGAATCCGCTCCCATTGCCGATATCCATTCCGGCTACTGGGAGATTGCCAAAGATGGTCTGTATGGTGTGGCAAACCGCCCCAACGGCACAGCACGGAAAAGTTTCTCTGATGCCCCGTACAAAATCGCTGCGAAGTCCGGTACGGCGCAGGTCTATGGCCTGAAAGCGAATGAAACCTACAACGCGCATAAAATTGCCGAACACCTGAGGGACCACAAGCTGATGACGGCCTACGCCCCTTATGAAAACCCCCGTGTGGCGATCGCGATGATTCTGGAAAATGGCGGCGCAGGCCCGGCGGTCGGCACCATCATGCGTCAGATTCTCGATCACATTATGCTCGGGGATAACAATACCAACCTGCCTGACGCCGCTCCGGTGCCGTTAGGCTATGAGGGTGAATAATCATGAATGATCGTCACCAGAAACGTACTATCTGGACCCGAATTCATGTCGATCCGCTGTTTTTTATGCTGATCGTTGCGCTGCTGGTTTTCAGCTCCCTGGTCATGTGGAGCGCCAGCGGGCAGGATCCCGGAATGATGGAACGTAAGCTTGTCCAGGTGGCGATAGGTATTGTCGTCATGCTGGTGATGGCCCAGATCCCGCCGCGCGTTTATGAAGGCTGGGCGCCCTATCTCTATATCGTTTGCGTCATTCTGCTGATTGCCGTGGATGCGTTTGGCCATATCAGTAAAGGCGCCCAGCGCTGGCTTGATTTGGGCATCGTTCGTTTCCAGCCCTCAGAGATTGCCAAAATTGCGGTGCCTCTGATGGTGGCGCGCTTTATCAACCGGGATATTTGCCCTCCCACACTGAAAAATACCGGCATCGCGCTGATACTGATTTTTATGCCAACGCTACTGGTTGCGGCACAGCCCGATCTGGGCACCTCGATCCTGATCGCCTCATCCGGCCTCTTCGTGCTGTTCCTTTCCGGCATGAGCTGGAAGCTGATCGCGATAGCCGTGGCGCTGGTCGCCGCGTTTATCCCGATTTTATGGTTTTTCCTGATGCATGATTATCAGCGGGATCGCGTGATGATGCTGCTCGATCCCGAAAGCGATCCGCTCGGGGCCGGCTACCACATCATCCAGTCTAAAATCGCTATCGGTTCCGGCGGTCTCCGTGGCAAAGGCTGGCTTCACGGTACCCAGTCACAGCTGGAGTTTTTGCCGGAGCGGCATACGGACTTTATTTTCGCTGTGCTGGCAGAAGAACTGGGCTTAGTCGGCGTACTGGTGCTGCTGCTGCTCTATGTTCTGCTGATCATGCGCGGTCTGGTGATGGCCGCACGAGCCCAGACAACCTTCGGCCGGGTGATGGCCGGCGGCCTGATGCTGATATTCTTTGTCTATGTCTTCGTGAATATTGGCATGGTGAGTGGCATACTGCCGGTGGTCGGGGTTCCGCTGCCGCTGGTCAGCTACGGCGGCTCTGCCCTGATCGTGCTGATGGCCGGGTTTGGCATTATCATGTCTATTCACACCCACCGAAAACTGTTATCGAAAAGCGTTTAAGAGGCTTGAACATGCGTAAGGATTGGCTTTGGATTAGCCTGGCGTCGGTGCTGCTTGCAGCCTGTACGACCAGCGAGCAGCAGGCGCCGGTAGCGCAACACCAGGCAACCTATAACGGCCCTGTCGTTGAGATCGGCGGCGTGGAGCCACGCTACGAGCCCGTCAATCCGGACACTAACCAGGACTATAGCGCCAATGGAAAGAGCTGGCGCATCGTGAAAGATCCGTCCAACTTCAGCGAAACGGGTCTGGCTTCCTGGTACGGCGAAGAAGCGCAAGGCAAGCGGACCGCCACCGGGGAACAGTTTGATCCTGAAGCCCTGACCGCCGCGCATCCCACGCTGCCGCTGCCCAGCTATGTCCGCGTCACCAACCTGGCGAATGGCCGCCAGCTTGTCGTTCGCGTCAACGATCGCGGCCCCTTTACCCCAGGCCGCATCATTGACCTTTCCAGGGCGGCAGGCGACCGGCTGAATATCTCCAATAACAGCCGTGTTAAGGTTGACTACATCAGCGTGGCTCCCGACGGTACGCTTTCCGGTCCCGGCACCATTGGTACCCGCGTCGCTAAGCAAAGCTATGCGCTGCCGCCCCGTCCAGATATTGGCGGCGGAATGACCGTCATGGGCGGCGGCGCAGCAACGGCTGCTGCTCAGCGGGTGACGTCGCCAACCGAAGCTGTAGATGTTCGTCCGGTAGAGAACAGCAGCCTTAACAGCGAAGAGGGAATGGGCGCACCGGTTCGCAGCAACGGCTTCCTGGGCGCGCCGCAACCCCTGCGCGATGGGGTTATTGAGTCGCCTGAAACGGCGGCGCCTGTCGTGGCGACATCCGCGGCGGCGGCAGTGACCAGCCAGCCGTCTCCGGCTTCAGGTAACTTCGCGGTACAGGTCGGTGCGCTGCGCGATGGTGCTCGTGCTAAAGCGTTGATGGAATCCCTCAGCAAACAATTCGGTGTGCCAGGTGCGGTAAGCCATCAGGGAGAGGTTTATCGCGTTCAGCTTGGCCGGTTTACCTCCCGACAGCAGGCCAGCGCTCTGCAACAGCGCCTCACCAGCGAGGCTGGCCACGCTTCCTTTATTACTGCCGTTGCGCCAGACGCACTGTAACAACTTTTCGCCAGACCGGTGTCCGCTAACAGTTTGATACATCTGCTAACCTTAAGCAGGTAAAGACGGATGCCGGTCTGGGGTGCTTTTGCTATAGTGGGTCACTTTTTTAACTCAGCCCATGGATGTTGTAGTCCTTACATGAACAATCTGACTTCCCCTAAAATGCTCAAACGCCTGACGGCGGGATCGCTGATACTTTTCAGCCTGACCACTTTTGCCCACGCCGATGACGTGAATATCAAAACTATGATCCCCGGCGTGCCAGACATTGATGCTGAAGCCTACATCCTGATTGACTATAACTCAGGAAAAGTGCTTGCCGAGAAAAATGCCGATGCGCGTCGCGATCCGGCCAGCCTGACGAAAATGATGACCAGCTACGTTATCGGTCAGGCCGTTAAATCGGGGAAAATCAGTCAGGATGATATTGTAACCGTAGGTAAGGATGCCTGGGCGACGGGCAATCCGGTGTTCAAAGGCTCCTCGCTGATGTTCCTTAAACCAGGCGATCGGGTGCCGGTTTCCCAGTTAACTCGTGGGATCGTACTGCAGTCGGGCAACGATGCCTGTGTGGCCATGGCGGATTATGTCGCCGGTAGCCAGGATGCCTTCGTTGGGCTGATGAACAACTACGTGAACGCGCTTGGCCTGAAAAACAGCCATTTCCAGACCGTTCATGGCCTGGATGCTGACGGGCAGTACAGCTCAGCGCGCGATATGGCGCTGATTGGTCAGGCGCTTATCCGCGATGTGCCGGATGAGTATGCCGTCTATAAAGAGAAAGAATTCACCTACAACAATATCCGCCAGACCAACCGTAACGGTCTGCTGTGGGACACCAACCTGCATGTGGACGGCATCAAAACGGGCCACACCAATGCGGCGGGTTACAATCTGGTCGCGTCAGCAACGGAAGGGCAGATGCGCCTGATTTCCGCAGTGATGGGCGGTCGTACCTATAAAGGCCGTGAAACCGAAAGTAAGAAACTGCTGACCTGGGGCTTCCGCTTCTTTGAAACCGTGGCACCGCTGAAGGCCGGGAAAGAGTTTGCCTCCGAGCCGGTCTGGTTTGGCAACAGCGACCGCGTGCAGCTGGGCGTTGCAAAAGATGTTTATCTGACTATCCCTCGCGGACGGATGAAAGATCTGAAAGCCAGCTATACCCTGAGCAATACTGAGCTTCATGCACCGTTAACCAAAAATCAGGTTGTGGGTACCATCAACTTCCAGCTTGATGGCAAAACCATTGAGCAGCATCCGCTGGTTGTGCTGAACGATATGCCTGAAGGCGGCTTCTTTGGCCGCATCATCGACTACATCAAGCTGACGTTCCATCACTGGTTCGGCTAACCCGCCGGGCTAGCGAATGCAGGTATGCCCCGTTAAGAACAGCATTCATCTCTTGATTTCGGTATAATTGCCCCCCATATTTGAAGCATCTGTAGACTCCCGCTGCGGCGGGAGTCTTTGTTTTGCGTTACCGGAGCCACCCATGAAAACCAACCTGAAAGAACTGCTCGAATTCCCAACCGCCTTTACCTATAAAGTAATGGGCCTTGCACAGCCGGAACTGGTTGATCAAGTTGTGGAAGTTGTTCAGCGCCACGCGCCAGGCGATTACTCCCCGGACGTGAAGCCCAGCAGCAAAGGCAATTATCATTCCGTTTCCATCACTATTACTGCCACTCACATTGAGCAGGTGGAAACGCTGTATGAAGAATTGGGTAAAATCGAAATTGTTCGTATGGTGCTGTAAGCATCAAAGCTGACGGAGGGCATCTGGCTGTTGCTCTCTGTCGGCGTTATACTGCCCTTCACTCTTCAAACGGACCACGCGTTTTGCCGCAGAATACTCTACTTATCCGTCAACTGGGCCTTCAGCCTTGGGCGCCTGTTTCTCAGGCGATGCATCATTTCACCGATCGACGCAGTGATGAGACGCCCGATGAAATCTGGCTGGTTGAACATGCTCCTGTATTTACGCAGGGTCAGGCAGGCAAGGCGGAGCATTTGCTGACGCCCGGTGATATTCCTGTTATGCAAAGCGACCGCGGCGGGCAGGTGACCTATCACGGCCCCGGCCAACAGGTAATGTATGTGATGATCAATCTGAAGCGCCGTAAAGTGGGCGTCCGTCAGCTGGTCACTGCGCTGGAGCAAACGGTCATAAGCACGCTCGCGCAATTTAACGTCGTGGCGGAAAGCCGTCCCGATGCGCCAGGCGTCTATGTGGACGATAAGAAGATTTGCTCACTGGGTCTGCGTATCCGCAATGGCTGCTCATTTCACGGGCTGGCGCTGAATGTGGATATGGATTTAACGCCCTTTCTGCGCATCAACCCCTGTGGCTATGCGGGCCTGGAGATGACGCAGCTGAGCGCGCTGAAACCCGGCACTACGCTGGCGGAGGTGCAGCCGCTGCTGATTGAGCACTTTGCCAGACTACTCGGCATCGGGAGCCTCCGCTGGCTGGAGGGTCAACAGCTGCCTGCAACGTGACCGTACGTGCGGATTTACAATTTCGTCACATATTCTCTCGCAGGCTGGCTGAAACTGACCCGGCGAGATGATATAATTTTTGCGCTTTTATCAAAAAAAGTTGAAGCCCTCAATCTGAAGCATTCACGATGCGGTCATTCCCCATCCTGAGGAGTGACGGTTCAACAACTCATTGAGTTTATGCGGACCTCAGCGCATGCCAACCTGGAATTTGCAAGATTATGAGTAAACCCATTCAGATGGAACGCGGCGTAAAATACCGCGACGCAGACAAAATGGCCCTGATCCCGGTTAAAACGGTGGTCACCGAGCGCACGGAGATACTGCGCAAGCCGGAGTGGATGAAAATCAAACTTCCCGCTGACTCCAGCCGCATTCAGGGCATCAAAGCCGCCATGCGAAAAAATGGCCTGCACTCCGTCTGTGAAGAGGCCTCCTGCCCTAACCTTGCAGAATGTTTTAACCACGGTACGGCGACCTTTATGATTCTGGGTGCCATCTGCACCCGTCGCTGTCCGTTCTGTGACGTGGCCCACGGCCGTCCGGTTGCGCCAGACGCCAACGAGCCGGAAAAGCTCGCACAGACTATTGCCGATATGGGGCTTCGCTATGTGGTGATCACCTCCGTTGACCGCGACGATTTACGTGACGGTGGGGCACAGCATTTTGCCGACTGTATCACGGCCATTCGCGCTAAAAACCCCACGATCAAAATCGAAACGCTGGTCCCTGACTTCCGTGGGCGTATGGATCGCGCACTGGATATTCTTACCGCTACGCCGCCGGATGTCTTCAACCACAATCTTGAAAACGTGCCACGCGTTTACCGTCAGGTTCGTCCCGGCGCCAACTATGAATGGTCGCTGAAACTGCTTGAGCGTTTCAAAGAAGCGCATCCTGACGTCCCGACAAAGTCGGGCCTGATGGTCGGCCTGGGTGAAACCAATGCTGAGATCGTTGAGGTGATGCGCGATCTGCGCCGTCACGGCGTGACCATGCTGACCTTAGGTCAGTATCTGCAGCCAAGCCGCCACCATCTGCCAGTGCAGCGCTACGTCAGCCCGGCGGAGTTTGATGAGATGAAAGAGGCCGCGATGGAGATGGGCTTCACCCACGCTGCCTGCGGTCCTTTCGTCCGCTCCTCCTATCATGCGGATATGCAGGCAAAAGGGCTGGAAGTAAAATAGCGTCCTGAGGTAGCACAGGCTGCCCGTGAATTTACAGTTATTTACACTTTTTGGCCATGCATAAAAAAACGGATGACCGGTTCATCCGTTTTTTTATTGCCCGCCAGGCAATTACTCTTTATGCGCGACCTGACCGGCTGGCTTATCTTCAGCGACTGGCGCTTTAGTGGTCACAGCGTCATCATCGCTCATCGCTTTTTTAAAGCCCTTTATCGCCGCACCCAGATCCCCGCCGAGACTACGTAACTTATTAGTTCCGAAGAGTAAAACGATCAGAGCACCGATGATAAGTAATTTGGCAATACTGAAACCTTCCATATATCCCTTCTTTTAGTAACCTGAATAAGATTGTGGTCATCTCTACAGGCTCTATTAACGCGCGGCCGGTTGCTCAATACAACTCCAATCTGTAACAGAGTACTATTCAGGCTAAAGCAAAGCCAAAACCTGTGACGGGCTGGTTGGAGTTAAGGAACGCTTCCGCTACAGCTCGCCGCCCGGTCATTTCAGTTCTGGCGATGCGAAGCGACAATTTTGCAGCACCGGCAGCACGCTGCGCGCATGAGCAATACGGGCCGGATCGAGTCCGGCAAATAGCAGTGCAGGCGATTCTCCGGCTTTAGCAATGGCGACACCCAGCGGATCGACGACCAGGCTGTTTCCACAGTTTCGTGGGCCGCATTCGCCAACCGCAACCATATAACAGGTATTTTCCAGCGCGCGCGCTGTGACCAGCACCTCCCAGTGCATCTCCTTTAGCGGGCCTTTGACCCAGGCTGCCGGCAATACCAGTACCTCAGCCCCCTCCAGCGCCAGCCGGCGTGCCAGCTCGGGGAAGCGAACGTCATAACAGGTCATCAGTCCGACTTTCATTCCGGCCACCTCGATCAGTGGCGGTATTTTACTTCCTGCCGTTACCCTGCGCGACTCCTGCATCGCAAAAGCATCATAGAGATGCAGCTTGTCATAACGGGCAATAATTTCGCCAGCCCGCACTGCAATCAGCACGTTCATCACTTTTCCCGTCCGGTCAGGAACGTGGACGGTCATGATAGTGGTTAGCTGATTAGCCTGGCTGGCGGCCAGTATCGCTTTCAGGAAGGGGCCGTCCAGCGGCTGAGCAGCCTCAATAACCCGACTGGGATCGTTCATATCCTGTGCCAGCACGGCTTCAGGCAGCAGCAGTAGATCGGCTTCTCCCACCAGCGCCTGCGCCATCAGTCCGGTACAGGTCAGGCTATTTTCCCGCCAGTCGCGACTGACGGCGAATTGCCCAAGTGCCACTTTCATGTTTGTCTCCCAAAAGGCGCGCAAATTTTGCCGGAAAGCCAATCTGATATCAGCATCTTCCGCTAACAGGCTGCGCGAGAATAATGAATCGCGGTCTATCGGGATGATTAAGCCCGTCCTGACAATAGCTTTATCAGATAACAAGGCGCCTCACGGTAACCCTCCCGCCTGTAAAAGGCGTTGCCCTTAATACGATGCTCGTTGCAGTGGACTTCCATACGATCGCAGCCGTGCTCCTGCGCCAGCTTTTCAGCATATTGAAGAAGTTGATGCCCCGTACCTTTACTCCTCTCGCCTTCGGCAATGCAGAAATAGCTGATGCGGGCAAAGTCCCCCTGCAGCGCCAGTTGAGGAATAAAATGCAGGGAAAGAAAGCCCAGAATGGTTTTACCCTCTTCAGCAATCAGCAGACGCTCCATCCGATCGTTAATAAGCTGTTCAAGCCGGTCGTCGATGAATGACTCCGTCCCTTCATAGCCGAGTTCAGCTAATAATGCACTCAGGGCAAAACTGTCACTCGCCTGTGCGAAACGGATTATCATCATTTTCTCCTGACATGGGTCTGCATAATATGAGGGGGAATTTAACACTTATAGTCTGTCATCAGAGATTCGCAAGCCGGTAACCTTACTCAGGCGTGACGAAAGTTGAAACGTGTAGGGACAGGTTCAGAGGCTATCTGGCAACAGCCACACACGCACTATGCTCTCTCTTGATCTGGAAGCGCAGGGCAAAAAAAAACCCGCCAGTCGGCGGGTTTTTAGAATTCTGTCTGATAACTTAAATGGCGGCAACGTTAGCAGCAGATGGGCCTTTGGCACCGTTGGTGATTTCGAACTCTACGCGCTGACCTTCAGCCAGAGTTTTGAAACCGTTGCTCTGGATGGCAGAGAAGTGTACGAACACATCTTTGCTACCATCTTCAGGAGTAATGAAACCGAATCCTTTGGACTCATTAAACCACTTAACGCTACCTTTGATCTTAGACATCTATATTACCTTTACATGAAAAATGGACACTAAACTGTGTCGACAGTTAGTACAGCAATTGCCGAGGCTTTTGTCCAGTGGTCAGTTGTGAAAAAGTGATAAATGTCGACTTTTTTACCGCCAGAAGCGATTTTTATTGCCCACCGCCGTTAAAACTGCCAGCGGAACCAGGCGAAATAAACATTACCGTTATTGTGCGTGCCCGGAATGTAGGTCATCTGAAAAGTGGCCTTACTGTAACCTATTGATGCGAGGGGCAACACTGCCGGAACCGGGATATATTTCCAGTTATCGCGTGCCGTTACACCCGCTGTGTAGCCCAGACCCAGGCGAAAGTCCCGATCCTCGACAGGGCGCCAGATTTTTTCCCAGCCGTAGCCGCCAAAGGGTTCCCACTTATTAAAGGAATCTTTAAACGCCATCACGTAGAGGCCGTTCCAGTTTCCCTTTTCGTCGTAGCGGGAAATGCCGCCTCCCGCTCCCCAGGGTCGCTCATTGTACTTATTGATATGCTCACGATCGTATGTCGCACGGTTATGCCATGTGATAGCGGGCACATAGAGGTCATATTGTTGCGGATCGTTCCAGGTCGTAGTGACTTTATCGCTGAAGGATTGCCACGTATAGGCGATTCCTTCACCCAGCGTTTTGGCTTGTGCCGCTCCTGTAGCCGTAAGTAAGGACAGGGTCAGGATAAAAGGTAGAGTAATGGTCAACTTCATGCGGTGCTATGCCAGTGGGTGTGATCGATAAGGATGATAAAACCGGCTAATAAAAACCGGTTCCCGAATCGTTTAAGTGTAAAACCCGCAACTTGAACGCTCAATAAATAGACTTATCTTTTTCTTAACAATGCCTGTCAATATACTGGAAACATTCAGAGCTTTAATGCTTAACTCCTAAGTAATATCTCCTATCAACCCCTTTTAAATAACATGTAATTCACAACAAACATCACAATCACGTAAAGTGACTAAAGCACAAAAACGCCTGCGTTATCCCAGAGAAAAGTTGGCATTTATCACATTAAAAAGGAAAAAATCAGCAATAAAGAAGTAATTTTTATCGTGTTTTTGCGCACTTTGTATCCACAGCATTACTGTGAGTATTTTAAAATCAAGTTGTTAGAGGTGAATGTCCACATTAAAAATTAATAAATAACATTTATCATTTAATAATCTTATTTTGATAAGATAAATCAGGATC
The DNA here is from genome assembly GCF_000599885.1 of Pantoea sp. IMH. Classification (GTDB taxonomy): domain Bacteria; phylum Pseudomonadota; class Gammaproteobacteria; order Enterobacterales; family Enterobacteriaceae; genus Erwinia. Next base: position 1,144,557 of record NZ_JFGT01000005.1, on the reverse strand, counting down.
AAGTAGCAGATTTCTGACGTAAGGGAGAACGTGTCGTGATTATGCGCTGCGGAAGATGTGGATGTGGTAAATTTGTGTTTTCAACTCGCGGTTGCCGCTACGGCAATCATCATGGCGCAGTTTGTGCGAATTGCCATAAACCGATGACATTGACGGATACCCCCTATTACGCTGCGGCAGGAGGACCTGTGTATCGGCGTAAAAAAAAGGTCGCTCAGAACAAGAGCGGTGAACGTCCATTAGAGAGTATGACGGCGCAGACGAAGGGGTAACGGGGAGAGGCTTCCCCGTTACGGGGAGGCGCCTAGAACAGAATTTTGAACACGCCGGTCAGCGTCAGCAGGCCCACAATAAATATAATCGCAATGATCCAGAGTATTATCTTCATTCCATTTCCTCGCCAAAATTTAAAAAGTCACTAAGATGTAGCCACTTAAGTGTAGAAGAAGATTTGCGGTTACGCTTTCTTTCCGCGATTTATGATTGTCCCCCCGTCAGGATTTACACGCAGTAACTAAGCCAGAGAGTAGCTTCTTCAACAAAATGGTTATCATGAGCAGAGTTTGACTTTTTAGGATTTTTCGCGATAGCGGTCACGCTCTGCGCTTTAGTTAAGGATAATTCTTAGAAGGCCCGGTCGCCCCTGGCTAGAATTATTGCTGTCATTTGCCATGGACTCACTTGCTATGACTTTCCCAGTGGTTAACAAGGAGAACATATGAGCACCATTAACAGCAGCATGGGCAGATACTGCCTGAAGGCAAAAAATGCCGGTAATCATATCAAAGGGGTGATCGCCATCAATGATGAAGGCGGAACTCAGCTTGCTTGCCAGGAGTTTAATGAACATTACCTGGATGATGTGGTGAATAATGTTATCTTCCCCGTTACCGGTGGCAACCGCGCCATCGCGAATGCCTTCAGGGAAGAGATGGTGAAAGCGGGGTTTGAACAACCGCATTAACCGATGGCAGGGCCTCTGCAAGAGGCCCTTTCTGCATCACGTTTCGGCGGAAAAACGCTTACTGGTCCGTGGGTGCGTCCGCTTGCTTTATCTCAAGCGCAGACGCATCGTCTGGCAGTTCGTTCACCGCGTAGTTCCTGTGCAGTCGCCTGCTGACCAGAAAGACCGGTGCGGCAAGGAACAGCAACAGGCTTCCTGCCATGCCACAAATCAGTAAACTGAGGTTTCCTGACCATCCCTCTCCTGCCGTCACGCCCGCCACCACCAGAGAGAGAATAAAGAAGAAAGAGAGCGTGATGCTGATCGGCCAGATATTGGTAATATCCATATCGCTGAGCGCCATCTTGACCGGTTTTACCGCCTGCCGTTCCGCTTCATTTTCTGCACGGATTGTCGATTTAAGCGTCTCCAGATCCACACAAGGCGCGATAAAATCTTCGGCCGGCTGAGGCTGATAAAGTTCATCAAAAACCCGGCTAACGGGCGGAAACGTCAGCGGCCAGCTGCCGCTGTGTACACCGTAGGTTTTCAGCGCAGGCAGCGTGATACGCGGCCACTGGACAGGCTGGAGATACCTGTCGTTAAGCACCACCCAGCTCTGCCGCGAATTTCCCCGCGTGACATGATAAAGACGGAAACGATCGGCTGGAGGGTAAGCCAGATTGCTGATGCGGGCAGACATAGAAGGAATCTGTCGCTGACGGCAATAGTTAACCCGGCTCTGTCCCTGCGCCGCCAGCAGCACTGCAAGCGAGGGGATAAAGTAAAAAGAGGTGCTTTCCGCCGCGAAAGGGCCATCGAGATGCTCAGCCAGACGGGCCTCGCTGTTAGCGTTGAGATGTTCAGGCCACCAGCGCCAGCTGCGGCCAATGACGTGATCGGTCGGCACCTGAAAAACGCCCAGCGGATCGGTTTCCGCAGGCAGTCGGGCGAAAGGAAAAACTTTACTGAAAAAAGTGAGCGCATCATCTGGACCATCCCACTCGCCGCTGGCCTCCAGGCCATGCAGATTGCCGGTCAGCTCACCCCAGCCGTTTTTCCCCAGCATATCTATCTGGTATTTCGTATCCGCAAGACGTTTTCCGAGCCGCACGACTTCCGGGGGGATCCCCTGGAATTTCAATTCAGGCACGCTATTCGCATTACTCTGTTCACTTTCCATACTGCTTTGTCCCCAAAAGCTGCTGCCCGCAAACCTGTTCGCGGTAAAAGAGTGTCAAACCGTTAACTCATCAGTTAAGGAAATAAAAAATACGCCGGACGGCCTGCTGCCTTACGGAAGCGGCGGAATAGTATAATCAGATCGGATGCGATCCGGGCCCGGTCGAAATTTGGCTTTAGTTAAAAACTAGAATAATTTCAAGGCGATAGTATACGTAGTAAAGGATATTTATGGCAACGCCCCGCCCGCTTTTCAGCCTTTTCCGCTGTACAGAAGGCGGGTAAACGCCCCTGTTTTTATATACGCAGTAATTAGCTGATTGAATTTACAAGGTAAAACCAGGGAGGCGCAGTAATCCGGCAGGCATAAAAAAATATATTTTATGGCGCGATATCTGTAGCAGGCAGGGAAAAAAACGGCCAGCGAACAAAGAAGAACAACGCAACAGGATAATAGAGGAACAGTATGCCGCTAATAGAACGGCATACTGACAATGATCAGATCACAGCCTGAAGTGCCAGGCATCCTGCCAGACCGCACACGGCGATAATGGTTTCCAGCACGGACCAGGACCGCATCGTTTCACCAATACTCAGGTTAAAATACTCTTTGAACAGCCAGAAACCGGGATCGTTAACGTGTGAGAAAATCACGCTCCCCGAACCGACCGCAATCACCATCAATTCCGGACTGACGCCGGTGGTGGCGATGATAGGTGCAACGATACCGCCAGCGGTAATTGCAGCTACCGTGGCGGAGCCCAGCGCAATACGCAGCGCAGCGGCGATAGACCAGGCCATCAGAATCGGAGAGACGTTGCTTCCCTCCATCAGCGCAGCGATATATTTATCAACGCCACTGTCTACCAGCACCTGCTTGAACGCACCGCCGCCGCCGATAATCAGCAACATCATCGCGATAATTTTAATAGATTCGGTCAGGGTCTCCATGACCTCATCCATGGTGCGGCCACGGTTAAGCCCGAAGGTAAACAGTGCGATAAGAACGGCGATCAGCGTCGCCATGATCGGATCGCCAAAAAACTCCGCATAGGCGAGCAGGCCATGCCCCTTAGGCAGCACCATCTCGGCCACTGCACGAAACGCCATCAGTACCACCGGCACCAGCGCTGTCCAGACGCTGACACCAAAGCTTGGCATCTCTGCTTCGGTAAAGGTTTTTGGATTGTACAGCCCTTCAGGAATGGGCTTATCGATCTTTGTAAGGAAACGGGCAAATACAGGTCCTGCCAGAATAACGGTAGGAATTGCCAGTAAGGTACCAAAAAGCAGGGTTTTCCCCATATCAGCATGGAACAGCGTGGCAATAGCCGTCGGGCCGGGGTGAGGAGGCAAAAAACCGTGAGTGACGGAGAGCGCGGCGGCCATCGGCACACCTACAAACAGCAGCGGCACACGAGCCGCAGCGGCGATGGTCAGCACCAGCGGCAGCATCAGTACAAAGCCGACTTCATAAAAGAGCGCAAAGCCAACGGTAAAGCCCGTCAGCACCACCGCCCACTGAATATGTTTCTCACCAAACTTTGCAATCAGCGTGGTGGCGATACGCTGCGCCCCGCCACAGTCGGCCAGCAATTTGCCCAGCATCGCGCCAAATCCCATGATCAGCGCCAGACCGCCGAGGGTGCCGCCTACGCCTGCTTTGATCGAGTCAATCACTTTATTGACCGGCATGCCCTGCATGACACCCACCGCCAGCGCAACCAGGATAAGCGCAATAAATCCGTTCAGTCTGAATCGTATCATCAGCAGCAGCAACAGCAGGACGCCGATCGCAACAATGACTAAAGGCATAATTTTCTTCTCCGGTGCGTATAGCCTGCCCGGCAGGCAGACTTACGTTATTTTTCCCGTACTGCTCAGCGGCAGCGGATCGTTGTTTGAGGGTAGCAGAGCCTTACTCTGGTGTTGTTACCGGGAACATGTTAACGGTAACATCCCACTACGGAAACGGCGTGCCAACAGGAAATTTACATTTTGGGATGGAGATCAAACTTTGCAGTATGCTGAACAGCGATGTGCGCAGCTTGCCAGCACGCAGCGGCATCGCATTCAGCGATTCACTGAGAGAGAGGAGCTAACAGTTTATCTTATCCTTTCTGCTGGTTCATCTTTGAATGGCACTTTTCAGCTTATCGCACAGTGTCCGATAGCCTATGGCGGCCTTACAGCCGGATGCGGCATGGCTGAAAGCGCAATCCGCTGACAGCAAACGCACCATAATGCTGCGCCTGTAGAGGTAAAGCGGCGTAATAACGAACCTTTCTTAGCTAATATGTTGTTATTTCTTACAACCATCAGCAATAACATGATGAGATTGCGAATCAAAAAATTAAGCCAGATAATAACTCAGTTCCGCCGTGGCGTAATATCCTGCCGCTCTCACGGCGATGGCGCTAACAGAGAACTCAACGCATGACTGGCGCTGACCGGGAAAAACGCTTGCCACCTGAAAAGCCCTAAAACGGTGATAACGTGAAAAGTTGGCGTAGTTAATGGTGGACCCGGCGTGAGTTACGTCACGATTAAATCTTATATTATCCATTACTTATCAGGCTATTTACTTTCTACAGTCCCTCTTTTGGCGTTGCTTACGCAAATTGATTTGCTGAGTAGCCGGTCTGACTCGCTGATGCCTCCCGGAAAGCGCTCCGATGCCGGCCTGATAAAGAGGTATGACATATAGGATAAAAACCCTGATCTGAAACAATAATAGCTGCGTTTATCCCGGCCAAAAATGTAACAAAACAATTCAAGACGAAACTGATTACGTCATGAAATTTTAACATTACCTTCGTTTGAACAAGCCTTAATTCTCGCGCTGAAGGCTTACAGAATCACTACTGCCGCCTGGTAGCAATGCGCTGCCACGCGGTGTAACAAGCCGCTCACATTTACAAACCCTTCTCATCCCGCCGATCCAGTCGTAAAGTCTTCAGGTGGCCAACTTCTCTGCTAAAAAAGTCAGGGTAAACTCTTCTCAGGCGTTATCAATAAAGTAACAAGTACGCTCCCGGTTTTCCGCTTCGCTTATCTCTTTGCACCATTCCTCTGCCAAAAAAAATCCTATCGAAAACATTCCCTTTACAAACAAATGCCAGCAGGAATAATTGCGTTAACAACAAATAAAAATTATTTAACGAAAAAGAGAAACAATTCTTCGCAAAGATCTATGCTGTTATAGGTAAGAAAACACTTACTGTTTCTTCTCCTTCACCTGCTTTGGTCCCAGGATCAAACTTCGATGAAATTATCCCGCAATCGTACGGCTAATGCTGGCTATGCAGCCGCGGATCGATAACGGGTAAATAATAAAAGAAAGGACAGTTTATGTTAGATAGAGGTAAGCAATGTTTGAATTAGATGCGTTTCTGCTGGCAAGGATACAATTCGCGTTCACCGTTTCCTTCCATATCATCTTCCCGGCTATCACTATCGGCCTCGCCAGTTTTCTGGCGGTGCTGGAAGGTCTGTGGCTGAAAACCAGAAATCAGGATTATCGCGACCTTTATCACTTCTGGTCAAAAATCTTTGCGGTCAACTTCGGCATGGGGGTCGTCTCCGGCCTGGTGATGGCCTATCAGTTCGGCACCAACTGGAGCGGCTTCTCACAGTTTGCCGGTAGCGTGACCGGCCCCCTGCTGACCTATGAAGTGCTGACCGCCTTCTTCCTCGAAGCGGGCTTCCTGGGCGTCATGCTGTTTGGCTGGAATCGCGTGGGGCCAGGCCTGCATTTCTTCGCTACCTGCATGGTGGCGCTGGGCACGCTTATCTCCACCTTCTGGATACTCGCTTCTAACAGCTGGATGCACACGCCGCAGGGCTATGCTATTCAGGATGGCATCGTCATTCCGGTGGACTGGTTCAAGATTATCTTTAACCCGTCATTCCCGTACCGGTTGCTGCATATGTCGACCGCCGCTTTCCTTGCCAGTGCCTTTTTCGTCGGCGCTTCAGCCGCCTGGCACCTTCTGCGGAAAAACGACACGCCGGCCATTCGCAAAATGCTCTCCATGGCGATGTGGATGGCGCTGATCGTCGCCCCCATTCAGGCGATGATTGGCGATGCTCACGGCCTGAATACGCTGAAGCATCAGCCTGCCAAAATTGCCGCTATTGAAGGGCACTGGGAGAATGTCGCCAATGAACCGACGCCGTTGATCCTCTTCGGGCTGCCGGATATGGAGGAGGAAAGAACAAAATATGCCGTGGAAATCCCCTATCTCGGCAGTCTGATTCTGACCCACAGCCTCGACAAGCAGATCCCGGCGCTGAAAAGCTTTCCAAAAGAAGACCGCCCGAACTCGACCATTATCTTCTGGTCATTCCGCATCATGGTCGCGCTGGGCTTGCTGATGATACTGCTGGGCACGATCAGCCTCTGGCTGCGCTACCGGGACCGGCTCTATACCTCACGCCCCTTCCTGTGGTTTGCGCTGCTGATGGGTCCCTCGGGCGTGATCGCCATTCTTGCCGGCTGGTTTACGACCGAAATAGGCCGCCAGCCCTGGGTGGTTTATGGTCTGATGCGTACGCGTGATGCGGTATCAGCGCACGGCGAAATGCATATGAGCCTCAGCCTGCTCGCCTTTATTCTCGTCTATTCATCGGTGTTCGGCGTGGGCTATATCTATCTGATAAACCTGATTAAGAAAGGGCCGAAGCAGGGCGAAGGTACTGACGACACTGAAGGCGGTCCGGGTACGCGGCATACGCCAGCACGTCCGTTGTCAGCCGTGAAGGAAAAAATCACCACGCCGGAACAAGAGGGGAAATAACGTGGGTATCGATCTCTCAATTATCTGGTTCGCCATCATCGTCTTCTCGACTCTGATGTATATCGTTATGGATGGTTTCGACCTGGGCATCGGCATTCTGTTTCCGTTTAATAAAGATGCCGGTGAGCGCGACATGATGGTAAACACCGTTGCGCCCGTGTGGGATGGTAATGAAACCTGGCTGGTGCTGGGTGGTGCCGGACTTTTCGGCGCCTTTCCGCTGGCTTATGCCGTGATTATCGATGCGCTGTCGGTGCCACTGACCATCATGCTGATTGGCCTGATCTTTCGCGGCGTCGCCTTTGAGTTCCGCTTTAAGGCGACAGAAGAGCATCGCGCGTTCTGGGATAAGTCCTTTATCGCCGGTTCATTTATTGCCACCTTCAGTCAGGGTGTGGTGCTCGGCTCCTTCATCAACGGCTTCGAGGTCACTAATCGTACCTACAGCGGGCCGGAGCTGCTTTGGCTGACGCCGTTTGCGCTCTTCTGCGGTCTGGGTCTGGTGGTCGCCTATGCCCTGCTGGGCAGCACCTGGCTTATTATGAAAACCGAGAACGAGCTGCACCGTAAAATGACCGCCCTGACCAAACCGCTGCTGCTGGTCCTGCTGGCGATCATTGCCGTGGTAAGCGTCTGGACGCCGTTGCAGCATGCGAACATTATGCAGCGCTGGTTTACGCTGCCTAACCTGTTCTGGTTCCTGCCGGTGCCGGTGCTGGTGCTGCTGGTGGCCTGGTCGCTGCTGCGTGCGCTGAAGCGCCACGCGCACTATTCGCCGTTTCTGCTGACGCTCGCTCTGGTTTTCCTGGGCTTTACCGGGCTTGGCATCAGCATCTGGCCAAACATCATTCCGCCTGATATCACCATCTGGATGGCAGCGTCTCCGCCACAGAGTCAGGGCTTTATGCTGGTGGGCGGCTTGCTGATCATTCCGGTTATCCTGGTTTATACCTTCTGGAGCTACTACGTGTTCCGCGGAAAAATTAAACCAGACGAAGGTTATCACTGATTGCTGAGTCCGGCCTCTTCCGGTCCTTGATGGCCCGGAAGAGTCGTCAGGTATAACAGGAGAACAACATGACTGAAACTGAGCAGACGCCAAAGTCCCCGGTGTGGAAACGTATTTTGTGGATGGTGGTTATCTATGCCGGAAGCATACTGGCCCTCACTGTAGTAGCGACGCTATTTCGCATGATGATGACAGCGGCGGGCATGAAATCACACTGATCGCCGGAAAGAATAAGCCGACAGCAATGTCGGCTTTTTTATTGCGCCGATCATCGGGATCGCCGGCGTCAGCCAGCGTCGGTCAGGCTGCACGCTGGCGATCCCCTTAGCGAACTCCTCACCGCGCCCGTCACCGCACTGTCATATTTTTACACATAACCGCAGCGGTAAGCTTTGCAGGATGGTCTACGCTTAATGTTCACCCAGAGGAAATCATTTCATTTAGAAGGAGGCACCATGAGTCTGTTAGACAAAGCCAACGATAAAGCTGATGAAGCAGTAGGTCTGGGCCAGGAGCAGTTTGGCAAAGCCACTGACTCACCGGAGCATGAGTTTAAAGGGAAAGTGCGTCAGAATGCGGCAAAAGCCAGCTACGCCGTTGATGATGCTCTGGACTGCGTGAAGACGAAAACGCAGGATTCTCCTTTTGTATCGCTGGCGATCGCCGCTGGCGTAGGCTTCCTGGCCGCGAAAATTTTTGGTCGCCGCTAGGTTGCCAGGGCGTGATTTACTTTCACGCTCACCGCTGAAAAGGCCGACGATGTCGGCCTTTTTTATGCCTGAGATTCAGACTTCCTCCCGATATTTTTCCGCTTTCAGCTGCGCCCGCGGCGTGTAAAAACGTCTGTAGGAGAGGTAGCCTGCGATAATCGTTGAAAGGCTGGCCGTACCGAGGAGCATAAAGGTCACCATAATCTGATATTTGATCGCCTTTACCGGATCGATACCGGCAAAGATCAGCCCGGACATCATTCCCGGCAGGCTGACAATGCCGACGGTTTTCGCCGCATCCACTGTCGGGATCATCGCGGCGCGGATGCTGTCACGAAGCAGCCCGCCGGTGGCCATCTTTATGGATGCGCCAAGGCTGAGCCTTTCCAGAATCTGCTGCCGGTTATCCCGAAAGCGCTGATTAAGATTGCTGTAGCACAGGCCTACTGCCACCATCGCGTTACCGGCAATCATGCCAGAGAGCGGAATGACCTGCATCGGCACAAACTTGATCGCCCCGCTGAGGATAAGGATCAGGAGCGTAAGCGTTGTACTCAGCGTTATTGCAATAAAAGAGATCGTCAGCGCAGCCTCCATATTCTGGCTGCGTTTACGGGCATTCAGGGCGGCATTTACGCAGATAAAGAGCACCATCAGCAGGGTAAACCAGCCATTATCCAGCTGAAAAATGGATTTCAGCACATAGCCGATGATAATCAGCTGAACGATGGCGCGCGTCACGCTCCAGAGAATGCTCTTTTCCAGCCCCAGTCGCTCCTTCCTGCTGACAATCAGGGCGATCGCCACCAGCATCAGCGCCAGCACCAGTGACTCATTGGTAATATCATGCTGATCCATCAGCTTCTCCTCTTTCTGGCGGGGGTAAAGTCACTACGTTTGCAGCCTCTGCAATCTCCTTGCTCTGGTGACTGACTGCGATCACCGCTACGCCCTTCTCCTTTACCAGACCGGCGATCAGGCGATCGATGCGCGCCCTGTTCTCTTCATCCAGCGCGCTGGTTATCTCATCGAGCAACAGCACATCCGGTAAAAATTGCAGATGCCGCAGCAGCGCCACCCGCTGCTTCTCACCACCTGAAAGCTGCCCGATCCTTTTATGCAGCATATCCGCGGGCAACTCCACCTTCTCCAGGTCGCGCCTCAGCGCATCGTCCTTAACGCTCTGCTGGCGTATCTGCCAGGGTAGCGCAAGGTTGTCATAGACGGTTTCGCCAAACAACACCGGCGACTGAAAGCAGTAGGAAATGTGCTGGCGCCAGAATTCTGGCCGCATGGCTGCCGCAGGCTGGCCTTTGAAAAAGATCCTCCCCTGGGTGGCATCGATAAGCGAGGCGATGATTTTTAGCAACGTGCTTTTACCACTGCCGGAAGGGCCGGTTATCAGTAAATACTCACCCACATTCAACGTGAGTGAAACGGGCTTCAGCAGCGTGGTGCCGCCCAGCTGATAGCCCACATCCTGCACCTCAAGCAGAGGCGAAGAGTTCGACATTATAGTTTCATCCTGAAAAAAGACAGGCTCCGATCATAACCCTAAATTCCGGCAAATTCCGCTATGGCGACAGGATGGAGGAAGCTCTGATTAAAGCTGATACCACGCCGGAACATTAATAACTGAATGGAGAAAAACCTTCTCACTGATAGCCCGACCTGCGCCCCTCGTGGTGCGTAACGCTTTACGCCTGTTCCGGTTCCCTTGGCTTGAGATTTGTCAGCAATAAAAAAACGATCCCCGAAGGGATCGTCTTTATTATTTTCGGCGAGATGCCAGTAACGGTTTGCCGGGGACGAGTTAAACGCCGCCCGGTAGACTCTTACTTAGCGTCATCCGGCAGCGCATAGGCAACCACATAGTCACCCATGTCGGTACCAAAGGAGCCATGGCCGCCAGCCATAATCAGCACATACTGCTTGCCGTTGACTTCATAAGTCATTGGCGTCGCCTGCCCGCCTGCTGGCAGACGGCCTTCCCACAGTTTTTCACCGTTGTTCACGTTGAACGCACGCAGATAATTATCTGCAGTCGCCGCGATAAACATCAGGTTACCAGCCGTGGAGATTGGGCCGCCCAGCATTGGCATACCCATCTTGAACGGCAGTGGCAGCGGAGAGCTGTCGCGTACGGTACCGATACGTTTCTTCCAGACGATGTCGTTGGTTTTCAAATCGACCGCGGAGATGTATCCCCAGGCCGGCTGTTTACAAGGAAGACCAAACGGAGAAAGGAACGGATTCAGCGTGACGCCGAAAGGCACACCATACTGCGGCTGAACGCCCGTTTCGGAACCGGTACCGCCTTTGTCTGACTCGTCCGGCCAGAGTGGGTTCTCTGGACTGCGCGGGATCAGACGGGAAACAAACGGCAGCGCCATTGGGTTCGTCAGCGCGATCTGGCGATCGGTGTTAACAGAAATACCGCCCCACTCGAACATGCCCAGGTTGCCAGGGAAGACTAGCGTACCCTGCTCTGACGGCGGCGTGAACGGACCTTCATAGCGCAGGCTGTGGAACATCACCCGACAGACCAGCTGATCGTAGACCGTTGCACCCCACATGTCCGCACCGCTCAGATGCTGCTCAGGACGGTAGGTCAGCTTAGAGTATGGCTGGGTAGGTGACAGACGATCGCCCTTCGCCGGACCCTGTGGAACCGGGGTTTCTGGCGCAGGAACAACCGTTTTACCGGTACGACGATCCAGGACAAAGATGTCGCCGGTTTTCGCCGGAACATAAATAACCGGTACGGTATTACCGTCTTTGTCAGTGATATCCGCCAGCGTTGGCTGGGCCGGTACGTCCATATCCCACAGATCGTGATGAACGGTCTGATAGAACCAGGCCAGCTTACCGGTGGTGGCGTTCAGCGCGAGCATGCCGTTAGCAAAACGCTCCATTTCCGGCGTGCGGTGTCCGCCCCAGATATCTGGCGTACCGACGCCCATCGGCACGTAGACCAGATCCAGTTTGGCGTCATAGGCTGATGGCGCCCATGAGTTAGGTGAGTTAGCGACATAGTGCTGCTCGTCTCCAGGCAGGACGTTAGGATCTTTCGCACCTGGATCGAACGCCCAAAGCAGCTTACCGCTGTTGACGTCAAAACCACGGATCACGCCGGACGGTTCACGGGTGGAGTAGTTATCGGTCACCGAGCCCGCCATCACAATCACTTTGTCGGTGATAACCGGCGGAGAGGTCGGCTCATACGCGCCGGAGCGGGCGTTTGGCATATTCTGCTGAAGGTTCAGCTTGCCGTTTTCACCAAATTCCGGACAGAGTTCGCCCGTTTCTGCATCCAGTGCGTACAGGCTGCCATCGTTAACTGGCAGGATGATACGACGTGAGCAGAGTGCAGGTTTGCTACCCGCAGGCAGCGCAGCCACATCCGGCGTTTCATGATACGAAACACCACGGCAGGTCACATGCTGGAACGCAGGCGTGGTTTTCAGCTGCGGATCGAATTTCCACTTCTGTTTACCGGTTGCCGCATCCAGTGCGAACAGGATCTGGTGCGCGGTGCAGAGATAGAGCGAGTCCCCAATTTTGATAGGCGTCACTTCGTTAGTGATCTCGCCCGGATCGGTTGGACGCTTGACGTCACCCGTCTGGAAGGTCCAGGCCTCTTTCAGCTGTCCGACATTTTTATCGTTGATCTGCGTCAGCGGTGAATAGCGGGTACCCGCCTGGGTACGGCCATAGGCTGGCCAGTCACCGGCAGCGATGCCTTCTGCGCTCTCTGTGGCGCCCTGAGCGTTAGCCGTCTGATCGTGTTTGAATTCACCGTTAATAACTTGCGGATCGTTGAACACCGAATAGGCCAGTGCGATGACCGTTACCAGCAGCACGGCGGCCAGTGAACCCCGTGACGCTTTACCCGGATTCAGGCCACGATAGATAAACGGCAGAATCAGCCAGAGGCCGAGGAAGAAAGTGACATCCAGACGCGGCGTCAGCGCCCAGAAATCGGAACCCACTTCCCAGAGGGACCAGATCAGCGTGCCAAGCAGGAATATCGCATACAGCATCAGTGCTGATGAGCGACGACGGAACAGCAGCCAGGCGACAGCCAGCTCAATCACACCGGCGATGATGTAATAGAACGAGCCGCCCAGTTTTGCCAGCCAGATACCCCCGATCAGCAGATATAATCCACTGATAGCGGCAAATACAGCCGTAATAATCACGAGTATCCGTGATAACGGTGTTTTACTTTGCATAGTATGAACCTTACCAAAATGTAAACGTCTTCGATTCAGCGCCTGAGCCAAATCGTTAAAAACACCCGGTTTATCTCTTATATCCATCCCGGTGTTTTGAACCTGCCGTCCGGCATGGGCCGGCTGACAGGTTGTTCTGGATGCTGTTACTGGAAGCTATAGGTAAGCGTAGCTCCACCACCGTAGTTCCGCCCGGGCGCAGGTTCGTAGTAGCGCCCGTTACCTTCATTCACAATGACTGAACCGACGTAGGCTTTATCAAAAAGATTGTCGATGCGGCCGAAAAGATCCAGTGACCACCGTTCCCAGTTAAGCCGGTAGCCCGTATTGAGGCTGGCAACCGTGTAGGACGGCGCTTTCGCGTTGTTCTCGTCATTGGCCTGCAGGCTGCTCATGTAGCGCAGCTCCGCCCCGGCATGCCAGCCCTGTTCTGGTGCCCACGCCAGGGCCGCATAACCCATATTCCGGGCCACGCCCGGCAGACGATTACCCGATGGCGTACAGCTACCGCTGGCGTCACAGGTTTCATTGCGGTAGGTGGCGTCGAGCAGCGTCCAGGCCATTTTCATCTGCCAGTTCTCGGCAAACTGCTGGTCAAAAGCGAGTTCAACGCCCCGGCGGCGTGTTTTCCCGGCGTTTTTATAGACCGAGCGGCCATTACTGCTTTGCGCAACAACCAGTTCGTTGTCGGTGTTGGTCTGGAAAATAGCTGCCGTCAACAGGCCATACCCCAGGCGGGTTTTGCTGCCCAGCTCGATGGTGTCGCTGGTGGCGGGCTTGAGGCCCAGATTGAGTCCGGTCTGATCGCCGCTGACGGAGCGGTAGGAGAGCTCATTGATGGTGGGCGTTTCAAAGCCGCGACCGGCGGAAACGTAGAGATTCCACGCATCGCTGACCGCGTAATTGAGCGATCCCATCGGCAGCAGTTTATGATAGCGGGTGCTGCCGCTGTCATCGCCGTTGCCCGGCTCAATATAATAGTCTTCTGAATCAAAGCTGATTGTGCTGTAGCGCAGGCCCGCGTCCAGCGTCCACTTCGGCGTAAGCTGCCAGCTGGTTTGCAGATAAGGGTCCAGATTCCACATGGTGTTTTTTTCATTGCGGCGCTGGCTTCCCTTGACGCCATACTCAGGTGCGCCATTCACCAGCGTAAAATTCTCGAAGCCCTGGCGCCGTTCGGTCATGGTTTCATAATCCAGCCCGCCGATCAGCGTAAAGGGCATCGTGCCGATAAGATCGTCATGCTTCCAGCGGGTATCCACGCCGGAATATTTACGCTCAAGGACGATAACGCCGCCGGCCTGAGTCGGATTGAGCTGCGGCGCACGGGGGATTGACTGGTATTGCGTCGTATGCCGCTCACCGTGCCAGGTGGTGAGGGTTAACTGGTCTTTCTCGCTCATGTCGCGCTGATAGCGCAGGCCGACCTGAGTCTGATCCAGGCTCTTGCGGGTGTTGAAGCTGTCGCCGCGCGGTGACTGACGCGGATTCTGCTGCCACTCTTCTTTACTCAGGCCGCCGGGATCGTTCGCATCCACCGAAACGCTGTTGAACATTAACGTCAGCGTGCTGGCTTCATCAAGACGGACGCCCAGCTTGCCATTACCGAGGCTTTTTTGCGTCCCGCTGTGATCGCGGTAGCCGTGCGTGGTGAAGCGCGATCCGGAAAGCGTGTAATTAACGTCGCCCACATGGCTGCCGTCTCCCGTCGCGCCGCTCGCCTTAACGCTGTTGCGCCAGCTTCCATAGCTGCCATACCAGGTACCCGCACTGAGTGTGGCCGGTTCAGTACCCGTTTCCGTATCAATATTCACCACGCCGCCGGAGGCGTTACCGTAAAGCGCAGAGTATGGACCGCGCAGCACTTCAACCCGCGCTACCGAATTGATATCAATATTTGAGGTTTGTCCCTGGCCATCCGGCATCGTTGAGGGGATGCCGTCAACGTACACCCGTACGCCTCTCACGCCGTACATCGAACGGCTGCCAAATCCACGCACCGAAAGCTGCAGATCCTGAGCGTAATTTTGCCGGTTCTGTATCTGCAAGCCGGGAACGCTACCCAGCCCTTCAGAGAGGTTAACCTGGGCGGAATTATTGCGAAGCGCCTCACCACTCACGATGCTGACCGCAGCGGGAGTATCCAGCTCGGAAAGGCCGGTGCGTTGTTTAAGGACAATAATTGAGTTTTCCTGGCCGGGCGCGTCAGCGCGCTCTGAGACGCCGGCAGCCCGGGCAGCGCTGACCGTAGCAGGCAGCAGAATGAGCGGCGTCAGGAGAAAAGCAAAGGTTTTGTTATTCACGGGATTCAGTCTGCTGTGTTAATCCGTCATAAAGCGTCTCAGCCGGGTTGTCGGGAAAAGCGCGGCTTTCCCGTCAGCGTCGCTGCGAAGCACGTGTGCATCACTGCATCAAAAGTATATAAGTAGTTTCAAAACTTGCGTTGTTCGCCCCACCACTTACGGGTGAAATCCCTCTTAAATTGGAGGGAAAAGGCTGTTTTCATGCAGAATGTCAGAGGAATAGGTTACCGACGGCGGAGATTGTAGCATTACCTCGCTGGTTTGCGAACCTTTGTTAAAATTTTTGCTGAATTGATTCAGTCTTGCCGCGGTGAGAGACAATAAAAACCCACCAGCCTTTAACAAAAAGCGTCTTCTGTTCCGCTTTTAGCCTGTTCTGCCTGACGGCTGCGGCCAGGGCCGTCTATACTTGTCTCTTCAACATACTTAAGGATGATGTATGCGCAATCAGCCCCTGCCACCCCACAAATGCCCGCTGAAAACGCCTCTTGTCGTCAGGGGAGTCATATGTGCTGCTATAGTGCTGATCACCGCCTGTTCTTCGGGCAATAAAGGCATGCCCTGCCATGGCCGGATGGAGACGCTCAGCGGCGAACCTAAAGGGCTGGTAGAAGGAACCATCATTGACCGCTTCACCTCTTTTCGCGTGAGCATGCCCGATGTGACGCTTGAGAGCGGGCCGCTCCACAGCAACGATCGGCAGCGCTATCTGCCCTCTGCCGTTACCCGTGAGGGATGGCTGGCACAGCGCCTTTCCGATACGCGCTTCAGCGTGATTAATGCTCCGCAGGATAAAATGATTGTTTTCTCCTGCCCTGCCCGCGCCATCTGATTTTCCTTTCCTTTTTAATTTTGCCACCTGTCAATCCCCCTTTCAGGGATGCTTTCTGGACGGTTCTGAAAGAGACAGGCAGGTGGGAAAACCCGTACACAGCTGTGTTATAACCTTTGTTCATTCCTCTGCCTGAAAAGGATAATAAATGAACACCAGCCTGATGATTGCCAACCGTCACACCTTTTTCGGCCCCGGCAGTTTGCGGGAACTGCTGCCTTTACTGCACAGCGAAGCTGTGCCGACGCTGCTGTTTTGCGGCCAGTCGTTTTTGCAAAGCGCAGCGTGGCGGTCACTGGAGGCTGAACTGTCGCCGCTGCTGGCCGGGACGGAGATTGTCAGGCATGAAGCCTCACCGGATGAAATCGACGTCTGGGTCGATCGCTGGCGGAATAAAGTTGCGCGCGTGGTGGCGATCGGCGGCGGCAGCGTGCTTGATGCCGCCAAAGCGTTTGCCACCATGAGCCAGCACTCTCTGCCTACGCTGCGCTATCTGGAAAAAGTGGGTGATACCGCCGTAACCGGGAAAACGCTGCCGCTGATAGCCGTCCCGACCACCGCCGGAACGGGCAGCGAAGTGACGCAGAATGCCGTGGTTACCGATAAAAAAACGATCCAGGTGAAAGCTTCACTGCGACATGCCAACTATGTTCCCGACGTCGCTATTCTCGATCCTGACCTGCTGAAAGGCGCACCGGAAAACCTCCTCGCCTGCTGTGCCATCGACGCTTTTACCCATCTTTTTGAAGCCTATCTCTCCAGTAAAGGCAATCTGTTTACGCGACAAACGGCGCTCAACGGCCTGCGGGCCTTTGTCCATGCCTGGCCAAACCTCAACCGCAGCGATGAAGCGGGCGATGATGCGCGTCAGCAGATGCTGCTGGCGTCATGGCTGGGCGGCGTGAGCCTGAGTATGGCCGGGCTGGGCGTGATTCATGGTATTGCAGGCGAGCTGGGCGCGATCAGAGATTTTCACCATGGCGAAGTATGTAGCCGCTTATTGCTGCCGTTTCTGACGCTGCTGGCCGATGAAGAAAATGCCCAACAGCAGGCACTGATGAGCGCGCTTGCGGACGAGCTATTTCCGGGTTTTACGGTGCCACCGGCACGCCTGCTGGCCGCCTGGCTGAAAGATAATGCCATAGTCCGCTTCTGGGAAGCGCCGCCATCACTGAGTGAAGAAGAGGTTCGCTGGGTGCTGGCCCGCTCAAACAGCAAGAATGCTCTGGTGACCTACAGCGAGGCACAGCAGCGATTTATGATTGAAGAGGCGTATCAGGTCGCGTAACGCATCACGCGTCAGCTTGCACTGGATGCAGGAATGCTGGCCCGGAAAAGGCCAGCAGACTCAGTCACTGTAAGGCGTTGTTGAGCAGAATAGAGGTGATGATGCCTGTCGCTGCGGCGATCAATACATAGTTACCGTCAATATAGGCCCAGTGTTCACCGCGGGATGGCTTCTCCAGACCACGCTCTCGCCAGTCTGTGACACGATAATCTTTCGCATGAAAATGGGCCGGTAATGCCTGACCACGGTGGAACTGATGACCCTGCCAGGCAAAACGCTCGCGCTGTTGAAAATGGTGGGGGTTATTCTGTGCCCTGTGATGATTATCACGCTGGTTTAGGCCAGTGGAATGGCGGTCATTGCGTTCGCTTCCCTCATGGTGCCACTGCTGCCGATGCTCGTCGGCCTGGGTCAGGGGGGAAAATAAACTGCCGGTGGTCAGCACCATCATCAGTAAGGCCAGTGTCGTTTTTTTCATCCCATATTCTCCATTTGCTCACGGCTTCGAAAGCGCCGCTGAAGAGGACTATCGGTGAAAAGCGGTGGAAAAAACAGATCCGGCGCGCTGAATTACCCGCTTATTACGGTAATTTACAGCGGCTTATCGCTTCCTTAACACTGTGTGCAAATCTGGGAGAATATGGCGGCAGGAAGGTGAGGAGCCGTGGGCGTTATAACGTAAATACCCCCACCAGCATCGCTGACGGGGGTATTGGGTTCAGGGTTTCATCAGCCGGATGGCATGTTCCAGTATTTTCTGTTCATCACGTTCACTGTTTGTACGATCCTGACGGGTTTTCATGAGTAAATCCGCAATCACGGCCCGCTGGGTTTCATAACCGCCTTCGGCCAGAACGATAACAGCATCACCGATAACCCGACAGACTTCGTCATAATCCTCTTCGCTTAACACGTCTCTTTTCATTGCTTACCCTCCTTTAAATAACCTGGCACAGTCGGGGGGAAAAGCCAGGCAGAATCGGGATAAGACAGTGAAATTCCCATCAAATACGGCGCTTATTCAGCAGGTTAGATAAAGTAATGCAAGATGGAGTCGCGGCAGGATTATTAAACAGCACTCCGCCTCAGCCTGTGAGGCAGTGACAGGCTTTATTGAAAATAACAGCGGGAACGTATCCGTGCCATATGGGCCACGGATACTTATCATTTTTCGTGAACGCGCGGTAACGCAAACAAGGCTAAAGAATGCGACCGCGTTTTCCTCTCTTAGTGTTCCTTAAGATTTTTTCTGACCTTCGCTACATCCCCGGCGGTGACAGCAGCGGCTTTATTACTCCAGCCCTGACGGACAAAGGTCGCGAGCGCGGCGACCTCTTCGTCATTCAGACGATGGGCAAAACCGGGCATGGCGAGCGTTGAAGGTGCCTTCGCGGTAGAAGGTTGCTGCGCGCCGGCCAGAATGGTATGGATCAAACCGCCCGGATCTTCTGCATTAACAATGGTAGCCTGATCCAGCTGCGGAAATATCCCCGGCGCGCCTTTGCCGGTGACAAAGTGGCAGGCGCCGCAGTTGTCGATATAAAGCCGCTCGCCTTCGGTCAGATCCTTCGCCGCCGTCAGTTTCGCTTCCGTCGCCCCAGCCGCCCCGGAATCTACCGCTGGCAGAGAGGGATTGTTACCGAGGAATTTCAGATAGGCGGCGATAGCGTTCAGGTCCGCATCGGTCATCCACGAGGTGCTGTGTTCAACCACCGATTTCATCTCGCCACCGACTGCGGCCTTATCATTGCGGCCTGTCGCCAGATAATCCACGATTTCCTGCTGGCTCCAGCGCGGCAGACCGCGCAGCGACGGCACTTCCCACCCGTTCAGATTGCCGCCAGCCAGGAACGCGTCACTGCTGCTGTCGAACGCTTTTTCGTTCATTCCCAATCCACGCGGCGTATGGCAGCTACCGCAGTGACCCAGGCTTTCCACCAGGTAAGCGCCGCGATTAATCTCTGCCGACGCGCCGCCAACGGGCCTGAAGGGTTTATCCGTACTGAACGCCCAGTTCCAGAAGCGCATCCCCCAGCGCTGGCTGAATGGGAAGCTCAGATCGGTCTCGGGTGGCGATTCCGCGCTCGGCGCCACGCCATGCATAAAATAGGCATACAACGCATGCATATCTTTATCGCTGATTTTTGCATAGTCAGGATAAGGCATTGCCGGATAGAGTCGCGTCCCGTCCGGCAGCACGCCTTTACGCACCGCATCGGAGAACTGTTCTTCGCTGTAGCGGCCAATCCCCTGCGCTTTATCCGGCGTGATATTGGTCGAGTAGATTGTCCCGAGGGCAGACTCAATGGCCAGACCGCCGGAAAACGCAGGTTTGCCCGGCAGGGAGTGACACGCACCGCAGTCACCCAGGCGGGAGATATATTCGCCCTGCCCGATCAGTTCTGCATCCGCATCCTCAGCCTGGGCGCTGGCGGCAAACCCCAGGCTTATCAGTACGGAGCTGGCAATAAAAAAGGTTTTCATTTTCATCAGGTTAATCTCCTTTATGCCTGAACCAGCGGACCGGGGTTTTTCAGATAAAGATCCTTGATTGCCTGAGCGGCCATCAGCGTTAAGGCACCAATCGTATCTGTCGGATTCGCCTGGAAGTTCTGCGGGAAAGCATTACCGCCCGGCACGAAGACATTGTGAACGTCCCAGCTTTGCAAGTAACGGTTAAGCGCGGAGGTTTCCGGGTTCTCGCCCATGATCGCGCCGCCCACGTTGTGGGTGGAGACATATTTGGTCAGATCAAAGTTAGAATCCATCGACAGGAAACTTTCGCTATAGCTGTCCGGATTAAGCTCTTTGGTGAGATTACCGACGATACCCTTCAGATATTGCTGGAGCTTAAGCTCATTCTCTTTCCAGTTGAAGGTCATGCGCAGCAGAGGGTAGCCATACTCATCCTTGTAGTTAGGATCGAGATCAAGGTAGATATCGCGGTATGACATACAGGTCGTGGTTATGCTGATTTTCATGGAGTGGCCGTACCACTCTTCCAGCCCCTCTTTCCAACCCGTTCCCCAGGCAGGCGTCCCTTTAGGCAGTGCGGTACTGATTGGCGTACCCGTTGCCTGGGAACTGTGAATCTTCGCCCCGCCGATGAAGCCGAGCGCAGGGCCATCAAAGTTGCCTGGTGAAATGTCGTTAAACATCTGTCCCGTCGCGCCCGCAGTGGCAAACGGATTAAAATTCTTATCCTTGAAGAACAGCGTTGCGCCGCCATTGCTGAGGAAGGCGTAGTTCCGTCCCACCACCCCTTCATTGGTGATCGGGTTATAAGGCTTGCCGATGCCGGAAAGCAGCATCAGGCGAACGTTACAGAACTGGAAACTGCTCAGCACGACAATCTTCGCTGGCTGGAAGCATTCGTTCCCCTGCGCATCAATGTAGATCACGCCCTTAGCGGTTTTTTTGTCCTCATGCAGCACCACCTTCATCACGTTTGCATTCACTTCATAGGAGAAGTTGTCCATCCGCTTCAGCGAATCCATCACCGCCGTTTGCGGGGAGGCTTTGGAATAGTTCAGACAGGGATATTTGCTGCAATAGCCGCAGTAGTTGCACGGCGCAATCTGGTTGCCGTAGGGGTTAGTCCACGCGCGGGATACGCAGGCTGAGGGATTCGGGAACGGATGATAGCCAAGCTTTTTCGCCACATCGACGAACATCGTGTTATTCAGCGTATCGTCCAGCGGAGGCAGCGGATAGGGATTGGAACGCGGGCCTTCAAACGGGTCACCGCCTTCCAGTATCTCGCCGCGCAGGTTACCCGTCTTACCTGACTGGCCGCAGATACGCTCAAACTTATCGTAATAAGGCTCGATCTCATCCCATGTGAAGGGAAAATCACCGATGGTCATATCTTCCTGCAAAATACCCGGCTTGTAGGCCTCATCAGCGTAGGTTTTCAGCTTGATATCGGTCGGGGTTGGACGCAGCAGAACGCCTGTCCAGTGCAGCCCCGATCCGCCAACGCCGTTACCGGGACAGAATGCGCCCCACTTACGGGTGGGCAACGCCGTCTGGCTCATATTGTAGCGAACGGTGACCGCCGCTTCGGCGGGCGTGGCGAATACTTTATTACGGACGGCGTAAGCATACTCATCGGCGGGCTTTGGGTAGGCGAAATCGCTGTAGTCGCGATCGCCGCCGCGTTCAAGCGCACGCACTTTCAGTCCGGCCATCGCCAGTTCAATACTCATGAGTGAACCCGCCCAGCCCAGGCCGACGACAACGACGTCGACTTCTTCTTTATTTACCAGTGCCATCTTAAATCCTGCAATCTTCAGAAAACGGAAAAGTACTCAGTCAACTCAGGCGCGCTGGCCCAGAAGGCTGACCGGGCCGAGCGGATAGGGAACGTTATGTTGCTTAACCCATTCGGTGTAGCTGGCGCGGGCGCCGGGAAAACCGATGGCGATCCACGCCTTCATCCCTTTATTACCGCCGTACATCGGATCGGAAAGATAACCATGTTTGGTATCCGCAAGCAGTTCACTGAAGAATTGCGAGCCCTGCAGCGCGTCTTCACCCAGATCGCTAAAGTGAATGCCGTTTTTCTGAATCTGCGTCAGTACCGCATCTTTTTCTTCCACAGTGAGGGCATGGAAAAGTTTCTGATGCTGCTGCTGGCACCAGTCGTTAATTACACGAATGCCAATTTTATAGATCTGCTGAGGCCGGTAAGGGATCTGATAGCCCATCGTTGCCGGAGCGTGAGGCTCAAAAGGTCCCTGAAGATAAATCTCATCCCCCATATCGCCCTGCATCTGCTGGTCAATAAAGATGGGCACATTTGTTTCTAATGCGCCTGGTGCCTTTCCTTTCCCACCGGCAGGAATAAGCCGATCGCAGGCGGCCATGATAAATTGCCATTCATCACTGGAGAAAAAGACGGGTTGATATTCAAGCAGCTCGGGGGCGGCCATTTCCGCAGCCTCGGCCGCCGTTAATCCCCTTACTATCATATCGCTAAAGGGCAACGCCAAAAGCGACCCTAGTAAAAACTTACGGCGGGTTGTTTCTTTTTGAAGAAGCATAACATTACGACTCTCACATGCTAAAGAAATGTAATTTGGGTTAATTAATTTTTCTTTCATCTAACCTGGAGGCAATATCATGGAAACAACCATTACAAATTGTAATTTTTGTATCTAAAATATTAATTGTTAAGTTTATATCAACTGGCAGCGCAGGCGCTTAAGCGATAAACGCGCTACCGCCACTCTGGTTAGCTGCCTTGCCTGCCAATCTGCGCTTTAAATACACAATATCAGTAAAATCAACCAATAATAGTGAACCTTCGTTATCATACCGCGCCTGAACTGATGGAAATAATTCATCTGGCAGCCTAATCAAAAATTAACAATATAAAAACAAATAAGAGCCAATAATAAAACATCACCCATTATCCTGGATGATTTAATTCGCCATTGATGAATGTTACAGGCGGAGAAACAGGCGCATTAATGAATAAAGAAGCTAATGATCGGGCAGAAAGTAGCCTCTCCTGTTAACAGGAAGGTTCAGGAATGCAGGGACATAACTGTTCACGTTTAAGTGGGGGGAAATAAACGTCAGTGGCGACCCGGACGGGAGTGGATGGAGTAAACATTGTCTGTTCCTCCCATGGGCGAATTATCGGGCGTTGCAAAACGCGCATTATACCGCAGGCGAAACTCGTGCATCTCCTGGGCATCGGGTTCCATTTCACTTAAAAAGGCCAGCGCCAGCCTGACATGCTCGCTGCTTAATTCAACGGGAAGATAGGCCTTACGTAGCACGCCGCGCCAGAAAGCGATGCTTTCGTCCGATTCATCCAGAATGAAAACCTGATAGATAAACAGCACGCTGGCAGCATTCGCCAGATGCGCTTCATTTTCGCGGGAAATATAGTCGATAAAGGCTTCACCGGGCGCTTTGCCCATCTGGCTTATCAGTGACTCAACATACACGGGATCGAGATTCAGCCGCTTTGTTAATGCCCGCGTGGCGCGTCGGGCGCGGGAGTTGAGCACCCGGAAGCCAATAATAAATACCACAATCAGGGTCACAAGCATCAGCCAGATCATTTACGTTCCTGTCTAAACCAGTAGCAGCAGGGAAGCAGAGAAGGCCGACAGAGTAGCAGTACGCCAGGGCGCAAAGCAACCTGTAGAAAAGAAGGCAAAAGGCGCCTTTTTTGTCTTCCCTCAAACCGTCTCACATAAACTATTGTTATAGTTTCGCCTTAATTACCTGTCAGTGAGGACACATGAAACAATCGCTAATGAAAGCAAGCTTCTGCATTTTTGCACTCTCCCTTTTTTCCACTCAGGCAAGCGCGGCGTTAACTGGCTGTGCCGGCAAGAAACAGGAAATTGAGCAGCAGTTAAAATACGCTCAGCAGCATGGCAATACCCACCGCGTCGCCGGTCTGGAAAAAGCCCTGCGCGAAGTTAACGAAAACTGCACCGACAGCGGCCTGCTGAAAGAGCGTCAGGAAAAAGTGGCCGAAAAGAAACAGGAGGTCATGGAACGTGAGCAGGAGTTGAGAGAGGCAAAAGCTGACGGCAGACCGGATAAAATCGAAAAGAGAATGAAAAAACTGGATGAAGCGCGCGATGAACTGAAAGAAGCCGAAGCCGCGCTCTCCCGCTAATTTTCTCAGATCCACGATGGCGCCGGCCCGCTTCCGGCGCTTTTGTTCCCGCCGGTACGTCAGGTTCTCCTTTATCGCCCTGTTTATCCCTTGCCATCTCCACTTTCAAGCGCTGAAGAAGGCTTTCCTGTTTTCTCAGGCACTACAGCAAATTAAGCTGTTCTGGCGGCGCGCCTTTGTTCTGACCGCGCGTTTTCTGCTTCTTCATTTTCGGCGCCGGTTTTTGCATCTCCAGCCGCAGCCAGCAGAGAATCAGCTCAACGACCCGGGCCTGCTCTTCCTGAGTCATTTCCTGATGGTGGGGAATGCCATGCCATTTGCTTATGCAGCCGCGGCAGCAGGTGGCGGTGGCATGCTGGGCAATGAAAACGGGATGTCCCCGCATTGGCGTCTGTTTGCCATCATTTACTGGCTCCGCCGGAGAAAGGCGTTGCCGGATGAAATCCGTCGCATGTGAGGAGATCATTTCCTCTCCCTTTTTCAGGCAGTAATCGTACTCAACGCGGCCGAGGTGGAAGCGCTGACGAAAAGGTGAGGCGGATAACCGCTGAAGGATAGCTTCTGGTGAGGCCATGTTTCCTCCGGGACAAAAAAAGACAACGGGTATTTTATCATTCCAGCGGCCTTTTGCTCTTTTCTGTTGGTAATGGACTCGCTAACCCGCTCATTGCAATACGCTTTGAGTTAAGCGATGCTGTTTTACATCCGTTATGACTATTCAAAATGACCCGGGAGACACCATGTCGGAAGAAGCAAGAATCAGGAAGCTCGAAGAAACTGTGCAACGGCTCAGTACGGAAACGCGGGCGCTAAAAGAGATCCTTGGCCAGCAGATTGCGTTAAACAACATTACCTATAAGGGAAAATTTGACGACGTGCTGGAAAAACTGGCGAAAGAGTTTGCCGACAGAGGGCTTGATGATGCCGAGAATAAAAGTGTGCATGATGCCATTCGCGACTATATCAAATATCAACCGCCCTCCCTTCCCTGACAGCCAAAAGTAAGGCCCGACACTGGCGGGCCTTCGCAACGACAGTTATCCCTGCTTATAAGGGTCGACTTTATCATCCTCACTGTCATCACGGGTGCGCGGAATTTCACCATGCTCATCCGGACGATCGGTTGCCGTATGTTCATCTTCTTCATAAGCATTGCCCGACTGAGGGGCGGCTTCAGGCAATCCTTTGCTGACGTCACCTTCTTTGTTTCGTTTGCTGTTGGTATTTTGATTTTTCATCGCATTTCTCCTGTTGCTCTGCGTCTATTAAGCGTAGTCGAAAGTTGTTAGGGCGATGCGGCAAAAAACTCGCCGCACCCTTAGCATAAATTGCATTTCAGATACACCTACGACAGCACGTTTTGCACAAGGATTCGTTGTACAAGTTTAACTTCTTCGTATAACTTTATCCGCCGTGGACATCCATCCACAGTAACGAATGATGCTTTGCATCGCCTCTGAAGGTGCCAGTGGATTTCCACTTTCAGAGGCCATTTTTTTGTACAACTTTGATGAAATCTCTACAGCGATTAGCCGTTTTATTGTCCAGATACGCCATAATAAAAAAATTTCCGGAGGCTTCACCATGCAGCAACATGATTCCATCGAGTCGCAAATCAATACCTATTTTCAAAATTCAGGTGAGCTCTCCTCTGGCGAATCTGAGGTGCTGATGAAAATTACCGCCGAACTGATGGCCGCGCAGGGCTTCGTGACCAACAAGGCCCTCATTCTTAAGTTGCTGAATAAGATGGAAATGGAAACGGATGTGGTTAAGCTCGATATTTACCGCTCCGTGTTGGAAGAGATTGTTCACCGTACGCCGGATGATGTGATCGCGTGATAAGCGGCATAAGGGCTTGAAACACTTCTGTTATTCAGCCACTTCAGCGCTTAGGGTTTTAAACCCGAAAAAGAGATCGCCTCGCCGCTTTCCCTTCTCCGGGGAGGAAGCCTATAAATCCAGATGCTGCTGAAAAGCGCGGCGATAGGGTGTCGTTAACTGCTCGGGCACCTGGCGAAGATAATCAAATGCATGTGCCCGTTCGTCGCCTCCCAGCGAGCGGAGATAATCCAGCGCTTCTTCGGCTGAAGGGATCATCCCTTCAACGCCGGCAAATCGCGGCGGTAGCGCTGTCCAGATCAGGGCATCAATGCCGTGTCCGGCAGCCCATCCGGCAATGTTGCCCTGCGCCGATGGCTGCACTCTCAACATACCGATGCCATCTTCCCGATTTGCTGGAATTTTTTCCCGTTCACGTAAGGCTGTCACCGCAAGCTGAAGATCATCCGTTTCCAGCATGGCCCAGTAAACCTGTACCGACGGAGCATTCAGACAGATGACGGTGGCAAGTTCACCCTTATCACTAACCCGCGAAAACTCCACCGGCAACGCAGGCCCATCTGAATACCAGTCACTTGCCAGCGGCAGTGTTCCCGGTTTCCAGATCAGCGATCCCCAACCGAGGCAGGCGATTTTCATTGCTGACTCCTTTGTAAACTGATCATCTTTTCGTCGCTGGGGACGTGAAATTCATGGCTCTTATCACTGTGGCGGCATGTAAGGGCAGCGCTGCGATTTTATCAGCCAGGCATTCTCCAATCCCCCCTCTGCATTTTCACATAGCGTTATGACGTTTGCAGGTTACAGGCGATGCAATGCTGATCATTTCCTGTACAGGTTATCAGCCAGGCAATCAGCGGAAAAGGGCGTAAAGCAGCCTCAAGGCTATCCGCATGCAGTAACCCTTTTTACGTGGATAAGCTCTGTCAGTTTGATTATCGGTCGGAGGATAAGCTCGATGCTTCCCACGACAAAAAAACCTGTGCCGAGGGTCATCAGCGAATCATCAAAGAACATGATACTGCCTGCCAGAAACCAGATACCAATCAACAGATCGTTAAGCGCGCTCAGCGCCCGGTATCGTTTTTCAATCACGATACGGTCTGAGCCAAGATCAATCTCAGTTTTATTCGGGTACATCGCTGTTTCCTGTGTCAGTTCTTAATCACCCTAAGCGTAGCAGCCGTGACGGCAGACGAAGCTGGCGCGGTGACGGACAATTTATGATCGATTCCTTTCCCTCATTCTGTTTACCAGGCGACTTACTCTCCGGCGCGCTATCCTCTGTGATCACTTCTCCGTTATTGCTGACGCATAAGCAACTGAAAATCAGCAGGACTTTTTAAGCAGAGGATTTGTTGAGGTGCTGTGTAAGAAAAATCCTAAAAAACTGGTTAAAGTTTTACCGCTTTCTGTCGATGACTCATCCATGAGAGCTGATTAACTGAATAACCGGAGGCGGAAACATGAACAAATCACTCAAGAGCTGGTCAGTGCAGTATGTGGTGAAGAAAGCCGGCCAGGCCAAAGAAAACACTCTTCTGATTCAGGGTGAAAATGCTGTACGAGCCCTGAATGATTTCTTCGAAGAGCAGTCCATTAAGCACGGCATCTTCCGTTCTGATATTGCCGTAACGGCGCTGACAGCAGCTTAAAAAAACCTTACTGACATCAGGTCGCTTCGGCGGCCTTTTTTTTGTCCGATGATCCCTAAAGCTTTTCTCATGCCCAGGCGAGGTCGTGAAAGAGACGGCATAACCGAAATGTCTCTGGCATAAAAAAACAGTGACGGTATGATTCAGACAGTGTTATGAGTCCGTTAGCCTGATAAACAGCGTTCGCAGAAAGCCCGCTGCCTGACTGCGGCTCAGTTCAACTGTGAGGTATTCCAGGAGGCGCTGTAAGTGAAGTGGATAGGGAATCACAAGCTGGGTGCCCTGCTGACGCTTGTTATCGTGCTTGAGCTAATCATGTTCTTGCTGACCCATCACTGGATGCCGTGGAACTGGGCATAATTGAAAATCTCCCAGTAAGGGATCTCATGTCGACATTTTTGTTTATCGCCATACCTATGATCGCAGTTGGGATCATTCTGTTAGCACTTAACTTCAGGAAAAAAAACCCTGGTTTCCTGATTCCAGGTTGCGTGTTCCTGGCGTCGGGACTTGTGAACGTGGTTATCGGCGCAAGTCTGGGCGTCTAGTTTTGTGCAATCGATCTGTGAGTCTTACTGCGGCTCGTCTCTGTTTGCATCCTGTCATTAACCCGCACAGACAGACTTGCCTGAAACCGGAGCCGGAGAGCATTTCTTCTCTGCTATCCTCTTTCAGGCATACCTGGCTTTTATAAAAAGACGAAGTTAATCCCCGCAACATAAAGTCAGGCCTTTCTGGTTAAGATTTTAACCCATGAAAGCCAGTAGCTATCTGGCTTGGCTTCAAATGCCCATAACCATTTAGCCCCGGTAAAAATACCGGGGCTGGCAACGCATCCCTGTCACAGTGCGGTTACGCTATTCTGACTTGCGTCCACCGCTGTGGCTGTTTTGACCACCTTTTTTCCCTGCTTCTGACGCTTTCTCACGGTCATTGGCGAAGTTACCGCCGCTGTTCTGCCCGCCTTTTTTACCTGCTTCAGAGGCTTTATCACGATCTTCTGCAAAGTTACCTGAACCACCACGATGTTCGGCCATAATTGACTCCTGAATATAATATTCATTTCGTTAACTGGCATCCGGCGTTATTCCATCCGGACATGTCGTGTTGCGTATTTAATAGTAGAGGCGTTTGAGATTTTTGCAAAATCGTTGATGAGAAAAATATCCAAGCCAGCAAAAAAGTATGAATTAACAGTAAAACCCCGCCAAATTAAATAAGGTAAACATCAATTTTATCAATAAGTTACTGTGGTTATCTATTTAAAAATCCGAAAGTGTATTTATATTAATTTACACTTTATAATAGTAATTAAAAATTAAACGAAACGCTATCCGCAATGTTGACACAATCGCATTAAGAAAGTTCTTATTATTAATAATAAGATGAGCAGCGTGGGTAGGTCAGTATTATTTTTTTAAGCTGGCGGTAATTTTCGGAATTGTCTCACTTACTTACCAGTCTCTGTTTATAGCGCTCTGATGCAGCCTTAGGCTCGTTCCTGCCGTTTTAAGGCTTCACTGTACAGAGAGTCTTTTCAGTAAGATAGGATGCGGGAGGTGATGATAATTCATGATGCCTTCTGCCCGCGTATCAGTAGTCTGCCCCGACCGGTCTGAGTATCCAGATTACCCTTCATCAGGCAGACCCTTTCCGGGTATGCGGGTAAGACCGGGAAAGCACGACTACGGCCTTATCTGAGCCCTGTAGCCTTTCAGGCAGGCTTTATCTGCCCATTAAAAAACCGCCCGGAGGCGGCTTAAGTTTCTATCCCTTTTTGGTGGGATCGGGCACTAACTCATCATCATCTTCGATCGGCTCATCATCTCCGTGTTCGGGAAACTCGGTGATCACCTCATGCTGTGGAAGCGGATCGTCATAATCTGGACGCTCAGTCATCATTACCTCTTCAGATGTGTTGGGTAGGGATAAGTGTAGGGCGCGTTCCCGGTTTTTGCCTGCCCTCTGCCCTCTGCCTTTCGCCCTCTGCCCTCTGCCTTTCGCCCTCTGCCCTCTGCCTTTCGCCCTCTGCCTCTCGCCTCTCGCCCTCTGCCTCTCGCCTCTCGCCCTTCATCCTTCGCGGTACACCACAACTCAGCCGGAACGGCCCGTCAACGCAATGCTCGCCTTTTTCAGGTGCGAACGTTCTATCCGGCTGATGATTTTTATCAGACCTGAAAAGAATAAATAACAGAGAGACTTTGCCTTAATAAAAATGACAGTCAGCGCTTCAGGTTGTCATTAAAACAAAGATGAACGCATGCCAATTCACAAATTATAAAACTGCCAGCATCTGTAGCCTTTTCCGGAAGAGATTATTTATCTTGCGAAAAACAGCCTCGTAAAATAGCCGCATACACCGCTCAAAATTAAAACAAACAAAACAAGCACTTATCACTAACCCCGCTGCAAGGATGAGTACAAAAGCGCTGATTTAAATATTGTTTCCATTTCCATCATGCTTTTTCCAGAGTGATTTATTATTCCAACTTTGAAATGCATCGCAATTTTCAAAACGAAGCATATAAATAAATTGAAACAATATTTCATAACCTTTAAATTCTTGTCAGAACTTCTCATTAAGGCTCTCCCACTAACACTTTTAATAAAAATGGACATGCTATGAAAAAGTCACTTTTACTTTTACTCCCTCTTGTTGCTACCAGTGCCCAGGCAGTCTATGTCGACGTTCGTCATGAATATCTTGACGACAGTAAAGCTAACTACGATCGTGCCTATATTTCCCACCGCTTTGATAATGGGTTTGGCTTTGCTATTGAAGCCATTTCAAAATCAGGCGGCGACGACAGCAATAAAGCCTTTAACGATATGGAAGTTCAGGGCAATGAATATACCGCAAGCTACCAGTTCTCGACTGGCGCGGTCGCCTGGCAACCGGGCATGGTACTGGAGACGGGCAACGGCTATTCCGTATATAAGCCTTATTTCAGAGCCACATGGAAGCTCGATGACAGCTGGTGGCTGGGCGCCCGTTACCGTTATGAATACATCCGCCGCTCCTCCGATATCAGGGATGATGACACCATTAACCGTATGGATGTCTGGGCTGGATACAAATGGAATAAATTCGACTGGACACTTGAAGGCATTTATAAAAGGGCCGATAAATACGATCTCTACGATAACAGTAAAAACAACTACGAGTATAACTTTAGAACAGCGTATTTAACCGGGAACTGGTCCCCTTTTATCGAAGTGGGTAACGTGTCGGTAAGAAGCACCAGCGATGAACGTCAGACGCGTTTCCGCATCGGTGTAGGTTATACCTTTTAATAGCACGACATTTTACTACTAACATCCACTTAAAAATCGAACCCGGAATAATTTACCACCGGATAACCGCTATACGTTACCAGGTCCGCCTGCGAAAGGCTGGCCTGGTGAAAAACGTCATTACTTCCCACGCCGCCCACTCACTTTTTACCCCCCTGTTTAAATGATTAAAAGTAAATCGCTGAACTTGTCCGGGTAGCGATATTAACATGTAGTACAACGCCGCTACGTAAGGACGATATTATTTATAGTAGTCGGCACCACCAGACGAAAATAGCTTAAAGCCTGTTCATGGAAGGATTATATTTACTGCTGCTATATAATCACACCTAATGTTAATAACACCCCGTATTAAGAAAAGGCGCTTTTCAGCCTCCTCCCCTTCCGGAGAGTTATTTCAGGTCTGTTCTCCCGCCGGATAAAATGAAAACGCCATTACCCGGGATTTTGCGGTAGCAGTCACCAGGCCTGTTAATTTAATGGCCGCTCGCCCTTTTCAGGCAGACAGCGCACAGCGTTCGTAAGAAGGCGGACCGGAGATGAAGAGCACCACGCTTTTTGGGGGGGTTAGGGATTAGCAGGCTCTGAGTGGGGAGCGCTATTTTGCAACTGAGAATCCTGCACCCGATATTCGGGTGCAGGTTACGCGTTACATCACGCCCATCATACGTGGCAGGAACAGGGTAAATTCGGGCAGATAGGTAATGACCAGCAGCATACCGATGATGGCGATATAAAAAGGCACCAGCGGCTTCATCACCTCTTCCACTTTTACCTTGCCGACGCTTGCCCCGACATACAATCCGCTGCCTACTGGCGGGGTGATCGTTCCCACCGCCAGGTTGTAGATCATCAGGATACCAAAATGCACCGGATCGACCCCCAGCTTCACCATGATTGGCAGCAGGATCGGCGTAAAAATCAGGATGGCAGGACCGATATCCATAAATGCCCCAATAAGCAGCAGAAAGATCGTCACCACCAGCAGGATAACCAGCTTGTTATCGGATATACCGAGGATGAGATCGCTCAGCGCCGCCGGGATGTTCGTAATCGACATCGAAAACGACATCGCCGCCGATGTGGCCAGCAGGAACATGATAATCCCGGTCATCACTACCGTCTGCAACAGGATATCAGGTAAGTTCTTAATACGTATCGTTTTATAAAGCCCCATGGTTAACAGCAGGGTGTAGGCGACGGCGATGGCTGAGGCTTCGATAGCCGTGAAGATGCCCTGCACTATCCCGCCGACGATGATCACGATCAGCAGCAGGCTCGGAACGGCTTCAAGGGTCACTTTTAACGCCACACCTTTTTGCAGGGCAAAAAAGACCCGGTAATTGTTCCGTCTGGCTACCACGAAAGTCACCAGCATACAGCTTACGCCCCACAGAATACCGGCCACCAGGCCACCGGCAAACAGTGCCGCGATGGAAGTGCCTCCGCTTGCCAGCGCATATAATATGAAGGCCGTCGTGGGTGGAATTAGCATTCCGGTAGGCGCAGAGGCGATATTTACCGCGGCGGCAAAGCTACGGCTATACCCTTCTTTCGCGCTCATCGGCACCATCACGCCGCCGATCGACGTTGAGGCCGCGATGGCAGATCCTGAAATCGCGCCGAACATCATATTCCCCATAATATTCGTATAGGAGAGTGAGCCAGGTAATCTGCCGGTGAAAAGTTTGGCAAAGTTCACCAGCCGCGTGGCGACCCCGCCGCTGTTCATGATTACCCCAGAGAGGACAAAGAACGGCACCGCCAGTAAGGCAAAGCTGTCCAGGCTTGAGAACATTTTCTGCGCCGTGGCAAACATCGAGATATCAAAGGGCAAGGCCAGCAGCATCGTACAGCCGGAGGCGATAACGATACAAAGACCGATGGATGCACCCATGGCCAGCAGCACCACAAATATGCTCACCAGCGTCACGGAGGCAAGGATTGGATCAATCATGTTGGTTCTCCATTACCGTATCGGTATCAGCCGCGGACGAGGTAGCTTTAAGCAGATCGACAATGTTCATCACGCTGTAAAGGATGATCAGCAGGCCCGCCACCGGCAGGGCATAATAGATTTTCCCCATGGGAATCCCCAGTGCAGGCGAGATCTGTAACATAGAAATAGAGGATATTTTCAGCCCGCCGATGATGAGCACCCAGATGGAAAAAGCAGCGAAAGTGAGTTGCAGCACAATCATCCACCAGCGGCGTACGGCTGGCGACACTTTATCCACCAGAATCGTCAGGCTGATATGCTGATTCTTACCGGCGACGTAAGCCATGCCCAGCATCGAAAGCCAGACCAGCGAGAAGCGCAACAGCTCCTCCGTTGCGGTGCTTGGCACCCCGACAATATAACGGCTGATGACCTGCCAGCAGGCCACACACACCATCACTGCCAGCAGAAGGGAACATATACCGCCCAGTAACTGATTAAGTACTTTTCTAAATGTGTCCATTACCCCTCCTGAGAGATTAGCCTTTCGCTGACTGGATTTTTTGATACAGCTCATAGAGTTCAGGTCTGTTTTTTAAGCCTTCATAGATGGGCTGTACGGCATCCTGAAAGGGTTTCTTATCGATATCGAAAAACTCCACGTTGAAATTTTCGATCGCCAGTCGCCGGGTGGCTTCCATCTCTTTATCCCAGGCGGCTTTTTCGAATTCGATGGAGGCTTTGACCGCCTCCTTCACAATTTCCTGCTGCTCAGGCGTCAGCTTCTCCAGCGTCAGCGCGCTCATCAGCAAAATATCGGGGATACGGGTATGCATGTCATAGGTGTAGTAGCGGGCCACTTCACCATGCCGGGCGATAGTCAGCGCGAACTCATTGTTTTCAGCCCCATCCAGGATGCCCTGCTGCAGCGAGGTGTAAACTTCCGCCTGCCCCATGGCGATAGGTGAAGCGCCCAGCAGCTTAAGCGTCTGGATAGCGGTTTCACTCTGCATGACGCGGATCTTTTTCCCCCGCAGGTCTTCAATCTTACGGATAGGGCCTTTGCTCATATAAAAGCTGCGGGCGCCGGAGTCATACCAGCCAATGCCGATAAACCCCTGCGGCGCGGTAGACTGATAAACAGGCTCCATGACCGCCGGGTTATCCATCACTTTGTAATATTCTTCGACGTCGGCAAAAAGATAAGGCAGGGAAAAGACGCCATAGGCTGGAGAGAAGCTTTCCATCAGACCGGACGACACCTTAGTGATATCCACCACGCCAACTTGCGTCAGCTCGACCAGCTCCCGCTCTCCGCCCAGTTGCGCATCCGGAAAATAGATAACCTTTATTTCGTTGGCCGTTTTTTCTTCAATCTGTTTTCCCAGAAAGTGAAGGGCGTCCTTAACCGGCTGGCTGTTCTCGGCGTAGGCCAGGCGCAGGACGGTCTGGGCCTGGACCGTAAACGCCAGTGCAGGTAAACAGCACATAAGAAGGGCGTTAACCATTCGTGATATGTTCATAACTGCCTCATCATTAGTATAATTTTTCATCCACGAACATACGGGGCTTACCTGGCCCTCACCTTGCGGATAATGCCACGTTGGGGAGAAATGTGGCGCTGTAAGAAAGGTTTTGAAACTGCGTTTCACATTTTTGCTTTTTATGCCGTTTTAATAGGAAATATCAGCACCGGATCGCACCGAAAAACCCGTGCAAACATATCCGGTAAACCCTGATGCTGCTTAACGTCGCTTTAGCCAGCACCGCGTGAACCGTCGGTAGTGGCGTTTCCAGAAAGAGCAAAAACGGGGTATTGGGCTGTTGTTACAGGTTTTTGTCACGCAAACGATGACAGGGATGTGACCCCTTTAACGGTTCACCAGAACAGGTAATGGATTAAGTGACATATGCGCTCAGAAACGTGCTTAATCCTGATGCTTAAAGCCGAAATAAGACGCCTGGCGGCAGCCTTCAGCACAAGCGCTCGCTGTGATAGTGAACAGTGCAGCATGCGGAATAGTGCACGCAGCCTGAAAAGCATTCGCTTCGGGTGTTGAACACGCCAGAGTGCCATGCAGCGAAACCAGGTATCAGGATTCGCTTGCCGGGAGCGCAATAAGCGACGCGCCGGAGGTTTATTGCAGGTAATAAAAAACCGCCCGTAGGCGGCTTCACTGTCTTATTCAAGCTGCTGTTTATGGCGCATATTATGCAATGCCAGCAAAATGACGCCTGTGCCTATCAAAATAAGAAATGCATAGTCGAGCAGATGAAACAGCCATATTCCGGCCACACCGCCAGCCAGAAATGAGAGCAATGTAAAGGCGTGCAGCCCGAGTCGCTCAAGATAGAGCGGGGCATCCTTTGGCGATTCTTTTCGTCTCAGCACATCAAACAGCATAGCCAGCTCGATACCGATATCCGTGGATGTCCCGGACACATGCGTCGTTCTTACCCGTGCATTGGAGATACGCGTCACCACGGCATTCTGTAACCCCATTAAAAAACTCAGGCACAGAATAAGCAGAACGCCGGGTGAGGCCGGGTTCATCCAGCATTCAACAATGCCCAGCAGAACAAGCCCTGCCCCCTCAAGGATGATATTAACAGCGTAAACCGTCCGCATCTTCCTCCTGCGCCCCGCATTGATAAGCAGGGCGGAGAATGCGGAACCGGCGATAAAAATGCAGATAACCGACAGAAAAAAAATGCCAGGCGCAAGGCTGGCTTTAGCCAGATGATCTGAAAGCGAAGAGACGTTACCAGTCATGTTGGCCGAAAAAAAACCGACAACCTCAAAGGCTGCTGTATTGAGGGCGCCAGCTACGGCAGCAAGCGTGCAGGCAAGTTTTCTGTCTGCCAGGTTATTACGTAAATCCTCAGTGCTGATTAGCATGGAGCCAGCTGTGTTCCGCAGTGTTCAGGTTAAGTGATGGCATGATCCGCCCATTCTGAATCAGTAACAAGATGACAACTATAAAAAACAGCTATTCCCTGCTTACCTGGAGCAATGCGCTCGCGATTGCGGCGCTCTGGAATATGTTCAGGCGTTCAGGAACAGAAGATTAAAGATCCCCGGATCTGCAACATTTCTGTGCAAGCTGGCTGTGTCAGTCTGGGATGCCGATGGGGCTGCTAAAAATGGAAGGCTGGAAGAGCAGAGAGGGTGCAGCGCTATGTGCATCTGGCACCAATCATTTAACCGAGCATGCGCGCAATTAACTTACTTTCAGGAGATAACGACACTAATACGACACAAGGGGAGAATCAGGCAGGATTGAGGATTACGTAATCTATTGAAATTTAATGGTACGCCCTACAGGATTCAAATTAACAACCTAAACTATTGACTATAAACCACAAAATCGCGTTCGAAAAAAAGTATACCAACGATTATACCAACACATTGTTCGCGTGGTTTCGCTGGTTAAATCTGCCGTACGGCTCACTACCTCAGGCAGCAGTTATTGTATCGCCTCACTATCTGGACGCCAACATCCCCGGATAGTGCTTAGCAATGATGTCGTTCATCTTCTCCACTAACTCAGGGTACTTGAAGGTAAGATGTGCGGTGCCCTTCTGAAAGTATCGGATGGAGAAATACGTGTCTTCATAAACGTCTTTGCCGGGATTATCACGGATGTGATCCATCAGGTTGATGGAGATGTCACCGCGATTGTCAGGTATCGCTTTGCCATCCAGTAAAAACAGCATCCGCTCCAGATCTGCCAGTTGATCGCGACGAAATCCCCACGTCAGGCTGAAGCCCCAGCGGTTGTGCGTCACCAGATTATTGATGATGATCTTCTTGCCGAAGAAACATGGGCTGTTGGTTTTGTAATCCCATGACAGTCCTTTAAACACGTTGATGATGCCGCGCTCAAACACTTCTGCTTTGCTCTGATGTAACTGTTCAAAGGTGCTGAGAATATTGGCTTCACTGATGGCCGGAAGGTCGCCATCTTCCAAATTCTGATACCACTGCGTACGGGCCTGCGCGTCCATCAGCGATAGCATGCCGGATTTCAGCATCAGATCGCGCCACAGGCTACGGTCAATATTGCGGGTGACCACTGGCAACGCTTTCTCCGGTTTTTCCATCAGCCAGCAGTCATAGCGATGTCCCTGCTTCATCGCCCAGTCAGAGGCATTTCCGCCACCGATTCCGGCAGTGAGTTGAGAAATGGTGTTGAGCTGCTGCATCAATTGCCCAATCTGTACCAGCGCGGCATTACGTCCGGTCACGATGCGTTCGATGCTGGTGGAACAGATAATATCGGTATGGTCGGTAAGTACGTCTGGTTCTGGTTGCATGTTGTCTCCATAAATGAAAACACCCGCCGGTTTAAGGGCGGGTGCATGTGTTGATGTGAGAAAGTAATATGAAAGGATTGGGCAGGCACCGTTACCAATCAAAAGTGTCAGATCCCGGCAGCAGTTCGCCAAATGCATCGAGATGAATCAGGCCGATGCTGTAACGGCTTATCAGTGTGAAAACCAGGCGTCGGCAGACCTTTGACAGGCCCAGCCGCTTCAGGCGCAGCAGCGGATATGACCAGGCATCCAGCCGGATGAGGTACCCCGAGCCAGTGAAGTGTATCCAATCCGCATCGCTGTATTCCTGTGCCTGGTGAGAAAGCGTATACAGCCGCGAATTATCCTCGCTGGTGATATGGGCAGTGCAGCAGCAGACGCCTTTCAGGCGGGAGCCATCAGGCAGCGGGTTTTCAACCACCACCTTTCCGGGTTCTTACGCGATACGCAGCGTCAGCCCCTGCGCACTAACGGCAGCTATCAGATCAGCAATGTCGATGCCTTCAACGTCTACCGCGATTTTCCCCATGTTCAGCCCCAGCACTCCGATGCTGTCAGCGCTGAGGCTCAGACCGATTTTCACTGTATTTTGTCCTCTCGATACCGGCCTGCTGTGATGCGGGTTATGGTGCTGTAGCCGCTGCTTACTATCAGTCCGGTTGCACGACGGGCACGCAGAATGTCGATGGCACCAATCAGTGAAGAGCGTTCGGTGAGGCTAAAATGGCTGTGGTCAGTGCGCACCAGTTCATACCTTTCCACAATGAAATTGATAGCATCACACAGGGAAATACCGGCGTTGATGTGCGCCTGAATCACGCTGTCGTCGCCAAACGGCGTGTCGTTGAGCGTGAGGCCATAGTGTTTATCCAGCAGATGTGTGAGCAGCAGCTGCCAGACCTGCACTGGCGACGGGCATGGCTCAACCGCCCGTGGCTCGGGTAACAATAAAGTTTGCATTGGGTGTGTCCTGTTTTTGGAGGTGGCCGGTCAGCCGGTTACAGTCGAAAAGGGATAAATCGCGATGTAAACATGACCGTGCGAACCGAGCGTGTCGGCTTCGCAGATCAGTCCGATGTGATGCAGGGTAACGCGTTGCTGATGGCGAGGATTCAGCTCACCGGCTGACAGCATCTGTTCCAGCTGTTTCATTATCAGCGGAAAAGCCTGGTCAAGGCGAAGTGCTTCATTGTCGCTGAAGTCGCCGGTGAACTCTGCCCGGTCACCCAGGAAGTGCAGCCGGTTACCTTCCTGCACCAGCCTGGCACTGAAGCACGGCGTTTTACTGCACGTAAGCCCCCATGGTTGAGAATGCATATGTCCTCCTTCAGGACCAGCCGCGTTCGGCGAACGAGACAATCTCTTTGCTGCCGACAATCAGATGGTCCAGCACTCGCACTTCAACCAGCGCCAGCGCTTTTTTCAGCCGCTCGGTGATGCGCCGGTCGGCATCGCTGGGCTCGGCATATCCGGAGGGATGGTTGTGGGCAAAGATTGCCGCCGCGGCGTTGTGCCGTAATGCGGCTTTAACCTCCTCGCGGGGATGAATTTCCGTGCTGGTGATGGAGCCGTGAAACAGGGTTTCGTGTGCCAGCAGCCGATTCTGATTATCCAGAAACACCACCATAAACACTTCCCGCTCCAGCCCTGCAAGGTTCAGCCCCAGCCAGTCGCGGGTGAGTGTTGCTGAGGTGAACGCCACGCCGGGTTCGCGTAGGTGATTCTCGATAAGCGTCAGGGCGCGTTTTATGGTGCGGTGTGATGAAAGCGGAAGAGGTAATGCAGTCGTTTCCATAATTTCCTCCGGCATCAGTCGGTGATGTGCAAGATGGCGCTGCATTCAGGATGGCTCAGCGCAAATTCACGCAGGTGATAGTAGTGTTCGCTCATGGCGGGGCTGCCGGTTCTGCAGGCATGGTGGCTCCAGTTCAGCAGGCAGACTGCGATGCCAGCGCCTTCGCTGCTCATTTCCGAGCTGTTGCCATTCAGCTTGTTAAACATGGTCCAGTTATCTTCGCTGTCAGGTGCAATGAAGGCACCACCGTTGCTGAGCGTGTAGTAATTCCAGCATCCGCCGCTGTAGGCATCGCACAGGCGATCCATCCAGGCGAAAGCGCGAGGCTCAAGCAGCATCCACTGTGGGATTTTGCCAAAGTGTTTCGGCCAGAAATTAAGACGCTGTGCATCGGGTACTGAAACGGCAATAAGTGATGATGTTGTTTGATTCATGGTGACTCCTTTTTGGCACAAAGCAAAACGCCCCGCTCTTTCGAACGGGGCGTCTGCAGTTGTAATGTCAGGGGATAAGTCTTCAGTCAGGCAGGCGAAGAAAGATTGGAAGTCTTGTCACATTAGGTTTTCTAGCTGGGTAATGGTTGTAATATATGTGTATCGTCACTGCGTGATTCATGCTTGTCTTAGCTGAATACACTCGGCACATAGTGCGCCAGTTCGTCACAGATTAACGGGCGATCGCGGCGAATAAGATTGACTGAGCCGAAGCG
Organism: Pantoea sp. IMH; assembly: GCF_000599885.1. GTDB lineage: Bacteria > Pseudomonadota > Gammaproteobacteria > Enterobacterales > Enterobacteriaceae > Erwinia. The sequence goes on along the minus strand of NZ_JFGT01000005.1, from coordinate 1,105,059 downwards.
GCTAGCTAAACGGGTCATAAAAACTCCTGTAGAAAATGGGCATAAAAAAGGCCCCCCGAAGGATGGCCTGACTGTTATAAATGAATCTGATTAAGTGTGGTGGCAACGTTGGCTGCAGAGCGGGCTCCACATCAGGTGACACCGTTTCTGCTGAGCCGTGCCTTTCGGTCCGGTATAGCTTGAGTTGCGCCAGTAACGGGGCTTTCCGTGACTGGAGATAACCCAAGCACCATTCCCTTCTGACAACCATTCTTACCGGCACAGGCAAAAGCTCATAAGCCTTACTGAACACCGACTCGATAAATGCATCATCACTAAGTTTATCTTCGGCAATATTTAGCAAACCATTGATAACAATATTATCGAGCAATCGTTTATATCGGGTAGTACGGGATTCTGCCCCTTCTGTCGTTTGCTCACTGACATTTTCTTCTATCTGCTCAACCGGGTTATCAGTGGAGGAGACATTTCGCCGCATATTGAATTTCTCTTTCAGTCTTTTGAGTTTCCCTTGGGTATTTTCAGACATATTGCTTTTATCCTCTGAACGCTCAGAAAGGGTGATCAGGCGAGTGTGGCGAGTTTTTTAATGATGCGTATCAGACTCAGTGTGGTGAGGCTGGCTCCCAGTGCTTTAACTCCAACAGAATTGCTGCGCATTAATGTCACACCGGCAACGCTCAAAACAAGCTGCCAGGTACAGTCCACTGTTGATGACTTTTCCTGCTGTAATGTTTTTCCCACTGAACCTCCATTAGCTGAATGCCGAATAAAAAGTTATCTCACTGATAAGGTTATTTATAACCATTGGGAACCCAATGGCCCTGCTTACGGATATCAGTAATGATGTCTCCCTGGTTGATGGAAATTGTGCGCCAGCCCGGCTCGTTGGCGGACGGATTACTGTAGGAATACCCCACCAACATCGTGAATGTTTCACCTGTCGTGGTAGTTACATCCGCTTCATATGCCGCTTCGGTATTTTGTTTGCGGATGAAACGCACGGTATTAATGGCACGACAACGCTGACTACCTTTGGCATGTTCAAAGGAGTTATCCGCCATCTGGCAGCCTTCAGATTTAATTTCATCCGTCAGGCTTGTCGAAGCATTAAAGTTTTTAGGGGCAGGAACGAAGTTAGCCATATCACTTCGCATTGTTGGAGAATCCGTTTGAAGCACAAGATAAACAGGACAATCTGATTTTCCGACTTCACAGGCTTTTGCGACGTAATCACGTACCAGCCAGCCTTTATTGCCGAAATACTCAACACCGCTCTCGTCTTTACATTGTGACCACGTGGCTTTTTGTCCCATCATCACGCCGTCTACCAAGACGCAGGTGACGGCTTTTACAGGCTTCCCGTCCCAGCGAACAGCATCAAAGGGTTGAATGCCGGTATGATTCACATCAAGCGTATAAGCCTGCGGGTTCTTCGCTATCCGGTCATTTGCCTGTTTCAGTTGATTACTGCCTTCCTGAGTCAGAAAGAAGGTATAGCGTTCGGGATGTATGTCGCCGTGAATTGTCATTGCAGGCGAGACCAAAGGAATAAACAGTGTTGCGGAGCTGAGAGATAAAATAACGAGTTTACGCATAAGGTTTCCTTTCAGTTTATTAATGATTAATGCAGTCCTGCCAGGTGGCATCAGCCAGCGCCTCATTCAGCCCTTTGGTGCTGAATTGTTTAGAGATAGCGGCATTCATAGAGGTCATTTTTATTACGTCTTTTTCACTTGTCGCTTTTAGCGCAGTAAAGGCCGTTTCATCCAGAGGATAGTTCGTACCATTGATACTGATTCCAGGTTCAGAAAGTCCTGTTTGTGACGAGATGCGGTAATCCTCCGCAGGTACGCTGTAAGCAGCAGCCAGCTTTCCGCTTGTGCAGGTCAGTGTGAGCACTTCACCTGCAGCATTTTGCGTATTGAGTTCAAACTCCATGGCATTGATATTTCCGTACCAGTCACGCCATTGCTGGTCTGCCTGTAGGGCGCAGGCACTGTGACTAAGCAGCACTAATCCAGCCAGAGCTGCATAATGGTTTCTGAGCATATGGTTTCCTTTCCTGATGATTTAATTACAAAAAAGCCCGCTTCCGTTTTAAAGGAAGCAGGCTGATCGTATTCATTAAATGAGCTAGCGGATAATCGTTAATACAGATCGGTTAACTGGAATTGATCGTTATTATCAATCAAATAAACGATCAATAAACAAACATTAATAGTTAGTGGCTATCAATTGATTTGATATTGATCGGTACAACAGATCTATGCACACCACACTAGTAATACATACTGGCGTGGTTTCATGTGGGTAATATAGGAGTGAAATAATCTTGAATGCAGAAGTACGATAAATTTTATTAACGACTCAATGCTAATATCTGAAAATGTAATCTTTAATAAGGAAAATCCGTGAATGGCTTATTATCATTTTTTTTAGCATCTTTATCTTCGTCAGGTGACGGAGGCTGTTTTTTTTCACTTGCCTCCCTGAGTGCTTCCAAAAGCGTTTTTTCACGAGCTAATTCCAGACTGGGTGGTGTTGCAATAGACGTTATTTGACTAACAGTGACATTGTTATCGTCTGGCACTATATTTTCAGACGATGTCTTCGATTTCTTCAGACTTCGAGACTTCTTCCTTGAGTTTCTACCTTCCCATGCTTTATTAAATCGATTTAAAAAAATAGTGTCTTTATGATACCAACATGTATAAAGACAGCGGATTATCAAGCGTTTCTCAGCATTGCTGGAAGGTTTAAGATATTGCATTAAAGTGACTGTATTTATATACTCTGAACTTTCACTTATATTTGCAAGAGAGCCATTAGCATTATATTCATCATGGTTCACAACGGAAGGTTTATATTGAGCAAGCTGGGCTAATGTTGATACCGGGTATTGCTGCGGTATATATTGAGCAGCCTGAGCCAATATAGTCAAATGAGAGGGTTGCTGAATATACTGGCAATCCATTATAAAACTACTGTTTTGCGATGCACTTTGGTTGTTGCTCTCTTGTCTTTGTCTCTCTGACTCTTTATTTTGTCTTCTTTTTTTTGCACCTTGTTTTATGTTGGCCCTGTCTTTTTGAAAGTACTTCCAGGCCCATTCACACTTTTCTTTTTCTTTTTTACTTAAGGGGAGTTTGTCTTTGTGGATATACAGACGATACCATTCTGTCCTTATGGCATTCATCAACTCAACTTTGTCCTTTAAATTGGAATCACAACGATCAAAGAAATTAATGATGGTAAGTACTCGCTCTGCATTATTTGCCGGATATTGGATGAGGTCAAGCTGATCGTAAGTTAATATTTGAGGTATGACTGGGGAACCATAAAATTTTGCATCAGAAAAAGCAAAGCTCAATGAAGGATTTTTGATATTTATTGTTCTTAATACCAACCATACATAATGACAGGCATCCGGGCAATTTTTTATCCATGCAAAGTCGCGTGAAGGTATGAAGCGTTCAGTGACATTCATACGGATAGCTTTAATGAATCCATTTGCTATTTCTGAGTGATAGAATGAACGTACTGCAGTGTTAATTATTTTGGATGCCTGTCGATAATCCAGAGAATATAGGTGACTTATATTTAGTGTATTAACAGCAGGTTTTAAATGATAACTCAATATCGCCGGTTCATATTGGTAAAACCATCTATAAAATCTTAACTCCCTTTCACTTTTTAATTCCACATCTGACTCATTCCTGCTCATTTGATTTCCCTCATTCACCGTATGCGTTTCCCATCCCCCGAGTGTCATTCATAGGGGAGGTCATGGTGTTGATCATAGCAAATTCATAGGGGAAAACGTAGGTCGAAAATCTTCTGCAAGAGCCATTAAACCTGAGTTTTACATATGAAAAGTGAAAAATTAGTAGCTCTCAGACGTGCAGGTATAAAGTGATGCCAGTGAGTACAACGGGCAACTTCATAAAGAGAGACAATAAGGTTAGAAACTGGCGGCATAACAAAGGCGTTAAAATGTGTATCCCATTACGTCAGCCACGTTTCCGGTCAATAAAAGTAAAACCATACATATACGACCCATGACATGAAAGGATACCGCCCGGTGTCCTCCTGATACATTCCCGGAGCCCTCTCATGAACATGATTAATATACACAATGACCAGATGGTTGACATGGCATTTATTATTAGTTTTACTAAAGTAACCGATAAATGGATTTATAAATTGATTCAGGAAGGAAAGTTTCCAAAGCCCATCAAGCTGGGGCGTAGTTCCCGCTGGTTTGAAAGTGAAGTAATAAAGTGGCTTAACGAAAGAGTTAAAGAATCCCGTGGCGAGTAACACAAAAACCATTGAAAATATATTAACAACAAGAATCTAATTAAATTAATCAATAAGTTTAATTTGGGTTAATTAGTGTTATTATCGTTATCAACTCTGTTAACCATATTACTTATGTTAGCTATTCCAGCTCTATCAATCCTACTAATTCCAACTGGTCTTTATTAACACACCAGTTTATTTAATGGATAGTTACTGATTATATCTGCAATATGCTTTTATATATCTAACCAGCCTCCAGTCATGGAGGCTACTACCTGACAGAAGTCAGAGGTAAGTATTACTTAACACAATTGCACAATGACATGAGTGAAAAACTAAAATAGGATTCATCATGTCAAAGTACAATGTAAGATACCCATTGAACCCAGTATTATTATCTTATCTCTTTTCACATGCAGAGGCTTTGAGAGCGAAGTACTCCAGACTGCTTACATTCAGAATGGACTTCTTTTATCTCAAAGGAAGTCCTTTATTTGAGCAAAGAATAAATGACTGGTCTTGTCGTGATATGTATATGCTGGCAGAGCGGCTTATCGACACCAGCGATATTGTTGGTTATAGCTGGGTGATGGAGCGAACAGAGCAACATGGTGTTCATTATCATGCCATGTTCTATCTGAATGGCCATCTGCATCAAAAGTATTATCCGACGGCACAGGATGTATTACAGCTCTGGTCATATATAACCCAAGGGATGGGATATGCACATATCTGTGACCCTAGCAATAATAACTACCCGGCCAATGGCCAAGGGATATTTAATTACCATCATGAGCATCGCTTTGATGAGTTGTATTATACATTAAGTTATTTAGCGAAAGAGGATCAGAAGGAGGGGTTGTATTGCTATGGCCTGAGTGATGTCCCGGAGCCTGATGGCAGAGGAAGACCCAGGAAGGCGCTGTAATGGTTATTAATCATCAGCGCTCATAAATATCAATATCATATATTTATGCCAGCAAGAACTGCTGGCATTTTTCATTTAATGCCGGAGCTAATCATGCTTGATTTCGTCTATGCACCACACGCCATTACCCGTCATGGTGAATGGGTCACGCCGGTAATAGTCATACCGGAAGATTACGATACGCTGTTCTGTGAGTACTGCAGGGTGAAAATAATTGTTTCACTTGACCTACTGACTGGCGTGAGAAGTTTTATTCATACACCACTTGACCTGCCCCCAGGATTAAATACAACCTTCCGTTAGTAATGTCGGTTGGTTGACCCTGACCACGAATATGCTCCAGTCATAATCAGGAATAACCGGCTTCATGTTGGTTGCATGTTCTGGCAACCGGCAGACTTTTCAGCAAATTCGGACGGGGTCATCCAGCCCAGCGCAGAATGAGGGCGTCTCTGGTTATAGTGTATGCGCCAGGCTTCGATTTTGCACCGTGCATCCTCCAGCGACATGAACCAGTTCTCGTTCAGACACTCCTGTCGTAGCCTGCCGTTGAACGACTCCACTGTGGCATTATCCGTTGGCGTTCCCGGTCGTGAGAAGTTTATACGGATCCCTGTTTCGTACACCCATTTGCCCAGCATTTTCCCTGCAAATTCAGAGCCGTTATCGGTTTTCAGCAATTGTGGTAAGGGACGTCTGAGCGCAATGGCGTTCAGCATCTCTGCGACCTCCGTTGAGCGCAGATTCTGACCCACGCAAATCCCCAGACATTCGCGCGTGTAGAGATCAATGACCGTCAGCAGACGTAACCGACGCCCGTTAAATAAGGCGTCAGAGACAAAATCCATGCCCCAGACATAATTTGGATACAACCCCTGAGCCTGGGGCTGTCGCCGCTGAGCCGATTTATTTCGGCGAGGGCGTTTGAGACGCAGGGACAGACCCTGCTCGCGATAGAGTCGGTAAATACGTTTATGATTATCCCGCCAGTCTTCCCGCCTGAGCATGACGTGAACCCTGCGGTAGCCATAGTGGACCCGGGTTTCAGTGATCTCCCTGATACGAAGGCGTAGCGCGCTGTCGTCTGCCGCCACAGAACGGTAGCGGAAAGAGCTGCGGCTGATCCGTAGCGCAAAACAGACCTGCCGCTCGCTGGCTCTATAGCGTGCCTGCAGATCCCGGACCCATTCGCGCAGACGCGCCAGCGTCAGTTCTTTTTTGCCAGCACATCCTGCAGCATGGCCTTGTCGAGGCTGAGATCGGCAACCAGCTTCTTCAGCCTGAGATTCTCTTCCTCAAGCTGCCGCATGTGCTTCAGCTCAGAAGGGGAAATCCCGCCGTATTTTTTTCGCCAGGTGTAAAACGTGGCATCGGAGATGCCCAGCTTACGGCAGAATTCGGGCACGCTTGTACCCAGTTCGGCCTGTTTCAGGGCAAAGACAATCTGCTCTTCGGTGAATCGTGACTTTTTCATCGGCACAACCTCCGCTCAGAGAAGTATTCATCATGCCGGAATTCTGTATCTGAATGGAGCAGGATCTTGGGTCAGGGTCATGGTTTTTCTTCATATTTTCCGTTTCGACAGTACCTTCTGGATATTCAGTATTTCCAGGGTGGCATCGCCGCCCACCTTTAGGCGTTCGGCTAAGCGCTGAACTCTCCGGCCCTTCGGGCCTGCGCAGGCTGAGCCCTTACCATACTGACCAGGGGGATGCTCGAATGGTTCAAGAGAATTCTGAAAGATGGGTAACGACCAAGGTAATGACTTTTATTAATGACTGGTGTCTCGCGTTCTTGTTTAATCAGAGGATAATTACGATTTTTCTTTAGTTACTTACAACACTTATGTACCATACGTAACATAACATATGGTACATAGGTGTTGATGTGGCAAAAGGTGAATCAGGACGTATAGTCCTTGAAGTCGAACCAGAACTAAAAAAAGCGCTCTACTCAGTTCTTGCAATGGAACAAAAAACTCTTAAAGACTGGTTTGTTGATAAGGCTCAAAAACATATATGCGAGAAAAAATCAGAGCTGATAAAGAGCTTTTCGAAGGTAGACGATGAAGTTTAAAGCAGATCAAACCTCACAAAAACTTAGAGGTGGATATTACACCCCACAAAATCTAGCTGATTATGTAACAAAGTGGGTACTAAGTAAGAATCCTAAAACTATACTTGAACCGAGTTGTGGTGATGGTGTGTTTATTCAGGCTGTAGCTAATAATGGTTATGACTCTAACATTGAGCTATCTTGCTTTGAATTGTTCGATACAGAGGCATCTAAGGCGCTTGAGCGCTGTAAACTGAACAACTTTGCTAATGCAACTATTACAGAGGGTGATTTTTTAGTTTGGGCGAATGAACGTCTAATGAAAAACAAGCCGATATTTGATGGAGTTTTAGGTAATCCTCCATTCATCCGTTATCAGTTCCTTGAAAAAAACTTTCAAGAACAAGCTCAATTAGTCTTTGAACAACTCGACCTAAAATTTACAAAACACACTAATGCTTGGGTTCCATTCCTACTATCTTCATTAGCCCTTCTTAAACAAGGTGGAAGAATGGGGATGGTCATACCATCTGAGATTAGTCACGTAATGCATGCTCAGTCATTGAGAAATTACTTAGGTCACGTTTGCTCTAAGATTGTCATCATTGATCCTAAAGAGATTTGGTTTGAAGACACTCTACAAGGTGCGGTGATTATTTTAGCAGAGAAAAAACAGGATTTTGATGAAATATCACAAGGTGTAGGTATCGTTAGTGTGAGTGGATTTGAATTCCTTCAAGATGATCCAAACGTTCTGTTTAATGATACGGTCGGAATAAATGGTGAAACAGTTGAAGGTAAATGGACTAAAGCGACACTTGATATTGACGAACTTAAGTTAATTAAAAGGGTAATTGCCCATCCTGATGTCCGTAAGTTTAAAGACATAGCTAAGGTCGATGTAGGTATTGTGACTGGTGCTAACAATTATTTTCTTGTTGATAACGAAACTGTTAAGTCATATGAGTTAGAGCGTTTTGCTCACCCTATGTTTGGCAGAAGTCAACATTGCCCTGGCATTATTTATGATGAGCAGCAGCACATTGAAAACCAGGAGCAAGGTTTACCAACCAATTTCTTATACATAGATGAAGAGTATGAAAACCTTTCTAAAAGTGTCAAAAGTTACATTAAATTAGGTGAATCTGAAGAATATCACAAGCGTTATAAGTGCAGTATACGTAAGCCTTGGTTCAAAGTCCCGTCTGTCTATAGCACAGAGATTGGAATGTTAAAGCGTTGCCACGATGCGCCACGCTTAATCCATAACAAAGTTAGAGCATACACCACTGACACGGCATATAGAGTTTCTTCAACAGTTACAAGTGCTGAGAACTTAGTATGTAGTTTTTTGAACCCTCTAACGGTCATTACAGCTGAACTTGAAGGACGCTTTTACGGTGGTGGTGTACTTGAACTTGTTCCATCTGAGATAGAAAAACTATATATCCCTATCGTTGAGGGATTAGAACACAACATTGATGGACTCAACCAGTTGATCAAAAATGGTCAAATAGAGAGAGTGATTCAACAACAAGGTTCACTAATCTTAGGAAAGCTTGGTTTTACTCAGATGGAGAATGAAAAGCTTGTAGAGATATGGAAAAAGCTTAGAGACAGAAGGCTACGCAAATAGAGTTTAACGTAAGGTAATCAATGCAGCGTGTTAGCTGCATTGATTTTATTTTGGACGCTTACAGACTTTTGTAAAGGTCTTCTACTGCTGGAACCTCGGAATCTAAATCTCCCAAGTCAAACAGATTCTTAATCAAATCGTCCATTTTTATTTTTTCTTGTTCAAATTGCCTTTCGAGTATGATTTTATCTCTGTCGCCTGCTTTTTGAATTTGGCCATACAATCTATTCAAAGACTGTTGTTGTAGGCTAATATTATCGTGTATTGCTTTCTGTTTTGGATCATCAAAATCAATAGTCGGAATAGGCATTCTCGTTTGAACCTTTGTTCCACGAGCAACAAACCCACCTCTAAAAATCTCACCATATATTGAAGCAAACCATTCAAGATATTTTGATGTAAGAACCGCTTGAATATAGTAGATGGAGTATTTAACGTCATTGGGGACGTTTATAATGCTATAACCTGCAGTGCCGCCGGAAGAGACAAATGTTCTATGGTTATCAATACTGTATTTATACCCATTAGATAGAACGCCGACAATCAGCTTTTGGTCAACATCGCAGTTCTCTAATGCTTGGCTACGTCCGTATCTATACCACTCATTAGGTCCCGTTGGATCGGGCTTAATAGAGCGTTTCTTATCATTCAAATGGTCTTTTACAACGTGTAGAAACTCAAACAACTTAGAATAGTGACGTTTCAGTTCATCGTATTCAATAAACTGGATTCTTCCACCCACTTTTTTATAAGGATAAACGACAAAGGAATTAGGTTCAACGTCTTTATAAGTATAGAAACTATCATCACCCGAACGGTTTGTTTCGAAGTAAGGACGAGTCAATTCTTTTTCAACGTGGTATTCAACACCATCATATTCAAAATAAACAAATCCATTTTCATATTTTATTTCTTTATGAATGTAATACTTATTTGCACTTGTCTGAATGCCATTTGCAACATTGCTCCTTCCTACAATGTCGCCTAGTTTTTTAGATTTTAAGAACATCAAATTTAGAATGTCATTTGTTTTCCTTTCCAGAACCCAAGTGTCAGAATCAAGCGAACATGTTTGATACGTGCTTGATAATAGTGATTTATCTTCACGAGTTAACCATTTCTTAAAGTTTTTTACTTCATAGGAAGAAAAATCATCGTGATCAGCTTTATTTAAAAATAACAAACAAGTATAAGTTGTTTTGTTTTTGAATACTTGATGAGATCCAAAAGAAACAAATTTAGACAAATATTTATTGTCTGATAAAAGTTTACGAAGGTTTTTACCTGCACCAACTTTTATGAATTTGGACGGAAGAATATAACCTAAATAGCCGCCTTCTTTGAGAACCTGCATTGAACGTTCAACGAATAAAAAGTATTTATCGAATTGCTTGAATGCAGACTTATACTTTTTCTTATAAATGTCCAATTCCTTTGGCGTTAACTGATTCATATGTTCAGTTGCCATATAAGGAGGATTTCCAACGATTACATCAAACTGATAGTCAGGTAAATCAAACGGATTAATTGAAAAAATATCGTCTTGTTTAACTCTGTCGCCACTATCTATCAAGCTATTACCGAATAAAATGTTTGTATCCAGTGCAGGCAAAATAGGTGTGCTTTTGCCAATTGTTTCTTTAGTTTCACCTTCAAGAAGTTTTAGCAATAAGCCAAAGGCACAAGCTTTTGTTGCGTTGTAGTCTTTATCTATGCCGTAGATACATTTACAAAGAACTTCTTTTTTTACTTCTAGTTTAAGTTTGTAAGTATGTTCCGATAGTTGTTGCAGTTTAGATTTATCATTCTGTAGATAATAGTCAATAAGAATATCTTGAAGAGATTGAAAAACTTCAATAATGAAAGCGCCAGAGCCACAAGCAATATCAGCAAATTTTGAATTTAATATCTCAACGTCTGATTTCTCTTTACAATATTCTTCGACAGTATTTCTAATAATTTCTTTTACAATGTGAGTTGGAGTGGTAACAACGTCTCTATCAATATGTTCTTCTTTCGGTTGAATCTTAATATTTCCAAATTCATCAACACGAACTTTCTCACTCAGGAATATTTCATATATATTCCCTAAAATATCAGAAGAAAAAACAGAGAAAGAGTATGTGCTTCGTGGGAAGTATAGTTGTTCTATGACACCCCAAATACAAGAGTCAGCATTGTTAATTAATTCATCAATGTATTCTAAGGCGAATAATCCTGAATTATATTTTTTATCTGAGGATTTTAATTTTTTGACCAAAGATTGAAAGTCTTTCTCTTGTGCAAAATGATAAAGAGTTTCGTATTCTTCCAGGTCTCTATCTTCACAGACACGGAGAAAAACAATACTATTAATATAATTTTGGGCTAGGTCGTTTAATTTTTCTTCTGAAAGTTCATTTTTAATCTGCAAAAATTCATTTGCAAGAAGTAAACGCCAATCATTAATTTGTTTGAGGAATAGGTCATCAACACTGAATCTCAGTATTTTACTTTCAATTTCTGACCATTCATTATCAAACTGACCGGTGTAAACACTTTCACGACCAATAAGGTTATTAATTTCATCAAACTTATCGGCCAGTTCAGTAAAGTGATACAGCTTAATTCTAGAGTTTGCTACTGAGTCAGTTTCTTTAACCTGATTAGAACAGTCATAAATTGCTGTATATTCAAAGTTCGACAATACAGAAATTTTCAACTTGGCTGTGAAACCGTATCGTCTAACTTGTAAGGCAGGATCTATAGCGGTAGATACATCGACACTAGGCTTTTTAGCCTCAAGGAAAAATTTACGCTCAGAGAACAGTCTAAATGTGTAGTCAGGCTTTTTAGTATTTTCGCCAGCTCTGGCTTTTAAGCCTTCCTCAACAAGCACTTCACGCTCGTTTGTGGGTTTTCCTGCTGCGTTCGTTATGTCCCAACCGAGAACAAAGAATAGTTGATCCAAAAAATCTGTTCTTAGTTGAGTTTCGTTGTATTTGGCAGAACGATAATAATCAATATCGTTTTGATATTTATCAATTAGTTTTTGTAGCTGAACTTTTTTATTCATCAATTTTTCCGCAACGATATTTATCAAAAAAATAGGTTTCTAATGATTTTCATTTTTGTACCAACGTATTGTTGGTCAAGTCATCGTTAAAAACAATTCCCTTCTCTACTCTCCAGAGTGGATATATCCATTCCTTACGCCTCCTTTTTGTGCTGCTCTGATTGCATTGTCGATCTTTTTACCTCAAAGGTCACTGAAACACTACCAATGGATGGCTTTTTAATGATTTTGAGGGCTAATATCCATCTAAACCTCTGAATCGCCACGGGTTTAACAGACACCTCAGAGTCATTTAAAATGACCTGAAGAGAGGTGCCCATGAGCGGTAAGCGTTATCCCGAAGAGTTTAAAATTGAAGCAGTCAAACAGGTTGTTGATCGCGGTCATTCTGTTTCCAGCGTTGCAACACGTCTCGATATCACTACCCACAGCCTTTACGCCTGGATAAAGAAGTACGGTCCGGACTCATCAACTAATAAAGAACAGTCAGATGCTCAGGCCGAGATCCGCCGACTCCAGAAGGAGCTGAAGCGGGTTACTGACGAACGGGACATATTAAAAAAAGCCGCGGCGTACTTCGCAAAGCTGTCCGACTGAGGTACGCCTTTATCCGTGACAATACCAGTTGCTGGCCTGTTCGTCTGCTCTGTCGGGTGCTGCATGTTCATCCCAGTGGCTTTTACGCCTGGCTTCAGCAGCCGCATTCACAACGCTATCAGGCAGACCTGAGACTGACAGGACAGATTAAACAGTTCTGGCTGGAATCGGGATGCGTCTATGGTTATCGCAAGATCCATCTGGATCTGCGGGATAGCGGGCAACAGTGCGGAGTGAACAGAGTCTGGCGACTGATGAAACGTGCCGGGATAAAGGCTCAGGTTGGGTACCGGAGCCCGCGGGCACGTAAAGGCGAGGCCAGTATCGTGTCGCCCAACAGGCTCCAGCGACAGTTTAATCCGGATGCTCCGGATGAGCGTTGGGTAACGGGCATCACCTACATCCGGACCCACGAAGGCTGGCTGTATCTTGCCGTGGTTGTTGATCTGTTCTCACGCAAAATTATCGGCTGGTCAATGCAATTCCGGATGACAAAGGACATTGTCCTGAACGCATTGCTGATGGCTGTATGGCGGCGTAATCCCCAAAAACAGGTGCTGGTTCACTCTGATCAGGGCAGCCAGTACACAAGCCATGAGTGGCAGTCGTTCCTGAAATCACACGGCCTGGAGGGCAGCATGAGCCGTCGCGGTAACTGCCACGATAATGCAGTTGCAGAAAGCTTTTTCCAGTTGCTGAAGCGTGAACGGATAAAGAAAAAGATCTACGGAACGCGGGAAGAAGCCCGCAGCGATATTTTTGATTACATCGAAATGTTTTATAACAGTAAGCGTCGGCATGGTTCTAGCGATCAGATGTCACCGACAGAATATGAAAACCAGTATTATCAACGGCTCGGAAGTGTCTGGATTACCCGTGACGATTCACCGGGATATACCCGCAGATGTACTCACATCAGTAAGTTGATGTAGATTGAATCAGGTTGACTTAGGTTGAGTGAAAAAGCGAGGAAAGCCTTGCAGGTACTGGATTTCAGGCACAAAAAAAGACGTCCGTTGACGTCTATTGATGTTCCGATGGTGCCGAAGGCCGGACTCAAACCGGCACTTACCATTCAAACGACTTTCAGAAGCCCGGTACTATTCATTTTTCCTAAGTCATCCACATAATCCCCATACCACTGCAGCATCTCCCTTCTCTGCTCAAGATACTGCGCATGGTTATACGTCCCGCGAATCGTATTCTTGTCCACATGCGCCAACTGCAACTCAATCCACGCGGTGTTATACCCCTGCTCATGCAGGATGGTACTCATCGTGTGCCGAAACCCATGCCCTGTAGCCTTTCCATGATACCCAATCCGCTTCAACACCTGATTTATACTCGCCTCGCTCATTGGCTTTGCAGCATCATTCCTTCCCGGAAATACCAATGAATAACGACCTGTCACAGCCTGAATCTCTCGCAACGCCTCAACGACCTGAGTAGACAAAGGAACTATGTGTGGCCGTCGCATCTTCATGCGTTCCTTCGGCACTTCCCAAATCCCTTTGTCCAGATCAAACTCACGCCATTCAGCCAACCTCAGCTCAATGGTTCGAACTCCAGTTAGCATCAGAATACGAGTAGCAAGTCGAGTTATCGGACTGCCGCTGTAATTCTCCAGTGCTTGTAAAAACGCTGGCAACTCATCAGCGAGTAGATGAGGGAAATGCTGAGGTTTTGGCGTCGCCAATGCACTCGCAAGATCCGCAACCGGATTAATCTCCGCCCTGCCCGTTACGATTGCATAGGTGAATACCTGCTTGCAGGCTTGTCGAATTTTACGCAGTTTATCCAGCACGCCTCGCTTCTCTAACTTGCGCAGCGTCGTAAGCATTTCCAGAGGCTTGATTTCAGCTATAGGACTCTTACCAAGATCCGGAAAAATATCATTCTCAAACGCTTCCATCAGATCATCAGCATAACCCTTCGACCATCCCGGACGCTTGTACTCATGCCATTCCTGAGCAAGCGCTTTAAAATTGTTCTCAATGGCAACCTTACGAGTTTGCTTATCAACCTTCTTCTGCTCGCTCGGATCAATGCCGTTGGCAATCTTCCGCTTAGCTTCATCACGACGTTGTCTGGCTTCGGAAAGCGAGATCTCAGGATAAACACCTAGCGCCAACGTTTTCTGTTTGCCATCGAAGCGATACTGCAACCGCCAGTACTTAGAACCGTTCGGATGCACCATCAAATGCATCCCTTCTCCATCGGTAAGTTTTCGAGCCTGATCGGCAGGCTTCGCACTTCTGACTTTTACATCTGTTAGCGCCATTGGCTACTCTCCATCACTGAATGTTGGTACAAAAAGCCATTGAACGGGGTTGTACCAACACATATACCAACACAGATTACTTGATGTGGGTTTACGTCGATAGACTCAGGTTGAATTAGAATGCCTGATACTAGGCTAATTTACTGAATTTCAGGCATAAAAAAAGACGTCAGTTGACGTCTCTTGATATGAATTTGGCACGCCCTACAGGATTCGAACCTGTGACCTACGGCTTAGAAGGCCGGTGCTCTATCCAACTGAGCTAAGGGCGCATGGGGAACTGCGTCGAATTATACGGTGCGAACCTCCTGAGTCAACGATTTTACTCCGAAGCGCGTCCTGTTGCTGCACTCTTGAGCAATGCCCGCGTAATCTCCGCCTGACAGCAGCGCCCGCTTCTGACAAAATAGCGCCCATTCCCCGTTTTAACTCAACACAGATGGATCCTTTCTCTGATGGCAGCAAAAATTATTGACGGTAAAACGATTGCGCAGCAGGTGCGGCAGGAAGTTGCACTAAAAGTCGGGCAGCGTCTCGCCGCCGGAAAACGCGCTCCAGGCCTGGCCGTCGTTCTGGTCGGTGAAAACCCGGCGTCACAAATTTATGTCGGCAGTAAACGTCGCGCCTGTGAAGAGGTCGGTTTTGTTTCACGTTCCTACGACCTTCCCGCCGCCACCAGCGAAGCGGAGCTGCTTGCGCTGATCGACAAGCTGAATAACGACCATGAGATCGACGGTATTCTGGTGCAGCTGCCGCTGCCTGCGGGCATTGATAACGTCAAAGTGCTGGAAAGCATCTCCCCGTCTAAAGACGTTGATGGTTTTCATCCCTACAACGTGGGTCGTCTCTGCCAGCGCTCGCCCAAGCTGCGTCCCTGCACGCCCCGCGGCATCGTGACGTTACTGGAACGCTATAATATCGATACCTTCGGCCTCAACGCGGTGGTGGTTGGCGCCTCCAATATTGTGGGCCGTCCGATGAGTATGGAACTGCTGCTGGCGGGCTGCACCACCACCGTGACGCACCGTTTTACCAAAAACCTGCGCCATCACGTGGAGAATGCCGATTTGCTGGTTGTCGCCGTCGGTAAGCCAGGTTTTATTCCCGGTGACTGGATCAAGCCCGGCGCTATTGTGATTGATGTCGGTATTAACCGGCTGGAAAGCGGCAAAGTGGTGGGCGACGTGGATTTTGAAGCAGCCTCCGCCCGCGCCGCCTTTATTACCCCCGTGCCTGGTGGCGTCGGCCCGATGACCGTGGCCACGCTGATTCAGAACACCCTACAGGCATGCGAAGATTTTCATGATGGAGCAGTAAAATAATGGCAACTTTTTCTCTGGGTAAGCACCCACACGTTGATCTGTGCGATCTGCTCAAGCTGGAAGGCTGGGTGGAGAGCGGCGCGCAGGCGAAAATCGTCATCGCCGAGGGGCTGGTCAAGGTGGATGGCGAGGTGGAAACCCGCAAGCGCTGCAAAATCGTCGCGGGTCAGTCCGTGAGTTTTGAAGGCCAGAACATCACCGTTACGGCGTAAAAGCCGTGCCCGGCGGCAGGCGTCGCCGGGCAAAGATTATTCTTCTTCCTTCCGTTGCGCGCAGCCGCTGTCGTCTCCTTTTCCCCCGTTACACCCTGCATCCCTTAAGTTATTTGCCGATCGACTTCAAAGTATCACTATTTCCTCTTGCTGGATGTCAAAATCCTGTTGCAGCAAAACCGGACTTCTCTCACGATGAGTAGAACGTTCTACTAAAACGTTCTACTTACAATAACAGGGCGTGAAAAGCGCCATTCGGGGGGAAGTCAGCATGCGTCTGATATCAGGGTTTATTAAATCGTTATCAAAGTTATCTATGATTGGCCGCGCGCTGATGCTGCCAATTTCCTTACTGCCCGCTGCGGGACTACTGCTGGCCTTCGGCGATAAGTTTCACCTGCCGCTGATGATGAACGCGGGCGGCGTGATTTTCGATAATCTGCCGCTGCTGTTCGCCATCGGCTCTGCCGTAGGGCTGGCGTCAGAATCGGGCATCGCTGCCCTTTCCGCTGCCGTATCGGTATTTATTACCAATATCACCATCAGTACTCTGTTAAGCATCACGCCGGAGATGGCGTCGCAGGGCGGGAAATATGCGATGGTGGTCGGTATCCCGACGCTGCAAATGGGCGTGTTTGGCGGGCTTATCTGCGGGATCCTCGCCGCCTGGTGCTATAACCGTTTCCATACACTGCAACTTCCTGAGTTCCTTGGGTTTTTCTCCGGCAAGCGTTTTGTGGCCATCGCCACGGCGTTCCTCTCCTTTATCCTGGGACTGCTTCTGCCCTATGTCTGGCAGCATGTCCAGACCGGCATCGATGCGCTATCCGTGGTAGTCAATGGTGATAATCAGGCCGCCTCCACCTTTATCTTTGGCCTGGTGGAGCGCGCGCTTATCCCGCTCGGCCTGCACCATATCTGGTACCCCTCTTTCTGGTACTCCTTTGGCGACTATACGACCCTGAGCGGCCAGGTGATCCATGGCGATCAGACTATCTGGTTTAAGATGCTGGAAGAGGGACAAAAAACCTTCAGCAGCGACACCTACCAGAATGCCGGTAAGTTTATGCAGGGCGAGTTTCCGCTGATGCTGTTCGCGCTGCCCGCCGCCTGCCTGGCGATGTATCACGAAGCCCATACCAAAAATAAGAAAATCGCCTCAGGTATTCTCTTTTCTGCGGCGCTGACCTGCTTTCTGACCGGCATTACGGAGCCGGTCGAGTTTACCTTTATCTTTGTGGCACCAATCCTGTACGTCTTTAACGCTATTATGGCTGGCGTCGCTTATATGGCGATGTATCTGCTGCATGCGCACATTGCCAAGTCATTCTCCGCCGGGCTGATTGACTATATCTCCTTCGGCATCCTGCCTTCCTTCAATGGCTATCAGACCAATTTCCTGAATGCCGTGATTGTCGGTGTGCCAATGGCGGTGATTTATTACTTCACTTTCCGGTTCGTCATCCGTCGGTTCGATGTTAAAACACCAGGCCGCACCGAAGTGACCGCCACGACAGATGATAAAACCGATAAAGAGCTGGCGGGTGAAATCATCGCTCTGCTGGGCGGCAAACAGAATATTGACTCGGTCGGCGCCTGTATCACTCGCCTGCGTCTGGAAGTGGCGAAGAGCGATATGGTAGACAGAGATGGCCTGAACAGTCTTGGCGCGCGCGGCGTGGTGTTTGTCGGCGACAATGGCATTCAGGTGATTTTTGGCGCGAGGGCACAGTTTATTGCTCAAAGCATGTCTGACATAACAGGTAAATAATAAGATGCCTGCCTGACACGTCTCCTGTACGCTGGGAGACGTCGTCATATCAGGCGGTTACAGGTGTCTTTTCAGGGAGGGAGCTTGAAGAAAGTCAGTATTATCGATGTCGCAAAGCGCGCCGGTGTGTCCGTTTCCACCGTCTCGCTGGTGTTGCGCCGCAAGGGCAAAATTTCGGACGCGACCATCGAAAAAGTACAGGCTGCCATTACCGATATTGGCTATATCCATAACGTCGCCGCCGCCAACCTGCGCTCCAGTACCTCCAACCTTATCGGGCTGATCCTGCGGGATTTCAGCGACAGCTTTTCAATCAAAGTGATGGCGAGCATTGTTCAGGCGCTGGAAAAACAGGGCTATATGGTGTTTCTTGGCCAGCCGCTTAACGACGGCGAGCACCTTGAACGCTGCCTGCTGTCATTCAAACAGCAGGGCGTTGCCGGAGTGATTTATCTGGCCTGCGATGCGCGGACATCGCGTCTGCCTGAGCAGATCCGCCACTGCCCGCTGCCGCTGGTGGTGGTTTCTCAGCTACAGCTGGAAGATGAGTGCAATCTGGTGATGCGCGACAATCGTCAGGCAGCCAGTCTGGCGACGCGCTACCTGATTGAACGTGGCCATCGCAATATCGCCTATATAGGCGGTACCGAAAGCGATCTGATACGCCAGCAGCGGCTTGCCGGCTTTCGCAGCGTGATGAAACAGCATGGTCTGGTTTTACGGGAGGACGCGACGCCCGCCTGCAACGAGGATACCCGGGCCGCCAGCATCGCCACCCGGCAACTGCTGGAGAATCACAATACCTTTACCGCCCTGCTCTGCCACTCACCTGACGCCATGATTGGGTCGATCGCCGGCATCCATCAGGTGGGCCGGACCGTCGGCAAAGATGTGTTTTTAACCCAGCAGGTCGCGCTGATTGGCTTTGAGGATATGCTGCACGTTAATCTGACCTCTCCCTCACTGACGTATGTCTCCTCCGCCAGTGAAGAGTCCGGGCGCCAGGCCGCCGCGCTGATGATCCGCAAGCTGAAAGAACCCGGACTGCAAACGCAGCGCATTACGCTTTCGGGGCAGCTTATCACCCGCGAATCGGCGTAAAAAAGGGGACTTTCGCCCCCTGATGCCTTTATTTACGACGCCAGCTGGTGCCCTGCGGACCATCTTCCAGCACGATGCCCAGCTCGTTAAGCTTGTCGCGCGCGATATCTGCCTGCGCCCAGTTTTTCTCCTGGCGTGCCGTGATGCGCATCTGAACCAGCGCTTCAATTTCCGCCACATCGTCGTCGCTGCCTTTTGTGCCGCTTTGCAGGAACAGTTCCGGATCCTGCTCAAGCAGGCCCAGTACGCCAGCCAGCTTACGCAGAGAGGCCGCCAGACCGTTGGCCGCCTGCATGTCCTCTGCCTTCAGACGGTTTACGTCACGCGCCATATCAAAGAGCACGGAATAGGCTTCCGGCGTATTGAAGTCATCATCCATCGCAGCGCGGAAGCGGGCCTCGAAGGCTTCGCCGCCTGCCGCGTCAGCGTCAGCATCGGTATTACGGATGGCAATATAGAGGCGTTCGAGCGCCGCGCGCGCCTGCTTCAGGTTATCTTCACCATAGTTGAGCTGGCTGCGATAGTGCCCGGACATCAGGAAGTAGCGCACTGTTTCCGCGTCATAATGCGCCAGCACGTCGCGCACGGTGAAGAAGTTATCCAGTGATTTCGACATTTTCTCACGGTCAACCATCACCATGCCTGAATGCATCCAGTAGTTAACGTAGGGACCGTCGTGCGCGCAGGAAGACTGGGCAATTTCATTTTCATGGTGCGGGAACATCAGATCCGAGCCGCCGCCGTGAATGTCGAAATGCTCACCTAACTGTTTGCAGTTCATCGCCGAGCACTCAATGTGCCAGCCCGGACGCCCCTCACCCCATGGCGATGACCAGCTTGGCTCACCGGCTTTTGACATTTTCCACAGCACGAAATCCATCGGGTTGCGCTTCACGTCAGCAGCCACTTCTACCCGGGCGCCAGCCTGAAGCTGCTCCAGATCCTGTCGCGACAGCAGACCGTAATCCGCATCGCTCTCAACCGCAAACATCACGTCACCGTTGCTGGCAACGTAGGCGTGATCGCGGGCAATCAGCTTGCTGACCAGCTCAATGATTTCCGCAATGTAGCGGGTTGCACGTGGCTCTTCATCTGGCGGCAGGATATTCAGCGCGGCAAAATCCTTGTGCATCTCCGCGATCATCCGGTTAGTAAGCTCTTCGACCGTTTCGCCATTTTCATTGGCACGTTTGATGATTTTGTCATCAATATCGGTGATGTTGCGTACATACTTCAGGTCGTAACCGCTGAAGCGCAGATAGCGCGACACCACGTCAAACGCCACGAAGGTTCGTCCATGGCCAATATGACAGAGGTCGTAAACGGTAATGCCGCACACGTACATACCGACTTTTCCGGCATGAATAGGGGTAAATTCCTCTTTTTGACGACTCAGGGTGTTGTAAATCTTTAGCATTGAGACATTCCGTTTTAACGTGTGCGGGATAAACCAGGAAGACTGGTATTCTGACGTATTGTTAACGCAAGCGCCACGCAAAGCAAGGCTATGCCGGTATGCCTTTCTGCGGCGAGGCTGACTCGTCATCAGATTTTGTGATATAAAAGCCGTCTGTTAAAAGCGTGCGGCTGCGATCTCAGCGCTGACACCGGCTTACCGTTAAACACTTCAACCTTTACAGGATGAGAATATGGTCACTTTCCAGACTAATCATGGCGATATCGTTATCAAAACCTTTGACGATAAAGCACCAGCAACCGTCAAAAACTTCCTGGATTACTGCCGTGAAGGTTTCTACGATAACACCATTTTCCACCGTGTTATCAACGGCTTCATGATTCAGGGCGGCGGCTTCGAGCCGGGCATGGCGCAGAAACCGACTAAAGAAGAGATCCGTAACGAAGCTAATAACGGACTGAAAAATACCAAAGGCACGCTGGCGATGGCCCGTACCCAGGCGCCACACTCTGCCACCGCGCAGTTCTTTATCAATGTGGCGGATAACGACTTCCTGAACTTCCGTGACGAAAGTCTCCAGGGTTGGGGCTACTGCGTCTTCGCTGAAGTGGTGGAAGGCATGGACGTTGTGGAAAAAATTAAAGGCGTTGCCACTGGCCGCAGCGGTATGCATCAGGACGTGCCGAAAGAAGACGTTGTGATCCAGAAAGTCACCGTCAGCGAATAATGTCCCACACGCTGTTTATCGCAGATTTACATCTGTGCGCTGAAGAACCGGCAATTACTGCCGGTTTTCATGCATTTTTACGGCGTGAAGCGCTGCACGCCGATGCGCTCTATATACTGGGCGACCTGTTTGAAGCCTGGATCGGTGATGACGATCCCGATCCGCTTCATGCTGAGATAGCCGCCGCGCTTCGCGAGCTTCAGCAGCACGGCACCCCCTGCTATTTTATTCACGGCAACCGGGACTTTCTTCTCGGTAAGCGCTTCGCCCGCAGTAGCGGTTTTTCCCTGCTGCCGGAAGAACAGGTACTGGAGTTGTATGGCCGCCGCATGCTGATCATGCACGGCGACACGCTCTGTACCGACGACGAAGGCTATCAGCGTTTTCGCCGCAAAGTGCATCAGCCCTGGCTGCAACGGCTGTTCCTCGCGCTTCCTCTCTTCGTCCGCCAGCGTATCGCCATGCGGATGCGGGCCGGCAGCAAACAGGCCAACAGCAGCAAAGATGTCGCGATTATGGATGTGAATCCCGCGGCGGTAATCCAAACCATGACCCGCCAGCAGGTTCACTGTCTGATCCACGGGCACACCCATCGCCCTGCCGTCCACAAGCTGGACATTAACGGCCAGCCAGCCGAACGCCTTGTGCTGGGCGCCTGGCATACGGAAGGATCGATGATCCGCGTTACGCCATCCGCAACAGAATTAATTATTTTTCCATTCTGAACAGCCGCGCTGTCACCTGCCCTTAGCGCGGTTTACTCTGTCAGCGTCGGCTTTTGTCTTGTTTTCATTATCGTGAAGGATCAGGTTAACTGAACTTACCCTCTGGAAGTGGCAATGTCCTTTGGCGAAATATTTTCTCCTGTCACTGCCCTGCTGCGTTTAATTGTGAATCTGGCCAGACAAAAAAGTCAGACGCCGTACGGTTAACGACTGGATTAACTAAAAACGGCTGACTCTCTCTTCACCCGGTGGCATCAGATAAAGCTGTTTTCCATGGATTTTGCTGCGACGCAACCGTTTTCCTGGCCGCACAGGCATGGTATTCTCTCTGCCCTTCCCGTCAGAGAGCCGCCCTGTAACCGCGCGGACTTTCCGATGACGTTTGGTCTATCACAGGAGTCATACCCGCATGTCATCCAACGCCGCACCGGCCCGCATCGCCATTATTATGGGTTCCAAAAGTGACTGGGCAACCATGCAGTTTGCTGCGGAGATCCTCACCAGCCTGGCCGTTCCTTTTCACTGCGAAGTGGTTTCTGCCCACCGGACACCGGATAAACTGTTCAGTTTTGCCGAACAGGCGGCGGATAACGGTTTTCAGGTGATCATCGCCGGCGCGGGTGGTGCAGCACATCTGCCGGGAATGCTGGCGGCGAAAACGCTGGTGCCGGTGCTTGGCGTACCGGTACAGAGCGCGGCGCTGAGTGGCGTGGACAGTCTTTATTCCATCGTACAGATGCCGCGGGGTATTCCGGTCGGAACCCTGGCAATAGGCAAGGCGGGCGCGGCCAATGCGGCGCTGCTGGCGGCGCAAATTCTGGCGATACATGATGCGGAACTCGCGTCCCGTCTGGCGCACTGGCGTCAGACGCAGACCGATGAAGTGCTGAATAATCCCGATCCGCGGGAGGAAGCATGAAGCCGGTTTGCGTATTAGGTAACGGTCAGCTTGGCCGCATGTTGCGCCAGGCCGGTGAGCCGCTGGGTATTGCTGTTTATCCTGTCGGGCTGGACGCCGAGCCGGAAGCGCTGCCGATCCAGCAAAGCGTGATCACGGCTGAAATTGAGCGCTGGCCGGAGACGGCGCTGACCCGCGAGCTGGCCAGCCACACCGCCTTTGTTAACCGCGATATTTTTCCCCGTCTCGCCGACAGACTGACGCAAAAACAGCTGCTGGACAGCCTTGGCCTGGCGACGGCGCCCTGGCAGCTGCTGGCGGCAGCGTCCGACTGGCCGCAGGTATTTGCTTCGCTGGGCGAGCTGGCGATCGTGAAGCGCCGTACCGGTGGCTACGACGGCCGTGGTCAGTGGCGTCTGCGCGCCGGTGAAACTGACGCGCTGTCCGCTGACTGCTATGGCGACTGCATAGTGGAACAGGGCATTAATTTCAGCGGTGAAGTCTCGCTGGTCGGCGCACGGGCGCATGATGGCAGCACCGTCTTCTACCCGCTGACGCACAATCTCCACCAGGATGGCATCCTGCGCGCCAGCGTCGCCCTGCCCCAGCCGGACCCGGCGCACCAGCAGCAGGCAGAAACCATGCTCTCCGCAATCATGAATACGCTCAACTATGTTGGCGTCATGGCGATGGAATGTTTTGTGGTGCCGGAGGGGTTGCTAATCAATGAGCTGGCGCCGCGCGTTCACAACAGCGGCCACTGGACGCAGAACGGCGCTTCCATCAGCCAGTTCGAGCTGCACCTGAGGGCGATTCTTAATCTGCCTCTGCCGGAGCCTGTGGTGAGTTCCCCTGCGGTAATGGTGAACCTGATTGGCACAGCGGTGAACCTTAACTGGCTGCATGAGCCGCTGATTCACCTGCACTGGTATGAGAAAGAAGTCAGGCCAGGCCGTAAGGTGGGCCACCTGAATCTCTCAGATGTCAGCAGCAGCGCACTACAGGCGGCGCTTGAAGCGCTTGTCCCCCAGCTTCCTGAAGACTATACCAGCGGCATTGCATGGGCCGTGGGTCGCCTCAAGTCATAGAAAGCCCGTCGGGAACCTGTGCTGAGGTCAATCACCCTTTTGTATCGCAGCAGAATGAGGCAACCTGGTTGCCTCATTTTTCATCACCCTGACGATGATAGCCCGACCAGCCACGCATAAATAACGTGATTAGCCCAGGCTGTTAACAAAAAGGACAGTGCTTAACTGTACTTAAGTATGGCTATTTTTTTTCGAAAAACTTCAGTATTGTATACCTCAGCAGTTAATAAAAATTATATATATTACAATTATTTAATTATTTTTCGTCAACACCAGGGGAACCTTTGCTACCCTGACACGGCAACAAAATATTAGTTTTATTTATCACTAACTTTGTTTTCGTGTTATGCACTGGTTCCACCCCCTCCTCTTTCCCGCCTTGTCCTTTCAAGAAAATGGTACTGCCGTTACCCTGGGTTAAACGATAAAATTATGTTAACATTACGTTGTTACGGAGGTTTCAGAAACCCAGGGACATCGCTATATGGCCAAAACGTTTTTCAGTAATTCAACCATCAATGCCTCGATCCAGGAATTTCTGGAGAGAAAGCTGACTCTGTACAACAACATCAAATACGCCTACGCCATTATGAGCAAACGTAATCCGGCGGATTTTTCGATCATCTCTAACCGTAAAGAGTGGTTCGAAGTTTATACAGAAAATAACTTTCAGTTTATCGATCCGGTTTTGATCACGGCGCTTTACCGCATGACGCCTTTTTCCTGGGATGAAAACATCATGCTGAATAAAGGCGTGAAGGTTCCTAAGTTATTTGATATGGCGAAAAATCACGACATTATCAATGGCTATACCTTTGTGCTGCACGATCACAATAATAATTTGATTGTGCTTTCGATCATGCTGGATAAACACTGCGATGATAATATCGAAGAGCTGATTAAAGAGAACCGCGATAAAATCCAGATGCTGCTTATCGAAACGCATGAAAAACTGACCCTGCTCTACCAGGAACTCTCCGGTAAGAAATATTTCGAGGAGATGAATAACCGCGAGATTTTCTCAAAGCGGGAAAATGAGATCGTTTACTGGGCAAGCGTTGGTAAATCCTATCAGGAAATTGCGTTAATCTTAGGGATTAAGCTGACCACGGTAAAATATCACATGGGTAACGCAGTGAAAAAGCTGGGCGTTACCAATGCGAAACATGCCATCAGGCTCGGAATTGAATTAAAGCTCATCCGCCCCATTCTTCATGACGGGGAATGATAACGGCCAGCTATCCAGCCTGCAGTCGCTCAGCCGGGGGTCCTTCAGACGAAGCGCGTCAATTAACGTCTGCTGATTCGCTTTATCCACCGGCATAAAAATCAGATAGATTTTTTGCTCTTTCTCAGACAGCCCCTGTTCCACAAGCTCTATCTTCCAGCCGGATCTTTTAAAAATAAGATACATCGGATGGCTGACAATCGCGTAAATCCCCTCGTAATTATAATGCCTTGCATAATTAATCATCGACAGAAAAAGTAGCGTGCTGATTGGCTGGCGGCGAAGTTTAAGTGCCTGCACCCGTTCTTTATCAATAAATAACCGGCTTGCTTCAATATAATTCCCATCCGGAAGATCAAAATCATTAAAATAAGATTTGAAGGTTCCGGTAATCATTGTCGGGTAACGGGTTTCAATAAAACGCAGGCTGCAAACACAAACATCGTTGAACATGCCAAAAATATAGGTCGTCAGATCGTTATCGTATTCATCAGACTCCATATTATCTTCACTGTTTACCATCCAGTTAAGCCTGTCCTTAAACACCGACTTTCTGAGCGTAAACAGCTCCCTGCCTCTTACTTCAGTAAGAAACTGGTAATTGATATCAAGCAAATTTAACATTGATATGATTCCCTGAGGTCACTATACACACCTTATTATCTTCCCTCCTGCTTGAGAAAGGATACGGTACACGCAGATTTTCCGGACAGTCATCCGCCGGAAGCGAATACACAGCAGGCCGGAAAGGATAGAGGCCAGTATTCACTGGCCTCTATATTACGCAGCATTATAGCTTCTGAACAGTGCCTTACCTTTCAGCAGACGAATGCCGAGCCAGCCGCCACACAGCGAAAGCAGAACCGCACCGGTCAGAGGAAGCGTCAGCCAGAGCAGTAGGTTCGGCTCCCAGGGAAAGTCGAATACCTTACGCTGCAGTCCCCAAAGCGCCGCCTCAGCGCCGATGGCTGCCGCTACGCCGGCCACCACGCCAAGCAGAGCAAACTCGCACCAGAGGGTGGTTCTCAGCAGCTTTTTGCCTGCGCCGAGCGTGCGGTAAACCACAAGTTCCTGTCTGCGCTGTCGCATACCAACCTGGATCTGCGCCAGCAGCAGCAGTACGCCACAGGCCGTTACCAGAATCACCATAATTTCCAGCGCCTGACTGACCTGCGCCAGCACCTGCCCGATCTGCCGGAGAATGCCGCCGATATCAAGCAGGCTCAGCGTAGGGAACTCCCGGTTCAGCTGGGCCAGCAGCGTATTATTGCCCTCCAGTCGGAAGCTGGTCAGCCAGGTTTGCGGCTGGCCGTCCAGCGCGCCTGGCGGGAAAATGAAGAAGAAGTTAGGCTTAAGGCTTTCCCAGTCAACCTGGCGGAAACTGGTGATTCTGGCCTTAAATTGCTGGGTATCGCCGGTAAAAGTTAGCGTATCGCCCAGCTTCACACCGAGGCGCTCTGCCAGCTCTTCCTCTATAGACGTTTCTCCCTTCTTCGGTGGCCAGCTTCCTGCGGTCAGCGGATTATGATCGGGTAGCTGCGCCTGCCAGGTAAGGTTCAGCTCGCGCTGAAGCGCGCTGTCCAGAGCAGGATCGGCAGGCTTGTCATTTATTCCGGTGAGTCTGACCCGCGCTATCGGATAGAAGGTTTGCGGTTCGACCTGATGCCTTTCGAGGAAAGCTTTTACCTGCGGCACCTGCTCCTGCGTCAGATTAAGCAGAAAATAGTTCGGGCTGCCGGGAGGCAACTGCTGCTGCCACCGATCCAGCAAATCGCCCCGCATCACCAGCAGCAGCGCCAGCAGCATAAACGACAGCGAGAAAGCAGCCAGCTGACTGAGCGTGGTCCAGGGCTGGCGCAGCAGCCGGTTGATCGCCAGCCGGAAAGCAAGATTCTGCACGCGCAGGCGGCGTAACAGCAGCAGAGCCACCCAGCCGAGTCCGCCCAGCAGCAGTGAGAGCAGCACAATCCCCGCCACCAGCGCCCAGAGCAGCTTACTGCCGCCTACCAGCAGCGCCAGCAGGCCTGTCACCACCACCGCCATCGTTGGCAGATAGAATTTCAGCGGCCAGACATTGGCAACCGCGTCCCAACGCAGCACCCGGAGCGGTTGCGTCGCCAGCAGCAAACGATAAGGTCGCAGCCCGACCAGCAGTGAAATGATAAATAGCGCGCCGACAGCCCACAGCCACGGCCAGGCACTGGCGGGCGGAAGTTCGCCCGGCAGAACAGGCTTAAGCATTTGCAGCAGCACGGCTTCGAAGCCCAGTCCGATCGCGCCTCCCGCCACCGCCGCCAGCAGCAGTACGGCGAGCCACTGACCGACAATCAGCTTTCTCAGTGCGGCACGATTAGCGCCCAGCGTTTTCAGTACCGCCACTAAATCGTAGCGGCTGCGGCAGTAATGACTCATCGCTACCGCCACGGCGGCAATAGCCAGCATCAGCGTCAGCAGCGCGGAGAGCAGCAGGAACTTCTGGGCACGCTGCATCGATCTGCCCAGCGCATCCTCCGAGTTTTCCACGCTGATCCAGCGCTGGTGCGGCTCTATATGGGATTCGATATAGCTGTCATAGCGGCTCAGCCCGGCGGGATCGCCGGCAAATTTATAGCGCCAGGTGATGCGACTGCCGGGCTGAATGGCCCCGGTTTTGGCCACGTCAGCCAGATTCATCAGCAGGCGTGGCGCCGTCTGGAAGGGATTGAACCCGGTATCTGGTTCCCGGACAACTTCCCCGGCCACCTGCAAAGTGGTGTCACCAACGTCCAGGCTCCCGCCCACTTTCAGATCAAGCAACGCCATCAGCCTTGGCGCGGCCAGCACCGTTCCGGCCGCAGGCTTCAGCCCGGCAGGCTGGGTGGAAAGCTGGCCAAACATGGGATAAAGATCGTCGACGGCTTTTACCGACGCCAGCTGTGGCGTATCGCCAGAGAACGTCATGGTCATAAACGTGAGCTGCCTGCTCACCGTTAACCCTTCCCGTCGGGCCTCATCAAGCCACGCCTGCGGCACCTCACGGGCGCTTTGTAATGTGCGATCGCCCGCCATAAAGTCCCGGCTTTGCTGGCTGAGACCTTTTTCCATGCGGTCACTGAGCGAACCGAGCGCCAGCACGCAGGCCACGGACAGCGTCAGCGCCAGCCAGACAATCAGCAGCGAGGGTGATTTCCATTCACGCCAGAACCAGCGCCAGATCATACCTCCTCCCACAGCTTGCCGTCGCGCATCCGCAGCCGGCGATCGCAGCGTGCCGCCAGTTGCTCATCATGCGTCACCAGGATCAGCGTGGTAGCCAGATCGCGGTTGAGTGAAAAAAGCAGATCGGCGATGCGATCGCCGGTTTTCCGGTCAAGGTTTCCCGTCGGTTCATCCGCAAAAAGCAGCGCCGGACGACCGCTGAACGCCCTCGCCAGTGCCACCCGCTGCTGTTCGCCGCCGGAAAGCTGTGAAGGCATATGCGTCAGCCGTTCTCCCAGCCCCAGTTGATCCAGCAGCTCACGAGCCTGCTGACGGCTCTGCCGATCGCTTTCGCCGCGCAGCAGCGCGGGCAGCTGCACATTTTCCAGCGCGTTCAGGGTGGGCACCAGCATAAAGGACTGGAATACAAAACCGACGCTTTTTGCCCGCAAATCGGCCCGTTGCTCTTCATCCATCTGATGCAGGGGATGATCGAGTAAAAACACTTCCCCTTCGCTCCCGTCATCAAGACCGGCCAGAATGCCTAACAACGTTGATTTCCCCGATCCCGATTCGCCTATCAGGGCGATGGTCTCGGCTGGTTTGACAACCAGCTCAACTCCGGTAAGGATGGATAGCTGATGCTCACCCTCACCGACGGACTTACTAAGACGATGAACTTCAAGAATGTTTTCCGCTGGCATTACCCTTTCCTGTTATTATTGGCCCTGATGATGCTGCGCACGGCGGCGGCGGATACGCTGTTGGTACTTGGCGACAGCCTGAGCGCCGGTTACCGGATGTCCGCGACCGCAGCATGGCCTGCGTTACTCAATGAAAAATGGCAAAAATCGCCCACGATTGTTAACGGTAGCATAAGCGGTGATACCGCCACTCAGGGGCTGGCGCGCCTGCCCTCCTTACTGAAGCAGCATCAGCCGCGCTGGGTACTGATTGAACTGGGCGGCAACGATGGGCTGCGCGGGTTCCCGCCGCAACGCATCGAACAGGATTTGAGCAAAATCATTACTCAGGTGAAGGCCGCTAACGCGCAGCCGCTGCTGATGCAAATTCGCCTGCCTGCTAACTATGGCCGCCGTTATACCGAGTCCTTCAGCGCGATTTACCCCAAACTGGCGAAAGAGTTCGCCATACCGCTGCTGCCGTTCTTTATGGAGCAGGTCTATCTGAAACCGGAATGGATGCAGCAGGATGGCATCCATCCAAACCCTGACGCCCAGCCGTTTATCGCCGGGGTGATGGCGAAAGAACTGGCTCCCCTAGTTAAGCATGAGTAAACCGCTTACATCGGGATCCAGAGGTAAAGTTATGCAAAAAAATATCGTGATTACCGGGAGTTCCAGCGGAATTGGCCTGGCCGCCGCCAACGATCTGCTCCGTCGTGGCTACCGTGTACTGGCAGCCTGTCGCAAGCCAGAGGACGTCCAGCGCATGAATGCGCTGGGATTTACCGGCGTTGAGCTGGATCTTAATGACAGGCAAAGCGTGACGCGGGCGGCTGCGACCATTATTTCGCTCTGCGATAATCGCCTTTTCGCGCTGTTTAACAACGGCGGCTATGGCGTTTACGGCCCGCTGGCCTCGGTTTCCCGCGAACAGCTGGAACAGCAGTTCGCCACGAATCTGTTTGGCACCCATCAGTTAACCACGCTGCTGCTTCCCGCCTTACGGGCGGGCGGCGAGGCCCGGATAATTAATACCAGCTCGGTGTTAGGTCTCATTTCCACGCCGGGACGTGGCGCCTATGCCGCCAGTAAATACGCGCTTGAAGCCTGGTCCGATGCGTTGCGCATGGAACTGCATGGCAGCGGCATCCGGGTCAGCCTGATTGAGCCAGGCCCGATTAAAACCCGCTTTACCGATAACGTCAGCCAGGCCGAGCGGGACAAGCCGGTAAAAAATCCCGGCATCGCCGCACGTTTTACCCTACCGCCGGAAGCGATTTTACCCAAGCTGCGCCATGCTTTAGAGAGCCGCCATCCCCGTCTGCGCTATCCTGTGACCCTGGTCGCCCATGTGATGACGCTGTTGCGCCGGTTGCTTCCGGGCTGGATGCTGGATCGTATATTGCGCGGGAAATAGCCTGATGCCAACAACAGGACTTGAAGCGCATCTGCGCGCCCCCATAGAGTAAGAAACCCAGAAAACGAGACGAATTTATGTCACTACAAGCTGCCATTATCCCGATTAACGAAACTAACCTGCAACAGACGCTTGAGCAGTCCATGCAGGTGCCGGTCCTGTTTTACTTCTGGTCAGCCCGCAGCCAGCACTGCCAGGAGCTGACGCCGGTCCTGGAACGTCTGGCGCAGGAGTATGCCGGCCAGTTTGTGCTGGCCACGCTGGACTGCGACGCCGAGCCCGCCGTTGCCCAGCAGTTTGGCCTGCGCTCCATCCCGACGGTCTATCTGTTCCAGAACGGCCAGCCGGTTGACGGCTTCCAGGGTCCGCAGCCGGAAGAGGCTATCCGGGCGCTGCTGCATAAGGTGCTGCCGAAAGAAGAAGAGCTGAAGGCGCAGGAAGGCATGCGTCTGATGCAGGAAGGAAACGTGCTGGATGCCCTGCCGCTGCTGAAAGAGGCCTGGCAGTTGAGCAACAAAAACAGCGAAATGGGCTTCCTGCTGGCGGAGGCGCTGATTGCGCTCAACCGCAGCGACGAAGCGGAAGCCGTACTGAGCGTTGTGCCGTTGCAGGATAAAGATACCCGCTATCAGGGACTGATTGCGCAGATTGATCTGCTGAAACAGGCAGCCGACACGCCGGAAATTCAGGAGCTTCAGCAGCAGATAGAAGCCGATCCTGACAATGCGCAGCTCGCCACTAAACTGGCGATCCAGCTTCATCAGGTGGGACGCAACGAAGAGGCGCTGGCGCTGCTGTTCTCGCATCTGCAAAAAGATCTTGGCGCGGCTGAGGGCGAGGCGCGTAAGATACTTCAGGAAATTCTGGCCGCGCTGGGTACCGGTGATGCGCTGGCCGCGAAGTATCGTCGTCAGCTCTATTCGCTGCTCTACTGATTCACGGCTGTGAATGGCCGTTCACGCCCCGACGTGATCTGAACACCGCGGGACAGGGCCGAATGAGTCGGCCCTGCTATTAACAGTCCGGAGGTTATATGCTGACAGTAATACCCGTCATTGTGGTCCTTGCCCTGATCCTCGTCTGGGCAGGCATTAAAATCGTCCCTCAGGGATATCAGTGGACGGTGGAACGCTTTGGCCGCTACACCACTACGCTGCAACCCGGCCTTAACCTTGTCATTCCCTTTATGGATCGCGTGGGCCGCAAAATCAATGTGATGGAGCAGGTACTCGATATCCCTTCGCAGGAAATTATCTCTAAAGATAACGCCAGCGTGACCATTGACGCGGTCTGCTTTATTCAGGTAGTCGATGCTCCTCGCGCCGCCTATGAGGTCAGCAACCTTGAGCTGGCTATCGTCAATCTCACCATGACCAATATGCGCACGGTGCTGGGCTCCATGGAGCTGGACGAAATGCTTTCGCAGCGCGACAACATCAATACGCGGCTGCTGCGGATTGTCGATGAGGCCACCAATCCCTGGGGCGTGAAGATCACCCGCATTGAGATACGCGACGTGCGTCCGCCCGCCGAACTGATTGCCTCAATGAACGCCCAGATGAAAGCTGAGCGAAACAAGCGGGCCGATATTCTGGAAGCAGAAGGTGTCCGGCAGGCCGCAATTCTGCGCGCAGAGGGTGAAAAGCAGTCGCAGATCCTGAAGGCGGAAGGTGAAAGACAGTCAGCTTTTTTACAGGCTGAAGCGCGGGAGCGCAGCGCAGAAGCGGAGGCTGCCGCCACGAAAATGGTATCCGAGGCGATCGCCGCCGGTGATATCCAGGCGATCAACTACTTTGTGGCGCAGAATTATACTGAGGCGCTGCAAAAAATCGGCACCTCCAGCAGCAGCAAAATGGTTATGATGCCGCTGGAAGCCAGCAGCCTGATGGGCTCGATTGCAGGGATCGCCGAGCTGCTTAATGAAACGAAAAAAGAGCGTAGCCGGTGATGCTTTCCGATCTGTTAGCCAATCCCTGGCGACTGTGGCTGACGCTTGGCGGCGTGTTACTGGCTGCTGAAATGTTGGGTGCCAGCGGCTACCTGCTGTGGAGCGGCATCGCGGCGGTGCTGGTCGCCCTGCTGGTCTGGCTGGTACCCCTTCCCTGGGAGTGGCAGGGGCTCAGTTTTGCGCTGCTGACGATACTTTCCGCGTTATGGTGGTATCGCTGGCTGAAGGGGCGGGTGCGCAATCAACCTCAGAACGCCCTTAATCAGCGCGGTAATCAGTTTATCGGACAACGGCTGACGCTGAGTGAGGCGCTGGAGGGCGGCATCGGCCATGTAAAAGTGGGTGACAGCAGCTGGCGGGTGCAGGCCGCGGAAGATTATCCGGCAGGTACGCCGGTGGTGGTGGTGGCGATTGAGGGGATCACGCTGAAGATCGTCCGTGAGGATCGGCAATAACGCCCATTCTAACCGCTGACAACATTCAGGAGCGGGACCGCCTCAGTCAGAGAAGCCCGTGTACCGCCTCAGGCACGACGGGCTTTTTCTGCAGATGCCGTATGACAGCAGCCGGCGAGGTTATTGATGATCGGACAGTCGGCTCCCTCATCTCCCGGGCAGCTCTCCGCCAGCGCCAGCAGCCTTTCGCGCATCTGCGTAAGCTCAAGAATATGCGACTCGATTTCAGCCACTTTCGTCAGCGTCCGGGCCTTTACATCGGCGCTGTGGCGGTGCGGATCGTTGAACAGGCTAATCATCTCGCGACACTCTTCCAGCGTAAATCCCACCTGCCTGGCCTGACGCAGAAGCGTCAGTTCTTCGAGATGTTTAGCCGTGTAGCTGCGGTAGCCGTTTTCACTCCGCAGCGGCGCCGTGACCAGCCCCTTCTCTTCATAGAACCGGATCGCTTTACTGGTCAGGCCGGTTTTTTTCGCCACATCGCTGATATTCATTTGCGCTCTCCTTGACCTTCCCCTTGATGGAAGGTTTAAGCTTTATAACTACTGCAAATCCCGCAAGGGGTCAAACTGCACTTTCAGGAGTATTTACTATGTCACAGACTACGTTACTGACGCTGGACGGCCTGTCCTGCGGTCATTGTGTGAAACGGGTAAAAGAGACGCTGGAACAGCGTGAGGATGTTTTACAGGCGGAGGTTACGCTCGAAGAGGCACGTATCAGCGGTAGCGCCAGCGCGGACGACCTTATCGCCGCCGTTGAGCAGGCGGGCTATCATGCCAGCCTGAAACAGGACGACACCTCCCCAAAGCCTGATCCGCTGACAGACTCAGAATCTCAGCCGGAAGCGCTGACAGCGGCCGCCGAAACGCTTCCGGCAGAGACAACCGACAGCTTCCATCTTTTAATCGAGGGGATGAGCTGCGCCAGCTGCGTCAGCCGGGTGGAAAAGGCGCTGCAAGGCGTCTCCGGCGTCGGCCACGCGCGCGTTAACCTTGCAGAACGCAGCGCGCTGGTCACCGGTCAGGCTGAAGCGGATGCGCTGATCGACGCCGTCAAACGCGCAGGTTATGGCGCAGAAATCATTGAAGATGACAGCAAGCGTCGTGAAAAACAGCAGAAAACGGCACGTGATGCCATGCGCCGTTTTCGCTGGCAGGCCATCCTGGCGCTGGCGCTGGGCATCCCGATGATGGGCTGGGGCATGATCGGCGACAATATGATGCTGACGGCAAGTAACCGCAGCGGCTGGCTGATCGCTGGTGTGGTAACGCTGCTGGTAATGATTGTCGCCGGTGGACACTTTTATCGCAGCGCCGCGAAAAGCCTGATGCAGGGCACGGCCACGATGGATACGTTGGTGGCACTTGGCACCGGCGCGGCCTGGATTTACTCGATGGGCGTCAACCTCTGGCCGGACAGCGTGCCTCACGAAGCGCGGCATCTCTATTATGAAGCCAGCGTCATGATTATAGGTCTGATTAACCTTGGTCATATGCTGGAGCAGCGCGCGCGCCAGCGCTCCTCTCAGGCGCTGGAACGCCTGCTGGATCTGACGCCGCCCGTCGCCCGGGTGGTTACGGACGCGGGTGAGAAAACCGCTCCCCTGAGCGAGGTTGAGCCCGGGATGACGCTGCGCTTGACCACGGGCGATCGGGTTCCCGTTGACGGCGTTATCATTCAGGGGGAAGCCTGGCTGGATGAGGCTATGCTGACCGGAGAAGCCATACCTCAGCAGAAAACCACTGGCGATGAAGTGCATGCCGGTACGGTGATGCAGGACGGCAGCGTGCTGTTCACTGCCAGCGCCGTAGGCCGTAATACCACGCTGTCGCGCATCATTAATCTGGTGCGTCAGGCGCAAAGCAGTAAACCTGAGATCGGGCAGCTTGCCGACCGGATTTCAGCCGTCTTTGTGCCGGTAGTGGTGGCTATTGCCCTGCTGAGCGCGGCGATCTGGTACTTTTTCGGCCCTGCTCCGCAGCTAGCCTATACGCTGGTGATAGCGACAACGGTGCTGATTATCGCCTGTCCCTGCGCGCTGGGACTCGCCACGCCGATGTCGGTTATCGCAGGCGTAGGACGTGCTGCCGAGTTTGGCGTACTGGTACGTGATGCCGATGCGCTACAGCGTGCCAGCACGCTCACCACGCTGGTATTTGATAAAACCGGAACGCTAACCGAAGGCAAACCGCAGGTCGTGGAGATCGCGCTTTTTAACGGCGTGACCGAAGCGCAGGCCCTCTCCTGGGCCGCAGCGCTGGAGCAAGGTTCTCAGCATCCGCTGGCTCACGCCATCCTTGAACGTGCCGGGCAGCTGACGCCGCCGGAAGTGACGCAATTCCGTACCCTTGGTGGGTTGGGCGTCAGCGGCAAGGTTGCTGGCACTTCTCTCTGGCTTGGCAACAGTGCGCTGATGACGCAGCAGCAGATCGAAACTTCAGCCATTTCCGCTCAGTTGGAGGAGAAGGCGGACCAGGGCGCGACGCCCGTGCTGCTGGCGGCTGACGGCAAAGTCGTCGCGCTGTTTGCCATCCGCGATCCGCTGCGTCAGGAAAGCGTGACGGCGCTGCAACGACTGCGCAACCTGGGATACCGGCTGGTCATGCTGACCGGCGATAACGAAATAACCGCCAACGCTATTGCACGCGAGGCAGGTCTGGACGACGTTATCGCTGGCGTGCTGCCCGACGGTAAAGCCAGAGCCATTGTCGGACTTCAGCAAAAAGGTGAACAGGTTGCGATGATCGGCGATGGTATTAATGACGCGCCCGCGCTGGCGCTGGCTGACGTGGGTATCGCTATGGGCGGCGGCAGCGATGTGGCGATTGAAACGGCGGCGATCACGCTGATGCGGCATGACCTGAACGCAGTGGTGGATGGGCTGGCCATCGCCAAAGCGACCCTGCGTAATATGAAACAGAACTTACTGGGTGCATTTATCTATAACGCGATCGGCATTCCTGTGGCGGCCGGGGTGCTCTATCCCCTCACCGGTACGCTGCTCAGCCCGATCGTGGCCGGTGCCGCAATGGCGCTCTCATCGATCACGGTGGTCAGTAACGCCAATCGTCTCATCCGCTACCGGCCTCCGGCTGAGTGAGCAGACGAACCGCCACCGTCCCGGTAACGCTGTTCCTGAGCGCCCTAAACCGTTAGCATGGATTGATAACGGACAGGAGACGGGATCATGGCAACACTACGGCGTAAGGCGACGGAACTGTGGCGGAAACTATCGCCGGTGCGCTACACCTATCCGGCGCAGGATCTCAGGGTGGGAGAAAGCAGGCTGCATCTGGTGGGCAGTATTCATATGGGTACCGAGGGCATGATGCCGCTGCCAGCGAAGCTGCAACAGCAGCTCACCGCTGCCGATGCGCTGATCGTGGAAGCAGATATCACCCATGGTGCCTCACCTTTTTGCGAAAGTGAACGCTGTCCGCCGCTGGCAGAGCGCCTGAATGTGGATGAGCTGACGACCTTTCATCGCTTATGTGATGAGGTTGGTATCGCTGCTGAAGCCGCAGACCGGCTACCCGCCTGGCAGGTGGCGCTGATGCTGCAGTCCCAGCAGGCGCAGCGCCTGGGGCTGAGGGCGGATTACGGCATTGATTACCAGTTGCTGAAAGCGGCGCGCGCACAGCAGAAGCCGGTCATCGAGCTGGAAGGGCCGGAAACCCAGCTCGCGCTACTAAAGGCGCTACCGGATAACGGGCTCTCCCTGCTTCAGGATACCTTCAGACACTGGAATACAAACGCCCGCCTTCTGCAAACCATGATTAGCTGGTGGCTGGAGAGACCGCCCGCCGCCAGCCAGACGATGTTACCCGGCACGTTTAACACTACCCTGAATGATGTGCTGATGCTTCAGCGTAACCGGGAGTGGAGCCTGGCGCTCAGGGCGCTGAAGCCAGGTAATTATGTGGTCGCGGTCGGCGCGCTGCATCTTTACGGCGAGGGTAATCTACCCGGCTTGCTGAAAAACGCCTGAAAAAAGCTTAAAAAAAAGGCCAATATCACTATTGGCCCGTCAAAGTAAAATTTTTTATGATTTTAGTTGTCCATCGCAACCGGGTTGCTGATGGGAGGCTGATTGTCGCTCAAAGGCTGAATTTTCGCCACTGTTTTCTCTTTTAATGTGCCGGACGCCGGCCATAACCTGACAATAGGACCGTCCAGATGACGCCAGCGGTAAAGTTACTCGAAAAACATAAAATTCCCTTCCAGCTTCATAGCTATGAGCACGATCCCAGCGATACGCACTTTGGCGATGAGGCCGTCCGCAAGCTGAACCTGGATGCCGACAGAGTCTATAAAACACTGCTGGTGGCGCTGAATGGCGATAATAAAACGCTGGCGGTGGCCATCACGCCCGTGGCTGGCCAGCTCGATCTCAAAAATGTGGCAAAAGCGCTAGGTGCCAAAAAAGTGGAAATGGCCGATCCACAAATTGCTCAGCGTACGACCGGCTATCTGCTGGGCGGCATCAGCCCGCTGGGCCAGAAAAAGCGCCTGCCTACCGTCATCGATCTTCCGGCAGGCGCCTTTGATACGGTATTTGTTTCCGGCGGCAAACGTGGGCTTGAGATCGAACTCTCGCCGCAGGATCTGGCGGATCTTCTCAACGCCGACTTTGCCGCTATCGCCCGCCACGCTTAATCCACGCCAGCTCCAACTTGCCTGACGATCCTGTATCGTCAGGCGCTAAAGGGCGCGCTGCGCCATCAGCTGTTCGATCATCCAGCGTCCTGCCGGGCCGGGAGGGGTCCGCTTCGACCAGGCAACATCGACTGAGATCCGCTGCGGCCAGCCGGTGACAGGCAGTTCTTTCAGCACGTTATGACCAAACTGCTGCGGCATCCAGCGCGGCAGTATGCTCCAGCCGAACCCCTGTTCCGCCATCTCCAGCAATAGCCAGTAGGAAGGTGCGGACCAGACGTTACCGGGCTGGTAGCGCTCCTTTTCAATCCAGGTGTTCAGGCAAAGCTGCCTGACCGTTTTGAGATCGCTTTCCGTCACCTTCTCCCGCTGAGAAAGTGCGTGATCCTGATGGAGAAACAGCGCCATTTCCGTTTTAACCTGCAGCCGGCTGGTGACAATGCCCGGCGGATAATCTGGCTGAACGCGGATCACGCCCAGATGCGCTCGGCCAACTTCAAGAAGATCGATAATATCGGCATCTTCCGCCACCATGCATTCAAATTCGATATCAGGATAACGTCCGGCAAAACGCTGCAGCAGCGAAGCATGGTAATCAGCAGGCCAGAAATCGGAGATCGCCAGGCTCAGACAGGGTTCTGTCTCTCCTGCCAGCCGTACAGCCAGATCGTCCAGTTGCGCACTGGCCGCCAGTATCTCCCTGACCTGGGCCAGCACCCGCCGGCCATTGTCCGTTAATACCGGCAGCCGGGCATCGCGACTGAACAGCGCGAAGCCCAGGTCGGCTTCCAGGTTTGCCACGGCGGTACTGATCGTTGACTGGCTTTTTCGCAACATCCGGGCAGCAGCGGAGAAGGATCCACACTCTACGGTATGTACAAAAGCCTCCAGGGATTCCGGTGAATAACGCATACTTCTATCGCTTTTTTAGATGGATAATCATTTTATCTTAGCAAAATATCGCGCCAGAATAGCCGCATTGATGATTGAGGAGGATTTATGCGTACCTGGACGCTTAAAGAGCGCGTTTTTCACGCTGTAGGTTACGAAGGAATGGCGCTGCTGATCGTCGCGCCGGCCGCCGCCTGGGCGCTGGATAAGCCCCTGTTTCAGATGGGCGCGCTGGCGATCATGCTCTCCACGGTGGCGATGCTCTGGAACATGATTTATAACGCTGGCTTCGATCGCCTTTTTCCGCGTGGTGAAGCAGGACGCAGCCTGAAACTGCGTATCGGGCATGCCCTGGGGTTTGAAGGCGGTTTTATTCTGATCGGTTTGCCGGTGGCGGCTTATATGCTGGGCACAACATTATGGCAGGCGTTCTTACTGGAAGTCGCTTTCTTCCTGTTCTATCTGCCCTATACCGTGGTCTATAACTGGCTTTATGACAAACTGCGCGGCTGGTGGACACAGCGCAAAACGTGCCGCGTCTGACTACCGCGAACCAAAGGCGCCCAACCCGGCGCCTTTGTCGTCTGTTACGGCTGATGCATCGCCATCAGGATTTTAGGCAGTCGCCACTTCTTCGGCGGAGCCGCCTTTTCCTCCTCCGGTTTAGCGGCGGCCTTTTCCTGGTGAACGATTTCACCATGAGGTTCAAAAGCCGCCGCATCCAGCGGTGAATGGTTCTGAATATACTGTTTCAGCACCTCGGCATCGACGAATCCGGTATTCACGTAGCCCGGCAGTTTATCCACGGCGGGATAGCCGTCGCCGCCCGTCGCGTTAAAGCTAAGCGTCGCCATGCGGTAGGTCTTCTCCGCCTGAAGCGGTTCACCTTTGATTTTGATATTACTGACGCCTGTGCCGTCTGCCGTCAGGCTGACATTCGCAAACTGCGCATAGCCGCCCGAATCGGGCTGGATATTCGCAACTTTAGCCAGATATTTTTCCACTTCACTTCCGCTCATTTCGACCCAGGTCAGGGTATTGCCAAAGGGCTGCACTTTCAGCACATCCTTGTAGGTAATCGCGCCCTCTTCGATTGAGTCACGGATGCCGCCGCCGCTCATGACGGCGAAATCCGCCTGGGTACGCTCGATCTGGGAAGCCAGGATCAGGCGCGCCAGGTTAGTCTGAACAAAACGCACCTTACTGCGATCCCCCTCCAGCCGGCCTTTGACGCTGCCAATTTT
The DNA here is from genome assembly GCF_000599885.1 of Pantoea sp. IMH. Classification (GTDB taxonomy): domain Bacteria; phylum Pseudomonadota; class Gammaproteobacteria; order Enterobacterales; family Enterobacteriaceae; genus Erwinia. Next base: position 1,065,236 of record NZ_JFGT01000005.1, on the reverse strand, counting down.
GACCGCCAGCGCCGCTTCACCTTTTTTCTGATAAGGCATAAGCAGCTTCACCATGCCGGGATTTTTAGGAATTTCTTCGGCGTAGTTGACCCAACTGCTGGTGCCATCATCATTTTTGACTTTACGCTTCAGGTTAATGGGCACCAGCTCGTAGTGCTCCAGCGTAAGCTTGCCGTTAACAAAGCTGAAGTCAGCACGACCAATATATTTACCCCATTCGTGCGCCTGAACGATCCAGGTGCCGTTCTGCCGATCGGGCTGGCAAGGCGTACCGGGAACATAGTCCACCTGCTTCACATTCTCTTTGACCATGCAGACCGGATCCTGTGAATGTCCGCCAACAATCACGCTCAGATAACCTTCAGGCAGCTCCCGCGCCAACGTGACATCACCAGGCGCGTTGGAGCCGTGCTGGCCATTGTCGTAATGCCCCATATGGGTGGCGGCAATAATAACGTCCGGTTTTTCATTTTTACGTAACTCTTCCACAACCGCTTTCGCTTCCGTTACCGGCTTATGGAAAACGATATCGGTAAAGTATTCAGGGTTACCGATTTTTGCCGTGTCATCGGTGGTCAATCCGATCACCGCAATTTTCAGCCCCATCCGGTTAAATATCGCATAGGGATCGAACAGACGTTTGCCGGTGCTTTTCTGGTAAATATTGGCGGAAAGCAGCGGGAACTTCGCCCATTTCTGCTGCTGACGAAGCACCGGCAGCGGATTATCGAATTCATGATTGCCGATCGCCATCGCATCATAGCCAATCAAGTTCATGCCGCGAAAGTCGGGTTCCGCATCCTGTAGATCGGATTCCGGTACGCCAGTATTGATGTCACCGCCGGAGAGGATCAGTACTTGGCCCCCGTGCGCCTGCACTTCATAACGGATTTTATCCATCATCGTCTTCTGCGCGGCCAGGCCATATTCATCGCGTTCGTTCTGCCAGAAATGACCATGGTGATCGTTGGTATGCAGGATAGTAAATTTATAGACGCGATCTTTTACCCAGGCCTGAGCCGCCAGTGGCAGGCTGAACAGCGCCAGGGTTAACAGGGGCAGCGCTCTCTTCTTACAAAAATACACAACGAATCTCCTTGTTTAGCGACGTAAACGCAACAGCGTAACGGGTGAGACTAATTTACCGCAGTTAGCATCGCCTGGTATGACTCTTTTTTGATGGGAATGTCATCAGAAAAAAACATTTCTGCAGCAACATCCTTTACCAGCAGCGCCTGACCGCATTTACAGAGTGCCTTACGCCGCAATGACGAGCTTTTCGACGCCCTCTCCGTCATTACAGCAAAGTGACGTCATAGTTTGGATGACTATCTCATTTAGTATGGATTTCTCTTTCGGCTTATTTAAAAAGAAGACTTTAATCCATGCTGATAATCAATATGTTAAAGCAATAACCGAGGGAAATATAACTTACAGCGCACAAATGCTTGAATGCCAATTTTTCGGCACTATTACTATGTTAAATTCAGGCGAAAGTCGCTGAAATGCCATACACTTATTGCGACCAGGCACTCATCAGAGGAGAAAGGCATGCATCATACCACCCCGCTTATCACGACTATTGTAGGAGGCCTGGTTCTTGCCTTTCTCCTGGGGATGCTGGCTAACCGACTGAGATTTTCTCCGCTGGTCGGTTATCTGCTGGCCGGGGTGCTGGTAGGGCCTTTTACGCCGGGCTTTGTTGCCGACACCAATCTGGCGCCGGAACTGGCCGAACTGGGCGTGATATTGCTGATGTTCGGGGTGGGGTTACATTTTTCGCTAAAGGATCTGCTGGCGGTAAAGAATATCGCGATTCCCGGTGCCATTGCCCAGATCGTGGTGGCAACGCTGCTGGGAGCCGGCCTCTCGTGGCTGATGGGCTGGCCCTGGATGACCGGCCTGGTGTTTGGCCTCTGCCTTTCCACAGCCAGTACGGTAGTGCTGCTACGCGCGCTGGAAGAGCGACAGCTAATCGACAGCCAACGCGGACAGATCGCCATCGGCTGGCTGATCGTGGAAGATTTGGTGATGGTGCTGGCGCTGGTGCTGCTGCCTGCCCTTGCCGCCATGTTTGAGGAAGGCAATGCCAGCCTGGCGGCCGGGCTGGCCGATTTGCTTATTGCTATCGCCAAAGTGAGTGCTTTTATGGTGCTGATGATGGTGGTTGGACGCCGGGCGATCCCCTGGATCCTGGCGCGCAGCGCTGCTACGGGTTCCCGGGAGTTGTTTACGCTCGCCGTACTGGCCCTGGCGCTGGGGATCGCTTTCGGCGCGGTGAAGTTTTTTGATGTTTCCTTTGCCCTTGGCGCTTTCTTCGCCGGGATGGTACTGAATGAATCTGAGCTGAGCCACCGCGCCGCGCACGATACGCTGCCGCTGCGTGATGCCTTTGCCGTCCTATTTTTCGTCTCGGTAGGGATGCTGTTTGATCCGATGATCCTGCTGGAAGAACCGCTGGCGGTGCTTGGCGTACTGGCTATTATCGTGGTGGGAAAGTCGCTGGCTGCTCTGTTGCTGGTACGTCTGGCAGGCTACTCAATGCGAACAGCCCTGACGATTTCCGTCAGCCTGGCGCAAATCGGCGAATTTGCTTTTATCCTTGCCGGTCTTGGCATTTCCCTCAATATCCTGCCCGCCAGTGGGCGTAATCTGGTGCTGGCCGGGGCGATACTTTCCATCATGCTGAATCCTGTACTGTTTGCCCTTCTTCAGCGTTACCTTGATAAATCCGGCACCCTTGAAGATCAGACAATTGAAGAGGCGATGGAAGAAGAGAAACAGATGCCGGTGGATCTCTGTAATCATGCGGTTATGGTCGGCTTTGGCCGCGTTGGCAGCCTGCTGGGCAAAAAACTGCTGGCGGACGGCATCCCGATGGTGGTGATAGAGAACAGCCGAAGCCGGGTGGAGGCGCTCAGGGAGCAGGGTACCCAGGCGATTCTGGGCAACGCAACGCGTAAGAAGACCATGGAACTGGCCTGTCTGGAGAACGCGCGCTGGCTGCTGCTGACCATCCCTAATGGCTATGAAGCGGGCGAGATCGTGACTGCCGCACGCGAAAAGCATCCCACCATCGAAATCATCGCCCGGGCGCATTATGACGATGAAGTGGATTACATTATCGAGCGCGGCGCCAATGAAGTGGTGATGGGAGAGCGTGAGATTGCCAGCAGTATGCTGACGCTGATGAAGCTTGACGCTGAGAAGACGTCGCGTCCTGACCTGGCTTAGAATGCCCGGCACGCGTTTGCCGATAAGCACGGCGAGCCCTGTGCCGCTGAAAAAAAAATGTCCTGAGGGCGAATTGCACCACAGGACATCGTTACAGCCGGATGCTGACGACAATATAGGTCGCAGCTACCCCGCCAGCCTGCCTATCTTTCCCAGTAGGACTCTTCCAGACTGTCTTCTCTTTCCGGCAATCCGCGCGTCAGCCGCGGCGAATGCTGGTTCAGTACCTGATAACTGACGCGGTTGGCGTATTTACATACCTGCGCCAGCGAGGAGTAGGTCAGATACTCTCGTCCATGTTTACTGGAGTTTGGCACGTTCAGACGGTGATAATTATTGGCCGTAATGTCATGCAGCAGCGCAGCCAGCGCCCCGTCACCTGCGCCGTTGGTGTTCATGATCTTTTCCGGGCCGCCCATGTAAGGCGCGATATGGGAGAAGATCCGTAGCGGTTGCTGGCAATCCTGATGGCGCATCGCGCGGCTGAATTCATACTGGTTGAACTCAGGAATAGCGCCCGGCAGCAGCGGATGCTGGGTTTTACGCTTGCCTTCCTCTTCCGTAAAGCCTGCCATGTAGAGGCCGTTAGGGCCGGCAGTACAGAGCACCAAATCCACCCAGTCCAGCGCCATATTCGCCGCCTGAAGCGGATCGTTAAGGCCGGTCAGCGCTTCCGCTTCATCCTCGTTCATGGCAACGATAGAGACGTGTTCCTGCAGGAACTCGCGCCAGAATTGCGGATTATCACCAATCACATACTTCGTGCCCAGCGTCAGCACCACCGGCACATTATACTTTTTCGCCCAGGCGATAGCCTGCATGGTCGCCTCGGGCATCGGCTCACCCGCTTTACAGCGCACCAGATAAGACGTCAGCACCAGCGCCGAGGCGCCGGCGATCACCGCTTCCGGGATGCTTTCCGGTTTAAGCTGGTTCATCATGCCAGGGCTGATCGCAAAGGTCCGCTCGCCATGCTCGCCAATCAGCGTAAAGCAGCGACCAATAGCCCCATCCACGCCCTGCAGGTAGTTGAGATCGGTACGACTGGAGGTGTTACAAAGGTAGCGATAAGCGTAGCCGCCAATCTGTACATTGCTGCACATCACGCCAAGCAGCACCGAGCGATCGTCCGCCAGTACCGAATAGTTATGCATCGTATTCCCGATAGTGCCGCCCGCAAACTGATGTGTTATCAGCCCTTCGCGTTCCAGCTCCTCATACAGCGCTTCAGCCACATCATCTTCAATAACCAGAGAATGGCCGCTGCTCAGGCCGTAGCGGGCGATAAAGGCGTCATCCACCTTCGCCTCAATATCCACCAGCGTCTGGTCGATACCCACGATCCAGCTACTGGCCACTTCGCTATCGGGGAGCGCCTGGTGAAGGAGAGGATCGCGTGCGCTGACGGGAAAATAGTGTTTGGACTTACGCTTACCGGGAAATTTCATCTTGCAGGCTTCTGGAGAAAACGGACGGGAGATGATAGCACAGGGAGGGCGCCGGATGCGCGTCTCCCTGTGAGGAGGGCGATTAGCGCTGTTCGTTAACCAGCTCGACCATCATATCAATATGCAGTTTGTCATCGTTGAGGGCCGGAATATATTCAAACCGGGTGCCGCCAGCATGCAGAAAGAATTCACGGTTCTGCTCGTTAATCTCCTCCAGCGTCTCCAGACAGTCAGAAGAGAAGCCGGGGCTCATAATCTGCACATGCTTAATACCTTTTGCCGGCAGCGCTTTCATGGTTTCGTCGGTATAGGGCGTCAGCCAGGGCTCACGGCCAAAGCGGGACTGGAAAGTCAGCATCGCGTTCTGGCTGGTCAGCCCAAGCGAAGCCATCAGCGCTTCACTGGTGTCAGCACAGCGTAGCGGATAATCATCGCCCTCATCGGCAAAGCGCTGCGGGATGCCGTGGAAGGACATCACCAGCAGATCTGGCTTACCATGGGTGGCAAAAGAGTGCTCAACTGACGCCTTAAGCGCGGCGATGTAGGCCGGATGATCGGCATAATCACGGATAAAATTGACCGATGGCAGGCTACGGTAACCGGCAAAGACCTGGGTAATTCCATCCCAGACGGCGGCCACGGTAGAGCAGGAAAACTGCGGATAGAGCGGCAGGACGATCAGACGGTTCACTCCCTGCGCCATCAGGCTGTCGAGCGCGCTTTTCAGGCTCGGATTGCCATAGCTCATTCCCAGCTCAACGGGGATATCAAGCCTTGCCGCCAGCGCATCGCGCTGACGCTTGCTGTACACCATCAGCGGCGATCCCTCATCCATCCAGACCGAGGCATAAAGTTTGGATACACGCGGAGAGCGGATCGGTAAGATTACCCCATTCAGGAGAGGCCACCACAGCCAGCGTGGCGTATCCACAACACGCTTGTCGCTGAGGAACTGCTTGAGATAGCGTTTAACGGCAGGTGTGGTTGGCGCGTCAGGCGTACCGAGATTCACCAGCAGCACGCCGGGTTTATCTTGCCTCATTGTTATTCCTTATCAGGGCAACGTTAGAGATGAAAACGAGACTTATTCTAGCGGAAAAATGCGGAGGGAAAACCAATTGCTGTAACAGGGGCCAGGAGAAGCCTGGCCCGGCATGCATTACCCGAGGATGTCAGCCAGCTCGGCGCTGATTTCCGCGACTTTGCGCGTACCGTCAATTTTGTGATAGTCGGTGTTACCCGCTTCCGCTTCTTTGCTGTAATAAGCGATCAGCGGCGCGGTCATCTGATGGTATTCCACCAGACGCTTACGCACGGTCTCTTCCTGATCGTCTTTACGCGTGGTCAGCGGCTCGCCGGTCACGTCATCTTTACCTTCCTCTTTCGGCGGATTGAAGGTGACGTGATAGACGCGGCCAGAAGGCGCATGCACCCGACGGCCTACGATGCGCTCAACGATCAGTTCGTCAGGCACCGCGAATTCAAGCACGTAATCGACGTTAATGCCCGCTTCCTTCATGGCATCAGCCTGAGGAATGGTGCGTGGAAAACCGTCCAGCAGAAAACCGTTACGGCAATCTTCCTGAGCGATACGCTCTTTTACCAGCGCAATGACCAGGTCGTCGGTAACCAGCTTGCCGGCATCCATGATCTCTTTGGCTTGTTTGCCCAGTTCGCTGCCCGCCTTGACGGCGGCACGCAGCATATCGCCCGTGGAGATCTGCGGAATACCGTATTTCTCCATTATGAACTGAGCCTGAGTCCCCTTACCTGCACCCGGCGCACCGAGCAGAATAATACGCATTGCGTAAATCCCCTTGCGAATCGCTTAAATGATCAAATTATCAGGCCTGGAACCATACCATCTTGCCCCTTTATCCACAAGGAATGCGGCGGTTAACCTGCATCGGCATAGCGCGACGGCGCTGCCTGTCGTCGTGCCCACAACGTTTGCGCGATCACAGCGAGAACGATAATAGCGCCGCCGATAACCGCCTGTATTGTCGGCATTTCGTGCATAAATATAGCCATCCAGAGCGGCGCCAGCGCCGTCTCCAGCAGCAGAAACAGTCCGGCGTTGGCGGGCGAAACGTAGCGGGTCGACAGCGCGATCAAACCCAGCGCCAGCGGCATGATCAGCGCCCCCTCCGCCAGCGACCAGCCATACTGCGCCGGCGAGAGCATTTTCAGATTCTGGATAACGTCTTCTCCCGACCAGAGCAGGATAATCAGCGAGGCCAGCGCGCCGCCCAGCGAAGGCAGCCCCACCGTGCCGCCCGCTACCCGCGAGGTGAAGATAAAGGCGAGCGCCATTGATACCGCCGTAGCCAGCGCATAAAGGTTAGCGACAGCGTGATGGCCTTCCGCTTTGCCGGACATCACAATAATGACCCCGGCGATCCCGGCGAGCGCGGCAAGCATAACGCTACGATCGATTTTTATTCTGAAAAAGAGACGCGAAATCAGTGCTGAAATAAAAGGCGTTGAGGAGATGATAACCAGCACCGTGGCGACATTCCCACGGTTCAGCGCGTTAACGAAGCAGGCTGAAGAGATACAGAAGAAAAGGGTCGACAGGACATTATCGCTGGTCAGCCAGGGTTTGCCGAGGGTCGCGCGGCTCTGCCGCCAGCAGCCCCAGACCAGCAGGCAGATCCCCCACATAAAGAAGCCGCGCAGCGTGACGATGGTCCAGGAGTTTTCAATATCCATCATACGGATAAAGAGCGAGTCGGTACTCAGGATCACACCGCCCACAATGCCGAGGACGTTACCGTTCAGCGGTAAATGTGCTTTCATTGTTGCTCCCAGATATGGATCAGCTTCTGTTCAACCTGCGCAGTCATATCGACAGGTTTTTTACCATCCCCGCGCGCCCAGCATGAAAACCGTAGCGTTCTGGCATGGGGAAAGTAGCTGGCACCGGCGGCCTTAACCTGTTTTTGCAGCCTTTCACTCAGCGGCGGGACGCTGAAGCAGCTGAAAGGCAGATTCGCTGCGCTGATTGAGGCGAAATCCATTCCGCCAACATCCTTCATATTGACCGGTCCGATCTGCGCCATATTGAAAGGCTGCCAGCTCTCGCTGGCGATATTTTGCAGCGCTTCCCCAAGCGGCTTCGGTGAGGCGGTGGATTCTTCAAACAGCCTCAGCTCGCTGCGCATCAGCGTACTGTAATGCTCCGGCCGCAGCGCGATGATGGCCAGCCCGACGGTTAACGAGGCGTGCTTATGCAGCGGCGCAACGAAGATAGAGCTCTGTGCAATCAGATCTGCATGAAGAGTGGTGGCAAAGCTGTGCGATGCATCCACCACGCCCTTTCCCTTGCAGTCGTTCAGGCTGTTGATGGCGCCGGTATAGGGGTTAACATGGGTTATCAGCGGCACGTTGCCGGGGCCGGAGAACTGTGACGCCGGGTGATGAAAAAGTTCGCTGATCGGCTGATAGTGCGCATGCTTTGCCAGACAAAGCGTGGTCTCCTGCTTATGAAACAGGTGTGACAGGATAACCAGGCCAACCCGCACGGACTGAACAAAAAAGAGTTCATAATCCTGTAGCTGATAAATCCGGGTCAGTTCGTCTCTCAGTTCATCTCGCTGCATACGCGCTCGCTTAAAAAACTGTTCGCCATAGGAGGATTGTAGTTCGGGTGATAAAGAAGAGGCGTCCATCAGTTAATCAACTCTTGTTGATAGAGCAGGGGCAAAACGTTATCGCGAAAAATCGATCCGACAGGAATTTCACAGGGCGGTTTACGGTAGTTCACCCAGGCAATTTCCTCGATTTCCGCACCGGCACGCGGCTGGCCGATAATCTCAACGTGGTAAACGTGATTTTCGATCGCTACGGGCTCAAATTCGGCCTGTCCGTGAAACAGACCAAAGGGCCGGTAAGATTTAACCTGAACGCCCAGCTCCTCCTGAAGCTCCCGCGTCAGGCAGGCCAGGTGATCTTCCCCCGCCATCGGCTTCCCGCCGGGAGAGATAAACGTCCCTGTTCCGCGTTTACGCGTCAGCAGCAGCGAGCGCTGCGCGATAATGATCGCCGCACATTTCACAATAATTTTCATAGCAGGCTCCGCAATACAACGTGGCTTTTCAGCCACGTCACTGGAATAAGGATGTCAGGCTGCCGCACTGGTGGCTTTTACCAGCGGCGTCGCCAGGATTTCCCCGGAGAGGAAACGCACGATATTAAGTGCCAGCGGGGTTTTCTCTTGCAGATAAGCGAGGATGACATCATCGTCAGGCGTGGAGAAACTGTCGGCAAAGATACTGATCCCCTCCAGCGACTTGGTGGAAATCCCGAGCTGCAGCAGCCGATATTTCACGTCATCCGCAGACTGGGCAAACTCATAAATGGGTGACTGATAATTGATATCAAACTGCGCCATCATCTCCACCAGCCACGCCTTCGCGACCTGTCGCTGTTCCGGAAATTCCATCTGATAGTGGGTGATGCCGTCATTGATGGTGTTGATATCGTTACGGCGACAGAAATCCACCAGATGGGCGTGAATAGCCAGTTTTTCACCGAGAAGCACCAGGTTTTTGCGATATTTCAGGATATCGCCTTCGAGATTTTCGATGGCAATAGAGCGAAAAGCTCCGCTGATGTCGGCCACCGTATGGGCCACGACCAGATCGCCAAAACGGGCTTTCAGCTCCTCCACCCGGTGCGTTAACACGCCGCGATGCAGTGAGCATCCGCTGTTGCCCGACCAGAGATGTACAGGAATACCCTGTAACATCAGATAACAGGCTGTCAGCGTGCTGTCGCGCCCGCCGGTAAACATTACAAGCTGTGGTTTTACGGAATGCTGAGTTGTCATTGTACTTTCCTTCACATAGCTGTTGAACGTCATCGTCGGCAGATCCGGGTGGGAAAGCGCCCGGCAGAAAAGGCTGAAAAGGCTGCCGCTTCGCTGTCGCGTCGCTGCCGTCATCTTCCCCATCACCTTAGGGAAAAGACGCTGGACTTTAAAATGATAAAAACAGACACTTCCTGTTAGTTTTCCTCACAAGGCTTCGCGATGTCAGGTCTTCCGTCTCTGCGCGCCCTGCGCTATTTTCATCATGCCGCGCTGCATCAGAGCTTTAGCCTGGCGGCACAGTCACTTAACGTTACGCACAGCGCGGTGAGTCATCAGATCAAACTGCTTGAAGAGTGGCTGGAGAAGCCCTTATTCCTGCGGGCGAACGGGCGGGTACAGCTGACCGCTGACGGAGAGAGGCTGAAGGTCTGCTGCATGCAGACCTTTCGTGAAATCGAGAGCACCTGCGAAAAAATCCGCGCCCGCAATACCAACAGCCTTTCCGTCTCCTGCGCACCCAGCTTTCTGGCACAGTGGCTGATCCCACGCATCAGCCGCTTTACCGAAAAGCATAAAACGATCGCCCTCACCTTCCAGACGCATATCGATATTGAACGGGTACGTAACGAGCAGTCAGACGTGCTTATTCTCAGCCATGAACAGCCGGTGCAGGAGGATATTGCCGCCACGCTGATTTCGGTCGATTACATTGGCCCGGTATGCGCGCCGGTCTTCGCCCACTGTTTTACCTATGAAACGGATTTTTCCACGCTGCCGCTGCTGCATGCCGATACCAAGCTGCATGCCTGGGCTGAATGGGCGAAAAAGACTGGCGCGCATGGGGATTTCTGGGCGGGGAAGCATTTTGACAACCTGACGCTTGCCATTCAGGCGGCGCGTAACGGGCTGGGCATTATTATGACGCCACAAATTCTGGTAAAAAAAGAGATCCGGGAGGGAACGCTTATCGCGCCGCTGGGCTTCGCCGAGGTGGACAGGGCAACCTGGATGATGGTAAAGGCGTCCCGTAAAGACGAGCCGGAAATTGCGCTGTTTCGCCGCTGGCTGCTGGAAGAAGCGGGCATGGTGGGCTGAGGCGATGGGGTACTTAAAAAAAAGCCCCACCGGATCGCGCCGGCGGGGCTTAGAGTGAGGCGTATTGCTCTTATGCCAGCAGTAGCTGGTTCATACGGCGGATAAACTGGTTTGGATCTTCCAGCGTACCGCGTTCAGCAAACATCGCCTGATCCAGCAGCAGTTCAATCCACTCGCTGAAGCGGGCGTCGTCCTGCGTATCCGCTGCGCGCTTCACCAGCGCGTGATCGGGATTCATCTCAAACAGATATTTGACTTCAGGCACTGGCTGTCCCGCCGCCGCAAAGAGTTTCGCCATCTGCGTACTCATGTCATTGGCGTCGGTGGTAACAATCGCCGGGGTTTCGGTCAGGCGATGGGTCAGACGGACATCCTTCACGCGCTCGCCCAGCAGGGTTTTCACGCGTTCAACAAAAGGCTCCAGCGCTTTTTCCGCTTCTTTCTGCTCGTCACTCTCTTCGTCAGCAAGTTTGCTCAGCTCGTCGTCAGCCTTGCTGACGGACTGGAAGGCTTTGCCATCGAATTCAGTGAGATAGCTCATCATCCACTCGTCAATGCGGTCTGAGAGCAGCAGCACTTCAATGCCTTTTTTGCGGAAAAGCTCCAGGTGCGGGCTGCTTTTCGCCGCGGCATAGCTGTCGGCAGTGATGTAGTAGATTTTATCCTGACCTTCCACCATGCGGCTGACGTACTCTTCCAGCGAAACGGTCTGCGCCGAACCTTCGCTGCTGGTAGTGGCAAAGCGCAGCAGCTTAGCAATAGTTTCCGCATTCGCGCTGTCTTCTGCCGGGCCTTCTTTCAGCACCAGACCAAACTGCTGCCAGAACTGCTGATATTTTTCAGCGTCATCTTTCGCCACTTTTTCCAGCATCTGCAGCGCGCGTTTACTCAGTGCGTTACGCAGATTCTGGGTGATGCGGCTGTCCTGCAGAATTTCACGGGAGACGTTCAGCGGCAGATCGCTGGAATCTATCAGGCCGCGGACGAAGCGCAGATAGTTCGGCATAAACTGCTCGGCGTCATCCATGATAAACACGCGCTGCACGTAGAGCTTAAGACCGTGCTTATGATCGCGATTCCACATATCCCATGGCGCCTGGCTTGGGATATAAAGCAGGCTGGTGTACTCCTGTTTCCCCTCAACGCGGTTATGGCTCCAGGTCAGCGGGTCAGCGAAGTCATGAGAAACGTGTTTATAAAACTCTTTATATTCCTCTTCGCTGATGTCGGCCCGGTTGCGGGTCCAGAGCGCCTGAGCTTTGTTGATCTTTTCCCAGGTGGTGGTGTCGTCTTCTTCGTTATGGCTTTCAATCTCGACGGGCAGCGCGATATGATCGGAATATTTGCTGATAATGCTGCGCACGCGCCAGGCATCCAGAAATTCATCCTCACCTTCACGCAGGTGTAGCGTAATCTCGGTACCGCGGCTCTCTTTAGTGATATCGGCAATGGTGTATTCGCCTTCGCCGGCGGATTCCCAGAATACCGCTTCATCTTCCGCCGCACCTGCGGCACGGGTGCGCACAGAAACCTTGTCTGCCACAATAAATGCTGAATAGAAACCGACGCCGAACTGCCCAATCAGCTGGCTATCTTTCGCCTGATCGGAGCCCAGGGATTCCAGGAAGGACTTCGTCCCTGATTTGGCAATGGTGCCCAGGTTTTCAATGACTTCATCGCGACTCATCCCGATGCCGTTATCGCTCAGCGTCAGGGTCCGGTTTTCCTTATCAACGGAAACCCGCACGCGGAGATCACCATCGCCCTGATAGAGATCCGGTGTGGAAAGCGCACGAAAGCGCAGCTTATCAGCGGCATCAGAAGCGTTAGAAATTAGCTCACGCAGGAAGATTTCTTTGTTTGAATAGAGGGAGTGGATCATCAGGTGCAGAAGCTGTTTTACCTCTGACTGGAAGCCACGCGTCTCTTGTCCTTTCATGGTCATTGCTACCTCAACTGATTCATGTTGGTCTACGTTGAGAAGTAGTGTGGGGGCAAAGATAGCGTTTTCAAGACGGCACGATAAATCGTGCCGGGGGAACGGTTAAAATCTGATCTTATGACGCCCGGCCAGAGAGTGGGACAGCGTGGTGCCGTCCACCATCTCCAGCTCGCCGCCGACCGGCACGCCGTGAGCGATCCGGCTGGCTTCGACACCATACTGTCCGCAAAGCTCGGCGATGTAGTTGGCGGTCGCCTCCCCTTCCACCGTGGGATTGGTGGCGAGGATGACCTCCTGAATCGACTCTTTTTCCAGCCGCTGCTCAAGGCGATCCAGACCGATATCGTTCGGGCCAATGCCGTCGAGCGGGGAAAGGTGGCCCATCAGCACAAAGTAGCGGCCGGCAAATTGCCCGGTCTGCTCAATGGCATGAATGTCTGCCGGGCTTTCCACGACGCAAATCAGGCCGTTTTGCTGACGGCGCGTGTTGGCGCAGATGGTGCAGATTTCCTGCTCGGTAAAGGTCCGGCAGTCAGCGCAGTGGCCGATTTCCGACATGGCCCGCGTCAGCGCCTGCGCCAGGCGCATACCGCCGCTGCGATCGCGCTGCAGCAGCTGGAACGCCATACGCTGGGCGGACTTCGGCCCCACGCCTGGCAGACAGCGTAGCGACTCCATCAGACTTTCGAGGAGCGGGCTGGTCTGCATCAGAATGGCATCTTAAAGCCAGGCGGCAGCTGCATGCCGCTGGAAACCGATGCCATTTTTTCCTTCTGCGATTCGGCAATACGGCGCGCTGCATCGTTAAATGCGGCCGCAACCAGATCTTCCAGCATATCTTTGTCATCTTCCAGCAGGCTCGGATCCACTTCCACGCGACGGCAGTTGTGCGCGCCGTTGATGGTGACCTTCACCAGGCCTGCGCCTGATTCACCCGTCACTTCCATGGCGGCGATCTCTTCCTGCACCTGCGCCATTTTTTCCTGCATTTGCTGGGCCTGTTTCATCAGGTTACCCATTCCGCCTTTTCCAAACATAGTTTTCTCTCTCAGATCGGGCCGCACTGACGCCGGAGCGCTGTGCAGCGTTTCAAAGGGGGCGGATGCTCTCTTCATCCACATCGGCATCGAAAAATCGACGCAGCGTCTGAATATGATTATCCGCGATAATCGACTGACGCGCCTGCGCCAGTTTTTCTTCATAGATCGCCTGGCGCCATTCCAGCGGTGTTAACACTGCCGGATTGTCATCCTCAACGATCGTTAATTCTACCGCCTCGCCCGCCGCCTCGCTCATCGCACCGGTCAATGTTTGCAGCGCCGAAGGCGAGTTCAGATGGCGCTGCGCCGATCGGAGGTGCAGACATACGCCGCTTTCCGTCACCTCTTTCCAGGCGTTAAGCGCCAGCTGCTGCACCAGCTTCGGCAGCGCCATCGCGGCCACTTCCGCCGCCCAGGGATCGCGAAGCAGCGATTCAGCGGCCAGCTTCGCCATCAGCTCTGGGGTTTTCTCATGCTCCAGCGCCGTACGCAAGAGTTTTGGTGTGGCCACCGGCTCAGGCTTTTCCGCCTCCGGATTCTGCGTCTTCCAGCGGTAGGCTTCTTTTTTTACCGGTACAGCAGGTTCAGCGGCTGCCTGCCGCCGCTGACCGCGCTCGGTAACTGTCGCCAATCGCTCCAGTGCCGAGGTCGCCGGCCGCGCATTCTGCGCCGCCGGCTCACGCTTTTTTGGTTTGGTTACTCCCTGCTGGCGCATCAGCTGTGTACGCGCCTGCAGGAGCTGGCTGGTCGTATCCGGTAATGTTACCTCGGGTTCGGCCTGCTGACCGGTATGAGGTGGCGGCGGGCTGGCGGGCGGCGCGGGTTCAGGCGTGGACTGAACGGGCACAGGCTGCGCCTGCGGCGTCATCGCCGGACGCGCCATCGGCTCGGCAACGACCTGGGCCGGGTGGAAGGCCAGCGCCCGCAGCAGCGTCATCTCAACGCCCATACGGCGATCGGGCGCCAGCGGCAGTTCTTTCCGCCCTACCAGCAGCGTCTGGTAATAAAGCTGGACGTCTGCCGGTGGCAGAACGCGAGCCAGTTCACGCAAACGCTGTTCTACGGCGGCGTAGTCATCTCCCAGCGCCGAGGGCAGGAGCTGGACCATCGCAATCCGGTGCAGAATAGTCAGCATTTCCACCAGCAGCGCTTCCCACTCAACCCCGCGCGACGCGGCCTGATTGAGCAGCGCCATCACCTTCTCGCCCTCCGCGTTGACCAGCGCTTCAATCAGCGCCAGCGGCTGCTCGTCATCGAGCGTGCCAAGCATCGCGTTGACGGTGTCGGTCGTGACGGCACCTTGCCCCATCGCAATGGCCTGATCGGCCAGGCTCAGCGCATCCCGCATGCTGCCGTCTGCGGCACGGGCCAGCAGCTGAAGCGACCGCGCCTCCGCTGCTATCTGTTCTTCCTGTAAGACGTGTTCAAGCTGGCCGCGAATTTGCTCAACGTCCAGCGCCTTCAGATGAAACTGCAGGCAGCGCGACAGGATGGTCACCGGCAGCTTTTGCGGATCGGTGGTCGCCAGCAGAAATTTTACGTGCTCAGGCGGCTCTTCCAGCGTTTTCAGCAGGGCGTTAAAACTGTGGCGGGAGAGCATATGCACTTCATCGATCAGATAGACCTTGAAGCGCCCACGCGCAGGCGCGTACTGCACGTTGTCGAGCAGATCGCGGGTATCTTCCACTTTCGTACGGGAGGCGGCATCAATCTCAATCAGATCGACAAAACGCCCCTGCTCAATTTCACGACAGTTGTCGCATTTGCCGCAGGGCGTGGCGGTAATTCCCGTCTCACAGTTGAGCCCTTTGGCCAACAGTCGGGCAATAGTGGTCTTCCCCACCCCGCGGGTGCCGGAAAAAAGATAGGCGTGATGAATGCGGCCGAGCGACAGGCCATTAGCCAGCGCGGTCAGAACATGCTCCTGACCGACGACATCAGTAAACGCTTGTGGACGCCACTTGCGGGCCAGTACCTGATAGCTCATTGATTCGCAGAATATGTTGAGTGAACCGGAGGGTAATGCTAACACAGCCCCACCCTGACGGCGAGGCTGAACGTCAGGCTCAGTGGCCGGGGAAATTCACCAGGCTGAAGCACTCGATACCCATCGCTTTCAGGCGGGCTTCACCAGTAAGATCGAACAGGTTGATGATGAACGCAGCGTGTTTAACTTCACCACCGGCGCGGCGGATCAGTTTCACCGTTGCCTCAATGGTGCCGCCCGTGGCCAGCAGATCATCTACCACCAGCACGGTATCATCGGCGGTGATCGCGTCACAATGCAGTTCTAGCTGATCGGTACCGTATTCCAGTTCGTAGCGCTCGGCGTAGGTTTTACGCGGCAGCTTGCCTGGCTTACGCACGGGAACAAATCCCACGCCCAGCGCTAAGGCCACCGGCGCGCCAAACAGAAAGCCGCGCGCTTCGGTGCCGACCACTTTGGTGATACCTGCGTCACGGTAACGCTCAACCAGCAGTTCAATACTGAGGGCAAAGGCTTTGGGATCTTCCAGCAGGCTGGTCACGTCCCGGAACAGAATGCCCGGCTTGGGATAATCCGGAACGCTTTTAATACTTTCTTTCAGAAATTCAAGCTGCTGTGCAGTTGCGGTCATAATGTTATGCCTGGTAAATACAAATCTGACTCACGCAGCTTCAGACGCGCCTGCAAAAGATTTTACAGAGCGAAACGGGAGATACCGGGGGGAAGCCGCGCACGAAAACGATCAAATTTATGCAAACAGCCGGACAATTGCAACAGGGAGAGCTAAATTCAGCGCTTTTGCTGCTCGTCATCCACGACGGGGAGCCGTACCATAAACACGATCAGTCCGGCGAGCAGACAGAGCAGCAGCAGCCTTACCCAGGCAATTTTTACCAGCCAGAGCGACACGGCAAACGTCAGCAGGGTGAATACGATCATCCGCCCTTTGGTGCCTGGTGGCAGCGCCCGATGCTGCTGCCAGTGGCGCAGATAACGGCCAAAAACCGACCGGTAGAGCAGCCAGTCGTGAAAACGTGGCGAGGAGCGGGCGAAGCACCAGGCCGCCAGCAGCAGAAAAGGCGTGGTGGGCAGCAGAGGCAAAATGACGCCAATCGTTGCCAGCCCCATCGCCAACCAGCCAATTATCAGTAGAATGATGCGTTGCATAACCTGATGTCCTTGTCGTTCGCCGCAAGAGTATCACACTGACAGCGTTCACCGGAGAGAACAACATGAAAAGTGCCCTGCTGCTTCAGCAGCTGGAAGAAAAGCTGGAGCAGCTCGCTCAGGCCGTTGAGCCTCATGCCAGCAAACGCACCCCCGGCGCGCGATTTGATCATCAGCTGTTTCACTGTCATACCACCCGGCTTGGCGACTATCTTCTGGAGCTGCGCCAGAGCATGGCGCAGCTTAAGCAGAGCGTGAAAGATCAGCGCACCGAACGCGTCGCGTGGATGGCTGAACGGGTCGTTACACAGATGGGGGCTTTACAGCGCGAACTGGCGACGCAGACGCTGCGCAAAGGCGAAGCGCGGGCTGAACCCGTCGCCGTTAATCTCTATGAGAAGCTGGCAGAGCATCAGGATTATGAGCGCCGGTTGCGTGCGATGGTAGCCGATCGCGAGAGCCAGCTCGCCACGCGTGAAACGCTGGTGCAGCAGCAGACGCTCCAGCGGGAGATTGCAGCACTTGAAGGTCGGCTGCAGCGCTGTCTGCAGGCATTGAAACGCATTGAACGCGCCATTGAGAAAAGGGAACAGTAAACACCCCGGCGTTTTGACACCCCCGTCTCGCCCGCTGTTGCTATACTCGTTGAAAGTATGACAGGAGAACAGCTATGGGGCTTCTTTCATGGATCGTCATTGGATTACTGGTCGGCATCATCGCCCGTCGATTTTTCCCTGGCCGCCCCGGTGGTGTGCTGCTTACTCTGGTGCTGGCCGTAGTCGGCGCGCTGATCGGCGGTTACGTCAGCGCATTCTTTAACTACGGCACGCTGGCTGAAATGGAACCACGGGCGATGCTGATCGCGCTTGCTGGCGCAGTGATAATGGTGCTGATTGTCAAAAAACTGCGGATCTGAATTGTGTCCGATTACGCTTATCAATGCTGAACCCGACAAAGGAGAAAGGGATGTCGCTGGAAACCGCCTCTGAAGAAGTGAAACTGGCCGTCGATCTCATCATGCTGCTGGAGGAAAATCAGATTCCACCACAGACGGTCCTCGCCGCGCTGGCTATTGTACAAAGAGATTTTGAGAAGAAAGCGCGTTCGCCGGAGTAAAGGCCCGGCGTCCCGTCAGCACGGCGAGGTGCGGAGCGTTTTTCCGTGCTGCAGCATATCAAGCAACACATCAATCAGCTGCGGCGCATCGGCCGCCAGATCGTAGATTTCCGGCATAAACAGCCAGTTTTCCATAATGCCGGTCATATAGCCGCGCATCACCACCGCTGTGCGCCGCGTGTCGAGATCGGCAGGCAGCTGGCCGCAGGCGATACACTGTCTGAGCACCTCTTCGATTTTGTCGTAGCATTCCAGAAACAGCGTCTGCTGCATCAGCTGCAAAGGCGCCACTTCCCCGACAAATTCACACTTATGAAAAAATATTTCCATCAGTGAACGTCTGCGCTGGTCTCTTACGGTGGCTTCAAGGACATAGACCAGCAAAGCCCGTAAAATGTAGAGTGGATCGGAAGGATATTTTAACTGATACTCTTGCTTTAAATCTTCCAACCCGGATTCGCTCTGGGTCCAGATCTCGTTGAGCAGATCGGTTTTATTTTTGAAATGCCAGTAAATCGCACCCCGCGTCACGCCTGCGGCGGCAGCGATATCGGCCAGGGACGTTCCCGACACGCCGTGTTCTGAGAAGCGGTCTATTGCGGCATCAATGATGTGATTTCGCGTTTCTAACGCCTGTTGTTTGGTTTTTCGTGCCATAGGGTGATTTTTAGAAAAGGGCAGACTTACATACATTTGCGAATGTATGTAACATAGCACGACCATAATTTAAACGCAGCAATGGGTTTATGGGTTTGTGATCCATTGAACAATCGATATCGGACACTCGAGGTTTATTTATGAACAAAAACAGAGGGTTAACGCCTCTGGCGGCCGTTCTGCTGCTTTCAGGCAGCTTAGTGCTAACAGGATGTGATAATAAAGAAGCGCAACAGGGTGGTCAGCAGCAAGCGCCAGAAGTGGGTGTTGTCACGCTGAAAAGCGCTCCACTAAAAATTACCACCGATCTTCCGGGTCGCACCTCATCATTCCGTATTGCTGAAGTTCGTCCTCAGGTTTCCGGCATAATTTTGAAGCGTAACTTTGTGGAAGGCAGTGATATTGAAGCTGGACAGTCGCTCTATCAGATCGATCCTGCCACCTACCAGGCAACTTATGACAGTGCGAAAGGCGACCTCGCTCAGGCGCAGGCCAATGCCCAGATTGCTGCCCTCACCGTGAAGCGTTATAAGCCGCTGCTGGGAACCCAATATATCAGCCAGCAGGATTATGATAAGGCCATGGCGGATCAGAGCCAGACGGCTGCCGCGGTGCAGGTTGCTAAAGCCAATGTTGAAACGGCGCGCATTAACCTGGCCTACACCAAAGTAACCTCGCCTATCAGCGGCCGCATCGGTAAGTCTGCCGTGACGGAAGGCGCGCTGGTGCAGACAGGCCAGACGACAGCGCTGGCTACCGTGCAGCAGTTCGATCCCATCTATGTTGACGTCACCCAGTCGAGCGACGAGTTCCTTCGTCTGCGTGCCGAGCTGAAGTCGGGTAAGTTGCAGCAGACCGACGGCAAGGCTCAGGTGAAGCTTCTGTTAGAAGATGGTAGTGAATATCAGCAGACCGGAACATTAGAATTCTCTGACGTTTCCGTGGATGAAACCACTGGCTCCATTACGCTGCGTGCGATCTTCCCTAACCCTGACCATACGCTGCTGCCTGGCATGTTTGTGCGTGCCCGTCTTGAAGAAGGGACGAATCCAAGCGCGCTACTGGTTCCACAGCAGGCTGTGACCCGTACGCCTACCGGCCAGGCTTCCGCCATGGTTGTCGGCGCGGATAATAAAGTGGATGTACGCGCCATTACGGCAGATCGCGCTATCGGCGATAAATGGCTGGTTACTGACGGACTGAAGGAAGGTGACAAAGTGATCACCGTTGGCCTTCAGCGTGCCAAGAAAGGCGCTCAGGTAACCCCACAAGAAGTCAGTGCAGACGACGCCGACACGGCGAAGGCTGAACAACCGAAGTCTTAAACAGGAGCCGCTGATACATGGCTAAGTTCTTTATCGATCGCCCGATTTTTGCGTGGGTTATCGCCATCATTATTATGCTGGCGGGCGTGCTGTCGATCCTAAAACTGCCGATTGAGCAATATCCTAATGTTGCGCCAACGGCCGTGCAGATTCAGGCGAATTACCCGGGTGCGGATGCGAAAACGTTGCAGGATTCGGTAACGCAGGTTATCGAACAAAACATGAACGGTATCGATGGCCTGATGTATATGTCATCGAGCAGCGATTCATCCGGTACGCTGCAGCTGACCCTGAGCTTTGAATCCGGTACCGATCCGGATATCGCCCAGGTTCAGGTGCAGAACAAACTGCAGCTTGCCACGCCGTTATTGCCACAGGAAGTCCAGCAGCAGGGGATCCAGGTTCAGAAATCGTCCAGCAGCTTCCTGATGGTGGCGGGTTTCGTCAGCGATGACGGCAGCATGACGCAGAATGATATCTCGGACTACGTAGCCTCGAATATCAAGGATCCCATCAGCCGTACTCCCGGCGTGGGTGATACCCAGATCTTCGGTGCACAGTACGCGATGCGTATCTGGATGGATCCGCACAAGCTGAATAACTTCCAGCTGACGCCGGTTGATGTTATCGCTGCTATTAACACGCAAAACGCCCAGGTGGCGGCAGGTCAGTTGGGCGGTACCCCGCCTGTGCCCGGCCAGCAGCTTAACGCTTCAATCATTGCGCAGACGCGTCTGACCTCAACCGATGAGTTCGGCAAAATATTGCTGAAGGTAAACGCTGACGGCTCCCGCGTCCTGCTTAAAGATGTGGCAAAAATTGAACTGGGCGGCGAAAACTATGAAATCATCGCCCGCTTCAACGGTAAACCCGCGTCAGGGATCGGCATCAAGCTGGCGACCGGTGCTAACGCACTGGATACGGCAGCGGCAGTAAAAGCGGAACTGGCGAAGCTGGAACCTTTCTTCCCCAGCGGAATGAAGACTGTTTACCCTTACGATACAACACCATTTGTTAAAATCTCCATCAATGAAGTGGTGAAAACCCTTCTTGAGGCGATTGTGCTGGTGTTTATCGTGATGTACCTGTTCCTGCAAAACTTCCGCGCCACGCTTATCCCGACGATTGCGGTGCCGGTGGTACTGCTCGGGACTTTTGCCATTATCAATGCGTTTGGTTACTCGATAAACACCCTGACCATGTTCGGCATGGTGCTGGCGATAGGCTTGTTGGTGGATGATGCTATCGTTGTGGTCGAGAACGTTGAGCGCGTGATGGCGGAGGAAGGACTGCCGCCGAAGGAAGCAACCCGCAAGTCGATGGATCAGATTCAGGGCGCGCTGGTAGGTATCGCGATGGTGCTTTCTGCGGTATTTATCCCGATGGCCTTCTTCGGCGGATCGACCGGGGTTATCTACCGTCAGTTCTCAATTACCATTGTTTCCGCCATGGTGCTGTCGGTCATTGTGGCTCTGGTGCTGACCCCGGCACTCTGCGCCACCATGCTAAAACCGATCAAAAAAGGCGATCATGGCAAAACCACCGGGTTCTTTGGCTGGTTTAACCGTGTTTTCGACAAGAGCACCAACCATTATACGGATAGCGTTGGCCACATTATCCGCAGTACGGGTCGTTATCTGTTGATCTATCTGGTGATTGTGGTTGGTATGGCCTGGATGTTTGTGAAGCTGCCTACCGCCTTCCTGCCGGAAGAGGATCAGGGTCTGCTGCTGGCACAGGCGCAGTTACCGGCGGGCGCAACGCAGGGCCGTACTCAGAAAGTGCTCGATGAAGTGACGGATTACTTCCTGACCAAAGAGAAAGATAACGTCCAGTCGGTCTTTACCGTAAATGGCTTCGGCTTCGCTGGCCGTGGTCAGAATACCGGTATCGCCTTCGTCAGCCTGAAACCCTGGGATGAACGTAGCGGCTCAGAGAATAAAGTTGACGGGATTGCCGGTCGCGCTATGCAGGCCTTCAGTACGATTAAAGATGCAATGGTAATCCCCTTCAACCTGCCGGCAATTATCGAACTGGGTAACGCTACTGGCTTTGACTTTGAGCTGATTGACCAGGCCAACCTGGGGCATGAAGCACTGACTCAGGCCCGTAACCAGTTGCTCGGTATGGTGGCGCAACATCCGGATACGCTGGTTGGCGTCAGGCCTAACGGCCTGGAAGATACGCCACAGTACCGGCTGATGATTGATCAGGAGAAAGCTCAGGCGCTTGGCGTTGCGATCTCCGACATCAATACCACCATCGCTTCTGCCTGGGGTGGATCCTACGTCAATGACTTTATTGACCGGGGCCGCGTGAAGAAAGTGTATGTGATGGGCCAAGCCACTTCGCGTATGCTGCCTGAAGATATTGGTAAATGGTTCGTCCGCGCTTCAAACGGCGAGATGGTGCCTTTCACCGCCTTCTCCAGCGCCAGATGGGAGTATGGTTCGCCGCGTCTTGAGCGATATAACGGCTTACCGGCCATGGAGATCCTCGGACAGGCAGCGCCAGGTAAAAGTTCAGGTGAAGCGATGGATCTGATGGAGCAGCTGGCTTCCCAGCTTCCGCAGGGCATCGGCTTCGACTGGACCGGCATGTCTTATCAGGAACGCCTTTCTGGTAACCAGGCGCCTGCGCTCTATGCCATCTCACTGATTGTGGTCTTCCTCTGTCTGGCCGCACTTTATGAGAGCTGGTCAATTCCGTTTTCGGTCATGCTGGTTGTACCGCTGGGCGTCATCGGAGCGCTGCTCTTTACCACGATTCGTGGCCTCAGCAATGACGTCTACTTTGTGGTGGGCCTGCTCACAACCATTGGGTTGTCGGCGAAGAATGCAATCCTGATTGTGGAATTCGCCAAAGACCTGATGGAGAAGGAAGGTAAAGGGCTGATTGAGGCGACGCTGGACGCGGTGCGTATGCGTCTGCGTCCCATCCTGATGACCTCGCTGGCCTTTATTCTGGGCGTACTGCCGCTGACCATCAGTACGGGTGCCGGTTCCGGCGCGCAGAATGCCGTAGGTACCGGTGTGATGGGCGGCATGGTGACCGCGACCGTGCTGGCGATCTTCTTCGTTCCTGTCTTCTTTGTGGTGGTGCGCCGCCGCTTCAGCAAGAATAAGGAAGAAGTAGAAGAAGGTCATCCGGTGGAACACCACCAGCACTGATCCTGACAGAAAGTTAGCCTGAGAGGCCGCCTTGTGCGGCCTCTTTTTTTTGCCTTCTTATTGCCACGGCGATTTTACCGGTTTGCAATCCTGACAACGCCAGCGTATAGTTATTGTTATGTTATAACATATCTAAAACAGCGAGGATTTATGAAACAAGGTATCCATCCGGCCTATCGCACCGTGGCATTCCACGATACCAGCGCAGATACATATTTCATCACAGGTTCCACCATTAAAACGGAGCGTACCGTAGAGCTGGAAGGTAAAACCCTGCCCTACGTCGCGCTGGATGTCTCATCAGCGTCGCATCCTTATTACACCGGCAAACAGAAAGAGTTTGCTAAAGAAGGCAGTGCACACCGCTTTAATCAGCGGTTTGGCCGCTTTTTCACGCAGAATAAATAAGGGACTGTTATGCAGGTATTAAGCTCGCTGGCCTCTGCCAAAAAACGTCATAAAGATTGCAAAATTGTACGCCGTAAAGGGCGTGTATACGTTATCTGCAAAAGTAATCCGCGATTTAAGGCAGTTCAGGGTAAAAAGAAAAAGCGTTAAGTCAGCATATAACGTTAAAAATGGGCCATTTTTATGGCCCATTTTTTACTGCATGGTCGCCTGTCGGGGACCATGCAGTAACGTCTTATTTCATACTGGCTATCATCGCATTAACGTTATGCGTGAAAGCTGCCACGTAGCTATCCGCCGGGCCGTCCTTCTCAGTCAATGCTTCCGGATAAAGTTCTCCTCCCGGTTTGGCGCCTGCCGCAGAAGCGATCTGTTTCACCAGACGGGGATCGGTCTGATTTTCAATAAAATAGCTGTGAACATGCGTCTCTTTTAGCTGCGTGATCAATCCTGCCACATCGGCGGCGCTGGCCTCTGACTCGGTTGAAAATCCGACCGGCGACATAAAGCTGACATGGTAACGCTGACCAAAATAACCAAAAGCGTCATGGCTGGTCACTATTCTGCGCTTTTCCTGAGGGATAGCAGCAAAGCTTTTCTGCGCCCAGGCGTCGAGCTTGTTGAGTCTGGCGATATAGGCTGAACCGTGCTGGCGGAAATAACCTGCATCTTCAGGATCGGCTGCAATAAGCGCGTTCATCACATTAGTAGCGTATGTCACCCCATTCTGCATACTGTTCCAGGCATGCGGGTCGGTAATAGTTTCACCCTCTTCTTCCATTGAGCGGGTCTCAATTCCCTGAGAAGTTACAATAACCTTGCCATTATAACCGGAAGCTTTGATCAGGCGATCCATCCAGCCTTCCAGTCCGAGGCCGCTGACAAACACCACATCCGCTTTCGCGAGTGACTGACTATCCTGCGGCGTGGGTTCAAAACTGTGTGGATCGCCATTTGGACCAACCAGGCTTTTCACCACAACATGATCGCCGCCAACTTCTTTCACAATATCAGCCAGTACTGAAAAACTGGCCACCGCGTCAACGGTTCTGGCCATCGCTCCTGGCACCATAAAAACGGTTGCCAGGGCCAGCGCAACAGGTAACTTTTTCATACTTACTCCTTACCAACGGACAAAAGACGCCGCGTACGTAAAATGCCGCCGCAGGGTCCACTTAAAATTGAGAGGAAAAACAGCATGGCCGCGCACAGTACAACCGCCGGCCCGGCGGGAAGTGAGAGATAAAACGACGCCATCAAACCACTGAAGCTGGCAAGCAGCGCAATCAACATCGCGGCCGCGATCATGCCCGGCAATCCGCTGCTCCAGAAACGGGCCGCCGCGGCAGGAAGCATCATCAATCCCACACACATCAGCGTGCCAAGAACCTGAAATCCTGCCACCAGGTTGATCACTACCAGCACCAGAAAAATACCGTGCACCAGCGGCGCAACCCAGCGGTTCTGGGCACGAAGAAAAGTGGGATCAAATGCATCAATTACCAGAGGGCGATAAATCAGCGCCAGTGCCAGCAATGTGAACGCCGAAATAGTGCTCACTAACAAGATGGAAGGATTATCTACTGCCAGCAGCGAGCCGAATAAGACGTGGAGAAGGTCAACGCTGGAGCCACGTAGTGAAACCAGCGTCACGCCAAGCGCGAGAGAGCCCAGGTAAAATCCGGCAAAACTGGCATCTTCACGCAATGGCGTATACCGGCTAACGGCACCGGATAACAACGCAACAGAAAGGCCGGCAATCACGCCCCCTGTTCCCATAGCCACCAGCGACAGGCCCGAAATAAGGTAGCCAATTGCCGCCCCCGGCAGGACCGCATGGGAAAGCGCATCGCCGACAAGGCTCATTCTGCGCAAAAGAAGGAAGATGCCTAACGGCGTGGCGCTCAGCGACAGCGCCATACAGGCCACCAGCGCGCGCCGCATAAAACCAAACTCAAGAAAGGGATGCATGAACGCAATCATTACGCCTCCTGCCTGCGGCAGAAATCGATCTGCGTAACGCCAGTTGTTGCACCAGACCACTCTGAATGAGTAGATTGAAGTCGCAGCGTTTGCGGGAAATAGCTTTCAACCGTTGCCATATCGTGCAGCACGACAATCAGGGTACAGCCTGCACGGTGGCGCTCCTCCAGCAGTGTCAGCAGCAGCGATGTTGTCTGGCTGTCCACGCCGGCAAAAGGTTCATCAAGCAGCAGAAGCTCAGCATTCTGAACAAGCAATCTGGCAAAAAGCACACGCTGAAGCTGTCCACCAGAAAGCATTCCCGGCTGAGCCCCGGCGAATGCCAGCATGTTAACTTTTTCCAGCGCAGTCATTACGATCCGCCGCATTTCGCGGGTAATCCCACCAAACCAGCCGCATTTTTGCCAGCAGCCCATCGCCACCAAATCAAAAACGGTGATCGGAAATGATTTTTCAATTTCAGACTGCTGCGGCAGCCAGGCCATATTGCCTTTTGGTTCAGAGAAACTCAGCGACCCACTGACCGGCTGCATCAGCCCGGCCACTGTCTTAAGTAAGGTAGATTTCCCCGAACCGTTGGCCCCGATCAAGGCGGTCATTGAACCACGCTGGAACACCCCGTTGATTGAGGGCGTCACTGCCCTGCCCTGATAACCGACAGTAAGGTGATTTAAGGCGATCATGAGAGCGCCCACAGGGTCGTTAAAAATAAAAAGCTGACCAGCAGCATGGCCAGGACCAGGCGCAACTGTGCGGATAACGTTAAGAGTGTGCCGTGATGCACAAATGAAAAAAGCAAAGACATGAAAATTCGCAGTGACCATATGTTATAACATAACAATATGATACGCCCTGGCCTGAACTCAGGGTAAAAGAAAGTGTATCTAATTATTAATTACAAAAGTCCCACACTTTCAATCTGTTATATAAAACTTGTTCAACTGTCGCTCTTTTATCAGAGAAAAAACCTGACCGGCATCGATAATAATTAACTTTTAAATCATCAGGATAGAAAAAGCATTCCGAAAATTCCTTGATTAATTTCTTATTGCAGTCAATGATCTTAGTAAGACTCATTCATTACTATGGATAAGAAACAGACAACCAGTTTACTGGTTAACGTTCTAACTGAAGTCATTAGTATCCACATGTCTCATTGCGTTAACAGATTAATCCCAAAATAGCGTATGAAACGTTGGAACCCCTGTGACAACATTCCTCCTGTAAGCACTGTTTTTACGAAAATACTTAAGTCACTGTATAGAATATTGTGAGGAACCACGTTATAAACTGTTCTCCGGTTTGGATCAGAGGTGAGTTTAACTGTATAGATTTTCCGGCAGATGAAACCTCAAGGTTAGGGTATTTTTGGTCATCAGCCTGATGCATTTTTTGATATTGTGGAAACGCGATGAGCAGAACGGTGAGTTGAATTGTAATTTTGAGTAATAGCCCTACAGTTTGCCCGTTCATAGGTTATATTTATTTTATTATCCGGCTCAAATATCACTCCCTGGCACACCACTCGCTGAAAGCCTTTGCTATCGGCATCTTTCACTCGCTACGGAGGGGAAAAAGATGGACGAATACTCACCAAAAAGGCATGATATTGCCCAGTTGAAATTTCTGTGTGAAAATCTCTATGATGAGAGCATGGCGACGTTAGGTGACAGTCACCATGGCTGGGTTAACGATCCCACTTCTGCCGTAAATTTACAGCTTAATGACCTGATTGAACATATTGCTGCCTTCACGATGAATTACAAAATCAAACATATTGAAGACGCCGATCTCATAAGCCTGATAGATGAATACCTTGACGATACGTTTATGCTCTTCAGTAATTACGGTATTAATGTCCAAGATATGCAGCGTTGGCAAAAATCAGCGAAACGGCTCTTCAAGCTGTTCGCAGAGGAGTGTGCGCTGGTGATAGCCCCGGCAAGCCACTCTTTTTAGCAACCCATTATTATTTTTACGGTTTAACAATGACAGATAAAAACCTGACTAAAACTGATTATCTGATGCGCCTGAGAAGATGTCGTTCCATTGACACCCTTGAGCGCGTTATTGAAAAGAATAAATACGAATTGTCTGATAATGAACTGGCTGTGTTTTATTCTGCAGCCGATCATCGACTGGCTGAGCTGACGATGAATAAGCTGTATGATAAAGTCCCAGTCTCCGTGTGGAAATTCGTACGCTAACCTGAATTCGCTAAACAGGTGTTAATGGACCCTTTAACATTGAGAATGGATGGCTTCCGGCTAATCTTTAGACGGCTCTGGTTAAAGGCACCTTTTATGCCGACAATGCTACCGTGATATCGTTTTTCTGAACACGAGAGTAAGTCCAAATTAAAAAGATGGGCTTACCGGCCCGAGAGATCTGGTCAGATTTACTGACTAAGGTAAACCTCATACAGGTAGCGCTCCCCTTAAGTTATTCCCCTCAAGCTTATGGTATGTGGTAATCCGCTATTCATCGTTTTGATATCTGATGCAGGCTTGTCAGGACTTCCCCTTCTCTGAACCTTTTTCACAGTAATTTTCTTAATGAGTGCATAAGTAATTCTGCTTTAAGACCGGATGCCCGTTTTTGTAAAAAGGCAGGAACAGAGCAGGAATTTCACCTTTTGATTTGCCGCAATTTAAGCACTCTGTACAGAAAGCTGGAAATCTCGTTCAAATTATTATTTTTTACTAACAGGACTAAAGCTTCGGGCCGTGAAAACTGCTTTCGCAATAAAGATTAGGAAGAAAGTAAAAGAATGTAAGGTAACGTGATGCTACTCAATAGGAATTTACTGGGTCAGTAATAAGAAACCTGACACAGTATATCCCTGAAAAGAGACCCGCAAAACGCGCCACAGCCTTCACTTTTACTTAACCGCGCAGCTTCGAAATCCGTAAGGAATTATCCCCCGACGCGCTGTCATCAACCCAGGGCTTTCGCGTTTTTCGTCTGGTACTAATGTGATAAAACAGGCATATCAGGATAGTTTTCAGGGCGTGGCTAAGGAAACCAGCGCTGCAATCAGCGGATAAAAGTGAATTGATACAGGAAGAAGTTTGATGTTATGAGAGGCGAAAGAGATGCTTCAGCGGCAGAATTGGGTGGGGGCCCTGCCAGCTACATCCCGGCACACGCGTCACCTGCTGCGGCTGCTTCCTTCCGGATCTGACCGAGTTCACAAGTTAGCATTGCGGGAGAACCAACCGGGCCCCCATTGATAAGCGCCATGTTATGGAGCGAGGGCATTATCAATGAACCCCAGGCGAAATGCAACCTGTCCGCGGGTGAACGTTGTTTTCTTGTTCAATCTCTAGAGCATTTCGCTTTTTTCCTTTAGAGTGCCGGCTGTGAAAGGGGGATAAATGGATAATCACGACACTTTTCAACAGCGTATCTGGCAAATTATCGCAGCAATCCCTTATGGGAAGGTGACAACCTATGGCGACGTGGCGCGGCTTGCAGGTTCACCGCGTGCAGCGCGTCAGGTGGGTGGCGTGCTTAAACGACTGCCTGCAGACACCACTCTGCCGTGGTATCGCGTGATCAACCGCATGGGCGAGATCTCGCTGACCGGGAACGATCTGGAACGTCAGCGTCGTGCCCTGTTAAATGAAGGTATTGAAGTCAGCCCGGCGGGTAAAATCGTGCTGAATAGTTATCGCTGGCAGGGATAAACCGCCCCTTGCGGGGCGGAAGATTTATAGTGAGGTTGGCGCAGGCACTGAGCCTGACGGTGATACTTGGGTCGGCGAGGTGGAAGGCACTGTACTTACCGCGCCGTTTTGCGTCGGCATAGCCATCGAAGGTACCGGTACCAGTAACAACTCCTCTTTGGTGCCGCCGTTGTTGATTACCGGTTTAACAGTCTCAGTAATAAACATCATTTTGCCATCTACCGTAATAGCTGCACTCAGCAGAATGCGCGCATCAGGCTGAATATCTGCCGGGTTATAGGGCAGAATAAATTTAAATGGCGCCTGCTTGCCGTCGGTATGAACTACCCGCTGAGAAAGAACCTTAGAGGGTGTATCCGCTACCGAAGCATCTGACAGGGTGACAGTCAGCACCGAATCAGGCGGTAGCGCAACGCGCTGACGGAT
Organism: Pantoea sp. IMH; assembly: GCF_000599885.1. Lineage (GTDB taxonomy): Bacteria > Pseudomonadota > Gammaproteobacteria > Enterobacterales > Enterobacteriaceae > Erwinia. The sequence continues at coordinate 1,035,736 of NZ_JFGT01000005.1, read as the reverse complement.
ATAGATCGATCCACTAACGTTAGGCTGCCGGATTTCGCTTTGCTGCCCCATCACCTTAGAGGCCAGCGTTGGCGTAGAGACATCAGCGCTTTTATCAGCACATCCTGCAAGGGCAACTGCCAGAGCCGCGCCCGTTACCATTGGCCAGACTTTCATTGATTTATTCTCCTTATGATCAATGCCTGTGGAATGTATTAAGTGTTAACCGAGGAGAAAAAAATTTCCTGTCCCGTTGCTATTAATAGTGGCACAGGTTGCTGTTTTCTGCCTGAAAGTTGCGCAAGCCGCCATTCTCTCACGGAATAACGCGCAGCCCCGTTGCGCTAACTGGTCTGATCTCGCAAACTAGAATAGGGACAACCATTGAGGAAGCCGTGATGAGCCAGGCATTACAAAATCTGTTAAACCTGCTGAACCTTGAAAAGCTGGAAGAGGGGCTGTTTCGCGGCCAGAGTGAGGATTTGGGTCTGCGTCAGGTTTTTGGCGGCCAGGTCGTCGGCCAGGCGCTCTATGCGGCCAAGCAAACCGTGCCGGCCGAGCGCTTTATTCACTCTTTCCACAGCTATTTTCTACGCCCGGGCGATAGCCAGAAAGCGATTATCTATGATGTGGAAACCCTTCGCGATGGACAAAGCTTCAGCGCGAGACGGGTCAGTGCTATTCAGAATGGTCACCCTATTTTCTATATGACCGCCTCTTTTCAGGCGCCTGAAACAGGTTATGAGCATCAAAAAGCGATGCCTGAAGTCGCCGGTCCTGACGCGTTACCCAGCGAAAGCGATCTCGCTCACAAGATGGCGCATTTTATACCGGAAAAAGCGCGTGAGAAGTTTCTTTCCGAAAAGCCCTTTGAAATCCGCCCGGTGAAGTTTCACAACCCGCTCAAGGGGCATGTGGATGAACCGGTCCGTCATGTCTGGATCAGAGCGAACGGTGCAATACCGGCAGATAAACGCATTCATCAGTATCTGCTCGGCTACGCCTCTGACTTTAATTTTCTGCCGGTCGCGCTTCAGCCCCACGGTAAGGGTTTCCTTGAGCCCGGTCTTCAGGTCGCCACCATCGATCACTCCATGTGGTTCCATCGCCCTTTCGATTTAAATCAGTGGCTGTTATACAGCGTTGAGAGCACGTCAGCATCAAGCGCCAGGGGCTTTGTCCGGGGAGAGTTTTATACCCAGGACGGTATTCTGGTCGCTTCCACGGTGCAGGAAGGGGTTATCCGGCTACGTACCTGAGGCCCTAAAGTCCGAAATGCCCTTTGAGCTTTAATGCGCCCTCTGTAAGGGGGCCATAGCCGTTCTCAGAGAACCTGTAATAACGCCAGAGAAAATCGGTAAGAGCTGTGTTCTTTCAGGAGGCCCAACAAAGTCGGTAGCGAGTTTTCTGAAAGAACGATAACCACCAACTGAAGAGGGTGAGCTGAATATCCACTTCAGCGTAATTTTGCATGTTGCTGAGGTTATGAAAAGCGCCTACGCCTGGAGAGAGGGTTTGAAACCGATAAACAAAACGGCTCCCTCAGGAGCCGTTTTTGATGCTGAAGCAAAACGCCTTATTTAGCTGTTATACGCATTCTCGCCGTGGCTGTTAACATCCAGCCCTTCACGTTCCTGATCTTCAGGGACGCGCAGTCCTACCGTCATATCTGCAATTTTGAAGGCAATAAAAGCCACGACGCCCGTCCAGAGAATGGTCACGCCCACGCTGAACAGCTGGATCCAGACCTGATGACCCATCGTAACGCCCTCTGCGTAACCCACACCGCCCAGTGAAGAAGAAGCGAAGACACCCGTCATGATACAACCCACAATGCCGCACACGCCGTGTACGCCAAATACGTCACAAGGGTCATCCACTTTCAGCCATTTCTTCAGGATAGTGACGCCCCACAGGCCGGCCAGTCCACCAACGATACCGATGATTAACGCACCGCCAACGCCGACATAACCGCAGGCTGGCGTAATCGCCACCAGACCGGCAATCGCGCCTGAACAGACGCCCAGCAGCGAAGGTTTACCCCGCAGCGCCCACTCTCCGAAAACCCAGCTGAGCATCGCGCCCGCCGTAGCGATAACCGTATTCAGGAAAGCCAGCGCGGCAATTTCATTAGCTGCCCCAGCAGAGCCAGCATTAAAGCCGAACCAGCCCACATAGAGTACGGCTGTGCCCATAAATACCATCGGCAGGTTATGCGGTTTGAACGCCTCTTTGCCGAAACCCGCACGTTTTCCAACCAGATAGGCGCCAACCAGACCCGCTACGGCAGCATTGATATGCACGACGGTGCCACCAGCAAAATCGAGCGCGCCATCCTGCGCCAGCAAGCCACCTGCCCAGACCATATGGGCAATCGGCAAATATGAAAAAGTCAGCCAGATAGCGACAAAAATCAGTACGGCAGAGAAGCGGATGCGTTCTGCAATCGATCCCACAATCAGCCCGACGGTAATACAGGCAAAAGAAGCCTGGAATGAGACATGGATGTACTGATAGAAGGTCCCCGTCAGGGCGGTAAGCTCAATATTTTTCAGCATCGCCATGCTGAAGCCACCGAAAAAAGCGTTGCCTTCACTGAACGCCAGTGAATAGCCATACAGCATCCACATCACGCAGACCATGGCAAATGTAACGGAAACCTGCGTCAGCAGGGATAAGACGTTTTTGCCACGAAGCAGCCCGCCGTAAAAAAGCGCGATACCTGGTATAGTCATAAACAGCACCAGCGCGGTGCAAATCATCATAAAAGCATTGTCAGCTTTATCTGCCACTGCAGGCACTGCTGCCATTGCAAATGACGGTGACAATACGAAGCTGGCGAGGCCCAGTTTAGCGAGTTTTTTGTTCATTTTTTTCCTTCCCATTCTTCACCCCAGAGGGCTACAGTGCTGCTTCGTCAGTTTCACCGGTGCGGATACGGATCACCCGCTGCAGTTCAGCAACGAAGATCTTACCGTCACCAATTTTACCGGTGTAAGCCGCTTTGCTGATGACATCAATCACCTCGTCGAGCTGGTCATCGGCTATCGCCACATCAATTTTGACTTTTGGCAGAAAATTAACGCTATATTCAGCGCCGCGATAAAGTTCTGCATGCCCTTTCTGCCGACCAAAACCCTTCACTTCGGTCACGGTCAGCCCCTGGATTCCGATAGAGGAGAGTGCTTCCCGCACGTCTTCCAGCTTAAACGGTTTGATTACCACGGTAACCAGCTTCATACGATCCCCTCCGGATAAGTAAAATGATTATTTTTCCGACACCAAAGGAGTAAAGCAAAGGCTGTGCCATAAATATGGCGTGGTAAAATTTCGGAGGGAGAATGAGTACGCCTGAGGCGTTGAGGATTGGCAGGATCGATGAGGCTGTTTTCGCCAAAAAAAACGCACCAGAAAGGTGCGTTACGCGTTAGAAAAGTGCAGAAGGCGGGTTTTATTCTCACTCACGCCTGCTTCTGGTGCAGCGAAACGGTTAGCTCAGGGTCAGTTCTGCCGCGCCCAGCTCTTCGCCAGCCTGCTGGAGCTGATACATTTGCCAGTAGCGGCCCTGCTTCTCCAGCAACTGCCGGTGGTTGCCCTGCTCCACCGCGCGCCCGCGATGCAATACCAGGATCGAATCCGCATCGATAATGGTTGAAAGACGGTGGGCGATAACGATAAGTGTGGTTTTAAGCCGCACGGCCTGGAGCGCTTTCTGTATCGCCCGTTCGGTTCCGGAATCGATATTGGCCGTGGCTTCGTCGAGGATCAGAATCTGTGGCGAAGCAACCAGCACGCGCGCCATCGCCAGGAGCTGTTTTTGTCCCACTGACAGGTTGTTGCCCTGTTCACCAAGTTGCGTATAAATGCCGTCGCAAAGACTGCGCGCCAGCCCGGCCAGCTGTACCGTCTCCAGCGCCTGCCAGACCGCGTCTTCGCTGATATCACGCCCCAGAGTGACGTTGGCAAAGAAGGTGTCGGCCAGCACCACCGGATCCTGCTGAACCATCGCCACGCCCTGCCGCAGTACCCCATGACTGAGCGTGCTCAGCGGACGACCATCAAGCCGGATATCTCCCTGCTGAAGCGGATAGTATCCCATCATCAGGTTAGCCAGCGTGCTCTTTCCGCTCCCCGTATGACCGACAAGGGCGACGAAGCTGCGCGGCGGAATATGAAGATTGATATCGCTCAGAACATGACGATCGTCGCGATACGCAAAGGTCAGATTCTCAATATCAACCCGTCCGGAGGCGAGCGGATGCGTATCACGGCCGTAACGCTGGCGCGGCGCATCCATCAGTTCAAATATACGTTCACCCGCCACCACGGCCTGTTGCAGCATCGACTGCTGCGTGGTCAGTTCAATCAGGGGCTCGTTCAGCCTGCCAAGGTAATTGATAAAGGCATAAAGTACCCCAACCTCAATGCTGCCCGCCTGAGAAAAGCCAAACAGCATCATCAGGCCGCAAAGGATCATGGCGGAAAACAGGCTGAGCAGCGGACGAAGCAGAAAACCATCCAGACGGAGAGTTTCCATTCTTGCCAGATAATGTGAACGGCTGGCTTCCCCCATCCTCTCACCAAAGCGCGCCTGCTGACGGAACTGCTGAATAACGCTCATGCCGTTAATGACTTCGTTGAAGCCATTATTAATATCCGCCAGATAACCCCGCACCCGGCGCACAATCGGCGTGCTGTAGCGCTGATAAATAAGCATGACCGTAATCACGGCAGGAAAAATAGCAATCGCCACCAGCGCCATTCGCCAGTCGAGACTGAACATCGCTACCAGCATGGCGCCAATCAGCGCCGCGCTGCGCAGTACGGTCGCCACGACGGTCACATACAGATCGCGCACCACTTCCGTATCATTGGTTACCCGGGAGATAATCTGCCCGACGGGCTGGGTATCAAACGCACTTAGCGGCTGACGCAATGCGGCGTCCATAACATCGGTACGCAGCCGCTGTACCACACCCACCGCGGCCTGATTGAACAGCAGTGCCTGCCAGTAATGCAGCGAGGCCGCCAGAACCTGCAGCAAAAAGTAGCTGACCACCAGCCCGATGACGATACCCAGCGGCATATTATGTTTCGCTACCAGGTTATCGATAAAATAGCTGACCAGTACCGGACCCGTGACTTCCGCTGCGGCAGCGATCCACAGCAGCAGCACGGCCAGGCCGAGGGACTTGCGCCAGGGTGAGCCGTAAGCCAGCAGACGCTTCAGCGTTGGCCAGAGTTGGGCAAGGTTAGTCATGAGGTACTCCTTTCTCACTATCATCCTCATCAAGTGCGGCCTCAAGCTGCTGATAGCGGTACATCTCCTGATACCAGCCAGGCGTTGCAGCCAGTTCCACGTGCTGCCCACGCTGCGCAACGGCACCCTGTTGCATTACCAGAATTTCGCTCGCTTCGGTAAGCGCGGAAAGGCGATGCGCGCTGATAATGATCGTTCTTCCCTCCCCCCAGCGGCGCAGGTTATGCAAAATTTGGTGCTCTGTACGCCCATCCACCGCCGAAAGGGCGTCGTCAAGGATCAGAATTTCCGCATCAAGCAGCAGCGCTCTGGCGATTGAGATGCGCTGCTTCTGGCCGCCGGAAAGCATTACGCCGCGCTCGCCGACTTCAGTGTCGTATCCCTGCGGCAGCCGGAGAATATCGTCATGCACATTTGCCAGCTTTGCGGCCTGCTCAATGTCGCTTTTACCGGCAGCGGGACGCCCAAGCGCAATGTTATTGGCAATGGTATCCGAAAACAGAAAAGGCGTCTGGCTGACCACCGCCATCCGGCTGCGCCAGCTGTCGAGACGAAGCTGAGGCAAAGGAATGCCGTGATAGCGGATATCGCCCTGCGAAATATCAAAGTGGCGCTGAATCAGGCTCAGGAGCGTGCTTTTCCCCGCACCGGTCGGTCCGCAAAGGCCCAGCATCTGGCCCGGTTTAAGGCTGACGTTGACATGCTTTAGCGAGGGTCTCTGTGCGCCGGGATAGCAGAACTCGCGGATAGCGATCTGTAAGGTTCCCCGCTCCGGCGGAAGTAGCTTGTTGCCATCTTCCACAGCAGGCGCCTCCGCCAGCAGAGAGCGAATACGGCTCCAGGCCGCGCTGCCCCGCTCCACAATATTGAACATCCACGCCAGCGCCAGCATTGGCCAGATCATCAGTCCAAGGTACATCACAAAGCTGGTCAACTGCCCCAGCGTCATCTGCCCATGCCAGACATACCAGCTACCGCCGCCAATCGCCAGCATATTGGAGAGGCCGATGGCGATATAGATGGTGGGATCGAAACGAGCGTCAACCCTGGCGACGCGCAGGTTTTTTTGGCCCGTCTCACGAGCAATAGTGGCAAACTGCCCGGACTGATGATCTTCCAGCCCAAACGCTTTAATCATGCGGATACTGGTCAGGCTCTCCTGAGTCTGATCGTTAAGCGAGGAGAAGGCTGCCTGCGCGAGCTTAAAGCGGTTATGAAGCTGATCGCCGTAGCGCTTAATCACCAGCGCCATGACCGGCATCGGTAACAGCGCCAGCAGCGTCAGCTGCCAGCTGATCTGGGTGCTCATCACGACCAGCACGGCAAGCCCCATCACCAGCGAATCGACCAGCGTCAGCACGCCTTCTCCGGCGGCAAAAACCACCCGGTCAACATCATTGGTCGCCCTGGCAATCAGATCGCCTGTGCGGTGACGCAGATAAAACCCCGGATGCTGGCGACTTAACTGCCGGTAAAAATCCTGCCGGAGTTCCACGGCGAGCTGATAAGAAGCACCGAACAACAGAACCCGCCAGACGTAGCGCAGCAGGTAGACCACGATAGCGGTCAGCAACATGACACCAATCCACATCATCAGCTGAGCGTTGCTCATATGCGCTCTGGAGACGCCATCAATGATCGTGCCCACGATCTTCGGTGGCAGAAGCTGAAGGATAGCGATAATGATCAGCAGAAAAACGGCGCCAAGATAGCGTCGCCATTCGCGAATAAAGTACCAGCCTAGTTGAGTAAACAATCGCACAGAAACCGTCCTGGACAAGAGTGAGCGGCGTCATCAGCCGAGAGGAAGCGCCGTGGTGTATTTTATCTCTTCCATCGCGAAGCTTGACGTGACATCCAGTAAACCTGGTACCGCGTTCACTAAACGCTTATAGAAGGCATCGTAGGTTTTCACATCAGAAACCTGGATGCGCAGCAGGTAATCATACTCTCCCGCCATCCGGTAACAACCCATCACCTCCGGCATCGCCTGCACGACAGCGACAAACTGCTGATACCAGCTGCGGCTGTGCTGCTGGGTTTTGATCAACATAAAGGCCGTCAGCGGCAGCGCCAGCTTTTCCGCATCAAGCAACGCTACCCGACCGCGAATATAGCCTTCATCTTCCAGCTTTTTCAGGCGTTTCCAGCAGGGTGTCGTAGTCAGGTGAACTGCTTCTGCCAGCGCCTGTAGCGAGAGCGTGCAATCCTGCTGCAGCAGCGCCAAAAGCTTCAGGTCTGTTTTATCTGGCATCGCCTTCTCCGGGAGAATAATTTTCTCATAAAGGCTTATTATACAGTAAAGAGAGCAAACCTTTTTTCCCATGAATGCCGTACTCTGTTGCAAACTATTCGGAGGGGAAAACAGATGACTACGCGTTGGGTTTCGCTGGCAATCAAAGAAATTAATGCTGATATCCAGCGTTCGGCAGATACGCATCTGATCCGCCTGCCGCTGCCAGCTTATCCCGGGGTCTGGCTCTATCTGAAAGATGAGAGCACCCATCCCAGCGGCAGCCTCAAGCACCGGCTGGCGCGCTCCCTGTTCCTCTACGCGCTCTGTAACGGCTGGATCAGGGAGGGAACGCCGGTTATCGAAGCGTCTTCAGGCAGCACGGCGGTGTCCGAAGCCTATTTCGCTCAACTGCTCGGCCTGCCTTTTATTGCCGTTATGCCCGCTTCAACGGCGAAACGTAAAGTTGAGCAGATCGCCTTTTATGGTGGTCGCTGCCATTTTGTTGAAGATCCCTGCCAGATGTATGCAGAATCGGAACGGCTGGCAAAAGAACTGAACGGGCATTTTATGGACCAGTTCACCTATGCCGAACGTGCTACCGACTGGCGCGGCAACAATAATATCGCCGACAGCATTTTCCAGCAGATGCGGAACGAACCTTTTCCCGTCCCCGAAAGTATCGTAATGAGTGCAGGCACTGGCGGAACCTCAGCCACGATTGGCCGATATTTACGCTATCACGGCCATCCTACCCGCCTGACGGTCGTCGATCCCGAGCATTCCGTTTTTTTCGATTACTGGCATCAGGGCGACAAAACGCTGCGTAATACGCGGGGGGGCAATATCGAGGGCATTGGCCGGCCTCGCGTGGAGCCTTCATTTATTGCTGGCGTGGTCGATGAAATGCTGCAGGTGCCGGATGGGGCCAGCATTGCTACCATGCTCTGGCTGGAAAAGCAGCTGGGCCGTAAGCCTGGCGCTTCGACCGGCACTAACGTCTGGGGCGCGTTACAGATCGCCAGACAAATGGTGGCGGAACAACGCAGCGGATCCATCGTCACGCTGTTATGCGACAGCGGCGAACGCTACCTCGACAGCTATTACAATCCGCGCTGGGTGGCGGAAAATATAGGTGATATCAGCGCCTGGCAGCGGGAGCTGGCATAAAAAAGCCGGGTATCCTGCCCGGCACACTGGATACGGGCCTCCTTATTCGGGGGAATAGGCGAGGTGAGGGGTAGAAAGCCAGTGATTAAGATAATGAGACACGCCCTGTGTCTCGCAATGTCCAATAACGGGGAGGTGCGGCAGATGCATTTTGAGCTGATTCATCGCATTTCCCATGATAAATCCGCGCCCAACCTTTTCCAGCATCTCGCGATCGTTCATCGCATCGCCAAAAGCCATGCAGTCCGCCAGGGTCAACCCTAACGACGCGCAGAGCCCGGTCAGCGCCGTGCCTTTATTACAGCCGGTCGGCAGCACTTCAAGGCAGTTTCTTGCCGAAAAGCAGAGATGGGCAGCGTCACCCAGCGCAACGCGCAGTTTCCTCTGCAGATCGCGAAGCTCAGCCTGCTCCGCAATAAAACAAATTTTGGTGACCTGATGCGCCGGCAGCCGTTTAAGATCGGTCAGCTGATAGCTGAAATCACTCATCTGATGCGCAAGGAGTATCTCTGGAACAACCTCCTGAGTCAGCCAGCCGTCATCGTTGAAAACGTGCATGCTCGCCGTCGTGTTCCAGTGGGAGTGGATCACTTCTTCCGCCACTTCAGGTGCAAGGTCACAGGCGAAGAGCAGATTTCCTTGCCTGTCGTGGATCCGGGTGCCGTTACCACTGATCAGATAAGCACTGAGTTTGAACTGCGCAATAAGCGACTGCATCTCCAGAAAGTGACGCCCGGTGGCAAAGGCTAGCAGTACGCCACGTTCAGCCACGGAACGCAACGCTGTCAGCGTCCTCTCCCCCAGCCGGTGGTTAGGCATCAGTAACGTTCCATCCATATCAAACGCGGCAAGGCGAGCCATAATTACTCCAGTGGCGTTCTTATTCGTCGGATCCTGAGTATCGCCTGGTAATTACGGTACGAATAGGGAATACTTTCAAAAAAATGTTCCGGGTTTAGCCATGCGCCAGCTTAACCGACTCAATCAGTATCAGCGGCTCTGGTCTGTCAGCCGCGGTGAAATCCAGTATACCAGCGTGACTGAAATGGCCAGCCGCTGCTTTTGCAGCGAACGCCACATGCGTACGCTGCTCGGACAGTGGCAGCATCAGGGCTGGCTCAGCTGGCAGGCCCAGTCTGGTCGTGGGCGGCGTGGCGAGCTGTGCTTTCTGAAAACGCCCGATCTGATCCGGCGTGAACTGTTACAGCGGCAACTCAGTCTCGGACAGCCGCATCAGCTCCTTGAGCTTATTAATCTCGAACCGGATCAGCTGAACCACTTGCTGAAACCCTTTATGGGTGGACAGTGGCAGGATGACCGGCCCACTCTGCGAATTCCCTATTATCGTCCTCTAGATCCGCTGCACCTTCCCGATGTGCCCGGACGCGCCGAACAGCATCTCGCGCGGCAAATCTATGCCGGTCTGACCCGGTTTGTGAAGGATAAGGTGGTGCCGGATATGGCGCATCACTGGCAGTGCAGCGGAGATGGCCTGAGCTGGTTCTTTTTTCTCCGGCCACAGCTTTACTGGCATAACGGTGAGCGCGTTGATTCGCTGCAGCTTCTTCACCGGCTACAGCAGATTTGTCACAGCCAGACCGGCAAAAAACTGCTGGCCGCCGTCAAATCTCTGACGCTGCCTCAGGCGTTATGCCTGCGTATCGATTTGCACGTTCCTGATAACTGGCTGCCCTGGCGGCTGGCAACCGTACCCTGTTTGCTGGCGCACCCCGATGAGGAGAGGCTGGGAACGGGCCCATGGCGTATCGCAGCCTGGTCCCGTGAACTCATCAGAATTGAAAACCATGAACGCTATCACGATTTTCATCCGCTGATGCAGGCGGTAGAGTACTGGATCACACCGCCACTTTTTGATCAGGCCCTGGGCAACAGCTGCCGTCATCCGGTACAGATTGCCATCGGCCAACCGGATGAACTGGCGCAACTCCGCCCCGTCAGCCGACGTCTCAGCCTGGGGTTTTGCTATATGGCGATCCGCCAGAACGCCTCACTGACCACGTCACAGCGCCATAAACTGATGAGGCTGATTCAAACGCCAGGCATGATCGACAGCCTGCCGCTACAGGAAGGGTTGATAGCACCCAGTCATGAGATCCTGCCTGGCTGGCAAGTCCCGGACTACAGGAGTGATGATACTGTTGCTCTGCCGACCATACTTCATCTGCATTACCATCTGCCGGTTGAGCTGCATGCCATGGCGGAAAAACTGAGGGAAGTGCTGGCTGAAGAAGGGTGCGAGCTGAGGCTGCATTTTTATCCGGCGAAAAACTGGCAGGCCTGTGACGCGCTGGAGAAAGCCGATCTGATTATGGGCGATCGTCTGATAGGCGAAGCGCCCGGCTTTACGCTTGAAACCTGGCTCCGGCTTGACCGGCTCTGGCCGGCGATTCTTGGCGAAGCGGCCTTTGTCGCTCTGCGCTCAGAGTTAGAGGCGCTTCAGAGCTGCCCCAGCGAAAGCGATAGAGAGCGTGCACTGCAACAGGTCTTTCACGAACTGATGAGTCAGGCGGTTATCCGCCCTCTTTTCAACTACCGCTATCAGATAAGTGCGCCTCCGGGAGTGGAAGGGATCGCGCTGAACGCGCGGGGATGGTTTGATTTTTCCCGCGCCTGGATACCGCCGCCGGTCACGATCGCCTGAGCGAAGCTACCCATCTGGCGTGGCAGGCAGTACCATATGCCGCATGCGTATTTATGAGGTAAAGAGTATGAAACGTGCAGTGGTGGTTTTTAGCGGCGGACAGGATTCAACAACCTGCCTGATTCAGGCGATTAAGCAGTATGACGAGGTGCACTGCATCACTTTTGATTACGGCCAGCGCCATCGTGCGGAAATAGAAATTGCGCAGGTGCTTGCTACCTCGCTCGGCGCACGTGCGCATAAAGTTCTCGACGTCACCATGCTTAATGAGCTGGCAGTGAGCAGCCTGACGCGCGACAGTATTCCTGTGCCAGCCTACGATCCGCAAGCCAGTGGTTTGCCAAGCACCTTCGTGCCTGGCCGCAATATTCTGTTTTTGACGCTCGCCTCCATCTACGCTTATCAGGTTGAGGCCGAAGCGGTCATTACCGGCGTCTGCGAGACGGACTTTTCCGGTTATCCCGACTGCCGTGATGAGTTTGTCAAAGCCCTCAACCACGCGATTGAACTCGGTATGGCGCGCAATATCCGTTTTGAAACGCCGCTGATGTGGCTGAATAAAGCGGAAACCTGGGCGCTGGCTGACTACTGGCAGCAGCTCTCTCTGGTCCGTAGTGAAACGCTCACCTGCTATAACGGTATTCAGGGAGACGGCTGCGGAGAATGCGCCGCCTGTCATCTGCGCGCAAAGGGGCTTCACGACTATCAGGCTAACCCCCGTCAGGTGATGCAGGAGATGAAGCGCAAGACCGGCTTACTCTGACAGCATCGCTTCCATACGCCTTTTGAGTTCTCCCACCATCGGCTGCGCCTTTTGCGTGCGCAGATCGATGCAAACAAACGTCAGCGCGGCATCTGCTATCGCCTCACCACCGGGCGCCAGCGTGACATTCTGACCAATCACGCCACTTTTACCTCCCAGCTGCAGCAGTTGGCTTCTGATTTCCAGTACATCCCCCATCAGGGCGGGCCGGCGGTAGTTAATATTGATATTCACCACCACAAAGGCCAGGTTGTTTTCATTCAGCCAGTGAAAAGATTCAAGCCGTTCCAGCCACTCCCAGCGCGCCTCTTCCAGAAACTCCAGATAGCGCGCATTATTAACATGTTGATAAACATCGAGATGATAGCCGCGAACTTTGATCGTGGTATGCATAGCGTCCCCGCTCCATTAAAAAAGGTCACACCCACTGGTATGACCTCTTACAAAGTAGCATCTGGTCGGGTCAGTGCCAGAAGATAACGGTGGATCTCGCGAAGGGGATCACAATTTCAGCCTTGTCAGATTGCGCTCTACGAGCGCATTCCCCATTCCCGGCACTTCTTTCAGCTGCGAAATTTCCGTAAAGGGGCCATATTGTTCGCGGTAACTGACGATAGCTTCTGCTTTCTTCAATCCGACGCCATTCAGCGCTGCCGCCAGTTCTTCCGCACTGGCCTGATTGATACTTACCTGCTCCTGCGTCAGCGTAGCCGCCTGAGCTGGCGCTTTCGTTTCGGCAGCCTTTGCGGTGGGGGCTGCATGGGCAGACAGGCCCATCATTAATCCTATCGTCAGCGCCAGACCGGCCGCGCCCAGTTTCCTGTTTTTCATGCTGTTTTCTCCCTATTTGTGTCAGCACAGCTACCCTAACCCCCTTCAAAAGCAGCGACAAACAGCAGAAAACAGAAATGGAAAAGGCCGCAGAAGCGGCCTTTGTTATTGCATCTAATTGCAGTAGAAATGCGAAGCTTACTGGGCTTGTGCGGCAGCGCCGTACTTCACTTTGCCTTCTTTACGCAGATTGCTCATCAGTGCTTCGAAGACGATTTGCGCATTGTTCTGGGTCATACCCTGCATCAGCGCTTTCTTCTGTTCCTCTGGCATAGCCCCAGTAGTCACTTTGTCGAGCGCAAGAATAACTACGTTGCCCTGGGCATCTTCACTGACGCTGTAGACAGGTTTATCCTGCTGCGGCGGCGTTAAGGTGAAGACCGACTGGGCCAGCGCGCCGGGTTCGTTACGGGTCAGCGTTTTCTGCTCACCAAAACGCAGGTTAGCGGCTTTCATCGCCTCATCACCCTTACCTGCTTTTAATGCGTCAACCAGCTTCGCGGCCTCGGCTTTAGCTTCATTCTGCGCTTTATCAGCCTTAAGGCGGCCAGTAATGTCAGCGGTCACCTCAGCCAGCGGCTTCACCGCCTCGGGCTTATGCTCACTGACGCGCAGCACGAACGCACGATCGCCTTCTACGGTAATAATGTCCGAGTTGCTGCCCGGCGTACCGTTTTCGCCAACCAGACCGCCGTCGAAGATAGCCTGTTCAACCGGCTTGAAATTAAGCTCCGCAGGGAGAGAATCCGCGCTGAACCAGCCGGTCTCTACCGCCTTCACGCCAGCCACTTCTTCTGCCCCCGCCAGTGACTCATTGTCGTTGCTGGCGGCATCGCTCACTTTCTGCTGGAGTTGATACCAGGCATCAAGCGCTTTTTCCTGTTTCACCTTAGCGGCAATCTCGTCATGAACGGTCGCCAGCGGTTTTACCTGCTGCGCTTCGATGTCATCGATACGGGCAATCAGGAAGCCCACAGAGGAAGAAATAATGCCCGATAGTTCTCCCTTCTTCTGCAGATTGGCGTTTTTCAGCTCGTCCGGCGTGGTATCCGGTTCCAGCCAGCCCATGTCTCCGCCTTTTCGGGCTGAAATGGGATCGATGGAGTGGCTTTTCGCCAGCGCGGCAAAGTCTTCACCTTTCTTCAATGCATCAAGGACGGACTGTGCCTCAGCTTCTGTCTTAGTCTGAATGATGCTGTAGCGGGTACGCTGCGGCTGAGTGTAATCCTGTTTATGGTCGTTGTACCATGACTGGATATCACCCTCGCTGACGCTTTCCTGCATGGCGGTGGCATCAAGCTTGATATATTTGACGCGGAACTGCTCCGGTGACATGAAGCTGTTTTTGTTCTGCTCGTAGTAATTCCTGATCTCTTCTTCACTCACGGTCTGTTTGCCCGCAAGGTCCGCAACGTTAATGGTGGCTTCACGTACCAGCCGCTGCTGTGAGATAAGCGCCGCCAGCGCATCTGTTTCGCCCGGCAGCATAAAGTCCGTACCGATAATGGCGTTTACCAGCTGCTGAGTCGTCATCTGCTTACGCAGCGCTTCCGCATAGCCATCCGCCGTTAAGCCGTTGCTGCTGAGGATGCCAAGATATTTGGTATTATCGAACCGGCCATTGGTCTGAAACGCCTGCTGCGAAAAAATCGCGTCTTTGATTTGATCGTCGCCAATCGCCAGGCCGAGATCCTTCGTATATTGTGTCAGGAGCGCCTCATCAACGAGCTGGGAGAGCGCCTGCTGACGCATTTGCTGCATCCAGGCTGGATTGCCGGCAAGCTGGGAGAACTGCTCGCCCAGCTGCTGCTGCTGCCGTGCCCGCTCACGGGAAAAGGCATTTTCAAGCTGGGCGCGACTGATTTCCTGGCCATTAACTTTGGCTGCGTAATCGTCGTTGCCGCCAATCAGGTAGCCGCCTACGCCGGTCAGCACGAAAGACAGGATGATCAAAGCCAAAATAATTTTGAGCACGACATTGTTCGACGCCGCGCGTAAATTGTCCATCATGGTGTGACAACACTCCGCTGTAGTGTGAATGTAAACCCCTGGCGCGCGTCCCGCATTCCAGGGGACGTGCTGCTGCGTAACTCGCCTGCCGCTTCACGCCCTTAACAACCGCAGTATGCGTTTGTCATTGAAACATAAAAAAAGGCACACCGGTGATTCCAGTGTGCCCTGTATGTTACATGAGAATGCTTTGACAATCCTCACCCTACCGAAGAAATTAGCGGTTAAGAGCGCGGCGATCAGTTCACCGCATCTTTAAGCGCTTTACCGGCGCGGAAACCGGGAACTTTACCCGCTGCGATAGTGATCTCTTTTCCGGTTTGTGGATTACGACCGGTGCGCTCTGCACGTTCACGCACCGAGAAGGTTCCAAAGCCTACCAGCGCCACTTCATCACCCGCTTTCAGCGTCTCGGTTACTGCACCGACAAAAGCATCTACAACACGGCCAGCGGCAGCTTTAGAAATATCTGCATCCGCAGCAATTTTGTCGATCAACTGTGACTTATTCACCCAATCATCCCCTTCTGAATTTTCATTATCGTGCCGGCTATCCTACCGCCACGAGCCTTAAGTGGAACCTGTCAGGCAGTAACAGGGAATCATAAGGCATCGCCGTCACTGGCTAAACAGCTCTCTAAATTAACGGCACAAAAAAAAGCTGGCAAGTCACTTTTGACCTGCCAGCTCTGCTTTTGCTGCGTATTTGTCTTATATCACTATTTGGCGGTCGCGACCTGCATGCCGTAAGGCGCATTTTGCAACGCAAACGTCAACACTTCCTCAATACGCTTCACCGGATGAATCTCCAGGTCGGCAATAACGTTATCCGGAATTTCTTCCAGATCGCGTTTATTTTCGTCTGGGATCAGGACGGTTTTGATGCCGCCACGGTGGGCCGCCAGCAGTTTTTCTTTCAGGCCGCCAATAGGCAGTACCTGCCCGCGCAGCGTGATTTCACCCGTCATCGCCACATCAGCCCGTACCGGATTACCGGTCAGGCAGGAAACCAGCGCGGTACACATCGCGATACCGGCACTCGGACCATCCTTCGGCGTCGCCCCTTCCGGAACGTGAACGTGGATATCCCGCTTCTCGTAAAAGTCGCCGTTAATGCCCAGCTTCTCCGCCCGCGCGCGCACAACGGTGAGCGCGGCCTGGATAGATTCCTGCATCACTTCGCCGAGTGAACCGGTATAGGTCAGCTTACCTTTACCCGGCACACAGGCGGTTTCGATGGTCAGCAAGTCTCCACCCACTTCCGTCCAGGCCAGACCAGTAACCTGCCCTACCCGGTTCTCACTGTCTGCACGGCCATAGTCATAGCGCTGCACGCCGAGGAAGTCTTTCAGGTTATCCGCATTGATCTCAATGTGCTTGATCGACTTGTCCATCAGCAGCGTTTTAACCGCTTTGCGGCACAGCTTGGAGAGTTCGCGTTCAAGGCTACGCACGCCAGCTTCGCGAGTGTAATAGCGGATGATGCCCACGATAGCACTGTCATCCACCGTCAGCTCGCTCGGTTTAAGGGCGTTACGCTCAATCTGCTTCGACAGCAGGTGCTGCTTAGCAATATTGAGTTTTTCATCCTCGGTATAACCCGACAGGCGGATCACTTCCATACGATCCAGCAGCGGCGCTGGAATATTCATGGAGTTTGAGGTCGCCACGAACATCACGTCGGAAAGATCGTAGTCAACTTCCAGGTAGTGATCGTTAAAGGCGATATTCTGTTCAGGATCGAGAACTTCAAGTAGCGCCGAGGCCGGATCGCCGCGCATGTCGGACGACATTTTATCGATCTCATCCAGCAGGAAAAGGGGGTTTTTAACGCCCACTTTTGCCATTTTCTGAATGAGTTTGCCCGGCATGGAGCCGATATAGGTCCGGCGGTGACCGCGGATTTCCGCTTCGTCACGCACGCCGCCCAAGGCCATCCGGACATATTTCCGGCCGGTCGCTTTGGCGATAGACTGGCCCAGCGAGGTTTTACCCACGCCCGGCGGCCCTACCAGACACAGAATCGGCCCTTTAATTTTGCTGACGCGACTCTGAACCGCTAAATATTCCAGGATACGGTCTTTCACACGCTCCAGCCCGAAGTGATCGGTATCCAGCGTTTCCTGCGCTTTGATCAGGTCTTTTTTGACTTTGCTGCGCGCATTCCAGGGTACCTGAACCATCCAGTCGATGTAGCCACGAACGACGGTCGCCTCTGCTGACATCGGCGACATCATTTTCAGCTTCTGCAGCTCGGCTTCGGTCTTTTCACGCGCCTCTTTTGGCATTTTTGCCGCGTCGATTTTCCGCTTCAGTGCTTCGTTTTCGTCCGGTGCATCATCCATTTCGCCCAGCTCTTTCTGAATGGCTTTCATTTGCTCATTCAGGTAATACTCGCGCTGGCTTTTTTCCATCTGCTTTTTGACGCGATTACGAATGCGTTTCTCAACCTGCAGCAGGTCGATTTCCGATTCCATCATCGCCATCAGATATTCAAGGCGCTCGTTCACATCTGACATTTCAAGCACCGACTGCTTGTCGGCCAGCTTAAGCGGCATATGCGCGGCAACCGTATCCGCCAGGCGTGCGGCGTCTTCGATGTTGTTCAGCGAGGTCAGGACTTCAGGCGGGATTTTCTTGTTCAGCTTGATATAACCTTCAAACTGATTGATCGCCGTACGCACCAGCACTTCCTGCTCACGTTCGTCAATCTCCGGCGACGCCAGATATTCCGCCTGAGCCGTAAAATGATCGCCGTTATCGGCAAGCGTAGTAATGTGCGCACGTTGCAGACCTTCGACCAGCACTTTTACCGTGCCGTCAGGCAGTTTCAGCATTTGCAGGATCGAGGCTACGGTCCCTACAGAGAAGAGATCGTTTATGCCAGGTTCATCCGTTGAAGCTTCTTTCTGAGCGACCAGCATGATTTTTTTATCATGATCCATGGCGGCTTCAAGGCAGCGGATCGATTTTTCACGACCGACAAACAACGGAATTACCATGTGCGGATAAACCACTACGTCACGCAATGGCAACACAGGGATTTCAATGCGTTCAGAACGCTCAGGATTCATAGAGCTCTCTCTTAGTTTAATTTCCGCCAGGGTGAAGGGAACCACAACAGACAACTAAAGTGCAGTTTGCCCCACAGGTAGTTGAGTATATGGGGATGAATACGCGACATTCAACGTTATGTGCGAGAGAAAAACGAAAGGGGGAAAAATTTCCCCCTTATTCAGTTAACTGACTGGAAAGAGGCGGTTATTTATTCACCAGACGCCTGTTGCGCGTCCTGTTTTCCATAGATCAGCATCGGGTCAGTCTGGCCATTGATGACGGAATCATCAATCACCACTTTTTCCACGTCATCCATCGAAGGAAGATCGTACATGGTGTTCAGCAGTGCGCCTTCCACGATTGAGCGGAGACCACGCGCGCCGGTCTTACGCGACATCGCTTTTCTGGCAATCGCCGTCAGCGCTTCATCACGGAACTCCAGCGCAACCCCTTCCAGATTGAACAACGCCTGGTACTGTTTTATTAGCGCGTTCTTCGGCTCACGCAGGATCTGGATCAGCGCTTCTTCACTCAGCTCACTCAGCGTTGCCACCACCGGCAGACGGCCAATAAATTCCGGGATCAGACCAAACTTAATCAGATCTTCCGGTTCAACCTGCGCCAGCAGCTCACCTTCGCTCGCTTTCTGTGATTTGCCTTTTACCGTTGCGCCAAACCCGATACCGGAGCCAGTTTCCACGCGCTGGGAAATGACTTTATCCAGGCCGGCAAACGCACCGCCGCAGATAAATAGGATTTTGGAGGTGTCCACCTGCAGGAATTCCTGCTGGGGATGCTTACGTCCGCCCTGTGGTGGCACGGCTGCAACCGTTCCTTCAATCAGCTTCAGCAGCGCCTGCTGCACACCTTCACCCGAAACGTCACGGGTGATGGAAGGATTGTCCGATTTACGTGAAATCTTATCGATTTCATCGATATAAACAATCCCGCGCTGCGCTTTCTGCACGTCATAGTCGCACTTCTGCAGCAGTTTCTGGATGATGTTCTCGACGTCTTCGCCCACATAACCGGCTTCGGTCAGCGTGGTGGCGTCCGCCATGGTAAAAGGCACATCAAGCAGACGCGCCAGCGTTTCGGCCAGCAGCGTTTTCCCGCTCCCCGTAGGGCCAATCAGCAGAATGTTACTTTTACCCAGCTCGATACCGTTGCTGGTATCGCCGTTGCGCAGGCGCTTGTAGTGGTTATAGACCGCGACGGCCAGCACCTTTTTCGCTCTTTCCTGGCCAATAACGTAGTCATCGAGATGCTCGCGGATTTCATGCGGCGTCGGCAGGGAACTGCGCTCGCGGTGCGGCGCAATTTCTTTAATCTCTTCACGGATGATGTCGTTACATAAGTCGACACACTCATCGCAGATATAGACTGACGGGCCAGCGATTAGCTTGCGCACTTCATGCTGGCTTTTGCCGCAAAAAGAGCAGTACAGCAGCTTTCCTGAACCGTCTTTGCGCTTATCTGTCATCAGTTAACCTCATGCCTTTTTTCGGCCTTTGCAGGCTGACGTAATTAAAATGAACCTATTTCAATATAGCCCATTTTAACGGTTAGTTGTCAGCCACGACGGACTGTCTGGCCAGTCAAATATTGCTATCGGATTGATAATAAAGAAAAGTATAAAGATTTTGAGTCACCCAATGTACTAACCTGCTGTTTTAGACACTAAAAGCTCGCAGCTGACATGTTGATTCACCGGGAAATGGAGTGCACCGATGGCGCTTGAGATCAAAACAGAGGATGTACGATAGCGTTTAAAGAAAACCGGAGGTTCGAATAAAAAAAGCCCATGATTTATCATGGGCCTTTTCAAAAGGGGATGCGTTATCTGAACGAATAGCGCAGGTTCGTATCCCAGGTAGCGTCACTCACCAGATGCCTGCTGGGCGTCACCCTTACCGTAAATCATCATCGGTTCAGACTCACCGGCAATGACAGCATCGTCAATCACCACTTTTTCCACGTCATCCAGGGAAGGAAGATCGTACATGGTGTTCAGCAGTGCGCCTTCCACGATTGAGCGGAGGCCACGTGCGCCGGTCTTGCGCGACATCGCTTTTCTGGCAATCGCCGTCAGCGCTTCATCACGGAACTCAAGCTCAACGCCTTCAAGATTGAATAACGCCTGGTACTGTTTAGTTAACGCATTCTTCGGCTCACGCAGGATCTGGATCAGCGCTTCTTCACTCAGTTCACTCAGCGTTGCCACCACCGGCAGACGGCCAATAAACTCCGGGATCAGACCAAACTTAATCAGATCTTCCGGTTCAACCTGCGCCAGCAGCTCGCCTTCGCTCGCTTTCTGTGATTTGCCTTTTACCGTTGCGCCAAACCCGATACCGGAGCCGGTTTCCACGCGCTGGGAAATGACTTTATCCAGGCCGGCAAACGCACCGCCGCAGATAAACAGGATTTTGGAGGTGTCCACCTGCAGGAATTCCTGCTGGGGATGCTTACGTCCGCCCTGTGGTGGCACGGCTGCAACCGTTCCTTCAATCAGCTTCAGCAGCGCCTGCTGCACACCTTCACCCGAAACGTCACGGGTGATGGAAGGATTGTCCGATTTACGGGAAATCTTATCGATTTCATCGATATAAACAATCCCGCGCTGCGCTTTCTGCACGTCATAGTCGCACTTCTGCAGCAGTTTCTGGATGATGTTTTCGACGTCTTCGCCCACATAACCGGCTTCGGTCAGCGTGGTGGCGTCCGCCATGGTAAAAGGCACATCAAGCAGACGCGCCAGCGTTTCGGCCAGCAGCGTTTTCCCGCTCCCCGTAGGGCCAATCAGCAGAATGTTACTTTTACCCAGCTCGATACCGTTGCTGGTATCGCCGTTGCGCAGGCGCTTGTAGTGGTTATAGACCGCGACGGCCAGCACCTTTTTCGCTCTTTCCTGACCAATAACGTAGTCATCGAGATGCTCGCGGATTTCATGCGGCGTCGGCAGGGAACTGCGCTCGCGGTGCGGCGCAACTTCTTTAATCTCTTCACGAATGATGTCGTTACATAAGTCGACACACTCGTCGCAGACATACACTGACGGGCCAGCGATTAGCTTGCGCACTTCATGCTGGCTTTTGCCGCAGAAAGAGCAGTACAGCAGCTTTCCTGAACCGTCTTTGCGCTTATCAGTCATCAGTTAACCTCTTCTGTTATCTTCGTCCGCACTTCACTGCGGCGATGATGCCGCCCGGCGGCACCCTCTTTCGTCGCTCATGCCCATCAGTAACTATAGCCGACTGAAGGCGCAGGGCTTAGGTACGATGCGTCAGAATGGAATCGACCAGCCCATACTCTACCGCTTCACTCGCCGACAGGAAACGATCGCGCTCGGTGTCTCTCTCTATTTCTTCAAGAGTTTTGCCCGTATGTTCAGCCATCAGCTCATTCATACGCTGTTTCACCTTCAGAATTTCACGCGCGTGAATTTCGATGTCCGTTGCCTGTCCCTGATAGCCGCCCAGCGGCTGGTGGATCATGACGCGGGAGTTGGGCAGACAGTAACGCTTGCCTTTGGCACCCGCGGTCAGCAGGAATGCGCCCATAGAGCACGCCTGGCCCATACAAATGGTGCTGACATCCGGCTTGATGAACTTCATCGTATCGTAAATAGACATCCCTGCGGTAATTACGCCACCAGGAGAGTTGATATAGAGATGAATATCTTTTTCCGGATTTTCAGCTTCCAGAAACAGCATCTGGGCGACGATCAGGTTCGCCATATGATCCTCAACCTGTCCGGTCAGGAAAATAATGCGCTCTTTAAGCAGGCGAGAAAAAATGTCGTAAGAACGCTCTCCACGAGAGGTTTGTTCGACCACCATCGGCACTAAAGCCATGTGAGGTGCAGTTTGTTCACGTTCGCCACTGTATGACATCATCGACTCCTGGATAAATTTCATTTGGCAACACTCCCTATCAGATCTACTTGAGGGCGATACGGAACACTGTGTGTTCAACGCCTCCCCACTGACGCCATCCGGGGCCAGACAAGTATCATTACAACTAGGTTCTATTTGGGGATGGTCCCCGACGCTTTCAAGCATAACAACGTTTTGAGCTACTGCTAACCTGGAAAAGTAGCTTAAACGATAATTTGCCGGTTTAATAAGCGAATAAGCGCCATAAGCGCCTTCCGGGCTGGGGATAAAAGCAAAAAGCCCGCAGTCGACAGGACCGCGGGCTTTTGTAAACCACTCGAAATCAGATAAATCAGGCCGTCTGGGTCTGGTTCATCAGTTCCTGGAAGTTGGTTTCTTTTTCGGTCACTTTTGCTTTAGAGAGAACGGCTTCAACAGCCTGTTCTTCCAGCGCAACGTTACGCATGTTGTTCATCAGTTCATTGTTTTTACCGTAGAACTCGATGACTTCTGCAGGATCTTCGTAGGCGGAAGCCATTTCTTCGATCAGCGCTTTAACGCGATCTTCATCCGCTTTCAGCTCGTGAGTGCGAATGACTTCGCCCAGCAGCAGACCAACAACAACGCGACGCTTAGCCTGCTCTTCGAACAGTTCACGAGGCAGCTCCAGAGCCTGCTTCTCGTTGCCACCAAAGCGCTGAGCAGCCTGGCGCTTCAGCACGTCGATTTCACCGTCGATCAGGGCAGCCGGCACGTCGATGTCGTTGGCGTTAACCAGGCCGTCGATCGCCTGGGTTTTCACACGGTTACGGATAGCGCCTTTCAGCTCACGTTCCATGTTTTTACGCACTTCGGCACGCAGACCTTCAACTGAACCATCTTCAACGCCGAAACGTTTGATGAACTCTTCAGTGAATTCTGGCAGCTCGCTCTCTTCCACTTTCTTCAGAACGATTTCAAATTTCGCCGCTTTCCCTTTCAGGTTTTCAGCATGGTAATCGTCCGGGAAGTTGACGTCGATGGTGAAAGTTTCGCCCGCTTTATGGCCAACAACACCCTCTTCAAAGCCTGGGATCATACGACCCTGGCCCATCGCCAGTACGAAGTCAGACGCTTTGCCGCCTTCAAATTCTTCACCGTCTACTGAACCGGTAAAGTCGATGGTGGCGCGATCGTTAACTTCCGCAGCGCGGTCGGTCTCTTTCCAGGTAGCCTGCTGTTTACGCAGGGTATCCAGCATCGCATCAACATCAGCGTCAGTCACAGAGACAACTGGTTTTTCGATTTCGATCGCTTCCAGGCCTTTCAGCTCGACTTCCGGATAGACTTCAAACTCTACGGTAAAGGTAAAGTCTTCGCCTGGCGTGTACTGGCCGGGCACATAATTTGGTGCGCCAGCAGGATTAATTTTTTCTTTAATGATGGCGTCAACAAAGTTGCGCTGCATCAGGTCGCCCAGAACATCCTGGCGAACGGAGGCACCGTAACGCTGCGCAACGACAGTCATTGGCACTTTCCCTTTGCGGAAACCGTCGATACGTACTTTTTTAGCTACGCTGACCAGCTCACTTTTCACCGCGTTCTCGATCACATCTTTATCTACGGTAATCGTTACGCGACGGCCCAGGCCCTGAGTTGTTTCTACTGAAACTTGCATCTTATACCCTCAAAAAATCACGTGCTCGGTCAACTTCAGACCCACTTCGCTTCCTGTGAAGCAGCATGGAATCTAAGAACCGGGACGGCCTCTGATGTCAGAACCGCGTTCCCTGTTGCCAGAAGCGTCCCGAAGACATTCCGGAAAAATAGACGCAGCATTATAGCGACAACGTTTAAGCGAGTCGAGGCTACACGTCCATCACATGGGCTTAACAGCAGGGATTTTTACGGGAAAAGCGGAAAAAATGGACGATGACGACTTTTTTAGCCGTAAACAATAAAGCGGCCCGCAGGCCGCCTGGAAAAACAGCGTGGACGATCAGGCCAGAGTTCCGGCACCACGACAGTTTGGTGAGGCAGGTACGGTGTCCTGTAATCCTTCCCATTCTTTGACAGTGTAAGTATGCAATGCCAGTGCGTGAACGCTTCCTGCCAGCTCTTCCGCCAGTTCGCTATAGATAGCGCGATGACGCATAAGAAAACGCTGATTGATAAAGTGGTCACTGACGAGGACAACTTTAAAGTGGCTTTCCGACCCCGCAGGCACGTTGTGGCGATAGCTTTCGTCATGCACCTCAAGGTGCACAGGTGTAAACGCCGTTCTCAACTTTTCTTCTATTTGTTCGCGGATCATACCCATACTCCTCTAAGACCTTGAGATGCGCCCCATCCCATTAAATATTAGCCTGTTTTCGTGCTACATCCGACCCTGGTAAGCAAATATTTCTGCACATCCAGTCGCGCTACTGTGCATTTCCTCCCGCTACGGTGCAATCCGGTGATATCACATAAACGTTCCCAGCTGCGTCGCAGTGCCGGGCTAAAAGTGCAAGGCGATGAATTTACGCACTATCAGGGCTTCCTCTTGTTTCTGGCAATGTTATGATGTCGGCAGTTTTGTCAGCCCCACATCACTTTTGTTATTGAGAAAATAAGCATGCTAAAAAAATTCATTTTACCTCTGCTGGCCGTTTTTGTGCTGGCTGGCTGTGCAAGCAAAAACAATACCCTGACTATTTTACCTAAAATCGAACTGCCGCAGCAGGATCCAAGCCTGATGGGCGTCACTATCAGCATCAACGGTGCCGATCAGCGAGGCGATCAGGCGCTGGCTAAAGTGAACCGTGATGGTCAGCTGGTTACCCTGACGGCCTCCCGCGATCTTCGCTTCCTGCTTCAGGAAGTGCTCGAGAAGCAGATGGGCGCCCGTGGCTATATGATTGGACCAGACGGTGCGGTTAACCTGCAAATTGTGTTGAACAACCTCTACGCTGACGTTACCCAGGGCAGCGTGCGCTACAGCATTACCACCAAAGCGGATATCTCCATTATTGCCACGGCGAAGAACGGTAATAAACAGGTGAAAAACTATCGCCAGACGTACAGCGTCGAGGGCGCCTTCTCCGCCAATAATGCCAAGATTACTAATGCGGTGAACGCCACTCTCAGTGATGTGATTGCCGATATGGCTCAGGACACCAGCATCCACGAGTTTATTAAGCAAAACGCCCGTTAATTTGTCACTGCCCGCCCTTGCCGGCGGGCTTTGTTTTAAGGTTTGTATGTCCAGCCAATACATCCGCATCTTTACCCAGCGTAATGCTGCCCTTCTTCTGATCCTGGGTTTTGCCTCCGGGCTGCCGCTGGCGCTCACCTCTGGTACGCTGCAGGCGTGGATGGCCGTCGAGAATGTGGACATCAAAACCATTGGCTTTTTTTCCCTGGTGGGCCAGGCATACGTTTTCAAATTTCTCTGGTCGCCGCTTATGGATCGCTACACGCCGCCTTTTCTGGGACGGCGTCGTGGCTGGCTGCTGGTCACGCAAATTCTGCTGATTGTGGGCATCGCCCTGATGGGCTTTATGCAGCCGTCGCACGATCTGACGCTGCTGGCAGCGCTGGCGGTGCTGGTCGCTTTTTGCTCGGCCTCGCAGGATATCGTTTTTGACGCATGGAAAACGGACGTTCTTCCCCCGGAAGAGCGTGGTAGTGGTGCGGCAATCAGCGTACTGGGTTATCGTCTGGCGATGCTGGTTTCCGGAGGGCTGGCGCTCTGGCTGGCAGATCGTTTTCTGGGCTGGCAGGCCATCTGGTGGCTGATGGCCGCAATGATGGTCCCTGGCGTTATCGCGACGCTGATGGCGAAAGAACCCGAAGATAGCATTGCCAGACCGCACAGCCTTGAGCAGGCGGTTATCGCTCCCCTTAAGGACTTCTTTAATCGTAACAACGCGTGGCTGATTCTGTCGTTAATCGTCCTTTACAAGTTGGGCGATGCTTTTGCAGCAAGTCTGACCACGATATTTCTGATCAGAGGTGTTGGTTTTGATGCCGGTGACGTTGGTCTGGTAAACAAAACGCTGGGCCTGGTCGCGACCATTGTGGGCGCGCTTTATGGCGGCCTGTTAATGCAGCGGCTGAGCCTGTTTCGTGCCCTACTGCTGTTTGGCATTTTTCAGGCGGTGTCCAACCTGGGTTACTGGGTGCTCTCAGTCACGGATAAAAATATCTACAGCATGGCCGTGGCGGTTTTTGTTGAAAACCTCTGCGGCGGGATGGGCACTGCCGCCTTCGTGGCACTACTGATGACGCTCTGTAACAAGTCATTTTCCGCCACGCAGTTTGCCCTGCTCTCAGCGCTTTCCGCCGTGGGCCGCGTCTATGTTGGCCCCGTTGCCGGCTGGTTCGTTGAATCCTGGGGCTGGCCTGCCTTTTACGCGTTCTCCGTCACCGCAGCGCTTCCAGGCTTGCTACTCCTGTTGGGCTGTCGGCAAACCCTGGATGATGCTCAGAAAACCGGCACCTTTACACCACGAACGCGCTGGCCCGGTGCCTATAGTTGGGCTACCCGGCTGCTGAAAACAGGTGCTTTAGTGGCGGGTGCAGGCCTTATTCTGCTGATACCTGATCTTCTCGGCTGGCTGGCTATCGATCTGATGCTCAGTCTGCTCTTTTCCGTCGCGCTGGTTGTGGCGCTGGGAGGAGTAGCACTGGGCACAACGCTGGATTATCTGGCGCAGAGACGAACACCATCGCGCTGAGGCGGTGATTTAATCGCTCAATCAAAGGGATAAAACGGCCTTTATTCGCCACGGGCAACTTTCTACAGCCCGTCGCGGAAAAAGGCCTTTTTCAACATAAATGTAACAACACTGCGGATTTTTGGGATGCAAGTGTCATAATGGCGTTTTCATGCGCAAATGTTGATAACCGCTACACCGGTTGCTATTTCCTGATTTCCAACTATTTTCATAAAGGTTTTATAATGCAACCTGCTTTGGAAAATAGGGGATAAAACCGGTGCGTAATTATTATTGTTTAATTTTCATCACGCAAATGATGCGGATATGTTAAATGTTTGGGCGCTAATTTTGTTGGTTATAGCAGCGCGGTTTTTCACTGGATGATTTTTGCGGTTTTTTGTTATATTGAAGGCAACCCTTTGCTAATATTCATTTTTTATCACCTCTGGCAACATCTGTGACAGTGTTTGCAAAAGGTGTCAACACCGTGCTGACACAAGCTGTTGCTGGTTTACAGTACTGAAACCTTCCCGTAAAATGCCGCCACACTTAAACGACAATAGAGCCCTTGTCATTGAGGTCGTTAAATGAGACTCATGAAATACAATAAAAGTTTGGGGATTTTGTCATTAATTGCAGGCACTTTATTGTTAAGTGGCTGTGATAGTGCATTGTTAAATCCCAAAGGACAGATTGCACTGGAGCAACGTTCGCTGATTCTGACAGCCTTTGGCTTGATGCTGATCGTCGTTATTCCCGCAATCCTGATGGCCGTGGTATTCGCCTGGAAATATCGGGCATCCAATACCAATGCGAAATACAGCCCTAACTGGTCACACTCGAATAAAGTGGAAGCCGTGGTCTGGACTGTGCCCATTTTGATCATCGTTTTCCTTGCTATCCTGACGTGGAAATCAACCCACGCGCTGGAGCCAAGCAAGCCGCTGGTTTCCGACGTGAAGCCTGTGGAGATTGATGTGGTCGCATTGGACTGGAAATGGCTGTTCATCTACCCGGAACAGGGTATTGCGACAGTTAACCAGATCGCGTTCCCGGCAAACACCCCCGTGAACTTCAAGATTACATCTAACTCCGTTATGAACTCATTCTTCATCCCTACCCTCGGTAGCCAGATTTACGCGATGGCAGGTATGCAGACCAAACTGCATTTGATTGCGAATGAGCCCGGCACGTTCGACGGTATTTCATCTAACTTCAGTGGTCGCGGCTTCTCAGGTATGAAGTTCAAAGCGATTGCCACCCCTGATAATGCGACATTCGATCAGTGGGTTGCGAAAGCCAAGGAATCACCTAATACGCTGATGACGATGGAAGATTTCGAAAAACTGGCGGCGCCAAGCGAAAACCATCCGGTTGAGTTCTTCTCGACGGCAGATCCTGAATTGTTCAAGCAGATTATTGGCAAATTCAAGATGAACCACGGGAAAATGGACATGTCTGGTCACGAAGGCATGGACATGAGCGAAGCCTCTCATGCGGGAGCCGAGGAATAATACGATGTTGGGAAAATTAACCCTTGATGCAGTACCGTATCATGAGCCGATTATCATGGTTACGATTGCCGCCATCATTCTTGGTGGTTTGGCCCTTGCTGGTGCACTCACCTACTTCGGTAAGTGGAAGTACCTGTGGACCGAGTGGCTGACGTCGGTTGACCATAAACGTCTGGGTATTATGTACATCATCATGGCGTTCGTCATGCTGCTGCGCGGCTTTGCCGATGCTGTGATGATGCGTAGCCAGCAGGCGCTGGCATCGGCGGGTGAAGCTGGATTCCTACCTCCTCACCACTACGACCAGATCTTCACTGCCCATGGCGTGATCATGATCTTCTTCGTGGCGATGCCGTTTGTTGTGGGTCTGATGAACATCGCTGTACCATTACAGATCGGTGCGCGTGATGTGGCCTTCCCCTTCCTGAACAACCTGAGCTTCTGGTTCACGGCTGTCGGCGTAGTGCTGGTTAACCTGTCACTGGGTGTGGGCGAGTTCGCTCAGACCGGCTGGCTGGCGTATCCACCGCTCTCGGGGGCGGAATACAGTCCGGGGGTCGGGGTCGACTACTGGATATGGAGTCTGCAGCTTTCGGGGATTGGTACAACCCTGACCGGGATTAACTTCTTTGTGACGATTCTGAACATGCGTGCTCCTGGCATGACCATGTTCAAAATGCCGGTATTCACCTGGGCATCACTCTGTACTAACGTACTGATTATTGTCTCATTCCCGGTATTAACCGTCACGCTGGCGCTGTTGACCCTTGATCGCTATCTGGGATTCCATTTCTTTACCAATGAAATGGGCGGCAACATGATGATGTACGTCAACCTGATATGGGTTTGGGGTCATCCGGAAGTGTACATTCTGGTTCTGCCGGTCTTTGGGGTATTCTCCGAAGTGGTGGCAACCTTCTCTAAAAAGCGCCTGTTTGGTTACACCTCACTGGTTTGGGCGACGGTGGTTATCACCATTCTCTCCTTTATCGTGTGGCTGCACCACTTCTTCACCATGGGCGCCGGTGCGAACGTTAATGCCTTCTTCGGTATCATGACGATGATTATCGCCATCCCGACTGGTGTTAAAATCTTTAACTGGCTGTTCACCATGTATCAGGGCCGCATTCAGATGCACTCTGCCATGCTGTGGACCGTGGGCTTCCTGGTCACCTTCTCCGTGGGTGGCATGACAGGTGTACTGCTCGCCGTGCCGGGTGCTGACTTCGTACTGCACAACAGCTTGTTCCTGATCGCTCACTTCCATAACGTTATTATCGGTGGTGTGGTGTTCGGTTGCTTTGCAGGTGTGACCTACTGGTTCCCGAAAGCGTTCGGCTTCACCCTGAACGAAAAATGGGGTATCCGCGCGTTCTGGTTCTGGATCATCGGCTTCTTCGTTGCCTTTATGCCACTTTACGTGCTGGGCTTTATGGGGATGACCCGTCGTCTGAGCCAGGATATCGATCCCCAGTTCCACTCGCTTCTGCTGGTTGCTGCGGGCGGTGCTGCGCTGATCGCCTGTGGTGTGCTCTGCCAGGTTATCCAGTTCTGGGTGTCTGTACGTGACCGCGAACAGAACCGCGATCTGACCGGTGATCCATGGGGCGGTCGTACACTGGAGTGGGCAACCTCTTCGCCACCACCGTTCTATAACTTTGCCGAAGTGCCTGTCATTGAAGAGCGCGATGCGTTCTGGGAAATGAAAGAGAAAGGTGAAGCCTATAAACGTCCTGATCACTATGAAGAGATCCACATGCCGAAAAACAGCGGCGCGGGTCTGATCATTGGTCTGTTCAGCATGATATTTGGTTTTGCCGCTATCTGGCACATCTGGTGGCTGGTCGGTCTGTCGTTCATCGCCATGATCGCAACCTGGGTCATCAAGAGCTTCGATGAAGACGTTGATTATTACGTTCCCGTTGCCGAGATCGAAAAAATCGAGAATCAGCACTTTGACGAAATTAGCAAAGCAGGTCTGAAAAATGTCAACTGAAACTCTGACTGAAAACCTGGACGCCCATGCGAAGCATGGGCATCACCATCACGATGCAGGATCCAATAAGATATTTGGTTTCTGGATCTACCTGATGAGCGACTGCATCATCTTCGCCACCCTGTTCGCCACCTACGGTGTTATGGTCAATAACATCGCTGGTGGCCCGGCTGGTAAAGACATTTTTGAACTGCCGTTCGTACTGGTTGAAACCGCCCTGCTTCTGTTGAGCTCCATTACCTATGGTATGGCAGTCATCAATATGAATAAGGGCAGCAAAAGCGCCGTTAACAGCTGGCTGGCACTGACCTTCCTGTTTGGTCTGGGCTTCATCGCGATGGAAATCTATGAGTTCCATCACCTGATCGCCGAGGGCTTCGGTCCTCAGCGCAGCGGCTTCCTGTCAGCGTTCTTTACGCTGGTGGGCACGCACGGCCTGCACGTGACCTCTGGTCTGATCTGGATGCTGATTCTGATGTATCAGATCAGCAAACGCGGCCTGACCGCCACTAACCGCACCCGTATCCTCTGCCTGAGCCTGTTCTGGCACTTCCTGGATGTGGTATGGATCTGCGTATTTACCATTGTCTACCTGATGGGAGCCATGTAATGAGTCATTCAGCAAACGAACATGGCGCCTCGCACGGCAGCGTGAAGTCTTATATGATCGGCTTTATCCTGTCGATCATTCTGACCGCGATTCCGTTCTGGATGGTTATGGATGGCGGCGCCTCTAAGGCAACAATCATCGGTGTGGTTGTGGTTTGTGCGGTAATCCAGGTGCTGGTGCATCTGGTTTACTTCCTGCACCTCAATACCTCATCTGAAGAACGATGGAACCTTGTGGCAATTGTCTTTTCCGCAATCATCATTCTGATCGTTGTTGTTGGCTCGCTGTGGATCATGTGGAACCTCAACTACAACATGATGCCCAACTAACCGAGTTATTCGTGATGATTAAGCAATACCTACAAGTAACGAAACCAGGAATTATTTTCGGAAATTTAATTTCTGTTATCGGGGGATTCCTGCTCGCCTCTAAAGGCAGCATTGACTATGCCCTGTTCCTCTCCACCTTAGTCGGCGTCTCGCTGGTGGTCGCGTCAGGTTGTGTTTATAACAACTTCATCGACCGTGACATCGACAAAAAAATGGAGAGAACCAGAAATCGGGTGCTGGTAAAAGGCCTCATGTCTCCGACAACCTCACTGGTTTACGCAACCGTTCTGGGTATTGCTGGATTCGCGTTGCTGTATTTCGGTGCTAACCCGCTGGCCATGTGGCTGGCGGTAATGGGCTTTGTGGTTTATGTCGGCGTTTACAGCCTCTATATGAAGCGCAATTCCGTTTATGGCACCCTGATCGGAAGCCTCTCTGGCGCAGCACCACCGGTTATCGGCTACTGTGCCGTTACCAACCAGTTTGATGCTGGTGCGTTAATCCTGCTGGCAATCTTTAGCCTGTGGCAGATGCCGCATTCGTACGCGATTGCCATCTTCCGCTTTAAGGATTACCAGGCAGCGAATATCCCGGTTTTACCGGTGGTTAAAGGCATTTCCGTGGCGAAAAATCATATCACGCTCTATATTCTGGCGTTTATGGTGGCCACGCTGATGCTGACACTGGTGGGTTATGCGGGCTATAAGTATCTGGTGGTGGCCGCTGCGGTCAGCGTGTGGTGGCTGGGAATGGCACTTTCAGGCTATAAGACGCAGAACGATCGCGTCTGGGCCCGTAAGCTGTTTGTCTTTTCGATTGTCGCCATCACCGCTTTGAGCGTGATGATGTCGGTCGATTTTATGGCTCCCGCTTCATCCGATTTACTGACTCTGGTCAGGTAATACAGATCTCCTGCCTGAGGGCGTGAGAATACCCGAGATAATTGGCGCCGTATCAGGCAGCCAGCGAGTGATTCCCGGCGCTTATGCGTAAGCTGACCGGGAAAATATGCGCTGCTGGCAGTGATAATGCGTTGAATAAGATCGGTATCTCACGCCCTTTCTTTTTGTTACGACTCCTTAAAAAGTATTATTTTACCCGCCCTGCCCCGCCACCTAAAATACGTGCACCAGATAAACTGAGGTAGTAATGAAAGATAATAAAATGACGCCGGTCGAACTGCGTGCGACATGGGGTTTGGGCACAGTTTTTTCCCTGCGAATGCTCGGAATGTTTATGGTATTACCGGTTCTTACCACTTACGGCATGGCGTTACAGGGTGCCAGCGAAACGCTTATTGGCGTGGCTATCGGTATTTATGGTCTGGCGCAGGCGCTCTTTCAAATCCCGTTCGGACTGATGTCTGACCGTATCGGTCGTAAGCCGCTTATTGTGGGTGGTTTGCTGATTTTTGTTCTTGGCAGTGTGATTGCCGCCTCCACTACCTCCATCTGGGGCATTATCCTGGGCCGTGCGCTGCAGGGATCCGGCGCTATTGCTGCGGCGGTCATGGCGCTACTTTCTGATTTAACCCGTGAACAGAACCGTACTAAAGCAATGGCGTTTATCGGCATCAGTTTTGGCATTACGTTCGCTATCGCCATGGTGCTGGGGCCTATTATTACCCATGCCCTGGGGCTGCATGCGCTGTTCTGGATGATCGCCCTGCTGGCGCTATGCGGCATAGCGATTACGCTTTTCGTCGTGCCCTCCACGCCAAACCATGTCCTTAATCGCGAGTCGGGCATGGTAAAAGGCAGTATCCGGGCCGTGCTGGCAAATAAGCGGCTGCTAAAGCTTAATTTCGGCATTATGTGTCTGCATGTCCTGCTGATGTCGAGCTTCGTTGCCCTTCCAGGGGAGTTTGAACAGGCGGGTTTCCCTGCCGAACAGCACTGGAAAGTCTATCTCGCCACCATGCTTATCGCTTTTTGCAGCGTGATCCCTTTTATTATTTATGCCGAAGTAAAACGCCGCATGAAGCGGGTATTTATCAGTTGCGTCGCCCTTATGCTGATCGCTGAGATTGTTCTTTGGGGCGCAGGCAACCATTTCTGGACGCTGGTTATCGGCGTTCAGCTTTTCTTCATCGGTTTTAATTTAATGGAAGCGATCCTGCCTTCGCTGATCAGCAAAGAGTCTCCGGCAGGCTACAAAGGCACCGCGATGGGCGTTTACTCCACCAGCCAGTTTCTTGGCGTAGCCATTGGCGGCAGTATGGGTGGCTGGCTGTTCGGGCATTTCGACGCGCAAACCGTTTTTATGGCAGGCGCCGTGGTGGCTACGCTTTGGCTGCTGGTCAGCACCAGCATGAAAGAGCCGCCTTATGTCAGCAGCCTGCGGATTATGCTGGGTGATAAACCGCTCGACAGTAAAAAGCTTGAGCAAAAATTACTGGCGCAGCCTGGCGTATCGTCCGTTTTCATTGTGCCGGAAGAGAGAAGCGCCTACGTCAAAATCGACAGTAAAGTGACCAGCCGTCCGGAACTGGAGGCGCTTGTTGCGACAGCTTGACGGACCAACGGTGAGAGGCGGGAAGGCTTCCCCGCCTCTCTCTGGTCATTAGTCGCGGAAATTTTTAAACTGGAAAGGCTGTCCCAGATCGCCGCCACGTATCAGCGCCATCGCGCCCTGGAGGTCATCCCGGGATTTTCCAGTAACGCGCACTTCTTCGCCCTGAATCTGAGACTGTACTTT
Source organism: Pantoea sp. IMH (assembly GCF_000599885.1). GTDB lineage: Bacteria > Pseudomonadota > Gammaproteobacteria > Enterobacterales > Enterobacteriaceae > Erwinia. The sequence goes on along the minus strand of NZ_JFGT01000005.1, from coordinate 1,002,066 downwards.
CAGCTTACTGTCTTTAATCAGCTTCACAATTTTCTTTGCCACGTCGGTCGGAATGCCCTGCTTCATTTTAGCTTCCACGCTCCAGCTTTTACCGCTGTGCTCAATCTCATCGGGAACTTCCAGCGCAGCCCCTTCAATCCCGCGCTTCAGTAGCTTTTCACGCAGGATATCCACCAACTGCTTAACCTGAAAGTCCGACTCGCTTAAAACCTTCACCGATTCATTTTTCTCATTCAGCTCAAAACTGGCGGTAACGTTACGGAAGTCGAAACGGCTCGCGATTTCGCGGTTGGCATTTTCCACCGCGTTTTTAACTTCCTGAATATCAATTTCTGAAACGATATCGAAAGATGGCATGATCTCTTCTCCTGATGCAAAAGTGACATGCATAATACCCACTTAAGCCGGCTAAAAAAACCGTCGGCGCAGAAAGCTATAATAAGAGATTCTCCCTCAGTCTGCCTGCGGGCGCTCTGAGGGGACAACCATCATCCGGTTGTATTAACGCAGTCCGTCTGCAGGGAGGACGAATGAAGATTACCGTACTGGGATGTGGTGCGCTGGGTCAAATCTGGCTGGCCGCGCTTGAACGCCAAGGTCATGACGTTCAGGGCTGGCTGCGGGTCCCCCAGCCATACTGTTCAGTCAATGTTATGGGGCTGGACGGAGTCGTCATCAATAAGACCTTCATTGCCAACGACCCGAAGTTTCTGGCAGATAGCGACCTGCTGCTGGTGACGCTTAAAGCCTGGCAGGTTTCCGTAGCCGTCAGGAATCTCCAGTTTATATTACGGGATTCCTGCCCGATTTTACTGTTGCATAATGGCATGGGCACGCTGGATGAACTTTCCGGCCTTTCTCAACCGTTACTGAAGGGGATGACCACCCACGCCGCCCGCCATGATGATACGGTCATCGTGCATGTAGCCGCAGGCGTGACGCATATCGGGCCAATTTCTCCGGATGCCGGATCGCTCAGCGCTCTGGCAGAGACGCTGCATAATGCCCTGCCCGACGTGGCCTGGCATAATAATATCGCGCCTGCAGCCTGGCTCAAGCTGGCCGTTAATTGCGTCATCAACCCACTTACGGTTGAATTCGACTGCCCTAATGGTGAGTTGCTTCACCATCCGCGGGAGATTAGCGCAGTTTGTGAAGAGGTGGCGGCAGTCATGGAGCGAGAGGGACAACATACCACGCCAGAAACGCTTCTGGCCTATGTGATGGAAGTCATTGACAGTACCGCAGCCAATATCTCTTCCATGTTGCAGGATATCCGCTCAGGTCGCCGGACGGAGATAGATTATATTACCGGCTACCTTATTCGCCGTGCGCGGGCTCAGGGGCTGAGTACGCCGGAAAATAACCGCCTTTATGAAATGATTAAGCGTAAGGAGCAAAACTATGAACGCGAACGCATCGGTGCTGGTCTGCCTGGCACCTGGCAGTGAAGAAACGGAAGCCGTTACTACGATCGATTTGCTGGTCCGCGCCGGGCTGAACGTTACCTCTGCCAGCGTCACTGACGACGGCAGCCGGGAAATCGTCTGCTCACGTGGCGTTCGTCTGATGGCGGATGCTCCACTCGTTGAGGTGGCCGATAACGACTTTGACGCGATTGTACTGCCCGGCGGCTTAAAAGGCGCGGAGGCGTTTCGCGACAGCCCGCTGCTGGTCGAAACGGTGCGTCAGTTTCATCTGGCGGGCCGCATAGTCGCGGCTATTTGTGCCGCTACGGGAACTGTACTGGTGCCGCACAACCTCTTCCCGGTTGGGAATATGACCGGGTTTCCAGGTTTGAAGGAAACCATTCCAGAAGAAAAGTGGATGGATAAGCGCGTGGTCTGGGATCCACGAGTGAATCTGCTGACCAGCCAGGGGCCTGGCACCGCAATGGATTTCGCGCTTAAGCTGATCGATTTGCTGGTAAGCAAGGAGAAAGCGCACGAGGTCGCGAGCCAGCTGGTGCTCGCTGCGGGAATCTATGACTATCGGGAATGGGAATAACGGGCGGCTAAGTAAGTTGTTGCAGGCCAACTATAAAAGGGAGCGAGACGGCCCGCTCCCTGTCTGCCGCTACGGACGATAGACCTTAACGTTTTTATATCCCTGCTCATGCAGATAAAGCGCCTGAAGACGGCTCATCACGCCACGGTCACAGTAAAGCAGCCAGGTTTTATTCTGGTCGAGATTGCCAAACTGCGAGCTCAGCTTATAGAAAGGCATCCCTTTAACTTCAACGCCTTCCAGCGCGAGCGGGCGATCGTCCTGTTCATCCGCAGAGCGGATATCTAGCACCACATCGTTCTCCGTAAAGGAGACGACGGTTTCTACTTCAACCACTTCCTGCTGCGTCTCTTCCGCGATCTGGCGGATATCGACGTTAGTTGCTTCAGCCACCACTTTATCAAGGATAGCGAAATCGAAGTGCTGCTCTTCGCCTTCGATTCTGGATTTGACCGCCTTGACCGTCGGGCTTTTTGAGATCACGCCACAATATTCCGGCATGGTGCGGGCAAAATCTTCCGTGCCGATATGGCGGGCCAGGTTGATAATGTGCTCTTTGTCATGCGAAATCAGCGGACGCAGGATCAGCGTATCAGAGGCGTTATCAATCAGGCGCAGATTCGTCAGCGTCTGGCTTGATACCTGCCCCAGCGCTTCGCCGGTGACCAGCGCCTGCACGCCGTAGCGCTCGGCAATCTGCGAAGCGGCGCGTACCATCATACGTTTCAGTACCACGCCCATCTGACCATCATCGATCTTTTCGAGGATCTCGCCCACGACCGGCTCAAAGTCGATCGCCACAAAGCGAACCTTATGCGAACGGCCAAAACGGCTCCACAGATAGTGCGCTACCTGCCGCACGCCGATCTCATGCGCGGCCCCGCCGAGGTTGAAGAAGCAATAATGGACGCGACAGCCACGGCGCATCAGCATATAGCTGGAAACGCCGGAGTCGAAACCGCCGGAAATCAGCGACATCACATCTTCCTGCGTTCCAATCGGGAAGCCGCCGATCCCTTCGTGGCGTCCGGTAACCAGCAGCAGACGGTCATCTTCAATTTCCAGATTCACCGTCACTTCAGGATGGTTGAGCTTCACCTGGGCAGTTGCTACATGCTGATTCAGCCCGCCGCCCACATAACGTTCCACATCCTGCGAACTAAAGTCGTGTTTGCCACGGCGCTTCACGCGTACCGCAAAGGTTTTGCCTTCAATACGGTCGCGGTTCAGTTCCAGCGCCTGTTCGAAGATGTTATGCATATCGGTATAGGGACGATCTTCCACAGCCAGCACATGGTGGATACCGGGAATGCGGGAGAGTTCATCGACGATCGTCTCACGCTTGCTTTCATCTTTCGACCGGACTTCGATATGATCCCAGTGACGCACCACGGCAAGCGTTTCATCGCTGTCTTTCAGCACGTTTCGGATGTTCGTCGTCAAAATTTTAATAAAACGCAGGCGAACAGACTGGCTTTTGATGGTAATTTCGGGGAACAGCTTAATAATAAACTTCATGGCGGCACGGGTTCGTTGGGCAATTAAGTGCTGAAACATCGGCACTTAGCAGGTAAAATCATTGACTTGCAGCAGCTTTTATCCTGGCTATCCAAAATACAACGAGGCGGCAAGTGCAGGCGTTTCTGACGGCTTACGGGTAAGCGGCAGAGATGAATGCACGCAGCCAACAGCGCTGCGACTTCAGGAATGAAGGGGATACATCCAGGGGCAGGAGTGTATCACATTCGCGCGGCAACTGCTTCTTCAACCGTTGCCGATATCATTATTTTGCTAATCATTTCGAGTCGGCTACCATGAGCGACTTACCTGTGATTTTAAGATCGAGCCGATAGCGATTATGCCAAAAAAAGCCGAACAGCCCGCCAGCTTCGAAAGTTCCCTGCAGCAGCTGGAGCAGATTGTTTCCCGTCTGGAAAGTGGCGACCTGCCACTGGAAGAGGCGCTCAATGAATTTGAACGCGGCGTACAGCTTGCGCGTGTGGGCCAGCAAAAGCTGCAACAGGCAGAACAGCGTGTGCAGATCCTGCTGAATGATGACAAAGAGGCCGGACTGGCCCCTTTCACGCCGGAACAAGAGTGATGGATATTACCGCTTTACTCCATGCTCACCACGCCAGAGTGAATCAGGCCCTGACGCGCTTTATCGCTCCGCTGCCCTTTCAGAGTTCTCCTCTGGTGGAAGCGATGCAGTATGGTGCATTATTAGGGGGCAAGCGGCTACGCCCCTTTCTGGTCTATGCCACCGGCGAGATGTTACATGCTGATACCCAGGCGCTTGACGCGCCGGCTGCTGCAGTAGAATGTATTCATGCCTATTCGCTTATTCACGATGACCTGCCCGCCATGGATGACGACAGTCTGCGTCGCGGCCAGCCGACCTGTCATATAAAATATGGTGAAGATACGGCTATTTTAGCCGGAGATGCCCTGCAAACGCTGGCGTTTACTATACTGGCCGATACACCCATGCCCGGCGTCACGCCCACCGATCGTATTGCGATGATTTCGGAGCTGGCTCAGGCCAGCGGCGTCGCAGGCATGTGCGGCGGTCAGGCGCTTGATTTGGCCGCAGAAGGCCAGCAAGTCACGCTCTCTGCACTGGAGCAAATTCATCGCTTCAAAACCGGGGCGCTGATCCGTTCAGCAGTTCGCCTGGGCGCGCTGGCAGCCGGAGAGCGTGGCCGCGAGGCGTTGCCCGCGCTCGACCGCTACGCCAGTGCGATCGGCCTCGCCTTTCAGGTACAGGACGATATTCTGGATGTGGTTGGCGATACCGCAATTATCGGGAAACGGCAGGGAGCCGATCAGGATTTGGGTAAAAGTACCTATCCGGCCCTGCTGGGACTGGAAGGCGCACGGGAAAAAGCGAGAGATCTCTATCAGGAATCTCTCAACGCATTAGATATCCTTGCCGCGCAATCTTATAAAACGACGTCACTCCAGGCGCTGGCAAGTTACATAATTGAACGCGACAAATAACTTCATGAGTCTCTGATGAGTTTTGATACTGCAAAATACCCAACGCTGGCACTGGCCAGCGAGGTCACGGAACTACGTCTGCTTCCTAAAGAAAGCCTGCCAAAACTCTGCGATGAGCTGCGCCAGTACCTGTTAGATAGCGTCAGCCGCTCCAGCGGCCACTTTGCTTCTGGTCTTGGCGTGGTTGAACTGACCGTTGCGCTGCATTACGTCTATAATACGCCCTTCGATCATCTGGTCTGGGACGTGGGTCACCAGGCGTACCCACACAAAATTCTGACCGGCCGCCGCGACCGTATCGGCACCATCCGCCAGAAAAACGGGTTACACCCTTTCCCCTGGCGCGATGAAAGTGAGTATGACGTGCTGAACGTCGGGCACTCCTCCACCTCTATCAGCGCCGGACTGGGCATGGCCGTCGCGGCGGAGAAAGAGGGCAAGGGCCGGCGTACCGCCTGCGTGATCGGCGATGGCGCAATTACCGCCGGTATGGCGTTTGAAGCGATGAACCATGCCGGTGATATCAAAGCCGATCTGCTGGTCGTGCTGAATGACAATGAGATGTCGATCTCGGAAAACGTCGGCGCGCTGAATAATCGCCTAGCGCAGATTCTCTCCGGTAAAACCTATTCGCGTCTGCGTGAAGGCGGTAAGAAAGTACTGACGGGTCTGCCGCCGATTAAAGAACTGGTGAGGCGCACCGAGGAGCATCTGAAAGGGATGGTCGTGCCCGGTACGCTTTTCGAGGAGCTGGGCTTTAACTACATCGGTCCTGTTGATGGTCATGATGTGCTGACACTGGTTCAGACGTTGCGCAATATGCGCGATCTGAAAGGGCCACAGTTCCTGCATATCATGACGAAAAAGGGCAAAGGCTACGCGCCAGCAGAGAAAGACCCGATCAGCTGGCATGCGGTACCCAAATTCGATCCGGCCAGCGGCTTGTTGCCAAAGTCGGCAGAAAGTCTGCCCACCTATTCCAAAATTTTTGGTCAGTGGCTGAGTGAAACCGCCGCTGATGATGCAAAACTGATGGCGGTAACGCCCGCCATGCGTGAAGGCTCCGGTATGGTGAGCTTCTCCCGTGACTATCCGGCTCAGTACTTCGACGTAGCCATTGCTGAACAGCACGCAGTCACCTTTGCCGCCGGACTGGCCATTGGCGGCTATAAACCGGTTGTGGCTATCTACTCGACGTTTCTTCAGCGTGCCTACGATCAGCTGATTCACGATGTGGCTATTCAGAAGCTGCCGGTGCTGTTTGCCATTGACCGTGGCGGCATCGTCGGCGCCGATGGCCAGACGCATCAGGGCGCGTTTGATATCGCTTTCCTGCGCTGTATCCCCTCCATGGTGATCATGACGCCGAGTGATGAGAATGAGTGCCGTCAGATGCTCTATACCGGCTACCACTACTCGCACGGCCCCAGCGCGGTACGCTATCCCCGCGGTACCGGGACCGGCGCTGAACTCCAGCCGCTCGCCTCTCTGCCGCTGGGCAAAGGTGTGGTGAAACGTGAAGGTGAGAAACTGGCGATCCTGAACTTTGGTACCCTGCTGCCGGAAGCTCAGACCGTTGCCGAATCGCTTAACGCTACCCTGGTGGATATGCGTTTTGTGAAGCCGCTTGATGAAGCACTGATCGTCGAGCTCGCCGCCAGCCATGAGGCGCTGATTACTCTGGAAGAAGGTGCCATCAAAGGAGGCGCTGGTAGCGGCGTGAATGAAGTGCTGATGGCCAGACGTGTACTGGTACCGGTGCTGAATCTGGGCCTGCCGGACGAGTTCATTCCGCAGGGCACGCAGGACGAGATCCGCCATGATTATCAACTGGATGCTGAAGGCATCGCGAAGCAGATAGACCGCTGGCTGACGTTGTAAATAAGATTCTGCTCCCCATCCGGGGAGCAATGCACCTGCTATGCTTACCGGATTGTGAACCGGCTTAATGCCCTCAACCGACCTGCAGGAGCCTGCATGAAAACCACGCAATTGGGGACTACCGACCTGACCGTTTCCCGCCTCTGCCTGGGTTGTATGACCTTTGGTGAGCCTGCTCGCGGGCGTCACGCGTGGACGCTGCCGGAAGAAAGCAGCAGGCCACTCATCAAACAGGCGCTGGAATCAGGCATCAATTTTTTCGATACCGCCAATAGCTACTCCGACGGTAGCAGTGAGGAGATCGTAGGACGCGCCCTGAAAGATTTTGCCCGCCGAGATGAGATCGTCGTCGCGACCAAGGTCTATTTCCCGATGAGCAATCTGGCTGGCGGCCTCTCCCGCGCGACTATCATGCAGTCCGTTGACGACAGCCTCTCCCGGCTTGGCATGGATTATATCGATCTGCTGCAAATCCACCGCTGGGATTACAACACTCCACTGGAAGAGACGCTGGAAGCGCTGCATGATGTGGTGAAATCGGGTAAAGCACGTTACATCGGCGCCTCGTCAATGTACGCCTGGCAATTTGCTAAAGCGCTTTATACCGCCGATCGTCATGGCTGGACGCGCTTTGTCACGATGCAGGATCAGTACAACCTGATTCAGCGGGAAGAAGAGCGCGAGATGCATCCGCTCTGCGAGGCTGAGAACATTGCCGTCCTGCCCTGGAGTCCGCTGGCGCGTGGCCGTCTGACCCGTCCATGGGGGGAAACTACTGCCCGCTCCGTTTCAGATGAGTTTGCCAGTACGCTGTATGACAAGACGGAAGAAAATGATGCAGCTATCGCACAGCGCCTCGCCGCCATTGCCGGTGATAAAGGCGTTAGCCGGGCGCAGATTGCGCTTGCATGGCTGCTGACCCAACCTGCTGTCGCTGCCCCTATTGTGGGCGCATCACGGGCGGAGCAGCTGGCGGATCTGGTGAATGCCGTAGAGGTTGAGCTGAGCCGCGAAGAGATTATCGAGCTTGAGAGCGTTTATCAGCCGCATCCGGTGGTCGGTTTTGAATAGCATTGCTTAAAGCGTTCTGACAGGCGTTATGCGACGGGAACGGGGAGTAAAGCGTCCCGCGCTATGCACAGCGCGGGCTGTGGTATTAAAGACGATCGCTTTTGCGTCTTCACGAGCAGGGACTGTTCCCGGCGTTGGCACTTTAGCAAAAACCGTCAGGGCAACAGCCCCGCCCTTTATCAACTCGCCAGCAGATGGCCTGCATAGTAAAGAATACCGGCAGAGACGATCCCGGCAATAATATCATCCACCATGATACCCATCCCGCCGTGCACATTGCGATCGAACCAGCGAATCGGCCACGGCTTCCAGATATCCAGAATGCGGAACACCACAAAACCGGCCAGTACCCACTGCCAGCTATTTACCGGGATCGCCATCAGCGTGATCCACATACCAATAAACTCATCCCAGACAATGCTGCCGTGATCGTGCACGCCCATATCTTTCGCAGTGCGATGGCAAAGGTAAACGCCGATAGAAATGCCGAACATCACGACCAGCGAATAGAGATCCTGTGGCAGCCAGGTCAGCAGACACCAGAACGGGATCGCGGCTACCGAACCCACGGTGCCGGGCATATAAGGGCTCAGCCCGCTGCCAAAGCCGGTTGCCAGCAGATGCCAGGGATTGCGCATATTCAGGCGGCTTTTCGCCACATCTTTATCGAGCGTCAAAATGATCAAATCCTTTCAGGTCGATATTTACCGGCGTGCCATCCTGTAATAGCACCAACCCTTCCGACTGCGGTGCCATCTGGCCGACGCAGGTAAAGGGCACGCCATAATGGCCGAGCGCAACGTCCAGCGCACCGCGATTAATTTCGGGAACGGTGAAGCAGAGCTCGTAATCTTCTCCACCGCTTAAGGCCCAGCGCAGTGCCTGCGCAGGCTCAAAATGCTGCTGCATAACGCCGGAAATCGGCAAAGCCTCCAGGTTAACGCGGGCTCCACAGTCACTGGCCTTCAGGATATGACGCAAATCAGAAATCAGACCGTCTGAAAGATCGATAGCGGCGCTGGCAAGATCCCGGAGTGCCTGTCCCTGCAAAATACGCGGCATGGGACGCAGATGCCTTTTGATAAGCGCCTCATGAGCGACAGGATCGCTGATTTTCATCTGGTGCTGCAGCAGCGCCAGTCCTGCCGCGCTGTCGCCCAGCGTCCCGGTCACATAAATCCAGTCGCCTGGACGCGCACCGGATCGCTTCAGCGCCCTGCCCTGCGGCACCAGGCCATGAATACCCAGCGTCATACTTAACGGGCCGCGGGTGGTATCCCCACCGATCAGCTGCATATTATAATAATCGAGCAACTCAAACAGGCTGTCGCTGAATGCCTTCAGCCAGGGCTCGTTAATCTCAGGCAGCGTCAGCGCCAGCGTCAGCCAGGCGGGATCGGCCCCCATCGCGGCGAGGTCGCTCAGGTTGACCGCCAGCGCCTTGTAGCCAAGGTCTGCCGGATGCATATCACGCAGAAAATGAACCCCTTCCACCAGCGTATCGGTGCTGATCGCCAGCGTCTGTTTTTCAGGAAGAGTCAGTAGTGCGCAGTCATCGCCGATGCCCTTTTCCACATCGCGACGGGAGCTCGTTACGCGATCAAAATAGCGCGTAATAAGTTCGAATTCGCCACAGGCCATAGAGTGCGTTCCGAGTATAAAAAAAAGAAGGCCGGAAGACCGGCCTGGGAGGATTACTTCTTATTGGGGCGGATTTGCGGAGCGGCTTTATCCAGTACGCCGTTGACAAACTTATGGCTGTCTTCGGCACCGAAAATTTTAGCCAGCTCAATCCCCTCATTGATTGCCACTTTATAGGGAACGTCAGAACGCTTGCTCAGCTCGTACAGTGAGATCCGCAGAACGGCCCTCTCAACCTGTCCCAGCTCTTCCAGCTGACGAGACAGATAAGGCTTCATCAGCCCGTCAAGATAGGCGCTGTTGGTCGCAACGCCGCTCAGCAGCTCGCGAAAATAGCTGATATCAACGTCTTTGACGTCTTGCTCCGCCAGAAACTGGTATTCGACATCAGCGATGTCGTTTTTGGACAACTGCCAGGAGTAAAGCGCCTGGACGGCACATTCACGGGCGCGGCGACGAGCAGCAGGTTTCACGAAATTCCCCTTAAAATCAGGCTTTGATGGCTTTCAATACGTTAATCATTTCAAGTGCGGTCAGGGCCGCTTCTGCGCCCTTATTTCCCGCCTTGGTTCCGGCGCGTTCGATGGCCTGCTCGATGTTTTCCGTCGTCAGGACGCCAAAGGCGACCGGAATATCGCTGTTCATTGCGACGCTGGCCAGGCCAGAGCTGGCTTCACCGGCGACATATTCGAAGTGGGCGGTACCGCCACGGATCACGGTACCCAGCGCGACAACGGCATCATGCTTACCGGCTGACGCCAGCGCACGAGCGGTCATTGGCATTTCATAGGCGCCAGGCACCCAGACCACGGTGATGTTTTCATCTTTCACCTGGCCTATGCGTTTTAACGCATCCAGCGCACCGCTCAGCAGGCTGTCGTTGATAAAGTTGTTGAAACGCGCAATCACGATGGCAACGCGCGCGTCAGGAGTAGCAACAGCAGCTTCAATAACGTTCATAATCTTCCTTTCAGGGTTCTGTAATGGCCCCGCAGGGGGGCGGATTCTATCATACTCTTTACCGGTCTGCTTCCGCTTTTAGCAAGCGTTTGACCGGGGAGCCAGGGTCAGGCGTAAATCCGGTCCCACCTGACGAATATCGCTGAAACTGAATTCGGGCACCTCATCAAGATGTGCTATACCGGGCAGATGGCACAAACCGCGTGCCGCATCGCCCATCAGTTTAGGGGCGATATACAAGATAACTTCATCCACCACGCCCGCCTTCAGCAACGCGCCGGCAAGGCCTGCACCCGCCTCAACCCAGACGCTGTTAATCTGACGGCGACCAAGCAGCATCAGCAGCGAGACCAGGTCGGTATGACCCTGATGCTGCGGAACAATAAACTGCCCGACGTTATCAGGCCACTCGCGATCGTCCGCGTGGCGTCGCGCAAGCCAGGTTTCGCCGGGCTGACTGATAAGCTTGTGCGCCGGCGTTACGCGGTTCTGACTGTCCAGGATTACACGAACCGGCTGGCGCAGATCCTTTTCGGCAAGCTGGCGCTGAGTGTCAGCGCTCAGCTCGTGCCAGCGCACGGTTAGCGAAGGGTCGTCCGCCAGTACGGTCGCGCTGCTACTCAAAATAGCGGCGCTTTGTGCCCGCAGACGCTGCACGTCCCGGCGCGCTTCGGGCGAGGTGATCCACTGGCTTTCACCGCTGGCCATCGCGGTGCGCCCATCCAGCGAGCAGCCCATTTTCAGCTGCAGCCAGGGAAACCCGGTACGCATCCGCTTGAGGAAACCAGGGTTCAGCGCTTCCGCCTCCTGCATCATCAGGCCATGACTAACCTCGATTCCCGCCTGCTGTAAGCGGTACATCCCTCTTCCGGCGACTTCCGGATTGGGATCCTGCATCGCCACCACCACGCGACTGACGCCAGCAGCAATCAGGGCATCGCAGCACGGCGGCGTCCGCCCATGATGACTACAGGGTTCAAGCGTGACATAGGCGGTGGCACCCCGAGCTTTCTCACCCGCCATCCGCAATGCATGTACTTCCGCATGCGGTTCGCCGGCGCGGAAATGATAACCTTCGCCAACGACCTCCCTATCGCGCACGATAACGCAGCCAACGTTGGGATTCGGTGTGGTGGTAAAGCGTCCGCGACGGGCCAGCTCAAGCGCCCTCGCCATAAAGATTTCATCACGCATCATTTAATCCTGCAGGCGGGCGATCTCTTCGCCAAATTCACGGATATCTTCAAAACTGCGGTAAACGGAAGCAAACCGGATATAGGCGACCTTATCCAGTTTCTTCAGCTCATCCATCACCAGATTACCAATCATTTTGCTCGGCACTTCCCGCTCGCCGGTGGAGCGCAGCTGGCTTTTGATATGGCTGACGGCATTTTCAACATCGTCAGCGCTCACCGGCCTTTTTTCCAGCGCCTTCATCAGGCCGCTGCACAGTTTGTCTTCATTGAAAGGTTCACGAACATCATTACTTTTTACCACACGCGGCATCACTAATTCGGCCACTTCAAAGGTCGTAAAACGCTCATGACACACCAGACACTGACGACGGCGACGCACAGAAGTCCCTTCTCCCACCAGGCGAGAATCGATCACTTTGGTATCCACTGCGGAACAGAACGGGCAATGCATGATGCTTCCTGCTAATTCTGGAAATTGACACACAGTGTAGCGCGAAGTGGCCGCTAACTGAATAACGGACCGGGCTTTTGCCCCGCTTTGTGCCCTTCGTGCCACGTTGACACTACATTAAACGGCCTGTCGTCAGAGAGAATCGAACCAATCCGCTATAATGAGGGTGCTAATGAGCGTAACTTTTCTCTTAACAAGGATAAACCGGAGGGTATATGGGATTGTTTAACTTCGTAAAAGAAGCAGGCGAGAAATTGTGGGATAGCGTTACCGGCGACAATAATGATTCCTCGAAAAAACTGCAGGAGCACATTTCTAAACTGAACCTGCCAGGCAGCGACAACGTTGATGTGAAGGTAAATGACGATAAAGTCAGCATCAGCGGTGAGGGGATATCTCAGGAACTGAAAGAAAAAATTCTGGTCGCGGTGGGTAACGTCGCGGGGATCACTGCCGTTGAAGATAACGTTACCGTTGCTGAACCCGCCACCGAAGCCCGTTTTTATACCGTGAAAAAGGGCGATACGCTGAGCGCCGTAGCAAAAGAAATGTACGGCGATGCCAGCAAGTACAACAAAATCTTTGAGGCTAATAAGCCGATGCTCAGCCACCCGGATAAAATCTATCCAGGTCAGACGCTGCGTATCCCGGAATAACGATGGTATAAGGAGCGGTAGATTATGGCTAATCATCTGATTAAGAAAACGCTTTTGCTAACGCTGGCGGCTCTCCTTGCAGGCTGTGCTTCATCACAGAATCAGCCTGAAGTGAACAGGCTGACTAATCAGGTGGGCAAGCTGAATACCGAGATGCGACAACTGACGAGGCAGGCGACCGCGCTTGAGCAGCAGAGCAGCCTGAATCTTAATTCGTCGCAGGGTGCCTGGCTGCTGCCAGCAACCAAGAGTGCCGTGCTGTTGAAGAGTGAGGCTGGTGAGGTGAGGCTTTCGCTGAGCCATGTTGAAAGTGAAGCAAACGGCACCAGAGCGACGCTGCATGTTCGCGCCGCGGGTGACAGATCGCTTCCTGCTTTCAGCGCGCAGATCGAGTGGGGTGAGATGGATAAAACGTCCGGACAACCTCTGCAGGTCAATAGTCAGACTCAGCAGGTGAGCGTCAGAGAGTCTCTGCTGCCACGTAGCGAAATCGCGATTCCACTACGCCTGAGCAATGTCTCTCCTCAGCAGTTAGGTTACGTACGGGTGCATGATATTCTCGTCACACCGCAGCCCGTCTCAACGCAGCCATAAAAAAAGCGCCGCATCAGCGGCGCTTATCAATAACAAAGCATCAAACCTGACGCCTTTCTTAAGGCAGAATTGAAGGCTGATCCGCGCCCTCTTTCTCCACTTTCTGCTGTAGCATATGTTCCCGCTTCATCCCCAGCTTCAACGCCAGTGCCGACGCCACATAGATGGATGAAACCGTACCGATGGAAACCCCGATCAGCATGGTCAGCGAGAAGCCTTCCAGCAGCGCGCCGCCGAAAATATAGAGCATCAGCACCACCACCAGCGTGGTGGCGGAAGTCATGATGGTACGGCTCAGCGTCTGCGTCAGCGAGACGTTGACGATATCGTAAGAGGTGCCGCGACGGATCTTGCGGAAGTTCTCACGAATACGGTCCGACACCACGATACTGTCATTGAGCGAGTAGCCGATAACTGACATCAACGAGGCGACAATGGTCAAATCAATCTCAATATGGAACAGAGAAAGAATGCCCATGGTGATCACCACGTCATGCGCCAGCGCCAGCACTGCGCCCAGCGCCAGGCGCCATTCGAAGCGGAAGCCGACATAAATCAGGATAGCAATCAGAGCCATCAGCAGCGCCATGCCGCCCGCCTGCGCCAGATCGCTGCCCACGCTCGGCCCAACGAACTCAATGCGCTTGACGGAGGCATTCTGACCGGTCGCCTGGTTGATGATCGTCACCACCCGGTTACCCAGCTCCTGGCCCGCATTCCCCTCGTTTGGAGACATACGTACCAGCACGTCACGACTGCTGCCGAAGTTCTGCACCTGCGGATCCATAATGCCGGATTTCTCCAGCGAAGCCCGCAGCGTATCCAGATCCGCCGGTTTTTCGAGCGTAATCTCAATAACCGTACCGCCGGTGAAATCCAGCCCCCAGTTAAACCCTTTTACACCCATGATCGCCAGCGAGGCGATCAACAGCAGGCCGGAGAGGGTAAAGGCCAGTTTATCCCAGCGCATAAAGTCATGCACTTTACGCCCGTAGTTTAATTGTTCAACGCTATAGTCCTGTGCCACAACGCACTCCTCAGATAGACAGCTTGTTGATGCGTTTGCCGCCGTACAACAGGTTTACGATGGCGCGGGTACCGACAATGGCGGTAAACATAGATGTCACCACACCGATCGCCGTCGTGATGGCAAAGCCTTTGATCGAGCCTGTGCCCACAGCGTAGAGAATAATCGCGGTGATAAGCGTGGTAATGTTGGCATCGATAATACTGGAGAACGCGCCTTTATAGCCTTCATGAATCGCCTGCTGAACGGAACGTCCATTCTTCAGCTCTTCCTTGATACGCTCATTGATCAGTACGTTAGCATCCACCGCGACCGCCAGCGTCAGCACTATACCGGCAATACCCGGCATGGTCAGCGTCGCCCCCGGCAGCAGAGACATAATCCCGACGATCATTACCAGGTTAGCCACCAGCGCCGTTGTCGCAATCACGCCAAATTTACGGTAGTAAACCACCATAAAGACGATGGAGGCGACCAGGCCCCACAGGCAAGCTTCCAGACCCTGGTTAATGTTCTGTTGTCCCATGGTTGGGCCAATAGTCCGCTCTTCCACAATCTGAATTGGCGCAATCAGCGCACCCGCGCGCAGCAGCAGCGAGAGCTGACGTGCTTCATTTGGGTTACTGATGCCGGTAATACGGAAGCTGTTACCCAGACGTGACTGAATGTTCGCCACGTTGATCACCTCTTCCTGCTTAGCCAGGATGGCGCGACCGTTGGCATCTTTCTTACCGCTATCCTTGTACTCGACAAAGAGCGTTGCCATCGGCTTGCCGATATTATCCTTGGTGAAGTTGGACATGATATTGCCGCCCGCACTGTCAAGGGAGATATTTACCTGAGCCTGGTTATATTCATCCTGGCTGGAGGTGGAATCGGTAATATGGTCGCCGGTGAGGATCACGCGCTTATAAAGCGTGATTGGCTGGCCGTCGCGGGTGTTTTTCACTTCTGAATCGCCCGGGACGCGGCCATTGGCGGCAGCAGTTGGATCAACGCTGGTGTTGACCAGACGGAATTCCAGCGTCGCCGTTGCGCCCAGAATCTCTTTCGCCCTGGCGGTATCCTGAATGCCCGGCAGTTCGACCACGATACGATCGGCGCCCTGCCGCTGTACCAGCGGTTCGGCAACGCCAAGCTGGTTAACGCGATTACGCAGGATAGTGATGTTTTGCTGAACGGCATATTCGCGGGCTTCACGCAGACGTTCGTCGCTCATGACGGCACGCAGCGCATTGCTGCCAGAATTGCTGATGACCAGGTCGCGATGGCGGCCTGTCAGGTAACTGGACGCCTCGTTACGCGCGTCAGCGTCGCGGAAGCGAATCTCAAGACCGTAGTTATCGGTTTTGCGTACGTTGGTATAAGGAATGCTTTTATCACGCAGATCGCTTCTGAGGTTGTCGATATTCTGCTCCTGGAGTTTACCCAGGGCGGTATCCATATCAACTTCCATCAGGAAGTGTACGCCGCCGCGCAGATCGAGACCGAGTTTCATCGGCTCAGCGGCAAGTTTTGATAACCAGGTTGGCGTGGCGGGCGCCAGGTTGAGCGCAACCACGTAGTCGTCGCCTAGTACGCGACTGATGCTGTCCCGGGCGCGCAGCTGCACGTCTCCGTTAGCAAAACGCGCCAGGATGGCGCCATTTTCCAGCGCAACTGACTTGCTCTGGATATTGTCTTGTTTTAATGCAGCCTGGATCTGACCCAGCGTTTGCTCACTGGCGGCGCTTCCGCGCGCACCAGTGACCTGAACAGCCGGATCCTCACCATAAAGGTTGGGAAGCGCATACAGCAGACCGACGAGTAATACGACGATCAGCATGATGTACTTCCACAGAGGATAACGGTTTAACACGGCAGTTCCCTTAGGGAAAACAAAAAATTAAAGCGCCTTCATCGTACCTTTCGGCAGAACGGCAGCCACGAAATCACGTTTGACCACAACTTCCGTTGTATCGTTCAGCGCGATTGCCACATAGCCGGTTTCAGCCACTTTCGTTACGCGACCAACCAGTCCACCGGTGGTCAGCACTTCGTCACCTTTGGAGATAGAATCCATCAGTTTTTTATGTTCTTTTGCACGCTTCTGCTGTGGGCGCAGGATCATGAAATAGAAAATCAGACCAAACACCACCAGCATGATAACCAGTGAATAAGGACTTCCCTGCGACGGTGCCCCAGCGGCAGCCACTGCGTCAGAAATGAACAAGCTCATTAAATTCCCCTCTTTGTTTAATTATCAGACGTTTAACGGCGGAACCGCCTTGCCCGTCCGGTCATAGAAATCAGTAACGAAGTGCTCTAATTTACCCTCTTCAATCGCCTGACGTAAACCCGCCATCAGACGCTGGTAGTAGCGCAAATTATGAATCGTGTTCAGCCGCGCACCCAGAATTTCGTTGCAGCGATCGAGATGATGCAAGTAGGCGCGACTGTAGTGGCGACAGGTATAGCAGTCACACTCGGCATCCAGCGGCGACACGTCATCTTTATATTTGGCGTTACGAATCTTCACCACGCCATCGGTCACGAAAAGGTGGCCGTTTCGCGCATTACGCGTCGGCATCACGCAGTCGAACATATCGATGCCGCGACGAACGCCTTCAACCAGATCTTCCGGCTTGCCGACACCCATCAAATAACGCGGTTTATCCTCTGGGATCTGAGGACAAACATGCTCCAGAATGCGGTGCATATCCTCTTTTGGCTCACCGACCGCCAGGCCGCCCACAGCGTAACCATCAAAGCCAATCTCCACCAGCCCTTTTACGGAGACATCTCGTAAATCTTCGTAAACGCCGCCCTGGATAATGCCAAAAAGCGCATTTTTATTTTCAAGGGAATCAAAGCGATCGCGACTGCGTTGCGCCCAGCGTAATGACATCTCCATCGAGCGCTTAGCGTAATCCCAGTCGGCCGGATAAGGTGTGCACTCGTCGAAAATCATCACGATATCGGAGCCGAGATCGTACTGGATCTCCATCGATTTTTCCGGATCCAGGAAGATTGCATCGCCATTAATGGGGTTGCGGAAATGAACGCCCGCTTCGGTGATTTTACGGATGTCGCCCAGGCTGAAAACCTGGAAGCCGCCAGAATCGGTCAGGATAGGCCCTTTCCACTGCATGAAATCGTGCAGATCGCCATGCAGCTTCATGATCTCCTGGCCCGGACGCAGCCATAAATGGAAGGTATTACCGAGGATAATCTGGGCACCGGTATCCTGAACTTCTTCAGGCGTCATGCCTTTTACCGTGCCGTAGGTGCCTACAGGCATAAAAGCGGGGGTTTCCACCACGCCGCGATCGAAGACCAGACGGCCACGGCGCGCGCGCCCGTCAGTAGTATCTAATTCGAACTTCACGTTGCCTCCACCAGAGAAACAGTCTGATGTGTGATTAAAAGGAGCGCATTCTATCAACCATACAAGCTGCTATACAAGCCAGCCCGTAAAGTAAGCGCTTATTATGCGGTGCAAGATCATCATTTTGCGAAAGCGCGCCGGCGCTGAAAGGGTACGCACTTTCGCCGTAAAAAATGCAAACAGGCGGTGTTACGCAGCAGGTCCGTTATTCGCTGATGCTATTTCCTACCTGCTCATCAATCGCCCGGGGATTACGGGTAATAAACATGGCGTCGCCGTAGCTGAAGAAGCGGTACTGCTTCTCCACCGCCTGCTGGTAGGCATGCATGGTGTTACGGTAGCCAGCAAATGCAGAAACCAGCATGATCAGCGTCGATTCCGGCAGATGGAAGTTCGTCACCAGCGCATCAATAACCTGATAGCGATAGCCCGGGTAAATAAAGATTTTGGTATCGTCGAAAAATGGAGCGATAAGCGCATCACTGGCGGCCTGCGCCGCGCTCTCAA
Organism: Pantoea sp. IMH; assembly: GCF_000599885.1. Lineage (GTDB taxonomy): Bacteria > Pseudomonadota > Gammaproteobacteria > Enterobacterales > Enterobacteriaceae > Erwinia. The sequence goes on along the minus strand of NZ_JFGT01000005.1, from coordinate 983,708 downwards.
GTGAGCGAACCGAGGTCGTGCCAACCGCCACCACGCGGCTGCCGCGTGCCTTACAGGCCAGCACGGCATCCACCACTTCCTGCGGCACTTCAGCATATTCGGCATGCATAATATGGTCTTCGATACTTTCCACGCGGACCGGCTGGAAAGTCCCGGCACCAACATGCAGCGTGACAAACGCGGTTTCGATACCTTTTTCACGCAGAGCGGCCAGCAGCGGCTCATCAAAATGCAGCCCCGCCGTTGGGGCAGCGACCGCGCCCGGTCGCTGGCTGTAGACGGTCTGATAGAGCTCGCGGTCGGCTTCTTCATCCGGGCGATCAATATAAGGCGGCAGCGGCATATGGCCGATATCATTCAGGATATCCAGTACCGGTCTGGCATCATCAAATCGCAGTTCAAACAGCGCATCGTGTCGCGCCACCATGGTCGCTTTCACGCTGTCATCATCGCCCAGCAGCAGTTCCGTCCCTGGCTTTGGCGCTTTGGACGCGCGAACATGGGCCAGCACTCGCTGATCATCCAGCATCCGTTCAACCAGAACTTCAATTTTGCCGCCGCTGGCTTTACGCCCAAATACCCGTGCCGGGATCACCCGTGTGTTGTTAAATACCAGCAGATCGCCGGGATTGAGCATATCCAGCAAATCGGTAAAGACCCCGTGCGTCAGCTCGCCGTCCGGCCCGTTCAGGGAAAGTAGACGGCATCCGCTGCGCTGGGCCTGCGGATAGTGGGCAATCAAAGATTCGGGCAGTTCAAAGGAAAAGTCGGCAACGCGCATGATCATTCACTGTCAGGGAAATCAGGGCGCATAGTCTAGCTGAAAACCCATCAATTCTAAACAATCCGCGCAGCCGGTCCGGCATTCAGCTGGCCTGTCGCTGTAATATCGACTTCAGTACGCTACGGCCAGCCCGCGCCACAGGGGCGCAAGTCCTGATTTCTCAGATCAAGGCTTCATGTAAGCGCCCCCGTTAACACTGGTATAACGTCGGGGACGAAGAAGGTATACTGTCTGAATGAACTTCCTTGCTCACCTCCACCTCGCGTCGCTCTCTGAGAGTTCGCTGCTCGGCAACCTGATGGCGGATTTCGTCCGTGGGAATCCGCGCGGCGTCTGGCCGGGTGCCGTTGCTGAGGGAATTTTACTGCATCGCCGCATTGACGTGATGACGGACTCACTGCCGGAAGTCCGCGCGGCGAAAGCCTTTTTTCGTGATGAGACTCGTCGCGTTTCACCGATAACCCTGGATGTTATCTGGGATCATTTCATCTCGCTTCACTGGAACAAAATCGCGCCGGAAATTTCCCTGCCAGCTTTTCTGTCTCATGCGGAATCTGTGATCTCACCCGAATTGCCCTCCACGCCGGAGCGCTTTCAAAACCTTAACCACTATTTATGGCGTGACCGGTGGATGGAGCAGTACGCTGACGCTTTTTATCTGCAGGGTGTGCTGCGCGGCATGGCCAGTCGTCGCCCGCGCCTGGTAGCACTGGCAGATTCCTGGCAAGATTTTATTGATAATTATCAACTATTTGAGGATTTTTTCTGGCAGTTCTATCCGCGAATGACGAAACTGGCAGAGCAAAAAGCACTCTGAGCCGGGAAAAGAGATTGCCCTTTTGCGCAAAAAGGTTAATGTAGTGGGCTGCCTTGAAAGTTAAAGTATTTGATAGGTATAACCTATCTGAATAATCGGCGTTATGCGCTGGTTACCGAACGGACGCCCCCCGTATACTGCTGGCGATTCGATTTTTTCATCCACTTATCTCTACAGGAGTGAATATGGTCCTGGTAACTCGTCAAGCCCCTGATTTTACTGCCGCAGCCGTGCTGGGCAACGGTGAAATCGTTGATAACTTCAACTTTAAAAAACACACCGCTGGTAAAGCCACCGTTGTGTTCTTTTGGCCAATGGACTTCACGTTTGTTTGCCCTTCTGAACTGATCGCGTTCGACAAGCGTTACGAAGAGTTCCAGAAGCGCGGCGTGGAAGTGGTTGGCGTCTCTTTTGACTCCGAGTTTGTACACAACGCATGGCGTAAAACGCCGATTGAGAAAGGCGGCATTGGCGAAGTGAAATATGCCATGGTTGCTGATATCAAGCGTGAGATCCAGAAAGCCTACGGTATCGAGCATCCGGACGCAGGCGTTGCCCTGCGCGGCTCGTTCCTGATCGACAAAGCCGGTGTGGTTCGCCACCAGGTTGTTAACGATCTGCCGCTGGGCCGTAACGTTGATGAAATGCTGCGTATGGTTGACGCGCTGCAGTTCCACGAAGAGCACGGCGAAGTGTGCCCGGCTCAGTGGGAAAAAGGAAAAGAAGGTATGGGCGCATCGCCAGACGGCGTGGCTAAATACCTGTCCGAGAACGCGACCAAGCTGTAATCGGCCGCTTTCCAGAAAAGGCTCGCTCCGGCGGGCCTTTTTTATATCTGCCCCTGGCCTGCCTTCCAACTGACATCTCAGGGTCTTTTGACCCCACGGGAACGCCCCGCCTCCAGCGGCTCTGTCGTCAGTAATCCATCAAATGAGAGATCTTCATCCAGTGCCTCCCAGTGTATGCCTCGCGGAGTCAGCTCAAAACGTGCCAGCGCTTCAGGCGTGGCCCTTGCAAGTTCAGGAAAACAGGCCAGCGGCACGCCCAGAATACGAGCGTCGCTCAGCGTCAGCCACAGCAGCACACAGACGGCATCAATGCCCTCGTTTTGCAGATTGTTACAGATCTGGGCCAGGGTCGGATCGCGAACGCTACCGAAGTGAGTGTTTATGGCAGGAAAGGTCAGAAGAAACAGTAAGTCCTGCCATCGCCGGGGATCTCCAGCAACGGCAGGGCTTTTCTTTTAATGCAGGGTCTTACTTGCGGGCGCTGAGGTTTTACGGACAAACAGCCAGCTCACCAGCAGCAGGAGCAGCCAGCCAATCCCGACATACAGCGAGATACGGGTATCCGGGAAGTAGCCAATCAGGCCGATAATAAAGGCGAGGAAAAGAATCCCTACCAGCGCGGTAAACCGCCCGCCAGGCATGGCGAATTTCAACGCCTTCGCCTGCTCTTTGGTCAGCGTACGACGAAAGCCTATTTGGGCAAAAAGGATCATAATCCATACCCAGACGGTGGCAAAAGTGGCCAGCGAGGCGATCACCAGGAAGACTTTTTCCGGCATCAGATAGTTCAGATAAACCGCCACCAGCATCGCCAGCATCATCACCAGCACCGTCACCCACGGAATGCCCCGGCGGGAAACGGTGGTAAACATTTTCGGCGCGTGCCCCTGCTCAGCCATGCCGTGCAGCATACGCCCCACGCCAAAAACATCACTGTTGATCGCCGAGAGCGACGCCGTAATTACCACAAAATTGAGGATAGCCGCCGCGGCCGCAATACCAAGATGCTGGAAAGTCAGTACGAAGGGGCTACCGTGGGTGCCGACCTGGTTCCAGGGATAGATCGACATAATCACGAACAGCGTACCGACATAGAACACCAGAATACGCAACGGAACGGTATTAATCGCTTTTGGAATGGAGGTTTCCGGATCCTTCGCTTCACCCGCCGTGATGCCGATGATTTCAATCCCGCCGTAGGCGAACATCACAATCTGCAGGGAAAGCACCATACCGATAACACCATGCGCGAAGAATCCGCCATTGGTCCACAGATTATGAATGCCGGTTGGCTGGCCGCCATTGCCAATGCCCCAGAAGATAATCCCTATGCCCGCCACGATCATGATGATAATGGTGGCAACTTTAAACAGTGACAGCCAGAACTCCACCTCGCCAAAGACCTTAACGGTCGCCATATTGATCGCGCCGATGACCAGCACCACGCTCAGCACCCATATCCAGTGCGGCACATCGGGAAACCAGACGCTCATATAGATGCCAAAGGCGGTCACGTCAGCAATGGCGACGATCAGGATTTCGAAGCAGTAAGTCCAGCCGGTAATATAGCCAGCCAGCGGCCCGAGATAGTCCTGGGCATAGCGCGAGAAGGAGCTGGCCTGAGGGTTGTTGACGGACATTTCACCCAGGGCGCGCATAATAATATAGGCAATAGCGCCGCCGATAACATAGGCGAGGATCACGCTTGGGCCGGCCATTTTCATGGCGTCAGCCGAACCGTAAAAGAGGCCGGTTCCAATCGCCGATCCCAGCGCCATAAAGCGAATATGGCGGGTGCTCAGCCCCTTTTTAAGCTTGTTTGTGGTCATTATTTCTTTCCTGTGGTTCCCCTGCTGCCGGAACCACAGGGGTAATAGGTAGTGCTTACTGCTGATGCACGCTCATCTGCTGGCGACCCAGCGTCCGGTCATAAATGGCGACCAGTACCAGCATGGCCAGCGAAGGCGGCAGCCAGGAGAGTCCCTGCTCCGCCAGCGGCAGGCGCTGAACGAAACCGGGCAGCAGCGAGGTCAGCCCGCTGGATTTCGCCGCGTCGATGATACCAAACAGCAGGCTTATCAGCATTGTTGGCGCGATAACGCGACCGCTTTTTTTCCACCATTTCAGCGTGAAGCTGAGCAGAATCAGCACGATACAAGGCGGATAGATGGCGGTCAGTACCGGCACGGAGATCTGAATAAGATGGCTCAGCCCCAGATTGGAAACCAGCATTGAGAACAGGCCAAGAATAAAGACCATCTGGCGATAGCTTAGCGGCAAATACTGCTCAAAAAACTCCGCACAGGCGCAGGTCAGGCCAACGGCAGTGACCATACAGGCCACAAAGATCAGCGCGGCCAGGAACAGGCTACCCGTATTCCCAAAAGTATACTGAACGTAGGCGTGCAGGATAGCCGCGCCGTTCGCGTTCTGATCCACCAGACTGGCGCTGTCGGAGCCGAGCCGGAACAGGCTCAGATAAACCAGCGTCAGCCCTACACCGGCGATCAATCCCGCCAGAATGGTATAACGCGTTAACAGCTTCGCCTCGCTGACGCCTCGTGAACGCGCCGCGTTGACGATGACGATGCCAAAGACCAGCGCACCCAGCGTATCCATTGTCAGGTAGCCGTTGACAAAACCGCTGGAGAAGGCCGCATGCTGATAGGCTTCGGTTGCTGGCGCCATGCCATCCGCAGGCCACAGCAGAGCCGCCACGCCCAGAACCGCCAGCGCAATGATTTTCAGCGGTGCCAGGAAATGCCCTACCGTATCCAGCAGTTTGCCGGGATAAAGAGAGATCAGGATAACCAGCGCAAAATAGAGCAGGCTGTAGATAAACAGCGGCAGCGCGCCATCGCCGGTCAGCGGCGCAATGCCAACCTCAAAAGAGACCGTCGCGGTACGCGGTATGGCAAAAAGTGGACCAACAGCCAGGTAACAGACGGTCGCCAGTACGATACCGGCCGTTCTGCCGATAGGGGTACTCAGCGCATCAATGCCGCCGCCGACGCGCGCAAGGGCAATAACGGTGATAACGGGAAGTCCCACGGCGGTGATCAGAAAGCCAAGCGCGGCGATCCAGACGTGCTCACCGGACTGAATGCCCACCATCGGCGGGAAAATAATATTGCCTGCCCCCACGAAAAGGGCAAACGTCATAAAGCCCAATGCGAGGATATCTCGGGTAGTTAAACGATTAGTCATAGTCAGCGGTGTTGCCTGTACTGGTGTGAATGAAGTCGCGATGTTGAGTTAATCGCCCTGTGTGCTCTGAAAACGCCGAATTATCAATCCAGTGCAGGCATAAATGCTGCCTTACAGCGGTGAACGCAGCGGATTTGCGCGGATTTTAATCTTTTTACAGGGAGGTAAAGTAAAAACGGCGCTAAGTAAACCGTTTATAGCGGTGAAAGGCAATACGGGATCGGAAAAGCAGAGTGATATAGCGTAAAAAAGGCAACATCCAGCTTTTCACTTCAGGTTATCGCCAGGTTGCCTTACATGATTTGCATTCTTTTTGCCCCGGCTGGGGTTATTCCTGCACATATCAGGTGAAAGATGCACAAAAGGCGCGATTTCTCGCGCCTTTTGCCGGAATTAATGCAGTATCACCACACTTCGTTGGCGATATCCACCACCAGCCGCAGTTTTGCCCACTGCGCTTCCTCGCTGAGGCTGTTGCCCTCTTCCGTAGAAGCAAAGCCGCACTGCGGACTGAGGCAAATCTGATCCAGACTGACATAGCGCGAGGCTTCTTCAATACGCTTTTTCACCGTTTCCCGGTTTTCCAGCTCGCCGTTTTTGGTGGTAATCAGCCCCAGGACCACCTGTTGTTTGCCCGGTTTGATAAAACGAAGCGGCTCAAAACCTCCGGAGCGCTCGTTATCGTATTCCAGGAAAAAGGCATCAACGTTAACGCTGCCGAACAGGATTTCAGCCACTGGCTCATAGCCGCCTTCGGAGATCCAGGTGGAGCGGAAATTGCCACGGCACACATGCAGGCCAATCGTCAGGTCGTCTGGCTTACCTTCAAGCGCTTTGTTCAGCACCTGCGCATAGATCCAGGCCAGCTCTTCCGGATCGTCGCCACGTTCGCGGATCTGGGCTTTCTGATCTTCGGAACAGAGGTAGGCCCAGACGGTATCATCGAGCTGCAAATAACGGCAGCCAGCATCGTAAAATGCTTTAATGGCATCGCGCCAGGTTTGCGCAAGATCGTCGAAATAGGTGTTGAGATCGGGATAAATAGTCGCATCAATGGCTTTACGACCGCCGCGAAAATGCAGCACGCTTGGGCTGGGGATGGTCATTTTCGCCACCGCGTCGCCGCTGATACTTTGCAGATAACGGAAATCTTCCAGCATCGGATGATGGCCAAAACCCAGTTTACCCGTCACGCGAACGCTGTGCGCTTTGGTCTGTACACCGTTAAACTGAATGCCCTGCTCCGCTTCATAGCGCTCCACGCCATCCAGTCCGGCGAAAAAGTCGAAATGCCACCATGCGCGGCGGAACTCACCGTCGGTGACAATTTTCAGGCCGCTTGCCCGCTGATGGGCAACCACCTCACGAATGGCTTCATCTTCGATGCGCCGTAGCGCTTCGGACGCGAGTTCGCCTGCTTGGAACTTTTCACGCGCTTCTTTTATAGCGGCGGGACGAAGGAAGCTGCCAACCACTTCGGCGCGGAACTGGGCGGAATCTCTTTGCATATTCAGTTACTCCTGACCTGCGCAACGGCGCATAATTTACCGGGGAAATAATGACGTTTCGTTATTTATAGACTTCCAGATGTCTGCATGTCTTTAACGGAGCATGTCATGAGAAAGATTCAGGTGCAACCGAGGAAAATTCAACACAGTTGAAAAAAATTCATATTGGCCGGTTAGAGGTTGGCAGTGAGTAGTGGGCTAATGGCAGTTGGCAAAAGGCCAGGCTTCAGACCGTATGGCAGCCGTCGCATCACTTATTCGATCATGGCCAGCGCGGCTTGCCGCTGCGCATCTGACAGCGGAAGATAGCCCGCCTGATTGACCAGCGCCTGGCCCTGAGGGGAGAGAACCAGATGCAGAAAGGCTGCCGTCAGCGGCTCCACTGCTTCTCCTGGCGCCTTATTGATATAGATATAGAGAGGCCGCGCCCAGGGATAACGCCCGCTGCGGATATTTTCTGCCGTCGGTACGATAAAATCCTCGTTCTGCCTGGCCACTGGCAACGTTTTTACGCCGCTAAGATGAAATCCCATGCTGGCGTAGCCAATCCCGTTCAGCGTCGCCGCCACGGCCTGCACCACCGCGGCTGAGCCGGGGTATTCCGCCACGTCATTGCGAAAATCGCCGTTACACAGCGCCTGCTGCTTGAAGAAGCCCCAGGTTCCCGAGGCGGAGTTGCGGCCAAAACGTTGCAGCGGCCGGGAAGGCCAGCCTGGCTGGGTAAGCTTGAGATCGCCCCAGTTGGCAACAGAGGCATGCGCACCGCAGCGGCGGGTAATGGAAAAAATAGCGTCGAGCTGCCCGACATTCAGTCCGGGCAGCGGATTGTCCTGATTCACCACCACGACCAGCGCATCCATGGCAACAGGCACGGCAAGCGGCGGATAACCGTAACGGGCTTCAAATCGCTGGCGTTCCTCCCCCTGCATCGGCCGGCTCATCGCCCCAAGCTGCGCGGCTCCCCCCGCCAGTGCTGTGGGCGCCGTAGAGGATCCGGCGGCCTGGATTTGCACATTCACGCCCGGATATTCCCGGTTGAACCGTTCGCCCCACAGCGCCATCAGGTTACCCAGGGTATCCGATCCCACGCTGGTGAGATTCCCCGCTAACATCCCTTCTTTTGCCTGAGCGAACGTACTGCAGAACAGCAGAGCGAGCAGAAACAGCCTTTTCATTTAGATTACCGGTTTTGATTCCCGAAGCGCATTCTGTGCCAGATCGTCGCTGACAATCAACCGTGGCGGCAGCAGGAAGCTGAAACAGGTCGTTTTACCGGGTTCGCTGGTAATCTCCAGCCTGGCGTTATGGTGACTGAGCGCATGCTTGACGATGGCGAGACCCAGCCCGCTGCCGCCGGTTTGCCGGGATCGGGCCTTATCGACGCGATAAAAGCGCTCGGTCAGGCGTGGAATATGCTCAGCGGCAATGCCCGGCCCGTTATCGGAAACCCTGAACAGAGCGCCAGTTGGCGTTTTCAGCCAGCCGATCTCAATACGGGTGCCGGGCGGCGTGTGGTTTACCGCGTTATACACGAGGTTTGATATCGCGCTGCGCAACTGTTCGTCGTTGCCAAAAACGCGCAGATGTGGATCGGTGGTGAACTGAATCTCATGGCGCCCCTGGCTGAGCGTTTCTGCCTCACGCTGGAGAAGATGTAGCATTGTCGGCACATCCACCACTTCCTGAAGATCCAGCGCCGGGGCGGCCTCAATGCGCGACAGCGTCAGGAGTTGCCTCACCAGCCCATCCATACGTCGGGTCTGTTCCTGCATGGTGTGCAGCGCTTTATCGCGAACCGGGCCTTCCAGCACCGCATCATTCATCATTTCCAGATAGCCCTGCAGCACCGTCAGCGGCGTCCGCAATTCATGGCTGACGTTAGCAAAAAAGTTACGCCGGGCACCCTCCAGCTGGTGCATCTGGGTGACGTCACGGGCCACCAGCAGCCACTGGCCTTCACTGTAAGGCATGACGCGAAATTCAAGGTGGCGATGATTATTCAGCACCAGCGTCAGTGGCCGGACGAAGTCCCGCTGGCGCAGATAGCGGCTGAACTCGGGATAGCGTAAGAGATTAAGGATATTCTGGCCATTATCCTCCGGCCAGCGCAGCCCCAGCATCTGCTGAGCCAGGCCGTTGCACCAGAAGATGGTGCCTTCTTCGGTAGTGAGCACCACCGCATCGGGGAGAGACTCCGCGCCACTTCGAAAGCGTTTGATCAGATGGCCAAGCTCGCGGCGACGGCGACGGTTGCGCGCCTGCATCTGATAAAGGCCGTAAAAAAGCGGTTCCCAGCTGCCTCGCCCGGCCGGCGGTGTCATGCTGCGATCGACCCACAACCAGTGGGATAACCGCAGCAGGTTATTGAAATGCCATCCCAGTACGCCCAGCACCGCCAGTAACAGCAGCCAGGGCAGATAGCCCACCAGTAACCCAATAATCAGCGCCGGCAGGCTGGCGAGAACCAGCTCAAGCAGTAATCTCTTCCAGGAGAGGCGTTCCAGCACGGTTTATACTCCAGTGTGGACGATCAGAAGCGTGCAGAGAAACGATAGCCGGTGCCGCGAACCGTCTGCACCATACGATCGTGCCCGCTGACCTCAAGCGCTTTACGCAGGCGGCGAATATGCACGTCAACGGTACGATCTTCGACGTAAACGTTAGTGCCCCAGACGTGATTAAGCAACTGCTCACGGCTGTAGACCCGCTCGGGATGCGTCATAAAGAAGTGCAGAAGCTTATATTCCGTCGGCCCCATTTCCAGCGGCTGGGTTTCCGACATCACACGGTGCGACGAGGGATCGAGGCTCAGCCCCTGCATTTCGATCACATCTTCCACCGCCATGGGAGATATCCGGCGCATCACCGCCTTGATCCGCGCCACCAGCTCTTTGGGCGAAAATGGCTTGGTAATATAGTCATCGGCTCCCACTTCCAGCCCGCGAACGCGATCCTCTTCTTCACCGCGCGCGGTCAGCATCATCACCGGAATATCTCTGGTCATCGCTTCACGTTTCAGATGCTTAATAAACTGAATGCCCGAACCGCCCGGAAGCATCCAGTCAAGCAGAATGAGATCGGGCCAGGGTTCAATCAGCTGTCCGATAGCGCTGTCATAGTCTTCCGCTTCTACGGGTTGATAGTCATTTTGCTCAAGAACGAAACACAACATCTCCCGGATTGGGGCTTCATCTTCGACGACCAGAATGCGCTTAGCCATTATTGCTCCTGCAGCTGTGACGGAATGTCACTGGGGTTTGCGGCGACATTATGCGTCAGTTTTATGACAGTTTTATGAAAAAAGCACGGGTTACATCGCCGTTTTATAACACTTTTATTAAGCGCTGAACCGCTTTCAGGCTGGGGTTTTGATGCTGGCTGTTTATAATCGACGCTTCTGGTTTGCTTCTTTAAGGTTCCCATGCGACTTATCCATACTTCTGACTGGCATCTGGGCCAATTTTTTTACACCAAGAGCCGGGCGCCTGAGCATCAGGCTTTTCTCGACTGGCTGCTGGCGCAGGCGATTGAGTACCAGGTCGATGCCATTATCGTCGCAGGGGATATTTTCGATACCGGATCGCCGCCGAGCTACGCGCGCGAACTCTATAACCGGTTTGTGGTTAAGCTTCAGCAGGCGGGGTGTCAGTTAGTGGTGCTGGGTGGCAACCACGATTCCGTCGCCACACTGAATGAATCCCGCGAGCTGCTTGCCTGTCTGAATACCCGTGTGATTGCCGCTGCCAGCAGCGAGCCGGATGAGCAGGTGCTGATGCTTAACACCCGTGACGGTAAGCCGGGCGCCCTGCTCTGCGCCATTCCTTTTCTTCGCCCGCGGGATATCACGCTGAGCCGGGCGGGCCAGTCGGGTCGTGAAAAACAGCAAACCCTGCTGGAGGCGATCACCCTTCACTATCAGCGCTGCTGGCAGGCTGCCGTAACGCGGCGTGAGACGCTGGGTCTGACGCTGCCGATTATCGCCACCGGCCACCTGACCACCGTCGGCGTCACCAAAAGTGATGCGGTGCGTGACATCTATATCGGTACGCTTGACGCCTTTCCTGCCCAGGCTTTTCCGCCTGCGGACTATATTGCGCTTGGCCATATTCACCGCGCGCAGCGGATCGCCAACAGCGACCATATTCGCTACAGCGGTTCGCCCATTCCGCTCAGCTTTGACGAGCTTGGTAAAGAGAAGAGCGTTTTCCTGGTCGAATTCAGCGCAGGTCAACTCAGCCAGGTAACGCCGCTGAAGGTGCCACTGTTTCAGCCGATGCAGATGATTAAAGGGTCGCTGGAGGAGATCGAGCGGCAGCTTGCCGCCATCCAGCCGCGGGAAGACGGGAAACCGGTCTGGCTGGATATTGAGATTGTCAGCCAGGCCTGGCTGAACGATATTCAGCGGCGGATTCAGGCATTAACCGACGGGCTGCCGGTGGAAGTGGTGCTGCTGCGTCGCAGCCGGGAGCAGCGCGAACAGGGCATAGCCCGCCAGCATAATGAAACCCTCAGCGAGCTGAGCGTCGGTGAGGTTTTTGCCCGCCGTCTGGCAATGGAAGAAAACGAATCGCCAGCGCGGCTTGCCCGCGCCACGCTGCTGTTTGAACAGACGCTGAGTGAGATAGACGATGAGGCGCAGCCATGAAAATCCTGACGCTCCGGTTTAAGAATCTGAATTCCCTGAAGGGGGAATGGAAGATCGATTTCACCGCCGAACCTTTCGCCAGCAGCGGGCTTTTTGCGATCACGGGCCCCACCGGCGCGGGAAAGACCACGCTGCTGGATGCGATTTGCCTGGCGCTTTACCATGAAACCTCGCGGCTGGGGAAACTCTCACAGTCGCAAAACGATCTGATGACGCGCGATACCGCAGAATGTCTGGCCGAGGTTGAATTTGAGGTAAAAGGTGTCGCCTGGCGCGCCTTCTGGAGCCAGAACCGTGCCAGAGGCGCCGTCGATGGCAACCTTCAGGCACCGCGAGTGGAGCTGGCGCGCTGTGATGACAACACGATCGTGGCCGATAAGGTAAAGGACAAGCTTGATATGCTGGCCACACTTACCGGGCTCGATTTTGAACGCTTCACCAAATCAATGATGCTGTCTCAGGGGCAGTTTGCCGCCTTCCTCAACGCCGATGCCAACAGCCGCGCCGGGCTGCTTGAAGAGCTGACCGGCACCGAAATCTACGGGCGACTTTCCGCCAGCGTCTTTGAGCGGCATAAAAATGCCCGGGCGGCACTGGAAACATTAAGCGCGCAGGCCAGCGGCATGGCCCTGCTGGATGAAACCCAGCTTCAGCAGCTTTCTTCCCGCCTACAGCAGTTAACAGAAGAGGAGCAGGTACTCACTTCTGAATACCAGCGACAGCAGCAGATGCTGCACTGGCAGCAGCAGAATCAGGCGCTGGTCAACGCGCTGAATGAGGCGCAGGCGGCACAGCAGCAAGCCGCTGCCGCGCAGCAGGCAGCGCTGCCGGAACTCTCCCGCCTGACGCGGGCCGAACCGGCGGAAAAGCTTCGTTCCGTCTGGCAACAGCGTAATCAGCTGCAGCGGGATCACGAAGATTCTGTGGTCGCACTGAACAAGCTATCCACCCAGCGGCAGCAGGCTATCGCGGTACTGGAGGCGAGTACTGCCCAGCGTGACGCGGCTGAAGCGGCCCGTCTGCAGCACGAGACATTCAGGCAGCAGCAGGAGACGCTGATTACGGATAAAGTCGCGCCGCTGGACAGCCTGATTATCACGCTGTCGGCGCAGACAGAACAGCTCAGCAAAGAAGTTAGTGAGTACAAACAATTGCTGGAGCAACGGCGCCTGACGCAGCGGCAGCAGCAGCAGTCGGAGCGGGATAAAGGGTTGCAGCAGGCTGAGCACCAACGCTGGCAGCAGGATAACGCCCGCTTTGCCGCCTGGGGCGAATCTTTACCCCTCTGGCGCATGACGTTTAGCCAGCAGCAGGAAAGCGCTCAGGCGCTGCTGGTCCTGCAACAGCGCGTCACGGAGCAGCAAAAAGCCGTTAACGATCTTGAGCAAAGCCTGACCCTGCTTGAGCAGCAGGCCCGTCCGCAACAGCAAGCGCTGGAAGCGATCCGACTGCGGGTAGCAAAAGCGGAAAGTGAGCTTGCCGCGCTGGAACAGCAGCATCCTGAAGCGGAGGTGCAGGCTGCCTTATCCCGCCTCAACCAGCAGCGCCCCCAGCGTCAGACGCTGGCACTGCTTCTGCCGCAGTGGCAACAGCTGACCGCGCGGCGCGACAAGCTTCAGCTCAGCCAGCAGGCTCTGCAACAGCAGCGGCAGGAAGCGGAGCAACAACTGCAAAGCCTGCGCGCCAGCTGGAAAGAGAAGCATCAGCACCAGCTTGATCTTGAGCAGCGTTGCGAGCTTGAAGGGCGTATCGCCAGCCTTGAGCATCATCGTGCGCGGCTGGAAGCCGGCCAGCCCTGCCCGCTATGCGGCGCCTGCGAACATCCCGCCGTTGCCGACTATCAGGCGCTGGAAACTTCAGAAAACCAGAGGCGGCTGAAAGCGCTGACCTCTGAGGTCCAGACGCTGCACGATCGGGGAACAGCGAAACGGGAAGAGGTGAAAAACCTGCAACAGCAGGATGAAAAACTGCAGCAGGAACGGGAAGAGAGCGATCGTGAAGCCGCGCTTCTGCACGAACGCTGGCGCGAAACCGTGGCAGCTCTTGCGCTGACGCTGGCGCCTGACGACAGGCAACAGACGCTGGCGTGGCTGAGCGGCGAGGAGCAGCTGGAAGCCGCTTTACAGGAGCAACTGGCTCGTCAGCAGCAGGCAACCCGTACGCTGCAACAGCATAAAGATGACCTGACCAGACAACAGCACAATCTGACGACACTTCAGCAGCAGCAACAGCTGGCAAGTCAGCAACGACTCACTTCAGAACAGGCGCTGGCGGAACTCACCCAGCGCCTGGCCGCCAGCAGCCAGAGCCTGAATGAACAGCGGGCGACGCTGGCGGTTTCCTTGCAGGCCGTCGGCTTAACCCTGCCTGCGCCAGAAAACTATGAAAGCTGGCTGGCTGAAAGAGCGGCTGAATGGCAGCAGTGGCGTCAGACAGAGCAGGCGCTGGCCGGACTGGCCCCTGAACTGGCGACGCTGACGACACAACTGCAGGCGCTTGACGAGGAGATCGGTAAAGAACAGGCACGCCTGGAGGCGCTTATCCGCCGCCTGAATGAAGAGCAGCTGACGCTGCGTGACAGGCAGCAGCAACGTCTGGAACTCTTTGGAGAGCGGCCAACGGCTGCGGCGCTCAGTGAGCTGAAAGCGCTGACGCAGCGCCACGCCGGGGAGGCGGAGCGGCAGCAGAAAGCGTGGCAACAGCAGCAGGATCGCCTGAATACTCTGGCCGGACAGCATAACTCACTTTCTGAACAGACGACGATGCTGGCCGAAAGGCTGACCCAGGCGCAGCAGGCGTTTCTGGCGGCACTTTCCGCCAGCCACTTCAGCGATGAAGCGGCCTTCTGTGCCGCACTGCTGGATGAAGCCGAGATGCTTCGTCTCAGCGCGCTGAAAAAACGGCATGAAGAAGCGTGTCAGCAGGCGGCCACGCTGCTGACCCAGGCTGAAAAGCACCTCAGGCTGCATCAGGCGGGACAACCCGAAGCGATAACGGCGTTGGATCACCCGCTGGCAGAAAGCGTTGCCGATCTTGCCCGGCGGCTGAGGGAAAATGCTCAGCATCAGGGTGAAGCGCGTCAGCAGCTGAACAGCGATGCTGCCCGCAGAGCAGAGCAGCAGACTTTGCTGGCAAGAATAGCCGACCAGGAGCGCGAAGCCGAGGAGTGGGGCTATCTGAACCAGCTAATCGGTTCAAAGGAGGGGGATAAATTCCGCAAATTTGCTCAGGGGCTGACGCTGGATCATCTTGTCTGGCTGGCGAACAATCAGCTGGATCGGCTGCATGGTCGCTATCTGCTTCAGCGCAAATCCCTGGAAGCGCTTGAGCTTCAGGTAGTGGATACCTGGCAGGCGGATGCGCTACGCGATACGCGCACGCTCTCCGGCGGAGAAAGCTTCCTTGTCAGCCTGGCACTGGCACTGGCGCTTTCCGATCTGGTCAGCCATAAAACGCAGATTGAATCGCTATTTCTGGATGAGGGCTTCGGTACGCTGGATGCGGAAACGCTCGACAGCGCGCTTGATGCACTCGATGCGCTGAACGCCAGCGGCAAAACTATCGGCGTCATCAGTCACGTTGAAGCGATGAAAGAGCGTATTCCGGTGCAGATTAAGGTGCGTAAGGTCAACGGCCTGGGCTACAGCCGGCTGGAAACGCCCACCTGAAGCCAGAGTGATAAAAGCGTACGCGGCATACTGAAGGCGCACGACACAAAAAGAACGGTATTGGCCGGTTAAAGGAAAATACCTGATAGTGAGGAGCCTGCGCGGTTGTGGTTCCCGCTTCATGCTAAACCGCAGAACGCGTTAGCCGCTTAAACGAGAAAGATGATTGTAAGGAGCCAGCACGACTGTCCGTCATAGCAAAAAGAGAAATGCCATTGCGTGGTTAACGCACCGCGAAGCGCGGCGTTCGTTACGGGCGCCCGAAAGCGCCCGTCTGATTCAGATTTTCTTCGTTATTTTTGCACGGGGACCGGCCAGCAGACCGCCATCATCCCTCGCGGTCAGCAAACGGCTGCTGGTCACCACAGCAACATCATGCGCGCCATCCGTCACAGTATTGTGGATCTGCTTCACCGCTGCAGCCACCAGAATGCCAATGACACCCGGCGCCGAATTATTATTATTTTCAGCATCCGATGCCGTCGCACTGCCTTGCCAGATTTCCTTGCCGCTGCGCAGATCAACCAGCTTCGCGGTGGCCGACACTCTGGTTTCACTGTCAACCAGCAGGTATTTGGTGCCGTAGTCGGTCACGTCAACATAGAGCGCCGCGTCGGCGTTAAAAATAGCGCGCAGCTTCTCTTTGCTGACGGAACGGATATCCGCCGCCGTGGTAACGCCGTTCTGACGGAAGGTCTCTTCCACCACGGCAACCGGGAAAACATAATAGCCGGATTCGGCCAGCGGCTGAGTGACCAGCGAAACAAAGCTGTGTGCCGCTTTGATATCCGGTGAGCGGTTTTCCGCAGGCAGCACCAGAATAGATGCAGGCTTACTCTCGCGAAACGCGCTGTAATCATAAGGCGCTTTTTTCGCGCAGCCGCTCAGTACCCCTGCCGCCAGCAGCGCAACCATCATCATTAACTTTTTCATTTCTTCGCTCCCTGCTTATTACGCATCAGGAAATCCATATAATGGGCGGATTCAGGAAAGGCCTCTTTTTCGGCGGTAAACTGCGCAAAAGCCCTGTCCGGATTGCCCGTATCGACATACAGCAGCCCCAGCTGGGCGTGCAGCCCCGGCGGTACCGGCAGATTCTTCGCTTTCGCCTGTTCCATCACCAGATTCAGCGTTTCAATCTCTTTTTCCGGTGAGGTGCTGTGTTTGTAATAGTTATAGAGCGAAGGCTGATAGTCGCCCCAATAATAGGTGGTGGCTTTTTTAGGCGCGCAGGCCGCCAGCAGCAGAACCGCAGCGGCTGCCGGAATGAGTTTTAACTTGTTCACTTTTTCGTCCTGTTATTTTGCCGCGCGCCAGGCGCCGGATTCAATGCCGCTGACCAGATGGTTAACCGCTTCGCGGATCGCCAGATCCATCACTTTGCCATTCAGCGTCGAGTCGTAGCTGGCGGTGCCGCCAAATCCGATCACTTCACGGTTAGATAACGCATACTCGCCCGCGCCCTGAACGGAATAGACCACTTCAGAAGTAGCCACATCTACGATGTTCAGATTCACCTTCGCATAGGCAACCTGCGTTTTACCGCGGCCCAGGATGCCCCAGAGCTGCTGATCGCCCACTTCCTTACGGCCAAATTCGGTGATATCGCCCGTCACCACGTAGTCCGCGCCTTTGATGTTCTGCGCGCTACGCTTATAGCCCGCTTCCGCCTTCAGTTCGTCCAGGTTGGCGCGGTCCAGCACGTTGAAACGCCCGGTCTGCTGCAGGTGAGTAATGAGAATGGTTTTAGACTGATTGCCCAGACGGTCGACACCATCGGAAAATATGCCGTTCATATAGGCGGAACGGTTATCGAATTTCCCAACGGCGATCGGGCTTTTTACGCCCTGATAAGCGGGCTGCGCGGCGGCGGCAACCTGAGGTGCCTCAATGGCGCGGGAGGATTCCGTGGCGCAGCCAGTCAGGGTAAGCGTGGTGAACAGCGCCAGGGCTGCAAGGTTATGGTGTGTTTTCATTTCAGTTCCATGAATCAGTTGAAAAGCAGCCAGCAACGTCACGCGCATTACCATTACATCCTGAACAGCGACTTCAGTAAGCCTGCAGCATGATGAGGGGGTGATTAATCCGTAAATCATCCGCAATGCTGGATTCTTCTGTCAGCAGCAAGCTAACAGGCTAAACTATCGGCCTTAATCAAAAAAACTTTATCTGACAGGGAGATAAAATGTCATTTTACCGGGGGCTGGCGCTGATCATGGCGGGCGCGACAGGTATGCTGAGCGGCTGTCAGAGTGCGCAGCATGGTCCCATGAGCGCGGAAGAGATCCACACTCAGGCCCGCCAGCAGTGCAGCAGCAATAGCGAAATGAAACAGGAAGATTGTGTCTATCTGTACCGGATGCAGTATGGCATTCAAAACAACTTCATTGATGCTGACCGCTATAAAGGCAGAGAGTGCAAACTGACTATCGAGTATGGCAAAAATCAGCGCTACAGCGTGCTGCGCACCACCGGCGATGAGGCGCTCTGCATGAAAGCCTGGGGCGTGGTCAGCAGCGCCGAAGGATTACCGCCGCCGCCGCCACACTTTCCAGCGAAAAGCGTGCTGGTGTTCAAACCTGCCTGACGGGAAAACGTCGCGGCGGAAGGCGGATATGCCGGACCAGGAGCGCGCAGTCTGATGCGCGCACCCGCTACGCTTTTGCTGGCATCAGAGCGGCCAGAGCCATGCCGCCCCGCGCACACCGCTGGAATCGCCATGTATCGCCTTGCGGATGGGCGTTTCACATTCACCGCCAAAGACCCATTTTTTAATGAGCTGCGGCACGGTCTGGTAGAGACGATCCACATTGCTCATGCCGCCGCCCATCACGATCCTCTCCGGATCGTAGATATTGATGACATGTGCCAGCGACTTGGCCAGACGCAGCTCATAGCGGCTCATCGCCAGTTCGGCCACCGGATCCTGTTGATCCACCAGCCGGATGATCTCCGCGCCGGTCAGCGTTTGTCCGCTTAACCGCGCGTAATCAATGGCAAAACCGGTACCCGAAACATAGGTTTCAATGCATCCCGATTTGCCACAGTAGCAGGGAACCTCATCGCGATACCGCTGTTCATCCTCATCCATCCAGGGAAGCGGGTTATGGCCCCACTCTCCGGCGTTACCGTTACCGCCG
Organism: Pantoea sp. IMH; assembly: GCF_000599885.1. GTDB lineage: Bacteria > Pseudomonadota > Gammaproteobacteria > Enterobacterales > Enterobacteriaceae > Erwinia. The sequence goes on along the minus strand of NZ_JFGT01000005.1, from coordinate 965,151 downwards.
GCATGCGCCTGACCGTTCAGCGCCAGCCCTGCGCCGCAGCCGGTGCCGATAATCACGGCAAACACCGTCTGGCAGCCTGCGGCAGCGCCATCCACCGCCTCAGATACCGCCAGACAGTTGGCATCGTTGGCGATACGCACTTCCCTTCCCAGCCGCTGATGCAGATCTTTATCCAGCGGCTGACCGTTGAGCCAGGTTGAATTGGCATTTTTGACCCGCCGGGTAAAGGGTGAGATCGTGCCAGGAATCCCCAGCCCCACGCTCCCCTGCTCGCCCGCAGACTCTTCCGCCAGCGCAACCAGCCCGGCGATCGCCTCTATCGTCTGCGGATAATCATCCCTGGGCGTCGGCACGCGATGACGAAACAGCGTCTCACCCTGGTCGGACAATGCGATAACCTCAATTTTCGTTCCGCCTAAATCAATCCCGATACGCACTTGTTATTCCTCATTATTTAATGCTTCGTCCTTAACCTTAGAAGGGGGGAGACGGAAAGGCAATGAAACAGCGCCGCCGATTCGTTATCATGCGCCCTGACGTTGAACTAGCGCGCCCGTTGCGCGCATGGAGAGGGAAAGCAGAATGCTGTGGTTTAAGAATTTGATGGTATATCGTCTGAATCGCGAGATCCCACTGGCGGTTGAGGAGATGGAAAAACAGCTTGAGCTCTTCTCCTTCACTCCCTGCGGCAGTCAGGATATGGCGAAAACCGGCTGGGTGTCGCCGATGGGCCCACGCGGCGACGCGCTTACCCACGAAAATAATGGCCAGATCCTGATCTGCGCCCGCAAAGAAGAGAAGATCCTGCCCTCACCGGTGATCAAACAGGCGCTGGAAGCCAAAATCAGCAAGCTGGAAGCGGAGCAGCAGCGCAAGCTGAAGAAAACTGAAAAAGATTCGCTGAAAGATGAAGTACTGCACAGCCTGTTGCCCCGTGCTTTCAGCCGCTTCAGCCAGACCTTTGTCTGGATCGACACGGTTAACAATATGATCATGGTGGACTGCGCCAGCGCCAAAAAAGCGGAAGATACGCTGGCATTGCTGCGTAAAAGCCTCGGTTCGCTGCCGGTCGTCCCGCTGACGCTGGAGAGTCCGATTGAGCTGACGCTGACCGAATGGGTACGTTCCGGCGATACGCCAGCCGGTTTTGCGCTGATGGATGAAGCGGAGCTGAAAGCGCTGCTGGAGGATGGCGGCGTGATCCGCTGTAAGAAACAGGATTTAGTCTGCGATGAAATTGCCAACCATATCGAAGCGGGTAAGCTGGTGACTAAGCTGGCGCTGGACTGGCAGGAGCGCGTCCAGCTGGTGCTGTCGGACGATGGCTCCCTGAAGCGACTGAAGTTTGCAGACACGCTGCGCGAACAGAATGATGATATCGATCGTGAAGACGTTCAGGCGAGGTTCGATGCCGATTTTATTCTGATGACCAGCGAACTGAGCGCCCTGATCGCTAATACGGTGGAAGCCTTAGGCGGCGAAGCACAGCGCTAAAGGCGGACGAAGGGGAGCACTGCTCCCCTTTATCATTCAGCGGCCATGGCGCTTCAGCTATGCGGCCGGTTAACCTTTCAGATAGCGGCAGAGATAAGAGGAAGGTTCCGCCACCTGAAGATGAAACTCCGTATGCCCAGGCACGTTAAATACCTGGCCCGGTTCATAATGCTTCCATACCGTCTCGCCCGGCAGCAGTACCTTCAGCGACCCGCTCACCACCGTCATCTCTTCCGGCTGGCCGGTGCCAAAAGTATATTCTCCTTCCGCCATTACGCCCACGCTGGCACGTCCTGTACTGGCACTGTCGAAACCAATTGATTTCACTTTTCCGTCGAAGTACTCGCTGACGTTGAGCATAGACACATCCTTAAATTGTAATCACAAACAAGGTTAAATGACGCTGTAACATGCCGAAACGCCGCCTGTTACAGCAGCAGTTCTGCCGCCAGCTTTGCCAACAGCATATTGGACAGCAGCACGGGGATTCCCAACAGTTTCTGTAAAAAATCACGATGCCGCTGATGGTAGCCGAGGCAGTCCAGTACCAGGACGTCAGCGCCCTTTTCCTGAAGCGTCAGTGCCGCATCGACCAGATCGTCATCGCTGCTTTTCCAGGGGCTGGCGATAGCGAAATGCGGTTTCTGGACAAGATTCCGCCATTTGCTGCGCTGTTCTGAAAGGTTTTCTTCGCGCGCAATAACAATCCCGACCTGATGTTCGCCGGTAATCGCATTAACCAGCGAAGGCAGTAACCGGTAAGGCTCCAGCAGCGTGGCTCTGTCCGCTTTCAGATGGCTGAACCGCGCCCCGCCCAACAGCAGGATGGTTTCGAAACCTTGCGCTTCCAGCGCCACAATCTTTTCCTGAAATGCCTCTTCCACCCGCGCCAGAGAAAGCAGCATATCTTTTCCCTCAGGGGTGCGCGTAATCACCACTTTTTCATCTGCCTCAGCCCCAAAAGCGCCTCTTATTTCCGCTTCGTTCAGGCCGTCCAGCAGGGCGACAGAGTAGAGTTGATCTTCGGGCAGTTGTTCAAGCAGCAGAGGCCGGACGTCACGACGGGCATCGCTCCCTAATGTTAACGTTGCGAGTATCTGTTTCATCGATTTACTATCCGCTGTGGTAGCGTTTTCAGCCCGCTCACGGCTGGCTGTGCCGTAACCGGTGGCCACGGATAGAGAAAGCATAGCATCTGCCTCTGAATGAGGCTGTGACACACGGGGGGGGAAAGGATTTATCAGTAAATCAGTCAATGGGCTATCCGGTTAAGCTTTAAAACTGACCCGGCAGCGCGCAGCGCGCCGTCGGACCCTGTATAAGGAAAAATAAAGTGATGCCCGGCCAGGGTCAAGTATCGGCAGCAGGAAATGACAACGGGATGCAGAAGGATGTTATAAAAATCACAGAATGTGAAACCCCCTGCAGGGAAGAAGCGGCTGGATACCGGCCAGTTTGTCGGGGAAACCGGGTTGAAGCAGTAGAAAATAGCGAATTAAAGATTTCCTGCCTTTTGCGAAAGGCGCCCCGGCAGACGTTCCTGCGGCATCCCTGCCAACGTGACTTATTCTTTTTCTTTATCCTCATAACGCGCTTTCGAATCCTGCGCTTCCTGCTCGGTTTCATGCTCGCTGATTAGCGTATCCGGCGTGGGGTGATCGGCGCGCAGTTCATACCAGGTTACGGTATTTCCTGTCGTTCCTTTTTCCACCGGCACGATACGCGCCTCGCGCGGATAGGGAGGTCTGCCTGGCATATAACTCTCCTTCTGAACAATGATTAAAAAGCGATGGGGCAGATAGCCGTGCGAAAAAACCGATCGCACTACTTCCTTAAGTATAGACAATAGCTGGCGTTTTTTTATGGAGGGAAGGATAACGGGATCGGGGTCACCTGAGCCGGGCCTGGCGGGCCGGCACGTTCAGCCCGCGCGGGCCAGACAAAGCAGCGCCATAATCTCACTGACGACCCGCTCCGGCGTCTGCATGGCGTTGACGATATAGTGCGCCGTTTCACGGTAGAGCGCCTCACGGGAGGCAAGCACTTCCACCATTTCATCCGCAACCGGACGGCCTGTCAGCGTCGGGCGCTGATCCTGTATGGGGTAAGCTTCAAGACGGGAAGCCAGCACGTCGGCCCTGGCCTGCAAATAAATCACCCGGCCATGCTCGCGCATAAACTGACGGTTTTCAGCCGCCAGCACCATACCACCGCCGGTAGCAATCACGCTGGACGCTGCCGTCACCGCCTTCAGCGATGCTGTTTCGCGGCGGCGAAACCCTTCCCACCCTTCCGCCGCGACGATCTCCGCCACGGAGCGACCGGTCGCCTGCTGAAGATGGCGATCCGTATCCGTAAAAGCGTAACCAGATGCCTCCGCCAGCGCCTCACCTATCGTGGTTTTACCGCAGCCGCGCGCGCCGATCAGATAAAGGGGTAATGCCATAGCTGGAAAGTCCTGAACTTTTACGCTGCGGCCAGAGGTGCCGAGGTAGAAGCAAATTAGAGTAATTTAGCATCGCATCATACCGATAATCCCCCATGGCGACCAGTAGTAACCTCCCCTGATCCACAGGAAAAAAACGCTTAACCCGCTCATTTTATGCAGATAAAAACAAACCATTTACTTTCATGACACCTTTCCTCATGCCGTTGCGCTGCTCAGAACAATCTCGTGTGAAGGGGAGCGGCAGCTGAGGATAACGGCGTCAGCAGGTTAGTGGGCGCGGGCGGGGAAAAAGCGAATGAAGAAGATCGCTCTTCAGGTGATAAACGGCCAGACGATGGCTGGCCGCTTCTGGCCGTTTTTATCGTTGTTGCGCCTGTAACCACTTATCAAGTTCGTTGGCAAACTGCTGACGGTCGCGTTGATTCAGCGTGGCAGGGCCGCCGGTCTGCACACCGCTGGCCCGCATCGTATCCATAAAATCGCGCATGGTCAGCCGTTCGCGGATGGTCGCTTCGCTGTAGCGTTCGCCGCGTGGATTCAGCGCCACGGCCCCTTTTTCCATCACTTCTGCGGCAAGCGGAATGTCGGCGGTGACCACCAGATCGCCCGCTTCCGCCCGCCGGACAATTTCGTTATCGGCCACGTCAAATCCTGCCGGTACACGTAGCGTACGCAGAAATTTTGATGGGGGAACGCTAAGCGGCTGATTAGCCACCAGCGTGACCATCATTTGCGCACGATCGGCAGCACGGTAGAGCACTTCTTTTATCACTTTCGGGCACGCATCGGCATCCACCCAGATTGGCATCGCCAGTTCCTTTTACGTTGAGACGGGAATGATGCTGATCTTGCCGTTCTTTTCGAGAATGGCAAATTTAATCTGATCGAAACGTTCCAGCCCCTGGCTTCGCGCGGCCGTCATAATATCATCTATTGAGATGCCCGCCCGCCGCGCCCGCCCGGACAGCACTTCTCCCTCTTCCACCAGAATCATAGCCGTTCCGTCAATCAGCCTGTCCACTCTGGGAAAACGCGACTTCATCATGCCAAACAGAATATCCACCACAATCAGCGTAATAATGGTCAGCGAAGCGCCGGTAACGGAGAAATCATTGCCGAGCAGCGCCTGCTGCGTCGCTTCACTGATAATCAGTAGCAGGATCAGATCGAAAGAGGTCATTTCAAGAAGCGTACGCCGTCCGGCAATTTTTAACACCACCATCAGCAACAAATACATGCTGGCGGCACGTAAAACTGTTTCCATTTCGATCTCCTAGGGATAAATCCAGTGGGTAAAATGCACGCTCGTCGCGTTACCGAGCGTTACCGTAACCGGATAGCGACCGGCATTCTGCGCTTGCGATCCGATCCAGACGGTAGTGCCTTCTTTCAGCTCAGCGCCTGCCCAGGTGAGCTTCAGGCTGTTTCTCTGGCTTAAGGATTTGAGCGGCTGTGGCTGAAGTGACTGAATCTGGAAATTATCCATCTCCTCGCCGCTAAGGGTAAGAGTGACGCTGTCCACCGCCTGAGGCTTGATGCGGATCGTCATTCTCATGTCGCTGGTCCGCCGGCCAAATCGCTCATAGTCGACCTGCAGCGCGCCGTCGGCGGAGGTCACCGTGGCGTCGCTGAGAATGCCTTTGGAAAACAGCCCACAGGCGCCCAGAATCACAATGGCAAACAGTAAAAAATAGCCCACCCGCTCTAATTTCCATTCAATATGCTGCCAGCGCATATGCTCCTGAATGGGGTAGTCCCGGCTGATCCCCTCATCTTTTCGATTGTTTTGCATGGTATTCTCCTTCTGGCTTAAGCGTAGCTGAAGCTGGCATATAGTGACGAATGACGTAAGCTAGGCGCAGTGACAACCAAATTAAACAGGGAGCACCATGATGGAAAAGAAAATCGGCTTCATTGGCTGCGGCAATATGTCGAAGGCCATTATCGGTGGCCTGGTGTCGGCTGGAGAGGTAAAGGCAGAGAACATCTGGGTCTATGACCACAAGCCGGAAACGAACCAGGCGATGCAGAAAGAGTATGGCATTACGCCGGGTGCCAGTGCCGAAGAGGTGGCTAAACAGGCAGATATTCTCTTTGGCGCGGTGAAGCCTAATGTCATTCTGAGCGTGCTGAAAGAGGTTTCCGGCAGCCTGAATAAAGAGACGGTGGTGGTTTCCATCGCGGCTGGCGTCACGCTCGCCTCGCTGGCAGAAGTGCTGGGCCACGATCGTAAGCTGGTTCGCGTTATGCCAAATACGCCCGCGCTGGTGAATGAAGGCATGACGTCGGTCACGCCAAATGTACTGGTATCAAAAGAAGAAGCGGATGAGATCCTGGCTATTTTCAACGGATTTGGTAAAGCGGCGCTGGTGCCTGAATATATGATCCATGCCGTAGTGGGCGTCAGCGGCTCCGCACCAGCCTATGTTTTTATGTTTATCGAAGCGATGGCGGATGCTGCCGTGCTGGGCGGAATGCCGCGCGTCCAGGCCTATGAGTTCGCTGCACAGGCGGTGAAAGGATCGGCGCAGATGGTGCTGGAAACGGGGAAACACCCTGGCGAGCTTAAGGATATGGTCTGCTCCCCCGGCGGGACAACCATTGAAGCGGTGAGAGTACTCGAAGAGAAAGGGTTTCGTTCTGCAGTAATGGAAGCGATGCAGAGCTGCATGGCAAAGTCAGCCAGTATGGGCAAGTCCTGACGATCAGCAGGGGCTGAATAAGCCCCTGCCCCCGCGCCATTCTGACGCCGCATCTCTTAACGGGCGGCGATCTACGCTTCTGTTTCCAGCGCCTTGACCACCAGCGCTTCCGCTTCATCCATAGTCATCGGCTTCTGCATGCGCAGCACAAGATCGGCGGTCAGCGTATACATGCCGCAGGAAGCCACGGCCAGCAGCCCTCCCTGATAGCCATACAGCGCCACAAATGTTTTCTCTTTAAGCGATCCCAGCAGGCGATAGTCATCCCATTCGCTGGCGTGGCCCAGATATTCGTAGCGGATGCCAAATTGTGCCGTCCAGAAAAAGGGGACGCGATCATATACCTCATCCTTTTCCAGCATATTTTTCGCGGCCACCCGGCCTTGCTGCTCTGCCACACGGAAATGCTCAATGCGCTGATAGCCTTCCGCCACCGGGAAACTCACAATATCCCCGGCGGCCCAGACATGATTTGCCACCTCAAGATGATCGTTTGCGGTCAGGCTGCCATCATCCCGTAGCGGGAGATCGTGAATAAATCCGGTGCCGGGCGCGACGCCCGTGGCCAGCAGCACGATATCTGCGTCCACCAGCGTGCCGTCTTTCAGCCTTACGCCAGTCACCTTGCCCGCTTCGCCTGCCAGTGAGGCCACTTCGCCTTCGGTGAATTTCACGCCGTTCTCTTCGTGCAGATCGCGGAAGAAACGCGCCAGCTCTTCACCAAACGGCTTTCTGAACGGCAGCGGATCGCGGGTAATAATCTGCACGTTAATATCACGACTGCGCAGGGCGGAAGCTAACTCCATACCGATAAAACTGTTGCCGATAATGACCAGCCGCTGGGTTTTATCCACCTCCTCAAGCAGCGTTGCTGCCTGCTCAATGCTGCGCAGGACATGCACGCCGAACAACGCTTTGCCGTCAAATTCTGGACGCTGAGGAATACCGCCGGTGGCGATCAGTAATTTGTCGTACTGAAGAATAGCGCCGTCGGCAAAACGCAGCTTTCGCTGATGGGTATCAAGCTGTTCAACTTCACCCTGCATCCGTTCGACGTACCGGGAAAAATCGTCATCCAGAAGCGGTGGAACCTCTTCAATTTTCATCTTGCCAGCAGGCACAAATTTGGTGAGAACGGTCCGGTCATAGGGCGCCTCCTGCTCCCGCTCAACCAGCACCAGCCGCCCCCTGAACCCTTCCCGCCTCAGCGTCCAGGCTGCTGCGCTGCCTGCCGCGCCCGCACCAAGAATGACAAAAACCGGCGTTTCTTCTTCCGCGGAGAAAGCGTAAAGCGGCGGTAATGGCTCAGGATCGATCTGTATCATGCCATTAAGTACCCGCACCGGGTAACGCTTCAGATCGCTTAACGCCAGCGGTTCACACATGCTGCCGTCTTCAGTGCTGAAGTTGGCTTTATGCCACGGACAGATTAGCCGGCCATCCCGCACAGCGCCCTCTTCCAGAGGCCCGCCTGAATGAGGACAATTTGCCTGCCAGGCTTTCACCTCCTCTCCGTCACGGAACAGAAGAATATCAGTTTCTCCCACAGGCACCCGCACAGGTTTCATCTGAGGAAGGTCCTGCAACACAATGGCATTTTGATAGCTCACGCAACGCTCCTTTATTATTTTCAGGTTCCGGACAGGAATCAAAAGGTTGCAATAAGCCTGGCATTGATAAGGATTCGCGGTTTCCACCCGTAAGCAGAGCGGCAGGATCACTAAGGTAACTGGCTGTAATGAAAAGACATTAAATGTTTAAGAAATTATTAACGAGCGCAGAGCGGTAACCATCCCCCTGCGCCAGCAGATGCGCGTGGCGTTGACCACTCAAGCGGCAGAGAGGCGCAATTTTGCCGCCTGCCTGCGGATTTTACTGCTGGAGAGAGGCTTCTATTTTCTGGCATTCATCGTTTTACGCTGCCATACCATCATCAGCTGAACCGTATTCACCAGTACGACTACCGCCGTGGCCGCAAACACCCAGCGGAATCCGCCAATCGCTGAAATCCCCGAGCCCATCAGCGGCCCCACGACGTTGCCAAGGTACATAAACGACTGGTTGTAGCCGAATATGCGTCCGGTTACGCGATCGCTGGCATGGCGGAGCAGTAGCGTCTGCACGGCAGGCATCATCGCGCCTTCCGCAAAGCCCAGCAGAAAGCGTAATACGCCGAGCTGGAGGGCGCTCTCTACCCATGTCATCGCCATAAACAGGAAAAAAGTCAGGATGAGTGAGGCAAAAAGAATGCGCTGGGCGCCAATCCGGTCCCCGAGCTTGCCCAGCCGTGGCGCGGAAAGCAGCGCGGAAACGCCCGGAATCGCCGCGACCATCCCGCTGACAAAAGCGATATTCTGCACATCCGGCGCCAGTTCCCGCACAAACAGCGTCAGAATGGGGCTGATAGAACCATTACAAAGCTGGATCACCAGCGTGGTGACAAACAAACTGATAATAAGCCCAGGATGCGCAAGCGAACGAAATACCATCTGGCCGCTCAGCTTATCCTCTTTTTTGATCCGCGGCTGGCCCCCCTCTTTGATCAAAAACAGCGTGATCAGAAAGCTGGTCATTAGCAGCGCTGACGTGATCAGGAAAACAGCCCGCAGGCCAACCCAGTCAGCAAGAAAACCGCCCATTAGCGGTCCCATGATCACCCCGCTGATCTGCGCGGTCGACACCATACTCAGGGCCCAGCCGCTGCGGTCGCGGGGCACCTGTGTCGCCACCAGCGCCATCGCGTTCGGAATATACCCGGACGTCAGCCCCATCAGCGCCCGCAGCAGGAACAGCTGCCAGACGTCCGTGACAAAAGCCTGTAAAAAGATAACCAGCCCCATGCCTAACGAGGCGCGGAGCAGCATCAGCTTTCGTCCTTTGCGGTCCGCCAGGCTGCCCCACATCGGTGACACAACGGCCGATACCATAAAGGTGACGCTAAAAATTAGCCCTGACCAGAGGGTTAGCGATTCGTGATCCGTTACGCCCAGCTGTTCAACGTAAAGCGGCAGAAAAGGGATGATCTGGCTGATCGCCAGCCCGGTAAACAGGCAGCCGAACCAGACTGAAATGAGGTTAACCTTCCAGGATTCCATCGTGTGATGACGAAGCCTTATAACATCGTGATGAAATCATAGTGTAACAGTAACAGATGGCGATTGCGGGAAGGTAAGCGACTTAAAGCCAGGATTCAGGAAAGAGAGGAATGACCGGTTACCGTAAAGGATGAAGCTATAGCCACGAATAAAAAAGGCTGAAGGGGGTATAACGCGCTTTACCGGCGCCTTAAACGCAAAAAACCCGCCGGTGGCGGGTTTTCTTTCTCAGTGACGACGATGGCAGGTTGACCCCATCATCCTCAGTCAGTGAGTCTATCTGAAAACTTACAGTGCAGTTACGTTAGCTGCAGCTGGGCCTTTCTGGCCGTTTTCGATAGAGAATTCAACTTTCTGACCTTCTTCCAGCGTCTTGAAGCCGCCGTTCTGGATTGCAGAGAAGTGTACGAATACATCTTTGCTGCCGTCAGTTGGAGAAATGAAGCCGAAACCTTTCTCAGCGTTGAACCATTTTACTAAACCAGTCATTTTGTTAGACATGTTGTCTTTCCTTCAGTAAGTATTAAGCCACAAAGGGCACGGGGTTTGTCAACAGGGTGGACTTATGAGGCACTTAAGAAGGAAGTCAGGAAGAAGAGATATCTAAGATAGCGCTTTAACTGAAAACTGCTTTACTAAAATTGCTCGCATACGTTGTCTGTTTCAAAACCGACGGTGCATTTACTCATAATGCTCCGCCTGATACAACCCCCAAAATTAAAATAAGCGATAATAAAATATAAATGATTGAATTTATTATATTTTTACTCCCCTTTTTTTACTAACCCTTTTGCCCTCCATCGTGCCTCGCCTGGACGCTATTCTCTTCTCCTCCTGTTATGTTGACCTTAAACGGACAAATACTTCATCGCTGGATCACGTAAAAAGGCGGATGGTTACGTCTTTGAGCAAAGAAAGCAGTCTGTAACTGACAGGTAGCAAGGCTAAGGACCCGATTCTTAAAACAGAGAAAGCAGTGCATGGCTGATCTATAAAATGGTTAACGATGCTGCACTGAAACAGAGAAAACAGCGCGCCATACCCTTATGAAAACAAGCAAATATTTACATGCACCCGCTCAGGGTGCCATGGCCCCGTAAAGAAGCGAAAATATTTCTGTATGTTACTGGATTTATCCATGCGCACATCTACAGTATTTTATATCTTCATCTGTTTATTTTTCATGCAGTCTGGCGGCTTGCCGTTCTGGCAAACCGGATCGTTTAGGACGTTATTTCCTCCCTCCCCCGTAAATCGCCGGGTGAGGGTCAGGGCTTTTCTGGAGGGCGATCATGGGACATTCCGCACCAAGTGCTGGCCGTGCCATTACAGACTATTTCAACAGCCCGGCCTTTCATGGACCTCAGGAGAGCGAGCTGCTGGCCGCTATTATGACGGAAGTGATGCGCAGCGGCAGAACCACGGCCAGTAAGGCGATGATTGCCAGCGCGATTGCCAGGCTTGAGGGCGAGGTGGATGAGGTCAGGCTTCAGGGCTACCGGAATCTGCTGACGCTGCTGCTGGAAGAAAACAACGAATAAAGCACCGGAAGCTGTTGAAAACGGCCAGCGGCACAGCTCGTTGTCTGTCCCCCGCTTCGCCAGATTAAGAAAACGACGCGGCCTTATTCAGCGTAAGACAAAAAAAATCCCGCACGAAGCGGGAATAAGACAAGCATTACGTTATTGCAGGCACGGAAAGAACGCCTTGCTATCTCTCAACCCTATCTGGAGGGTATTGCAGGCAGATGACAGCAAAATTTCGCGCCGGTTATCAGGCCAATTATCCTGTTCATCAGTCCTGGGACATGCAGAGTAAAAGCAGACAAGGAGATAAGAGTCAACAGAGGCGATTTCTCTGACAGCGGAACGAAAATGCCACTCTCTTTGACAGAGAAATCGTCATGACAGCAGGCCGTAAAGCCCAATTTTAGCCGCAGTAAACGCGGGAAATATCCCCTTTCTGATCGGCCATAAAGTTCAGGCGGTTAAGGTTGAAGTCCATGGTCACGGCAGAGTTATAGGGAATTGCCCGTATCGGATGACTAAACTTGACGCTATCGATTGACGACAGCGGCTTGCCCACATACTGCTGGTACTGCGATGCACCGCAGCGATCCATTTCCGGATCCACGGCACTATTTTCTTTCTGAGAGGCCGACTGGCACCCTGCCAGCATGACCAGTGCCGCGACAACCGCACCCTTTCCATAAAATGTCATTGTTTCTCTCCTCTGCATTAACATTCAGCAATTTCCCAAAAGGTTAGCAGAATAAAGGCCTTGAAGAGAATCGCTTTCTGTCCACCCTGGCGTTTTGTGACGCGTACCGTAAGGGCAAGATTTGTTCATTAATTAAACATGCGTTGCACTATAATTAAGAAGTATCTTAAAAAAGGAGCGCATTATGGAACTGGCAATCTTTCTTCTTTATGCCGCGATAATGATCCTTGTTGCGGTGAAAGTCCGCTAGCGGCAAAGCCCGTCTGTGACGGGCTTTTCGCTGTTTATGATAAGCGCACTGACGGGATAAATGGCCTCTCCAGCTGTTGCAGAAAAACGCGTAACGGCATCGGGCGGCCAAGGTAGTAACCCTGCCCTTCCTGACAGGCGATAGCTTTCAGTTCTTCAAGCTGCTCACGCGTTTCTATCCCCTCGGCGGTCACCGTCAGTGAGAACGCTTTACCCAACCCGATGATCCCCTCGACGATAGAATAGGCCTGTCGGCAATGCGGAAAATCATGCATATAAGATCGATCCAGCTTCATACCGTCAAACGGGAAGGTTTTCAAAAAGCCCAGCGACGCATAGCCCGCACCAAAATCATCCACCGTCAGCCTCACGCCGATTTTTTTCAGCTCCCGCATAATTTCCAACGCGCTTTGCGGATTTTCCATCGTAATATTTTCGGTAATCTCCAGCTCCAGGCGGTTCGCCGCCAGGCCGCTTTTCGCCAGCGCGGCCGCCACCCGCTGCGCCAGATTGCCGCTACGAAACTCAATAGGCGAAATATTGACGGAGACGTACATCGTGCCCGGCAAGCTTAAGGCATCGGTACAGGCCCGTAGCAGCACCCAGTCACTGACGTCAATAATCAGCCCGGTTTCTTCCGCCAGCGGGATGAAGCTGTCAGGCATGATTAGCCCGGTCGCCGGATGTTCCCAGCGGATCAGCGCTTCTGCTCCTTCCGCCCGCCCTTCCCTGAGAGAGTATCGGGGCTGATAGAAGAGGCGCAGTTCATCGCTGAGGATCGCCCGCCGTAAATTCCGCTCCATTTCCCGACGCTGAAACAGGTTCGCAGCCATTTCCGGCGTATACCAGCTCCAGCGGTTGCGCCCTTCCCGCTTCGATTTATAAAGTGCAATATCCGCCAGACGCAGCAGTTCATCCGGCTGGTTTGCATCCTTCGGGGCCAGCGCAATCCCCATACTGCCTCTCATAAACAGTTCCTGCTGGCCGAAACAGAACGGCAGGGAAAGCGCATCAAGCAGCGCCTGACAGCAGGTGTTAATCTCATCGGTATTTAAACCGGAAACGATCAGCGTAAATTCGTCACCGCCGTCGCGTGAGACAAGATCTCCCGCATTCAGCACGCTGCGCAAACGGTGAGAAACATCATTAAGCACGGCGTCACCAACAGCATGTCCCCAGGTATCATTGATCGGCTTAAAGTGATCGAGATCGAGGCTGATCACCACCAGCGGACGATCCAGCGTCGGCTTTGTCATCAGCCTGCTCTGAATATACTCACGCATATAATGCCGGTTAGGCAGCCCGGTCAGCGTGTCATGCTGTGAGAGATAATGAATACGTGCCTGGGCTTCAACCTCTTCCGTAATGTCTGACACCGTACCGCGATAACCGATAATCTCGCCGTTCCGTTCCACCGGATTGGCCACCAGGCTACAGATACGCTTCATTCCTTTTGCGGAGCAGGAGTAGCAGCGTAGCTGTTGACGCGGCCCGGTAATCTGCTGGCGAAATATCCAGCTTGAGACCGGCACCCGATCATGCCGGAGGATCTCATCGATCGGCCTGCCAGCAAGCGACGTGGTTTCTAAACCGGTGACGGCGGCGAAGCGGGACGACAGATAGGTAATTTTTCCGCAGGTGTCGATTTCCCAAATCCAGTCGGAAGAGGCTTCCGCCACATCGCGAAAGCGTGCCTCGCTGGCCGCAAGCTCGCGCTGGCTGTCCGTCAGCTGCTTAAAGCGCTGGTCGGAAAGCGCAGCGTTATGCAGCGCCTGCCGGGTCACTCTTCTGGCCACCAGCGCCAGAATCAGCGCAGAGATAAAGAGCACCGGCAGAAGATAAATCAGCAGAGTCTGTCCCGGCTGGCTGGCATCCCAGCGGATCACCAACGGCAAAGACTCAGTGATCTCTTCCTGTAAAAAAGGCTGAATGGTTTTATCCTGCTCATTAAGGGGAATCCGGGCATTTTTGACCCCGACGGATTCGCCAAAGGCTTTCAGCTTTTCAGGGGTGAACCGGTTAACAAACAGCATGACCGAAGGTGGACCTGGCTTCGTTTTCAGCCCGGTGATTTTACCGTTGGTGATCGGTGCGGCAGCAATAATGGCGGGCGTGGTGCCCACAATCGCATTCTGCGTTAATGCATCTTCGTCCGCCGCCATGGTGCGGACCCGGCGGATAAGCGGCGCGGTTTGTGCGCCAAGCCAGCTTTCCAGCTGGATGTTTTCCAGCTTGCCATCAATCACCGCGTAGCGCGTAACGCCGTTCCCATCCACAACGAATACGCCTTCATAGTGATATTCGCTGTATAAACCAGGGCCGAAGTTTTCCTCTTCAAACGCCCAGACGGTATTGACCTGCAGATGCAGGTTGTTCCACGCCTCCCCCCAGAAAGCGTAATCCCGAACGTCGGTCATCATATGCTGACGGCTGTTGTCCCAGGCGTTCTGTAACAGGGCGCTTTCCTGACGGACGGCGGCTTTATTCTGCTGCCAGACGATACCCACGACCATCAGCATCGCCATGACCATTACGCCGCTCAGCAGGCGCGTCAGGGAAGTCAGCAGGCGTCGGGTAAAAAACGTCGTATTCTGATCGCCACCGGCTGCCGGGTGACGCAGTTCAGGAAGATGACTCATCTACTTCAAACCTTATCCAGTGGAATGCGCCAGAAATCCTTCTCCACAGGCATTAAAAAATCGTGCTCCACTTCTTATCCGGGCACGATGGTTATTTCTTTATCGGCGTAAAGGCTGAACAATTTAGCGCCTGCCAGCGGTTTATCCTGGTTATCGACAGCCCTGGGCGGGCTTGCTACCATCCGCTGACTTTAGGCACAGGGACTTATGCGATGAATCAACCTTCTGAAAGAGTGACCACCACTCTGATCGGCATCGGCATGTGCCTGATTTGGTATACCATCACGCAAATAGTCAGCGCACTGCCCAATTATGCTGAACTGCGGGGGAGCGGCATGCTGATGCCGGTGCTGTGCCTGCTGGAGTTTGCCGTGCTGGTGCCGCTTTACCGCGCGTACTGTCGTCGCTACCGGGATATTCCACCAGGCGATATCCGTACCGGCCAGCTACTGGTCTTCAGCCTGCTGCTGCTGGGACTGATTTTTTCCCAGTCGTTCTATTTGCAAAAGGAAACCTGGACCGCCAGCCAGGTCGGCGAAAGTACGGAAGGCATGTTGGCGTTTGTGCTCGCAGTCGTGCTGCTGGCGCCGGTTTTTGAAGAGATTCTGTTTCGTGGATTCCTCCTGCAGGGCCTGCTGACCTGGCTACCGAAACAGCGACTGGCCTGCGCGCTTCTTACCTCCTTCGCCTTTGCGGCAGCGCACACGCAATATGTCCATCTGCAAACGCTGATCGCCCTGACGCTGCTCTCGTTATTGCTTTGCTATGCCCGCCTGCGCTCTGGCGGCCTGAAGCTGCCGGTGTTTCTGCATATGCTAAACAATTTTATCGGCGTCTCGCCGTGGCTCTGGCTGACGCTGGCTCCGCCATCCTGATCCCATATTATAACTAACCGCCACGCCTTATAACCTGCAGGAATAACGATAGCGGATAATCTACTTTTTATCCGGCGCCCGCCTCATCTACACTCGCGGTCACACTTCAAGGTTAAGGAAACGTCATGAAACTTGTAGTTCCGTCAATGCTGGCCGTCGCGCTGGCCGGTGCCGTTACTGCTCACGCCGCCACGCCGCCCGATACGCTGGTGATTGCCCAGTCTATTGACGACGCCAGCAGTTTTGATCCGGCAGAAGGTTTTGAGCTCACCTCGGTGCAGGCGTTTACCAACCTTTATCAGCGGCTGATCCAGTCCGATCCGCAGAATCCGACCGATCTCAGGCCCACCCTGGCGAGCGCCTGGCAGCCGGGCAGCGACAACCGCAGCCTGACTTTTACGCTTAAAGAGGGCGCTCGCTTTGCCTCCGGCAATCCGCTACGGCCAGAGGATGTGATTTTTTCCCTCAGCCGCGTGGTCAAACTTAACCTTGATCCCTCTTTTATCCTGACCCAGCTTGGCTGGTCAAAAGATAACGTTGATGCGCAGCTGGAAAAAATCGATGCGAATCACGTCAAGGTGAGCTGGACGGCAGATGTCAGCCCGACCTACGTTCTGAGCCTGCTTGCCGCGCCTGCCGCCTCCATCGTGGATGAAAAGACCGTTCAGGCCCACGCGCAGAAAGGGGATCTGGGGAATAAATGGCTGGCCATGCACTCTGCGGGCAGCGGTCCGTTCCAGATCCGCAAATATATTCCGCATGAGGTTTTGCTGCTTTCCGCTAACCCGACCTCGCCAGGCGGCGCGCCTGAGCTGAAAAACGTGCTGATCAAAAATGTGCCAGACCCGGCTACCCGTCGTCTGCTGCTGGAACAGGGCGATGCGGATATTGCGCGTAATCTGGGTGCCGATCAGATGGCGGCGCTGAAAAACCGCGCGGGCGTGAAGCCGATGGCGATCCCCATGGCCTCGCTCTATTACATGCAGTTCAATATCGACGCCAAGCCGGCACTGAAAAACCCAGCTTTCTGGGAAGCGTCACGCTACCTGTTTGACTACCACGGTATTGCCGACGATCTGCTTAAAGGCCAGTTCCAGGTGCATCAATCCTTCCTGCCAGAAGGCTTCCTGGGCGCGCTGAATGAAAACCCGTACCGTTTTGATCCCGAAAAGGCGAAGGCGATCCTCAGCAAGGCCGGCCTGACCAACGTCAGCTTTAAGCTGGCGGTCAGCAACCAGCCGCCTTATCTGGATATCGCTCAGGCTCTCCAGGCAAGCTTTGCCCGCGGCGGCGTTAAGGTTGAACTGATCCCGGGGATCAGCAGCGAAGTTGCCACCACGGTGAAAGCGCACAAGTATGAGGCGACGCTGAATGCGTGGGGAGCGGATTATTTCGATCCCAACACTAACGCCTCCGCCTTTGCCTACAACCCGGAAAACGGCAGCACAACGCTGGCCTGGCGTTCCAACTGGCATATTCCGGCGCTGAACAAGCAGACGCTGGCCGCCACCGCCGAGAGCGACAAGGCAAAGCGCGTCGCCCTTTATCAGGAGATGCAGCGCGAGGTGCAGAAAAACTCGCCTTACGTGATTGGCCTGCAGGCGCGCAACCTGATTGCGGTCCGCGACAATATCAAAGGGTACGTCCAGGGGATTAACCCGGATATGGTCTATTACGGTCAGGTCAGTAAGTAATGGCATTGTCGCTTTCTGAGGCCGGGTTCGCCCGGCTGTTCTGGCGGCGCAGCGGTCGCGTGGCGGGAGGCCTTCTCTCGCTGGCGATTACGCTGCTTGGCCTGCTGGCGTTTACCTTTCTGCTTTCGCATCTTTCCCCCGTCGATCCGGTGCTGCAAATCGCCGGCGATCATGCCAGCGCCTCAACCTATGCGCAGGTTCGTCATGACCTGGGGCTCGATCAGCCGGTACTGATGCAATTCTGGCATTACATTACTCATCTGCTTAGCGGCGATCTGGGTATTTCACGGCTGACCGGTCAGCCAGTGACAGACGATCTCCAGCGCACTTTTCCGGCGACGATTGAGCTGGCGACCTGTGCGATGCTGTTTGGCTCTTTTTTCGGCATCCTGCTGGCGCTGCTGGCAGCATGGAAACCGGGCAGCCTGCTCGATAATGCTGCCAGACTGATCTCCCTGCTGGGCTATTCCGTTCCGGTGTTCTGGCTGGGGCTGCTGGGGCTGCTGCTGTTCTATGCCGTACTGCACTGGTCTGCCGGACCGGGACGGCTTGATGACATCTGGATATATACTCTCGAACCCAAAACGGGACTGGTGCTGGTCGACAGCTGGCTTTCCGGCGATGCGGAAATGTTCCGCAATGCGATCGCCCACCTCTGGCTGCCGGTGGTGGTGCTTGGCCTGCTGTCGATGGCGGGCATTACCCGACTGCTGCGCGCGGCGCTGCTTGAAGAGAGCAATAAAGAGTATGTCACGCTGGCGCGGGCTAAAGGCGCCAGCCGTGGCCGGATCCTCCTACTGCATGTCTTCCCTAACGTGCGCGGCACGCTGATTACCGTGCTCGCGCTCTCCTATGCCACGCTGCTGGAAGGCTCAGTGCTGACCGAAACGGTCTTTGCCTGGCCCGGGGTCGGGCGCTATATGACAACCGCCCTGTTCGCGTCCGACACGCCCGCCATTCTGGGCTCGACGCTGCTGATTGGCGGCTGCTTTATCACGCTCAACGCCCTGGCGGACGGCTTAACCTGGCTTACCGATCCGAGAACACGATGACGCAAAATGTAACCGACCTCGCTCTCGCTCCACCGCGTCGCGCCCGGCGCGTGACGTCGCTAGCCGTCGGCGGTGCGCTGGTGGCAGTGCTGATCCTGGCCGCGCTGCTGGCTCCGCTGCTGGCGCCCTTCGATCCCAACGTGCAGATGATGTCCGAACGTCTGCTACCGCCCTCGTCCGTGCACTGGTTTGGCACTGACGGCTTTGGCCGCGACCTGCTTTCCAGAGTGATTTATGGCGCGAGGCCCACGCTGCTGCTGGTCTCGCTGATTCTGCTGCTGACCATTCCGGTGGGCCTGCTGATCGGCATCAGCGCGGGCTACCTGGGCGGCTGGACGGAGCGCGTCTTGCTGCGCATCACCGATATTTTTCTTTCGCTGCCGAATCTGGTTATTGCGCTCGCGCTGGTTGCGATGCTGGGGCCTGGCCTGATTAACGGTGCGCTGGCACTGGCGCTCACCAGCTGGCCACCCTTCGCCCGTCAGGCGCGCGCGGAAACGCTGGCGCTGCGGCGAAGCGACTATCTGGCCGCCGCCCGCATGCAGGGCATTAACGGTCTGCGCCTGATGTTTGGCCATATTCTGCCGCTCTGTATGCCTGGTGCCGTGGTGCGTGCCGCGCTCAGTCTGGGCGGCATTATTCTCTCCGCCGCCGGCCTTGGCTTTCTTGGCATGGGCGTTCAGCCGCCGATGGCGGAATGGGGCTCCATGGTGGCGGAAGGCAGTAAGGTGATTTTCGACCAGTGGTGGGTGGCCGCCGCGCCGGGCGGCGCGATCCTGTTTGCCAGCCTGGCCTTTAACCTGACGGGCGATGGCCTGCGTGACCGACTGGATACCCGACATAATGGATGATACGTCTCCGCTGGTGGTTGCTGACCAGCTGCATATTTACAGCAATACCGGCAGTACGCTGGTCAACAACATCAGCTTCTCGCTGGGGCGCGAGCGCGTGGCGCTGGTTGGCGAATCAGGCTCCGGTAAATCGCTTACCGCCCGTAGTCTGATGGGGCTGCTTTCGCCTTCGCTCAGGCTGCATGCCAGCACGCTGACGGTGGCAGGTCATAATGCGCTGACGCTGAACGAGAAACGCTGGAGTCAGCTGCGCGGCAGCCAGCTCGCAATGGTGATGCAGGACCCCAAATACGCGCTGAACCCGTTGCGCACTATCGGCTGGCAGGTGGCTGAACCGCTCAAGCTTCACGCCAGGCTGAGCCGCGCCGAGCGCACGGAAAAAGTGTGCGAAATGCTGGATGCGGTCGGGCTGCCCCAGCCGCGCCAGCTGATGGATCGCTATCCGCATCAGCTTTCGGGTGGGATGGGGCAACGCGTGATGCTGGCGATCGCGCTGATAGCCGACCCGCAATTTCTGATCGCCGACGAGCCGACTTCTGCACTTGATCATGCCATGCGCGACCAGGTGCTGCTGCTTATCCGCCGTCTGGTTGAAGAGCGCAATATGGGATTGCTGCTTATCAGCCACGATCTTCAGCAGGTTTCCGAACATTGCGAGCGGGTAATGGTGATGTATCAGGGCCAGATTCTGGACACGCTGCCCGCAGCCGAACTGCCGCGGGCGACGCATCCCTATACGCGTACGCTCTGGTCCTGCCGCCCCAGTAAAGCGACCCACGGCCATCCGCTGCCCGTCCTCGATCGTGCCGCTCTGGAGGTGCACGCTGAACATGATTGAACTCTCTGATATAAGCGTTTCGCATCGCCAGGGTTACGATTTCCGCACGGTAGTGCATGAAGTATCGCTGAACGTCCGCGCCGGTGAATGTTTCGGGCTGGTCGGCCCTTCCGGCTGCGGCAAGTCATCCCTGCTGTGGGTGATGGCGGGCCTGAATCCTCACTGGCAGGGCCAGATGAGCCTCGCAGGAGAGAGCGTCAGACCGGGCAAAGCCTTTACCGGCCAGCTTCGTCAGGATGTGCAGATGGTCTTTCAGGATCCCTACGCTTCGCTTCATCCGCGTCACCGGCTGCGGCGTACGCTTGCCGAACCCCTCAGGCTGTTGAAGAAAACGGACATCGACGATCGTATCGACAGCGGTTTCCGCCACGTGGGCCTCGATCCGGCGCTGGCTGACCGTTATCCACACCAGCTCTCAGGCGGTCAGCGCCAGCGTGTGGCTATCGTACGGGCGCTGCTGCTGGAGCCGAAAGTGTTGCTGCTGGACGAGCCGACTTCTGCGCTGGACATGTCGGTGCAGGCCGAAATTCTGAATTTGCTGAACTCGCTCAAGCAGCAGGATAATCTGACGATGGTGCTGGTGAGCCACGATCCGGACGTGATCGACTATATGTGTGATAACGCTGTACGTATGGCTCAGGGACGCATCGTCGGCTAGGACGGGCATCAAGCGGGCAGAAAAAAACGGGCGACAAACGTCGCCCGTTTTTCTGAGATAACGCCCCTGCTGCCGCGCGCAAAGGCTGATTGCCTGGGGTTATCAGGAAATCGCCGAACCGGAGGAGTGCTTCTGCTTGTCGGCTTCGAAATGCGCTTTAAACTGCTCGTAGATCGAGATCATATTTGACGCGTCGCCCTGAAGCGGGCTGAGTTTTCCTGCCCGGACCAGTTCAATCACTAACTGTAACGCTGCCTGTTTTGGGCTGTTGGCCGGATGAGCAATTTCAGAAATCGGAGATGACATAAGCGCTTCCATGATAAAAGGGGGAAAGATCAATTTTAACAAGTTTCACGCCCCTGAGTGAATTTTTTCACCTCACTTCTCCTTACTATGCTGATGCCTTAGCTACGCTCCCCGCCCGGTTTCCGGTTATCAACCTGATGCGGCATAAAAATCCGCGCATGTTCGGCTTTGCGCCAGCCATCTTTTTATTCTGTAGTGCTGGTCTGTCCGCCTGAAAAGCGCCGCTTCGCGGCTTTCACGCTTTGAGAAACGATGGCGAAGCACAGCCACTCCTTTTGATCGATTAACTGTGCTTTTTTTACGGACAGAGATACGCCAGCCAGCGGAATATGATACCTTTAGCCCATTGGCGATAAACTGAAAAAGAAAAGCCAGTTTATGCTTCATGACAAGGAGTTAGGCGTTGAAGACACTCAATATTAAGCTGTTGACGCTGGTGGCAACCTATCTGGTTATTCTGTTGCACACGGCGGCGGCCCCGTTCAGCTATTTCCACACGGCCTGGTCCGTTTCCGTCATGTATGAGGTGATTGGCCGTATCGCTTTTCCTCTCTTTCTGCTGCTTGCTGGCTATATCTCACTGAATAAAACGGAATCCCTGCTCAGTACGTTAAAGCACCGGGTAAAAAATTTAGTGATTCCGCTGGTGGTCTGGTCCGCGATCTATCTGTTGTATGGCAGGCTGAACGGGTTGTCGACGCCGATAAGCCTGCTTAACCTGTTAAGCACCCCTGCCTGGCCGCACTTATGGTTTATCTACACCATGGTGCTGCTCTATCTGCTCACGCCGCTGCTCAATACTTTTATTCAGCATGGCAGCCAGCAGCGGGTTAACTATATTGTCACCATCTGGTTTGTTCTGGCTTCAGTCTATATGTTATTTGATAATATGAAGCTTAATCTGCTGGAAGGACATGCGCTCCCGGCGCGCAGTAATATTGATATGGTGGTTTACCTGTCAGGGTTTTATATTATTGGCGGCGTTATCCGTCGTTATAATATCAACCCTAAAGTGACCCTTGCCGCCATTATTTTTATTCTTTCATCCGTATTAACGGCGGTAATGAGTTACTCGCTGTCGCTCAGCACTTTTTCGCCTAATGAAATCTTTCTGTTTTATTCCGCCCCCACGCTGGTAGTGGTTTCGCTGTCGTTCTTTTTTATGTTGCTCAATGCGCCGCTCGCCTTTTCCGGAAAAAGCATTGGCCTGATCCGCGCCCTTGCAAGGCTGAGCCTGGGCATCTTCTTTGTGCATATGATGGTTCTGGAAACGCTGCTGCGCCTGCTTGAGCTCCGCTTCGACAGCTACTCGGCCATTATCACTATTCCGCTGCTGGCGCTGCTCTGTTATGCCATTTCCGCCGCGATCTGCGGGCTGCTGGCGCGCATTCCGGGCGTCCGGCGCATCGTCTGAAACAAAAACGGCCGCCTTGATAAGCGGCCGTTCATCGGCATCCCGTGCCGGGCAGTCACACTATCAGACGCCTGCCGCAGCAAACCGGTGTGGCTCGTTGATTGCCCGCCGGGCAATCCAGTAGAGCAAAATTCTTTCGTCATCCCCATCCTGATCCGCCATCGTCAGCAGCTTGAGTGCCAGCGTAGCTCTGTTAACCGGCTGTCCCGTTATACTCAGGTCAACCACCGCCTTGCCAATAATGTTGCAGACTTCTTCATCGCTTGATGCGTCCGTCCCGGTTTCAGTGTGCATTTTCTCCCCCTGCTGTTTGAGTGAATTTTAAGCCTGGCAAAGAGTGGCAAGATTGCCATCTCAACTTCATCTGAATGTCATACTGCCGTCTTGATAACCTGCCGGGCCGCACTGTCTGATACCTTTTCAGGCGGACAGCAGCGGTAGACCCAGGCTGGCGGCAAATTACAGAAGACGCGCCTCCGCTCCCAGGCAAAGTAATCTGAGAGCAGGGATTCAGATAAGGCGGTGTACTGAAACTGAACAAAAATGCCCTGCGGGCGAAGCCGCGCTGCCGCACGTTCAAGAATGCGGTGGCGTACCGACGCGGGCAGCGACAGCAGCGGCAGGCCGGAGAAGATCGCGTCATAGTCTCCGCTCAGCGTTTCGGCTGAGGCACTGCTGATTTGCAGGCGAGGATCGCCGATGGCCTGCAGCCGGGGCAGAAAACGGGGATTTGTTTCAAATGCCAGCAGTGCGGCATCTGGCCGCATTTTGGTGAGCAGATGTCTGGTCAATACCCCGTCTCCCGCCCCCAGCTCGGCGACGCTTTCGCAGCGGTGCCAGTCAATCGCCTCGCTCATGGTTCTGCACAGGCGCATAGAGGAAGGCGCTATGGTGCCCGTTTTTCGTGGATCGGTGAGGAATTCCTGTAAATAGCCCGTCTTGTTTTTAATATACGTAAAAGCAGTTAACAGCATAATAACGTCAGCTCCGGGCTGTGACAGATATTCCATCAGGCCACAGTCAGGAGACAGAGTTCTTAAAACAGACCGGCTATCGAAAAAACTAAGATAATTCGCATCCCGGATGCGGTTTTTTAAGCGCCCTGTTCACATTTCGAAACAGCCAAAAATATCAGCACATATCCCCGGCAATAAAAATAATATTTGGCTTAAGATAAAAAAGGGAGAATTAGCAAAAAAAACAGGGCCGTATTTAATCCTAAAATAGCCTTCCCGCTCTTTGATGTACTGGATCTTTTTTATGGCCAGGCGCTGATAAGGCTGTTACCGGGATTATTCCGTATGGACTGGCGGAAAAATCTGAATTAGCGGGCCTGGCTGTCACGCCCTGCCTGCCTCAGGCTAAACCCGGCTGCCGGCTTCTTTCCTGACTTTTGCCGGAGGCTCAGGTTAAGCCTGGCGCTGATAGCAAAAATCATTAGTAAAAACTGCGCGTTAGCCGCTTTTCGCCCCGGTTTTCAGGTCCGGTAAATCACTTTATGCTTCCGGCACTGACAGCCATCCGCCTGAGGAAAAATAAAAATGACAAAATCGACTGTTTTAGCCCTGTTACTGACGCTTGCCGCCAGCACTGCCGTTCAGGCGGCCACCACGACCGGCGCTGCCGCAGGCAGTGAAGCGACCGCCATGTCCAGCGGTAACTCTGATGCTGCAGGCGTGGGCGCCGTTGCGGCTCTGCTGGGCGTTGCGCTGGCCACCATGGGCGGTAACGATGGATCGGGCACCGGCAGCAGCACCACCACAACGGCTACCACGCCCCGCTAATCCGCTTGTCGTGACGCCAGTAAAGCCTTTTCAGCGGAAAAGGCTTTTTTATTGCTGCTCCCCGTCAAACCCCTGCCGTTAACCTGTGTGGAAATATTGCAAGACGTTTCCCGATCCTTCATTCAGCGGCTCGCCTATACTTATCAACTGGCCCCTTTTTATCTCAAAGGAGTGAGCTATGTTAATTGGATTTGTTTTACTCGTGAGCGCCTGCGGTCACGACGCCTGCGAGGCGCTGCCGGTATCCGAACACCTCTTTCCGTCGCGCTATGTCTGCGAGCGGATGGCTGAGCGCGTCCGTGAGCGTCGTCCTGAGGCGGTGCTGCTCTGCGGCGAGGTTTTCCGTCATCCCGACACGACTACCACCCAGGCAATCAAGGCCATTAATTGATCTATTTTTTTGCACGCTGACCTGCCACCTTCTCCCTTCATCTCGTTGAGTGACTATCTGTCGCGCGATAACGTCACGCTGACCTGAGCCTGTAGACAAAAAAAAACCGATAACGCAGTGTTATCGGCTTTGGCTGTTATCTGCTTATGCAGCGCATTATGCGTTCAGCAATTCCAGTGCGGTACGCTCCACCAGCCCAAGCAGGATTTTAATATCCTCCAGGCTCACGGTTGGGTTCAGCAGCGTCAGTTTCAGGCAGGTAACGCCAGCAAATTCCGTTACCCCGACGTTAGCCCGCCCCGACGCCAGCAGCGCATCGCCGATCTTCTGGTTAAGCAGCGCCACCGTGGTTGCGTCTGCTGACGCAAGCTGAGCGGGGCGATAGCGGAACAGGACGCTTGCCAGCTGAGGCTCCATAACCAGTTCCAGCGAATCCTGACTGGAAACGTAACGCGCAACATCCTGCGCCAGCGTAACGCCATGATCGATGATCGCTGCGTATTGCTTCTGCCCCAGCGCTTCCATGCCCATCCAGAGTTTTAGCGCATCGAAACGGCGGGTGGTCTGTAAGGATTTCGCCACCAGATTCGGTACGCCCTGAGCCTCGTCAAATTCGGAGTTAAGGTAGGCAGCCTGATAGCGCATCAGTTCGTAATGGCGGGCATCCTTCAGCAGGAAGGCGCCGCAGCTGATGGTCTGGAAGAACTGCTTATGAAAATCCAGCGTAACGGAATCGGCCAGTTCCAGCCCATCCAGATAATCGCGATATTTCTCTGAAAGCAACAACGCGCCGCCCCAGGCCGCATCAACGTGCATCCAGATCTGATGCTTCGCCGCCAGCGACGCGATGTCGCGCAGAGGATCGATAGCGCCAGCATCCGTCGTTCCCGCCGTGGCGACAATCGCCAGGATCTGCTCGCCGTTCGCTTCCGCCTGTGCCACTTTATCGGTCAGATCGTTAAGATCCATCCGGGCAAAGCGATCGGTTTTGACAAGCGTAACGGACTGATAGCCAAGCCCCAGCAGCGCCATATTTTTTTGCACGGAAAAGTGCGCGTGCTGCGAACAGAACACTTTGATTTTCCGCAGATCGCCGACCAGACCCTCCTGCTGAATGGAGTGGCCACGGCGGGCAAAGAACGCGTCGCGGGCCAGCATCAGCCCCATCAGGTTGCTCTGGGTTCCGCCGCTGGTAAACACGCCGGCATCTCCCGCCGGATAGCCCACCTGGCCGCGCAGCCATTCGATCAGCTTGATCTCAATAAGCGTCGCGGACGGGCTTTGATCCCAGGAGTCCATGCTCTGGTTGGTGGCGTTGATCAGCACTTCGGCAGCCTGGCTTATCACCAGGCTCGGGCAGTGGAGATGCGCCACACACTGTGGATGATGGACTGACAGACTGTCTTTGAGAAAATAGTCGATCGCCCGCCCGATGGCCGCCTGGTTGCCCAGCCCTTCAGGATTAAAATCTAGGGTGATGCGTTCACGCAGTTCGGCGACGGTCTTGCCCTGGTACATCTCTGGCTGCTGTAGCCACTGCACAACCGCCTGGCTGCTTTGCGCGATAGCCTGCTGATAAGCGGCAATACTCTGCTCTGAGGAAGCCAGAATTGGATTAGCGTCAGACATTACCTTCACTCCGCTGCAACAGGTTTAACGCCGGCAGCTAACAGGGCGCTTTCAAATTTATCGAGGAAAATGGTCAGTTCATCGTTGGTAATCAGCAAGGAAGGCAGCAGACGCAGCACGCAGCCGTTACGGCCACCGCGCTCCAGAATCAGCCCCGCGTTAAAGCACTCTTTTTGCAGTCGCGCAGAGAGCTCGCCATCAGCAGGATGACAACCCATATGATCCTGCGCCTCGTCAGGCTTCACGATTTCAATGCCGATCATCAGCCCCAGCCCGCGAACGTGTCCGATGACCGGATAGCGTTTTTGCAGCGCCGCCAGCTGTGCTTTCAGCCACTCGCCCTGTTCAGCGACCTTCGCGGCCACCTGGTTATCCTGCAGATATTGCAGGGTCGTTAATCCGGTCGCCATCGCCAGCTGGTTGCCGCGGAAGGTGCCGGTGTGGTGGCCAGGTTCCCAGGCATCAAAGACTTTTTTGATCCCCAGCACGGCCAGCGGCAAGCCGCCACCTACCGCTTTGGACATCACGATGATATCTGGCTCAATCCCCGCGTGTTCGAAGGCGAAAAGTTTACCCGTACGGGCAAAACCTGCCTGAACTTCATCAATAATCAGCAGAATGCCATGTTCCTGAGTCACTTTACGGATGCGCTGCAGCCATTCGACAGGAGCAGGGTTAACGCCACCCTCGCCCTGAACAGCTTCCAGGATCACCGCGGCGGGCTTACGTACGCCGCTTTCAACGTCATTGATCAGGTTTTCGAAATAGTACGTTAACGCCTTAACGCCCGCCTCACCGCCAATGCCCAGCGGGCAGCGGTACTGATGCGGATAAGGCATAAACTGCACTTCCGGCATCATGCCGTTAATCGCTTCTTTCGGTGACAGATTCCCCGTGACCGCCAGCGCGCCATGCGTCATGCCGTGATAGCCACCGGAGAAGCTGATAACGCCGCTGCGGCCCGTATGCTTTTTCGCCAGCTTCAGCGCAGCCTCAACCGCATCCGCGCCCGACGGCCCGCAGAACTGCAGGCAGTACTCTTTGCCCTGTCCCGGCAGCATCGAGAGCAGATAATCCGAGAAACGGTCTTTTAACGGCGTGGTAAGATCGAGCGTGTGTAACGGCAAGCCGCTGGTAATGACATTTTGGATGCTTTGCAGAATAGCCGGGTGATTGTGGCCCAGCGCCAGGGTCCCCGCGCCCGCCAGACAGTCAAGATACTGGTTCTCCTCAACGTCGGTGATCCAGACGCCTTCCGCCTTCGCAATCGCTAAAGGCAGTTTACGAGGGTAACTCCGGACGTTCGATTCAAACTCCGCCTGTCTCGCTAAGTAGGCTTCATTGTTGCCATTTACTGATTTCGCATCAAAATTATCAATACGGACTTTAGCCGTCATCATATCACTCCTACAACCGGGGGATTTTTATACCGCGGTTGACTAAATTGAATTAAAAAATAACCACTGTGTGAAAAGCGCGGCCAATATAGGGCTTTTCAGCCCGCTACTCAATGATTAATTATGTCGGAAGTTGTGATTATATTTCCTATGATTTTCAACTAGTTGATTAAAGGTTAACCCATTAAGCGCCCGTCCGGTGCGACATGCCTTTACTCTGGAGACAGAGCTTAGGGTGTAATACCTCGCCCTAAGCCAAACAAGACTGCTAATGCGTTCTTTTTGCCACCAACGAACAGCAGTAAGGAAAGTTGCCTGACGGGTTGAAAAGCGGAGCGTCGGTAAACCCGCTAACGAGGATGGCAACGGGCGGTTTAAAGATCGAAGAAATAAGGTATCTTCCTGGTATAACGCGTTCAGATAACAGGAAAAGCGGTCTTAATCACGCATAAGGTGCCCGCAACAAGCTGCTTTAGAAGAGGGGCCATGTGACTGGCCCGGTTTACCGTGATGAGAGAGGGAGTGAGACGGTTATGCGCCGCAGGCTTCAACTCTGCTCTTCGCTTTTTGCCACTTCATCAACATAGGTGGCTACTGCCAGCAGGCGATTGACGTGAGTTAACAGCAAATCGATATCCGACTGCATAAATTTTTGCTCGCCGCTGGAGGCAGCCATAATCGCATTCTGGATATTTTCAGAAACGGTCGAGCCGCTGCTGCCCCGTTTACCTACCGTCAGCAGAAGCGCTGTCAGCAGCAGGGACTGGGCTTCAACCTGGGCCATCAGCTCTTTGGCGTCCACTTCAATTTTGGCCATTTTCATTAAAATATCGATCACTAGCTGCTTCATACCCATATCCCTGATAAATTTTCCCCTGAAATTACCATTGCCGCCCGCATCGAGCAACGCTGCGCTGAACAAACAGATCCGCCTCTTTCTGTAACTTTTCAGGTAAAACCAAAATTATCATTCAGTTAGCGCATAACCGACGCCAGCAGATTCTGGAACTTTTCTGAAAATTCGCGTTCCGCTGGCTTATGGGCCGTTTTCGTCTAAATTGAAATGGCCGTAATAAAAAAAACACGGCAGTATCACTCCCTCAAGCTCATGTCGCTTCGGCTACTGACTCCCGCGCTTTGCGGGCAGGCTGTTGGGTTGGTAAACACAGCGATAATACGAAAAACGGAGAAAGTAATCCGTCATGGATAAACAACATTTTTATGAACGTTTAATGCGCTGGCAGCATCTGCGCTTTAATGACGTTATCCTTCGGGAACGTCAGGATACCGTCGCCTGGGATAAAAAATACGAAATCTATATTCAGGATAAAACGCGCTCCTGCGCACAACTTTATATTCGTACCACCCAGCCGGGTGAAGATATGACGCTGGTGATGGATGAGTATCTTCGCTGGTTGCACGAATATAACGAAGTCAGAACGGATGCTCATTCTGTGAGCGAGCTGAAAAGCAGCGCCGCGCCGCGTTCGCTGCTGAATGAAAATCATCACCGCACCTCAGTGAACGTTACCGCTTCCCGGTTCACTACCGCCTCCAGGCTGACTCAGAATGCACAACGATAGTTAATGCACTGCCGGAAATCGCTCCGGCAGTTTCTGACGTCCGCCCTTCCCGCTTTTTACCCTTTCTTCCCCTGTTTTAGTCTCATTTGTTCTTATTATGAGCAATCATCCCTCTTTTACGTCCAATACCTGGCAAAATCGCTATCTTGAAGTAGATTTACATTTCATGTGACAGAGATCACATGAAATTTTCATCATCGCGATTTCTCAGGGAGTACTTGTGTCCAATCAACTCAACGGCGCGACGTCCGACAGCGCAGTCAAAACGCCGCAGTCGACCGAACCGCTGGTAAAAGTCATTGCCGTTATCGCCACGCTGGGCGGGCTGCTGTTTGGCTATGACACCGGCGTCATCGCCGGCGCGCTACTCTTTATGAAACAGGATCTCCATCTGACCCCGCTGACCACAGGGATGGTCACCAGCTTTCTGATCCTGGGATCAGCCTTTGGGGCGATTTGTGCGGGACGCCTGGCGGATCGCCTTGGGCGGAAAAAGATCATTCTGGCGATGGCGCTGATCTTTATGCTGGGATCGCTGGGCTGTGCGATGGCCCCCAACGTTGTTCTGATGATCCTGTTTCGCTTTATTCTCGGTCTGGCCGTTGGTGGCGCGGCGGCGATCGTGCCTATCTATATTGCGGAAATTGTTCCCGCCAACCGGCGCTGGCAGTTTGTCACCTTGCAGGAGCTGATGATTGTCTCCGGCCAGCTTATCGCCTATACCAGCAACGCCGCGATCAATGAGGTCTGGGGCGGGGAAACCACCTGGCGGTGGATGCTGGGCGTGGCGTGCGTTCCTGCCGTCGTGCTGTGGGTCGGCATGCTGTTCCTGCCCGACACGCCGCGCTGGTATGTGATGCATGGCCGTTACCGTGAGGCTCGCGATGTGCTTGAGCGCACCCGTAAATCGCGGATAGTCGAGAAGGAACTGGGGGAGATTCGCCACTCCATGTCTTCCCGAAGCGAGAAAAGTGCCCGCCGTCAGAAAACCATCTCGGTCTGGATGAAGCGGCTGGTCGCGCTGGGCATCGGCATCGCCATGCTGCAACAGCTCTCCGGCGTAAATACCATCATGTTCTATGCGCCAACCATGCTGCAGGCCACAGGCTTAAGCACCAACGCCTCGCTGATGGCGACTATCGCTAACGGCGTAATTTCGGTCATTATGACCTTTGTCGGCATTATGCTGCTCAGTCGCTTTGGCCGCCGCCCGCTGCTGCTTACCGGCCAAATCGGCTGTACCTGTACGCTGCTGGCCATCGGCTTAATCACCTGGCTGATGCCGGAAACCGTCAACGGTCATCCCGACGTGGTGCGCAGCTACCTGGTGCTTGCCGGTATGCTGGTGTTCCTCTGCTTCCAGCAGGGGGCGCTCTCTCCGGTCACCTGGCTGCTGCTGTCGGAAATGTTCCCGATGCGTATTCGCGGAATGGCGAACGGCGTTTCGGTGTTCGCCATGCAGATGACCAACTTCTCCATCGCCTTTATGTTCCCCATTCTGCTGGAGACGTTCGGGCTGACGATGACCTTCTTTGCTTTTGCGGCCATCGGCGTGGCTGGCGGGATCTTCGCCATCCTGTTTGCGCCTGAAACTCAGGGGAAATCGCTGGAGCAGATCGAAAAACACCTTAAAAAGCATCTTCAGGATGACCCCGTGCCCCAGACCGGCAGCTAGGCCAGGTGCGCCAGGGATGGCGCCTTGTGCTTTCTCACACTTCTGATAGCGGGAGCGTCAACATAATGCCAGGCTTAAATCTGGTCATAACCGGAGTCCACTATGTTTCGCTTTATTATGTCGCTTTTTTCCAGCCCCGATTCCCTGCTACAGGTCATGTCACAGCGTGATATCGAAGAGTCTATCGAAGAAGGGGAACGTATCATCATCGATGAAGATGGTAGCGCATCGGTCAATATCAACAGTAACGAGGTCCACAGTGACTTTACCCGCCACGTTAACGCACTGAAGAGGGCTTGACATGGGTACGGCAATTTTTATGGTACTGATGGTGTGTGGTTACTGGTATACCAGCCGCGATCTCTCTACCCGCTTTAAAATCAAGCGTTCCTTTGGCTGGGATGTCTATTTCCTCGTTGCGCTCTATGGCTGTATTTTCGTCTTACAAGGCGTCATTGCAACCGGGATTATCTGGTTGATTTTACTCGCATTATCCGCTTTCATGAACGCGCTACCCGAGTTTTTTGACGCCGGCAGTTATAACTGGCAGGTTGATTTTATGACCTGGAGTTTCCTCGGCATTCAGGCCCCGGTTGTGGTAATGCTCGCCTTTGCCGTCACCTTTTGTCTCTATCGTTCGAGCTGGTCAGGCAGCGCCAGACTGGACAGTAGCGGCAGAAAAAAACTGTATCAGAAACTCTCACGCGCAAACGGCGTGGAAGGTTTGTTATATCAGTGCATGGAAGAAGGCGATCTCGCCTGGATTACGCTTAAATCGCGCCGCATCTATATTGGCATGGTGCATACGGCATCTTACGAAGCAACCTCAACCGCCAATCTGGTGCTGATCCCGATGCTGAGCGGCTACCGCGATGGTAAAACGTTTAAGCTGAACATTGAGCATAACTACAGTAAATGGTACCACGAACACGATATCACCCTCGATTCTGAACCGAAATCGGCGATGGCATTTCGTAAAGTGATCATGCTCGACCAGATCGAAAGTCTCTCTCTGTTTGATGCGGCCAGCGCCAGTGCTATTGAACTGATGGATGAGACGGAAGCCGAAGCACAGAAAAAAGCGGAGAAAGAGAAAGAGAGGAAGGCGGTCAGAAAGGCTGAAGAAGAAAGAGAAGAAGCGCAGGAAAAGGCGGAGAAAGAGTAAGCGCTGCACGTCGCTGAGGGTAAAGACAAATTGCCGGCTCCGGGAACGGAGCCTGCCCGTAAAACACATCATTCCTGACAGCTCAACCCGCGCCTTCCATAGGCCAGCATGTTTGACTCCCATCCCTTTCCCTTCGCTTTATGCTTAAGCCCTCTGAGTGACGCCGGCGCGTCACTGTCTTACTTCACGCTTAGCTTCATCACAGGATTAGCGACACTACCCAGAAACCGGCAAATACCATCAGCAGCGAACCGACAACATGGATCAATACGGAAGTCATCGCCCAGAGATAATTCCCCGCCTGGAGTAGCGACATTATTTCCAGCGAGAAAGTGGAAAAAGTGGTCATACCGCCACAAAGCCCGGTCATGATCAGCAGTTTCCAGGCCGGATCGAGCTGGGGATGACGCAGAAAATAGACCATGGCCCCGCCGATAATAAACCCGCCGAGCAGGTTGACCACCAGGGTACCAGGCGGCAACGCTGGAAATAACGCGTTAAGACGTACGCCCAGTAGCCAGCGGATGACGCAGCCGACAGCCCCGCCAATCATAATGGCAATCACAGACTTGATCATAAGTTCCTCATTGGACAAGCGGCGAGGTGTGCATGGCGAAACCTTTCAGGCAGCCTGACCCTCTCCTTAGCAAAAAGAAGGCGTTTCAGGCGTCATCAGCCCCTTTCAAAGTGGGCGGTTGGAAAAGGTGGAACGCCCTCACCTTGCTGCGCAAGCCTAATCAGAATGGCCGTCTATTTCAAGCGTGGCGAAGGGGGCGGAAAAGCAGAGGTGCCAGCGAGGAGAAGTTTATATTCTTCGAGGGTTAAAGCGACTACATAACAGCAAAACCTGAGCAGTAGTGGCGGGATAACAGGAAACCGCTCAGAAGCGGCTCAAAAAAAGCGGGAACGCTTTTGCTCTCACCGAAGAAAAATTCACGCCGTTGCAGCGAGAGTAGCCGCAATGCCTGGCTGAAAAGATGTCAGAATGTTACGAATGAAAGTAAGCCTTTCTTATTGGTTGCCAGCGGCAAACTGAGGCTGCCGCAAACGCCAAGCGTAGCCCGTGGCAAGCCGTCGTAACGGACGTTTTCTCCATTCGCTTAAGGCCTTAGCCTTATCAAAAGATCACCGTAAGGATCACTGTCCAGACAAGCACACAGCCGACTATTATTGCCAACCAAACTTTGCCTCTGGTAGATAACCAACCCTTCATAAGCTGCCCTGAACTGTTCACTGAGTTAGGGCTAGTATAAACATTCGCAAAGAGCGGTCAACTTTTCAGAATTTCCTGAATGCAAAAAAATAAAATTACTGAACTTAACGGAAATTTAAGACCATCACCAAGCCAGGTACTCCCGAAAATTACCCGTTAATCAGGTTTTCAACCGCTGCAGGCCCTTGACTGACTTGCAGAAAATGTTTGAGACGAAGAAGAATTACACTTTTTTATTGGCGTTTCGTCAGGTTTGGTCCCGGCTTCTCCTCTTCTTTACCCGTTTCCGTGGACTGGACCGGCTCATCAGCCCCATCCCGCCTCAGAACGGCTTTAGTCAGCTCAACAGATTTTGTCCGGTCAGCAGCGTTATCAGGCAGCGAATCCGCGCTAACCGTCTCAGCGAAGACGTCAGGCTGCGTACGCCCGCCCGGACTGCCGGGCGCTGCGCCAGCGGTTGTAGCGCGGGTCAGTTCATCAGGAGCTGGCGTCACAGCATCAACGGCCGGTTCCGCCTGCGCCGTATCAAACTCAGTCAGATCGTCAGGCTCTGCGCTGTCGGCATTCTCTTCAGCCAGATCGCCGGTATTAATCATCGCAGCCTGGATCTCTTCTTCGGTATTGGTGGGATTCAGCGCGGCGGCCAGCGGCGAACTGGCCATGGTATCCGGCATCGGGACGTGCGGCACCGGCGGCTCACTGCTCTGCTGGTGGGTCGTACTGCGATACCAGCTCATTCCGGCAATAACCAGCCCGCAGAGGCAGAAGAAGAGGTAAAGCATATTGCCGCCCAGCGGCTGCATAACCGCGCCAACGCCCAGCGGCCCGATACAGGCCCCGACGCCAAATGCCATCAGCAGACAGGCGGTGAGCGACACGCGACGTTCCGGAACCACGCTGTCGTTAGCCATCGCCACCACCAGCGGATAGAGCGAAAACTGCATCATGCTGGCAATAAAGGCCGCACCGATCACCCAGGCGACGTTAACCAGCGAGGGTAACGTCAGCGGCAGCGCCGCCAGCGCATAGAGCAAGGCGGTAATAAACAGCAGACGGTGGCGATCCACCCGGTCAGAGAGCCAGCTCAGCGGAAACTGCGAGATCAGACCGGCAAAAATCGTGATGCCCATAAACAGACCGGTTTGCTGGGTCGTGAAGCCCAGTTGGCTGGTATAGACCGGCGCCAGCCCATAAAAAGCGCCAACCGCCATGCCGGTCACCAGCGTCATAAATAAAATTTTGGGAATAGTGGTGAAAAAGTAGCCCAGCTCCATCGGCGCGGGAGACATCGGCTGCACCTTGGTCCGGGTAGTCAGGGCGATAGGCACCAGGCAGAGCGCAAAGCAGAGCGCCACAATAATCAGGCTGCTGGGACCGGAGCCAATCTGGGTCATCAGTATAATCTGGCCTGCCGCCAGCCCCAGGTAGGTGGCCACCATATAGAAGCCGAAAATCAGGCCTCGCTGTCCCGCCTCCGCCTGATCGTTAAGCCAGCTCTCCAGCACCATATACTGGCACATCATGCAGAGCCCGATAATCATACGCAGGAAAATCCAGAGCGGCAGAATGTCAGTCAGGCCATGGCCTAATACTGAGGCGGTGATGATCCCGGCGCAGGCGACGTAGGCGCGAATATGGCCGACGCGGGCGATCAGGTTGTGCCCAACCTTACCGCCAATCACCAGACCAATATAGTTAGCCGCAATAATCGCCCCGATCATTCCGCCGCTCACCTGCTCGCTGGCAAGCCGCAGGGAAATATAGGTCGTCAGCAGACCGGATCCCAGTAGCATCAGTAGCGTGGTGGTATAGAGAGGTAAAAACGTGCCCAGCACTTTTTTCATGACGGTTCCCTGTCGCATTGGTTGGGAGAAAAGAGTATTTGCTCCTAAACAGTAGCCGCATCCGTGACGATCGGCCAATCCAGGGTGACGCCTTTCTCTGGCCGTTTCTGGGTGTGAAGCATTGAAAGACGTATACATTCCTGACCAGCCTCACCGGCGATCTTTTCAGCAAACGCTATGCAGATAACGCCTGAACAGAGCAGATCGCTTGCGCTTCCCGTTGGGTTTGCCAGGTTTATAAAGTGATTTTGCAACCTATTAACCCGAACAGGAGGTCAACATGGCGCGTTTTACGCAGAAAGTGGTGATAGTGACAGGCGCAGGTTCTGGCATTGGCGAGGCGACCGCGCAGCGCTTTGCCCGTGAGGGCGCGTCCGTGGTGCTGGTGGGCCGCACCCGCGAGAAGCTTGAAAAAGCGCTGACAACCCTTTCCGCTGGTGACCATCTGATCGCCGCATGCGATGTGGGCGAAGCCGATCAGGTCAAAGCGCTGGCGGAGGAAGTTGTGGCGAAATATGGCCACGTTGACGTGCTGGTCAACAATGCGGGCATCATCGTTCAGGGCCGCATCCACGAGGTTGAGCTGGATGCGTGGCGAAAAATGATGAAAATCGATCTGGATGGCGTCTTCCACTGCGTCCATTACTTTATGCCCGCGCTGCTGAAGACGCAGGGAAACGTCGTGAACATCTCCTCAGTCTCCGGAATGGGTGGCGACTGGGGCATGAGTGTTTATAATGCCGCCAAGGGTGCCGTCACCAACTTCACCCGTGCGCTGGCGATGGATTACGGCAAAGATGGCGTGCGCGTTAATGCTATCTGTCCCGGCTTTACCCTGACCGAACTGACCAAAGATATGGAAGAGGATCAGGCCCTGCTGAACAAATTTTATGAGCGTATCCCGCTGAACCGCGCCGGGCAGCCTGAGGATATCGCCGATGCGATCGCCTTTATTGCCAGTGACGATGCCCGCTATATTACCGGCGTCAACCTGCCTGTCGACGGAGGGATTACGGCCTCAAACGGCCAGCCCAAACAGGCCTGATCGCACAGGGACTTTTATGGCGGCACCGCGTGCCGCCTTCCGGAGAACACCATGCCCGTTCGCCTTACCCTCTTTATCCTCACCTTTTTTGCGATCTCCTGTGCCTCCGCGCATAACCTTGTGAACGGCAAACCCGTGCCGCCTGTCGGCATCGCAGCTAACGGTGAGCTGACCTATCAGCAGGCGGAGTTCAGCTATCTGCCGTGGAACAGCGCGCATCTGCCAGGGAAAGTTCGCGTTGTGCTGCACCTTGCCGGACGAATGACTGCCAAAGAGCAGAATGAACCGCTGACGCAGGCGCTGGCCGGGTTACGTCTCCCGGCTGATCGCTACCAGACCACGCTGATAGTCAACACCGACGATGCCGTTCCCGGCAGCGCCATGTTTGTGCGCGCCAGCCTGAAGAGCAGTAAAAAAGAGTCTCCCTGGACGCAATTTATCATCGACGACCAGGGATCGGCGCGCAAAGCCTGGCAGCTGAAAGAGGAAGGCTCGGCGGTTATCGTGCTGGATAAAGAGGGGAAAGTGCGTTTTGCCAGGGACGGTGCGCTGTCGCCAGCGGAAGTGCGTGAAGTCGTTGCGCTGCTCTCATCCTTACTGACGTGATAAGCGGCCCGCTTCAGGCGGGAAAGCGGCTGCCATCAGCAAATCTCCCCATCATTTTCTCGCCGGGAGCGAGCGCAATTTCTTGATAATCATCTAGTCTTATCCATAGCGGCCTTATATAACAGGTCATGTGGCCATTTGTCGCACCTTAACCGGATGCCCTCCTGCTCCTCATCCGATTGCTGAACAGCAAGCAGGCCCGGACTATGAGCGCCTCCGGTTATGACCATTTAAACAGCACCAGCGTAACCAGTAAGAGTGACCATGACCGTCAATGCAGAAAAATCCCTGAATCAGGAAACGGAACTGCTGGCCCTGCGCGACGCGCTGAACAGCCGCCTCGACCGCCTTCTGCCGCCAGGTGGCGAACGCGACCGGGTCAGTGCCGCTATGCGTGAAGGCACGCTGGCACCCGGCAAGCGTATTCGTCCTTTGCTGCTCCTCCTTGCTGCCCACGACCTGGGCTGTGATAAATCTCATCCGGGCCTGCTCGATCTGGCCTGCGCTGTGGAGATGGTGCACTCCGCCTCGCTGATCCTGGACGACATTCCCTGTATGGATAACGCCACGCTGCGACGCGGCAGGCCAACTATCCACCGCCAGTATGGTCAGGATGTGGCGATACTGGCGGCCGTGGCGCTGCTCAGTAACGCCTTCGGTATTATCGCTTCTGCGGAGGGACTGCCCGCCGACTGCCGGGCGCAGGCGGTAACGCAGCTCTCCTCGGCGGTCGGCCTGCAGGGGCTTGTTCAGGGGCAGTTTCAGGATTTAAACGAAGGTGGCGATATGCGCAGCCCGACGGCAATCGCCAGAACCAACGATCTTAAGACCAGCATGCTGTTTGATGCCACGCTGCAAATGGCCGCCCTTGCCGCCGACGCTTCGCCGTTAGTGCGCCAGAAGCTGCGCTACTTTGCTCAGGATTTGGGGCAAGCTTTCCAGCTTTTAGACGATCTTGCTGACAGTCACGCTGGAACAGGCAAAGATCCGCACCAGGACGAGGGAAAATCGACACTGGTCGCCCTGCTGGGCGCCGAGGTCGTCCATCAGCGTCTGCGTGACCATCTGAACAGCGCCGACAGACACTTCGCCTATGTGTGCGATAAGGGTCTGGCGACCCGGCATTTCATGCATAGCTGGTTCGAGCAGCAGCTTGCCGCGTTCGGCTGAGGCTTTTTTAATAATGAGTGACCCGGTGGAGAGCCAATGAAGGACGCGGATCTGATTCAGCGAAAAAACGATCACCTTGATATTGTGTTAAATCCAGCGCAGGCCGTCAGTAAGGTGCGTACGGGTTTCGCCTCGTGGCGCTTTGACCACTGCGCCCTGCCCGAGTTGGACTATGACGCTGTCGATCTGAGCACCTCGCTTTTTGGCCGCCGGATGAGTGCGCCGCTGGTGATCAGTTCTATGACGGGCGGCGCGCAGCGCGCAGAGGAGATTAACCGCCATCTGGCCGCCGCCGCGCAGGCGCTCGGCCTGGCGATGGGCGTCGGATCGCAGCGCGTGGCGCTGGAGAGCGACGTTGATTTTGGCCTGAACAGCCAGCTGCGCGACATCGCCCCTGATATTCCGCTGCTGGCAAATCTGGGCGCGGCGCAGATTGCCCAGCCGCACGGACTCGACTATGCCCGGCGGGCCGTCGACATGATCGGGGCCGATGCGCTGATTGTGCATCTGAATCCGCTGCAGGAAGTGCTGCAGACCGGCGGCGATCGTAACTGGCTTGGCATTACGGAGGCGCTCGCCCGTCTGGCCAGCGATCTGGACGTTCCCGTGGTGGTCAAAGAAGTTGGCGCGGGGCTGTCGCCGGTTGTGGCGCAGCGCCTGGCCGCGGCTGGCATCGCCATGCTGGACGTGGCGGGCGCGGGCGGCACCAGCTGGGCGGCGGTGGAGGGTGAGCGTGCCGCCAGCGCTCATGCGCGTGCCGTCGCCATGGCCTTTGCCGACTGGGGAATCCCCACTTCGGTCGCGCTGCGGGAGATCCGCCAGGTCCTGCCGGATATTCCCCTGATCGCTTCTGGCGGCATCGCCGACGGCATTGATGTGGCGAAAGCGATCGCGCTGGGTGCCGATCTGGTCGGGCTGGCTGCCGCCATTCTGCCCAGCGCCAGCATCTCCGGCGAGGCGGTAATGGCACGTTTCCAGATCATCATCGATCAGCTGAGAACGGCCTGCTTCTGTACCGGCAGCGCCAGTTTCCTCACGCTGCGCGACGCTCCCCTGCGCTATACGGGAAGTGAGACATGAGTCATTACGCCGTTATCGCTCCACCGCTTTTCAGCCACCAGCGCGCGCTTCAGGCGCTGGCGCAGGAACTGATGGCGCGCGGTCACCGCCTCACATTTATTCAACAGGTTGAAGCCCGCACGCTACTGAGCGATCCGCATATCGACTTCCTGCCCGTTGGCGAAACCACGCACCCGCCGGGTACGCTTGCCCGCACGCTGAGTCTGGCCGCCAGCCCGGGCGGCCTCTCGGTACTCAGCCTGATCGAGGATATGGCGCGTAATACCGATATGCTCTGTAAAACGCTGCCCGCCGCGCTGGAAAAACTGCATGTCGATGGGCTGATTGTCGATCAGATGGAGCCAGCCGGCGCGCTGGTCGCTGAGGCGCTGGGGCTGCCTTTCGTTTCGGTGGCCTGCGCGCTGCCGGTCAACCGGGAGCCGGGCCTGCCGCTGCCGGTAATGCCTTTTGATTACGCCACCGGCGAACGGGCGCTGAAACGCTATGCCACCAGCCAGCGCATCTATGACTGGATGATGCGCCGGCACAACCGGGTGATTAACCGTCATGCGCGGGCTTTCGGCCTCTCTGCCAGACAAGGCCTGCATGAATGCCTGTCGCCACTGGCACAGATCAGCCAGACCCTGCCCGCCCTTGACTTTCCCCGCCGCGCCCTGCCGGTGGGATATCATGCGGTCGGCCCGCTTCGTCCAGCCCCGGCCGCCAGCGGCGAAAGCTGGCCGGTTTCGCCTGACGCCCCTTTTGTCTTCGCCTCGCTTGGTACCCTGCAGGGCCATCGCTTCCGCCTGTTCAGAACCATCGCCCGCGCCTGCCATTCGCTGGGCGTACAGCTGCTTATCGCCCACTGCGGCGGCCTCAGCGCCACTCAGTGCGACGCCTTAAAAGCCAGCGGTGCGACCTGGGTGACCGATTTCGCCGATCAGCCTGCCGTTCTGAAGCAGGCGCAGGTGGTGATCACCCACGGCGGGCTGAATACCGTCGCGGACGCGATAGCGAGCCTGACGCCCATCCTGACCGTGCCCATCGCCTTCGATCAGCCTGGCGTGGCGGCCCGGGTGGTCTGGCGCGGCATTGGCCGTCGGGTATCGCGTTTTTGCAGCAGTGACACCATGGCGAAGAACCTCAGCGTGCTGCTTGAGGATGGAAGCTACCGGCTGCGGCTGGATGCGCTACAGCCGCAGCTAAAAAAAGCGGGCGGTACCGCCAGAGCGGCAGAGATTGTTGAACAGGCGATGGGCTCGACCACGCAGGCACTGGCCGGGGGGGCGTGGTGAAACAGTGGGATTTAATCCTGGCCGGCGGTGGCCTGGCGAATGGCCTGATCGCCCTTCGTCTGCTTGAGCGTCAGCCTTCGCTCAAGATCCTGATGCCTGAAAATGGCCCACAGCCCGGCGGCAACCATACCTGGTCATTCCATCAGCACGATCTGACGCCAGAACAGCATCACTGGATTGCGCCTCTGGTGGCGCACCGCTGGGACGGTTATGACGTGCAGTTTCCTGAGTTTACCCGCACGCTGGAAGGAGGCTATCTGACGGTTACTTCCACGCAGTTTGCGCAGGTTATCCGCAACCTGCCCGGCCTGCATTTTCAGCCGGATGCCGAGGTGGTTTCACTTGCTCCCGATCGGATCACGCTGGCGGGTGGCGAAGTCCACACGGCACGAGCGGTCATCGATGGGCGAGGCTACCAGCCCAGCCCGCATCTCCAGGCGGGGTTTCAGTCTTTTCTTGGCCAGGAGTGGCAGCTGCATCGTCCACACGGCCTGACCCGCCCCATTCTGATGGATGCCACGGTCGATCAGCTTGAAGGTTATCGCTTCGTCTATACGCTGCCGCTTACCGCCGATCGCGTACTGATTGAGGATACTCACTATATCGACAGTGCGGCGCTGAATATCAGCGATGCACGCGAGCGGATTGCCGCCTATGCCGCCAGCAAAGGGATGGGGCTGAAAACGTTACTTCGTGAAGAACAGGGTAATCTGCCGATCACGCTGGCGGGTGCGCCTCAGGCATACTGGCAGCAGAGAGAGGGCCAGCCGTGCAGCGGCATGCGTGCCGGCCTTTTTCATCCCACCACCGGCTATTCACTGCCGCTGGCCGCGGCGCTGGCCGATCGGATTGCCGCTGAGCCTCTGCACGATCATGCGGCGCTTGCTGGCGTTATCCGGCAGTTCGCCCTGCAACAGTGGCAGCGGCAGCGTTTCTTCCGGCTGCTTAACCGTATGCTGTTTCTGGCTGGCCCGCCCGCCCGACGCTGGCGGGTTATGCAACGTTTTTACCGTCTTGATGACGGGCTGATTGCCCGGTTTTACGCCGGGCATCCGACGCTAAAAGATATGGCACGGATCCTCACAGGCAAGCCACCGGTTCCGGTTGGCGAAGCTCTGCGGGCCGTGCTCAAGCACACTCCCCGGCTGCGAGCCTATTAATGAACAGAACGATTGTAATTGGCGCCGGTTTCGGCGGACTGGCATTAGCTATCCGGCTTCAGGCCTCCGGCATTCCCACGCTGCTGCTTGAAGGGCGTGATAAGCCCGGCGGCCGCGCCTACGTTTACCAGGATCGGGGCTTCACTTTTGACGCCGGTCCGACCGTGATCACCGATCCGACAGCGATAGAAGAGCTGTTCACCTTAGCGGGTAAACGGCTGGAAGATTACGTGGAGCTGATGCCGGTGAAGCCGTTTTACCGGCTCTGCTGGGAATCGGGCAAGGTACTGGATTATGACAACGATCAGCCCGCCCTTGAAGCGCAGATCGCCCGCTTCAATCCGCGCGACGTTGAAGGCTATCAGCGTTTCCTCGACTATTCCCGTGCCGTGTTTAAAGAGGGCTATCTGAAGCTGGGCACCGTCCCCTTTCTGTCGTTTCGCGATATGCTGCGTGCCGGCCCTCAGCTGGCGCGCCTTCAGGCCTGGCGCAGCGTTTACAGCATGGTGTCATCCTTTATCGAAGAGGAGCATCTTCGCCAGGCGTTTTCCTTCCACTCCCTGCTGGTTGGCGGCAACCCGTTCAGCACCTCCTCGATTTACACGCTGATCCACGCGCTGGAGCGGGAATGGGGCGTCTGGTTCCCGCGCGGCGGCACGGGCGCGCTGGTCGCGGGCATGGTGAAACTTTTTGAGGATCTGGGCGGCGAAATGGCGCTTAATGCTCACGTCAGCCAGATGGAAACCCAGGGTGACAAAATTTCTGCCGTCACGCTGGCCGACGGTCGCCGCTTCGAAACGCCTGCCGTCGCCTCAAACGCTGACGTGGTACACACCTACGAGAAGCTGCTCGCCGGGCATCCCCGTGGCCGCTCACGTGCCGCGTCGCTCAAGCGCAAGCGCATGAGCAACTCCCTGTTCGTTATCTATTTTGGCCTGAATCATCATCACAGTCAGTTGGCCCACCATACGGTCTGCTTCGGCCCGCGCTATAAGGAGCTGATCAACGATATTTTTAACCGCGATACGCTGGCAGACGATTTCTCACTTTATCTTCATGCTCCCTGCGTCACCGATCCCTCCCTTGCGCCCGAAGGCTGTGGCAGCTATTACGTGCTGGCGCCTGTCCCGCATCTTGGCACCGCCGATCTCGACTGGGAAAAAGAGGGGCCGCGTCTGCGCGATCGCATTTTTGAGTATCTGGAGAAGCACTATATGCCCGGCCTGCGTGAGCAGCTTGTCACCCACCGCATCTTTACGCCTTTTGATTTCCGCGACGAGTTAGGCGCACATCAGGGGTCGGCGTTTTCGGTCGAGCCGATCCTGACCCAGAGCGCCTGGTTCCGTCCCCACAATCGTGACAGCCAGATTGCGAATCTCTACCTGGTCGGTGCTGGCACGCATCCGGGCGCTGGGGTGCCTGGCGTGATTGGTTCCGCAAAAGCGACCGCCGGCCTGATGCTTGAGGATCTGGCGCCATGAATCAGCCCCTGCTTGAGCACGCCACGCAAACCATCGCGGTTGGGTCAAAAAGCTTCGCCACCGCCGCCAAACTGTTTGATGCCAGAACACGGCGCGGGGCGCTGATGCTTTACGCCTGGTGCAGGCACTGCGACGATGTGATTGATGGTCAGGAGATGGGCTTTACCGCGCCCGCAGCTGAAGGGACGCCTGATGAACGTCTGGAACGGCTGCGCAGCCTGACGCACCAGGCCTTTCAGGGCGTCACGATGGAACAACCCGCCTTTGCGGCGTTCC
Source organism: Pantoea sp. IMH (assembly GCF_000599885.1). GTDB lineage: Bacteria > Pseudomonadota > Gammaproteobacteria > Enterobacterales > Enterobacteriaceae > Erwinia. Next base: position 921,842 of record NZ_JFGT01000005.1, on the reverse strand, counting down.
AGGAGGTTGCCCTCGCCAGCGCTATTCCTGAACGGGTGGCATTCGATCATCTTGAAGGCTATGCCATGGACGTTCGCGATGAACATTATCTGACCTTTGACGATACCCTGCGCTATTGCTATCACGTGGCGGGCGTGGTGGGGCTGATGATGGCCCAGGTGATGGGCGTACGGGATGAGGCGGTGCTGGATCGCGCCTGCGATCTGGGGCTGGCATTTCAGCTGACCAATATCGCCCGCGATATCGTTGAGGATGCCCAGGCGGGACGCTGTTATCTGCCCGCTGACTGGCTTGCCGCTGAGGGGCTGAGCTTACAGAACTATGCTCATCCCACTCACCGCGCCGCACTGGCCAGGCTGGCTGCAAGGCTGGTTGCCGAAGCGGAACCTTACTACGCCTCGGCCCGCGCCGGGCTGGCGGGCCTGCCGCTGCGGTCAGCCTGGGCGATTGCCACCGCGCGCGGCGTCTATCGGGAAATCGGCGTTAAGGTACGCCGTGCGGGTGAAGGGGCCTGGGATCGCCGCCAGGGCACCAGCAAAGCGGAAAAGCTGGGGCTGCTGATCGCTGGCGCAGGGCTGGCCGTTACTTCCCGTCTTGTGCCGGCGTCTCCGCGTCCTGCCGGGTTGTGGCAGCGTCCCCGCTAACTGGTTTACCGTGCCGCTGGCGGAGCGTCTGTTGTAGTTTGGTCAGTGGCGGCGCGTAGAGGAAACCAAAAGAGACGCAGCCCTCCTTACCTCTGACCGCATGGTGCATCCGGTGGGCCATATAAAGCCGCTTCAGGTAGCCTTTTCGTGGGATATAGCGAAAAGGCCAGCGCTGATGCACCAGCCCATCATGAACGATAAAATAGAGCGCGCCGTAAGCTGTCATCCCGGCACCAATCCACTGCAGCGGCCAGTAGCCTACCGATCCCAGATAGATCAGGCCAATCGCCAGGGCGGCAAAGACCACCGCATAGAGATCGTTCAGCTCAAAGCCGCCCTCATGCGGTTCATGATGGGAATGGTGCCAACCCCATCCCCAGCTATGCATAATATATTTGTGGGCAAGCGCGGCCACAATTTCCATGACAACAATGGTAAACAGGACGATCAGAGTGTTATACAGCCAGAGCATATGTTTCGCACTTTTCCATAGTGATGATTTTTAAGCTTAACGGATAAAAACCGCTTTGGCAGAAGAATCTGGCAATGGATTCTTCTGACCTGCTTTACCCTGCCAGGTTCTGACGGACTTCCGGTGACGGCTCACCCCAGCGGCCGATCTGCTTCGTCGATAAGCGCCGCGCCCTGATTTTTCACACTGCCGACGCTTACCGACACGGGGTGCCAGCTGAACGCCTCTGCCGGCAGAGAAGCGTCGTGGGCAATTTCCTGAGCCTGCCCGGGGTGGGTGGCGGGGTTAAGCCAGTCCGGAATGGCGTCGGCGCGAAGGACCAGAGGCCGGCGATCGTGAATATCCACCAGGCCTTTCTCGCTGGCCGCCGTAACGATAACAAAGCCTTCTTTACCTGACGCCTGGTGATAGGGCGCTTTGCCAATGGCGGCAAAAAAGATCGGTTTGCCGGAGGCAGGATAGATAAAATAAGGCTGTTTCTTATTACCGACCCGCTTCCACTCATACCAGCCATCCGCCATTACCACAGCGCGTCCATGTTGCCAGAGCGGCTTGAACATACGTCCGGTCGCCGCCGTTTCCACTCTGGCGTTGATCAGCGGCGGTTTGTTCCACCATTCCGGCCCATATCCCCAGTACACCGGATCGAGACAGAGTGTGTCCTCCCGCTGATTGAGAAGCAGTACCCGGCTGCCGGGCGCAATGTTATAGCGGCCTGTCGGCTCGGGATCGTAAACTATCGTGCGCTGTATATCGCCGGGCAGTTCGTCCAGATAGGTTTCACGCGTTCTGTATTGAGTAAAACGTCCACACATAGCGGCCTCCTGTTTTAAGAATAGCGTCATATACTTAACTGGATAACTTTTAACAGGCTCAGGAGAATGATTAATGAAGACGTACCAGGTAACCTATAACGGACTCGCATTCGACGCTGAATTCAGCGAAACCACCACTGCTGATAAAGTGGATAAAACCTTAGCCATTCCCGTTAACGATCAAAGCGCGGCCTCCTTTGATGCTCTGCCGGATGGGCAGCGTTTCAGCTTTACGGGAGAGGATCGTGTCAGCGGCGATTATGTTCTGACGGAAAAAGCGCCGGAACACTATATTTTCACCAACGTTTAGGCTTCAGCTTCCCCGCCAGGTTTCCGGCTAGTCGGTCTGGATCCGGTAATCTCTGGATCCAGACTATTGCGTCCCGGCAGTCACTCTTCTCCCTCGCCGTGCAGCGTTTGTTCTTTTCCTGAAAAGCCGCCTGACGCAATCTTTTTAGCCTGTTGGTTTATCAACGCCGGCTCCGCCCTGTTGTATATCCTCGCCAAAAACCGCACTTTTAATGCGGCCTTAAGGATTTGTTAAGATCTCCCTGATACTCTGTGTATCCACCATCAGATGACTACAAGGAAATAAGTCATGAAAAACACGTTAATTGCCATTGTTCTTGGCACGCTTTCACTCGGCGCCTTCGCTCAGACAGGCTTTGTTGCTCCGGATAATACAACTACCACGCAAAGCGGTTTTAAAGGCCCCACGCCCGGCCTCTCCTCTGTTGCCCAGGCTAAAACGCTACGGGATGACGCCTGGGTAGTGCTTGAAGGCAACGTTGTCAGACAGCTTGGCCATGAGCTTTATGAGTTTCGCGACAGCACTGGCGTTATCACTGTTGATATTGATGACAAGCGCTGGCTGGGGCAAAGCGCCACGCCAACGGATAAGGTGCGCATCGAAGGTGAAGTTGACAAGGACTGGAACAGCGTTGAGATCGATGTGAAGCGCCTTCAGGTTCTGAAATAATCCGCTGAAATTCGATAAAGGCTGACTCGCTTATTAAGCGAGTCAGCCTTTTTCTCACCTCTTTACTGCAAAATCCCCCAGACAGAGTAGCGTTCGCTTTTACCCCGCCGGCACCACCTGCGCTACTGGCACGCCTGTGCTCCCCTGTTCGCTACAACAGAGCGCTTCTGCCCTCCTCTTTTCACTGACCTGGCTGAATAGCAGCGGCAAAAAAAGCGTAAATTACCGGCTTTAGCCGCAGAAAAAATGTACACGCCGGGCTGCCCGTGATATTACATTTCGCCAAAATGTCTGTGGCCGGTTAACGCTGCCGTCAGCATTAGCAAAGACCCACAAAATTACAGAAACTTCTGGTAATGTATATGGCCTGAAAGCGGAGCGCCTGGAAAACGATATGTTGTCAACACTCATCTACCGCAGTCATCTTTATGATGACGTACCGATGAAATCCCTGAAAGAACTGGTTAACAAAGCAAATAAATTCAATGAGCTGCTTGGCGTAACGGGCATATTGCTTTTTAACGGCACCCACTTTTTTCAGTTGCTCGAAGGTCCGGAAGAGGCCGTCAGCCAGATTTACGATCGCATTTGCGAAGACAAGCGGCACCATAATGTCGTCCAGCTGATGCGGGACTACGCGCCTGCCCGACGCTTCGGCAATGCCGGTATGGAGCTTTTCGATTTAACTAAATACGATCGCCCCTCCGTGCTTGAAGCCGTGCTGGATAAAGGGACCTCAAAATATCAGCTGACTTACGATGACAGAGCGCTGCAGTTTCTCCGCTCTTTTGTTGAGTCAAAAGAACGTGAAAACTATTTTGAAATTCCGCTTGATGGCTCCTGGGATTTTATTCCCGACACCAGCAGGGAAATTGACGGAGGTCCGGCGCTTGCCCGTCAGGAAGCGTTCAGCTTTGCTTTTCAGCCGATTATCGATCCGCTGGCGTTAGAGATCGTCTCGCTTGAAGCGCTGATCCGCACGCCAGAGGGCGGCTCGCCCCATGAATATTTTGCTCAGCTACCCCAGGAAGATATTTACGAAGCGGACCTGAAAGCCAAAAAGCTCGCCTTTGCCATGGCAAAAAATTTAGGGATGGAAGGGCTGACGCTCTCGATTAACCTGTTGCCGATGTCGCTGGTGATGGTGCCCAATGCCGTGGAATTTCTGCTTCAGGAGATCCATGCAAATGGCCTGGTTCCTGAGCAGATCGTGGTGGAAGTGACGGAAAACGAAGTAATTTCCCGCATTGATGAGTTCGAAACGGCCATCAGGCAGTTGAAATCAGCGGGCATGAGTCTGGCAATCGATGACTTTGGCGCCGGTTCAGCCGGGTTGCTGCTGCTCGCCAGGATCCAGCCAGATACGATTAAAATCGACCGTAGCCTGATTTCTGACGTGCATAAGAGCGGCCCGAAACAGGCGATTTTGCAGGCGATCCTGAAATGCTGCTCGGCGCTTGAAATCTCGGTGATTGCCGAGGGCGTTGAGAAGCCGGAGGAGTGGATGTGGCTGGAGTCCGCCGGCATCTTTAACTTCCAGGGATTTCTTTTCGCCCGGCCCAGGCTTAACGGCATTCCCGCCGTCGCCTGGCCAGAAAAGCTCAATCCGTTAGGCTGACAGGCGCGGTAATCTGCCTGCTTTTGATAGCGTCGTGCTCTCCCCGCCCTGCGACGAGCTTTCCCCGAAGAATGAGCCTGTTAGGGGTTCATCTTGTCGGGGAGAGAAATAGCGGTTCTGCACGTCACGCTGGAGAACACCTTTCACTGGAGAGCCACATCGCTTTACCAGCGCCTGACGCGTTAAAAGGCCTCCTTTACCGGACGGATAATGCCGCTGCAAGCGGCACGATCTTTTCCCGCGACATTACAGGCTTTTCTGAAAAATTCAGTTTGACAATCAACCTTATTAGACGCTATCTGGTTCCTTGATACGGCAATAAAAAATGCTGTATGAAGCGGGCCTCTCCTGTGAAAAAGTCTTTTTGAGCGTACGCGGGATGGCCCTATCTGACGCTTCCTTCAGTCATCTCGATCAGTGAAAACAGGATGATGCTCTTTCCTTTCCGTTCCCGCTGCTGAGTAACCCACCAGCGTGACAAAATCCTTAATAAAATTAACAAAAACAATCACAACAAATAAACAAAACGCCTTTACATTTCTTTTGAAACAGCGGTTCATAAATCCAATGAAGATCACTTAAATAAAATGAGACCCGTGTAACATAGACACATAACGTCTTACATGGTGATTGCATAATGAAAAGCCCAATATTTAAAAAAAGCCTCATTACCTCTGCGCTCGTTGCAGCGTTCCTCCTCACAGGCTGCAATGATGAAAAAGCCGAAAACAGCACGGTAATTCTCAAAACTGCTTTTAACCAGTCGGAGAACAACCCACAGTTCAAGGCGCTGGAAGATTTCAGCCAGAAACTGGAGAAGGAGACCCAGGGAAAATATAAGCTTGAGATCCACCCTAACGAACTGCTGGGCGATCAACGTGCTTCGCTGGAGCTGGTGCAATCTGGTGCCATTCAGCTGGCGGTGATTGCGAACCCGCTGGTGGAAAACTTCAATAAGAACTTCGCCGTGCTTGCCATGCCTTACGTCTACGATAATCCCGAACATCAGCGCAAGGCCTTTACCTCCGGGATCCTCGATAACCTGTTCAGCTCAACCACATCGCAGGGTTTTGAAGTGTTAACCGCCTATACCGCCGGGGCGCGTAGCATGTATACCAAAGGTGCAGCGGTTCACACCCCGGCGGAGATGAACGGCAAGAAAATTCGCGTGATGCAGTCCGATACCATGATCAAAATGCTGAGCTGCATGGGCGGCACGGGTGTCCCAATGGGCCAGGGTGAAGTTTACTCCGCGATACAGCAGGGCGTACTGGACGGTGCTGAAAATAACGAAATTACCTACAACGATCTGAAGCAGTATGAAGTGGCGCCTTTCTTCTCGAATACACGCCACGTTATGGTCGCGGATCTGCTGGTGGTGAATAACACCTTCCTGACGCAAATGTCCGCTGAGGATCAGGCAACCTTCCGCCGTCTGGCCAAAGCCAGTACTGAAGTCGAGTTCGACATGTGGAATCAGGCGCTGGACGCGGCGAAAAAGAATGCCATTTCACACGGCGCAACCTTTACCGATGTCGATATTAAACCGTTCCAGGCCCGCTGTGAAAAATTACAGTCGCAGCTACTGACCACACCAGAACAGAAAGAGATCTTCCAGAAGATTCGCGCTCTTTCAGAATAATTTTCCAGGGTAATTTCCGGATATGTCAGGTGGTATTACAGAATGCCGCCTGACCTTTTCAGGTATGGAGTTCAGTTATGAAAGTCACCTCCTCCTCCTTAGTCACGCCTACCGCAACGCCTCAGCCCTTAGAGGAAATTAATGCGCTGAGCAAAATTAAAAACGTGCTGGATAAGCTCGTCTCCTGGTTATGCATTCTTATTGTCGCCGCGATGACAATATTGGTCACCTATCAGGTTGTTTCCCGTTATCTCTTTAACAGCCCGAGCGCCGTCAGTGAAGTGCTGGCACGCTACCTCTTTATCTGGCTGGTATTAATTGGCGGCGCTTACGTCTTTGGTCAGCGGGAACATATGGCGATCACTTATCTCCGCGAAAAAATGCCGCCTGCCCTGCGTACGATACTCGAAATTATCGGTGAACTCGCCACCACCGTCTTTGCACTGCTGGTGCTGACGATGGGAGGTTATATCGGTATGACCCGGCAAATGGGACAGCTCGATTCAGCATTACAGATCCCAATAGGCGTTATTTACGCCGCGATCCCGCTCAGCGGCGCGCTGATTATTTTTTACTGCATCAGTAACCAGTTAACGTTATTCCGTCAGTTGTTTTCGAAACAGGGCAAGGTGTAATTATGGATATGGCTCTCAACGTCGCGCTGGTCATGTTTGCTGGCGTCTTCTTTATGCTGCTGATCGGCACGCCAATCAGCATCAGTATCGGCCTTGCTTCATTTGCCGCGATGGCCCTGATCCTGCCATTTGAAGGTTCAATTCTCACCTCCGCGCAGCGCGTTTTCGTCGGTCTAGACTCCTTCGCGCTGCTGGCCATTCCTTTCTTTATTCTGGCGGGCAACCTGATGAATAACGGCGGGATAGCCATCCGCCTGATCAACTGTGCAAAAATGGTCAGTGGTTTTCTGCCAGGCCCGCTGGCCCAGACTAACGTGGTCGCCAACATGCTGTTTGGCTCCATCAGCGGCTCTGGCGTGGCATCTGCCGCTGCGGTCGGTGGCATCATGTCGCCGATTCAGAAAAAAGAGAACTACGATCCGGCCTTCAGCGCCGCAGTTAACATCGCCTCGGCGCCAACAGGCATGCTGATTCCGCCAAGCAACTCGCTGATTGTTTACGCCACTATCGCAGGCAGCGTCTCGATTTCCGCCCTGTTTATGGCAGGCTATGTGCCGGGCATTCTCTGGGGGCTGGGCGTGATGCTGGTGGCGGGGATTATTGCGCGTCGTCGTGGTTATATGTTTTCCAAGGCCGTGCGGGTTAAAGGCGCCCGTCGTCGTATCCTGGTGGATGCAATCCCCAGCCTGATGATGATCGTCGTGGTTATTGGCGGCATCCTTGCCGGTATTTTTACCGCCACTGAAGCCTCCGCCATCGCGGTTGTCTATTCGCTGGCGCTGGGCATTTTTTACCGCAATATTACGCTTTCCAGCCTGCCGGCGATTTTCCTGGCCACCGCGAAAATGACCGCCATCGTTATTTTCATGCTGGCGGCCTCCTCAATCATGTCATGGGTCATGGCGTTTACGAAAATTCCGGCGCTTATCGCATCCGGCCTGCTCTCCTTTACCGACAGCTTCCTGGTGATCCTGCTGATCATGAACCTGGTACTGCTGGTCGTTGGCACCTTTATGGATCCGACGCCTGCCGTACTGATTTTCACCCCGATTTTCCTGCCTATCTGCATGCAGTTCGGGATGGATCCGGTGCATTTCGGCATTATGATCGTATTCAACCTCTCGCTGGGGACCATCACGCCGCCGGTCGGCCCGATACTCTTTACCGGGTGCAAGGTGGGGAATGTGCGTATTGAAGGTGTGATAAAACCGCTGCTGCCCTTCTTTATGGTGATTGCGATGGTACTGATGATGGTGACCTATCTGCCCGCCATTTCCATGGCGCTGCCACAGGCGATGGGTCTGGTAAAATAGTGCGATAAACAGGATGTTTATGGGAAGCCAGTATAACTGGCTTCCCGGTCGCGTTAAATTTTGGGCGGTTATCCAATGAGTACCCATAGCATTAATCACTATTTCATTATTTTCTGACGGCTTACCAATAACACCCCGCGACAAATATCACCAAAAACATCCTGTAAATTCTTATAACAGCGAATCACCCGTTACACATTATGCTTTCTGATCTCTGCCGTTTATTTATTGCTGAGGTTATATCAGCCCCGCCATGCCGTTATCACTGAATTAACATACAAGTTATTTTTACCCGTTAAAAATCACATAAGTCATTCAGGACAGGATTAAATAAACGCATCTGCTATTAACGTTTGATTACGCTGTGTCAGTTATTCTACTATCACCACTAATGGAATTTGTCGTCGTGATGGAACGGAATAATGACAACCCTGCCGGATTTAGTGCATGCCTGCGCCGCGGATAAAGAAGCTCTGCTGGAGCAGGCCCGCTTACATATTCAAAAATGGAACGCGTGGCTGATACCGATCGGTGAGAATCAGCCCACCGGCGAAGATCCGGGCTACGATGATGATTTTCAGCGCATCCGTGAAGAGGTCAATAAGCTATCCGGTATCGATACGGCGCTGATTTGCCAGCTCGCAGAGAGGCTGCTGACCGGCGTCAGTAAAGATCTGCGGGTGATCACCTTTTACGTCTGGGCCCGTCTGCATCAGGACGGTGAACTGGGCCTGGCTGAAGGCCTGGAGCTGCTCGCCGCGATGCTACAGCGCTTCGGCCCTGAGCTGCATCCTCTGCGTGATCGTAGCCGTCAGGCCGCGCTGACATGGCTGGGAAGCAGCCGGATGAGCGACACTCTTTCGCTTTTTCCTGAAGTCGATATGGCCGTTATGCAGCGTATTGTGGGCGCACTCCTGCTGGCAGAACAGGCGATGCAAATGCCTGGTGACGCCACGCCGCCAACGCTTTCGGCATTCTGCCAGGCGCTGGAGAATCGTCTGGTGCAAAGCGGCGGCGCGCGCAGCCTGGTGCCGCAGACCAGCCGTGAAGCGCGCACGGAGAGCGCAGCCACTTCCCCTTCTGCCCCTGTAATGACCGCCGTCAGCTCTGGCCGCGATCTGCTCGATCAGGCGAAAGTCCTGGCAAAATATCTGCGCGATCAGCCGGGCGGCTGGCTGGCTGGACATCACCTGATGAAAAGCATTCGCTGGGACACGCTGACGGAGCTGCCGCCGCTGGATGGTGCCGGACGGACGCGTCTGGTGCCGCCCAAACCGGATCACCGCGCCCACCTGAAGCGTCTCTGCCTGCAACAAAGCTGGTCTGAACTGCTGGAGCAGAATGACATTCTGCTGGCGCAGAGCATCAATCATCTGTGGCTGGATTTGCAGTGGTACACCTGGCAGGCACTGGTGAAAATGGACGGTGATAACGTGCGCGCCGATATTATCTGCCGCGATCTGAAAGGGCTGCTGACCCGCTTGCCCGGTCTGGAAGCGCTCGCCTTTAACGACGGCACCCCTTTTGCGGATGAGGTGACGCTGCACTGGATCCGCGAAAAGGTGATGGATGACGTTACCGGCTGGCAGGATGAACCCGTCACGCCAGCCGCCTCTTCTGGCGATGATGTGCTGACGCTTGAACCAGAAGTGCTGCAGCTGGCCGACAGCGAAGGCATTGAAGCCGCGCTGAACTGGCTCCAGGCGCGTCCCGGCTATACCTCATGCCGCGACCAGTGGCTGATGCGTCTGCTGATGGCGCGGGTGGCGGAGCAATATGGCAAAAATGAGATGGCGCTCTATTTACTGGGCGAGCTGGACAGCGGTGCGAAAAACCTGACGCTTGACCGGTGGATGCCGGCACTGATTTTTGAGGTTAAAGCGCGCCAGCTGAAGCTGCTGCGCGCCAAAGCAGGCCGCAGTGAGGCGGATAAAAACCGGCTACAGCCAGCGATGGAATCGCTGCTTTCCGGCCTGATCAGGCTGGATCCGGCCCGGGCGGCGGTGCTGTGCGGTTAACCGCACCCTGAGCAGAAAATGCCTGTTATTCGCCGTTATCGCTCAGCCCTCTTACTCCACGTAAAGCGGAATGAAGTGAAACGCAACGCAACAGGCTGGCGTCAGTCAACCCGGCGAGGTGGGCCTCGCCGAAGCGCCAGATGACGGACCCGGGCAGCGTTGAAGCCCATTAAGGAAGATAAATGCCGCACTCCACTGAAACACCTTCGCTGTATGAAATGCTGACGGGCCATTTTGCGGGTGGTCTCCGCCTGGAGGCGCTCAGCGACGAGAACCAGCTTATTCTCTCGGTGCTGGATAATATGCAGCGCATTCTCAACTGCCGGGCTGGCGCGCTGGCGCATCTCCCCGATTACGGCCTGCCGGATATGACGACGATGCTTCAGGGAATGCCCGGTACCGCGCATCAGTTAATGAGTACGCTGTCGGCGGTGCTACTGAAATATGAACCGCGTCTGATAAAAATCGAGGTCGTGATGCTGACGCAGCAGATGCCGGGCGAACTGCGCTATGCCATCGATGCTGAACTGAAAGGTCTCGGGCTGGTGCGCTACGGCACCGAATTTATGCCTGAGGGCAAGGTGCTGTTGCGCCACCTGAAAAGAGAACAGCTGGCCGGTAAACAACCAGCTTAGCAGCCTCCTCTGTTAACGCCCGACGGAGTCGAACCGATGAACCGACAACAATTTAAAAACGGCAGTGACCCGCGTGGACAGCCTGATTACGCCGCCCTGCGGGATGAGATGATGAAGTTATCTCATCCTGCCCGCCCGGATGTGAACTGGCCCTATGCCGAAACGCTCTGTCTGCGGCTGGCCGACAGTAACGGCATGGATCTCCAGACGGCAGCCTGGTTCACCCTTGCCAGCACGCACACCAGCGGACTCGCCGGTATGGATGAGGGGCTGACGCTTATCCGCCATCTGACAGTGCATTACTGGTCCGGGCTCTGGCCTGCCAACCTGGCCGCCCGTAAAGAAATCATTGCCGGACTGAACCGGCGTTTACAGACGGTTTTCCGCACGTTTCAGCTCACTTCCGCTGCCCTTCCGCTGCTTTATTCATGTAAAAAAAACCTTGCGCTGCTTGCTGAGACGCTGCTGCGTCACGATCTGAAACCGCTGACGCAAACAGATCGCCTGCGCCAGCAGATCCGGCAGACGATTAAGCGGCTGGAGGAAGTGCCGGACACTGAGTCGCCCGCACCGGCGGTTCTTCCGCTCCCGCAACAGGCGCAGCCGGACGCCGTAACACTGCCCGTTTCGCGCCTGCATGATCAGACCTCAGTGCCTGAACCTGTAGCGATAAGCGGCATCCCGCCTCGCCGTCGCCGCTACCATTTCGCTGCGTTCCTTGCTGGCGCGGCTTGCGCGTTCCTTGCTGGCGCGCTGATGCTGTGGGGATGGCATCAGCTCACCAGAACATCGCTGGCGGAACAGCAGTTTGTTGCCTCTCTCCATCCCTTGCCTGCTGCCCTGACGCCGGCACAGATCGCGCGGCTGAGGCAAAGTTCATCTCTGGCAGCCCAACAGGATGCGCTACTGGCGCAGACCAGATTGCAGCTGAAATGGCTGATGTCGCTGCCGCCGGACTGGGCGCAGCGTTATGGACAGAGCCTCACGGCACAGGTTCATTCGCTATGGCCGGATAATCCGGAAGCGGTTCAGCTTCAGCAGGCATGGCAGCGGCAAACTCTCGCCAGTGCCCTGCCGCTGACGGCGATGCGCGGCTGGCACGACGGCATGACGCAGCTTCAGCAACTGAGCGACAGGCTGAACGCACTGGATGAAAAACGCGGTAAATATATGACGGTGAGCGAGCTGAAATCGCAGGTTTTCACCATTACTCAGGCGTTCAGCCGCACCGTCCCGGCTGAAGAGCAACTCAGAAAACTGAGTGACGCTGAATACGGCGCTGTTACTCCGGCCACGCTAAAGCAGCAGAGCGAACAGCATCTGAAAGAACTGATTAGCCGTAGTGCGCTGACTGAAGGCGCCATGGCACCGCCCTGATGTTCTGGCGGTAACCCGGACAGCCCGACCAGCATCCGCGCCTTGCGCCATCACAACCGGCGCCAGGGCGATATTTCACCTCAACTTACTTGAAGGAGGTCTGTTGTGACAGAAATTTCAACACATACACTTGCTGAAGGCATTGCTTTAACGCTTCGCTCTCCTGCGGGTGGTACCCAAACACCGGCGATTGTTCTCTGCCATGGCTTTTGTGGCATCAGAGAAATTCTGCTGCCTGACTTCGCTGACGCCTTTACCCGTGCCGGCTTCGCCACTATTACCTTTGACTATCGCGGCTTTGGCGACAGCGAGGGAGAACCTGGCCGCCTGGTCCCTGCGATGCAGATTGAGGATATCCTGACCGTGGTTAACTGGGTACGGACACAGCCTGGCATCGATGCTTCCAGAGTGGGACTCTGGGGAACTTCGTTTGGGGGTTGCCACGTCTTTGGCGCCGCGGCAAAGGATCGGGACATCAAGTGTATTGTCAGCCAGCTCGCCTTTGCCGATGGTGAAGCCATTGTCACCGGGCACATGGACAAAACGGAAAAAGCGGGCTTTCTGGCTACTCTGGATAAAATGGCGGATAAACAGAAGATCAGCGGTAAAGAGATGTTTGTTGGCATCACCCGCGTATTAAGCGATACGGAGTCCAGAGCCTTTTTTGAGGAAAATAAGGTGTTATATCCGAAAATGGACATCAAAATTCCCTTTCTCACCGTTCGCGAAACGCTGCACTACAAACCAGCAGCCTGTGCCGCACAGGTCACCTGCCCCACGCTGGTTGTTATCGCTGGCGAAGATAAAGTCAACCCACCGGAGCAGGGACGGGCGCTTTTTGAAGCGGTAGCCACTACAGAGAAACAGCTGTATGAGGAGAAAGGCGCACGTCATTACGATATTTACACCGGCGACCATTTTCAGCAGGTCGTACGCGTTCAGACAGCGTGGTTCAACGCGCATCTCTGATAAGTCTTACTGATGACGGGCTTTCAGGCTCGTCATGACAGCAATACTTATTCTGCCTGATTCAATGCTGCTGGCGAGAAGCGTTACCGCCGTTCGTCCTGCAATTTTCCCGAAACGTCATGCGCTCCACGTGCTTTCCCTGATGCATCGATCAAAGATCCTGAAGCGGGCTGACAAGAGGTAGAGATCCCGGCTGAATTCTTATGAGCTTTTTCTACCTCTCCGGGCTGCGGCAACAAGATTCTTTTCAGATCGGCTTCCTGCTGGGAAATAAAGCACTCCAGATGCCATCACGAGATTTTATTGTTAGATTGCTGACACTGATAATTAACCCGGCAGGAAGATCATGATCAATTTTAAGCCTATGACAGCAGCAGAATTCTCAGCTTTCCTGAACTATTTGATACCAGATTACGCCGAAGAGATCTCATCCAGCTACCGGCTGCCGAAAGCGGATGCCTTTAAACAGGCGCAGGATCAGATCGACGCCAGTCTGCCGGAAGGCGTGGAAACCTCAGGCCAGGTACTTTTATCTATTTTTTATCAGGACGCAGTGCAAGAGCATCATGTCGGCTATTTCTGGTATAAGCCTGATGAAGCTTCACAATCCGTCTTTATTTATGACTTTTCTATTTTCCCCGCCTGGCGGAATAAAGGTTTAGGAAGCGCTGCAATGAACACGCTGGAGAAGGCGTTACGCCAGCAGGGTTTCACCCAGATAAAACTCAGGGTTGCGGCAGGTAACGAGCGCGCCAGACACGTTTATGAAACAAGTGGCTTCAGAGTGAACGGGTTTAATATGAATAAGCTGATTTAATCCAGCCGGGAGAATACCCCCTGTTTCACTGCGTTCCACTCACAGGGCTGTAGCACGCAGTCAAAAAAGTACCTCCTGTCTGCTTCTGTTATTCCGGTTAAGCTGGCCGCAGGTAACGGACTGTAACTGGCGGCCGGGCAGGCCTATGAAATTTTTTTATTAAAAAGCATCTTTTTATAGCTGTGAGTAATAGCCAGTCCGACTTGCGCCGTACCGCAACAGGCCGTTAATAGTGCAGCGATACGCTGCCTATCAACAGACTCTTAAAAATTAACTATCCAAAACAGTAAGATAAAAATTTCCTTTGCGGCGTTGTATTTATCGTTTTGAAACGATTTCAGGGCTGTACTTCTTTCAGGCAGCTCAGCCGCGCCGGGCTTAATGAGATCCAGATCACATTTTCTCTTGAAGTGTGCGTTGTGTGCCCTACAATTCTGCGCTTTCGAATCGCCGGATGAAGAGGGCAAACTTGATGACAGATATAACGCCGGTCTCCCGGAAGCTTGCCTGGTCGCGTGTCATGACGCTGGCCGCTGCTGCCTTTATTTTTAATACCACCGAATATATCCCCGTCGGGTTGCTGAGTAATATCGGTGACAGTTTTGGTATGCCTTCATCCCAGGTCGGCATCATGCTGACAGTGTATGCATGGATAGTGGCCTTAACCTCGCTCCCCATGATGCTGATGACCAGTTCGATGAACCGTCGTCATCTGCTGATTGGCATATTTACCCTTTTCACCGCCAGCCACGTGCTGTCGTTTTTTGCCTGGAATTTCAATGTGCTGTTGATCAGCCGTGTCGGCGTCGCACTGGCGCATGCGCTCTTTTGGTCAATTACGGCGTCGCTGGTCTTTAATCTGGCGCCGCCGGGCAGACAAGCCAGGGCATTGAGCCTGCTGGCAACGGCGACGGCGCTGGCATCCGTACTCGGTTTGCCGCTTGGCCGGTTGATAGGTCAGGTGTTCAGCTGGCGTAGCACTTTTATGGCGATTGGTATGGGCGCGTTTGCGCTGCTCTGGCTGATCGTGAAAATGATGCCGGACTTTACCTCGGCCAGCACGGGATCGGCGAAGAGTTTACCGGCGCTGCTCCGCCGTCCTGCGCTGGTCGGCATCTATGCGCTGACCGTCGTCGCGGTAACCGCGCACTTTACCGCCTTTACCTATATTGAATCTTTCACGCTGAAGGTAGGCGGTTTTGACGAAAGCTTTGCCACAGTCTTGCTGTTTGTACTGGGTTCCGCTGGCGTTATCGGCAGCATCATTTTCAGTAAATATGCCGAAATGTGGATTTCCGGGCTAATTACCGGCGCGTTGTTCACGCTTTCGGTCTGTTTACTGCTGCTCTATCCCTTCGCTTTCAGCCACCTTGGGATGATCGTACTGTCCCTGCTGTGGGGCGCATCCTTTATGATCATCGGTATGGGCATGCAGATGAAAGTGCTGAAGCTGGCATCGGATGCCACCGATGTGGCGATGGCTATCGCCTCAGGGATCATCAATATCGGCATCGGCGCCGGGGCGCTTCTTGGCAACAGGATCAGCAGCGATATGACTATTTCTGCGGTGGGTTATGTTGGCGGAGCATTGGCAGGTCTGGCGTTTATCGGTGCGGTGCTGTTATTCAGAAAATCCGGCAACAATGCCGTGGAAGCCGGCACCACAATTACGGAGTTGTAAGGCCAGTTTGCAACATCGCTGAGCGTGCAAAGCCCGTATTTGAAGAGGTTAAAGCAAGTTTACTGCTCAGCCAGCCCATGGTGAGGCCTGAGTCCTGTCGCGGACTCAGGCTGGTCCCGCTGCATCAACTGCCTGGCAGATAAGGAAGCTTCTCCAGGGCAGTTCAGGCATTATTCAGGGTCTTTATCGCCAGACTCTGGGGCAGAACCCGGATCGTCTTCCCGGTTTCCCTGCTGGCCAGATTTGTCCTTTTCCAGATCGTCAGGAACTGGAGCATAGTCTGGATGATCGCCATTCACTGGTCTGTCAGTCATATTCATCTCCTGCTTTTCACTTAAAGAAGTTTAAGTGTAGTTAAGCGCGCCCACTAACCCAAACGGCCAGTCATTATCATTCTCAGGATCAGGCGCCGCCCGCTATCTTTTCTTGCGTAACTACGGCAGGAATGGCGTCGAAAAGAGGCTAAAAAACTGCGTTTTATCAGGTTTGGCGATCCTTTACCGGCGTATATTGCCGGTGAAACTTTCCCTTAACGCTTAGCAACTCAGGAACAAAATGAAAAAAATTAGTGCGATCCTTCTGGTATCGGTATTAGGCATCATGTCAGCCTCCGCTTTCGCCTGTCCTAAAGGGCAGCACCCATACGGTGGCACAGGATCGCATCATAAAGGCGGCTACTGCTCTTTTTAAGTCAGCCTCCCGGTGGGATATCGCTGGCGATGCCCCACCTTTTTTAAGCACCAGCCCCGTCAGATCGCGCCACTGTCCTGCGTTTTCAGCGCCGTTCCCCTACGGCTGACGCCACCTTAACGTATTTGAGATTGTGCTTTTTACCCGGCATTGTCTATGATAACGCTCTGCCAGCGCAGGAGCGCGCTGACGTCAGGCGGTACGACGCCATTAGTACAGGGAAAAGTATGATTTCAATTCTGCTCGTCGACGATCACCCGGCAATCTGTTTTGCGCTGAAGGTGCTGCTGGAAAAGCAGGGCGACATCGTCGTCAGCACCTCTTCCGGCGAGAACCTGCTGGCACAGCTGCATCAGCAGCGTCCGGAATTACTGATTCTGGACCTTGAGCTCAGGCACGCCGACGGCCTCGATTTACTGCCCCGCATTAAACATCACTTTCCGGATCTTAAAATAATCATTTTCACCAGCCAGCCCGCGGGAATCTATGCCCTGCGAACGCTACAGGCAGGCGCACAGGGATTCGTAAATAAAAATATGCCGCTGGAAAACGTCGAGCCGCTCTGCAGGCTGATCGTGGCTGGCTACCAGTGCTTCCCGGAAGGCACCCTGTTCCGGGCCGCCATCGTGAGCGAAAAGCGCGACGATCCGGCTGCGCTGCTGAGCCGTTTTTCCGATCGTGAAATCGCGGTGCTCAACTACCTGAAGCAGGGAAAAAGCAATAAAGAGATTGCCGATCTGCTGATGCTGAGCAACAAAACCATCAGTACGTATAAAGCGCGAATGCTGCAAAAATGTGGCTGCGACGATCTCAGCCAGCTCATCGCTCTGGTTTTCGGGGAGGGCGACGATGCGAATCGTTAGCTGGCTGCTGCTCTTTTTTACCGGCGCAATGGCGCATTGTGCGGCGGCCCAGGAACCGCTTAAGCTTCTCTCCCGCAGCCTTGAAGTGATTGCCGATCCGGGGTTGAGCGCCAGCGAATGGCGCTGGGTACGGGAACACCGCAGGATCCGCCTTGCCGTCTGGCTGCCGATGTCGCCGCCCTACGATATCACCACCGGGCTGAATGATTATGGCGGTATTAACGCCGATTTTATCGGTCTGGCAGCGGATAACCTTGGCATTGAGATCGCCGTTATACGCTATGAAAACTATGATGCGGCGCTGGCCGCTCTGCGCGCGGGTCAGGCTGATTTTATCGCCCAGGCGAGCGACAATCAGCGCAGCCAGGGTCTGGTGCTGAGCCAGCCTTACAGTCCCAATATCGCCGTTGAGGTGGTCAATAACGAGGCCAGCCCTGATAACGTCATCAGGAAAATCGCCATCGCGCCGGGCTATGACCAGCAAAAAGTGCAGCGGCGTTATCCGCAGGCGGAGATCGTCTCTTTCCATTCTCCCCGCCACGCCCTGGAGGCGCTCGCCTTCCGGAAAACCGATCTCTTTTTTTGCGATGGCGTGACCGCACGTTATCTGGTGAGCCAGTCCAATATCAGCAATCTTTTGATCCGGCCTCTCGCTTCGCCGTTTCACGTTTCTGGGTTTTCCTTTGCCGCTCTGCCGCAGATGCAGACCTGGATTAACGTGCTGAATAAGGTGATGAAGGCCCTGCCGGAAAGCGCCAGCGTGGAGATCCACCGCCGCTGGAACGGCGGCATTCCGCTTTCCCTGAGCGAGCAGCAGCCCGTTTTTACCTCGCTGGAGCATAAATGGATCCGCGAACACAAACGCATCCGGGTAGCCGTGGCGGAGGATAATCCTCCCGTGGCCTTTTTTGACGACAGCGGACAGCTTCACGGCATTATCGCCAGCATTCTCACTGCGCTTCAGCTCCGTACCGGCTTTACTTTTGATATCCAGCGTTATCCTACCCAGCGAGCCGCGCTCGACGCGGTAAAGTCGGGTAAGGACGATGTCATCGCGGGCGTGACGCAAAAGGATATCTGGCGATCCGATCTGCTGACCACCCGAACCTGGCTCTACAACTCCTGGGTCATGGTGGGCCGCGTGGATCACGTAGCGGATGCGATTAATCCCACCGTCATCAGCCTGGACGGCCAGTCACCTGAAGATTGGCTGCGCAAGCAGAGCGGCGGAATGCCTGAAAAGGTTGATACCTGGCGACACGGATTTAACCGGGTGATCCACGGCGAAAGGAAAATGATCGCGATGCCGCTGATTGTCGCTAACACCCTGTTGCAGAATAAAGCGTACGCGTCGCTGCATATTCTCGGCAGTATCGATATCGATCCGATGCGCTTCGCGTTTGGTACATCGCGTCAGGCATGGCCGCTGATTACCATTCTGAATAAAGCGCTGATCAATATCCCACCTGAGGATCTCCATGCGATTACGCGGGGCGGTAACGCAGGTAACAGTTTTTCTTCAACCGCGCCAGCAACGATTCCGCTGAGCATGGCGTTCATCATCGTGATGGCGACAATGGTGCTGCTGCTTATCGCTGTCGCCTTTGGCTATCGCCATCAGCGACGTCACCGGCAACGGGTCGTGGCGCTGGTGAAGAGGCTCAGGCAGGCCCAGCGCCGCGCCAACCGCGCCAGCCGGGCAAAGAGCGCGTTTCTCACTACCATGAGTCATGAAATCCGCACGCCGGTCAGCGCCATTCTTGGGCTGTTAGAGCTGGTGATGAAGCGGCCCGGCGATACGCCGCAAAACCGGCAATCGGTGAAGGTCGCCTGGGATGCCGCCGGTGCGCTGTTACTGCTGATTGGCAATATTCTTGACGTCTCGCGCATTGAGTCAGGCCGCCTGATACTTCGTCCCGAACGTACGTCGTTACGTAAGCTGATCGAAGAGCCAGCCATGCTGTTAGAAGGCATGGCCGCGCAAAAACAGTTGGCGTTTGTGCTGGAGCTTGATGCCGATCTTCATGATGACGTGCTGGTAGACCGCAGCCGCTTCCGGCAGATCCTGGTTAATCTGGCCGGTAATGCGATCAAGTTTACCCGGCGCGGCCAGGTCACGCTGCGCGTGCAGCTTGACGGGCGGGACGATGGCTATCTGCGCCTGCGTATCGACGTGGAAGATACCGGTGAAGGCATTGATGAGGCCACGCGCCAGCGGCTTTTCCGCCCTTTTTCCCAGGGGAACAATCCGGGTGTCTCCCAGGGCAGCGGGCTGGGCCTCTATATCTGTCAGAATCTGGCGAAGATGATGGCAGGCAGCATAAATTTACAGAGCGAACCGGGTAGCGGCACTCTGGTGACAGTCCAACTTAAACTGCCCGTCATGGCCGCGCTGCCCGACGTCCCTGCCATCACGTCCTGCGCGCATGAGCGCAGTGTGTCGCTCAGCTTGCTGATTGTGGATGATAATCCGGCGGGGAGAATGTTACTCGCCCAGCAGCTGGGCTGGCTGGGACACCGGGTTATCAGCACAGAAAGCCCGAAAGCCGCGCTGGAAAAGCTGGCTGGCACCCGGCCTGACGTGGTCATTACCGACTGTAATCTGCCCGGCATGAGCGGTGTTGAACTGACGCGGATCATCCATGAGCAGTATCCCGGCATCATCGTGTTCGGGGTAACGGCGGATGCTCGCGAGGTCATCCGGGAAGAGGCCCGTGAAGCTGGCATGCGTGACTGCCTCTTTAAGCCGGTGACGCTGAACATGCTGACGGAGTTACTCGCAAGCGTAACGCTTGCAGATAACGTTCCGCCGCTGCCACAGTGGTCTCCTGCGAAGAATCTGCCTCCCGAACTGCTGGAAGGCGATCATTTATCCCTGTTCCTCTCGCTGCAGCTTTCCGTGCTGGATGAGTCCCTGACGCAGATACGCGCCTGGTATGACGCGCCGCATCTCTCACTGCGGGAGACGCTGCACAAACTGCGCGGCGGCATTCAGCTACTGGATATCCCGACGCTGGAAGCCGCCTGCGAAACGCAGGAAGCGGCTCCGGACCCTGAAGGACTACGGCGACTTGAAGCGGAGCTTATGCTGCTTCGCGCCACATTGCAGCACTGGTTTGAGGGCGCACAACTTTCCCAGGCCACGGACTACAGAAATTGAGGACGCTTCTGCGTCGTTTTGACCTCTGCTACTGCAGTACTCTGTTGTTATCAGGAGATCGCCGGGACATCCCGCCCCGGTGATACATCAACGATGGAGAAAGACGATGAAAAAATTAGCATCCGTTCTGGTTGTAGTGGCTTCAGTAGGTATGTTCGCTTCCGCTTCTACCTATGCCGCAGAGAGCTGCGCTGCCAAAAGCGCCGCACTGGAAAAAGAGATCAAAATCAGCCAGCAGTTTGGCAACGCTTACAAAGTTGCAGGCCTGAAACAGGCGCTGGCTGAAGTCAAAGCGCACTGCACTAACGCCAGCGTGCTGGCTGATGCCCAGAAAGACGTGAGAAAGCTGGAGAGAAAGCTGGCGGAAAAACGGGGAGACGTTGCTGAAGTTCAGGAAGATCTGAGCGAAGCGAAAGCGAAAGGCAATACTAAGAAGATCGCTAAATACCAGCGTAAACTGGCGGAAAAACAGGCCGATGTGCGTGAAATTCAGGAAGAGCTAAATCAGGCTCGCGCCGAACTGGCTTCTCTGAAGTAATACACCATCGCAAAGCCATCACGGGCGGCCTGGCTGCCCGTGATGATGGCTGAGTCAGGGATGACGATTCGCGCTACCTTACTGATGTTACTGCTTTTACTGACGATAAAGGCAGCGTTTGCCTATACAAAAACCTGGGTCATTCTTAATAACGCCTATAAAGGCGCCATTTCTCTCAATCTCCGTTCCGGCACCCCTTGCCTGACCCGCCCGCTGCTGGAAGAGTGGGGCGTAAAATCTTTCGTCCTCAGCCAGCTCAGTTGGGATGCCAGTGGCTGCCTTACCGCAGAAGCCGCCAGGCAGTTTTCACTTCAGTTCTGGTACCGCCCGGAAGCCAATCTGCTGACCCTGCTTTTTCCGGAAGAGGCGTTTAACCCGCAGCAGAACGGCGTCAGTACCAGTCGCTGGGATGATGGCATCAACGCGCTCTTTGTGAATTACCGGCTGGATGTGGATAACAAACGGGCGCAGTACAACTGGGATACGTCCGGCACCGACGCCACGCTGGTGCTGGAAAACGGCCTGAACGTGGGGCCATGGCGACTGCGTTATCAGAACACTTTCTGGCGGGAAGCGGATAAACAGCAGGGTTCATACAGCAACTCCGCCTCCCTGTGGCGCAGCATTACGCCGCTGCGCTCGCGCCTTAACGCCGGCGACGGTTACACCTCATCAAATCTGTTCGACAGTATGGCCTACCGGGGCTTGTCGCTTGCCAGCGATGAGGCGATGTTCCCGGACAGCTGGCGGCCCTATTCGCCGCAGATTAACGGCTATGCGCGTTCTGAAGCAGAGGTGACGATTCACCAGAATGGCGCACGCGTTTACCGTATCCACGTTCCGCCAGGCCCTTTTATCATCAGGGATTTTTATCCGCCGGACTCACAGGGCAACCTGGAGCTCACTATTCAGGAGAGCGACGGTACCGAGCGCACCCGTTCGCTGCCCTACTCCATCATGCCAAACCTGGCGCAGCATGGCATGTTCAGCTACGAACTGGCCGCAGGACGTTATAAACCGGCACACGGCGTGGAGACGGAGAAAGCGCGCTTCTGGCAAAGCTCCCTTTCCTGGGGCATCGCCCCCCGCACGACCCTTTTTGGCGGCGTTCAGCAGGGCAAGCGCTATCTGAGTTATGTGGCTGGCGTGGGGGGCAACCTGGGCAAATGGGGCGCGCTGTCAGCGGATATGCGTACGGCGCGCTACACCCAACAGCATGAGGCGTTGCGCGGCAGCGTCGGGCGTCTGCGATACGCGAAAGCGTTTTTTCGTACCGAAACCAGCCTGAATGCCCAGCTACAATGGTACCCCTCCGGCAGCCAGTACCGTTCCTTTGAGGAGCGTCTGGAGCGGGCCACCATGCTGGCCTGGGGATGGGATGACACTACCACCCAGCGTACCCTGGAAACCCAACTGGAGCTGACGCAGAATTTTGACGAGGATTCGAGTCTGAGCCTGTCGTGGCGCTGGCTGAAATCGCGCAGCCTGGACGCGGGGAGCAACAGCCTGACCCTGAGCGTCAACGCCACCTGGAAAGAGGTCGATATTTCCCTTTATGGCGGCTATGACCGCTACGCCGACGCTGCGCCGGAGTCGACCCTCGGCATCAACATCAGCATCCCCTTCACCTTTGGCAGCCATTTCAGCAACGTCGCGCTGGTTTCTGATTTAGCCAGCCGGGATCATAACAGCGCCGGAGTGAACCTCTACGGTTCGGCACTGGATGATTACAGCCTGCGCTATGACGTCACCGCCCAGCATACCGAACACGGCGATGACGCTCTGAAAACCAGTTTTGGCTATCAGTACAACAGCGGTGAACTGAACCTGAGCATGAACCGTAGCGGTGCGCAGCGCGACTATCACAGTGACGTCAGCGGCAGCATACTGCTTTATGACCAGGGCATCGTTCCCGGCCAGACGCTGGGCAGTACGGTGGCGCTGGTGCAGGTGCCGGAAAGCCCCGGTATCGGTTTTTATAATCAGTTTGGTTCAACCACCAGCGCGAACGGCAATCTGCTGGTCAGCTATCTGACGCCGTGGCGGGTTAACCGCATCACCGTGGACAGCATGAGCCTGCCTGAGGGTAAGAGTATGGAGGTGAACGAACTGGAAACGGTGCCGACCGATGGCGCCATTGTGAATCTGCGTTTTCTGAAGCCGCAGCTAACGAAAAATACGCCGCCCTGAGGCGCGCGAGGCTGACGACTACACAGGCGCCGCGTTAACGCCGCAGCGCCCGTTACTCAGAACATTGTATTATTATTGGCCGCCTGCTCAGGAACATTCTGGATAATATCCCAGTGTTCAACAATCATACCGTTGCTCACGCGGAAAATGTCCAGCACGGCCTGCCCGCGATCCTGACTGCCGTTGGTGGAATGCACCTGCAGCCAGACCAGATCGCCATCGGCGGCGCTGCGGACAATACGGGCGCGGGAGTGCGGATTATCCCTGAAAAAGCCGGTGAAATAGTTCACAAAGGGCGCTTTGCCATCTGGCACGTCGGGATTATGCTGCCGGTAGTTTTCAGCAACGAAGGTGGCCGCCTCTTTCACCTCGTGATGGTTGAAAAATCTGTCATAGAACGCCACAACCCGCTGCCGGTTAGCCTCTTCAGCGGCAATATTCCGTGCCGTCGGGGCGGGCGCCGCCAGCGTGCTGCCCGCCGCTGCAAGTCCCACTACCAGCATAAAACGCAGGATAAACTTTCTCATTTTTTAATAACCTACCGTGAATCGCTGACGTGAATGTGCGGGTTGCTCAATTTCATCCACCAGCGCAACTGCATAATCCTCGAATGAAATCAGACTCCCCTTTTCACCCGACAACAGATATTCGCTGCCGATCCGGAAGGTGCCGGTACGCTCACCCGCGACAAACTCCGCTGAAGGCGACAGAAAGGTCCAGTCCAGCGCTGTTTCCTCGCGCAGGCATGCCAGAAATTCAGCGCCCCGCCTGGCTTCCGGAAGATAAGCCGCGGGAAAATCAGGCAGATCCATGAGCCGTTGCCCGGGGGCAACGAGAAGGCTGCCTGCGCCACCTACGACCAGATAGCGGGGGACGCCCGCCGAGCGGACGGCATCAATTAACGTTTGCGGCGCTGTATTTATAAAGGTGACCGCGCTGATCGCGACGTCGTGTCCGGCCAGCAACCGGGCAAGGTTTACCGGGTCTGCGACGTCACCGGCATGGGCGGTGACGTGCGGAAGCGCTGCAATCTTTTCCGGATGGCGCGCAATGGCGGTCACCCTGTGATTACGGTCTGAAAGTTCTTTCAAAATACGTGAACCTGCCTGTCCTGAAGCACCAATAAGCGCGACGTGTGCCATTATGAATTCCTCTTGTTTTTACATAGGTAACAAAAATAGACTGTCAGAAAACTGGATGGTACAGTGCTTCCGGAGCCTCAACAAGAGGTCAAAATTTATTCACTAAGTCACACCAAACTGACTTATAGCGGCGAAGGGAGAGACAGGATGGACAACAATAACGATATCGCTGAATTTGGGCAGCCCTGCCCGATACGCGATGTGCTGGATCAGATTGGCGATCAATGGAGCCTGCTCATCCTTGAAGCGCTGGCAGGACGGCGGGTTCGTTTTAATGAGCTCAACCGGGAAATTGGTGATATCTCCCGGCAGATGCTTTCCCGTACCTTAAGACGCCTTGAAACGGATGGTTATATCAGCCGGTCCGTCTATGCTGAAGTGCCTCCGCGCGTGGAATATGCCTTAACCGACCTGGGCAACTCTTTTCTGGTGCCGCTACAGACGCTTATTCGCTGGGCCGATGAAAATCATGCCGATATCTGCCGCGCCCGCCGGATGCAGCATGAACAGAATCTGCAAAAGCCGTCGTAATTTTGCGGCGGGACAGCCTGGCGTTTGCCAGTAAGAGCGCCGCGTACATCAGAACATGGCTGGTAACGCAAGGTATCGTCGTATAACGGTGGGCGCAAAAGGATAGTCGCACTCAGATATGCAGCAGTCCGCCGGGCTGAGGGGTTATTTTCAGGATAGGCTACCCTTCTACAGGTAAGAGTTAGCAAACTCTCTTCGGGGTAATGACCCGGTTTATCGGAAAGAGGAAGATAAATGAAAATAACCGTGACGTTTGAAGATAGTGGCATTGAAGAAGAACATGATTTTGATTCGGAACCCCGGGCTGGGGAGTTAGTGACGTTAATGCGGGAAGGTAAAGGCGTCGATTATATCGTTATCATCGAACCTGACCCCGATCATACCCACGACAATGGAAAGAGTGGTCATCCAGACAAAGTCAGGGTCCGGCCAGCTTAGTCAGCTGGTAAGATGCAAACCTCGCTTCGGCGGGGTTTTTTATTGGCAAAGGAGATGGGGAGAATGGGTGCAAACCTGGACCTGGCACCAAGCCATATGACAGAGCATGCGAAGCAGATTGATGCGATTTTCGGTCGGATTGTCCCAAATCTGTCCGACATGGCGTTGCGGGATGGCAATGGTAGTATATAAGTGTTTGATGTTGATGGTGCCGATAATAGGAGTCGAACCTACGACCTTCGCATTACGAATGCGCTGCTCTACCAACTGAGCTATATCGGCTTGGGGAGGGAGACTACGAGGCGATACGTTAAAAAAAAGCGGCTTATGAGTCAAGAGGCCCGGACCTGACTGCCGGTTTTTACAGCAGTAAAGTCAAATTATCGCCAGCCGTTGAGCCTGCCGCACCACAACAGACGTATCAGGGCCGCCAGCCTGCCCTTTCCCGGCGAGCTTAACGGTAGCCTTCAGAATATTCCCTTCGCCAGCCATCTTATCGCCGGTTATCGGAGGTCTGTGACGGTCCTTTACCTTTTGCCTTCCATCGCCATGCGAACCGCCAGCCCAGCCAGCACGGTGCCCATGACCCAGCGCTGCAATTTTTGCCAGCTGGGTCGCTGTGCCAGAAAAGTCGCAATGGCGCCAGCGGCAAAAATGATGGTGCCATTGACCAGCATGCTGATGGTGATTTGGGTGAAGCCCAGCGTCAGGGACTGGATCAGCACCTGCCCCTGCTCCGGCCGGATAAATTGCGGCAGCAGCGTCAGGTAAAGGATCGCCGCCTTGGGGTTAAGCAGGTTGGTCAGCAGCCCCATGGCGAAGAGTTTACGAGTGCTGTCGGGCGGCAATGTCCGCAGCTGGAACGGCGACTTGCCGCCAAACAGCGTCTGCCAGGCCATATACAGCAGATAGAGCGCTCCAGCGATGCGCAGCGCGTCATAGGCCAGCGGCACGGCCATAATCAGGGCGGTTATGCCCGCCGCCGCGCAGAGCATATAAAACAGAAAGCCCAGCGCCACGCCCAGCAGTGAGATATAGCCCGCGCGGCGGCCCTGGCAGAGAGAGCGGGAGATCAGATAGATCATATTCGGCCCCGGCGTCAGCACCAGCCCGAGCGCGATAGCGGCAAAAGGAAAAAGTTGCGAGAGCGTCACCACAGGATCTGTTCCTTTTCAGAAAAGTAAGGCATGAACTTCGGATTTGGCTCTTTCAGCAGCGCTAAAAACTGGCCTCATCCACTGAGGCCGCTGTGGTTACCGGTGCGATATCACGTTATCCGCCGCGCACCGTATCATCGCCAAACGCCACCCATTTATAGGTGGTCAGGGCTTCCAGCCCCATCGGTCCGCGAGCATGGAGTTTCTGCGTGCTCACGGCAACCTCGGCGCCAAGGCCAAACTGGCCGCCGTCCGTAAAGCGCGTGCTGGCATTTACATAGACCGCAGAGGAATCCACCTGGCTGACGAAGCGGTCAGCGTTATGCATATTACGCGTCAGAATGGCATCCGAGTGCTGCGTACCATATTCCCGGATATGGGCGATGCCTTCATCCAGCCCGTCCACCAACCTGACGTTAAGATCCAGCGAAAGCCACTCGTCGCGCAGCTGCGCCTCAGTGACCGCTTTCACTTCTGCCGGACCCTGTTGCAGCAGCGGCAGCGCACGGGGATCGGCGTGCAGCGTGATTCCTTCCTCACTCATACGCTGGCTCAGCGCGGGCAGGAAGCCTGCCGCGATATCACTGTGGATCAGCAGCGTCTCCACCGAGTTACAGGCGCTGGGACGCTGTTTTTTGGCATTAACGATAATCTTCATCGCCGCTTCCGGTTCGATCTCACGATCGACAAAAATATGACAGACGCCAATACCGCCAGTGATCACCGGGATCGTGGAGTGCTCGCGACAGAGTTTATGCAACCCGGCGCCGCCACGCGGGATCAGCATATCCACATAACGATCGAGTTTCAGCAGCTGATTCACCAGTTCACGATCCGGGCTCTCAATGGCCTGAACCGCCGCTGCCGGCAGACCATGCTCTTGCAGCGCAGCCTGGATAACGCGAACGGTGGCCGCGTTGGTACGGTAAGTTTCTTTGCCGCCACGCAGGATCGCCGCATTGCCGGTTTTCAGACAGAGGGAAGCGACGTCCAGCGTCACGTTAGGACGGGCTTCATAAATCACGCCCACCACGCCGAGCGGCACGCGACGGCGCTCAATGCGCAGCCCACTGTCGAGCCTGCCACCATCGATCACTTCTCCAACGGGATCGGCCAGACGACACACCTGGCGCACGTCGTCAGCAATGCCCTTCAGCCGTTGCGGATTCAGCATCAGGCGGTCAAGCAGCGCCTCTCCCATTCCCTTCTCACGCGCGTCTGCCAGGTCGAGCGCATTGGCGGCCAGGATCTCAGCGCCCTGCGCCTCCAGCCGGTCGGCCAGGGTCATCAGCACCTGATTTTTTTGCGCGGTGGAGAGCACCGACAGCTGGTAAGACGCGGCCCTGGCGGCTTTACCCATTTCTTCTAGCATGTCCGCTCCTTAGCTGACGATCATATCGTCGCGGTGGATCGCCACCGGACCATATTCATAACCTAAAATTTCACTGATTTGCTGCGAGTGGTGGCCGGCGATCATACGCATGGCGTCGCTGTTATAGCGGCAGACGCCGTGGGCCACGTCGCGCCCCTGCAGATTACGGATGCGGATCACTTCACCACGGGAAAAGTTGCCTGCGATCTGGCGAATGCCTTTTGGCAACAGCGAACTGCCGCGTTCGAGAATGGCCGCCAGCGCACCATCGTCGATGGTCACTTCGCCTGCCGGTGGCGCACCGAAGATCCAGCGTTTACGGTTCTCCAGCGGCGTTTCCAGCGCGTGAAAACGGGTGCCGACGGGTTTGCTGGCGATCACATCGGCGATCACGTCCGGACGGCTGCCAGCGGCAATAATGGTATCGATGCCCGCCCGGCAGGCCACATCGGCAGCCTGTAGCTTGGTCGCCATACCGCCGGTGCCCAATCCGGAAACGCTGTCACCCGCCAGCGCGCGCAAGGCATCGTCAATGCCGTGAACGTCGCGGATCAGTTCCGCCGCCGGGTTGTTACGCGGATCGGCGGTAAACAGCCCTGGCTGATCGGTCAGTAGCAGAAGCTTATCGGCACCGGCAAGCATCGCCGCCAGCGCAGAGAGGTTATCGTTGTCGCCGACTTTGATCTCGGCAGTCGCCACCGCGTCATTTTCGTTGATAACCGGCACGATATGGTTATCCAGCAGCGCCCGCAGCGTGTCGCGGGCATTCAGAAAGCGTTCCCGATCTTCCAGGTCCGCCCGCGTCAGCAGCATCTGCCCGATATGGATACCGTAAATGGAGAACAGCTGCTCCCAGAGCTGTATTAACCTGCTCTGCCCCACCGCAGCCAGTAGCTGCTTTGAGGCGATGGTCGGCGGCAGATCCGGGTGGCCCAGGTGCTCTCGTCCGGCGGCCATCGCGCCAGAGGTGACGATCACAATACGGTGGCCCGCCGCGTGCTGCTGCGCGCACTGCCGCACCAGTTCCACGATATGCGCCCGGTTCAGCCGGCGCGATCCGCCGGTTAATACGCTGGTCCCCAGTTTCACTACCAGGGTCTGGCTACTGCTCATTATTTCCTGCCGTTACATCAAGTGATGGAATAGGACTTTTTATCAGGTGTGGTGCGGTAAGCCAACAGGCGGCGGTGAAAAAGCCGCATAACCTGCCGTTATCTCCCTTGCCCGTCATAAGAAATGCGCATGACTGAAATAAAAGTTTCATCAAATCAGGGTAAAACGTTCCTGCCCAGGATATTTCCTAAGGCCTCGCAAATTTACTTTTTTGGGATTGATCACAAAATGATGAAAAGCGCACTGGCAATTTTAACCGCAGCAATGACCCTGACCTCCGCTGCACAGGCTGCCGAAATCTATAATAAAGATGGCAACAAGCTTGATTTTTACGGCAAAGTTAAAGCGATGCATTACCTCAGCGACGCCGCTAACAATGACGGTGACAAATCTTATGTGCGTATCGGTTTTAAAGGCCAGACCCAGATCAACGAACTGATGACCGGCTACGGCCAGTGGGAATATCATCTGCCAGCCAGCACGGCTGAAAGCGAAGGCTCTGCCGGCAGTAAAACCCGTCTGGGTTTTGCCGGACTGAAGTTTGGTGACTATGGCTCTATCGACTATGGCCGTAACTACGGTCTGATTTACGATGTGGAAGCCTTCACCGATATGATGCCGGAATTTGGGGGAACGGGGTACACCAAAACCGACAACTATATGCTGACCCGCACCAATGGCGTCGCCACCTATCGCAACAACGGCTTCTTTGGTCTGGTCGATGGCCTGAAATTTGCGTTGCAGTATCAGGGTAAAAACGAGAACGATAACCGTGCAGACAGCAGCTCGAACGGCGACGGCATGGCGGCTTCACTGGGTTATACCTTCCTGGATAGCCTGACCCTTAACGCGGCCCTCTCTTCCTCTAACCGCACTAACGATCAGCGTGCCAGCGCCTATGGTACCGGAGATAAAGCCGAAGCCTGGGCAACAGGCCTGAAGTTCGACAGCAACGGCGTCTACCTTGCCGCGACCTATGCTGAAACGCGGAATATGTCCCCTATCAGCGGTACGGCTCAGGTGGCGGGTAACGCGGTGGCGGTCAGCGGCTACGCCAATCGCTTACAGAATATTGAGCTGGTGGCCCAGTACCAGTTTGAGAACGGCTTCCGTCCTTCGCTGGCCTATGTTCAGACCAAAGCAAAAGAGATTGAAAACGGCGTTGGTGATGCGGATATCGTGAAATTTGCGGATGTGGGGGCAACTTACTACTTCAACAAAAATATGTCCGCCTTTGTTGATTATAAAATCAACCTGCTGAATGACGATAACAAGCTGGCGCTCAATACCGATGATATTGTCGCGCTGGGTGTGACTTACCAGTTCTGAGTCTGACCCCGTCTCCGCTGCAGGGACGGGTTACCTGCATTCGTTATCATCTTAAAAGAGGCTGCCACTGGCAGCCTCTTTGCTTTTCTCTGTGCCGCCATCAGGCGGTCAGTTTCACCGGCTCATCGGCGAAATCGGCAGCCGGTTTCAGATCCAGCTCCATCTCCGCCAGCAGCGCTTTCAGCCGGACGTGAAAATTACGCAGCGTCTCTTCCAGCCGTTCGTTGTTCTCTTTTCCTTTCACCGCGGTAGGCTTCCAGTTGCCTTCTTTGTCGAAGAGGCCGAAATGGTACTCATAGGTGAAATGATCGCTCTGTGCTTCAAGCTCCATCCACCAGCCCCAGAATTCACGGCTTTCAGGCGCGGGCTTAACATTGACGCAGA
The DNA here is from genome assembly GCF_000599885.1 of Pantoea sp. IMH. Classification (GTDB taxonomy): domain Bacteria; phylum Pseudomonadota; class Gammaproteobacteria; order Enterobacterales; family Enterobacteriaceae; genus Erwinia. The sequence continues at coordinate 891,320 of NZ_JFGT01000005.1, read as the reverse complement.
CGGCCAGGCAGTCGAAGAAGAAGCGTTCGTCTTGACATTTCGCTTCGCGAATATAGGGGCCAAGAGTACCAAATCGCTTCATTAAGCGGCTTTTAGGATGCCCACTCGGTAACGCCATTGTTTTCATCTCCATTAATAAACACGTCAGGTTATTACAAAGCCTGCCTTGCAGTTTAGCAACTCATCGTGCTAACCGCTTCGCTAACCAGTCGACAATATCACGTAATGCTTGATCGAAGTTGCGCATCGCGGGTGAGAGGGCGATCGGCATCCGTTTTCCGTCAGCGGACGAACTGACAATCAGCTTCGATTCCTCTTCCGGACTGAAGATATCGCCGGGCCAGTGGGCAGAAAGCAGCGGCGTCGGCGTGCGGCGCCCCAGCAAACCCTGGGTTTTAAGCGAGTAGCGGTTCAGCTCCGTGCGCAGCGCGGTATCGGAGGCGGAAGCCATGCCAAGGCGGCTGGCGAGGACATCCATATACATTTCCGGCACGCGGTCCTGAATTTTCTCATCACTTAACAGGCTGTGCACCACCGGCCCCAGACAGGCGACGGCGCGCAGCCTGGGCGATTCAAGATAGGCCAGCCTGACCGCCACGTTAGCGCCAAAGCGGAAACCTAATGCGCCAACCCGCGTATGATCGACCCAGGGCACATGTTCCAGCTGCTTCAATACCTGCTGATGTAAGAAGCTCGTATCCTGCGTCAGCTTCCATTTTGAGGAGAAGCCGACGGAAGGCATATCGATAGTCAGCATAGCGATCCCGCGGGGGGCCAGGTAGTCGTGGAACAGGCGATAGTGATCGGTCTGCAGGGAATCCAGGCTGCCACAGAGCAGTACCGTCGGATAGGGCGCGCTGACCTGCGCAGGCATATGCAGGAAGCCAAATATCGGGCTGCCGCCCGGAATCGCGAACTCAATTTCCCGCAGCTCGCCCTGAAGGCGCGAGGTGGCCTCTTCATAGGCGCGGTTGGCCAGCAGCTGCGCCTGCTCCGCCAGCTCATCCCCTTTCAGATGGGGATAACCGGCCACGCCGTAGAGATTGGCCGCATGCAGCCAGCACTGACCGGCCTGTTCGTCATCGGCGGCTTCGCTGGCCTTCTGCTGCCAGAGCGCCGCCTGCTTTGACCATTCATAAATCCAGTTGCCGCCGCGGTAGCCGATCACCGTATCCAGCAGGCGCTCATCGGTATGCTCAACCCGGCTGACAGCGATGCGCGCCAGTACTTCGCTGATCTCGACCGGCGACAGGCCACGCCAGGTCCAGAGTACGCGGTTAATCATCCGGTACCAGCCCGCAAGGCTCTCCCCTTCCAGCGCAGAATGCACCGGCAGCGGCTTGTGGCGATGCAGGCGACGGATTAATGATGAGGTTTCAGGATGCTTGAAGCGAGGTTTAAACAGCTCTTCGCTCAGGTTCTTCGGTGACATTGCGTGACACTCCTCCAGCGTACAGGGCTTCAGGCTAGTCTATCTCAGCACCGGCGGGGGCGCTAACCGTAAAAACAGCAACGCCCGGCAGAACCGGGCGTTGCAATGACGGAGGTCAATCAGCCTTTAACGATAGGCGGAATATAAACCACGCCCATATCCCAGGGCTGTTCGATCCAGGTGTTTTGCGGAATATCCACCACGTAATCGTCCACCAGCGGGCGTCCTGCCGGTTTGGCAAAAATAGTGACGAAGTGCGCTTTCGGATACATTTCACGGATCGCCTGGGCGGTGCCGCCAGTATCCACCAGATCGTCAATGACGATAAAGCCTTCACCGTCACCTTCAGCGCGCTTGATGATTTTCATTTCACGCTGGTTGTCGTGGTCGTAGCTGGAGATGCAGACGGTATCCACATGGCGGATGCACAGCTCGCGGGCCAGCAGGGAAGCAGGAACCAGACCACCGCGGCTGACCGCGATAATGCCTTTCCACTGTTCAACAGGAAGCAGGCGCTGAGCCAGTTTACGGGCATGAATCTGTAGCATGTCCCAGGTGACGACGTATTTTTCGCTCATAAAGGAGTCCCGACCAATGGTGTTGGCTTAAAAATGTACTATGGGAGAGGTTGCGCGGAATTATAGAGATCTGAGGCGCTAAAAACCAGCACCGATCGGCGCAGGGCTCGCTTTTTTGCTGAGGCGAAGTAAGCATCCACTGCGGAAGAATGATATTCTCTGCTCATCACGTCAGATCCGCTGACGGGAGTTATCCAACCGCTAATCATGCTCGCCATCGCAGGCTTTGCCGGCTGATGGTGATGACACAGGAGATTTATCGTGTCTGAATTGTCTCAACTGTCACCACAGCCATTGTGGGATATTTTTGCCAAAGTCTGTTCCATTCCCCATCCCTCTTACCACGAAGAAGAACTGGCGCAATACGTTCTCTCCTGGGCGAAAGAGCAGGGTTTCTGGACCGACCGCGATGAAGTGGGCAATATCCTGATCCGCAAGCCGGCCACGCCGGGCCTGGAAAATCTGAAACCCGTCGCGCTGCAGGCGCACCTGGATATGGTGCCGCAGAAAAATAACGATACGGTACATGATTTTACTAAAGACCCGATTCAGCCGTGGATTGATGGCGAATGGGTAAAAGCGCGCGGCACCACGCTGGGCGCGGATAATGGCATCGGCCTCTCCTCCGCACTGGCCGTGCTGGCCGACAGCCGCGTTGAACACGGTCCGCTGGAAGTGCTGCTGACCATGACCGAAGAGACCGGCATGGTGGGCGCCTTTGGCCTTCAGCCAGGCTGGCTCCAGGCGGATATCCTGATTAACACCGACTCTGAAGAAGAGGGTGAAGTTTATATGGGCTGTGCGGGCGGAATCGATTTCACCGCCACGCTGCCAGTCAGCCGTGAGGCGGTACCTGCGGGCTATGAGCATATTCAGCTGATCCTGAAAGGGCTGAAAGGCGGCCACTCCGGCTGCGATATCCATGTGGGTCTGGGTAACGCCAACAAACTGCTGGCACGCTTCCTGTTCGCGCATGCCAAATCGCTGGATCTGCGTCTGGTGGACTTCACCGGCGGCACGCTGCGTAACGCCATTCCGCGCGAGGCGATCGCCACGCTGGCCGTACCGGCGGATAAGCTGGACCAGCTAAAAAGCCTGGCGCTGAGCTATCTGGAGACGCTGCAAAACGAGCTGAGCCAGAAAGAGAAGAACCTTAACCTGGTAGTGGAAAACGTGGCGGCTGGCGATCGTGCCCTGACCGCAGCAAGCCGCGATGCGTTTATCGCGCTGCTGAACAGCACCCCGAACGGCGTTATCCGTAACTCTGATGTGATGAAAGGCGTGGTGGAAACCTCGCTCAACGTCGGCGTGGTGAAGCTGAAAGAAGAGGAAGCGGTGATCAACAGCCTGGTCCGCTCCCTGATTGACAGCGGCAAAGAGTACGTGGTTGAAATGCTGACTGCGCTGAGCGATCTGGCAGGCGCCCGTTCGCTCGCCAAAGGCAGCTATCCTGGCTGGCAGCCGGATGCGAGCTCACCGGTGATGGCGCTGGTTGGCGAGACCTACAAATCACTGTTTGGCAAAACGCCAAATATTCAGGTGATCCATGCCGGACTGGAGTGCGGCCTGTTCAAAAAGCCTTACCCGGATATGGATATGGTGTCGATTGGTCCAACTATCACCGGCCCGCACTCGCCGGATGAACAGGTCCATATTGAAAGCGTTGGCCTTTACTGGCAGCTGCTGACCGCGGTACTGAAAGCGATCCCGACCAAATAACCTGCCTGCCCTCCGGTGTGACAAAACGCACCGGAGGGCTTTTTATTTCCTTCTTATCAGCCGCCTGTATTTTAGTCGCTATCACTCAGCAGTTCACTCTACCCAGATAAAGCACGTCATTTTTTCGCTAACGCGCATCAGACAAAAGCGGGCAGCAAGCCCGTGTCCTCCACGCAGGTTTCCCTACAGCCCCAGCAGCAGCTGCCTTTCAAGCTGCGGATGCAGCAGCGTCACGTGCAGGCCAACCAGCCTGACGCCCCGGCTGGCGCGGCGTTCATCCCAGGTTTTTTTCGCCACCGCAATCATATCTTCCTTATTCAGCTCCGGCCAGACGTGCTCCTGGGTCGTTTGCTGGAAGTCATCAAACTTCAGCTTCACGCCCTGACGGGCAATCAGCCGGTCAGGTTTGATTTTGGTCAGGCGCCGCTCCAGCTCCTCATAGAGGTAGTCGATAATCTCCAGGCAGGCTTCCCAGCTGTGAATATCTTCGGAGAGCGTCCGCTCAACGCCAAGCGATTTACGCAGGCGTTCCGTAATCACTTCCCGCTCATCAATGCCGTTGCTGCGCTCCCAGAGCACGCGGCCAAACTTCCCGAAGCGCTTCAGCAGCGCGGCGAGGTCAGTTTTCTGCACGTCGCCGCAGGTTTGCAGGCCCATCTCTTCCAGCTTCTTTGCCGTCACCTTCCCCACGCCCGGGATCTTCGCCAGCGGCAGCGTCAGCAGAAAACCAGAAAGATCGGCTGGCGTGATCACGAACTGGCCGTCCGGTTTATTCAGATCGGAGGCGATTTTGGCAACAAACTTGATCGGTGCGATGCCCGCAGAGGCGGTGAGGTTCAGCTCTTTAGCAATGGTCTGGCGGATCTCCCGCGCGATCAGCGTGGCCGAGCCCTGGCAGTGCGGGCTGTCGGAAACGTCCAGATAGGCCTCATCCAGCGAAAGGGGTTCAATCTGCGAGGTATAACGGGAAAATATTTCCCGAATGTGCGCGCTTGCCTCTTTATAGGCATCAAAGCGGCCCGGGATCACTTTCAGATGGGGACAAAGCTTCAGCGCCATGGCGGTGGACATCGCGCTGTGTACGCCAAACTTACGGGCGGGATAGTTGGCGGTGCTGATCACGCCCCGCTTCAGGTGGCTACCGCCAATCGCGATGGGGATATCACGCAGGCTCGGGTTGTCGCGCATTTCCACGGCGGCGAAAAAGCAGTCCATATCAACATGAATGATCTTACGCATATCCCCCTCCGGCAGCACTGGATAAGTATACAGGCAACCCAGCCGATATCAAGATGACGATCGTCCGGCAAAGCGCAGCGGCAGAGGGTTTTACCGCTTTTCTTACAGATTTTAGGCGCCGCTCACTTGATAAAAAAACAGACAATGCTAATGTGACGCACCGATAGCGGATTGTTCCGATATTGTTGTTAACGCGTCCCCCGACGCCGCATCCACCCCGCTTTTTATAGGGAACCAGAATGGGCAAAATCGCACTGTTGTTTGCGATGTTTTTACTGCCAGCCGTCGTCTTCGCCAGCGTCCCCACCTACCCGGTCACCCCGCTGGCACCGGTAAGCAAAGAGTTAAAGAAGCAGTTACTCGGCACCCCTGTGTACATCCAGATCTTTAAAGAAGAACGTACGCTTGAGCTCTATGGCAAGATCGGCAATGAGTATCGCCTGCTCGACAGCTACCGGATCTGTAATTTCTCCGGGGGATTAGGCCCCAAGCGTCGCCAGGGCGACTTCAAAAGTCCTGAAGGGTTTTACAGCGTGGGGCTTTCCCAACTGAAGCCGGACAGTCGGTTCTACCGGGCCATTAACGTCGGTTTCCCGAACGAATTCGATCGTCAGCAGGGTTATGAAGGGAAATACCTGATGATCCACGGCAGCTGCGTTTCCGTGGGCTGCTACGCCATGACGGATACCTATATTGAAGATATCTACAATTACGTGGAAGCTGCCCTGCGTAACGGTCAGACACGCGTCGGCGTAAGCATCTATCCGTTTCGCATGACCGACAGCAATTTACAGCGCCACCGCAACTCGGTCTACGCCAGCTTCTGGCAGCAGCTCCAGCCGGGCTATCGTGAGTTTGTGCAGCATCGCGTCCCGCCCGCCATCAGCGTGACCGGCGGCCGCTATGTCCTGAATGAACCGGGTTCACTCCTGGGTTCCTCAGTCACCGGATCGGCGCTCGCGCTCACCGAGACAAAATAGCGCCCAGTCGCCGGGTTCAATTTTATGCCAGGTCTCGTTGCCGGTCAGAGGCTGAGTGGCGATAACTGTGACCACGTCGTCTGGCGTGGTCTGCTTCTGAAAGTCGATCTCCACGTCCTGATCCAGCAGGGTTGCTTTCCCGAACGGCGCCCGCCGCGTGATCCAGAAAAGATTGGTTGAGCAGAAGGCCATCAGATAGCGCCCGTCCGACAGCAGCATATTAAAGACGCCTTTTCCACGTAGCTCTGCCGCCAGTTCCGCAATATAGCGAAACACCGCAGGCCAGTTTCCGGGCGTGCGCGGATAGCGCGTGGCCAGTTTGTGCAACAGCCAGCAGAAAGCATACTCGCTGTCCGTTTCACCTACCGGACGAAACTGGCCGGTGCTCAGCTGACGATAGCCTTTCAGCTGCCCGTTATGCGCAAAGGTCCAGTTGCGGCCCCAGAGCTCACGGGTAAAGGGATGGGTGTTTTCAAGGCACACTTCTCCCCGGTTAGCCTGGCGGATATGCGCGACCACCGAGCAGGATTTAATGGGATACTCCTGCACCAGCCGGGCGATCGGCGAGTTAAAACTTGGCTGAGGATCTTTGAATGTGCGACAGCCTTTTCCTTCATAGAAAGTGATACCCCAGCCATCCTTATGCGGTCCGGTTCCCCCGCCACGCTGCACCAGCCCGGTAAAGCTGAAACAGATATCCGTAGGCACATTGGCGCTCATCCCGAGCAGTTCGCACATAGCGTCACCTCAAATAAAAAGGCCATACCGAGATGGCCTTAAGCGGTTACTTCACCATCTCTTTTTCAATCAGCAGCATCAGGATATGGATCACCTTGATGTGGATCTCCTGAATACGGTCAGCATAGCCAAAGTGGGGTACGCGGATTTCCACATCGGCCATGCCATCCATCTTGCCACCATCTTTGCCGGTCAGGGTGATCACCTTCATGCCCTGTGCCCGCGCCGCTTCCACCGCTTTGATGATGTTGGCTGAGTTACCGGAAGTGGAAAGCCCCAGCAGAACGTCCCCTGACTTGCCCACTGCTTCGATATAGCGCGAGAAAACAAAATCATAGCCAAAGTCGTTGCTGACGCAGGAGAGATGGCTGACGTCGGAAATCGCAATCGCCGGATAGCCAGGTCGGTTTTCGCGGTAGCGGCCGGTCAGCTCCTCCGCGAAGTGCATCGCGTCGCAGTGTGAACCGCCGTTGCCGCAGGAGAGCACCTTGCCGCCCGCTTTAAATGCATCGGCCAGCAGCACCGCTGCACGCTGAATAGCATGAATATTGGCTTCGTCACTCAGGAAGTTATTGAGCGTTTCCGCCGCCTCGTTAAGTTCTGCGCGAATGATGTCCTGATACATGGGGGAGTCCTTTAGCGGGAAGAGTTTTCGTCAGTCTAGCAAGTTGGATGAAGGGCGAAAAGCACCCAGCCCGCGAAGTGGTGGCTAAGCCCGCTGAGGCGGCCGGAATGTGAGCCACATTGTAATTATGATGTAAAGGCATTGCTAACAGAATGCATCTGCTTTACACCTGTAGCTAACAGGTCAGACCTCTTACTACTTACGGAGCGATGGATATGATGGTTTTCAGTATCGTGGCAACGATCGTGCTGATTGGCGCGCTCTTTTATCACCGCGTTAATCTGCTCACAGCCAGCCTGCTGCTGCTGGCGTGGACGGTTGCCTGGGCGGTTGCGCAAGTCTGGACCCCATGGCTGCTGATCCCACTGGCAATTATTCTGCTGCCTTTCAACCTGCTGCCGATGCGCCGCGCCCTGTTTTCCCGCCAGATGCTGCATACTTTTCAGAAAGTGATGCCGCCGATGTCCCGTACGGAAAAAGAAGCGATTGAGGCAGGTACCACCTGGTGGGAAGGCGAGCTGTTTCGCGGCAATCCCGACTGGGAAAAACTGCATAACTATCCGCAGCCGCGCCTGAGTGAAGAGGAGCTGGCTTTTCTGAACGGCCCGGTGGAAGAAGCCTGCCGCATGTCAAACGACTTTGCCATTACGCATGAAATGGCCGATCTGCCGCCCGAACTCTGGGCCTATCTGAAAGAGCATCGCTTTTTTGCGATGATCATCAAGAAAGAGTATGGCGGCCTTGAATTCTCAGCTTACGCGCAGGCATGCGTACTACAGAAGCTGGCTGGCGTCTCCGGTATTCTGGCGATCACCGTTGGCGTACCTAACTCCCTCGGCCCCGGCGAACTGCTTCAGCATTACGGGACGGATGAACAGAAAGATCACTACCTGCCGCGCCTTGCCGCTGGCAAAGAGATCCCCTGCTTTGCACTGACCAGCCCGGAAGCGGGTTCCGACGCGGGCGCCATTCCGGATAAAGGTGTGGTTTGTATGGGTGACTGGGAGGGCGAGCAGGTACTGGGCATGCGCCTGACTTGGAACAAACGCTATATTACGCTGGCACCGGTAGCGACGGTGCTGGGCCTGGCGTTTAAGCTCTACGATCCCGATCATCTGCTTGGCGACACCGACGAATTAGGCATTACCTGTGCACTGATCCCGACCCGGACGCCTGGTGTGGAGATTGGCAAACGCCACTTCCCGCTTAACGTGCCGTTCCAGAACGGCCCGACGCGCGGTAACGATATATTTGTGCCGATCGACTACATCATTGGCGGACCGAAAATGGCGGGCCAGGGCTGGCGGATGCTGGTCGAATGCCTGTCGGTGGGACGCGGCATTACCCTGCCCTCTAACTCTACCGGCAGCCTGAAAAGCATCGCGCTGGCGATTGGCGCCTACGCCCATATTCGTCGCCAGTTCCGTCTGCCGATCGGAAAAATGGAAGGGATTGAAGAGCCGCTGGCACGCATCGCCGGGAATGCCTGGGTAATGGATGCCGCAGCCTCGCTGATCACCTACGGCATCGCGCAGGGTGAAAAACCGGCCGTGCTCTCTGCCATTGTAAAATATCACTGTACCCATCGCGGCCAGCGCGCCATCGTTGACGCAATGGATATTGCCGGGGGCAAAGGCATCATGCTCGGCAACAGTAATTTCCTGGCCCGCGCCTATCAGGGCGCTCCTATTGCCATCACCGTCGAGGGTGCGAATATCCTGACCCGCAGCATGATTATCTTCGGTCAGGGCGCCATTCGCTGTCATCCTTACGTGCTGACGGAAATGGCGGCAGCGCAGAACAATGACCTGGACGCTTTTGATAAGGCCCTGTTCAGCCATGTCGGCCACGTCGGCAGCAATATGGTGCGCAGCCTGTGGCTTGGCCTGACTGGCGGACGTACCAGCAAGACACCAACCCGCGACGCCAGCCGCCGCTATTATCAGCACCTGAACCGGCTGAGCGCCAATATGGCGCTGCTCTCCGACATTTCCATGTCGGTGCTCGGCGGCAGCCTGAAGCGGCGTGAGCGGATCTCCGCCCGCCTTGGCGATGTGCTCAGCCAGCTCTATCTCGCCTCGGCCGCGCTGAAGCGTTATGAAGATGAAGGCCGTAACGAAGCCGATCTGCCGCTGCTGCACTGGGGCGTACAGGATGCGATGAACCAGGCGGAAGTCGCCATTGACGATCTGCTGCGTAACTTCCCTAACCGTATGGTTGCCAGCCTGCTGTGCGGCATTATTTTCCCGACCGGACGCCACTGCCGCGCGCCATCGGATCGCCTCGATCACCAGCTGGCGTGCATCCTGCAAATTCCTTCGGCGACGCGTTCCCGCCTGGGCCGTGGCCAGTACCTGACGCCGGGGGAAAATAATCCGGCAGGCCAGCTGGAAGAAGCGCTTGAGGATATTATGGCGGCGGAGGTCATTCACGATCGCCTCTGTAAGCAGCAGAAAAAACATCTGCCGTTTACCCGTCTGGACGTGTTAGCGCAACAGGGCATTCAGGAAAAATGGATTACCGAAGAGGAAGCGAGCATTCTGACACGTGCTGAAGTGAGCCGCCTGCGCTCGATCAACGTGGACGAATTTGACGCGGATGCGCTGGCGACTCAGCCGGTAAAGCCTGAACAGCAGCCCGTTAAGTTGCCGGAAACGGTGAGGAAAACGGAAGCTGCCTGAAAATCAGCGGCCCTTGCCTGACAACACAGTGATAAACCGTCAGGCTAACAACGTTCAGTAACAAGCGGCAGCCGGAGCGCTTTTCAGCTTCGCTGCCGCTACATCCTGTGTCTCTTTCCACCGTCCTTGCATAACCCATTTGTTAACGCGCGCCTTCTGATGAAGCCGTTTTCACTCTCCCTAAAAGCTTCAGAAACTGCGGGCACTGCATATGGTTTGGCGCGGTGCAGCCAGCCACATGCCTTAATCCTTCACTGACCTTTTTCAGCTCGCGGATGGTTTGATCGATTTCGTCCGCCCTGCTCAGCAGGCGCTGCGGTTCAAGCGTCAGCCTCCCTTGCCGATCGAACATCGCCGCAATATTATCCAGCGTGAAGCCCGCCGTCTGACCCAGCGCTATTAACGCCAGCCGGTTCAGCACATCAGCAGAGTACTGCCTTCGCAGGCCGTTTCGTCCAGTGGGGTAAATCAGGCCTTTCTTCTCATAAAACCGCAGCGCAGAGGGCGCAACATTTGCCAGCTGAGCGACCTCAGCAATATCAAGTTCTTTCATGGTTGACCTGAAGTGAGCTTTAAGTTGCACAATGCCTGCCAGCATAACATGGCATATTGAGAGGCAAAAATGAGCACAGAGATCCTTTTGCGTATTCTGTTTACCGGCGCTGGCGCAACGCTGTGTATGGATGGCTGGGCGCTACTGTTAAGGCGGAAATGGGGTATTGCATCGCTGGATTATGCGCTGCCAGGGCGGTGGCTCTTAGGGATGCTTAAGGGAAAATTTGTTCACCGCACTATCCTCAACGCACCAGCCCTTAGCGGCGAAAAAGTGACCGGTTGGGCGTTTCATTACGCAACGGGCATTCTGTTCGCGTTTCTTCCGCTGCTGTTATCCGGCCCGCAATGGTTTCACGCACCTGATGTTGGTACAGCCATGGCGACAGGCCTGATAAGTCTTGCGGCGCCTTTTTTTATTATGCAGCCCGCACTCGGTTTTGGGATGGCGGCGTCGGCCACGGCGAATCCCGCGAAGGCCAGATTGAAAAGTTTACTGACCCATCTGGTTTTTGGTTGTGGTCTTTATTTATCGGCGATGCTGGCCGCAGCCTTGATAACGTAGCCGCCGGAACAGGCTGGGCGATTTTATAAGCATGGTTCACTTCAGAGCGCAAAACTCTATGCGCTCAGCCGGTGAAAATAAGGCATAGCGAAAGCACCCTTTAATCCCGTTTGTTCGAGTAATAAATGCAAAACGGACTGGCGAACCAGTCCGTTTTGAGGGCGGCAACAAATCAAAATGTCTGCTCTGAAGGTGTCTTCAGCCATTCTGCCGGATGCGTGCGATCAGTGCTTCGATATCCTCTACATGCTCCGCGGCCAGGATCAGCGTCCTGCCGAGCGTTACCGCCTGGCTAACGCATCCGGCCTTCATCGCCTCATCGTCTATGGATTTGATGTCCGCGACCTGGGACATACCCACCGTCCGGCGGATAAGCTCGGTCCCGCAAAAGCCCAGCGTATCGCACCAGACCTTGCGCAGGAATGCCGCGCCGTAACCGGAATAAGCCAGCGCGCGATCGCGGGACTTTTCCGCCGCCAGCGCCAGGAAACCCTCCGCAAAACTCTGCCAGAGCGCCCGCACATCATTCAGCCGCTTTTCGCGGACGTCTGCCGCTTCGCGCGGTGGAAGCAGGCCAGGCAGCGCACAGTAGTTGATCAGCAAATTGCCAAGCGCGCTGCCAACGTCAAATCCGATGGGGCCGTAGTAGCCAAATTCGGCATCGATCACCTTCAGCGTGCCTTCACCCACAAAGATGGAGCCGCTGTGGACGTCGCCGTGCAGCAGCGCCTCGGCATGTGAAAGAAAGCGATGCTTCAGCCCTGCCACCTTCAGGCGCAGCTCATCATCATCGCGCAGTGTGGCAATCAGCGGTTCCAGCTCGCGCGGATAGCCGTTACGCTCGTGCACTTCATAAGGCTCATTGAAGAACAGCTCTTCAGTGATGTCGCACAGTTCGGGATTGGTGAAGCGAATAACATCCGCTTTTTTCTGATGAGGATGCTGATAAAAATCGGAGGTATGAAACAGCGTCTGTGCCAGGTATTCACCCAGTTGGGTGGCGGCTTGAGGATAATCCAGCCCTTTCACCTGCTCACCGCGCCAGATGGCAAGATGAGAGAGATCTTCCATCACCATCACCGCCAGATCGGCGTCGTAGTGCAGGATCTTCACCGTATGGTCAGGGCAATAGTGACCATGAATACGTAATACTTCCGCTTCGATACGGGCACGATCGAGCGTCAGCGGCCAGGATTCCCCCACGCAACGCACGTAAGGCAACGCCTGCTTAATAATGACCCGGCTCACGCCTGAGCGGTCAAAAATTTTAAAGACCAGATTCAGATTACCGTCGCCCACTTCCTCAGAGTCGATCAGGCTGGACGGATCGCTGACGCCGCCAAACTGGCGGGCATATTCCACGGCATCTGCTGCGGTGAACGTACGGTATTGCGACATTGACTTGCCCCTCATCAAACGCGATATCTTGCGAATTCTTTTGTTATAAGCCGTTCAGACGTCTATACATCCGTCAGGCATGTTGGCACACTATGCCCAGATAACGCAACCAGGATTTAACTTCTCATGCAGACACTGAATACCACCAGCTTACAAGTTCGTGACAATCAGCTTTGGATCCTCGATCAGCAAGCCCTGCCGCAGAAAAAAATCTGGTGCCCGACGCCGGACGTTGCCGCGCTTGTCGCCCATATCAAAGCCCTGCGGGTGCGCGGTGCGCCGCTGATTGGCCTTTCGGCCAGCCTGCTGCTGGCGCTGCTGGCGGAAAATGGAATGCCAAAGGCTGAACTGGCTGAGTCGCTGGCGGTTCTGCGGGCGGCGCGGCCAACTGCGGTGAACCTGATGAACAACCTGGATCGCATGAAGCTGGCGCTGGCGCAGGAAGATCATGTGACGGCCCTGAGTTTTGAGGCGCTGCGCCTGGTGGAAGAAGATAAAGCGCTGTGTGACAACATTGCCGCCGCTGGCGCGCAGCTGATTACGCCCGCCAGCCGCCTGCTGACCCACTGCAATACGGGCGGTCTGGCAACGGCAGGCGTCGGCACGGCGCTGGGCGTTATCGCCCGCGGCTGGCAGGAAGGGAAAGTGGAAAATGTCTGGGTGGATGAGACAAGGCCGCTGCTTCAGGGAGGCCGCCTGACCGCCTGGGAGCTGGGCGAAATGGGCGTGCCCTATCGCCTGATTTGCGACAGCATGGCGGCCAGCCTGATGGCGAAAAAACAGGTGGATGCCGTATGGGTAGGCGCCGACCGCATCGCCGCTAACGGTGACGTGGCCAATAAGATCGGCACATACAGCCTTGCGGTGCTGGCGCATTATCACGGCATCCCTTTCTACGTTGCCGCGCCGCATACCACGCTTGATGCGACCTGCCCGGACGGCTCGGCGATTCCGATTGAGCAGCGCGCCGCCAGCGAAGTGACCGGCGTGGCCGGCAGCTTTGGCGAGGTTGAGTGGGCGCCTGAGGGGGCGGCAGTCTATAACCCGGCGTTCGACGTGACGCCAGCGTCACTGATTAGCGGCTGGGTGCTGGATACCGGCGTGGTCACACCGGCCCAGGTCGCAGCAGGGATTTTCCAGCCGGGCCGGTAATGCGTGCGGACAATCGCGGCGGATCAGATTTCCAGCGCCAGCAACTCCTGAATGGTTTGCGGACGGCGGATCTGTCGCGGTTCTCCATGCTCAAACAGCACTTCCGGCAGCAGCGGACGGCTGTTGTAGTTCGAGGACATAGAAGCGCCGTAGGCACCGGTATCATGGAAAACCAGATAGTCGCCCGGCTGCACGTCGGGCAGCGACCGGGTTTCCACCTTGCCACCTTCTTGCTGGGTAAACACGTCTCCTGATTCACAGAGTGGACCGGCCACCACGCTTTCCACCGTCTGGGTCTCATCCAGCGCCCTGCCGTCACCCGCCATCGCTGAAATATGGTGATAGCTGCCGTACATGGAAGGCCGCATCAGATCGTTGAAGCCCGCATCCACCAGCACAAAGTGGCGGCTGCCCATCTGCTTCACCGCCCGCACCTGTGACACCAGTACGCCTGACTCCGCGACCAGGAAACGTCCCGGCTCAATCTCCAGCTTGACCGGATGACCCAGATGTTGGGCTATCCGCTGGCGGGCCGCGTCCCACAGGCCAAAGTAATGCCCGGTATCGATCGCCTCTTCTTCAAAACGGTAAGGAATGGAAAGCCCGCCGCCCGCTGAAATCGCCTCAAGATCCTGACCGAAACCGATAACCTGATTCACCATAGCGTCACAGACCTGCTCAAGGTGACCATAGTCCACGCCAGAGCCAATATGCATATGAATGCCGACCAGCTTCAGGCCGTACAGCTGAATGGCTGCCAGTGCCAGCGACAGATCGCCATGCCAGATGCCGTGTTTGCTGTTTTCACCGCCGGTATTGGTTTTCTGGCTGTGACCGTGACCGAAGCCCGGGTTGACACGCAGCCAGACCGGGTGGCCCGGTGAAACGGCGCCAAGCTGATGCAGCATATCCACCGATCCGGCATTCACCGGGATTTTCAGCGCGCTCAGGCGCTGTAGCGTGGGCGCATCGATCACGTCAGCGGTAAACACAATCTCGTCGCCGCCAGGCTGATAACCCGCCACCAGCGCACGCTCTATCTCACCCAGCGACACGGAATCGACTTTAACGCCCGCCTCGCGCATCAACCGTAAAATGTGAATATTGGAACAGGCCTTCTGCGCGAAACGCACCACGTCGAACTGCATTAACTGGCTGATACGTTCACGAATAATGTTCGCGTCATAGACCCAGACGGGGCCGCCGTACTGAACGGCCAGCGGAAGCAGCTTTTCGTGGGTCAAGGCTATGTCGGTATTGCTGAGCAGGCGTGGCATCGGTTCTCCTTAAAACAATGTCACTATTACGCCACAGCCGGGATGCGATCAAAAATATCTTTTTTATCGAACTCTATTCATCCATGATATGGCTTCAGGCATGGTAGTCAGGAACATCATGAACGGGATTACGCTGCGACATATTGAGATTTTTCATGCGGTAGTGACGACTGGCAATCTGACGGAGGCGGCAGCGATGCTGCATACCTCGCAGCCAACGGTCAGCCGCGAGCTGGCACGCTTTGAAAAGCTGACCGGACTGGCGTTGTTCGACCGCGTGCGGGGCCGCCTTCAGCCTACGGTTCAGGGGTTGCGGCTGTTCGAAGAGGTTCAGCGCTCATGGTACGGGCTGGATCGCATTATCGCGGCGGCCGACGGGCTGCGTCAGTTTCGCCAGGGCGAGCTGTCCATCGCCTGTCTGCCCGCCTTTTCTCAGTCGCTGCTGCCGCCAATCTGCCAGCCATTTCTGCAGCGCTATCCTGACGTGAGCCTGAATATCATTCCGCAGGAGTCGCCGCTGCTTGAGGAGTGGCTGTCGGCGCAGCGTTACGACCTCGGCTTGACGGAAACGAATCAGACGCCCGCCGGCACCACGCGCACCGGACTCTTTACCGGCAATGAAGTCTGTGTGCTGCCAGAAGGACATGTGCTGGCGAAAAAACGCTGCCTGACGCCGCAGGATTTTGCCGGATATAACTATATCAGCCTCTCCAGAAGCGATAGCTATCGCCAGCTGCTGGATCATCTGTTCAGTGAAAATGGCGTTGAGCGCAGAATGGTGATGGAGACGCACAGCGCCGCGTCGGTATGCGCTATGGTGCGGGCTGGCGTCGGGATTTCGATCGTCAACCCGTTAACAGCGCTCGACTATGCCAGCAGCGGCGTGGTTATCCGGCGGTTCAGCGTGGATGTACCTTTCACCGTTAACCTGATCCGCCCCCGACATCGTCCTTCCTCGGCGCTGGTTGAGGCTTTCAGTCTGCATCTTCAGCAGCAGATCGGCCTGTTCAACCAGCGCCTGGCGCAGCTCTAACCAGGCCTTAACCGGCCGTGACGGTCCGCGATTGTCCGCGCTGTCCCCGGAAGGTAATCAGACAGATCAGCAGCCCCACAGCGGCCAGCAGCGCGGCGGCAACCGGCACCGCCGTCAGGCCATAGCCGCCGCCAATCACGGCGCCGCCAGCCCAGGCACCAAAGGCGTTGCCGACGTTAAAGGCGGAGATATTCAGCGTTGAGACGAGATTTGGTGCGTCCTTACCGTGGCGCACCACGTTAATTTGCAGTCCCGGCACGGTGGCAAAGGTGGCCATCGCCCAGAGGAAAAGCGTGATCTCAGCCAGCCAGATAGCCTGACTGGTCCAGCTGAACGCCAGCGAAAACAGGGCAATCAGCGAGAAACTCAGGATCAGGCTGAACGACACCTTCCAGTCTGCCAGTTTGCCGCCCAGAATATTGCCAACGGTCAGGCCGGCACCAATCAGGAACAGCGTCCAGCTCACCCCTTTATTACTGATGCCGGTCACCTCAAGCAGCAGCGGCGCAATGTAGCTGAACAGTGCAAACATCGCGGCGGCAAAAAAGACCGTCATCAGCAGCGACAGCCAGAGCCTGCCGTTGGCCAGCGCGCCAATCTCACTGGCAAGATGCACCGGTTTCTCTTCACGGTTGTTCGGCAGGCTGGCGATCAGCGCCACAAAGGCCAGCACGCCAATAGCCGCCACGCCCCAGAAGGTGGCGCGCCAGCCAAAGAGCTGACCGAACCAGGTACCCAGCGGTACGCCGAGCACGTTAGCCAGCGTCAGTCCCACAAACATCAGCGCCACCGCGGAAGCCTGCTTGCCCGGCGCCACCAGGCTTGACGCCACCACGGCGCCGATGCCAAAGAATGCACCATGGCAAAGCGCGGTAACAATACGCGCCAGCATCAGCAGGTCATAACTGGCCGCCTCAGCGCAAAGCACGTTACCCACAATGAAAATGGACATCAGCAGGATCAGCGTCCGCTTGCGCGGCAACTTCGCTGTCAGTAGCGCCATAATCGGCGCGCCAATCGCCACGCCAAGGGCATAGCCGCTGATCAGCCAGCCTGCGGAGGGGATCGACACCTGTAAATCGGCGGCGACTTCCGGCAGCAGTCCCATAATCACAAACTCCGTTGTGCCGATAGCAAAGGCACTCAGCGCCAGCGCCAGCAGAGAAACAGGCATAACACACTCTCCAGTAATGGCTCCTTCACAGGAGCAGCAGTTCAGTAAGGGTAAAATGAAAATCGCCGATCGGCTTGAAATATTGATCTACGTCACAGTTCCAATTAAAGCACAGGCTGGCGCCGCCGGACAGCAGGCCCGCGCAAGAGACTTTTGCGCAGAGCACAATAATGTCGATAAAAGAGGAGTTACGCCTTTTCACTGCTGAAAACTTCACCTTTTGCCTGTCTTAAACAGACTTTTCTCTGCACTTTGCCTGCCGGTGTCATTTCCCGATCCTTGCTGTGTTTTTAACTTGCCAGGCTCGGGGGTGATAAAAAGCGTGGCGTGTATCTGCGACGGTCTACCTTTGATCAAGGCATTCAGGAATAAAGTTTCGCAAAATTAAGCCGATAGAACGGGCTGAGATGCTAAAAATGGACAGTACAGAAAACCCGCATGCCTGCAGCCGATCAGTGTCGGCTAAAATGCTAAGGTAAGTAAATGCGGCGAACGCAGCAGTGGGAAGAGATCTGATTCTTTGCCGGAGAGAGAGAATGCGACACGCTGTTTGCCTGCTGGCGCTGCTGCTTTGCGGCTGTTCGGTGGGGAAGTATGAGTACAGCCGCGAGGCAGAGAAACGGGTGGATATGACCGTGACCGGCATTCCCACCATTCTGGGCCTCGGCACGCTCGGCACCACTATTCCGCTGACGCCCGAATACAGTCTGACCGCCGCGCATGTGGCGAAATACTCGCTCTATCGGGTGAAGTCCTACCATCCTGAATGCGATCTTGCGGTGGTTTACCATAAAAACAGCGGCATCACGCCGCCCCGCTTTCGCAATGGTCACATTGGCGACGCTATCACGCTCTACGGCTACAGCTTTATTTCTGCGCTGCCGGTGTCGTCAGCCGGCACCAGCCTGGTGAACACGGGACTTAAAAATAGCTGGAACAAGCTGAGTTGCGTGGTGGTCGCGACAGATGCTGGCGTGGTCAAAGGCATGTCTGGCGGTGCGGTATATAACGCTGCCGATGATACGCTGGCTGGGGTTATCGTCGGCTACAGCGATCGTATTAACGATAATGCGAGCGGTAAGCTGCTCTATAAAAACGTCGGTCTTTATATTCCCTATGCGCGTTTTGAGAGCTGGTTAAAGGAAGAGATTAAAACCCAGTAAGGTCGCAAAAACCTTCTCGCTGATAGCGGGTCCCGCGCCTGCCATGGCGCGGGACATTTTCCTGCCAACCCTGCTTCCTCCCAGGAGTTTGGCGGCAGTCTGACATGATGCCAGAGTGTTATGCCCTTTTCAGAACCGCCACTCTTATTGTTCCGTCACAATCAACGTTGCAGAGGCGGTAAAATCACCGGTGGCGATATCGCTGCTGGCCACCGTCGGATTTTTAAGCAAGCTAAACGATAGTGTTGCCGTTCCAGAACCTAACACACTCATATCGAACCCTGTACCGTTACTCAGTAGGGTGCCGTCTTTGCTGATGCTCACCCCTAGCGCCCTGTTGCTGGTCGCGATTTGTGAGTTGGACCAGGAGGTCGGCGTCATATTCAGCTTCAGCGAAAAGTTATGCGTACTGGTACCGGTGCAGCTCAGCGAAAGGTTTTTAGTCACGTCCTTTTTGGTAGGCGTGGAAGTGCCGATCGTAGAACGCTCAATCTGGCCAAAAGCGATATCGATACTGGGTGTTGAAACGCTACAGGTATCTGCCGGAGCCCGGTTAACAGGCACGGTACACATAACAGTTCCCATCGGATAAGTATAATTTATACCCCATATATACCAGCTAGTTGTTGAATTAACCAGGGTGAGGCTTAGACAAAGATTGCTCCGCTCCCAGTATTCTCCACGATCCGCACTAGTGGTTTTAACAAACATACCATTAAGATTATTATTTCCTGAAAGAAACCGCTTACCGAAAGCCCCCCAATCTGGGGTATTCCCACTATAGAGAGTGCCGAGTGATTGCGAATAAACAGGCCCAGGCATTTTGGTACAACTAGTATCAGAAGTACATTGAGCCAAATATATTTGAAATGCACCACCATTAACAACTGCAGAGAGAGGCAAACCTATTGGCACCCCATCATGAGCATTGGATATTTTAGTTAAAGTAAAGTTTATATTTGATCCGCACTTACCATTATCACCATAGCAAGTTACGGTAAAATCATAGGCACTACAGTCAACTGACCCCACTAAGATAACAAAACCCGCTAAAACGCTCTTCGTCAGGATCAAGCTGGCGAACTTCATTAATGTCTTCATTATTTTCTCCCGCATAGCTCAGCTGAGCCATACGCTCATTACTGCCCTGTAATTCAATCAGTCGGCGTCACAGCCGAAAAGAGACTCGCAGAACTATCAGTCGGGCTTATTCATAGGTAAGGGTAAAATTCGCCGTTGCATTAAACGCACCCCGGACTATTGAACGGTTCTGAATAGCCGTCGGCTTACCCTGAACATAACCGTTAAAAACGAGATCCGTTGTCCCGGCAGTCAGCGCCATCATTGGGGTGGCCTGATTGAAGGGTAACGCTGTGCCATCCGTAGTTTCCAGTCCGATAGCGATGCCGCTGGCCGCGCCCGTTACCGCCAGCATATCGGTTAATTCATTGTCCGCCGTGCCGCTGAAGGTAAGAGAAACTGTATTGCCTAACGTTAAATTACATTCCAGTAAGCGCACCGTAAAAGGCTGACTGTGTACGCGTTTATTGATGTAAAGGTACTTATCAATAATGGTGCCAAAATCGAGTTCGATATTTTCAGTTTCTGGATCAAGTACGCAGGGATCGGCCACCAGATTGCCGGAAAACTGCAGATTATCCGTAACAGCCATCGCGTGATTTTGTATCAGCATGCTCAAAGCGCCAGCAAAAAGCAGACTGATGTTAGCGAAACGGCGGGTAAAAATTTTTACTGTGTCCTGAACCATTATTCATACTCCGCCATTAAGGTTGCTGTCGCATTGAAAGCCCCTTCAGTAAGTGGTACGCCAGAAGATACAGGCACCGCCTCCAGCCTGGGGGGATTGTTATAATCAATAACAAAAGCCTTGTTTATTGTGACCGGGGAACCATTCTGTAAAATTTCAATGCCGAGACCTGGCACATTGGTATTAATCGCACCAGTGTTATATGACGACTGCACACCTCTTAACGTCATATTCAAATTTGCCGTTGCATCAGGATCTTTACACTCAAGCAGATAATCAATTGATTGTTTATAATTATCTCCGTTAACTTTATTCACGCCTACGTTACCAAAGTCAATTACTATGGCCTTGTCATTATTTATCACGCAGGGCATACGTCTGAGCGTACCGTGAATTTTCACGTTAAGCGTATCGCCAGTCTGATCTGCACTGGCTCCGAAATTAACTATTAATAGCAGTAATAGAGCGCCTGGTATATTTATACCACGAAGGTATTTACGCCTGATATCCATCCTCATCATTCCTTATAAATAGGCCACTTCTAGGGTTGCGGATGCATTAAACTCTTGCCCATTCCTCAGAAAGGCGCCGGCTTCTTTGATTAACACAACATTCAATGAAGGCGGCGAATCTACATCAATATCAAACCAGGCATTAGCACTAACGTTACTGCTATCTTTGAGGAATTTTATTCCCAGACCAGTCACATCGGTAGCGATTAATGTTTCGTCAAATGAAGAGGCCGTGCCCACCCATCGCATGCGGATATTCTTTCCATCAGCATCACCTTCACAGTTTAAGAAATAAGGAACTGGAAGTTTATAGAAATTACCGGTAATCTTATTAATATACACATTACCAAATTCAAGATTTATTGTTTCATCGTTGAACTGGCATGACGCACTGGCGGTAACAGTCCCGCTAATATTTATCGCTACCGGATCCAGCGCATAACCAGGTGCAGCGGCTATTAACGCAAACACGGCCACACACCCGTTTAAAAATAAGCGTACACAGCGGCACTTCAGCAGCGGCTTTATAATCTGTCGCATGAGCATATCCCAGACCTTAGTCATAATTCAGGCGAAAGCTAACGGTCGTTTTAAAAGCACCGGCAACCAGTGGCGCAGACGTCCGCTCAGGTACCACATACCAGGTAAGTACGTCATGATAGGGTGCCACCAATAGCGGTTCACTTTGGTTACCCAGGCGTACATCCCGCATACGGCTGTCGAGAAGCCGCAGGCCGAGTCCTTCAGCGCCATCCACTTTGACCAGTTCGGGCGTTTCATCATCAGCAGGCGCCACAAAAGAGACGGATGCAACCGGCTGTTTGCTATCCCAAACGGCGCTGTTAGTCAACGCATCGCGCTGAAGGCCGCCATCCGTCAGGCAATCAGTGAGAATCAACTGAAAAGGTATCGCCGTCCCCTGCTGACCAACTGAAGTCAGGTCGCCGGTAACAATGGAACCCAGTTCAATTTGTTGCCAGGCGCTTTGCATTTCTAAGCGGCACGCTCCCTGCGTCAATGTTCCGCTAATATGAAGCACCCCTGTTTCACCCTCGACCTGACTAAAATCCTTTGCCTGCGCAGCAGGTAATGCAGAGATAATACATGCTAAAAGCAGACCGGCTGTACGCCTTACACTTACGTGACGACTCATCTGACCTGGACGCTTTCCCGGAGAAGAAGCTTCGCTATCCATATGCCCTCCCTAATGGCTTATATTTACTCACTGTAAACCGTTTCTTTTAGCGCTAGCCTTCTTTATATTCCGCAACGCTGCAATTGGTACCTGCACAATGGAAGGTTAATTTTGGACGCCCGCCATAGTCATTGATAAAGGTGATTTTAGGCGCGTTACCAATTCTATCAGCGCTGGCCGACAGAACCTCGCTGCTACGTGGTGCAATCATTACTGGTTTTATTTCAGAAACATCTTTACCCGCAGATTCAACGGTAACAATGGTGAAATAATAAGGTGATTTATTGTTAACGCGGTACTTCCCCCCCTCACGCGTGAGTGTAATGTCTTCTTTCCAGGTGTTAATCATCTCCGCCGCATTTTTCACCAACGCATGAGGTCGGTAGAACATTTTAACTCTGGTTTGCAAAGCAATTTGTAATGTATTCGCCTTATTACTCTTCGGCGGGATTTCACGCAGATTAAAGTAGTAAAGCGTTTCCTTATCCTGAGCATTCAAATTAATCGCTGGCAAAGCCTGGATCTTGACCTGACTTTTGGCCGAAGGCTCCATTCGCTGCAAAGGGGGTAATACGATGAGCGGCGACTCAATTTTTTTACCGCTGGCATCCTCAATCCATCCCTGAGCAAGATAAGGTAGCTCTTTGTTTTTATTGCTTATATTTAAGCTTAGTGAGTTATTACCACCATCAAAAATAACGCGCGTACGGTCTAATGCGATAGCAGCAAATGCTGCCTGCGGCAGGAAGAGGCTGCCAAACAGCAGCCCTGCCAGTAAACCGGACAAATTTTTCATCTTCATTATAATTCTCTCTTAATAATCGTGTTATTAATTAACGTTAGCCTTTACGCAAGGAAGTAATAGTGCGCTTGTTAATGGTGGTAAAATCTCCGGTAGATTCACGCGACATTGCTCTTTATCGCCCCATGTCACGTTCATGACTTCGCCGGCATTAATCCCCGTTAACCATACGCTACCATCATCATTAACTATACCCGTCTGATAGTCGTTTTTATTTTTTATTGTGGCGCCAAAAGGCGGTGTTGAACCATCAGCTAGTTTAATTACCGCCATCGCTTTTTTGCCCGCAACGATTCCCATCTTACGATAACCAATAGCGCCTTCAGTCAGGGAACTCTGTACAACAGAGCGCGGAGCATCAACATCATTTCCGAGTTTATCCAGGTCGACACGCACGCTGCTGCGATAATAACTATTAAGATCGCTGATAACGGCTTTACCAAACATGTTACTGTTGCTGACGCCACCATTTCCGACCAGAGGTACGCCACCCACACCACCGGTATCCACCATCATGCGTGTTCCGCCCAGCGTGCTAATACGGTGTAAAGCCATGCCTTTACCTGTAGCCGTCATTCCGCCCTGTAATGACATACCAATGGAGCTATATTGGTTACTGTCATAGCCAGCATTGGCTGTTACGCTGGTTAAATCGCCATCATGCGTATAATAACCGCTAACGTTGCCATTACCATTCGACCCTACGCCCGCACTGAGCTGATAGTTACTGTTTTTATCAATGCGATTATATAAGCTTACTGAATGTGACGAGCTACTATTATAATACTGGCTGTCATAGCTAATCGAACCACTATTCCCCCATGGCACGCTCAGCGTTATATAAGCGCCATCATCATTTGTATCATTATAGACTGAACGATACGCCGTCAGATTGAGGCTAACATTCTTAAGCCGCATAAAGTCAAAGTACTTTGCAACCGAAAGCGTATAGTTATCATTCTCTGGCTGGTCCCAGTAAGTCTGATGGCTATAATTCAGATAGCCGCTTAATCCTAAATCTTCGAACTGTTTGTTAAAGGTAATCGTATAAAGCTCTTTGCCCTGCCCGGTATGATTTCCCATATACCGTAACTCAAGGTACTGGGACATGCTCAGATAGTTACGTTCCGAAAAACGGTAGCCGGCAAACGTAACCTGACTGCTGATTTCTTCAAACCGCTTTGAATAGCTCAGGCGATAAGACTCACCGGTCTGGCTCCCCTGCACAGGCAGATGCGCCCGGGACTGAGTAACGTCAACTGAGAGTGCGCCCAGCGCCAAAAGATCCCGACCGACACCGGCAGAAAGCGCGTTATAGTCGCCCCCCGCGATCGCCCCACCATACAGTGACCAGCCGTTATTTATCCCCCAGGAAAACTCGCTGCTGGCAAAACCTGGACCGCGACTGTTGCGTAAATAGTCGGTTGGCTTACCTAATGCTAATTTATAACGCACCAACCCAGGCCTTGTCAGATAAGGAATATTAGCCGTATTCACCTGAAAAGTGCGTACGCTACCATCCTGCTCTTTGATCTGAACATCCAGCGTCCCCGATACAGCAGAACTTAGCTCCTGTATTCGAAAGGGACCGGCTGGTACCTGCGTTTCATAAATGACTCGTCCCTGTTGAGAAACAGTCACTTTAGCGTCTGTTTTCGCTACGCCACTCACTTCCGGCGCATAACCCCGGAGATTTGGCGGCAACATACTGTCATCCGAGACCAGGCTCGCGCCGGTAAAACGAAAACTATCGAAAATATCAGAGTAGAGATAGTTCTCACCCAGGGTCAGTTTCGCACGCAGGGCACCGATAGCGCGATACATATAGTACCGGCTCATACGCAGCCGGTGCTGCGAAGGCTGCTGTAAGCCCGTCACGTGATTATAGTTACCCTGCCAGTCACCACGAAGGCGCCATGGCCCGACATTCATTCCGACGACACCGTTACCGCTAACGTCCTGCTCGCTTCTACCATCATCCGAACGACGGCTATTACGCGCATTAATATTGTAATCCAGCACCACACCCGGAATCCCTTCATCCCAACGTGACGGCGGATCCCAGTTATCAGAGATATATTCGATATAGGCCTGAGGAATAGATATATCCAGTGCGTTATCGGTCAGATTTCCTGTTGCCTTAGCGCCAGGGAGAGAAGCAAGATTTAAACAGGCACCGTTATTTAACCAGGTTAACTGGCCCTTCATCCCTTCTTTCAAACCGATCTGTTCTGCAATTTCAGGCGTAATACAAGGTTCGCTGCCTTGAGGATCGTCTGCAGGCACCTGGAAAACCACATCCAGCTCGCCGAATTCATGATGATTTACGCGCAGCATCATATGGTATTTTCCTGGCATGATATAACCAGCGCGCGCAAAATGGCTTAAGTCTATATTTTCACGATCCTTCACGTCTAATACATCTGTATTAAACTGAATTTCCTGACCGTTAACATTTCCTGCCGCTTCAGCATAAAAATTACCCGTTAAGGCAAATAATATACTGATAACTAATGGCCGTAACTTGCACCTGAAGGCAGGCACCCCTGAAGCTGTCTGTTTTCCATTCATCAGTAATAATCCATTTTGAAACGAATGGTACTCTGGTAATCCCCAGCCCGCATCCTTTGCTGATTCGCCATTAATCGTAAATTATAATTCAGGCTCATGCTGTCTGGCGTAATGGCATATTGAGGCATTGCTTTGCCTGGCACCGCAATGTTGCCTGCGCTGTCCGTTAGCTGAATGCCAAAGCCACTGGCCTCTCCCGTTACGCTAAACAGATTCTCCTGGGCACTTGCACCGTCGAACGTGATTGAAAACTTCGACCAATCGGCACTTCTTTTCAGAGAAGATTCCGGGGAGCAGCCAAGGAGTTTGATGGTGAATGGTTTCGCTGGACCCATTCCCTCACTACTTAAAGTACTTAATGGAATGGTCGATAGATCGATACTTTGATCGCGACTTTCAGCCGCAATAGCACAAGGGGTTTCTATTATTGAGCCTTGTACACGGACTTTACCATGTCCTTGTCCGGCAGCACTGGCGAACGCAACCTGGCTCAGCACAGCCAGGGGAATTATAGAGATAATAACTATTCTCATATTAATCGACACCCGGTGCTTTCTGTTTTTTAAAACTCGCTGGCTTTTTAGAAATAAACAGGCGTTAATACGCCTGTTTATTACAATAAGATTATTATTCGTAAGCCAGGGTAAAGTTGGCTACGCTGGTGAATTCACCAGGTACGATTGGGTTAGCGGTGTTATCGGTTGCGCCCTGCAGGTAAGCAGCATACAGCAGCTCAGCTTCAGTAGAGTCGGCAGTAAAGTTATAAGCAGTGCTAGGCGTGCCCAGTTTAATCACAGCATCGTTGTTATCGGTGATTGCGATACCTGCACCTGCCGCAGAACCACTCAGAGCCAGCAGGGAAGAAGTTGTATCGAAACTCGCTACTTTACCAGTAAAAGTCGCAGTAACTGTTTTATCAGTCAGACCAGTCACATCACAGTCCTGCAGCTTGATGCTGAAAGTTCTTGGCGCAGATTTGTTGCCACCTTTTAATGTTGAGCTGGCAACCTGACCGAGGTCAATAGTCTGCTCAACGGTATCAGCAGTAATAGAGCAAGGTGCTTCGATAATTTCTCCTGTGAATTTAACAGTACCGTGACCCTGATCTGCTGCAAACACGCTGCCGCTTGCCAGAACCATACCCAGAGCCATAGCTAACTGAAGCTTTTTCATTTCACATCATCCTTAAAGTAGATTAATTACGTTTCATTGAATAAACGAAACTGTTCCATGCATTCGAGTGGTGCCAGTTTGTTTATCTTGTGGCTGGTTATATGACAGGAAATGAACTTCCTTACCCAACTTTCCACGGCGCTATTTATACATACACACAGAAATAAAGGGAATGCGGGAATACATAGGATTAATCCAAATAAAAAACATGCCAGCCAGCAAAACAAGTCGCATTAAAAAAACAAATCAAAAAACACAACCCACACAATAACTTACAAAAAAACCATTTAAGTAACCTCATCAGGCCGTTTCAGACTTTTCGCCCTGAAAAGTGTCCTTTTTTTTGCTACTTCACGTTTTATGGTGAATTATCTTAATTCAGAAAAGCAACAGGAAACCGCATATTTTAAAAACGCTGAAAAAAGAACATTAAACATGACAAAAATACACCCATAATAATTCCTTACTTTGACTTTTTGTATAATTTTAACAAATCATTCATTAAGCAATAAAAAATACTCAGCATGAGATACCCCCCCTTCTTTAAAACCTATAGTAGGTAAAAATGAAAGCGATGCTCAAAAAACAATCAGTTCAGACAGTATATTTTCCCCAAAAATTAATGAAATGCAGTGCATCATAATGATGCATCCCACAGGATGAATGTTAAAAATGGATGACGGGTTTATCTTATATAGGGTAATTATGCCTGATTTGATTGCTCAGAAAGAGTGCTGCCCATGACTTGAGTATATGGGGAATATTTTGACAGATGAGGAGTCTGGTCACCCTACTCAGGCATAGCAGGATATTATCAGAAAAGAACTCTACATCATTTCTAATCAAGGCTGACACTGCGGAATTTTCTGTGGTTCAAAGCTGACTTAATACCAATCAGGAATGATTTTAGATCATCATCGCCTCAATGTGTAAACCCGTTGAGCATGAGGATGCTACAAAGGCCGAAATGTCAACTAAACCTGTACTCAGGGTTATTATCTTCTAAAGATGTGCAAGGCATCTTTCGTTAAAAGCCTCTTTTACGTTCAGATTGCGTGTGAAAAAATGCATTGTTAATTAAACGCAAATAGCGTTTTTTTTTGGTGTAATAATGAGAGATAATTGCGATGCTGTCTGGCATGCGGCACTGAGTTTTTTCCATTCGGCCCATTGATAATACAAGCGAAGTGCGCTTTTTTGCTAAAAGCGCACTTCTCGGGCAAAAGAAAATAGTATTTTATTAATTATAAACAGCGCTAAATAAGAAAGGTTAATTTATCGATAACCAGTTTGCTAACAGTGGTAGACTTCAACTGTAAAGAAGTCTTTTACTTTAGATCTCATGATGCCACCGTCATTTTTCATCATGATAAACGTCATGAATTCAACCGACTCTGGAAATAATATTCAGGCTAAAAAACCCTTTAGCTCAGTCAGAAAAAATCATGCGAACCATTACCGTCCAAATCCCCACAATAAAAATAATTAATAAGTTTAAAAAACTCCACGTTATTTTTACAATTCCATTTCATCATAATTTTACGCTTTAAATAACTGATATTTTTCTCTGTACACTGAAAGTTACAGGCGATTTTTTTATTAGATACACCTTTGAATACCAGGTAACAGTACCTTCTTTCCTTTGCCGTAAGAAAAAGACTCTTCTTTTTTTTCTTCAATCGGGTTAAGGAAGCAGAAACCATCAATTCGCTAAGTAATGTTGAAAAAGTCAACAGGCTAATATTGCTGGGAATCAGCTTAATATTTTCCAGGCCAGAAAAAATATGTAAGGCCTCATAAATATGATCAGGTACGATAGCGATGCTATATCTTTTGTGGAATTTATAGTTAGCATCAATTTTCATAAGCTCCATGAGGGTAACACGCTTTACTGTTACAGTAGCATTTTTCCCTAACATCATATGATCAGCGAGTCGCTGGGCGCCACCGAGCAACATCTGATTATTACTAAGAATAAATAGTTCCTTATTCATTTAAAGAGTCCCTTCAAATGCTTTTTATTATTGAAATACTGATTATGTGGACATTTTGAATCATCTCAAACGGCAATCCTATATATCACATGGATTTTTTTCAACATAAATATACGATATCCTTACTTTTAACATTCATAACCAGATAAGCACACCTACCTTGTTGTTTAGGTTACGTTTATCATTGGGTAGCCACCCCCTCTTCCTGTGGGATAAAGGATTTCTTAAGTGGACACTGAACTAAACCGGAGTGAAAGCGCTGAATTTTAACTATCTAAAAAAACAAACATAACAAATAAGCGCCACCCCATTCCTATTTGACACTAACTTTTCAGGCGTTATGCGGAGCATCCGTCGCTCTGCCTAAAATAGGCTGTAAGATTTAACCGAAAGCCCCCGCCAACGCTAACAATAAAATAACAAACATACCAAAAACAGAAGGCCGGAGCACTAAAATGAGAAAGTATAACTGCAGGTACCAATAATAAATAATGCAGCGATTACATTTACCCTCCCTAACTCATTACTCTATTGATAATCAGTCATCTATCCAGGAGATTAAATTTCATTATAAATATATAAAACATTTAAAAATCTATTTTATTACTTTAATACCGTGCGCCTTTTTTACTATACTAAACCACGTATAACATACCAGTTACCTTTTATAAAACTGGTGAATTGGCATAACCAGACGATACAGGCCGGCCTGCTGATGTACGCTGGCCGACTCCTGGTATTACTCCAGCATAAACGTAACGGCCATTGAGGCATGAATCGCTGTGGTATCAAAGACCGGAACCGGGCAATCTTCCTTATTCAGCAGCAAGCCAATTTCCGTGCAGCCAAAAATCACCCCTTCAGCTCCCTGTGCAACCAGACCTTCAATGATATTCTGGTAGCAGGCTTTTGCCCCGGCGGTGAATTTTCCCTGACATAGCTCCTCAAAAATAATGCGGTTAATTTCATTACGATTTGCCTCCTCCGGCACCAGGGTTTCAATACCAAATTGCTTTGCCAGCCTGCCGCGATAAAAGTCCTGTTCCATGGTATAACGCGTGCCCAGCAGCGCCACGCGAGACATTTTTTGTTCCAGGATCGCCTTTGCGGTGCCGTCAGCAATATGCAGAAACGGCAGACCGCTCTGCTCAACGATCGGATCGGCGACCTTATGCATGGTATTGGTACAGAGAAGAATGCCCTCCGCGCCAGCCCGCTTTAACGCCAGCGCGGCGTCAGCCAGCAGCTGTCCCGCTTTTTCCCAGTCGCCAGATGACTGGCAGGCCTCAATCTCGTGAAAATCTACGCTCCAGAGCACCAGCTTTGCCGAGTGTAGCCCACCTAATTGCTGGCTGATGCCCTGATTAATCAATTGATAATATGGCACGGTGGATGCCCAGCTCATGCCGCCAATCAGTCCCAAAGTTTTCATCTCTGTCTCCTTTCTGCGCTTTGTGATTTGTCAGTCGTCACGGTTTACTTTATCCGGCAGGCCGTTATGCGCGCCAAACTGCTGTTCGGGTGGATTCACCCAGCGGTCTTCTCGCGTGGCTTCATGAACGGGATTAAGGGGATAATGAATCAGGTTTTCCGCTTTATTCGCTTCTCCCACCACCATAAACTGGGCTTCTTCACTGCTGTTATTGATAAACGTATGACAAAGGCCAGTACCGGCGGGAAAGCCCACGGCATCACCAGGTTTGAGAGAATAAATTTCACCGTTTATCCACGCATCCGGAGCGCCTTCCAGCACATAGACGAACTCTTCTTCGGCGCTTTCAGCATGAGGATAGGACATACGGCGGCCAGGCAGCAGGCGGATATGATGTATACCCAGCCGGGTCAGCCCCAGCGAACGCGCCAGCGGCGAGCCAATCGCCATCAGTTCATCGCTGCCCGGGTAGTGCGTATTATCAGGTTCTTCCAGCTCTTTCCAGTGACGGATACAGTCCGGACGGTGGGATGCGTTCATAACCTTCCTTAATGGCTGAAGCTGCGGTATGCAGCACCAGACCACCTTAACGGAGGTACATCATCTTTGTCATGAATTAAGACGCTTTACGGATTTGTGGTAGGCATAACTGTGATACTGGAAGTTGAGGCAAATGTTTTGTTCTCCGGTATACAGGTTGTGCATGACGGTTACAACAAGTCAGAAGCAGTTAAAAACATGTCAGAAGGCGGGGGTATAAATATTTCAGATGCTGCTTTGTAAGCGTATCGTTATGCTTATCGGACAGGATTAAGCCACTGAAAATCAGGAATATTTCATAAATTCCTGTCATTTTTTATCTGCCTTAAGCGCGATATAAAGCGATGCTGGAAATGGAAATAACCTTCTCATTACAGCACATTCGCGCTTCATCATCTTATGCTTTATCAACCTTCGATTCCCGATGCAGCAATGCTCATTTCCTGTTAGAACAATTCAGCGTAGCTTAAAACCTGTCAGTAACCTTATTCGCACTAGCCTCAGTAAAAAATCTGACTAATAGCGGTCTACGATATAATAAATATTAAATTTATCAATAAGTTGCAGACAATCGTTTTAAACGGCACTTTTTATAGCTTAAGATAGCTGCCTGTTTATTTTTGGTAACCGTCAGGCTCCGTAGATTAACAACCAACCAGATATTTATCATAGTCTGTCTTGCCACCTCGCTGCTGAATACACTAACTTACAGGGAAATATGCTTTTATGGAATATGACTTTTATATCAATGGCGTCATTAAAAACATCCTTGAATGCGAGCTAAAGGAGTTAGGTGATTTTATCTGGGCTTATGTTGTCCTCTCAAAAAGCAATATGTCGATTTCCGCTTATGCAACAAATTACCCCTCGGGATGGGTGAAATATTATCAGGATAATAACCTCCAGTTTACTGACCCTGTTGTCATTACCGCTCTGAACCGGCTGACGCCATTTTGCTGGGGCGAACAAATATCTCCCTCAACTATTTTTGAAAATGCTAAGATTTACAGCATCCTTAGTGGCTACACTTTTGTGCTACACGATTACAAAAAAAATCTTGTAACCCTGAGCATACTTATTGACCCCACAAAAAGAGAAGCAACGGAACGGGCTATTAATCAGAATAAAGGCACATTAGATTTCTTACTCGCCTCGGTACATGAAAAATATTTAGCACTCACCTCTTTATATAGAAATGAATATCAACCCATCAATGAAGATATTTTGACTACTCGTGAGAACGAAATTCTTTATTGGGCCAGCGTAGGAAAAACCTATGCCGAAACCGGAATGATTCTGGGAATAAAAACAACGACTGTGAAATTTCACATGGCAAACATAGTCAAAAAGTTGGGTGTGACTAATTCAAGGCATGCTGTGCGTCTCGGTATAGAACTTCAGCTGGTTAAACCCGTCTCTTAACAGAAAAAGTCCTAAAGGCGTTGATGTTTTATGACAGAAAAAACAGCTATCAGTTTATTTCTTCCGTGCGACGGCAATCCGCCTGGAAAATATAGGCTAACTGATCAACAAAGTTATCAATATAAAAGGGAAGCCAGGCGAGTTGCTGGATATCAGGTAATGAATTAATGGTTTTTTTAACGCTCAAGCTTCATTTCAGACTGCTTCAAAAGGGGCGAATTACTCCGCCCCTTAAGGAATCACTGATTAAGGCTTACTTGCTGCCCGGACGCAGCGCCGGGAAGAGGATAACGTCGCGGATGGTATGACTGTTGGTAAACAACATCACCATACGGTCAATGCCGATACCGAGTCCCGCCGTTGGCGGCAGGCCGTGTTCCAGCGCGGTGACGTAGTCTTCGTCATAGAACATCGCCTCGTCATCACCGGCATCTTTCGCGTTAACCTGCTGCTGGAAACGTTCAGCCTGGTCTTGCGCATCGTTAAGCTCGGAGAAGCCGTTACCGATTTCACGCCCACCGATAAAGAACTCAAAGCGATCGGTAATTTCCGGGTTATCGTCATTACGACGCGCCAGCGGAGAGACCTCTGCCGGGTATTCGGTAATAAAGGTTGGCTGGATCAGATGCGCCTCTGCGGTCTCTTCGAAGATCTCAGTGACCACACGGCCCAGACCCCAGCTTTTCTCAATTTTAATGCCCAGCGATCGTGCAATACCACAGGCTTTTTCGAAATCATCCAGATCGGCCAGGTTGGTTTCCGGGCGATATTTCTGAATGGCTTCCCGCATGGTCAGTTTTTCAAACGGTTTGCCGAAATCAAACTCCTGCTCGCCGTAAGGCACAACGGTGGTGCCAAGAATATCCTGAGCCAGCGTACGGAACAGGCTTTCCGTCAGTTCGATCAGATCTTTATAGTCCGCATAGGCCATATAGAGTTCCATCATTGTGAACTCTGGATTATGGCGTGGGGAGATGCCTTCGTTACGGAAGTTACGGTTGATCTCGAATACGCGATCGAACCCACCCACCACCAGGCGCTTCAGGTAAAGCTCCGGGGCGATGCGCAGATACATGTCGATATCCAGCGCGTTATGATGCGTGACAAACGGACGGGCTGACGCGCCGCCAGGGATCACCTGCATCATCGGGGTTTCCACTTCCATAAAGTCGCGACCGACCATGAAGCTGCGGATACCGGCCATAATCTGGGAGCGGATCTTGAAGGTGTTACGCGACTCTTCGTTAGCGATCAGATCCAGATAGCGCTGGCGGTAACGGGTTTCCTGATCGGCCAGGCCGTGGAATTTGTCCGGCAGCGGGCGCAGCGCTTTAGTCAGCAGGCGCAGTTCGCTACAGTGAATGGAGAGCTCGCCAGTTTTGGTTTTAAACAGCTTGCCGCGTGCCCCGACGATATCGCCAAGATCCCACTTTTTAAACTGCTCGTTGTAGATGCCTTCTGCCAGATCGTCACGGGAAACGTAGAGCTGAATACGACCGCCCATATCCTGTAGCGTGACAAATGAGGCTTTACCCATGATACGGCGGGTCATCATACGCCCCGCCACGCTCACTTCGACGCCCAGCGTTTCCAGCTCGTCGTTTTCCTTCGCATCGAATTCAGCATGCAGCTGATCAGAAGTGCGGTCGCGACGGAAATCATTCGGGAATGCCACGCCGTTTTCACGCAGCGCGCTCAGCTTTTCGCGACGCGCCTTCAGTTCATTATTCAGCTCAAGTGCGACGTCGGCGCCCTGCGGTTGTTGTTCAGACATGTCAGTTCCTTATAGCCCTGCTTTCAAGCTTGCTTCAATAAAACGGTCCAGATCGCCATCCAGCACCGCCTGGGTATTACGGGTTTCAACGCCCGTGCGCAGATCCTTGATGCGTGAATCATCCAGTACGTAGGAGCGGATCTGGCTGCCCCAGCCAATATCGGATTTGTTATCTTCCAGCGCCTGTTTTTCAGCATTTTTCTTCTGCATTTCCAGCTCGTACAGCTTCGCCTTCATCTGCTTCATCGCCTGGTCTTTGTTCTTATGCTGAGAACGGTCGTTCTGACACTGGGTCACGGTATTAGTCGGAATATGGGTAATACGTACCGCGGATTCGGTCCGGTTAACGTGCTGTCCGCCAGCACCAGAGGCGCGGTAAACATCAATACGGAGATCGGCAGGATTGATCTCGATATCGATATCATCTTCCACTTCCGGGTAAATAAAGGCGGAACTGAAAGAGGTATGACGGCGTCCGCCGGAGTCGAACGGACTTTTACGCACCAGGCGGTGCACGCCGGTTTCGGTGCGCAGCCAGCCAAACGCGTAGTCGCCCATAATGCGCAGCGTGGCGGATTTGATGCCGGCAACTTCACCTTCGGACTCTTCGATCACCTCGGTTTTGAAGCCTTTGGCCTCGGCCCAGCGCAGATACATACGCACCAGCATGCTCGCCCAGTCCTGCGCTTCGGTGCCGCCAGATCCTGCCTGAATATCAATGTAGCAGTTGGCGCTGTCATATTCGCCAGAGAACATACGGCGGAACTCAAGCTCCGCGAGCTTCTTATCAAGGAGATCCAGCTCGGCAACCGCCTCGTTGAAGGTCTCTTCGTCGTCGGCTTCCACCGCCAGCTCCAGCAGGCCGCTGACGTCTTCCAGGCCCTGGGTCATCTGATCCAGCGTCTGCACGATCGCCTCCAGCGAGGAGCGTTCTTTACCTAATGCCTGCGCGCGCTCCGGCTCGTTCCAGACATCCGGCTGCTCCAGCTCGGCGTTAACTTCTTCTAAGCGTTCTTTCTTGGCATCGTAGTCAAAGATACCCCCTAAGAACGCCGCTGCGCTCTGAGAGATCCTGAATGCGGTTCTTTACCGGGTTAATTTCAAACATGATTTTAGAATCTTTTTAGGTGATCGAATGGACTGGAATGTAACGAAGCAGTTTAACTGAAATCTTGTGAGGTTTGTAGCGTTGAAGCGGGGGCAATTTCTCCGCTGACCTGCTCCTGCACAGGCTGAACGGCGCACTACAGGAGCAGGAGCGGACAGCGTCTCCGGGCGAGATTACGCCCGGTCCGGCTAGAGTGGCCAGAGGTGGTCGATAATCAGCTGTACGCTCCGGTTACCGCGAAACTCATTAATGTCGAGTTTATAAGCCAGCTCAACCTGCCTGACGCTGGGGTCCGGCCAGAGCGTGGTATCCACATTAAAGGCGATACCGTCCAGCAGCGGGCCGCCGCCCAGCGGCTCGATCATCACCTTAAGATGTCGCTCCCCCACCAGCCTTTGCTGGATAAGTTTGAATTTGCCATCAAACTGCGGCTCGGGAAAAGCCTGGCCCCAGGGGCCGGCTTCCCGCAGCAGTTCCGCCGTTGGCAACGTCAGTTCCTGCGGCATCAATTCGCCATCAGACCAGACGACGCCCTGTAACGACCCGGCATCAAGCCATTCGCCCACCAAATCGGCAAACCGCTGGCGAAAAAGATCGAAGTTAGCCGTCTCCAGTGACAGACCTGCCGCCATCGCGTGGCCGCCAAATTTAAGCATCAGACCTGGATTAAGCGTATCCAGCCGCTCCAGCGCATCACGCATATGCAGACCAGCGATGGAGCGCCCTGAGCCTTTGAGCGTGCCATCTCCCGAAGGTGCAAAGGCGATAACCGGCCGGTGAAAACGTTCTTTCAGGCGTGAAGCCAGAATACCGACCACGCCCTGATGCCAGTCGGGATGATACATGGCAATGCCGAGCGGCAGCGCTTCGCTGCTGCGTTCCAGCTTATCGCACAGCGCCAGCGCTTCGGTTTGCATCCCCTGCTCAATCTCTTTGCGCGTCTGGTTCAGCGCATCCAGTTCGCTGGCCAGCATGCGCGCCTGAGCAATATCTTCGCTTAACAGCAGCGCCACGCCGACGGACATATCGTCCAGTCTCCCGGCAGCATTGAGCCGGGGGCCAAGCGCGAAACCGAGATCGCTGGCTGCCAGCTGACGTGCGTCGCGATTGGCGATTTCCAGCAGCGCCTTGATCCCCGCCCGGCATTTCCCCGCGCGGATGCGGCTTAATCCCTGCCAGACCAGAATACGGTTGTTGGTGTCCAGCGGCACCACGTCGGCAACCGTGCCAAGCGCAACCAGGTCCAGCAGCTCGGCCAGATTCGGCAAAGTGTCTGCTCCGCTTTCACGCAACCGCGCGCGCAGTGCCAGCATCAGATAGAACGCCACGCCGACGCCCGCCAGCGATCGCGACGGGAACGCACACTCATGGAGGTTCGGATTGACGATCGCGTCGGCATCGGGCAGCGTTTCGCCCGGCAGATGGTGATCGGTGACAACAACAGCAATGCCCTTCTCGTGAGCCAGACTGACGCCAGCATGAGACGAGATGCCATTATCAACGGTCACGATCAGCTGTGCGCCTCGGGCCGCCGCCTGCTCCACCACTTCAGGACTGAGGCCGTAGCCATCATCAAAACGGTTCGGCACTAAATACTTAACGTTACGTCCGCCCATGCTGCGCAACGCCAGCACCGTCAGCGCGGTGCTGGTTGCCCCATCGGCGTCAAAGTCGCCGACAATCATAATGCAGAGGTTGTCGGCAATCGCCTTTTGCAGGATTTCAGCCGCGCGATCAATGCCGCTTAAGGAGTGAAACGCATGCAGATGCTTCGCCCCGCGTTCCAGCTCGGCGGCCTGGGTTACGCCCCGGTTGGCATAGAGCCGCCGCAGCAGAGGATGAAGCGTTTCCGGAAGCTCTCCCCCTTCTACCGCCTGACGGCGGCGAAGTTCAGTTTTGCCCGTCACCCGTCAGCCGCCCACTTTCTGGCTGTCCAGCAGCTGTTTCAGTTCCTTAGGCCCCTGATAGCCCGGGATCATCATCCCGTTTTCCAGCAGCATGGCTGGCGTGCCCTGGATACCGTACAGAACGCCCAGCTTATACTGTTGTGAGATGTCGGTTTTACAGTCGACGGGCGAAACTTCTTCGCCTTTCATCGCAGCGTCAAAAGCTTTACGACGATCGGCTGTACACCAGATTGATTTCATCTCTTTGGCAACCGGGCCATTCAGGCCCTCACGGGGAAACGCCAGATAGCGCACGGTGATACCCAGCGCATTGTAGTCCGCCATCTCGTTATGCAACTTACGGCAGTAACCACAGGTGATATCGGTGAAGACCGTAATAACGTGCTGCTCTTTAGGCGCTTTATAAACGATCATATCCTCCGCCAGCGCATCCACTTTTTTCTCCAGCATCTTATTAGTCGCGTTGACGGGCTGGCCGCCGCTCACGTCATAAAGCGGTCCCTGGATAAACTGTTTACCATCCTCGGTCACATACAGTACGCCGCTTTCCGTCAGCACCGTTTTCATGCCCGGCAGCGACGAGGGCTGGATCTCAGTCTGCTGCAAACCTAACTTTTTCAGCGACTGCTGAATGGCCGCATCATCAGCATGCGCCAGGCCGCCGATGGCGCTCATCAACAGGGTAAGTAACAGGTAACGCTTGTTCATTCGGTATCCTCATGGCCGCAAAGGCGGCCGTTATCATCCGCACGCGGGCGTGATGTTTATGCTGTTAAAAGAATGCTCCCCTACGCGCGGGGATGATGCTGCTGATGCAGCTGCCGCAGTCGCTCGGTGGCGACGTGCGTATAAATTTGGGTGGTGGAAAGATCGCTGTGCCCCAGCAGCATCTGTACGACACGCAAATCAGCACCATGGTTCAGCAGGTGCGTCGCGAATGCATGGCGAAGCACGTGGGGCGACAGTTTCTCGCTGTCGATCCCCGCCAGTGTGGCGTAATGTTTGATGCGATGCCAGAAAGTTTGCCGGGTCATTTGTCGCGCACGGCTGCTCGGAAACAGCACGTCCAGCGTCTGGCCGTTAAGCAGCCAGGGACGACCATACTCAATGTACTGCTCCAGCCAGTGCACCGCCTCTTCTCCCAGCGGCACCAGCCGTTCTTTATTGCCTTTGCCGATAACGCGCACCACGCCCTGCCGGAGGCTGACATTGTTCAGCGTCAGGCTCACCAGCTCAGTAACGCGCAGCCCGGTGGCATAGAGTAGCTCCAGCATCGCCTTATCCCGCAGTTCGATGGGCTCCTCCACGCTCGGGGCCTGAAGCAGGCGATCGATTTGCGCCTCGCTGAGATCTTTCGGCAGCCGCTGTGGCAGTTTGGGCGATGAGAGCAGTGCGCTGGGATCGTCCTCCCGGCACTTTTCCCGGTAGAGATACTGAAACAGGCGGCGCATCGCGCTTAACAGGCGGGCTGAGCTGCTGGCCTTATAGCCACCTTCAAGCCGTTCGGCCAGAAATTGCTGGAGATCGGCCGCGCTGGCCCGCAGCAGATCGCTTTCATGGTGCGCCAGCCATTCCGCCAGCGACATCAGATCCAGCCGGTAGGAGGCGATGGTATTTTCCGCCAGGTTACGCTCGATCCATGTTGCATCCAGAAACTGTTCTATCCGCTCGCTATCCTGCACTTCATCGCCCCTTATTTACCGGCATCGGTTTCAATTCTGATATAATTCGCGGCATTGCATCAAGCGAATTGAGTTTACCGGATATGAAAATTGGTCTGTTTTACGGCTCAAGCACCTGCTATACCGAAATGACAGCAGAGAAGATCCGTGATTTTATCGGTGAAGATCTCGTCACCCTGCATAACCTGAAAGATGACTCACCGCGCCTCATGGAGCAGTATGACATGTTGATCCTGGGCATCCCTACCTGGGACTTTGGCGAGCTGCAGGAAGACTGGGAGGCCATCTGGACCGAGCTGCCTGCACTTAATCTGCGCGGCAAGGTCGTGGCCCTGTACGGCATGGGCGACCAGGCTGAATACAGCGAATGGTTCCTGGATGCGCTGGGTATGCTCCACGAGGTTCTGCTGCCGTCGGGCGTGAAATTTGTCGGCTTCTGGCCTAATGAAGGCTACGAGTTCACCAGCAAAAAGCCGCTCACCGCAGATGGCAGGCAGTTTGTTGGCCTGGCGCTGGATGATATTAATCAGTTTGACGTCACCGACGAACGCATCGCGCAGTGGTGCGAGCAGATCCTTACTGAAATGGCGGCATCGCTTTAACGTCCCGGCTGGCGTGGTGGAGCCTCCGACAGGCTGAGCAGCTGTTGCCTGAGCTGTCGCCATGCTTCTTCATCCATGCTGTCACGCATCAGCCACAGCTTTTCTTTTGCGCCCTGCGGCGAACGCAGCGCCAGCAGCATCGCCTGACGGGTCATAAAAGGCCGCCCGCAAAGCCGCCAGCGCAGCCGCCGCCACTCAAACTCGCGCTGATCAACCTGACGGAGAAGGCCTTCCCGGCTGCGGATACGCCGCTGGCTGCGCAGGCATTCAAAAACAACCAGCGTCAGCAGCAGCATCCAGACAGGGGTATAGCTGGCGGGCCAGGGTGCCAGCAGCAGCGCGAGCATCACGGCGCCATGCAACAGCAGCGAGACCCACTGCGCACGCCAGGAGATCCGCAGATCAGCTTGCCACAGGGCCACGTTGTTGGTTTCGCTGCTGGATAAGGTTAACCATACGTTTCAGCTCAGCATCCGCCGGCTCGCCGTGATTCATCAGCCAGTTAAACAGATCCGGATCGTCACTCTCCAGTAGCCGCACGAAGAGCTGCTTATCGGTATCGCTCAGGGAATCATATTCATATTCGAAAAACGGCATGATGGAGATATCCAGTTCGCGCATGCCCCGGCGGCAGGCCCAGTGAACCCGTGCTTTATTGCTAATATCCATTTGTCACCATCGTCAGTCAGCCAAAGATGGGCATCAGTGTAACGCGTTTTACTGGCAATGTTGACGGGCCTTTATCGCCTTTCGCGCCCTGTCGCACAACCTCAGCATGCGTTGCCGGGTTATCACACCTTTTGTGCGTCGTTTTCAGGAAACTGGTTGCAAAGCCGGTCGGCTCTTTTAACATGATAAACAGAGCTGTTTTTTTCACCCCACTTCAGGACTGAATTATGCCGACTTTTTCTTTTCCGCCACGTCAACCTGCGGCTTCGGCGCGCCTGCCACTTACGCTGATTTCACTGGAAGAGTGGGCGCTGGTGAACGTTACCGGCGCCGATAGCGTCAGCTATTTACAGGGGCAAATTACCCTGGATGTCGCGGCGCTGGGCGACAATAACCATCTGCCTGCCGCGCACTGCGATGCCAAAGGAAAGATGTGGAGCAACCTGCACCTTTTCCACCGCGCAGAAGGTCTGGCTTATATCGAACGTCGTAGCCTGCGTGACAATCAGATCGCCGAGCTGAAGAAGTATGCCATTTTCGCTAAGGTGACTATCGCGGCCGATGATGAGGCCGTATTGCTGGGCGTGGCTGGTTTTCAGTGCCGCGCCGCACTGACCGCCCTGTTCTCCACCCTGCCGGATGCGGAAAATCCGGTTGTTCAGCAGGATGGCACTACCCTGCTCTGGTTCCCCACGCCCGCTGAGCGCTTTCTGCTGGTGACCGATGCTGAAAAAGCGCAGGCGATCGCCCGGCATCTGGAAGGTCAGGCACAGACCAATGACAGCAAGCAGTGGCTGGCGCTGAATATTGAGGCTGGCCTGCCGGTGATTGACGCCGAAACCAGCGCTCAGTTTATTCCGCAGGCCACTAACCTCCAGGCGCTGGAGGCCATCAGCTTCAAGAAAGGCTGTTACACCGGCCAGGAAATGGTGGCGCGCGCCAAGTTTCGCGGTGCCAACAAGCGGGCGCTCTACTGGCTGGCTGGCGCGGCCAGTCAGGTTCCCGCAGCCAATGATTCTCTCGAGCTGAAGCTTGGTGAGAACTGGCGTCGTACCGGTACTATTCTGGCGGCCTGTCAGCTTGATAACGGCGAGGTCTGGGTGCAGGCAGTCTTAAACAATGACCTTGAAGCGGAGAGTGAGCTGCGCGTGAAAGGTGATGAGGGCGGCAAACTGACCATCCAGACGCTGCCCTACTCGCTAACGGAGTGAGGCTCTGACCGGGGGCCAAAACGGCCCCCATTCAGATCACATAAAGATAAATAGAGAGGAAGTGACAAAAGCTGCCGGCCAGTACAAAGCCGTGCCAGATGGCATGGTTATAAGGGATCCGCTTCGATACATAAAAGATCACGCCCAGCGAATAAATCACGCCCCCCGCCGCCAGCAGCCAGATCCCCCCCGCAGGGAGTTTAAGCGCCAGCTGCCAAATTACGATCAGCGAAAGCCAGCCCATCAGCAGATAGGTGCTCACCGAGAGTTTTTCAAAGCGGTCCACATAAAACAGCTTAAAAAGAATGCCTGCCAGCGCCAGCCCCCAGATTACGCCCATCAGTCCATGCGCCAGCGGTGACTTCAGTCCAATAAGCAAAAACGGCGTATAGGTTCCCGCAATCAGCAGGTAAATCGCGCAGTGGTCGAGTTTTTTAAGCCAGAGCTTGGCGTTCGGATGCGGAATCGCGTGATAGAGCGTGGAGGCCAGAAACAGCAGGATCATACTGCCGCCATAGAGACTGTAGCTGGTGATGGCAATAATACCCGCCTGGCTTTCACTGGCCTGCACCAGCAGCAGAACCAACCCGACGATGCCGAAAATAAAACCGATTCCGTGGCTGATACTGTTGGCGATCTCTTCTGCAAACGAATAGGCCTGACCCGATAATGATTTCTCTGACATGACTTTGCGACTCCTGAACCTCGGTGGGATGTCTGCTGCACGCTTTCCGGACAGCCTCGTTACGAAGCGCTGACGTTGCGATGCATAACTGAGCAGACGGCCCCAGCCTGACAGAGTTTTGTTTGAGTGTACAGATGTACGCTCAAATAAGTCTGTGAAGGGATGTAACACTTTTATAAAAGCAATAAGCAAACGATTACCTTACAATCCTTCCCAACTTTTTTCCTCAGGGGATGACGAGGCGAAGCATGTCCAGCAAGGTATCCGCGTTAAATTTCGGCGAAATGACAGAAGTTATGCAGTTTCTGATGGAACTGGACAAATTGAAGCGTGTTGAGCGGCGCACCCGTCTTATCGGCAATGCGCGCCACGAAAATTCCGCCGAGCACAGCTGGCACCTGGCCGTGGCGGCGATGAGCCTGGCGCCTTACGTGGGGTTTCCGGTCGATATGTCGCGCGTGGTGCAAATGGCGTTGCTGCATGACGTGGTGGAAATTGATGCCGGTGATGTGATGGTCTATGACCTTGTCGCCCGTGAAGCTATCCACCAGCAGGAGATGGCGGCGGCCGATCGCATATTCAGCCTGCTTCCTGACACACTGCGCGACCGCTTTCGCGGCCTCTGGAATGAGTATGAAGCGGGTGAAACCGCCGAGGCGCGCTTTGCCAATATGCTCGACCGCGCCCTGCCGATTATTCAGAATTTGCATAATGAAGGCCGGAGCTGGATTGAAAATGAAATCCGCCTTGAACAGGTGCTGGCGCGAAATCTGGCGCTGGCGGCAGAGTGGCCGACGCTGTGGCAACATCTTAAAGGGCATCTTGAACAGGCACAGCAAAAAGGCTGGCTGCTGTGAGTCGCGCTGCAACTCTGGCGAAACGCCACCCCGGCCCGGATAAAATCTGTTAAGGTAATGATTCCCGGGACTTTGAGCGCCGCTATGTTCACGCACCACAATCTTGCCGCCCTGAACGATCTTGAACTCCAGGTTTATAACTTCACGGTTAAAAATCGCGACAAGGTCATGTATATGACCATTCGGGAGCTCGCCGACGCTGCGGGCGTGTCAACCACAACGGTGCTGCGATTTTGCCGCAAGATGAACTGTGACGGCTATTCCGAATTTCGTATTCGCTTCAGGATCTGGCTTGAGCAGGAGCAGCGCCAGCCCGGCTACTCCGGCATCAGCGAAATCGTCAGCTTTTTTAAAAGCATCAATAATGAAGAGTTCGATTCGTTAATTGATAAAGCCGTTACGCAGCTGGTTTGCGCCGAGCGTATTATTTTTGTTGGTGCAGGCACCTCCGGTACTCTGGGAAAATATGGCGCCCGTTTCTTTTCGAATGTTGGTAAATTCAGTAATCATATTGACGATCCTTATTATCCTGTTAACAGCGATATGTATAAAGACGCCGTGGCGATTATATTATCTGTTTCAGGTGAAACGCCGGAAATTTTGCGGCTCGCCAGCCAGTTCAGCCTGCATCGCTGTCAGGTTATTACCATTACTAATAATGATAATTCGTCGCTGGCAAAGATGGCTGACTTCAATCTCTCCTATCATATGCCGCAACTGCTGGTTTCCGATGAATATGACGTCACGACCCAGGTGCCGGTGATCTATATTCTGGAAACCATTGGCCGTCGCCTGGCCAGCCGGATAAAATAAAAAACACCCTGTTTTTTCGGCGTAACAAATCACGCCGGGTACGGATTTGTTATATCGTGACTTTCTTTTTTCCGTTGATAAACTCCTCACAATAATAAAAGATCCTGCTCCAGGGCCCTTCCGCCTGAGGAGTAACCGTACCCGACTCAGGAGATAGCCATGGCGCTGAATTATGCCACGACAGCAGTGGAAATTATTGAGCTTATTGGTGGTAGCGATAATGTGATTAACGTCACGCATTGTGCCACCAGGCTGCGGTTTATAGTAAAAGACAATACTAAGGTTAATAAAGAAACGTTAAAACGCGTTAAAGGCGTCATTACCGTTATTGAAGCGGGAGGCCAGTTACAAGTGGTTATCGGTAACCATGTCGGCGATGCTTATCGCGAGGTGCTTCGCCACGTCACTATTGATGAAAATGCCCCCGTTTCCGCGCCGCATGTCGGCATCGTCAGCCGCCTGATGGATATTATCTCCAGTATTTTCGCCCCTTTTCTTTATCCTCTCGCCGCCTGCGGTATCCTGCAGGGGATCCTCTCACTGGTGACCGCGCTCGGCTGGATGGATCCGGCAAGCGGCGCCTGGCGGATCCTGAACTTTGTCTCCTGGACCGGCTTCACCTTCCTGCCGGTGATGGTTGCTTTTACCGCGGCCAGGAAGTTCAACGTCAACCCGTTCACCGCAGTGATCGCAGCTTGCGCGCTGGTCAGTCCTGACTATATGAATATGCTGACCGCCAACAAAATTATGCTGGCAAACTCAGCGGATCCGGCGATGCAGCAGCTGATGAAAGAGGCGGTCACCAATCCGGAAATTGCCAAAATCCTCTCCGGCGTCGCCGGTATTCCGCTTGAGTCGCCCGCGCTCGATTTTTTCGGCATTCCGGTCAAATACCTCAGTTATACCGCCTCGGTGATACCGATCATTCTGATGGTCTGGGCGATGTCCTACGTGCAGCGCTTTTTTGAACGCATCCTGCCGCTGGTGGTTCGTAATCTGTTCACCCCCATGTTTTGCATCGCCATTATGGTGCCGATGACGCTGCTGGCTTTTGGTCCCGTTGGTAACGCCATTGGCGGCGCGATTGGCGGCGTCTATAACACGCTGTACGCTCTCAGCCCGTCGATCGCCGGATTTGTGGTGGGCGCACTCTGGATGCCGCTGGTAACGCTCGGCGTCCACTGGGGAATTACGCCAGTTACGGTAGGTAACTATGCGACCCTGGGTTATGACACCTTTACCGGCCTGCAGGCGTCGCCGGTCTTTGCCATGGCGGGCGCGACCTTCGGCGTCTGGCTGAAGGCAAAAGATGAGGAGATGAGACGCGTCGCGCTCTCCGCCGGTCTGACAGCGCTGTTTGGCATTACCGAGCCTGCTATCTACGGCGTGGCGCTCCGGCTGAAGCGCCCTATGATTTGCGGCTGTCTGGCGGGCGCGATTGGCGGTGCAATTGCCGGGCTGTTTAACGCCGTTTCCTGGAGCTACTGCCTGCCTGGCATTGCCGTACTGCCGGTGTTTTTTAAGGAAGGCCATATGCCGCAGTTCCTGGGTTTCCTTCTCTCAATCAGCGTGGCGTTTGTGCTGGGCGCGCTCTTTACCTGGCTGGCGGGCTTTAAAGAGCAGCCGGACGCTTCACGTACCGCTAATAGACAACTTAAGACCTCAAAGGCCTGATACAGGAGGGTCAGCTGACCCTCAGAACATTTCGGATAAACAGGATGGGATTGATGAGCACACATCAGCAGTTACCAAAAAACTTTCTCTGGGGCGGCGCGGTTGCCGCTCATCAGGTAGAAGGCGGCTGGAAT
Organism: Pantoea sp. IMH; assembly: GCF_000599885.1. Taxonomy (GTDB): domain Bacteria; phylum Pseudomonadota; class Gammaproteobacteria; order Enterobacterales; family Enterobacteriaceae; genus Erwinia. Next base: position 846,489 of record NZ_JFGT01000005.1, on the reverse strand, counting down.
CAGGGGGGCAAAGGCGTCAGCATTGCCGACGTACTTTCTGGCGGCGCCCACGGTGTGGATCGCGTCATGACGGACGGCATTCAGGAAGGCTACAGTTATCCTAACCATGAAGCGGTGGATTTCTTTTCGCGCTATAAAGAGGATGTGGCGCTGTTCGCCGAAATGGGCTTCAAATGTTTTCGTACTTCCATCGCCTGGACGCGTATTTTCCCCAACGGCGATGAGCAGGAACCTAACGAGGCGGGACTGCAGTTTTATGACAATCTGTTTGATGAACTGCTGAAATACAACATTGAGCCAGTGATTACCCTTTCGCATTTCGAAATGCCTTACCATCTGGTGAAAGAGTATGGCGGCTGGCTGAACCGGAAAGTTGTCGATTTCTTTGTCCGCTTCAGCGAAGTGGTGCTGGAGCGCTATAAAGGCAAAGTGAAATACTGGATGACCTTTAACGAAATTAACAATCAGCGCAACTGGAAATATCCGCTGTTTGGTTACTGCTGCTCCGGTGTGGTATTCACCGACCACGACCAGCCTGAACTGGCGATGTATCAGGTGCTGCATCATCAGTTTGTCGCCAGCGCGCGCGTGATTAAACGGGGCCATGAGATCAACCCGGATTTTCAGATTGGCTGCATGATCGCCATGGTGCCGCTCTATCCCTGGTCCTGCCATCCCGATGATGTGATGTTTGCCCAGGAAGCGATGCGGGAACGCTATCTGTTCGGCGACGTGCATATGCGCGGCTATTACCCCTCTTACATTCTTAATGAGTGGGCGCGCAAAGGCTATCAGATCGAGATGGAGCCCGGAGATGACCGCATCCTGCGTGAGGGATGTGCGGATTACATTGGCCTGAGCTATTACATGAGCAATGCGGTGCAGGCGAATGCCCAGGGCAGCGGCAGCGCGGTCTCTGGTTTTGAAGGCAGCGTGCCTAACCCTCACGTGAAAGCCTCGGACTGGGGGTGGCAAATCGACCCTGTTGGCCTGCGCTACAGCCTGGCGGTGCTCTATGAGCGCTATCAGAAGCCACTGTTTATCGTCGAAAACGGGTTTGGCGCCATCGACAAGCCGGATGAAACCGGGGCCATCAATGATGACTACCGTATCGCTTACCTCCAGGCGCATATTGAACAGATGAAGCTGGCGGTGTTTTATGACGGCGTTGAGCTGATGGGCTACACGCCCTGGGGCTGCATTGACTGCGTTTCCTTTACTACCGGCCAGTACAGTAAACGCTACGGCTTTATTTATGTGGATAAAAACGATGACGGCAGCGGGACGATGAATCGCTCGAAAAAGAAAAGTTTTAACTGGTATCAGCAGGTAATCGCCAGCAACGGCGAAAATATCTGAGGATTATCAGACGGTCGGCAGGTCCACTGACAGCGGGGACAGCGTTATCCCCACTAAAAAGGGCACCTCAGGTGCCCTTTTCATTTGTGACGAAGACTACTCGTATTCGCTCATCGGCACGCAGGAGCAGAACAAATTGCGGTCGCCGTAGACATCATCCAGACGCTTCACCGTTGGCCAGTATTTGTTCTCACTCCCCGCCGGGAAAACGGCCAGCTCGCGGCTGTAAGGATGCGCCCACTCACCGACAATCTCCATCTGGGTATGCGGCGCGTTGACCAGCGGGTTATCGTCAGCCGGCCATTCGCCCGCCGCAACGCGATCGATCTCCATGCGAATAGAGAGCATCGCATCAATAAAGCGATCCAGCTCGATTTTGCTTTCCGACTCCGTTGGCTCCACCATCAGCGTTCCGGCTACCGGGAAAGACATGGTCGGTGCATGGAAACCGTAGTCGATCAGGCGCTTGGCGATATCCAGTTCGCTGATCCCGGTCTGCTCTTTCAGCGGACGGATATCCAGGATGCACTCATGCGCCACACGCCCGTCGCGTCCGGTATAGAGGATCGGATAGGCTGACTGTAAGCGGGTGGCAATATAATTTGCGTTAAGAATCGCCACGGAGCTGGCCTGCTTCAGCCCTTCCGCGCCCATCATGCGGATATACATCCAGCTGATCGGCAGAATAGAGGCGCTGCCAAAGGGCGCAGCAGAGACCGCGCCCTGCTGGGTAAGTACACCATCGATCTGCACCACGCTGTGACCCGGCACAAAGGGCGCCAGATGCGCCTTCACGCCGATAGGTCCCATGCCAGGTCCGCCACCGCCGTGAGGGATACAGAAGGTTTTATGCAGGTTGAGGTGAGAAACATCCGCCCCGATATAGCCCGGCGTAGTGATGCCCACCTGAGCATTCATATTGGCGCCGTCAAGGTAAACCTGGCCGCCAAACTGATGAACGATCTGACAAACCTCGCGGATTGTTTCCTCATAAACGCCGTGCGTGGAGGGATAAGTCACCATGATGCAGGAGAGCGCTTCACCGGTCTGTTCCGCCTTTATCCGCAGATCGTGCAGATCGATATTGCCCTGCTTATCACAGGCGACCACCACGACCGACATGCCCGCCATCTGTGCAGAAGCTGGGTTGGTACCGTGCGCGGAGCTTGGGATCAGACAGACGTTACGTCCGCCTTCGTTGCGGCTTTCATGATAGCGGCGGATCGCCAGCAGACCGGCATATTCACCCTGTGCGCCTGAGTTTGGCTGCATACAGAGCGCGTCGTAGCCGGTCAGCTGCACCAGCCACTGGGAGAGCTGCCCTATCATTTGCAGGTAGCCGGTAGCCTGATCCGCCGGACAGAAGGGATGCAGCTCAGCGAACTCAGGCCAGGTGATCGGGATCATCTCAGCCGCAGCGTTCAGCTTCATGGTGCAGGAGCCTAGCGGGATCATCGCCTGGTTCAGCGCAAGATCTTTACGCTCAAGGCTGTGCATATAGCGCATCATCTCAGTTTCGCTGTGATGACGGTTAAATACCGGATGGGTCAGGATCGCATCCTGACGCAGTAATGCAGCCGGGATCGACTGGCTCTCGCGGGCAACGGCGGCATCGAGCGCGTCGATCTCCTGACCGTGCTCTTCACCCAGCAGAATGGAGAACAGCGCGACCACGTCCTCACGGGTGGTAGTCTCATCCAGTGTGATCCCTACCGCATTATGAATATCCGTACGCAGGTTAACGCCAAAACTCAGCGCCCGATCGAGCACCGCGGCTTTGTCCGCCACCTCAACCGTCAGCGTATCAAACCAGGTCGCGTGACGCAGCGTCAGGCCGCCCTTCTGTAAACCCGCCGCCAGGATATCCGTCAGACGATGAATACGGGCAGCGATACGCTTCAGGCCTTCAGGGCCGTGGAACACCGCATAGAGGCTGGCAATATTGGCCAGCAGCACCTGAGAAGTACAGATATTGGAGTTCGCCTTCTCGCGGCGAATATGCTGTTCTCGCGTCTGCATGGCCATACGCAGCGCAGTATTGCCGGCCGCATCGCGGGAGACGCCAATAATGCGCCCTGGCATAGAGCGCTTATGCTCATCCCGCGCGGCAAAGAAGGCCGCGTGCGGGCCACCGTAGCCCATCGGTACGCCAAAACGCTGGGCGGATCCGAAAACGATATCCGCGCCCTGCCTGCCGGGGGCCTGAAGCTGTACCAGCGCCATAAAATCCGCCGCAACGCTGACGATGATTTTGCGGTTTTTAAGTTCAGCGATAAGCGTTGTGTAATCATGCGCTTCGCCAGTGGTGCCAACCTGCTGTAACAGCACGCCAAAGATATCCTGGTGATCGAGAACTTTATCCGCCTTATCGACCAGGATTTCAAAACCAAAGGTTTCCGCACGCGTACGGATAACGTCCAGCGTTTGCGGGTGCACATCTTCCGCCACAAAGAAGCGGTTAGCGGTTTTCAGCTTGCTGACGCGTTTTGCCATCGCCATCGCTTCAGCGGCGGCCGTGGCTTCATCAAGCAGCGAGGCTGAGGCGATATCCAGCCCGGTCAGATCCAGCGTAACCTGCTGAAAATTGAGCAGCGCTTCAAGGCGCCCCTGGGACACTTCCGGCTGGTAAGGCGTATAGGCGGTGTACCAGCCGGGATTTTCCAGCATATTGCGCAGGATCACCGGCGGCGTCAGCACCGGCGAATAGCCCATGCCGATGTAGGATTTATAACGCTGATTCTGACTGGCCATCGCTTTCAGCTCGGCCAGCGCCTGATGCTCGGTAAGCGCATCTCCCACAGCGGGCGGGCCTGGCAGCTGAATGTCCGCCGGCACGATCGACGCGATCAGATCGCTGAGAGAGCTGGCACCGGTGGCATTCAGCATGGCGATCTGCTGCTCCTGCGATGGACCAATATGGCGTTCGATAAACGCGCCGTTATGTTCAAGCTGGCTGAGAGTCTGGGTCATTAGCGGTAAATCCTGAATCGGCATGAAAAGAGGGTGTAGGGCGAACACGCTTTTTACAGCCTGTCCCGGCATGGAACAGGCTGCCGGACGGGGAAGATCTCGCCGTCCGGTTCAGTTGCGGATTACTCGTCGATGCTGGTTTTATAAGCATCGGCGTCAAGCAGCGAATCCAGTTCGGCGGCGTCGCTGGGTTTGATTTTAAACAGCCAGCCTTCTGCATAAGGGGCGCTGTTAACCAGTTCCGGCTCGCCGTCCAGCGCGCTGTTCACCTCAACGATTTCACCGCTGACCGGCGCATAAATATCAGAAGCAGCTTTGACCGACTCCGCTACGGCGCAGTCGTCGCCCTGATTATAGGTGGTCCCGACATCCGGCAGATCCACAAACACCATATCGCCCAGCAGTTCCTGCGCGTGTTCGGTTATTCCCACCGTGCAGGTGCCATCGGCTTCCTGGCGCACCCATTCATGACTTTCACGGTATTTCAGTTCATTTGGCACATTGCTCATCGCGCTGCTCTCCTGAGGTAATCGTTATTATGCGACCGGCTTTCCGGCGCGAACAAAAATCGGTTTGGTCACCTTAACCGGCATTTCACGATTGCGGATCTCAACGATCGCCTGCTCGCCAATGCCCGCTGGTACGCGCGCCAGCGCAATGCTGTAGCCCAGCGTGGGTGAAAATGAACCGCTGGTGATAATGCCTTCCTGAAGGTTGCCTGCGCTGTCGGTAAAGCGCACCGGCAGTTCATTGCGCAGCACGCCCTTACTGGTCAGGATCAGGCCGACCAGCTGCTCCGTGCCCTGCCCGCGCTGCGCCTCTAACGCTTCACGACCAATAAAATTGCGGTCTGCCGGTTCCCATGCCACTGTCCAGCCCATATTGGCTGCCAGCGGCGAGACGCCTTCGTCCATCTCCTGACCGTATAAGTTCATGCCCGCTTCCAGACGCAGCGTGTCGCGTGCGCCGAGTCCGGCTGGCTTAATGCCCGCAGCCACCAGCTTCTGCCAGAATGGTGCCGCCTGTTCGTTCGGCAGCGCAATTTCATAACCCGCCTCACCGGTGTAGCCGGTGGTGGCGATAAACAGATCGCCAGCCTGAATGCCGAAGAAGGGCTTCATACCCTCCACTGCCTGTCGCTGAGATTCATCCAGCAGCGTGGCAGCTTTCTCTTTTGCATGAGGTCCCTGCACCGCAATCAGCGCCAGATCGTCACGCACGTGAAGTTCAACGCCGTAGGATTCCGCATGGCCGGAAATCCAGGCGAGATCTTTCTCCCGCGTGGCGGAGTTCACCACCATGCGGAAAAAGTCTTCGGTCATAAAGTAAACAATCAGATCGTCAATTACGCCAGCGGAAGCGTTAAGCATCCCGCTATAAAGCGCTTTACCCGGCTGAGTCAGTTTGGCGACGTCATTAGCGAGCAGATAGCGCAGGAAGTCGCGGGTACGCGCGCCATGCAGATCGACGATGGTCATATGCGACACATCAAACATACCGGCATCGGTTCGTACCGCGTGGTGCTCATCGAGTTGAGAGCCGTAGTGCAGCGGCATCATCCAGCCATGGAAATCCACCATGCGTGCGCCGCAGGCCTGATGCTGTTCGAACAAGGGAGTCTGCTGAGTCATAACAATCCTGTGCTTTTACACGTTTCAGACGGTTACGTCCGGCCTGAAGAGCCGCGACGCAAACGATAACCTTGACCTGACGTTACCACCGAACAGGTGCTTTAACCATAAGAAAAACAAGGCCGAACCCTTTTGGTGCAGGAAGCCTGGGGAAGGCAGTTTCCAGAGTTTTGCACTATAAATCTGCGCCATTACGCACATAAACAACAATTGACTGCGGTAAAACTGCGAAGAAAATAGCGGAAGCCGACGATGAAGGAAAAAGAAAGCAGCCGGTAACAGGCAATAGCATGAGAAAATATAATGCGAAGAGCCAGGTAAAATTAGAATTTTTCAAATGAGGGGCAATTTTGGGGCAACGGAAAAAAGCAGGCGGAGAGGTATGTAAGGATTACAGGCAAGAAAAAAGGCGAATCGATGATTCGCCTTTCATATGCAATGTGCGCGGTCCTACTCTGGCCGTGGACGGGTGAAACCTCAGGGCCTCACCCGGCCTGATCAGACGGCGGTCTGGAAGATAACGCCGTCCGCTTTTTCGGTGTATTGCGCCAGCTGATCGAAGTTCAGATAGCGATAGGTATCCACCGCCGTCTTATCCACCTGCGCCATAAACTGCTGATACTCATCCGGCGTCGGCAGTTTGCCCAGTAGTGAGGCGACGGCGGCCAGCTCAGCGGATGCCAGGAAGACATTCGCGCCGGTGCCCAGGCGGTTCGGGAAGTTACGGGTTGAAGTGGAAACCACCGTCGCGCCATCAGCCACTCGCGCCTGGTTACCCATACAGAGTGAACAGCCCGGGATTTCAATACGCGCACCGCTCTTGCCGAAGACGCTGTAGTAGCCCTCTTCCGTCAGCTGCGCGGCATCCATCTTGGTTGGCGGTGCTACCCAGAGACGCGTCGGCAGCTGCCCTTTATGGCTGTCCAGCAGCTTACCAGCCGCACGGAAATGGCCGATGTTGGTCATGCACGAGCCGATGAATACCTCATCAATCTTCTCACCCTGCACGTCAGAGAGCAGACGGGCATCGTCAGGATCGTTGGGTGCGCACAGGATCGGCTCTTTGATGTCGGCCAGGTCGATTTCGATAACGGCGGCATATTCTGCATCCGCATCCGCTTCCAGCAGTTGAGGATCTGCCAGCCACTTCTCCATCCCCTGGATACGACGTTCCAGCGTACGGCGATCGCCGTAACCTTCAGAGATCATCCACTTGAGCAGAACGATATTGGAGTTCAGGTACTCAATAATCGGATCCTGACCCAGCTTGATGGTGCAGCCCGCAGCTGAACGTTCGGCAGAGGCGTCAGAGAGCTCAAACGCCTGCTCCACTTTCAGATCCGGCAGACCTTCGATTTCAAGGATGCGGCCCGAGAAGATGTTTTTCTTCCCTTTCTTCTCAACGGTCAGCAGACCCTGCTTAATCGCATAGAGAGGGATCGCATGAACCAGGTCGCGCAGCGTAATGCCCGGCTCCATTTTTCCTTTGAAGCGCACCAGCACCGACTCAGGCATATCCAGCGGCATCACGCCGGTGGCGGCCGCAAAGGCGACCAGGCCGGAGCCTGCCGGGAAAGAGATGCCGATCGGGAAACGGGTATGGGAATCCCCGCCGGTGCCTACGGTGTCCGGCAGCAGCATACGGTTCAGCCAGCTGTGGATAATCCCATCGCCCGGACGCAGCGAGACGCCGCCACGGTTCATGATAAAGTCTGGCAGCGTATGGTGCGTGGAGACGTCAACCGGCTTAGGATAGGCGGCGGTGTGACAGAATGACTGCATCACCAGATCGGCAGAGAAGCCCAGACAGGCCAGGTCTTTCAGCTCATCGCGGGTCATCGGCCCGGTGGTGTCCTGAGACCCCACTGAAGTCATTTTTGGTTCGCAGTAAGCGCCAGGACGTACGCCATCGGTGCCACAGGCACGGCCTACCATTTTTTGCGCCAGCGAGTAACCGCGGCTGCTTTCCGCCACATCTTTCGCCTGACGGAAGATATCACTTTGCGGCAGTCCCAGTGACTCACGCGCTTTGGCGGTCAGACCGCGACCGATGATCAGTGGAATACGACCACCCGCACGCACTTCATCAAGCAGCACGTCAGTTTTCAGGGAGAACGTCGCCAGTACTTCGCCCGTTTCGTGATTCTGCACTTCGCCTTTATAAGGATAGATGTCGATGACATCGCCCATATTCAGGTTCTGCACATCCACTTCGATCGGCAGTGCGCCCGCATCTTCCATAGTGTTGAAGAAGATAGGCGCAATGTTGTTGCCCAGCACCACGCCGCCGCCTTTTTTGTTCGGCACGTAGGGGATGTCATCACCCATAAACCAGAGCACGGAGTTGGTCGCGGACTTACGGGAAGAGCCTGTACCGACCACGTCGCCTACGTAGGCCAGCGGATAACCTTTCGCCTGTAGCGCTGCGATCTGTTTGATCGGGCCAATGTTGCCTGGCTCATCCGGCTCAATGCCTTCACGGGCATTTTTCAGCATCGCCAGCGCGTGCAGAGGAATATCAGGACGGGACCAGGCGTCAGGCGCAGGCGAGAGATCGTCAGTGTTGGTTTCGCCCGTCACCTTGAAGACGGTTACGGTGATTTTTTCAGCCAGCTCCGGACGGGAGAGATACCACTCCGCTTCGGCCCAGGACTTCATGATCTGCTGGGCGTGCGGGTTACCCGCTTTGGCTTTCTCTTCCACGTCGTAGAAGCTGTCAAACATCAGCAGCGTATGGGAAAGTGCTTTAGCGGCAATAGGCGCCAGCTTTTCATCTTCCAGCGCGTCGAGCAGCGCATGGATATTGTAACCACCCTGCATGGTGCCGAGCAGTTCTACCGCTTTTTCTGGAGTAATCAGAGGAGAAGTCGCTTCGCCTTTGGCGACGGCGGCCAGGAAGCCCGCTTTCACATAAGCCGCTTCGTCCACGCCTGGTGGCACTCGATTGATTAACAGATCGGTCAGGAATTCTTCTTCACCCGCGGGCGGATTTTTCAGCAGTTCAACCAGCGCGGCCATTTGGGAAGCATCTAACGGTTTAGGAACGATCCCCTGGGCAGCACGCTCGGCAACGTGCTTACGGTATTCTTCTAGCACGACGTTCTCCTCGCTCACATTGTTATTGGCTTACCGGGCCCACAATGCTCACTTTGGCGTGAGTTTCGCTCTATGTAGGGTAAGGTGCCCGGTTTCGCGAGGGGCAGCATAGCAGGATTTCGGCCTGATGTTAATCTGTTTACAAAAAAGCAACATTAAAGACCTGGCCAAAACTGCCCGATTTTTCGCCGCCAGCGCAGGCCTGCCGCGCTGAGGTTATCTCAGAGAAGAGTAAGATCGCGTTGCTCAAAAACGTCACAGAAAAAAGCTGGCGGCCGTGGTTTCCCCTGCCCTGTAAAAGATGGAATAGATAACGGGCAGGAATAGAACGCCGCAATGAAGATACTTTTTGCACGCTATATTGAAGCCGTATTGTTGAAATCAGGCCAGATACAACGGGCCTGATAATAATGCTACAGGGTGCTTTCCATTTCCCGCAACGATACAGGCCAGTCACCGGGCCAGACATAACGATCTTTTAAAATCCGGGCGCTGTAGTCGAGGCAAATCTTCACAGGAAGATTGGGATATATTCTCTCCATCTCCTGCACCAGCTCCGCACTGTTGTTTACCTGATGCAGCGTTTTAATAAAATTTCTGATATAGGTTCGGGTGAAACCAATCGCAGAAGGGCTAAGGGACGACGTGGTACGTGAATGACCTGGGATCAGCACTTTTGGCGCAAGCGCTTCCAGCGTATCCAGACTCTGCATCCATTTCGCAATGCGTTCCGGCGTGCGCATATCGGCAATCCAGACGTGCGCATCAGCGAAGACGATATCGGAGGCGATTAGCGTGCGGGTCGACGGGATCCAGAGCGGCGTCACCCTGATACAATCCCCGCTGAGCAGCCCCAGAATCTTAATCTGCTGGCCTTCCAGATAGAACGTATCCTCCTCTGTCTCCGTAATAAGATAGGTTGTGCGGGCACCATTCTCCTTCAAAACCTGTTTTCCCCAGTAATCGATTTTGAAGTCGAAGGCGTCATTCACATCTTCGGCTACCTGCTTATAAGAAAGGATTTCAGCGTCCGGGAAAACAGACTTGATCACTTCAAGACCGAGGAAGTGATCGGGATGAAGGTGAGTGATAAAAATCCGTTTCAAGTCGAGACCAGTTTCAATAATTTCTGCGGCCAGCCGGTGCGCATTCGCCAGGGTGAACTGGGCATCCACCAGCATCGCCTCTTTCTCGCCCATGATAATGGTGGAACTGACACCGAATCCGTCATGCGCATCACTACTGATAAAAACCTTTGTCGATAATTCCATTTTTCGTCCTTATAAGAGAGAAAGCAGAAGAGCTCACCATGAGCTCTTCTGTCGCATCTTAATTTTTAAGATTGGCCGGGAAATTGGCAGGCAATTGGTCAGGCGGACAGTCAATCACGCTGTCGTTGTTTTCACCGACATCACGGATAATGGTCAGCGTGGCAAATTCGTCAATTACCTCAGTAGGATAAGCCGGACCTGCTTCGCGATATTTTGCCATCTCTTCCAGATGCTCGTTCTGGAAGCAGACGGTTTTTTCCGGATTATTCATTACCCAGCGTGGGAAGAAGATGGTGCCGTGAAAGATTTTGTCAGTCAGATTAACGGCCAGACTAACATCGGTACCGGTTGGTTCGGTCCAGGAAACTTTATAGACATCATGCGCCAGACGAACCACATAGACATGCTGATTTTTAACCCAGCGGTTACCGACCATTCCGCTGTGAATACGATAATCGACGGTGTCACCATTTTTTATATAGAGCTCGTAGTTCCAGCCATTGTCATAGGTGTAAACCAGATGTTTGCCGACGATGCCAGACAAGTCATGTTTATCAAAAGTGCTCATGATTAATTCCTCATTTGTTTGCCTTGAGGAGATTATTGCGCGTTACAAAAGCGATTAATAACGCTATTTTTAGCACTATTTCATTCAATTTTTCGATGGGTCACCATGCATAAAACGACGCTTGAACAGTGGTTCCTGCTTGATTCGGTAGTTAATAAAGGAAGCTTTGCACTGGCGGCGGAGAAAAATAACCGCAGCCAGTCCTCGGTCAGTTATCAGATCGGTCTGCTACAGCAGCGGCTGGGCATCGCGCTACTTCAGCAGGAAGGACGCCGGGCGGTTCTGACCGCTGAGGGGCAGCAGTTGCTGGCGCAGGCGCGCCCATTGCTCGCTGGTTTTAGCAGCCTTGAGGCACAGGCTGCCGCGCTACAACGTGGTGAGCCTTCCCGCGTCGATTTGATGGTTGATGCCATTGTGCCCAAGCCACTGTTATTCGAAGTACTTCACCAGTTTCAGCAGCGTTATCCGCATGTCAGAGTCTGGTTGAGCGAAATCGTCCGCAGCGAAACGCCGGGCAGGCTGGCAGAACAGCAAGCCGATTTATGGCTGGTGGCGCACGGTGGGGACCAGCCTTTAGCCGGTGAAAGCCTGATGAGCGTCGATTTTATTGCTGTTGCGCATTGCGACCATCCGCTGCATCGCGAGCCAGCGCCGCTCAATGCTGCCACGCTGGCGCGCTGGCCCTGTATTACCATTCTCGATCGTCAGCAGCAGCAGCAGTCAGAAGTCAGTGGCGAACAGGCGGAAAACTGGTCATTTACCACCTTGTCAGCGGCGATTGAGGCGGTACAGCATCAACTGGGCTATGGCTGGCTACCGGAGAAGAACATCGCCGCATTGCTGGAAAGCGGCGAACTGTGCCCGCTTCAGCTGTTGCAGGGGCGCCGGCGTTCCACGTCACTGGTGCTCCGCATCAATGAAGAAAAGCTACCGGGCAATGCGGCCATCGCCGTACTGGCACAGATGTTTATCGATCGGGTAGCGGCGGAAAAGCAGCACGTGGCAGAGTAACAAACGGCATTTTGAGCATTGCAGGCTGAAGCTTATTTCAGTTTATTGACGCCAGTGGGGAATATTTCAGCGTTAACCGAGGCGCACATCTCGCATTTATATGGCGTGACGGTGTGGCTTGATAGCAACAGCACTGACGCCACCAGCGTGACGGTATGTCATCAGATCGCCCCGCAATGCATTCCGGCGTATGTGATGGCTGGGACCACATTGCGGTGATTGCGCAGCATCGCCTGCTCCAGGCGATCTCTAACAGCTACCGGCTGCTCGCGCATAATGAATGAGCAAGTTTTGGTATCGAGCCTATAGGAATTGTTAACGAATCCCCCGTCCTTCATGGCCGATCACGTCCTCGCGCTCCGCCATAAAGTCCTCATCGGCTTTTTCCAGCTGCGCGAATGAACTCCAGGTTGGCCGGATGGGGCGCAGGATGATACTGTCTCCTTACCGGATAATTTCAAGTTCGCTGGCCCCTTCAAAATCCATATCGCGTGGCAGGCGGATGGCACGGTTGTTTCCATTTTTAAAAATCGATACGGTTCTCATAGAAATTCTCCTCTCCTTACGGCCTTTTCATGCAGCTATCATAGCAAGTATATGTATATGCTTCGCATCTGCCTGTGCAATCCTCTGGTCAAAGAAGGGATGTGGAGCTTGAAACGGCTAACGACGGCAGGTTTATCAAGCTTTACTAAAAAGTAAACTCTGGAACCCAAGACGCTGGAGCGCGTATTGCCGAAAACTTAAGTTATTAGCTGATACTGACAAAGTGTGTTCGTCAGGATATTGATGAGCTGGCCAAAGGAGATGACAATCAAACTGTCTATACAGTCACGATTGATATCAGGCTGTTTATGATTTCTCAAAATAATGACACAGTCTGATTTCCCGTCTTGTAAATCCGTGTATGGGCACAAGGCTAATTGTGGTCAGAAATGATTTAAGAGTGGATAACTGGGCCAAAGTAAGATTCATGATATGCCCCTGGGTTATAAGGGCGGTCTCGTCAATCCCCGATATCTTAATAGATGACCGTGAGTAAGTGATTGACGTCCTGAGATCGCAAAAACGTGGCAGGTGCGAGCAAGATTTGTTGGTTCCAGTCACAGGAAGCGTAAGCAGTCTGGCAACCGGATGAAAAGAAGATGAAAAAAGTAAAGTGTTACGCAGGTGGGTTTTGCATTGCAGCCATACTTATCGGCACGACTGGGCGTGCCCAAGCTGCAACGTTCGAGGAAGCTCAGCGTCTCAATACGGCCTATCCGCCCGGTAGTGTTGTTGTCTGCCGCTCCGACCTGCCCGGAGATGGAAAGATGCTCCGGCGCACCCTTGTAACCACCCGGGGAACGGTAATCACCCGTCGGAATAATCTTACGGATTATGATGTGAAAGTCACATGGCTGACAGAGGGAGCAAACAGCAGCGGCATGACTCTGACGTTCCGGTCCACAGAACGCGCTGAACAGTCGGGCGTGTATCTACGCATCGATCCGGACACAATGGCGGTATCCCTGCCAGGTGCCAGCCATGAAGAAAAAAATAACCTTCTGGACGGATTCAGAACTCGCTTTGGTGGATCAGAACACTTCGCCTCTTATACTGAAACTGAAATCACAGATTTTCCGTCTTATATTTACCGGAAACCCGGTGAGCCCACGGCTTACTGCCATAAGGAACAGTCCGGACATTAATGATGGGAGGTAAACGAAGTACTTGCCAGCATAATCTGCGTAGTACTCCCTGTGCCGTTGCCGCTAACTATTGCTTATCCCACTGCGCTGACTTTCTGCAAAATTGCTGCGCTACCCGGTGATCTGCCAATTGATTACTAATAGCCAAAGGTCGCCCAGCTTCAATATTAACGAACCGGAGAGGAGGCGGTGCGGGACGCTAATTTCGCTCTAGCAGATGCGCAACCTGCTATCAAAGCACAGCACTGAGAACCCACAATCAAGGGTTCAAGAGAGGGATCCAGCTACCTACTGAGTCTGTAACCCTCGCCCGCTGCGGCGCGCTTCATCTCTGTCCCTGTTTCCTCATATTGCCAGTACGGGCAATGTACGCTAAAGTGTTTACATAATGTGAACAATCGAAGAGAATCGCTCAATGCACGTCATTTCCAGAGAACCATTTGAGCAAGCGGCACGGCTCTTCCCAAACGACGCTATCGCTATAAAGGCGTTGTATCGTCTGGCTCGTGAAACCGATTTCAAATCGCCTGATGAACTACGCACTGCAGTGCCAAGCCTGGACAATTTCAAGTACCGTAATAAATGGTGGGTTTTAGATGTTGGTGGCAATAATCTCAGGGTGATCGCTTACATCAATTTTGTGAACCGACGCTTCTACGTGAAGCACATCGTTACCCACGCTGAATACGATAAGCTGACTCGCTACTATCGGGAGAACAAAGAATGATCGCCGACACGACAAAAGCTATTGAAGCAACGAAGCAACTGGTGGATGCAGTCCCGTTCCTCGGAGGCAGTGTTTCTGAGAAGGACTACCGTGACGCACTGGCGCTGGTGGACTATCTGATTAATCATGATGACGAAAGCCCGCTGATTGACTTTCTGGCAGCCAAAATCGCTGACTACGAGGACCATAGCGAGCAGTTCGCCGGGTTCAATAAATCAGTGGATGAAGTGCCGGTGGGCGTCGCCCTGCTGCGTACACTGATTGATCAGCATAAGCTGTCCTACGCTGACCTGAAGGAGGAGATCGGTTCTAAATCCCTGGTGAGCCAGATCCTCTCCGGCCAGCGTTCGCTGACGATCTCACATATTAAGGCGCTTTCAGACCGGTTCGGCGTAAAGCCGCAATGGTTCCTTTAATTACCGCTACCAGCCCGCTTAACTGCGGGCTTTTTATTTTCCCTTCCGAAAGCGTGGATGCTCAATAAATGATGGCTTATCCCGCTGGCGCGGGGAACACTTCTGTGAAATCCCTGCCCATGTTCATTCTCCCGGTTTATCCCCGCTCACGCGGGGAACACGGGTTTATTTTGTTGCGGGTACTGACGTTCGCCGGTTTATCCCCGTTCACGCGAGGAACACATACTCCATCGGAGTCTGGTTTGTTTGGTCAGCGGTTTATCCCCGCTCACGCGGGGAACACGCGACGAACGTGACCTGCTGACTCAGCCCTGTCGGTTTATCCCGGCTCACGCGGGGAACACTTCCCGTATGCCTGCAGCCGACCCTCAGCACGCGGTTTATCCCCGCTCACGCGGGGAACACATCATCCGCAACGCACATATCATCGAAGTGTGCGGTTTATCCCCGCTCACGCGGGGAACACGGCGGCGAGTTGGCGTAGTCACTACAGAGCATCGGTTTATCCCCGCTCACGCGGGGAACACATCTTCGGCCCATTCCGGGATCGGGGCGGACTCGGTTTATCCCCGCTCACGCGGGGAACACTTCAGCTGTATTAAGCTCCTCATCAAGCCAGGCGGTTTATCCCCGCTCACGCGGGGAACACGCGTTTTACGTGCTGGTGCTGCTTTCCTGTAACGGTTTATCCCCGCTCACGCGGGGAACACAGGCCCAAGCCCGCCCCAGCCTACACAAAGGCCGGTTTATCCCCGCTCACGCGGGGAACACACCACAATGTGGAACTATTGCAATCGCTACAACGGTTTATCCCCGCTCACGCGGGGAACACTCTAAGATTATCTCTATGATTCCACTGATTTTTTCTTATACGGAAAATTCTACCGAAATTTTGCCGTCGTTTTAAACCATTTTGCACGACAATGTCATCATCAAGAAGGACGTTTAAACGGCGGATTGCAGTAAGTTGTTTCAGACAGGATAAAGGATGAAGTCATGCATACACAAAGAGGCAGGAGAGCATTATTATAAAGACAAAAAAATGGCCCCTTGCGGAGCCATTCTTAATACCTGAAGCGACTTACTTCTTCTTCGCTTTCGGGTTTGGCAGATCGGTGATGCTACCTTCGAAAATTTCCGCGGCCAGGCCAACGGATTCATGCAGCGTCGGGTGAGCATGGATGGTCAGCGCAATATCTTCCGCATCGCAGCCCATTTCGATAGCCAGACCGATTTCGCCCAGCAGCTCGCCGCCGTTGGTGCCGACAACCGCACCACCGATAACACGATGTGTCTCTTTGTCGAAGATCAGCTTGGTCATGCCGTCCGCGCAGTCGGAAGCGATTGCACGGCCAGAGGCCGCCCATGGGAAGGTCGCTGTTTCGTAGCTGATGCCCTTCTCTTTCGCTTCTTTCTCGGTCAGACCAACCCAGGCAACTTCTGGCTCGGTATAGGCGATCGATGGGATCACTTTCGGATCGAAATAGTGTTTCTTACCGGAAATGACTTCTGCTGCCACATGGCCTTCGTGCACGCCTTTGTGCGCCAGCATTGGCTGACCGACGATATCGCCGATAGCATAAATGTGCGGCACGTTGGTACGCATCTGCTTATCGACGCGGATAAAGCCGCGATCGTCCACTTCCACGCCCGCTTTACCGGCATCCAGGCCTTTACCGTTCGGCACGCGGCCAATGGCTACCAGCACGGCGTCATAACGCTGTGGTTCAGCCGGCGCCTTCTTGCCTTCCATCGTGACGTAGATACCATCTTCTTTGGCTTCTACCGCGGTCACTTTGGTTTCCAGCATCAGGTTGAACTGTTTCGCGATACGCTTGGTGAAGACTTTCACCACGTCTTTATCGGCAGCAGGGATAACCTGGTCGAACATCTCGACCACATCAATCTGTGAACCCAGCGCGTGATAAACGGTGCCCATTTCCAGACCAATGATACCGCCACCCATAACCAGCATACGCTCTGGCACTTCTTTCAGTTCCAGCGCAGCGGTGGAATCCCATACGCGAGGATCCTCATGCGGAATAAAAGGCAGCTGAATCGGACGGGAGCCGGCAGCAATAATCGCGTTATCGAAATTAATGGTGGTGCCGCCGTTTTCGCCGTCCACGAACATCGTGTTCGCGCCGGTGAATTTCGCTTCGCCGGTCACTACTTTGACTTTACGGCCTTTCGCCATCCCAGCCAGACCGCCGGTCAGCTGGTTGATAACTTTATCTTTCCAGGTACGGATTTTGTTGATATCGGTCTGCGGTTTGCCGAACACAACGCCATGCTCTTCCAGCGCTTTCGCTTCTTCAATCACTTTTGCAACGTGCAGCAGCGCTTTGGAAGGGATACAGCCCACGTTCAGACAAACCCCACCCAGGGTGCTGAAACGCTCAACGATGACGGTCTCCAGACCTAAATCTGCTGCGCGGAAAGCAGCAGAATAACCTGCTGGACCTGCCCCAAGTACCACGACCTGAGTTTTAATTTCTGTACTCATCATGACCTCTTAGTTAACTTTACCGGCGATTCTCGTGGCTTTTGTCGCTTAAGCGGGGGTGAGCTGCAAACTTTTACCTGAATCACTGACGCTGTCAGCTCATCGGGACGCGAGTGCTTAACTACCTGCTAAAACGTCAATCCCCTGAAGAACTTCCTCTCGCCTACCGGTACGTTTTCACCGCAAGAGTTTACAGAGTTGTTAACAAACTGCAAACTGCCTGATGCAAAACGTTTTCAACTACCTTGTCGACTTATGACATCGAAAGTCGGCTATGAGAAGGCCGGCGAAAGCCGGCCTGAGTTACTTTTACATCACCAGACGGCGAATATCCGCCATGATGGTGGCAATGTAAGCGGCGAAGCGGGCACCCGCCGCCCCGTCGATCACCCGGTGATCGAAGGAGAGCGACAACGGCAGCATCAGACGCGGCACAAACTCTTTGCCGTTCCAGACCGGTTCCATTGACGATTTGGAAACGCCAAGGATAGCCACTTCCGGCGCGTTGACGATCGGCGTGAACGCGGTTCCGCCGATGCCGCCAAGGCTGGAGATGGTGAAACAGCCGCCCTGCATATCCGACGCCGTCAGCTTGCCATCACGGGCTTTTTTGGAGATAACAGCAAGCTCGCGGGACAGCTCAACGATGCCCTTCTTGTTAACATCCTTAAAGACCGGAACCACCAGGCCATTCGGCGTATCGACCGCCACGCCGATGTTGATATATTTTTTCAGCGTCAGCTTCTGGCCATCTTCAGAGAGTGAACTGTTAAAGCGTGGGAATTCTTCCAGCGCTTTCGCCGCCGCTTTCATGATGAACACCAGCGGGGTGATCTTCAGATCCTGCTTCTTCTTCTCTGCTTCAGCGTTCTGCTGTTTGCGGAAGGCTTCAACGTCGGTGATGTCCGCTTTATCGTGCTGCGTGACGTGCGGGATCACAATCCAGTTGCGGCTCAGGTTGGCACCAGAAATTTTCTGGATGCGGCCCATTTCCACTTCTTCGATCTCACCGAACTTGCTGAAGTCCACTTTCGGCCACGGCAGCATGCCTGGCATTCCGCCGCCGGCAGCAGCAGGTGCCGCTTCGGCACGCTTCACGGCATCCTTCACGTAAGCCTGAACGTCTTCTTTCAGAATACGGCCTTTACGACCGGTTCCTTTGACCTTCGCCAGGTTTACGCCAAATTCACGAGCCAGACGGCGGATAACCGGGGTGGCGTGAACGTAGGCGTCATTCTCAGAGAACTCGCCTTTCGCTTCAGCTTTGGCTGGCGCAGGCGCCGCTTTGGTTTCCTGCTTAGCCGGTGCAGCTTCTTCTTTCTTCGCCGCCGGGGCTGCCGCCGGAGCCGCGCCCTCAACTTCAAACACCATGATTGGCGAA
The DNA here is from genome assembly GCF_000599885.1 of Pantoea sp. IMH. Lineage (GTDB taxonomy): Bacteria > Pseudomonadota > Gammaproteobacteria > Enterobacterales > Enterobacteriaceae > Erwinia. The sequence goes on along the minus strand of NZ_JFGT01000005.1, from coordinate 827,862 downwards.
CCGGTTTTCACTTTATCGCCCGTAGAGATAGTGATCTCTTTCACGGTACCGGCGAATGGCGCAGGGACTTCCATAGAGGCTTTATCGCCTTCCACGGTGATAAGCGACTGCTCGGCAGCCACTTTATCGCCCACTTTCACCATCACTTCGGTGACTTCAACTTCATCATCACCGATATCCGGCACGGCGACATCTTTCACGCCGCCGCCAGCAGCAGGTGCCGCTGCCGCTTCTTCTTTCACTTCTGGCTTGGCTTCAGCAGGCGCTGAACCGGAGCCGGCGGTTTCGAAGACCATGATCATGGAACCGGTGCTGACTTTATCACCGGTGCTGATTTTGATCTCTTTGACCGTACCCGCGAAGGGAGCCGGAACTTCCATGGAAGCTTTGTCGCCTTCAACGGTGATCAGCGACTGCTCGGCTTCAACGGTATCGCCCACTTTCACCAGAATTTCGGTGACTTCAACTTCATCATCACCAATGTCCGGGACGTTAACGTCTTTGCTTTCTGCGCTCTGGGCAGCCGCAGGCTTGGCGTCTTCTTTCTTCTCTTCGGCCTGGGCAGGCGCCGCTTCAGTAGCGCCTTCAGCATCATCAAAGATCATGATCAGCTTGCCGGTTTCCACTTTGTCACCGGTGGCGACTTTAATCTCTTTTACCACGCCCGCTTTTGGCGAAGGGACTTCCATAGAGGCCTTGTCACCCTCGACGGTAATCAGCGACTGCTCAACGTCAACCTTGTCGCCAACCTTGACCAGGATTTCGGTCACTTCCACTTCGTCTGCACCGATGTCCGGTACGTTAATTTCAATAGACATTACTCTTTACCTCTTATGCCAGACGCGGGTTGACTTTATCGGCATCGATATTGAATTTGGTGATGGCTTCCGCAACCACTTTCTTATCGATTTCACCGCGTTTGGCCAGTTCACCCAGCGCTGCTACAACCACGTAAGACGCGTCCACTTCGAAGTGGTGACGCAGATTTTCACGGCTGTCAGAACGACCGAAACCGTCGGTGCCCAGCACGCGGTAGTCGCTGGCTGGCATGAAGGTCCGGATCTGCTCTGCGAACAGTTTCATATAATCGGTTGAGGCGACAGCTGGCGCATCGTTCATGATCTGCGCGACGTAAGGCACACGAGGTTCGTCGGTCGGATGCAGCATGTTCCAGCGCTCACAGTCCTGACCATCGCGCGCCAGTTCGGTGAATGAAGTCACGCTATAAACATCTGAGCCCACGCCGTAGTCTTTCGCCAGGATCTGTGCCGCTTCGCGCACGTGACGCAGGATAGAACCTGAACCCAGCAGCTGAACCTTACCTTTGCTACCTTCTACCGTTTCCAGCTTGTAGATACCTTTACGGATACCTTCTTCCGCACCCTGCGGCATCGCAGGCATGTGGTAGTTTTCGTTCAGCGTGGTGATGTAGTAGTAGATATTTTCCTGCGCTTCGCCATACATACGCACCAGACCGTCATGCATGATGACTGCCACTTCGTAAGCATACGCCGGATCGTAAGAGATACAGTTAGGAATGGTCAGCGACTGAATGTGGCTGTGACCATCTTCATGCTGCAGACCTTCGCCATTCAGCGTGGTACGACCGGAGGTCCCACCAATCAGGAAGCCGCGCGCCTGCTGATCGCCCGCTGCCCAGCACAGATCGCCGATACGCTGGAAACCGAACATGGAGTAGTAGATATAGAACGGGATCATCGGCAGGTTGTTGGTGCTGTAAGACGTTGCCGCCGCCAGCCAGGATGCGCCTGCGCCCAGTTCGTTGATGCCTTCCTGAAGAATCTGACCTTTCTCATCTTCTTTATAGTAGGCGACCTGCTCACGGTCCTGCGGGGTGTACTGCTGGCCGTTCGGGCTGTAGATACCGATCTGGCGGAACAGACCTTCCATACCAAAGGTACGCGCTTCATCGGCGATGATAGGCACAAGGCGATCTTTGATCGACTTGTTCTTCAGCATCACATTGAGGGCACGCACGAAAGCGATCGTGGTGGAGATCTCTTTGTTCTGCTCGTCCAGCAGCTGACGGAAATCTTCCAGCGCAGGCATTTCCAGCTTCTCGGTGAAGTTCGGCTGGCGGGTCGGCAGGTAGCCGCCCAGCTTCTCACGCTGACCGTGCAGGTATTTGTATTCTTCAGATTCTTTGTCGAAGGTGATGTACGGCATCTTTTCGATGTCCGCATCCTCTACCGGCACGTTGAAGCGATCGCGGATGTAGCGTACGCCATCCATGTTCATCTTCTTAACCTGGTGCGCGATATTTTTCCCTTCGGCAGTATCACCCATACCATAACCTTTGATGGTGTGGGCCAGGATAACCACAGGTTTGCCTTTGGTATCCTGCGCTTTTTTCAGCGCTGCGTAGATTTTCTTCGGATCGTGACCGCCACGGTTCAGCGCCCAGATCTCATCGTCGGTCATATCTTTAACCAGCTCAGCGGTTTCCGGATATTTACCGAAGAAGTGCTCGCGCACATAGGCACCGTCGCGGGATTTAAAGGTCTGATAGTCACCGTCAACGGTTTCGTTCATCAGCTGGATCAGCTTGCCGCTAGTGTCTTTACGCAGCAGCTCGTCCCAGCGTCCGCCCCAGATCACTTTGATCACTTCCCAGCCTGCGCCACCAAAGATGCCGTCCAGCTCATTAATGATTTTGCCGTTACCTGTTACCGGGCCATCAAGGCGCTGCAGGTTACAGTTGATGATAAAGACCAGGTTATCCAGTTTTTCACGGGTCGCGATAGTGATCGCGCCTTTAGATTCCGGCTCATCCATCTCACCATCGCCCAGGAAGGCGTAAACGGTCTGCTGAGAGGTATCTTTCAGGCCACGGTGCTCAAGGTACTTCAGGAACTTCGCCTGGTAGATCGCGCCGATTGGGCCAAGGCCCATTGATACGGTCGGGAACTGCCAGAATTCCGGCATCAGTTTTGGATGCGGATAAGAAGAGAGGCCTTTGCCATCCACTTCCTGGCGGAAGTTGTTCATCTGCTCTTCGGTCAGACGGCCTTCAAGGAAAGCACGTGCGTAAACGCCAGGAGAGATGTGACCCTGGAAGTAGACCAGATCGCCGCCATCTTTTTCGCTGCGGGCGCGGAAGAAGTGGTTGAAGCAGACTTCATAAATGGTCGCCGAAGACTGGAAGGAGGACATATGACCACCCAGTTCCAGATCTTTTTTCGAGGCGCGCAGAACCGCCATAATGGCGTTCCAGCGGATTGCGGAACGGATGCGACGCTCCAGAGAGGTATTGCCCGGATAGTCCGGCTCATCTTCAACGGCAATCGAGTTGACGTAGTTACGGGAAGCAACGCCTGCTGCCACCTTTACGCCACCTTTACGTGCTTCGCTCATAACCTGGTCAATCAGGAACTGCGCGCGCTCAACACCTTCTTCACGGATGACCGATTCGATCGCCTGTAGCCAGTCGCGAGTTTCGATCGGATCCACGTCATTGTGTAAACGTTCTGACATGGGGGGTATTCCTTATCTGTGTCTAATACGTTGAATTGTCTGGAGCCTGTCTCACTGTACTCTGCTGACAAAGCACAAGGAGACAGGCCCATCGTTTATCCCTAACGCCTGAGGCGTCAGGGCGAGTTGCCGCGTTATGGTTACGCGTTAGTCCCTACGTTGCTGTAAACGTCGTAAGGAGCGTTCTCGACGACTCTGCTCCCGACTTCTGTCCAGCAATATTTCCTCGATAAACGCCAGGTGACGGTGTGAGGCTTCGCGCGCCTGTTCGGGTTCGCGTGCCACAATCGCCTCGAAAATACTGGCGCGGTGACCGCTCACTTTCGCCAGCATTTCGCGGCGCGAGTAGAGCAATTCAAAATTCTGTCGGACGTTTTGTTCCAGCATGGGTCCCATGCAGCGTAGCAGATGAAGCAGCACTACATTATGGGCGGCCTCTGTGACGGCAATCTGATACTGCATCACCGCATCGGCTTCGGCATCCAGATCGCCGCTGTTCTGGGCGGCCTGAATCTGCAAATGGCAGTGGCGGATGCGTTCGATATCTTCATCGGTGCCGCGCAGCGCAGCGTAGTAAGCCGCAATGCCTTCCAGCGCATGTCGCGTTTCCAGCAGATCAAACTGAGATTCGGGGTGACCGGCCAGTAGCTCGACCAGCGGATCGCTCAGGCTCTGCCACAGGCTGGTCTGGACGAAGGTACCGCCGCCCTGACGGCGCAGCAGCAGGCCCTTAGCTTCCAGACGCTGGATCGCTTCGCGCAAAGAGGGGCGGGAGACATCAAACTGTTTTGCAAGCTCGCGTTCAGGGAGGAGTTTCTCACCCGGACGCAACGTCCCTTCCATGATCAGGGATTCGAGCTGCTGCTCGATAGCGTCGGATAGCTTTGGTTGGCGGATTTTGCTGTAAGCCATCATCCCTTCTTCTGCGTCTGCCGGAGTAAATTGGTAATACCAATTGCAAAAAGGTGCCCGTAAAGTAACAAAGTATTCACCTGATGTCTATAAGGTGGCAAACCGAAAGGCCAGTGACTTCATACTCAGCTCACAGTTTTAACAGAACGCCAGCGATGCAATACACTACCCGGAAAATGTTAAATTTTTTAACTTTTCCGAAATTCTGCAAGCGCTTAGCGGGAAATAACCCCCATGACCATAAGGGAACGATCTTCGCTTTTCTGATGCATTTGTGCTTTCTGAATCGGTCGCGTAACTGCTGTAAATTTCATCATTCCGCCTGCTGGCAAGCGAAAGCGAGTGCATTAAAAGGCGCTTAACACTATTCTTGTCGCGAAGGTAGTCTCTGCCTCATTTTCGTGCTTCTGGCGCTGTAAAGCTTTTAATACGTTATCAGTAAAAACAGACTTACAAAGACAGTGGGCCGGGTTAAGAACAATAATGACACCACGAGGTTTATATGGAACAACAGCAGGGCGAAACGCTGAAGCGCGGTCTGAAAAACCGCCATATCCAGCTTATCGCGTTGGGCGGTGCCGTGGGCACAGGCCTGTTTCTGGGGATCGCTGATACGATCAGAATGGCCGGGCCTTCCGTCCTACTGGGCTACGCCATCGGCGGTTTTATCGCCTTTATGATTATGCGCCAGCTTGGCGAGATGGTCGTTGAAGAACCGGTCGCAGGCTCCTTCAGCCACTTTGCCTATAAATACTGGGGCAACTTTGCCGGCTTTGCTTCCGGCTGGAACTACTGGATTTTATACGTTCTGGTGGCCATGGCTGAGCTGACCGCCGTCGGAAAATATATCCAGTACTGGTGGCCTGATATCCCAACATGGATTTCCGCAGCGGCCTTTTTTGTGCTGATCAACGCCATTAACCTCACCAACGTGAAAGTTTACGGCGAAATGGAGTTCTGGTTCGCGATCATCAAAGTAGTGGCCGTTGTTGGCATGATCATCTTTGGTATGTGGCTGCTGTTCGGCGGGCATGCCGGACCAGAGGCGACCGTCACCAATCTCTGGGCAAAAGGCGGCTTCTTCCCGAATGGCATCTCCGGCATGGTGATGGCGATGGCGGTAATTATGTTCTCCTTCGGCGGACTTGAGCTGGTCGGCATTACGGCAGCGGAAGCGGACGATCCCCAGAGAAGCATTCCTAAAGCCACCAATCAGGTGCTTTATCGTATCCTGATTTTTTATATCGGTTCCCTCACCGTGCTGCTGTCGCTCTATCCCTGGACCAAAGTGATTGGTGGCGCCAGCCCGTTTGTCATGATTTTTCACGACCTTGGTGACACTCTGGTCGCCAATGCGCTGAACGTGGTGATCCTGACGGCGGCTCTCTCCGTTTATAACAGCTGCGTTTACTGTAACAGCCGGATGTTGTTTGGCCTGGCCCAGCAGGGTAACGGCCCTAAAGCGCTGTTGAAAGTGGATAGTCGCGGCGTGCCGGTAGTGGCTATCGCCGTATCGGCAGCGGCTACCGCAATTTGTGTGCTAATCAACTATCTGATGCCGGGCGAAGCATTCGGCCTGCTGATGGCGCTGGTGGTATCGGCGCTGGTGATTAACTGGGCGATGATTAGCCTTGCGCACCTGAAGTTTCGTCGCAAAAAAGACCAGCAGGGCGTTGAAACCCGCTTTAAGGCGCTCTTCTATCCGCTGGGTAACTGGATCTGTCTGCTGTTTATGGCCGCGATTCTGGTGATTATGGCCATGACGCCTGGCATGGCTATCTCCGTCTGGCTGATTCCGGTCTGGATCGCTATTCTGGCTGTCGGCTATGCATTTAAATCCCGTCTGCAAAAAGCGTGATGGAGGAAGGGGGCTGGCGCCCCCTTCTTACCTTCTGAAATTCTTACTCCCGCTTTCCGTCTAAAACTCCAGACTTCTCTGCTTCGCTATTTAATCTTTGTCCCGCTGCGTCCGATTATCACTGCTTTCGCTTTTGGTATCGCCTTGCGTCTATTAACAATTTATTTACGCGCCACTCCTTATGATACTAAATGTTAACCTTCTCACAGTTTCGTGCCGGCAGCTGTTTTGTCCATCTCTGTGACGCATTCAACTAGCGCAAATCATGCTTAAGGCATTAATACTGTTGCCTTCAATAGAGGGTGGGAGAATTATCCATGAAAGGCACGGCGCTTTCGGTTAAAGAGAAAATTGGCTACGGCATGGGCGATGCCGGCTGCAACATGATTGGCGGGGCCATCATGCTGTTCCTGAGTTATTTCTACACTGACGTTTTCGGCCTGTCGCCCGCCCTGGTCGGCATACTGATGCTTTCAGTACGGGTGCTGGACGCTGTCACCGATCCGATTATGGGTGCCATTGCTGACCGGACGCAGAGCCGCTGGGGACGCTTTCGTCCATGGTTACTCTGGGTTTCCCTGCCTTATGTCCTGTTCAGCGTACTGATGTTCACCACACCGGACTGGACGTATGAAAATAAGGTTATTTACGCCTTTGTGACCTATTTCCTGATGTCACTGACCTATACTGCGATCAATATCCCTTACTGCTCGCTGGGCGGCGTCATCACTAACGATCCGGGAGAACGAGTCTCCTGCCAGTCCTACCGTTTTGTGATGGTCGGCGTGGCAACGCTGATCCTGTCGCTCTCGCTGCTTCCCCTGGCCGACTGGTTTGGTGGAGAAAACAAAGCGCGCGGCTACCAGATGGCGATGAGCGTACTGGCGTTTATCGGCCTCTGCATGTTTTTATTCTGTTTTGCCACCGTACGGGAACGTATCAAGCCCGCCGTGCCGACCAACGACGCGATGAAAGCCGATCTGAAAGACGTATGGAAAAACGATCAGTGGGTACGTATTCTGCTTCTGACATTTTGCAACGTCTGCCCGGGCTTTATCCGCATGGCAGCCACCATGTATTACGTTACCTGGGTTATGGGACAGTCCACCCAGTTCGCCACGTTGTTTATCAGCCTGGGCGTTATCGGCATGATGATCGGCAGTACGCTGGCTAAGGTGATGACGGACCGCTGGTGCAAACTTAAGGTGTTTTTCTGGACAAACATCGCGCTGGCTATCTTCTCCTGCGGCTTCTACTTCCTCAATCCGCAGGCTACCGTGCTGGTCGTGGTCATGTACTTCTTCCTCAATATTCTGCATCAGATCCCTTCCCCGCTGCACTGGTCGCTGATGGCCGATGTTGATGATTATGGCGAATGGAAAACCGGCAAACGCATCACCGGCATCAGCTTCTCAGGCAACCTGTTTTTCCTGAAAGTCGGCCTTGCCGTGGCCGGAGCGATGGTTGGCTTTCTGCTCTCATTTTATGGTTATCAGGCGGGCGCTGCCGCACAATCCCCTGACGCACTGCACGGCATTATTCTGCTGTTTACCGTGATCCCTGGCGTGGGATATCTGATTACCGCAGGTGTGGTCAGGCTGATGAAGGTCGACCGTCATATGATGCAGCGCATCCAGTCCGATCTGGAACAGCGCCGCCGCAATTACCAGGAACTGAACGATTATCGTGGGAGTAAAGCCACCGCCAATCCCGAAGGAGCAGCATGATGAGCAAAGAGACATGGCCCAACCCGTTAATAGAACAGCGCGCCGATCCGTTCATTTTACGTGAGGGGAATGCCTACTACTTCATCGCATCCGTACCTGAATACGACCGCCTTGAAATCCGCCGCGCCAGCACGCTTGCCGGTCTGGCGACAGCCGAACCGGTGGTGGTCTGGCGCAAGCCGGAGACAGGCCCGATGAGCGAGCTGATTTGGGCACCGGAACTGCACCGTATCAGCGGTACCTGGGTGATTTACTTCGCCGCAGCACCAACGCGAGAGATCAAGGATGGCCTGTTTCAGCACCGGATGTTCGTGCTTTCCTGCTCAGCGGAGGATCCGCTTGCAGGTGAGTGGCAGGAATGTGGCCAGATGCAGGTTCCGATCGACAGTTTTGCGCTGGATGCCACCCATTTTGTCCATCAGGGGAAAAACTGGTACCTGTGGGCGCAAAAAGATCCGGCAATTCCGGGCAATTCCAATCTTTATCTGGCGGAGCTGGAGACACCCTGGTCAATCAAAGGCACACCGGTAATGCTCAGCCGTCCCGAATATAGGTGGGAGTGTGTGGGCTTCAGCGTGAATGAAGGGCCAGCGGTTATCCGGCACGGCGGACGGCTGTTTGTCAGTTATTCAGCCAGCGCCACCGATGAAAATTACTGTATGGGACTGCTCTGGATCGATGCCGACGCCGATCCGCTGGCGGTCGAAAACTGGCAAAAGTCACCTGAACCCGTCTTCACCACCAGTTGGGAAAACCGCCAGTTCGGCCCCGGTCACAACAGTTTCACGGTGACGGAATCAGGGGAGGATGTGCTGGTCTACCACGCAAGAAACTATACGGAAATTGAAGGCGATCCCCTTTACGATCCCAACCGGCATACGCGGATCAAAACCTTCAGCTGGGATGATAACGGCATGCCGCAGTTTGGTATTCCACCGGCAGATACTGTCTGAAGTCAGCGCGTTGAACGTTAACGTAAAGCGCGGTTGATGGCCGCGCTATAGCGCAGATAACGCCTGTCTGAGTCAGGGAAGTAAACCGGCCATCAGTGAATGATGGCCGGTTTAGTTTCAGGGGAGTGGCTAAACAAGCGCACCGTAAATCGTTAACAGCGCCACCACTACCAACATCACCAGCGAGACTTTTTTGGCGAGCGCCACCGCAATCCGTGGCGTCTCGACCTTATCGGTATGCGGTTCGCGCGCCAGAGAGTACTGGGCGAGGCTGGTCAGCACCTGATACTGCGCACTATGGCGATCGCCCAACGTCGCGAACCAGGCGGGCAGCGCCCGCTCACCATGTCCCAGCAGCGCATAGGCTACGCCGACCAGACGCACCGGAAGCCAGTCAATGCAGTGCAGAATGGCATCAATGCCCGACTGCGCACGCTCCAGCGGCGTGTGATGACGAGCCAGCCAGGCTTGCCAGGCGCGTAAAAATGCATAACCCACCAGCAGTACCGGCCCCCATGCGCCTCCCACCACAAACCAGAACAGCGGTGCCAGATAAAAACGGTAGTTAATCCACAACAGGGCATTTTGCAGGGCGCAGAGATATTCCCGTTCGCTGCAGCCGACCGGGATGCCATGGATAAGCGTCAGCTCCTCCGCCATCGCGCTGTGCGCATCGGTATCGTTGTGGCTGGCCGCCTTAAGGTAGGCGTGATAGTGGAGACGTACCGATCCTGCGCCGATGCAGAGCAGCCCGACGGCGATCCAGAACAGCAGTTTCAGCAGGCCAAAAAAGAGGCCTTCCAGCGCCATCAGGCAGAGCGCAATAACGGCCATTACCACCAGCAGCAGCAATAGCGTACGCATCAGTGAAAAGCGGTGTTGTTTGCGAAACAGCGGCGCAATATGGTGATCAAGCTGCCAGCTTTCTCCCATTTTGAACAGGCGCTCCCAGCCCAGCACCAGCAATAAACTAAAAAGCGTCATTCTCGCTACTCCTTTCCATCCGCAGTGCGGTTATCAGCGCCAGCGACCAGCGCGCGGCGGAATCTTACCCAGTCAAATGCGGGGCCGGGATCGGTTTTTCGTAGGGGCGCAATGTCGCTGTGCCCGGTAATGTGTTCTGCCAGAGCAGGATAATGGCTTATCAGCAGCAGGCTGAGCGCAGTAAGCGACTGATACTGAGCATCGGTATAAGGCAGCGTATCCGTTCCTTCCAGTTCAACACCAATTGAGAAATCATTACAGGCTTCCCTGCCCTGATAACAGGAGACGCCCGCATGCCAGGCACGCAGATGAAAAGGAACATACTGCACGATCTCGCCATCTCTGCGAATCAGACAGTGGGCGGAGACTTTCAGCGAGGCTATCTCGGCAAAAAAGGGATGCGCCTCAGGATCCAGCGTTCCGGTAAAGAGGGCGTCGATCCACGGACCGCCAAATTCGCCCGGCGGAAGGCTGATATTATGGATAACCAATAGCCTGGGCGTGTCGCTTTCAGGTCGCGTATCGAAATGCGGCGAAGGAACCTGCCTGACGCCCGCAATCCAGCCCGCTTGCAGCTGCATGTTTTATTCTCCTTTTATAACAATTTCATCAGAGTAGCATGAAACATTTCAGGAAAACCAAACTTCTGCGGTTCCGAACGACTAAAGGAATACCGGGCTTTCATGCCTGATTCAGGGCATTTTGGTACAACTAACGCACACGCTTTCAGCCTGCCTTACAGGCTAAAAAACGCCTCAGCCCGACGCACAGTCTGCATGCATCTGGTAAGAAAAGCCTAAAAAGGCTAGCATTGCCGGACTCTCTTATCCGATACCCGGAGTGAAATAATGTCCACCCGTCGCTACGATCCGGACAGCCGCCGTGACGCCTTACTGAATCGCATTAAAGAAGATATCCCGCCGGGCGTCGCCCAGGCTTTGCGGGAAGATCTGGGTGGGGAAGTGGATCCCTGCCAGGACATTACTGCCAGCCTGCTGCCTGCTGATACAACGTCTCATGCCGTCGTCATTACCCGTGAGCCGGGCATTTTTTGCGGCAAACGCTGGGTCGAAGAAGTTTTTATTCAGCTTGGCAACCAGACCCGTATTGTGTGGCACGTTGACGATGGCGAGCCAATTAGTGCCGATCAGCCGCTGTTTGAGGTAACTGGTCCCTCAGCGATCATACTGACCGGCGAGCGTACTGCGCTGAACTTTGTCCAGACGCTGTCGGGCGTGGCGACCGAGGTCAGCCGCTATGTCGCACTTCTTGAAGGCACGCGCACGCAGTTGCTCGACACGCGCAAAACGATCCCGGGGCTGCGGACGGCGCTTAAATACGCCGTACTGTGCGGCGGCGGTGCCAATCATCGCCTCGGACTTTCTGACGCATTTCTGATTAAAGAGAACCACATTATTGCCACCGGCTCTGTGCAGGAAGCAGTGAAAAAAGCGTTCTGGCTGCATCCGGATGTCCCGGTCGAGGTTGAGGTCGAAACGCTCGGCGAACTGAGCCAGGCTATTGATGCTGGCGCGGATATCATCATGCTTGATAATTTCAGCGTTGATCAGATGCGCCAGGCTGTGGCATTGACCGCCGGTAAAGCGCTGCTGGAGGTTTCAGGTAACGTCACAGAGCAGACAATCAGGAGCTTTGCGGAAACCGGCGTTGACTATATTTCCGTTGGCGCACTGACCAAGCACGTCCGGGCGCTGGACCTCTCCATGCGCTTTCGTTAACGGCGCTGAGCTGACCAACGCCATCTGTTGCGGATGGCGTTGTTTCCCACACCTTCGTTTTTGCGGCCTCCTCCGCATCTGAATGACACAGCAGTGCAACCTCATCCGTTTGTTTCCATCCCTCATTCCTGAGAGCGCTTCTGCTACTGGTCCGTTTCTTTGCCAAAGGCTAACGTGCCGGTCTCGACTGTGAGAGGAGTATTGCTATGGAAAAGCAGCAAGGATTCACCCTGATTGAACTGATGATCGTTATCGCTATCGTCGCTATTCTCAGCGCCATTGGGCTGCCGGCTTATCAAAACTATCTGCAAAAAGCCGCACTGACCGACATGCTACAGGTGGCGATGCCTTACAAAACTGCCGTTGAACTTTGCGCACTGGAAAGCGGCGGAACAGGGAACTGTACGGCGGGCAGCAATGGCATTCCTGCGGGCAAAGGATCCCGTTACGTTTCGGCCGTCTCCGTACAGGCAGGGACGATCACCCTGACCGGCCAGGAGAGCCTCAGCGGCCTGAACGTCACAATGACGCCTGAATGGGAAGAAACGGAAGGTGGGATCCGCTGGCGGCGAAGCTGCACCAGTACAGCCGCTGCGCTAACCGAAGCCTGCGAAAGTATTTTTCGCTTTGACGATGCAACTACCGGAGGTACTGAATGAGCTTCTCTTCAGCACAGCAAGCCATCCAGGAACTCTGTCTGCATCACCAGGCGGCAATTCTGGAACACACGCCGCAACGCCTGAAAATTGCCGTTGCTGCCTCCCCTTCCACCACAATGATGGAGGCGCTGCGCTTTGCATGCCAGAGTGCCATTGAGATGGAATACTGGCCTCAGGCACGCCTGCAACAGTTTCTGCAAAACCATGATAACGTCCCGCTGGCCGAGGCTGAGCCTGCGGGCGATTCGCAACAGGCGGCCCCTGAACGTATCGACCGGCTTCTTGCCCTGGCTGTTCAACGCCGCGCGTCGGATATTCATATCGAGCCGCAGTCTGATTCACTGAGAATACGACTGCGCGTCGACGGCGTGTTGCAGACCCTGCCGGCAGAACAGGCGGACGCCGGCAGTTCACTGCTGGCACGCCTGAAAATTCTGGCCAGCCTTGATACCTCAGAACGGCGTATTCCTCAGGATGGCCAGTTCATGCTTGAACTGAACGGCACAACGGCGTCATTTCGCCTCGCCACACTCCCCACGCGCTTCGGCGAGAAAGCCGTTATTCGTCTGCTGCAAAGCCATACCCAGGATGTCGCGCTGGAAAATCTTGGGATGTCGCCGGCTTTGCTGCGGCGCTACCGCCAGGCGCTGGCCCGGCCGCAGGGATTGATTCTGGTCACAGGCCCTACCGGTAGCGGTAAAACCTTTACCCTCTACAGCGGATTAAGCTGGCTTAATCATCCACAGCGAAATTTGTGTAGCGTGGAAGATCCGATAGAGATTCCTCTACCGGGCGTCAATCAGACCCAAATCAATGTGAAAGCAGGGCTGGATTTTAACCTCGTACTCCGCGCGCTGCTCCGGCAGGATCCCGATGTCATCATGCTGGGAGAGATCCGTGATGGCGAAACCGCCGAAACGGCGGTGAAAGCCGCGCAGACGGGCCACCTGGTGCTTTCAACATTACATACTAACTCCACGACGGAAACGCTAATCCGCCTGGGGCAGATCGGCATTCCCGGCTACCTGCTCGCCTCCGCACTTAAGCTGGTCATTGCCCAGCGGCTGGTCCGGCGTCTCTGCCCTCACTGTCGCCAGCCAGCCGCTGCCGTGGCCGACTTTCCGGCGACCGTCTGGCCGGGTACCGTGCGTAACTGGCGCGCAGTAGGGTGTGAGCGCTGTTTCTCAGGGTTTTATGGCCGCGTAGCGCTGTTTGAGCTGATGCCGGTTACGCCACGTCTGCAAATCGCTATCGCCGCCGGCGAGAGGCCCGAGGCGCTGGCGGACATTGCCCGGCAGCAGGGAATGAACACGCTTTTTACCGAAGGGCTCCATTGTGTGAACCGGGGCGATACAACGCTTGAAGAGCTCTACCGCATTGTGAGTGAAGATGATGGCTGCGCTGCGACTGTTTAGCTGGCAGGCGCTGGATGAGGGTGGCCGTTTTCAGCAGGGGGCCTTCTTCTGTCAAAACCGCGAGCAGGTCATCGGGCGGCTGATCGCTATGGGTCATATTCCGCTGAAGCTTTCACGCGGAAAACGCTACCCGCCAAGCGCCTGGCGGGGTGAGAGTAAAATAGCGTGCTTCCGGCAGCTTTCCACGCTGTTGAAATCAGGCTTAACCCTTTCAGTCAGCCTGGGGCTTCTCTCAGGGGATCACGCCGATGCTGGCTGGCAGGCGCTTCTTGTGGATATCCAACAACGGGTGTCTGAAGGAACAGCTTTTTCAGCGGCACTGGCGCAGTGGCCTGAGGTATTTCCGCCGCTCTACGCTTCCCTCATGAACGTTGGCGAACTGACGGGCAAGCTTGATGAATGCTGTCTTCAGCTTGCCAGCCAACAGGAAAGAGAGCAGCAGTTGCAGAAAAAAGTGATGAAAGCGCTGCGCTATCCCCTTTTTATTCTGGCGCTGGCTCTTATTGTCTCATACGGCATGCTGGTCTGGATTTTGCCGGAGTTTGCTGCAGTCTATCACTCATTCGACGCGCCCTTACCCGCTTTTACTGTAGCGGTTATCGCATTTTCAGACTGGCTTCAGCACTACGGCATCACTCTGCTTCCGCCTGTAGTGCTGATACCTCTCTGCCTGAAGAATATTCAGCGACTGCCCGTCAACTGGCAGCGCAGCATGGAGCGCTGTTTGATCCGGTTACCACTCGCTGGCGCCCTGTACAAAGGCGCTCAGATCAGCGCGATTTTCACTACGCTCTCACTGACACAACAGGCTGGACTGCCGCTGCTGCAGGGCCTTCAGGCTGTGGAACAAACGCTTCATCAGCGGATCTGGCGAGAATGCATCGCGCAATTTCAGCAGCATATCTCTGCCGGCAATCCACTCCATACCATTCTGAAACAGCATCCGCTATTTACGCCGCTCTGCGGCCAGTTAATCAAAGTGGGCGAGGAAGCAGGCATGCTGGACAGCATGCTGGCAAGACTGGCAACCCTGCATGAAAACAGCACGAGCGAACGTGCCGATACGTTGGCTGCCGCCCTTGAACCGCTCATGATGATGGTGACCGGGCTTATTGTCGGTGCGCTGGTTGTGGCGATGTATCTGCCAGTGTTCAATCTGGGGAATGCGCTGGGTGGATAGTTTCTGGCGGGAAAAAAGAAACGCCTGGCAGGGTGAAATCCTGCTCATGTTCAGGCGATCTGCCCACCGCAACGGTGCGGCGGGCAGGAAGATTACCGGTTAAATACGCGGTTTTCCTGTTCGGCCACGCGAATAAAGGTGGTTCGTTTGGTCAGTTCCTTCAGGCGCTCCGCACCTACATAGGTACAGGCTGAACGCAGGCCACCGAGAATATCGCGCGCGGTCAGTTCTACCGGACCACGGACGGGTAATTTCACCGTTTTTCCTTCCGCCGCACGATACTCCGCGACGCCGCCCACGTGCCGGTTCATCGCCGACTCGGAGCTCATGCCGTAAAACAGCATAAACTGCTCGCCGTTTTCTTCCACAATTTTGCCTTCACACTCGTCATGCGCAGCCAGCATGCCGCCAAGCATCACGAAGTCTGCCCCGCCGCCAAACGCTTTGGCAACGTCGCCCGGCACGGAGCAGCCACCATCGCTAACGATTTGCCCGCCTAAGCCGTGTGCCGCATCGGCACATTCGATAACGGCGGAAAGCTGCGGATAACCTACGCCGGTTTTCACCCGCGTTGTGCAGACCGAACCGGGACCAATCCCCACTTTGACGATGTCTGCACCGGAAAGGATCAGCTCTTCAACCATTTCACCGGTAACGACGTTGCCCGCACAGATCGTCTTGTCCGGAAACGCTTCACGGGCGCGCTGGAGGAAGCTGACAAAATGTTCGGAATAGCCGTTAGCCACATCAATACAGATAAAATTCAGCGCAGAGGATAACGCAACGATCTGTTTAAGTTTGGTAAAGTCCGCCTCGGATGTGCCGGTAGAAACCATCACATGGCGCAGAACGCTCTCGGGAACCCGGGCGATAAAAGCCTGCCACTGCTCCACGCTGTAGTGCTTATGCACAGCGGTTAACACCTCAAAGGAGGCCAGCGCTTCGGCCATGCTGAAGGTGCCTACCGTATCCATGTTAGCGGCGATAACCGGCACACCTGACCAGGCGATACCAGAGTGTTTGAAAGTGAACTGACGATTCAGGTCGACCTGAGAACGGCTTTTCAGCGTGGAACGTTTTGGCCGGATCAGAACATCCTTAAAGCCTAACTTGATATCTTCTTCAATACGCATGACGAGTTTCCTGGTTGGTGGCGCAATCGAACGATTGGGTGCTGCTGCCAGCTCCAGTGACGCTATCATACGCACTAAAAACGGCGCGACAAGACTGCGAATTCAAGATTATTTACGCTACAATCCCCTAAATCTATCTAAAAACTCATCATGTGAGCCGGGCCACATTTTTCCCTGCAGCCGCTGCCCATTCTCACGTGTAAAGGCTGCATCCACTCACTAGCCGGGGGAACTGAAGCTGATGCGCTATACTGTTGCGCTGACCGGCGGTATTGGTAGCGGTAAAACCACCATCGCTAACGCATTTGCGGCGAGAGGCATTGATGTTGTCGATGCTGATCTCATTGCCAGGCAGGTCGTTGAGCCGGGACAGCCTGCCCTGAATGCGGTCCGCAAGAAATTCGGCGAAGAGGTTATTCTGCCTGATGGCAGGCTCAATCGCGCCGCGCTGCGGCAGCGTATCTTCACCGTGCCGGAAGAGAAAGCCTGGCTTAACGCGCTGCTTCACCCTCTTATTCAGGCTGAAACCCAACGCCAGCTGGCGATGACCACGTCACCCTGGTGCCTGTGGGTAGTGCCGCTTCTGGTAGAAAATAATTTGCAGCATCTGGCCAACCGGGTGCTGGTTGTGGATGTAGATCGCGATACGCAGCTATCGCGCACCATGGCAAGGGATGGCGTAACCCGCGAACAGGCGGAACATATTCTTGCTGCTCAGGTCACGCGGGAAAGACGCCTGGCCGTGGCAGATGACATTATTGATAACGGCGGGTCACCCGATGCGGTGGCCGCCCGAGTTGCCCTTCTCGATCGGCGCTACCGGAAGCTGGCCGCAGAAGTACACCAGGATTAACTGTATGAGCACAACTGTTTTATTTGAATATCCCCTGAATGAAAAAATGCGTACCTGGCTGCGTATTGAATTCCTGATTAAACAACTAGAGAAGAGTCAGCAGATCAGCGATCATCACGGTGCGCTGGCGTTTTTCCGTAACGCGGCTGAGCTGCTGGATGTGTTTGAGCGCGGCGAGCTGCGCACTGAAATTGTTAAAGAGCTGGAAAAACAGCAACAGAAACTGCGTGCCTGGGCGGAAGTGCCTGGTGTGGATATGGAACGGGTCAACGCGTTAAGCGACAGTCTGAAAACCCGCTCCGTCGTCCTGATGGCCGCGCCGCGTATGGGCCAGCAGCTGCGTGAGGAGCGTCTGATTGGGCTGGTTCGTCAGCGTCTTAGCATTCCCGGCGGCTGCTGTAGCTTCGACCTTCCTACCTTGCATATCTGGTTGCATCTGGAGCAAAGCGTACGCGATGCGCAGGTTGCTGGCTGGATGGCGACGCTGACCCCAATCCGTGAGGCGCTGACGCTTATCCTGGATCTGATTCGCCAGTCAGGCATTTTCCGTAATCAGACCAGCCTGAACGGCTTTTTTCAGGATAATGCGGAAGGTGCCGAGCTTCTGCGTCTGCAGCTGGATCTGGAATCATCGCTGTATCCGCAGGTTTCCGGCCATAAGAGCCGCTTCGCCATTCGCTTCCTGCCGCTGGATAGCGAACACGGCGATGTCCCGGCCCGCCTCGATTTTGAACTTGCCTGCTGTTAAGGTTATTACTGATGAATGATGTGACGATAGTGAACTGTCCGACCTGCAGTAAAGAGGTCATCTGGGATGAACTAAGCCCGTGGCGGCCCTTTTGCTCCAAGCGCTGCCAGCTAATCGATCTGGGCGAATGGGCAGCAGAGGAAAAACGGATCCCGAGTGCCGGCGATTACGCGGAGAATGAGGACTGGAGCGAACTGAACCCGCCGGAAAGAGACTGAGCCGTTAAGGCCCGCTCGCTTTACCGGGCGGGCCAGCCATGGAACAGGCCAGTCAGAAGATGGCCTACACCCTGTTTTATTTCAATCAGCAGTCTCTGTCAGCGTCTGTTACTGCCTGTAATCGCCTGACAATCTCTGCATTGGCAGGCGGGAACTCGTCGGCCACCAGAGCCTGCTGGCTGACCCAGCGCGAAGGCTGACCTTCCCGTCCCCAGGGCTCACCCTGCCAGCCGTCGACGATAAAGAAATGGAGCGTGACCCGCAGATCGCTGTAAGTATGATCGACAACCTCATAAGGCGTGGCGCTGGTCACCTCAATGCCTGTTTCTTCCTGCAGTTCGCGCTTCAGGGCTTCTGCGGGCGTTTCGCCAGATTCAATCTTCCCGCCCGGAAACTCCCACTTTTCCGCCATATGGGAAGTGGCAGGCCGCTGGGCCAGAAAGATCTGCTGCTGGTTGTTGCGGATGATGCCTACGGCTACTTGTAAATGCTTCATTCTTAACTCGCTTTCTACAAAATATCTCAGGTTCCAGACTGTTTACCAGGCTGCATTACCTTTCAGGCTGGCGTTTGCAGTAACCCCTTAGTGCGCGATCGCAGGGCGTAAAAAAGGCCGGATTTCGCCGGCCTTCACGCTCTCATGGCTGACGATTATGCCAGGCGTCCATGACACTGCTTATATTTTTTACCTGAACCGCATGGGCAGGGATCGTTACGGCCCACTTTACGCTCGCCGGTCTGTTCTGCCAGCGCCATCGCTGCTTCGGTTTCGGTATCGACATGGCTTAACTGCTGCTGCTGCGCCAGGCGCTCGGCCTCTTCACGGCGCTGCTCTTCCATCTCTTCCACTTCTTCCGGCATCCGCACCTGAACCTTGCTCAGGGTGCTGATCACTTCATATTTCAGCGATTCCAGCATGGCCGCGAACATAGCGAAAGATTCGCGCTTGTACTCCTGCTTAGGATCTTTTTGCGCATAGCCGCGCAGGTGGATCCCCTGGCGCAGATAGTCCATTGCCGCCAGGTGCTCTTTCCATAAGGAGTCGAGGGTTTGCAGCATGACGCCCTTCTCGAAGTTGCGCATCATTTCCACGCCAACCACTTCTTCTTTGCGCTGATACTGCGCTTTTGATTCAGTAAGAATACGTTCGCGCAGCGTTTCCTCGTGCAGCTCCGGCTCCTTGTCCAGCCACTGGGCAATCGGCAGCTCAAGATCGAAGTCGTTTTTCAGGCGCTCTTCCAGACCCGCCACATCCCACATCTCTTCCAGCGACTGAGGCGGAATATAAGTGTCGATGGTGGTTTTAAACACGTCTTCACGGATGCTGGCAATTGTCTCGCTGACGTCAGACACATCCAGCAATTCGTTACGCTGGCTGTAGATAGCACGACGCTGGTCGTTAGCCACATCATCATATTCAAGCAGCTGCTTACGAATATCGAAGTTACGGCTTTCCACTTTACGCTGTGCGTTAGCGATGGCCTTGGTTACCCACGGGTGTTCAATTGCCTCGCCCGGCTTCATGCCCAGCTTACGCATCATATTGGTGACGCGATCGGACGCAAAGATACGCATCAGCGCATCTTCCATTGAAAGGTAGAAGCGGGATGAACCGTTATCCCCCTGGCGGCCTGAACGACCGCGTAGCTGGTTATCAATACGACGGGATTCGTGACGTTCCGTACCGATAATGTGCAGACCACCGGAGGCCAGCACGGCATCATGGCGGATTTTCCAGGCGGCCTTGATAGCTTCAATCTGCTCTGGTGTTGGGTCGGTCAGCGCGGCAATTTCAGCCTGCCAGCTACCGCCAAGCACGATATCCGTACCACGACCGGCCATGTTGGTAGCAATAGTTACAGCGCCGGGCTGACCCGCCTGTGCCACGATATCCGCCTCGCGGGCGTGGAACTTGGCGTTCAGCACCGCATGCTTGATACCTGCCTTCGTCAGCTCATTGGAGACGACTTCAGATTTTTCAATAGAGATAGTCCCGACCAGCACCGGCTGACCGTTAGCGGTACGCTCGCGGATATCCTCAATGATCGCATCGATCTTCTCTTTCTCGGTCATATAGACCAGATCCGGCAGATCTTTACGCACCATCGGACGGTTGGTAGGCACCACGATGGTTTCCAGCTTATAGATAGAGCTGAATTCGAAGGCTTCGGTATCGGCTGTACCGGTCATTCCGGCCAGCTTCTCATAAAGACGGAAATAGTTCTGGAAAGTGATAGAGGCCAGCGTCTGGTTCTCGTTCTGGATTTCCACACCTTCTTTGGCTTCTACGGCCTGATGCAGACCGTCAGACCAGCGGCGACCCTGCATGGTACGGCCGGTGTGTTCATCAACGATAATTACTTCGCCATCTTTCACGATGTAGTCAACGTCACGCGTAAAGAGAACGTGCGCCCGCAGTGCGGCAGTGACGTGGTGCATCATCATGATGTTGCCCGGGGAGTAGAGCGACTCGCCCTCCTCCATAATGCCTTCGCTGACCATCAGCTCTTCAATCGCCACCAGGCCGCGTTCGGTCAGATGAACCTGACGCGACTTTTCGTCTACCGAATAGTGCCCTTCTCCCTGGAAGGTATCCGAATCTTCTTTTTCCTGACGGATCAGATGAGGAATAAGTTTGTTCACACGAATGTAGAGTTCTGAACTGTCTTCCGCGGGACCGGAGATAATCAGCGGCGTACGCGCTTCATCGATCAGGATGGAGTCAACTTCATCCACCAGCGCATAGTTCAGCTTACGCTGTACACGGTCTTCCGGGCTGAAGGCCATATTGTCGCGCAGGTAATCGAACCCATATTCGTTATTGGTGCCGTAAGTAATATCTGCCGCGTAAGCTTCGCGTTTGGCCGGCGCAGGCATACCAGGCAGATTGATGCCGATGCTCAGCCCCAGGAATTCAAACAGCGCACGGTTGTTTTCCGCATCACGCTGCGCCAGATAGTCGTTGACGGTGACCACATGCACGCCTTTACCGCTCAGAGCGTTCAGGTAAGCCGGTAGGGTTGCCGTCAGGGTTTTACCTTCACCGGTACGCATTTCCGCGATACAGCGGTCATTCAGCACCATCCCGCCCAGCAGCTGGACGTCGAAGTGACGCATGCCAAAGACCCGTTTGCTGGCTTCACGCACGGTGGCAAAGGCTTCCGGAATAAGGTTTTCCAGCACTTCACCTTTTTCCAGACGGGCACGGAACTCGTTGGTTTTCGCCTTCAGCTCATCATCAGACAGCTTTTCGAAATCCGGCTCCATCTTGTTGATCTGGTCAACAACTTTGCGCATACGGCGCAGGGTACGATCGTTACTGCTGCCAAAAACTTTGGTCAATAATTTGGTTAACATAATAAATAAATTCTCTCTGCCACCGCGCGCTGCGGTGAAGCACTTAGCGTGTAATGTAAGGGTTAACTACAGACGTTATGCGTGAGAGACGGGCCCGGCACGAATGCCCTGCACCTGCGCCAGCCAGAGCCCGGTCTGGTAGCGAAGCCCGGTCGCCTGCTGTGGCAGCGCTGTCAGACGGACTATAACCGGCGGGCGAGCCTCATGGGTTAACAGCGCGTTGAGCGTGTTGAGCAGTGCCAGCTTCTGAACCGCCAGCGGCATTGCCTGCTCGGCGGCAGGAAGACTGACCGGTGCCAGCGTAAAAGAAAGGTGGCGAATGACGGTGCGGATGGCATGCTGATGCCAGTAATCTACAGTGAAATTTGAACGGCGGAGGCTTTCCTGCAAGAGCGCAAGACGATCGCCATGAACCCCACTGCTGATATTAAGACTTCTGGCCGGAGATTCTGATAAAGTTGTACGGTCGCAGGCTGACGCATGAGGCAGGCCGAGGCTTGCCGCGACCATCCCCAACAGGAGATGCGGCCAGAAGTAACGCCTGCCAAATTGTCGCCAACGATTTAGAATACCCACTGTTTTCCGCCGGAGCCCGCCATGCGTGATAGTCGCCCGCAATCAATTGAAAGTTTGTTCGAAGCCACCGAAGGTCAGGGCATGCTACAGTCCATTCAGCAACGGGCCATTGCCCTGAATAAGCTGAATCGCGCTGTGCAGGGCGTTCTCCCCGCTCAGCTTCATCCCTGGTGCCGCGTGGCGAATTTCCGCCAGGGCATTCTGGTACTCGAAACGGCTAATGCCAGCTGGCTGATGCGCTTGCGCTATGAACAGTCCAGCCTGCTTTCAGCTTTACGAGCGCAAATATTACCATCATTGACGGCAATCGACATCAGGATAAATCCTTCGCTGGCAGCAAAAGGGTCAGAAAGCGTTCAGGAAAACAGCAATCGGTCAGGAGAAGAAGAAAAAACCGGAGGACGTCAGCTCAGCGAGCAGAGTGCGGAGATTTTACGAAGCGTCGCGAGCCGTAGCCCGGAAAAACTGAAAAAGATTATAGAACGACTGGCCTCGCTGGCCGGAGAGAGTACCAGTTCAACCAGTCGTAATAAGTAAGGCAGGCTTACGCCAGAACCAGATTAGGTGCCCTGAAGGTCACCGGCAGTTCCGCTTCGTCTTCAAAGGTTGCCCATTCCCAGGCTTCCTGCTTAGCCAGTACTGCCTGAAGCAGCTTGTTGTTCAGCGCATGGCCCGATTTATAGGCGGTAAACGCGCCGATAATATTGTGGCCACACATGAACAGGTCACCGATGGCGTCCAGCATTTTGTGACGAACAAACTCATCTTCAAAACGCAGTCCATCTTCGTTCAGCACGCGATAGTCATCGACCACAATAGCGCAGTCGAAGCTGCCGCCCAGGCAGAGGCCACGGGACTGTAACGCTTCGATGTCGCGCATAAACCCAAAGGTACGGGCACGGCTGATCTGACGCGTAAAAGCCTCAGCGGAGAAATCCATGCTGTAACGCTGCGAGCTGGCATCAATCGCCGGGTGGTTGAAGTCGATAGTAAAATCAAGCGTAAAGCCGTTATGCGGCCTGAACTCAGCCCATTTGTCACCATCTTCAACCCGGACTGGCTGTTTGATGCGGACAAATTTTTTCGCCGTGTTCAGCTCTTCAATACCCGCGTCCATCAGCAGATAGATAAAGGGGGCAGCGCTGCCATCCATAATCGGAATTTCAGGCGCGTTCACTTCCACCACAATATTATCAATACCGAGGCCAGCCAGTGCAGCATTCAGGTGTTCGACCGTTGAAATACGCACGTCATGCTCATTAACCAGGCAAGTACAGAGCATGGTATCACGCACGGATTTGGCATCAGCCGGGAAATCAACCGGTGGATTCAAGTCAGTGCGACGATAGATGACCCCGGTATTAGCCGGCGCAGGGCGTAACGTCAGGGTGACTTTTTTGCCGGTATGCAAACCGACGCCAGTCGCCTGAACAATACGTTTTAGTGTCCGTTGTTTGATCATCGTATTATCTCGCAAAATTACTCATCCGACCGCCAGTATAACTTACCAGCGGGCGAAGATTTTAACACAAAGAGCGGAGAATCCCAATTCTCAGGAAATTCTTAATCCGCCTGCTTACGCAGGAAGGCCGGAATATCCAGATAATCAGGCTCTTTGTTAGGCTGCGCACCCGGATCGTTGACCACTTTCGCCGCAGGCTTCTGCTCCTGAGGCAGCGGGGCCATACCGTGCTGCTGATAACGATGATCCATCACAGGCTGCGTCTGCTGCTTGTTGGTAACCAGCGTGATTTCCGGACGCTTGTCCATGCCGATACCGGTCGCCACCACGGTCACGCGCAGTTCGTCGTTCATTTCCGGATCCAGTGACGTACCGATAACCACGGTTGCATTGTCGGAAGCAAATGCACGAATGGTGTTACCCACGGTTTCAAACTCATCCAGACGCAGGTCAAAGCCAGCCGTAATGTTAACCAGTACACCACGCGCGCCGGACAGGTCGATATCTTCCAGCAGCGGGCTGGAGATGGCCATTTCAGCCGCTTCTTCCGCGCGATCTTCACCGCATGCTACGCCGGAGCCCATCATCGCGTAGCCCATCTCAGACATCACGGTGCGTACGTCAGCAAAGTCGACGTTCATCAGACCCGGACGGGTAATCAGTTCGGCGATACCCTGCACCGCGCCTTTCAGCACGTCATTAGCGGCGCCAAAGGCGTCCAGCAGAGAGATACCGCGCCCCAGCACTTTCAGCAGTTTGTCGTTCGGAATAGTGATCAGGGAATCAACATGCTTGGAGAGTTCAGCAATTCCCTGTTCAGCAAACGCCATGCGTTTTTTGCCCTCAAAATTAAAGGGCTTGGTCACGACTGCGACGGTCAGAATACCTAAGTCTTTTGCCACTTCAGCCACAACAGGCGCGGCGCCGGTACCGGTACCGCCACCCATGCCTGCTGCAATAAAGACCATATCTGCACCTTCCAGTGCCTGACGCAGTGCTTCACGATCTTCTTCTGCGGAGTTGCGCCCCACTTCCGGATTAGCGCCGGCACCCAGACCTTTGGTAATTCCGTTACCGATCTGAATCGTCTGGCCGACCGCTGTTTTACGCAGCGCCTGGGCGTCGGTGTTAACGGCGAAGAATTCGACGCCTTCGATACGCTCACGCACCATATGCTCTACGGCATTACCGCCGCCGCCGCCGACGCCGATGACTTTAATCACCGCGTCGTTGGTTAATTCCATAGGTTCAAACATAATTTCTCTCCGTTATGTGCCTGTCGCCTGGAGATCATAAAAAAGTCTAGCATGATCTCCTTTTCTCAAAATTAAAACTCTTTTCTCAGCCAGCTGTTGATTCGTTTGAACCAGTTGCCCACCGAGGCTCTTTTTTCGACATCCGCCTCACCGCTTAAGTGAGACTCTTTTCCGTAGTGCAGCAAGCCTACCGCCGTTGAGTAGTAAGGTTCCTGCGCGTAATCCGTTAAGCCGGTAATATTCAGGGGCTGGCCGATACGCACCTGCGTATGAAATACTCGCTGGGCGCAGGCCGCCAGCCCTTCGATTTGCGCCGCGCCGCCGGTCAGCACTATGCCTGCCGCCAGATGATGCTTCACGCCCTGCTGACGCAGCTGTTCCTGAAGCTGAAGAATCTCGTCATTGACCAGATTCAGCAATTCGGTATAGCGAGGCTCAATCACCTCGGCCAGCGTCTGCCGCTGCAAGCTCCGTGGAGGACGTCCGCCCACGCTGGGAACTTCAACGTTCTCATCTTTACCGACGATAGAGCCCAGCGCACAGCCGTGACGAACCTTGATCGCTTCCGCATCGGTCGGCGGCGTACCAAACGCATAAGCGATGTCGCTGGTGACAACATTCCCCGCGTAAGGAATGACTTTCGTATGGCGTAGCGCGCCACCCGTGTAGACCGCGATATCCATCGTCCCGCCGCCAACGTCAACAACGCAGACGCCCAGCTCACGTTCATCTTCGGTCAGCACCGCAAAACTTGAGGCGAGACCGGCAAAAATCAGTTGGTCAACTTTGAGGCCACAACGTTCAACCGCTTTAACGATGTTTTTCGCCATATCGTTGTGACAGGTAATCAGATGCACCTTTGCCTGCATGCGTACGCCAGACAAGCCAACGGGGTTCTTGATCCCTTCCTGATAGTCGATCGCATATTCTTGCGGAATAACATGGAGGATGCGGTGCTCGTCACGAACACGGACCGATTTAGCGGTATGTACCACATTTTCCACATCTTCCTGCGTCACTTCCTCTTCTGAAATAGGAACCATCCCTATTTCGTTCTGACAACTGATGTGTTTTCCCGATAACGCAAGGTAGACCGACGAAATCTGGCAGTCCGCCATCAGCTCAGCCTGGTCGATCGCACGCTGCACGCACTTCACCACGGATTCCAGATCGTTAACGCCGCCTTTATCCATGCCCCGGGAAGGACAGCTTCCCACGCCGATGATATTGACCATGCCATCGGGCAGAATTTCACCTACCAAAGCGGCGACCTTTGCGGTGCCGATTTCGAGTCCAACTACCAGTTTTCTGTCCGTCGCCTTGATCATTGTTGTCCAACCTGTGCCTGATTCTGTTGCTGATTACTGTCAGTGTTCTCAATAAGAGCCGGTGCCCATCCTACTGCCGCGCCAGAGTCATATCGCAGGTCCACGTAGCTGATACGTTTATTGTCCGTCTGCGCCTGCTGAAGCAGGGAAGGATAGAGCTCTATGAACCGTTTCAGCCGCTTCATATTGTCGCTGCGTCCCAGCTCCAGCCGGATATCATCCTCTGTCACCAGTTGCCATGACCGACGTGCTGTCATTGAGGCTGCCTTCAGCTTAAATTTTCCTGCGGCCAGCGCGCTGTTCATCTGGTGATAACCGGCCAGGACCTCTTTCTCGCTGCCTTCCGGTCCATAGAGCATTGGCAGCGTCTCCTTGCCCAGATGGCTGACCGGAACGGTGAAGGATTTGCCTTCGGCATCCACCATATGCAGATCGTTCCAGCGCGCTACCGCCACATATTCTACCAGGTGAATTTTCAGCTCATCCGGCCATTGCTTCCGTACGCTGACCTGCTGGATCCAGGGCAAACGTTCGATCTGCTGCTGGATCACATCCACGTCCTGCGACATAAATGTGCCCGGTTCGCCCAGAGAGAGTATCGCCTGACGAATATCGTCATTGGTGGTGTAGTGAGTCTGCCCGGTGACCACCAGCTTCGACAGCGGCAGCCGTGAGGCATCATTCATCCACTTCACCACGGCAAAGCCGCCGGCCAGCATCACACCCAGTACCATCAGCAAAAAGAGGATACCCGCCAGCCGTGTTCCGTTACTCCTTCCGGAGCGCGCTTTCTCCTGCGCTTCACGGTTACGAACATTCAGAGCCGCCTGAGACATATCAGTCGGCCAGCTCCAGAATACGCGCTACCAGCTGCGAGAAGCTCATTCCGGCCTGTTTTGCCGCCATAGGCACAAGACTGTGTCCGGTCATCCCTGGGGAGGTATTTACCTCGAGCAGATAGAACTGACCGTCGCCGCCCATCATGACGTCCACGCGGCCCCAGCCGCTACAGCCCAGCGCACGCCAGGCTTTGATCACAAGATCGCTCAGTTCCGCTTCCCGATCGGCGCTCAGACCGCTCGGACAGAAGTACTCAGTATCGTCAGAAAAATATTTTGCTTCATAGTCATAGAACTCAGAAATCACTTTAATTCGTATGGAAGGCAAAATATCTTCCCCAATTACCGCGACGGTATATTCGGGGCCGCTCAGAAAAGCTTCAACCAGCACATCGTCGTCATGACGGAAAGCTTCGTTCAGCGCCGCCTGAAGCGCGTCAGCTTCATTAACGCGGCTGATGCCTACGCTTGAGCCTTCACAGCTTGGCTTAACGAACAGCGGCAGGCCGAGCGCCGTAATACGCGCGCGCATCTCCTCGCTCAGTCCGGCGTCCATTTCTTGACGGGTAATCGCCACAAAAGGCGCAATCGGCAGACCACAGCCCTGCCAGAGTTGCTTGGTACGCAGTTTGTCCATGGTGATGGCTGAGGCCATTACGCCGCTGCCGGTATAAGGAATAGCGAGGAACTCCAGCACGCCCTGCAGCGTCCCATCTTCGCCGCCACGGCCATGTAAGGCGATAAAGGCTTTATCGAAGCCCTCTTCCTTCAGCCGCATCACTGGAAAATCACGAATGTCTACCGCGTGTGCATCGATGCCCGCTTCTTTCAGCCCGGCAAGCACTGCGCTGCCGGACATCAGTGAGACTTCACGCTCCGCAGAGGTGCCACCCAGCAATACCGCTACTTTCTCAGCCATGATGTTCTCCCTCGTTCTGCGGTTGTAACTTGTTGTCAGCCAGTTTACGTGCAATGCGCCCTACATTTCCGGCACCCTGCACCAGGATCAAATCGTTGCCGTTGAGCTTAGGTGCCAGCATCTCCATCACAGCATCATGGTCAGAAACCAGAATGGGATCGACTTTGCCCCGGCTGCGGATGGTGCGGCAGAGCGAGCGGCTATCTGCGCCAGGAATAGGCGTTTCACCGGCGGAATAGACTTCCAGCATCAGCAATACATCTACCTGAGACAGCACATTTGCGAAATCGTCATATAAATCACGGGTTCGCGTGTACCGGTGCGGCTGAAAAACCATAACCAGCTGCTTTTCCGGCCAGCCTGCGCGCGCTGCTTTGATCGTCGCATCCACCTCGGTGGGATGGTGGCCGTAGTCATCCACCAGCATGGCGGAGCCCTCTTTACCGTTCACGTCCGCAAGGGGATACTCGCCCAGAAAATCGAAACGGCGACCTGTGCCCTGAAAACTTTCCAGCGCGCTGAGGATTTCACTATCCTCAATGCCCTCTTCCGTCGCGACCGCTACTGCCGCCGCCGCGTTAAGCGCGTTATGCCGGCCAGGGGCGTTCAGCGTAACATGCATCAGAGGCTTATCGAGGCGCGCCAGTGTGAAATGCCCCTGCGCACCATGCTGTTGATAGCTGGCAATGCGCACATCAGCATCTTCACTGAAGCCGTAAGTGGTGATCTGACGCCCCACGCGCGGGATAAGATCGCGGATAACCGCATCGTCAACGCAGAGCACGGCACGGCCATAAAAGGGCAGATTGTGCAGAAAGTTGATAAACGTCTGCTTCAGGTTTTCGAAATCGCCCTGATAGGTGTCCATATGGTCAGCTTCGATATTCGTGACGATCGCCACCATCGGCTGGAGATGCAGGAATGAGGCGTCGCTCTCATCCGCTTCCGCAATCAGGTAACGGCTGCTGCCCAGACGGGCATGCGTTCCGGCAGCCTTAACCAGGCCGCCATTGACGAATGTTGGATCGAGTCCGCCTTCTGCATAAATGCTCGACAGCATTGCCGTCGTGGTGGTTTTACCATGCGTGCCCGCAACCGCGATGCCATGGCGGAATCGCATCAGCTCAGCCAGCATTTCCGCGCGGCGGATCACCGGAATGCGCGCTTCGCGCGCGGCAATAATCTCAGGGTTATCCTGGGAGACAGCGGTCGACACAACCACCACGCTCGCATCGCTGACGTTTTCCGGGCGATGATTAAAATAGAGCGTTGCACCCAGTTTGCTCAGGTGCTGGGTGACCGCGTTTGGTGCCAGGTCCGAACCGCTGATTTCATACCCTTCATTGGCCAACACTTCAGCAATACCGCCCATGCCAGCACCGCCGATGCCAACAAAGTGAATGTGCCGGACGCGACGCATCTCGGGCACGATAGTACGCAGTTTTGCCAGTTGTTGTGTATTCATCTCTTCTGCCTGTCGGTGCAAAATGCACCTTTTGTTAGGGCGCCGGCTCTCCGGCACCTGCAAATTCTCTTTACAGCGCCACGGCGCTCACTTCCGCCGCCACGCGCTCGGTCGCGTCCGGAATCGCAACACTGCGTGCTTTTACCGCCATCCGCAGTAACGTTGGGCGATCCCAACTGGCCAGCGTCTCAGCCACTGCCGCTGCAGTAAACTGCGGCTGCTCATAGATTTTGGCGGCGCCCGCCTGCTCCAGCGGCAGCGCATTCCAGTACTGCTGGCGATCTTTATGCTGAAAAGGGACAAATATCGCCGGTAAGCCCGCCGCGGCCACTTCACTGACGGTCAGTGCACCGGAACGGCAGACCACCACGTCAGCCCAGGCGTATGCCGCCGCCATATCGTCAATAAACTCCGTGACGTTATGCTGCGTCTGGTTTACCTGCTGATAGGCTTCCTTCACGCTTTCCAGCGATCCTTTACCCACCTGGTGCCAAAGCGTAATAGCTTCCCCCAGCATGGCAGCCACTTGTGGCAGCGTCTGGTTAAGTACGCGGGCCCCCTGACTGCCGCCAATGACCAGCACGCGAACAGGTCCCGTCCGGTTTACCAGTCGCGCTTCCGGTAAGGGCAGCGCCAGCACGTCAGTGCGCACCGGATTGCCGACAACATCCGCATGGGGGAAGGCGCCTGGAAATGCCTGCATGACTTTTTTGGCAATTTTCGCCAGCCATTTATTGGTCAGTCCGGCAATGCCGTTCTGCTCATGCAGCACCACAGGGATACCGCAACTCCAGGCCGCCAGACCGCCAGGCCCGGAAACATAACCGCCCATTCCCAGCACCACGTCCGGCTTCCAGGCCTTCATAATGGCCCGCGCCTGACGTACCGCATTGAAAATACGCAGCGGCGCTGCAAGCTGTGCCTTCAGCCCTTTGCCCCGCAGTCCACTGATGCGGATAAAGTCGATATCAATGCCGTGCTTAGGCACCAGGTCAGCCTCCATGCGATCGGCCGTACCCAGCCAGCGAACCTCCCAGCCCTGATCCATCAGATGATGCGCCACAGCCAGGCCAGGGAAAACGTGTCCCCCTGTTCCGCCCGCCATGACCATCAGGCGTTTCCCTTTCATCGACCACCTCTCGTAAACGCCTGCGCTCTGGCCAGGCGCGTTTCATAATCTATACGCAGCAAAAAAACGATGGCGGTTGACATGATAATCAAACTCGAACCACCGTAGCTGATCAGCGGCAGCGTTAACCCTTTGGTTGGCAGCATGCCCGCCGCCGCGCCAACATTGACCAGCGCCTGAAAGCTAAACCAGATACCGATTGAGCAGCCCAGAAAGCCGGCAAACCGCTGATCCATCTCCAGCGCCCGGCGGCCAATGGACATCGCGCGAAAAGCGACGAAGAATACCATCAACAGGGCGAAAACCACACCGATATAACCCAGTT
The DNA here is from genome assembly GCF_000599885.1 of Pantoea sp. IMH. GTDB lineage: Bacteria > Pseudomonadota > Gammaproteobacteria > Enterobacterales > Enterobacteriaceae > Erwinia. The sequence continues at coordinate 797,332 of NZ_JFGT01000005.1, read as the reverse complement.
CTTCCCCAATAATGGAGAAGATAAAGTCAGTGTGCGCCTCCGGTAAATATTCCAGTTTCTGCACTGAATTCCCCAGCCCCTGCCCCCAGAATTCCCCACGGCCAAAGGCCATCAGCGACTGGGTAAGCTGGTAACCGCTGCCAAACGGATCTTCCCAGGGATTCCAGAAAGAAGTCACGCGGCGCATACGGTAGGGTTCAGCGATGATCAGCAGGCAAACGGCGAAAATACCGGAGCCGATAATTGCCAGAAACTGCCAGAGCTTGGCACCTGCGAGAAACAGCATCGCCAGCGTGGTGACAAACAGCACCACCACGGTCCCCAGATCAGGCTGAGCCAGCAGCAGCACCGCCAGCACTACCATCACGCCCATCGGCTTACAGAAGCCCCAGAAGTTATTGCGGACTTCATCTACCTTGCGCACCAGATAGCTCGCCAGGTAGCAGAACAGCGACAGCTTCGACAGCTCGGCGGGCTGGATGCGCAGCGGACCCAACGCAATCCAGCGTGAGGCGCCGTTAACGGAACTGCCGACGACCAGCACAATAAGCAGCATACAGACCGTAACCAGCAGCATGATATTGCTGTAGCGCTGCCAGAAAGCCATCGGGATGCGCAGCGTGACCAGCGACATACAAAACGCCAGCACCAGATAAAAAGCATCACGCTTGGCGAAATAGAACGGATCTTCGGAAAGACGCTGTCCTACCGGCATTGACGCCGACGTCACCATCACAAAGCCAATAATCGCCAGGCCGAGGGTGAGCCAGAGCAGCGTGCGATCATAGAGAATCATGACGCTGTCGTCGCTTTCGCGAGAGCCCATCACCCACTCTTTCAGACGATTCGTGATCCCACCCGCCAGGGCTGCGCCAATGATCCTCATCAGCCGAGCTCCTTAGCCAGCTGCGTGAAGATTTCACCGCGCTGCTCAAAATTCTTAAACTGATCGAGGCTGGCACAGGCTGGCGAAAGCAGAACCATATCGCCCGGCGCTACCTGAGCGGCGATCTGCTGCATGGCCTCACGCATTGTGGCAGTACGAACGGCGACGTCTGGCCGTAGTGCCGCCAGCGCATCACCGTCGCGCCCAAAGCAGTAGGGCCGCACGCTGTCATTTTGCAGATAAGGTGCCAGCGGGCTGAAGTCGGCTGATTTGCCGTCACCGCCCAGTAGCAGCCAGAGCCTGCCTTTTACCTGCAGCCCGCTCAGCGCCGCTTCTGTACTGCCGACGTTAGTGGCCTTCGAGTCGTTAATCCAGCGCACGCCGTTGTGCTCCCGGACAAGCTGAAAGCGATGCGCCAGTCCCGTAAAGGATGTCAGCGCCTTCAGGCTGGACGAGCGCGGCAGACCAGCCGCGTCCGCCAGCGCCAGTGCCGCCAGCGCGTTTGTATAGTTGTGCTGGCCCACGAGCTTCATTTCGTCCGTGTTCAGGACTTTTTCGCCCTTCACCCGCAGCCAGGTACTGCCCTGCTGCCGGTTAAGATGATAATCGCCCACGTCCACCCCAAAGCTGATGCAACGCTTGTCCGCGCCGCGAACCGGCATGGTCATGGCGTCGTCAGCATTGACCACGCACACGGAAGCCTGCTCATAGACGCGCAGTTTGGCCGCCCGGTACTGCTGCATGCCAAGCGGATAGCGATCCATATGATCTTCGCTGACGTTGAGGATCGTTGCCGCCGCAGCCTGAAGGCTGTAGGTGGTTTCCAGCTGAAAACTGGACAATTCCAGCACATAAAGCTGCGCGGGCTGATCCAGCAGCATCAGCGCTGGCAGGCCAATATTGCCGCCCACGCCCACCTGCCAGCCAGCGGCTTTTGCCATTTCGCCCACCAGCGTGGTCACCGTGCTTTTACCGTTTGAACCTGTGATGGCGACAATGGGTGCCTGCGCTTCGCGGCAGAAGAGTTCGATATCGCCGACGATCTCAACGCCGGCATCTGCCGCCGCCATCAGCGCAGGATGCGCCAGCGCCATACCGGGGCTGGCGACAATCAAATCGGCGCTGAGCAGCCAGTCGTCGTTCAGCGAGCCCAGCCAGCGTTCCACGTTGGCTGGCAGCTTTTCGACGCCTGGCGGTACGACCCGGGTATCCATCACGCGTGGCGTAACGCCGCGCGCCAAAAAGAAATCAACGCAGGAGAGGCCGGTGAGCCCCAGCCCGATAATGACAACTTTTTTACCCTGATAATCAGCCATTGTTTACCGTACCTTGAGCGTTGCCAGGCCAATCAGCACCAGCATCAGCGAAATAATCCAGAAGCGCACAATGACGCGCGGTTCCGGCCAGCCCTTCAGTTCATAGTGGTGATGAATAGGCGCCATGCGAAAAATGCGCTGGCCGCGCAGCTTGAACGATCCTACCTGCAGGATCACCGACAGCGTTTCCACAACGAACACGCCCCCCATGATCACCAGCAGAAACTCCTGACGCAGCAGCACCGCGATAGTGCCAAGCGCGCCGCCAAGGGCCAGCGAGCCCACATCGCCCATAAATACCTGAGCCGGATAGGTGTTAAACCAGAGAAAACCCAGGCCTGCGCCGACAATGGCGGTACAGACGATGACCAGTTCGCCGGCGTGACGCAGATAAGGAATGTGCAGATAGCTCGCGAAATTCATGTTACCGGTTGCCCAGGCCACCAGCGCAAAACCGGCCGCCACGAACACGGTCGGCATGATCGCCAGCCCATCCAGCCCGTCGGTCAGGTTAACTGCATTACTGGTGCCGACAATCACAAAGTAGGCCAGCAGGAGATAGAGCAGGCCAAGCTGCGGCATAATATCTTTGAAAAACGGCACCACCAGCTCGGTCGCAGGCGTATCTTTGCCAATCATGTACATCACGAAGGCAACGCCCAGCGCGATGACCGACTGCCAGAAATATTTCCAGCGGGCAATCAGGCCCTTAGTATCTTTACGGACAACTTTCCGGTAATCGTCGATAAAACCAATAATGCCGTAGCCCACCAGCACAAAGAGTACGCACCAGACGTAAGGATTCGAAGGATAGGCCCACATCAGTACCGACACGGTGATGGAGAAGAGGATCATAATTCCCCCCATCGTCGGCGTGCCGCGCTTGCTGAAATGAGACTCAGGACCGTCGTTACGCACAACCTGGCCAAAGGACATTTCCTGAAGACGGGCGATCATACGCGGCCCCATCCACAGTGAGATAAAAAGGGCAGTCAGCAGGCTGACGATGGCGCGAAACGTCAGATAGGAAAAGACGTTAAAGCCGGAATAAAATGTGACCAGATGCTCGGCCAGCCAGACTAACATGTTCCTTTCTCCTGTAAGCTCTGTACTACCTGCTCCATGGCGGCACTACGTGAACCTTTAACTAACACGGTGATATGAGGATGTGCCGCAAGCAGCGTCTGTAGACGCTCTGTCACGGCGGTTTTATCAGTGAAATGTTCGCCGACTCCGCTGGCATCACCGATCAGTTTGCTCAGGGTACCGACGCTCAGCACCTTATCAATTCCGGCCAGGCGCGCGGCCTCGCCCACTTCCCGGTGGCAGGCTTTCGCCTCATCACCCAGTTCAGCCATATCGCCCACGACCATGACGCGGTAACCCGGCATCTCCGCCAGTACCTGAGCCGCAGCGGTCATTGAACCGACGTTGGCGTTATAGCTGTCATCAATAATCAGTTTGCCTTCTGCCAGCGCGATGGGGAAAAGGCGGCCTGGCACCGCTTTCAGTGCGGAAAGCCCTTTCTGGATGGCGCTCAGTGGCGCATCGACTGCCAGCGCCAGTGCGGCGGCAGCCAGCGCATTGGCGATATTATGACGACCCGGCAGCGGCAACGTGATATCGACCACGCCCGCTGGAGTGTGCAGAGTAAATTGAGTCCCGCCAGCGCTCATCGTCACATTCTGCGCCGAGAAATCCACGCCCGCCTGGGCATCCGGCGAAAAACGCCAGACTCTTTTGCCCTGCAGCATCGTCTGCCAGTGCGGCCAGTCGTTACTGTCCGCATTGAGAATGGCAGTGCCGCTATCGGGCAGCCCCTGAAAAATTTCCCCTTTCGCCTTCGCCACGCCGGCCAGCGAACCGAAACCTTCAAGATGGGCGGCGGCCAGGTTATTGACCAGCGCCGATTCCGGACGGGCAAGCGCCGTCGTATAGGCGATTTCGCCCTGGTGGTTGGCACCCAGTTCGATCACCGCATACTGATGCTTTTCGGTCAGCCGCAGCAGGGTCAGCGGCACGCCGATATCGTTATTCAGGTTGCCTGCGGTATAGAGCGTTTCACCGCATTCCCGCAGGATCGCAGCGGTCATCTCCTTGACGGAGGTCTTGCCGGACGAACCGGTAAGCCCGACCACGCGCGCAGGAGAGTGCTGACGTACCCAGCCAGCCAGCTGGCCAAGCGCAATACGCGTATCGGCAACAATCACCTGCGGAACAGCTACAGGTAAGTGCTCACTCACCAATAGAGCCGACGAACCGGCGGCAATGGCATCACCCACGAACCGGTGAGCGTCAAAACGCTCGCCTTTCAGGGCGATAAACAGGCAGCCAGCGCTGACGTGACGGGTATCTGTCGTGACGTCTGAAAAGATCAGATCGCCGCCAACGAGTTCGCCACCAGTGATATCAGCAAGCGTTTTGAGAGAAAGCGCGATCATGCCATCACCCCCAGCAGACGAGCGACCGTCATCCGGTCGGAATAGTCGAGGCGGCGGTTACCGATAATCTGATAATCTTCGTGACCTTTTCCCGCCACCAGAACAAAATCGCCTTCCTTCGCCTGCATTACTGCGCTGGTGACCGCTTGCGCCCGTCCAGAAACCACGCGGGCGCGTCCGGCATCAAGCAGGCCTGTTAATATATCCGCGACAATGGCCGCCGGATCTTCACTGCGTGGATTATCATCGGTAATAACAACGATATCGGAGAACTGTTCGGCAATCGCGCCCATCAGCGGGCGTTTGCCTTTATCACGATCGCCGCCGCAGCCAAATAGGCACCATAACTGCCCTTTACAGTGAAGACGTGCCGCCGCCAGCGCTTTTTCAAGCGCATCTGGCGTATGGGCATAATCCACTACCACGGTCGGTTTGCCAGGCGCGCTGAACACTTCCATGCGGCCGGTGACCGGCTGGAGCTGGCTGGCGGACGCCATCAGTGAGGGGAGCGGATAGCCCAGCGCCAGCAGCGTGGCCAGCGCGACCAACAGATTGCTGACGTTGAAGGCACCCATCAGCCGGCTGTTGATTTCTCCCTCGCCCCAGCTGGAGCTGAAGCGGATCGTCGCACCATTATCGTGATAATCCACCTCTGTCGCTTTCAGCCAGCGGCCATGGCAGCCAGGCTGAAGGTTATTTTCCATGGTAACGGCAACCGCATCCGGCAGCTTCTCCAGCCAGCGACGACCCACCTCATCATCGGCGTTGATAATCGCCTGCCCGACATGATGCTCTGAAAAGAGCAGCCATTTCGCGGCTTCGTAGCGCGCCATATCACCGTGGTAATCCAGATGATCCCGGCTCAGGTTGGTATAAACAGCAGCGGCAAAAGGCAGCGCGGCGACGCGGTGCTGCACCAGACCGTGAGAGGAGATCTCCATCGCGGCGAGGGTAGCGCCCTGTTCAACCAGCGCATTAAGAGTGTGCTGGACGTCTACCGCTGAGCCGGTTGTGTTCTCCGCCGGCGCGAGCTGACCATAAAGGCCATTGCCAACCGTCCCCATCACTGCACCGGTTTCACCCAGCAAGGTCGCCCACTGAGCCAGCAGCTGAGTCGTGGTAGTTTTACCGTTAGTGCCGGTCACCCCAACGAGCTTCAGCTTTTCGCCAGGCTGGTGATAAAAACGCCCCGCCAGCGCGGAAAGACGCTGGGAGAGCTGTGCCAGGTAAATGACCGGCACGCCATGCATCATGACGATCTGACCATCTTCTGCTTCGCCTTCTGCATCGGCAATCACGGCTGCCACGCCCTGAGCTATCGCCTGGGGGATAAAACGGCGGCCGTCAGCCACATGGCCTTTAAGCGCCACAAACAGGTCGCCTGAAGCCGCCACGCGGCTGTCCAGGATCATCTCTTTAAGCGGCAGCGAAGGTGCGCCAGGCACCCAGGGGGCCAGCAGTTCGCGCAGGTTACGATCGGTCACTCGATCCCTCACTTCTGTTAACTATTTTTTCGTTGTTCTCCACCGGAACCGCTGGAGGCAGTGCATCAGGCTCAATATTCATGGTACGCAGTACGCCTCCCATGATCGCGCCAAAAACAGGGGCGGATACGGCGCCGCCATAATATTTGCCGCCCTGAGGATCGTTAATTACCACGACCAGCGCAAAACGGGGACGGCTCGCGGGCGCAACGCCCGCCGTATAGGCGATATATTTATTGACGTATTTTCCGTCAGGCCCGACCTTTTTCGCTGTCCCGGTTTTGATCGCAATGCGGTAGCCTTTGATGGCGGCTTTCACGCCCCCGCCGCCCGGCAGGGCGACGCTTTCCATCATATGCATGACGGTACGCACAACGTGTTCAGGGAAAGCGCGCTGACCCGCGACTGGCGGATCAACCTTGGTGATCGAAAGCGGGCGCAAAATGCCATAGCTGCCGATCGTGGCGTAGACTCGCGCTAATTGTAACGGCGTTACCATCAGCCCATAGCCGAAAGAGAAGGTGGCCCTCTCTATGTCAGACCACCGTTGTTTTTGAGGATATAAGCCACTACTTTCTCCGACCAACCCCAAATTGGTCGCCTTACCCAATCCAAAGCGCGAGTAAGTTTCTACCAGCGCTGAGGATGGCATCGCTAACGCCAGCTTTGAAACACCGACGTTACTCGATTTCTGCAGAACCCCGGTCAGGGTTAGTTCGTTATAGCGCGCCACGTCTTTAATCTCATGACCGTTAACGCGATACGGCACGGTATTCAGAACGGTATTTTCTTTCACCACGCCACGTTGAAGTGCGGTCATCACCACCATCGGTTTCACCGTAGAACCGGGTTCAAAAATATCGGTGATAGCACGATTACGCATGACGTCTTTGGGGGTGCCGCTGAGATTGTTCGGGTTATAGGCGGGACTGTTGGCCATCGCCAGTACCTCGCCGGTATTCACATCGACCAGAACCGCCGTACCGGACTCCGCCTTGTTAAAGGCGACGGCATTGTTCAGTTCACGGTAGACCAGCGCCTGCAACCGTTCATCAATGCTGAGCGCAAGATTGTGCGCGGCACGGCTGTCTACGGAAGAGATATCTTCAATCACCCGGCCATAGCGATCTTTACGTACCGTTCGTTCGCCAGGCTGGCCGGTCAGCCATTTATCGAAGCTTTTTTCAACACCTTCAATGCCCTGGCCGTCGATATTGGTAAAACCGATCAGATGTGAAGTGACCTGCCCTGCGGGATAGTAACGGCGGGATTCCTGCCGCAGATGAATGCCCGGCAGCTTCAGTTTTTTGATGTAGTCGCCAATAGCGGGATTGACCTGACGGGCAAGATAAACGAAGCGGCCTTTGGGGTTGGCGTTAACGCGGGCGGCAAGCTGATCGAGCGGAATGGATAAAGCATCTGATAATGCTTTCCAGCGGCTGTCGAGGGTAATCCCGCCCTTATCATGCAACTCTTTCGGGTCGGCCCAAATGGCATTTACCGGCACGCTGACCGCCAGCGGCCGGCCTGCCCGATCGGTGATCATACCGCGCGCGGTCGGCACTGCCTGTACGCGAAGAGAACGCATATCCCCTTCCCGTACCAGCCTGTCGGGGCTGACAACCTGAAGCCAGGCTACCCGGGAAAGCAGCGCGGCAAGCGCAATGAAAATGCAGCCGCATAACAACGCAAAACGCCAGCTAACAAAGCTGGCCTGATTCTCCTGGCGTTTTAACTTCTGCGTCTTGGTTGCGGCTTTCATTCCGTCTCTTATGGCTGTACCACGATATTTTCCTGCGATGGATCGACATGCTGCATTTGCAGTTTATCCGTTGCCGTCCTCTCAACCCGGCTATGATCGCCGAGGGCATTCTCTTCCAGAATCAGGTTGCGCCATTCAATGTCCAGCGCATCCCTTTCCAGTACCAGCTGTTCACGCTGGGCGGTAAGCAGACGGGTTTTATGCGCCGTGGTCACCACCAGCACGGCGGAAACCGTCACCGCAACGGCCAGGATCAGCGGGATTTTGCCATGACGCAGAATATCTTCTGCGATCGCGCCCGGTAAGCTATGCCGTTCGTTGCCTGTCACGACGCCGTCCTCTCAGCAATTCTCAGTACGGAGCTGCGGGCGCGGGGGTTCTCCGCGACCTCCGCCTCGCCGGGCATCATTTTGCCCAGCGCTTTGAGCTGGCGCCCGCCCAGCTTGCTGAGCTGCGCTTCGGTCAGCGGAATACCGGCTGGCACCTGCGGACCGCGACTCTGCTCGCGCATAAACCGTTTCACAATACGGTCTTCAAGGGAATGGAAGCTGATCACCGAAAGCCGTCCTTCCGGTGCCAGCGCGGTGAGCGCGCCTTTCAGCGCCTGCTCAATCTCTTCCAGCTCACTGTTTATCCAGATACGGATGGCCTGAAAACTGCGGGTGGCCGGATGCTTAAACTTATCCTTTACCGGCGTGGCCGCATAAATCACATCGGCCAGCTCTTTGGTACGGGTCATTGGCTGCTCACGATTGCGCTCCACGATCGCTCTGGCGATACGTTTAGCAAAACGCTCTTCGCCAAAAGTCTTCAGCACAAATGCGATATCGCTCTCGTCAGCCCGCAGCAGCCATTCGGCGGCAGAAAGTCCCCTGGTCGGGTCCATTCGCATATCCAGCGGCCCGTCGCGCATAAAGGAGAAGCCGCGATCGGCATCGTCCAGCTGAGGAGAAGAGACGCCGAGATCCAGCAGGATCCCGTTGATTTTTCCCGTTAAGCCCCGCGCTTCGGCATACTCTGCCAGCGCGGAAAAGGGGCCGTGAATAATCGTAAAGCGGGGATCGGTTATCGCTTCGGCTGCCGCAATCGCCTGAGGATCGCGGTCAATGGCGTAAAGCCGCCCCTGCTCACCTAACTGGGAGAGAATGAGTCGCGAATGGCCACCTCGTCCGAAGGTGCCATCGATATAGATGCCGTCAGGCTGGATATTGAGGCCCTTTACCGCCTCGTCCAACAGCACTGTGGTATGTTTGAAATTTTCCTGCATAGCTATAATGACAAGTCCTGCAAACGCTCAGAAAGCGGTTCCTGAGTCGACTGCTCCGCGTCAATATCCTCCCTGACTTGTTGATACCAGGTCTGTTCATCCCACAGCTCAAACTTATTGAACTGCCCAACCAGCATCACTTCTTTGGTCAGGTGCGCATGCTGGCGAAGCGTATTCGCGACCAGCAGCCGTCCTGCATTATCCATCTGACATTCGCTGGCATGTCCCAGCAGCAGGCGCTGAACGCGCCGCTCTTCAGGGTTCATGCTGGATAAGCGAGCCAGCTTACGTTCAATAATTTCCCATTCGGGCAGGGTGTAAAGCAGCAGGCATGGCTGGCGGAGGTCAATGGTGCATACCATTTGCCCCTGTGATTCCTCGATCAGCGTTTCGCGATAGCGCGTGGGCACAGCGAGCCGCCCTTTGCTGTCGAGATTGACTAACGTTGCTCCACGGAACATGCCAGTCTCACCCTCCGGTTACCTTTTTTCACCACTTTATACCACTAATTCCCACCGGGGGAGTTTACGGAGCAGAGGAAAACATTGTCAAGCAACAGCGAAGCCGGAATGGAATTATTTCTTACGCAGGGAAAATCACTAAGAGATAAAAATTTTGCGGATCTTAAATGGAGATAAAAAATAAACCGATGAATAGCAGTAATTTTTTTTTGCTAGCTAAAGGATTGCTCAAAAATATATCACATTCCACGCGCAACAAAGATAACTTCAACTTTGAGACCTGCGCGACATTTTCAGGACTATCCTAATAATTTCAGCAGCTGCGCCGGGCGCACCAGCCGCGACTGCACAGGACTAAATGTAAATTTGTATTAATCAGCATGAATTTTAAAAAGTTAGCTGTGGCCTTTTGCATTTACCTTAATTTACGCTTATTTAACGTTTCGCAACATCGTCAAATTATCTGCCGCTAAATTTATCAAAAAAACCAATTTAAAACGGGAAAATAGAATACCGACCAAAAAAGGCAGCCTGGCTGCCTTTTTAATCAGGATTTAAGTTTAACGACGACTCAACCTTCCACGATGATAGAGATTACGGCGGATGCGTGTTAAGCCCGGCTTGGGTTTTTTAGGCTCATCAAGGCTGGCCAGCACCAGTTCAAGTACCCGCTCAGCGACATCCCGGTGACGCTGCCCTACCGCCAGTACCGGGCAATCCAGAAAATCCAGCAGCTCATGATCGCCAAAGGTGGCGATGGCAAGATCGACAGGCAGACGCCCCTCACGCCTCAGCGTAACGTCCATCACCCCTTGTAGCAGGCCAAAAGAAGTGGTGAAAAGCGCTTCAGGCATAGGATGGGTTTCCAGCCAGGTTTCGAACAACGCCGCCGCCGCCGTTCGCTCGAAGCTGTTAGCGTAGATGAAGGTCTGCGGTCGTTCGTCGCCTTTCCAGGCATCCCTGAACCCCATCTCGCGCAGAAAGCTGACGGAAAGCTCGGGCAGCGCGCCTAAAAAAAGCACCGAGTTGACCGGCTGCTTGCGAAGCTCCGCAGCCAGCATGGCGGCATCGTCCTGATCGGCACCGACCACGCTGGTAAAATGTTCGCGATCGAGCGCCCGATCCAGCGCGATAATCGGCAGGGGATCGTTAATCCAGCGCTGATAAAAAGGATGCTCTGGCGGCAGCGAGGTCGAGACAATAATCGCATCCACCTGACGCTGCAGCAGATGTTCAACGCAGCGCATTTCATTATCAGGTTGATCTTCGGAACAGGCGATAAGCAGCTGATAACCGCGCTGACGGGCCTGACGTTCCAGATAATTAGCAATACGCGTGTAGCTGGTATTCTCCAGATCGGGAATAACCAGGCCTATCGAGCGCGTTCGCCCGGCGCGAAGTCCGGCCGCTACCGCATTTGGGTGGTAGTTATGCTCACGCACCACGGCCATCACTTTCTCGACGGTTTTGTCGCTGACACGATACTGCTTAGCTTTACCATTGATAACGTAGCTGGCCGTCGTGCGCGATACTCCGGCAAGGCGCGCAATTTCATCCAGTTTCACAATAACCCCACACTTCATGCACCGGGACGGCGCAAAAAATAGCCACGTCGCGGCTAAGGATAAGACATTTGTTACATCTAACAGCAGATTAGAGGGCTGAGCAACTGCTTTCGCGTCCGGGGGAGTGCTTTAGGACAAAAATTAAAAAACCCGGCATTACGCCGGGTTAGCTGACGCTGTCACGCGTCCACAGCAGATCTTATCGCATAATACGATCGCCACGGGCGACACCGACGATACCGGAACGGGCAACTTCAACAATTTCCGCCACTTCCCGGATGCTGTTCAGAAAAGCATCCAGCTTGTCGCTGGTTCCTGCAAGCTGAACCGTATAAAGCGTTGGCGTAACGTCAACAATCTGCCCGCGAAAGATTTCCGCGCTGCGCTTGACCTCTTCACGCCCGTAGCCGCTGGCCTGTATCTTTACCAGCATAATCTCACGCTCAACGAACGCGCCCTGCCCCAGCTCCGTCACGCGCAGAACGTCCACCAGCTTGTGCAGCTGCTTTTCGATCTGTTCGATCACTTTCTCATCGCCCACGGTCTGGATGGTCATCCGCGACAGGGTGGGATCGTCTGTCGGCGCGACGGTCAGGCTCTCAATGTTATAACCGCGCTGGGAGAACAGCCCGACCACGCGGGATAATGCGCCGGACTCGTTTTCCAGCAGTACCGATAACACACGACGCATAATTAAGTCCTCTCCGTTTTGCTCAGCCACATTTCGTCCATCCCGCCGCCGCGAATATGCATCGGGTAAACGTGCTCGGTTCCATCCACGTTAACGTCAACAAAAACCAGACGCCCTTTTCCTAACGCTTCCAGCGCTTCGGTCAGCTTTGACTCCAGCTCTTCCGGATGCGAAATGCCAATCCCCACGTGACCATAGGCCTCCGCCAGACGCACAAAATCAGGCAGTGATTCCATATAGGACTGCGAGTGGCGACCGGAATAGATCATATCCTGCCACTGTTTCACCATGCCGAGGAAGCGGTTGTTCAGGCTCAGCACCATCACCGGTAGATCGTACTGCAGCGCCGTCGAAAGTTCCTGAATATTCATCTGAATACTGCCATCGCCGGTCACACAGATTACCGTTTCCTTCGGCAGCGCCAGCTTCACGCCGAGCGCCGCAGGCAGTCCAAAGCCCATCGTGCCAAGGCCACCGGAGTTAATCCAGCGACGGGGTTTGTCGAACGGATAATAAAGTGCGGCAAACATCTGGTGCTGGCCGACGTCGGAAGTGACATAGGCTTCGCCTTTGGTCAGCTTCCAGATCGTTTCAATAACCGCCTGAGGTTTAATTTTTTCACTGCTGCGATCGTAAGCCAGGCACTTTCGCGCCTGCCACTGTTCGATCTGCTGCCACCAGTCACGCAGGCTGTCAAAATTCTGCGTATTATCGCCCTGCGCCATCAGATCGAGCATCTGCTGCAGAACCTGTCTGGCGTCACCAACGATGGGAATGTCGGCGGCCACGGTTTTAGAGATGGAGGTCGGATCGATATCGATATGTAAAACGGTGGCATCCGGGCAATACTTCGCCAGATTATTGGTCGTACGATCGTCAAAGCGTACCCCAACTGCGAAGATGACATCAGCGTTATGCATGGTCATATTGGCTTCATAAGTACCATGCATGCCCAGCATCCCCAGACTTTGCCGATGCGTGCCGGGAAAGGCGCCCAGGCCCATCAGCGAAGCGGCTACGGGTAAGTTCAGGGTTTCCGCCAGCTGTCGCAACTCAGCAGAACAGTCCGCATTTACCACGCCGCCACCCGCATAAATCACCGGGCGTTTTGCCGCCAGCAGCGTCTGTAATGCCCGCTTAATCTGCCCTTTATGACCCTGCGTGGTCGGATTGTATGAGCGCATGCTGACGCTGTCCGGCCAGACGTAGGGCAGTTTGTTCGCCGGGTTCATCATATCTTTCGGCAAATCAACCACTACCGGCCCCGGCCGCCCACTGGCGGCAAGCCAGAATGCTTTCTTCATGATGGTCGGGATATCTTCCGTATGCTTAACCATAAAGCTGTGTTTAACGACCGGACGGGAGATGCCCACCATATCGCACTCCTGGAAGGCGTCGTAGCCAATCAGGGAAGAAGGAACCTGGCCTGACAGCACCACCATCGGGATGGAGTCCATATAGGCCGTGGCAATGCCGGTAATGGCGTTCGTTGCGCCGGGGCCGGAGGTCACCAGCACCACACCAACCTCCCCGGTTGCGCGTGCATAGCCGTCGGCCATATGGACGGCGCCCTGCTCATGACGAACCAGAATATGGTCGATGCCGCCTACGGTCTGCAGCGCATCATAGATATCGAGGACCGCTCCGCCGGGGTAGCCGAACACATGCTTTACGCCCTGATCGATCAATGACCGGACGACCATCTCGGCTCCTGACAACATTTCCATTCTTGCCTCCAGGCTTTAAGGTGCTGATCGCTCTGCGATGAATGCCGCAACCGGGAAGGAAGCAGCCAGAGACGATCGAACCTGTGTTAATTCAGAAAGCGGAAGTCATTTCCACTCTCCAGGTACAGGGCGAAGCCCTTTATATTTTTTACATTCTGTTGATTAAGTACCATAACCGCAGAAAAGTTGACAGGCAATCACCCCAGGTTTGTTCCGGCCCACTTATCTTTTGTTAAGGTGCTACGCGGCTGCGGCATTAGCGATAATTACGCTATTTTAAAAGCGAAAGAAAAGCGGTTTATTCTGTAAGGCTATTCTTTTTCAGGGTAATCGTTTTGTTAACAAAGTAAGCACGTTTTCAAATTACGTTTACCCCAGCACTTTTTTTCCGCGTAACAGTTTTATCTGCTGTCTGTAATTACGTTATTAAGATATTTAACTAAATGGTTACGGGTAACCCAGCCGTTCCCCTGTAGCACTGGATAGGAGTAAGCAATTGATTAATATCATAAAAACACATAGAAATAATTTACAAATTGTTGCGACAGGCGCGTCTGCGGGGCGTTAATGCTCAGGCGACTGCCGTTTGTGCTGTATTCCCCGTCGGTGCCAGTTTATTTTCCGGATTTCTGTCGCCGCCCGGCGTAAAGATTCGTACGCCTTATGGTTGACATCCCCCCTGCCAATCAAGTATCAATAAAGAAACAACGCATTGATGAGGTCTGAAATTAATGATTCGCCATACCCGCCTACTCGGTCTACTACTAAACGCATCCTTTGTGCGCGGTAGCCTTGTGGGCGGAATCAATCACTGATTTCAGACTGACAAAAAAACCCGCGCCGATGCGCGGGTTTTTTTTTGCCCGCGGCGGCAGCGAATATAACCCGATAAGGAATTATCCCATGAGCCAGCAAGTCATTATTTTCGATACCACTCTGCGCGACGGTGAACAGGCATTACAGGCAAGTCTGAGTGTAAAAGAAAAACTGCAAATCGCGCTCGCGCTGGAGCGGATGGGTGTTGACGTGATGGAAGTGGGTTTTCCTGTCTCTTCGCCGGGTGATTTTGAATCAGTGCAGACGATTGCCCGTCAGATTAAAAACAGCCGGGTCTGCGCGCTGGCGCGCTGTGTGGAGAAGGATATCGATGCGGCCTACGAAGCTCTGCGCGTTGCCGATGCTTACCGTATCCATACCTTTCTGGCCACGTCGCCGATGCATATCGCGACCAAACTGCGCAGCACGCTGCCCGAGGTCATTGACCGCGCCGTCCGCATGGTCAGGCGCGCCCGCAACTATACCAGCGACGTTGAATTCTCCTGCGAAGATGGTGGCCGTACGCCGATTGACGATCTCTGCCGGGTAGTCGAGGCCGCCATCAATGCAGGCGCTACCACCATCAATATTCCGGATACTGTCGGCTATACGCTGCCCGATGAGTACAGCAATATTATCGCGCAGCTGATTAACCGCGTTCCCAACATCGACAAAGCAGTCCTCTCTGTTCATACCCATGACGATTTAGGCATGGCGGTTGGAAACTCAATTGCTGCGGTGCAGGCAGGCGCACGACAGGTAGAAGGTACGTTAAACGGCCTGGGTGAACGTGCCGGTAACTGCGCGCTGGAAGAAGTCATTATGGCGATTAAAACCCGCGGCCAGTTAATGAATGTGCATACCACTATTCATCATCAGGAAATCTATCGCACCAGTCAGATCGTCAGCCAGATTTGTAATATGCCAATCCCGGCGAACAAAGCCATCGTCGGCACCGGCGCTTTCGCCCACTCTTCCGGGATCCATCAGGACGGCGTGCTGAAAAACCGCGAGAACTACGAAATCATGACGCCGGAGTCGATCGGCCTGAATCAGATTCAGCTGAACCTGACATCCCGTTCCGGACGCGCCGCGGTAAAACACCGCATGGACGAGATGGGTTATAAAGAGAACGACTATAACCTGGACACGCTGTATGACGCTTTCCTGAAGCTGGCGGATAAGAAAGGCCAGGTTTTTGACTACGATCTGGAAGCGCTGGCGTTTATTAACAAACAGAATGAAGAACCTGAGCATTTTCGTCTGGATTATTTCAGCGTGCAATCCGGCTCCAGCGTGATGGCGACCGCTTCCGTGAAGCTGGGCTGTGGCGAAGAAGTGACCTCTGAAGCGGCAACCGGCAACGGCCCGGTAGATGCCGTCTATCAGGCGATCAACCGCATCACCGACTTCGATGCTGAGCTGGTGAAATATCAGCTGACGGCGAAAGGTCACGGAAAAGACGCGCTGGGCCAGGTGGATATCGTGGTTAATTATAATGGCCGTAAATTCCACGGCGTCGGTCTGGCCACGGATATTGTCGAATCATCCGCAAAAGCGATGATCAATGCCCTGAACAATATCTGGCGCGCCCGCCAGGTGGAGCAGGAACTGCAGCGCAAATCCCACGCTAACGATCACAAGGAGACCGTGTAATCATGTCCAGGACTTATCATATTGCCGTATTACCCGGTGACGGTATCGGCCCTGAAGTGATGGCTCAGGCCAGCAAGGTACTGGACGCGGTTCGCCAGCGTTTTGGTATGCGCATCACCACCAGTGAACATGACGTGGGCGGCATTGCTATCGATCGCCAGGGTGAGCCGCTGCCGAAGAAAACCATTTCCGGCTGTGAGCAGGCGGATGCGATCCTGTTTGGCTCGGTGGGCGGGCCGAAATGGGAACATCTGCCGCCCGCAGAGCAGCCCGAGCGCGGCGCGCTACTGCCGCTGCGTAAACACTTCAAGCTGTTCAGCAACCTGCGCCCTGCCAGCCTGCACAGCGGTCTGGAAGCGTTTTGCCCGCTGCGCAGTGATATCGCCGCAACAGGTTTCGATATCCTGGTGGTTCGCGAGCTGACCGGAGGCATCTATTTTGGCCAGCCGAAGGGACGTGAAGGCAGCGGGCAGCATGAGCGTGCCTTCGATACCGAAGCCTACTACCGTTTTGAAATTGAGCGCATCGCCCGCATCGCGTTTGAATCAGCGCGCAAACGCCGTAAAAAAGTGACCTCAATCGACAAGGCAAACGTCCTGCAATCCTCCATTCTGTGGCGGGAAATCGTCAGCGAAGTGGCGAAGGATTACCCCGATGTTGAGCTGCACCATATGTACATTGATAACGCCACCATGCAGCTGATCAAAGCGCCGTCTCAGTTTGATGTGATGCTCTGTTCTAACCTGTTTGGCGATATCCTTTCTGATGAGTGTGCGATGATCACCGGTTCGATGGGGATGCTGCCCTCCGCCAGCCTTAACGAACAGGGCTTTGGCCTCTACGAACCCGCAGGCGGATCGGCCCCGGATATCGCCGGTAAAAACTGTGCGAATCCGGTAGCCCAGATCCTGTCGCTGTCGCTGCTGATGCGCTATAGCCTGGATGCGCCTGACGTTGCCGACGCCATTGAAAACGCCGTCAGCCGCGCGCTGGCTGAAGGCTACCGTACCGCCGATCTGGCCGGAGATGGCCAGGCCATCGGCACCGACGAGATGGGTTCCATTATTGCCCGATTTGTCAGCGAAACCTGAACATGAAAACGTTATACGAAAAGCTGTTTGATGCGCATGTCGTGCATGACGCGCCCAACGAAACGCCGCTGCTCTATATCGACCGTCACCTTGTGCATGAGGTGACCTCCGCGCAGGCATTTGATGGGCTGCGCGCGCAGGGTCGCCCGGTCCGCCAGCCGGGTAAAACCTTTGCCACCATGGATCATAATGTCTCCACCCAGACGCGGGATATCAACGCCAGCGGTGAGATGGCCCGTATTCAGATGTCCCTGCTGATGAAGAACTGTGAGGAGTTTGGCGTTCCTCTCTACGATCTGCAGCATCCTTACCAGGGCATTGTGCACGTTATCGGCCCCGAGCAGGGCATCTCCCTGCCCGGTATGACAATTGTTTGTGGGGACTCACATACCTCAACGCACGGCGCGCTGGGTGCGCTGGCGTTCGGCATCGGCACCTCGGAAGTGGAACATGTGCTGGCGACGCAAACGCTGAAGCAGTCCCGTGCCAGAACCATGAAAATTGAGGTCGTGGGTCAGCCCGCGCCGGGCATCACGGCGAAAGATATCGCCCTCGCCATTATTGGCAAAACTGGCAGCGGCGGCGGCAACGGTCACGTGGTGGAATTTTGCGGCCCGGCCGTGCGGCAGCTCAGCATGGAAGGACGGATGACGCTCTGCAATATGGCGATTGAGCTGGGTGCCAAGGCGGGCCTTATCGCACCGGATGAAACGACGTTCAGCTACCTGAAAGGACGTCAGTTCGTGCCGAAAGGCGACGCGTGGGAAGCAGCAGTGGCTTACTGGCAGACGCTTAACAGTGACGCAGATGCTCAGTTTGATAAGGTCGTCATGCTTGATGCGGCGTCAATCGCCCCGCAGGTCACCTGGGGAACCAATCCCGGTCAGGTGATTGCCGTGGATGAGTGCATCCCCGATCCAGCGTCGTTCAGCGATCCAATTGAGCGGGCCTCAGCGGAAAAAGCGCTGGCTTATATGGATCTCAAACCTGGTACCCGGCTGAGCGACGTGCGTATTGATAAAGTGTTTATCGGCTCCTGCACCAACTCGCGTATTGAAGATTTGCGGGCGGCAGCCTCGGTGGTGAAAGGGCATAAAATTGCCGCTGGCGTACAGGGCTATGTGGTGCCAGGTTCCGGTCCCGTGAAGGCGCAGGCGGAGGCAGAAGGACTGGATAAAATCTTTCTGGACGCCGGGTTTGAGTGGCGGCTTCCCGGCTGCTCCATGTGCCTGGCGATGAACAATGACCGCCTGAGTCCCGGCGAGCGCTGTGCCTCCACCAGCAACCGTAATTTCGAAGGTCGTCAGGGGCGCGGCGGACGGACACACCTGCTCAGCCCGGCGATGGCAGCGGCGGCGGCAGTGGCCGGCCACTTTGCCGATATCCGCAAACTGAACTGAGGAATATCATGGCCAGAAAATTCACCCGACATACCGGCATCGTGGTACCGGTCGACACCGCTAACGTGGATACCGACGCCATCATTCCCAAGCAGTTTTTGCAGATGGTGACGCGCACCGGCTTTGGCCGTAATCTGTTTTTCGACTGGCGCTACAGCGATGCCGAAGGTCAGATCCCCAACCCCGACTTTGTGCTTAATAAACCAGAATTCAGCGGCGCCACCATTATGCTGACGCGCGAAAACTTTGGCTGCGGTTCCTCACGCGAGCACGCGCCCTGGGCGCTGACCGATTACGGAATCCAGGCGATTATCGGCAGCGGATTTGCGGATATTTTCGCCAACAACGCTTTTAATAATCAGCTGCTGCTGGTGACGCTGGGTGAAGATGAAATAGAGGCGCTGTTTCAGTTCGTTGCGGCGCAGCCGGGCTGCCGTTTTACGGTGGATCTGGAAGCGCAGGAGGTTATTGCAGGTGAAAAACGTTATCCATTCAGTATCGATCCCTTCCGCCGCCACTGTCTGATTAATGGCCTGGACAGTATCGGCCTGACGCTTCAGCATGAGGCGGAGATTGGCGCTTACGAGCAGCAGCAGCCTGCCTTTCTGCGTTAATTCTGTCGCCAGGCCTGCATCAAAGCCAGGCCTGGCGACAGCCTATCAGACATCCTTCACCTTCGCCGACATGGCCAGCGAGGCTATGGCGAGAATCAGCGCCGCCCAGTAGACCGAGTAGTGCCCAAACGTTTCGGCCAGTGCGCCCTGCAGCAGACCGGCCAGGATCACGCCGGTTGAGATACTGTTGGTGAACAGCGTGGTCGCCGCACCGGGCCGCCCCGGCATCAGATCCTGAAAATAGAGCATGCCTATTCCGGCGACGATACCGATAAAAATGGCGTTGAAGATTTGCAGCGCCATCAGCGCGATACGCGACTGAAAGAGCACCAGCCCCAGATAAAACAGCACACCCGCCGCCACCGCGAACAGCATCATTTTGCGTTTACCGAAGCGTTTAACAAGATGCCCCGCCAGCAGCATCGCCGGGATCTCCAGCCCCGCCGCCACGCCCATCAGCAGTCCCGCCAGACGATCCGGCATCCCCAGCACGCTGGTGATATAAAGCGGCATATCAATAATGTACATGGTGTTGCAGGTCCACATCAGCAGCGAGGCGATAAACAGCAGCCGCACATCTTTATTCCTCCAGGCACTGATCTGGGTAATCACGACTTCCGGAGACTGCGCCACGCGGGCAACGGACGGTAGCGCGAACCAGATGAGCGCAAGACAGACGACAAAAAGCCCGGCGGCGATAACGAACATGGTGGTAAAACCATAATTTAACGCCAGCGCAAACGACAGCGGCGGGCCGACCACCCAGGCCAGCGACAGCTGGGCACGCATCACCGAGCTGAACATCACCACTTCCCGCGCAGAATGATCGGCGTATTCACGCGCCAGCGCAAAAATTTGCGGCATCGCCACGCTCGCCAGCGCCGAGAGCAGCACTCCGAAGGTAATCAGCGTCAGATAGTCGCGGTTAAAAGCGAACAGCAGGGCATTGGCGGTCGCCATCAGGCAGCAAAAGAGGATCAGCATCCGCCGGTCGCCACGGTTATCGGAGCGCTTCGCCAGCAGAATGCTGACGGCAATCCCGGCTATCGCATTAACGGTATAAAACAGCCCTACCCAGAACGGGCGTACCGCCACTTCGCGCGTCAGGAACAGGCTGAGCGTCGGTGCCTGTAGCGCACCGGCCACGCCGATCATAAAAGAGACAGCCATAAAGGCCAGATAAACGGGGTTAATACGGCGGGACAGTCGGTGCATTGTCATACTGGTCCTTCGGCAAACGTCGCGCCTGAGCGGACGACAAAGAGGAAGCATAGAAGAAAAAAAGGCTGACGAAAAAAGCCAGCGACCATAATGCCCGCTGGCTGGTGAAGATGCACCATACTCAGATTCAAATAATGTCAGAGCGCCATTCAGAGAATGCCTCCCGCTCTTTCATTGCCGCCAGTATCGCCCTAATATAAGGCAGGAAAAACAGACCGCTTTCTGCAAAAGGTTCCCCTTTTATGTCCTCTCCCCGCTTACAGCAGCAGTTTATCCGCCTCTGGCAGAGCTGCAACGGCCAGTCACAGGAAACCACGCTCGGCGATCTGGCCGTTCAGCTCAGCTGCTCCCGCCGTCATATGCGTAATCTCCTTAACGCCATGCAGGCGCAAGGCTGGCTGGAGTGGCAGGCGGAGGCGGGACGCGGTAAACGCTCGGCGCTCCGTTTTCTCTATACCGGTCTGGCGCTTCAGCAGCAGCGCGCAGAGGATCTGCTGGAACAGGATCGCATCGATCAACTGGTGCAGTTAGTGGGTGATAAACATACCGTGCGGCAGATGCTGATTTCCCACCTCGGGCGTAGCTTCCGGCAGGGCAAGCATATCCTGCGGGTGCTTTATTACCGATCGCTGCTCAATTTACTTCCCGGTACGCCGCTCAGACGCTCAGAAACTCACCTCGCCCGACAGATTTTCAGCAGCCTCACCCATATAAATGAGGAAAATGGGGAAATCGAACCCGATATCGCCCACCACTGGCAGCAGGTCGCCCCCCTGCACTGGCGGTTTTATCTCCGTCCCGCCATTCACTTTCACCACGGTCGGGAGCTGGAGATGAGTGATGTGATCGGCTCACTCACTCGCCTGACATCACAGCCGCTTTTTTCACATATAGATCGCATTGTTTCCCCGACGCCATGGACGCTGGATATTTATCTGCACCATCCGGACAGCTGGCTACCCTGGCTGCTGGGCAGCGTCAGTACGATGATCCTGCCCGCTGAATGGCAAACGCTGCCCGACTTTGCGCGTCAGCCCGTTGGCACCGGCCCTTATGCCGTGGTGCGTAATCAGCAAACGCAGCTGCGCATCGCCGCTTTTGATGATTATTTTGGCTACCGGGCGCTGATTGATGAGGTGAATATCTGGGTTCTACCGGAGATCAGCGATGAACTGGTCTATTCGGGCGTGAAGCTGGAAGGCGCCAGCGTGGATGAAAAATCGGAGGAGAGCCGCCTTGAGGAGGGCTGCTACTTTTTGCTGTTTGACCAGCGTTCGCCCCTGGGACAGAACGAACAGGTTCGCCGCTGGATCAGCATGATCTTTAATCCCGTTGCGCTGCTCAACCACTCGGGGATCGGCTATCAGCGTTACTGGTTCCCCGCCTACGGTCTGCTACCCCGCTGGCACCACCGCCGCGATATGGCCATGACCGAAAAGCCGCCGGGACTGACCTCAATCACGCTGACCTGGTACAACGACCACATTGAGCATCAGGCCATCGCTAATGCGCTGGCACCGCTGCTGGCAGAACATGGCGTCAGTCTGGTGACCCGCCAGGTCGATTACGCCACCTGGCACCGGGGAGACGCCGAAAGCGATATCTGGCTTGGCAGCGCCAATTTCACCCTGCCGCTGGAATTCTCGCTGTTCGCCCTGCTCTATGAGATCCCGCTGCTGCATCACTGCGTGCCGATTGACTGGCAGCAGGACGCCCAGCGCTGGCGTGAACAGAAACTCTCCCTGGCCGACTGGAGCCGCCAGCTTGTTAACACCTGGAGCCTGCACCCGCTCTTCCATCACTGGCTGCTCCTTGAGGGCGAACGCAGTATGCGCGGCGTCAGGATGAACACGCTCGGCTGGTTCGATTTCAAGTCTGCCTGGTTCGCGCCACCTGAATCATGACGCTTTCGCTATTGTCCGGAAATCATTAGAATAGCCACTTCTCAACGGGGTGCGTGAAGGAGCCTGAAGCCTGCACGCTGAGACAGACCCGTCGAACCTGATCCGGATAATGCCGGCGTAGGGATTTGAGACGATGTTACCTGCTCAGATCCTTTGCGGCCTCGCTCACCATAAGGAACGCAAAGTGTTTAAAAAAGTCCTTCCGCTGCTGATTCTTTCCTCTTTACCCGCTTTTGCCGCCAAGCCCACGCTGGTGGTGTACACCTACGACTCCTTTTCCGCGGAGTGGGGCCCCGGCCCGGCAGTGAAAAAAGCCTTTGAAGCCAACTGTGACTGCGAGCTGAAATATGTCTCGCTGGAAGATGGCGTTTCGCTGCTTAACAGAGTGCGCATGGAAGGGAAAAACAGCAAAGCGGACGTGGTGCTGGGGCTGGATAACAACCTGCTGGCGGCGGCGGAAAAAACCGGCCTGTTTGCTGAAAGTGAGGTGGATACCCGCCAGACGACCGTACCGGGCGGCTGGGATAACCAGACGTTTGTACCTTTTGACTATGGCTGGTTCGCCTTCGTATATGACAAAACCAAACTGCCGAATCCGCCGCAGAGCCTGAAAGAGTTAGTGGAGAGCGAACGCCCGCTGAAGGTGATCTATGAAGATCCCCGCACCAGTACGCCAGGTCTGGGAATGCTGCTGTGGATGCAGAACGTTTATGGCGATAACGCGCCTGACGCGTGGCAGAAGCTGGCGAAAAAAACCGTCACCGTCACTAAAGGCTGGAGCGAGGCCTACGGCCTGTTTCTGAAAGGGGAAGCGGATATGGTGCTGAGTTATACCACGTCGCCGGCTTACCATCTGATAGAAGAGAAAAAAACGCAGTATGCCGCCGCCAGTTTCAGCGAGGGGCACTACCTCCAGGTGGAAGTAGCTGGCAGGCTGAAATCAAGCAAGCAGCCTGCACTGGCGCAGCAATTTATGACCTTTATGCTGGACAACGCCTTCCAGCAAAGCATTCCCACCGGCAACTGGATGTATCCGGTCGTGAAAACCGCGTTGCCGGCAGGTTTTGACCAGCTTACGCTGCCCGCCATCACGCTACAGTTCACGCCGCAGGAAGTGGCGGCTAAGCGCAGCCAGTGGATCGCCGAATGGCAACGCGCCGTCAGCCGCTGATTGCCGGCTGGCTGCTGCCTGGTGTGCTGGCGGCGACGCTGCTGATCGCCGTGGCGCTGCTGGCCTTTACCGCGCTCTGGCGTAACGCCCCCGCTGTTGCCTGGCGCGAACTCTGGCAGGATGCGTATCTGTGGCACGTGCTGCGCTTCTCCTTCTGGCAGGCGTTTCTCTCCGCGCTGCTCTCCGTGCTTCCTGCCGTTCCGCTGGCCCGCGCGCTCTACCGCCGCCGGTTCCGGGGAAGGGAGACGCTGCTGCGCCTCTGCGCAATGACGCTGGTGCTGCCGGTGCTGGTGGCGGTGTTTGGCATCCTCAGCGTTTACGGACGTACCGGCTGGCTGGCTGAGCTTTGCGCCCTGCTGGGGATTGACTACACCTTTTCGCCCTATGGTCTTCAGGGTATCTTACTGGCGCACGTTTTCTTTAACCTGCCGCTGGCGGCGCGTTTACTGTTGCAGGCGCTTGAACAGATCCCCGGCGAACAGCGGCAGCTTGCCGCCCAGCTTGGCCTGCGGGGCTGGGATCATTTCCGCGTGGTGGAGTGGCCCTGGCTGCGACGGCAAATCCTGCCTGCTGGCGCACTCATTTTTATGCTCTGCTTCGCCAGCTTTGCGACCGTCCTGTCACTGGGTGGCGGTCCTCAGGCAACCACCATTGAGCTGGCCATTTTTCAGGCGTTAAGCTTCGATTACGATCCTGGCCGCGCTGCCCTGCTGGCGATGATTCAGATGCTGTGCTGCTTAGGACTGGTGATGCTCAGCCAGCGGCTCAGTAAAGCCATACCTGCTGGCGTCGCCAGTATGGGCGGCTGGCGCAATCCGGAAGACAGTCTGACGGCCAGGATAAGTGACGCGCTGCTGATTACACTGGCGCTGCTACTACTACTGCCGCCGCTGCTGGCGGTGATCCTGGATGGCCTGAATGCGGGAATGCTAAAGGTACTGCAGGAACCGGCGCTCTGGCAGGCTACGCTGACTTCTCTGCGTATCGCGCTTGGTGCGGGCCTGTTGAGCGTTATTCTGACGCTGATGCTGCTGTGGAGTAGTCGTGAATTGCGCCTTCGCCAGCGCCTCTTTCCAGGACAGGTGCTGGAGCTGAGCGGAATGCTGATCCTCGCCATGCCGGGCATCGTGCTGGCGACCGGCATTTTTATGTTGCTCAATGATACCGTTGGGTTGCCGCAACAGGCTGATGGCATTGTTATTTTCACCAACGCGCTGATGGCGATCCCTTATGCCATGAAGGTGCTGGAAAATCCGCTACGCGATATTGCCGAACGCTATAACCGGCTCTGCCTGTCGCTGGATATTCGCGGCTGGCACCGGCTCAGGCTGATTGAACTGAAGGCGCTGAAGCGCCCGATTGCGCAGGCGCTCGCCTTTGCCTGCGTTCTCTCGATTGGCGATTTTGGCGTGGTGGCCCTCTTCGGCAACGAGGATTTCCGCACGCTGCCGTTCTACCTTTATCAGCAGATAGGTTCGTACCGCAGCAGCGACGGCGCGGTTACCGCCCTGCTGCTGCTGCTGCTGTGCCTGCTGCTGTTTACCCTGATAGAAAAATTCCCGGGACGCCATGCTCACGCTGACTGATCTGACTTACCTTTATCACGCCCTTCCGATGCGGTTTTCATTCAGCATGCAGCCGGGAGAGCGGGTGGCGATCCTCGGTCCAAGCGGTGCCGGTAAAAGTACCCTGCTGAGCCTGATTGCCGGATTTTTGACCGTCGAGGGCGGTACGCTGGAGATCAATCATCAGCGGCACAACCTGACCCCACCGGCACAGCGTCCGGTCTCGATGCTCTTTCAGGAGAACAATCTTTTCCCTCACCTCACCGTGGCGCAGAATATTGGCCTCGGGCTGCATCCCGGCCTGAAACTGAATCATCTCCAGAAGCAGAAATTGCAGGAAATTGCGAAGCGCGTCGGGATGGAAAGCTATCTGCAGCGTCTGCCCGGTGAGCTTTCCGGCGGTCAGCGGCAGCGTGTGGCGCTGGCGCGCTGTCTGGTCCGTCAGCAGCCGGTGCTGTTGCTGGATGAGCCTTTTTCCGCCCTGGACCCGGCGCTGAGAAAAGAGATGCTGCAACTGGTTGATGAGGTCTGCGCGGAACGGGCTATCACGCTGTTAATGGTCTCCCATAGCGTTGAAGATGCTGCACGTATCGCGCCGCGTACTCTCCTGATTGTGGATGGCCGTGTTTACTGGGATGGCAGCACAGCAGCGTTACTGAACGGCGAAGTGCCGGAAGCCAAAGTCCTCGGAATCGCTCTGCGGTAAACGGTAAGCCTGACGCCAGGCTTACCGCAACGCGGAATTAATTGCCGACAAAAACCTGCCACAGCAGCTGCCGGAAAACAGGCATCATCGGATGAAACTGGATGGCTGTGAAGCTGGCAGCAGCAAGCAGCAGCATCAGCGGCGCCAGCCAGCGCAGACGGGATGGCGACAGCAACGGCGTCGCCCAGTCGGACTGTTTTTTGGCGCGCAGCCAGCGCCAGCCCAGCCATAAAGCGAACCAGATCAGCAGCGCCACGCCCAGCAACAGCCATTTAAACGAGCCGCTATTGGCCTCTTTCGGCACGTCAATCGCCACCCCAGCCAGGATTCCCGGCAGCAGATAAAGCGGCGGCCAGAGCAGGCAGCCTACGACATTGGGCGGTAAAAATTTCCTCACCGGCAGTTCCAGCATGCCTGCAACCAGCGGGATCAGCGGTCGGGTCGGTCCCACAAAGCGCCCCACAATGATGGTAAACATGCTGTGCTGATGCAGCGCATGCTCGGTCTTATCCATCAATCCCTTATGCTTTTTGATAAATGACCACCGGTGCAGCGGTCCTTTGAATTGCCAGCCGATCAGATAGGAGGCCCAGTCTCCCAGCAGGCAGCCCAGGGTACCTACAGCCCAGGCGGGATAGAGGCCGATCTGCCCGCTGCCGATCAGCGCCCCGAAAGAGGCCATCAGCACGGTGCCCGGCAACAACAGGCCAACCAGCGCCAGCGATTCAAAAAAGGTGACCAGGCCAACAGCCAGTAGCGACCAGGCAAGTGATTGCGTAATAAGATGTTGCAGCCAGGCTTCCATATTATTCAGGTTCCACGTTTCAGGAGGACGGATTGTCCTGAGCCGTCCCGGATCCGTCAAGGCTTGTTTTGTATGGGAATGCTGACGAAGAAGATCCGCCGCGCCGCCGGGCAATAACCCTGTATAAATAAACATGCTATGATGGATTATTATTACGGCGATAAGGGTTTCAGGTGAACGACGCACGCGCAGGTTTTCTGCTCAGCCGCCACTGGCGGGATACCTCAGGCGGTACGGAAGTTGTGCTGTGGCTGGCAACGGATGAAGGGCCGCAGCGGGTAGTGCTTCCGCCTCAGGAATCGGTCGCCTTTATTCCGCTTGAGCAGCGTGCTGAGACCGAACGACTTCTTCGCCAGGAACAGCACTACAGGCTGGCCGACCTGAATCTGAAAGATTTCCATCAGCGCCCCGTCTTTGGCCTCTATTGTAAACAGTACCGTCAGTTGCAAAAGCTGGAGAAACTGCTGCGCGAAAATGGCGTGATGCTGTACGAGGCGGATATCCGTCCGCCTGACCGTTATCTGATGGAACGTTTTATTACTGCGCCCGTCTGGTTCAGCGGCCAGCCTGCCGGTCACAGCCTGGTGAATGCACGCCTGAAGCCCCATCCTGACTACCGGCCACCGCTGAAGTGGGTCTCGGTGGATATTGAAACCACGCGCCACGGCGAGCTTTACTGCATCGGGCTTGAGGGCTGCGGACGACGGGATGTCTATATGCTCGGGCCGGAAAATGGCGATGCCAGCGCGCTGACCTTTAATCTCGAATACGTGTCAAGCCGTCCGCAGCTGCTTGAAAAATTGAATGAGTGGTTTGCCCGTGAAGATCCGGACGTACTGATTGGCTGGAATGTGGTGCAGTTCGATCTGCGCGTCCTGCAAAAACATGCTGACCGTTACGGTATCCCGCTGCGGCTTGGTCGCCATAACGAGGCGCTGGAGTGGCGCGAGCACGGCTTTAAGCCCGGCGTTTTCTTCGCTCAGGCGACCGGACGGTTGATCATCGACGGCATTGACGCGCTCAAATCCGCCTTCTGGAACTTCTCCTCTTTCAGCCTGGAGTCGGTCTCCCGCGAGCTGCTCGGCGAAGGGAAAGCAATCGACAATCCCTGGGACCGTATGCAGGAGATCGATAAACGCTTTGCGGAGAACAAACCGGCGCTGGCGCACTATAACCTGAAGGACTGCGAGCTGGTGACGCGTATTTTCCAGCATACCGAACTGATGCCGTTCCTGCTGGAGCGCGCCACGGTCAACGGACTGGCGGTGGATCGGCACGGTGGCTCGGTGGTAGCGTTCAGCCACCTTTACCTGCCACGGATGCACCGGGCGGGTTTTGTCGCGCCCGGCATCGGCCAGGTCGCGCCGGAAGCCAGCCCCGGCGGCTACGTGATGGACTCGCGTCCCGGCCTCTATGATTCCGTTCTGGTGCTGGACTATAAAAGCCTCTACCCCTCAATCATTCGCACTTTTCTGATCGATCCTGTCGGCCTGGTCGAAGGTCTTGCCCACCCGGATGAGGCTGACTCAGTAAGCGGCTTTCGCGGCGCCCGCTTTTCCCGGAGCAATCACTGTCTGCCGGAGATTGTCCGGCAGATTTGGCAGGGGCGCGAAGCGGCCAAAAAGCAGGGGAACAAACCGCTCTCGCAGGCGCTGAAAATTATAATGAACGCGCTGTATGGCGTTCTCGGCACCAGCGCCTGCCGCTTTTTCGATCCCCGCCTCGCCTCCTCCATCACCCTGCGCGGTCACGAAATCATGCAGCAGACGAAGGCACTGGTTGAGGCCGAAGGGTATGAGGTAATTTATGGCGATACCGACTCGACCTTTGTCTGGCTGAAAACGCCGCACGATGAAGCTGGCGCTGCCGCTATCGGCCAGCATCTGGTCGCGGTGATCAACGTCTGGTGGCAGGCCCATCTGAAGGCGGCGTACGGGCTGGAGAGCGCCCTTGAGCTGGAATATGAAACCCACTTCTCTCGCTTTCTGATGCCGACCATTCGCGGGGCTGAACAGGGCAGTAAAAAAC
This sequence comes from Pantoea sp. IMH, assembly GCF_000599885.1. Taxonomy (GTDB): domain Bacteria; phylum Pseudomonadota; class Gammaproteobacteria; order Enterobacterales; family Enterobacteriaceae; genus Erwinia. Next base: position 768,755 of record NZ_JFGT01000005.1, on the reverse strand, counting down.
GCTATGCCGGACTGATCCGCGAAGGTGAAACGGAACGGATGGTGTTTAAAGGGCTTGAGACCGTGCGTACCGACTGGACGCCGCTGGCCCAGCAGTTTCAGCAGGCGCTTTATCTGAAAATCTTTAAAGAAGAGCCCTATCAGGACTACATCCGGGAAACCGTGCGCCAGTTGCTGGAAGGCGAACTGGACGAGCAGCTTGTCTACCGTAAACGGCTGCGGCGGCCGCTGAGCGATTACCAGCGTAACGTGCCGCCCCACGTACGCGCAGCCCGCATGGCCGATGAACAGAATCAGCGGCTGGGCCGCCCGTTACAGTATCAGAACGGTGGCCGGATACGCTACGTAATGGCCACCTCGGGGCCGGAACCGCTGGAAGCGCGGCAGACGCCGCTGGACTACGACCATTACCTCACCCGCCAGCTTCAGCCAGTGGCTGACGGCATACTGCCGTTTCTTCAGGACGACTTTGCTACACTGGTAACAGGCCAACTGGGGCTTTTTTGACAGGTGACGAACGGGCGCCCTTCCAGTAACATAGCGCCCTTCCTGAATATCTGAATATTTCTGCCGGGCCCTGCGCCAGGCCGTCTAGCTATTGCCTGAAATTATCACTACGAGAATCGAGCCGAATATCTATGCCTTTTACACTTGGTCAACGCTGGATCAGCGATACGGAAAGCGAATTGGGACTGGGAACCATTGTGGCGGTCGACACGCGCATGGTTACGCTGCTTTTTCCTGCCACTGGCGAAAACCGTCTTTACGCTAAAAATGATTCTCCTATTACCCGCGTGATTTTTAATCCGGGCGATACCGTTACCAGCCATGAAGGCTGGCAGCTTGAGGTGGAAGACGTTAACACCGAAAACGGACTGGTCACCTATACCGGCACTCGCCTGGACACCGGCGAAACCGGGGTAGTGATGCGGGAAGTGATGCTCGACAGCAAACTCGTGTTCAGCAAGCCGCAGGATCGCCTGTTCGCCGGTCAGCTTGATCGTATGGATCGCTTCGCCCTGCGCTATCGCGCCCGTAAATATCAGAGCGAGCAGTATCGCCTGCCGGTAAGCGGCCTGCGCGGTATGCGCACCAGCCTGATCCCTCACCAGCTGCATATCGCCCACGATGTGGGTCGCCGTCACGCACCTCGCGTACTGCTGGCCGATGAAGTAGGCCTCGGAAAAACCATTGAAGCCGGTATGATCATCCATCAGCAGCTGCTGGCGGGGCGCGCCGAACGTGTGCTGATCGTGGTGCCGGAAACCCTGCAGCATCAGTGGCTGGTTGAGATGCTGCGCCGCTTTAACCTGCGCTTCGCCCTGTTTGACGATGATCGCTACGCCGAGGCCCGCCTCGACAGCGACAACGCCTTTGAAACTGAACAGCTGGTCATCTGCTCGCTCGATTTCGTACGCCGTAATAAACAGCGTCTGGAAATGCTGGCCGACGCCGCATGGGATCTACTGATTGTGGATGAGGCGCATCACCTGGCGTGGGAAGAAGGTGAGCCAAGCCGGGAGTATCAGGTGATTGAACAGCTGGCGGAACAGATCCCCGGCGTCCTGCTGCTGACGGCCACGCCGGAACAGCTCGGCCTGGAGAGCCACTTTGCCCGTCTGCGCCTGCTCGATCCGAACCGTTTTCACGATTTCGCCGCGTTTGTTGAGGAGCAGCAGCACTTCCGTCCCATTGCGGATGCGGTTTCCCTGCTGCTTGCCGATAAGCCGGTAAGCCAGCATGAGATGAATCTCCTCAACGATCTGATGGGTGAGCAGGATATCGAGCCGCTGCTGCAAATCGCCAACAGCGATCGGGAAGGCAAGCTGGAAGCGCGCCAGGAGCTGATCTCAATGCTGATGGATCGCCACGGCACCAGCCGCGTGCTGTTCCGCAACACCCGCAACGGCGTGAAAGGCTTTCCGAAGCGCGAACTGCACCAGATCCGTCTGCCGCTGCCGACGCAGTATCAGACCGCGATCAAAGTTTCCGGCATCATGAGCGCCCGCAAATCGGCCGATGAACGCGCCCGCGACATGCTCTATCCGGAACAGATTTATCAGGAATTTGAAGGCGACAGCGGCACCTGGTGGAACTTCGATCCCCGAGTGGACTGGCTGATGGGCTTTCTGACCAGCCACCGCGATCAGAAAGTGCTGGTGATCTGCGCCAAGGCCGCTACCGCGCTACAGCTGGAGCAGGTACTCCGCGAGCGCGAAGGGATTAAGGCCGCCGTATTCCATGAAGGGCTGTCGATCATTGAGCGCGATCGGGCAGCGGCCTGGTTTGCCTCGGAAGAGGATGGCGCCCAGGTGCTGCTCTGTTCTGAGATTGGTTCTGAAGGCCGTAACTTCCAGTTCGCCAGCCAGATGGTGATGTTCGATCTGCCCTTTAACCCGGATCTGCTGGAACAGCGTATCGGACGTCTGGATCGTATCGGTCAGGCGCACGACATTCAGATCCACGTTCCGTGGCTGGAGAAAACCGCGCAGTCGGTGCTGCTTCGCTGGTATCACGAAGGACTGGATGCCTTTGAGCATACCTGCCCTACCGGACGGGCGATTTATGACAAAAGCTACGCACAGCTGATCGGTTATCTTGCCGCGCCGGAAAATCCTGAAGGGCTGGATGAATTCATTACCGCCTGCCGCAAGGAGCACGACGCGCTGAAGAGCCAGCTTGAGCAGGGCCGCGACCGCCTGCTGGAGCTGAATTCGAACGGCGGTGAAAAAGCGCAGGCGCTGGCCGAAACCATCAGCGAGCAGGACAACGATATTGAGCTGGTAAACTTTGCGCTGAACCTGTTCGATATTGTCGGTATCAATCAGGAGGATCGCAGCGATAACCTGATCGTGCTGACGCCGGGCGATCATATGCTGGTGCCGGATTTCCCTGGCCTGCCGGAAGATGGCTGTACCATCACTTTCGATCGCGGTCAGGCCCTCTCCCGTGAAGATGCCCAGTATGTAACCTGGGAGCATCCGATTATTCGTAACGGACTCGATCTGATTCTTTCTGGCGACACCGGTAGCTGCGCACTTTCGCTGCTGAAGAACAAAGCGCTACCGGTCGGCACCCTGCTGGTTGAGATGATTTATGTCGTCGAAGCGCAGGCGCCGAAGCACTTACAGCTGACCCGCTTCCTGCCGCCAACGCCGGTGCGGATGCTGGTCGATCGCAAGGGCACCAACCTGGCGGCGAAGGTGGAGTTCGAAAGCTTTAACCGCCAGCTTAACGCGGTAAACCGCCATACCGGCAGTAAGCTGGTGAATGCGGTGCAGCAAGATGTGCATGAAATCCTGAAGCTTGCGGAAGATCAGGCCGCGGAAGAAGCGCGTAAGCTCATCGACATTGCCCGCCGGGAAGCCGATGAGAAGCTGAGCGCCGAGCTGTCGCGCCTGGAAGCGCTCAGCGCCGTCAACCCGAACATTCGTCAGGATGAAATCGAGGCGCTGGAGAGCAATCGTGAGCAGGTGCTTTCCGCACTGAACGAAGCGGGCTGGCGGCTTGACGCGCTGCGTCTGATTGTCGTCACGCATCAGTAATCAGCCGGGGCGGCGCAGGCCGCCCCTACAGGTCATAAGATGGAACCTTACAATCCCCCTCAGGATCCCTGGCTACACATCCTTTATCAGGATGCGTTTATCATGGTGGTCAATAAACCCAGCGGGCTGCTCTCCGTCCCTGGCCGGCAGGAAGAGCATAAAGACAGCGTCATGACGCGCATCCAGCGTGACTTCCCGGCTGCCGAATCGGTACACCGGCTGGATATGGCGACCAGCGGTATTATGGTGGTGGCGATGAGCAAGGCGGCTGAACGGGAACTGAAACGGCAGTTTCGCGAACGGGAGCCTGAAAAGACCTATGTGGCCCGCGTCTGGGGACATCTTACCGAAGAGAAAGGGGTGATCGATTTGCCGCTGATTTGTGACTGGCCAAACCGGCCAAAGCAGAAAGTCTGCTTTGAAACCGGAAAGCCAGCGCAGACCGGGTATGAGGTGCTGGCACTGGATGATGACAACAGTACCCGCGTCCGTCTCAAGCCAGTTACCGGACGCTCACACCAGCTGAGAGTCCATATGCTGGCGCTGGGTCATCCTATTCTGGGCGATAATTTTTATGCCCATGAAGACGCGAAAGCGATGGCGCCGCGGCTGCAGCTGCATGCCGAAATGCTGACCATCACCCATCCAAAGTATCTGACGCCAATGACCTTCCGGCAGCCTGCGGATTTTTAACGGCAACCTGATTCGTCCCTCAGCCAGCACGCTTTAACGGCGTTCTGGCTTATCCGATAATCCGCCTGTTTCTGACATTACTCTGATTCGTTTCCCAGCCAGCCACTTCTGACGACGCTCTGACTTACCCGTCAGCCAATGCAGTGAGATAAGGTGGTGGTGGTCAGCCCGTAATGCCGGGCAATATCGGCCATCCTTTCCACTTGCGGCTTGCCGTGACCGGGATGCATCTCTTCATAGCGGCAACGCTTACCCGACAAATCGTATTTGCGGTTGCCAAAGTTATGGTAGGGCAGCAGATCAATGCCCTGAAAATGCCTCTTCCCGCGTACTTTCGCCGCAATCATCGCCATCATGTTCGCCGCCTCCCCTTCGCCATCATTCACCTCAGGAATAACCGGAATGCGGATGCGTAACGGCACGCTCTGCTCAAGCAGCCTCTCCAGATTGGTGAGAATGCTGCGGTTACTGACCCCGGTGTAATGCTGATGCAGCGCTTCATCAGCCAGTTTGATATCAAACAGGATCAGCTGGCTGGCCTCACAGGCTTCCCAGAGCGCAGACCAGGGCGCAAAACCGGCCGTTTCCACGGCGGTATGGATGCCTTCCTGCCTGGCGCGCAGCAGCAGCGCCCGGGAAAATGCCGGCTGCATCGCCATTTCACCACCGCTGAGCGTCATGCCACCGCCGGAGGTGCGATAGTAAAGCTCATCAGCCACCACGGTACGCATCACTTCCTCAACGCTGAGCCGGTTTCCGATATGGCGAATGGCGGCAGCGGGACAGCCATCATCCGCCGGCCAGCCCGCCAGGCTACAGCGATCAATCAGCCGATCGCTGCCTTTGCCGGGACAAGGTTGCCAGCACTGCACCTTGCCACAGCGGGAAGCATCAAACAGGACCTCAGGCCCGGCGGCCAGGCTCTCGGGATTGGCGCACCAGGCACACCGTAGCTGGCATCCCTTCAGAAAGACCACGGTGCGCACACCGGGGCCATCATGCAGGGAAAAGCGCTGAATATTAAATACCGTGCCGCCCGCCATCACCGCCTCAGAACTGGCCGATTTGGGTGCGGCTGATAATTTCATCCTGTACCTCGCGGCTGAGTTCGACGAAAAAGGCGCTGTAACCGGCAACGCGGATCATCAGATTGCGGTATTGCTCCGGATTTGCCTGCGCCTGGAGCAACGTTTCATTATCCACATAGCTGAACTGCATCTGGGCGTTGCCCAGCATGCTGGCGCTGCGCAGCAGGGTGATGATCCCCTGCTCACCTTCCACCGTATCCAGAATGCCGTGCAGCAGTTTGAAGTTATGGACCATGCCGATCTCCATTTCCTCAACGTTGATCCGCCCGACGGAGTTTACGATCGCGGTCGGACCGGCATAATCCGTCTGCTGTGACGGGCTGATGCCATCCGCCAGCGGCATTCCCGCCAGCCGTCCGCTGGGGAGTGCGCCAGTGGCCAGGCCAAACGGCGTATTGTTTGAGATGGATAAGGTGCCGTGGGTAAAGGGACCATAGAGCATCTGATACTGTCGGTGCTCGTTTTCGATAAAGCGGATCAGGTCGCGGGCGATAAGATCGACTTCCTCCACATCGTTACCAAATTTCGCCACGTTCAGGCAGGCAGTAAGTAACGCCTCATGACCGGCGAAATTATCGCGCAACGCCTGGCCCATCTGCTGCGGCGTCACCGTTTTTTCCCGGTAGACAAGCTCACGCATCGCCATCATGGCGTTGGCATAGTCCGCCATGCCGGTCCAGATCAGACCCGGACCATTATTGATCATCGCCCCGCCGTGCATCACATCCCTGCCCTTCTCCATGCAGCCTTCCACGAGGCAGGAGATAAAAGGTTTTGGTGCCAGCCGCTTATGCAGTTTCTGCACCAGCAGGGTCGCTCTTGCCGCCTGCCGGACAATATGGCTGAGCTGCTGCCTGACGGCGGTTTCGAATGCCTCGTAGGTTGTCAGCGAAGTAAGCTCGCCGGTCTGCGGGCCTGCCTGAGCACCGCTGGCGGTTTTCCCATTATTCATCGCCAGCTCAATGGCGCAGGTAAAGGTGGTGTAGCCCACCGAGGTCCACTGATAGATGCGTCCTGAGCGCTGCGGTTCCACGCAGCCCATCAGGCAATAATCACGCGCATCCTCATAATCAAAACCTTTGCGCAGCATCATTTTGATATGGGCATCGTCAAAATGGCAGGCGGGGAAACCGATACCGGCACGGATAACCTCGACAATTTTACGCATAAACGGCTGCGGCGACTGATTATGGATCCGCACGGCCAGGCTCGGCTGATAGATTTTCAGATGGCGTGAGCAGTCCATAATCAGCAGCGACAGCGGATTGGTTGCATCGCCCCCTTCACGTTTCTGCCCGCCCACGACCAGATTGACAAAAGGCTGATAGCCAGCGAAATACATGGCGGAAGAGGCGCTGCAAATCCACATGCATTCGGACATTTTGATCATCCAGCAGCAGAGCAGCTCTTCAGCCTGCGCCTGATTCAGAACGCCAGAAGCCAGATCCGCCTCCAGCAGCGGCCAGAGATACTGATCGACACGGCCCAGCGAAATACCGGTCTGGTTTTCTTCCAGAATGAACAGCGACTGGGCAAACCAGATCGCCTGTAGCGCTTCGTGGAAAGTTTTTGGCGGGTGTTCCGGGACGCGTCGACAGAGCGCCGACAGCGCTTCAAGCTCGGCCTTGCGTGCTGCACAAGATGTGCGCTGCGCCAGTTCCAGCGCGTAATCCGCATAGCGGTGCGCATAATCAATAACGCCCTGACAGGTTTCAACGATCGCCTCGTAGAAGTACTGTTTCTCCTGATCCCCCGGACAGGTGGGCGACAGATGACACAGCGCCTCGCGCGCTTCCTGCTGGACGCCGCCCAGCCCTTTTTTGAGCAGAATGATGTCATAGCCCGGGCAGGTATCCCCACCGCCGTTCTGAGTTTTAATGCTTAAATCGCATATTCCCTCATCGGTACTCCACTCCCAGAGCCCGGCATGACGTAACTGCGTTTCCGCCATCTCATCCAGCGACCGCCCCTGCCAGAAAGGGAAAATTTCTTCCCGCAGTTCCCGCTTCACCTCTTCGCTGATCTCGTAAGGATCCTGCGCACGCGTTGACATAGTATCCAGCTCATCGGCAACCCAGCGCCAGGCGATTTCCGGTGAGATTTCGCCACCGCGGGCGGCACCGGCAGGATGGCTGATTATCAGCTCATCCTCTTCAATGACCAGTGGCGCATTCTGACAGGCGCGGCGAAATGCCATCGCCCGTAACAGTAACGTAGGCATGCCTGGATAATTACGGTAAATCTCGGTTACCGCCCGGGCGCGCGACGCTGAGATAAAAGGTTTCGCTTTTAAATAGCGCTCACGCAGGCGCGTAATGCGGGGAGAAAGAGGCGTAGTTGTCAGGGCATTCATTTAAATATTCCCATAGTGATGCAGCCAGCGACGATTAAAGCGATGCCGAGCAGACTGTATTTACCCATTTTCTGGCGGAAGATAACCAGACCCACTAAATTAACCAGTACGATGCCTAACCCACACCATAATGCGTAGGTCACGCCAGGGGTTAACATCACCATGGCTTTAGACAGGGAATAAAAGCAGAGAAAATAGAGCACCATCACGCCGGGCGTTACCGTAATCCGGCGGAAATTATTTGTTTTCGGCAGCAGGCTGGTGGCCAGCACTTCTAATACAATAGCGACAGACAACCAGAGCAGAGCGGGTGAAGTGATATTCATATTTTATTCCCCCCGGCAGCGGCCCCGTCTTTGTTCTCATTTTTTGCCAGCAGGTTGATTATCAACGCGCCAGCAATAATCAGCATCATGCCAGTGATGCTGCCAGGATGTGGCAGGATGTGGCAGGATACCGGAGAGCAGCACGGTGATTAGCGTGTTAGCCATAATGCCGATGCCTGCCCACAGTGCATAGGCCAGGCCGATCGGAATTTTTTTCAGTGAGAGCGTAAGAAAATAGTAAGAACAGACGTACGCGCTTAATGACCCGATTGTCGGTAATAATTTCGACATTCCCCCCGACAATCCCAGCAGTATCGTCGCGGTGACTTCCGTCATAATGGCGACAATGAGAAACCAGGTATATTTATCATTAGACATATAATAACCCACAACAGTTCGTGCACTTTCTTTTACAAGTAAAAGCTTAAGTGTCACTTATAATGCTGCTCAATATATATTCATTATGATTAATCAAACCTAAACCGGAAGGGGATTGAGGAAGAATATTATGTAACGCTCTGGGCTTTGAGAATAAAAATCATCTCACTCACAACCTTTAATGCTGCACGCTTTTTTGAAATTAAATAAAACATTCACAACAATCGTTTTATTTAGCAATTAAACCTCTTTTTGACTTGCTATGTTAAAATAAAAAGTAAGATGTAAATAAAGAAATCTATTTTTGCTGGCAGGATCGTGAAGGGAGAAGTCTCCCTTCACTGAGGTGATGCGCTACTTGAACCCTTTTTCCCGTTTAATCAGGTCGTAAGCGGCCTGGATCTCCTGGGCTTTCTGCTTTGCCATCTCCATCATCTGCGGCGGTAACCCTTTCGCCACCAGCTTGTCCGGATGGTGCTCGCTCATCAGCTTACGGTAGGCGCGCTTGATAGTGGTGGCATCATCACTGCTTTTCACGCCAAGCACGCTACAGGCGTCTTCCAGCGTCGGCCCACGCTGACCGGGGTTAAAGCCGCTCTGCGATCCCGCGCCGCCCTGATAGTGGCCGCCGCCGAACTGCTGGCCGCCTTCCATCATGCGCAGGAACTGATCGAACTGGCTGCGCGAAATCCCCAGCTCTTCCGCAATGACATAAAGGACCTGTCGCTCGTTCGGATGCAGCGAGCCGTCAGCGAATGCTGCCTGGATTTGAATCTCCAGAAATACCCTGATCAGGTCGAAGCGACCAAAGCAGGCGCTGCGCAACTCTCTGAGCTTATCCCGCAGCGGATAATCACCCTCTTTACCTTCCCGGAACGCGCGCTGTGCTGAGGTTCTCGCCTCGCCATGCAGCTGCATTCTGTCCATCAGCAGCGAGGCCATCTGGATATCCGCATCGGTCACGCGGCCTTTAGACTTGGTCAGATGCCCCATGACCTGAAAGGTTGTGCGGAAAAAGAGCGTCTGTCGGGTCTGCTGGTTGCTGAAATAGCCCTGCCCTCTGACCGTACGTGCTTTATCGATAAGATGGCCAATCAGCAGGCCAAAGGCGATTCCCCAAAAGCCGGCGCCGCTTAACAAACCCAGCACAAGGCCAATTACTTTTCCCCAATAGCGCATATACTCCTCAATTCGCCATGCTCAAGGCTAAAAATTGCATTATCATACCTCTCATTTATCCCTAAGCCTAACGGCAACGCGGTCAAACAACCAGACGAACCCTTTAATCTCAGATTGCGGGTTGGCGGTAATAACGAGATGTCATGACGCCAGCAATTTACAAGATGAAAGGTATAACACTAGCGCAACGCAGTTGAGTACGTTAGTCTCTGACCGTTTGTCGGCATGATGCCTGCTATCACGGAATTTTCGATACCGCGTATGAAAAAACGACTACCTACTTTGCTGGCCACGCTTATCGGTTCAGCGCTCTACAGCCAGCAGGGCCTGGCCGACGATCTGGCATCACAGTGTATGCTGGGTGTGCCAAGCTACGACCGTCCTCTGGTTGAGGGAAAACAGACCAATGAACTGCCGGTAACGATCAATGCCGACAGCGCCAAAGGCAACTATCCCGATAATGCGGTATTTACCGGCAACGTGGACATCCAGCAGGGTAACAGCCGCCTCCTCTCCGACGAGGTGCAGCTTCATCAGAAAGAGCAGGCAGGCCAGCCGCCGATCCGCACCGTGGACGCGCTGGGTAACGTGCGCTATGACGACAACCAGGTCATTCTGAAGGGCCCGAAAGCCTGGTCAAATCTTAATACCAAAGATACTAACGTCTGGGATGGCACCTATCAGATGGTTGGCCGTCAGGGACGTGGCAGCGGCGATCAGATGAAGCTGCGCGGCCAGAACCGCTATACCATTCTGGAAAACGGCACCTTCACCTCCTGTCTGCCCGGCGACAATAGCTGGAGCGTGGTTGGTACCGAAGTGATTCAGGACCGCGAAGAGCAGGTGGCGGAGATCTGGAACGCCCGCTTTAAAATCGGTTCGGTTCCGGTGCTCTACAGTCCCTATTTGCAGCTGCCAATCGGCGATCGCCGCCGCTCGGGTTTTCTGATCCCGAATGCCAAGTACGGCAGCTCCAACGGCTTTGAGTTCATCCTGCCTTACTACTGGAACATCGCGCCTCAGGCGGATGCTACCATCACGCCGCACTATATGAGCCAGCGTGGTTTGCAGTGGCAGAATGAATTCCGCTACCTGACCAAAGCGGGCGCCGGTCTGATGGAGTTCGATTATCTGCCGACCGATGACGAATTTAATAAAGACACTACCGCCCGTAATATTGAGGATCAGAAGGACTCTAACCGCTGGCTGTTCTACTGGCGGCACTCTGGCGTTTATGACCAGAACTGGCGTTTCAATATCGACTACACCAAGGTCAGCGATCCTTACTATTTTACCGATCTTGACTCAACGTACGGTAATTCGACCGACGGCTATGTGACGCAGAAATTCAGCGTGGGCTACGCCGAGAAAAACTGGGATGCGACGCTCTCAACCAAACAGTTCCAGATCTTCTCTTCGAACGCCAGCCGTGATGTTTACCGTGCCGAGCCGCAGTTCGACTTTAATTACTATCAGAACGACGTCGGTCCTTTTGATACCCACCTGTTCGCACAGGCGGTGAAATTCACTAACGTTAACGAGCAGTATCCGGACGCCACCCGTCTTCATGTGGAACCGACGATTAACCTGCCGTTATCCAATCGCTGGGGAAGTCTGAATACCGAAGCCAAGCTGCTGGCAACCCACTATCAGCAGGATGATATTGAGTATTACAACACCCGCATCGATACCACCAAAACGAACCAGCTGAAAAGCTCCGTAGACCGGACCATGCCGCAGTTTAAGGTCGACGGTAAGATGGTCTTTGACCGCGATATGGACTGGTCACCGGGTTATACGCAGACGCTGGAGCCGCGCCTGCAGTATCTCTATCTGCCTTACCGCGATCAGAGTTCAATCCGCGCCTATGACTCCACGCTGCTGCAAAGTGACTATACCGGTCTGTTCCGCGACCGGACCTACAGCGGCCTCGATCGTATCGCTTCGGCTAACCAGCTGACCACTGGCGTTACCACCCGTATTTTTGATAACGATCTGGTTGAACGTTTTAACGCTTCTGTGGGTCAAATCTACTCGTTTACTCCGTCACGGACCGGTATTGAGGCGGCGGACAGCGATGACCGTGGTAGCCTGGTCTGGGCGGGCGATACCTGGTGGCGGATCAGCGACCGCTGGGCCGCACGTGGGGGTCTTCAGTACGACACCAGCCTGGATAACGTTTCACAGGGCAACGCCGTGCTGGAATATCGTCGTGATGCGGACCGGATGGTCCAGCTGAACTATCGCTATACCAGCCCGGAATATATTGAACAAACCCTGAGCCGCGTCAGAAACCCAGGCTATCAGCAGGGGATTTCTCAGGTGGGCACCACGGCCAGCTGGCCGATCGCTGACGCCTGGTCCGTTGTGGGTGCCTGGTATTACGATACCAAAGCGAAACAGCCTGCCGATCAGCTGGTGGGATTACAGTACAGCTCCTGCTGTTACGCGATTCGCCTTGGCTACGAACGTAAAATCACCAGCTGGGAAGATAGCGAGAGTAAGTACGAGAACAAAATATCATTCAACATTGAGCTACGTGGCCTGAGTCCATCTTACAATCTGGGCACCGGTGAAATGCTGCGTCAGGGTATTCTGCCTTATCAGCGCGCTTTCTGATGTTGTGAATTAGTTATGCAAACCCGCAGTGCGGATAGAAGAATGGAAAAAGTATGAAGAACTGGAGAATGCTGATCCTTGGTGTGGCGATGTCGGCCGGCACCGCGTTTGCAGCCCCGCAGGTTGTTGATAAAGTTGCCGCCGTGGTCAATAACGGCGTGGTATTAGAAAGTGACGTCGATGGCATGATGCAGTCCGTAAAAGGACAGGCCCGCCAGGCGGGTCAGCAGCTTCCTGATGATAAAACATTGCGCCACCAGATTACTGAACGTCTGGTTATGGACAATATTCTGCTGCAGATGGCGAAACAGTCCGGCATTCAGATCCCGGATGCCGAGGTGGATAAGGCGATCGAAAACATCGCGGCGCAGAATAAAATGAGCCTCGATCAGCTTCGCAGTCGTCTTGCCTACGACGGCATGAATTACAACACCTACCGTGAGCAGATCCGTAAAGAGATGACGATTGCTGAAGTGCGCAATAACGAAGTGCGTCGTCGCGTCACCATTCTGCCGCAGGAAGTGGACTCTCTGGCCACCCAGGTCGGTTCGCAGAACGATGCCAGCACCTCGCTTAACCTCAGCCACATTCTTCTGCCGCTGCCGGAAAACCCTACCCAGCAGCAGGTTGACGACCAGGAAACGCTGGCAAAACAGCTCGTTAGCGAAAGCAAAAACGGCGCGGACTTCGGCAAACTGGCCATCACTTATTCAGCGGATTCTCAGGCGTTGAAAGGCGGTAATATGGGCTGGGGCCGGATTCAGGAGCTGCCGTCACTTTTCGCCCAGGCGCTGGTTACCGCGAAGAAAGGCGACATCATCGGCCCGATCCGTTCCGGCGTGGGTTTCCATATTCTGAAAGTGAATGATATTCGCGGCGATAACAAAAACATTTCCGTGACCGAAGTGCATGCACGCCACATTTTGCTTAAGCCATCGCCGGTAATGAACAGCGATCAGGCCCGTCAGAAGCTGCAACAGCTTGCGGAAGAGATCAGCAGTGGGAAAACCACTTTTGCTCAGGCGGCGAAGGCGTTTTCTCAGGATCCAGGTTCAGCCAATCAGGGCGGCGACCTCGGCTGGAGCTCACCGGAAATTTTCGATCCGGCATTCCGCGATGCGCTGCTGAAGCTCAACAAGGGCCAGATGAGCGCACCTGTGCACTCCTCATTCGGCTGGCACCTGATCCAGCTACTGGATACCCGTCAGGTGGACAAAACGGATGCGGCACAGAAAGAGCGCGCGTATCGCCTGCTGTTTAACCGTAAATTCGCGGAAGAGGCCCAGACCTGGATGCAGGAACAGCGTGCTTCTGCCTACGTGAAGATTCTGGACAACAATGCTCAGTAATCCCCGCGTAGTCATCACGCCCGGCGAACCTGCCGGGATAGGGCCAGATCTGACGATTGAACTGGCCCAGCGCGACTGGCCGGTTGAGCTGGTGGTCTGCGCCGATCCCCAGCTCCTGCAGCAGCGTGCTGCGGTGCTGGGCTTACCGCTGACGCTGCGTGAGTATCAGCCAGACCTCCCCGCGCAGCCTCAGACCACCGGAACGCTTACCCTGCTGCCGGTGGCAACGCCGCAGCCGGTTACGGCGGGCGAGCTTTGTGTGGCGAACGGTCACTATGTGCTGGAAACGCTCGCAAGAGCGTGCGACGGCTGTCTGAACGGCGAATTTGCCGCACTGATTACCGGCCCCGTCCATAAAGGCGTGATCAATGATGCGGGCATCCCCTTTAGCGGACATACGGAATTTTTTGCCGAACGGGCTGGCCGTGAACGCGTGGTGATGATGCTGGCAACAGAAGCGATGCGGGTGGCGCTGGCAACCACGCATCTGCCGCTGAAGGCGGTTTCTGATGCCATCACCCGCGACAGCCTGCATGAAGTCCTGACGATTCTGCATGCCGACCTGCAAAGTAAATTTGGCTTACCTTCTCCGCATATCTTTGTTTGTGGTTTGAATCCTCACGCCGGTGAAGGCGGCCATATGGGCCGGGAAGAGATCGACGTGATCGTTCCTGCGCTAAACGAACTTCGCCAGCAGGGAATGCGCCTTACCGGCCCGCTGCCGGCGGATACGCTGTTTCAGCCTAAATATCTGGAACAGGCCGATGCGGTTCTGGCGATGTATCACGACCAGGGATTGCCGGTGCTAAAATATCAGGGATTCGGGCGTGCGGTGAATATCACTCTCGGCCTGCCCTTTATCCGTACCTCCGTTGACCACGGCACCGCTCTCGAACTGGCAGGTCTGGGTCACGCTGATGCGGGCAGCTTTATTACGGCGCTTAACCTCGCCATCACCATGATCAAGAGCAGTAATGAATAATCGCGTCCATCAGGGCCATTTCGCCCGCAAACGTTTCGGACAGAACTTCCTTAACGATCCCTATATCATTGACAGCATTGTCTCCGCCATTCACCCGCAAGCCGGTGAGGCTGTGGTGGAAATCGGCCCCGGTCTGGGCGCGTTAACCGAACCGGTTGGCGAGCGTCTTGACGCCATGACGGTGATTGAGCTTGACCGCGACCTGGCGGCTCGTCTGCAAACGCATCCCTTTCTCGGCCCTAAGCTGACCATTTTCCAGCAGGATGCGATGACCTTTGATTTCGCGGCCTATGCCCGCGAAAAAGGCCAGTCGCTGCGGGTGTTCGGCAACCTGCCCTACAACATCTCAACACCACTGATGTTTCACCTTTTCAGCTATACTGATGCGATCCGTGATATGCACTTTATGCTGCAGAAAGAAGTGGTGAACCGGCTGGTGGCGGGTCCGGGCAGCAAAGCCTATGGCCGTCTGACGGTGATGGCGCAGTACTACTGCCAGGTAATTCCGGTGCTGGAAGTGCCGCCAGAATCCTTCACGCCGGCACCCAAAGTGGACTCCGCCGTGGTGCGACTGATGCCGCACGCCACGCTGCCTCATCCTGTAGCAGATATGCGCGTGCTGAGCCGTATCACCACGGAAGCCTTTGGTAAACGCCGTAAAACGCTGCGCAACAGCCTGGGTCATCTGTTTACGCCGGAGGCGCTGGAAGAGATGAATATTGATACTTCTCTCCGCGCGGAAAATATCTCCGTCGCACAATATTGCCAGCTGGCAAACTGGCTGATTGCGCATCCTCAGCAGCAGGAGAAGTAAAATCATGATCGAGTCGCCCAGGGTTTGTATTCAGGTTCAGAGCGCTTACGTAGCATCACAATCGTCTCCCGATGATAGCCGCTACGTCTTCGCCTACACGATTACGTTGCGTAACCTTGGGCGGTCCCGCGTTCAGCTGCTCGGCCGTTACTGGCTGATCACCAACGGCAACGGCCATGAAACGGAAGTCCAGGGCGAAGGCGTGGTCGGCGAGCAGCCGCACATCGAGCCAGGCGGCGAGTTTCAGTACACCAGCGGTGCCGTGATGGAAACGCCAATGGGCACGATGCAGGGACACTATGAGATGATCGACAGCGAAGGCGAAGCCTTCCGCGTGGCGATTCCAGTGTTCAGGCTGGCCATTCCCACGCATATCCACTAATTCATTCCGGCGAGTCAGCCCGCTCGCGGGCTGCCCGTTTTTCTGACGGCGTATCGCCAATCATTCCCGGACAGGTTTAATGAGCACTTATTTAATCGGTGACATTCACGGTTGCTATGATGAACTTCAGTCACTGTTACACCAGGTTGACTTCGATCCCGTTCAGGACACGCTCTGGCTGACGGGCGATCTGGTTGCCAGAGGCCCGGGTTCGCTGGACGTTCTGCGCTACGTTCGCTCTCTCGGAGCGTGCGTTCGTCTTGTTCTGGGTAATCATGACCTGCATCTGCTTGCCGTCTATGCCGGCATCAGCCGTAACAAGCCAAAAGATCGCATTACACCGCTGCTGGAGGCTGATGATGCGGATGAACTGATCAACTGGCTGCGACGTCAGCCTCTGCTACAGGTGGATGAAGAGAAAAAGCTGGTAATGGCGCATGCGGGCATAACGCCGCAGTGGGATATTGAGACGGCAAAAATGTGTGCCGCAGAAGTGGAAGCCGTCCTGTCGAGCGACACCTATCCGCTGTTTCTTAATGCCATGTATGGCGATATGCCGAACAACTGGTCCCCAGAACTGACCGGGCTGGCCCGCCTGCGCTTCAGCACCAACGCGCTGACGCGGATGCGCTTCTGCTTTCCGAATGGCCAGCTGGATATGATCTGTAAAGATTCGCCAGAATCGGCACCGCCGCCGCTAAAGCCGTGGTTTACCATCCCCGGCCCGGTCTCACGCGACTATACCATTGCGTTCGGTCACTGGGCGTCGCTGGAAGGAAAAGGTACGCCTGAAGGGATCCTGGGACTGGATACCGGGTGCTGCTGGGGCGGTACGCTGACCATGCTGCGCTGGGAGGATCGTCAGTTCTTTATCCAGCCATCAAACCGTTTGCAGGATGACGTGGAAACCGCTCCGGCGGTGCTTCGCACCGAGGGATAAGTCGCCAGCCAGGCTTTCTACCGACGCTACCGGTAAAGTAACGATCGGAAAAGTGAAAAACCCCACGCCTGCCGACGTGGGGTTTATGACTGACGACGTGCCGGCACCAGTAACAGAGCCTCCCCATTCAGACGCAAAAAACGTCGCTGCTGTTAAGACGCCCTGCGCCGCACAACGTTTTACTTCAAGCCCTGTTCCCTGTGCTTTATGTTTGCCATCAATCATGCACCACGCCCGACAGGCGTGATTTTAATAGTGATGATAAACAGGCTTAAATCCGATTACGCCCCCAGCACACCGCCATCTTTACGGGTAATCATAATGACCGAAGAGCGTGGACGCGGGCTGTTATTGGGGAAGTGTGAATCCTTTTCTTCACCCGGATGCTGCACGTTCACAAACATAGTCTTGTAGTCCGGCGTGAAGGTAATCCCTGTCAGCTCGCATGACTTAGGCCCCACCATAAAGCGGCGGATCTCTCCGCTCTGCGGATCGCCCACCAGCATCTGGTTATTCCCCTGCCCGGCGTAATCGCCTTCGTTACTGTATTTCCCGTCGGTCAGGATCCACAGGCGTCCAGCCTCATCAAAGCCCAGACCGTCGGGACTGTTGAAGGTGTTCTGTTCGGTGATATTCGGCGTCCCGCGATAAATGCCCTGCGGATGCGCAATCGGATTGCCGCACAGCACAAAGATATCCCAGTTGAACGCCTGAGCCGTGGCATCCCCTTTCTCATCCCAGCGGATAATCTGACCATAAATATTCTTAGGTCGCGGGTTCGCCGCGTTAACCGGCATATTTTCATCGCCGCGCTTGCTGTTATTCGTCAGGGTGCAATAGGCGCGGCCATCGTGGGGGTTGACGGCAATCCATTCCGGACGGTCCATACGCGTGGCTTTAACGATATCCGCCGCACCACGGGTGTTGATCAGAATGTCTGCCTGAGTACGGAAGCCATTCTCTGCGGTGAGGCCATTCTGCCCCTGAACAAGCGCCACCCAGCGTCCGCTGCCTTTCAGCGGTGTCCCTTTCGGATCGCCGTTAAAAATCGCGACATAAAGCGTCCCCTCATCGAGTAACGTTTTATTCGCTGCCGGATTAGCGGAATCGACTTTGCCCTTAGAGACATATTTATAGATATACTCGCCGCGTTCATCATCGCCCATATAGACTACGAGTTCGCCGCTTTTCGCGACCGTTACCGCCGCATTCTCATGTTTGAACCGTCCCAGCGCGGTGCGCTTAACCGGTACTGAATCTGGCGTAAACGGGTCGATCTCCACAATCCAGCCGTGACGGTTAAACTCATTGGGGTTTTTCGCTACGTCAAAACGCGGATCAAAATCGGGCCAGTTTCGCTCGGGTTCGGCGGGATTGAGGGTGTAGCGTTTCTGCGCCGCGGTGAGTTTGAAATCCGCCGCTTTGGTGCCGAAATAGGTATCGAAGTTCTCTTCGCAGGTCAGATAGGTGCCCCAGGGGGTTTTGCCATTGGCGCAGTTACCGAAGGTGCCGAGGACGTTCATCCCTTGCGGATCGGCTTCGGTATGCAGCGCCGCATCGCCGGCAGCAGGACCGGAAAAACGCATCGGCGTATTGGCGGTAATACGGCGGTTATAGCGTGAAGGACGTACCACTTCCCACTGGTTGCCTTCGCCGCGACGGACTTCCACCACCGACACGCCATGCCCTGCCTGTGACTTCCTGACATCTTCCAGATTGTGCGCTTTGCTGTCGCCATGCGCGAACAGGTATTGCTCATTCACATATTCATTATTGATGGCGATCAGGCCGCGATCCTGCTGATTCTCAAGCGCAAAAAAGCTCATACCATCATTATTATCGCCAAACTGCTTTTCCTGATCGGCCGCGCTGTTGTTGCCCTCGGGATCGAACGCAGGGGCGCCGTTGACCAGCGGATCGCCCCAGGAAATCAGCACCTCCGCCTGATAGCCATCGGCGATAGCAATCTCATCCGCTGTCGATGCCGGAATACTGTCAAAGCCCAGCAGTTTGCTGTTGCCTGGCGCTGACTTTGCCAGCGCCAGAGAAGGTATGGAAAGACCACCACCGATAAAACCTGCCATTCCTAAGGCGCCGGTGCCGGCAAGCAGTTTACGCCGGGTTGGGCTGTGAGTGGCATCTTCATCCGGCAGGTTCGGAACAGGGGAGAGAGTAGACATACCGCATTGCTTCCTTAAGGGTTTCCCAAATTGAAGCAATGCTAGAATGGTTTTGTTACAGGAATGTTTCAGGATGGTAAAGGGATTTACTTTTCCAGGCCTCTCCGCTCCAGCACCTCAAAACAGTAGCTGTGGGAGTTCTTTTCATCCGCGTCATGGAATTCGCTGAAAACGGACTGCCACTGATCCGGTTCATAGTCAGGAAAATGCGTGTCGCCTTCCACTTCCGCATCAATGTGGGTCAGATAAAGGCGATCGGCACGCGGCAGCATCTGCTCATAGATATGACCACCGCCGATGACCATAATCTCTTGCGCATCGCCTGCGGCGGCGAGCGCGGCGTCCAGCGAACTGACCCAGGTAACGCCCTCCACCGCGCTTCCTTGCTGACGGCTGACCACAATGTTCTGACGCCCCGGCAGTGGACGGCCTATCGCCTCCCACGTCAGGCGGCCCATAATGACCGGTTTGTTCAGCGTGTTGCGTTTAAACCAGGCCAAATCCGCGGGCAGATCCCACGGCATTGCATTGTCCATCCCAATAACGCGATCGGCTGCCAAAGCCGCGATCAGGCTTATCATCATAATTACTCAACAGGGGATTAAATTGGCGCCATCATACGTAAAGGCGAAACTTTCGTCGATAGCAAAGCGCCGGGTTTTGCGTAAAGGTCGTTAAGGTTTTTGCCTGCGTTATTTTCACCGTTTCAAGGCGTAAAACCGCGGGGCTGTCGTGCTATCATCCCCCTTTCGACTTGCACACAGAACAGACCATGTTAGAAACCAGCTTATTTATTGTCACTATCGCGGGTCTCGGGATGCTTTCCCCCGGACCGGACTTTTTCCTGATTATTAAAAACGCCGTTCGTTACCGGCGCAGCGCGGCGATGATGAGCGCGCTGGGCATCAACTGTGCTGTTGCGACGCATATGGCCTACTGCGTAGCAGGCCTGGCGGTCGTGATAACCACCACGCCCTGGCTGTTTATGCTGTTGAAATATGCCGGTGCCGCCTACCTGATTACTATTGGCGTGCAGGCGCTGCTTTCCCGCGGCGGCGGCAAGCTGGATCTGAGTAATGTACAGCCAGAAGCCACCTCGCTCAGGAAGGCCTTTCTGCAGGGCTATCTCTGTAACCTGCTTAATCCCAAGGCAACGCTGTTTTTCCTGGCCATGTTTACTCAGGTGCTTAACGTGGATACCGGCCTCGGTGAAAAGGCCTGGTATGCCGGAATTATTCTGACGCTCTCCTCTGTCTGGTGGCCGCTGCTGGTGATCCTGATCCAGAGTCAGCCGGTGCGGCGTGGGATTGCGAAGGCGCAGAAGCTGATTGATAAGCTCCTCGGTGGCGTACTGATTGCGCTGGGAATTAAGGTCGCGCTCTCCTGATTTTATCCTGCCCGGCGGTCAGACGACCGGGCAGCTAACGTGCATCTGCCGCACGTCTTTTTTCTCTCCTGCCGTAACCTTACCCATGCTGGCGCAGCTAACCTCCTGCGCCTCAGCATTCACTATCGCAGCGGCTTATTTCAGGAACCCTGATTCAGGCGCGTAAACTCGGCTTTTGCTTTTTCAAGCTGGCTGGCGAAGGCCGGTTCGGCATGCAGGCGCGCCACGACAGCCGAGGCGACAAGACGCGCGGCGGTGACGTCGCTCTGCCAGTGATAGCCGCAGATCACCCGGCTCTGTCCCATTTCATAGCCTCGCTTCAGGATTTCGCCCTGCCTTGCCGGGTTGATTTCAGCCAGCACCAGCGCCGTTGCCCAGCCAATAGTGGTGTGTCCGGAAGGATAAGAACCATTTTTGGAAAGCGTACTCTCTTCATCTGAACGGCAGGTGGGCTCATTATAGAAAGCAAAAGGCCGGATGCGCATATAGTGTTCTTTGGCGCCGCGCGTGGCGAGGTCACCGGCATCTTCGCGCATTTTCATCACCAGCCGGAAAATTTCGGGCGTCTTCTCTTTATCGATCGTGGTGCCGAACGCCGCAGAGAACGCCTGCGGCACACCATCACCCGAGACGTGCGCATCCTGCCACGCCTGCTTGCCTCGCGGCGTATTTCTCAGCATCTTGCCCGCTTCGTACTGGGCCTTATCGTTCAGAAAATCGATGCTATCAATGGCTGGCGGAGCGGGCAGCAAAGCGAGACTGTCTGGCGACTGGGACTCCTGCAGAAAATAGAAGTCCGGCTGGGTAGTGACATCTTTGGCGGCAAAAGCAAATGGCCCGGTGGCGGCACAGATCAGCGTGACTAACAGCAGCTTTTTCATTTTCTCTCCTTGATAAAGGTGATGCAGAGCGGGAGCGCTTTGCGGTTGCGGGGATGAACAGAAAGGAATCGGGGATTATACCTTGCCAGCAGCAGAGGCACTTTTAGCGCGGTCACGATAATGATCAAACCTGCCAGGGAAGAAATGAACGGCGGCGCAAAAAAAATCCCCGCCGGGGCGGGGATGGAATGGCTGGAGGTGACGCTTAGCCTTTAATCTGCGCGTGCATTTCCTGCACGGAGATCACTTTGCTGGTCGGATCCGCATTCAGCGACATCGCGGTAGCAAAGCCGCCGTTCAGCGTGGTGTCGTAGTGCACTTTATACTGCAGCGCGCTACGGCGGATAAGTTTGGAATCCTCAATCGCCTGGCGTCCTGCGGTGGTGTTGACAATGTAGGCATATTCCCCGTTTTTCAGACGATCCTGGATATGAGGACGGCCTTCATGCACCTTGTTAACCAGCCGCGGATTGATCCCCGCTTCACCCAGCACCACTGCCGTGCCGTGCGTGGCATCAAGTTCAAAGCCCAGTTTCTGGAGCTTGGCCGCCAGATCCACGATGCGTTTTTTATCCCCTTCACGCACCGAGAGCAGCGCACGTCCGCTTTTCTTCATGTTGCTCTGCGCCCCCAGCATCGCTTTTGAGAACGCTTCGGCGAAGGTGCGGCCAACGCCCATCACTTCACCCGTCGAACGCATTTCCGGACCGAGGATCGGGTCAACGCCCTGGAATTTATTGAAGGGCAGCACCACTTCTTTTACCGAGTAGTAAGGAGGAATCACTTCTTCCGTCACACCCTGCTCAGCCAGGCTTTTGCCCGCCATCACCCGTGCGGCGACTTTCGCCAGCGGCACGCCGGTCGCTTTAGAGACGAAAGGTACGGTACGCGCTGCGCGTGGGTTGACCTCAATCAGGTAAACCTCATTATCCTTCACCGCAAACTGCACATTCATCAGGCCGCGAACGCACAGCTCAAAAGCGAGCTTCTCAACCTGCTGACGCATCACATTCTGGATTTCTTTGCTCAGCGTATAGGCTGGCAGGGAGCAGGCAGAATCGCCGGAGTGCACGCCAGCCTGTTCGATGTGCTCCATAATGCCGCCAATCAGCACCCGCTCACCGTCACAGATCGCGTCCACGTCCACTTCCACCGCGTCGTCCAGGAAGCGATCCAGCAGCACGGGCGCATCATTTGAGACCGAGACCGCCGTCTGGAAATAGCGCTTAAGGTCGATTTCATCGTAAACGATTTCCATCGCCCGGCCGCCCAGCACGTAAGAAGGACGCACCACCAGCGGATAACCGATCTGCGCCGCTTTTTCAACGGCCTGCTCCAGCGCGGTGACGGTGGCGTTAGCGGGCTGCTTCAGGCCAAGACGCTCCACCGCCTGCTGGAAACGCTCACGGTCTTCGGCACGGTCAATCGCATCCGGGCTGGTACCGATAACGGGAACGCCAGCCGCTTCCAGCTCACGTGCCAGCTTCAGCGGCGTCTGACCGCCATACTGCACGATCACACCCTTCGGTTTTTCAATGCGCACGATGGCCAGCACGTCTTCAAGCGTGACCGGCTCAAAATAAAGGCGATCTGAGGTGTCATAATCGGTAGAGACGGTTTCCGGGTTGCAGTTAACCATAATGGTTTCAAACCCATCTTCACGCAGCGCCAGTGCGGCATGTACACAGCAGTAGTCGAACTCAATGCCCTGGCCGATACGGTTAGGGCCACCGCCCAGCACCATAATTTTATCGCGATCCTGATTCGGGTTCGCTTCGCACTCCTCCTCATAGGTGGAGTACATATAGGCGGTGTCCGTAGAGAACTCGGCGGCACAGGTATCCACACGCTTATAGACCGGGTGGAGGTCGTACTGTTCACGCAGCTTGCGGATTTCCGATTCAGACACGCCCGCCAGCGCGGAGAGGCGCGCATCGGCAAAACCTTTCCGCTTGAGGCTGCGCAGGAATGCTTTGGTCAGGCCGTTAATGCCTTCGCGAGCCACCTGCTCTTCCAGACGCACCAGCTCTTCAATCTGTACCAGGAACCAGCGATCAATGTTGGTCAGGTTAAAGACGCCGTCAACCGACATGCCCGCCCGGAACGCATCGGCCACGTACCAGATGCGGTCGGAACCGGCATCCTTCAGCTCGCGGCGAATGTGGGTCAGCGCTTCCGCATCGTTCAGATCCACTTTCGGATCAAAACCGTGCGCGCCGACTTCCAGCCCGCGCAGCGCTTTCTGTACCGACTCCTGGAAAGTACGGCCAATGGCCATTACTTCACCCACGGATTTCATCTGGGTGGTGAGACGATCGTTGGCACCGGCAAACTTTTCAAAGTTAAAGCGCGGAATTTTGGTCACAACATAGTCGATGGAGGGTTCGAATGAGGCTGGCGTCAGGCCGCCGGTAATATCATTCATCAGCTCATCGAGCGTGTAACCCACGGCGAGTTTGGCCGCGATTTTGGCAATCGGGAAGCCGGTCGCTTTAGATGCCAGCGCCGAAGAGCGTGATACGCGCGGGTTCATTTCAATGATAATCAGGCGGCCATTTTCCGGGTTGACCGAAAACTGAACGTTGGAGCCGCCCGTTTCCACACCGATTTCACGCAGTACCGCCATCGAAGCGTTACGCATGATTTGATATTCTTTGTCGGTCAGCGTCTGGGCTGGTGCTACCGTAATTGAGTCACCGGTGTGAATGCCCATCGGATCGAAGTTTTCAATCGAGCAGACGATGATGCAGTTGTCGTTCTTATCCCGGACGACCTCCATCTCGTACTCTTTCCAGCCGATCAGCGACTCGTCAATCAGCAGCTCATTGGTCGGTGAAAGATCCAGGCCCCGTTCGCAAATCTCTTCAAACTCTTCACGGTTATAAGCGATGCCTCCGCCGGTGCCGCCCATGGTAAAGGAGGGGCGAATAATGCAGGGAAACCCCACGTCAGCGGCAACCGCCAGCGCTTCTTCCATCGTATGGGCGATGCCCGAACGGGCGGTTTCCAGACCAATTTTCTTCATCGCCACATCGAAGCGACGGCGGTCTTCCGCTTTATCAATCGCATCTGCGGTGGCGCCAATCATGGTGACGCCAAACTCTTCAAGCACGCCCTGACGCTCAAGCTCAAGCGCGCAGTTCAGCGCCGTCTGGCCGCCCATGGTGGGCAGCACCGCATCCGGGCGCTCTTTTTCAATGATTTTGCGCACCACTTCCCAGTGAATGGGCTCGATATAGGTGGCGTCTGCCATCTCCGGATCGGTCATGATGGTGGCCGGATTAGAGTTAACCAGAATTACGCGGTAACCCTCTTCACGCAGCGCCTTGCAGGCCTGGGCGCCGGAATAGTCGAATTCGCAGGCCTGGCCGATAACAATCGGGCCAGCGCCAAGGATCAGGATACTTTTTATGTCGGTACGTTTTGGCATTTTCTCGCTCCTGATTATTTTGCGGTAGACCGGTAAGCTTCGATCAGTTCGATAAAGTGGTCGAACAAGGGCGCGGCATCGTGCGGGCCAGGGCTGGCTTCAGGGTGGCCCTGAAAGCTGAATGCGGCCTTGTCGGTACGGTGAATGCCCTGCACGGTATGGTCGAATAACGAGGTATGGGTCACCCTCAGGTTCGCGGGTAGATTGTCACTGTCGACGGCAAAACCGTGGTTCTGCGCTGTGATCATCACCGTATTGTTATCGTGATCTTTGACCGGATGGTTGCCGCCGTGATGGCCCAGCTTCATTTTGACCGTCTTCGCACCGCTGGCCAGCGCCAGCAGCTGGTGGCCCAGACAGATGCCGAAAACCGGAATATCCGTCTCTAAAAATGCCTGAATCGCCCCGATGGCATAATCACAGGGCTCCGGGTCACCGGGGCCGTTAGAGAGGAAAATGCCGTCGGGATTCATGTTGAGCACCTCTTCAGCTGGTGTCTGCGCCGGAACAACGGTCAGGCGGCAGCCGCGATCCACCAGCATGCGCAGGATATTTCGCTTCACGCCGTAGTCATAGGCTACGACGTGGAACGGCAGGTCCTCATCTTTTTTCGCTTCGGGCAAGCCCTCCAACGTCCAGCTGCCCTGCTGCCAGTGGTAGGTTTCGCGGGTACAGACTTCTTTCGCCAGATCCATGCCCTTCAGGCCGGGGAAAGCCTGGGCTTTTTGATGCGCCAGCGAGGCATCTACCGCGTCGCCGGTAATAATGCAGCCGTTTTGCGCCCCTTTCTCCCGCAGCAGACGCGTCAGCTTACGCGTGTCGATATCGGCAATCGCAACGATATTGTGTCGCTTGAGATAGTCAGACAGCCCCTCTTCATTACGGAAGTTGCTGGCAATCAGCGGCAGATCGCGAATAACCAGCGCCGCAGCATGTACCTGGGAGGATTCTTCATCAGCAGCATTGGTGCCGACATTGCCAATATGGGGATAAGTAAGGGTGACGATCTGGCGGGAATAGGAAGGATCAGTGAGGATTTCTTGATAACCGGTCATTGAAGTGTTGAAAACGACTTCCCCCACCGCCGATCCTGACGCCCCTATGGCCCGACCGTGGAATTGGGTTCCGTCTTCCAGAACCAATAGCGCTGACTTAATCAAAACATCCTCCAGAGAATAAACAGTCACATTATTTGCATATTAATTCAAATCGGAGCTGAAAATCAATGCAAAAACCGCCTGACTTCTCGATTTTTGGCAAATTGCGCGCATTCTAATCATCACCTCAGATAAAGTCTACCCTGAAAGGCTATTTTTCACCTCTTTTTGCGGTACTGAAGGAAAACTAAGAAGATTCACCCTGAAAAAGACAGTTAAGGCGCTCACCAAAACGGTTGCCTGGCCTTTAACGCATAAAAAAGGCAGATCAAAGGAAAAAATATGGACCATCTGGTCAAAATTAACTTCTTAACCACTAAAAATCCATTGAAATTTGCACTTTAAAGAATCTTAAACAAAAACATTTAAAAACCCTCTATTTTAGTAATTTTTAAAAAAAGGGTGATAAAATTCACCCTTTAAATCAATGAGATAAAAATAATTAATGATCTTATAAAAAATTAAATTGCTACAAATCCGCCAGGGAAAGCACATCTTTCATATCAAAAATACCCTTATCGACATTATCAAGCCACTGTGCCGCACGCACTGCGCCTTTTGCAAAGGTCATCCGGCTGGAGGCCTTATGAGTGATCTCCACACGCTCGCCGATATCGGCGAATATGGCCGTATGCTCACCCACAATGTCGCCCGCGCGGACGGTGGCAAAGCCAATCGTATTCGCCTGGCGTTCGCCGGTCAGCCCTTCCCTCGCGTATACCGCATGCTCATCCAGCTTCCACTGCATCGTATCGGCAATCGCTTCCCCCATCGCCAGCGCGGTGCCTGAAGGGGCATCAACCTTATGACGGTGATGCGCTTCAATGATTTCGATATCCGCGTAATCGCCCATCACTTTGGCGGCTTTCTCCAGCAGTTTCAGTACCAGGTTGACGCCCACGCTGAAGTTGGCCGCAAAGACGATACCGATGTCCTGCGCGGCAGCCCCGATAGCGGCCTTACCCGCCTCATCGAAACCGGTGGTGCCAATGACCATCCGTTTGCCGTGCTGACGACAAAAAGCCAGATAGTCCAGCGTCGCCTCAGGTCGTGTGAAATCGATCAGGACGTCGAATTCATCCACAACAGCAGCCAGACTCTCTCCCACGCGAATGCCCAGCGCGCCCGTACCCGCCAGTTCGCCCGCGTCAGTGCCGATCAGCGAGGAGCCTTCACGCGCCAGCGCGGCGCCCAGGGTAACGCCTTCCGCTTCCACAACAGCCTGAATCAGCTGCCGCCCCATGCGGCCCCCCGCTCCCGCGATAGCCACGCGGATTTGTGCATCATGCATAATATGACTCTTAAGTTATTGAATGACGTAAACGGATTCAGGTTAACCAGCCGCAGGCGACGCCGCCAGTGAAAAACGCCGATAATAAGAATTTTGAGTCAGCGCGGCGGCATTATCAGCCGCAGCGGTTACCACAGGATTGGTTCAGCGAAAGCCGCAGGATTCCCGGACAATCAGCGCAGGAGGCAAAATAATCCGCTTCGGCGGCTCATCATTTCCCTGAATCCGGCTGAACAGCAACTCTCCGGCCTGACGACCAATCTCCTTCGAGGCGACGGAAACGGTGGTGAGTCCAGGCGTTACCAGCGAAGCCTCGGTGATATCGTCGAAGCCGATCAGCGCAAAGTCTTTACCGGGTACACAGCCCATTTTTCGCAGCGTCTGCATGACGCCCAGCGCTACAATGTCCTGATAACAAACCGCTGCGGTGATTTCCGGATAGCGCTCAAACAGCGCTTCTGCCACTCTTGCGCCGTCACTCTGGCTGGCGAGAGAAGCGACCACCCAGTTACTGTTGGGCTGAATATGGTGTTCAAGTAGTTTGCTGCTGTATCCTCCCATGCGCTGCGCACGACTGACGGAATTTTCACTGCCGCCAATAAAAGCGATATGCCGATGCCCCAGGCTCAGTAAATGCTGCGTCGCCAGTTGAGTCCCGAGGAAATTATCGGTTCCGACAAAATCAAAATCGACATCATCCAGCGGACGCACCACCATAATGGTGGGAATATTGCGCCGTTTAAGGGCCTCAAAAAAGAGCGGCGGGGTCTCTTTAGCCGCACAGAGCACCATGCCACAGGCGTTGTTACGCATCAGGGAATCAACGAATTTTTGCTGCCGCTCGCCTGACTCTTCGCTGTTGGCGAGAAAAAGCAGCAGATCGTGATGCTCCATTTCCTGGCTCAGACCGGCGGTCATTTCAGCATAAAAAGGATTGGTGATGTCATGCAGCAGCAGGCCAACCTGGTTGCTGCTGCGGTTTCGCAGATTCGCCGCCGTCTGGTTATATACATAGCCCAGCTCATCCAGCGACTTGAGTACCCGCAGGCGCGTTGCTTCTGATATTCGCCCCCGGTTGTGCAGCACCATGGAGACAGTGGCGGTAGAGACGCCAGCGCGGTCAGCAACGTGCGCCAGGGTAACAGTGGTCATTTTCCCTCCTTTTCTGATTACCTCGCCATCAAGGTTAATCGAATAACCTTTTAATACCATTTTTCCTGTGAAAGACCGCAAAGATTCCGCGCTGTGAAAGGAGGCTTCACAAAAAATGGTGGGTTAATCGCAGTTAACCTTTCGGTTAATCGATTAAGTTCAGCTCTCGAGAACAGGGAGCTAATGATGAAACAGGTTAATTACGAGAAGTATCCCGAAGTCCGTATTGACGGTTTTGCTGACCACGCCTGGCGCGGCTGGCCAGCTGTCCGGCAAACCCTTGAGACACGTCTGTCAGGCCGACATAAAACCGTGGTCGTTATTGATTGCTATCCGGGCGTACGTCTTGAAGAGCTAGAGCAGCAGCTTATCACCAGGCTGAATCCGGCCCTGATCATCAATGCGGAAACCGCACGCCTGAATGAAGCGCGCCTGCATGATTTACTGGCGGCTAACCTGACGGATGACCGCGTCTTCGGCGTACTCTCCTGCCATCAGCTCAGCGATTTTTTCTGCCCCGACCGGCTGGCAAGGCTCCGGCAAGAAATTGCCGATGCCGGGGAAGGCACGATTGTGATTTACGGCTCCGGGGCCGCGCTGGTGCATCCCGGCGATCTGCTGATTTATGCCGATCTGGCCCGCTGGGAAATCCAGCAGCGTTTTCGCAGCGGTGAGTTGGGTAACTGGGGCGTGGAGAATCAGGATGAGGATATTCTGCGCCGCTACAAGCGGGCCTTTTTTATTGAGTGGCGTGTGTTTGACCGCCATAAAACCCCGCTGCTGAAACGAACGGATTACTTGCTGGATACCAACAGGCAGAACGATCCGGCACTGATCACCGGTGAGGCGCTACGTGGTGCTCTGCAACAGACAACCCGTCAGCCGTTTCGCGTCGTGCCCTTCTTCGATCCGGGCGTCTGGGGTGGCCAATGGATGAAAAAGCGCTTTGGTCTTGAGGCGTCGGCGCCGAATTACGCCTGGTGTTTCGACTGTGTGCCCGAGGAAAACAGCCTGCTGCTGCGGTTCAGTGAGGTACGCGTCGAAATCCCTTCACAGGATCTGATACTGCTCTACCCACGTCCGCTGCTGGGCGAGAAAGTCCATGCCCGTTTTGGTACAGAGTTTCCGATCCGCTTTGATTTTCTGGATACCGTGGGCGGCCAGAATCTCAGCGTGCAGGTACATCCGCTTACCGAATATATCCAGCAGCGCTTCGGCATGCACTATACCCAGGATGAAAGTTACTATCTGCTGGATGCCGAACCGGGTGCGGAGGTTTTTCTCGGGACTAAAACCGGCACCGATCCCGGAGAGATGCTGGCCGAACTGGCCGCGGCCCAGCGCGGTGAAAAAGCCTTTGACGACGAGAAGTTTATCAACCGTTTACCGGCCCGCAGACACGATCACTTTCTGATCCCGGCAGGCACCGTGCACTGCGCGGGTGCCGGAACCATGGTGCTCGAAATCAGCGCCACACCCTATATTTTCACGTTTAAATTATGGGACTGGGGCCGGGTCGGACTCGACGGTCTGCCGCGCCCGGTACATCTGGAGCATGGCGCTCAGGCTATTGAGTGGGAACGGGATACTCAATGGGTAAACGAACACCTGGTTAACCATTTTGAATCCGTTGCCGAAGGCGATGGCTGGACTGAAGAACGAACCGGGCTGCACGATCGGCAGTTTATTGAAACGCGTCGGCACTGGTTCAGCAAACCGGTTATTCATCACACGCAGGGCAACGTTAACGTCCTCAATCTGGTGGAAGGGAGCGAAGCGCTGGTCGACAGTCCGGATAATGCCTTTGCGCCTTTTGTCGTGCACTACGCGGAAACCTTTATCGTTCCCGCCGCAGTCGGGGAATACCGGATTGCACCCTATGGCAGCAGCGCGGGAAAGCGGCTGGCCACCATGAAAGCCTGGGTAAGAGGATAACACCATGATTCATGTCATTTTAACCACGCACGGCCCGCTGGCTGATGCCATGCTGGCCAGCGCACGGATGGTATATGGCGATTTGCCGCATATCTTCCCAGTAACGCTTAGCGAAACCAAAGGGATCAACGGTTTTCGCGATGAGTTTGCCGCCGTTTTACACCAGGCCAGCAAAGGGGCGGACGGTGTGCTGGTGCTGTGCGACCTGCAAAGCGGTACGCCGTGGAACATCGCCTGCCACCACGCCTTTGCCCCTGAAACGTCGCCACCGGTGGCAGTGTTGGGTGGCGTTAACTTTCCCATGCTGCTGTTAAGCGACGAGATTAAAACGCTAACGGATGTGAATCAGGCTGCCGCCATTCTGCTTAATCAGGCTAAAGAGACGCTGGTGCTGGCCCGGCTGAGTGACACGCAGCAATCAGAAGATTTTTAAGGGGGAACGATGAGCATTTCATTTGTACGTATTGACGATCGTGTCATCCACGGTCAGCTGGTTACCCGCTGGGCCAAAGAGCTGCCGTGCGACGGTATTATCGCCATTGATGATGCCGTCGCCGCCGATCCGCTTCTCTCGGCGGTGATGAAAGGCGCGGTTCAGGATATCAAAGTCTGGCTGTTCGATACGCTCACCGCGATAGAAAAACTGCCGAAAATTATCGCCAGCGAGAAGCGCTATTTTGTTATCGGCAAATCCCCGGTCACGCTACAGCGCATTGAAGAGGCGGGAATCGGTCTGCAAAACGGTCACCGTAAAATTAACGTCGGGCCGATGAGCGCCCGCGCCAATACCACAACCATCGGCCCAAACCAGGCGGTCAGTCCGGAGGAAGCCACCGCGTTCGACTACCTGGCCCAGCGCGGCCACCAGATTGAGTTTCGCCTGGTGCCGGATGCAGGTGCCTACAGCTGGCAGGATGCCCGGCAAAAAATAAAATAAGGAGAGCGTTATGGTTTTTGAAGCAGCGTTAATCGGCATACTCTGTTATCTGGGCGCGCTCAGCACGCCCTGGCTGCTCGGTGTCACCGGCGGCTGGTATCTGCTTACCCGCCCTCTGGTTTCAGGCATGCTTGTCGGGCTTATTCTTGGAGATATGCAAAGCGGGATTATCATTGGTGTGGCCGTGCAGGCAGTTTATATCGCCATGGTCACGCCCGGCGGTTCAATGCCCGCCGACCTTAACTTTGTTGCCTATCCCGCTATCGCGTTGGGGATTTTGTCCGGTAAGGGTCCGGAAGTGGCCGTCGCGCTGGCGGCCACCATCGGTATTGCCGGTACGGTGCTGTTTAACGCCATGCTGGTGCTCAATTCATGGTGGAACCACCGGGCCGATCTGGCACTGGGAACGGGTAATGAGCGCGAGGTTTATCTCAACAGCGCTATCTGGCCTCAGGTCACCAACTTTCTGATGCGCTTTATACCCACCTTTATTGCCGTCTATTTTGGCGCGCAGTACATCAATGACTTTATGGATACGCTGCCGCAGATAGTGCTGTCGACGATGAACGTGCTGGGCGGCATTTTGCCTGCGGTAGGTATCGCCATCCTGCTTAAGCAGATCATCAAAAGCTACAGCATGCTGATCTACTTTCTGGTGGGCTTTATCTGCATCGTATTTCTGAAGCTGAATATGGTCGCGCTGGTGATCGTGGGTGCGCTTCTGGCACTTATTCATTACAACTATAAGCCGGAAGCGCAGACAGTAAGCGCGACCACACCGGGCAATGATGAGGATGAATTCTGATGGAACAACGCAAACTTACCCGCCGGGATCTGCATCGCTGCTGGCGTAGCTGGATGATGTACAACCTCTCCTCGATGAGCTTCGAGCGCCTTGCTTCCTTTGGGTTCTGTCTGAGCATGCTGCCGGTTGCCAGAAAACTTTATCCCGACCTTGAGCAGCGCAAGGAGATGCTGAAGCGCCACGCTTCCTTCTATAACACTGAACCTCAGATGGGAGCCATCGTAAACGGAATGGTGTTGGGGCTGGAGGAGAAGCGCGCCAACGGCGAACCCATTGACGGTGAAACCATTAATACATTGAAAGTCGGTCTGATGGGGCCGGTCGCCGGGATTGGCGATTCGATGATCCCGGGAATGCTGATCCCGATCCTGCTCAGTATCGGGATGGCGCTGGCCGCCGGCGGGAACATTCTCGGACCGCTGTTTTACTGCGTGGCCTGGCTGGGGATCGTTATTCCCGGTACCTGGTTTCTGTTTCTGAAAGGCTACCATATGGGCTCAACGTCGGTGGAAATGCTGGTGAGCAGCAAATCGACCCGCCTGAGGGAAGCGCTGTCACTGCTGGGCGTCTTTGTGATGGGCGGCGTGGCGGCCAGCTATATCAAGCTGGGCACCGGGCTGGAATTCGTTACGCGCGATGGCGTTAATATTCATCTGCAGCAGATGCTGGACGGCATTTTTCCCCAGCTGCTGCCGCTGACAGTGGTTATCGGCACCTGGTACCTGATGGCGAAACGGGGGCTGTCGCCAGTAAAAGCGATGTTACTTCTGCTGATCCTCGCCGCGGCTGGTGTCGCCACCGGGCTGTTTGCTGGCTGACATACAGGCGGCGGAAACGTTTTGCGTTCCCGCCGCCTTCACATTTTTTCGTCTGCCCCGCAAGCCAGCTTACGGCTTATGGCCCGATGCTTTCTTCCCTCATCTTTTCGGAGCGCAGGCGTGATCGCAACTGACGGTCCCTGCGCATAAGCCCGCCGGGACAAATTGCACGCATTGTCATGCGCTACGGCATTAAGTCCAGCATGCCTGAGAACCACTGCTGGAACGCAGGAACGTCAATATCCAGTAATACCCGCGCATTAGCCGGACGCCCGAGGTAGCAATCAATGTCCACCACCGTGGTACCGCTGGTCAGCAGCCCCTGCGTCTCGACGGCCACAAAACAGTCGTGCGCCCTGAACAGCGATGGCTTCACCAGCCAGGCAATCGTACAGAGATCGTGCATATGCAGTCCGGTTGCCAGGCTGCCGCTACGGTAGTGGCTGAACAGAGAATGAAACATTTTCCCGGTGCGGTTTCGCGCCGGCAACTGGGCCAGAAAGTCTGGTGAAAGCACCGCCTGATGCGTCACATCCAGCCCGCACATCACAATTTCCAGGCCGCTTTCAAACACTCTTGCCGCCGCTTCGGGATCGATGCCAATGTTGAACTCTGCATTGGGCGTCAGGTTACCGCGCCCGGCTGAACCGCCCATCATCACCAGCCGTTTAATCCTTTTTTTGCAGTCAGGATACTGGGAAAGCAGTAGCGCAATATTGGTCAGCGGGCCGATAGTGATCAGCGTGATCGGTTCTTCACTGGCGCTCAGGCAGTCATAGATCGCCTGAAAAGCGGGTTTTGCCAACGGCTGACGCTGGGTATCAGCAAACGTGTAACCTCCCATGCCCGATTCACCGTGCACATTCGCGGCGTCACGCGGCGGGCGTATCAGCGGCATTGAGGCGCCTCTGGCAAGTGGAATGTCTTTTTGCCAGAAGTCCAGCAACTGCAGGCCGTTGCGGGTTGTTTTTTCCACAGAGACATTACCCGCGACGGTGGTAATCAGTTTTACATCAATCTCGGGGGAAAAAAGCGCAGCAGCGATAGCTACGGCGTCATCGATACCGGGATCGGTATCGAGAATAATTGGGGTCCTGTACATCGTGTTCTCCATAACAAAAATGCCGGAAGGTGAAAACCTTCCGGCATTATCTCATAACAGAGGCAGGCGGTTATTTGACCTCACGCACATCCATTCGCAGCTCTTTCGGCACTTCAAAAACGATATTTTCTTCCCGTCCGATCAGTTCCACCGCCGCTTCGCCGCCGAAGTCGCGCAGGCGCTGGATCACTTCCTGCACCAGAATATCGGGCGCGGAGGCACCCGCGGTCACGCCAATACAGTTTGCACCTTTGATCCACTCTTCCTGAATATCCTCAGCGGAGTCGATCAGCCGCGCCAGCTTGCCGGCACGCTGCGCCAGTTCCGCCAGGCGATTGGAGTTTGACGAGTTACGCGATCCGACCACCAGCACCACATCCGCATCTTTTGCCAGCGTCCGTACCGCTTCCTGACGGTTGGTGGTGGCGTAGCAGATATCGTCTTTGCGTGGACCGATAATCTTCGGAAAACGCGCCCGCAGCGCATCAATCACTTCTGAAGTGTCATCCACCGAAAGCGTCGTCTGGGTCATGAAGCAGAGGTTTTCCTCATCCTTCACCTGCAACCTAGCGACATCCGCAGGCGACTCAACAAGATACATGCCGCCTTCAGGGTTGCTGTACTGCCCCATGGTGCCTTCCACTTCGGGATGGCCCGCGTGGCCGATCAGAATCGCTTCCGTGCCCTTGCGGCTGGCGCGCGCCACTTCCATATGCACCTTGGTGACCAGCGGACAGGTTGCATCAAACAGCATCGTCAGATCGCGGGCTTTCGCCTCTGCCCGCACCGCCTGTGATACGCCATGCGCTGAGAAGATCAGGATAGAGCCGTCCGGCACTTCGCCGATCTCCTCAATAAAGATCGCCCCCCGCTCGCGCAGGCTGTTGACCACGTAGCGATTATGCACCACTTCATGACGCACGTAGATCGGCGCGCCGTACATTTCCAGCGCCCGTTCCACAATGCTGATAGCCCGATCAACGCCAGCGCAGAAGCCGCGGGGATTAGCCAGCAGGATTTGCATTTGTCGCCTCCAGTGCCGGGTCGATTGACAGCACTTCAACCTCAAAGTGAATGGTCTGTCCGGCCAGCGGATGGTTGAAATCCACGGTAATGGAATCACCGGAGATCTCACGGATCACGCCGGGCACCTCGTTACCGTCCCTGCCGCTGAACAGCATGATGGCCCCGATTTCCGGCTCGCCCGCCTGGGTAAAGTCACGGCGGGAGAAATACTGGATTAAATCGGGGCTGGTCGGGCCAAACGCCGCGTCGGGCGTCAGCGTAAACGCTTTTGTTTCGCCCGCCCGAAGACCGATCAGCTCGGCTTCCAGCGCGTCCGAAAGACTACCGTCACCGAGGCTGAACAGCGCTGGCTTGCCGTTGTTACGGGTGGATTCCGCCGTGGAGCCATCGTCCAGCTTCAGGGTGAAATGCACCAGCACCGCGCTGTTGCTCTGTACAGAATCTGTCATAGCCTGCCCTTAATTTTTGGCCTGTTTGCCGGCGGGGCTGAGAAAGCCCTCCAGCACAATCAGCGCGGCACCGACACAGATGCCGCAGTCGGCGATATTAAACGTGGCAAAATGCCAGTCGCCCACATAGAAGTCGATAAAATCGACTACAAAGCCGTGATAAGCCCGATCGAACAGGTTACCCGCCGCGCCGCCGATAATCAGCGCGTAGGCAATATTGTTCAGCTTATGGCTGGCTGGCGTCCGGTACATCATCACCAGCAGCGCCACGACAATGGCGATAGCAATACCGGCGAAAAACCAGCGCTGCCAGCCGCCTTTATCGGCCAGGAAGCTGAACGCGGCGCCGTAGTTGTGCGCATGGAAGAAGTTAATAAACGGCATGACCGGCATCGATTCATGCAGCATCAGCGTGTTCATAACCCACATTTTGCTGGCGAAATCGATGCCGATAACGACGGCCACCAGCCAGAGCCAGCGCAGCCCGGTAGAGAAAATAGGTTTACTCATCAGGCAAACTTACGCTGTTCGCCGTCGCCGGCTACGTTAGTGACACAGCGTCCGCAGATTTCCGGATAAGCCTCGCTTTGACCGATGTCGGTGGTGTAGTGCCAGCAGCGCGGGCATTTCTCACCTTCCGCTTTATGCAGCGCAATTTTCAGTCCTTTCACCAGTTCGCTCTGCTGAGCATCGTCGGTGGCCAGCGCATAATCGGCAACTTGTGCACCGGAAGTTAACAGCACAAAGCGCAGCTCGTCGCCCAGGCTGGTCAGCTTCGCCGCCAGTTCCGGATCGGCATAGAGGGTCACGGTCGCTTCCAGCGAGCCGCCCACGCGCTTGTCTGCCCGCGCCTGCTCGATCACTTTGTTCACTTCGCCACGCACTTTCAGCAGCTCGGCCCAGTAGCCATCGTTCATCGGTTCGTTCTCCGCCAGGCCAAACAGCCCGTCGTACCACTCGCCGGTAAAGACATATTTTTCCCGTTTGCCCGGCAGTTCGCCCCAGATCTCATCTGCGGTGAAGGACATGATCGGCGCCATCCAGCGAACCAGCGCTTCTGCAATATAGTAGAGCGCGGTCTGGCAGCTGCGGCGCGCCAGGCCATCGGCTTTGGCGGTGTACTGACGATCCTTGATGATATCCAGATAGAACGACCCCATTTCAATGGAGCAGAACTGCATCAGACGCTGCACCACTTCGTGGAAATCGTAATTCTCATAGGAGACCAGGATATCGTCCTGAGCGGCTTTTGCCCGGCCAACCGCCCAGCGATCCAGCACCACCATCTCTTCCGGCGTTACGCTGTCGGTTTCAGGGTTGAAGCCGTTCAGGTTCGCCAGCAGGAAACGGGCGGTGTTACGGATACGACGGTAGGCGTCTGCGGAACGCTTGAGGATCTCGTCAGAAACGGCCATCTCGCCGGAATAGTCGGTCGAGGCAACCCACAGGCGCAGAATATCGCCGCCCAGCTTGTTCATCACGTCCTGAGGCGACACCGTGTTGCCGATAGATTTCGACATCTTCCGGCCCTGGCCATCGACGGTGAAGCCGTGGGTCAGTACCTGACGGTAAGGCGCTTTGCCTTTCATCGCGGTTGAAATCATCAGCGACGACATAAACCAGCCGCGATGCTGATCTGAGCCTTCCAGGTACATATCGGGTGAATGTCCGTCAAATTCAGGACGCGCATCAACCACCGAGTAGCTGGTGGAGCCGGAGTCAAACCAGACGTCCAGCGTATCGGGCACTTTCACGTAGTTTTCCGCGTCGTCGCCCATCAGCTCTTTCGCATCAAGATCCCACCAGGCCTGGATACCCTCCTGCTCAACCCGCTGCGCCACTTTTTCCATCAGCGCCAGCGTATCAGGGTGCAGCTGCTCGGTATCTTTATGTACAAACAGCGCCATCGGCACACCCCAGGTGCGCTGACGGGAGATACACCAGTCAGGACGGTTGGCGACCATCGACTCAATGCGCGCCTGGCCCCAGTCCGGGATCCACTGCACGCTTTTGATTTCACGCAAAGACTGCTCGCGCAGGCCTCTCTGATCCATGCTGATAAACCACTGCGGCGTGGCGCGGAAGATAATTGGCGTTTTATGGCGCCAGCAGTGCGGGTAGCTGTGCAGCAGTTTCTCAACGTGTAGCAGCGCGCCCTTCTCACGCAGCAGCTCAACGATCATATCGTTGGCTTTAAAGACGTTTACGCCGTCCAGCGTCGGGTAAGTGCCCGGCAGGAAGCGGCCATCCGGACCGACCGGATTAGCGGTTTCGATTCCATATTTCTGACCAATCACGTAGTCATCTGGACCGTGGCCCGGCGCGGTATGAACAGCACCGGTACCGGCTTCCAGCGTAACGTGCTCGCCCAGCACAATTGGCGAATGGGTATCGAGGAACGGATGTTTGAACTGCATCAGTTCCAGCGCCGCCCCTTTCGCTTCGCCCAGCACCTGCCATTCGGCAATACCGACGCGTTTCATTACGCCCTCTACCATATCCTTCGCCAGGATCAGCGCTCTGTCCGCGACCTGTACCAGTTGGTAGTCGAACTCCGGATGCAGTGAGATAGCGCGGTTCGCCGGCATGGTCCACGGCGTCGTCGTCCAGATCACCACGGAAACCGGACCATTAACCTTGTCAGCGCCAAACTTCGCGCCTACGGCATCGGCATCAACCGCGTTGAACATCACGTCAATGGAAGGCGACGTCTTGTCGTAATACTCCACTTCCGCTTCCGCCAGCGCGGAGCGGCAGTCCATGCACCAGTGCACCGGCTTGGCGCCTTTATGCAGGTGACCATTACCGATAATTTTGCCCAGCGCCCGGATGATATTGGCTTCGGTTTTGAAGTTCATCGTCAGGTAAGGACGATCCCAGTCGCCCAGCACGCCCAGACGGATAAAGTCTTTCTTCTGGCCTTCAACCTGCTCGGCAGCATACTTACGGCAGGCTTCACGGAACTCGGCGGCGGTGACTTTCTCGCCCGGCTTGCCGATCATCTGCTCGACTTTATGCTCGATAGGCAGACCATGGCAGTCCCAGCCCGGCACATAAGGGGAATCAAACCCCGACAGGCCTTTGGACTTAACAATAATGTCTTTCAGAATCTTGTTAACGGAGTGACCAATATGAATGCTGCCGTTCGCGTAAGGAGGGCCATCATGCAGGATAAAGGTTTTTTTCCCTTTTTTGGCTTCGCGGATGATGCCGTAGAGATTGTCATCATACCAACGTTGCAGCATTCCCGGTTCGCGTTTGGCCAGATCGCCACGCATCGGGAACCCCGTTTCCGGCAAATTCAGGGTAGATTTATAGTCACTCATCAGATTCTCGATTCCGTATTTCGGTTCTGTTTAAACCGGTGTTTTCAACCCAAAAAAGGTTCGGGCAGTCACCACATCTTTAGCAATTTGCTCTTTAAGCGCGTCCAGTGAAGCGAAGCGCTGCTCGTTTCGAATTTTTTCACGCAGCACCACTTCTATATGGTGCCCGTACAGGTCCATTGCAACATCCAGCAGGTGAACTTCAAGCTGCTGGCGTAACCCGGCCACGGTGGGGCGGGTGCCAATGTTAGCGACGCCCGGCAGCGGCTGGTCGCCCAGCCCCAGCACCTCAACGGCATAAACCCCTTTGACCGGCGACGTGTAGCGCCTGAGCGGCAGGTTAGCGGTAGGAAAACCGATAGTCCGGCCCAGCGCATCACCGTGCACCACCCGGCCTGAAATGCTGAAAGGATGCCCCAGAAGCGAGGCGGCTAACGGCAGGTTATCTTCTGCCAGCGCCTGACGAACCGCCGTGCTGCTGATCCGCATACCGCTATCGCAGAAGGTCTGGGTGCTGATGACGTCAAAACCATACTCCGCGCCCGCTTTCTGTAATAGCAGGAAATCGCCCTGGCGACCAGCGCCGAAGCGGAAATCATCCCCTATCGCCAGAAATTTCACATCCAGCTTATCCACCAGCAGGTCAGCAACAAAATTTTGCGCTGACAGTGCGGCAAAGCGGCGATCGAAGCGGACGCACAGTACCGCGTCCACGCCCGCTTCGCGGAGATAGCGCACCTTTTCCCGCAGGCGGGAGAGACGCGCCGGCGCTTTTTCGGCAGCAAACAGCTCCAGCGGCTGAGGTTCGAACAGCATCACGACAACGGGCAAGTTGCGCCGCCGCCCTTCTTCGCACAGTCTTGTCAGCAGCGCCTGGTGACCGCGATGTACGCCATCAAAATTGCCGATAGTCAGAACGCAGCCGCGATGCTGCTCCCTGAGGTTATGTATGCCGCGGATAAACTTCATGGCTGGCTCAAATGGGTGGAAATCGGCGGATTATACCAACTACCACCAGGAAGGTTAACCCGCGAATGCGGCTTTACTGCTTTCAGGCCGGCATTTTCTGAGGTAAATGCGGCCTGCGCTCGCGGATCTCATTTTTCTTATGATTAAGCTGTATTCATCCTCATGAAGCTGATAGAATCTTGCGCCATCGAAACGTAACCAAGTGTCGTTCTTTTATGACGCTTATTTGCACAAATCCATTGACAACCATGGGCGAAAGAGGCATATTCCTCGGCCTTTGAATTGTCCTCATAGAACTATTTGGGAGTTGGACCTTGGCTAATATCAAATCAGCTAAGAAACGCGCCGTAACGTCAGAGAAGCGTCGTAAACACAACGCTAGCCGTCGTTCAATGCTGCGTACTTATATCAAGAAAGTTTACGCTGCTGTTGCTACCGGCGATAAAGCTGCTGCACAGAACGCATTTAATGAAATGCAACCAATTGTGGACCGTCAGGCAGCTAAAGGCCTGATCCACAAAAACAAAGCGGCTCGTCATAAAGCAAATTTGACGGCTCAGATCAACAAACTGGCTTAATCGCCAGGCTGTTAATCAGCTTTGAAAAAGAAACCGGCTATGCCGGTTTTTTTTTTGTCTTTAACGCAGGTCATCGGTCACTGACTGCCCGGGTGAAGGAAAAAGCGAGGAGAAGTCTTTCTCACAAATGCGTCTGACTGCCGGATGCTGGATCATACGTTCGGCAAATATCACATGATACTCCTCCGTCACGTTATCAACCCTTCCCAGCTCCGTTATTCCTTTTTCATGAAACAGGTCATCACCATAGCGCGAAGGCGCCACGAAAATGGCATTGCTCGATGTCCCGAACGCTTTCATTAAGGCCGCATCGTCAAACTCACCCAGAATATCGACCTGCAATCCCTGTATCTGAAACCAGTTAAGCAAGCGACGCCCGAGCATCGAACGCCGTCCGGGGATCAGCAGCTTACGCTGTTCAAGGCAGGCAGGAAAAGTAAGCCTGGGTAAGGGATCGCGACACCAGAAGCTGACGCCACATTCCCCCAGCTTAACGGAAAACAGCCCTTCCTGCTGTCCTGAGTCCACCGGGCAGTCAGAGAGGATCATATCCAGCTTATGCTGGCTTAGCTGCTCCAGCAGCATCTCGTGCGTCGATTCAAAGCAGCGCAGATGGATGCCTTCATCCTCAACTACCGCCGTTTCCAGCACCTTGCTGACAAGGCGTTTAGAGAGCGCATCGGCCACCCCAACATCAAACAGCAGATTCACATCTTTGCGGTAATTAACGATATCCAGCATTTCCTGACTGAGCGTAAACATGCGATCGGCGTAACGGAACACCATCTGCCCAAGCTCAGAAGGGACCAGTCCTCTGCCCTGCCGCCGGAACAGTTTTCCCTGCAGTCGTTCCTCCAGTGCTTTAATCTGCCCGGTAATGGTTTGCGGCGTAAGATTCAGGGTATCCGCCGCACCCACTACGGAACCGGCCTTGCATACCTGCCAGAAATAATAGAGATGGTTGTAATTGATGTGCGACACGGGTAATCCTCAGCGAACGGAGTAATACACCCGGCCAGCTGAGCCGGCCGGGCGAACGCTAACGAAGTTTGATCCGCAACAGCACATAACCCGTCACGGCTGAAATCACCGATCCGGTAAGGATGCCCAGCTTGGCAAGGGTTACCATCTCTTCATGCGCGGCATCAAAGGCCAGCGAAGCGATAAAGATCGACATGGTAAAGCCGATACCGCAAAGCATACCGACCGCGGCAATATCCCGCATTCTGGTCCCTTCTGGCAGCGTGGCGATGCCCAGCTTCTGCGCCACCCAGCATATCAGCGTGATGCCTACCGGTTTACCGATAAACAGCCCCAGAATAATACCCAAGGGTACTGCCGAGAGCAGGCCATCGTAAGAAATACCCGTCAGAGAAACGCCAGCATTGGCGAAGGCAAACAGCGGCAGGATAAGCCAGGTCACCCAGGGCGCGAGGCTGTGCGCCATATGCAGCGCCGGAGAGTGGCCGTTTTCCTTTTTCAGCGGGATGAAAAAGCCCAGCAGGACGCCCGCGACGGTCGCATGCACGCCAGATTTAAGTACGGCAATCCAGAGCACCAATCCCACCAACATGTAAACGGAGAGGTTGCGTACCCCAAAGCGGTTCAGCAAGGCCAGAACAACGATGGCGCCCGCCGCCACGGCAAGCGATCCCAGCGACAAATCGGCCGTATAGAAGAAGGCGATAATCAGGATGGCACCCAGATCGTCAATCACTGCCAGCGCCATCAGAAACATTTTCAGTGCTGGCGGAACGCGGCTGCCAAGCAGCGCCAGAATACCCAATGCAAAAGCGATATCCGTTGCAGTAGGGATCGCCCAACCGTTGGCGGCCTGGGGATCGCTGTGGTTAAGCAGGGCGAAAATCACGCCCGGGGCGATCATGCCGCCAATGGCCGCGATCAGTGGAAACATCG
The DNA here is from genome assembly GCF_000599885.1 of Pantoea sp. IMH. GTDB lineage: Bacteria > Pseudomonadota > Gammaproteobacteria > Enterobacterales > Enterobacteriaceae > Erwinia. Next base: position 726,768 of record NZ_JFGT01000005.1, on the reverse strand, counting down.
CTTTTTCGCGGGTGGCGAGCGAGCCGGAGACCAGCTCATGTTTCACTTCCAGACCAATCATCAGGAAGAACAGCGCCATCAGCGCATCATTAATCCACAGCAGCAGATCTTTACTGATATCCAGCGGGCCAAAACGAAACTCAACGGGCATCGACAGGATCGACTGGTAGGCCTGCTGCGTACCGGTATTATTGGCCAGATACATGGCTATGGCGGCCGCCAGGATCAGGATCATCCCGCCGGTCGCTTCACTTTTTAATAGTTTTCTTATCGCAGTATTCATCACAAAATCCAGTTACTTTCGTTGATGGCGTTGTTCAGGGGCGTCCAGCATACGCTTTTTTATCACTCGTAAAAAACAGTTTATACCCGCTTATCACGCAGGTTTTACCGAGCTATGGTGTCGCTTGCAGCGATTCCGCTTTTTCACAGACGTAAAAAAGCCGGGCAGTGCCCGGCTTAATAAACTGACAGAATGAAAAGGTTAACGCGTCAAATCGTCAAAGAACTTCTTCACGCCGTCGAAAAAGCTTTTGGAGCGTGGGCTGTTTTTCTCACCGCTCGGCCCGCCAAAACTCTCTTCCAGTTCACGCAGTAGCGCTTTCTGTTTGTCGTTCAGGTTGACCGGCGTCTCGACAACCACGCGGCACAGCAGGTCGCCCTGCGCACCGCCACGCACCGACTTAACGCCTTTACCGCGCATACGGAACAGCTTACCGGTCTGCGTTTCCGCAGGCACCTTCAGGTTAACGCGGCCATCCAGCGTTGGCACTTCAATCTCGCCACCCAGCGCAGCCATAATGAAGTTAATCGGCACTTCACAGTACAGGTTGTTATCTTCACGCTCAAAGATATGGTGCTTACGCACCTGCACCTGAACATAGAGATCGCCTGCTGGTGCGCCCTGCTCGCCCGCTTCACCTTCGCCATTCAGGCGGATACGATCGCCGGTGTCCACGCCAGCCGGAATTTTTACCGACAGGGTTTTGGACTTCTCAACGCGACCATGGCCATGACAGGCGTTACAAGGATCTTTAATAACCGAGCCGCGACCATGACAGGTTGGACATGCCTGCTGCACGGTAAAAAAGCCCTGACGCATCTGCACCTGGCCCTGTCCATGACAGGTTGGACAGGTTTGCGGTTTGGTGCCGCTTTTCGCGCCGCTGCCGTGGCAGACGTCACACTCTTCAAGCGTCGGAATGCGGATCTCTTTGGTCACGCCGCGGACGGCTTCTTCAAGCGTCAGCTCCATGTTGTAGCGCAAATCGGCGCCGCGAGCGGCACGCTGCTGACGGCGTCCTCCGCCGAAGATATCGCCGAACACGTCGCCAAAGATATCGCTGAAGTCCGCGCCGCCGCCGCCAAAGCCGCCACCGTAACCGCCGCCACCCATTCCGCCCTGTTCAAAGGCGGCATGGCCGTACTGGTCGTAGGCCGCACGCTTCTGTGCGTCAGTCAGGATTTCATATGCTTCCTTGACCTCTTTAAATCTGGCCTCGGATTCTTTATCTCCCGGATTGCGGTCGGGGTGAAATTTCATCGCCAGACGTTTATAGGCCTTTTTGATTTCACGCTCATCCGCCGTTTGGGAAACGCCTAAAATCTCGTAATAGTCTTTTTTCGCCATTCTGGTGTTCTGCCCTTAACATGCGTGCACGGGCGTGGAGAAACTCCGACGCCCGTGGGTTTAATCAGTGGTCCTGTTCACTTCTGACCTGCCGTCATCCGGCTGGCTTACCGACTGACTCACCAGAGCCAGTCGGTTTACGCTCAATACCGCCAGATGCATCCTCAGGCCAGCAGGAACCTGCCACCTTGTCCGCTCAAAGGCGATTATTTTTTGTCGTCTTTCACTTCTTCGAATTCAGCGTCGACGACGTCGTCTTCTTTCTTCGCAGAGGCGTTACCGGCATCAGCGGCACCGCCAGCGGCCTGCTGCTGAGCGAACTCCATCAGCTTGCCGGAGACTTCCATCAGCGCCTGCATTTTGGCTTCGATTTCCGCTTTGTCTTCGCCTTTCAGCGCGGTGTTCAGCTCGGTCAGGGCTGCCTCAATCGGCGCCTTATCGTCGGCTGGCAGTTTATCACCGGCTTCATCCAGCTGCTTACGGGTGCTGTGCGACAGATGATCGGCCTGGTTACGAATCTGCACCAGCTCTTCGAACTTACGGTCAGACTCGGCGTTTGCTTCCGCATCACGCACCATTTTTTCGATCTCATCGTCGTTCAGACCAGAAGAAGCCTTAATGGTGATCTTCTGCTCTTTACCGCTATTTTTGTCTTTCGCGGAGACGTGCAGAATACCGTCAGCATCAATGTCGAAGGTCACTTCGATCTGCGGCATACCGCGCGGTGCTGGCTGGATGCCGTCAAGGTTGAACTGGCCCAGCGATTTGTTATCCGCCGCACGTTTACGCTCACCCTGCACCACGTGAATGGTTACCGCAGACTGGTTATCTTCCGCCGTTGAGAACACCTGGCTATGTTTGGTCGGAATAGTGGTGTTCTTGCTGATCAGCGCGGTCATCACGCCACCCATGGTTTCGATACCCAGAGAGAGCGGCGTTACGTCCAGCAGCAGCACATCTTTCACGTCACCGGCCAGTACGCCACCCTGAACCGCAGCGCCTACGGCAACCGCTTCGTCCGGGTTCACGTCTTTACGTGGCTCTTTGCCAAAGAACTCAGCAACTTTCGCCTGCACCATTGGCATACGCGTCTGACCGCCCACCAGGATCACGTCGTTGATGTCCGAAACGGACAGACCGGCATCCTGCAGCGCCACTTTCAGTGGCTCAATCGAACGGGCAACCAGATCTTCAACCAGTGATTCCAGTTTCGCACGGGTCACTTTAATGTTCAGGTGTTTAGGACCAGTTGCGTCCGCCGTGATGTACGGCAGGTTAACGTCGGTCTGCTGCGCGGAAGAAAGCTCAATTTTCGCTTTCTCTGCGGCTTCTTTCAGACGCTGCATCGCCAGCGGATCGTTGTGCAGATCGATGCCCTGGTCTTTCTTAAATTCCGCCACGAGATAGTTAATCATGCGGCTGTCGAAGTCTTCACCACCCAGGTGGGTATCCCCGTTGGTCGCCAGCACTTCGAAGGTTTTTTCGCCGTCAACTTCATCGATCTCGATGATGGAGATATCGAAGGTACCACCACCCAGGTCATAAACCGCGATAGTGCGGTTGCCCTGACCTTTGTCCATACCGTAAGCCAGCGCGGCAGCGGTAGGTTCGTTGATGATACGCTTCACGTCCAGACCCGCGATACGGCCAGCATCTTTTGTTGCCTGACGCTGCGCATCGTTAAAGTAGGCCGGAACGGTGATAACCGCTTCAGTTACCGGTTCACCCAGGTAATCTTCCGCCGTTTTCTTCATTTTTTTCAGGACTTCCGCAGAGATCTGCGGTGGTGCCATTTTCTGGCCTTTCACGTCCAGCCAGGCGTCACCGTTGTCGGAACCGATGATCTGATAAGGCATGATTTTGATATCACGCTGCACTTCTTCATCCTGGAAGCGACGGCCAATCAGGCGCTTGATCGCAAACAGGGTATTCTGTGGGTTGGTCACGGCCTGACGTTTAGCAGGCTGACCGACCAGCGTTTCACCATCCTGGGTGTAAGCAATGATGGAAGGGGTGGTACGATCGCCTTCCGCATTTTCCAGTACGCGTGCTTTGCCGCCGTCCATAATCGCGACACAAGAGTTAGTCGTACCCAGGTCAATACCAATAATTTTACCCATCTAAACATCTCCCACTTAAATTTGTTTCAAATCAGGTTATGCACACTTAATGCGGGCTTTTTTTACCTTTTCAACTGCCGGCGCCGCGCTTTTTTCCAGGTCCATAATCTTGGATGCCAACTAAGATGGGGCCATCCCGCACGGCATCAAGGGGGCGGAGGAAAAAAAATTCGAATTTCCCGCTCTCCAGATCAATGTTTTCCACACGCCAGCTCATTATTATGCCGCGCGCACTGAAGCAACTGGCGGTTTTTTCCTCATCCAGACCTGTGCTGACACAGCTTCACCTGTTCCTGTTTTCTTTATATTGCTGAGGGTTTATGCATACCAATAAGCTGGCAAATCCAGGCCCTTTAGGGCTAATGGGTTTTGGGATGACCACCGTTTTACTGAATCTGCACAATGCAGGTTTTTTTCCGCTGACTGCAGTCATTATCAGTATGGGGATTTTCTTTGGCGGTTTTGCGCAGATCCTGGCGGGTCTGCTGGAGTATAAAAAAGGCAACACCTTCGGCCTGACGGCTTTTACCTCCTACGGCTGCTTCTGGCTGAGCCTGGTGGGGATTTTAGTGCTGCCGAAGATGGGACTGGCTGACGCGACCGATGCCACCATGCTGGGTGCCTATCTGGCGCTGTGGGGCGTGTTTACCCTGTTTATGTTCTTCGGCACCCTGAAAGGCAACCGTACGCTGCAATTCGTTTTTGCCAGCCTGACGGTGCTGTTTGCTCTGCTGGCCTACGGCAATATCACCGGTAATCATACCGTGCTGACGTTTGCGGGTTATGAAGGCATTGTCTGCGGCGCCAGCGCAATTTATCTGGCGATGGCAGAAGTGATTAATGAACAACTGGGTCGTACTGTGCTGCCGGTTGGCGAACCAGGCCGGGCTGGCGCACTGACTGGCGAGATGAGCCAGGCGTAAGCTTAACGCGCCGGGCACAACAGGTAAAAGCGCATGGGGAACAGCGACATGACACGTCTCGCGCCACAGACGGTTTTTTGCCCTCTTATTCCCCATGCGTTTCAGGCGTTCCAGCAATCGGCTCTGAAAACGCCTGCGTTATATGTCCTGACGAATCACAGTGCGCTGCGCGGTATCCCATTTCAGGTAGATCCCCAGCAATAATCCCATGAGAGACAACGCCAGCACATAATAAGCGGGTGCCAGTGGCGTGAGGGCCATAATGAGCGTGACGAAGATGGGAGTCAGACCGCCGAAAATCGCATACGAGACATTATAGGAGAAGGAGATCCCGGTAAAGCGTACTTCAGCCGGAAACGCCTTCACCATGATACAGGGCACTACGCCGACCACACCGACAAACAGGCCTGCCGCCCCATAAGCGACAAACAGATAGTGTGGTGCCGATGCGGCAACGTAAAAGAAAACCCAGCTACTGACTGCAAGAAGCAGGCTGCCGCTTATCAGGGTTTTCGCCGCCCCGATGCGGTCAACAAGCGCACCGGCAATTACGCAGCCGACAATCAGCATCACCGTTGCCAGACTGTTAGCCTGTAAGGTCAGCGCCGCAGGCAATCCATGCTGCTTCTGCATCAGCGCGGGCGCCATCAGGATCACCACGACAATGCAGGCTGAAAGCAACCACGTCAGCAGCATTGAGATCGCCACGCCACGCTTATGACTGACGACGATCCTTTTCAACGGTAACTCTTCTGCCAGCGCTTTTCGCGCCTGCATTTCGGTAAATACCGGTGTTTCATGCAGCCAGCGGCGAAGATAGAGCGCAATAAAACCAAATACGCCGCCCAGCAGGAAAGGAATGCGCCAGCCAAAGTCAGCCTGCTGCTGAGCACTCAGCGACGTGGTAAGCAGCGTCGCCACCACGGAACCCAGCAAAATCCCGGCGGTTAAGCCCGCCGTCAGGGTGCCACAGGCAAAGCCGATACGTTTCTCCGGCACATGCTCCGCTACAAAAACCCATGCGCCCGGCACTTCACCACCAATCGCCGCCCCCTGCAACACGCGCATCAGCAGCAGCAGAACCGGAGCTGTTATCCCCAGCGTTGCATAGGTCGGCAGTAAACCCATCGCGAGCGTTGGCAATGCCATCAGCAGGATGCTGAGGCTGAACATCTTTTTCCTGCCGCGGCTGTCGCCAAAATGCGCCATGATGATGCCGCCCAGCGGACGCGCCAGATAGCCTGCGGCAAAGATCGCAAAGGTCTGAACCTGGCGCAGCCAGTCGGGAATATCGGGAGGGAAAAAGAGCTCACCAATAACGGCGGCAAAGAACACAAAAATGATAAAGTCATAAAACTCCAGCGCGCCGCCCAGCGCGGCCAGAGAGAGCGTTTTATAATCCTGCCGGTTTAAGCGACGGTTCGTCTCGTGAAGCATGATTTTTCAGGCATATCCAGAGTCAGAAGAAAAAAGTATAGTGAAGGTGTGTAAAGCTATACGTACTATACCGTACATTCCCTGCCACACCAGCGCAGCTGGATCTTATGCCTGAATCGGGCCATTTTTAGCCGTTTGTTTCGCGACGGGCGCTTTTAGGACGAAATGCTGCTACCACATCAGCGTTAGTTTCCACATACGGGCCTTCCAGCAGCTGAATGCAGTAAGGTACGCTGGCAAATATTCCGTGCACTTTGGTCTGCCCTTCCGCATCTTTCACCCCCTCCAGCGTCTCTTTGATCGATTTCGGCTGACCCGGCAGGTTAATAATGAGCGACTGCTTGCGGATAACGCCCACCTGGCGGGAAAGGATCGCCGTGGGCACAAAGTTCAGGCTGATCTGCCGCATCTGCTCGCCAAAACCCGGCATCTGACGATCGGCTATGGCCAGCGTGGCATCCGGCGTTACGTCACGGCGGGCAGGCCCGGTGCCGCCGGTTGTCAATATCAGATGGCAGAAAAGCTCATCCACCAGCTCACAAATCGTCTGTTCGATCATCGTCTGCTCGTCCGGTACCAGCCGTTTTTCCACCTCGAAAGGCGTGCTCAGTGCCTGCGACAGCCAGGCTTCAAGCGCGGGCACTCCTTCATCCTGATAAATGCCGTTGGCAGCACGATCGGAAACGGAAATTAAGCCTATGCGTAATGTTGTCATTGTGTCGTCACCGTGATTCCGGCCACGTCAACTGCGCGGACGGGGGAGAAAAGGATTATTAGCGGGCAGGATAAACCATTGCAAAGCGGGATGTACAGCGAGGAAAATACCGCAGCCGGAGAGCCGGCTGCGGTGATGACATTACAGCAGATCGGCAATCATCTTATCCAGTTTGCCCTGATCTAATGCAAAGTTACGGATACCCTGAGCCAGCTTATCGACCGCCATCGGATCCTGATTATGCTGCCACAGGAACTCAGATTCAGTCATTTTGGCCGGACGCGCTTTCACTTCGCCCGTAAAAGAGAGTTTACGCTCCAGCGTCCCTTCGCTCTCCGCCAGCTCTTTTAACAGACCTGGAGAAATGGTCAGGCGATCGCAACCAGCCAGTTCGATGATTTCGCCGATGTTACGGAAGCTCGCGCCCATAACCACAGTTTCATAGCCGTGCTGCTTATAGTATTCATAAATTTCAGAGACGGAGATGACGCCCGGATCTTCCTGCGGCGCATACTCTTTTTTATCGGTATTGGCTTTATACCAGTCGAGAATACGGCCAACAAAAGGCGAAATCAGGTACACGCCAGCTTCGGCACAGGCGCGAGCCTGAGCAAAAGAGAACAGCAGTGTCAGGTTACAGTTGATACCCTCTTTTTCCAGCTGCTCAGCGGCGCGAATGCCCTGCCAGGTGGACGCCAGCTTGATCAGAATGCGGTCATTGCTGATACCCGCATCGTTATAGAGCTTAATCAGCGTGCGGGCTTTATTGATGCTACCTTCGGTATCATAAGAGAGGCGGGCATCCACCTCGGTAGAAATACGACCCGGCACCAGTTTGAGGATCTCCAGCCCGATGTTCACATTCAGCTTATCCGCGGCGTGCTGGATCTGCTCTTCTTTCTTGTTGCTCTGGCTGCGCGCCCAGTTCACCGCTTCGTCAATCAGCTTGCGGTATTCAGGGATCTGCGCGGCGCTGAGAATAAGCGATGGGTTGGTAGTGGCGTCCTGAGGCTGGTAGAGCTTGATTGCGGCAATATCACCGGTATCGGCAACAACAGTCGTCAGCTGACGCAGGGAAGTGAGTTTATCCGTCATGATTGTCATTCTCGTCAAAGTAGAGTTATCGGAATGTTGAAAATGTCTGCCCCGGATAATATCACGCGCACTATGCCATGCAAGGTAAGGTTAGCCCGGAGCCACTGAGTGCTAAACGGCAGCCAAAAGCGCTATCTGACCCGCCGGGTAATGCCGCAGCTATGGCAGCGATTTATCTTTTCATCGCGCTTTTTTGGTAAAGTACGCTTTTGTCAGCCCGCCTTAGTGGCGTCATATAAGGATTCAGGCATGTTAATGGTTATCTCTCCGGCCAAAACGTTAGATTTTGAAAGCCCGCTGGCGACCGAGCTGTTCACCCAGCCCGCCCTGCTGGATGAGTCACAAAAACTGATTGAGATAGCCCGTCGCTTAACACCTGCCCAAATCGGCTCACTGATGAGCATCAGCGACAAGCTGGCGCTGCTGAACGCCGAACGCTTTAACGACTGGCATCCTCCTTTCACACCTGATAATGCCCGCCAGGCCATTCTGGCCTTTAAAGGGGATGTTTATACCGGCCTGGCTGCAGAGAGCCTGGATAAAGCGGATTTCGATTTTGCCCAGCGCCATCTCCGCATTCTCTCCGGTCTGTATGGCCTGCTGCGCCCGCTTGACCTGATGCAGGCTTATCGCCTGGAAATGGGCACCCGCCTGGAAAATCCGGCTGGAAAAGATCTCTACGCCTTCTGGGGTGAGAAGCTGACCACGGCGCTGAACGCGGCCCTGAAAGAGCAGGATGAAGAGGTGCTGATCAACCTGGCCTCCGATGAATACTTCAAGGCGTTACAGCCGAAAAAGATCAACGCACGGATCATTAAGCCCGTCTTTCTGGATGAAAAAAACGGCAAGTTTAAGGTAATAAGCTTCTACGCGAAAAAAGCGCGTGGGCTGATGAGCCGCTACATTATTCAGCAGCGCCTGACCGATCCTGCGCAGTTGAAACAATTTGATCTTGATGGCTATCGCTTTGCGGCGGAAGAGAGTAGTGAAGCTGAGTGGGTGTTTAAACGTAACGAAAGATAATGACGCAAACCTGCCTGTAAACGCGTGCGCAAAAATGAAAGCCCCTTCTGAAGCGAAGGGGCTGAATGATTATTTATGGAGCAGGAATTCGCGAAGCTGCGCGAAGTCAGGCGCCATCTGGTGAGAGAGCAGCGGCAGATCGGCGCGCTCGGCCAGCGCTTCAGGTAGCGGCAGCGAACGCCCCAGGATCGCCTCCACGCTCTCCTTAAACTTGGCGGGATGCGCGGTGCCAAGGAAAAGCCCAAACTCCCCTTCCTGCAACTGATCGCGCAACAGCCGGTAAGCAATCGCCGCATGCGGCTCGGAGACATAACCCAGCTCATCCAGTTCACGCATCGTCGCTTTGGTGGTTTCATCATCCACCGCGCCAACGCCCAGCTCATTCATCTGCCAGATTTTACGCCGGAAGATCTCCTCGACCCGTGGCCAGTTGTTGGGCTGGCTGACATCCATCGCATTCGACAGCGTGGCAACGGTCGCATTGGGCAGCCATTCGCCGCCGCTGAGAAAGCGCGGCACGGTATCATTGGCGTTGGTCGCGGCAATAAAGCGCTTCACCGGCAGCCCCAGGGTTTTCGCCAGCAGGCCCGCAGTTAAATCACCAAAGTTTCCGCTCGGAACGGAGACCACCAGCTGATTGCGCTTCTCCTGCGGCAACTGCGCCACAGCCTCAAAGTAGTAGCAAATCTGCGCCAGCAGACGGCTGATATTGATCGAGTTGGCGGAGTTCAGGCCGATCGCTTTTTTCAGCAGCTCATCATCAAACGCCTGCTTAACCAGCGACTGACAGGTATCAAAATCCCCCTCAATGGCGATGGTCTGGATATTACCGCCCAGCGTACAGAACAGCTTCTCCTGCAGCGGACTGATTTTTCCCTGCGGATAGAGGATAACGACGCGCACATTTTCCATACCGTAAAAAGCATGAGCGACGGCGGCACCGGTATCACCCGAGGTGGCGGTCAGAATCGTGATTTTCTCATCGGCTTCGCTGACGTAAGAGAGCATCTGCGCCATAAAGCGGCCGCCAAAATCCTTAAATGCCAGCGTCGGCCCGTGGAACAGCTCCAGCGTGGCGATATCGTCGGTGACGCTCACCACCGGCGCGGGAAAGGTGAAAGCCGTTTTCAGACGTTCGTGCAACTGGTGCGGCGCGATTTCATCACCGATAAACGCCGAAAGGATTTTGCTGCTGCGGGTAACAAAATCCATCTCCAGCATCTCATCAATCTCGGTCAGCTCAAACTCGGGCAGCTCCAGCGGAAAGAAAAGCCCCTGCTGCTTGCCTAATCCCTGCTTAACCGCCTGTGAAAAGCTTACCTGCTCGTTATGGTCCTTAAGATTATAGAGTTTCATGCGTTATCCCAGTTTACGTGCGCCTGCCGTGTCTGAACGGCAAATATGGACGAAGCCTTCATCATTTTGCAGATAGTGCTGGCTGAGCCAGTCGGCCATTCGCTGCGCCGTATCAGGCGTATTGCAGACAGCGAACAGCGTCGGGCCGGAGCCGGAAATACCGCAGGCCAGCGCGCCTATATCCTGAGCGGCCTGACGAGCCTGCGCAAAGCCTGGCAAAAGCTTCGTTCGGTAAGGTTCGGCGATAACATCTTTCATCATTTTCGCCGCCAGTTCAGGCTGCTGTGTATGACAGGCGTGAATAAACCCGCCCATATAGCGCCCATGCCTGATGATCTCTTCTTTACGGTACTGCGCGGGCAGGATCGCGCGCGCTTCTGCGGTGGAAACCTTGATCCCCGGATAGGCCATCACCCACAGCCACTCCTCAAAACCCGGTACCGCCTGGCTGATGATGCCGTTCTCTTCCAGCATCAGCTGCATGCCGCCGAGGAAACAAGGCGCCACATTATCATAATGTACGCTGCCGGAAATGCGTCCTTCCAGCTCGCCCATCAGCGCCAGCAGTTCAGTATCGCTAAGCGGTTTGCCACAGTGCTCATTCATCGCCATCAGCCCGGCAACCACCGAGCAGGCACTCGAACCTAATCCCGAGCCTATCGGCATATTTTTTTCCAGCGTCATGCTTACCGGGATGCGTTTGCCCGTGGCTTCACAAAAGCGATCCCAGCACTGCCAGACGATGTTGTCCTGAGGATCAGCGGGCAGCTTACTGACGAAACGCCCCTCATTACGCAGGCTGAATTCGCTGGCGGCCTCAACGGTCACGCAATCGCCCAGCAGCGTACCGTCAATGGGAGAGACGGCCGCGCCCAGTACGTCAAAGCCCACGCTGACGTTGCCAATCGAGGCCGGGGCATAAATTTTCACCATGGTTAAACTCCTAACTTCCATGACAGAGTACGCAGCAGATCGGCAAACACGCCGGCGGCGGTGACGTCATTACCGGCACCGTAGCCGCGCAGCACCAGCGGAATAGGCTGATAATAGCGGCTGTAAAACGCCAGCGCATTCTCACCATCTTTCACTTTATATAGCGGCGAATGCTCATCCACAGCCTCAATTTTGACGATGCAGCGTCCGCCTTCCTCAATCGCGCCCACAAAACGCAGCACTTTGCCCTCATCACGAGCCGAAGTGACGCGGGCGGCAAAGGCATCGTCGAGTTCGGGCAGACGGGACATAAAGGTCCCGGCATCCGGAATAGCGTTAAAGGCTTCGGGTAATACAGCCTCAATCTCAATATCGCTCAGTTCCAGTTGATAGCCCGCTTCACGCGCCAGGATCAGCAATTTGCGCGCCACGTCGGTGCCGGAAAGATCGTCACGCGGATCGGGTTCGGTAAAACCGAGCTCACGGGCTTGTTTGGTCGCCTCTGAAAGCGAAAACCCTTCATCCAGCTTGCCAAAAATAAAGGATAACGAGCCGGAAAGAATACCGGTGAAGCGGATCAGTTCATCGCCCGCATTGAGCAGGTTCTGTAAATTCTCAATGACCGGCAGCCCCGCGCCGACGTTGGTATCGTAGAGAAACTTACGGCGGGAACGGGCCGCTGCCGTCCGCATTTGCTGATAGTAATTCCAGGAGGAGGTGTTCGCCTTTTTATTTGGCGTGACCACGTGAAAACCTTCCGCAAGGAAATCGGCATACTGATCGGCCACCGCCTGGCTGGAGGTACAGTCGACAATCACCGGATTGAGCAGGTGATACTCTTTTACCAGACGAATCAGGCGGCCCAGGTTAAAGGGTTCTTTTGCGCTTCCCAGCGTCTCTTTCCAGTTTTCCAGCGGAATGCCGTGCACATTGGTCAGCAGCGCCTTTGAGTTGGCAATGCCGCAAACGCGCAGATCGATATGCTTGTTCTTCAGCCAGGCCTGCTGACGGTGCAGCTGATCGATCAGCGCGGCGCCCACACCGCCCACGCCGATGACAAAGACTTCAATTACCTGGTCGGTGGCAAACAGCATCTGGTGCACCACGCGTACGCCGGTGGTCGCATCATCATTATCGACCACGACGGAAATGGAACGCTCCGAGGAGCCCTGCGCAATGGCGATAATATTGATGTTGGCACGCGCCAGCGCAGAGAAGAATTTCGCTGAAATGCCGCGCAACGTTCGCATCCCATCGCCGACCACAGAGATCACCGCCAGCCGTTCCGTCACCGCAAGCGGTTCGAGCAGACCATTTTTCAATTCCAGATAAAACTCCTCTTCCAGCACGCGTCGGGCCCGGGCCTGATCGCTCTGCGGCACGCAAAAACTGATGCTGTATTCGGAGGAAGACTGGGTGATCAGTACCACGGAAATTCCGCTACGGGACATAGCGGCAAAGACTCTGGCCGCCATGCCAACCATTCCCTTCATGCCCGGCCCGGAAACGTTGAACATCGCCATATTATTCAGGTTGGTGATGCCTTTGACCGGATTCTCCTCGTCCGATCCATCACCGCCGATGAGCGTGCCCGGCGCCTGTGGATTGGCGGTGTTTTTGATAAGACAAGGGATCTGAAACTGGGCGATTGGTGTGATGGTCCGGGGATGAAGGACTTTGGCACCAAAATAAGAGAGCTCCATCGCTTCCTGATAGGACATGGACTTGAGCAGTCGTGCATCCGGAACCTGCCGCGGATCGCAGGTATAGACGCCGTCCACATCCGTCCAGATTTCGCAGCAGTCGGCGCGTAAACAGGCGGCCAGCACCGCGGCAGAGTAATCGGAGCCGTTACGGCCAAGAACCACCAGCTCGCCCTTCTCATTGCCGGCGGTAAAACCCGCCATCAGGATCATATTCTCCGCCGGGATCTGACTGGCGGCGATACGCCGGGTGGATTCAGGAATATCGACGGTAGAATCAAGATAGTGACCCACAGCCAGCAGTTTTTCGACCGGATCGATAACGCTGACGGCGTGCCCGCGAGCCTGAAGCAGCGCTTCCATAATGGCGATGGAGAGCTTCTCGCCACGACAGATAATTGCCGCATTGACGCTGTCAGGACACTGCCCGAGCAGGCCAATGCCGTGCAGCATCTGTCTGAGCTGGGCGAACTCCTGATCGACAACTGCCTGCAGCCGTTCAGAGGCAAAGCCGGGCTGGGCATCAGCCAGTCCCTGTAACAGCGAAGCGAAAATGGTTTCGGCATCGCTCAGGTTCGGTAACGCATCCTGACCACCGATCGTTTTCTCAATCATCGCCACCAGATGGTTGGTGATTTTTGCGGGAGCGGACAATACGGTAGCCACCTGTCCCTGCTTAGCATTACTTTCCATGATATCGGCCACGCGCAGAAATCGTTCCGCGTTGGCTACTGAGGTTCCACCGAATTTCAGCACTCGCATTCTCAACATCTCCTGAATTTTTGCCGAAAAAAAAGCCCGCACTGGTTAGGTGCGGGCTTGTTTTTTATTTTTTACTGTATGCGTCAGCCCGCACCGTTACCTGTGGTAATGGTGGTGGTAATAATGATTGTTGTCATCAGGCTGTGATTACGCATAGTAGATTTATCGTCTGTCTGTTTTAAAATCTGTCGGCTTTCAGAATTAAAGCAAACGTCCCACCAAGTCAATTTTTTTATCTTTACGTGCCGCAAAGCCCGCTGAAGATGCGGGAAGCCGTTTAGCCACGCAGCAGGACTTTCATATAATCTGTCGGGCTTAACCCAGCGACTCGCGCTAAAACATAAGCGCTATACAGTATTTTATTCTGGAAGTTTTTTTTCAATGTCGGCGAGCAGACGGTGCAGCATCGCGCTGTCGCGCTGGGCGAGCAGCCCAATCCGCTGGGTCAGCCAGTCCGCCAGTTTATGGTCGTCGCTGACCGAAAGGCGATGCAGCAGCCGGTCGCAGCGCTGACGTAGCGCAGCCAGCTGTTGTACGTCGGCGGGCGCTTCAGTCCGGGCGCTGACCTGACGGAACGCGGCAAGCTGATAGCTATAGACCATGACCGCCTGTCCCAGGTTCAGCGAAGGATAATCTGCCGCCATTGGAATGCCGGTCAGGACATCCACACGATCCAGTTCATCATTGGTCAGACCGGTATCCTCCCGGCCAAAAACCAGCGCGACGCATTTTACCCACTGCTGTTTCTCTTCCAGCAGAGCCTCCACCTGCTGTGGCGTGGCATAGTAGCGGAATTTAGCGCGGCTGCGCGCCGTTGTCGCAATGCTGAAATCAACGTCATGCAGAGCGGCATCAAGTGAGTCCCAGTGCGTCACGTTATCAAGAATATCGCCTGCGCCATGAGCAACACGCCGGGCAGCAGGCTCCTGCCACACCTGGCTGTTAACGATACGCAGTTCATCAAAGCCCATGGTTTTCATCGCACGGGCCGCCGCGCCGACATTTTCGGCTCTGGCAGGGGAAACAAGAATAAAAGGAAAACGCATAAAAATCCCGGAGATCAGCCTGTAAGGGGTGTACTTTGCCACGGCAAGGTAAGGAAAAACAGCAGCGCTAATTTAACAAATTAGCAACACTATAACCCTTCATAAATAATGGTCTTTATGGGCTTCATATTTTTTTCTCTCTGAAAGACCAGATAAAACTACTTATCTCCTGATAACTGATTACGCTTCAGTTAATTAACGATTGTTAAAATTCATCTCTTTTTAGACCCCAGCCGGGGAGTAAACGTGGCGTTAACGGCGCATTACTGTGAGCTAAGCTGGCATTCTGCTGAGCATTTTTCACAAAACTGTTAACGTGCTACAATAGGTTTGATATAAGTCAATTAAGCGTTGTTTTATTACTTATTGATTGTGGCAAATGCTGTTATGTTGCTGTTAATGCGGTTAGGATATACGCCATTTTTGACCGTGCTGACGTCGGTTTTCGTTCCGTCCGATGGAACAATCTGAACGTTAGCGGCGCAGGTCAGAGCATCTGAAACATATTTCTGTACAGCTGTTATTACGCCAGGAACGACGAACCTTGTTTCTCTGCCGCCGTGACAGCTGTATGCCCTGATTCGATTTTGTTGGCAATTTTAGGTAGCGAACACATGCAGACCCCGCACATACTTATCGTTGAAGACGAATTAGTTACTCGCAATACTCTCAAAAGTATTTTTGAGGCCGAAGGCTACATGGTTTATGAAGCTACGGACGGTGCTGAAATGCACCATATTCTGACCGAGAACGATATCAATCTGGTGATCATGGATATCAATCTGCCGGGCAAAAATGGGCTGTTACTGGCGCGTGAGCTGCGTGAGCAGGCGAACGTGGCACTGATGTTCCTGACCGGAAGGGATAACGAGGTGGATAAGATCCTCGGTCTGGAAATTGGCGCTGACGATTATATAACCAAACCCTTCAATCCACGTGAGCTGACCATACGCGCACGTAATCTGCTGTCGCGCACCATGAACCTGGCGCCGCACAGTGAAGAGCGCAAGCTTGTCGAAAGCTATCGCTTTAACGGCTGGGAGCTGGATATCAACAGCCGCTCGCTGATTGGCCCTCATGGTGAACAGTACAAGCTGCCGCGCAGCGAATTTCGCGCGATGCTGCACTTCTGTGAAAACCCAGGGAAAATCCAGACCCGTGCCGATCTGCTGAAGAAGATGACCGGTCGTGAGCTGAAGCCGCATGACCGTACCGTCGACGTCACTATCCGCCGCATTCGTAAACACTTCGAATCGACGCCGGATACGCCGGAAATCATCGCTACCATTCATGGGGAAGGCTACCGCTTCTGTGGTGACCTTCAGGATTAAGCTGCCGTTCGCTTTCCTGAAAGGGCCGGTTTTCCGGCCCTTTTTCTTTTCAGATCAGTTATTCCACGGCATAATAGGCACGGCGCTGAGGGCATTTTTAGGGGAGCCTTCGACGACTTTATCGGAATAGCTGAGATAGATCAGCGTGTTCCGCTTTTGATCGTAAAAACGCACCACCTGTAACTTTTTGAATACCAGTGAAGTGCGCTTGCGAAACACCACCTCGCCTTCTGCTTTTCCCTGAGCGATTTTATCGCTGAGCGTCACCGGACCGACCTGCTGACAAGAGATCGCTGCATCAGCGGTATCTTCCGCCAGGCCCAGACCGCCTTTGATGCCGCCGGTTTTTGCCCGACTGATATAGCAGGTAACATTTTTGACATCAGGGTCGTCGAAGGCTTCTACGATGATTTTATGATCCGGCCCAAATATCTTAAATACTGTGTCTACCGAGCCGACCACGTCGGCCCGTGCGGTAAAAGTTGTGAAAATTACAGACGTGACTATTAACAAAATTCTCATTGTCATAACGTTACCATTGCAGTGAAAATAGATGACAGTGTAAGTGACTTTTCTGCGATATTTTACCGCCATGAGAGGTGCTTACAACGCTTATTGCGCACTGGTATAGCACATTCGCTGCGGGAAAACCGAAAATACCGCCAGCAGCAAGACAATTTTAGAGTACCAATTTCAACCAGGATGAGGACGTTTTATGGATCAAGCCGGTATCATTCGCGATTTGCTAGTCTGGCTTGAAGGCCACCTTGATCAGCCTCTTTCTCTCGATAATGTGGCGACCAAGGCAGGCTATTCTAAGTGGCATCTGCAAAGAATGTTCAAGGAAGTCACCGGACACGCGATTGGCGCCTATATTCGCGCCCGCCGCCTTTCAAAAGCTGCCGTGGCGCTGCGCCTGACCAGCCGGCCTATTCTGGATATTGCCCTGCAATATCGTTTCGACTCGCAGCAAACCTTTACCCGCGCCTTTAAAAAGCAATTCAATCAGACGCCCGCCTGGTATCGCCGGTCATCGGACTGGAATGCGTATGGTCTGCGACCGCCGATCAGGCTGGATGATACCTTTATGCCGGAGGTCACCTTTGTTGACCTGCCTGAAACAGTACTGGTGGGCCAGACACAATCATACACCTGTACGCTCGAGCAAATCTCCAGCTACCGTGATGAGATGCGCCTGCACTTCTGGCATCAGTTCCTGACGGAAACGGACATGATCCCCCCGGTACTGTATGGTCTTCATCAGTCGCGGCCGAGCCTCGAGAAGGATGATGAACAGGAGATCCTCTATACCACAGCGGTCCCATCAGACCAGCTTTCCCAGACTATGCAGTCAACCCAGACGGTGCTGCTGGAGGCGGGCGAATATGCGCAATTTACCTATGAAGGGCCACGCAGTAGTCTTCAGGAGTTTATTTTGCTGATTTACGGCACCTGTATGCCAACGCTTCAGCTGACCCGTCGACACGGCCAGGATATTGAGCGCTTCTATACGCACGGTGGGAAGAAACGCGCGGAACCGCCAGCTAATATTCGCTGCGAATATCTGATCCCTATTCGTCCGCGTACGGAAGCATAACGGCCTGCGCAATACAGGCCTGTATCAACGAACGAAATCAGATGCACTGTGGGGCGATTAACGCCCTGATGTCGGGCGAAGCCCGATGACCTGTCGGAGACCGGTGCGCTTGCGGGGCGATGAACGCCCCACTATCCGCTTAACGCTGAAGCTCATCCAGTGCTGGCGTATCCAGATGAGAAATATCCCCCGCCGTTTCCACCACCCAGCCCGATGCCAGCCAGGCGCTCTGCTGATGATCCACGCGCGAGAGCGAACAGTTCCGCAGACGCAGACGGCGTTCGGCATGCGCCGGCAGCCCGAGAAGCGTTCCCACCAGCACGCCAAGTGCCATTCCATGACTGACCAGCAACGGACGACTACCGGCAGGAAGATTCAGGCAGGCGTTGAGCGCTTCATGCATCCGTTCCGCCAGTTCCGCCATCGTTTCGCCTTCAGGAATACGGCCATTCTCCGTTCCGTCGATCATGGATCTGCGCCATCCCTCTTCCTCCTCGCTCAGAAGGTCGATTGGACGCTGTTCCAGCACGCCCATATTCAGCTCGCGCAGACGCGGATCCAGGTTAACGCTGCAGCCACAGGCGTCAGCAATGATTTCAGCCGTACGCCTCGCCCGCCCCAAATCGCTGGAAATCACGTGGGTGATGCCCAGTTTTTTCACCCTGTCGGCCACCTGATGAGCCTGCCGCTCCCCTTTTTCCGTGAGCGCGCTGTTTGACTGACCCTGAATGCGCCGTGCCGCATTCCAGAGCGTTTCTCCGTGACGAACAAGATAGACCTCTAACATGCTATTTTCCGTTATACTGCGACAAATTTGCCTAAAGGGTTCAACCAATTATGTACCATGTTGTCGCCGCCACAATCAATCCAGCCAAAATTAAGGCAATATCTCAGGCGTTCAGCGATATCTTCGGTGAGGGATCCTGCCATATTGAAGGTGTCGGGGTCGACAGCGGGGTTGCTGCGCAGCCGATGACAAATACGGAAACGAGAACTGGCGCACGCCAGCGCGTGATGAACGCCCGCCAGGTCAGACCAGAAGCGGACTTTTGGGTGGCGATCGAGGCCGGCATCGAAGAGAACAGCGCCTTTGCCTGGATGGTGATTGAGAATCATAAACTGCGCGGCGAATCCCGTTCCGCCAGCTTTACGCTACCGGCCATTGTGATGGCAGGCATTCATCAGGGTCGTGAGCTGGGCGAGGAGATGGCCCGGCTGACCGGGATTGAAAATATCAAGCATAAGGGCGGCGCGATTGGGGCATTTACCGCCGGTCACCTTACCCGCTCCAGCGTATATCATCAGGCACTGATTCTGGCACTGTGTCCGTTCCACAACGCGCTTTATCAGATGAAGCCGGGCGACGAATCCTCAGATTTTACCGCTGCCTGACAGCAGCTGCGCCTCCAGCCAGGCTTTCAGCGCCGGGGGGGCGCTTTTTAGACTGTTCGACCCGCGCGTTATCGTCGCAATCCCCACCCCCAAATCATTCTTCAGCTCGCGCTGGCTCAGCTCTCCACGCATCAGCTCTTCGATAATCCGCAGACGTGTGCCAAAGGCTTCGCGTTCGTCCGGCGTTGTCATCAGCTGAAGCAGCGGCAAATGCAGCCCGTTTTCAAAAGCGTGCTGAAGCAGCGTCACAAAACGCTGCCACTCTTCGTTATGGGGTTCCACCGTGACGGGAACAGAAGAATCGGTCATATCAGGCCCATACTATTAAACTAGTACAGCAGCATAGCACAGGCCCGACCGAATCAGTAGCGCCGTTGCCACTCCGCCTGCGTCAGGATATCGCCCGGATTACCCATAAAATGGCGGTAATAGGCATCATATGCCAGCACGTTTTTCACATAGCCACGCGTTTCTGAGAACGGAATGGTTTCAATAAAGGCCACGGCATCGAGTCGTCCGGCGCTGTTGCCCAGCCAGGTTTTTACCCGCGAAGGCCCCGCATTATAGGCTGCTGAAGAGAAAATCCGGTTCTGCCCGAACTGCTGATAAACCGATTCCAGGTACTGCGTGCCAATCTGGATATTGGTTTCAGGATCGAATAACTGGCTGCTGTTGCTGTATCCCGGCAGCTTAAACACTTTAACCGTATGCGCCGCCGTCGCCGGCATCACCTGCATCAGCCCGGAAGCGCCAACCGGCGAGCGTGCCTTCGGATTCCAGGCGCTCTCCTGGCGGGCAATCGCCATGGCGTAGCTGACTGGAATCGTTTTATCACTCATGTAGCGCTTAAACTGTTCCTGCCAGGCAAGCGGGAAGCGTTCCTGCAAATGATCCCAGAGCTTGCCGGTGATCGTGGCCTGCACGCTGAGATCCCACCAGTTCTGCTGATAAGCGTAACGCGCCAGCTGCTGCTGTTGCGCGCTGGTTTTGCTGGCAACCAGATAGCTCCATTCGGTACGCGCCAGATTATCCATGTTCCAGTACATCAGCTCGCGAACGCGGGATATGGCTGCGCCCTGCGTCAGGCCCGGCTCAGGCTCAGGCGCTTTCACCACTTTTAGCGGATATGCTTCACCGAGACGTTGCGCGGCTACCATCGGATAAAAACCGCGCTCCTGCGTCAGGCTGCGTAGAATTTTCTCCGCTTCCTCTTTTCTGCCCTGCTCTGAGAGCAAATCAGCCTGCCAGTACTGCCATTCATCCTGCTGTTTCGCCTCAACGGGCAGACGGGCAATCCAGGTGTTCATCCCACGGCGATCGTTATTGCCCAACGCCATACGGATCCGCCGCTCAATCAGCGAGGTGGAGTTGCTGCGCATCACCACCCGATCGCGCCAGTGGGCCTGTTCGCTGGTAACGTCGGTGCCCATCATGCGCCAGACGACGGCTTCCTGCAGATCCTGCTCTTCCTGCTCACTCATCTTTTGCGCTTTGACCAGCGAGGGGATCATCGCGCGGGCATTTTCTGGATCTTCACGAACGAGGCGGGCAAACGCCAGAGAGGTCGCCTGACGGGTAAAATCGGTAGGGCCAACCGCACGGGCAAAGGTCATCACATTGGCGGGATTATTTTGCAGATCCATAACGGCCTCAGCCATGGTCTGATAATCCTGAGGTAGCTGCTTCGCCAGATAATTTACCAGGCTGGTATTCCCTTCTTTCATCGCCAGACGGATGCGCTCAAGCGTCGTGATCGGGTTTTGCTCGCCTGCCGCCTGCCAGACGCTGAAAAGCTTATCGCAGGCGCCAGGCAGCGAGGTGCCGCGCAGCCAGATAGCTTTGGCGCCTTCATAGGCGACTTGCTGCTGCCCGGTGGCCCATTTTGCGTAATACCAGTTACACCGCGCAGAGACCGGCTTCGGTTCCTCAGGGCTGAAAACCAGCAGGCCGCGCCAGTCCTGCCGGCGAGCGAGTTCATTAACAAAGCGTGCAGAGAGCGAACGTACCGGCGGCAGCGTCGGGTATTTTTTGATGAAATCGGTAACCACAAAGCCGCTTTGCTGATCCAGATGCTGCGTCAGCTGCCGGTATTCGAGATAGGGGTAAAGCGGATAATCGCGCAGCGTGGGCATCAGCCGCTCAACGGTATCCATCTGATTATTGTCCCAGGCCTGCTTAATCTCCAGATAACGACTTCTCTGCGCATCCAGTGAATCGGCCTGCGCCGCGCCGGCAATCACCGTTAAACAGGCTCCGGCTATCCAGTACTGCCACTTGTCTGCCATGACTTTCCCCACGTTCGCGCCTCTCTTTGTCCTGAACTTGCCAAATTAACTCCCTTCATGCTAACCAGGCATAGCCCGTACCGCTATGTTAAGCACAAATATTTACTCAACGACCTGGCGGAAAAGTCAGAAAGAAACGAGGGAAAGCGTTATGCAGAAACTGGCAGGGGTGTAAAAATCAGGCTGGCATCAGAGGAAAAGCTGAAAGCGCCGCTGGTCAGATAACGGATAATTATCCCACCAGCGGCATTTTTGTTATCGCTGCGGAGCCTCTTCAATCAGGCCGGTTTCAACGGCAAAGTGGCGTGACTCACCTGGCGCAAGGTAAATCAGGCTGCCAGCCTGTTTCGCCGCCGTAAAGCCCTCCGGACGGCAAGTTGCGGGTAACACAAAGGCGGCAACCTGCTGATCGGCATTATGCAAAACCCAACGCGTGGCGGCAGTAAACTGGGCGGTATCAAACTGCGTACTGAAACCATACCCTTCAGGCGAATGGACGCTAAAAGTGACCTGCCGGCCATACTGCGCCAGATTATCGGCAAAAAAGACGATTTCCGGATCGCACATTTCGGGACGATGTAGCCCGTCAAACGTCTCGGGAGCCGCTTCGAGCTGTTGGGTATAGTCACGCCACTGGGGGGTGGGATGAACATGACCCGGAACGGACGTTCTCAACCGGAATGCTTCGTCGGGAATTGACTGGCTGAAAGTGCCCTTCGCCACCCACGCATAGTTCATATGACACATGTACTGTAGCGGCATCTCGCGGCCAGCAAGGTTATCTACAGCCATTTCAATCCGCAAACGTGGCCGCCCGGCCAGCAGCGTCACGGCAGGGGAAGCCCGGTAATGATGACCAAAACCCTTTATATATTCCACTTCTCCCCGCAGCGTTACCCCATCCTCTTCCAGCTCAATCCAGGCCGCGTCCATCGTTGCGCAGGCCATTTCGCCATGCAGCGGATGATCGTCCTCCGGTGCCGGGCAACCGTTGGCCAGCAGGCCGGAATGAAACGCAAAGCAGCCGTAGGTGTCGATAATATTACTGCCCGGCAGCGGTTGTTTAAAACCGCTGCCCATGGTCAGAGAACGGCCGTCAAAGGTGGCATCCCAGATCATCTGCCCGTAAAAGGGCAACAGAGTGACGCTACCCCGGCTGTTTTCCAGCCGGACCGCCTCAATGCCGGAGGGGTAGCGAAACAGCACCACGTTGAATGGCGCACAGGAAAGTAAAGTCTGCGGCGTTTCGGTAAACATCGCCCGGGTCAGTGGGAGTTGCGTTTTCATCGTGCCTCCTCAGCCAGGCGTCCGTCCGCTACAGGTTGGTTTTTATGGCGAAGCTCTCCCCAGAAGTAGAATCCTACCCAGGCAAAGCAGAGCAGCGAGACACCAAAAGCCAGCTGCATGGAGCCAATGATGTCGGAAACCAGCCCCTGAATCGCAGGAACACATGCCGCGCCAACGATAGCCATCACGATAAAGGCGCCGGCTACTTCCGTATACTTGTTCTCTACGGTCGCCAGCGTTCCGGCATAGATTGTTGCCCAGCAGGGACCAAACAGCACGCTGACGAAGACGGCGGCATAGACAGCGGTGAAGTCGGGTACCAGCATCACATAGAGCAGCGTGGCGACGCCCACGGCAGAATACGCCATCAGCACCTTCTCAGCCCGGAAGCGCGTCATCAGGAAATTGGCGACAAACTTGCCGATAAAGAAGCAAATAAAACTGTAAATCATAAAGTTGGACGCATGACGCTCATTGACCGCGCCCAGGTTCAGCGCCAGCCGGATGGTGAATGACCATACGGCCACCTGCATACCAACGTAGAGGAACTGCGCAATGATGCCGCGCTTGAAGTGACGGTTTTTTGCCAGATAGCGGAATGTCTCCCCGAGAGAGGGACGCTGCTTCGCCTCCATTTGCGGTTTGCAATGGGGATAGCGCGTCAGCAGGAACAACACCATCACCACGATCAGCACCATCACCAGATACTTATAAGGTTCCAGCGTATGCTCAAGCATGCTCAGGCGGAACTGATGCAGCTGCTCCGCATTCATCCCGGCCATCTGACTTTCAAGGCTGTCCCCTTCCTGAAACACCAGATATTTACCTAAAACAATGCCCATCAGTGCGCCAACGGGATAGAACGTCTGGCTGATGTTCAGGCGCAGCGTGGCATGCTCGCGATGCCCGATCATTGAACTGTACGTATTAGCTGCGGTTTCCAGAAAGCTCAGCCCGATCGCGATGGCAAAAATCGCCGCGAGGAACATCGTATAGGTCGCCATATGCGAAGCGGGATAAAAGAGCATACAGCCTGCAATATAGAGGGCCAGCCCCAGCACAATAGCAATCTTGTAACTGCTGCTGCGGATCACCAGCGAGGCGGGGATCGCAATCAGAAAGTAACCGCCATAGAAGGCGCTTTGCACCAGGGCGCTGGCAAAATCGCTCAGCTCGAACACGCTTTTAAACTGAGTGATTAAAATATCATTCAGGCTGGCGGCACAGCCCCACAGCGGGAACAGGCAGGAAAGCAGAATAAACTGGAACAGCGGCGTCTTATTCAGGTAGCCGTCAGACTGCTGGACGATGTTCTGGTGCATAGCGCATCCTCATTTAAGCGGTGAGAAAACGGTGAAAGGTGTCGGCATCGGGATAGGAACGCTGCGTTCCCCTTCCCGTGACGCTACAGGCGGCATAAGCCGAAGCCGACGCCATCGCCCGGGGAATATCGCCGTGCTGTATCAGGAAATGCGCGAAGCAGCCGATAAACGCGTCGCCGGCACCGCTGGTATCCACCGCCTTGACGGGTGAAGCGTTGATGCGGTGGACGTTGTCGCCCTGCATCCAGACCGCGCCGCGGCTACCCAGTGTGATAATCAGGTTTTTCAGCCCGCGCGCCAGCAGCATCCGGCCAGCGCTCAAAACTTCTTCTTCGCTGCTGACCGGCAGGCCGGTAAGGATCTCCAGCTCGGTTTCGTTGGGCATGAAAAAATCACACTGGCTGACGTAGTCGATCGCTAAATCGGCAACGGCGGGCGCCGGATTAAGGATCACCTGGATGCCGTGCTGGCGGGCAAAATCGATGGTGTGATAGACGGTTGGCAGCGGGATCTCCAGCTGAAGCACGATCAGACGGCAGCCTTTCAGCGCTTCTGCGGCCGCGTCAATATCCGCAGGCGCCAGCTTCGCATTGGCGCCTTTGATAATCAGAATGCGGTTTTGCGACTGGTCATCGACAAAAATGGGCGCAACGCCGCTTGAGGTGTCGGGCGCGACCGTGACATGACGGGTATCCACGCCGAACTGTTGCAGATTTTTAACCGTATTCTCAGCAAAGAGATCTTCACCCACTTTGCTGACCATCATGACTTTCGCCCCAAGCTTCGCGGCGGCAACGGCCTGATTTGCGCCTTTACCCCCACAGCCCAGCGCAAAGTCAGGCGCCTCTAAGGTTTCGCCCGCTTTAGGCATCGTATTGGTATAGGTAATTAAATCGACCATATTGGAACCGACAACGGCAATATCCATCACATCCTCCCCTGTAAACTTGCCCCATTAAATGTTATAAAAATAACACCAACAAGCGCCAGATGTTAATTATGTGACACCAGTCTCAGCCTGAAAATTAGGCTACTGCAGAAATATAAAGAAGATTGACGCCAGGAAAGGAATGTTACTATTTTAACAAAAATAGCGATCACGGAGATGGAAATGACCTTAACAACGCCCGACTACGCCCCTTATATCGATCACACGCTGCTCGCGGCTGACGCCACCGCCGGGCAAATCACCACCCTTTGTGAAGAAGCGATCGCCCATCGCTTTTATGCGGTCTGCGTCAATGCCGGCTATGTGCCACTGGCGGCGGAAACGCTGAAGGATTCGCCGGTAAAAGTCTGCTCGGTGATCGGTTTTCCGCTGGGGGCCACGCTGACGGCGGTGAAGGTGTTCGAGGCTCAGGCGGCCATCGAGACGGGCGCGCAGGAAATTGATATGGTGATCAATACGGGCTGGTTGAAAAGCGGCGATGTGGCCGCAGTGCGCAACGATATCCAGGCAGTGCGCGAAGTTTGCGGCCCTATACCGTTGAAGGTAATATTAGAAACCTGCCTGCTGAGCGATGACCAAATCGTTCTACTCTGCGAAATCTGCCGTGAGCTGAAAGTGGCTTTTGTGAAGACCTCTACCGGCTTCAGCTCTGGCGGCGCGCGTGAAGATCATATCCGGCTGATGACGGAAAGTGCAGGCCCGGATGTGGCGGTGAAGGCCTCTGGTGCGGTGCGCGATCGCGAGACGGCTGACGCCATGATTCTGGCAGGCGCTACCCGCATCGGCACCAGTTCAGGCATCGCCATCGTGACGGGCAATCGCGCTTGCGCGCAGGGATATTAACCGACAAATCAGGAAAAATGACATGGAAACCCGGCGCGATGAACGCGTAAATAAGCTGGCGCAGGCGCTGAAGCGAACAGATAAGATCCATCTGAAAGAAGCCGCTCAGCTGCTGGGCGTTTCTGAGATGACCATCCGCCGGGACCTGAACGAACAACCCTCTTCGGTGGTGTTGCTTGGCGGCTACATCGTCTGCGATCCCAAAAGCGCGCAGAGCCACTATTTTGTCTCGGATCAGCAGGCGCAGAATGTCGACAAAAAGCGCCGCCTTGGACAACTTGCGGCACAGCTGATTGAACCTGGCGACACGGTGTTTTTTGACTGTGGCACGACCATGCCTTGGGTCATCGATGCGATTGATAATGCCCTCTCCTTTACGGCCATCTGCTGTGCCATGAACACGTTTCTGGCGCTGAAAGAGAAGCCCGCCTGCAAAGTTATTCTTAACGGCGGCGAGTATCACGCCGATAACGCCATTTTTACGCCGCTGGGCCAGGGTTCGGTGATGGACAGCCTCTGCCCTGGCAAAGCCTTTCTCTCTGCGGCGGGTATCGACGCCGTTCAGGGTGCAACCTGCTACAACCTGAATGAATTACCGATGAAGCATCAGGCGATGCAGCGTGCCAGCCACACTATTCTGGTCGCGGACAGCAGCAAATTTGGTAAAGTGCTGCCCGCCCGCATTGGTGAACTGAGCGCATTCAGTACGCTGGTCAGTGATGAAGCCCCGCCGAAAAAACTCGTACAGCAGCTTACGCTGTCAGGCGTCAACATTTTCGGTGGAAAGCCTGAGCGCTGAACTTTTCGCTGAAGCGGTCAGCGCCAGCCTTTTCGGTGGAAGGCCAGACCGGTGAGTTCTCCATGAAGCCGCCAGGGCGAATGCTGGCCGCGATGGCAGGTTACGCCCAGCGGTTCAGGATCGTCTCACCATCACGCAGGCGGCGCAGGTTTTCACAAACCCCTTGCACATTGCCCGCCAGCGAATTATCCGTAACGCCGCCCACATGCGGCGTGGCGATAACATTCAGGGCAAAAAGCCGCTCCTGCGGGTCCGGCGGCTCCTGCCAGAACACATCCAGCCCCGCGCCAGCCAGATGTCCGGCCTCCAGCGCCCCCAGCAGCGCCGCTTTCTCAATTAGTCCACCCCGCCCCAGATTGATTAAAAAACTGCCTGCTTTCATTCGTGCCAGTGCGGTTTCATCAATAATATTCTGCGTCTCCCTGTTATCGGGCAGGCTCAGGACAACAAAATCCGCTTCGCTCAGCAGCACAGGCAGTTGCGCCATATTGCCCAGCCAGTCGAGCTGATGCGCTTTGGCAAAGGCGGCGTCAGCCGTCCGCTTTACCCC
Source organism: Pantoea sp. IMH (assembly GCF_000599885.1). Lineage (GTDB taxonomy): Bacteria > Pseudomonadota > Gammaproteobacteria > Enterobacterales > Enterobacteriaceae > Erwinia. The sequence continues at coordinate 699,670 of NZ_JFGT01000005.1, read as the reverse complement.
CATCAGCCGCACGCCGAAAGGCGAGAGCCGTTTCGCCAGCGCTTTGCCGATACCGCCCATTCCCACCAGCCCTACAGTTTTGCCGCTCAGTCCCAGTCCCACCGGCAGACCAAGCTGGCGGGTCGCGATCATATCGGGCAGCTCACGCGCTCTGCGCGCCAGCCCAATCATCATCCAGATGCCGAGTTCCGCCACCGAGTCCGCATTGCCTGAACAGTCTGAGGGCACATTAGCTACCTGAATGCCGAGCGCTTTGGCACTGTTAATATCCACACTCTCCAGCCCGGCACCCGCCTGCTGAATAAGCTTAAGCCGATCGGCCGTTTGGAGCAGCTTATCGCCGATCTGCGCCATACCCGGTATCAGTGCATCGTACCCCGCCAGGCTTTCAGCGGCGTGTCCGGCAGAGGCGATAAATTCCACGTCAGGCAGGGTCTGGCGAAACTGCTGGATCATACCGCCCCAGGCATTTTCCTCTGCGGCTATCAGAACTTTCATGATTATCTCCCTGCTTTATAAGGCAAAAATTCAGCATAGTGGTCAGCGGGCGAAAATCAAACAGCGTCAGGCAAAATCTGCCCCGGCAGGCTGCTGTAACGAGAGAGCGACGGGACCCCCGACGCCACCGTTATCCGGGAGACGGCTGGCTGTGGTTTGTACGCCGGATGTGATATCAGCATGACGGAGAAAGGATATCGGCCGGACACGGCTGTGATTACCCGAGGAAACCAGCTAAACTTGCCCATCTGAGCGGGCGCTTTTCTGCCCCATTTAAAACACAGACACCAAGAGGCTCATCCTAACGTGGCTCAATTCGTCTATAGCATGCATCGCGTCGGCAAAGTGGTTCCGCCGAAGCGTCATATTCTGAAAAATATCTCCCTGAGCTTTTTCCCGGGCGCCAAAATCGGCGTACTTGGCCTGAACGGCGCGGGTAAATCCACGCTGCTGCGCATCATGGCCGGCATCGATACCGATATCGAAGGGGAAGCGCGCCCACAGCCCGGTATCAAGATCGGCTACCTGCCACAGGAACCGCAGCTGAATCTGGAGCATACCGTTCGCGAATCGGTAGAAGAAGCCGTCGCCGAAGTGGTGGGCGCGTTAAAACGCCTGGACGAGGTGTACGCGCTGTACGCGGAAGAAGATGCTGACTTCGACAAGCTGGCGGCTGAACAGGGCCGCCTGGAAGAGATCATTCAGGCGCACGACGGCCACAACCTCAACACCCAGCTTGAGCGCGCCGCCGATGCGCTGCGCCTGCCGGACTGGGAAGCGAAAATCGCTAACCTCTCCGGTGGTGAACGCCGCCGTGTGGCGCTTTGCCGTCTGCTGCTTGAAAAACCCGATATGCTGCTGCTCGACGAACCGACTAACCACCTGGATGCGGAATCCGTCGCGTGGCTGGAACGCTTCCTGCACGACTTCGAAGGTACCGTGGTCGCGATTACCCACGACCGTTACTTCCTGGACAACGTGGCAGGCTGGATCCTGGAACTGGACCGTGGCGAAGGCATTCCATGGGAAGGCAACTACTCCTCCTGGCTGGAGCAAAAAGATGCGCGTCTGGCTCAGGAAGCCTCAAGCGAAGCAGCACGCCGCAAATCCATTGAGAAAGAGCTGGAGTGGGTTCGTCAGGGCGCTAAAGGCCGCCAGTCCAAGGGCAAAGCCCGCCTGGCGCGCTTTGAAGAGCTGAACAGCAGCGACTACCAGAAACGTAACGAAACCAACGAACTGTTTATTCCACCTGGCGCACGCCTGGGCGATAAAGTGGTGGAAGTCACTAATCTGCGTAAATCCTATGGCGACCGCCTGCTGATCGACGATCTCTCCTTCTCTGTGCCTAAGGGCGCCATCGTCGGCATCATCGGCCCGAACGGCGCCGGTAAATCTACGCTGTTCCGCATGATGTCCGGCCAGGAGCAGCCAGACTCTGGCAGCATCGTGCTGGGAGAGACCGTTAAGCTCGCTTCCGTCGATCAGTTCCGCGACAGCATGGATAATTCAAAAACCGTCTGGGAAGAAGTTTCCGGCGGTCAGGATATTATGCGCGTGGGCAACACGGAAATGCCGAGCCGTGCCTATGTGGGACGCTTTAACTTTAAAGGCGTCGATCAGGGTAAACGCGTTGGCGAACTTTCCGGCGGTGAGCGCGGTCGTCTGCACCTCGCCAAACTGCTGCAGGTCGGCGGCAACATGCTGCTGCTCGATGAACCTACCAACGACCTGGACATTGAAACGCTGCGCGCGCTGGAAAACGCCCTGCTGGAGTTCCCGGGCTGCGCGATGGTGATCTCGCATGACCGCTGGTTCCTGGACCGCATCGCCACGCATATCCTGGACTACCAGGATGAGGGCAAAATCGAGTTCTTTGAAGGTAACTTTACCGAATACGAAGAGTATAAGAAGCGTACCCTGGGTGCCGAAGCACTGGAGCCAAAACGCATCAAATACAAGCGTATGAGCAAGTAAGGCTCAGGGCGGGGCATCGTGCCTCGCCTTTTTTTATCTCTTTCCCTTATACGACTTGCCTGAGAGGTGCGTTGCCACCGTGACTCTTCTGCTTACCGGTAATAATCCCGGAACACCGGCGACTGCAGGGCGAACTCCACAAACCGGCCCAGCGCGGGTGAATTCAGCTTCCGGCCCGGATAAACCAGCCAGAGTTCGTTTCCTTCCGCTTTCCACTCCGGCAGCACTTCCGCCAGCGAGCCTTCCGCAGAAAGATCGCCTGCCAGAAACCGGGGCAGCAGCGTGATACCAGCCCCTTCGTTTGCGCACTCCCTTGCATAGATAAGGTTGTCGGTCATATGCGTAGGCGGTAGCAGCCAGCGATAATATTCTTCATCTCGCTTCAGCAGCCACTCGCTCCAGGCGTGGTGGGCAATACAGCGATGTTCCGCCAGCTGGCTGGGATGCGTGATGGGCGCATGTTTTGCCAGATAGGCTTTTGAGGCGACCAGCACCCGTTCACAGTAACCGACGCGGCGTCCGATAAGTGACGAATCCTGCGGCTGGCCAGTTCGCAGCGCGACATCATACCCATCCTGCACCAGATCGCGCATTTCGTCAGAGACGGAAACCTCCAGCGTCACGTGCGGATACGCCTGCTGGAAAGCGACATTCAGCCGCGCCAGCAGCGTTGCGCCGATCCCGGCCGGAGAAGTGATCCGCAAACGTCCGCTGGGATTGTCGAGCAGCTGCTGTATCGCCAGATTGGCGCGCTCGCTGGCCTGCAGCATCTCCTGACAGTGCACAAGATAGCGCTCACCGGCAAAGGTCAGATTCAGCTGCCGGGTGGTGCGGTTAATCAGGCGCAGCCCCAGCTTTTGCTCAAGCTGACTGATACGCTGACTGACGCTCGATTTCGGCACGCCGGCACGTTTCGCCGCCCCGGTGAAGCTCTCGCACTCGGCGACCAGCGTAAACAGGGCCATATCCTGTAGCTGTTTAAACATTATTGTTCACCTGAAACGAACACTCCATTCATTATTGTACATCTTATCAATAGTTTCATTAGCCTCTACACTCAATAACACAACCTGAAGGAGAGACGCTATGACTATCCGGGCTATTGCCATTAATCCAGAAAACCCGCAGCAATTTATTGAATTTCAGCCTGAAAAACCATCAGCGGGCGAATATGATCTGCTGGTGGAGGTGCGTGCTGCCTCCGTCAATCCGGTCGATACCAAAGTGCATAAAGGCGCGCAGAAAAACGGGCTACAGGCGCCGCGTATTCTTGGCTGGGATGCGAGCGGCATCGTGCGTGAAGTCGGCAGCAAGGTCGAAGGCTTCAGGCCCGGCGATGAGGTTTACTATGCCGGCGACCTTACCCGTCCGGGCAGTAACAGTACTTTTCAGCTGGTGGACTCACGCATTACCGGACGTAAACCTGCCTCGCTAAACTGGGCAGAAGCGGCGGCGATCCCCTTAACCGCGCTGACCGCCTGGGAAGGCTTGTTTGATCGTCTGCATCTCGATCGTGCAGAGGAAGGAAAAACGCTGTTGATCGTCGGCGGCGCAGGCGGCGTGGGATCGCTGGCGATCCCTTTCGCCCGTCTGCACAGTAAGGTAAAGATCATCGCCACGGCATCACGGCCTGATTCTGCGCAGTGGTGTCGCGATCGCGGCGCCGACCTGGTGATCGATTATCACGATATGCCTGGCGAACTGGAAAAACAGGGCATCAAACAGGTCGACTACATTTTCTGTCTGAATGATACCGACGGCCACTGGGAAGCGATGGCAAAACTGATTGCGCCGCAGGGGCACATCTGCACCATCGTCGAAAATGCAAAGCCGCTTGATATGGAACAGCTTAAGCTCAAAAGCGCCGCGCTGCACTGGGAGCTGATGTATACCCGCAGCATGTATAACACGCCGGATATCGCACGTCAGGGGGAGATTCTGGATGCCACGGCGAAGCTGCTGGACGACGGCAAGATCACCACGTCACTCAGCAAAACGCTGGAAGGTTTAAGCGTGGAGACGCTGACGGAAGCGCACCGGCTGGTGCTTGAAGGCCATATGCGCGGCAAAGTGGTGATGGTTTACTGATGGCCAGACGGCCCAACTGGCGCGATTCGTCCGTGAGCGAAGCGTAAACATGTTACGCGCGCTGGCGTAGGTGTAAGCCGGGAACAGGAAGTGTGGCCTCCTGCCCCGGTGCTTTGCCCCGTCAGACGCTGGTACTGCGATCGCCCAGCATCTCCTTCACCAGCCCCCAAGCAGCGCAGAAAGCGTTCGTCGTAGCTCTTCTGCCCACATGCTTCCCGGACTGTCACTGCACATGTTATACAGCAGAGCGTCAGCCATAACCTGAAGACATAAAAAAGGGCCGCAAGCGGCCCCCATGGTTGATATCACACTCAGAAGTTCCAGCTGAAACCAGCGTTGACGCTGTTATCCTGGTAGTTTTCCGAGAGCAGGCCGCTGTAGCCCAGGGACAGATGAGAGTTTTGATTCAGCGCGACTTCCGCGCTGGCCTTAATAACCGCGCCGTCGCGTGAGGCGGAGACGCTGTTTACCACGAACGGCGTGCTGCTGCCGTTAAACTTCAGCCCGGTTCCCCGATCCAGATCGCCATACTGATGCTGCCAGCCCAGTTCGCCGCGCAGCGCGACCGCCGTGCCCTGACTCACTTCCCATTCCAGGTCGGAGCGCAAACCCAGCGTGGAGAGCGTGGCGTCGGTGTGCTGCTTATCGCCATGCAGTGCCGCCGCTCCGCCCTGTTCAGCGATACGGTTGTTCTGGAAGTTAACATAAGAGAGGTTGGCGAAGGGTTCGACATTGACCGGACCCACCGGGATGCTGTAACCCGCTTCGGCAAAGAACTGTTCGGTACGGGCGTTGTACTTAGCGCTGGCCCGATCGTACTGGTTGCCGTAGGTAACGGATCGTTCAGTATCGAAGCGGTGCCAGGTGTAGCCTGCGCCCGCACGCAACGCCAGCGCGCCATACTCTTTACCGCCGTAGACCGCCAGGTGGTAGTTATCGCTGTCGGCATTTGAACCGTAGCCGCCGTCGAGCGAGGTGCGGGTATAACCGGTGGCCACGCCGATACGAGCGTTGTCCATCAGCGTCGAATCCAGCCCCAGCAACACGCCGTAAGTTGAAGCCTGATAGCCGGTGGCGCTGGCGTCGCCGGAAGCGTGATCCCACGCGCCCAACAGTTTCGCCCAGGAGCCTCCCTCATCAGCTTTGATCTCCGGCGATCCGGCCAGCCCTTCCGCCTGGCGCAGACGATCGTTCAGCGTGTCACGCAGATAACGGCTGTCGTTAACCTGTGCCGACGCGATATCGGCGTGGACCTGGCCCGCAAGCTGCTGGAATGCCTGACGCGCTTCGCCAGGCGTTCCGCTCAGCAGCAGGCTTTCATAGACCGGATTGCCCGCGCCCAGCGCTTCTGCCGCCACCGCGACTGCCCGCTGATTAGCAGATTCGGCGACGCTGGCGAAGGCGACGTCGTTGCGGCCCACCGCCAGCGAAAGCTGATTATCCTGATAGTTGAGCGAGGTTCCCACGAAGGCGAAAGCATATTCCGGCAGTAAGCTGTCGAACTCGCCGCTAATTCCCTGCTCCGCCGTCAGAATGTTGTACCGTCCCGTCAGGCTTTGCGCTTCGCTCTGGCTAAGCAGGTTGGCGCTGTTTTCCAGCGAGACTAACACTTCCCCGCCGTTAATGGTGATGGCGCTGGCGCTGGCTATACGGTCGCTGCGTCCGTCGGGAGCAACTTCGACGGCGTAACGCGATCCTTCTTCAAAGGTCACATCGCCGTTGACGTTCAGCGTGCCGATCGAGTTGCCCGGCGCAACGGTACCGCCGCTGGCGACGGTTAACGATCCTACGCTTCCCGAGCCGCCAAGGATGCCGCTCTGCTGTACCCTGACGTCTGACGTCAGCGATCCGTTGACCGCCAGCAGGCCTGCATTAACCAGCGTTGGCCCTGAATAGGTGTTGGTGCCGGTGAGCCAGAGTCCTCCGGCGCCCTCTTTGGTCAGCCCGCCGTGGCCGGAAATATCGTTAGACCAGAGATCGAAACCACACTGTATGTCATTACAAATTCGCGCATAAGGCGTGCCCGCATCCACCGTTGCGCCGGTGCCGGGGATATTGGCGACGAACTGAGAAGGACCATAGGCGACGCCTTCCGGGTCCGGGACGCGCAGCGCTTCTGGGATATCTTCAACGGTATAGAACATACCGGGTCCGTTAATCGCTTTGCTGAGGTCAATCATCCCCCAGCCGTACAGCGCATCGATGCCTGGAGCGCCCATATCGGTTGCCGTGGTTTTCAGCACCTGCGCCACCTGTGCGCCGCTCATATAGGGGAAGCGCTCCATTAATACGGCTACGCTGCCGGCTACGTGCGGAGCCGCCATTGAGGTGCCGCTGTATTTGGCATAGTCGGTGGTAAGGTTATCAAGACTGGTTCCCTCAATCACCGAGCTGTAAACACGGGAGCCAGGCGCTGAGACGCAGAAGCTGGCGGTATAACCGCACTGGGAAGAGAAGTAGCTTACGCTGTAAGGCACGCTGTTGGTTGACGCCTCATCCTCCGCAACGCTGGCGACCGACAGCCAGTTGGGCGCGATATCCGGCACGAAATAAGCCAGCCCCGCCATCGCGTCAGGGTTATTGAGGTTGTAGTCATTACCGGCAGCAAAGATGGTGACGATGCCGCTGCGGGCCGCATCAATCGCGCCCTGATAGGCGCCGCCCGGTACGGTGCCGAGGATTGTTTTGATTTGATCGAACTGTTTCTGCGCATCGGCCACGGTGAAATGCGGGTATGCCGGATCGCTGCCGCCCTGAGCGAATTTTTCGGTAATACCGATGCCCCAGCTGTTGTTGATAATGCGCACGCCGCTCTCTCTGAGCTTGTCCCAGCCCGCTTTATAGACCGCGCCATCGTTGCCAAGGACGATGCCATCCTCCGGGCCGGGATCGCCATTTTCAGCACTGACTATTTGCGCATCATAGGCGACGCCGTGCATGGGGCCGCCGTCACGACTGCCTGCCGCGATGCCGGCCACATGCGTGCCGTGCGATCCCAACGTACCGTCAGAATCCACGCTGGGGGTGCCGTCATAGCGGAACGCATCACCCGCTTTTACCGGAATATAAGGGTCGGTGTAGGCGCGTATGCCTTCGGTCACCAGGTTAATCACTTTATCGGTGCCGGAAAACTCCGGATGGGCGGCGTAAACAGACTGATCGAAGATGCCCAGCTTAACGCCTTTGCCACTGTAACCGGCAGCATAGGCTTTATCTGCGTGAATCGCGCCCAGCCCCCATTCCGCTTGATATTCACTACTGCGCCAGCTTGCCGGATTACCCGGAGCGCCTTGTTCGATATAACTGACTGCCGCAGCCTGACCGACCGAGCCTAGACATACCGCTACTGCCAGCACGCTTAAACGCGCGCGCCGCCCTTCCATCCCAGACGGCATTGCACGCTGAGGCTGAGACAACTTTCTGCTTTTCCTGACCATTGCCAATACCACCCTTTATTAATTTTCGGACAAGGATTTTTTAAATTATTCAATGTGTAAAAAATTGACCGCATTAAGCGAGCCGGTGTGAATATCAGTTTTGGCAGACAATTTTTATTTCCGCCAGTAACAAAAGGAAATATAACGACCTAAAAAGGTGATTTCCTTCATATTATTTTCATATATTTTACGCCGTTCGCTCTTGAGAAAATTTGAGTTAAGTAATCAAGAGTTATTTCGGGATAATATATTAAGAATGATCCTAAAAATGAGGTTTTTCGGCAGAGGGCAGAATTAATCACATGAGGGTAATTATCGAGTCGAAATAGTTTCTTAGTGATTTTTTAGTGGGTAATCTGTATAAAGATATATCCCTAATACCTTGATAAATATATCTAATAAAAATTCATTAATATAAAAAACTTATTTTTTATATTTTTAAAACCATTACTTCTTACCGCCTGCGGGTGGCATAATAAAATTCAGAATAAATCCTTTTTTTCGACCTAATCAAAAATATCAATGGATAACCGTAAAGGTCATTTATGGGATTTTAGGGAGCGGTCTTCAGCTCCGGCTACCTGCGTTGCCGTGAAAGCACCACGCTGTTTTCGACCATGAATTTTGTTAAGTGGTGTTATAACTGCCAGGAATCCCGCAGGATGGGAGAAATCCCGGACGGCTAATAGCCTGCTCCTTCCGCGCAGGATAAACTTTTCTGCCAGCCCATCACTATCGGCTTATTTTATCCTGCCAGGCCTGGTCAGGATGCCAGCCGACTCCCCTTCTGAGTTCCACTTGCCAAAACTGAAAGGTGTCAGCACGCTTTTGATCACAAATTATTAATTACAAAAAAATAGTTATTGATCTTATTTTGTCAGTTAATCAATCTTATGTGAAACCGGTTACCTAGATTCACCCATCATGAGAACGAAGGCTATGACAGCCTCTGCTCTTAATTAATTCTATGAATAATATATAAAAACACCCTGCGATAAAGGTGCGTCATAACACAAGAGGTTTCATACTCATGTCAAAGAATTACGCGGCAATCTCGCGCGCTATCGTCGATGCAATCGGTGGTGGTGATAACGTGGCGACGGTAACCCACTGCATGACGCGCCTGCGCTTTGTGCTTAACGACAACGGCCAGGTAGATGCCGCCACGCTGAAAAAAATTCCCGGCGTCATGGGCGTGGTGCAAAACGATAACCAGTGCCAGGTCATCATCGGCAATACCGTCTCGCACGCTTATGCCGAAGTGGTCAGGTTACTGCCGGCCAATATGCAGGCACGGCATGCCGATCCGCAAAAAGGAAAACTAACCCTGCGGCGCATCGGCGCCGGCATTCTGGATGCGCTGATCGGTACGATGTCGCCGCTAATTCCGGCGATCATCGGCGGGTCGATGGTAAAATTACTGGCGATGATCCTTGATATGGCTGGCGTATTCCCAGAAGGATCCTCCACGCTGACGATCCTGAACGTCATCGGCGATGGTGCCTTCTTCTTCCTGCCGGTGATGGTAGCCGCTTCCGCAGCGGTAAAATTCAAAACCAATATGTCGCTGGCGATCGCCATCGCTGGCGTGTTGCTGCATCCAAACTTTATCGACCTGATGGCGAAAGCCGCGCAGGGACAGGCGGTCGACTTCGCTGGCGTGCCGGTGACGGCGGTAAAATATACCTATACCGTTATTCCCGCGCTCTGCATGACCTGGATCCTCTCCTGGATCGAAAAGTGGGTGGACAGAATCACCCCGGCGGTCACCAAAAACTTCCTTAAGCCTATGCTGATTGTCCTGATTGCCTCGCCGATCGCTATTCTGCTGATTGGACCGCTTGGCATCTGGATCGGCAGCGGCATCTCAGCGGTGGTCTATACCATCCATCATTACCTCGGCTGGCTCTCTGTCGCCATTATGGGCGCGCTCTGGCCGCTGCTGGTGATGACCGGCATGCACCGCGTCTTTACCCCGACCATTATTCAGACCATTGCGGAAACCGGCAAAGAGGGGATGGTTATGCCCTCTGAAATCGGCGCCAACCTGTCGCTGGGCGGATCGTCGCTGGCGGTCGCCTGGCGCACGAAAAATCCGGAACTGCGTCAGACCGCACTGGCCGCCGCCGCTTCCGCCATCGTTGCCGGGATCTCCGAACCTGCGCTGTATGGCGTGGCGGTACGCCTTAAGCGTCCGCTTATCGCCAGCCTGATAAGCGGTTTTGTCTGCGGTGCGGTGGCGGGCGTCGCCGGGCTGGCAAGCCATTCGATGGCGGCGCCGGGCCTGTTTACCAGCGTACAGTTCTTCGACCCGGCAAATCCAATGAGCATCGTCTGGGTATTTGCCGTGATGGCGCTGGCCGTGATTCTCTCATTTATCCTTACTTTAATTTTGGGCTTTGAGGATATTCCGGTAGAAGCAGAGACAACAAGCGAGGCGACGACCGGCCAGCCTGCCGCCTGGTCTACCGATTCTCAGCCCGTAAAAACGTATTAACAGAGGACGCATATGGAAACCAAATTTCCCGCAGGATTTTTATGGGGCGGCGCCATCGCTGCAAACCAGGCCGAAGGCGCCTGGCGTGAAGGCGGCAAAGGCGCGGCGACGGTAGATATGCTTCCGCACGGGCCGGCACGTCTGGCGGTTAAGCTGGGCCAGCAGCCGCGTTTTAGCTGGCGTGACGATGAGTTTTACCCCAGCCACGAGGGGATCGATTTCTACCATCGTTATAAAGAGGATATCGCGTTGATGGCGGAGATGGGGTTTAAGGTATTCCGTACCTCTATCGCCTGGAGCCGTCTTTACCCGCAGGGCGATGAGCTGATGCCGAACGAAGCTGGCATCGCTTTTTATCGCGATCTGTTTAACGAGTGCAAAAAATATAATATCGAGCCGCTGGTCACGCTGTGCCACTTCGATGTTCCGATGCATCTGGTCAAAGAGTATGGCTCCTGGCGCAACCGCAAAATGGTCGACTTTTTTAGCCGCTATGCGCGCACCTGCTTTGAGGCCTTCAATGGCCTGGTGAAATACTGGCTGACCTTTAATGAAATTAATATTCTGCTGCACAGCCCGTTTTCCGGTGCCGGGCTGGTCTTTGCCGAAGGGGAGAATCAGCAGCAGGTCAAATATCAGGCTGCCCATCACGAGCTGCTGGCCAGCGCGCTGGCGACAAAAATCGCCCATGAGGTGAACCCGCAAAATCAGGTGGGTTGCATGCTGGCGGGCGGCAATTTCTATCCCTGGTCCTGCAAGCCGGAGGATGTCTGGACGGCGCTCGAAAAGGATCGCGAAAACCTGTTCTTTATTGACGTGCAGGCCCGTGGCGCTTATCCGGCGTGGACTCAACGGATGTTCCGCGAGCAGGGGATCGCCATTGAGCGCCAGCCCGAAGACAGCGAGATTTTGCGCCACACGGTCGATTTCGTCTCTTTCAGTTATTACGCTTCCCGCTGCGCCTCTGCGGAGATGAACAGTCAGAATACCAGCGCAGCGAACGTCGTTAAGTCGTTGAAAAACCCCTATGTCGAGGCCAGTGAATGGGGCTGGGGCATCGATCCGCTGGGGTTGCGCATCACCATGAATATGATGTACGACCGCTATCAGAAACCGTTGTTTCTGGTGGAGAACGGGCTGGGCGCTAAAGATACGTTTAACGCTCAGGGCGAGATTGAAGATGATTATCGTATCAGCTATTTACGCGGGCATATTCGTGCGATGGCGAAAGCGATCGAAGATGGCATTCCGGTTATGGGCTATACCAGCTGGGGCTGTATTGATCTGGTTTCCGCCTCGACTGGCGAAATGAGCAAGCGTTACGGTTTTGTCTATGTCGATCGGGACGATCGTGGGCAGGGGACGCTGGCGCGCACGCGCAAAAAATCGTTCTGGTGGTATAAAAAGGTGATTGCCAGCAACGGCGCAGATCTGGATTAGTTTACCGGCAGACCAGGCCGGCTCTCTCTCCGGTCTGGGTCGGCCCTTACTTTTGATCCTGCCGGGCTTCGCCAGCTAACGGCAAGCCACCCTGCTAAAGCAAGGGAGCGGCTTTGCGCCGTGGCGTAAAGCCTCCGCGTCAGGGAAAGCGGGACAGCAACATTGATAATAAACGTTAATCCCCCGCCTGCGGCTGACTGCCCGCCGCCAGCCAGAGCATGCAGCAATGCGCTGAACGTTCCGCGACCGTTCAGAAAACCTCAGCCGCTGCCCGGACGCCTGCGACATAATCCGCAATCTTTACGCTAAAAGCGTTTAGTATAGAGCGACCAGCCAAAGCAGGAAAAACCGATGTCAACGATGCAGGAAGTAGCGAGAAAAGCGGGCGTCTCCAAGGCGACCGTCTCCCGCGTACTCTCGGGGAAAGGATACGTTAGCGAAGAAACCCGCAAACAGGTCTTCGCGGCCATTGAAGCTGCGGGCTACCGTCCTAACCTGCTGGCGCGTAATCTCGCCACCAGCAAATCTCAATGCATCGGCATGGTGGTGACCAATACCCTCTATAGCGGCAGCTACTTCAGCGAAATCCTTTCCGGGGCGGCTAAAAAAGTGGAAGAAAGCGGTCGCCAGCTTATCCTTGTTGACGGTAAACACAACGCGCAGCAGGAGCGCGAGGCGATAGAATTTCTTCTCGATCTGCGCTGTGACGCCATCATTTTATATCCGCGTTTTCTCAGCATTGCCGATCTGGACGATATTATCGGGCAAACACGCCAGCCGGTTATGGTCGTGAACCGAAGGCTGCGGAAGCATCCCAGCCATTCCGTCTGCTGCGATCATAAAGCGTCATCCTTTAACGCCGCGCAGGCGCTGATCGCACGCGGTCACCGGCGCATCGCCTTTATTACCGGATCGCCCGACTCCCCAACCGCGCTTGAGCGTCTCGCCGGTTATAAAGACGCGCTGCACCATGCCGGCCTCCCCGCTGACCCTCAACTTATCGTCGCAGGCCGGTGGACGCCCGCCTGCGGTGCGCAGGCCGTCAGGCAGCTGCTGGAGCACGACATCGCCTTTAGCGCACTGATTGCCAGTAATGATGATATGGCGGTGGGCGCGCTAAAGCAGCTCAACGCCGCCGGACTCAGCGTGCCTGAACAGGTCTCGCTGCTGGGTTTTGACGACATCCCCGTCGCGCCTTTCCTGCAGCCTGCGCTCGCAAGCGTCAAAGCGCCGGTAACCGGGATGATCAATGAGGTGATTAACCGCCTTATTTCCATGCTGGACGGCGGCGACATGACGGCCCATAAGGACTTTACCTGCGGGCTGATTCTGCGTGAATCGGTGGCTAATGCCGCCGCGCCGGAAAAATAACGCCTGCGGTGGGGCCTGCCGAAAGGGGAAATGGGTTATTAACCGTTTGCCAGCAGTCCGCTGCACGCGCTGAGCGGTAAGACGCTCTCGCCGCAGGCGGTTCCGGCCGGGCCGCCTGCGCTTTTTACAGGGCGGTCAGTGTCACGACGGCCCTTACGTTTGTTTCTATCTGTCTTTTGTGAGCCATCTCGCAGCCGCTTAGCCAGATGCCAGAATTTCTTCCCTCCTCCCCCGCCATCCTTGTGCGGCTGAACGATGCCGCACTCTGCCCCCCTTTTTATACTGAACAGGCAACATGCTTTCCTGGTCAGCTGGCGCTTAAAAATCCGATTATATGCTGCTGACTTCCCCTACATGATGAGGTTTATGGCATGAAAATCAGTCACATTGAGGTGATTCGCCTCGCTATTCCTTTTGCAAGCGATCGCGCAACGCCCGAGAAGCAGGAAACGGCCTGGAATGCGGCATCGCCCGCCCTGAAGCAGATGGAGACGCTGCTGGTCCGTCTGACCACCGACGACGGCCTGCAAGGCTGGGGCGAGGGGTTCGGGCATTTATCTAATCCGGTGACGGCTCAGGCGCTGGAATCGCTGGTTATTCCCCTTTTTCTGAATAAGCCCGTGCCAGAGAGTCGTGAAGCGCTGGCGGCGCTGGTGAGCGAAGCGGAAAAAGCGCTGCACGCCTTTGGCCGCAGCGGACCGGTACGCTATGCGCTGTCGGCGATAGACATTGCGCTCTGGGATCTGCTGGGGCAGATCCAGGGCAAACCGCTGTGGCAGTTGCTGGGCGCAGAGCGCCATGAGATTGGCCTCTATGCCAGCCTGGTCAGCTATAACAACCAGCCGGAAGAAGTTGCCCGTCAGGTACAGCGTGCGTGGCAGGCCGGTTTTCACACGCTCAAACTGCATGAAACCGACTACGCGGCTATTGCCGCTGCCAGAGCCGCGCTGCCGCAGGAGGCGACGCTGATGGTGGATGTGAACTGCCCCTGGACGACAGAAGAAGCCAGCCGCCGCGCCCGCCAGCTGGCAGAGCTCAAGCTGGGCTGGCTGGAGGAGCCCATCTGGCCGCCGGATGATATTGCCGGCCTGGCGGAGGTTCGTCGCGCAGGCACGCCGATTGCCGCCGGCGAGAACATCTGTGGCGACTGGGGTTTTGAGCCTTTCTACAACGCTCAGGCCGTCGACGTACTTCAGCCCAGCGTGGCGAAAGTGGGCGGCATTACCGCCTCGCTGCGCGTGATTGCGCAGGCTCAGGCGCACGGCATCAAAGTGGTTCCTCACTGTTTCTACTATGGCGCGGGTTTGCTGGCGACGGCACATCTGGTCGCCACCCTGCCAGACGAGATCCTGCTGGAAGTGCCTTACATTCGCTTCTCGCCGCTGCTTTATCCGCAACTCGACTTTGTGCCGGAGATGACGCTGCCTGCCACGCCAGGCCTGGGTTTTAAGCCCGATGCAGAGGTCATGAAAAATCACACCGTCAGCCATATCACGCTGAGTGCGGAGGAAAATCATGTTTAAAAACTATCGCACCGTAGTGGCGCTGCTGCTGTTTTTCGCGGGTATTCTTAATTATCTGGACCGCGCTGCGCTGTCGGTAATGGCACCGCTGGTCAAACAAGATCTGCACATCGACGACGCGCAGATGGGCATTCTGTTCAGCTGTTTTTTTATCGGCTACTGCCTGTTCTGCTTTCTGGGCGGCTGGGCCGCCGATCGCTACGGTCCCCGTAAAGTGTTCGGCTGGGCGGCGGCCATCTGGTCGCTGTTCTGCGGCGCCACCGCGATGGCGGGCAGCTTTGCCCATCTGCTGGTTGTGCGCGTGCTGTTTGGTATTGGCGAAGGCCCGATGGGCACCACTACCAATAAGTCGATTTCGAACTGGTTTCCCCGTCAGGAAGTGGGACGTGCGGTGGGCTTTACCAATGCCGGACAGCCGCTGGGCGCCGCGATAGCCGCACCCGTGGTCGGCCTGGTCGGGCTGCAATTTGGCTGGCGCGTCGCGTTTGTGGTGATTGCCGCGCTGGGCTTTGTCTGGCTGGCCTTCTGGCTGTGGCTGTTCCGCGACAGGCCTGAACAGCACCCGCGCGTCAGCGAGGCTGAACGTACGCTGATCGCCGCGCAGCGACCCGCCACGCGGGTAACCAAAACGGGCGATTCGCATCAGGTGCCGCTCTGGCATTACGTCCTTTCGCTGCCGGTACTGGGCGTGGCGGCGGCCTTTTTCTGCTTTAACTATATCCAGTTTTTCTTTCTCTCCTGGCTGCCCAGCTATCTGACCGATTTTCAGCACCTGGATATCAAAAGCATGAGCCTGATCGGCATCCTGCCGTGGCTCGGCGCGACGATCGGCTTTATCGGCGGCGGCATTGTCTCCGATGCGCTGTTCCGCCGTACCGGTAATTTCCTGCTTTCGCGCAAACTTGTTATCTTCACCGGCCTGGCGGTCGCCGCGATCTGTGTGATGTTGACCGCATGGGCAAGCAGCGTCACCCTGGCGGTGTCGCTGATTACACTGGCCAGCGTATTCGCCTATATGACGCCGCAGGCCTGCTGGTCGCTGCTGCAGGATATCGTGCCCGCTGAACGTATCGGCACCGCTGGCGGTTTTGTGCATCTGCTCGCGAATCTGGCGGGGATCTTATCACCGGCAATCACCGGCTTTCTGATCCAGTATGGCGGGGGTTACTCTTCGGCCTTTCTGCTGGCCAGCGTGCTGGCACTGACCGGAATGGTGCTGCTGGCGCTATTCGTCCGTGAGCGAAGCGTAAACATGTTACGCTCGCTGGCGTAGGTGTAAACCGGGGAGAGGAAGTGTGACCTCCCTGCCCCGGTGCTTTGCCCCGTCAGACGCTGGTACTGCGATCGCCCAGCATCTCTTTCACCAGTTCCACACAGCGCAGGAAGCGCTCATCGTAGCTCTCCTGCTCGACATGTTTATAGGGGATATTGTTCTCTTCAAGCATCGCGATCAGCAGCTTCTGAAACTCTTTGCGATCGACAGAACTGCCGAGGCTGCGCAGGCCATCGGCGACCCAGGGCACATTATTTTCCACCAGAATAACCAGGTCGAAACGGTACTCGTCAATAAGTGCCTGTACAAAGGGGTGTTCACGCCCTTCATACTTTTTACAGAACGCCTGAGTGGTGACGAAATCCGTGTCGATAAAGGCGACCTTATTGGCATATTTTACTGCGAAATCAATATACTGCGCCTGGCCCAGCGCGATTTTGTCATAATCGGAATACTGGAGCGCCATCTCGTCACCGCCAAGGTGTGAAAAGACGTAATCGCGACCAAATTCCCAGGCGCTGGTGGTGTTGAAAATATTCGCCAGCTTATTGACCAGCGTCGATTTACCGCTCGACTCGCCGCCAAGGATCGCCACTGTTCTGACAAAAAATGGCTTCACTTCCGTCGGAATATATTCCCAGTAGTGAAACGGATCCTGCCGGATCTGCGCGCCGCTGATATTCATAAACGATCGACTGGGATCGATCAGCACCGCCTCAATGCCGAGATGCTGCTGATACTGAGGCGCATCCAACGCTTCGCTGGTATAAACCCGGTTTGGCACAATGCCGTGATCGTCCATAAAGGCGTTAATGCCCCGGCTCCAGACATCCCAGCCGTGCGGGTAAGGCTCCATCCCTTCTTCGTTGAACGAGTGAATGCGGATATTTTTCTGGTACTTGAACGTCTGTAACAGCCAGCGCAGGCGATCGCTGACGGTGGGCTGCTGCGACATGGCGCTGGCTTCAAACAGCTGGCGGTCACGCGGCTCGTCGTAACCCATAATGATATGCAGTTCGTCTACCTGGCTGCAGGCGCGCTGGATCAGATAGATATGCCCCGTATGCAGTGGATAAAACTTGCCGAAGACCACCCCTACCGTTTTTTCACGCCGTGGAAACTCCAGGCCAAGGAAACGGTGCAGCGCTTCAAGCTTCTGCGCGCTGGGGCTTTTGATTTTGGCATTCAGCAACTGGCTAAGATAGCCTTTGGTCATACCGCTTGCTTCAGCGACCTGCTGTAGCGTACAGCCCTGGTGGCGAATGGCGGTTTTCAGATAATCGAATGACGACATCAGGTGCCTCCTGCATAACGGGCGGACTCAATTCCACCCGGGTGAATATAGTTTGCGCATCCCCTCAGGCGGACAGACTGATCCGCCACAAAGGGGGATTGACTCAAAGATCTTCCAGGATCGCCAGCGCATCGGCCAGTTTTTTCACGCCATACACTTTCATGTTTTCCGGCACCTTTTTCGGCACGTTGGCCGCCGGGACGATAGCGCGGCGGAAACCGTGCTTCGCCGCCTCGGAGATACGCTCCTGGCCGCTGGGCACCGGACGGATCTCACCGGCCAGCCCCACTTCGCCAAATACCACCAGATCCTGCGGCAACGGACGATCCCTCAGGCTTGAAACCATCGACAGCATCAGCGCCAGGTCGGCACTGGTTTCCGTCACTTTGACGCCGCCAACGACGTTCACAAACACGTCCTGATCCGCCATCTGCAGGCCACCGTGGCGGTGCAATACCGCGAGCAGGATCGCCAGCCGGTTCTGCTCAAGGCCAACCGCGACGCGCCGTGGATTGCCCATCATGGAGTGATCCACCAGCGCCTGAATCTCGACCAGCAGAGGACGCGTCCCTTCCCACAGCACCATCACGGAGCTGCCGGAAGTCACTTCATCGCCACGGCTGAGGAAGATGGCAGAAGGGTTACTCACTTCCCGCAGCCCCTGTTCGGTCATGGCAAACACGCCAAGCTCGTTCACGGCGCCAAAGCGGTTTTTATGGCTGCGCAGGGTGCGGAAACGGGAATCCGCATCGCCATCCAGCAGTACGGAACAGTCGATACAGTGCTCCAGCACTTTGGGGCCAGCCAGTGAGCCATCTTTGGTCACGTGGCCCACCATCACGATGGCGACGCCGCGCGTTTTGGCAAAGCGCGTCAGATAGGCGGCGGTTTCCCGCACCTGCGCCACGCTGCCGGGCGAGGACTGGATATCGGCCATATGCATGACCTGAATTGAGTCGATTACCATCAGCTTCGGCGCTTCCTGCTCGGCAATCTGACAGATTTGCTCAATGCTGGTTTCTGAGAGCATATTCAGATTTTCGGTCGGCAGTCCCAGCCGGTGCGCACGCATCGCCACCTGTTGCAGCGACTCCTCGCCGGTGACGTACAGCGTTTTCATTCCCTCAGATAGGCGGCAGAGCGTCTGCAACAAAAGCGTACTTTTCCCGGCGCCGGGACTGCCGCCAATCAGGATAGCGCTGCCGGGCACTACGCCGCCGCCCAGCACACGGTCAAACTCTTTAAAGCCGGTGGAAAAGCGCGGCAACGCCTCCAGGCTGATATCGGACAGTTTCTGCACGCGGCTGGTTCCCGCGCTGCCCGCATACCCGGAGAGGCGTTCGTTACGCGCCACGGTCGGCGATGCCGCCAGGCGCACTTCGGTAATGGTGTTCCAGGCGTGGCAGGCGCTGCATTGCCCCTGCCAGCGTGGGTAATCTGCGCCGCATTCGTTACATACAAAGGCGCGTTTTATCGCTTTGGCCAAATCTGTTCCTTAACGTTCATCGGAAATCAGGCTGCCGCTGAGAATACAGAACACGCCCATAAGATCCGCATGACGGATAGTCACGTTGGTTTTTTCATTTACCTTCGGCTTGGCATGATAAGCAATGCCCAGCGCGGCGGCTTTCAGCATCAGCAGGTCGTTCGCCCCGTCACCGATGGCGACGGTCTGCTCTGGCGCAATCTCAAAGCGGGCGGCGAGCTTTTGCAGCGTCTCCGCTTTATAGCGGGCATCCACGATATCGCCCAGCAGCTCGCCGGTCAGCTTGCCGTCGCGTATTTCCAGCTCATTCGCGACGCTCGCGGAAAGATGAAGCTTTTCGCGCAGATGACCGGCAAACCAGGTGAAACCGCCGGAGGCGATGGCCACATGCCAGCCGAGCGCCTGGAGCTTCTGCACCAGCGGCGTCAGGCCCGGCATCAGTGGCAATTCATCGCGCACCTTCGTCAGGATCGCCGCATCCGCGCCCGCCAGCGTCGCCACGCGCTGACGCAGGCTGGCGGTAAAATCGAGTTCACCGCGCATGGCCCGCTCGGTCACTTCGGCAACCTTGTCACCGCAGCCCGCGAGTTTAGCGATTTCATCAATGCACTCCACCTCGATCGCGGTGGAATCCATATCCATCACCAGCAGCCCGGGCGTTTTCAGATGAGGAATTTTCCCCAGCGGCGCCACGTCCAGGCATGCTTCATGAGCCAGCCGGGTCGCACGCGCGGTCAGAGAACCCGCCAGGCGTATCACCTGATACTCCTCAACGCTCCAGGCACTGACAATAACCATCGCCGCGCCGAGCTTGTGCTGGAATTCGGTAAGGCGGGCTTTATCAAGCTGGCGTCCGTACAGCAGCCAGCCGGTGCGTCCGGCGCGGTAGTCCAGCGGCATCACTTCATCGCCGCTGAGGGAAAGAGGCAAACCCGGCCAGAGAGAGACTTCGGAAGGCAGGTCGCACCAGGTCAGACTATTTGGCATTACAGCTCCTGTAAGGACATATTAACCACGCAAGAGGCTACCCTGTCCGCCCCGCTTCTGGCAACATAAAGCTCAGCGACAAACGTCGGTTTTCTTCCTGAAGCATGAAGGGCAAAAATGGCAAAGGCCAAACTAAAATTCAGACTGCACCGCACCGTAATCGTCCTGATCTGTCTGACCCTGTTAGTGGTGCTGATGCAGGGCGCCTCCTGGTTCAGTCTCGGGCATCAGATGGCCCGTTCGGAGCAGGTGGATGAGCTTGCCCGTACACTGACCCGCCAGGTGGCCTGGAGCCTGACGCCGCTGATGGAAAACAGCGACGATAATCAGCCGAAAATCGAAGAGATGCTCAATCTGCTGACCAAAGAGAGCCGCATTCTGGACGCGTCGCTCTACGATGAGAACGGGATGCTGATGGCGCACAGCGGCGAAACGATTTCGGTACGAGACCGGCTGGCGCTCGACGGACAACGTGCCGGCAGCTATTTTAACCACCAGATCGTCCAGTCGCTGGACAGCCCGGACGGCCCGCGCGGTTTTCTGCGCGTGACGCTGGATACGCATGTGCTGGTCACCGAATCGCGACAGGTCGATAACACCACCAATATCCTGCGCCTGATGATGCTGCTTTCGCTGGCTATCGGCATCATCCTGACCCGCACCCTGCTGAGAGATCGCCGCACCCGCTGGCAGCAGTCGCCATTTCTGCTGACGGCGAATAACCCCGTCAGGGAAGATGATGAAGAAGAAAATCCCGACGCCGCCCCGACGACGGATAAACAGCCCTAATCCTGCCTCATTTTGCCGGGTCGTTTCGGACGATGCCTTTTAATAACCGCAATAAATAAGGGCCGGATTAACCGGCCCTTCAGACTGCTGACAAACCTGAAACGAAGCGCGCAGGAACCAGGAGGAAAGCGTTCCGCACCTGGGACAGCGCGGGACGATGATTCTGGTTACGTCAGGGCCGCCTCTTTTCCCGGTCACCGGGGGCGGATAAACCGCCCAGATGAACAAACGGCATGCCGGGCCGGTGGCTGCACCGGCGCTGGCTCCGTCTGTTATTACTCTTTATCGCCCAGCAACACCGATTCCAGCGCGATCTCGACCATTTCGCTGAAGGTCGTCTGACGCTCCGCAGCGGTTGTCTGTTCGTGGGTACGGATATGGTCCGAAACGGTACAGATAGCCAGCGCTTTAGCGCCAAACTCTGCGGCCACACCATAAATACCGGCCGCTTCCATCTCCACGCCCAGAATGCCATATTTCTCCATCACGTCGAACATCTCAGGGTCCGGCGAATAGAAAAGATCGGCGGAGAAGATGTTGCCCACGCGGGCGTTCACGCCCAGCGCTTTCGCCGCGTCTGCCGCGTTACGCACCATGTCGTAATCGGCAATTGCCGCGAAGTCATGATCTTTAAAGCGCATACGGTTTACTTTGGAATCCGTTGAAGCGCCCATACCGATCACCACATCGCGCAGTTTTACGTCAGCGCGCACCGCACCACAGGAACCGACGCGAATGATCTTTTTCACGCCGAAATCGGTGATCAGCTCTTTGGCATAAATGGAGCATGAAGGAATGCCCATGCCATGACCCATTACCGAAATTTTACGGCCTTTATAGGTCCCGGTGTAGCCCAGCATGCCGCGCACGTTATTGACTTCAACTGCATCCTGTAAAAAGGTTTCCGCAATGTGCTTAGCGCGAAGCGGATCGCCCGGCATCAACACGACGTCTGCGAAATCACCCATTTCAGCGTTAATATGAGGCGTAGCCATCTCTTTTCCTTGTTAATTAGTGCCAGCGCGCGGTGCGCTGGCCGGTTACGTTGCGCTGATTACAGCATGCTTTTGCCATATTCCATCGGGGACAGGCCAAAATAGTTCGCCACGGTCTGCCCGATATCGGCAAAGGTGTCGCGATAGCCACGCGAACCCGGCTCGATACCCGGACCGTAGATCAACACCGGAATGTGCTCACGGGTGTGCTCGGTGCCTTTCCAGGTTGGGTCGCAACCGTGGTCAGCGGTGAGGATCAGAATATCGCCCTCTTTTACCTGCGCCATCAGCTCAGGCAGACGACGATCGAACAGCTCCAGCCCACCGGCATAACCCGCCACGTCGCGGCGGTGGCCCCAGGTGGAGTCGAAATCGACAAAGTTAGTGAAGACAATGCTGTTATCCGGCGCGATCTTCATCTCTTCCACGGTGGCATCGAAGAGCGCATCCAGGCCCGTCGCTTTCACTTTTTTGGTGATGCCGACGTGCGCGTAGATATCCGCAATTTTCCCCACGGAAATCACTTCGCCGTTCTGCTCATCCACCAGCTTTTTCAGGATGGTGGGCGATGGCGGCTCAACGGCCAGATCGTGACGGTTACCGGTACGTTCGAAATGACCGGCTTTATCACCGACAAACGGACGCGCGATCACACGACCGATGTTATAACCGCCTTCCGTCAGCGCTTCACGGGCGATCTCGCACAGTTCATAGAGGCGATCCAGCCCGAATGTCTCTTCATGGCAGGCGATCTGGAATACTGAGTCTGCCGACGTATAGAAAATCGGTTTGCCGGTTTTCATATGCTCTTCGCCGAGCTGATCGAGAATGACCGTGCCTGACGAATGGCAGTTACCCAGATAGCCCGGCAGATTCGCTTTCTCAACCAGCAGATCGAGCAGCTCCTGCGGGAAGCTGTTCTCTTTATCGGAGAAGTAACCCCAGTCAAACAGCACCGGCACACCGGCGATTTCCCAGTGGCCCGACGGGGTATCTTTGCCCGAAGAGAGTTCGCTGGCATAGGCATAAGCGCCAATGATGTCGGCATCTTTATCCAGTCCCAGCGGGAATTTCCCGGTGGACTCTTCCGCGGCCTTACCCAGGCCTAATGCGGTGAGGTTCGGCAAATGCAGCGGGCCTTTTCTGCCTTTATCGGCCTGGCCGTTGTAGCACGCCTCGGCAATATGACCGAGGGTATCTGAGCCTTCATCGCCAAACTTGTCGGCGTCTTTACTGGAGCCGATCCCGAAGGAATCCAGCACCATGATAAATGCACGTTTCATTCTGGTCTCCTGCGTTTATAACGCGCTGAGCGTAAATTTTATCGATCAGAGTAGTATGACGGTTATCCACTTATTCTGCGATAGATAACGGGCGTTTCTGCGAACTCTTTCTCACTGAGCGTGACCGCCGCCTTCACGGCTTTGGCCGCTTCCTGCCAGCCAGCTTCGGTCGCCGCATGGATCACCGCCAGCGGACGTTCACCATCCACGCGATCGCCCAGCTGCGCCATCTCACTCAGGCCAACGCTATAGTCGATAGCATCGCTGGCGCGACGGCGACCGCCGCCCATCGCCACCACCGCCATACCCAGCGCACGGGTATCCATGGCGCTGACGATGCCTGGCGCGTCGGCATAGACCGCCTTGCTGAGCATCGGTGCGGGAAGATAGCGATCCATGTTTTCGATAAAGTCTGCCGGGCCTTTCTGCGCCGCAACCATGCGGGAAAATATCTCGGCGGCACGGCCATTATCCAGCACCTTTTGCAGCTTACCGGTCGCTTCTTCCACTGAAGAGGCCAGCCCGCCGGATACCAGCATCTCGGCGCTCAGCGCCATCGTCACTTCCAGCAGGCGCGGGTTACGGTATTCGCCGGTCAGGAATTGCACTGCTTCGCGCACTTCAAGCGCATTGCCTGCGCTGGAAGCCAATACCTGATTCATATCCGTCAGCAGCGCGGTAGTTTTGCAACCCGCGCCGTTCGCCACGCCGACAATGGCCTGCGCCAGCTGCTCTGACAGTTCAAAAGAGGGCATAAAAGCGCCGGAACCGACTTTCACGTCCATCACCAGCGCATCCAGCCCTTCGGCCAGTTTTTTCGCCAGGATAGAAGCCGTGATCAGCGGAATGGAGTCGACCGTTGCGGTAATATCCCGCGTGGCGTAAAAGCGTTTGTCAGCTGGCGCCAGCGAATTGGTCTGGCCAATAATCGCCACGCCCACCTCTTTGATCATCTGGCGGAAGGCGTTGTCATCCGGGAAAATATCAAATCCCGGAATAGCTTCCAGTTTATCCAGCGTACCGCCAGTATGACCGAGGCCGCGTCCCGAAATCATCGGCACATACCCACCGCAGGCCGCCACCATAGGGCCAAGCATCAGTGAGGTGACATCGCCGACGCCGCCGGTGGAGTGTTTATCCACGATCGGACCGTTGAGGTTTAGCGCCTGCCAGTTGAGCACCGAACCGGAATCCCGCATCGCCATGGTCAGCGCCACGCGTTCGGGCAGCGTCATATCGTGGAAATAGATGGTCATCGCCAGCGCGGCGATCTGCCCTTCCGAAACGCTGTTGTCACGCACCCCGTTGATGAAAAAGCGAATTTCTTCTTCACTCAGTGCAAGGCCGTCTCTTTTTTTGCGGATTATCTCTTGTGGCAGGTACATTTTGCCCCCTGGTAATAAAACGTTGGCGATGTGAGCCGCGGCTGAAACCTGACCCGGCACAGAAAAACGTGGCGCAGGCAGTAATACAAAGGGCGAGCCGTCAGCGCCGTTAAGCCTGACGATACTCGCCCGTTCCGTTACTCAGTAAGCGGAGTCGCTTTTCGCGCCGGTATGACCCGCCGCATTCAGCAGGCTCGCTAACAGGCTGGACGCGCCGAAGCGGAAATGGCGGGCGTTGGCCCAGTCGCTGCCCATAATGTCGTCGGCCAGCTTCAGGTAAATGGCTGCATCGTCGGCGGTACGGACGCCGCCCGCAGGCTTAAAGCCAACCGACTGCTGCATTCCTTTGTCTGCAATGGTTTGCAGCATAATTTCCGCCGCTTCTGGCGTTGCGTTAACCGGCACTTTGCCTGTGGATGTTTTGATAAAATCAGCGCCCGCTTCAATCGCGATTTCAGACGCTTTACGGATCAGCGCAGGATCTTTCAGTTCGCCGGTTTCGATGATCACCTTCAGCAGCACGTCCGCTTCTTCACAGGCTGATTTACAGGCGCTCACCAGCTTGTAACCGATGTCTTCGTTACCCGCCATCAGCGCACGGTAAGGGAAAACCACGTCCACTTCATCGGCACCATAAGCGATGGCCGCGTGCGTTTCTGCCAGCGCGATTTTCAGATCGTCATTGCCGTGGGGAAAGTTAGTTACGGTCGCAATGCGGATATCCGGCGTGCCCTGCTCTTTAAGCGTTTTACGGGCAATCGGAATAAAACGGGGATAGATGCAGATCGCGGCGGTGTTGCCCGCAGACGTTTTCGCCTGACGACACAGGGCGATGACTTTCTCTTCCGTGTCGTCGTCATTCAGCGTGGTCAGATCCATCAGTTTTAACGCCCGTACGGCGGCTTGGGTTACGTCAGTCATTAGTTTCTCCAGTCGGAAAGTGGCGTCCGTGATGTTAGGATTATAACAGAGCAGACTACCTCTGTTCCGTGATTTAATTCACACAGGTTAAAAGTATCATTGCAATCATTATAACTTCATGGTGATTAATATCACACCTTTTTGCCTGATACCGCGCTACTTAGCAGCAAACTCCGCTATGCTGACCGGCTGGATAAAAACCGACACCCACAAATGTTAAAATAATAACATTTACTCCTGTTCCCGCAGGCAGCCGCGCCAGCGTTGCGCGTCAGCGGAGGCTATTGTGAAAGTTTAGACACTCAGAGATGAAACAGCGTACGGGTGTTTTCCCGAATAGCGTCGGCGATCTCCTGTGGCGACTCTTCACGAATTGCACACAGGCTCTGCCAGATATTTTTGATCCGCTCGGGACGATTGGGCTGGCCCTGAAAACCCTGCACGGGCATATCGGGCGAATCGGTCTCCAGCAGAAGGGAAGAGAGCGGCAGACGGGCAAGCGTGTTGCGGGTTTTCGTTGCGCGTTCATAGGTCATGGTACCGCCCACGCCAATAAAATAGCCGGCACGAATGAACGCCAGCGCCTGCTGCTCGCTGCCGGCAAAACCGTGCACCACGCCCCGCCTCGGCAGATCAAGGCGCCGGAGATGCATGGCCAGCTTATCGTGAGTGCGGCGGGAGTGAAGAATGACCGGCAGATCATACGCTTTGGCCAGCCGCAGTTGCGCAATCAGTAACGCTTCCTGCCGCTCAAACTGAGCATCTTCTTCGAAGCGATCCAGGCCAATTTCACCTATCGCGACCAGTTTGTCGGGACGCTGACGGAGGAACGCTTCCAGCTCTGCAAGATGTTCTTCGCGAAAATCAGCGATCGCCAGAGGATGAATGCCGAGCGCCGCAAAGACCGGCTGATAGCGGTCTGCCAGCGCCATTACGCCCGCGAAGCGATCTGCCGAGACGCCAACAGCAATCAGCTTTTTTACGCCTGCCTCTTCCGCCAGGCGCAGGCTTTCTGCTTCATTGCCGCAGAAGGGCGGAAAGTCAAAGTGACAGTGAGTATCAACAAATTCAGGTGTCATGCCAGCGATCCTTTAGTGTAGTCCGCGTCGTTACCGGCCTCAGACGCCACGGCGATGCCCTGGCGATCCGGTTCGTTGGCGACCGGGGCAACAGGCACCGCCGGCGGCTTGTTCACCAACGTACTGCTATCCCGGAGCCACTGTCCAACCGTTGCCAGAAAATGGCGTCCGCAGTGACGGCCCAGATGATAATCCTGATTCAGTGACGCAATCCGGCTTCCCAGCGCTCTGCTGGCCAGCGCGTGAGGCGGGGCGATCTCAACGATCGTCACGTTACCCGGCGGATGCTGAATAAATTCCTGCGTCTGGCGATAGCTTGCCTCATGCAGCTGCATAATTGTAACCAGCGGCTGCAGGGCGCCTTCGCTGAACCAGCGCTCCATTCGTTTCAGCCATTGCGGCGTATAGGTCATTTGTGAAGGCACCGTACGGATCACCACAATGGTTTCCGCCCCACGCCGGGCCGCTTCACGCACCGGAATAGCGTCGCTGATGCCTCCATCCAGATAGCTTATTCCCTCCAGATCGACGCCGGGACGGTAGAAGCCCGGTATCGCGCTGGACGCTTTAATCAGGTTCAGCCAGTTGGCTGCCGTCGGCGCAAAATAGCCGGGCGAATAGTCGTCGCTGCGGCAGGCGCACATGTAAAACTCCCGGCCTGAAGAGACCATTTTTTCACCTGCCGCCATCGCCAGCGGAAACTCTGCAGCAGTGATATCAAGGAGCCAGTCCAGATCGATCAGGTGTCCCCCACGTACAAAGCGTAGCGGATTAAAAAACAGTTTACTGGTGGTATAGCGGGTGATCACCCGGCGGGCATATCCCGGCTGCCCGCAAATATAGGCGGATAAGTTCTGCGCACCGGCAGAAGTGCCGAGCATCAAATCGAACGGATTGAAGCTGGCGCGCTGAAACTCATCAAGCACCCCGGCGGTAAATATGCCCCGCTGCCCGCCACCTTCGCATACCAGCGCCAGCTTGCCAGGGCGAAAAGGCACTAACGCGGGTGTCTCTGTCAGGCCTGGGATGATGGGGATATAGTTTCCCACTTCGGTATCCTTATATGAAATTTCATGCTCAGGATACGGTTAATGGAGGCGCGGGTTGTGGCGGAATTTGCTTTCCTGCGCAAAAAGTCGTCAGCAACAAAAAGACCAGCCGTAGCTGGTCTTTTCTGAAACGTTTATCGTCAGTACGTCTATAACTTCTTGCGGCCGGTAAACAGGCTGATCAGGAAGATGATGATACCGACAACGAAAACAATCTTGGCTGCCCACGCGGCTGTACCCGCCAGACCGCCGAAGCCTAACGCCGCAGCGATAAGCGCGATGACCAGAAAAATAATACCCCAACGAAACATAAGCCTCTCCTTACCTTATAGTGAAAATCGAACTGCTTCTGTTATTCAATTCAGCCTTACAGCGGCATGAGTCATTTATTGTCTTTCTAACAATCACCGGGCCAGCGCCGTTCTCTGATGAGAACGGCCTGCTGTCTCATTACGATTTCACAGAGAGATCGTTTTTCACGCTTTTCACGCCATCAATGGCTTTGGCAATGCCTTCAGCACGTTCAGACTGTGCCTGATTTTTTACCGTACCAGAAAGCTGCACCACGCCATTGGTGGTTTCCACTTTAACATTACGTGACGGAACGATATCGTCCGCTAACAGTTTAGCTTTGATTTCGCTGGTTGTTGCCGCATCACCAGCATAACCACTGACGCTTGCTTCTGTGCTGTCTTTAACGTGTAGTTTATCGCTGACGGATTTCACACCCTCGACTTTCTTCGCCGCCGCAACGGCCATTTCAGCCTGATCCTGCGACGGGACGAAACCACTCAGCGTGACCACGCCTTGATGAGTTTCGACCGAGATATCCGTGCTTTTAATGGCATCGCTGTCTACCAGGGCAGCTTTCACCTTGGCAGTCACTCCGCTGTCATCCATGTAGTTACCGACTTTGTCCATAGAGCTATCGATCTTAGAACTCACGCTATCGTTAGTGGACTGCACTTTTGGTGTGGTGGTGTCTTCAGCCATCGCTGCACCGCTTACCAGAGCAGAACCCATCATTACAGCCATCAGAGTTTTAGCAATCTTAGTCTTGTTCATCGATCTCTTCCTTCTCAGTTCATACTCTCACAACTGTGAGTTTTCAGTCACAAACGGCGTGACTGGAGGAGTAAGACGTCGCAGCAACCGCGCCGCATGTTTTGCGTCCTGTTGAAATAAATATAGTCGCTAATCAGGATTTCACAGCCGCTTGTGGTTGATATGATGGATATTTGCTCAGAAGCGCAATTTTTTAAGATGAGTCTGTACGCCAAAAACGCGTCTGAAGGGAAGAAACCAGCATAAAAAAAGCGATGCACCGGGCATCGCTTCGCAAAGATAGGGTGTGTCGTCAGGATCTTAGTGTTCGCGGGTTTTACGGAACACCACTTCCGGATAACGTTCCTGCGTGATATTCAGGTTCACCATGGTGGGCGCGATATAAGTCAGATTATCCCCGCCGTCGAGGGCGAGGTTGACTTCATTTTTACGCTGGAACTCATCAAACTTCTTCGCATCCGCGCATTCCACCCAGCGAGCGGTGGAGACGTTGATCGCTTCGTAAATCGCCTCAACGTTATATTCGCTTTTCAGACGCGCCACCACCACGTCAAACTGCAGTACACCGACAGCGCCAACGATCAGATCGTTATTATGCACCGGACGGAACACCTGCACCGCGCCCTCTTCCGAAAGCTGCACCAGTCCCTTCAGCAACTGTTTTTGCTTCAGCGGATCGCGCAGACGAATACGGCGGAACAGCTCCGGCGCGAAGTTCGGAATACCGGTGAACTTCATATTTTCACCCTGGGTGAAGGTGTCGCCGATCTGGATAGTGCCGTGGTTATGCAGGCCAATAATATCGCCCGGATAGGCTTCTTCAACGTGAGAACGATCGCCGGCCATAAAGGTCAGCGCGTCGGCAATCACCACATCTTTGCCCAGACGAACCTGGCGCAGCTTCATGCCTTTCTCATAGCGGCCAGAAACCACGCGCAAAAAGGCCACGCGGTCGCGGTGCTTCGGATCCATATTCGCCTGAATTTTAAAGACGAAGCCGGTAAATTTTTCATCGGCGGCGGTGACGGTGCGCAGATCCGTTTCGCGCGGCATTGGCGACGGCGCCCACTCCACCAGCCCGTCCAGCATGTGGTCCACCCCGAAGTTACCTAGCGCGGTACCAAAGAAAACCGGGGTCAGCTGTCCGGCAAGGAAAGCCTCGCGCTCGAACTCATGAGAGGCGCCCTGTACCAGCTCAAGCTCTTCACGCAGCTGCGTGGCCAGCTCTTCGCCAATAGCGCTATCCAGGTCCGGATTATCCAGCCCTTTCACCACGCGAACTTCCTGAATGGTATGGCCTTTGCCAGACTGATAAAGATAGGTTTCATCTTTATAAAGGTGATAAACGCCCTTAAACAGTTTGCCGCAGCCGATAGGCCAGGTGATGGGTGCGCAGGCGATTTTCAGCTCGCTTTCGACCTCATCCAGCACTTCCATCGGATCGCGGATATCGCGGTCCAGCTTGTTCATAAACGTCAGGATCGGCGTGTCGCGCAGACGGGTTACTTCCATCAGCTTGCGGGTACGATCCTCAACGCCTTTTGCCGCATCAATCACCATCAGGCAGCAGTCCACCGCCGTCAGCGTACGGTAAGTATCTTCCGAGAAGTCTTCGTGACCGGGGGTGTCCAGCAGGTTAATCAGCGATTCCCGATAAGGAAACTGCATCACGGAGGTGGTGATTGAGATACCACGCTGCTTTTCCATTTCCATCCAGTCCGATTTGGCATGCTGGCTGGAGCCGCGGCCTTTAACCGTACCGGCGGTCTGAATCGCCTGCCCGAACAGCAGCACTTTTTCAGTGATGGTGGTTTTACCCGCATCGGGGTGAGAAATAATGGCAAAAGTGCGGCGACGGGCCACCTCTTGCATAAAGGGTGCGTTTGACATGAAGAAACTCTGTTTATGCTGTGCTGCTGCGCGGTCAGCGCGGAGCAGGTTCACAGGGGATTAATCATCAATGGCCGGCATTTTCGCCGATCCAGCAGTGATAAACAATGCAGAACGGGAGGGAATACGCAGAAATGCAGGCAGGTCGCAAAGCACTGCGCATCCTTGCTGTTTTTTCACCCGTAGTGCGGCATCGCTCCATTTCTGGCTACATTGGCTTCGTCCCCTGTGGAGCATGGTGGTTTATCACGATTTTAACGGCGGACGGATCAGATTTGTTCGCTCTGCTTCACACACTTCGCGACACTGACAGCCTTCAATATGATCGTTAATCATGCCTAACGCCTGCATCAGCGCATAAGCCGTGACGGGGCCAACCCAGGTCCAGCCACGCTTTTTCAACGCTTTTGAGAGGCGGATGGCCTCCGGCGACGTTTTGGCAGACTGCCAGTATGCCAGATCGATTCTGGCCGGTCTTTCCTGCGGAGAAGGCTCAAACTGCCAGAACCACGCGCCGAGCGAACCCGCCTCGCTCACCAGCTCAATTGCCCGTTTCGCATTATTGATTGCAGAGAGGATTTTCGCGCGATTACGCACAATCGTTTTATCGTTCATCAGCCTTTCCACGTCGGCCTCGGTAAACCGCGCGACGGTGTGAAAGTCGAAATCCTGAAACGCCCGGCGAAAGTGTTGCCGTTTATGATATATCAGCTGCCACGACATGCCGGAATGGAACCCTTCCAGGCAGACCTTTTCAAACAGTCGCCGGTCGTCAGTCACCGGCCTGCCCCATTCATTGTCGTGATAATCGGGCATGACAGACTGCCATGCGCAGCAAACCCGGCCATCATCGCTCAGGGTCAGGCCTGCCTTTTTTAAATCGCTCAGGTAATGCTCCATTACTAACGTCCTCAGCTTCACCAGACAGAGTGCTCTTTCAGGATAAACGCCGTACACACGACAATGCTATATCTGACATCCGGTGTAACAACCGCGTTTGGTTTTTTTTCTGCAACGAGGCTATGTTTTAGACCATCGGCGGCGCAGCGTCATCGGGCTATGCGCCATCCACCATAAAAAAGGGTACTTTCAGTTATGAGTGATAACGACTATCAGCCAGCGCAAGTCTGGACGGAAAAGAAAGACGCTGGCGGCACCTGGGGAAGCATCAACCGCCCTACGGCCGGCCCGCGCAGCGAGGCGACCCTGCCGACCGGCAAGCACCCTCTTCAGCTCTACTCAATGGGTACGCCGAACGGCCAGAAAGTGACCATTATGCTGGAAGAGCTGCTGGCACTGAACGTTAACGATGCGGAATATGATGCGTATCTGATCCGCATCGGTGAAGGCGATCAGTTCAAATCCGGCTTTGTGGATATTAATCCAAACTCAAAAATTCCTGCCCTGCTGGACGTCACCACCACGCCCCCGACGCGGGTGTTTGAGTCGGGGGCTATTCTGCTCTATCTGGCCGAAAAATTCGGTCATTTCCTGCCTAAAGACCCGGCCTCACGTACCGAAACCTTAAACTGGCTGTTCTGGTTACAGGGTTCCGCGCCCTATCTGGGCGGCGGCTTCGGCCATTTTTATGCCTACGCGCCGGTAAAAATTGAGTACGCTATCGATCGCTTTACCATGGAAGCGAAGCGACAGCTCGACGTGCTGGATCGGCAACTTGCCCAGCATCGCTACATCGCCGGTGAAAATTACACTATTGCGGATATCGCTATCTGGCCGTGGTACGGCGCGCTGGTCAAAGGGATGGTTTATGACGCGGCGGAGTTTCTTAATGCGGACGCCTACAAAAACGTTCAGCGCTGGGCTGACGAAATTGCCCAGCGCCCGGCAGTAAAACGGGGACGTATCGTTAACCGTACCTTTGGTGACCCATCAGAGCAGCTTCATGAGCGGCACGACGCCAGCGATTTTGAGTTGAAAACGCAGGATAAGCTGGCGAAATAAACCCGTTTTATCGCCCTTCGCGGTGACATCATCGCTGACCAGCGCACCGTCCTGGTCAGCCTTTTCGTTGTCACATCCAGATGACACTACCCTACCAGCAGCGTTTCCAGCTCTTTCAGCGACTTAACCTGCCAGGTAGGCGTAATCCCTTCCGGCAGCGCCCGGTTGTCCGCGTTCAGCCAGCAGGTTGCCAGCCCCGCCCGCATGCCGCCCAGAATATCAGAATCCGGATTGTCGCCCACCATCATGACTCTTTCCCGCGCAGGCCTGCCCATCTGTTCCAGCGCATAGTCAAAAATGGCCGGATGCGGCTTGGCATGACCTACCTGCTCGGAAATGACCAGCAGATCAAAATAGTCCATAAAACCGGTGCGCTGAAGGCGGACCTGCTGAAGCGCCGTAAACCCGTTGGTAATAATGCCCATTTTCACCCTTCCCTTCAGGCTATTGAGCAAATTCACCGCGCCAGCCAGCGGCACGCAAATTTCCGCCATCGCGGTGAGAAAACCGCTGTTCAGATCGTGCGGCGTTACTTTCAGCCGTTCTGCCCATCCCTGAAAACGCTGATGCTGAAGCTGTAGCGCACTGATAGCGCCGTTCTGATAGTCAACCCACAGCGGTTTGTTGATCGCCTGATAGTCGTCATAATCGCGGGGAGTAAACTCAACTTCGTAGTTCTGAAACAGGCGCTGTAAGCCAGCATAGGCATCGAAATGGAACAGTGTGTCGTCGGCGTCAAATAAGATCCAGTCCCACTCTTTTAACATCTTGCGATCCTTATAGGGTTTTGAGGTCAGTACCTGATGGCGGGTTGCCAGGCCAGTCGCACAGCGTGCTGCCCGGAGGCTGAGCACAATAGCGGTACTTACCTGTTATCTCAGATTGTCAGCGCCATAATGATGGCATCTTCTTTTCCATCTGCGCTGGGGTAATAGTTGCGGCGTACCGACACTTCATTGAAGTCCAGCGACGCATAGAGCGCGATAGCGGGTCGGTTAGAAGCACGCACCTCCAGCCAGAGCGTTTGAACCTCGCGCGCTTCCAGTTCGCTAATAAGGTGCTGCAGCAAGGCGCGTCCGAGTCCTCTGCGCTGAAAGTCCGGATCTACCGCCAGGTTGAACAGCGTAGCCTCATCCAGCACCACCTGTGTGATAGCAAATGCCGCCATCTTGCCTTCGGCATCAAGCCGGTAATTCAGGTAGCGTTCGCCCTGATTACTTACCAGCGTTTTTTCACTCCAGGGATAAGCGTGGGCGCGTTGCTCAATGGCAAATGCCCGTTCAAGATCCTGCGGTGTCAGTAAAGAAATCGGATTCATAGTGAGAAATCTGCTGCCATAGCGCGCGTTTCGCACCGGCATTGTCGTAAAGCTCCGCCAGGGCAGGCGAAGCGATCTGGGAACCTGCCAGCGCAACTGGCGCCGCCAGCCCCATGCACCAGCTTATACAACGGGTATCATCGGGCAGCATTGCGAGCTGATCGGGCGTAAGCACAACCACTTCATTCTCCTGCATCAGCATGGCACGGAGCACATCGCCGATCAGGGGATCGTTCAGTAAAGGAGGGGCATCGGCAATAATCAGTAGCCGGGTATTTTCAGGCAGCGATACCGCAACCTCGCCGTGCAGGGCGCGCGGACGCCGCAGTCTGTACTGCGTTATGCCCATTTGCTGTAATAACCAGTCACGTCTGGAAGACATACTTTATCCCGTCTGGTCGCCCGATTGCGCCGCTATGCTAGCAAACCCATCCAATCTGCGCCAACAAACCTCTCACCGCTTCTTACTTGCCCGGTTAATTTGGGTATAATCCCCGCTCTGATTTGTAAGGAGCCACCGATGTCTGCATTTTCCCCGGCCAGTGAAGTGATACTGCGCCACAGTGATGAATTTACTCAACGCCGCGTGCTGTTTGCTGGCGACTTGCAGGATGATCTGCCCGCCCAGTTGGAGACCGCCCTGAGCCGGGTGCATACGCAACAGTATCATCACTGGCAGATCCTCAGCCGTGCGCTGGGAGAGAATGCCCACTTTGGTCTGATTGCCACGGCAGAGCAGCTGGCAGAGTGCGATACGCTGATCTACTTCTGGCCGAAAAATAAGCCTGAAGCGCAGTTTCAGCTTGAGAATCTGCTGTCGCTGTTGCCGGTCGGCAGCGATCTGTTTGTGGTGGGTGAAAACCGCAGCGGCGTGCGTAGCGCTGAACAGATGGTCGCAAAATGGGCAACGCTGAGTAAAATTGACAGCGCCCGCCGCTGTGGCCTCTATCACGGCAGGCTCGACGCACAACCAAGCTTTGATGCCGACGCCTGGTGGGATGAGTATTCGCTTGGTGATTTGACCGTAAAAACGCTGCCCGGCGTTTTCAGCCGTGACGGTCTTGATGCCGGCAGCAACTTGCTTCTCTCCACGCTTAAGCCGCACACCAAAGGCAAAGTACTGGATGTGGGCTGTGGCGCGGGGGTGCTTTCCGTCATGCTGGCCCGCTTCTCTCCCAAGGTTCGCCTGTTTATGACGGACGTTAACGCCGCCGCGATAGAAGCCAGTAAGGCAACCCTTGCCGCAAACCAGATTGAAGGCGAAGTCTTTGCCAGTAACGTCTACTCTGACGTGAACGGGCGCTACGATATGATCCTCTCCAATCCGCCTTTCCATGATGGTATGCAAACCAGCCTGGACGCCGCGCAGACACTGATTCGCGGCGCGGTGAAACACCTGAATATGGGCGGCGAGCTGCGCATTGTGGCAAATGCCTTTTTGCCCTATCCGCAGGTGCTGGATGAAACGTTTGGCAGCCATGAAGTTCTGCTGCAGAACGGGCGGTTTAAGGTTTACCGTGCCGTCCTGGCCCGCGCCAGTAAAGCGAAGCATTAACGCTCGTCCGGCCCGTGGGTAGCTGAAGCCATCCACGGGCAAACGCCTGATTCCGTTACAAAGCGGCAGGAACGTTGCTTTTTGCAGCGATCGCCGCAGGGGCGTCAAATAACTGTTGACGTCCCCTGGAAAATCTCTAGAATGCGCCTCCGTGGTTGCAATACATTTTATCTGTATTGCGGGTATGCGAAGGTGGCGGAATTGGTAGACGCGCTAGCTTCAGGTGTTAGTGTCTTAACGGACGTGAGGGTTCAAGTCCCTCTCTTCGCACCAAAAACCATGTTATTCATATTACGCAGCATCTGCGCGAAGGTGGCGGAATTGGTAGACGCGCTAGCTTCAGGTGTTAGTGTCTTAACGGACGTGAGGGTTCAAGTCCCTCTCTTCGCACCAAATGCGGTGATGTGAATAAGCAGTTCAACAGAGATGCGAAGGTGGCGGAATTGGTAGACGCGCTAGCTTCAGGTGTTAGTGTCTTAACGGACGTGAGGGTTCAAGTCCCTCTCTTCGCACCACGTTGAACAACCCTCCAGCTTTACTCTCTCTTATCGCCTGCATTTTCCGTTATTCTTTTTTCTCCCCTGTTAAAGCGTACCGAAATTCAGTGATATCGCCGCGATGCTACCCGTCAGCGCCATGCAAGAAGGCAACAGCAAATAGTGACGTAGCCGTTTGTGATAGAGCATGACTATTGTCGCCAGCAGCGCGATAACCATGATCAGCCGCCATTCGCCGAACGTCAGATTCATCAAGCTTATCACCGACATCACCGT
Source organism: Pantoea sp. IMH (assembly GCF_000599885.1). GTDB lineage: Bacteria > Pseudomonadota > Gammaproteobacteria > Enterobacterales > Enterobacteriaceae > Erwinia. Next base: position 663,738 of record NZ_JFGT01000005.1, on the reverse strand, counting down.
ACAGGGCAACAGTATGCCCCAGCCGCTATCCAGTTTTTTCCCCAGCATCAGGCTGACGCCCCAAACAGCACATGCGGTAATTATCGCTATCAGCATCACAACCCCACACTCTCTTAAATGATAATGATTACCAGTATCATATAAGAATCCCTATCATCTTTCAGCAACTTTTAGCGCCATTATCCTAAACTCCTGTGGTGCTAATGACAGTGCTGGCGTTAAGTGCTAAATTGCATTCGCTCCACATATAATGAAAACGCAAATAATAATAAGTACACACTATTCCACGCGTGAAATAGCCCGGCACCTTCGGTTACCGTCGTGCGCTATTTCTGGGCAGTTACGAGTAGAACATAATGAAATTACAAAGTTATGATGAATTGCTTCACAGCAAGCATCGCCTTTCACTGATGCTTTTTCTTTTTTTAAACACAGCAACAGCATTATTTTGTTTATACAGCTTCGGAAAAAACCGCGCATTTGAGTTAATGACGCCGGTGATGACGGTCGCTTTAACCAGCGCATTAATTTTACTCTGGGTAACGCTGAAGCCAACGGGGAAATTACCAATATTAAATATTGTGGCACTGATCACAGGTTTACTTTGGGCGTGGCAAATTTTACTTAATTATAAATTTATCTTTCCTCTGGACGGCAGCTTTTTAGCGATCGGCCTGATTGGGGTATTTTTTATCGGCGTGATTGCCTTGGGCGACCACTTGCCCGCCTATGGGCTGCATATAACTCCCTCATCACTGACGGCGCTAGTGCTGGACAATGGTCATCACACCTTGTTGATTTTGTTCGCAATTGCGCTTCCACTTGGCGGCCTGACTTTACATCACCTGATGCAGCGGCGACGCGATATCTTTACCCGCCGCCTGATGCGTCAGCTCTATGAAGAGAAAGAAACCTACAGCGACCTGAGCATGCTCGATCCGCTTACCGGACTCTACAACCGCCGTGGGCTGAAAAACAGGCTGCAGAACATCCTTGATAACCATGCAGGAAGCCACTTTGTCCTGCTTCTCGATATTGATCATTTCAAAGCGTATAACGATAACTACGGACACGCGATGGGCGATCAGGCGCTGGCGCGCGTTTCCATTGCCATCCGTGATGCGGTGCGCTCCCGTGATATTGTGACGCGCTACGGGGGGGAAGAGTTCCTGGTTTTACTGACCAACGTAAACGAATCCATTGCCCGCAAGCTGTCCGAACGTATTCGCCAGAATGTGCTGGAGCTGGAAATTCCTCATCTTTTCAACGAGCGCGTGGCCACTCACGTCACGATCAGTGCAGGATTCGCGCCCCTTCACGGCGAAGATTTCGATACCGCGCTGAGCAGTGCGGACAGGGCGCTTTATCTGGCGAAAAGCCGTGGCAGAAATACCATTCTTTCCAGTGAAGAAACTGTTAAAAATTCACTCAGCCACCCCGCCGATGCGATTTAACTCAGGTTACGGGCCTGCCACGCAGGCCGAAACATTTCAGTCATGGATTACCCGTTAAATTTAAGATAATCCTGATAAGCAGAATTAGCCCTGCCCCCTCACTTTGCCATTTAATTAATTGCTTACTTCCCGACATCTTATTGACTAAATAGTCATCCTGACCTTAATTATATTCACTTTCAGCGCATGTATTATTTATTCTTCTAAAAAGGAATTTATTATTGCTGCAGGCGCATTACGTTTCACTGCTGTGCCCTGACGGGAGAAATTTTTACCTCAGTTTCGTTCCGTAACTAAAAAGCGGAATGCACTTTTAGCCGCACAATGATGATAACCCTGCCATCACCAGGGGGAATAAGGTGCTGCACAATGCGTCTTAAAATGCTGCTTGTCTGAGCGATGCCCCTCAGATACAATCAAGAACGATTATCATTTGTTTTTATACTTCGGTTTAAACTGGGTAGCTCATGACCACGATCGTTCGGCAGGCTTCTGAGTATGGTTCTTATCCGCTGATCTTTCTGCAAAGCGATCGCTCGCTTGGCGATTCGCTGCGTGCGTTATTCAGCGAGCACCGTGCTTACTTCCTGGAAACGATCCACCTCGGTGAAGAGGCCCCCGCCGAGTGTATGACGCTCAAGCGCTGGTCACAACCTGAGGTGTTTGCGCAGCTTAACCGCCGTTATGGTGATTTTATCTATCGCGAGCAGGGTGAAATGGCGCGGGAAAACAAACCGCTTCAGTCGCTCTGGGCGCAGTGGTATTTCGGTCTTTTTCTTCCTCCGATGATGATGAGCCTGTTGCTGGAGTCCCGCGCGCTGGACTGCTCTCCCGAACGCTGCCACGTTGAATTTCATGAAACCGGCCGTCCCGCCGCCTTCTGGATTGATGTCCGCGAAGATGAAGAGGCCCGCTATCTCAGCCCACGCCGTCGTATGGATCGTCTGATCCAGCAGCACCTTATTCCGGCTATCCAGGGCATAGAGCAGCATGGCGATATCAACGGCAAGCTGATCTGGAGCAATACCGGGTTTTCCGTTTACTGGTTTTTAGGCGAAATTGCCCCACTGATCGGTGAAGCGTTACGCGCAGAGCTGGAACACACCTTTTTCTTCTCAAAAACGCTGTCAGACGGTAGCGATAATCCTTTCTACCGTACGATGCTGCCAGGCGAAGATGAGATGCAGCGGCGTACCTGCTGCCAGCGTTACCGCCTGCCTGATGTACAGCGCTGCGGCAACTGCACCTTAAAACCGGTCTGATCGCTCCCTTCCCCGTTTACACTCCCCGTACTCTGTGGCAGGTTTATCCGCTTCGTTGAGTTGGAGATAAGCATGAGCCTGGACTCTGTACGGCAGTTCTTCGCCGAACGCGCCCCTGATATTGAGATTATTGAGCTTGCTGAAAGCACCGCGACCGTGGCGCTGGCGGCCAGAGCACACCACGTTAAGCCAGGACAGATAGCCAAAACGCTGACACTCAAAGTCCGCGATCGGGTAGTGCTGATCGTGACAAGGGGCGATGCCCGCCTGGATAACCTTAAACTGAAGCAGGCGCTGGGTACAAAAGCCCGTATGCTGAGCACTGATGAGGTTGTGAACTGGACAGGCCATCCGGTAGGTGGCGTATGCCCGTTCGGTTTAGAGACGCCATTACAAATCTTCTGCGATATTTCGCTGCGGGCCTACGATGAAGTGCTACCCGCCGCAGGATCCATCAACAGCGCTATCCGCATCGCGCCGGAAAGAATGGCGGCGCTCACCGAAGCAACATGGATCGACGTATGTCAGATCCCCGGCGGGCGCTAAAGTTGTCCTACCGGTAACCACAGCGCGCCGGTCAGTCACCTGACCGGCACTTTTGTGAGTGGCTACTCACTTGATCGCCTTTTCAGGCTGCGCGGATTTATTACCGCGCTGGGGCAGAGCGACATTCTTTGTTACACTGTCCGCCGTTCATCTCTGTTCAGGATACCAGCTGTCTTGTCGTTGATTCAGATCTCCCGCTCATCCAGTCGCTTCGCCGCCTGGCTCGGGCTGTTTGCCATAATGCTGCTGTTTATTGCTCCGGTGATCTCAAAATCACTGGTGTCGGCTTATGGCGATCGTTTCATGATGCCAGGCATGCAGCACAGCATGCCGGTGCCGGCTATTCAGACTAGCCGCGACCAGGGTATCTCTGTAGAGCATCTGCATCAGATGCATACAATGGAACAGGCATCCCACGCAGACACTGAAGTAGCGATAAGCATGCCCGGCGCGGCGGCGGAACATGCCCGGATGATGGTGCATCATCCCATGTCAATGATGGATGACAGCGCCTGCGGCTACTGCGTTTTGCTGGCGCATATGCCGCTGGACCTGAATAATTTGGTGCCGCTCTGGTCAGCCTTGCAGGCGGCCAAACCGCCCGCACTTCCCCTGCTCCCTCAATTTATCCCGCGCGTTGTCGCACATTTTTTCCATCCCCGGGCACCGCCAGCCGTCTGATATCACCCATCGCTGAACCTTAATCCTGTCGCCATTGCGGCAGGCACCTGCTCATGCCTGATAACAGGCGGATGGAAAAATTATGTCAGAAAAAACGCTGGCGCACGTCGCGCGCGCCGAACAGAATCGCAGTGCCTTTTTGCCGCTATTGCGTCGCTTACATTTCTATATCGGGCTTTTTATCGCGCCGTTTATCTTTATGGCTGCCCTGACCGGCACGCTCTACGTGCTGACTCCGCAGCTGGAAAACGCGCTCTATTCGCATCAGCTTTTCGCGCCGGTGAGCGACCCCGCAAAACCGCTGTCGGAGCAGATTCATGTTGCCCAGCAGGCAATGGGCGCGGACGTCAGGCTGGCCGCCGTTCGTCCTGCGCCCGCGCCCGGTGAAACGACCAGAGTTATGTTTTCGACACCGACATCCGGGCCATCGGAAACAACTGCGGTATTTGTTGATCCCTCAACGCTTGCCGTTCGCGGCATTCTCGACGTTTACGGCACCAGCGGCGTGCTGCCGTTCAGAACCTGGCTCGATTACCTGCACCGTAACCTGCTGCTGGGCGATGTAGGCCGTAACTACAGCGAACTGGCCGCCAGCTGGCTGTGGATTGCCGCGTTGGGTGGCGCAGTGCTTTGGGCAACGGGCCGCAGGGCGCGCCGGAGTACCCGGAAACATTCCCCTCATAAAGGCCGGTTGGGCCGTCGTCACTGGCACAGTACGCTGGGCGTGCTGCTGCTGCTGGGGCTGCTGTTCTTCTCCGCGACCGGCCTGACCTGGTCCCGCTGGGCGGGCGACAATATTTCACTGATGCGGGCCCATTTTGGCTGGATGACACCGTCAGTGAATACGGCGCTGACAGTTCAGGGTAGTGAACCACAGGATATCAGCCATGGTCTGTCACATAGCGGCCATACCATGCCGGCTGAGGGACATGCTGAGCATGCAAGGTCACACGAGCCGATGGTCATGGATGAACATGCTGAACACTCAACGGCACACCATCCGATGCCAGCTGGTGAGCATGCCGGACAGGCAATGGCAGAGAAATCAGTGGCCGTGGATGAGCATGCTGAACATAAAATGGCTGGCATGGGGATGCCGGACGACCCCGCTCTTATCGCCCGTATTGAACCTGAACAGTTCGATCATGTGGTGGCAGCCGCTCGTGCGGCGGGAATAGCGGCGGGCAAAATTGAAGTCCGCCCGGCCAGCGTTATCAATAAAGCCTGGACGGTCAGCGAGATAGATCGTAGCTGGCCAACGCAGGTGGACAGCGTGGCCGTCGATCCGCGTAATTTTCAGGTAGTGGATAAGGTGGAATTCGCCCAGTTCGGCCTGCTGGCGAAACTGACCCGCTGGGGCGTGGATGCGCATATGGGCGTGCTGTTTGGTTTACCAAACCAGCTGATTCTGGCGGGCTTTGGGCTGGGACTCTGTACGCTGATTGTGCTCGGCTACCGGCTGTGGTGGCGGCGACGTCCCGCCGCCGGTCAGGGAACGCATCCGGCGGAAACGCTGCTGTACCACTGGCGTCAGCTTTCCCTCAGCGCACGCTTCCTTCTGTTGGTCTGCACATTCGTGCTCGCCATCAGCCTGCCGGTGATGGGGCTCAGCCTTGTGGTCCTGCTGCTTATTGATGCGCTACGCTGGCAGCGCGCAGCAAAAGCGCTGGCCGCATAATGTTTGCGGGCCACCTCATAGCCTGAGCGTGGCCCGCTTTATCACTGTGTTCCGTCTACCGGGGCGGCTTCAGCCCGCCATCGCCTGCTCAATCATCTCCAGCAGCATGTTGTTATCCACCGTTTTCAGCACATGAATCAGACCGCCAGCAGGTTCGCCTGTACCCACGCTTACCGCAAGCGGCTGGCGATAGCGCCAGGACTTGCCCCGCGTCTGACCAGGCCTCAGCTCAACATCCACAAAATAATCCGCCGCGGTTGCGATCCCCGGATTCAGTAACCAGGCGACGACTAAAGCATCATGTATCCAGCAACCCGGAAGGTGACGGGTCTGCATGGAATAGTCCAGCCATGGCCGTACCGTTCCGGTAATAAATTTCGCTAACGGCGTGTCAAACCGTGCAATCCGATCCAAATCCTGGTGCGTCATCATCGTTTGCGTGGTGACATCCATCGGCACCAGCGTGATATTTGCGCCGCTGGTCAGTACCTGATGGGCCGCCTCAGGATCGAGGCCAAAATTGGTATCCTTGATGAAATTATCCAGCGCAAATACGCCGCCCATAATGGCAATTTCCTGCACCGCCTCCGCCATCTCCGGATAGCGCGCCAGCGCGAGTGCCACATTGGTTAACGGGCCGATCGCCACCAGGGTAATTTTGCCCGGATTGGCGCAAATCAGCTCACCGATGGCATCTGCCGCTTCGCGATCCGGCGCGACAGCCTTAGCGGGTCGCCGGACGTCATCCCACAGATAACCAAGCTTGTTGTCCTGAATGCGGTTATCCAACGCATCACGCCAGGGTGCTGACGGCTCAACCAGCGCACAAGCCGCGCCCTGTACTACCGGCACGTCTATGCCAAGCCTGTCGGTTAAGTCCTTTGCCACGTTATAACCGACGTCGCTGGGCGTATTGCCTGCAACAATGGTAATCAGTTCCAGTGAGATCGCTTGCGATCCCAACGCGAGCGCGAGGGCCAGACCATCATCTACGTTAGCACCTGCTATGCCGTTCCCCGGATCGCAATCAATAATAAGTCTTTTCATGGTGTGTTTTTAAAAAGTTATCTGTGTGAAGAGGGCTGACAACCGCAGGATTCGCCGATTTCAAGCCGGTGAGAAAATTCGCTCAGTTGTACGCTTTCGCCCGGTGCATTAAGCATTTCTAACGCTTTTTTAGCCATCTCCGTCACCGGCTGCCTGACCGTGGTCAGCGAAGGAACATGGTAGGCGGCGCGATCCGTTCCGTTAAAACAGACCAGCGCCAGCTGTTCCGGCACTTTTATGCTGTTTTCGTTCAGCGCCCGTATACAACCGATCGCCTGCGCCTCATTGGAGATAAACAGCGCTCTGGGAAGTTGACCGGCCAGCAGCATATGCTTTGCCGCCTGATAACCGCCTTCAAGGGTATAGGTCGCCGGAAATATCCATTGCGGACGTTCCGTCAGACCATATTCACGCAGCGCCTGTCGCCAGCCGGCAAGGCGATCCTGCGTATTCAGCCGTTCAAGCGGCCCACAAATAATCCCCGCTTCCTGATAACCATGGCTGAGCAGATGGGAAGTCACCTGATACGCCGCAGCCCTTTCGTCAACACGGAGAATATTAATGTTTAATCCGGGATCGACGCGATCCAGCATCACACAGGGCGTGCCGCTTGCCTGAATCAGATCGATATAGGGATGGCGATCGACGCTGTTATAGAGCAGGCCATCGATCTGCTGACTGAGCAGATTATTCAGTAACTCCCGCTCCCGCCTGCGGCAGTCGCCCGCATCGCCAAGCAGCATCACCATGCCGTGATCTAAGGCTTCCTGCTGGAGAGCATGGGCAAAAGAGGCGATAAACGCATTGCTGATATTGGGCACCACCAGCCCGTAGGTTTTTGTGGTGCCGGAAGCCAGCGCACGTGCGAGGCTGTTGGGACGGTAGCCGGTGATGTTTATCGCGTCCAGAACGCGCCGCCGCGTGGCTTCTGCCACCGGCCTGGGACCATTATTGACGACGTAGCTTACAACGGCGACGGACGTGCCCGCTATCCTGGCCACGTCCGCTCGTGTTATGCGCTGCTGAGTCTGTTTTACCAAACGACTTTCCCGTTAACGTGGTTAACCTGTTTGCGCGTGAAGTTCAGATCCTTCTTCAGATGACATCCTCAGGATCGTTCAGATCGCGACCGCGTGTTTCCGGTGCGACAAAGGTCGTCACAAAACCGATTGCCGCCATCAGCGCAAAATAGAGTGCTATCGGCCACCAGTGTCCTGTCCAGGAAAGCAACGCTGCGGCAATCAGCGGCGCGGTGCCACCGGATAAGATCGACCCCAGCTCTTTGGCCGTCGCCATTTTAGTGTAGCGGTTTTTTACGCCGAACATCTCAACGCCCCACGCCGCCTGCACACCGTAAATGCCCAGCGATGCCAGCCCCATCCCGACCACAATGGTCGTTATCACAATCGCCGGCTCCCGGGAATCAAGCAGCATAAACGCCGGGAAAGCGTAGAGCATCAGCAGCAGGCAGAAGCAGCGGTAGGTCACGCGACGGCCAAACCGGTCAGAAAGCCAGCCGGCGGCGGGAATAATCAGAAAGCCGAGCAGAGAAGCAATAAAAACCGCGGAGGTAGCCACCGATCTGTCTACCGTCAGCACCTTAACCACGTAGCCGATCATAAAGCCCTGAGCCAGATAGGAAGGGCCGTTTTCGCCTATACGCAGGCCGATCAGGGTAAAGAAGGCCCGGCTACGCCGCCAGAAGCTGCGGTTATCCGGTGCAGCCTGATGCCGCTCCAGGCTGCTGAGCCGCTCTGCGGCCAGCATCGCCACACGGCGTTCAAACACCGGCGTTTCTTTCAGGTGCCGCCGGATCCAGAGTGCGATCAGCGCGATCAGCGAACTGCAAAGGAAAGGGATACGCCAGCCCCACGCCTGAAGCTGCTGCTGATCCATCTGCACTACCGCCAGCCAGACCAGTGAAGCTATCAGCGTCCCGCTGTTAGAGCCCAGCGCGATAATGGAGGAAACCAGCCCGCGCTTTTCCGCAGGGGCATATTCGCCGAGGATAACCGTCCCGCCGGACAGTTCAGCCCCGGCGCCAAACCCCTGGCTGAACCGCAGCAGCACCAGGCAAGCCGGCGCCCAAAGCCCAATCGAGGCATAGCTGGGGATCAGCCCAATCAGCGTAGTGGACGCGCCCATCAGAATGATGGTTGAGATCATCACCGCCTTGCGGCCTTTACGATCGCCAAGCCAGCCAAAAAACAGCGCGCCGACAGGACGGGCGATAAATCCCACGGACCAGGCGGCAAAGCTTGAGAGCAGCGCCATCGCTGGCGTGGATTCAGGAAAAAAGACGTCACCGAAAATAATCCCCGCCGCCAGGCCATAGAGCGCAAAATCGGCGTACTCCATGGCAGTGCCCAGCCAGCAGGAAAAGGTGGCTCGCCAGAAATCTTTACGTCCTTCTGGCGTTGTCAGCCGTTCATCTGCTGCGGAAGTGGCGTATTGCGGAGGGGTTCCGGCATGCGGAATATCATGAGGTATGGACATAAAAACTCCCTGTCGTGTGTGTTTTTCGCCTTCCCTGGCCGTCCTGTGACTCAACGTGCTTTCGCCAGCGGGGGCGTGCTTTTGCTGATCTATGATGAAAAGGTCAGTAACGGGTTCCCTGGTGTTGGGTGTCGCTTAGGCTGCTTCGCGCCCGTTGGCTTTAAGAACCAATCGACTGTAGCGTGAAGCAGGGTGACCTTCATCTGGCATAAAACATCCCGCGCAGTGAATTTTAAAACGGCCTCATTGTATCTACACGCGTAGATAAATCAATATTTGTACCAAAATAAATTAGAGAATCTTTACATTGCCAACGCAGATTATGTTTTTGGACTCTTTATTAACAATAAGTTAAATAATAAACCGATAGCAAAACCGTGCTTTCCCCTTCAAAAGTAAACTAAAATTCTTTAGTTATGCGCTATTTTTAACCACGCGGTTTTTAGCAGGACCGGACAGCATGGCGATGAAATATGACAGTTAAATGACAGACTGCGTTTGCAACCAGCAAGCAGAGCGGAAAGGCGCTGATTTGTTTTCTCCATTTTTCACACAGGCTTAAAAGCGGCGAGGTAAAATGATGAGCATTATCCTGATGCGTCACGGCAAGCCAGATCATTATGTTCCGGGACGGGTGCCCGCCCTGGCTATGGCAGAGTGGTGTGAAGCTTACGATCTTTCGATTGTGCAGGATCTTCCTCCGGAGAAAAGCCTGCGTCTGGCGGCGATGGCGGATTATGTGGTCAGCAGTCCCCTTCCCCGCGCCCGCTCCTCTCTCGCAAAACTGCGGCTTGAACCCGCCCACACAGACCCTCTCTACAGTGAAGTTTCACTGCCGGTTATCAAGCTGAGCTATCCGCATCTTCCGCCCTCGCTCTGGCTCGCGCTGCTGCATCTGCTCTGGTTTTGTGGCTATGCCGGTTCAGTCGAGTCTCTGGATCAGGCGAAGCAGCGTGCGGCGCTTGCCGCCAACAAACTGATAGAACTCTCCAGCCGTGGCAATGTTTTGCTGCTGGGACACGGCATTATGAATAAACTGATCGCCCGTCATCTGCGCAAAAGCGGCTGGCTGGCGGAAAAACATGCCAGCAGCCGCCACTGGAGCGCCGCGATTTATCATCCTCCCATCATATCCTGAGAGAAACAGGCAAGCTTTAAAGAGTCCTGGATATTCGCCGCATCCAGGCTTGCCGTTACTCTGAAGGCTGCTGACGGAGAGGCCGTTCAGCAGTCATCCTTGAGGAGTTTCCCGTGTCTGAACTGAACAATAAAATTGTTGCGATTACCGGTGCCAGCAGCGGCATTGGCGAGGCGACGGCCCGCTTACTGGCGGCGAAAGGGGCAAAGGTGTTTATCGGGGCGCGCCGGACTGAACGGCTGGAAAAGCTGGTTGCGGAGATTCAGAGCGCCGGCGGCGAAGCGGCCTGCATGACGCTTGATGTCACAAGCCTGCCGCAGATGGAAGCCTTTATTAAAGAAGCGACGCGCCTTTATGGCGGACTCGATGTGATGATCAATAATGCCGGCGTGATGCCGCTTTCCCCGTTATCAGCCCGCAAAGTGGCAGAATGGGATCGGATGATTGATGTCAATATCCGGGGCGTACTGCACGGTATTGCCGCGGTCCAGCCACTGATGGAACAGCAGCGGCGGGGTCATATCATTAATGTCTCTTCTATCGGCGGCCACGCCGTCTCCCCCACCGCCGCGGTTTACTGCGCCACTAAATTCGCAGTCCGCGCCCTGTCGGACGGACTGCGGCAGGAAACGGAGCATCTGCGCGTTACGGTTGTTTCTCCCGGCGTAGTCACCTCGGAACTGGCCGAAACCATTAGCGATGAGAGCGCCCGGGAAGCGATGAATAGCTTTCGCCGCGTGGCCATCGATCCGCTCGCCATCGCCCGCGCGATTGCCTGGGCGATCGGCCAGCCTGATGATGTCGACGTCAGCGAGATGGTCATCCGCCCGACGAACAGCCCGTACTGATGCAATCTTGCCGGGAATTTCATCGCTTCTCCCGGCATTATCCCGTCAGGCCAACCGCAGGCGAGAGTTGTAAAATTTCCTGCATATAAAGCGCTTCCTGAACGGGGCTGCGGCCAAAGAAACGTTTAAACTCCCGGCTGAACTGCGAGGGGCTTTCATAGCCAACTTCAGCCGACGCCGCAGCGGCGGAGATGCCGCCCCTCACCATTAACAGCCTTGCCTGGTGTAACCGCACAGATTTCAGATATTGCATCGGCGACATCTGCGTAATCGCTTTGAAATGCGCATGAAATGCCGCCACGCTCATTCCCACTTCGCGAGCCAGGCCCGTGACGTCAAAACGCGCCTGATAACGCATTTGCAGCATCCGTAGTGCCTTACTGACCTGAGCAAAATGCCCCTGCTGCGCCAGCGCCGCCCGCAGCGTGGCGCTCTGGGCGCCAGTCAGCACCCGATAGTAAATTTCCCGAATCAGACCCGTACCGAGCACGCGCGCCTCCTGCGGCGATTGCAGCGCGGATAGCAGGCGGATAACACTCTCGCCGAGCGGATCGTCCAGAGGCGTTGAAGTCATACTCACCGGCATGCTGCCACGGGAAACCGGTATCTCCAGCGTCATCAGCACATCCGCCAGCACCTGAAAATCGAGCCGCAGCGCCACCGCCAGCATGGGTTCCTGCTGGCTCGCTTCCGTCTGGCTCACAAAAGGCAGCGGTACGGCGACCACCAGAAAGTGCTGCGCATCATAAAGAAAGATCTCTTCGCCCCAGAACCCCCGCTTCCGGCCCTGACAGACGATAACAATGGAAGGCTCGTAGAGCACAGGTGTCTGCTGGATCGACACGTCAGATCGCAGAAACCGCACATCCTGTAGCGCCGATTGGGTATAGCCATTATCGGGCGCCAGCTGGGTAATCAGCGCCGCCATTTTCCTGCGGCGGATTTCCGCGCCAGGCTGACCAGTGAAGTAAGTCATCATTCATCGCCGTTTAAGAGGCAGGTTTAAGGGATTACTAAAACAGACAGACGCCCCGGAAAAAGGCCGACTGAGCCCTGATAAACGCCAATGCCTGCCGGATATGATGGTGGAAACGATTGTTATTTAACCTCTTTCCAGAATGCCACTTCTGCCTGAATATTCAACAAATGGTTGTTTACCGCTGGATTGCCCCAGCAACTTCCATTATAATCCTGCGCCGCAGGCCCCTTAGCTCAGTTGGTTAGAGCACGCGACTCATAATCGCTTGGTCACTGGTTCAAGTCCAGTAGGGGCCACCAGATAAAACAAGGAGTTAGATGAGAAATCGTCTGACTCCTTTTTCTTTGGGTGCGATTCAGGTGATGTAGTGGGTGACGTAAGAGAAAGGCTGGGTGACGTAAGCAATATCGGTTTGAGTGCATATTTTGCTGGTGGCCAAACTTTTACCTCTCGCTTCCATGCGCATATCAGCCGCTCAAGCTTGCTCATCAACGCGTTGTCATCTGAAGTACCCCTGGTTTTCAGGACTAAACACAACTCATGAGTTTCGATGATTCCATCCAGCAACTGCGCAATGAGCAGCTTGCAAACCAATTAGATGCTGAACGATTTATCAGTGTTAAAAGTCTTTTTGAACAGCTTAAGCAGCGTTATGTGGATCAGAGCTATCAGACTTTGTGTCTGATGGCATTAAAAAAGTATCGAAGCACAGGAAATCAGCCTTCTCTGTACTGGTTTAGTTATGGCCGCTGGAGCGACATTTCATCAGGAGCTTTCTTACAGCTTTTGGACAATAACGGCGCACCTAATTTAGGTACTCCTCACTATTACCATAATGCCGAAGCTGCGCTGAGAGCTGTTTCTGACGACATCATGAAGACCGATGATCTGGCTGATTGTGGCTTTGTACGTACCGAAATCAGTGCTGCGCTTGAGATTACGCTTGATTCTGCGATGCCACAATTGTCAGGGGGCGAACAAGTTAACTCAGACTTACAAGCCGAAAACCTGACACTAAAAGGAAAAATCGAGGCTCTGGAAAAACGCCTGTCTGCTCCTATTGAGAAAGCTGAAACCTATGCAGCTAAAAGGGAAGAATTTCTCATCGCAGTCATAGCAAGTTTGTATGATAAAAACAGACTAAATTCTTTAAAAGATTCACTGCCAAAAGCCCCCGAACTTTTAAGGTTAGTCGAAAGGAAAATCCCACTCATCTGGCCAGAAGAAGGTTGTTTTCCCATGAGTGAAGAGCAATGCCTGAAAAATTTGCGGGAAGCTATTAACCTGCTCGGTAACGATGTAACTGACCTCTATCAGTTAAGGGAAGAAAAGAGACAGGCGCAAAAAATTCGGAAATTTAAACATTAATAATCAAAAAGATAACAAAGGTCACCAAGGTATCTTTCCAGGGTAACCACGACATAAAGCTTCTCGGTTTCTAAGATATGTTTCATCCTGATTCATCACCGAGAGATTTAAAATGAAACACGAAAACTCCTTATCCGCTACCATTCGCCACCTTCCTGGCCCTCAACGCCTTATCCGTATTCGCGAAATGCTGGATCTCCTGAACTGCAGCCGTACTACCCTTTACCGCTGGGTACTCAGCGGCGAGTTTCCTGAGCCAAAAAAGCGCTCAGGCAGAACCATGGGCTGGACAGTCACACAATATGAACAGTGGCTTAATAGCTGCTGCTAGACGTCTGTATCAGGCTGGGATTTCCAGCCTTTCTTTTACCTGCTGATGCAACCATTTGAAACAACAAACGCACTAGATCAGCCTGGCTTCGTGACTCCAAACTAATCGTAACTCTATGATAAACAGCAAAACTGCCAATCAGGTTTCCGCTTCCCAAAAGCCGGTAATTAATAATATTACGCGCAGTACTGTTTATCCGGATATCCAGGCTAGCGGAGAGTTTCTGTATGATGGTGTTCTTTGGCCAGTCATGCCCGAGGAGTGTCAGCAAAATGCTAAAATCATGAACTCACTGTTCCGGACAATTGATAAAACTTACAGCAGCTGCTCACGCTTTCTCGCAATACGTTATGATTTTCATCTTCCTCAGTACACTTCTGACAATCGTGCTATTACCAACTTTCATCAGTTAATCATCCCTTCTCTCAGGAGAATGTACCCTAAAAGCTTTGTTCGGGTGTTTTGGGTCCGGGAGCAGAACAAAGCACCGGCGCAGCATTATCATTACCTTCTGATGGTAGACGGCAACTACGTTCGCCATCCTCTTAAAATTAACAAGCTGGTGGAGAGCTGCTGGAAAATCGCCACCGGTGGTACGGTCTGGTTTCCAAAGCACGGATATTATTTCGTCAGGAAGAACGACACTGAGGCTCTGACCGCGTTGCTTTTGCGGGTTAGTTATTTTGCTAAGCGGCATTCTAAAGAGAGTATTGCTAAAGGTATTGCACTCTCTGGCACTCAGCATTATTCATGCCTGAAAAAAGGCAGGCCCCCTAGAACAACTCCATTCCGCGCGGAACCTGCTTCATTTGCCCCTGCTCAAGAGCATTGCCCGCTGCCTGGAAAACTGGATTCGCTTTTTGCTTCCCCGGGGGGCCCGGATACATCACTTATGGTTGCGCCGGTCGCAGATAACGAACAATTGAAAGATATCTCCTCACTTCGCATGAAAGCTCTCAGAAGAGCATTTCAGCGTTTGAGCTCATTTACAACTCACTTGCCTACCACGGAATTCAATAGGGTTAGTCAAAAACTCAGCCCTCACTGGCAACGCCATTTTGAATGTTACTACCGCTATTACTGGCCCTGCAACATTAGCGTTTCGCAATATTGCCGCTGGTATTATCTTAATCCGGGCACGGCAAGCCGCTATCTATGTAATTACCCGGCTAATCTAATTAACCCGTGGTTGTTAGAACCTTGGCTCTAAAGATTTATAAGGATCATAAAGATGGAAAAGATAAAAATTGGCAATGCTAAAATTGATATTCACCACTCTATTAATAGTAAATTAAAAACCCATACGGGAACCAATGACTGGCTTACGAAATTTGAAATAAGCTCACTGACTGATGAGCAGCGCCTGCAAAGAAAGCAGCATCTTCATATCTTACCTGCAACACTGGATGAATTATTTGAGCGTTTTCTGCTCCCGGCAATGAAGTATGAAAAAGATTATAAGGACTATGATGTTTGGAATGGTAGATGGCGGGTTCAGTGGGCCTTTCATAAGCAAAATTATCGCCGCGAGGCTATCTTAAATGGCATCACCCAACAACAATATGCGTACAAGCACAAGCTTCCCAGACGCAGAATGTATGAGAATTTGCATAAATGCGGTGGTGCAGCAATCCGTGTGCTGTTTTGGGTTTATCACCGCCGCCAGTTCCACCAGCAACAAGCGCTAACTGCGCAGGAGTATATTGTCGAGAATCAGCTTCCTCAGCGCACAGCGCATCGCCAGTTATCACGGCGCCCAATGAATGAAATCTGGGCCCAGCATTTTGATAAGTATTACAGCGGCGCATGGTTGAGGAATTGTAACGTCAGAGAATATGCGGATTTCTATGATTTGAACGTCACAACCGCCCGCCAGTATCTGTTCAACTTTCCAAAAGGGCTTTTCGATCCGATGTTGATTAAAGCGTGGTTATGAAAAATCTAGCTCTACCATCGAAAACGGAATGATCATAAAGCCGATCGCTCAATAATGATCGGTAAAAGCAAACGGTAAAGAACACAGCGATCATCTCTCCAATGACAACCCTAATAAATCACAAATCGGAATGACTATATGCAAATAAGTCTACAAGAGCCGCGAACCTATGACATTTAGGTTATGACAATCATACCCATGACATATAGATAATGACATTAGGGGTTTTAAGGAGGGATTTACCCTATGACACTTGGGTATGCTCAAATGTCATAGAGAGATTTCAACCACATTCATCATTTATTGCATCTTCCCAAACGATTGATCAAAGTCCGCTACGAGCGAGAAGCGGACATCAAAATTATAGTGACAGGGAAGTTCTGCCATATTAAACATAACAACCCTGTCATGTACCGACTATAACGCTATAAAAATCAATCTAGGCCTAGAGTTTGATAGTTCCAGGTCTTAGGTTTAAATGGCTAGCTTCGACATAATGAAGACATCCTGATACACCCCATTTTTTAATGCGGCATTTCTCTTCTTGCCTTCAATCTCGAAGCCTAATTTTTCATAAAGTTTGATTGCTGAACTGTTGCTAGCAAAAACCTCTAACTCAAGACGCCCAGCTGCCAACCATTGAAATGCATATTCCTGACAGAAAAGAATCAGCTTCTTTCCTATACCTTTTCCTGAATGATTCATATCAACGGCAACCCCAAAAGAAACAACATGCCTAAGCCTTATATTTTTTTGAGTAAAAATCACTAACTCAGCAACCACAACGCCTTCGATCTCAGCTACAAAACCAATCCATCCATTTTCGCTATAATTTTGGATTCGACTCTCCCAATAACTTAGCGATGGAGCCGGTAGTTGCAACATGTTTTCTTGGACATTTTTTTGGCTATATATACTTTTCAGCTGCTCCGCATCTTTTAATTCAACAGCTCGTATTACGATACCCATCAAACACTCCATCTCTATTCTCAATCATAATATTTACCATAACATCTGGGTGATGCACTTGATGAAAAAGCGTGTTCCGTTATGCTGGAACCTCTGATAACCCTCAATCAAGGATGACGCTGTGCCTCATCAGGATCAGATACAGAAATCCATTCAGGAAGCCAATGAAAAGGAACGTCACCTCTGGCGTCGTACCCGTTGGCTGCTCAAAGGGCTGCAAGTCGTCGTCATTCTTTACCTGTTGTATCCCATTACAGTGTGGATATTCCGGGCTCTCTGAGTAATGCAGTAATCCGATGCACCTTCTTCAGACACCCTGTATTTACCATAACATCTGATCACGAATCCCACCTCTTTCCATCCCATGTTATGGTTAAACCCTTCCACAACATGAGGATAGACACATGATTGTCAGAACATGGCACGGATGCGTACCGTTTAAGTATGCAGAAGGCTTTGCAAGCCATCTGCAAAAGACCGGTGTTGAACATTCAGAGAGGACACCAGGAAATCTGGGAGCATATGTACGCAGAGAGACACAGGGTGAATGGGAACATTTCTTCCTGGCAACTTACTGGAAAGATCTTGAGGCAGTGAAAGCATTTGCAGGCGAACAGTACCAGATTGCAGTCACCTATCCAGACGACGAGCAATTTGAGCTGCTATCTGATCCTTACGTCTTCCAGCACAATGTTCAAGCTGTATCCCCTTTGTAGTAATTTGCTGGCCGCAGCCATGAGGCGGCCTCCTCCTCATCTGAATCTGCTACCAGGTCGAATTGAACATACCATCCCGGCCACGAACCCCGCACAAGCCATCTGGTGTATGCTGCGTCAGTCAAAAAAGGATGAAAAAAATGACTGACATGAAAGAACCCTACTGGAACCGCATGGTTCCCGAGCTGACCGTAACAGATCTTCCCGCTTCCCTTAGCTTCTATACCGATGTGCTTGGCTTCAGCGTCATGATCAGGCGCACAGAGCCGGAGTTTGCCTATATCAACCTTGGCGAAGCGCAACTGATGCTTGAGCAGTATCATCCAGGAGGGTGGAATACGGCAGAACTCACCAGACCGCTGGGACGCGGCGTAAATTTCCAGATAGAAGTGGACGATATTGAACAGATATTCGCCCGTATAAATGCGCATAGCGTAACGCTGTATCGGGGTCTCAGCGATAACCATTACAACACCGGCGAAACAACCGCCTGCCAGCGAGAATTTCTCGTGCAGGATCCGGATGGATACCTTCTGCGTTTTAGCCAGTACATTGAGTAGAGCTTTCGCTCTTTCTCACGAGACCCTGCCGGTCACTCGCATTTACCATAACATCTCTGTTATGAACCGCTCTCTGAGTCCAGCCTCATGAGGAACTCGTCATGAAACACCCCGTCAACGCACAGTGCAGCGGTGTCCGTTGCCCACTCGGTAAACCCGAAGGAATGATAAAGCGCATACGCAGCCCGGTTAGTGGTAACCACGGATAGTTTCACAGTTTTGGCTGAACTGGCGACTTCCAGCGCCGCCTCCATGAGGCGAGATGACAGCCCGCTGCCTCTCATCTCGGTGCGAACATACATTCCCCAGATACTTGCAACATGGCTCAGTTTTGGTAGAGAGCTGCGGTTAACGCCAATCATGCCCTGTAAGGTGTTATGAAGATCAAACCCGCCAAAAACATGACTATTTCGCAGCTGTTTGGCAAAGAAATGCAGCGGCTTCAGTGTGCATTCGTCGTAGGACGCACCAAAAGCATCCGGATGAAGCCGCAAGGCTTCCAGCCTCAATTCTCTGAAGTCGCCAAGATCGCTTTCAGTAATGCGCCGTACCGTAAATTTTTCCACTGCCGACTCCTTGCTGCCACTGATTTCAATTGTCATAACCCACTCACATTTACCATAACATCCGGCTGGAGAACTGCCTTCGATCGCAGCTAAGAATCGTTTAATGCTATGTTAATAAAACATAATGACGGTCGAGTCGGAGAGTGCTGATGGTCGAAATCACTATAAAAGAAATGCGGCAGGATGACTGGAATGCCGTAAGGGACATTTATCAGGCGGGTATCGCTACTGGTAACGCCACTTTTCAGACTGCTGCGCCAGAATGGGATGAGTGGAATACCGGTCATCTGACAAAATGCCGTTACGTGGCGTGTGTACATGACGAGCTTATCGGATGGGCTGCTCTATCCCCTTACTCAAGCCGTCATGCTTACCGGGGTGTAGCGGAACTGAGTATTTATGTTCATCCAAACAATCATAAATACGGGGTGGGGAAGCAGCTTCTTTCAACGCTGATAACTGCCTCTGAACAGGCCGGATACTGGACGCTGATTGCCGGTATTTTCCCTGAAAATCAGGCCAGCATAAGGCTGCACCTTGGACAGGGGTTCAGAAAGGTCGGTTACCGAGAAAAAGTGGGCGAAATGAATGGGGTATTTCGCGACGTGATCATCTTTGAAAAGCGAAGCGGAAAAGTAAGCTCTGATTAGCTCCCTGCTCTGTATTTACCATAACATCAGGGTTGCCCGCACCGCAGAAACGCCCTCAGCGCCGTTTTGCGCGTTTCTGGCCGAAAGGCAGGGTTATCTCTGCCCGAAACCCCGAAAAACGCCCCTGATGATTTTGACGCGTCTGCATAGGCATGCACGAAAGTGAATGGCGGCGGGTTTCGCGCGGATGTTGTAACCAAGGGCGGATTTTAGGCAAAAAAGTTCCGGGCGGCTTTGCCAACCTCCCGGAAAGCGAGGTTACAGATACTGATTGTACTGATTGCCCGCGATGTGTTTTTTTACCGGGCTGAAGAAGTATGATGCAGAACTCCGGGAACGGCGAGCGGGAGTGCAGTTTACTGTGCGGCCGCGAGGCGTTGGCCGACGCCGGCAGGCGCGGCAGGAACCTACAGGCAGCTTTGAGCGAAAAGCGGACATTGAGTGCTCGAAGATTGATTGCATCCTTCTGGCTTACCTGTGCAGGCATACCGTAAACGAATTGTCACAAAATGAGCTACTGCCAGATAAACACATCTGAATTAACGAATATATGATTGACTCACAAATTGTAGGCAGTGAGAATGTCTTCAATTCCGGACTCAGGAGTCATCATGCCTCAATTTCAGCCTCTTCAGCTTTTCAAAAATCTCTCTGATGAAACACGACTCAGTCTGGTGCTGCTGTTGCGCGAAAAAGGAGAGCTTTGCGTCTGTGAACTCACGTCAATGCTGAAAGAAAGTCAGCCTAAAATTTCCCGGCATCTGGCGTTACTCAGAGACGCCGGTCTGCTTATCGACAGGCGAGACGGCAAGTGGGTTTATTATCGGTTGTCACCACACATGCCCGCCTGGGCTGCTGCGGTAATTGAGCAGGCTTACCTGTGTCAGCGCGATGACATTCTGCAACTCAGCCAGCAGGCTGAAAGGAATAACGCGACCACCAACGGCAAGCCTGTCTGCATTTGAAATTTACCCAAACACATATGATTTTACATACTTGTTAGCAGGGCTGTCTTTAGTCCCGTTTACAGGCTTTATATCCAAAGGAGAAAGTATGTTTCTGGCAGGCGCTATATTCGTCCTGACACTGGTGCTGGTTATCTGGCAGCCAAAGGGACTCAGTATTGGCTGGAGTGCAGTTATCGGGGCCGCGCTGGCGCTGCTGACCGGCGTGGTGCATATCGGTGATATTCCGGCCGTCTGGCAGATTGTCTGGAACGCCACGGCCACGTTTATCGCGGTTATTATCATCAGCCTGCTGCTTGATGAGTCTGGCTTTTTTGAGTGGGCTGCACTGCACGTTTCCCGCTGGGGAGGCGGTAAAGGCAGGCTGCTGTTCACGTATATTGTTCTGCTGGGTGCGGCAGTGGCGGCCCTGTTTGCCAATGACGGGGCGGCACTTATCCTGACGCCTATTGTCATCGCCATGCTACTGGCGCTGGGCTTCAGCCCCGGCGCCACACTGGCGTTTGTGATGGCGGCAGGCTTTATCGCGGACACATCCAGCCTGCCGCTCATCGTATCGAACCTGGTCAACATCGTGACGGCGGACTTTTTTAAGCTGGGGTTCAGCGAATATGCGTCTGTCATGGTGCCGGTAAATATCGCGTCCGTGGCGGCCACGCTGGTTATGCTTCACCTCTTTTTCCGTAAAGACCTCCCGATCACTTATGACTTGGCGAAACTGAAGGTGCCACGGGAAGCCATTCGAGACATGCGAACCTTTAAAGCCGGATGGCTGGTCCTGCTCCTGCTGCTGGCCGGTTTTTTTGCCCTGGAGCCGCTCGGCGTTCCGGTCAGTCTGGTGGCAGCGGTGGCGGCATTTATTCTGTGGCTTGTTGCCCGGAAAGGGCACGTAATTGACACCCG
This sequence comes from Pantoea sp. IMH, assembly GCF_000599885.1. Classification (GTDB taxonomy): domain Bacteria; phylum Pseudomonadota; class Gammaproteobacteria; order Enterobacterales; family Enterobacteriaceae; genus Erwinia. The sequence continues at coordinate 642,645 of NZ_JFGT01000005.1, read as the reverse complement.
TAAAGTGCTGAAAGGCGCGCCCTGGCAGATCGTCATCTTCTCGCTGGGTATGTATCTCGTAGTATATGGCCTGCGCAACGCCGGACTGACGGATTACCTCTCAGCCATCCTGAACCGGTTTGCAGAACACGGCGTCTGGAGCGCCACACTCGGTACCGGTTTTTTGACGGCCTTTTTGTCATCGGTGATGAACAACATGCCTACCGTCCTGGTCGGTGCCCTGTCCATTGATGGCAGCACGGCTCAGGGCGCGGTGAAGGAGGCGATGATTTACGCCAACATCATCGGCTGCGATCTCGGCCCCAAAATCACACCCATCGGCAGCCTGGCGACCCTGCTGTGGCTGCACGTGCTGGCGCAGAAAAACATTACCGTCAGCTGGGGCTACTACTTCCGCGTGGGCATTGTGATGACCCTGCCGGTGCTTTTTGTGACGCTGGCCGCGCTGGCCCTGCGCCTGTCTGTTTAACCTTAACCCCGGGGCTGCGTCTGCGCAGCTCCGTAACGGAGTACCGTTTATGACTGATATCACTATTTACCACAACCCGGCCTGCGGGACGTCGCGTAACACCCTGGCACTTATCCGCAACAGTGGCGTGGAGCCAACAGTGATTTTGTATCTGGAGACGCCACCAACCCGCGACGAGCTGAAAAAGCTGATAGCAGATATGGGTATCAGCGCACGCGCCCTGCTGCGCAAAAATACAGAGCCGTATGAGCATCTGGGGCTGGCAGAAGACCGGTTCAGCGATGATGAACTGCTGAATGCGATGCTGGCTCACCCCATCCTCATCAACCGCCCGGTGGTTGTGACGCCACTCGGCACAAGGCTCTGTCGTCCGTCTGAAGCGGTTCTGGACATTCTGCCTGACCCGCAGAAGGAAGCATTTACGAAAGAGGACGGCGAAAAAGTCATTGATGAACACGGAAACCGGATCAGCCACTGATTTTTCAATGTGCTGCCAGCAGGAAGGGAGACGCAAAAACAGAAGCCGGCAGATGCCGGCTTTTTTCATATACTGCGCTGATTAACCCGCTCAGACAGCTGCGCGGCACTCTCTTTCCTTTCGCTGTAGCGATCGGTCAGGTAGTCACTGCGCCCGCGCGTCAGCAGAGTGAACTTCATCAGCTCCTCCATTACGTCCACGATGCGGTCGTAGTATGGCGAAGGCTTCATGCGGCCATCTTCATCAAATTCGGCCCACGCTTTTGCCACGGATGACTGATTCGGGACAGTGATCATACGCATCCAGCGGCCGAGGATGCGCATCTGGTTGACGGCATTAAACGACTGCGAGCCGCCACTGACCTGCATAACGGCGAGAGTTTTGCCCTGAGAAGGCCGCACCGCCCCCGACGTCAGGGGTATCCAGTCTATCTGCGCCTTCATGATGCCGGTCATGGCGCCGTGCCGTTCCGGCGAGCACCAGACCATGCCTTCGGACCAGAGAACCAGCTCGCGCAGCTCTGCAACTTTCGGATGCGTCTCCGGGGCGTCATCGGGCAGGGGCAGGCCGGACGGGTTAAAAATTTTCACTTCGGCACCCATTGCCGTCAGCAGCCGGGCCGCCTCTTCCGTTGTGAGACGGCTGTATGAGCGTTCCCGCAGCGAGCCGTACAGCATCAGGATGCGGGGCGGGTGCGCTACTTCTGCAGCCCTCAGCTTATCTTCAGTCAGCGGCACGTCCAGGAGTGAAGTATCAATATTTTTCAGGGTATCGTTCATGTTGTTCACAATGAGGTCTCTTCATGAGTCGTCACGGTTGACAGACTGCAGCTGCCACCTGCACAGCATTCTTCTGTCAGAAAGGCCATCAGCTGTTCAAGCTGCACATAGCAGGGTTTGCAGAACAGGGTACGGCTCTGCCGCTCCTGGCTGACCAGCCCGGCGGACATCAGCGCGGAAATATGATGACTGAGCGTGGAGGGCGGAATACCGAGGCGCTTCTGCAGAACGCCGACCGGCAGGCCGTCATGACCCGCTCTCACCAGCTCCCGGTACACGCTGAGACGGGTCGGATGCCCCAGCTCCCGAAGCGCATTTGCTGCTGTATTTAAATCCATGCGGCCTCCTTAAACTATATTTCCAGAATAATGGAAATGTAGACAGCGTCAAATATTTTTCCCCGGAATGGATGGCACGTTCTTATCCCGGTTCTGTCCAGCAGAGGAAGGATGGCGACGCCAGATCACTATGGAAATCGCCGTGATGAACAGGGTAAGGATGGAAGATAAAAGCAGCGTGCCGGGTATGCCGTATCGCTCCAGCAGTATGGCGTAAGCTGACGGAGCGAGCGCCGCGAGTAAAAAAGCTGGTGACAGCAGTACGCCTGTTTTACGGGTATACTGCTGCGGATCAAACAGCACAAGAGGTAGTACGGCCTTAACTACCGTACTCAGTCCGTTCACAGCTCCGTAACTCAGAATAAAGATGGCTGTAGCCACAGGGGTAACATTACCTGCAAGGCCGGCCAGAAAGCAAAATGGCAGCAGAATGCCGGTAACCAGGCTCAGACGGATCGCAGAGGTACGTGCGCCAGAAGCCACGTCCAGCAGTCTGGCGCTCACCTGTCCCACTCCCCACAACATACCCGCCACAGCGGGCATACCATAAGCGGCCAGTATCTGAGGAAAATGAGTGGACATGCCGGTGGAAACAAAGCTTATCAGCGCTATTAGCGTGGCGTACCACAGGCCGCTGATGAATGCTTTTCGGTCTTCTGCTGTTCCGATCGCCGGAAGAGCGGGCTGCCCGGCAACGGGAGGTTGACTCCGATGCCCTGCCGGAACGGTGGACAGAAAAAGCAGGCTGACAATGCCCGCACAGCCGTAAACGATAATCGCATGCCGCCAGTCGGTAATGTGCAGTAGCGCTGCGCCAGCTGGCCAGAACGCGGCTGAAGCGAGGCCACCCAGCAGGGTGACCAGGGAGACTGCCCGGCGGGCCCCTGCGCCTGCGGTTTCTACTAGCAGAGCAAACGCGGCATCATACAGAGCAAGTCGCATGCCGGCTCCCATCAGGAGCCAGACGGCAACCCACGATGCTGTTGAATGGGTAAAAGCCATCAGAAAACAACCGAGGACTATGGCGAAGGTTCCCGCCATCATCATCGTATGTACGCCGGTACGGGACATAAGGGGGCCGGTAAGCGGCGAAACAAGCCCCATAACAAGCATGGCAGTAGTCAGCCCGGAGAATGTCACAGCCGGCGACCAGCCTGTCTCCGCCATGATGGCGGTCCCGAAGACTCCCGGCATATAGAATGTGATACCCCAGTTGATTAGCTGCGTCATGCCAATGCAGAAAATGGTGCGGCCTGTCAGATGCCCGTCAGTCAACCTGTGCTCTCCGGAAATGTGGCGTCGCCCTGCCCGAGCGTACGCTGCAGGATGACCGTATCAAGCCAGCGTCCGTGCTTGAAGCCCACAGATTTGAGCGTTCCTGTAATGCTGAAGCCCGCCGCGCGATGCAGGGCAAGAGAGGCGGTATTTTCGCTGTTTCCGACTACGGCCACGAGCTGGCGAAAGCTACGGGCCTCTGCCCATGCGACCGCACTCGATAACAGCTTTTTTCCGATCCCCTGCCCCTGAAAGTTGGGGGCAATATATACAGAGTCCTCCAGGGTGAATCTGTAGACGCACCGTTCCCGGTAGAGTGACAGGTAGCAGTATCCGCGCACATTGCCGTCCTCAACCGCCACAAACCAGGGCAGTCCTGCTGCACGCACCTTTTTCAGACGGGCTGTCATTTCAGCCAAATCCGGCGGTTCGGTTTCAAAAGTGGCGGTGCCATGCAATACGTGATAAGCATAAATCTGCTGGATGGCAGGAATATGTCGTTCATCTGCTTCGGTTATTTCCATCGGTACGGCTCCTTCTACGGTCAGAAGCAGAGACTAACCCGAATGAATAATTTCAGACAGGCAGCAGGACTTATCAGCGGCATAAGGAAAATTTTGGTATGGCAAACCTGAACCTCGATTACCTGGCTACTTTCAGACTGGTCGTCAGCCGGGGCAGTTTCTCCGGCGCGGCTGAAGCACTTAGCCTGTCGCAGCCGGCAGTGAGCCTGCAGATAAGACAACTGGAGCAGGCGCTTCAGGTCCGGCTTATTGAGCGAACCAGCCGGGGAGTAAGGCCCACGCCTGCCGGGCTGACTCTCGTTGAGCACAGCATGAAAATTGATGCAGTGGTAAGTACAGCAGTTGAATCGGTGTGCCTGCATTCCGACGAGATAACCGGCACTGTTACTGTCGGCACAGGCGCAACGGCCTGTATTCATCTACTGCCCCCCTTACTGCAGCAACTGCGGCAGGCCCATCCCCTGCTGAAGGTGGACGTACGCACAGGTAACACTTCCGATATTGTGCGGGGCGTGGAGGAAAATCGTATAGATATTGGCCTGGTGACTCTGCCAGCCGCAGGTAAAAACCTGAACATCATCCCGCAGGGTACGGATGAGTTTGTTGTCATCATGGAAAAGGATGCATCAGAGCAGAGCGCGAAAATATGGACTCCGGGCGCCTTGCTGCCGCTGCCGCTGATTATCTTTGAACCGGGAAGCGGGACACGCGCCCTGATTGACCAGTGGTTCCGGGAGACGGGACATATTGCCTGCCCGGTCATGGAGCTTGGCAGTATCGAGGCTATTAAAAGAATGGTCCGTGCAGGTCTTGGCTACAGCATTGTTCCCCGAATGTCCGTTGCATGCATCGAGGAAAGATCGGGGCTCGATCTTTACTCTGTGACGCCCTCTCTTCACCGGACTCTCGGGGCAGTTATGCGGGAGGACCGGATTGTAAGCAGAGGAATCAATGAAGTGCTGAAAAGCCTAAACAGCAGTTTTGCAAAAAACGAAATCATATAAATATTATTCGATATCTAAACCGGACAGGTCCGGTCTACTCTTCCCGGCGAAGTATCACTACAGCGTTTACCAGCTACCAATGTCCGCTCCTGGCACAAAGCGGACTGATGTTCCCCGTTCGCGCGGATTCGGTAAAACCCTAATTCTGCCGAACGCCGCGCAGAAACGAAAAAAGGCGGGGTGGAAAACCCCCGCCTTTGTTCAAGTTCCTTCAGCCCTTACGGGCGTCCGGTCAGTTGCTTGATAACAACGATAATGCGTAAGCTGACGTGCAGTATCTGCAATATCAGCAGGATAGATCCCAGCGTTATCACTTTAAGCTTCTCCCTTTCAGGAGAGCGCCACACGCCGCTTATGCCCTTGAGCTTCCCCTCGCGGCGCGTATCAATTACGAGTCGATACATGCAGCACCCTATGAGTGGGGGCAGACCGGACGGCTCCACCCGTTTCCGGCCGGGAGAATCCTGTAGGCTTCACCCGATGGCACTGCATAAGCGCAACTCGCGTTGTCATTATAAGGTCAACGATGGGCTGATGCTATATTGACGGGGCCGTCAATAGTGCTAAAATTGCCCTACGAGTCGATACATGCAGTACCCTGTTCCAGCGCGCGGCCTCCAACCGCACCCGGAACAGAAAATAAACCTGGCCTTCCAAGCCGGGTTTTTTTTCGTCCTGAACATACCGTTTCCGGCACAAGTCAGATCCTAAGCGCATTCCATTTATTCCCCTAATTTTTTTGCCGACAGAATGCGGCCTTTTCTCTCTTTTTTCCGCCATTCGGTAAAACGCCTATTTTCCCGAACTGACTCCCATGTCAAGCCAGGCCATATTCTTAATTACCCCAATTTTATGCAGATAGGTTTCGCCAATCAGCATCGGTTTGTAAGAAAGCCCAGTTACTTCGTCAGCTTTCTTAACGATCACTCCGCCTTCCCCCTCCTTTATTCCTTGTAGTATGCAGAGCGTGGTAGTAAGTGTCAGGTCTATAATCTCCATTGTAGGTAGCGTCAACCAGGCATGTATATCGAGCGTTTCATCCTGATGACCTGCTGCCAGCTTCATAGCGATTTTTTCATCGTCAAACCGGAACAACCCTTCGGATGAACCGTCGTCAATCCAGCCGAGAGTGTAATAGACCGGGCAACCTAGCCACTTCTCAAGTACAGAACGGGCTTTGAGATGTATAGGCATGCATTCACCTACAATCTGTTCGTAGCTCTGGATGCCGGAAAAAACCGGTGCCAGCACCTTGTTTAGATCATTAACCCGCGCAGCGTTCATTATCTGGCCGGATGTTTCGCTGAATGCCGGTATAGGCTGAAGGTTAAAACGCGACGTACGTTGAATAGCTGTCAGAAAATCTTCTTGGTATGACATATGTGAATCTCCGTTATCTATATCAGTGAAACTGCCGACTTGAGGCAGTTTCGTTCGCCCTTTTTCCTGCATTCATCTGATAAACTGCTACACAGAAAAAAAAAGCTAAGCACTTGATTTACTAACATAGTTTCGAAGGTTATCATCAACAATATCATTGTTAAATATTCTGTTAAATTCATTTGCTACAGCCAACAACAACCTATCTACCTGCAAGGATAACTTGGCTAATTCATCTTTCTTTTCTGCATTATCAAATATTTTTCTTGTTTTGTCGGGAACGTCAAGTTCTTGAGCAGCTTCATAATTATGCCATAACCAGTTCAGCCAGCGCTGTGTTTCAACTAATATTGCAAGTTCATAATAGAGGCCTTGTTGCAGATTGTTGAGGTTGGCATGATACATAATAGATGCAATATCAAAGCTGCTAAGGCCTATTTCAATACTTTCCGCCTCTGCATCTGCTTTTATATTCTTAAGCATTCTTATCGATTTTCTCAATCCGCCAAATGTAAAATCACAACGCTTGGTAATTAATTCAATATGAAGAAATGGAGTATTGTAGATAAGCTCAGGAGTTCTCTTATTTAAAATCGTTACCCCTCTATCTACTTCTCTATCTGACGACTGATAGTTAATATTATTCCACCAAATTGCCGGAACCACATCCACGTCTCTAGCTAAAGAACCGCCTGTTATTTTTACTGATTTAGCGTTGTCGGTATGAATAGTTGCTGCAGGGAATGCAGAGGCGAGAGAATCCTCAATTTCATTACGTAAAGACTGGATTACATGAAGGCTGTTTTTACTGGATGGAATATAGCTACTGTTTTTAATCCCATTAGTGTCAGCCATAAAAATCTCTTCATCAATTGCAAGAAGATCTACGTCACTAACACCCTTTATATGGATATTTAAGGGAACGGAACCTTGCAAACGAAAAGATGCTATAATCCCTTTACCTTCCAATCGTTTAGACAGCTGATTTTTTATTCTATCGCCTGTTTCATTACTGACTCGAGTATAGACAGGATCAACCTCCTGCATGGCCCCTAAAGCATATTTTGTAGCTGACTTCCCTGACGCCCTGCTTTCCCAGCTTTCCTGTTGATGGGATTTTTTCAGCAAAATATGCCTGCTTTCATCAGCACTATCCATAGCAAATATTTCGTTTATACCCTTCCTTCTGAGTTTTAAACGTTCTATTCTGTTTGCGTAATCAGCTGCCATCTTATAACTTCCTTAATTTCATTGTTCCAAAGGTATTTCTGCCTCTGCCATTGAAGTACTCACCTTCTGCAGTAGTCAGGTTTTTATCAAATATTAATTCTGCAAAACCCATATGCTGGCTAAGTTCTTTCTCATCTATCCGTGGATCATTCCTGTAGTTATAAACCAATCTATAACCTATATCGCCATCATATATAATGGAAGCGGCAATGCTATCTGATCCTGATTGTGGGGTTTGGCTACGGATATGAACTTTGTCCCATGACTGGAAAATTTTAATTTTAGCATTCCAGGGGAAAATATCGCCTTGTTTGTTTTCTCCTCTACCCACACAATCCCATTCCCCTGAAAGATCAGGAACATTGATAAATTTTGATACCAGCTTCCATTTCCATATTTTTGAATCAAACAACCAGTAAAGTAATAAATAAATAGAACCTGCACTTATCAGTGAACAAATTGTAGGAGTTAATATGGATTGTCCGTCAAAGTAAGATAAATACTTAAGTAAAGATAAAATACCTAATACAAGGAAACCCGATAAAAAGGAAGCTATTGAGCCAATTATTCGCCCTACTTTACTTCTATTGAATCCGCTTATAACAATATATTCATGGTTTTTCATATATATCCGAAAAAGCAATATTAGCTTTGAGGTGAGGACGAATTCATAACATTATCTTATAAGAAGATTCCCATTTCCATTTCTAAATGCTGTTTTTTGTACAAATTATGACCAATACGCCAAGTTTTTGTGGTATGTCCAAGCCTCCGCTCAGCCGCCAAGGTTAGATTCAGTGTTTTCCTGATTGATTCGGTAAAACGCCAATAAAACCGAAGCCCTTTCCGGCAGTATGTCCCTTCGGGTAGCTTTTATCTGAGTCTTTAACATAGCTCATGTGGTAGCCTGCACCTGTGGCTCTCAGAGAGGTTTATTCAATTGAAATGGTTCAAGATTTATAATCCTAAAAGTAAACAATGGCGTCAGCAACATGAGGAACATGGGAGATATGGCACTTGTATTGTCTTCACACAGGATGAATCCCGTGCGGGGTTCTGGTCTGAATCAGAAATCCGCTGGATGACCATCCCGCCAGGATCAGAACTTATTCCTTTCAGCCCGAGTCGGGAGGATATCCGATACCGGTATTGGGAATGAACCAGACCGCCGTCAGGCGGTTTTTTTACGCCCTTCTCCGGGCATTCGGTAAAACGCCTATAAGACCGACTCCGCACTGGTCAGACTTTAAGATGTTGTATAGTGAACATACCTAAGCCGGATTGGGCAGTCATCTGATTTACCTACAACTGATATAAGCAATAACATCATCAATAGAACTCACACTCTGATTCAGGTGGATACAATGAATACATTATATGTAGTTGACAGATTTAACCGCTATCAGGAAAATCATATGGTTTCTCTGAAAACATTCAGTGATCTTAAGCCGGCCGAGCTTAGCCATTTGGCAATGAACTTGTTCCCTGAAGGAGTATCTGACCAAGGTAATTACTATTTTCTTTCCAATGTTCCCTATATTGACCCTACGATAAATATTGACTGGTCATTTGAATTTTATCGGCGTGCTCAACACCCAGGCAAACCATCGCGGTGGCAATGCCTCTACGCTTGGCAATCTCTAGATGAGGCACTTACTTTCAGAAATACCCACGGGAGTCCGGGTGACCCGATTTATTCCCTTGAAGCAGATTTGAGAAAATGCCATATTGCGGATATGCGTTTATTAGATAATGCCGACTCAGCCCTTGTGCATACTTACCGTGCTGAATTGTACTGGCTGGGACAAACGATACCCACTCACATTATCCAGGATTGGCCTGCTCAGTGGGAAGTTTTAGTTCCTTTACCCGTCACAGTAGGTAAGCAGGTTCCTTAGCGTAACCCGCTCGAAACCGCCGCCAGGCGGTTTTTTTACGCCCTTCTGCGGGCATTCGGTAAAACGCCCATATTACTGAACCGTACAGCACTGCTTTTAGTCTGGCTGTACTAGGTTTCGGTAAATCGGCTTGATCTGCCTCAGCTTCTATGTCTAGCACTGATGGCTCTCATTGCGGCAATATAATTTTCCAACCCCCCAGTGCTTGCTATCGCCCGAAATGCGTTTCTTCTTTCAGCCATGCTAACATCACGCTGAGTAATGCCGCACCAACCGCAAATCTTATTATCGATATTTAAAGGCTCATAACATTTTTTGCATTGCTGGCTTACAGCTTTTATCTTTCCATTGATAAATTGGTGTGATTTAAGGTTTTTTGATAAAAGGAATGGAGTAGTTGTTGTTTTTCCTATTACCATTTCAAAATATCTGCACTTAGCCTTTTTAGCCAAAACCTGAATTTTCTCCTTCAATGAATCATCCGATTTATGACCAACTATAATCGCCGTGATGCAGTTTATCGGTACAGGAAGCAACATAAGCCAGTCGTTAGGTTTGGTAAGTGCTTTTTCATCGATTATGACGCGCCTTTCCTGCTCATAACTCCAGCACTCTTGTTTTGTCAGATATGCAGCGTGTCTTATATATGATTGAAGCCAATAAATATAACGGGGTTTACATATATGAAATGCTCTTTCTAGGGTGGGTTCAATATCCTCACCTGGCAAATCTTTATACTCCACGTCAGCTATTCCAGTATTTTCGTTAAAGCCAGTTTCTTTTAAAAATAACTTGAATTTTTCTTCATTTATTTCTATTACAAAACCAGATGAATTTCCCGCATAGTGCGCCCACATAGGAGGAATTACTGGGCTTTTTGTAAAGCAAGTGGCTGGCTGCTTTGTAACCATGCCGATCATTTCATTATAAAAGGCTAATTCGTCTGAGGCGCGATTAAAATCAATAGTGAGAAAAAACTCATAAGGATCATTATATTGATTTAAATGGGAAAATTTTATTCCAATATGTTTTTCATCCATCATTAATTTATCGGCCACATCAGCGCCCATAAATTTGTATAGGTTAGTCATAAGCTTTTCCTTGAGTATTGGAATTGTGCCTACCATAGTTATGGATTACACATTAAAAAAATGGCAGGGTATTAACCCCGCCCCGTCAGGCCGCTTAAATCACTTTGTATGCCGCCGCCAGTTCGAACTTAGTCAGCCTTGAACAGTGCGCCCTGATAAACCACATCATTACCTTTTTTCACAAAGCGCATGTTCATCTTATAGCCGGAGGCGTTGACACGGGCCGTATACGTTTTTTCTTTTTCATTATTACCCCAGCTTTCGACTGCTAAAGTCTTACCTTTGTATTCTATATTTTTCTCGGAGATTTTCAGAATGAGTCCGTACTGCTCATTTTTGTAATCTCCGTAAATACCGTCATCGCCGCAGCCAGCCAGCAGGAACGCCATACCGAGAACGGCTGCCATAAATAATTTTTTTCATCAAATAGTCCTTTTATGAGAAGTTTTTCCCATGATAATGGGGTTTCAGAAAAAAGCATAAAAAGAGGCGGGGTACTTCCGCCTCTTTTTTTAATATGACGGTCAGTTATTAATCTTTCGCCACCACCTCTGGGTGAAACCGAATGCAAAGACCACACTCATGCCCCCACCAACCCACATTGAAACGCCGCCTGTGGTAGCGAAGAAGAATACGGCCAGGAGTGCCAGCGGTATAAAAACCACTAACCATATAATGGTTTCGCAGACCTTCTGCGTGGTGGTGGCCTGTTGATGTAGAGTCATCTTTACTTTCCTTACGATATGAAAACCGTTGCACAGCTTTATTTTTCTTCTTCTTAGGAATCATCTTAATTGCAGGGACGGTAAAAATCCAGCGTGGCTTATGCTTTTCCCCGGATTCGGTAAAACCCGCATAACACCGAACTGTGCATCAGGACGAGCTTCCGCGCTGTGCCGCACCGGACATTACCGATATGATTGATCCCACAACTCATTCATCAAGAGGAATCAAAATGACTGACCGGGTGATACTACAGCGTGAATTCTCTGAGCTTATGAACAGGCTGCACGAAAGCATCCTGAAATATGCGATTGATCGGGCTGAACACCATGAGTGTGACGTTTATCTGTGCGTGAACACTAAAGCCCACGGCGATCAGATACTGGAGCGCATCTTTGAGAAAAGCGAGGTAAACAAACTTAAGTCAAATGAGATTATCAACGTATACGGGCGAAAAGTGAGCCTGCACACCACTCTGGCACTGAATAAAAGCTATCTGACGGAAGGGGTCTATTTATTATTCTTCCCCGGCCCTGACCTGCTTAAAGCCGTTGAATACCAGTCCAGTTTGAATCCCGCTTATGAAATTATCGTGTTCACCGAAGCTGACGGGCATACGGAGGCCACTGATCAGTGGATGTCTGAATATGACGTTCGCACGCTGCAAACCGCTAAAGAGGAACAGCCCGGACAGTAACTTTAGGCACGCCGCCGAAAGGCGGTTTTTTTGCGCCTGTTTTACCTTAACCTTCAATAAGCGGAGTGAGTTCGGAAATACGCTGCTAATGCCGTCTCTAGTTTTGCATTAATTTTCGTTGTTTTCAGCGACGCGCTTTGCATACCTTTCCATGTTACGAAGTTTTGAGCGGGATCTCGATGCCCGGATCTGAATCAGCCGTTCTCTGATGGACGTTGCCGGATTGAAACCGCCATCCCATGAAACATGTTTTATCTTGAATTTTCGACAAATATCCTCCGACAGCTCAATCACATAAAGGCCATGTTTTGCGTAAAGTTCCTGCCGTTTAGAATAATAACCACTGCAATCCGGTGCATCCTCGAAGTAACTATCATCAAGGTTTGAGAGTTCACTGATTACCTGTGCGCGCTTGGAATCAATGCTGTGCAGCCTGTAAAGCATATCTGTATCCAGATATTTATAGTCACCCTTTACCGATGATAATTGCAGTTCAGGTTTAACGTAGTCTGTTACCTTGTATTCTTTTTCAGGATCATAAATACCGTCGTTGTAAGACAGGAATTCACACTGAGACATATATTTGTCCAGCACGAATATAAGCTGTATGACTATGTACCGTTCTTCCCTTTTTCTTTTCTTCCTCTCCCAGAGCGCCTCTTTTACTGTGTTAAAAATCAGCGGTGCTGCGACGGCTGCTGCTGCTCCAAATAATGCCCACGTTTCCTTTTCCACATGAATTCCTGACTGAGTTAATCACGGATGAGTGAAATCTTATACCGTATGTTCAGGCAGAGCGATATGTTGCGCACCGAAGCAGGCTGTGGGTATCCTGATTCGGTAAAACCCCTATTCCACCGAATTGCCGTTGTGCGACACGTTTATTTTTCGGAGCCTACATGTAGTGCCGGTCCGTAAAAAAAGAAGCACTATATGTTGTACATGGCGTCTTGGCACACCTTCATTTACCGGCAGCTGTTCTGTACCCGCGCCGCCGGGCCATTCGGTAAAACTCCGGGAACGGAGGGTTTAACCGAATCCGAATCTGCGCCAGCAGAGTTTATTGCCTTGACTTTTACAAATAGCATATACACTCGCAATGATAAACTGCGTGACATTTATGTATACCCAAATGTTATAGTCTGAAAGCTATAATCAGAACGCGCTGAAATTATACCCAATGGAAATATTATCAAGGTTATATTTTCATTATTATGCATATTACTTTAGCATGATGTACGGAAACGACCGGTTTCGTACATGTAGAATATAACATGTCCGAAAGTTAGTGTTTTTAATTTCGGACATGCGTTATAATAAGTACACCTATTTCGTACATAAAATAACTACATGTCACGAGTTTTTGCCTACTGCAGGGTATCGACCCTCGAACAGAACACTGAAAACCAGCGTCGTGAAATCGAAGCGGCCGGCTTTACCATCAGACCCCAGCGACTGATTGAAGAGTACATAAGTGGTTCAGTCGCGGCTGCTGAACGCCCTGGATTTATGCGTCTCTTTGATCGAATGGAAAACGGAGACGTTTTAATCGTAACGAAGCTGGATCGCCTCGGGCGAAACGCCATGGATATCAGAAAAACCGTTGAGCTACTTTCTGCGTCAGAAATACGGGTACACTGCCTGGCGCTGGGGGGGGTAGACCTCACCAGCCCGGCCGGAAAGATGACAATGCAGGTAATCTCGGCGGTTGCTGAATTTGAGCGCGATCTGCTACTTGAACGTACACATGCTGGTATTGCGCGGGCTAAGGCATCCGGAAAGCGTTTCGGCCGCCCGCCGGCTCTGGATGACGAACAAAAGAAAGCGGTGTTCTTGCGTCTTAGTGAAGGGAAGAGTATCAGCGCGATTGCCCGCGAATTTGACACCACACGGCAGACCATTTTAAGAGTGAAAGCGATAATGGAAGACGCTGATGCTCGTTCATGAGTTGCTTTTCTGCGTATGTCCGCTTTGTGCCAGAAGCGGACGTCAGTATCAAGCAACCGGCTATGAATATCACGGCGCTCAATTAAGAGGCCAAAAGTTTGAATAAGGCACACATATCTTTAGCTGAGAAAGCGGAAAGCGTCTTTTGAAAAACTTTCCTTTATCGACCCAACCGCACAAGGCCATACCATCTTCACATTCGAGCACAACCATTGTTCTCCTTCTTTTCCGACGCCGAACAATTGTGCCTATCTCAATCATGTTGATGCCTTTCTTGAAACGACTTTCTCATCATCTCTGTTTAAGAGCACCGACCTGACAATAAACTCGTTACACCTTTTAAGCTCCTCAATATCAGGCTGAATTTTTCCGTATACTCGCATCCCTTCCAGCATCATAAAAATGCTCAGGGCCATTACTCGCGCGCACTCGTCGCGTCGAAAGACCTGCCGCGTCTGACCTTTGCATAATATGCTTTCTAACTGGTTGATTATTGAATTAAATTTATATTTAACCTTTCTTCTTACCTCTTCGTCATCCGGTAAAAGTTCACTGGCAGCGGCAATGGTAAAACAGCCTTTCTCTCCATCTGGAGAGGATGATAAAAGCGCCACAAATTCGAGCGTTTCGCGCAATGCAGCTTCTGGAGATAACTCCGCATCGCGTTTCGCTCCTCTGGAAACGCCTTCATCCATGTATTGTTGTAACGCCGCTAGATAGATTGCTCGTTTATCCGGATAGAGTTTATAGATACTGGCGCTTGCTAAACCTGATGCTTTCATAAGATCGGCCATAGAGGTTGCCCGATACCCTTTCTGCCAGAAACATTCCAGAGCAGTATTCAGGAAGTCCTCTGGATCGAATTCTCGGGGTCTACCAACAGATGATTTCATTTCATTTCATTCTCCTGAGCTGGTGATTAATTGTAGATCATTCAATCTACAATTGAAAGCACTTGTAAATCTTTGGCTTTTAATCTCACCAGGTTTGCCTAATGTTGCTTTATGTACGGCGATGGTACATTCGCTTCTCGCTCACATGGGACATCCATAATCACATTTCCTGACCTAATGGAGAGTGAAGATGCCAATATCCCATGGAGCTTTTACTTATTTAAGAATGACTCAACCGTGCTGGAGAACCGTTCTGGCTGATCGAACATGACGAAGTGAAAACTGTCATCAATCCGCGTGAAATGGATATCTGGTGCAGAGGCATAGGCTTGACGGTACATCGCATCCACGCCGTCGGCAGGCACTCCGAACAGGGCGTCATAAGCGTAGACGATCTCAATCGGTGCTTTAATGCGACCAAGCTCGGGACGCAAATCGGTAATCATCAATTCATACACGGCATCGGCAACGGTTTTACGATCGGAATTAATCCCCGCAGCTACCAGAACAGGCCTCACCGCCTCGGTTTTGGTTAAGCGGGCTATGGAGGTCTTCTGAGATGCTACCCTTTGCTCTGGCGACTGCGCCAGCAACCAGTCCCGCATAGCAGTGGCTTGCCGGACAGCCGTTTCGCTGGTCGCTACAGGGTCAATCGTCAACGTATAGAACGGCAAAGCATCGGCGATCATTAGGCGACCAACCTGGTCGGGATGACGGGCACCCAGCATCAGGGCAATTTCCCCTCCGAGAGAATGGCCAATAATCGCAGGTGCGTTGATGTGCTGGGTGCGGATGTATTCAGCGATGGCGTCAACTGCCGGAACGATGACCTTTCCCTCTGGGTTGGAAATGGCAGGTGTGCTGGCAAAGCCCGCCAGTTCTACCAGATGAATGCGGTGGCGCTTACGTAAATCTGCTGCTAAATCGGCCCAGACTTCGCGAGACGAGGCCAGCCCCGGAATCAATATTACATCCGGTCCTGAGCCTTGCGTCTGTACAGAGATACGCTGCGAGTTTGAATAGTCTGAAGCTATAGACGGTGACTGAGCTGCGGAAGCCGAGATGCAGAGTGACATCAGTAAAAGCGTTGCTCCGATCATGGCTCGGATATGTGCGATATACATCAGACCTCCCTGTTTAAGCTATGCGGTGTTAGAGTAACAGGCGCCGCGCCCGACCGCGAGTCGCCAATGCATTTGCACTGGATAGACCCGGATTTCCTAGACGGTTCCGTGCCTCATGAACCAGGCACTTTCATAAACTGCAGGGGGTTGAGCTTGCGGGCTGCGTCGAGCGCAACCGAGCCTGAAAAAGACAGGTTACTGTCGTCAAGACTGTAAGTGTCAGACCAGGCAATGCCTAGTTTGGTTGTGACCTTTGTCGGATCGTCATCAAGCTTCTCCCTGTTGTTCCTGACGGAGCCGGATTCACCCAGAGCGGACCCGGACAGCAAGGCGATCAACAGCATCAGAAAATGTTTTTTTCATTGTATGCTCCGATTTCTGCCGTATACCCGGCCGCGTCAGAACTGCCAGCTGTAGCTGGCGCTGACGAAGTAAATAGATGGATCGTCATAGCTGCCTTTAAAAGGTTCGCTTGCCACGCGTGAGGAGCACATGGTGAGGTATTCCATGGCCAGTCCAACATTACTCCGGGGCGTAATCTGATACTGCGCGCCAATGCCGAATCGCCATGCCTCGCCGGATGGCATGGTGAGACTGGTATCGTTCTGAGAACGGTAGAAACTGCTGTCATAAGCAAAGCCGGTATTCAGCCGCCAGTCTTCATCCGGACGGAACTGCAGTCCAAGGGCTGCATGCCAAGTATCCAAATTCGATGGGAAAAGACGGAAAGAATGGTTATTAATGATAAGTAATAGCAATGTGTTTGGCAGAGGGGTAAAAGACGCACTAAGTGCGGCTTATGATGTAAAAGACTATCTTACTTTAAGCAACGTTACCATACATTGCGGTATGTGAACGCAATTAAATAGTCATGCTCTTTTAGCATGATAGGGGATTTAAAGTATGGTTGAACTTTTTCAATCCAATTATTTAAAACATCAAAATCCCCATTATTGATAACTTCATTAGGGACAAACCCTAGCGCCTTAACAAGGTCAAAATTGCCACCTAAATCTTTAGATGTTTCTTTTCCAATAATGTCATTGCCATTTTTCTCACACCAATATAGCTCAAGTTTTAAACCCACGATAAACTCCTTATAAATATTTTTTGATGTTCCTAGCCTTTTCAGGGCCTTTAAGCTGCCTACCTGTAGCCGGGTCAAAGCTGCCAATGTGAGCGCCTTCACTTGAAAGATTGACCTGCCCCCAGAATTAGATACAACGCTCAGTTAGTAATGTCGGATGGTGACCCTGACCCCGAATATGATCCATTCATAATCAGGAATAACCGGCTTCATGTTGGTTGTGTATTCTGGCAACCGGCAGACTTCTCAGCAAATTCTGACGGGGTCATCCAGCCCAGCGCAGAATGGGGACGCCTCTGGTTATAGTGTATGCGCCAGGCCCCGATTTTGCACCGTGCATCCTCCAGAGACATAAACCAGTTCTCGTTCAGACATTCCTGCCGTAACCTGCCATTGAAGGACTCCACCGTCGCATTGTCCGTCGGTGTTCCCGGGCGTGAGAAGTCGATTCTGATGCCTCTTTCGTACACCCATCTGTCCAGCATTTTCCCTGCAAATTCAGAACCATTACCGGTTTTCAGCAACTGAGGTAAAGGACGTCTGAGCGCTATGCTGTTCAGCATTTCTGCCACTTCTGTTGAACGCAAATTCTGCCCCACGCAGATCCCCAGGCATTCGCGGGTGTACAGGTCGATAACCGTCAGCAGGCGCAGTCGTAGCCCGTCAAACAGCGCGTCCGAGACAAAATCCATGCCCCATACATGATTCGGATACAGACCCTGCGGCTGGGGCTGCCGGCGCTGTGCGGATTTATTACGCCGTGGCCGTTTGAGGCGCAGCGACAGCCCCTGCTCGCTGTAAAGCCGGTAAATCCTTTTGTGGTTATCGCGCCAGCCTTCCCGTCTGAGCATCACGTGTACGCGGCGGTAATCGTAATGCGCCCGGGTTTCGGTGATCTCGCGGATGCGCAGACGCAGCGCACTGTCATCGGCAGCAACAGAACGATACCTGAACGAGCTGCGGCTGACCCGCAGCGCAAAACAGATTTGTCTTTCGCTGGCACCGTACCGGGCCTGTAAATCCCTGACCCATTCGCGCAGGCGTGCCAGCGTCAGCTCTTTTTTGCCAGCACGTCCTGCAACATGGCCTTATCGAGGCTGAGGTCAGCAACCAGCCTCTTCAGCCGCAGATTTTCCTTTTCCAGTTGCCGCATATGCTTCAGCTCCGAAGGAGAAATGCCGCCGTATTTTTTACTCCACGTATAGAAAGTGGCATCCGAAATGCCCAGCTTGCGGCAGACGTCCGGCACTGACGTACCCAGTTCAGCCTGCTTCAGGGCAAAAACAATCTGCTCTTCGGTGAATCGTGACTTTTTCATCGGCACATCCTCCGTTCAGGGGAGTGTTTATCATGCCGGAATTCTGTTTCTGAATGGAACAGGATTTTGGGTCAGGGTCATTACCAGTAACGTGAGGACATGTCTATGAAGATGCGTTTTTCTGACAAACAGATCATCAGTATTCTTCGCGAAGCCGTAGCCGGGATTTCCGCCCGAGAGATCTGCCGCAGGCATGCCATCTCCGATGCCACCTTCTATACCTGGCGCAAGAGGTTTGGCGGCATGAAAGTGCCCGCAGAAAAGCGGCTCAAGTCACTTGAAGAAGAGAACGTCCGCCTCAAAAAACTGCTCGTTGAAGCCATTCTGGATAAAGAGGCATTACAGGTATAGCCCCGGGCCGAAAGTACTGATGACAGACCACAAGCGGGAAGCCGTTGTGTTGATGTGTGAAGCGACGAGTCTGTCGCAACGTCGCGACTACAAGCTGGCAGGTTTGTCTCTGTCGACCTGCCGGTATGAGGCGCAGTATGCGCATCTGTTCGGACGCATCACTGAGCTGGCACTGGAGTGCAGGCGTTTCGGTTACCGGTGCTTATGACAGTTACTGCGTCGCGAAGGCCTGCATGTTAATCAAAAGCGCGTGTACCATCTTTATCATCTCAGCGGCTAGCTATCTAACCGATAAAGGCTAAGTTTATGTCATGTTCATTTTCATCCCTTTGAAAGCAAGCTTTTATTCAACCGAAAAGATTCACCACATTACTGTGTGCATGCTCAACCTTATTAACTCGTCTTTCCCATAACTCCAGCGCCTTACGCTTCTCACTAAGATAGTCATAACGGTCATAGTGCTTAGAGCTGACATCCTGCAATGCATGGTTTTGAATGCGGTCACGAAGTTCCTTCGCGACACCGATTTCGCCCATTAGCGTTTTACAGGTTCGCCGTATATCCCGCGCAACAAACACCGGGTGGTCTGGAAAATGCTCGCGATAATAGATGATAGCCTGAGCAAAACTATCGGTCCGTAGATGCTTACTGGCATCCACCCTTTGCGGGAAGATAAACGGACTGTCGTTAACATTTTCTGCCTTAAGCCTTTCCAATATTTCGACGGCAGAATCTGTTAACGGTACCAGATGGTCTCGCTTGTTCTTTGATACATCGGCCACGATCAATAGCGTTTTTTCTTCCCAGTTCACAGCCTCCCATCGGCTGGAAGCCAGTTCATGCGGGCGCTGACCACCAGCATAAATACATAAATTAAGTAGCAAGCCCACCGTGCTACCTACGCCAGGTGTTTTAGGAAAGCCACCCATCAGCTCTTGTAATTCATCCAACTTCAGCCAGTTGGTTCCCGCTTTCTCTGCAGCCGACTGCTTAGGGATGACGCTCACCGGGTTCATCTCAAGCCCAAACATCACGTTCTGCTGGTGGTTGGCCGGATCGTTGTCCGCTTTGAGCCCATAGTTGAACGCTGCCATCAGATAAGAACGGACACGGTTAGCTTCAACACTCGCGCCGCGCTGAATAATGGCAGACAGAATCTGTTTGATATGCAGTGGCGTGACTTGATTGGCCTTCGTCTCTTTGGCGATAAAAGAATACGTTTCCTTCTCCAGACGGTAGAGCACCTGCTGCCAGGTTCGTTTACCATCCTCACGCATTTTATTGGTGTAACCCTGGATAAGCTGCTCGATACTGCCTTTCAACTGTTCGGCGCGCTTTTGCTTTTCCAGCGCGATTTCCTGTTCAGCCTTCTCGACCTTTGGGTTCTTCCCTTCCTTCAGTGTGCCGGCATATCCTTTCGCAAGCTGACGGGCCTGAGCTAACGGCATCTCAGGGTAACGGCCTAATTGAATGAAATGGCGTTTTGCATCCCAGTAGTAGCGATAGTAGAAAACTCGTTGTCCGGATGGCTCAACTTTAACACCCAAGCGCCCTGCTCCACGCTCACCGCTTTTGTCCCAAACCTGATAAGCCGAGTCACGAGCTTTAAGGCCGCGTACCATTGAGTTCGTTAAATTGTCTGCCAAAAGAAAGTCCTTACGAGAATTTTATCGCCCTTTTCTGGGTGATGTAGTGGGTGACGTAAGGATGATACTGAAAGGAAGATCCCGGAACAACATGAAACGACCAGTGTAACTCAACTTACTGTTATAAATGGATTAATGAAGAATTATGGTTTAAGGTGAAAAATAATGAAACAAGCTATTCATATGACTCATAATCGCTTGGTCACTGGTTCAAGCCCAGTAGGGGCCACCAGATTTTCCCTGTTAAATCAGGACATTAAGCCACCTTTCAGAGGGTGGCTTTTTTGTTTGTTGCACGCAGTGTCGCACAATAATTTTTAGTCTCTGCACGTCGCGATTCCAGCCTCTCCTTCAAGCACAAAAAAGCGCGACACAGCGGTTCAGTATCATATTGAAATCACATCCACAGCGAGTGCGGCATTGTACGATCGGGATGGAGTAGAACAGGCTTTACATTGAGCCGGCTTATAATCGCTGGTCACTGGTTCAGATCGGGTAAATGAGCCTGCAGATGATGCGCGAGGGCTGGTTTGCTCCCACGCTGAACCCGAGCCAGCCAGATACCCGCTGCGGCGCGCTGGATCACATCATGGGAGAAGCACGAAGCATCGACTGTGAGTTCTTACAAAGCAATAACTTTGCCTTTGGCGGTATTAATACGTCGCTGGTTATCAGACGCTGGCCGTGACGGCGAGCGGTCAATCTTCAAAGTAAAACCGGGCGTCATAAGGTGCCCGGTAACATGTCGATCCAGTCATAACTATTTTTTTGACCTTCTCTTTTTCGGCTATTCGCATAACCTCTTTACCGCATTCACCCACTGCCTGATGACAGTCACCAACCCCCGGCAATAAAAATAAATCCGGTTAATAATAAATAAACTTATTAACGGAACTAAAACCAGCCAGATAAATAATTTTTTAATTAATCAAACTATTTTTCCGCCCCGCCATTTCCTGAAAAAAGTTATCTGTCACATTAATGCACATCAGAGAGTATATTTTTTTACAGAACTTGTGGAAGCGATAAATTTGACTTAGGTTATTAAAAAGACATTCCTAAAATAATATTTAACAACATATTTTTCTGCCCCACCGCAGGTGGTCGCAGCGCTTTATCGCAGCGTATTTTTACCGATCTTTTATCTCACTGGATAATACCAAGAGAGAAAGCTATGCGAAAAAAGCTATTTCTTATCAGCCTGTTAAACCTGCCAGCCGCCCAGGCCAGCGGGCTTTATCTGTATGAGATTGGTACGGACGATATCGGGCTCGCAGGTGCGGGACAGGCCGCGCGGGCGCAGGACGCGTCCACGCTGTTTACCAATCCCGCAGGAATGACGCTGTTGCCTGAACGGATGCTGACGCTGGGCGCGCAGGGCTTATATGGCGACGCGCCTTATCAGCTGGACGATGATGCCCGCCTCAGCGGCGACAGTCCAGGCAACGTTATCGGCTGGTTTCCCGGCGGCAGCGCATTTTATTCACAGCCGCTCACTGCGGATCTCACCGCGGGCATTGGCTTTTTTGGCAATTACGGCCTCGGCCTGCAATTTGGCAACTGGGCTGGCGATAATCTTATTAAAGAAAGTACCTTACTCGGCGCCACCTTAATGCCAGCCATCGCCTGGCAATATAACGATGCGCTGTCGCTTGGGGCGGGCCTCGGCATTAACTACGGCATAGTAAAAATAAAACGCGCCCGGGGAGATACGCTTTCCGATCGCGACTGGGCAGTCAACGCCAAAGTCGGCGCGCTCTGGCAGTTTTCTCCGCAAACCCGCGCCGGACTGACCTATAGCAGCCGCACGAATTATGATTTTGACGTCAGTACGACCTTCCAGCTTGAACAACTCAACGACTCCCCTTCTTACACCCTGCCGATTGCCGCCAGCGTAAATACCCCGCAGCAGCTGATGTTCAGCCTGTTTCACCAGCTGACCCCACGCTGGGCAGTGATGGGCGATCTGGGCTGGCAGGACTGGAGCGATTACAGCAACAGCAAGATCTCCGTCGCCGGTAACCGCGTTGGCGGGAACAACCGGCTGCGCGATACCTGGCATCTCGCCTTGGGTACCCAGTTCACGCCTCATCCCGACTGGACATTCAATACCGGTGTGGCGTTCGACAGCAGCTTTTACCGTCACCAGAGTGACACCTCACTGACGATGCCCTCCGGCGATACCTGGCGCTGGGGAGTGGGAGGGCGTTATCAGCTTGATGCTGACAGCAGCCTCGGCATGGCTTTTGAATACGCGCATATCGAAACAGCATCCGTATCGTCCCCTCTGTTGAAAGGCCGGTACGACACCCCAGCCCTGTACTTTTTCGGCGTTAACTACAGCCGGATTTTCTGAGCCCCACCAAAGGAGGTATCGCCACCACACATTACCCAAAACACGCTAACGGAACGAGCTACGTGCCTTTCCACCGCAAGTCCACAGATACGGAGCAAAGAAATGACAAAAGTGCCATTTTGTAAATCGCTGCTCGCCTCGATGTTAACCGTTGCCTGCTGCGCGACCAGCGCTTATGCGGCGCCGGCCAGCAATGCGCAAACCGCGCCTGAGCAAAACAGCGGTAAACCCAACATCGTGGTGATATTCGGTGACGATATCGGTTACTGGAACATCAGCAGCTACAACCAGGGGACGATGGGCTATAAGACCCCGAATATCGACAGCATTGCGGCGGAAGGTGCGAAGTTTACCTCCTACTACGCCGAACAGAGTTCCACGGCAGGACGCTCTTCCTTTATCACCGGCCAGATGCCCTTCCGTACCGGGATGAGCAAAGTGGGTATGCCGGGCGCCCCGCAGGGCTTACAGAAAGAAGATCCCACTATCGCCTCGGTGCTTAAACAGCTGGGCTATGCCACCGGCCAGTTTGGTAAAAACCACCTCGGCGATCGCGATGAATTCCTGCCCACCGCCCATGGCTTTGATGAGTTTCTGGGCAACCTCTATCACCTGAACGCGGAAGAAGAACCGGAAAATCCGGACTATCCGAAAGACCCGGAATACCGCAAACAGTTTGGCCCGCGCGGTGTGATCAAATCTTCGGCGGATGGCAAAATTGAAGATACCGGTCCGCTTAACGTCAAGCGTATGGAAACGGTGGATGAAGAGACGCTGGCAGCCAACAATGACTTTATGGAACGTCAGGTTAAAGCCAATAAGCCTTTCTTTACCTGGTTCAACACCACCCGCATGCATAACAAAACCCACATCAAACCTTCCAGTCAGGGCGTCACCGGCCTGGGCGACTATGCCGACGGTATGGTGGAGCATGACAAGATGGTCGGCGAAGTGCTGAAGAAAATTAAAGATCTGGGCATCGAAGAGAACACCATCGTGCTCTATACCACCGACAACGGCCCGATGATCGCTACCTGGCCTGATTCGGGAATGACGCCGTTCCGCGGCGAGAAAAATACCGGCTGGGAAGGCGGTTTCCGCGTCCCGGCAATGGTCAAATGGCCAGGCCATATCAAGCCAGGTACCCTGATCAACGACATCTTCGCCAGTAACGACTGGTTCCCGACGCTGGTCGCGGCGGCGGGTGTGCCGGATATCAAACAACAGCTGCTGAACGGCTACAAAACCAGCGCCATGACCTACAAGGTGCACCTTGATGGTTATAACCAGCTCGATTATCTGCAGGGTAACGGTCCCAATCAGCGTAAAGAGTTCTTCTACTGGAGCGACGACGGCGATCTGCTGGCGATGCGTTACGGTCGCTGGAAGGCGCACTTTATGATTCAGGAGCACTCGGGTCTGGATTTGTGGAAATACCCGTTCGTTAAATTACGTACGCCACTGCTGTTCGATCTGGAAATCGATCCGTTAGAGCGTGGCGACAGCGGTATGGATTACAACCACTGGTTCTACGATCGCCTGTTCCTGCTCGGCGGCGCGCAGAAATATGCCGCCGACATGCTGGAGAGTTTTAAAGCGTTCCCGCCACGCCAGAAACCCGGTTCCTTTACCGTCTCTGACGTGCAGAAACTCTTTGAGGAAGGTACTCCCGCAACGAACTGATAGCAGGAAAACTTTACCGGGTGGGCTTCTCCACCCGGTTTTCAGGAGGCGTTCATGAAGTTCAGCACAACCCTGCCCGTCAAACCGCTGCCGACCGCGGAGAAGTTCAACGGCAAAGGGCCGGCTTATCAGCGCCGTTTTCATGTAATGGCGAAACCGACCGGCTCGCGCTGCAATATTGACTGTAATTACTGTTTTTATCTGCATAAAGAGCAGCTGCTGGAGCAGGACAGACATAGCGGGATGAGCGATGAGGTGCTGGAGAGTTTTATTCAGCAATATATCGACAGCCAGGATGGCGATCAGGTGGTTTTTTCCTGGCAGGGCGGCGAACCCACGCTGATGGGACTCGGCTACTTTGAAAAAATCGTCGCGCTACAGAAGAAGTACCAGAAGCCCGGACAGCGCATCGAAAACGATCTGCAGACCAATGGCATTCTGCTGAATGACAGCTGGGCGCGCTTTCTGCGTCAGCACAAATTTCTGGTCGGCATCTCCATTGATGGCCCGGCAGAACTCCATGACCGCTACCGCGTGACCCGCAGCGGCAAACCCACCTTTGAAAAAGTCATGGCCGGGGTGGCGGCGCTTAAACGACATCAGGTGCCCTTTAACGCGCTGGTGACGGTGAACCGTACCAACGCGCGCTTCCCGCTGGAGGTTTACCGCTTTCTGACGCGTGACCTGGGCGCGACCTATATCCAGTTTAACCCCTGCGTTGAGCCGGTCGATTTCAAACAGACCGCCCCGCAGTTCTGGCGGGACGAGACGATTCCGGTCACCGGCAGCCGCCGGGCTAAACCCGGCGATCTTGATTCGATCGTCACCGACTGGTCAGTGGATCCCGATGACTGGGGGCGCTTTCTGATTGCCGTGTTCGAGGAGTGGGTGAACAACGATTTAGGCCGGGTGCAAGTCAATCTGTTTGAAACCGCCGTCGCCCAAACCATGGGGATGCCCGCGCAAATTTGTATCACGTCTGAATTTTGCGGCAAAGGTCTGGCGATTGAGAAAAACGGCGACATCTTTTCCTGCGATCACTACGTCTATCTCGAATATCAGCTGGGCAACGTGCAAACCACCAGGCTGGCGCATATGGCCTTTTCGGAGCGGCAAAAGGCGTTTGGCCTCGGCAAGCGGGAAACGCTGCCGGCTGCCTGTAAACGCTGCCCTTACCTCAAGCTCTGTTATGGCGAATGCCCAAAAAACCGCATCGTTCGCAGCGAAGAGGGCGAGCTGGGGCTGAACTATCTCTGTCCCGGCATCAAGGCTTTCTTTCACTACGCGCAGCCGATGCTGGTCGGCATCGCCACGCTTCTGAAACGTCAGCCGGTGGAACATGCATGATGAATAACCGTGAAAAGCTGCTGGCGCTGGAAGCCAGCATGAACAAGCAGGTGATTGGGCAGCAGGAGCTGGTGCGAATGCTGATTGTCGCCTTATTGTGTGATGGCCATGTGCTGCTGGAAGGCTTGCCAGGTCTGGCGAAAACGCGTGCGGTGCGCGAGCTGGCTCGCCATATCGAAGGCGAATTTCGTCGTATTCAGTTCACGCCTGACCTGCTTCCCTCAGACATTACCGGCAGCGAAATCTATCAGCAGAATGCCACACGGGAAGAAGATCAGTTTCGTTTCCGCCCCGGCCCGGTGTTCGGCAATATCATCCTCGCCGATGAGATCAACCGCGCCTCAGCCCGCGTGCAGTCGGCGCTGCTGGAGGCCATGGAAGAGCGTCACGTCACTGTGGCCGGTAAAACCTGGCCGCTTCCCGGCGTATTTATGGTGTTAGCCACGCAAAACCCGGTCGATCAGGAAGGCACCTGGCCCTTACCTGAAGCCCAGCTTGACCGTTTTCTGATGAAGGTGATTGTCGATTATCCGTCGAAAGAGAATGAGCAACTGGTCATGCAACTGGTTCGCGCTGAGCAGCAGGCGAAATATCAGGCAGATCAGCATGAAAATCCTATACCAGAAACCGCCCCGTTACTGATAAGCCAACAGGATATCGCCGAATGCTGGCGTGAAATCGCCACGGTTTATGTGGCGCCGACCGTTGAACAGTACATCGTTAACCTGGTCGAAATGACGCGTCATCCCGATCAGGTCAGCGAAGCCTTTGCGGGTTATATCAGCCTCGGCATCAGCCCGCGCGGCACACTTGCCCTGGATCGCTGTGGTCGCGCCTGCGCATGGCTGGATGGCCGTGATGCGGTGTTGCCAGAAGATATTCAACGCATCGCGCCGGCTGTGCTGCGCCATCGTCTGCTGTTGAGCTATCAGGCAAACGCCGACAACTGCACGCCCGACCAGGCGATCGCTATGCTCCTTAACGCAGTGGTGGCGTGATGTCTCAGCCGCTGACGCTTGAACTGGCTGATCTGATGGCGCTGGCGGGTGACGCACAGCGACTGGATAATCCGCCAGGGCAAATCCCACCCGGCGCATTAACCGGTGAGCGCGTGTCACGTCAGCAGGGACGTGGTCTGAACTTCGATAGCTTACGCCGCTATCAGCCAGGCGATGACGTCAGGCTGATTGACTGGAAGGCCACAGCGCGCCTCCGCTCACCATGGATCCGCCTCTACAATGAGGAGCGCGAACGACCAGTATTCATTCTTGTGGATCAGCGACTGGACATGTACTTCGGAACCCGCCTGCAGATGAAATCGGTAGCCGCTGGAAACATTGCCGGATTGCTGGCATGGCGAAGCTGGCATGACGGTGATCGACTGGGCTGCGCGATATTGGGTGATGATGAACTGGCGCTGCATCCCTGCCGTGCGCCGAAACGCAATCTGATGCCGATTCTAACCGACATCCAGCGTCTGAATGCGCAGCTTCCTGCCCATTATGCGCAACCCCCTCGCCAGACCGTCTCCCTGTCAGACGCGTTGCAACGTATTGTTCGCCTGCTGCCCTCCGGTAGCTGGCTGGGGATTATCAGTGATTTTCACGATCTGGATACACATTGCGATGCGGTGCTGGCTCATCTGCGTCGCCGTTGCGAAATTACCGCCTATGTCACACTCGATGATCTTCATCGCCGCCTGCCCCCGCACGGTCAACTTGCGGCGTATTACCATGACGTAAGCACCGCGCTCAATCTCACTTCTCACCTCAGCGATCGCATTCAGCAAAGCGTCACCGGGCGGCTGGCGCAGCAGCAACGCCGGTTACAGCGCGTGGGGATTACGGTAAAAACTATCGTGAGCGGTGAAGCCGTGCTGCCACAACTACAGCAGGAGGATGCGCATGCTGGCAAAAGGGTTTAGCACACCGGAACTGGCGCATCCTGCTCTGCCAGCCGCCGCTTCATGGTTCCCGCTACCGCCTGGCTGGACGGTGCTCGGCGTTATTGTGTTGCTGATGATGTTCATTGCCTTGCTGAGCGTGCTGGCGCGCTTTCGCCGCAACCGCTGGCGGCGCGAAGCCAGAAAGCAACTTCCCCAGCAACAGGTGGATGGCTGGATAACATGGATCAAACGAGTGCTTCTGGTGCAACACCCGCGTGCCCGGGTCAGCCAGTGGCGGTCGCCGGAACAGCTTCTGGCGCAGACACCGCTGGACGAGGAGCTGCGCGCGCTGATGTGCCGTCGTTATTGTCAGCCTGACAATCAACTGGAAAGTGCCATCAATCAGCGTATTGCAATGCAGTTGCGTCACTGGCTGGAGACGCTGCCTCATGTCTGATTTTATCTCACGGATCGATTTCGCCTGGCCGTGGGCGGGCGTGCTGCTATTTTTACCGCTGATTACCCACTACCTGCTCCCGTCAAAGCGGCCGGTGAGTGAACAGGTGCGGGTGCCTTTTTTAACCGAGCTGGCTGAAGCCCTGCAGCTCTCAGCCCCGGCGCCGCAGCCCAGTTGGCGTCACCGGCTGCTGTTCTGGATGGTTTGGGTCTTAATGATTACTGCACTGGCCCGGCCCGAATATCTGATGCCGCCAAAAACGCTAATAAAGCCGATGCGCAACATCGTACTGATTCTGGATGTCTCCGGCTCGATGGAGAAAAACGACGGTCAGGACGGACAGACACGTTTACAGGCAGTACAGCAAACGGTGCGCACCTTTATCAGTCAGCGCAAAAACGATCGCATCGGTCTGGTGATTTTTGCCAGCCAGGCGTGGCCTTTTGCGCCGATCAGCGAGGATAAACAGGCGCTGCAAGCGCGCATCAGCCAGCTCGCGCCGGGCATGATTGGCCAGCAGACTGCGGTGGGGGATGCGCTGGGCGTGGCGGTGAAACTGCTGGATCACAGCCTGGACGCTGACGCGTCAAAAATGGCAATTCTGCTGACCGATGGCAATGACACCGCTTCTCTGCTGGATCCTAAGCTTGCCGCACAGCTTGCCGCTGCGCATCACGTTAGGGTGCATACCATCGCCTTTGGTGAGGTCAACAGCAGCGGTGAAGATAAGGTGGATACGGCGCTGCTGGACACTATTGCCCGGATTACCGGCGGTAATGCCTGGCGCGCGGCGACTAACCGCGATGCGCTGGCGCAGGTCTGGCAGCAAATTGATGCGCAGACGCCGGAACAAGTGAAAACGCTGGGCTTAGCCTGGCATCGTCCGCTGTTCGTCTGGCCGTTAGCCCTTGCACTCCTGGTGTTACTGCTGTTTGCCATCAGCAGCACAATGATGAGGCGACGTGCATGAGCGATTTCCATTTCCTCTATCCCTGGCGATTACTGGGTTTGCTGCTCTGTCCGCTGCTCTTTTTTTTCGCGCAGCGCTCAGGCAGTGTCTGGCATCGTGTCATGGAAAAGCCATTTGCCGCGGCGCTGATTAAAGGTCAGCGGGTGCGTACGCGTCAGGTGCTGCCGTGGCTCTTTGGCTTTGGGGTCCTGGCGTTAGCCGGTCCGAGCTGGCAACGCGACCTGCCCGCCGCATTCACGCCCGAAAACAATGTGATGGTGATACTGCAGCAGGATCTCAGCATGTTGGCACAGGATGTGCCGCCTGACCGCCATCAGCGCATGCAGCAGAAAATCACCGCGCTGATGACGCAAATGCCCGGCAGCCACTTTGGTTTAGTGATCTACAGCGCTGATGCCTGGCTTACCACGCCGCTGACCAATGATGCCGATTTTTATAACCTGTTCCTGACGGCCCAACAACCAACACTGGTGCCACAGGGTGAGAGTTCCGGGCTGCGTGAGGCGATCGCCCTTGCGCTTAAAAATCTGCCCGCAACACCTGAAGCCCCACGAGCGCTGATACTGGTGGCTGACAGTATGACTGCGCAGGACGTTGACTGGCTGCGGCAGCAAAACCTGCCGCTGCAGATCTGGGTCGCGGGTACGGCAAAAGGAGGACCGTTGCCGGAAGCGCAGGCGTCGCAGGGTATTGATACGCGCCTCAATGTCGCGCGTTTCGAACAGGTTCGTGATGGCGGTATTCCGGTGACACTGGTCTCTGCCGAAGATGACGACCTTCGTGCGGTCAGCGGTCATATCCGGCAGAGCATGACGGCGCAGCAGAACAGCCGGCAGGATTGGCAGTGGAAGAACAGCGGCTATCTGTTGATCGTCCCGATGCTGTTGCTACTGCTGCTCTGGCGACAGCAGTTGCTCTGCCTGGCGGTGGTGATGCTGCCGTTGCTCGCCTGGTCACCCGGCAGTTCAGCGGCACTGCTGGACGCATGGGTACGCCCCGATGTGCAGGGTCAGTTCGCCTTTGACCGCGGTCACTATCAAACCGCCGCCCAGCGCTTTCAGGACCCGTTACGGCGGGGTATCGCCTTCTATTATGCAGAAGATTATGTCGCGGCTCTGGGGGCTTTTCGTCAGGTTCCGGCCACTGCAGAAAGTCTGTTGTGGATGGGCAACTGTTACGCACAACAGAAAGTCTGGCAGCAGGCGCTGAACAGCTACGATCAGGCGCTGAGTTTACGGCCCGAATGGGCAATGGCTCAGCAAAATCGGGCGAAAATTGCGCATATCATCATGCAGCTGCGGCAAAAAGAACGCGACCGCCAGGCCGATCAGCATGAGCAGAAAGACGAAGATCCTGACGCCATTAAACATGATCTCAAACCCGATCAGGGCGTGAACCAGTTGGATATGAAGCCCATCGCGGGCGCGGCGCCCTCGGCTGAACAGTGGTACAGCAATCTCACCCTTTCGCCTGGCGGTTTGCTGGAAAATCTCTACCGCGCTGCGCCAGCGGAGGCACCATGAAGCGACTTATCGTTTGTCTGCTGTTGCTGCTAAACCTGCCGGTACGAGCTGAAATGGTCATGACGCGTGAGCTGGTTGCACCCGATCAACTGGTGCCGGGCCAGCCAGTAACGATTGCTGTGACCTTCTGGACCGACAGCTGGTTTAATCCGCCGCCGCAATGGCCGGAAATGGTCATTGAAAACGGCAATCTGCTTAACACGCCGCTGCCCAATCAGCTGGTAACGCGTAATAGCGATGGGATCAGCTGGAGTGGTATCCGCATGGAACGCCAGGTGATGGCATGGGATCAGGGCACGCTGCGTTTTCCAGCGGCGGATGTGGTGATGCTCTCCGCGAATCAGCCGCCGAAAACGGTGTCGCTACCGGTGTTGGAGAAAGCGGTCAGTTGGCCCGCCGACGTGCGTCAGCCGGACCGTTTTTTACCTGCCAGCACGCTTGAACTTTCGCAGCAATGGCATATCTACCGCGCAACGGAGGATCAGCAGTTACACGTCGGTGACGTCATTGAGCGGGTGGTGACATTGCGTGCCACTGATGTGATTGCCGTGCAAATTCCGCAATTACTGTATGCCATTCCCGGTTCCGGTGCGCAGCGTCTGCCACCGGTAAACAGCAACCTGACGCAGGGACGGGATGAGATCGTCGGCGCACAGCGTGAAGAACGATTGCGTTATCTGCCCTCTCAAGCCGGTGAGCTGGTGATCCCCCCGCTGCGTTTGCGCTGGTGGGATACGCGCCAGCACCAGTGGCAGCTGGCTGAATTACCCGGAGCCCATTACACCCTTGCCGCTGCGCGTCCGGCGGGCAGTGAACAGGCGTTGAAAGCCCGCGCCCCCGTCAACTGGATGCCATGGCTCACGGCAGCAGCGATCGTACTGCTGCTGCTTGCGGGCTTCTTTTTCCGACGTATTGTTAGCCACAGTCTGCAAAGGCTGGTGCAGCGACTACGTGAATACTGGCGGATCGTCCCGCTGCCCGACCTGCTTCCCACTAAAAGGCAAAAATGATGAAACTAAAATCCTTGCTGGCAGTGCTGATGACGGCTCATCTCAGTTCGGCTTTCGCGGCAGACGATCCGCTTAGCGCATGGAATGACGGTCACGCAAAACAGGCTATTGAAACATGGGTGCAGGAAACCACCTCATCGGATAGCAAAGATTTCATCCCCGTCAGTCAGCGTTATGTGGTGTTTGATAATGACGGCACATTGTGGCCGGAAGCGCCGCTGACCTTTCAACTGCAGTTTGTGATGGATGAAATCAAACGCCTCGCCCCGCAACACCCGGAATGGAATAACGATGCCTTAGTACAGGCGGTTATTAACAACGATATGAACGCGGTGATGCAGTCGGGCAAAAAGGGGCTGATGCAGTTGATGACGCTTACGCACAGCGGTATGACAACGGAAGCATTCAGCCAGCGGGTCAGCAACTGGGCCGGGAGCCATCAGCATGTGCGTTTCGGTTGCCGATATGACCAGCTTGGCTATCAGCCGATGCGCCAGTTGCTGGATTATCTGCGGGATAACGGTTTCAAAACCTGGATTGTGTCCGGTGGCGGCATCGATTTTATGCGCGTGCTGGCGGAAAAAATGTATGGCATTCCACCCGAACAGGTTGTCGGCTCCTTTTCGCTGAGTGAATTCTCTTTGACCGATAATGGCACGCAACTGCGGAAAACGATGAACGGTGCCTTCTATGATGATGAAGCGATGAAGCCGGTCGCCATCCATCTCTTTATGGGACGGCGTCCGGTCGGTGCTTTCGGTAACAGCGACGGCGATGTGCCGATGCTACAGTACACTTCCGCCAATCCGACCTACAAAACCTTTGGTTTACTGGTTCATCACACCGATGCTGCGCGTGAATATGCTTACGATGCGCATCCGCCAGCCAGTGGAAAGCTTATCAGCGGGCTCAGACAGGCTCCCCAAAAGGGCTGGGTCATCGTCGATATGAAAAAAGCGTGGAAAACGGTTTTCGATCCCGCTCTCTGTAATGAGTCAGGCCCACGAGGCTGAAGGAAGCGACTATGCTGATGCTATCTGCCTGAACATTCTCAATTAACCGGGAGAAGAATATGACTTACCTGATAAGGGTGCTGATCCTGCTGGCGTTAGCTGTGCCCGTCGCGCAGGCGGGGTCGCCCTATAAAAATCTCGCTTTTGCCCTGAAACAGCAAAAAATGACCGACGACCTGCGCAGCCATTGCCAGATCCCGGCCAGCGTGCCTGATGAAGCGTTAAGGCAGCGGTTTTTAGCAGATGCGCCACATCACGATCAGCTGCTCTCCGTGGTTCAGGCTTTAAAAACCAACGATGAGCCGCGCTATCTTTCCCGGCTTGCTGAGGTTCACTGTCCGGAGGCTGAGCGGCAATAGCCGCAGGCGCGACTGAGGCGTGAGCGGTTTCGCGGATGCGACCAGCCGGCTCTTTCGCGGTAGCAGGAAGCGTCCCGCTCCGCCCTGTTCGTTATTACTGCTAAGTGCCAGTCAGCGCACGAACCGGTATCCCACGCCATTTTCCGTGATGAAATGCTGCGGGCGGGCCGGCGTCTCTTCCAGCTTCTGACGCAGATGGCCCATATAGATGCGCAGATAGTGGCTGTTATTACTGGCGTTAGGCCCCCAGACCTGCCGGAGGATCTGCGCCTGCGTCAGCACCTTTCCCGGATTGCTTACCAGTAGCGCCAGCAGACGAAACTCCGTGGGGGTGAGATGCAGCGATGCATCACCGCGCGTGACGGTATGCGCACTGAGATTAACGGTAATATCTCCGAACGTGACCACATCTTCACTGCCCTGGTCGTGGCGACGCAGCGCAACGCGAACCCGCGCCTGAAGTTCGCCCATGCCGAAGGGTTTACAGAGAAAATCGTCCGCGCCCGCATCCAGCGCGGCAATTTTATCTTCTTCGCCCGTCCTGGCGGAAAGCACGATGACAGGCTTAGGACTCCACTGACGAAACTGCTGGATAAACGACACGCCATCGCCATCCGGCAGGCCCAGATCGAGGATAACCAGATCGGGACGCCGGGCGGCGGCGGCGGTCAGTCCCTGCGCCAGCGTTCCGGCCTCAAACACCCGGATATTGTCGTTTTCCAGCGCGACCCTTAAATAGCGGCAAATCTGTTTTTCATCGTCGATAATCAGCAAATTTCTCATGGTGTTTCCTCAGGGTGTTCCTCCATGGCGGGTGGGGGCAACAGCGGCAGCGTCAGGGTAAAGCAGGCGCCTCCCTGCGGCAGATTGCTGGCGACAATATCACCCGCGTGCAGGGTCAGGATAGCCCGGCAGATCGCCAGCCCCATGCCAACGCCGGGCACGGCGGACTCCTCGTGCCCACGGGTGAATTTATCAAAAATCTGGCGCGCTTTATCGTCGGGAATGCCGGGCCCGTTATCTTCGATGGCAATCCGCAGTTTATCCTGCTGCTGTTCCGCGCGGATAAGGATACTGGCCTGGGCGCCAGCATATTTCCAGGCGTTCTCCAGCAGATTAACGAAAACCCGCTCCAGCAGCGGGCCATCAGCATGCAGGAGCAGCATCTCGTCGGGCAGCGCCAGATGAACATTTTGCGTCGGAAATACGCCATCCAGCGCCCGTAGCGCGCTGGCAATCACCTCATCCAGCGCCACCCAGTCCGCCCGCAGCCGGAACCCCTCCGACTCAATCCGCGCCATATCCAGCATGTTATTCACCAGACGTATGGTACTGAGCGTCTGTTGCCGTATCTCGCTGGCCTGCACGGCATAGGCGGAACCCTCAGCGGATAGATTGAGCGTCAGAATTTCCGCCTGGCTGAACAGCACCGTTAACGGCGTGCGTAGATCATGAGAAAGGGCCGCCAGCAGCGAATTGCGTAACTCTTCCCGCTCGGCTGCCAGCCGGGAGTACTGCTCGCGCTGGGTAAGCGTAAACCGCTCAACCGCCCCGGCGATAAGCATAATAAAGGTTTCCAGTAATCGCTGCTGTTCAGGCTGCCGGTGCCGGAAATGGCCGGATTCGATAATCAGCAATCCCAGCGCCCTGCCGGAGGCGATCAGCGGCAGGATTTTATAGGGCACGCCGGGTAAGGTATCGCTGTCTGCGCCCGCCTCCTGAGCTTTATCGAAGCACCATTTGACGATCGCCGGATCGGGCACGGTGGTCAGCGCTTTCACGTCGGGCGCCACTGGTCTGTTCTGCGCATCCGGCAGCCAGATTTCACAACGGACCTGCAACGCCGCCCCGACAATTTGCTGGCTGATCCGCGCAATATCTTCCGGCAGACGTGCCCGGCTCAGCCCGTTCGCCATCTCATACAGATAACGCGCCCGCTGCTCCCGGTGCTGCGCCACCCGTGCCTGATAGCGTACCCCTGCGGTCAGATTGGCCGTGATTACACCGACCGCCAGCATCACGGCAAAGGTCATCAGGTACTGCGTGTCATGCACGCTGAAATTGCCGGTCGGCGCAATAAAGACCAGGTCGAAGGCAAGAATATTCAGCAAGGCGGCGAAAACGGACGGCAGGCGGCCAAACCCCGTGGCGATCAGTACCACGCCCAGCAGATAAATCATCACCAGATTGGTCGGGGAAAAACCGGGCAGCAGCCACTGGCCGGTCAGCGTAATCAACGCGCAGAGGGTTACGGCGGCAACGCAACCGCGCAGCCTCTGCTGCCATTTGGCGTTGCTCGCCGGAAGATCGCCACTGCGTTCGGTTTTGAAATCCACCGCGTCATCCAGCCCGACGATAATCAGATCGAAATCGGGGCCAAGCTGGCTGAGGCGCTGGGTAAAAGAGGGCGTGAAGCGCCAGCGACGCTGCGTGGTGCGCCCGACGATAATTTTGCCAAGATTATGTTCCCGTGCGTAGCGGACGGTAGCGCTCGCTTCATCCGTACCGGAGAGGCTGGCCGTTTCCGCGCCCATACTCTGGGCCAGCTGCAGGGTCCGCAATACCGTCCGCCGCCGCGCTTCTCCCTGCCGGTGCAGCGAAGAGGTTTCAACGGTGATGGCATGCCATTCACAGCCCAGCCGGGCCGCCAGGCGCGCCGCAATACGTACCAGCTTGGCGCTGCCGGTATCGCTGCTGATGCAGAGCAGGATTGCATCACGGACATGCCAGACCTTCTCTTCGCGCCCTTTAATCTCGCGCCAGGCACGCACCTGATCGTCAACCCGATCGGCAGTGCGGCGCAGCGCCAGCTCCCTCAGTGCGTAGAGATTCCCTTTGCGGAAAAAGTGCTCAATCGCCCGCTCCGCGCGATCGCCAACGTAGACCTTCCCTTCCCGCAGGCGCTGCAGCAGATCGTCCGCCGGAAGATCGACCAGTACGATCTCATCGGCGGCGTCAAAAAAGGGATCCGGTACGGTTTCGCTGACCCGGATCCCGGTAATGCCGCTGACGACATCATTCAGGCTTTCCAGGTGCTGCACGTTGACGGTAGTCAGAACATCGATGCCCGCCTCCAGCAGTTCCTCAATATCCTGCCAGCGTTTGGGATGACGGCTGCCGCGCACGTTGGAATGCGCCAGTTCGTCGATCAGGATCACCGCCGGACGACGTGCCAGCGCCGCATCCAGATCGAACGCCTGGTGATGGGGACGCTCACCGGCCCGTCGGGGCAGCAGCTCAAGTCCGGTCAGTAACGCCGCCGTCTCCTGCCGCCCGTGCGTTTCCACCACGCCCGCCACCACATCTAGCCCCTGCGCCCGTAAGCGCCGCGCTTCCTGCAGCATGCTCCAGGTTTTCCCCACGCCCGCGCAGGCGCCAAAGTAAATTTTCAGTTTCCCCCGGCTTTCATTGCCGGCCAAAGCCAGCAGCAGATCGGGATCGGGCCGCTGAGGTTCTTTTACCATGGTGCTCCCTTATGGGTGGGTTAAGGCATCCAGCGCCCTGTTCAGCGTCAGGATATTCACGACCGGTTCGCCGAGAAAGCCGGGCTGCGGATAGCGGGTGTTTTCTGCCACCAGCTTCCTCACTTCCTGCTCACGTAAATGCCGTGCCTGGGCGATGCGCGGCACCTGCCATTCCGCGGCGGCTGGCGGCAGATGCGGATCAAGTCCGCTGGCCGAGGCGGTCACCAGCACGACGGGAACCTGCTCAGAAGCCTGAGGATTCGCTGCGCGTAGCGCGGCAACCCGCAGCTGTACCGCCTCATCCAGCTGCGGATTACTGGCGGCCAGGTTACTGCCCGACGACGCCAGCGCATTATAGGGCGCCTCTGCCGTTGCGGAGGGACGGCCATGAAAATAGTCCGCGCGGGTAAACTGCTGGCCGATCAGCGCGGAGCCACGGAGGTCGCCATTCTGCACGACGAGCGATCCGTTCGCCGCATCAGGGAACCACCACTGCGCCAGCGCGGTGGTCAGCAGAGGATAAGCCAGACCGGTGATTATCAGCAGCAAAATAAACACAGAAAACAAAGGACGTAAAATATTCATGCGTTTTCCTCAGACCAGATGCAGAGCAGTCAGTAACATGTCGATCAGTTTTATCCCGACAAAAGGCACCAGGATCCCGCCTGCGCCATAGCGCCAGAGATTACGGCGCAGCAGCGAGGCGGCGGAAACGGGCCGGTAGCTGACGCCCTTCAGCGCCAGCGGGATCAGCAGCACAATGATCAGGGCGTTAAAAATCACCGCCGACAGAATCGCCGAATCCGGCGAGTGCAGCCGCATCACGTTAAGCTGATTGAGCTGCGGATAGGTAGCGGCGAAGGCCGCCGGGATAATGGCAAAATATTTCGCCACGTCGTTGGCGATGCTGAAGGTGGTCAGCGATCCACGCGTCATCAGCATCTGCTT
The DNA here is from genome assembly GCF_000599885.1 of Pantoea sp. IMH. Taxonomy (GTDB): domain Bacteria; phylum Pseudomonadota; class Gammaproteobacteria; order Enterobacterales; family Enterobacteriaceae; genus Erwinia. Next base: position 605,378 of record NZ_JFGT01000005.1, on the reverse strand, counting down.
GCCGATATGCACCACTTCAAGCAGCTTGGTGGGGTTGGAGTCCAGATCCACCATGTTTCCGGCCTCTTTGGCGGCCTGGGTTCCCGAGTTCATCGCCACCGCCACGTCCGCCTGCGCCAGCGCCGGGGCGTCGTTGGTGCCGTCGCCGGTCATCGCCACCATCCGGCCTTCCGCCTGATACTGACGGATGAGCGCCAGCTTGGCTTCGGGCGTCGCTTCCGAGAGAAAGTCATCCACGCCCGCTTCGGCGGCGATGGCGGCGGCGGTTAGCGGGTTATCGCCGGTGACCATCACGGTTTTTATCCCCATCCGGCGCAGCTCGGCAAACCGCTCTTTAATCCCCCCTTTTACGATATCTTTTAGCGCCACCACGCCCATCACCACACTGCCCTCGGCCACCACCAGCGGCGTTCCGCCACTGCGGGCGACCTGCTCCACCAGGCTTTCCACCTCTGCGGGGAACTGACCGCCGTTACTTTCAACGTGACGACGAATCGCGTCCGCCGCGCCTTTACGCAGCAGGATTTGTCCGGTATTCACGCCACTCATGCGGGTCTGCGCGGAAAAAGGGATAAAGGTCGCATCAAGGCTGGCCAGGTCCCGCTCCCGCAGGCCAAACTTCTGCTTGGCCAGCACCACAATGCTGCGCCCTTCCGGCGTTTCATCAGCCAGTGACGCGAGCTGGGCGGCGTTTGCCAGCGCTTTCTCCTCAACGCCGGGCGCGGGCAGAAAGGCGCTGGCCTGACGGTTTCCCAGGGTGATGGTGCCAGTTTTATCCAGCAGCAGCACGTCCACATCGCCAGCCGCCTCCACCGCCCGGCCACTGGTGGCGATAACGTTCGCGCCCAGCATCCGGCTCATGCCCGCAATACCGATGGCGGAAAGTAACGCCCCGATAGTCGTGGGAATAAGGCAGACCAGCAGCGCTACCAGCACCGTGACGCTGACCGGCGTGCCGCCCCAGGCGGAAAACGGATAGAGCGTGGCGGTGGCCAGCAGAAAGACGATAGTCAGCGCAATCAGCAGAATTGTGAGCGCCACTTCGTTCGGCGTTTTGCGGCGGCTGGCGCCCTCCACCATCGCGATCATCCGGTCCAGAAAGGTTTCTCCCGGATTGACGCTGCACTGAATGATCAGCCAGTCGGAGAGCATGCGCGTGCCGCCCGTCACCGAGGCAAAGTCGCCGCCTGCCTCGCGGATTACCGGCGCCGACTCGCCGGTGATGGCGCTCTCGTCAACGGAGGCACCGCCCGCCAGTACTTCCCCGTCGCAGGGAATGATGTCGCCCGCCGCCACCAGCACGAAGTCCCCTTTGCGCAGGCTTTCAGCGGGGACCTCCTGCCGTGCAGCATCATAGTCTGCCGCCGCCAGTTTTTTCGCCCAGCTGGTTTTTTTGATCGCTTTCAGGCTTTCCGCCTGGGCCCGGCTGCGGCCTTCCGCCAGCGCTTCGGCAAAATTACCAAACAGGACGGTAAACCAGAGCCAGAGCGCGATAGCCACGGAAAAAAAGCCCGGCGTAGTGCTGCTGAAAGCCAGTAGCGTCGTCAGGATACTGCCCAGATAGACCACAAACATCACCGGATTACGGTACTGCACGCGGGGATCGAGCTTCTGGAATGCGCCGGTAAACGCCGCCCGCCACAGGGCGCTGCGCTGCGCTGAAGGTAACTGCTGCATGATTCTTCTCCGCCGGTTAATGCGTCGTTAACTGCAAATGTTCGGTCACCGGCCCCAGCGCCAGTGACGGGACGAAGGTGAGCGCGCCGACCAGCAAGACGGTGCCGATAAGCAGGCCGACAAAGAGCGGGCCGTGGGTCGGTAAGGTGCCGGGGCTGGCCGGCTGCGTTCTTTTCGCGGCCAGTGAAGCGGCGATGACCATCAGCGGCAGCAGCGGCAGAAAGCGCCCCAGCAGCATGGCGGCAGCCAGCAGCAGGTTCCAGAACGGCGTAGCGGCTGACAGTCCGGCAAAGGCGCTGCCGTTATTATTGGCGGCAGAAGAGAGCGCATAGAGCACCTCGCTGAAGCCGTGCGGCCCCGGATTAAAAATCCCGGCCCGGCCCACCTCAGTCATCATCGCCAGCGCGCTGCCCAGCAGCACCAGCGAGGGAGCGATCAGGATATAAAGCGCCACCATTTTCATTTCCGTTACGCCGATCTTTTTCCCGAGATATTCCGGCGAGCGGCCAATCATCAGCCCGGCGATAAACACGGCGAGCATGACGTTAATCAACATGCCATACAGCCCTGAACCAACGCCGCCGAAGATCACTTCGCCCAGCTGCATCAGCCACAGCGGGATCATGCCGCCAAGCGCGGTAAACGAGTCGTGCATCGCATTCACCGCGCCACAGGAGGCCGCCGTGGTGATCACCGCAAACAGGCTGGAATTGAGAATGCCAAACCGGCTCTCCTTCCCTTCCCAGTTCAGCGGGCTGTCAGCACCTGATGCCAGGAAATGCGGATTCCCGGCGGTCTCCGCCAGCATCACCAGAATGACCGCGACGATAAAAATCAGCGACATCGCCCAGAGCAGCGTATGCCCCTGCCGACGGTCGCGCAGTGTGTCGCCAAAGGCAAAACAGAGCGCGGCGGGCAGCAGAAAGATCATCACCATCTGCACAAAGTTGGTCAGCGCCGTCGGGTTTTCGAACGGATGGGCCGAGTTAGCATTGAATACGCCACCACCGTTAGTGCCGATAAGTTTGATCGCTTCCTGCGAAGCAACCGGCCCCATCGGCAGGATCTGCTGCGCACCTTCCAGCGTTGTCGCACTCAGATAGGGAGAAAAGTTCTGGATCACGCCCTGGCTGACCAGAAACAGCGCCATGATTAGCGACAGCGGTAACAGGACAAACAACGTTATCCGCATCAGGTCGCGCCATGCGTTGCCCAGACAGGTGGTTTCCCGACGGGCGAAACCGCGGATCAGGGCAAAAACGACCGCGATACCGGTGGCGGCAGAGAGGAAGTTTTGCACGGCAAGCCCCACCATCTGACTGAAATAGCTCATGGTGGATTCGCCCGCGTAGGCCTGCCAGTTGGTGTTGCTGACGAAACTGACCGCCGTATTCAGCGCCAGATGCCAGGAGAGCCCCGGCAGCTGCTGCGGATTCAGCGGAAGCACGCCCTGCAGCATCAGCAACAGGAACAGAAAGAGCAGCCCGGCCAGATTAAACAGCAGGATGGCGGTCAGATACTGCCGCCCGTTCATGTCGTTATCCTGCACGCCGCAGAGACGCCAGAGCCCGGTTTCCACCGGTGCCAGCGCCCGTAGGGGCCGATCGGCGATCAGCGCGGAAAGGTAGCGGCCAAGCGGCTGCGCCAGGATCAGTAATATGACCAGGTAGCTGGCCAGCAGTAAAAATGCTTCTGACGCCATCAGAACGCCTCCACCCGGAACAGGGCATAAAAGAGATAGCCCAGCAACAGGCACACCAGCGCAAGGCCGGACAGTAATCCAAGGCTCACGGTGAAACTCCCCTTATAGTTAAGTGACTAAAAGTCTAAAAAATTACATATAAAAATGTCGTTAAAAGGGGGGAGGGAGATATAAAGAAATCATAAAAATCACGCGGAGCTGAGCGGCTAAACCGGGAGGCCGGTTCGCTTCTTTATGTGCATTCGCTGAATCCGGCGCGCTGGCTGGATCGGCTAAAGCGCTTGATGAAGGGAGAATGAAAACTGGCGCAGTTGCTGTGACTGGCTTTATGCCGGTAATCATTAGCCTCAGAAAGTGAGCCTGAAATTAGCACATAAACGGGCTACGTTAGCAGGGCATTGTCAGGAGTGAGTGGCGCTGATGGGGGAAGAAAGATCTCGTAAAACCGCCCCGCTGAAAGCAGGACGGGGAGGCGGACTGAGGCGCCAGGGTACTGCGCGTTTCGGTGGCAGGTTATTTCCCACCAGCAAGATCGAGGAAGCTTCCCGTGACATAAGATGCCTCATCGGACAGCAGCCACAGGATCGCCTGCGCCACTTCTTCCGGCTGGCCGCCACGCTTCATCGGCAGGCTCGCTTTTACCCTCTCCACCCGCAGAGGTTCCCCACCGTCGGCATGCATTTCCGTATAGATAAATCCCGGACGCACTGCATTTACCCGGATACCCTCCCCGGCCACTTCCACGGCGAGGCCCGTGGTAAAGGTGTCTATCGCTCCTTTTGAGGCAGCATAATCGACATATTCATGCGGCGCGCCGAGGCGGGAAGCGGCGGAAGAGACATTAACGATGCTGCCGCCTTCACCGCCGTGACGCACCGCCATCCGCTTCACCGCTTCACGGGCGCAGAGAAAGCTGCCGCTGATATTGGTGGCGAACATCGTGGCCAGCCGCTGTACGGAGATCGCCTCAATGGTGGACTGCGGCATCAGTATCGCGGCGTTATTCACCAGCCCGGTGAGCGGGCCAAGCTCGCGGTCGATTTGCCGGAACATCGCCACGACCTGCTCTTCTTCGGCGATATCCGCCTGAACGGCGATGGCGGTGCCGCCAGCATGGCGTATCTTCTCAACCACCTCCATCGCACTCTCCTCCCGCTGGCGAAATCCGATACAGACCTGATGGCCTTTTTCTGCCAGCGCCAGGGCCGTCGCACGGCCAATGCCGCGATCGCCGCCAGTGATCAGGGTAATTCTGTTTCTCATCGTCTCCGTTTCCTCTGTTATGGCCAGGCTGCGCTGTTACGCACGAAAGCTGCAAGGCCACCGCTTACCGGCGGTTTATTTGCTGGCGGATGCCACATTCACCATGTCAGAAGTGTAACATTTTTAACAAATGACACACTTTAGCCGCGCCAAATGCATCTTAGAGGTCGTGATTTTGTGCGGCGTCTTTATCATAAAGAGAGAAATGAGACAGATAACGCCAACGGCTGGTAATGAAATTTAAAGATTTTGCAGAAGAAGAAAAATTATTTGCCCGGCGCACGCTGGTGGCGTTTGGGGTGGTGCTGGCGGGTTTTGCAACGTTAATCGTTCATCTCTATCACGTTCAGGTTGAGCAGCATCACTATTATCAGACCCGCTCTGACGAAAATGATATCAAAACGCTGCCTATCGCTCCCACGCGGGGGATCATTTACGACCGCAACGGCATTGCGCTGGTAAAGAATATTACCTGGCACGATATCGAAGTGATGCCGTATAAAATTCACGATATGGATGCGCTGATTAAGCAGCTTACGCCGGTGGTGAATCTCTCCGCCGCGGATATCGAAAGCTTCAGAGAGTCGCTGCGCACCGCCAGCCGCTACCGGCCTGTGGTAGTGAAAAATGCGCTCAGCGATGAGGAAGTCGCCCGCTTTTCCGTCACCCAGTATCGCTTTCCCGGGGTGGCCATCAGCAGCTATAAAGATCGCCGCTATCCCTATGGCGCTGACCTGGCGCACGTGGTGGGTTATGTATCAAAAATTAACGACAGCGATTATCAGCGGCTTGAAAAAGCGGGCCTGAGTGAAAACTACGCGGGCAGCCATAATATCGGTAAACAGGGCATTGAGGCCTATTACGAATCCGTGCTCCACGGCCAGACCGGCTACCGCGAAGTGGAGGTGGATAATCATGGTCGCGTGGTACGCGTGCTGAAAGAAGTGCCGCCGGTGGCGGGCAAAAATATCTACCTGACGCTCGATCTTCATCTGCAACAGTATGTGGAAAAACAGCTGGCGGGACAGCGAGCGGCGGTCATTATCGAAAATCCGCGTAATGGCGAAGTGCTGGCGATGGTTTCCAGCCCCAGCTACGATCCGAATCCTTTCATCAGGGGCATCAGCTATAAAGCCTATAAAGCGCTGCTGGCAGATAAGAGTCTGCCGCTGATCAACCGCGTTACTCAGGGCCTCTATCCGCCCGCCTCCACCGTAAAACCCTTTATGGCGATGTCGGCACTGCTCTCTCACGTTATCACGCCGCAAACCACCTTCTTCGGCGCGCCGACCTGGACGCTGCCCGGCACCCATCGCCGCTATCGCGACTGGAAAAAAACCGGCCACGGCATGCTGGACGTCACCCGTGCGATTGAAGAGTCGGCGGACACCTTCTTTTATCAGGTGGCGTTTATGATGGGCATCGACCGCATCCATCCTTTCCTCAGCAAGTTCGGCTACGGCAAATCGACCGGCATCGATCTTAATGAAGAATATAACGGCCTGATGCCGGACCGTGAGTGGAAGCGCAAAGTGCATAAAAAAAGCTGGTATCAGGGCGATACCATCGCCGTCGGCATCGGCCAGGGCTACTGGCTTGCCACGCCGATTCAGATGCTTAAGGCGCTGAACACACTGATCAATAACGGACGTACCATCCAGCCGCACCTGCTTTATGAGCAGAAGAAAGGCCGGCATATCGCCTCCTGGAAGCCGACGCTGCCGCCGGAACAGGTGGGCGATGCGGATTCCCCTTACTGGGCGCTGGTGCGCCGTGCGATGTACGGTATGGCCAACGAACCTAACGGCACCGGTTATAAATATTTTCACACCGCGCCCTACGGCATCGCGGCAAAAAGCGGCACCTCCCAGGTCTTCGGCCTGAAGCAGAACGAAATTTATAACGCCAAAAATATCCCGGTTCGCCTGCGCGATCATGTGCTCTATACCGCGTTTGCCCCTTTCGATAACCCGAAAATTTCGATGGCAATTATTCTGGAAAATGGTGGCCTTAACGGCGTGACTGCCGCACCGGTCGTGCGCAATATTATGGATCATATTTTTCTTCCTCCGGACGAAGCGCCGATGCCGGTAACTGCCGATCCGCAAAGTAACCGGACAGCAGGCTGATACCGCCCCGCCAGGCTTCAGGAACACGACGCTAAAGTCTTCGGCAACTCCTGCCGATACCAGCCAATGAGGTAGTGTTTTCACTTCGCCGGAGCCAGCATTACTGGCCACTGACCCGTTAACGCTGGAAAAGAAATGAATAACGACAACAGCTCTGCGGCCAGGTTAAGACGCCATTTCGCCCATTACGTGCTTGCGCCTATGCTGGCGGTGGTGCTGTTAGCGTTTCTCAGCTACGGGTTTACCACCTGGTGGGTCACCACGCTGAGCAATGCCAAAGCAGAAGAAAAACAGCAACAGGTCATAAAAAACCTTTTTACTCAGCATCTTGCCGACTACCTGCGTCAGCACCATAACCTGATTAGCTGGCCGGAATTTACCACGCAGCTCGCCACGCCTGCGGGCCGTCACACGCTGATTGGCTGGCTTACCCGTCTCGCTGGCGATGATGAGGTCTATCTGCTTGATGCCGCTAATCAGCCGCTCTCGGCCTGGCATGAAGGGAAAGCGGTGGCGCCTGAACGCTTTAACGACATCGGTGCGCGGCTCTCGCCCTGGCTGGCGCTGCTCGCCTCTCCTCAGACACCTTCTTCTTTTACCGGTGACTTTGTCCGCCTGAACGATCGCGTTGCAGAGATGGCTATCGGAGCGCTGCCCAACAGCGACGGAAAACGGCTGGTTTTTATTCGCTATCTCCATCACAGCTTCATCGACTTTCTTGAACACCGCGGCGTGGTCAGCGACTTCCGCTTTGTGCCTGACAGCGAAAAAAACAGGAGCGGATTTTTACTGGAGTCAGGGTTAAATATCCCCGTCAGCTACGTCTCCTGGCAGCCGATGCGCCCCGGCACCCAGATGCTGAAAGTGACCGGCCCCCTGGCAGTTATCACCCTGCTCGCCATCCTGATCATGTGCATCCTGGTGAGCCGCCGCCTCTGGTTTGCATCTTGCAACCTCGCCGATACCGTACGCCGGCTGAAAACCAGCGAAGCCCATGCCAGGCAGCTGGCACAACGGGATTCTCTCACCGGACTCTTTAACCGTTCAGCGATGGAAAGCCAGCTGGCTGGCAAACTAAGGCAGCTTTCCGACGACGATGCCGGATTTGCGCTGCTGGTCCTGAACCTTGACCGTTTCAAGATGATCAATGACACCTATGGCCATCATGCCGGTGATGCGATGATTATCGAAATGAGCCAGCGGCTCTCCCTGCTGCTGGAAAAGGGCGACGCCCTGGGGAGGCTGGGTGGCGATGAGTTTATGTTTATGGTTAACGGCATGAACAGCGAAGCGCAAATCGCCCTTTTCTGTCAGCGGGTCATCACCCAGCTGATGGTACCGGTGACGCTCATGGGAAACTCGCTCTGGGCGGGCGTCAGTATTGGCGTGGCGCTGGCACCGCTGCATGGCAGGGAGAAGCTGGAGCTGATGCGCATGGCGGATATCGCGCTCTGCGCCGCCAAGGCTGACGGGCGGGGCCGCTACCGGATGTATGCGCCAATGCTGGGGAAAGCCATTCAGAAGCGTCAGCTGCTGGCGGAAGAGCTGCGCCTGGCGCTGGACAGCGCCACCGGCCTGGCGCTCTGGTATCAGCCCATTATGGATATCAGCGGTAAAAAGATGCTCGGCATTGAGGCGCTGCTGCGCTGGACGCATGCGGACTGGGGCCCTATTTCCCCGGTGGATTTTATTCCGATAGCGGAAGAGACCAGCCTGATCATCCCGCTTGGCGACTGGGTGATCGATCAGGCGTGCGGCATGGCGAAACGCTGCCCTGAGTTGTTTCTGTCGCTGAACGTCTCGCCACTGCAATTTCTGGCGGGCAACTTTATCGACAAGCTGAACGCCACGGTCAGGCTGCACGGCATCGATCCCCGGCAGCTGGAGCTTGAGATCACCGAAGGCGTGCTGCTGGAAGACCAGCACTATGCGCTGGAAACCATTCAGACCTTACGCAAAGCGGGCTACCGTATCGCGCTTGATGACTTTGGCACCGGCTACTCCAGTCTCAGCTATCTGATGCAGTTTCCTGTGGATACGCTTAAAATCGACCGCTGTTTTACGCGGCTGCTCGGTATTCAGGAGCAGGCGGACACTATCGTGGCTTCCGTGATCAAGCTTGGCCACTCGCTGGGACTGTCGGTAACGGCGGAAGGGGTGGAAACGGAAGCGCAGCGGCTGGCGCTGGCCAGGGTCCACTGCGATAAGCTCCAGGGTTTTCTGCTCAGCCGTCCGCAGCCGGAAGACGCCTTGCTGGCGTTTCGCACCGTGCAGTCGCCTGCCGCACAGGCCGCGCCGGGTGTTCCAGCCGCGTTATCACAGCCAGAACGTGTGCACACGCTTGCTGAAGCGTCATCCATCGCCGCCGGGGAACCCGCTCTGGCTGGCGATACAACCGTGGCAGGCCAGGCAGAATCTCTGGCCCTGAAATAATCCACCTCATTTTATTAGTGTAATATCACTATGCGCCGTGCCGGATGGTGAAGAGCAACACCATTTATGGCACACCGCCTTATTCCTTCCGCCATTTTCCCGCTAGCGACGCAGAATCACCTGCGGCGTATCAGTCTCGCCGGGGTAATGCACCTGCAGATCGGCCTGATACCAGCGGCTCAGCGTCTCTTCTCTCAGCACCTCGCCGGGGGTACCGCTGGCAACCAGGCGGCCCTGATGCAGCAGTAAAATTTTGTCAGACCAGAGCGACGCCAGGTTCAAATCGTGCAGTACGCAGCAGACCGAGAGCTGGCCCTGCCGCGTGATCCGGTGCAGCAGGCGCAGCGCATGTTGCTGATGGTAGAGATCCAGCGCCGAGGTTGGTTCGTCCAGAAACAACCAGCCGCGCGGCCCGTCCGGCTGCCAGAGCTGCGCCAGCGCCCGCGCCAGCTGGACCCGCTGCTGTTCGCCGCCAGAAAGGGAGCGATAGTCGCGCCGGGCCAGACTGTCGCTGCCGGTCAGCTGCATCACCTCGTCTACGATCGACAGGTTAATCGCGCCGGGCCAGGGCGCGCGCCCCATCGCCACCACCTCCCTGACCGGCAGCCTGAATTCCACCTGGCTTTTCTGGCGCATTACCGCCCGCGTTTGTGCCAGCCGCTCACGCGGCCACGCGCCGGGGGCTTGTCCCGCCAGCAGGCAGCTTCCCTTATCGGGCGTCAGATAGCCGGATAACAGCCGTAAAAGCGTTGATTTTCCGGCACCGTTAGGCCCGATAAGCGACACCATCTCCCCCCCGGCAAGCGTCAGCGAAACATCTTCGATCAGCTGCAGTTGTCCGATGCGATACCCCAGCCGGTCGGCCTGTAATATCTCACTCATAATGGCTCTCCTGACGGCGCAGGATCAGCCATAAAAACCAGGGCGCGCCCAGCAGACTGGTCAGTAACCCGACCGGCATCTCCGCCGGGGCGACCAGGGTGCGGGCAAGCGTATCGGCCACCAGCATCAGAATGGCCCCGGCCAGCGCCGATCCCGGCAGTAGCCAGCCATGGTTGCTGCCGATACACATCCGCATCAGGTGCGGCACCACCAGCCCCACAAAGCCGATGATCCCGCTGACCGCCACCGCAGCCGCCACCACCAGCGCGCTGAGCAGCAGCAGGATCCGCTGCGTGCGCCTCACCGCCACGCCGAGATAGTGCGCTTCTTCTTCACCCAGTTGCAGCAGGTTAAGCCGCTGCGCCTGCCACTGAATAGCCAGCATTGCCGGCAGGATCAGCGTGGCGCTGGCCAGTACCGTAGACCACTGCGCCTGACCCAGCGATCCCATTCCCCACAGCGAAAGCTGACGAAGCTGCTGATCGTTGCTGATCCATGAGATCACCCCAACAGCGGCACCGCAGGCGGCGTTAATGGCAATACCGGCCAGCAGCAGCCGGGAGAGCGTGGTGCCACCGCGCCGGCTGAGGGTAAAGATGACCAGGGTGACGCCGAGGCTGCCGGCAAAAGCGGCCAGCATCGGCCACCACAGCGCAAGCACGGCGGGCAACGTCAGCGGTACCAGAATCGCCAGCGCGACCATCAGCATCGCGCCGCTGCTGATGCCAAGCAGGCCGGGATCGGCCAGCGGATTACGGAACAGCCCCTGCATCACCACGCCGGAGAGCGCCAGCGCGGAACCTACCAGCACGGCCAGCAGCACCCTCGGCAGACGGATGTTCCACCAGATCTGCCCGATGAAACTGTCTGAACCCGCCTGCCAGACCGCAGGCAATGTGAGACGCATTGCGCCCATATTGGCGGCCAGCAGCATCAGTGCGGCCATCAGCAGCAGCAGCAGCATCAGCAGCAGGCCACGCGGCGCCGTCAGCCCTTTCATGGCCGGATAGCCTCTGCGGCTTTACGCAGCCGGGCAATGGCGGCGGGCGTTTCCAGCCCAAATCCCAGCAGATCCATTTCATCGATCGCCAGCAGATTATGCTGTCTGCCGGCCGGGGTCAGCGCCAGGCCAGGAAGCTGCCAGAGCCGCGCGTCGTCGCCCATCGCCCGCAGACCATCACGGCCAGTCACCACCAGCTGCGGCGCGCTGGCGACAATGCCTTCCTGGGTCAGCGGCTGGTAACGGGGCACGTCGGCCAGCGCGTTAATCAGGCCCGCGCTGCGGATCGCGCCGTCTGCCGCCGTGCCGCTTCCAGCCCCCATCGCCTTCATACCGCTGTGATTAAGGATAAACAGCACCTTGACGGGAAGCGGCGTGCTGACCAGCCCGGCAATCTGTTTTTCCAGCTTCAGACTTAACGCTTCCCCCTCCTCTTCCCGGTGCAGCGCACGGGCGACGGCGCGGATCTTGTCAGGAATGGCGGCAAGCGCAGGTTCACCAGTCAGCATCACCACTTTTACCCCCGCCTTTTCCACCTGCGTCAGCGCCAGCGAAGGCTTCGACAGCTCGCTGGCGAGCACCAGCGTTGGCCGCATCGCCAGGATCCCCTCGGCATTGAGCTGACGCATATAGCCCACGTCAGGCAGTTTGGTGGCCAGCGCCGGACGCAGGCTGGTGGTGTCGCGGGCCACCAGCGTGTTCTGGGCGCCCAGCGCGTAAACGATCTCCGTAATATCACCGCCGATGGAAACGACCCGCTCTTCCGCCAGCAGCGAAAAAGGTAAAGCCAGCAGCGCAATCAGCCAGGCTCTCATACGGCAACGCCTTCGCCTGCGACCGCAGCAAGCTGCTCACGCCAGCGGGTCTGTTCCGGCTCGCCTTCCGTCCGCTGTCCATAAAGCTGCGCAATCTGGGTGCCATCGGCGGCGAAAAGCTCAAGGCTGGTCACCACCCCGTTTGCGGTCTGCTTGCGGGTGATCCAGCTTTCAGCGATGCCGTTTTCCAGCAGATGCAGGGTAAATGTCGGCGTAAAAATGTTGAGCCAGTTATCCACCGGCATCAGCTTCTCCACCACGCCGGTGAAGATCTGCACGCAGCCACGGTTACCGATAAAGATCATGATCTCGTTGCCATCCGCCTGTGCCATTTCTAACACGTCCCGCAGCGCGCTGTTATCCACCTGCTTCGCCAGATCGGCCGCAACGGCGCGAAACGCCTGCTGACGTGAAACGTTGTGGCGCTTGAGCAGGCCAAAGAACTGATGCACATCCGTCATCGCCCGCCACTCCTGTTCAATCAGCGCGTTATCCGGCTGAGTGGACCAGGCTGCCGGCCCTTCTGGCGCAATTTTCAGTTCGGGTAGCGCTGGCTGGCTAAAGGCCGCGATCAGTGCCTGCCAGGCCGCCCGGTCCGTCTGCGGCGTGGCGTAAATTTTCAGCACTGCGTCACCCTGCGCGTCGAAAATCTGCATGCTGTGTCGCATGCCGCGTTCACTTTGCTCATTTAAGGCAAAAACGCTCTGCCACTGGCTGATGAAAATACGCTGGTCCAGCGCTCTGGGATTCAGCACCAGCCCCGCATGCTGCCCAAGATGAAGATTGTCGTAGCGGCCCACCTGCTCATGTACCGCCCAGTCGTTGCGGACGATCGATTTGGTTTCACCCACCGTCGCCAGCTGCGTCAGCAGTGTAACGAAATCGGGCTTCAGCGCGACCGCATCATCCGCCGTGCGCGCCTGGACCAGTTCCGCTTCGCTAACCGCCAGCATCCCGGCCAGTTCACGGGCATATTTTTTTGGATGTTCGCTTTTTAACGCCTGATATTGCTGAAAAAGTGTAGTCATATTCGGGGCTCTCCTTAACGCCCTGCGCCGTTGCAGGGCAACATGATGTTGGCTCAGAAATCGATATTCACGCCCAGCTGGAAGGTACGGCCAGGCATGACCGCCAGCGCGATATCCCGGGCGTCCTGATTGCTGGTGTTGATCAGCTCGCGGCTGCTCAGATAGTCCCAGTATTTGCGGTCGGTAAGGTTGTAGATGCCGCCGTTAAGCCGGATATTTTTCGCCATCTGCCAGTAAGCGGTCATATCCACCATGCCGTAGCCCGGCACGCGCATATAGTCCGTGGTGGCCTCCTCCAGTGGTGTACCGCTATTGCTATAGCGCTGACGGTTGGTTGTCGTCGCCTGCTTGCCTTTGACAAAGGTTGCGGTGACTGCCGCGCCGTAGCGCTTCGCCGGATCGTCCCAGGCGACGCCAGCAATGGCTTTCACCGGCGGCACGCTGTCAAGATCGACATAGTGGTCGCCGGCGTAGCGGGATTTCGATTTGCCCTCGCTGTAGCCAAGCGCAAAGGTGGCGCTGAGGCCGTTCACTTCTTCAAACCAGCGGCCAAGGTTGATGCGGGTAGCCATTTCACCGCCGTAAATATAGGCCTTGTCGCGATTCTCAGCCTGATAGGTGGTGTAGATATTTGAAGGAACGTTGGCGAACTGCTCTGGGTTAGCGGCACGTGAATAACGCGTATAGGCAATAAAGTTCTTATAGGTGTTGTAGAACAAGGAGGTTTTCAGCGTGACGCCTTCTGTCACTTCGCCCTTTATGCCCCACTCAAGGTTGTGGCTGGTTTCGGTCTCCAGTTCACTGTTGCCAATCAGCGCATACTGCGCCCTGCCCGCATAGTTAGAACCGAGGTTCCATGAACCATAGAGCTGGCTCGCGTTCGGGAACTGCGCGCCACGCTTGTACTGAATCCAGGTCATCAGGGTGGGCGTGATGTCATAGTTCAGGCTCAGCGAGGGGAGTACCTGCGTATCGGCGTTCTCCTTACCGTATAACGCCGCCAGATCCGACTCGTTCAGCACCGTGCTGCCGCTGGTCAGGCTGGAAAGATTCTCCGGTTTGGTGCGCTGATGAGCGACGCGTACGCCGGGAACGACAGCGAAGCCGTGGCTGGCGATATCAAACTGGATAGTATCCTGCACGTAGCCGCCCAGCACGGTGCTGCGGCTGTCGGACTGAGGCTGCATGATGGCCGTAAACGCGCTGGGAGCGGGATCCTGGCGGAAGGGACGCTGCGTATCGCTGATGCGCCCATTCAGCCCACCGCTTAACGTATGACGCCCCATCACTGTCGTCAGGCGGCTATCAAAGCCCCAGGTATCCACATTGTAATCAGAGAAGACGCGCTCCATTGCGCCACTGCTGGTGGGCATCCAGGTATTATCGTGCGCCTGAGTTTGCTGATAAAAAAGCTTACTGGTCAGGCTGTCGATAAATGCATTGCCGGGCGTCCACTCGTCCGCCAGGGTGAGCCCCCAGCGGCGCGTTTTACTTTGCTGTTCGGCGGTGCCGAGCACGGCGCTGCCCGCCGTGTTCCAGCTATCGTAATGCGTATGGTTGGTTTTGTCGTAGTAGTCCAGCGTGCCGGTGAATTTATGCTCGTCGTCCGGCTGCCAGATGCCGGAAGCCAGCAGCGCATCCGAATGCCAGTTAGCCGGATAAGCGGCCACGGTTCCGCTGTTATTACGGGTTTCCTGGCCATCGCGACGGCTGTAGACCAGCACGCCACGCAGAAACGCGTCGCCCGCCGCTGCGGTCACGCCGTTATGCCAGCTGCGGTTAGCGGAGTCGTAATCCGACTGATAGCCAAACCAGGTGGGTTTCAGCGGCGAGATATAGTCATCAGCGGATTTTGGTCTGAAAGAGACGGCACCGCCGATGGCCGTATTGGCGGTGGCGGTTGAGGTTGCTCCCGATTCGATATCCACCTGGCCGTACATATAGGGATCGATATAGTCACGCCCGATACCAAAGGTATTCAGCCCGGCGCGGCTGGCATAGCTGCGCCCAGTGGCGTCGGGCAAGGGGATACCGTCCACGTCCAGCCCCACGCGGTTGCTCTCCAGCCCGCGAATGTTGTAGCCCGTATACCCGCCGCGATCGAAGCCGCTTTTGCCCGTCGAGGCGCCGCCGCTGCTGCCGGTTGCGCTAATCAGCGGCTCATAACGCATGATCGAACCAAAATCATTGGCGCCCTTGCGCTGCATCTCTGCGGCGGTGATGGTGGTTTTACTGCCCGCTTCTTTTTCCAGCCGGGGAGCATTGACCGTCATCACAGGCTCGTTCGCCTCTTTGGTGGACGCGATCGTCAGCGGCGTGGTGGAAGGGGTTGCGGCGGCGGGTGCCGGAGAAGCGGATGTTACCGCTGCCCAGCTGAAGCTTGTTGTCGCCAGCGTGCTGAACAGCACGGAGGTGTGAATGACTCCCTGAAATAAAGTGGTCTTACGCATTTATCTACGCCTTTCATCATTATTAGTATCGACTCCACTGCGTCCACTGACCAAGCTGAAAAAAGATGCTGCGCACTCTGACTGACATCGGCCATTTCCTGACCTGTTATAAACGCGAATGATAATGATTTTGATTTACTATATCAACTACCTCCACAATTTATTCACAATTCCTGCCGACCGCCTGTAACACCCCCGCTTGACAGGCACGGCGCGGTCACCCGAAGATGTCCGCTCTTTTCTTCTTTGAGCCTGCATCATGAAAACCTCTCCCGCTATCACCATCCACTACTGCTCGCAGTGCAACTGGCTTCTGCGTGCGGCCTGGATGGCTCAGGAATTACTGCAAACGTTCAGCACCGATCTCGCCTCGGTGACGCTGGTGCCCGGCACTGGCGGGATTTATCAGGTGAAAATTGACGATGCGCTGATCTGGGATCGCAAGGCGGATGGCGGCTTTCCCGAAGCGAAAGCGTTAAAACAGCGGGTCAGAAACTACTGCTTTCCCGATCGGGATCTCGGCCATAATGATAAATAAGCGCAGAAGCAGCCCGGCGGCGCTGGCCGGGCTGCCTGCCGTTACCGGAAGGAATCGCGATGGCAACGACAATCGAAAGTCGTGTTAACTGACGCGCCGCGTTGACAATTTCCCGCTTTTTTCAGCACGTTTTAATGAAGCGCCCTATCCGCATTGTGCAGTATCATCCCTCCTTCCCTTACTTACCGGATAAGCGCAATTTGCCCGCTATGATGACGCCACACCGCCCTGCCTCATCCCCGCCCATTTTCGACGGACATAACGATCTGCTGCTGCGCCTGTGGTTACAGGATGTTGCCCGCGATCCGGTTGGTCAGTTTCTTGACGGAACGCTGGACGGGCATCTTGATATGCGGCGTATTCGTCTGGGCGGGCTGGCGGGCGGGCTGTTTGCCGTTTTTGTTCCGCCGGCCCGCTACGTGATGCTGGGCAACGAGAACTACGATCCGGCACGGCACGATCCGCTGGCGATCACCAACGCACAAATCGCCCTGCTGCACGCCATTGAAGCGCGCTCAGCGGGCCGGGCGAAAATCTGCCGGAGCGTGGCGGAGATTGAGCGCTGCATGGCGGCGGGCGTGCTGGCAATGGTGCTGCATATCGAAGGGGCAGAGGCGCTGGATGGCGAGCTGAACCAGCTTGATGGCTGGATCGCCGCCGGGTTACGCAGCATCGGTCCGATGTGGAATCTGCCTAACCGCTTCGGCGTCGGCGTGACGGGCGATTTTCCCGGCTCGCCCGACAGCGGTGACGGACTGACGCCGGAAGGCCTTAACCTGATACGGATCTGCAATCAGAAAAAACTGCTGATCGACCTTTCCCATATGAATGAGAAAGCGTTCTGGCAGACCGCAGAACAGAGCAGCGCGCCGCTGGTTGCCACCCATTCGAATGTTCACGCCCTCTGTCAGCAGCCGCGCAACCTGACTGCCGCTCAGCTAGAGGCGGTGGCCGCCAGCGGTGGCTTTGTCGGGGTCAATTTCGGCACGGCGTTTCTGCGTACCGATGGTCAGCGCAACGGCGATACGCCTCTCAGCGATATCGTCAGGCATCTGGATGGCCTGATCGCGGCACTGGGTGAAGATCATGTCGGCTTCGGCTCCGATTTTGATGGCATCAGCGTCCCGGATGCGCTGGGCGATGTGGCCGGCCTGCCGCGTCTGGCGGCGGCGATGGCGGCGGCGGGCTACGGCGAGGCGCTGATTGAAAAAATCTGCTGGCGTAACTGGCTGGGCGTACTGAAAAAAACCTGGGGAGAATGAACCAGCTGGAACATTCTCTACTATAGTCAGTTTATACCCCTGCAACTTAAAGGGTTGATATCGTTTTACCAGAAGCGCAACATTTGGCGCGCCAAATTTTTGCTATTTGACAACAAGCGCATTACCTGCCGAACTTAAGGTTCGCAGTTTCACCCATTGCTAACACCAAAGGAGCCTCACTATGTGGACTAAACCTCAGTTCGTTGATTTACGCTTAGGTCTGGAAGTCACGCTGTACATCTCCAACCGCTAAGCCTTATGCCTGCGGTCAGCCGCAGGCATCTTCTCCTTCTTCTTTTCTGGTCTACACATGCAGATTAACGTTCTCGGCTCTGCGGCAGGCGGCGGCTTCCCTCAGTGGAACTGCAATTGCAGAAACTGTCAGGGCGTGCGTAACGGCACCCTGAAAACCTCGGCGCGCACGCAATCCTCTATTGCGCTGAGCGATGACGGTATCAACTTTGTTCTCTGTAACGCCTCGCCCGATATTATCCAGCAGATTGCGGCCACGCCCGCCCTGCATAAAACCGACGTGCTGCGCGGCACCGCCATCGGCTCGATTATTCTGACCGACAGTCAGATCGACCACACGACCGGTCTTCTGAGCCTGCGTGAAGGCTGTCCTCATCAGGTCTGGTGCACGCCGGAAGTGCATGACGATCTGAGTACCGGCTTTCCGGTCTTCCCGATGCTGACGCACTGGAACGGTGGGCTTACCCATCACGCCATCCAGCCGGGCGTTCCCTTTTCCGTCGCGGTCTGCCCTGCCCTGCGGTTTACCGCCATTCCGTTGCTGAGCAATGCGCCGCCCTATTCGCGCTATCGCGGCAAGCCGCTGCCTGGCCACAATGTCGCGCTGTTTATTGAAGATACCCGCAGCGGCAGTACGCTGCTGTATGCGCCCGGCCTGGGCGAGCCGGACAGCGAGCTATTGGGCTGGATGAAAAAAGCGGACTGCCTGCTGATCGACGGCACGCTCTGGCAGGATAACGAGCTGGCGACCACTGGCGTGGGCCGCAACACCGGCAAAGATATGGGCCATCTGGCGCTGGCGGAGGAGCAGGGGCTGATTGCGCTGCTCGCCTCCATGCCCGCCAGACGCAAAATTCTTATTCATATCAACAATACTAATCCGATCCTGATTGAAGACTCTGCTGAACGTCAGGCGCTGACGCAGCTGGGCATCGAAGTGAGTCAGGACGGTATGCAAATTGACCTTTAGCGAGATAACGATGAAGTCAGACAGGATTGCTACTGAGCCCATGTCTCCCGAGGCGTTCGAACAGGCTCTGCGCGCCAAAGGCGCCTACTATCATATCCACCACCCTTACCATATGGCGATGCACAACGGGAAATGCACGCGTGAACAGATCCAGGGGTGGGTGGCGAACCGTTTCTATTATCAGACCAGCATCCCGCTGAAGGATGCCGCGATCATGGCGAACTGCCCGGATCCGCAGACGCGCCGTAAGTGGGTGCAGCGTATTCTGGACCATGATGGACAGGAAGGCAGCGAAGGCGGGATTGAAGCCTGGCTGCGGCTCGGTGAAGCGGTCGGCCTCAATCGCGATCTGCTACTATCTCAGCGTATGGTGCTGCCCGGCGTGCGCTTCGCCGTTGATGCTTACGTCAGCTTCGCCCGCCGCGCCGTCTGGCAGGAAGCGGCCTGCAGTTCGCTGACCGAGCTGTTTGCGCCGCAGATCCATCAGTCGCGCCTTGACAGCTGGCCACAGCACTACAAGTGGATTGATGAAGAGGGCTACGGCTACTTCCGCAGCCGCCTGAGCCAGGCGAATCGCGACGTGGAGCATGGCCTGGCGCTGGCGCTGACCTATTGCGATACCGTCGAAAAACAGCAGCGGATGCTGGAGATCCTCCAGTTCAAGCTGGATATTCTCTGGAGCATGCTGGATGCCATGACTATGGCCTACGAGCTGCACCGCCCGCCTTACCACACCGTGACCGATAAAATGGCATGGCACCATGAGAGACTGCTCTGATGATGATTCACGACCAGCAGATTCCTGCCTTTCGTCGTGGCTACCGTTTACAGTGGGAGCAGGCGCAGGATTGCCACGTCATCCTCTATCCGGAAGGCATGGCGAAGCTTAACGAGAGCGCTACCGCCATTCTGCAACAGGTGGACGGCAAGCGTTCCATTGGCGAAGTGATTACCGTACTGAACGCGCAGTTTCCCGACGCGGGCGGCGTGGATGACGATGTAAAAGCCTTTCTTATTCAGGCTTGTGAACAAAAGTGGATAATTTTCCGTGAACCTGCTTAAACCTCAGGTCAATCCGCCGCTCTGGCTGCTGGCTGAACTAACCTACCGCTGTCCGTTGCAGTGTCCCTACTGCTCCAACCCGCTGGACTTTGCCCAGCAGGAGAAGGAGCTGACGACTGCACAGTGGATCGACGTCTTCAAACAGGCGCGCCAGATGGGCGCCGTGCAGCTTGGCTTTTCCGGCGGCGAACCCCTGGTGCGCAAGGATCTGCCCGAGCTGATCCGCGCCGCCAGGGATCTCGGTTTTTATACCAACCTGATCACCTCCGGCATTGGGCTGACCGAGAAAAAGATCGATGCTTTTGCTGAAGCGGGTCTCGATCATATTCAGATCAGCTTCCAGGCCAGCGATGAAACGCTGAATGCCGCGCTGGCAGGATCGCAAAAAGCGTTCCAGACCAAGCTGGCGATGGCGAAAGCGGTAAAGGCGCACGGCTATCCGATGGTGCTTAACTTCGTGCTGCATCGCCATAACATCGACCAGATTGACCGGATTATCGACCTCTGCATTGAGCTGGAAGCGGACGACGTTGAACTGGCGACCTGTCAGTTTTACGGCTGGGCGCAGCTGAACCGCGAAGGCCTGCTGCCCACGCGCGATCAGATCGCCCGTGCCGAAGCCGTGGTTCACCGCTACCGTGAAAAAATGAGCGCGAGCGGAAACCTGGCTAATCTGCTGTTTGTGACGCCCGACTATTACGAGGAGCGTCCAAAAGGCTGCATGGGTGGCTGGGGCGCGATTTTCCTCAGCGTCACGCCGGAAGGCACCGCCCTGCCGTGCCACAGCGCGCGTCAGCTGCCGGTACAATTTCCATCGGTGCTGGAGCAGTCGCTGCAGGAAATCTGGTATGACTCCTTCGGCTTTAATAAGTTTCGCGGCTTCGACTGGATGCCCGAGCCCTGCCGCTCCTGCTCCGAAAAAGAGAAAGATTTTGGCGGCTGCCGCTGTCAGGCCTTTATGCTGACCGGGAATGCCGATAATGCCGATCCTGTGTGCGCCAAGTCGCCGCATCATGGCAAGATCCTCGCCGCGCGCGAGCAGGCAAACTGCACTAACATGCAGATTAACCAGCTGCAGTTCCGCAACCGCGTGAACTCTCAGCTGATTTTCAAAGAGTAACCTCCCGTCATGCACGCCGCACAGTACCGGCTGGCTAACGGTCTTCTGGTCAATCTGCGTCAGGATCCTGGCGCCACGCAGGCGTCAGCGTTGGTACACCTCTCCGCAGGGAGCCTGCACGAACCGGAGGCGTGGCCGGGCCTGGCGCATCTGCTGGAGCACGTGCTGTTTGCAGGCAGCGAGCGCTTTCAGGGCGAAGAGCGGCTGATGGCCTGGACGCCGGCCAGGGGAGGACGGCTCAATGCCACCACGCAGGCCGCCTCTACCGCCTGGTTCGTTGAGGTTGCTGCGCCGGATCTGCCTGACGCCACGGCGAGACTGGTGGATATGCTACAGCGTCCGCTGCTGACGACGGAGGCCATCCGTCAGGAAGCCGCGGCCATTGACGCGGAATATCGCATGCTGGCGCAGCATCGCGAAACGCTGAGTGAAGCCGCCCTCAGCAAGGCTTTTGCCGCGCCTCATCCCCTGCACCGTTTCCACGTCGGCAGCCAGACGCATTTTGGTCAGGATTTGCCTGCGCTGCGGCAGGCGCTGCGGGCCTATCACCAGCAGTTTTTCCATACGGCGCGGCTGACGCTCTGGCTACAAGGGCCACAGTCGCTGGCGGAACTCCGCCAGCTTGCCGCCACCTGGGGTGGAGAGTTTCAGCAGGCTACCCCGCAGGCGGGCTGGTCAGCAGCGGACAGCACCGCGCGTCTGCCTCCTTCCGCATGGCCGCCCGCGCTGGTATTGCGCCCGGAGCGGCAGTTCAGGCTGCAACTGCCGGGCGCGGAACGTCTGCAGTTCAGTTTTCTTATCGCATCGCCCGAACCGCAGACGTTCAGCCTGTTACAGGAGTTGCTCGGCGACACAGCCAGCCACAGCCTGCTGGCAACGCTCAGAGCGCACGGGCTGTGCGATGAGATCGACCTGCTGGAGCCTTATCGCAGCGATGCGCAGGCAGTCATTAGCGTTGTTTTCCATCTGTGCGACAGTGCAGATGTTAAAAGTGAGGCTGTAGCATCTGTCCCGGCCGCCGTGGAGGCGCTTTTCGGCCACTGGCTGAAGCTGCTGTCCAGCCTGACGGCGCAACAGCTGCATCACTACGCCGCCCTTTCCTGCCGCCGGTTCGCCCGTCTCTCCTCTCTGGATCGGTTACGTGCGCAGGCCTTTGGCCTGCCGCCCGCAACAGAAGAGATGCTCGCGCAGTCAGATGCATGGCCGGATCTGCTGCGTCAGCTCAGGCCGGAGACGATGACGCGTCTGCACATCTCTGCCGACGCCGTGGCAGAGAGTGTTACCGTGCAGGGGTTTATGCTCAATCTCAGCGCCGGGCGTGCCCCGGAAAAATTGCTGGTGCCGGATACCTGGGCGGAGAACGCCGGACTGACTTTTGCCGACAGCCCGCTGCCCGTGCCGCCTTCTCTCCCGGCAGAACGCGTACCGCTGAGCCATTTTCCCGCGTTATGCGCTCCGGTGCTGCTCTTAAATCCGATAAACGGCGGGCTTTCCGCAGCCCAGGCGGCACTGACTGACGCCGTTTTGCAGACAATCAGCGGCGCATGCCGGCATCAGGGCGGTGAACTGCATTTTGAGCGCCGTCAGGGAAGCTGGCTGCTGCGGCTGAGCGGCAGCCAGGCGCTGATGCTGGCGGCGCTGAATGAGATGAACAACCGGCTCCGCGCTCCCGCCGCTGCTGATATCGCCCTGGGCGAGCGGCTGGCACGGCGGGCCGCTCAGCAGCAGCGCGGGGATATCGCCGTGCGGGCCTTGCTGGCCGCGCTGCCGCTCGCCATTACTCACCAGCGGCAGGCAGGAAGTCATGCAGATGCCTTTACCCCTGTTTCATCCGGCGCTGACAGGCCAGCTGGCACACTTCTGCTCAACGAGCCGGCGCCCCTTTCTGCAATCAGCCTCTCTGCTGTGGGCTGGGAAGCCACGCTTTACGGCGGCGATAAGGCGCTTTACCTGGCGCTGTCGCGGCTGCTTTCCCGTTTTCCGGGTCAGTTCCCCTTCCCTCAGCCCCCCGGTGCGTCACAGGCACCGGCTGAACTCAAGGCTGAGGCGCAGGAGGCGGCGCGCTATCTCTTTCCGACCAAAAGCCCTGACGCGGCAGTACTGCTTTTCTGTCCGCTGGCAGAACACGACGCCGTATGTCTGGCTGCCTGGCAGCTCATTGCCGCCTTTGCTGAACCCCCTTTTTTTCAGCAGTTCAGGATGGAAAAACAGACTGGCTATGTGGTCAGCTGTCGCTTTCATCAGTCAGCAGGCGCGGCGGGCGTGCTGTTTGCGCTTCAGTCGGCCACGTTTACCGCTGAACAACTTTACTGGGAGATCGGGGAGTTTATCGCCGGAATGGCCGACGTTATCTGCCAGATAACGACAGAAGCGCTTCAGGAAAAAGCCCGGACGCTCCGGCTGGTTGAGGGCGAAACGCTGCCGGAGAACCTGGATGCGGTGCTGAGCGCGTGGCAGAAGCAGCAGCTAACGCTACCAGTGCTGACGCAGGAGATGCTTAACAGTCTGACCTCCGCGCGCCTGCGTCGTTATTATCAGCAACTGGCCGAAGCGCCCTGGCGCTGGATCAGAATAAGCAATCAGTAAGTTTATTTGCCGGGTAGTTGCGTGCCGCCTACCACCGGCAGCACTTCGCGCATCAGCGCAATAAACTTGCGCAGCTTGGCAGGATAGAAGCGCGCCCAGGGATAGACCAGAAAGATGGGCAGCGGCGCGGCGTGCCAGTCCGGGCAGAGATGCAGCAGCCTTCCTTCGTCAATATCCGGCTGCACCAGCCAGGATGAGGCGATCCCGACGCCCATCCCTGCCAGCACGCTGTTGCGCAGGGCATAGAGGCTGTCGGTCAGCAGCGCGGGCTGAATATCTCCCCGCCAGGGTTCCCCTTTATCCTGGTGCAGTACGATTTCACGGCGATAAAACGTACTCAGCGCCACCCAGGGAAGGGCCGGTAGCGCAGCCGGCTGCGTCGGTACGCTCTCTCCCTGAAAAAGCTCAGGTGATGCCACCACAATGCGCGGCACCTCCGCCACATGCAACGCCACTACCGAGGGATCGGTGACCGCGCCAACGTGAACAGCACAGTCAATTCCCTCCGCCAGGAAATCGGGCTGCCGGTCGCTCAGCATCCATTCGACGGTCATCTTCGGATAGCTTCTCAGGTAATTCTGCAATGGCAGGATCATCTGATCCTGACCAAAGGCATGGGGTGCCAGCACGCGTAGCAGTCCTTTTGGCTCTTCGGCAGCACCCTGCAAATCTTCCTCAATGATCTGCCAGCTTTCCGTCAGCGCTTTGGCGTGAACATAGCAGCGTTCACCGTCGTCAGTCAGCTTCATCTCATGGGTGGTGCGCTGCACCAGCTTCAGCCCCAGCATTCGCTCCAGCGCCTGTAAACGGCGGCTGATGGTCGGCTGTGAAGTGGCGAGGCGCGCGGCCGCTGCGGAAAGGCTGCCCGCTTCCACAATACGGATAAAGGTTTGCATCAGCTCTATACGATCGATGCCTGACAGATTCTCTTTTTTCATACGCCATACGTATAACAGTTCTGCATGGCAAAGGGCTACCGTCGGCGGCATAAAGCAGTAAAACTGTGATTCTTATCTCACTCAGGACACTTATGATGACCACTCTTCACACCACGGCCTCTGCAGAGACGCGTGTTGCTCCCCGCCATGTTCTGATGCTGGCAACCGGCGCAGGCTTCAGCGTCGCCTCCATCTACTACAGCCAGCCGATGCTGGGGATCCTGCTTACCGATCTGCACGCCAGGATCGGTCTGGTTGGGTTGATCCCTACCCTGACGCAGATTGGCTATGCGCTCGGTATTCTGCTGCTTGCACCGCTGGGCGATCGTCACGATCGCCGCGGCATTATTGCCATTAAAGGCGTGCTGCTGACGCTTGCGCTGCTGCTCAGCGCCTTCAGCGGCGGCATCGTGATGCTATTAGTTGCCAGCCTCGCCATTGGCATTACCGCCACCATGGCGCAGGATATCGTTCCCGCTTCCGCCGCCCTCTCCCCTGCCGCGCAGCGGGGAAAAACCGTCGGCACGGTGATGACTGGCCTGCTGCTGGGCATTTTACTTTCAAGGGTACTGAGTGGATTCGTCGCGGAATATTTCGGCTGGCGGGTGATGTTCGGCGTCGCGGCAACCATGGTGATGGCGATAACGCTGGTGCTATGGCGCAGCCTGCCATCAATGCCCGCCAGCACCCAAATGCGTTATCCGGCGCTGCTCGGATCAATGTATCACCTGTGGAAAGCGCACCAGCCGCTGCGCAGGGCCACGCTGGCTCAGGCGCTGCTTTCGGTGGGCTTCAGCGCGTTCTGGTCAACGCTTGCGGTGATGCTGCATGATGTTTATCAGACGGGCAGCGCTGTTGCCGGCGCATTCGGCCTTGCTGGTGCCGCCGGCGCACTCGCCGCGCCGCTGGCGGGATCGCTGGCTGACCGTCACGGTCCGGCAATTGTGACCTTTATCGGTACCGCGCTGGCGACGCTCTCCTTCGCGGCGATGTTTCTGCTGCCGCTGCTCTCTCCTGCGGCCCAGATGGCGCTGATTGTGGTCTCCGCGATTGGCTTCGACTTTGGCGTGCAGTCCACGCTCGTGTCGCATCAGGCCATTATCTTCAGTCTTGAGCCAGCTGCGCGAAGCCGCCTCAACGCCCTGATGTTTACCGGCGTCTTTATCGGCATGGCGGCAGGCTCGGCGCTGGGCAGTCTGATGCTGGAGTGGGCGGGCTGGCAGGGCGTGGTGACGCTGCTGACGCTGGCCGGTGCGGGCAGCTTTATTGTCCGCTTGCTCAGCCGCAGCCCGGCGCAAACAGTGCAGACTACGGCGTAAACAGACCGGCTGAGAAGGGTGAGGCTGACGGATGCGGGCAGCTTTACTCTCCGCCTACTCAGCCGCAGCCTGTGCAGACTGTGGTATGCCGATGGAAGTAAGTGAAGCTTTGTGGTGAGATGCGCAGAGACCAGAGAAGCACACCGTTCACTTCACCGGGCTGTTTGCATGCCGGAACCGCCTGCTAAGTTTATGTTCATGGAATGCTTCGCGCAGGTCTTTATCCAGAATTCATCCGGAACGCACGCTGAAAAAGAGACCGCTTTTCAACGTGCGTTAATTATTTCATTTGCCTGAGGAGGCATCGCTCATTATTTTTACAGACTAATTCTTAAAAGGATCTTCTTTGTGGACGATGAGTCACAATTATAAGTAAGGCAAGTTAAATGTGACTAATAGTCCGTGGACTTATAGGCCGCAAAGCGCAATGCTGCGCGTATGGAAAAAATAATAGCGCCAAAAATCCTTTTTGGAAAAAGAGTCAAACAACTCAGGCTGCAGGCAGGCTTGTCTCAGGAGGCTTTTGCGCTCAAATGCGGGCTTGATCGCACCTATATCAGCGGAATTGAAAGAGGTTTGCGCAACCCAACCCTTGAGGTGATCGTTATTTTAGCCAAAGGTCTTGAGATAGAATTAAAACATCTGATTGAGTTTTAATCATAAAAAAAAGAATAATTAAATTTATTAACGAATCAAATCATCCTGTTGCAGGATAATGCAGTTTCGCTACATGTCATTTTATTTTTTTTAAAGAAACTGTCAATTTCAGATTTAAAATTCCCTACCCTATGCGTCTGGTTTTTTACGCCAGCATAAAATAACCGCTGCACGCCCTCCTTCTTTTTTTAACTGACCGCTTGAGCCTGTTAAAACAACACTGTTCTTTTTTCCCGACAGTCTGGCGACCTCTGCTTTTTATCCTGGCGGAAGCACTGTCCCTCTTCAGGCAGAAGATGCTTTTAGCAACAGTCATCTCGCTTATGCCTGAGACAGCTCTGCAGTTCTTAAGCGAAAAAACCTGGCCGGAACGCATTTTGCCGTTACTGTGCTTGCGGTCCGGACGCTTTTTTTTGCTTCTTTTACTAATAGCAATCGTTCTCAGAACCATTCATAAAATGGAACCTGTCGCGATAGCGTGATAATAATTATCAGTTAACTTTCATAGGGTTACATTTAAAAGAAAAGCAGGGAAAAACGCAACAAACGGTTTTTATTTGTGCAACACCCGTGCATAATGCCTCCACTATTTCGGATAAATTTGCCCTCTGTAAGGAAGTGCTATGCTGACGACCGATATGACCGCCAGACTGAACGATCAGTTAAACCTCGAATTCTTTTCCGCCAATCTTTATCTCCAGATGAGTGCCTGGTGTGCTGATAAAGGCTTTGAAGGTGCCTCTGCGTTCCTGCGCAAGCATTCGGCAGAAGAGATGCAGCATATGCAGCGCCTGTTCAATTACCTGAGCGATACCGGTGCCATGCCGGTGCTGGGCACGATTGCCGCGCCGCCGGTCACCTGGAATTCACTGAACGAAGTGCTGGAGCAGGCCTACGAGCATGAGCAGCTGATTACCGCGAAAATCAACGAACTGGCCCATGCGGCGATGACCAGCCAGGACTATTCCACCTTCAACTTCCTGCAGTGGTACGTGGCCGAGCAGCATGAAGAAGAGACGCTGTTTAAATCGGTGCTGGATAAGCTGGCGCTGGTTGGCAACAGCGGTAAAGGACTGTTCTTTGTTGATAAAGATTTGATGAAAATGAGTGCCCCAGAGGCGTCGCAGCCGTAACGGGAAAACCGCTCCGCTGTGCTCATTATCAGGGCCGGTCGCCAGACTGGCCCTGCTGCTATCAGGCCGGAAAAGATGTGCTTATCCCCTCTGAATCAGCCAGGCAAAGCCCGTCTGATTCATCTTGTCGGACGGCACTTATTAAAGCCAGTCGCTATCCGGATCGTTATTCGCGGGGCAGCCTGAGGCGATAAAACTTTGTGTCCACCTGCATCAGCGGAAAGGTGGCGGGCAGCATCGGGATGGTGACCGCTTCAAAGCCATTTTTCTCATAGAAACGGTGGGCTGCATGAAATTTCGCCGTGGTACCCAGATAGATCTCCCGGATCTTCTGCTGGCGGGCGTGATCGAGCAATTTGTTTAACAGCGCGCCCGCTACGCCCATTGCGCTTCCCCGGTAGCCCTCTGCCACAAACATCTTACGCAACGCCGCCTGCTGGTTGCCCAGATCTTTCAGCCCGATACAGCCCACTACTTTTTCGTCCGCCAGCGCCAGCCAGAAATCTCCGCCGCCGCGCTGATAGAAGTGTTCAATCTCACTGAGATCCGGCTGCTGCTCAGCAGTGATCCCTATGCCAAACTCCTGATTCTGTATCGGTAAAATAAGCGAAACCACGCCCTGCTGATAGCGTGGCTGATAACGTTGAAGTGAAATGCGATCGGTTTGCCTTGTCATAACATCCACTCTCCAGAGAAAACCTCTACCAGGCAGCAGGCCGGGAAAAGATCTTTCAGCCACTTTAGCATGCAAAGCATCTGTTTCCGCGACCAGACGAAATGCGGCTACGCTTAATCAGTCTGGACAGATGAAGTCTGACGATTATGTTTCGTTTTATTTCATTGCGACGCCGTATCCACCAGGGCCTGTACACTCAGAGCATCCCGACGCCGGCCACATGCATTTCGCTGGCTTAACGGGGCAAACCGGACCCGCTTTGCTGCGGCAGAGCGACCAGAATCGGTACGGATAAAATAATGAAAAATAATCTCGATATTACCTTTCGTAAGCTCGGTATTTTTATGGCTTTTATGCAACGGGGAAACATCGCACGGACGGCGGAAGCGCTCGGCTTAAGCAGCGTCAGCGTTCACCGCGCGCTGCATACGCTTGAAGAGAACGTCCGCTGCCCGCTGTTTATTCATCAGGGACGCAGTCTTGTGCCGCTGCCCGCCGCCTATACGCTGTGCGAATACAGCCAGGAAGCGATGGATGTGATGTCCAGAGGAATGGAAGAGACGCGTAAAACAGCGGGGATCGGTCAGGGACGGGTCAGGCTGGGCACGCTCTACTCGCTGACGCTGGAGACGGTACCCCAGCTGATTATGGGGATGAAAATCCGCCGTCCGGATATTGAACTGGATCTCACCATGGATTCAAACCAGATGCTTTTAGGCAAGCTGGATGAAGGTTTCCTGGATGCCATTCTGATTTCCATTTCCGACAGTGACATTGACTACGGCCGCTTTGAGGTGCTGCCGCTGTTTGAGGATGATATTTTTCTGGCGGCGCCGGGCACCATTCCGCTGGATAATAAAAAGGTCGCGGACTTGCGCGATTTCCGCACCCATAAGTTCGTCTCCCTGGCGGAAGGGTTCGCCACCTATCACGGCTTTAAAGAGGCTTTTCATATTGCGGGATTTGAGCCGGAAATCGTTATGCGCGTGAATGATATTTTTTCCATGCTGAGCCTGGTGCAGGCAGGCGTCGGACTGACGCTGATCCCTGGCCGGATGAAGCGGGTTTATGAGAATTCCGTCAAGCTTCTGAAGCTGGATCAGCAGTATCAGATGCGTCAGACGCTGGCGATTGTTTTTGAACGTAACCGGGAACACGATCCCAATTTGCTGGCGCTGGCCACCGAGGGCCGGATGTACTCGCTGAATCGCCTTAACAGCGGCTTCGGCGTCGCTTAAGCAGCCCGCCGCTAACGTGTTTTGGTCGTCACCGCAGGTACAAACCTGCCACTGGCCGCCGGACGTTAGATAAATTTGCGTAACTTATGAGCGTGGATCCCGGAGTCGCTTAGCCAGAGTCAGGGCAAGGTCGCTGCCGCCCTGCTCCAGCGACAGGGTTTCGCCCGAGGTGAAGGCCTGCCGGGTCAGCCCGGTAAGCACCGCACCAGGCGGCATCTCAATCGCCAGCTGCACATCACGCTCGTTCGCCGCAATCATCGCTTCATGCCAGCGTACGGTGCGCGACATATTGTATGCCAGATCGTCAGCAATCTGCTCAGGCTGCCAGAGCACCCTGCCGCTACTGCCGCTCAGATAGGCATAGCGTGGACGGTTAAGGGTGACGTTGCTGAAGGCATCAGCCAGTTTGCTGGCCGGTTCGGCCAGCAGCGCACAGTGGGAAGGCACGCTGACCGCCAGCCGGTGGACCTTCTGCGCCCCGGCCGCCATCGCACGTTCCGCCACGGCCTGCATGGCGGCCTCGCTGCCCGCAATCACCAGCTGCCGCTCGGCGTTAAGATTGGCGATCCAGCTTCCTTCCACCAGCAGCGGTTCCAGCTCGCGCTGGGTCAGGCCGACGATCGCCGTCAGGCCATACCCTTCTGGATAGGCCTGTTCCATTAACTCCCCGCGCAGCGCCACCAGCCGCAACGCCGCGTCAAAACTGAGCGCGCCAGCCACCACGGCGGCAGGAAACGCGCCGATGGAGAGTCCACAGGTCATATCAGGCTCAAGCCCTTTAGCCTGCAGATCGCGGGCATGCGCCACGCCTGCGATCAGCAGGCAAAGCTGGACCGCCCGGGTATGCTTAAGGGCCTCCACGCTGTCGAGATCGCCCACCTGCTCGCCCAGCACGTCGCTGGCCTGCGCCAGAAGCGCCTCGCCATCCGGCAGCTGTTGCAGCATGCCGGGACGCTGCGGTCCCTGGCCGGGAAAGGTCAGTAAAATTTTCACGCAGCGCCCTCCCAGGGGTACGAAGTCAGCCGCGGCCCCTCGTTTGTTTTCAGCATCACCCGTCCGTCACGTAGCCATTCCGCCAGCGCAAAAGCCCCTACAGGCGTCTCCACCTGGGTATCCACGCGGCAGGTCAGCCGCTGGCAAAACTGCTGCCAGCGGTCAAACTCCTCTTCCGCAAAAGGTGCCGGACTCCGGATAAGTAAATCAAGATCGCTGTCGCCATGCAGTACCGGCACTTCTGTCGCCAGGGCGTACCCCACGCTGCCCGTGATGCCCCAGCGCCAGGGCCAGGACTGCTGAGCGAGCTGTACCGCTGCCTGCACCGGCGGCTGGGATACGAACGGCGACTGCAGCAACACATCGCGTTCGCTCAGCGCCTCGGGCGCGAGGTGACGCTGGATCGCGGCGGGATCGATCCAGGCCGCCGCACGTAACTCCCGGCGTAATCCTCTGATCCCGACAGGCACGCGCCCCTTCTCATCCCAGTCGCGACGCACCACCAGCGGTAGTGAGGTGCGCCACTGACTGGAAACCCATTCCGGGAGCGCGCCCTGCAGCGCGTCCGGATGGCGGAGCCAGATCAGATCGTGTGCCCGGTATTGCAACGACATGTCAGATCCCTGCGGTTAATGAAATAAATAGCGGTAACGTAATGATACACAAGACAGAGGTAATCAGCAGCGCGGCTTCTGCATCCGGTGACTGGACGCCAAAGCGGTTGCCGAACACTACGCCGAAAAAGCCTGCCGAAAGCGCAATCATCAGGATTGCGGTGATGGCAATCTGTCCCGTCAGGCCCAGCGCGATAACGATAGCCCAGGCGATCAGCGGCTGGATAATCAGCTTGGTCAAACTGGCGACGATAACTGCCCGGTTAATTTTCAGCTGGCGGGCGGAGAGGATCAGGCCGGTCAAAAAGAGCGCGGCGGCCGTCGCAGCCAGGCCCAGCGGTTTGATGGTGGTCAGCACCATCTCAGGCATATGAATACCAAGTGCGGAAAGTACCACGCCCAGCAGCGGTCCCCAGACGATCGGTTTGGTCAGCGAACGCCACATCAGCACCGGCAGCATGGCGGCGCCCGATTTCTGTGCGTTACCGGCTGCCAGCGCCTTTTCACGCTCCAGAATCATCAGGCAGAACGGCGTCATCAGCACGGAACCGCAGGCAATAGAAACCGCGACCGACAGTGAAGTGGCAGGGTTTTCCCCCAGGACGCTGCCCAGAATAGGCAAACCCAGCGCGGCATAGTTGGGCAGCGCGACCGTCAGCGTCAGTACAGCAGCATCCTGCGGCGATTTATGAAACACCTTGGTGCAGAGAAAATAGATCGCCACCCAGGCGATCCACATCGCCAGCACCAGAATCAGCGGGGTTTGCTTAACGATCCCAAGCCACGGAGTCTGCACGGTCGCGGAAAAGAGCGCGGCTGGCAGGGCAAAATCCATCACAAAAATATTCAGCAAAGCGACGTTGCGGTTATCCACCATTTTTGCTTTCCCGGCGTAAAAACCGAGCAACATAATGACAAAAATTGGCGCAAGCGCGTGAACAATCACGTAAGTCATAAATACCACCTGTAAACGTTAGATAAGCGAATAGCACAGGTACGATGTTTTTTTGTACAGACTCCCTTTCCGGGCGCGCGCAACCGCGTGCTCAGAAAGGGGCCGGGCAGGTTTGTCTTAGTTGTGTGTTACCAGGCAGCGCGCATTTTTTCGCGCACCAGCGCCGAGCTGCGGCGGTTTTCCGCATGCAGCCGGCAGCTCAGTCCGGGATCGTTGCGCGCAGCGATGACGGCTTTTTTAACCGCCTGTTGTACTGTGGCAAGATCATCAGACGAAGGGGCATCGGGATCCTGGATATCCAGCAGATCTTCCAGCAGCCCTAAGGATTTATAGTTAGCGATGTCATAGGCCATTGGCGGGATGGTTTCGGCCAGCTTCTCCAGCGCCTCGACGCTGCGGAGCGTGATGCGGGCGGCGGCATCTTTCCCCATCGCATGGATCATGACGCCCGGATCGTTGAAGGCGATGAGCCGGTTAGCCTGATAGCCGTGAGCCAGGAAGGCGCCCGACATCGCTTTACCGACAATCAGGCCGACGACCGGATGTCCGGCAAGGCGGGCGTTTGCCCAGCCGCCAGCCGCCGCAGCCAGCGCCTGATGGATGCCAAACGCCTCTTCGCGACGACCATAGGCCTGACTTGCCACATCGATAACCGCCACCAGCGGGCGTTTGGTTGCGCTGTCCGCATCTTCCGCCAGCGTTTCCGCCAGTACTTTTGCTAACGTCCAGCCCTCCAGCAGCCCCACTTCCCCCTTGGTGGCGCGCGGATAGTGGTTATTCGCATCCGGCACCACGGCAATAAAGCGCGCGGGTTCGCCGTCCAGCATGCCGTCAGCGACCTGCACGGAAGGGCAAAGGCCGGGCATGCGGGGAGCATTGTCGGTCAGCAGGCTTAACCACCGATCGCCGCGGCTGATAAATTCGCTCATTTTTGTTCCTCCCGTCCAAATAACTGCGTAATTTGCTGTGCATCGGCCTGTTTCTGCGTATCGAACTGGCTGAGACGCGGCAGAAAATAGTCATAGTTGTCCGAGCGGTGCCGGGCAGGGATCCCTTTGGCAATCGCCTCATTCATCGCTTTTTTCACCGCCTGTTCACCGTCCTCGACCAGCATATCAACCAGACCGCTGCGGTAGCGGGTTTCACCGCCGGTCATGCTCCAGATAAACGGCCTGTCACGCGAGTCATACTCTTCAATCCCCGCTTCCTGCTCGATAACCTGCGGCCCGTTCAGCCCCAGACGCGCCTCGCGGGTGACGATCAGGTAGCTGCAAAGCGCCGCCGCAATGGACATGCCGCCGAAGCAGCCAACGGTACCGGCGATAATGCCGATCACCGGCGTGTAGCGGCGCAGATCGACAATGGCGGCATGAATATCAGCAATGGCCGCCAGACCAAGGTTGGCCTCCTGCAGCCGCACGCCGCCGGTTTCGAGACACAAAACTGCCTGGGTTTTGATGCCGTTACGGTTATCTTCCGCCGCCAGCTCCAGCGCGGCAGCCATTTTGGCCCCGGAGACTTCCCCCATGCTGCCGCCCTGAAAGGAGCCTTCTATCGCCACCACAACCGCCGGCTGGCCGTTGATGGTGCCTCTGGCGACCACCATACCGTCGTCGGACTGCGGCACGATGCCCTGCGGCCCAAGCCACGGAGACATGATCACCTCAAAGGGATCCAGCAACTCGCGAAAGCTACCCTCATCCAGCAACAGCCTGGCCCGCTGGCGCGCTTTCAGCTCGATAAAGCTGCGATCATTGCGCATCGCTTACCTCCTCAAAAACCTGCTCAATACGGATCCTCGCCACGCCGGGCGTGGCCCCAAAATCGTGAATGATCATCTGCCCCGACGGCAGGTCGCCCAGGGTGTTCAGGCGGTCAAACAGCGCAAGCCAGCGTTTGTTACTGTTATCCACCGAGGTGGTAAGGCTGACGGTGAGCTTCTGGCTGTCGTCGGCCTCAAACAGCACTTCCATATCGCCAGACCCCACCACGCCAGCCAGCGCTTTACCGCTGAGCTTCCGCGTGGCCGGAAGGGAAAAAGTGATCTGTTCCATAACGTCCTCTCAAAAAGGGAGATCGGCTAAGCGATCTAAAAACAGGGTGGCGGCGAGCAGGTCTGCCGCGCCGCCGGGCGAAGCATTAAGCCGGATCATCTGTGCATCAAGCGCCGCAAGCGCCTGCTGGCCTTCGGGCTGCATCACGCCACCGGCAGCCAGTACCCGCCGGGCGCCTTCCTGCATGGCGGTCAGCCCCTGCGCGCCAGCGCGGGAAAGCACACAGGTATCGCTGAGCGAGGTCATGATGGCCATCAGCGCATCCAGCTGGGCTTCATTTTCAGATGCTCCAAGGTGCCGGCTGCGGATAAGCTGCGGCAGCGCCAGTTGAAGGATATGCGGAAAGCCCTGCTGAGCTTCTTCCCGCGCCCCCGGGACCCGGTAGCGCCGGCTCGCCCGCAACCCCTTGCTGAACAGCTTAGGCGCGGCCTCGTCAGCAATGCGTGCCAGGCTCGCGGCAGCCTCAGCCAGCGCCTGTGGCGCGCGCTCACCCGCCAGCATCGCGCTGGCGCTCACCAGCAGGCCCATCGCCCAGATAGCGCCACGGTGGGTATTCACGCCCTCTGTGGCCTGCATCATCTGCCGTTCGCCTTCACGTCCCAATCTGCCGATGGTCTGACGAAGGGCGATGTCTGCTGGCCGGTTCCAGCTGTGCAGCGCCAGCGCCTGGAAAGTCGGCTGCAGGCTGTGGGCGGAACGCTCCATCAGCGCCAGCGTCAGATCCTGATGCGCACCGCTGCCCCGGCTGTCCACCAGTCCCGGCTTAGGACTCAGCCGCGCTTCATCAATCAGGCAACGCGTTGCCAGCGCCGCCATCATCGCTGAGGGCACCTCGATGCGCTGCGCGGATGGCATAGCGATGCTTTGCAGTGACGGCTCTCTGTTCATTACCAGCTCCGGAATTTAGGCGGTGGGGTGTAGAGACCGTCCGACCATTCCACCAGATCGGCGACGCTGCCTGCGGCCAGCAGCGAGCGGCTGGCTTCCGTGCGGCGAATACCCAGATCTTCAGGGAAGGCGACCTTACCTTCGCGCCGGAGCTGCGCCACACGTTTCGCATCC
Organism: Pantoea sp. IMH; assembly: GCF_000599885.1. Taxonomy (GTDB): domain Bacteria; phylum Pseudomonadota; class Gammaproteobacteria; order Enterobacterales; family Enterobacteriaceae; genus Erwinia. Next base: position 570,570 of record NZ_JFGT01000005.1, on the reverse strand, counting down.
ACGCCCAGCCCGATATCGGTGATACCGGCAACAGCGGCCACCATCGCGCGGCGCTCCTCAAGGGTTTTGGCCCGGTAAAGATAGGCGATGCCCTCTTCCGTCAGCACGTGGGTGACGTCGTCGCCGTAAATCATCACTGGCGCGAGCGGCATGCCGGTCGCTTTTGCCACCTCAACGGCTTCCAGGTTTTCCACAAAGGTCGGTTTGCCCCCGGCCTGGAAGGTTTCCACCATCTGCACCACCAGCTTGCGGCCACGGGCCAGCGGGTCTGGCTCATCGATCATCGCCAGCCAGGCGGGTGTTGCATGACGCCGGCCATGCGGATCGTGTCCCATATTGGGCGCGCCGCCGAAGCCGGAAAGACGACCACGGGTAACGGTGGAGGAGTTTGCCAGGCCATCAACCTGGAGGGTGGAGCCGATGAACATATCCACCGCATACTGACCCGCCATCTGGCAAAACGCGCGGTTAGAACGCATTGAGCCATCCGCGCCGGTGAAAAAGACATCAGGCCGTGCCGCGACGTAGTTTTCCATCCCCATCTCACCGCCGAAGCAGTGCACGCTTTCCACCCATCCGCTCTCAATGGCCGGGATCAGCGTGGGATGCGGGTTGAGGGTCCAGTGCTTACAGATTTTGCCTTTCAGGCCGAGCTGCTCGCCGTAGGTGGGCAGCAACAGCTCGATAGCGGCGGTATTAAAACCGATGCCGTGGTTCAGCGACTGCACCTGATGCTCGGCATAGATCCCTTTGATCGCCAGCATCGCCATCAGGATATGTTCCTGTTTGATCAGCCGGGGATCGCGGGTAAACAGCGGTTCAATGAAGAAGGGCTTATCGGCCACCACTACAAAATCGATCCAGGAGGCAGGAATGTCCACGCGGGGTAGATCGCACTCGTCATCCACGAGTTCATTGACCTGCGCGATGACGATGCCATCATGGAAGGCGGCGGCTTCGACCAGCGCTGGCGTATCTTCGGTGCTGGCCCCGGTATAAAGATTGCCTTTACGGTCAGCTTTATAACCAGCAATGAGTGCCACGTTGGGTGCCAGATCGACGTAAAGTCGGGAGTAGAGCTCAATGTAGGTATGAATCGCGCCGATTTCGAGCAGGCCATCATCCAGCAGCTGGGAGATGCGCAGGCTCTGCGGGCCAGAGAAGGCGAAATCAAGTTTACGGGCGATGCCCTTTTCAAAAATATCCAGATGTTCGCTGCGTCCCACACTCGGCATAATCATATGCAGATCGTGAATGATGTTGGGATTGACCTCAGCCAGCGAGCGCGAAAGGAAATCGGCCTGCTTCTGATTGTTCCCCTCCATCACCACCCGATCGCCGGGAAGAATGAGCTTTTGCAGCAGGCCGACAATATCGTCGGTGGGAAGCACTTTGCCGTTTACGCCCAGGGCCTCAATGCGCCGCCGTTTTTCACTCCGGCGCGTATCCCAGACGCGGGCAGTCTTTTGTTCAGACAACATTTTCACCTCCAGTAAGTCCATCGCTAGATGTCCAGGTTCTGGTGAGAAAGTGTGGCCCCCGCCTGAGGGAGTATCAATTAACCCCGCCGTTTAACCGTTAGCCTCAGAGTAATGAAAAAAAATGCCTTTTTAAATCGGCTAGTTACAAAGGTCCGTTCTGGCACCGCATCACAATTTTTCCTGCAAACTAATTTTTTTATTTTTCATAAATGAGGGTAAATATTCCCTGTCATTTATGGGGTGAACGCATTTGTTTGCGGCGGGTGATAATACAAGTTAAAAACAGCGCATTGTATAAGATATTGTTTTTATTATAATTTTACTTGCGTGCATGCTTTAATCGCGGGCATGAAAGGAAACCGGAGGCAGGCAATAACGCTGGAGCTTACTGAAGGCATAAAAAAACGCGCGGCAGTCCAAATTTCCAGTTCGGCGCCCCGTTATGAGTAAGCTTTTTTCCGCTGATTTTCCTGTTTCTGACAAGCCCGTAGAGAAGGGGTACCGACTGGCACTTTTCCGGCTATATGACCGGTGCCGCCTCGCTCTGGTCCAGCGCCAACGATCGACTGAGCTACCTTGATGCGCACCTCAATGGCAGCGGGCATGCCGATCCCGATCGGGCGTTAAGAGATGCCACCACCCTGCGCGTTGCCTCAGCAAAAAACGATGCAGCGGCGCTGGCCTGGCTGAGCAATCAGATTAACGGCCAGCAGCGAGTCTGTCAGTCCGGATTTATTGGCGGCTACGCCAGTTATATCGGCAAGGATATCCGGCATAAAAACGCCATTGTGGTGCTGCAAAACAGTTTTAACTGGGATAACGATATCGGCCATCGCATGCTGTTGCGGCTGGCCGAAACGGCAGATCGTAAAGGGCAATGTCCGACGATGCGGATATCGCCCTACTCCTTCGGCCCGTCAGCCTGATGATGTGCAAGCGGATGCCATATTTCCGTTACCGCCCCTTCTTCACCGGTAATGGGATCAAAAGGCGGCAACGGCACCTTCGCAATTTTGCTTAATGACGGGGTGACATCCGCCGGATCGTCGCGTTTGGTGTCGGGTTCCATCCCGGTCGGGTAAGCCCCTACCGCAAAAAAATCCTCGCTGGCGGCCAGCTGCTGATGCCCCACGCCCGCCGGAATAAGTACCGCATCTCCGGCGTAAACGGTCACCGCCCGCCCGGTTTCGCCACCAAAGAGAATTTGCGCCCAGCCAGCGCTCACGCCCAGCAGCTCATGGGTATTGGGATGATAGTGCGTGTAAGGAAAGACATGATAACGCCAGCGCGGCGGCCACTGATGGCGGCCAAACTGCGTTTCAAAATAGGCGGCAATGTCCTCTACCTCCTCCGGCACAACCTGCGGATAGATAATCAGCGGCAGGATGTTGTTCGGTACGCCAACCGTGGGCTGAAAAGTCATATATTGCGGGCTGGTTGAGGCGCCTGCGGCGAACGTACCGGCGGCGAATGACATCATGCTAAGTAAACTCGCGGTATGCGTAACCATGCGGCGACTCCTGTGGTGCGTATGCAGCGCTTTTTATGTAGATCAATTGTGGCATTTATTAACTAACTTGCAACTTGCAAGCGCAGTCGCAGATCACATAACTCTTTTATTTACTGAGACTTAACTCAAACTGACGCGCGATTGCATACGACCATCTTGCCAGAACGCACAGGACCGGTAAAAAAACCTGGCTCAGGCCGTCGGATGTGCACGATATAATGACGTAAAGTGTGCTAAAAACGGGTAAAACGCTAACTGTTATAGCCCGGATTGTCTTAACTGTGTCTGTATTAACTTTACCCGCTGTGGTTTACTGAAAACCATAACGAGAGAGGCTACCGTGAACGACATCAAACAAATCCTGCTGCGTGAAATTGACACCCTGAATCGTGAAGAAAAACGCGATAACCGCCCGCGCTTCAGCCTGACCTTTCTGAAAAATCATCCGGGTCTCTGGATCTCCATGTACCTCTGCTATGGTCTGACCGTGGCGCTGATTTTTACCACCGAGTTTCTTGGCTGGCCCGCCTTCTGGGGCGCGACGCTGTTTGTGCTGGTGATGAGCGTGCTGATGCTGATGGACGTTAATCCGCGCTACCGGTTTGAAGATATCGATACGCTGGATCTGCGCGTCTGTTACTACGGCGAGTGGTATTACGTGCGTACGCTTTCTGAGAGCGCGGTGAAGGAGATCCTCGCCAGCCCGACGGCGCCTGACAGCGTGAAGAAGGGCATTGAAAAACTGCTGTCGCTGAAAGGCGAAGTCGATTTTTACGACGTTTACCGTCTGACCTGGGGTCAGCAGCGCGCGTCAACCGTCTGACACCCAGAGGCGCCTTTTCTCCGGGCGCCTTTTCTCCGGGCGCCTCAGCGCATTGATGCTATCAGTTTCCCCAGCGTGGCGGCCGCCTGCTCCTTTTTATCATCCCACTCCCACGCCGTATTAAACCGGAAGTAGTTGGCGTACTGATCGCCGGACGAGAACATTTTTCCCGGCGCGATGCTGATGCCGTGGCGGAGCGCCTGGTAATAGAGATCCGTCGCGTTAATCTGCCCCGGCAGCTCCACCCAGAGGAAATAGCCGCCATGCGACTCGTTGATTCTGGCCCCTTCCGGCAGGTGTCGCCTCAGCGAGAGTCGCGCCTGATTTTTCCGCAGCTCCAGCGCCTGCCGCAGCCGCCGCAGATGCGTGTCATAGCTGCGGGTGCCGAGATAATTGGCGATGGCAAGCTGCATAGGCGCACTGGTCGCCAGCGTGCTCATCAGCTGTAAGCGCTGGATCCGCTGCGCGTGCTTGCCCGCCGCCACCCAGCCGACGCGGAATCCCGCCACCAGATTTTTTGAGAATGAGGAGCAGTGCAGCACGCTTCCCTGCTGCTCAAAGGCTTTTGCCGGAAGCGGTTTGTCACCGCCGAAGTAGAGTTCACTGTAAACATCATCTTCGATCAGCGCGACCTGATGCTTTTCCAGCAGCGCCACAAGCTGCTGCTTTTTCTCACGGGTGAGCGTACAGCCCACCGGATTCTGCTGGTTGGTCATCATCCAGCACGCTTTAACCGGCCAGCGCGCCAGCGCCCTTTCCAGTTCGTCAAGATCCATGCCGTCCCGGGGATCGGTGGCGATAGCGACGGCTTTCAGCTTCAGCCGCTCAATCACCTGTAGCGCCCCGTAGAAGCAAGGGTTTTCAATGATTACCCAGTCGCCAGGCTCCGTTACCGCCTGCATACTGAGGTTCAGGGCTTCCATCGCGCCGTTGGTGATAACAATTTCATCCGGAGAGACCTGCACGCCCTGCAGCGCGTAGCGCTGGGCCAGCGTTTTACGCAGCATCTCATTGCCGGGCGGGAGATTATTCAGGGCATCTGATGACGTGAGGGTATGCGATACCGCACTGAGCGAGCGCATCAGCTGGCGCTGGGGGAAAAGATCGGGATCGGGGAACGCAGAGCCAAATGGCAGGATCTCCGGATCGCGGCACGCCTGCAACACATCAAAAATAAAGGCGTTGATATCGACCGACTCCGCCAGCTGCACCTTCTGGTGGCTGGCAGGCTGGCTGAGGAATTCCGCGCGCGGCGCGACAAAATAGCCCGACTGCGGACGCGACTGTATCCAGCCCTGACTTTCCAGCACCTGATAAGCGTGCATCACCGTCATCAGGCTCATACCGCTGAGCGCGACCTGTTCGCGCAGCGAGGGCAGTTTCTCGCCCGGAAGCCAGATTTCATCGGCTATCTGCTGGGAAATACGATCGATAAGCTGCTGATATTTTGCCAAAACTGTTACAGGCCAGTATAAAGAATTTGGCAACTATTATAGGTCTGACAGCGGTAATTTAACAGCCCCGGACAATGCATCACGCAGCAGGCTGGAGGCCGGGCTGGACGGCAGGTTGCTCAGCTCTGTCGCCTGAGCAGCGTCTGTCGCCGCTCAGATCGCGTCAGTAAGATCAGAGCGAGTCAGCCGTGTCAGCAAGGCAAGCCGCTTCTTGTTTTCTCTTTTTCAGCCCTGGCAGCACGTCAACTTCCCTGCCATCCACATAGTGAGTCAGCTCCGGCACCTGGTCGGCAGGCATCGGCTTGCCTAACAGGTAGCCCTGCAGCGAATTGCAGCCAAGCTCGGTCAGAAAGGCCTGTTGCTCAGGCGTTTCCACCCCTTCCGCCACCACTTTAAGGTTAAGCGTCTGCGCCAGCGCCACAATAGCGGTGACAATGGTGGCATCTTCACTTTTCGCCTGAAGTTCGTTAACAAAAGCCCGATCGATTTTCAGCTCGCTTGCCGGCAGCCGCTTCAGGTAAAGCAGGCTTGAGTAGCCGGTACCGAAATCATCTATGGACGCTTTGACGCCCAGATCCGTCAGTTGAGTCAGAATGCGGATACTTTCGTCCGGATCGCGCATGGCGGTGGTTTCCGTCACTTCCAGCGTCAGCAGCTCGGGAGAAATGTGATGCGTTTCCAGCGCGGTGGTGACCGCTTCGACCAGGCCAGCCTGCTCAAACTGGAGCGCTGAAAGATTAACTGCGATCGACCAGTGAGGATTCCCCTGCAAATGCCAGATGCGCAGCTGGCGGCACGCTTCCCCGATAACCCAGTTGCCGATGGTGACAATCAGGCCGGTCTTCTCCGCCAGCGGCAAAAAAGTGTCCGGCGTCAGCAGGCCGCGCTGCGGATGCTGCCAGCGGACCAGCGCTTCAAAGCCCATAATCGGCCCCTGCGGCGCGCAGAACTTGGGCTGATAAAAGACGCGAAGCTCATTGTTGTCCCGCGCCAGCCACAAGTCGTTAATCAGCTGCAGCTGATTCTGGGCGATGGTGTTCATCGACGGCTGGAAGAAGCTGTAGCCGTTACGGCCATTATTTTTGGTGTGATACATGGCGGCGTCGGCATTAAACATCAGCTCACGCTCATCCTTGCCGTCGCCGGGATAGACGGCGATACCAATACTCAGCGATACCGCCAGTTCGTAGCGGGAAATCAGGAAAGGTACATCAATCGCTTTGACCAGCATATCGGCCACGGTGGCCGCATCATTAGGGTCGCCGATTTCAACCAGCAGCACGAATTCATCACCGCCGAGCCGGGCAAGCGTATGGTGGCCTTTCAGCAGTGATTTCATCCGCTCGGTGACGGCAATCAACAAGTTATCGCCAATATGGTGGCCAAAAGCGTCATTAACGCTTTTAAAACCATCCAGATCCATGAACATCAGCGCGAACGAGTTACCTTCACGTTCGGCTTTATTGACCGCCTGATCGAGCCGGTCCTCCAGCAGAATACGGTTGGGCAGACGGGTAAGGTTGTCATGCAGCGCCAGCTGTGCCAGCTCGCGGTTCGCTTCCGCCAGCGAGGAGGCCAGCACCGACGTGCGGGCCTGAAGACGTGCATCCAGCGTGGAGACAATAAGCGTAATGCCGAGAATGGAGAGCGTGACCACCACCACCAGCACCGCCAGCCAGTTGCTGTTAACGCCCATTTCACTGGCGTGGCTCATCGCCGGAAAGCTGGCCGCCGCCATGCCGGTGTAGTGCATGCCTGCGATGGCTATGCCCATCAGCGTAGCCGCGCCAGCGCGCAGCAGCGCCAGCTTTCCACCGCCCTGACGCAGCTTGAACGCCAGCCACAGCGCGGCGGTTGAAGCGACCAGCGCGATGATCACAGAGAGCGTAATCCAGCCCCAGTTCCAGATGATTTCCGCCGCAAACATCAGCGCCGCCATGCCGATATAGTGCATCGCCACCACTCCGCTGCCGAGCGTCAGTGCGCCGACAATCAGCCGGGAGAGCGGCAGTTCACCATAACAGACAATCCAGAGCGCAAAAATGGAGGAGGCGACCGCAACCGCCATGGAAAGCATGGTGAGCGCGGGATCGTAGCTCATCATCATTTCCATATTCATGGCCAGCATGCCGATAAAATGCATTGACCAGATGCCAATCCCCATGGCGAAACCGCCGCCCACCAGCCAGATAAGGGCCACCCTGCCAGCTGATGTCGCGACCCGTCCTGCCATATCCAGCGCGGTATAGGAAGCCAGTATGGCGACAAAAATCGAGACGGCGACCAGCAGCTGGTCATAAGCGTTAATGAGCATAGGCAAATCTCTGGGTCCGTCGCCAGTTTTCTGGCACCCTGTAGTTAAATAATATTTCTGAAAAACCGTCGTTCTGACCCTTTGGGTATCGGCTAAAGAACAGGCAACTTTACGCTACACAATATAAAGACTTAGCACCTGTAAGCGCTTACCGATCCTGCGAGGCTTATATCCTTATAATTTATAGCGTTTAAGACTGGCCTGTAGCAGGCTGGCAAAACATAACATCGCCAATTTCTCTTGCACAGAATTAAATGTAAAGGCATTCCACTTTTCACTTACCGCTCACACCCTGGCCTCCGGGCCGAAATTCCTCTTTTTTTGTGAACCATAAGCGTTATTTTTTCGTTTCGCTTCACAGCGCTTATGTTGCTGTTCTATAGTAAAGAAAAATAAAAGAATGCTGACCATAAAAGGCAGCAAAAACGCCCCTGATATTATTCATAGCGGGGATAAAGCATTATTTTTCTGACAGCGTTAAGCCCGCTTAACGTTAATTTCACGCCAGGCGAAAAAGCACATTCATCGGTCTAATCAGTAAGGAACGGTTATGAAAATGAAGCTTTTTTTGCTGGGTTGTGGCCTGGGCCTCGGCGTAGCCTCTTGCGGCTTTGCCGCCACCACGACGGGAACCATCAACGCCCAGCTGGTGCTGACCACCGGCTGTCTCGTTAACGGACAATCGGCCACGACCGGCGTTGACTTCGGTACTCTGGACTTTGGTAGCAGCGCTGCCACCTTCGATACCCTCAACGCCACCCTGGTCGGTTCGCTGGGCAACGGCATTTTCGTGCGTTGTACCACCGGCCAGACCTATAACGTCCAGCTCACCAGCAGCAATACGGCGCCGACCACCGTGTTTGGTGCCGTCACCGCGCAGCCCCGCTACCTTGTTCTTGGCAGCGATGCCACTCAGGGAATTGCTTACACCCTCTATAGCACCACTTCTTACACCACGCCGATCGCCAATAACACTGACCTTACCAACACCGGCACGACCGATCCTATTAACGGCGAAAACTATCCGATTTATGGCCGCATCACCGGAGGCGGATTCGATGCCACAATCCCGGCAGGCACCTACACGGATACGATCAGCGTTGCCGTGAACTACTGAGTCTGACCGACAGGGAGCGCCAGCGTGGCGGAACGAGGAAGATGCGTGGCGGGCCTGATGCGCCCGCTTTGTCTTGTGTTGCTGACTGTCAGCGCCGGGAGTGCTGCACTGCCGACGCAAACCTTCCAGGTCACGGCTTCGATCGTTAACGGCTGCGTGATTTCCGGTACCAATACCAGCCTATTTGGCACGCTGGATTTTGGCAGCCACCCAGGCGTTGGAAGCCGGTCGGTCAGCGCAAGCTATGTGCAGAACTCGACCCTTAATCTGGCCTGCACCCCAGGGACGACGTTATCAATGAGTATCGACGGCGGCAGTAACTACACCACCACACGCAACCTCAGGGTGGCGAATAACAGTAATCTTGTGAGCTATACGCTTTACAGTAGCGCCACTCACAGCGCCACCAGCGCGATACCGGTCAATCAGAACGTGGCGCTGAGCTACAGCAATGCAAACACTATTACCCTGCCCATCTTCGGCCTGCTGCAGCTGAGTGGCGTAAACCGGGCCGGGACTTACAGCGATACCCTGCGGGTCACGCTGAGTTGGTAAAAAGGGACACAGAAGGATCAAGAATGAAGACGCTACATACTTTTGCGCTGTTAATCTGCCTGGCAGGTGGCGCGCTGATGACAACAGCCCGGGCGGGAAATTCGGTGCTGATCTGGCCAATCGATCCCAAAATCCTCAGCGGTGACAAAGCTTCCGAACTCTGGCTGGAGAACCGGGGCGACGCCACTACGCTGATGCAGGTCAGAATATTTGCGTGGGAACAGGTTGAGGGTAAAGAACAGTATCAGACGCAGCAAAAGGTCGTAGCCAGTCCGCCGCTGGTCAGGATTGAACCCGGTCAGAAACAGCTGGTGCGTCTGATCGGCCAGAGTCAGCCTCCAGCTGGAAAAGAGCTCGCTTACCGCGTGCTGCTGGATGAAATCCCCACGCCGCAGGAGCCAGGACAAAACCAGGCTGGCCTTAATTTTTAGATGCGCTACTCCGTGCCGCTGTTTACCTATGGTCAGGGGCTCTCCCCCGATGCCGCCAGGCCAGAACTGAGCTGGAAAATCGTCAACCAGAGCGGTCGGCCGGCGCTGCAAATCACCAATACCGGCAGCAAACACGCCCGTCTGAGCAGGGTCAGTCTCGGCGGACGGGTGCTTTCTGACAGCCTTTTTGGCTACGTGCTGGCAGGATCGATGAACACCTTTCCACTGAAATTTACCCCCGCCAGCGGCGCAGAACTGAGCGCCGAAGTGGGAACGAAAGCCTGGCGCAGCGGTTCCTCCCGCTAGCCAATGAACGGGCGAAGACGTGCGTCTCTCAGGCGCTGCTCCCTGGCCGTGACTGGCATTTTATGCGGCCTGATTCCTGTGGCAGGCCGCACGGAAGTCTATTCCTCTTTGCCCCCCCCGCCGACGCAAAATACCTCTCCCGCCGGTCAGCAGCAATATATGCTGGGACTGGTGGTAAACGGGCAGGACAGCGGTGAAGTGGTTCCCGTAGAGTTCCGGGACAATCACTATTATCTGCGTGCCGGGGATTTGCAGCGGGCAGGTATTCCCAGCGCCCGCATTACCTCATCGATGGTCGATGTCACCAGCATGCCGGAAGTGAGCGCGGAGTATGATCAGGCCCGCCAGCGAATCGTGCTGAAAGTACCGCCCGCATGGCTTCCCCGTCAGACAATTGAGGGCGAACAGCGTGCCGGTCCACGTTATCCAGGCCGTACCACGCCCGGCGCGCTGTTTAACTACGATCTCTACACCAGCCATACGGCGCAAAGCGGCACACGCCTGTCGGCCTGGAACGAATTCCGCCTGTTCGGCGTGGCCGGACAGTTCTCCAGTAACGGCGTCTGGCAGGAGCAGCTCTCCGGCGCGCCAGGGAGCGTGAATGAAGGTTATCTTCGCTACGATACCTGGTTCAGTTATCAGGATGAGAACCGCTCGCTAAGCTGGCGTGTGGGCGACCTGACCACCGATGCGCTGGCCTGGAGCAACAGCGTGCGGCTTGGCGGCCTGAAAATAGCGAAAGACTTTTCAGTCAGGCCGGACATTATCACCTATCCTCTGCCCTCTTTTTCCGGCCAGGCCGCGGTGCCCTCGACCGTGGACCTGTTTGTTAACGGCTATAAAAGCAGCAGCAATGAGGTACAGCCCGGCCCCTGGTCACTGACCAATCTGCCCTTTGTAAACGGCGCGGGAAACGCGGTAGTGGTGACAACGGATGCCGTAGGTCGTCGCGTAACCACCACGCTGCCGTTCTATGTTTCCAGCAATCTGTTAAAGCCTGGCCTGGCTGATTTCTCCTTCTCCGCCGGGGCGCTGCGCGGGAATTACGGCGTGAAAAACTTTGACTACGACGCCGCCGCAGCCAGCGGCTCTTACCGCTATGGGCTGAATGACTGGCTGACGCTGGAAAGCCATGCGGAAGGCGCCGAATCACTGGCTGCCGGTGGCGCAGGAGGACAGATGCGGCTCGGGTCGCTGGGCGTGGTGAACGCGGCGCTGACGCAGAGCCAGATGAAGGGTGAGCACGGCAATCAGTACAGTTGGGGCTATCAGTACAACAACAGCCGCTTCAGCATCGGCACCCAGCATATTATCCGGTCGGCGGGCTTCAGTAACCTCGCGCTCTATGGCGATCGCAGCAGCGTGGGCGGGACGGAATATACGCTGAGCCGCCGCAGCGCCCAGTACAGCGCCAGCCTGTCGCTGAATCAGTATGGCAGTCTTGGGGCGGCCTATATAGATATCGTCAGCGGCAGTAACGATCGAACCCAGCTGTTAAACCTCTCCTGGAGTAAAAACCTGTGGGGCAACAGCAGCCTCTATATCTCCGCAAGCCGCGACCAGCAGCAGGGCGCCTGGTCCGGGGCAATGTCACTGGTTATTCCGTTAAGCGATCGCAGCAATGCCAGCGTCAGCATGGAGCGTGACGTCGAGGGTGGCAGCACACAGCGTGTCAGTATTGCCCGCGCCATGCCTACCGAGGGCGGCATCGCCTGGGATGCCTCATGGGCAAACCAGAGCAGCGGCAGCGATTATCGCCAGGGCAGTCTCAGCTGGCGCAATGCGAAAGTGGAAACCTCCGCAGGCTTCTATGGCGACCGGGATTACAGTACCGAATGGGCCGACGTGACCGGCTCGCTGGTGCTGATGGATGGCAGTCTGTTTGCCGCAAACCAGGTTCCGGATGCTTTTGTGCTGGTCAAAACCGACTATCCGGATATCAGCGTACGTTACGAAAACCAGCTGATGGGCAAAACCGACCGGGCAGGCTATCTGCTGGTGCCGGGGATCAGCTCCTACTATCCCGCAAAATATGATATCGATACGCTGGATCTGCCGGCAGACATGACCACTTCCCGCGTGGAACAGCGCTTCTCGGTAAAAAGGCAGAGCGGCTATCTGCTGCATTTCCCCATTGAGCCACTGCGGGCAGCCAGCGTGATCCTCCTTGATCAGACCGGCGAGCCGCTTCCCGTTTCCACGCAAATTATTCGTGCCGACCAGACCGTTGAATATGTGGGCTGGGACGGCCTTGCCTGGATGGAAAATCTCTCTGCTGAAAACCCTTTCCGGGCCGAAACGCCGGATGGCCGCCACTGCGAGGCGGTGCTGCAACTCCCTGGCGGACGGCCTTTATCGCTTGAGACCTACGGTCCGCTGACCTGCGCTCTCTCTTCTGACGCTTCAGGAACCTCACCATGAAAACCCGCCTGCTCTGTCTGTTACCGCTGCTGATGGGCTGGGCGCTGCCCGGCTGGGCGGCCTGTACGCTCCCTCCTGCCAGCGGCGCTTTTGGCACCGTCAGCTCCTTTACCGTTAACACGACGGCCAGCACGACCCAGGCCAATGTCAATGTGAACTGCGGCAACGGCAGCGTGCTGTCACTGCTCACCGCTGACTTTGTGAGGTTTCAGCTGGCCAGCGCCACCTTTACCCGCAGCACGCGGGGTACGCTGAAAACCGCGAGCACCGGAACAGACAGCATACCGCTTCAGCTCTGCCGCGAAGCGGCCTGCACCACAGAACTGACCGTGGGCGGCCCGGCAACCACCTATACCTCGGCTCAGTTGCTGAACCTGATTGGGCTGCTCGGTGGGCTGAACTTTACCTTTCCGCTCTATCTGCGCACCGTACCCGGCGAAGTGGTCGCGGCAGGTAACTACACTGTGGTGCTGAACGTGCTGGTTAACTACAGCGTCTGTACCGGCATCGGGCTGCTTGGCGCCTGCCTGTTGGGCAGCCAGCAAAATGGTTCGGGCACTGTGCCCATTACCGTCAATATGACGATTACCAATGACTGCACCACCATCACCGCGCCCAATATCAGTTTTGGCAGCGCGCCGCTGGTCGGTAGCTTTAACAGCGTTGCGCAATCCATTAACGTGATTTGCACGAAAGGGAGCACCTATACCGTCGGGCTGAGCAACGGCAACAATGCGGTTGGCGGGCAGCGTTATATGCGAAGCGGTAGCAATCAGCTTGCCTATGATATTTATAAAAGAGCCACCACCTCGCGATGGGGACCGGCGGGTTCACAACGGGTTGCAAGCACGGCGGCGAACACGGTGAGCAGCGACGGATTGACGCGGACCTATAACTATACGGCGCGCATTCTGACTAACCAGAATACGCCACCCGCAGGCAACTACAGCGACAGCGTGGTGGTGGATTTATCCTTCTGAACGGCAGGGAAAATGACTCAGGGAGAATCAGCCTCCGCATGAGGCTGAGCGGGCAGGTAACTGAGCCGACCGAACGATCGGCTCAGACAGGATTACTGGCTGACCGTCTCCATGCCCATCAGGCCAATCTTGAGATAGCCCGCCTGGCGTAGCTTATCCATCACGCGCATCAGCGTTTCATAATCCACGGATTTATCGGCCTGAAAGAAAACGGTAGTCTCTTTCTTTCCATCAGTCTGAGCAATCAGGGCATTAATCAGCGTCTCTTCCGTCACCGCGTTATTACCGATAAAGAGCTGCTTATCCGCCTTGATCGAGAGATAAACCGGCTTCTCGGGACGTGGTTGCGGCGCGCTGGTGGAAGCGGGAAGGTTAACGCGGACGTCAACAGTAGCCAGTGGCGCGGCGACCATAAAGATGATCAGCAGCACCAGCATGACGTCAATAAACGGCGTGACGTTAATTTCATGCATTTCGCCGTTGCTATCCAGATCTTCGTTAAATCGCATTGCCATCGCCGTCAGCCCACCCGCAGTTTCTGCGCCGGCTGCGCACGGTGTGAACTGCCGCTGGCCGCCAGGTCCAGATCGCGGCTTTGCAGCAGCAGGATCTGTGCCGCAACATCGCCCAGTGACGCTTTATAGCTGGCGATGGTGCGGGCAAAAACGTTATAGATCACCACGGCCGGGATGGCGGCAATCAGACCGATGGCGGTCGCCAGCAGCGCTTCAGCGATACCGGGCGCCACCACGGCCAGATTGGTGGTCTGCGTCTGGGCGATGCCGATAAAGCTGTTCATAATGCCCCAGACGGTGCCGAACAGGCCGACAAAGGGTGCAATGGCGCCGATGGTGGCGAGGAAACCATTGCCCCGTCCGGCATGGCGACTGAAGAAGGCGACCCGGCGTTCCAGGCGGAAACCGGTGCGTTCTTTAATGCCGTCGTTATCGTCGGAACCTTCGGAAAGCTCAAGCTCGTTTTCAGCCTCATTCAGCAGCTGAGCGCTCAGGCTGTTCGCTTTGAACGAGGCGCAGGTCGCGGCCGCGTCTTTCATTGAGCGGGCACCCGCCAGCGCCTGCTGTTCGCGTTTAAGGCGGCGTTTTGCCGAACCGAGTTCAATGCTTTTGCTGAAGAAAATGGCCCAGGTCACGACCGATGCCAGCAGCAGTCCGATCATTACCACTTTAACCACGATGTCCGCATGCTGGTACATGCCCCAGACGGAAAGGTCCGTCTGCATCAAATTATTCGTCACGCTGTCTCTCCAACGGAAGTCAACTGAATGGAAAAAACCAGTGCGGATCATACCAAATCGAAGCTGAATTGATAGTGGTTATCATTACTATTTACCTGGCCTGCGCCAATTAATGGCCGGTTTATTGTCCTGCCTCAGGTAAGCGGCATATTTGCGTCATCTCTCAGGCACTGCGTTGTCGCCCAATTTCACCCTGCCCTCCGCCGTGGTAACGTGACTGCACTACGCCACTTGCAGACAGAGCAGAAGATGACCCGGAAAAAACTCGAAACGATGCTGATCGCCGCAGGCCGCGACAAGCGCTACACACAAGGTTCCGTCAACAGCGTGATTCAGCGCGCCTCGTCGCTGGTGTTTGACAGCGTGGCCGACAAAAAACGCGCCACCGCAGGCCGCGCCGCAGGAGAACTGTTTTATGGCCGGCGCGGTACTCTCACCCACTTTTCGCTCCAGGAGGCGATGACCGAACTCGAAGGTGGCGCGGGCTGCGCGCTTTATCCCTGCGGGGCCGCCGCCGTGGCCAACGCTATTCTGGCCTTCGTCTCGGCGGGTGATAATGTGCTGATGGCAGGATCGGTTTATGAACCGACTCAGGATTTCTGTACCAACGTTCTCAGCCGGATGAATGTTTCTACCACCTGGTTCGATCATACTGCTGGCGCGGAGATTGCCGCGCTCGTCCAGCCCAACACCCGCGTCGTTTTTCTGGAGTCTCCCGCTTCCATCACCATGGAAGTTCAGGACATTCCGGCCATTGTCGCAGCGGTACGTAGCAAAGCGCCTGATGCCGTTATCATGCTCGATAACACCTGGTCCGCTGGCGTGCTGTTCCGCGCGCTGGATTTCGGCATCGATATCTCCATTCAGGCGGGCACCAAATATCTGATTGGTCACTCGGATGCCATGATCGGCACCGCCGTGGCGAATGAACGCTGCTGGGCGCAGCTGCGCGAGAATTCCTATCTGATGGGGCAGATGGTGGATGCGGATACCGCCTATATGGCCAGCCGGGGTCTGCGTACGCTCGCGGTTCGTCTGCGCCAGCACGAAGAGAGCGGCCTGCGCGTGGCGCACTGGCTGGCGGCCCGCCCGGAGGTTGAGGTTGTTAATCATCCGGCGCTGCCGCAGTGTCAGGGCCATCAGTTCTGGCAGCGCGACTTCTCCGGCAGCAGCGGCCTCTTCTCATTCGTGTTGAAAGCACGCCTGAGCGATCAGCAACTGGCGGATTTCCTCGACCATTTTGAACATTTCAGCATGGCCTACTCCTGGGGCGGTTATGAATCACTGATCCTGGCAAACCAGCCTGAAGAACTGGCGGCGATCCGTCCGGCGACCGGCATTGCCTTTAGCGGAACGCTGGTACGCCTACATATCGGCCTGGAAAATGTTGAAGACCTGATTGACGATCTGGCGGCAGGTTTTGCCCGGCTGACGCCCAATTGAGGGGCAGAAAAGTAAATAAACCCGCAATGAGGCCGCACGGAAGACCTTGATCAGGGTACTGAGCGCCGATTGCAGTTACAATCGACAGATTACTGCTGTCAACGGGATATGAAATGGGTGTATTGCACGAGATTGTTCAGGCGCTCTGGCATCAGGATTTTGCCGCCCTGGCCAATCCGGATGTCATTTGGATAGTCTACGGAATAATGTTTCTCACCCTGCTGCTGGAAAACGGCCTGCTGCCCGCCTCCTTCCTGCCTGGCGACAGCCTGCTGCTGCTGGCGGGGGCGATGGTGGCTAAAGGCGTGATGACATTTGTGCCGACCATACTGCTGCTGACCGCCGCCGCCAGCCTGGGCTGCTGGCTGAGCTATCTTCAGGGGCGCTGGCTTGGCAATACCCGCCTGGTAAAAAGCTGGCTGATGCATCTGCCTGCCCAGTATCACCAGCGCGCCTGGAGTCTGTTTCACCGCCACGGCCTGATGGCGCTGCTGGTTGGGCGCTTTCTGGCCTTTGTCCGCACCATTCTGCCGACCATGGCCGGGATTTCTGGCCTGCGGAACAGCCGTTTTCAGCTGTTCAACTGGCTGAGCGGCGCGCTCTGGGTCACTATTCTGGTCTCGTTTGGCTACGCCATCAGCCAGGTTCCCTTTATCAAACGCCATGAAGATCAGGTGATGACATTTCTGATGATCCTGCCGCTGGTCTTGCTGGTTGCCGGCCTGATTGGCAGCCTGACGCTGGTGATCAAGCGCCGCAAATCCTCTTCATAACGCCGTCAGGCGGCCTTATAACGCTGCCTGACGCATCCGCGCAATCTCCTCCCCCGGCGTTACGCCAAAGTAGCGTTTAAATTCCCGGGAGAACTGTGAGGCGCTTTCGTAGCCGACCCGCATGGCCGCCGCGCTGGCCTTTAATCCATCCTGCAACATCATCGTTCTTGCCTGATGCAGCCGGTAACTTTTCAGATACTGCAATGGCGAGGTGCTGGTCACCGCCTTGAAATTGTGGTGGAACGCCGAGACGCTCATGTTCACCTCAGCCGCCAGCTGGTCGATGCTCATCGTATCCGTATAGTGATTTTCTATCCGTCTTATCGCCCGCGCGATCTGGCTGAACTGCGTCTGACGGCTGACCAGCGCCAGCAATGCGCCTCCGCATGGCCCCAGCAGAACGTAATAGAGAATTTCCCGCACAATCTGCGGCCCCAGCACGCGGGCATCACGCGGGTTGCGCATCACATCCAGCAGCCGCTCCGCCGCGCAAAGCATCTCACCGGTCAGCGATGCAGTATGGATGCCGCGCGTCAGCGGCTCAGGATGGAAGCTGTCGTCCGTGCCAATGTCGATCAGCAAATCCTGTAACCTGGCGGGATCAACGTTCAGCAACAGGCCCACCAGCGGCGTTTCCGGTGTGGCGAAGGTTTCACATTCAAAGGGCATCGTCACCGTCAGCATCAGATATTTCGTCGCATCATAGTGAAAGACGGTATTGCCCAGATAACCCGTTTTCTGCCCCTGAAACAGGATCACAATCCCTGATGAATACATGACCGGCGTGCGTCCGCCCGGTTTATCGGCGTACAGCAATTTGATATCCGGCACCGTGGCCAGCAAAGGAGAGGCTCTTAGCGCAATGACCTGCTGCGCCAGCCGGGCGCAAAGCGAGTGATGATCCATCGTCGTTTTCCCTAATCAGATCGTTTTCTCCGCCATCATGGCGAATTTCCGGCCAATTCTCCAGCGGGCTGGAGAAACAGGCAAGATCGAGGCAGAAACAGGCAGTAAGCCTGCCCTTTCAGGTTGCTTAAGGTGCTCACGACACCAGCGGCAAGATTTATTAAACGTCGCGTTTTTCTCAACTAGACTTAACGTCACTAACCGATGCAGAACTTTCGGTTCATTCGCTGCACAGGAGATAACATGGCAGACCAACCTTTAATTAAACTCCACGACGGCAATATGATGCCGCAACTCGGTCTTGGCGTCTGGCAGGCCAGCATCGAAGAAGCCCGCAACGCCGCCGTTAAGGCGCTGAACGTGGGCTATCGCTCCATTGATACCGCCGCGATCTACAAGAACGAAGAGGGTATCGGCCAGGCGTTACAGGAAACGGACGTGCCCCGTGACGACATCTTTGTCACCACCAAACTGTGGAATGACGATCAGCTGAACGCAGAGCAGGCGATGGAAACCAGCCTGAAAAAACTCCAGCTGGAAAGTGTGGATCTCTATCTGATGCACTGGCCTTGTCCGGCAAAAGATAACTACGTCGACGCATGGAAGGCGATGATTGAATTACAGAAGCAGGGACTGACCAAAAGTATCGGCGTCTGTAACTTCCAGGAAAACCATCTGAAGCGCCTGCTGGATGAGACGGGCGTCAGCCCGGTTATTAACCAGATCGAACTGCATCCGATGCTGCAGCAGCGTACGCTGCACGCCTGGAACGCGATGCATCAGATCCAGACAGAGTCCTGGAGCCCGCTGGCTCAGGGCGGTAAGGGTGTCTTCGACCAGGAAATCATCCGCAACCTGGCGAAAAAGTATGGCAAAACACCGGCGCAGATAGTTATCCGCTGGCATCTGGACAGCGGCCTGGTGGTGATCCCGAAATCGGTCACGCCGTCGCGCATTGAGGAGAACTTCAAGGTGTTTGATTTCCGTCTGGAAAAACCGGAAATCAGCGAGATTGCGTCGCTGGATAAAGGTAATCGTCTGGGACCAAATCCGGATGAATTGAACTAAGTTCAGCCTTTGTGCGGCGTGCGCTTTGTTGATGTGCGCCGCATGACAGCCACATAGCGCCAGGGCGTGTTCTGCTGAGTATGGCGCAGGCAAACTGATTGCTGCGCCCGTGCGCTTTCCAGCGCGCCATTCATCGACTGCCTTTTATCACAAATAGCAGGCCCCGCCGGGCATCAGCTTTTTCACTGAGCCACCTTCCCACCACGCCTTACAAGGCAATTTTCAGACGACAGGGTTAACCTGTAGCTGTCCTGCCGTGCCGCGATCGGCCATCTCCAGCATCTGGCTGTAGTAGACAAACGGAAAGTGCTCCGAAGAAGCCTGGGTGAAAGAGACAAACAGCTCCACGCTGCCGTCCACCCAGACGGTATCCTTCCAGCCACGATCTTCCGCCATTGGCTGCGCGCCGTTGACGTTTTTAATCAGAAACATCACGCCCTGAATATGAAACGCCTGTGGCAGATCGGCATGAATAATCCAGCGCTCAAAGGTGCCTTCCTGCGCCGTAACGTCAATGCGCTGCATATCCCACAGCGCGCCGTTAATGCCCGGCAGCGTATCGCCCAGCGTGAATTCACGCGTGCGGCTGACGCTGCCTTCAATCATCTGATCCGCCAGCAGCCGCATCGGCAGATTATCGGTGACCAGCGGCAGCAGGCCGGTCGGGCGCAGTGTAAGGATTAAGGTGGAAGTAAGAATCGTGGAAGGTTCAAACAGCCCGCGCAGGCGATCGACGATGCCAGCCGCAGAACCAGCGGTAATGGAAACTTCATTTCCTTCACTCATATCTATCAGCACCTCACGCCGTTCGCCTGGTGCCAGTGAAAGCTGCTGCACGGCCACCGGCGCAGGCAGGAAGCCCTGATCGCTGGCGATAACGTTAAACGGACGGCCATCGCTCAGCTGTAGCTGATAGCGACGGGCGTTAGAGGCGTTAAGCAGCCGCAGTCGTACCCAGCCGCGCGAGACTTCAAGATAGGGATTCTGAACGCCGTTAACCAGCAGCGTGTCACCGACAAAGCCGCCGTTAGAGGGGGGAGAATATTCCGGGGTGCCGAAGTTATCCAGCCTTTTATCCTGAATAATCAGCGGGAAATCATCCACGCCATAGTGGTTTGGGATCGGCAGTGACTTACTGACCTCATCCTCCACCAGCCACAGTCCGGCCAGGCCGTTATAAACATGCGGCGCCATGCGGTTGGGCGTATTGGCGTGATACCAGCAGGTTGCCGCCGCCTGGCGTATCGGCAGCACGGGTGCCCAGTCAACGCCCGGAGACATCATCCTGGGCGCGCCGCCCGCGAGCGCACCGGGGAGCTGTAAACCGCTGACGGTCATCGCCACGGGTTCGTTCAGCCGGTTGGTATAGATCAGTTTGACGTCGTCTCCGCTCCAGACGCGGACCGTCGGCCCGAGGTAGAGGCCATTAATGCCCCAGACCTGCGCTTTGCTGCCGTTCTCAAATGACCAGTGGCTGCGCTGTAGCGTCAGGAAAATTGGCTGTCCCCGGCGGGATTCGATCAGTGGCGGAACCGGTAAAGCGTTACCCGCGCCAGCGGCATGCGCATTAGCCGGCAGCATACCGGCGCAAAGCGCTGCGCCCGAGGCCTGAATAAACTGACGTCGACTGAAGGACATAAAAACTCCGTAACCCAAAAAAGCAGCCCTGAACGGGCCGCTATCTATTTATTATGATTCTGGTTATTGCTGTGTGACTTCACTGACTACTTCTACATTATACCCGGCCGCTGGCTTCCCGCTCCGCCACTTCGGCATCCAGTTCATCCAGCTTGGCCATCATCAGCTCGCGGCAATGGGTCGCCAGCTTGCGGACCGACTGGTCGGCAAAGTCCGCCGGCTCAATCGGCGGCAGCATCTCGACGATCACCAGCCCGTTGTTCAGGCGGTTAAGTTTGATTTTATCGTGCGTGGTCGAGACAACGATAGGAATAATCGGCACCCCGGCCGCCATCGCCGCATGGAAAGCGCCCGTTTTAAAAGGCAGCAGTCCGCGTCCACGGCTGCGCGTCCCTTCCGGGAACATCCAGAAAGAGATACGCTTTTTCTTAAATTGTTCCACCAGCTGACCGATCGTATCGTGCGCCCGGGCGCGGTTATCGCGATCGATAAGCAGGTTGCCGGTCAGCCAGTAAAGCAGGCCGAAAAACGGCACCCACAGCAGCGTTTTTTTCCCCACCGTCACCGTGGACGGCTGGACGATTTTCGCAGCCGTAATCATATCGTAGTTGTTCTGGTGGTTAGCGATATAGATGGCATTCGGATAGTTATCCGCGCCTTCCGGCCTGCGCAGCTCCACCTTCAGACCAAAGACGCCCGACAGGCGGCCAAAAAGATGGCCAAAGGTGGCAACATGGCGGGGGTTGCGCGGGCTGAACAGGCAATAAATGCAGCCAAAAACACAAACCAGTATCGAATAGATAATCACTACGATGATACGTAAAATTGAGAGCATCACTTCCTCACTATCACTTCCGTGGCCCGGCCCTGCTGGCGCTCAGCAGCGCTGGCTGAGCGGCGGGCCTGCCGTAAAAATTCAGGCTGTATTACGCCGTGCTTTGCACCGGGTCAGTCGCCGTCACCGGTAACTGCCCCAGGCAAATCAGGCTTCGCTGTCCGCTGCGTTGTCGCTGGCAGCAGGGCGGGATGGCGCATCCGTCTCCACGCGATCGATGCGCTGAAGGCCACGCGGTAGCAGCGTACCGCGACGTCCCCGTTCGGCACGGAATTTTTGCAGATCGTCCGGCTTCAGCGTCAGCTTGCGTTTGCCCACATAGAGCGTGAGAGAGGTGTCCGGCGCCAGCAGCAGCAGCCACGCCAGTTTATCTTCACCCGAGGCCGCCTGTGCCGAAGGGATAGAGATAATTTTATTCCCTTTCCCCTTCGACAGCTGCGGCAGATCAGCGACCGGGAACAGCAGCATTCTGCCAGCGGCGGTGATCGCCAGCAGCATATCATCGTCATGATGAATGGCGATGGGCGTCATCACTTTGGCATTCTGCGGCAGGCTCAGCAACGCTTTGCCGGCGCGGTTGCGGGAGATCAGATCGCTGAACGTACAGACAAAGCCGTAGCCGGCATCCGATGCCATCAGCAGTTTCTGCTCCTCCTGCTCCATGACCACCTGTTCCATAACCGCGCCCGGCGGCGGCGTCAGTTTGCCGGTCAGCGGCTCGCCCTGCCCGCGAGCGGAAGGCAGCGTGACCGGATCGAGCGCATAGCTGCGGCCCGTGGAGTCGATAAAGACCACCGGCTGATTGCTTTTACCCCGTGCGGCCGCACGATAGCTGTCCCCCGCTTTATAACTCAGCCCGCCCGGATCGATGTCATGACCTTTGGCGCTGCGCACCCAGCCCATCTGTGACAGCACGATGGTGACCGGCTCTGAAGGTACCAGCTCGCTTTCGCTGATCGCTTTCGCCTCTTCGCGCTCACGCAGCGGCGAACGGCGATCGTCCCCGTAGGTGTCGCTGTCTGCCTGGAGCTCTTTCTTCAGCAGGGTGTTCATTTTGCGTTCGGAAGCCAGAATGCCCTGCAGACGATCGCGCTCCTGCGTCAGTTCATCCTGCTCACCGCGGATCTTCATCTCTTCCAGCTTGGCAAGATGACGCAGTTTCAGCTCCAGGATCGCTTCAGCCTGGGTTTCACTGATATCAAAGCGTGACATAAGCACCGGCTTCGGCTCATCTTCGGTGCGGATAATATGGATCACATCGTCGATATTCAGGAAGGCCACCAGCAAACCTTCGAGAATGTGCAGACGCTTCAGCACCTTCTCCAGCCGGTAGTTCAGGCGCCGACGCACGGTGTCACGCCGGTAGACCAGCCACTCACTGATGATTTCGAGCAGGTTTTTCACCGCCGGGCGGTTATCCAGCCCGATCATGTTCATATTGATGCGGTAGCTTTTTTCCAGGTCGGTGGTGGCAAACAGATGATTCATCACCTGTTCCATATCCACGCGATTGGATCGCGGCACAATCACCAGGCGGGTCGGATTTTCGTGGTTCGACTCGTCGCGAAGATCTTCCACCATCGGCAGTTTTTTATTGCGCATCTGCGCGGCAATCTGCTCCAGTACGCGCGCGCCGGAAACCTGATGCGGCAGCGCGGTGATCACCACGTCGCCATCCTCTTTTTTCCAGACGGCGCGCATACGTACCGAACCGCGTCCGGTCTGGTAGATTTTACGGATATCATTGCGCGGGGTGATGATCTCAGCTTCGGTCGGATAATCCGGCCCCTGAACCAGTTCAAGAAGATCTTCAATGGTCGCTTTCGGCGAGTCGATCAGCTTGATCGCCGCCTGGGCCACTTCCCGCAGGTTATGCGGCGGGATATCCGTCGCCATCCCAACGGCGATGCCGGTGGTGCCGTTCAGCAAGATGTTCGGCAGCCGTGCAGGCAGCATCTTCGGCTCCTGAAGGGTGCCGTCGAAGTTGGGTATATAGTCGACCGTGCCCTGCCCCAGCTCGCCTAACAGCAGCTCGGCATATTTGGACAGGCGTGATTCGGTATAACGCATGGCAGCGAAGGATTTAGGATCGTCCGGCGCGCCCCAGTTTCCCTGACCGTCAACCAGCGGGTAGCGGTAGGAGAATGGCTGCGCCATCAGCACCATCGCTTCATAACAGGCGCTGTCACCATGCGGGTGGTATTTACCCAGCACGTCACCGACGGTACGGGCAGACTTTTTGAATTTGGCGCTGTTATTCAGCCCCAGTTCCGACATCGCGTAGACAATACGGCGCTGTACCGGCTTCAGGCCGTCGCCAATATAGGGAAGCGCCCTGTCCATGATGACGTACATGGAATAGTTGAGGTACGCATTTTCGGTAAATTTATGCAGGGCGAGACGTTCTGCGCCATCCTGCGTCAGGTCACTCATTCGTCGTTTTTCCTCACATCGCGGCGCACCAGGCACGCCGCATCGGGGTCGTTTGGCGAGGATAGTACCTTATCCGCACCGGGTCTGTCACAGGTATCCGTGGGTTGGCTGCATTCAGACCCGGGAAAGAATATTCGCCTTGCTACCTGGTCGTTCCGAGCCACTGAGCGGCAATTTTCTGATACTCGCCGGTGGCCTTACTGAGGTGCAGCCACTGGTCCACATAGAACTTCCAGCTGATATCATCACGCGGCAGCATATAGGCCTTCTCACCGTATTGCATGGGCTGCTGAGGATTGATCGCGCAGAGCTCGGGATAGCGTTTCTGCTGGAACAGCGCCTCCGATGCATCGGTGATCATGACGTCAGCTTTTTTATCCACCAACTGCTGAAAGATGGTGACGTTATCATGAAAGAGCGTCAGGGTTGCCTGAGGTAAATGGCTGTGGACAAAGGCCTCGTTAGTACCACCAGCCGGTTCAATCAGCCTGACCTCCGGACGGTTAAGCTGAGCGATCGTCCGGTACTTTTTCTTGTCGGCGCAGCGCACCAGCGGGATTTTGCCATCCGTTCCCAGCGGCGTGGCAAACCAGGCGGTCTGCTGCCGTTTCAGCGTGACCGAGACGCCACCCAGGGCGATATCACACTGCTTACTGAGAAAGTCGGGGGTCAGGGTTTTCCATGTTGTCGGCACCCATTTTACTTTCGCATTCAGGCTTTGTGCCAGCGACTGCGCCATCGCCACGTCAATCCCTTCATATTCTCCATCTGCACGAAGAAAGGTGTAGGGCTTATAGTCGCCAGTGGTGCATACCATCAGGGTCTTACTTTGCATAACACGGTCAAGGTGCGACTGGGCGCTTGCGCCGCCCGCCATCAGCAGCAGTGCGGTAATAGCCGTTTTTATCATTCTGTCTGTCTCTTCTGAGGTAAGAAAAAGAAGTGTTGCGCCACTATTATTGCTTTAAACGCAAAAGTGTTGTGATCAAATGCACATTTTTTTCCCCGGCCGTCGCGCGTAAACTGCCCGCAATATCATGAACGGGAGAGTTAAACACATGAGCAAAATTTTGATCCTTGATGCCGGTAAAGCCTTTGCACACTCTAAAGGCGAACTGAATCATACCCTGGCGAACGTGGCAGCGTCTTTTCTGCGCGATGCGGGCCACGACGTGGATGTCACTGTGGTAGATGACGGTTATGACGTCAAAGAAGAAGTCGCGAAATTTGCCCAGGCCGACACGGTAATTTATCAGATGCCGGGCTGGTGGATGGGTGAGCCCTGGATCCTGAAAAAGTATATTGATGAAGTCTTTACGGAAGGCCACGGCACGCTCTATGCCAGCGACGGTCGTACCCGCTCAGACGCCGCGAAGAAGTATGGTTCGGGCGGCCTGTTACAGGGCAAAACCTATATGCTTTCCCTGACCTGGAACGCGCCGCTGGAAGCCTTTACCGATCCGGAGCAGTTTTTTGAAGGCGTGGGCGTGGATGGTCTTTATCTCCACTTTCATAAGGCCAATCAGTTCCTGGGCATGACCGGTTTACCGACATTTATCTGCAACGATGTGATCAAACAGCCGGACATCGCGAACGATATTAGCCGCTATCGGACTCATCTGAGCCAGATCTTTGCTTAACTTACCGGGTGAGATCCCCCACTGAGGAACACCTATGCTTACCGTACTCGCTGAAATCTGCGTCAAGCCGGGCCGCCGTAAGGCGGTGCTGGCGGCGATTGAAACGCTGACGCCTACCGTGCTCCAGGAAGAAGGCTGCGGCAGCTATCAGGCGCTGGTGGACCATCAGGCACAGATTCCCTGGAAGCAGAACTCACCTGACTCCATTTTTATGGTGGAACACTGGGAGTCGCTGCGCCATCTTGAGCGGCACCAGCAGGCTGACCATATGGAACGTCACCGCTCCGCGATTAAAGAAGATGTCGTGGAGGTGAAGATCTTTATTCTGGAGCAGCCAAAAGCGCATTAAGTGTTTCTATGGGTGGTGCGGTTGCCGCCCTTTTTCCTTTTGCCCCTCCCCGCTCAGTCAGCTCCGCCAGCAGAGTCAGCCAGTCGTCAGCAAGTTATTCCATCAGCCAGCCCGTCACTCAGTCCGTTAGTCTTCCCGCCGGGTTACCCCTTCTTTTTGTGATAAAGATCAACCCATGCTATCAACCCTGGCGACAGGTTTGATACTAGTATGGTACTCATAGTGTCGCACTTCATTCTAAAGGGAACTCATATGCAATTTACTATGCGCTGGTTCGGGCCAGACGAAGACAAAATTCCACTGGAGCACATGAAACAGGTCCCCGGTGTGGAAGGTGTGGTTGGCGCGCTCTATGACGTGCCGGTCGGCGAAACCTGGCCAGAAGATAAAATCAAAAACCTGATCGGCCAGGCCCAGGCTGCTGGCCTGAAGATGGAGGTCATCGAAAGCGTTAATATTCACGATGACATCAAAATCGGTTCACCCAGCCGCGATCGCTATATTGCTAACTACCAGCAGACCATTCGCAATCTGGCGAAGCACGGTATTAAAGTCATCTGCTATAACTTCATGCCGGTTTTTGACTGGATGAAAACCGATATGAATTACGTTCTGCCGGACGGCTCACTGACCATGGCCTTTGAGAAAAAAGGGGTTGATAAGCCGCTGGAAGAAGTCGTGAAAGAGGTGCTGGATAATTCTAACGGCTTTGCGCTGCCAGGCTGGGAGCCAGAGCGTCTGGCGAAAGTACAGGAACTGTTCGGACGGTATAAAGACGTTGATGAAACGAAGCTGCGTGAGAATTTGAAATATTTTCTGCAGCAGATTGTTCCGGTGTGCGAAGAGGTTGGCGTTAAAATGGCGATCCATCCCGACGATCCGCCTTATTCTATTTTCGGCCTGCCGCGCATTGTAAAAAACCGCGAGGATCTGGACTGGATCTGCAACGCAGTTGATTCTGAAGCAAACGGTATTACGCTCTGCACCGGCTCTATCGCTGAAGATCCGGCAAATAACGTCTGTGATATTCTGGCTGAATTTACCCGTCGCAAGCGCATTCCTTTTGCGCATGTGCGGAATATCAAATTAATTCAGGATAAGGATTTCTACGAGTGCGCTCATCCGTCTCAGTACGGATCGCTGGATATGTATCAGGTGATGAAAGCGCTCTACGATAACGGCTTTGATGGCTACATCCGTCCCGATCATGGTCGCTTTATCTGGGGCGAAACCGGACGTCCTGGCTACGGACTTTATGACCGTGCCTTAGGCGTGACCTATCTGCTCGGCCTGTGGGAAGCGTTACAAAAGAGATAATTCATTAAGACAAACATGGGCCGCCATGTTTGTCTTTTTTTATTATAAAAAACCGGAAAGATTATGGACACTTTTCTTGCGCTTTTATGGGTAATTATTGGGATAGGAATTCTTGTCGTACTCAATCTGAAATTCAAATTCCATAATATATTTTCCTTACTTATTGCGGGAATATTTATCGCAATAATGGAAGGTATCCCCATTAATAAAATTGTCACTCTTGTCCAGCAGGGGCTGGGCAGTATTATGGGGCACCTGGCGTTAATCATCATATTCGGTGCCATTATTGGTAAATTTATGACCGAGTCGGGCGCCAGTCAGCAAATTGCCGACACCGTGATCCGGAAATGCGGAACCCGCTTTCTCTCCTTGGGGTTAATGTTTATCGGCGTGATATTCGGCATCGCCATGTTTTATGAAGTTGCCTTTCTTATCGCTATGCCGCTAGTCATGAATATCGCTAAAAAAGCGGATATTCCTTATATGAAACTGGTGATCCCGACCGTTGTCGGTGCAACGATGGGCCACAGTCTGTTTCCACCGCAGCCCGGCCCCGTCGCCCTGATTAGCACTTTCGGTGCCGATATCGTTCAGGTTTATCTGTACGGCGCGCTGGTGCTGATCCCTTCGCTGTTCTGTGCCGGGATCTTGTTGCCCCGATTTCTGCCGGGTATTGCCAGCATGCCGCTGAATTCGATGCTTAAACCTGTCGATGAAATTCCCGCCCATAAGCTTCCCTCTTTTTTTACCAGCATCATGATCCCGCTGATACCGGCGGTACTGATGATCGCCTCTTCCATTATTAAACCGGTGATGGGCGTAGATTCTCAGGCAGCCAGGATCTGTGAGTTTCTGGGGAGTGCAGAAATCAGTATGTTGCTGGCTACCCTGGCCGCAATCTGGCTACTGGGCCTTCGCCGGGGCATGACGCCTGACGGCATTACCCACTGCGTCAGCGATGCGATTTCAAAGATTGCGAATGTGCTGTTTGTTATCAGTGCTGGGGGGATTATTAAGCAGGTGATTATCGACGCTGGCGTGGGCGATCATATCGTCAGTGCTATGAGCCACGTCAGCATGTCGCCGTTTATCGTGGCGTGGGTTATTACTGCCGTGATTCGTATTCTTACCGGACAGGGCGCGGTTGCGGCAATTACCTCAGCGGGCATTGTCGCGCCGATGATTGGGGCTTTTAATCTTAATCCCGCGCTGATGGCGCTGGCCGTCGCCTGCGGCAGTAACACCATCACATTAATGTACGATGGCGGTTTTCTGCTGTTTAAAGAAACCTTCGGTATTTCGATGAAAGATACGTTTAAGACCTGGGGGTTGCTGGAGCTGATTAACTCCGTTGTCGGCCTGATGGCTGTAATGGGGCTGAGCTATATCATCTAGCGGCTCCAGAACAGGGCGTAAAAAAATCAGCGGGCCAGTAGCAGGCCAGCTGATTTTTTTTAATGCTGCATAGAAGGTCTTACACTTCGATTTCGGCGGTATCGCCTTTTTCCTGCAGCCAGTTGCGGCGATCTTCCGAGCGTTTTTTCGCCAGCAGCATATCCATGACTGCCAGCGTTTGCTCCACATCGTCATCGTCTACGGTCAGCTGAACCAGACGACGGGTGTTGGGATCGAGCGTCGTTTCACGCAGCTGGAGGGGATTCATCTCGCCCAGCCCTTTAAAGCGCTGCACGTTTGGCTTGCCCTTTTTACGCTTCAGCTGATCGAGGATGCCCGCCTTCTCTTCTTCATCCAGCGCGTAATACACTTCTTTGCCTAAATCGATGCGGTAGAGCGGCGGCATGGCAACGTATACGTGACCATTTTTGACCAGCGTACGGAAATGACGCACAAACAGCGCGCAGAGTAGCGTGGCGATGTGCAGACCATCCGAATCCGCATCCGCGAGGATACAAATCTTACCGTAGCGCAGCTGAGCCATATCTTCACTGTCAGGATCGATGCCGATCGCGACCGAAATATCATGCACTTCCTGTGACGCCAGCACCTCGTCGGAAGAGACTTCCCAGGTGTTCAGGATTTTACCCTTAAGCGGCATAATCGCCTGATATTCACGATCGCGGGCCTGTTTGGCCGAGCCGCCTGCCGAATCCCCTTCCACCAGAAATAGTTCAGTGCGGTTGAGATCCTGAGCGCTACAGTCCGCCAGCTTGCCAGGCAGCGCCGGGCCGCTGGTGAGCTTTTTACGCACCACTTTTTTCGCCGCGCGCATACGCCGCTGGGCGCTGGAAATCGCCAGTTCGGCCAGCTGTTCCGCCGCCTGCACGTTCTGGTTCAGCCAGAGGCTGAAGGCGTCTTTTACCACGCCGGAAACAAACGCCGCGCACTGGCGCGACGAGAGACGCTCTTTCGTCTGGCCGGCAAACTGCGGGTCCTGCATTTTTACTGACAGCACATAAGCGCAGCGATCCCAGATATCCTCTGCCGACAGCTTCACGCCGCGCGGCAGGATATTGCGGTATTCGCAAAACTCACGCATCGCATCCAGCAGGCCCTGACGCAGGCCATTGACGTGGGTACCGCCCTGCATCGTCGGGATCAGGTTGACGTAGCTTTCCGTCAGCAGCTCCCCGCCTTCCGGCAGCCACAGCAGCGCCCAGTCAACCGCTTCCACTTCGCCGGAGAAAGTGCCAACAAACGGCTTCTCCGGCAGCGTCGGCAGGCCGTTGACCGCCTCGCACAGATAGTCGGTCAGGCCATCGGCATAGCACCAGCTCTGCTCGGTGCCGTTGACGTTGTCCTTAAAGATGATTTCCACACCAGGACAGAGTACCGCTTTCGCCTTAAGCAGATGGCTCATGCGGGAAACGGAGAAGCGCGGGCTGTCGAAAAAGGAGCCGTCCGGCCAGAAGTGGACGCTGGTCCCGGTATTACGTTTGCCTACCGTACCCGTGACGCGCAGATCCTCGACCTTGTCCCCGTTTTCAAACGCCATCTCGTAAACCTGCGCGTTACGACGCACGGTCACTTCCACGCGGGTGGAAAGCGCGTTAACCACCGAGATGCCCACGCCGTGGAGGCCGCCGGAGAACTGGTAGTTTTTGTTTGAGAATTTGCCGCCCGCATGGAGGCGACAGAAGATCAGCTCAACCGCGGGCACGCCTTCTTCGGGATGGATATCGACAGGCATTCCGCGTCCGTCGTCAATCACTTCCAGCGACTGATCGGCATGCAGAATCACTTCGACGCGTTTGGCATGGCCCGCCAGCGCTTCATCAACGCTGTTATCGATCACTTCCTGACCGAGATGGTTAGGGCGTGAGGTATCGGTATACATTCCCGGACGACGGCGAACGGGTTCAAGGCCGCTGAGTACCTCAATGGAGTCAGCGTTATAGCTGGATTGAGTCATCGTATAAATCTGATTGGTGGCTAAAATGAATGGCCAGCCTCCGCAGCCTGCTTCAGGTCCCTGACAGGCCCAGGAAGTCGAGGATCGGGGAGAAATGGCGCTCGAATCCGATAAAAGCGTGATTGCCGCCCTCTTCTACCGTCTGCCGGCAGGCGTTGTAATAGCCCTGGGCCTGACGGTAATCGAGCACTTCATCACCCGTTTGCTGGATCAGCCAGATCAGATCGGGCGATTCTAACGGGTCAATCTGCATCACTTTCAGATCGTAAATGTGCCGAGACTCTAACACATATTGCTGACCGGTGTATGGGTTCTCGTTGTCACCCAGATAATCGGTCAGCAGCTCAAATGGCCTGACGGCGGGATTCACCACCACGGCGGGCAGCATAAAACACTGGGAGAGCCAGGTGGCGTAGTAACCGCCCAGCGAAGAGCCAACGATACCCAGCGGTTCTCCGGAGGTGGACATCACAATCTCTTCAAGCAGCGAGGCGGTTTCGGCGGGCCAGGCAGGGAGCTGCGGCACCAGAAAACGAATGCCGGGGTGGTTGACCGCCAGCCACTGACCAAACTGGGTCGCCTTGGCTGAACGGGGCGAACTGTTGAAGCCGTGCAGATAAAGCAGCGTCGCCATCGATCAATATCCTTCTGAATCCAGATCGGGACTGAAAGCCCGCGTCGTCAGGCGCCCGACTTCCGTTTCCAGCCGTCCATCCTCGTACAAATCCAGCCAGCGCCAGCCGGGCGTTTCAGAATCAATGGTAAAACTGGTGCAGTGCGGCTTGAACTGGACGCAGGTTGAGGGCGTTGCCAGCACGCGGCGGCCGTTCCAGCTGAGATCGAGATCCTGATGAATATGTCCACAAATCAGCGTGGTGGCCAGCGGATAGCGCTGCAAAACGGCTTCAAGCATATGCGAGTTGCGCAAGCTGTGCTGATCGAGCCAGGTGCAGCCGGAAGGCAAAGGATGATGATGTAGCAGCACCAGCGTGTGCCGCTCCGGGTAAATGGCCAGGGTTTTATCCAGCCACTCAAGCTGAAATTCACTCAGCTCCCCAAAGGGAACGCCGAAAACCTGACTGTCCAGCAGCACGATTTGCCAGCGGTCGCCCACCAGAACATGTTTCTCATCCGCTATTTTCGCCTCGGCGAGGGCGCTGAACATGGTCGGCTGGAAATCATGATTGCCCGGCAGCCAGACGCAGGGTGCCGACAGGCGAGCTATGCCCTCAGCAAAATGCTGATAGGCCTCTACCGTATGATCCTGGGCAAGATCGCCGGTGGCGACGATCAGATCATAGTGACGGCGGCTGGCGGCTATCGCTTCCAGCACGGCATCAAAGCTGGCCCAGGTTTTCACCCCCAGTAGCGTCTCATCTTTACCGGCAAAAAGGTGGGTGTCCGTAATCTGTAAAATCCTGACCTTCGACCCACTCGCGACAGGAAGTTTCAACAGGCTATCCAATCAAAGTCCTTAGGGTTAACGCCATCTCAACACATATTGTCGGGCGCTCAACAGACGGGAACGGCCATAGCGCCGTGCGCTAAACAGTAGCGCAGCCAGTCTGCCAGAAACTGGTTAATCTGATGCTTTTCATCACGCTGATGAAGTTTTTTATTCGGGTAATCATAGCGCGCTTTGAAACGAAAGATCTGTTGAGTTGAACACACTTCCGCCACCATCGCATCATGGTAAAGTCTGACGGACATCGCAGGCAGACTCCAGTAACTGACGGCCGGGGCAGTCTGCCGGATCTCGACCAGCGTCGTGTAGCGCGTAGACTCTTCAATGGTGACTTTGTAGCTGGCGCCATTGACCTGATACGTCACTGACTCTCCCGCCCGATCTTCTTTGGGCAGCAGGCGACGCAGCTGGGCGAAATTGGTTTCGCAGATCCGCATCATTTCCGGAAAATCAGGTACGTAGCGCTTAGTCATTCGGGTTTCCACTCTTCTCGTAGCTTTTCATGATGCAGCTCGAGCCATTGCAGCGCAATGACCGAAGCCGCGTTGTCGATTTTTCCCTCTTCCACCCACTGGTAAGCCTGTTCCCGGCTCACCACATGGACGAGAATATCCTCATTCTCTTCCTCCAGACCGTGGTTTCCCTGCGCCACGCGGGCATCCACTTCTCCTACCAGAATGGCCAGCCTTTCGCTGGTCCCACCCGGACTGGCCAGGTAGTTCATTACTGGTTTCACACGTCCCGGCACAATGCCGGCTTCCTCTACCGCTTCACGCCGGACCACATCCTCCGGCGATTCGCCGGGCTCGATAATCCCGGCAACCAATTCTAACAGCCAGGGGGTCGGGCTGCTGTCAAAAGCGGGTATACGGATTTGCTCAATCAGCACCACTTCATCATTAACCGGGTCATAAGGTAGCAGCACCGCGGCATGTCCGCGCTCGAAAACCTCCCTGACAACTTCACCGCTCATTTCACCATTAAATAACCGATGCCGGAAACGGTAACGGGTGAGTGAAAAAAAACCGCTATAAAGTGACTCTCGTGCAATAATTTCTACATCGTTTTTGGTGAAAGTCACTGGATATTGTTTCGCGCCTTCCATAAGAAACCTCGCTGGGGGTGATGGTGGCGAAAACGGAAAAGGCAATCCCGAATCCGCTGAGAGTCTGGTTCTTGATGAATTTTTTACGTAAATTAAGGCTACATGGCACTTTCAGCCACCTTATCTTTTCCGCCTGGTCTGTTAGAATCGGCCATTATTTTTGGCTTACGTCAGCGCTACCATAGCAATTTTGCTGCACTACAAGGAATGCAAATGAAGAAACTGCTCCCTTTACTTATCGGCCTGAGCCTGGGCGGCTTCAGTGTCGGCAGTCAGGCAGAGAACCTGGTGCAAATTTACCAGCAGGCCCGGTTATCAAATCCAGATTTACGCAGTTCTGCAGCCGATCGCGATGCCGCGTTTGAGAAAATCAATGAATCCCGTAGCCCGTTGCTGCCGCAGCTCGGCCTTGGCGCTGATTATACCTATAACAACGGTTATCGTGACAGCAGTGGTCTGAATTCCAACACTACCAGCGGCTCGCTCCAGCTGACCCAGACGATCTTTGATATGTCTAAATGGCGCGCGCTGACGTTACAGGAAAAAACCGCCGGTATTCAGGACGTCACCTATCAATCCGCGCAGCAGACGCTGATCCTGAATACGGCTACCGCCTATTTTAACGTGCTGAACGCCATCGATACGCTCTCCTTCATTGAAGCGCAGAAGCAGTCTATTTATCGTCAGCTCGATCAAACCACCCAGCGCTTTAACGTTGGCCTGGTCGCCATCACCGATGTGCAGAACGCCCGTGCGCAGTACGACAACGTGCTGGCAAATGAAGTCGCCGCGCGCAATAACCTGGATAACAACGTGGAGACGCTACGCCAGGTGACCGGGCATTACTACCCAAGTCTGGCCTCGCTGAACGTTGATCGTTTTGAAACGACACGACCAAAACCGGTCAACGATCTGCTGAAAGAAGCGGAAAGCCGTAATCTGGACCTGCTCTCCGCGCGCCTTTCTCAGGATCTGGCCCGCGAGCAGATTCGCTACTATGAAACAGGCCATATGCCTACGGTGGATCTGAAAGCGTCGACCGGGATGTCTAACAATAAGTACAGTGGCAGCCGCGCCAATCAGTCCACCGGCAGCAGCGACAACATCACCGGCAACAGCCAGGTCGGCCTGAGCTTCTCGCTGCCGCTGTACAGCGGCGGTTCGGTGACGTCACAGGTTAAGCAGGCCCAGTACGCTTACGTCTCCGCCAGCGAGCAGTTGGAAAGCGCTCACCGTACCGCGGTGCGCACCGTTCGCTCATCGTTCAACAACGTGAATGCTTCTATCAGCAGTATCAATGCCTACAAGCAGGCTGTGGTCTCTGCGCAGAGTTCTCTGGACGCGATGGAAGCAGGTTATCAGGTCGGTACGCGCACCATCGTCGATGTGCTGGATGCGACCACCACGCTGTTTAACGCCAGGCAGCAGCTTTCCGATGCCCGCTACAACTACATGATTAACGAACTGAATATTAAATCGGCTCTGGGTACGCTGAACGAGCAGGATTTGATCGCGCTGAACAACCGACTCGGTAAGGAGATCCCAACATCACCTGAAGCGGTGGCGCCTGAGACGCCTGAACAGAACGCTTCCGTGGACAATGCACAGAGAGTATCCGCCCCGGCGGAGGCTCGCGCCACGCCAGCGACTGAAAGCCGTGCCCCTGCGCGTGCCGGACAAAATCCCTTCGCGAATTAAGGGCCGGGGGCAGCGCAGGCTGCCCCTTCACAAACCTGGGTATATTCAGGTAAAGATCCCCTCGCCAGCCCCCGCATCGCTTCATTTTTCATCGGCATTCCCCTATGCTATGTCATAATTCGTCATAACTCAGAGCCCAGGACCGAACGCGATGAAACGGACCAGACAGATTAATCATGCCTCTTTTCGTAAGAACTGGAGCGCACGCCATCTCACTCCGGTAGCCCTCGCGGTCACGGCGGTATTTATGCTTGCCGGATGCGAGAAAACCGACGAGACCATTTCGCTTTATCAGAATGCGGATGACTGCAGCAGTGCCAACCCAGGCAAGAGCGAGCAGTGCACCACCGCCTATAACAATGCGCAGAAAGAAGCGGTTAAAACGGCGCCTAAATACGCCACCCGCGAAGACTGCGTGGCAGAGTTTGGTGAAGGTCAGTGCCAGCAGGCGCCTGCTCAGGCTGGCGTTGGTGCTACTAATAATAATGCTGAAGCTCAGCAGAGCGGCAGCTTCTGGATGCCGCTAATGGCGGGCTATATGATGGGCCGTATGATGGGTGGCGGCGCGGGCTTTGCTCAGCAGCCCCTCTTCACCTCGCGCGCGCCAGGCAGCCCGGCTAACGGAAAATTCGTCGATGCGAGTGGCAAAAGCTTCGGCAACGCCACACCTGGCCGCACCATGACCGTGCCGAAAACGGCGCTGGCGCCAAAACCGGCGACCACCAGCACGGTAACCCGCGGCGGCTTTGGTGAAAGCGTGGCCAAACAGACCAGCATGCAGCGCAGCAGCGCGGCATCCGGTTCCAGCCGCTCCTACGGGGGCTGACGGGTAATGAAGCGACTCCCAATAGCTGAACGCCCGGACTGGCAGGCTAAGGCAACCGAGTACGGTTTCCGCTTTCATACCATGCACGGCGAGCCTTACTGGTGCGAAGACGCCTATTACCAGTTTACGCTCCAGCAGGTCGAAACCCTGGAAGACGTCACCAGTGAACTGCACCAGATGTGCTTACAGGTAGTGGAAAAAGTGGTCAACAGTGAAGCGCTGCTGACTAAATTCCGTATTCCCAAACATACCTGGGACTTCGTGCGCAACTCCTGGAAAACCAGCCAGCCGTCGCTCTATTCACGTCTGGATCTGGCCTGGGATGGTTATGGCGATGCCAAGCTGCTGGAAAATAATGCGGATACACCAACTTCCCTGTACGAAGCCGCCTTTTTTCAGTGGATCTGGCTGGAGGATCAGCTGAAGGCTGGTCACCTGCCCACCAACAGCGATCAGTTCAA
The DNA here is from genome assembly GCF_000599885.1 of Pantoea sp. IMH. GTDB lineage: Bacteria > Pseudomonadota > Gammaproteobacteria > Enterobacterales > Enterobacteriaceae > Erwinia. The sequence goes on along the minus strand of NZ_JFGT01000005.1, from coordinate 534,596 downwards.
CAGCCTTCAGGAAAAGCTGATTGAGCGTTTTGCCACGCTGCATCAGCAGCACGGCTTCAGCTGGATACATTTCGCCTGCTGCCGTGATACCGATGAGGATCGCGGTACGGTGCAGTATCTGCAGGATTGCGCGACCGAAGCGGGCCTTCCCAGCGAATTCCTGTTTATAGACGAGATTGGGCTGGGTGAACGCGGCCAGTTCACGGACGTCCACGACCAGGTGATTAGCAACCTGTTTAAGCTCTATCCCTGGGAGTTTATGCTGCGGGAAATCTTCTCCACCAAGCTGGAAGATGCTGGCGTACGCTGGCTGGAGCCGGCCTGGAAAAGCATCATCTCTAATAAAGCCGTGCTGCCGATGCTGTGGGAGATGTTCCCTAATCATCCTAATCTGCTGCCCGCCTGGTTTGCAGAAGATGATGTGCCACCGATGGATAAATATGTGGTTAAGCCGCTGTTTTCACGGGAAGGGGCGAATATCCGCATCCTTGAAAATGGTCAGGAAATTGCCCGTGTTGATGGCCCTTATGGTGAAGAAGGCACGATCGTGCAGCAGTTTCATCCGCTGCCCAAATTTGGCGACAGCTACACGGTGATCGGTAGCTGGCTGATCGACGATCAGCCTGCCGGTATTGGCCTGCGGGAAGATCGTGCGCTGATCACGCAGGATCTTTCACGCTTCTATCCCCACGCCTTTATTGACTAACCGGCTGGCGGCGCTTACTGCCGCCAGCAGTCTCCCTGTAGCTTTTCTGCATGCGTCACGCGTTTCGCACCTCATTCAGCCAACCTGCACCGACAGCATACTGATGGAACCCATTACCAGACCATCGACCGGCACCGATACCGCTTCATCTTTCCGGCGCGCGCCCAGCACATAAAGTAAAGGCAGGTAATGCTCTGGCGTCGGATTCGACAGCGCTGCGCCCTCATGCTGCATAAAATTGACCAGCGGATGTGCTTCAGCGCGCCCCTGCCATGCCAGATTGTCACGCACATACTGGTTAAAAGAACGGGCCCATGTGTAAGGTTCCGTGTTGCCCTGCCAGCTTATTTTACGCAGGTTATGCACCACGTTACCGCTGGCGACAATCATAATCCCCTGTTCACGAAGCGCCGTAAGTTTACGCCCCAGTGCAAAGTGGTAAGCGGGCGGTTTACGGCTATCCACGCTCAGCTGAACGACCGGAATATCCGCTTCGGGATACATCTTAATCAGCACACCCCATGAGCCATGATCGAAACCCCAGTGCTGATCGAGCCGGACGTCAACTGGCGAAAGCGCTGCCGCTATCTGTCCGGCAAGTTCCGGCGCGCCTGGGGCTGGGTAGCGCGTATCAAACAACGCCTGCGGAAATGCGCCAAAATCATGAATAGTTCGTGGCTGCGCCATCGCCGTTACCGCCGTTTCCGGGCCATACCAGTGCGCGGACACCGCCACAATCGCTTTTGGTCGTGGCAAGGTTTCGCCTAATTTTCGCCAGACGTCGGTAAAAGCATTCTCTTCCAGCACATTCATCGGACTACCGTGGCCCAGAAAAAGCGCTGGCATTAGCGGGTAAGTCATAGCGTACTTCCAGTAATCAGCATCAATAGCCGGAAGAGTACGCGCTTTTAGTGAATGAAGAACCCGGATAAACATGATGGAGATAGTCAGGAAATTTGATGATTTTCCCGACACTTCTTTACGTGACGCGCACAATATTTCTGCTAGATTATAGCAAAGGCTATACTTTTTCTTATTTCAGGAGAGTGTCATGTCCGTGCCGTTGCTACTGACCCTGCTTGCAGGTGGCGCGACCTTTATCGGCGCATTTCTAGGCATTATCGGGCAGAAGCCCTCGAACCGCCTGCTGGCTTTTGCGCTCGGCTTTGCGGCGGGAATTATGCTGCTTATCTCGCTGATGGAAATGCTGCCCGCCGCGCTGCATGCGGAGGGGATGTCTCCCATGCTGGGCTACGGCATGTTTGTCGCGGGTCTGCTGGGCTATTTCGCCCTTGACCGGCTGCTGCCGCATCAGCATCCGCAGGATCTTATGTCTCCCGGCACGTCGCCACGCAATCTTCGCCGTACGGCGATCCTGCTGACGCTCGGTATCAGCCTGCATAACTTCCCGGAAGGTGTGGCGACCTTTGTGACCGCAAGCAGCGATCTGGAGCTGGGTCTCGGCATCGCGCTGGCGGTCGCTATCCATAATATTCCGGAAGGGCTGGCCGTGGCCGGTCCGATGTATGCCGCAACGGGTTCAAAGAGCAAAGCGCTTTTCTGGGCAGGCATCTCAGGGATGGCAGAGATTCTGGGCGGGGTAATGGCATTTCTGGTCCTCGGGCCGCTGGTGTCACCGGTGGTGATGGGCGCAACCATGGCTGCCGTGGCGGGGATTATGGTCGCCCTTTCCGTCGATGAGCTGATGCCGCTGGCGCGCGAAGTCGATCCGCATAACAATCCAAGCTACGGCGTGCTGTGTGGCATGGCGGTAATGGGGCTGAGCCTGACGTTGTTACAGAGTAGCGGCGTCGGCTGAAGCACTAGTGAGGATGCCGGGCGAACGGCTCTGGCAGGATGCCGGGCGAACGGCTCTGGCAGGATGCCGAATAAAAAACCGGGTGAGAATACCCGGTTTTTTTATGCCGTTAAGGCCGGACTCAGCTTGCCTGAAGGGCTTCATGGTTGCGGCGATACGCAACCAGATCTTCAATCGTCACGACCGGCATATTGTGCTGCTTAGCAAAAGCGATAGCTTCTGGCGCATGCGCCATTGAACCATCGTCATTGGTCAGCTCACAAAGTACGCCAGCCGGTTTAAATCCGGCAAGCGTCACCAGATCAATAGTGGCCTCGGTGTGACCACCACGGCTCAGGACGCCTCCGTCACGCGCGCGCAGCGGAAATACATGACCAGGGCGATTGAGATCGGAAGGCTTAGCGTCATCCGCGATGGCGGTACGGATGGTGGTAAGCCGGTCTTTAGCCGACACGCCGGTCGTCACGCCTTCGGCAGCTTCGATAGTCACGGTGAAGCCGGTACCGTAAGCGCTGGAGTTGTTCTCCACCATCATCGGCAGATCCAACTGGAGGCGGCGTTCGTCAGTCAGGCAGAGGCAAACGATGCCGCTGCCGTGGCGAATAGTCAGCGCCATCTGCTCAACGGTCATGGTTTCGGCAGCGAAAATCATATCGCCTTCGTTTTCACGATCCTCGTCATCCAGCACCATTACGCCGCGTCCATCCCGCAGCGCAGCAATCGCCTGTTCCACGCGCTGCTCCGGCGTGCCAAATTCAGAAAGTAGCGTCTGATTCATGGTAAATAGTCCTTAATAATGTATGGGTTACCAGAATCAGGGCATGCTTAGGAGTGTCATTCAACGACAAAAAATAACGGCAAGCGGGCACAATGACCCGGCAGGATACGTCACTCTCTCCCATCCGGACTTTAACCGTCGGCTCCGGAGTTACACCGGATCTGCTGACCTTCAAACCAGAAGGTCTGAAGCGCTCGCGGGCTTCCGGCGCTGTGCCGGTTTACCGCCGGTGGGGAATTTCGCCCCGCCCTGAGAATAAACATAGAGTTTGTGAATCGCCTCTGGCACGGTACCGGGGTACACAAGCTGGCGACTCGCCGACTAATATAACGCCGAAAAAAGGCCAGGGCAACGGACAAAAAGCGCGATAGCCGCCCCATTTTGCCGCTTTGGCGTTTTCGGGTTTATCCTTTCAGGTTATGGCATTACACTTACAGAATCTTTGACGCTATCAGGAAGCCGCCATGATCGATCCCAAAAAAATAGAACAGCTCGCCCGTCAGGTTCATGAATCCATGCCAAAAGGCATCCGCGATTTTGGTGATGACGTCGAGAAAAAGATCCGTCAGACGTTGCAGTCACAGCTGACGCGCCTGGATCTGGTGAACCGGGAAGAGTTTGATGTACAGACCCAGGTGCTGCTGCGCACCCGCGAAAAGCTGGCGACGCTGGAGCAGCGTATTGCCGAACTGGAGAGCCGTAGCCCGGTGGCAACCACGCCGACAGCGGCTAACACCGCGTCTCCGGTAGCGACGACGGCAACGCCCTCAGCGCCGACACCTGCTACGACTTCACCCACAGCCACATCGGCATCTGCGCCGGCAGCGGCTCCAACCGCAGCAACGACCCCGGACGAAAAAGCGTAAGCCTTTCTCTTTACGCATAACTGCACCCAGAATAGCGGCCCGAAAGGGTTGTTCGGGTGCAGTTGTGCATCAGGCTTTCGACTGAATGGCTTTGATGATGTTGCTGGTTGAGATGCCATCTTCGAAGTTAAGAACGCGAACCTCGCCGCCGTTTGCCCATACCTCTTTACTGCCCGCAATCTCTTCCGGTTTATAGTCGCCGCCTTTCACCAGCAGATCCGGCAGCACGCTGGCAATCAAACGCTGCGGCGTATCTTCTTCAAAAGGCACCACCCAGTCCACCGCTTCCAGCGCACCCAGCACAATCATCCGGTTAACCAACGGATTAACGGGTCGGCTTTCGCCTTTAAGGCGTTTGGTGGAAGCATCGCTGTTAACGGCCACAATCAGGCGGTCGCCTAACTTACGGGCGTTCGCCAGATAGGAGACGTGGCCGGCATGCAGAATGTCGAAGCAGCCATTGGTCATCACCACTTTTTCACCACGCTGTCTCGCCAGCTCCACGGCGGCAATAAGCTGTGCTTCACTCATAACGCCAAAACCTGATTCCGGACGGGCGCGAATCGCATTTTCCAGTTCAACCGTGGAGACCGTCGATGTGCCCAGCTTGCCGACCACGACACCCGCCGCCGCATTGGCCAGAAAACAGCTCTCTTCCAGCGTGTTGCCTGCCGCCAGCGCCGCCGCCAGTACGCCGATCACCGTATCGCCAGCGCCGGTCACGTCGTAGACTTCCTGCGCCTGAGTCGGGAGATGGAAAGGTGCTTTACCCGGCTGCAGCAGCGTCATGCCATTTTCTGAACGGGTCACCAGCAGCGCAGAGAGATCGAACTGCTGCATCAATGTCATGCCGCGTGCCACGATCTCCGCTTCATCGCGGCACTTGCCTGCTACCGCTTCGAATTCAGAAAGATTTGGCGTCAGGATAGTCGCGCCCCGGTAGCGCTCAAAGTCGGTGCCTTTAGGATCGACCAGCACCGGGACATTGGCTTCACGGGCGATTTTGATCATCGTCTGCACGCTCGCCAGCGCACCTTTCGCATAATCCGAGAGCACAAGCGCACCGCACTCGGGCAGCGCCTGACGGATACGCGCGTGCAGCGGTTCCGGATCGACGCCTTCAAATCCTTCTTCAAAATCAAGACGGATCAGCTGCTGGTTACGTGAAAGGATGCGCAGCTTGGTGATGGTAGGATGGGTTGAGACGGCGACAAAATCACACTGCACGTTCACGTTACTCAGAGAGGCGTCCAGCGCGCGCGCCGCATCATCAGTTCCGGTCAGGCCCACCAGACGAGCCGCCGAGCCCAGTGAGGCGATATTCATCGCCACGTTGGCCGCTCCGCCGGGACGCTCCTCGACGTTATCCACCTTCACGACCGGCACCGGCGCCTCAGGAGAGATGCGACTGGTCGGGCCGTACCAGTAGCGATCCAGCATCACGTCGCCAACAACCAGAACACCCGCACGGTTAAAATCGGGCAGCGTAATTTTCATTCCAGACACTCCTGGCCTAAGTCAAAATTTATGCGCGCGATAATAGCATAAGCGGCTGACCACGCACATTTCCCGTTATTTTTCCGCCCGGCAACAGACAGTAAATCAATCACCCCGCATCGCCAAACCAGCGCTGCCAGCTGCCATTCACCACGGCCTGTTCGCTGGCAAAGGCGCTGTCAGGCACATGTCCGGGTAACGCCTGTAGCGCCAGATGATGCAGTTCGTCACGCAGCGTAACGTAGACGCCGGTCAGCGCCTTCGCCTCGTCGTCACCGATACGCCCATCCTCAGCCAGCAGCGCGAGGATGCGCACATTATCAGACCAGCGTGTCAGACCGGGTTCCTGAGCCGCATAGCGCAGCACCAGATATTGGGTGATAAATTCAATGTCGGTGATGCCGCCGCTGTCGGCTTTAATATCCCAGCGGCCTTTGTGTTTTTTACCCAGATGGGCGCGCATTTTCTCACGCATCTCACGCACTTCGGTTTTCAGCTTCTCCGGCTCTCTTGGCAGGCATAAAATGCCGCGCCGGATCGCATCGAAACGCTGACGCAGCGCCGCTTCACCAAAAACGATACGGGCACGGACCAGCGCCTGATGCTCCCATGTCCAGGCTTCATTACGCTGGTAATCATCAAAGGCTTCAAAGGTGCTGACCAGCATACCGGCAGAGCCGGAAGGCCGCAGGCGGGCATCAACTTCATAAAGAATGCCCGACGAGGTACGGGTACTGAAGAGGTGGATGATTCGCTGTGCCAGCCTGAGATAAAATTGCCGCCCGTCGATACTCCGCTCGCCCAGCGTCACCGCCTCGACCGGACAGTCATGCAGAAAAACCAGATCCAGGTCGGAACTGTACCCCAGCTCCCAGCCTCCCAGCTTGCCGTAACCGACGACGGCAAATCCCCGATCCTGTTCGCCGGCAAGATGCGAAGGTTTACCGTAGCGTGCAACCATCATCTGCCAGGCCTGCTGTACAACCTGCTCAATAATCGCCTCCGCCAGCCAGGTGAGATGATCGCTGACCTTCATCACCGGTAACGTACCGGCGATGTCAGCGGCTGCGATACGCAGATGCTGTGCCTGCTTAAACTGGCGAAGCGCCTCCAGCTGCTGCTCCTCATCCTCTTCGGGGATGCGTAACAGATACTGACGCAGCTCATCGCGATAGGCGTCCGTGGCGGTGGGCTGGTAGAGCGTTGCCGGATCCAGCAGTTCATCCAGCAGAAGCGGATAGCGTGCCAGCTGAGCGGCAACCATCGGCGAAGCGGCACACAGCCTGATCAGATGCCTGAGCGCGCCATGATACTCGGTCAGCAGCTCAAGGTAGGTGGTTCGGGTCACCACGCTAAGCAGTAGCGGCGTCAGACGCCCCAGCGTCGTTGCCGCATCCTCTCTCGGACAAACCTCGCTCAGCAGGCGCGGCATCAGCTGATCCAGCGCCTGACGACCGCGCGGGCCGATGGTGCGCTTATCCACATCATGACGGAATTCGGTGATGACCTGGAGCAGCTGCTGACGGGCGGGCGTTTCCAGCTGAGGGACGAGCGGGGCAAGCTCGGCCTCTTCCAGCTGGTCTTGCCAGAGTACGCCATACTCTTCCGACTCCTTGTTTTCATCAATGTCCGGCGTGTCGTCCCCGATCAGCTCGTCGAAGATGGCCCGCACGGCGGCCATCTGCCGCTCCAGCTGCTGGTAGAGTTGCGGCCAGGCATCAAAGCCCATCGCCCAGGCCAGACGCGCCCGGTTCAGCGCATCCGCGGGCAGCTTCTGCGTCTGTTCATCGTTGATGCTTTGCAGCAGATTTTCCAGCCGCCGCAGAAAAAGCCAGGCCTCACCAAGCTGCTTTACCTGATCCTGCGGCAGAAGATTCAGCGCATCGATCGCCTCCAGCGTTGGCAGCAGTGAACGTTGCTGAAGCGTGCGCTCACGCCCTCCGCGGATCAACTGGAACACCTGCACGATAAACTCCGTTTCACGGATACCGCCCGCCCCCAGCTTGATATTGTCGGTTAGCCCGCGACGCCGCACCTCACGCGCGATCATGCTTTTCATATTGCGCAGTGACTGGATCACGCTGAAGTCGATATAGCGGCGGTAAACAAAGGGGCGAAGCATCTGCTGCAGCTCCTGGCTCCAGCGATCGTCACGATCGCCCATCAGCCGGGCCTTGACCATCGCATAGCGCTCCCAGTCACGCCCCTGCTCCTGGTAATAATCCTCCAGCGCGGCAAAGCTGAGCACCAGCGGTCCGCTGTCGCCAAAGGGACGCAGCCGCATATCCACGCGGTAGACAAATCCCTCTGCGGTTGGCTGGTCGAGCACTTTAATCAGCCGCTGGCCCAGACGGGTAAAGAACTGGGCATTATCCAGCTCCCGCCTGCCGCCCTGTGTGGTGCCGTTTTCCGGCCAGGTGAAAATCAGGTCGATATCCGAAGAAAAATTCAGCTCGCCACCGCCCAGTTTTCCCATTCCCAGGATCAGCAGCGGCTGCGGCTCGCCTGCGGCGTTAACCGGCGTGCCGAACTCGCGGCAGCACGCGTGCCATAGCCAGTCTCTGGCCGCCACAATCATCGTTTCCGCCAGTACGCTCAGCTGTTTCAGCGTGGCAGGGGTCGTGCTTGTCGCCAGCGCCTGCATCCAGGCGATACGCGTCAGCGCTTCGCGACGGAACAGCCGCAGCTCGCGCATCAGCGTATTTTCATCGCTTACCTCCGCCAGGCGCGCCTGCAGCCTACCCTCATAATGCTGCCATTCATCGGGGTGCGGTGCCTCCTCGCGCAGCCTCTGCAACCAGTCGGGATGCCGCCCCAGGTTTTCACTGATGAAATCGCTGAAGGCCATGACGGACCGCTCGGTTTGCGTCAGGTCATCCAGAGCCGGCGGAAGCTGGCTAATCTGCTCAACCAGCAGTGGCGGCAGGCTCTGTGAGGGCAATAGCAACATAAACGCTCCCTGAGTAAGGCTGACTAAAATCGGAGGCCGGGCGCCACTCTGCGTGGCTGCACGACAGGTTTCAGACGCTACCGTTTTTCCAGAATGCCGGATGCTTCAGCGCCTGACGGCAGTGTGCGTCCAGCCAGCTCACCTGTTTTGTTTCAATGGCATGGGCCAGCTGCTGCCAGTCAGCAAACCAGGCGGCAACGGCGGCTTGATCATAGGCGCCAGCCAGCAGATGTGCGGCAAGCAGCTGACGATGGAGCCGGGTCAGCTTATCCTGATACTCGTTAAGCTGGTGCACGCGCCCGAAGGTCTCTTTCAGATCGGCAGAAAGGCGACCCAGCATAATGTCGCAGAAACGCTTGAACGAGCCCTGAAGCCTGGCATCTGCTTTCTCATCAATAAACGCACGCCAGCGACCGGCGGCCAGCCAGTCAGTAAGCGCTAACTGGGTGCGCAGAGAGAGCGGGCTGAAACAGAACGCCTCCGCGTTGAGATTCTCATCCAGCAAGGCTTCTTCCAGTTCCAGCAGCAGTTGCCGGAGTTCGCTACTGGCCTTACGCGGAACCAGCGCGCCAAACAGCGAGAAAGCCTGACGCAGCGTTTCCAGCGCCTGATGGATCTCATGCAGCGCCTGCCTGTTACCGCGCAGCCACAGATCTTCGTGATACTGCCACTGACTCAGCGCCAGGGTGAAGGCGGCCTGCATGCCCTCTTCTACCGTTGCCTTTGGCTTTAGCTTCATGACCGGCAAAGGATGCAGCTCACGCGTCATGTTACCCTGTGCCAGCCAGTAGCCCCGTGCCGCCTTGCTCAGGCTGCCGAGGCGCAGCCCGCCCAGCGTTTGCATTTCGGCGGCAAAGGCCAGGAGATCGTCACGGTCGCCACTTTTCAGCTCCAGCTCGATTTCCCTGAGGGGCTCTTTCTCATCGCCCGCGCTGACTTCACCCTGGTCCAGCGCCACTTCTATCTCGCTGTTCAGGTAAGTAATCACCCACTTTTCACGCGTAAAATGCGTGCTGAACAACGGAGCAAGCTGCTGTTGCAGCGCCGCCGGATCGGTGCCCGCAGGCCAGATCTCCGCGGGCAACTTTTCCAGCGCCAGTTCGGGCTTTTCCAGCGGCACATTATATTCGGGGCGCTGATGCAGCCCGCCCACGCTCTGCCCTGCGGCCTTAAGCGTCATCTCATAGCTGTCGCCGACGCCGCGAATGCGCAGCCCCATATCCCAGCGACGCAGCTGACGTTCCGGCGTTTCAAAATAGATGTTGGTCAGCGTCTGCGGCGGCGTGTGCTGATGTGGCCACGCGGCCAGGCTGGCTGGCAACTTTTCCACTGCCTCAGCGGTAGCAATGAACTTTAACTCGATTTCCATGGTCATATTTTCTTAATCTGAACGTTACCGATACGGTAAAATGGGAGTAAGGCCTGATTTTCCTCGCTATTACCGCCGTTATTTTGCCTTTCCGGGCGAAATAACGCCATTCCGTGCGAGGGCTCTGTCAGCCAGATATGACGTGAAGAGTAATGCAGAATTGCCCTGGCTGTCTCGGCTTTATTATGCTTTCGCAGAGCGGCTCGCACCGCTCCCGAGACCAGGATAGTTCTCATTCAGCTTTCTGCGAGGCGCCTCCAGACTGTGCCATTACTTTTTTTCCAGCATTGACGTAAATAAAGACATCGAATGAAAAAAACTTACTTTCTTGGCCTCACTTTACTGACAGTTAGCGTAGCAACCGCCGTCCACGCTGAAGAAAAACGCTACATTTCTGACGAACTTTCCACCTATGTCCGCAGCGGCCCCAGCGACGGTTACCGTCTGGTTGGCACATTAAACGCGGGTGAAGAAGTGACGCTGCTCCAGACCAACGAAAGCACGAAATATGGTCAGATCCGCGACGCGAATGGCCGCACGACCTGGATCCCACTGGCCCAGCTCAGCGAACAGCCGAGCCTTCGCACCCGCGTGCCTCAGCTTGAGCAGCAGGTGAAAGATTTGACCGGTAAGCTCGCCAATATTGATAACAGCTGGAATCAGCGCACGGCTGAAATGCAGGAAAAAGTGGCCGGCAGCGATGCGGCGATCAATAAACTGAAGTCGGAAAATCAGAAACTTAAGAATGAACTGATTGTCGCGCAGAAAAAAGTGAACGCCGCCAACGTTCAGCTGGACGATAAACAGCGCACCATCATTATGCAGTGGTTTATGTATGGCGGCGGCGTGGCGGGCGTCGGTCTGCTGCTTGGTCTGCTGCTGCCGCACATGATCCCCAGCCGCAAGAAAAAAGACCGCTGGATGAACTGATCCTCCTCCGTCTCTTCTCTCAGGGCATCCATTGATGCCCTTTTTGGCATGGGCGTCGTAAAGCGCCTGATGCGCCGCAAAATTGGGCCTCCCATCCGACATCACGTATGATAAAAGAAACGACAAACTCAGGAGCGCAGTAGTGAAGACTTACCTTGTAGGTGGCGCGGTACGCGATGCCCTGCTGAATCTGCCGGTCAAAGATAAAGACTGGGTCGTGGTTGGTGCCACACCCGAAGCGATGCTCAGTGAGGGATATCAACAGGTAGGCCGGGACTTCCCGGTATTTTTGCATCCTGTCACGCATGAAGAGTATGCACTGGCGCGAACAGAGCGTAAGAACGGCAGCGGCTACACCGGTTTTGTCTGCTATTCTGCGCCTGACGTAACGCTGGAGCAGGACTTAGCGCGCCGCGATCTTACCGTTAATGCCATCGCTCAGGATGAAAATGGCAATCTCGTCGATCCTTATCATGGCCGGGAAGATATTCAACAGCGCCAGCTTCGCCATGTTTCAGCGGCATTTAATGAAGATCCTTTACGTGTTCTGCGTGTCGCGCGGTTTGCCGCCCGTTTTGCCCACCTCGGCTTCAGCGTGGCGGATGAAACCCTGGCGCTGATGCGTTCCATGGCCGCCAGCGGCGAGCTGGATACGCTGACGCCCGAGCGGGTCTGGAAAGAGACCGAGCGGGCGCTGCAAACGCCCTCTCCTCAGGTCTATTTTCAGGTGCTGCGCGACTGCGGCGCGCTGGCTGTGCTGTTTCCCGAGCTGGATAATCTGTATGGTGTGCCCGCCCCGGCAAAGTGGCATCCTGAGATTGATACCGGCGTTCATACACTGATGACGCTTGCGATCGCCGCTCAGCTCAGTGACGATGTGGCGGTGCGTTTTGCGACGCTGTTCCACGATGTGGGCAAAGCGCTGACGCCGCCGGAGAAGTGGCCCAGCCATCACGGTCACGGTCTGGCTGGGGTTCCGCTGGTTGCAGAGGTGTGTCAGCGGCTTCGTGTCCCCAATGCGATACGCGATCTGGCGCTACTGGTGACGGAATTTCACGATGTGGTGCACACCATCAGCCGGCAGCCTGCCGAAGCGCTGGTGGCCTTGTTTGACCGGCTGGATGCCTGGCGCAAGCCGCAGCGCATTGAGCAAATCGCCCTGACCAGCGAAGCCGATGCGCGTGGACGGACGGGATTTGAAAATAATGCTTATCCGCAGGGTGTTTATCTGCGCCAGGCATTCGATATTGTGCTGAATGTGTCGACTAAAGAGGTTGTGTCGGCGGGCTATAAAGGCGCTGAGGTCAGGGAAGAGCTCACCCGGAGAAGGATTGCCGCGCTGTGTCGCTGGCAGGAAGAGCAGCAAGCTCAGTAAGAGCGGGGCTGGCCGTCAGTGACGCCAGCCCCTGCTTATTGCCCGGTCAGACAAATACCATGTAAACGATCGCAGCAACAATAAAGCGATAGATGGCGAAGGGCACGAATGAGATGCGCTGAATCAGCTTGAGGAAGACTTTGATGGCGATCAGCGCCACGAAAAAGGCGGTGATGAAGCCAACGGCAAACATCGGGAAGTCGGCCATCGTCAGGAAACTGGCGCTTTTATAGAGATCCAGCACCGTCGCGCCCATCATCATCGGCACCGCCAGGATAAATGAGAACTCGGAGGCTGCATAGCGGCTGACGCCCATCAGCATACCGCCCGAAATGGTCGCGCCCGAACGCGAAAAGCCCGGCCACAGCGCCAGACACTGGAAGCAGCCAATCACGAAAGCCTGACGGTAGGTCATATCATCAATGCCTACGGCTTTAGGCTGCTTCGGTTTCAGAAATTCCGCAGCCAGCAGCAGCACGCCGCCGACAATCAGCGCATACATTACATTGATAGGATTAAAGAGGGTTTTAATCGCATCGTGGAAGAGCAGCCCTATCACCACTGCGGGGATCATGCCGAGCAGGATATGTACCAGCGTCAGATGCCCTTTACCGGTGCCTTCATGAGGCACTTTGCCGAAATGAATGCCGATCAGACCAAATAAGCGACGCCAGAACATCACCACGACGGCTAAAATTGAACCAAGCTGGATAACCACTTCGAAAGTATTCGCCTTCGCCCCTTCAAACCCTAACAGATGACCGACGATGATCATGTGCCCGGTGGAGGAGACGGGAAGAAACTCCGTTAAGCCCTCAACAATGCCAAGGATTACCGCCACCCATAGCTGATGAATATCTGCCATCAAATCTACCCCTAGTATAAAAATCATTAAAAAGGCGGCCGCTAATGCCACCGCCAAATGGTGTCCCTGCGAAACAAGGCCACTCTGAGACAGACCATAATGTCGTTTGGTTTCACCGTGATGGCAATCACAATGGTTTTATTTCGGATTAGTCCCTCGTTCTATAAGCACGCCAACCTGTTTGGCCTGGGCGATGGCACCAGGCTTGCTCAGCTTGATGCGTACCCACGGGGAGCTGAACTGCGTCATCAGCAATGTAGCCACTTCTTCCGCCACGCGTTCGACCAGAGCAAACTTCCCGCCCGCGACATGATTGATAATGGCTTCTGACACGTCGGCATAGCTTAAACAATCATTTACGTCATCGCTGGCTGCCGCCTGACGGTTGTCCCATGCCATTTCGACATCGAACACCAGCTTCTGCTTAATGGTCTGTTCCCAGTCATAAACGCCGATGGTGGTGATAACCGAGAGTTGCTCGATAAATACAATATCCATGATGTCTGTCTCTGTTTTTAGGGTTGCCGGATACCACTTACGGTGGTTTATGCGTATTATCCACAGATGACCGAAATAAAACGACCCCTACAAAACGGAACGGTGTTATGAGTGTATTCGCGCTTGGTATGATCATTTTCGCGTATCTGTGCGGCTCCATTTCCAGCGCGATTTTGGTTTGCCGGCTGTTCAGATTACCTGACCCACGCCTGAATGGCTCCGGCAATCCCGGTGCCACGAATGTGCTGCGCATCGGGGGGAAAGTACCCGCTGTGGCGGTGCTGATTTTCGACGTCCTGAAAGGGATGCTGCCGGTCTGGCTGGCGTACCGCTACGGCGTTTCTCCTTTTTACCTCGGCCTTATCGCTATCGCGGCCTGTCTTGGCCATATTTATCCTCTCTTTTTCGGTTTTAAGGGGGGAAAAGGCGTGGCGACGGCGTTTGGCGCGATTGCCCCCATCGGCTGGGATCTGACTGGCCTGATGACCGGCACATGGTTACTGACCGTGCTGCTCAGCGGTTATTCGTCGCTGGGCGCCATCATCAGCGCGCTGATCGCGCCGTTTTACGTCTGGTGGTTTAAGCCCCAACTCACCTTTCCGGTCGCGATGCTCTCCTGCCTGGTGCTTTTACGCCATCACGATAATATCCAGCGTTTGTGGCGCGGGCAGGAAACGAAAATCTGGAAAAAGAAGAAAGCGAAAACCGCTAAAAAGTCCTCTTAGCGGCCTGGGGTGTTTATAAGCCCACATGTTAAAACTTGCCCGCTGTCAGGCATTTTTATTGCCAGCGGCAACCGGTCTGCATCTGACTGGCAGTGAGCCTGGTAAGAGAGTTGTGCGAGGGGTGTGGGCCAGGGCGTCGGTAATCGTCAAAAGGCGCTCTCCTGAAAGGCTTTCGTTACCGGGCATTAAAAAAGCCGGCACCTTTCGGCACCGGCTTTTTTTAACCGTTTTGCAGCGGCGACAGCTCCGCCAGCGGCCAGCGTGGCCGGACGGTGACGCTCAGCTCGCCTCGCGTGCCGCCCTTCATCCTGACCATTCCCGCATAAGCGATCATCGCACCATTATCGGTGCAGAATTCAGGACGCGCGTAAAAGACCTCGCCGCCCCGCGCTTTCATTACCGCCGCCATTTTCTCTCTCAGCGTACGGTTCGCACTGACGCCGCCGGCAATGACCAGTCGCTTAAAGCCGGTCTGCTCCAGGGCGCGCTTGCACTTGATGGCAAGCGTATCCACTACCGCGTCTTCAAAGGCACGGGCAATATCAGCGCGGGTCTGTTCATCATCGCTGTTATTACGGATGGTGTTTGCCGCAAAAGTTTTCAGCCCGGAGAAGCTGAAATCCAGACCGGGACGATCGGTCATCGGCCTTGGAAAGACAAACCGTTTTTCAACGCCCTGCTGCGCCATTTTTGACAGCATCGGGCCACCGGGATAATCCAGTCCCAGCAGCTTGGCGGTTTTATCGAACGCTTCACCGGCGGCATCGTCAATCGATTCTCCCAGCAAAGTGTACTCACCAATGCCGGTTACGCTGATAAGCTGCGTATGACCGCCCGAGACCAGCAGCGCGACAAACGGAAACTCAGGCGGCGTCTCTTCCAGCATCGGCGCCAGCAGATGCCCCTCCATATGGTGCACGGGGATCGCCGGCACGTCCCAGGCAAAAGCCAGCGCGCGGCCAACCGTTGCGCCGACCAGCAGCGCGCCGACCAGCCCCGGACCCGCCGTATAGGCGACGGCATCAATATCCTGCGGCCTGAGTCCCGCTTCCGCGATCGCCGCCTGAATTAACGGCACAGTTTTTCGCACGTGATCGCGCGAGGCCAGTTCAGGCACCACACCGCCGTAATCGGCATGCAGTTTTACCTGACTGTAGAGCTGATTGGCGAGAAGCCCGGCGGCATCATCGTAAATGGCAATACCGGTTTCATCGCAGGATGTTTCAATTCCAAGCACACGCATGACTTTTTTACCTCATTCTTGCGGCGCGCAGTGTAGCACGAAGGCCAGGGCCGGCGCGGCAATTTTCCCGTCGCCCGGCCAGATGCCTGATGCAAAAGGAGAAAAATTTTTCGCCTGGCGGTGGTGGATTGATGTATACTCTCCGGCCTGAAAATACCGGCAGTGGCACAGGCGCATCTGTTGGTGAGATTACGCTATGGTGCTTTACAACGCAGCCTGTGTTGGAGTAAAATTCCGCACCATTTTGAAATGAGCTGGCTTTGAGCCCAGCAAACCGAATTTATCGAGGTGAGAGTTACATGCCGGTAATTAAAGTACGTGAAAACGAGCCGTTCGACGTAGCACTGCGTCGCTTCAAGCGTTCATGCGAGAAAGCAGGCGTTCTGGCTGAAGTTCGTCGTCGTGAGTTTTATGAAAAACCAACGACCGAGCGTAAGCGCGCTAAAGCGTCAGCAGTAAAACGCCACGCGAAGAAACTGGCTCGCGAAAACGCACGCCGCACTCGTCTGTACTAATTCTTTAGGGTTCGCCCTTACGCATCACAGACAAGTAAGAAGTTAAAAAGGCCGTGCTTTCCGAAAGGAATGCGCGGCTTGTTGCCGTTTATGAGCCAGAGTGAAAGCCCCGCGCTTTTCCGTACCGGCTGGAGTGACAACAGCGCGGTTCTGCGACGGCTTACCGGTTAAGCCGCCGGGAAACGCAAAGGCCGCCGACGCAGCCAGATGCTGAAAGATGAAGGGGATTTATGGCTGGACGCATTCCGCGTGTATTTATTAATGACTTGCTGGCGCGCACGGACATCGTGGATCTGATCGATGCCCGCGTAAAGCTGAAAAAGCAGGGCAAAAATTATCACGCCTGCTGTCCCTTCCATAATGAAAAAACCCCCTCTTTCACCGTCAATGGCGAAAAGCAGTTCTACCATTGCTTCGGCTGTGGCGCTCACGGTAACGCCGTCGATTTCCTGATGAACTACGATCGTCTGGAATTCGTGGAAAGTATTGAAGAGTTAGCTACGCTTTATGGGCTGGAGGTACCGTATGAAAGCGGGACCGGACCGACCCAGATGGAGCGCCATCAACGTCAGAACCTTTATCAGCTGATGGCCAGCGTCAGCGAGTTTTATCAGCAGTCGCTGAAGGAAAATCAGGCGGCTGGCGCGCGTGACTATCTCGCCAGGCGCGGACTCAGCGATGAGGTCATCAGGCATTTTTCTATAGGCTATGCGCCTACCAATGCATTGAAGCGATTTAGCGGCAATCAGGATAACCGGCAGGCATTAATCGATGCAGGCATGCTGGTCACCAACGAACAGGGCCGCAGTTACGATCGCTTTCGCGAACGGGTGATGTTTCCGATCCACGACAAACGAGGTCGGGTAATTGGTTTTGGCGGACGCGTCCTTGGCGATGCGATGCCCAAATACCTTAACTCCCCGGAAACCGATATTTTTCATAAGGGCCGCCAGCTTTATGGCCTTTATGAAGCGCAGAAGAACCACCCGGAACCCGCAAAGCTGTTAGTGGTCGAAGGCTACATGGATGTCGTGGCGCTGGCGCAGTTCGGCATCGATTATGCCGTGGCGTCGCTGGGAACTTCCACCACGCCCGAGCATATTCAGCTTTTGTTCCGGACGACCGATAACGTCATTTGCTGCTATGACGGCGACAGAGCTGGCCGGGAAGCAGCATGGCGGGCGCTGGAAACCGCGCTGCCTTACATGAATGATGGCCGTCAGCTACGCTTTATGTTTCTGCCTGACGGCGAAGATCCCGATACGCTGGTGCGTAAAGAAGGAAAAGAGGCGTTTGAAGCGCGGATGGAGCAGGCCATGCCGCTCTCTGCGTTTCTGTTTGATTCGCTACTGCCTCAGGTTGATTTGAGTACGCCCGATGGACGCACGCAGCTGACCGCTCTGGCGCTGCCTTTAATCAGTCAGGTTACGGGCGAGACGTTGCGTATTTATCTGCTGCAGGTGTTGGGTGACAAGCTTGGGATCCCCGATCACGTTCAGCTGGAAAAACTGCTGAAAAAGCAGAATGACAGTGCGAAACCGTCCCAGCCGCCGCAGCTAAAGCGGACCACCATGCGGATACTGATTGGCTTGCTGATTCAGAATCCCCAGCTCGCCGCCATGGTGCCCTCGCTTGAGGGTCTGGAGTCGTCGGATGTGGCCGGTTTCCCGCTCTTTGTCGAGCTGGTGGGCACCTGCGTTGCGCATCCGGGACTGACGACAGGGCAACTGCTGGAGCTCTATCGCGGTACAAAATTCAGTCAGAGCCTTGAAACTCTGGCCACATGGAACCACATGATCGTTGATGACGAAGTGGAAACCATGTTCAAAGACGCGCTGGCCAGCATGTACGATGCGGCGCTGGAGCGCAGGCTGGAAGAGTTAATCGCCCGCGATCGCACCCATGGCCTGAATGCCAGCGAGCGGCGGGAGTTCTGGACGCTCAGCCAGGCGCTGAAGAAACAGTAACCGCCGGGCAAATCCGGCGGCATATGATCACAACGGAAGCGTGTATTGTTGCAGTCAAACTTACCGCGCCCTTTCAGCAACGTCTTTAGGTGATGCTGACCAGGCTGCAGGTAAGTTGATGCCGCTTACACGTTTCTGCAAGAATATCCGCGGCTTAAGTGCCGATTTGACGCCAGGTTAAACCTGGCAGCCGCCGCGACGGGCAGCGGCAATAAACCAATGCCCTCACTGTTATTGTTGGCTGCTTACACTTGCCGACCAACACCATTTAATTTAACAGAAGTGTGGATACCGTCTTATGGAGCAAAACCCGCAGTCACAGCTGAAGCTGCTTGTCACCCGTGGTAAGGAGCAAGGCTATCTGACCTATGCCGAGGTCAATGACCATCTGCCGGAAGATATCGTCGACTCCGATCAGATCGAAGACATCATTCAGATGATCAACGACATGGGCATCCAGGTGGTGGAAGAAGCGCCTGATGCCGACGATCTAATGCTGAATGAAAACAGCTCAGATACGGACGAGGATGCTGCTGAAGCGGCTGCTCAAGTGCTATCCAGCGTTGAATCGGAAATTGGCCGTACCACCGACCCGGTGCGCATGTATATGCGCGAAATGGGTACCGTTGAGCTGCTGACGCGCGAAGGCGAAATTGACATCGCCAAGCGCATCGAAGATGGCATCAACCAGGTCCAGTGTTCCGTTGCTGAATATCCTGAAGCCATCACCTATCTTCTTGAGCAATACGATCGCGTTGAAGCGGGCGAAGCGCGCCTGTCTGACATGATCACCGGCTTTGTCGATCCGAACGCCGAGGCGGAGATCGCGCCGACCGCAACGCACGTCGGTTCTGAGCTCTCAGAAGCCGAGCGCGACGACGAAGAAGACGAGGATGAAGAGTCCGACGACGACAGCGCGGATGATGACAACAGCATCGATCCGGAACTGGCGCGCGAGAAGTTCAACGATCTGCGCGTTCAGTATGAAAAAGCCCGTACGGTGATTAAAGCCAAGGGCCGCAGCCATGCGGATGCCGTTGCTGAAATCCAGAATCTTTCCGACGTTTTCAAGCAGTTCCGCCTGGTGCCGAAGCAGTTCGACTACCTGGTGAACAACATGCGTACCATGATGGATCGCGTCCGTACTCAGGAACGCCTCATCATGAAGCTCTGCGTTGAAATCTGTAAGATGCCGAAGAAGAACTTCATTACGCTGTTTACCGGTAATGAAACCAGCGAAACCTGGTTTAAAGCGGCGCTGGCGATGAACAAGCCGTGGTCAGAGAAACTGAACGACGTGGCGGACGACGTGCACCGCAGCCTGCAGAAGCTGGCACAGATCGAAGAAGAAACCGGTCTGACCATCGAGCAGGTCAAAGATATCAACCGCCGCATGTCCATTGGCGAAGCGAAAGCCCGCCGGGCGAAAAAAGAGATGGTGGAAGCTAACCTGCGTCTGGTTATCTCTATCGCGAAAAAATATACCAACCGTGGCCTGCAGTTCC
This sequence comes from Pantoea sp. IMH, assembly GCF_000599885.1. Taxonomy (GTDB): domain Bacteria; phylum Pseudomonadota; class Gammaproteobacteria; order Enterobacterales; family Enterobacteriaceae; genus Erwinia. The sequence goes on along the minus strand of NZ_JFGT01000005.1, from coordinate 514,988 downwards.
TCGACCTGATTCAGGAAGGCAACATCGGCCTGATGAAAGCGGTTGATAAATTTGAATATCGTCGTGGTTATAAATTCTCCACCTACGCCACCTGGTGGATCCGTCAGGCTATTACGCGCTCTATCGCAGACCAGGCGCGCACCATCCGTATTCCGGTGCATATGATTGAGACGATCAACAAACTCAACCGTATTTCGCGTCAGATGCTGCAGGAGATGGGCCGCGAGCCGTCGCCGGAAGAGCTGGCTGAACGGATGCTGATGCCGGAAGATAAAATCCGCAAGGTGCTGAAAATTGCCAAAGAGCCGATCTCAATGGAGACGCCTATCGGTGATGATGAAGATTCGCATCTGGGTGATTTTATCGAAGATACCACGCTGGAGCTGCCGCTGGACTCTGCGACCTCAGAGAGCCTGCGCTCGGCTACCCACGACGTGCTGGCAGGCCTGACCGCCCGCGAAGCCAAGGTACTGCGGATGCGCTTCGGTATTGATATGAATACTGACCATACGCTGGAAGAAGTCGGCAAGCAGTTTGACGTAACGCGTGAGCGTATCCGTCAGATTGAAGCAAAAGCGCTGCGTAAGCTGCGTCACCCAAGCCGCTCTGAAGTGCTGCGTAGCTTCCTGGACGATTAATCGTTTCCGGACGTTGCTGAAAAAATCCTGGCCGCAAAGCCGGGATTTTTTTTGCCGGTAACCCGGCAACAAGCACCCTCACCTGCTGCTCAGTGCCTCATTCAGTTCCCGGTAAGCCGCCGTCAGCGCTTCCTGGGAAGCGCGGTTCAGCCCGCTGGGATTAGGCAGTACCCATACCGCCGTTTTGCCCAGCATCTGCGGCTGCCTGCCCCAGTTCACTTTAGTGACGCCAAAAGCCCGCTGATAAGCCTGCTTGCCCAGTACGGCGAGCGCTTCCGGCTGACAGGCCGCGATTTTTTCCCGCAGCACCCTGCCACCTTCCCGCAGTTCCGGGCCGGATAGTTCGGTCGCTTCTTTGGTCGGACGTTCTACCAGCATGGTAATACCGCAACCGGTGTCCAGCAGCTGCATCTCCTCTTCCGGCCTGAGCTGACGGAGAGTAAAGCCCGCCTGCCAGATCGTTTTCCAGAAACGGTTGCCGCCGTGGGCAAAATGATAGCCCTTGTGGGCGGACGATTTTCCCGGATTAATCCCGCAAAATACCACCCGCAATCCCGGCTTCAGGATATCAGCGATACTGTGTTCCGTTATTTCATCCATTCGGGTTCTCATTCAGGCAAATCAAAATAGCTTATCAGAACAGGGCATGAATGCCAGGCAGGGAGATTCCCCGGCAAGCGCCGGGGAAAGCGGGACACTATCAGAAGTCGTAACGCAGGCGTACCAGGTTCATATCGCCCAGGTTGTCGGTGCTTGAAGTGAAGACATGTTCGTAGTCAACGCGGAAGCCGTAATCCAGCTGGAATGTGATCCCCACGCCATTATCAATGCGCTGATAGTCACGACCGTTGATGTACTCCAGGCGGTCGCCCATCACGTAAGGCATAACGGACTTCAGCGCGTACTGATTGACCGGAATGGTATAGCCCGCCAGATACTCAATGCCCCAGGCATCGCCAGCAAAGTAGTTGTTCACGTCCACTTTTTTGGTGGTCAGGAAGTTCTGGTAGTAGCCGCCGCCCAGCGTCAACGTCCAGTTATCAGGCTTCCAGCTAAGCGCCGTGCCGTAGATATTCTGATCGTAACGCTTCGCGTCGCCGTTGCCGGGATTGCGCATCTCTGCACGGGTGTAGTTCCACGCTGCGCCCCAGCTCAGATTGCGCGTCAGATGATAATCCACCGCCAGCGAGCCGCCGCCCTGACGCTTATAGCGCAGGCCGTTACCCGGCAGATACTCGTTGTCACTGAACAGATAAGACGCATAAACATCCGCATCGCCGAAGGTGTTTTTATACTTCAGCATTTTGCGGGAACGATAGGAGCCGTCATAGTCGCCATTGATGCCGTTACCGGAGGCCTGGCCGACCATATCGTAATCCCAGATATCGGTTTTAGCGCCAACCGCATCATAGTAAACGCTGTTCTGCTGACCAAAGGTCAGCTTACCCCAGGTTTTGCTCTGGAAGCCGGTGTAAAGCATACGGCGGCTGGTGTCATTAGCGCCCGGCGCATAATGGTTATCCCAGTCAAAGAGCGCCGGAATATTGACGCCCAGCTCGTAATAGCCCACCCAGCTGACATCATCAAACAGATAATAATCCGCCAGAAAACGGAACCGCGTCCCGCCATCAAAGCCGTTACGCTTGTAAGAGCCTTTATCGCCATCGCCCGTCATATTATTGAACTGGGGACGGATGCTGCCACCAACGGTAAAATTGAGGCGGCTGAGCGGATCGCCAGCCTGAGGATCCTGCTTAATGACGGTGATTTCTGCCTGTGCTGCAAAAGAGGCGCCGCCTACAATCAATCCCAGGCCAATGGCCCGGCTTAAAACACGCATTTTTGTTAACATTATGTGTACCAGTCAAAGATTGCCCGCTATTGGGCGCGCAAAGAATAACGTGGCAACACCAGATTCCATTGCTGATAAAAGGCTGTTTTATCGGGGTTATTCAAAATAAAAGTTAACCAAATATGTATTCAGACGCATTTACTCATAAAAGTAAGCCTTTTGTGCGTTATTTTCGCTGGTGATGGACCTGAAAGCCCAGGAAAAATGGGTGTGAGGTTATTTTTGCAGCGCCCCCTTTTTCCTGTTTTGAGTTAACATTTAAACAACATACCCGCTTTTCTTTCTCTTCTTCCGCAAGGTAAGACTCAGGAGCGACCAGATGACTGAACATGTGAACGACCGGGCGACGCTGCTGGCCCGGCTGCGGCAAATACCCCGGACGCCCGTCCTGATTGTGGGAGGAGGGATCAACGGCATCAGCACCTTCCGTGAACTGGCGTTGCAGGGGATCCCTGTACTGCTGATTGAACGGGGTGACTGGTGTCAGGCGGCCAGCGGAGCGTTGTCGAGAATGATCCATGGCGGCCTGCGCTACCTGGAAACGGGCGAGTTCACGCTGGTGCAAGAGGCACTTTCGGAGCGTAATCGCCTGCTGAAAAACGCGCCGCATTACGTTTTCCCGCTGCGGACTACGGTGCCGGTAGACAGCTGGAGCAGCGGCATGCTCGGTGCCGGTAAGCGCTTTCTCGGCCTTGATACTTCAACCCCTTCACGCCGTGGAGCGCTGCTGCTTAAGAGCGGCCTGGCGCTTTATGATGCCTGGGCAGGCCGCTACGGCGCGCTCCCCCGCCATCAGCTTCATGATAGTGCCGAAACGCGCCAGCGCTGGCCAGGCTTCGCGGACTGGGTGAAATACAGCGCTTCCTATTACGATGCCTGGATAACCGCACCAGAGCGGCTGGGTTTTGAGCTGACGGATGATACTATGCAGGCCTGTCCCGCTGCGCTGGCGCTGAATTATCTCAGTCTGCAGCGCTGCGATGGCGAAAACATCACGCTCAGCGACAGGCTGACCGGTGAAGAATTCACGCTACAGCCGCATATCGTCGTGAACGCCACCGGTGCCTGGATCGATCGCCTTAACGGTACGCTCAGTGCGGCTTCTGCGGGAGAGAAGCTGATCGGCGGGACCAAAGGCTCCCATCTGGTGCTGCGCTGCCCGGCGCTACTGGCGATGCTGGCAGGCGAGATGATCTACTATGAGAACCTGGATGGCCGTATTTGCCTTCTTTTCCCCTGGTACGGCAATGTGCTGGCGGGCACCACGGATATCCGTGTGGACAATCCTGACGCAGCGATCTGCGAAGCAGATGAGCAGCGTTATATTCTTGAGTCGCTGAAATTTATTTTTCCGCATTTGCCGCTCAGCGAGAACGACGTACTTTATACCTTTTCCGGCATCCGTCCGCTGCCCGCCAGCGACGCCGCCACCAGCGGCGCCATCTCCCGCAGCCATTCGCTGAAGCTGATCCCACCCAGCCGGGACCGGGCTTTCTCCACGCTCTGCCTGATTGGCGGAAAATGGACGACGTTCCGCAGCTTTGGTGAACAGGCCGCCGGCCGCGTGCTTAATCTGCTGGGCGAGCGCCGCAAAGTCAGTACAGAAGCGCTTGCGATCGGCGGCGGACGGGACTATCCGGACGCGGCGCATAAAACGGCATGGATTAAAGCTCTGAGCGATGAGAGCGGCTTATCGCCTGAGCGTATCACTCAACTGCTTAAACGCTATGGCACCCGGGTGCAGATGATGGTGAAGTTTATCGTCAGCGAGCCGGATGCGTCGCTGTACACGCTGCCTGACTGGAGCCGGAACGAGCTACGCTATCTGATCCGTTATGAACAGGTTCAGAAACTGAATGATCTTCTGATCCGCCGCACGCCGCTCGCCGTCAGCGGCCAGCTCTCCACCCCGCTGATCGAGGAGATCGCGCAGCTAATTGCACAGGAACGAGGCTGGACGGCAGCACAAACTAAGCAGGCGCTGGCGGAAACCTGCGCAGAGCTGCAGCGGGAACATGGCGTTCACCTGGCAGAGGTGTGATCTCAATCAGACTTCCGGCATTTTATCCCGCAACAGGGCGCCGTGCGCATCAGGATGATTCTCCTTAACAATGCGGCTGGCGGCACCCTCTTATCATTTGTTAAAGCGCATGAATAATAAGGCTATTTATAACCCATTCCGGTCATGCGCTGGCCGGAAACATCAGTAACCCAGCGAACATGAAATAAAAACTTCAACAAACCATCAACAAACGGCAATAAACTGCGGGGCGGCTCACATTTCATTCACCGTTCTGCGCCTTGCCAGTGATAATCCGCTGCATTAAATTGATGGGTTCATCACCAACCGTTCGGTTTTCTCCCTTCCCCGGCCACGGGCCGACGCGCGCTCAGAGGATCATAAAAACAGATGGGTTCCGAACTTCTCTCGCTGATATTGTTTATCGCTTCGGTGCTGCTCTATGCCTGGAAAGCCGGCAGAAACCGGCTCTGGTTCTCGGCTATCCTGCTGTTTCTCGGGATCTATATCATTCTCAACGCCACCCTGCTGGCGAGTAATTACTTTACCGGCGAAGGGATTAACGACGCGGTCATTTATACCATTACCAGCAGCCTGAGCGGGGCGGGCATCAGCAAGTATATTCTGCCGGGTCTCGGCCTGATCGGCGGCCTGGTTCTGCTGTTTTTGCTGCTTTCCTGGGTACTGCGCCTGCGCAAAGCGCGGCGGGCGAGTCCTCTCTACAGCCTGCTGGCGTTAATGCTGGCGCTGGCCTCCATTAACACCACGCCGGCTTATCAGCAGGTTTCCAGCCTGATTAAATCTCAGGTCGCGCGGGGAACTTCCGATTTCTACACCCATTACAAAGTGCCGGGCAAGCAGCTTCGCGGCGATAAACCCAACCTGGTTTATATCTATGCTGAAAGCCTGGAGCGTACCTACTTTGACGACCGGGCCTTTCCGGAGCTTGCGCCCGAGCTGAGCAAGCTGAAAAACAGCGCGCTCGATTACAGTAATACGGAGCAGCTTCCGGGCACCGAATATACCATCGCTGGCATGGTAGCCTCGCAGTGCGGTATCCCGTTGTTTGCGCCTTTTGACGGCAATGCTTCCAGCTCGCTCTCCACCTTTTACCCCCAGAACGTCTGCCTGGGCGATATTCTGAAAGCATCCGGCTATCAGAACTACTTCTATCAGGGCGCCAACCTCAGTTTTGCCGGAAAGGATCTCTTTCTTTCGTCACACGGCTTCGATCATCTCTATGGCCTGAACGAACTGAAAAGCGTGGTCAAAGATCCCACTTACCGTAACGACTGGGGCTGGTATGACGACACGGTGCTCGACGTCGTCTTTGATAAATACCTGACGCTGGCGAAAGCAGGTAAGCCGTTCTCGCTCTTCACCCTGACGGTAGACACTCACCACCCGGACGGCTTTATTTCCCGTAGCTGCCGGCAGAAGAACTGGATCTATGATGGCAAACCCAATAAATCTTTTGCTGCCGTCGCCTGTAGCCAGGAGCATATCGCCAGGCTGATTGAACGCATCCGCGCCACGCCGTACTTTAAAAATACGGTTATTGTGGTCAGCTCTGACCATCTGGCGATGAACAATACCGCCTTCCGCTATCTCAACCAGCACGATCGCCGCAACCTGTTCTTTATGCTGCGCGGCAGTGATAACAGCAGCAAGGTGGTCACCGTGAAGCGCAGCTCGCTGGATAACGGCGCCACCGTGCTTGACGCCATGGGCGGTGATAACTTTATCGGCCTCGGGCGCAGCAGCCTTTCGTCCACCTCGCTCTCGACCACTTATCTGAATATCCGGGAGAAAATCAACGAGTGGAAGCCGGACGTCATCAAGCTCTGGAACTTCCCGAAGGCTATATCGGATTACACGATTGATACCGCCAGCAATACTTTCAGTTTCTCAGGCGTCCACTTTAAGCTGCCGCTGCTGCTGTCGGTCACGCCGGGCAAAGTCGAACCGAAATTTGACGTCTATCTCTCTGCTCCCCTGAAGCAGCAGCTGGCGCAATTTCCGCAGGAGAGAAAGTTTGTCTGGATAGACCGCTGCTTCAAAATAGGCAGCGTCTGGGACAAAACGCTTGAGCTGAACAGCGGCCTTTGCGTGGCGAACGGTACGCTGGGCAGCCAGCCTGAAATCGTGCAGGTTGCGCCGGGCATTACCCAGGGCAGCGTCGCTTTCCGCAATGTGGGCAACCATAATGATGCACGCTATCAGCAGACGGTCACCCGCCTGCGCACTGCAGATAAAGATATTAAATACAGCTCGGACAGCATTCACTTTGCGGTGCCGGGCCTGCCGGAACAGGTGCTGAAAGTCTCCGGCCTTTCCTATATCGAACCCTGGGGTGGCCGCTGGTCTGATGCTAATTTGCTGCCTTCAGTCACCCTTGACTACCTGGAACCGCTGCCTGCTGCTTTCGATCTTGAGCTGACCGCGCGCGCGTTTGGCGCCAACAGTAACCGGCCATTCCGCATCAAAGTCGGTAATGAAACGCAGCCTGTTACGCTGACCACCAGCAACACGACCCAACGGGTTCATTTCAGCAATACCGCCGGCGCCCGTACGGTGGAGATTATCCCTCCGGCACCGGAAGAGACGGCCGAAGGCGCCATTGATGGCTTCGCCGCCCGCAAGCTCGGTATTGGCCTGGTAAAACTGAAGATTATTCCTGCCTCTTAGCTGTCTGGTCTCTGGTGCGCATCGCCGGAGGCCGTTTTTCCTTTGCGTTAACGCCATAGCACACATAGCCCGTCAAGTTTTCATCGCAGCTGCCGATGGTAAAAGGTTGGGCGGGCCAGATAATAAACTCAGCTGGTTAAGTGGGTAACCACGCCTTCCCACAATCCTGTCACCGGTGTAATCACCACTTTTGTTTATCCAAAGGGATCTTAGAAATGGCATTTGTACAAAATATGAAAGTCGGGGTTCGCCTCGGGGGAGCTTTCAGTCTGGTTATCCTGCTGTTAATTATCGTCAGCATCACGGCAACAGTGAAGATCGGCAGCATCAACAACACCGTCAACAGCATTGTTAATGACCGTTACGTTAAAGTCCGGCTGGCCTTCGACGTGCGCGACGGCGTCAATGAACAGATTAAATATCTGCGTGGAATGGTCATTGACACCACCCGCCCACAAAACAATGTAAAACGTTTCGATCAGCTGAGTGATGCCACCCAGAAAACCTCAGACGCAATTGCGGCGATTGCCAAAATCCAGACGACGGCCGTAGGCAAGAAGAAAATCCAGGCGGTAGAGGACGCCGCCACCGCGTTTGAGCAGGCCAAAACCGTCCTGCTCAACCTGGTACGTACTGGTGATGAGAGCGGTGCCGCCGAGTATGCGCTTAAGAAAATCACACCGATCCAGAATACCTTTCTGGAGCTGGCCACAAACTTTGCCGACTCGCAGTCGCAGCAGCTTCAGTCAGAAGGGGCCAGCGCTCTTAACGACGGCGAAACGGCAATTCATATCACGCTTATCTTCTCAGCCCTCGCGGTGCTGATGGCCATGGTCCTCGGCTATTTCCTGACGCGGTCGATCGTCAGGCCACTACGGGAAGCCGTCGCTATTGCCAGCAATGTAGCCGCAGGCGATCTGCGTACCGTTATCCGCGTCACTTCCCGTGATGAAACCGGCCAGCTGATGGCGGCGCTGAAGGAGATGAACGACAACCTGCTGCGCATCGTAACGGAAGTACGCAGCGGCACCGATCTGATTGCCAGCGCTTCCAGCGAGATCTCAGCGGGTAATATGGATCTCTCTTCGCGAACTGAACAGCAGGCAAGCTCCCTGGAGGAGACAGCATCCGCCATGGAGCAGATGACCTCAACCGTGAAGCAGAATGCGGATAATGCGCGGCAGGCTAACGAACTGGCGGCGCAGGCCTCCAGCGTGGCGGTACAGAGCGGCGCAGCGGTGAACAACGTTGTGACCACCATGGAGATGATCAACAGCTCGTCCCGTAAAATCGTCGATATTATCAGCGTGATTGACGGTATCGCCTTCCAGACCAATATCCTGGCGCTGAATGCCGCCGTGGAAGCCGCCCGCGCCGGTGAGCAGGGGCGTGGTTTTGCAGTTGTCGCAAGCGAAGTACGTAACCTGGCGCAGCGTTCCGCCTCCGCCGCCAAAGAGATTGCTCAGCTAATTGAAGATTCCGTGGCAAAAGTGGATGAAGGCGGCAGGCAGGTCGCGAGAGCCGGTACCACCATGGAAGAAGTGCTGTCGAGCGTGAAGAGCGTCACGGAGATTATGGGCGAGATCTCTATCGCCAGTAGCGAGCAGAGTAGCGGGATCGACGAGATTAATATGGCGATCACCCAGATGGATCAGGTCACCCAGCAGAACGCCTCGCTGGTACAGGAATCCGCCTCCGCCGCCCATTCCCTTCAGGAGCAGGCGGTTCAGCTTTCTCAGGCGATCAGCATCTTTAAGCTGAACGCCGCCTCTTAAACTGCGGTAAATTTGTGTGGTGATAACGTGTCACCACACGAAAACCGATAAGCGTCTGACAAGGACTTGAAGCAGGCAGTTGTATTATCAGGCGTGCCGGTTTCACCCAGGTGAGCCGACCGCCTGATTCCGTCCCTGGCGCTTCGCCTCATAGAGTGCGGCGTCCGCCTGATGCTTCAGCGTCTGAATATCCATATAGTTTCCCGTTCCGGTCACGGTGGCGCAGCCGGCGCTCAGCGTTACCACGCTTTCGGCAATCTCCGTCTCACAGTGCGGGATCCGGCAGCGTCGGACGTTTTCTACCGCGCGTCTGGCGATCGCCAGTGCCTCTTCAGCGGCGGTTTCAGGCAGGACAATCGCAAACTCTTCACCGCCATAGCGCGCAACCAGAGCGTTATCCCGCAGCGACATATTCCGCAGCGCACCGCTCACGGTCTCAAGACACTTATCGCCAGCAACATGTCCGTAAGCATCGTTATAGCGCTTAAAAAAATCGATATCCATCATCACCAGCGAGACGGGTTTACCGTTTGCCGACGCCTGCTTCATGCTCTCACGCAGATAGATATCAAACTGACGCCGGTTAGCCAGTCCGGTCAGCCCGTCAATCAGCGCCATCGCCTGGAGCATCCGGTTAATCACGGTCAGCTCATCGCGCAGATGCGTCAGCTCCGTCTGATTTTTGACGTTGATGCGCACCTGGCGCAGCACAATCAGCCCGATGACCATAATAATGATCAGTAACAGCAGATTAAGCGCAATATCCTGGGATTTCTCTTTCAGCCAGTTTTGCAGCAGCGAGGGCTTATCATAGCCAGCGGCGACCACCAGCGGATAACGCGCTGAGCGGACAAAGCCGAATATGCGGGTGTGGCCATCCAGTGCCGCATTCCACTGCCCGCTTCCCCGATCTGACTTCACCAGCATCTCCTGAAAAAGCCGGCTGGAAGAGAGATCTTTGCCGACGAAGCTGTCCGGCATGGGACGCGCGTAAAGCACGGTGCTGTCATCCAGCATCAGGACCAGCACATCCCTTTCCCCCAGCTCGTAATAGGCGTAGAACTGACGGAAATAGTCCACCCTGACGGTTGCCAGCAGCACGCCCGCAAAGCCGCCTGCGGCATCATTCAGCCGCAGCGAAACCGGAATCACCAGCTCGCCGGTGCTGCGGCTCTGGATTGCCGGGCCGATGTGAATATTGTTATGGCCGTTCTGCCGGTGGTAGGCAAAATATTCGCGATCGGAGTTATTGGCACCTTTTGGAGTCTGCGCCAGCGACCAGGAAAGCCAGTCTCCCGAGGCGTTGTAATAGAACAGGCCATGCAGCTGAGGCAGATGGCTGCGCTGCTCCCGCATGATCTGGCTTAACGCTTCGGTATTCACCCGGCCTGAAGGCTCCTGCTGGATATGGCGCTGGATCTCCCTTAACGAAATCTCCGTTTGCAGAAAGGTATCTTCAGCCTGGCGGGCCTGCGAAAGCGCCAGATTCACGGCACGTTCTTCCGCCGAGCGGATGGTTTGCTGCCATGACGTGTTGAGCGACCAGAGGTTCATCAGTACCACCGCCAGGATCAGCAGGCAGCCCGATACCGCGAGGTTACGTCCAAGAGACGAGCCTAACAGTAAAAATGTGGACACGCGGTGACCGAGGCTCATCAATTTCTCCTGCGAAAATCATTACTTTTATTAAGCATAGCGGACGGTTCGTTGAAAGAATGCGTTCATTAATGGGTAAAAATCATCTTCCCATGCCAGGTGTATGCCGGAACATCAGGTCCAATAAGGGAGACTTAAGCGCCCAGAAACGCGACGCGAACTGGCAATCCACCAGCAAACCTCAGTCCTGATGCCAGGTGAAAAAAAACGCGGATCGCCTTTTTTTGCCGATGCGAATCAGATTACTATACGGACCCCTGACTGAATCCGATGGACATACGCACGTTGAAAGCGCTACTTCACCGTTTGCTGGCCCTGGCCGCCGCCGCCCTGCCGCTCTGTAGCCTGGCCGCGCCCTCCGCTACCGACCCGCTGCTGGCGTCTCAGATTGTCGATCGCTATGCCGACAACATCTTTTACAACAGTAAAGCGACCGGCATGGCGATCGTGGCCATCGATGCTAACCAGCGGGTCTTCGCCAGCCGCGGCAGCGTGCGCCCCGGCAGCCTCGTGCGGCCGCAAAAAGATTCTCTGGTCCGCATCGCTTCCCTGACCAAGTTAATGACCAGCCAGCTGCTGGTGAAGCTTTCAGAGCAGGGCGTGCTGCGCCTGGACGATCCGCTCAGCAAATATGCGCCGGATGGTCGCCACGTGCCCGCTTACGCCGGTCATACGATCACGTTGATTAATCTTGCCACCCACACCAGCAGCCTGCCGCGCGAACAGCCGGGCGGCAAACCGAATCGACCGGTGTTTGTCTGGCCAACCTACAGTCAGCGCTGGCGCTGGCTGGACAGCGCTCAGATCCAGGCGGCGCCGGGCACCCAGGCGGGCTACTCCAACCTGGCCTATGACCTGCTGGGCGATGCCCTTTCCCGCGCCGCTGGCGTGGCCTATCCGGAACTGCTGAAGCGCGAAATCACCCGCCCGCTCGGCATGAAGGATACCACCTTCACCCCTTCGCCGGAGCAGTGCCGCCGGCTGATGGTGGCGGAAAAAGGGGCCAGTCCGTGCATCAGTACGCTGGCCGCCATCGGCAGCGGCGGCGTCTACTCAACGCCGGATGATATGGCCCGCTGGATGCAGCAGTTTCTCTCCTCCGACGTGCACGCCCGCTCAGCCCAGGCCGATCGTCTGCAGACGATGATCTACCAGCGCAGCCAGCTGACCAAAGTGAGCGGCATGGATGTACCGGGCAAGGCCGCTGCCCTTGGGCTGGGCTGGGTGTATATCGCGCCGCAGGATGGCAGACCGGGGATCATTCAGAAAACCGGCGGCGGCGGCGGCTTTATCACCTATATGGCGATGGTGCCGCGTTACAGCGTGGGGGTTTTTGTGGTGGTGACGCGTTCGCCGCACACGCGCTTCACGCCGATGAGCGACGGCGTCAATAACCTGCTGACCGAGCTTATCGGCAACACCTCAGACAGCGCACAGCTGGCCGCCACTATTATGGCCAACTGATCCCGGACCGGCAGAAACGCAATTTTCTGCCGGTCTCCGCTGGCTAGCTGCCTGTTTCAGATTCCGTTTCGGTCCTATCGCCTCTCTTCCTGATCCCCGTCAATAACCCCCCGCCCCGTTCCTGTACATATTTTCCTCAAGAATCCGGATTATCATCCACCTTAAGGAGAATGGAATGCTTCACAGAATGATTTTGAATGAGACCTTCTGGTTCGGCAGCGGCGCGGTGTCACAACTCGTCAGTGAGATCACCCAGCGGAATTTTAAAAAGGCGCTGCTGGTGACTGACAAGGTGTTAGTTCAGGCTGGCGTGATTGAGAAAGTAACAGCGCTGCTGGATAAGCATCAGCTTGCGTGGCAGCTCTTCGATGAGGTGATGCCTAATCCCACCATCAGCCTGGTTCAGCGCGGCGTGGGCGCTTTTAAGGCGGCCCAGGCTGACTACCTGATCGCCATCGGCGGCGGCTCTCCCCAGGATACGGCCAAAGCGATCGGCATTATTATCAACAATCCGGAATTTGAGGATGTCCGCAGCCTTGAGGGCGTGGCCGCGACGCGTAATCCCTGCGTGCCGATTATCGCCATTCCTACCACTGCCGGCACAGCGGCAGAAGTCACCATCAACTATGTGATCACCGATGAAGAAAAACGACGCAAATTTGTCTGCGTTGATCCCCATGCCATTCCGAAAGTGTCGCTGATTGATGCCGATATGATGAAAAGCATGCCGCCTGCGCTGAAAGCCGCCACCGGTATTGATGCGCTGACCCATGCCATTGAAGGCTACACCACCAGGGGCGCCTGGGAGCTTTCCGACGCGCTGCACCTGAAGGCGATTCAGATCATCAGCCGTTCACTGCGTGCCTCGGTCGCTGGCGACGCGAAGGGCGTTGAGGATATGGCGCTCGGCCAGTATATCGCCGGCATGGGCTTCTCTAATGTCGGACTAGGGCTGGTGCACGGTATGGCTCATCCGCTGGGCGCGTTTTATAACGTGCCACACGGCGTGGCCAACGCCATTATTCTGCCTCACGTGATGGCGTGGAACGCGCCGTTTACCGGTGAGAAATACCGCGATATCGCCCGCGCCATGGGCGTGCCAAGGGTCTGCCCGATGACGCTGGATGAGGCACGCGCCGCTGCGGTGGAAGCGGTCAGAAAACTCGGCGCGGATGTGGGTATTCCGCTGAGGCTGCGTGATGTGGGGATGAAAGAGGAAGATATTCCGGCGCTGGCGCAGGCTGCCTTTGATGATGTCTGCACCGGCGGCAATCCACGTGAAGCGTCACTGGAGGAGATTACGGCACTATACCGCCAGATTTACTGATGATCAGATGCAGGCGCGCTGCGCCTGCATCTGAACGTTATCCGGCCAGTGGCTGTTTGCGCTGGATAAACTGCCGCAGCAGCCCCACCGGCCCCAGCCCGCTCAGCGTAAACGCAGAGAGCACCGTAAAGCCCAGCGCCACGCAGCCCAGGATCAGATAGGTCCCCTGAAAGCCCACTTTGTCATACATATTGCCCGCAAAGATCGACATAAAAATCACCGCAAGCTGCTTGAAGAAGCAGAAGCAGACCAGATAGATGGTGGCCGAAAAGCGCACCTCGAACTGGGTGGTGATGTATTTAAAGCAGCCGACGATCAGGAACGGGATTTCAAACATATGCAGCGTTTTAAGGAACACCACTTCCACCGGCGTGGTAGCGAAAGATGAGCCGATGATGCGCACGGACATAATCATCCCGGCCAGCAGCAGCGCATTCTTTCCGCCGATGCGGTTAACGATCAGCGGCGCAAAAAACATGATGCAGGCGTTCAGCAGCTCCCCCAGGGTGGTGACATAACCAAAGACCCGCGTTCCCTGCTCCGGCGAGGTGAAAAAGCCGGTAAAGAAGTTGGCAAACTGCTGGTCAAACACATCATAAGTACAGGATACGCCCACCACGTAGAGCGACAGGAACCAGAGTTTCGGCTCTTTCAGCAGCTGTAACGCCATTTTCAGGCTGAACGCTTTGTGGTTGGCCCCCAGCTTGTCAGCCACTTCGGCGCTTTTCTGCGTCTGGGGTTTGGCAATGAAAAGTAAGATCGCCAGGATCACCGCGCAGCCGGAGCCGAGCCAGAACACAAATTCATTATTGATAGTGAACATAATGCCCGCGATAGAGGCGCATAGCGCCCAGCCCACGCAGCCAAACATCCTCGCCCGCCCGAACTCAAAGTCACTGCGGCGGCTCACTTTCTCAATGTAGGCTTCAATCGCCGGCGCACCGCCGTTATAGATAAAGCCCAGATAAATCCCGCCCACGATAGAGCCGAGCAGCACGTTGGTTTTCAGCAGCGGGCCAAACACATAGATAAAAAACGGGGCGAACAGCACCAGCATCCCGGTGATGATCCACAGCAGATGTTTTTTCAGCCCCAGCTTATCGGAAAGCAGGCCAAAGACCGGCTGAAACAGCAGGGAGAAGAAAGAGATACAGGCGAAGATAATCCCGGTATCGCTCTTGCTGATCTGGTTAATATCATGCAGCCAGATCGGGAAAAAAGGAAAATAGGCACCCATGATGAAGAAGTAAAAAAAGAAAAACAGGCCGAACATCCAGAAATTGGTATTTTTGATGTAGTGCATTTTTCAGTTCCAGGCAGGGTAAGCATCGGGCCGCCGCGTAAGCGGCCCGGATTTTTCGTGCAGACGAACGCCTTAATCGCGGCGTTTCCAGCTCAGCCGGTAGCGGCAGGAGGAACCCTGCAGCAGATATTCCGGCGCCACGCTCGGGCTCCAGGAGTCATCACCGCCGACGCCCATATGAAAACCATCAATATTCAGCCAGCTTCCCGCCTCGGGCTTAAGCAGGTGGCGGTGGGTCGTCTCCTCAAGCTGCTGCGGACTGTAGCGGCCAATATTGAAATGGAACTGCCCTGCCAGCTGATGCGGCCCGTAGTGCAGCTGTCGGGTATCGCAGCGCAGCCCGTTCTCACAGGGGCGGACATAAGGCGTGTGCATCTCCGCCAGCGGGCGCTGCCAGCGACCCTGCTGCGCCGCCAGCTTGCGGTCGGGATAGTTTTCATGCGGCCCCAGCCCGAGCCATTCGACCTGCTCCTCCACCTGCGCCAGCTGGCAGCTCAGCCCGATGCGCGGCGGCTGCGGCAGACCAAAGGTCACCGCCACATCCACGTCGATATGCAGTTCGCCGGTGCTGTCGATGCGCCAGCTTTTACGGCTGACAAACAATGTCTTGCCACCGCTTTTCCAGGCATGGGCGGTGCGGATCAGCACTTCCTGCTGAAGCTTGTCGGCTGTACAGCTCAGCAGTTCCGCCTCCATCTGCCAGAAGCCTGCCGCCTTCCAGCGCTCGGCCCAGGCATTCGGATCGATGCGTTCGACTTCGCTGATGCCGATATCATTGTCCAGCGCCGCACGGATAAAGTTATCCCGCAGCGGCGTCAGAAAGGCCGGGCGATCCGCTTTCCACCACTGATTCAGCTCGCCTGCCTGACGGCTGAACGCCCAGCGCTGATCCTGATGCGACACCTCGAACAGCGCCTCAGTCACGGTCAGCGTGGGGCTTTCGCCGTGCGCTGGCGTGGCGGGCTGCATTGCCTGAGCCAGCGGGAGCTGCCACTGATCGCAGGCCACCACATGCCCGGCCTCTGACCAGCTGGTGGCGTCAGGCTGGATCACTTCAACGTTCAGCCAGAGCTGTCCGTTCTGAGGTGACAGTGAAGGATGTTCAAGGATCAGCCGCTGCCTGCCCTGCGGCGGCAGCGACAGCCTGATTTCGCCCTGTTCAAAAGGGTTGCCATCAAGGGTGAGCTGCCAGCGCAGCAGCTCATTGTCGCTGGCGCGGAACAAATATTCGCTCTCCACCTCAATTTCCAGCGGAGAATGGCCGATCAGCCTGAACTGGAAAAACTGCTGCGCGCGCTTCGCTTCATAGAGAGAGGGATGCGGCGTCCGGTCGGCAAACACCAGGCCGTTCATACAGAACTGACGATCGTTTGGCTTGTCGCCAAAATCGCCGCCGTAGGCGTGCCACTGCTCTCCGTCAGGATCGGTTTTGATCAGGGACTGATCGGCCCAGTCCCAGACGAATCCGCCCTGCAGCCGGGGATACTGACGGAACGCCTGCCAGTATTTGTCATAGCCGCCAAGGCTGTTGCCCATCGCATGTGCATATTCACACAGGATCAGCGGGCGGGTTTCCTCGGGCAGGCTGATCCATTTTTTAATGGACCACTTCGGCACCTGCGGGAAAGGCTGATCTTCATCCACCCTGGCGTACATCGGGCAGAGAATATCGGTCGCCGCCGTATCGGCACCGCCCCCCTCATACTGCACCGGACGACCCGGATCGTTAGCTTTGATCCAGCTGTAAAGGGCATCATGCGTGGCGCCGTGGCCTGATTCGTTGCCGAGCGACCAGATAATGATGCAGGGATGGTTACGATCGCGCTGCACCATGCGGGTCACGCGCTCGCTCATTGCCGGGAACCAGGTAGGATCATCCGATAACCGGTTCATCGGCTGCATGCCGTGCGTTTCGATGTTGGCTTCATCCACCACATAAAGCCCGAAACGATCGCAGAGTCGATACCACATCGGATGATTAGGATAGTGAGAACAGCGCACCGCATTGAAATTATTCTGCTTCATCAGGCGGATGTCTTCGATCATCGTCGCCACATCGATCGCCTGGCCATGCTCAGGATGATGCTCGTGGCGGTTAGTGCCGCGAATAAGCAGAGGCTGGCCGTTCAGCTTCAGCAATCCGTCCTCAATACCAACCTGCCGGAAGCCAACGTCACAGGCTTCCGCTTCATGGATCTGTCCCTGCGCATCTGTCAGCAGAATAACCGCGCGATACAGGTGCGGCGTTTCGGCATTCCAGAGCAGCGGGCGCTCCACCTGTAGCCGGAGTTCGGCCCGCTCGGCGTAGTTGCCCCGCTCATCCACCACCGCGCTGCCGGGCTGGGTGCTGCACTCTCCCACCAGCTGATGCGCCTGCCAGAGCTGGAGCGTGATGCGGCTGGCCGCGATAGCTTCGCCTGCCAGCGTCACATTCGCCACCAGATCGGCACGGGTGAAATCCGCGTTCAGATCGGTACGCAGCCGGAAGTCCGCCAGGCTGGTGGCGGGCTTGTTCAGCAGCCAGACGTCGCGAAAAATACCGCTCATCCGCCACATATCCTGATCTTCAAGCCAGGAGCCGTCGCTCCAGCGCAACACCATCACCGCCAGCCGGTTTTCGCCCGCCTGCAGCACGCCGGAGAGATCGAATTCCGCCGGCAGCCTGCTGTCCTGCGAATAGCCGATCCAGGTGCCGTTACACCAGAAATGGAAAGCTGAATTCACACCGTCAAATATAATGCGCGTGTGACCGGAGGCAAGATCCTCATCAGTCACATCAAATGTGAGCGAGTAACATCCCGTTGGATTCTCTTCCGGAACGTGCGGCGGCTGGGTGGTAAACGGATAGGTAATGTTAGAATAAATTGGCGCGTCATAGCCCAGCATCTGCCAGTTTGACGGCACCGGAATGCTGTCCGCTTCCGCCAGATCTTCCGTTACCCACTGTTCAGGCACCTGATAAGGGCTGGTAAAATAACTGAATTTCCATTTGCCGCTCAGGCTTAGCAGGCTGCTGCTCGCTTCGTCGTCGCGGGCAGCAAAGGCGTCACGCCAGCTGGAAAACGGCGGATGGGCAGCCAGCCGGTTAAGGTGGGTGATACCCGGACTTTCCCAGTCCCGGCGGGCCAACAGGGCGGATAAGCTTACGGAATAAGGCTGTTTAACAGTGTCGGTCATGCTGACTCCCGGAATTTACGAAGCGCTCACAATTTACGACACTATGTTGAGGGTAACACCAGGAGTAAAGCGGCAAACCGCCATTAGGTGATATGCCTCACGAAACGGATGCTTTCAGATATTACTGTTCAGGCGGCAGCTGGGCCACCTGACGGGCCAGTAACATCAGCGCATCCGCCAGCTGACCGGGCGTTGGTGCCGTGCCTCCAGGGCGTGCGGTTGTTTTTCGCTCTACCAGGGTGACCGGCAGGATGCGCGGCTGGCTCTGTGCCTCTCCACTGGCAATTTGCCGCACCAGACGCTCCACGATCTCCTCACCCAGCAGGCGGAAATCCTGCTTCACGGTGGTCAGCGGTGGAATATAGCAGGCGCTGTCTTCCGTATCGTCATAGCCAATCACCGAGACCTGGGCGGGCACCTGCAACCCCGCTTCGCTCAGCGCGCGCATCGCGCCCAGCGCCATCTGATCGTTGGCCACCAGCAGCGCATCGGGACGGGTGCCGCTTGCCAGCAGCGCCGACATAGTGTCAAAGCCGGATCGGGCGCTCCAGTTGCCGTACATCACCGTGACAGGCTTTAGCGCCGCCGCCGCCAGTCCAGCCAGCCAGCCTTCAAGGCGCAGCCGCGACGATACCGACGCATGCGGTCCGGCCAGCAGAGCGATGCGCTGATGCCCCAGCTTCAGCAGATGCGACACGCCAAGCCTGGCGCCTTCGGCAGGATCAAACAGCACGCTGTTGGCTGCCAGTGCGGGATTAACGTCGGCAAAAATCAGCGGTACGCCACCACAGGCGTCGCGCATCATCTGCACTTCCGCATCTTCAAGCGGCATATTAACGATCAGTCCATCCACCCGCTGTGAAAGCAGATAGCTGATGGCACGACGGCATCCCTGCGCATCTGGCTGCTCCAGCATGGAGATCAGCACATTGAAATTGTGCCTGCCAGCGGTGGATTTGACCGATGCGGCAATCTGCGAGGGCGCATGCAGGGAGAGCGTGGTGGTGACCAGACCGAGCGTCTTGCTCTGCTTGCCTGCTAGCTGTTGCGCCACCCGGTTCGGCACGTAGTGCAGCGCCGCCATCGCCGCCTCCACCTTTTTCCGCGTCTTATCAGAAACGTTCTCAGCCTGATTAATCACGCGCGACACCGTCTGGTAAGAGACGCCCGCCTGGCGGGCAACATCATAGAGCGTAGAGGATTTGGTTTTCATGCGGTCATCGCCTTCCCGGCAAGTTTTTTCAGGAAACTAACGTTATTTGCCGTCGGGAGCAACGATCATCTGTCGTGGCGGCGGTGCGCTTAAGGGTAAAAGTGCCACGCAGCATGATGAATGAAGCCATGAAATTAAAAAATAGTTTAAGCAAAGCGTAATTAAAGCAGGATCTTCAACTTTTTTAAGCTTATTACTTATTTTTTAGTAATGCGGTCACTCTTTCTCAAGCCATTGATGCGAATTAATAAATCACCGCCGTCGAAAATGCTTTCTGAAATCGTCTTTCAGACAAAAAGTGAACAGCATCACTAATTTTATAAAATGGCGTTTCATTTTTAATCTAATGAGACGCGCTTCAAACTATTCTTCACATTTAGTGCGTATTTTCTTTGCAACACTGGCGCCCCGCTTGAAAGGTAAAATATGAAACGTACTAAAATTTCAAAGCAGTTACTTCTGGCCCTGCCTCTCGTCGCTACCGCTTTTTCTTCCGCGGCGATGGACAAAATCACGCTGAAACTGGCGCACAATCTTGATACCTCCCACATTGTGCATCAGACCTGGGCACAAATGGCGAAAGATTTAAATGAGGAGTCCGGCGGCAAAATGAAGCTGCGTATTTATCCCGGCGGCCAGATGGGCGGTCCGCGTGAAACGCTTGAGCTGCTTCAGAATGGCGCTCTGGATATGACCAAAGCCATGGCTAATGAATTAGAAGCCTTTACCCCCGCCTATTCCATCTACAGTCTGCCTTACCTCTTTCATAGCGATGCGCACTTCAATGCTGTGATCCACGGCCCGGTCGGGCAGGCCATGACGGAGGAGACCAAAGCGAAAGGCTTCTTTCCAGTCGCGGCCTATGTGGGCGGCACACGCAGTTTCTATTCCAAAAAACCGATTCATTCTCCGGCCGATATGAAGGGCATGAAATTCCGCGTTATTGTAACGCCAACCACCATTAAATTTATTGAATTGCTTGGTGCGTCACCGGTTTCTATTCCATTAGGGGAAGTTTATACCGCGCTTCAGCAGGGCGTTATTGACGGCGCTGAAAATAATGAACCTTCCTATGTACAGACACGTCATGAAGAAGTCGCGAAATATTACACTGAAAACCAGCACACTTCGGTGCCCGACTATCTGGTGATATCGAATAAAACCTGGGATCGCCTGAGTGATGAACAAAAAGCGGTACTGGAAAAAGTCCTTAAAAAATCGGAAACCGAACAGGCCAAAGCCTGGAATATTATGGTGGCGGAGTCGGTAAAAGAAGCGGAGAAAGAAGGCGCAACCTTTATTAAAGTCGATAAAGAACCTTTCCGTAAAGCCTTACAGCCTCTCTACGATGAGTTTAAAAAAGATCCCGTCCGCGGCCCCTGGATTGCCCAGGTAGAAAATGCGGCTAAAGGTCTCGCGCAATAATGCACAGTAAGGGCGGCCTGGCCGCCCTTATGACGGGGGTTTTATGAAAATCGAAAAATATAAAAAAGCGATCGATAACCTACTGGCACTCTTCTGTATTATCGTGATGGTTATGCTGGTTATCTGCGTCGTCTGGCAGGTATTCAGCCGTTATGTGCTAGCCCAGCCCAGCACCTCAACCGATGAAATCGCCCGTTTCAGTATGATCTGGGTCGGTTTATTAGGCGCCGCCTATGCCACCGGTAAGCGCAAACACCTCAATATCGACCTCTTTACTTCAGAGCTGACCGGCGTGCGCAAACTGTTCAACCAGCTCTTTATTGATATCGCGATTTTCTTTTTTGCCGCCACCGTCATGGTATGGGGCGGGCTGTCACTGCTGCTTGGTGTTTATGAAACCGGCCAGCTCTCGCCTGCCCTGCAAATGCCGATGGCCTATGTCTATCTGGTGCTGCCATTAAGCGGCGTACTGATTTGCTGGTACAGCCTGCTGTTTATGGTGGAAACCGTGATGTGTCACCGCCACGAACCCGCTTTACCACAGACTGAAGGAGGGAAATCCTGATGGACTGGATGCTCACGGTTGTGATGTTTGGCTCCTTTTTCGTGCTTGTTTTTGCCGGTGTCCCCATCTCCTTCTCCATCGGACTGGCGACGCTGGCGGCAGGCGTAATGATGCTGCCCTTCGAGACCATTATTACGGTGGTCGGGCAGAAAATGGCAACCGGGCTCGACAGCTTCTCCCTGCTGGCGATCCCCTTCTTCTTCCTCGCCGGCTCGCTGATGAACAGCGGCGGTATCGCGCAGCGCCTGATTAACCTTTCACAGGTGCTGGTTGGCCGGGTGCCTGGCTCACTGGGCCATGTCAACGTCATGGCGAATATGCTGTTTGGCTCCATCTCCGGCTCAGCCGTGGCGGCCGCCGTTGCGGTCGGTGGCACCATGGCCCCGATGCAGAAAAAAGCCGGTTACGATCCCGCTTTCTCAGCGGCGGTGAACGTGACCTCCTGCATTTCCGGCCTGCTGATCCCGCCTTCTAACGTGCTGATTATCTATGCGCTGACCGCTGGCGGCATTTCGGTGGCGGCGCTCTTTATGGCTGGCTATATCCCCGGCATCCTGATGGGGCTGAGCGTAATGGTGGTGGCGGGCATCATTGCCAAACGCCGCGGCTATCCGGTGACGGAACGGCCAACGTTCGGCCTGATCCTGCGCGTGTTCTGGGATGCCTTCCCAAGCCTGATGCTGGTCGTGGTGGTCATGGGTGGAATTCTGGGCGGGATCTTTACCGCCACCGAAGCCTCCGCGATTGCCGTGGTTTATACCTTTATCCTGTCGGTGGTGGTTTATCGCCAGGTCAAACTCCGCGACCTGCCTGCCATTCTGCTGGACTCGGTGATTACTACCGCGATTGTGCTGCTGCTGATCGGGATTTCCGTCGGTATGTCCTGGGCAATGACCAATGCGGATATTCCCTACACCATCAGCGAAGCTCTGATGGCGGTGTCTGATAATCCGATCATTATTCTGCTGATCATCAACGTCATCCTGCTTATCGTCGGCATCTTTATGGATATGACGCCTGCGGTGCTGATTTTCACGCCGATCTTTTTACCCATCGTTAATGAGCTGGGTATGGATCCGGTGCACTTCGGCATCATGATGGTCTTTAACCTCTGCATTGGCCTCTGCACCCCGCCGGTAGGCAGCGCGCTCTTTGTTGGCTGCTCCGTCTCCGGTATCAAGATACAGGCGCTGATCAAACCGATGCTGCCTTTCTTTGCGGTCCTGGTGGTCGCGCTGATGGCGATAACCTATATCCCGTCGCTGAGCCTGTTTCTGCCGGGCCTGTTCGGTTTGCATTAATCAGTTACCAGGACGTGCTGAGCCAGAGGTGATCCTCTGGCTTTTTTTTTATTTGCGCATTAAGAAAAGGGGTATGACGGGGTGAGAGAATAACGTGTTGGGTAAAGGCGCATTCTAATGCTGCGTCAGTCTTTGACGTTCCCGCCGTCGGTATACTGCAAGTTTCTGTCCACCTGGCACCGGATGATTTTGCCGTGCTTAACTGATTCGGGCGTTCCCAGACAGTTTAGCGACAGGCATGCCCGGTTTGACACCGGTAACGTAACCGTCACGCCGTCGGGCATTTAATGAAATAACCCGCTTTCTGCCCAGCGTGGCGGATAAAAAACACCTGTTGTGCGCCGTCGAAGAGTGGGATCACTCAAAGCGCGATGCACTACTATGCCACCACACCCAATCCGTTTTTCAGCATCAATTACTGAAGCCGGCCATTCTCAATCGGTAAAAACTTCCTGACAAAGATTCGCCAGTAGGCGTTTTTCAGCTTTATCCAGAAAGGCCGATCTTTTTTAATCAGCTTAAAAGTCGCTGAGCGGTGAGTTTCCACTTTCTTTCTTTTCATCACCTCTTCATCACCGACCCAGATTGTAGACGTGTGGCTCAGCTCTGAATGCAGGCCGACTGGCGGAATAACGGCTTTCAGATTTACCAGTCCGTACTCCCTGAGCAGCGTCCAGCGATCGGCTTCCAGCCAGATGGGATATAAAAATGCTGAGAGCTTTTCCGCCGCCGCTTTGTTAAGGATATAGGCGTGCGTAAAAACCGCTTCGGTGACTTTCACCACCTGATGACAGTTGTTGATAACATCGCAGGGCTTGCGCACATATTTATCCGCTTCGCTAAGCAGAACTACTTCGGGCTGTTTGTTTTGCCTGCCGCGGTACCACGCCAGCACATCGGGTAGTGACGCCGTCAGCGCCACATCGTCCTCAAGGATTAAGGCACAGTCGATGTTTTCTGCCACGATTTTCCTGTAAATGCTGTGATGGCTCAGCGAGCAGCCAATCTCACCGGGCGTCATACCGGCAGCATAACGCGGATGCGTCAGCGCGCTGATTTCATTTGCTGAAAACAGCCGCCCGTCCACGGCACTGATAATTTCAGCCTCTAAGCCCATCCTGCTGCATTGCTGCAAAATGGCGTCACGGCGGAGTGCATCTTTCGCCAGATTTACGATAAAAATTTTCACTATTTATGTGCCAGCAGTCCGACAAGATAATTAGGAATTATCTTAAAATAATTACTCTTTTAACAACATCATTTATTGGGGCTTTTAGCGTGTTTTGATCAAGAAAACAGGTAATTAACGTTTAACCCGAAGGCGTGCCTGGATAACGAACGGCAAGACGGTTTGATGTTTGTTGCTAAGGATAGTCAAAGGCCAGGCAATATCAGCATTGCCTGCCACAGGCTGCCCCTCCAGATGGCAAGAAAGTAATTCATTGATTTTTAATAAAATGAAACCCTTTACGGCATCCCTTGCGCCTGCCGTCAGGGCTACAGACATCTTTTTATTTACAATTCACGCATTCTGTTATGTGATCTCGTAACGCCCATTCTTACGAGCCGCTTCACAAAACAGGACTCCTATGCGTTTTTATCAGGCCGATCCCAAACTGGAACATTACTGGCGTGGGGTGATTTTGTTTGGCCGAAACGTCGCTTCATACAAATTTGCGCTGGCCCATGCGCTCTATGATCTGAAACAGCCGGATAACGATCTGATTACGCTTGAGGCACTGGCCGTCCCGTTTTCCCGCCACTTGTGCGCACATTTAAAACTGGCCCCCAAACAGATCACCAGCCAGCGCAGCCAGTTCCTGGACGCCTGCGTCCGTTTTAATAATGGCGAAATCACTGAGGAGCAGCTGACCGGGATCACCGTTAAACTCGGTTTCGCCGCCGTGATCGATGCCTTTCATAACGTCAATCAGGCCGAAATCGATAAGCGCTTCTTCCTTGATGAACGTAAAACGTCAAAAGGTATCCGTCTTACCGACAATTATTACTACCTGACTGAAAACGATCAGTTCCCCAACCTGATCCGGGAAACCGATGCGCGCTGGCGGCTGGTTGAGGAAGCCTGGGCGATGGGTGTTTCCCGTAATCTGATTGCGGTGGAATATGATGATGACAGTAAGATGCTGTTCAGCCGTCGCAGTAATCAGCGCATTACTATCACCAGCTGCCGCGACAGCCTGAACGGTTACCAGAAAGGCTACTGCTTCTACTGCTTCTGCCCGGTCAGCGTGGTTACGGGCGGTGAAGACCTAGCCGATGTCGATCACTTCCTGCCTTTTACGCTTAATGGCACTATCAGCAACCTGGACGGCGTCTGGAATCTGGTCCTGGCCTGCCAGCACTGCAACCGGGGTCATCAGGGGAAATTTACGCGGATACCCTCAACAAAACTGCTTCAGCGCCTGCATGACCGTAACGAGTATTTTATTAACAGCCATCTGCCGCTGCGTGAAACCCTGATCCGCCAGACGGGCACTACGCCGGCAATGCGACATAATTTCCTGCAACGTAGCTGGGAGACGGCGAAATTCACGCTGCTGCATGAATGGGAACCTAGCGCACAGGGAAGCGGAATATTCTGATGAATGACGATTACTACCAGCAAAACGCGCAACGCTTTTACGACGACACCGTAGATGTGGATATGTCCGCCCTCTATGCGCCCTTTCTGGCCCATCTGTCGCCCGGCGCGCGCATTCTGGATGCCGGATGTGGTTCAGGCCGTGATACCAAAGCGTTCAGCGAACGGGGTTATGAGGTGGAAGCCTTTGACGCCTCGGCAGAGCTGGCTGCGCGTGCCAGGCAATTAACGGGGAAATCCGTGGAAGTGATGCGCTTCCGGGAACTGCATACGGTGGAGAAGTATGACGGCATCTGGTGCTGCGCGTCGCTGCTGCATGTTCCTGAAAACGAGTTATCGGAAGTGATGGCGCGGCTTGCCAGAGCGCTGAAGCCCGGCGGAGTGTGGTATCTGTCGTTTAAATATGGCCACGGTGAGCGGGAGAAGGACGGACGGCGGTTTACGGATATGGATGAGGCGTCGCTGAGGAAAATAGTTGCAGGGTCTGGCGTTGAGATTGAAAAAGTCTGGTTTACCGGTGACGCAAGGCGCGGCAGAGAAGCTGAGCGGTGGCTAAATGCCCTCCTTATCAGAAATACACCTATGCGGAATTAGTCAATTATTCAGTACAGGAACTAATAAAATCCCCGGTCATATTCCCTGAAATGGAACCTTTTATGAATAGATCAATATTAGAAAAAATCCGCAGTAATACGCCTTTGAAAAAAAGCCCCCCTGTCTTTAACGTCCTTCGATACCTGGCGAACAATATCACTAAAATCAGTCTGTTCTTAGTGATGATGGGTTGTTTCAACCTGTGGTTTTATCTGTACCGGATTGATCACCTGACGTTACTACCCTCTATGCTGACCACGCCCTCAACGTTGTTAGCTATCTCGTTTGCGCTTGCAGGCATCATAGTCGCCTTCTTCATTACTCTTCTTATGCCAGCAATTTTTTACCTGGCGAAAATGCTTCTGTCAAAGGAGCATAAACCAGACAAAGCAATTATCCCTCATTCTTTCCTTATGAGCTTTATTATCTCGGTAACTGGCGTACTTGAAAGTGAAACAGCCAATTCTATTTTCATATTTATAATATCTGGTTACTGCATTAATTTAATCTTTCATATCTTCTATGGCAACTGGCGACGACAGATAAAAATTTACGCTTCTGCTCTCCTTATCAACGTTGCATTTATTATTATATCTTTATTCATTTATAACAAGGCGGATCTTTCCGGTATAGATCGTTTTTACAGGTTTATCACTATTTTTTTATATATGACAATATGTTATTTTCCTATAATGGCAATTTATGATTTTTTTAGTGAAACCAAAAGGGGAATCAATAAAAAGACAATCATTTCCTTAGCCACTACTTTCATTATTATTTTTTATGTCACGCTAAATATCACGCCAGGTTTTTTCGTGCGTGCTAACGACCATGCTATTTACCTGGCAGGCCTCAAAAGCAACCATATTAATTTATATAAAATCAAGGCTAACGAGTACCCTGCGCATTGGTTCAAAAATAACTGGACGGTTAAGTACAGAGAAAATGAAAGTATATGGGTTGAAGGATATGCTATTTTTCAGAACAGCAATATCAAGGTTATCTGTCCTGCGGACAGTCAGGCAAGAATACAAAAAAAACTGATAGAAGAAACCACAATTTTCAGCCGTCTGGAAAAATCACGAGGTGCTTCGAAAGATATGGAAAATTGTATCGAAATCGAAAATAAAACCGGATCAACGCTTTTCTGGCAGAAAGACAAAGATTCTGAGAAGAAATCACAGAGCGCGGCCCCTTCAGTATAAAAAGCTGATGAGCGGGAAAGACTGAATATCTCTGAATATACCATTGGTGCATTCAGAACTGCGGCAAACGGGGGAATCTTAAAATCTGCGGAGGCGGGCCTGCCAGCCACGGCCAGCAGCGGCCGGATGACTAATACCGGGGCTGCTGTGTTGCCTGCATGATGCCCATGATCTGCTTAGCAACATCCGCAGCCAGTCCTGACAGCATTAATCCCGCATTAAAACACTACCGTTCTCCTGCAAGCGCCCCTGGTACACACGCCCTGACGAGACTGAAGCCGGAGAAATAACGTATACTCCCGCGCCTGCAACGGGAGCACGTTTTTGCGGTTCCCCTTCATACTCTTCAACGCATGCACGCAGGGTCGGAGCACGTGGTCGCTGCGCTATACCGCATCGCCACGCAAGGAAAACATGTCATGGCTACATTATCAGCAACAACAAAAGCGCCCTCTCTGCTTAGCGGTGCAATGATTATTGGCGGCACTATTATTGGCGCGGGCATGTTTTCCCTGCCGGTGGTGATGTCTGGCGCCTGGTTCTTCTGGTCACTGCTGGCGCTGGTTGTCACCTGGTTCTGCATGCTGCATTCCGGGCTGATGATTCTGGAAGCGAACCTCAACTACCATATCGGTGCCAGCTTCGATACGGTCACGAAAGATTTGCTGGGTAACCGCTGGAATATCATCAACGGCCTGAGCGTGGCGTTCGTGCTCTATATCCTGACCTACGCCTATATTTCTGCCAGCGGTTCGGTGATACACCATACGCTCGCGCAGATGGATATCGCCTTCCCGGCGCGGCTGGGCGGATTGCTGTTTGCACTCGTGGTGGCGTTCACTGTCTGGCTCAGTACGAAGGCGGTGGGCCGGATGACCACCCTCGTATTAGGGGCCAAGATACTCACCTTCTTTATGACCTTCGGCGGCCTGCTCTGGCATGTTCAGCCAGCTGTGCTGCTGAATACCGCCGAAGTGAACCCCAGCTATATGCCCTATGTGCTGATGGCGCTGCCGTTCTGCCTCGCCTCATTTGGTTATCACGGCAACGTGCCGAGCCTGATGAAACATTATGGCAAGGACCCGCAGACTATCCGCCGCTGCCTGGTACTGGGGACGCTGATGGCGCTGGTGCTCTACATCATCTGGCTGACCGGCACGATGGGTACAATCCCGCGCCCGGCATTTATCGAGATCGCGGAAAAAGGCGGCAATATTGATGTGCTGGTGCAGACCCTGAGCGGGCTGCTGAATAGCGCTACCCTGGATCTGCTGCTGACTATCTTTTCCAACTTCGCCGTCGCCAGCTCTTTCCTCGGCGTCACCCTGGGGTTATTTGACTACCTGGCCGATCTGTTTAAGTTCGATGACGGTGCGTTGGGACGCTTTAAAACCGCAATAGTCACCTTCCTGCCACCGATAGTGGGCGGCGCGATCTGGCCTGACGGATTTCTCTACGCGATCGGCTTCGCTGGCCTGGCTGCGACGGTCTGGGCGGCGATTGTCCCTGCCCTGCTGGCCCGCGCGTCACGTAAGCGCTTTAACAGCCCGCACTACCGGGTATGGGGCGGTAACGCCATGATCGTTGTGGTTTTGCTTTTTGGCTTCAGCAACGCGCTGATCCATATTTTATCCAGTTTTAATCTGCTGCCGGTTTATCACTGAGGTGGGCGCCTGGTCATCCGCAAGGCTCTGCGGCCCAACTTTCCGTGGAGGCTTTCCGCAGCAGAAATACGTTGTTAACTGAGCAGCTGAACCGGCTCACGCAGTTGTTGCCGGTTCATCCACAGTCCGGCAAATCTTATCTGACGGCTGCGCACTGACAGAACTTTTGCAGATTTTATGTCACTGGGCGCCATACGCTCCCCCTTCGCCTTTTGCTTTGCAGCTTGACGGGTGTCCTTTAAAAGCTTCTCGCTCAGCAGAAAAAGCGTTAACGCGTCTGGCGGAGGAAAAACGATCATTGGAATTGAATTTACAAGACGGCTAATTGCAGAAAAAAAGAAAGTGCTGTTTATTACATTTAATAGCCGCCTGGCTGATTATATCGACCAGCAAATCGGAGATAAATTGTAATGGATGGGCGTTGCGCCCGATGCACTGCCATAACGCTGACATCTTGCAATGGCTCTTGTAAATCGTAGCCCAAAGAGTACAACCCCCCCCACTCATCGTTAACTATGAGCTACAATTATGGCTAAGGTTAAGCATTACAAAACAACCGATGGCCGCGACCCCTTTGATGAGTTTTTGCGTAATGTAAAAGACCCTATCGCAAAGTCTAAGATTGCAACCCGTATTAAAGCAGAACATAAGAGGTGAATGTTATGGCTAAATCAGTGCTTCATGATGACGCAATGGTTCAACTCATCAAAGACGATCCGGCATTTGCGCCGATCTACCTCCACCAGGCCTTCATTGAAATTGATGAAGAAGGTGGCTATGAGGCATTCATGCTTGCGCTACGCCATGTTATTGAGGCAACGGGCGGCATGACTGCTATTGCAAAACGTGCAGGTATGTCACGTGAATCGCTTTATAAGTCTCTTTCTCCAAAAGGTAATCCATCCTTTAAGCGCGTCGCCGCACTTGCATCGGCAACAGGATATCCAATTTCGCGTATTGCAACAGTCAATGCGCATGCAAATGCTTAATGCAAGCCAGACAAAATTATAGCCCGGCATATCCCGGGCTTTTTAATAGCAACCACCGTTCGCGACTAATTCCCCTCACCTGCAACATTAAAATAAAACATAGATACGCTGTTAAACCGCCGCTGGATCCCTAATTCTGGTATCGAACAGACGATGCGTCTGAACGCGCTGTTAGATAATGCTGTCACCCTGAGCTACTTATGCACAACGCCAGACCAGTAATAAGCTATACACTCAGCACGGTTTTCATCAGCAACGCATCCAGATCGCAGCAGTCGCGCCGCTCGCTATCCGGCAGATCTACGCTGACACGGTTCTCGTCCAGCTGCTGGCGGATAAAAGCATGGATGCGCTCCAGACGCTCACCGTATTCCGCTTCGCCCGCCCGCTGCTTGCGCGCCAGCAGCTGTTCAATTTCGGCCAGCAGCAAGGGATCCGTCACCGTCCCTGCCAGCAGATCTTCAAAACGCATCGGCGGCACGCCTTTTCCGGCCTCTATCCACTGTACCGCCAGCAGCGGGCGCAATACGTAAAAGTACTTTTTCAGCCGCACGCTGTCGCCCTGCAGATAACCATGAAAGTTCTTTTTCGCCATTGAGAGATAGTGCCAGCGCGCCCGTAGCGGCGAAAACCAGTCCGGTATCCTTTCCCGTAAACCGGTGATGATGGCTTCTTCCTGTTGATAGATCACCGGCGAGTCCAGCCATTCGACAAGCGTTGGGTTGGCTCGCTTTAACAGGCCCAGTGCTTTGCGCCACTCCCAGCCGCAGACGTCCAGCGTATCGTCGATCGGCAGCTCGATAACGTCGCGTGGCGGCTCGATACGCAGATACCATTCCGGTTGATGCACATAAAGAAAACGTACGTCGTAATCGCTGTCCGGCGAGGCAAAGCCCCAGCCGCGACTGCCCGACTCGCAGGCATACAGCACTTTTACCGAGTGCTCTTCTTCTATCTGGCGCAGCACGTCACGTACGCGCTCGCGCATTGCGCTATCCACGCCATGCAATCCTGTTCTCATTTTTTTATCCTTTTACGCAAACTACCTGTGACAGCGTATGCACCACTTCCACCAGCGAAGACTGGGCGGCCATAACAGCATCAATGTCTTTGTAAGCCATCGGGATTTCATCGATGACCTCTTTATCTTTGCGGCACTCCACGTGCGCCGTCGCGCGTCGCTGATCTTCCACGGTAAAGCGGGCTTTCGCCGCCGTGCGGCTCATGGTGCGCCCCGCGCCGTGGCTACAGGAGCAGAAACTCTCTTCGTTACCCAGGCCGCGCACGATAAAGCTCTTCGCGCCCATCGAGCCGGGGATAATGCCCATCTGACCTTTCTGCGCCGAGACCGCGCCTTTGCGTGTGACAAGCACCGACTCGCCAAAGTGCGTTTCCCGCTCCACGTAGTTGTGGTGGCAGTTCACCGCTTCCAGATGCGTGCTGAAGGGCTTGCTGATGACCCGTGACATCGCCGCCAGCACGCGCTCCATCATGGCTTCGCGATTGTGGCGAGCGTAGTCCTGCGCCCAGCTCACCGCTTCCACATAGTCGTTAAAATGCCTGCTGCCCTCTTCAAAATAAGCGAGGTTGCGATCCGGCAGATTGGCGATATGCCGCTGCATATCCTTTTGCGCCAGCGCGATAAACAGGTTGCCGATGGCGTTACCTACGCCGCGCGACCCGCTGTGCAGCATCACCCAGACCTGCTGGCTTTCGTCCAGGCAGACCTCAATAAAGTGGTTGCCCGTTCCCAGCGTTCCCAGGTGCTGGTAGTTGTTGGTTTTAAACAGCGCCGGATGTTTTTGCGTCAGCGTCTTGAAGCGCGGCGCCAGTTTGGCCCAGTGACGATCCACCTCCTGCGGCGGCGTCTGCCAGGCGCCCTTATCACGACCGGAACGGTTATTGGTGCGGCCGTGCGGCACCGCCTGTTCGATGGCGTTGCGCACACCCGACAGATTGTCCGGCAGATCGCGGGCCATCAGCGAGGTGCGCACCGCAATCATGCCGCAGCCGATATCCACGCCGACTGCCGCCGGGATAATCGCCCCTTTGGTCGGGATCACGCTGCCGATAGTAGAGCCTTTGCCCAGATGCACGTCCGGCATCACCGCCAGATGGCGAAAGATAAACGGCATTTTCGCCGTGTTCAGCAGTTGCTCGCGCGCTTCCGGTTCCACCGGCACGCCGTTGGTCCACATTTTTACCGGCACGCCTTTCGCCTGTTGCAGAGTCTGATAGCTGTTTTTCATCTTTGTTTTCCTCATTGCTGTGGCTTAACTAGTGCGAATGCCGTGCCAGAAGAGCGCCATGCTGCATGATAAAATTTATCTCCTTGATTATTATTCATATTTATTATCACAGCGTGGCTGCGCATTGCCATTACCGACAGAGCAGCTTATCTTACTGGATAAGTTATTTATCTTCCGGGATAAGCATGAAAGCTAACGTAGTGATCGGCGTGCTGGGCACGGTGCTGGATAAACGCGGCAAGCGGGCAAACCGCTGGAGCAAATGGCGGCCAACCGTCGCGCTTTGCCAGCAGGAGGGCTTACAGATCGACAGGCTGGAGCTGCTGCATCAACCGCGTGATCTCAGTATGGCGCAGCAGGTGGCGGAAGATATCATTCAGGCGTCGCCCGCTACCCAGGTAGTGCTGCACAGCGTTAAGCTGGAAGATCCCTGGGACTTTGAAGAGGTCTATGGCAGCTTCCTCGATTTTGTCAGCCGCTATCCTTTTAATACCGACGCCGAAGAGTATCTGGTGCATATCACTACCGGCACGCACGTGGCGCAAATCTGCTGGTTTTTGCTGACCGAAGCCCGCTATCTGCCCGCGCGCATTTTGCAGACCTCGCCGGCCAGCAAAGGGTCGGAGACGCCAACCGCACTCGGCCACTATTCCATTATCGATCTCGATCTGAACCGGTACGCCACGCTGACCAGCCGCTTTCAGCGCGAACAGCAGCACTCCACCTCGTTTTTAAAATCCGGTATCGAGACGCGCAACCCCACGTTTAACAGCCTGATCGAGCAGATTGAACGCGTGGCACTGCGCTCGGACGCTCCGATGCTGCTGACCGGCCCCACCGGCGCGGGTAAATCTTTCCTTGCGGAGCGCATCTATCAGCTGCGCCATGCCCGCCACCGGCTGGCCGGTAGATTCGTGGCGGTGAACTGCGCCACGCTGCGCGGCGACAACGCGATGTCCACGCTGTTCGGCCACGTTAAGGGCGCTTTTACCGGCGCACAGCAGGCGCGCGGCGGGCTGCTGCGCGAAGCCGACGGCGGCATGCTGTTTCTGGATGAGATAGCCGAGCTGGGGCTGGATGAGCAGGCGATGCTGCTGCGCGCCATTGAGGAGAAACGCTTCTTTCCGTATGGATCTGATAAAGATGTCAGCAGCGATTTTCAGCTGATCGCCGGCACGCACCGGGATATGCAGCAGTGGGTGGCGGAAGGTCGCTTTCGCGAAGATCTGTTTGCCCGCATAAATATGTGGACGTTTCAGCTGCCGGGGCTGGCCGAACGCCGCGAGGATATTGAACCCAACCTGGATTTTGAGCTGGAACGTTATGCGCGGGAACAGCAGACCCAGGTGCGCTTTGATAAAGAAGCGAGAAGCCACTTTCTGCGCTTCGCCTGCTCGGCAGAAGCCAGCTGGCGCGGCAATTTCCGCGAGCTGGGCGCTGCCGTCACCCGGATGGCAACGCTGGCGGAACAGGGAAGGATCTCGCTGGAACTGGCGGAAGAAGAGATCGCCCGGCTGCGCGCCAGCTGGCGCACCACGACACCGCAGGCAACCCTGCCCGATAATCACTCAGCGCAGTACGATCTCTTTGACGAGTGCCAGCTACAGACGGTGCTGAGCGTATGCCGTGCGGCGGATTCGCTTTCCGAAGCGGGCCGGCGCCTGTTTGCCGTCTCCCGCCAGGGAAAAAAACAGCCCAACGATGCCGATCGTCTGCGTAAGTATCTGGCACGGTTTGGGCTGAGCTGGGAGGAGGTTAAAGGGGGAACGTAACCGGCGACAACCGTAACGCTTTTGCAGCCGGGCCTGATGCTGCACGGCTGCAAAAGCGGGTAATGCACTATTGTCCTTCGAAGCCGTAGTATTGCACCGGAAGCCGCTGGCCGTTCACTTTCAGATCGCGCCACGGCTTAACTACAGTTTCAGGTATTTTATCCCGGAGAGCCTGCTCCAGCCTTTCCGACAGGGTCACTCTGCCAATCTGATTCCAGCCTGTGGCCTGGTGGGCATAGAGAGTGATGCTCTGCTGATTGCGGTTATAGAGCAGCACTTCCGGCGTGCCGTCGTTATTCATATCCTGCATCCACACCAGGCAGGAACCGGTATCCACCAGGCAGATGCCCGCCTCCTGCGCAATATATTGCGCCTGCATCTGCCACCAGCTTTCCGGCGGCGCTTCGCTGCCTGCCCGCAGCGGGATAGCGCGCTGAAGGTCACTCATGGCTGGCTTCGCGTTAGTGGCGTTACGTGCTGCCAGCAGCTGCATCAGCACCGCTTTTTGCCGGGCAGGATCGCTGAGCCACTGCGGATGCCTGCTTATCGCCTGCAACGCCTGTTTTCCCCGGCGACCTGCATCACTGAATAAGTAGAGATCCCTTTCGTCCACCTTTGCGCTACCCTCTGCAAAGCGCGCCAGTTGATTCTTCACGGTAATGCGCCACGGGTCGATCACCGGCGTGTGCAGCAAAAACCAGCTAAAGGCCGTCAGAGTCAGCATCAGAGGCACAAACATGTTCATGCTGGCGGCACCCTGCACCCAGGCGCGGCGCTGGAACCACAGTAGCAGCAGCGAGCCAGTCACCGCGATCAGGGCGATCATAGCGGCGTAAACCCGCTCCACTGTCCAGCCATAGTCAGCGATACGCAGCCACAGCGCCCAGACAGCCAGCCCGGCCAGCAGCGGCGTCAGCCCCTGTGCAACCAGTACTATGCGCGCTAAAACCCGCTGCCCGCGCGACAGGCCAGGCGCGCTTTCACCAGCGATGGTGCTGAACGCCAGCATCATCAGCGTCATGATCAACAACAGCGTTGTGGCTGAAAAAGCGTCGGGGATGATTGCCAGGCCGGTGAACGGCAAACAGGCCAGAAACAGCAGTAAGGCGACCGCGTGCAAAGGCAGCAGTACGTTAACCGCCCGCGTAATCAACTGCCGGTACAGCCCGGCAGCGCCCGGCAGGCGCCGGCAAAACACGATGCCCGCCGCGATGACCGCGCCGGTCGCCACCGGCGGAAAGACGGCATTATCAAAAAACAGCTGCTCAAACAGCGTGATGCCGATGATGCTGAAGAGATTGCTCCACAGCATCAGTACCAGCCAGAACAGCCCGGTCATCACGGCGGTGACGGCCAGGGTAAAAGTATTGCGCCACAGGGATTCGGTGACAAGCCTGCTCCAGGGTGACCCACCCTGCTCCTGCTTATTGCAGAAGGCGACCAGCATTGGCATCACCAGGCTGAGCATAACCATCACGGCGCAGATATTTTTGAAATTAAACTCACCCGGCGACATGGTGGGGAAATGCCAGCGGTACCACCCCGTCATCAAGGCAATAACCGGCAGTGTCAGCAAGGCGCAGAACCAGGGCTTGACGTCGCGGAGACGATATAGCGTAAACGCCAGTATGCTGGCCATCGCCAGCGAGAGCGCTGGCAGATAGGGTGCATAACGAGCATGCAGGTCAAAGAGATCCGGCAAAGCCCAGAGCAGCCCGGCTATCATCCCGATAGCGATAATGACCCATTTAGTACGGTGAGGGAAAATGTCCTTTTGCAACATCGCGCTTCCTTTCTGTTGAGGTGGCTGGAGATAAGTGAGTGAATCTTAGCCATGATAAAGCGTTTTTAACGGAAAGTTTGCAAGGAGAGTGATTATCTCCCCTGATGTTGCTTTTTTTCGGTTTTCATTACTTCGGTTTTTTTCAAAAAACAGTCACCAAAGCCGTGCGCAGCAAGACGTGCCGGAATCCAGACGGTGTCTGGCCAGGTAAGCTATATTTTTAATACAACCAGTTAATAATATCTGAGCTATGAGTAATGCTCTGTAGTCATAACAGTCACTGTGGTCCACCAACCAGGACATTGAATCGCCACGGATAATCTAGACACTTCCGAGCCGTTGATAATATTGGTTTTTGTATTCCGTCGGTGGCATCTGATCGCTCGAACCATGCCGTCGCTTACTGTTATAAAACATTTCGATGTAATCAAAAATATCGCTGCGGGCTTCTTCTCGCGTTCCGTAGATCTTTTTCTTTATCCGCTCACGTTTCAGCAGCTGGAAAAAGCTTTCCGCAACCGCATTATCGTGACAGTTACCGCGACGACTCATGCTACCCTCCAGACCGTGTGATTTCAGGAACGACTGCCACTCATAGCTTGTGTACTGACTGCCCTGATCAGAATGCACCAGCACCTGTTTTTGAGGATTACGTCGCCACACGGCCATCAGAAGTGCATTCAGGACAATATCGTTTGTCATTCGGGGCTGCATTGTCCAGCCGATAACTTTGCGCGAGAACAGGTCAACAACCACAGCCAGATACAGCCAGCCTTCGTGGGTCCGGATGTAGGTGATGTCCGTTGCCCAACGTTCATCCGGTGCTTCCGGGTTGAACTGCCGCTGGAGTCTGTTGGGCGTCACGATACTGGCTTCCCCTTTACGTGCCCGCGGGCTACGGTACCCAACCTGAGCCCTTATCCCGGCACGTTTCATCAGTCGCCAGACATGGTTAACTCCGCACTGTTGCCCGGTATCCCGCAGGTCGAGGTGGATCTTGCGATAACCATAAACACAACCCGACTCCAGCCAGAACTGCTTTATCTGCCCCGTCAGCTTCAGGTCAGCATGATGCCGCCGTGAATCCGGCTGCTGAAGCCAGGCGTAAAATCCACTCGGATGCACATCCGGCACCCGACAAAGCAGGCGAACAGGCCAGAAACGGTTGTTCTCACGGATAAAGGCGTACCTCAGTCGGACAGCTTTGCGAAGTACGCCGCGGCTAATATGTCCCGTTCGTCAGTAACCCGCTTCAGTTCCTTCTGGAGGCGTCGGATCTCAGCCTGAGCGTCTGACTGGACTTTATTGGTTGAGGAATCCGGGCCATATGCCTTTATCCAGGCATAAAGACTATGGGTGGTGATACCAGGACGTGTTGCCACGCTGGAAACAGAATGGCCGCGATCAACAACCTGTTTTACCGCTTCAATTTTAAACTCTTCGGGATAACGCTTACCGTTCATGGGCACCTCTCTTTAAGTCATCTTAAATGACTCGGAGGTGTCTGTTAAACCCGTGGCGATTCAATCGATGAGAAGGACACTACCCAGAGCCAGAACGTAGCATCGTGGAAAGCAGCCAGGGTATCTTCAGTATCACAGCGGACAGTCAGTTGCACATCGGCGGCGCAGACCTGGTGGCGGATAAGGTTCTGAATCTTCAGGAATGATAAAAACCCTGTACACACATTCTACGTAAAGGTTTTACACAGAATGGTGTACAGGGACGATTTTATTGCCCTTTTTTATTCAGAGCTTCCCACAGCCCCATCAGATAAGTCACACCCAGAGCGCGGTCGTAGAGACCATACCCTGGGCGACCCGTTTCTCCCCAGATAAAGCGACCGTGATCCGGGCGGATGTAGCCATCAAAGCCGTTATCGTGGAGCGCCTGCATCACGCGGTACATGTCCAGCGAACCGTACTGCGAAGGATGGGCCGACTCGTAGAAGTCTTTATTTTTGATCAGCTTAATGTTGCGTACGTGCGCAAAATGGAGGCGCTTGCGACGCGTGAATTCAGCCAGGATTTCATAGACGTTATTTTCTGGATCTTCAGCGATCGAACCGGTACACAAGGTGATGCCATTTGCCGGAGAATCAACGGCATCGCAAATCATCGCCAGGTCGGTGTGGTTTTTGACCACGCGCGGAAGTCCGAAAATTGAATATGGCGGATCGTCCGGGTGAATGGCCATTTTGACGCCCACCTCTTCGCACACGGGAATAATCTCCCGGAGGAAATAAAACAGGTTTTCCCGCAGCTTGTTGTCATCCACCCCACTGTAGCGTTCGAATAATTCCTGCACTTTAGCCAGGCGCTCAGGTTCCCATCCTGGTAATGCGAAACCGTTGGAGTTATCCAGAACCTCTTTTACGACCTCTTCCAGCGTCTTATCAATGCCATGTTTTTCAAAGGCCATCGTCAAAGAACCATCCGGCAGGACGTAGTTCATATCCGTTTTCATCCAGTCGAAGACCGGCATGAAGTTATAACAGATGACCTTTATGCCAAAGCCCGCCAGGTTGCGGATCGTCTGCTTGTAATTCTCAATATAGCGATCCCGTTCCGGGGTACCGATTTTGATGTCATCGTGGATATTGACGCTTTCGATGACCTCCATCTTCAGGCCCGCAGCGTGCGCCTGCCCGACCAGCGCCTTAATTTTTTCGACCGGCCACACCTCTCCAGGGGCGACATCGTAGAGCGCCCCGACGACGCCTTCCACACCCGGCACCTGGCGAATATATTCCAACGGGGTTTTGTCTTCCTGTGGTCCAAACCAGCGCATTGTCATCTGCATTCTTTGTCCGCCTTTCTTATCTTATTGCATATTTAGTGTATATTTCATTTCTTACCATACTAGTATTTGACAGTATATTCAGCAGTGAAAATTTGCTCAACCCTGCTGTAGAAATAAAGAGTAAATGCCGACCCAAATATCCCTTTACGTTAAGGGCAATCTTTTACTTTAAAGCTGATTTTCGGCAAGTGTTTTAATTTTGTAAAACATAATATTCAGTTTGTTTTTATTTGTCGTTTATCGTGAAAAATGCCTCTGTACCACAGTGATTAATACATGTCATCACGCATGAAGGTTATTTCTTATTGAAAGTTACATAACATGAGTTAAGTCAAAAATTACTTAATTGCTCTTGTATGGTAGTAGACTTTAAGTGTGTGGGAGGAGTAATGTCGGGCCTATTAAATACCTGTCACATACCGATTTTAGTCTCAATCTGGGGATGTTTTAGCCAACCCCCTCTCCTTGTACGGAGTAGTTATGCCCATGATAAATCAATCCTTTATGATAAATAACGCACC
The DNA here is from genome assembly GCF_000599885.1 of Pantoea sp. IMH. Lineage (GTDB taxonomy): Bacteria > Pseudomonadota > Gammaproteobacteria > Enterobacterales > Enterobacteriaceae > Erwinia. The sequence goes on along the minus strand of NZ_JFGT01000005.1, from coordinate 476,403 downwards.
AGGCCAGCGGTTATATTCTGAGCTAGCTAAGTCGTTACCTATTATTGACTATCACTGCCATCTTGAAGCGAAAGCGATTTGGGAAAACAAACCTTTTGCTGATATTACCCAGCTTTGGCTGGAAGGGGATCATTATAAATGGCGGGCGATGCGCGCCAATGGCATACCCGAGCGGAAAATTACCGGTGACGCCTCTTCAGAGGAAAAATTTGAAGCGTGGGCGCAAACCGTTGAGGCAAGCTTTGGCAATCCGCTATATCACTGGACCATCTTGAACTGAAATATTATTTTGCAATTGAGGAAACGTTAAACAGTAAGAACTGGCGCATAATTATGGCGCAGTGTAATGAACAATTACGTCGCGATGATTTTTTACCGCAGGCGTTAATTACCCGTTCAAATGTTGAAGCGCTTTGCACAACCGATGGGCCGCTTGACGATCTGGTATATCATCAGCGACTGGCGGAAAAGCGTGATTTTTCAACGCTCGTGCTGCCGACCTTCCGCCCCGATGAACTGTTTGAAACGCATCCCGATCGTTTCCTGACGTTTGTTTCTCGCCTGTCGCAGAAGACCGAAAAAACCATTACCACCCTGGATGAATTTCTCGCGGCGCTTGAGGCGCGCATCGATTTTTTCCACAGCACGGGTTGTCGGGTGTCGGATCATGGGCCGCTGGCCATTCGTTTTCGCCCGCTTGATGATGCCGGGCAGGCCGTGCTGTTCCAGCGTCGACTGGCAGGTGATGCACTGAGTGAAGATGAACTTCAGGCCTGGGATAGCCTTATTTTTGTCGCCCTGGCCAAAATGTACAAACAGCGTGATTGGGCAATGCAGATTCATTTTGGCGCGATTCGCAACAACAATGTGCCAATGTTCGAAAAAATCGGTATTAACTGTGGTTTTGATTCCATTGGCGATCAGACACACCTTGCGGAAAGCCTGAACGATCTGCTGAACGCAATGGCGGAAAACAACGGCCTGCCGAAAACGATCCTCTATAACCTCAACGCCAGCTATAACGATGTGGTTGCCTCCACCATCGCTAATTTCCAGAGCGGTGAAGATGGCGTGAAATCCCCGCTGCAATTTGGCTCCGGTTGGTGGTTTAACGATACGCGACGCGGCATGGTGAATCAGCTTAATACGCTTGCCGATCAGGGATTACTCTCTAACTTTATCGGTATGCTGACGGATTCCCGCAGCTTTGTCTCCTATACCCGACACGATTATTTCCGCCGAATCCTCTGTGATTTAATTGGCGGGTGGTTCGAAAGAGGAGAAGTGCCGGAGGACGATGCAATCCTCAATAATATGATTCGTGGCATTTGCGTGGATAACGCCCGCCGCTATTTCCGTTTCCGATAAGACTGATGCAGGAATAAACGATGACTCGTAAGAACAGAAAAGTCACCATTCCCGTCAGTATCGGCTACGGCCTGACGGATATCATGGGGGGCGGAGCATTTACCGTTATCGGTGCCTGGCTGCTTTTCTTCTATACCACCTTTGTTGGTCTGTCGCCGATTGAAGCGGCGTCTATTGTGGCGGTAGCGCGTATTGTCGATGCGATCGTGAGCCTGTTTATGGGCAGTTTCACGGACCATTTCTATAAGAATTATCTGGGCAAGAAATTTGGCCGCCGCCGGTTCTTCCTGCTCATTGGCGCGCCACTCATGCTGGTTTATATCCTGTTGTGGCTGAATGGTATGAACTTCTGGTTCTATCTCTCGGTATATCTGGCCTTTGAGATTATCGCCGCTATGGTGCTGATCCCGTGGGAAACGCTGCCGTCTGAGATGACCAAAGACTTCACTGACCGTACCAAACTGTCAACGTGCCGCATGTTCCTGTCGGCATCCGGGACGTTCCTTGCTACCTTTATTCCGGGCCTGCTGATTGGCTGGCTGGGTGAAAACAACGCGGATGCGTATCTGATCAACGGCGTTGTGTTTGCCATCATGTTTACGGTCTGTGTGTTTATCTCCTGGAAAGTGACCTGGGAACGTGAACTGACGCCGGAAATGCTGGCTGAAATGGAAAAAGAGCGTCAGCCCATGACCGCTGGTGAGAAACTGGCGGCGTTTGGCAACCTGTTCAAAGAGTATGCCTCAACGTTAAAAGTGCGTGCGTTTCGTAAACATCTGACGATCTACCTTTTCTCCTTTACCGCTAAGGATGTCTACAACACCGTATTCGTCTTTTTCTGCGTCTACTGTCTGAATGTTTCATCCTCGCTGGCGGGAACATTGCTGTCGATGAGTATCGTCGGCTTGCCGGTCACGCTGGCGGCGGGCGTGGCGATTATTAAATACGGCCCTTCCCGCCTCTATGTCTTCTCCTACAGCCTGATGCTGCTGTGTCTGGGCGGGTTCTTCCTGGTTTATCAGTTCCCGACCGACAACAAAGTGGTGCTGTTAGTGGTTATCGCCGGGGTTTACCAGGTCGGGCGCTGCATTCTGGAGTTCACGCCGTGGAACGTGTTCCCGTTCATCCCGGACATTGACGAAATGATCACCCGTCAGCGCCGTGAAGGGCTGTTTGCCGCCGTCATGACGTTCTCCCGTAAAACAACGGTGGCTATTGCGACCTTTGCCGTGGGCCTGCTTTTGCAAAGCGGCGGCTTCGTGAAAGGCAGCCAGACGCAGCCGCAGGAAGCGATCACGACCATTGCCATGCTGCTGTTCGTCGGCACGGCCGGGCTTCTGATTATTGCACTGTGGCAAGCGCTGACCTTCCATCTGAATAAGCGCACGCACAAAATTTTCGTGGACGAAATTGAACGTCTCAAAGCGGACGGTCTTAAACAGGATGTGACGCCGGAAGCCCGCCATATTGTGGAAGACCTGACGGGCTACAGCTATGACTCGCTCTGGTGTCAAAGCGCACCTGAACGGGCAAAACCCATTGAACCCACCTCCATACTGAGCTGATACAGCCTGGCGGCAGCAAGGGCGCAATATGCCTGCTGCCACCACTCCCTCTTTATTATACAGTGAGTAGAATGATGCAAAATAAGCTATTACACGCGAAAGCCACCGTTCCGAACTGGGATCGCAACGCGCTGGTTCCGCGAATTGTTCACCTGGGATTTGGCGCGTTTCATCGTGCGCATCAGGCCGTTTATGCCGATATTCTGGCTGCTGAACACGGCAGCGACTGGGGCTACACCGAAGTTAACCTGATTGGCGGCGAGCAGCAGATCGCCGATCTGAAAAATCAGGATCGCCTCTATACGGTGGCGGAAATGTCGGCCAATGCATGGACCGCCCGCGTGGTTGGCGTAGTGAAGAACGCGCTGCACGCGCAGGTGGATGGACTGGAAACGGTGCTGGCTGCCATGTGCGAGCCGCAGGTTGCCATTGTATCGTTGACGATCACGGAAAAAGGTTACTGCCACTCTCCGGCTACCGGTCAGTTGATGCTCGATCACCCGGCTATCGTTGCCGATCTGCAAAACCCCCAGCAGCCGAAATCAGCGCCGGGCGTTATTGTGGCAGCGCTGGCGCGCCGCAGAGCGGCGGGTCTCCCGGCGTTTACCGTGATGTCCTGCGACAATATGCCGGAAAACGGTCATGTTATGCGCAACGTAATATGCGCCTATGCGCAAGCCGTTGATGCCGGGCTGGCTAACTGGATTGAGCAGAACGTGACGTTCCCCTCCACGATGGTGGATCGTATCGTCCCGGCGATGACGGCGGAAACGCTGGATAAGATTGAACAGCTTACTGGCGTGCGCGATCCGGCAGGCGTGGCCTGCGAGCCATTTCGCCAGTGGGTTATCGAAGACAACTTTGTCGCAGGCCGCCCGGAATGGGAAAAGGCCGGAGCCGAACTGGTGGCTAACGTGCTGCCGTTTGAAGAGATGAAGCTGCGTATGCTTAATGGCAGCCACTCTTTCCTCGCCTATCTGGGTTATCTTGCCGGCTATCAGCACATTAATGAGTGTATGGAAGATGAGCACTTCCGGCGTGCCGCGAGGGCGCTGATGCTGGAAGAGCAGGCACCGACGCTGAGCGTGACGGGGGTGGATCTCACCCGCTATGCCGATATGTTGATTGCGCGCTACAGCAACACGGGGCTGCGTCACCGTACCTGGCAGATTGCGATGGACGGCAGCCAGAAACTGCCGCAGCGCATGTTGGACTCCATTCGCTGGCACCTGGCTCATCACCATCGTTTCGATCTGCTGGCGCTGGGCGTAGCGGGCTGGATGCGTTACGTCGGCGGAGTGGATGAACAGGGAAACCGTATTGACGTAAGCGATCCGCTGTTGCCGGTATTGCAGAATGCGGTGATGCAGAGCGCAGAAGGCGAGCAGCGGGTAAAAGCGCTGCTGGGCGTGGAGGCCATTTTCGGCAACGAATTACCGCAGGAACCGCTGTTTGTGACGCAGGTGACGCAGGCTTACCTCTCCCTGCTGAAAAATGGCGCAAAAGCCACTGTCGCTGAATATATTACAAAGCTTTAAATTCACCGAAAAATTAAATCCGATCTGACAGATATTAGTTATTTATACCGATATCTGTCAGATTGCGTCCGGCTTGAATGCTTACAGGCTCTTTTCAGGTAACGTTTCTATGTCGTTCGGGCACAGCACCATCACCTTCGCATGGGTTCGCTTATTGTGATAGTAAGCTGTCCACTCATCGCGATCAGACTGAACTGTAGCGATTATCTTAAAGAGTCTTACGGCAGAAAGCCTGGGCTGCCAGATATCGTTCACCTTTAATAATGCATAGATCTAAAACGGGTCTGTTTACCCTGTCAGACAGGGTAAACAGACCCGAAAAACAGATGCATCTGATGCATCTTTAGCTGAGCGAAGTTAAGCCAGAAGCGGCCCTCTCCGGCACGGAAAGGGCGACGCAAATTAATAGTCAAACTGACGGTAATAGCGGCGAATATTCAGATCGTGGCCGGTATATTTCTCGAAGTGCGCTGCCAGCCGGTCAACCAGCAGCGTGGAAGCCACACAGGGCGCCATAATCCAGCGGAACGCCTCATCAATACCGTTCAGGCGATACTCGCGTGGATCGATAACCACCACATGGTCGCTAATTTTACCGGCAAAGGCTTCAACCCGATCGTCCAGCGCCCGGCACCTCCCTTCGCCTTTCACCAGGAACAGCGGCACCTCTTTTTCCAGCAGCTCCAGCGTCCCGTGGAAAAACTCAGCTGAGCTGACCGATTTGGTGCGCTTCCACTGCATCTCCTCCAGAATACACATCGAAAACAGGTAAACCTCGCCCCACATCTCCGCGCCGCCGATCCACATCATATAGTCACGGTCATGATACTGACGGGCAATCTCATCAGCGCGCGGGTCAAAGTCACGCTTGGCCTGTAACAGATTTTCCGGCAGCAGCTCCAGCTGGCTGGCGAAGCGGTCATATCCGGCAAATTCGCCGTTCAGCGCCACCAGCCGAAAGAACAACCAGTACAGCAGCATATATTCATATTCCACCCCATTTTTGTGGCGCATCGGAATATGCCAGCTGGCGTTGCTGGCCAGCGGTGAATCGCTGTTTTTGGTGATCGCCACCACGCGAATGCCCTGCGCTTTACACCACTGCGCAATCGCCACCGATTCTTTGGTATCGCCCGATTTAGACAGGGTAACCACCACCGAATCTTTGGTTAGTTTTTTATTCCCCTTGCTGATTAACTCCGCTGCCTGCTCGGTATAAACCGGCAGCGCGGTACACTCTTTGGCGAACTCACTGATGGCCATCATCGGTGCCAGCGAACCACCTACCGAGGCGAAAAACAGATTGCTGTAGCCGCCCTGATGAATATTTTCCGCTACCTGCTCTGCGATTTTACGCGCAGCGATGATCTCACGAGCACTGGTCAGGTACTCGTCCTGATTAAAACCCAACATATTATTTCTCCTGAGTGATTAGATTTTGCTTTGTAATACCCGGTCAAAATCGTCAAAGATGCGCACGCTTAAATTAATGCCTTTCAGCGTGGCGACCCGATAAGCCATGATCTGTACCGGCACGATCAATAACAGCGGCGCCAGTAAAGGATCGACGGGGAAATTCAGTCCCAGCTGGTTTTCACTGCATTCGCCGCTGGCGCTAAGGGTAAAGGCCGCCTTAACGTGCGGGCGCATGTAGTCGCGCAACGCGGCGAGGCGCGAGTGCGGCGCATCTTCAATAAACAGCAGCAGATGCTCCGGATTGGCTTCCAGGTAGGGGCCGTGCATATAGGCCTCCAGTTCGAAACCGCCCGACGGACGGCGCACCGTCTCGGTGAACTTGGTTTCAAACTCCTTTGCCACGCCCACCAGACCGCCATAGCCAATGGCGACATAGCGCGGCGCGGCAGCCAACACGGCCTGGTGGCGCGTAATAAACGCCTCACTACGACGCATCGCTTCCGGCAGGTAGCGCGTCACCTCACGCAGCGAATGCAGAATCTGTTCGCGGTGGTCCGCATCCAGCTCGCCCTGCGCTTCGCCAGCCAGCAGGGCAATCAGCAACAGGTTCAGCACCGTCGCGCTAAAACCCAGGGTGACAAAGCCCACCGGCTCAATCCCGCAGTTAATATCCAGCACCGCGTCGGCCTCACGCGCCAGCGGGCTGTCGGGATTAGCGGTCAGGCAGTAAACTTTGCGCCCCGCCGCCTGTGCTTTGCGCTGCGCCTCAAGCGTCGAGTGGCTTTTGCCGCTTTGCGACAGGGAAATCACCCAGTCGGTGGCGTCATCAAAGCGCTCGTAATGGGTAAAAGGGTACGGCTCCTTAATCTCGGGTTGGATATTTGCCCACTGGCTGAAGGCGAACGTGGCACACTGTGCGGCATTCAGCGACGAGCCGGTGGCGAGGATCAGCAGTCGCCTTACCGGCTTTTGCGCCAGCAGCGTCGACACCGCCGCCAGTTTTTGCGGGTATTCATCCAGAATGCGCGCCAGCACTTCCGGCTCGCGTTCGATACAGTTGATCATCGTGACCGCCATGATTTTCTCCTCAGAACAGACCAATCCATGAACCCAGAATGCCGACCAGCGCCATCCCGCCAATAATCGCCAGCGGCTGTACCTTTTTGCCCAGCAGCCAGTAAACAATGCCGAAGCTCAGCAACGGTAACAGGCAGGGCATAATGTCGTTGATAATCTCCTGAACCTGCGTTTTCGCCTCGCCTGCACCGAAGGTAATGGGAATGGTGATATCGATCATCGAGGCGGTCATCGCGCCCACCACCATCAGGCCGATAATCGAGGCGCCGTAGGTGACGCTTTCCATCATGCCGCTTTTCTGAATGCGCTGAAGTACGCCGGTGCCCAGCACGTAGCCCCAGCGGGTAAACAGCCAGCGCACCAGGATATGCGGAATATTGAAAATCAGCACAAACAGAATCGGCCCCAGAATATTGCCCTTCAGCGCCAGGCTGGTGCCGATACCGGTGGCAATCAGCCGCAGCGTGCCCCAGAAAAAGGAGTCGCCCAGCCCAGCCAGCGGCCCCATCAGTGACGCCTTCACGTTATCGATCGAGGCGCTGTCCATGCCGCCGCCGCTGCGGTTTTTCTCCTCCATGGCTGCGGTAATGCCGAGGATCAGCGTGACGATATGCGGCGTGGTATTGAAGAACACCAGGTGGCGTTTCAGCGCGCTGACCAGATCCTCATGGCGCGTATAGAGTTTTTTCAACACCGGCATCATCGCGTAGGCAAAGGCCAGGTTCATTTGCCGCTCGTAGTTCCACGAAAACTCCATCTGGAAAGAGCGCCAGAACACACGGCGCAGGTCGCGCGGGGTAATCTGCGGCTCCACCGGCTGCGCGTTGTCAGAAGTCATCTTCGTCATCGTTTACTCCTTGTGCCGTTGAGGCGCGTTGTGCCGGTTGCTGCGTCATATTTACCATCACCACCGCGACAATCGCGCCGAGAATAGCAATACCGGTCACCGGGATTTTGAGGTAGGCCATCAGCACAAAGCCCAGGAAAAAGTAAGGGGCGACCTTTTTGTTAATCAGCAGCCGCGCCAGCATGGCGAAGCCAAGCGCCGGGATCAGGCCGGTCGCGACGCTCAGCCCATGTTTGATAAATTCAGGAATGGCGTCGAGCAGGCTTTTTACCGCCCCACTGCCGACCAGGAAGGAGACGGTAACGATGGTTGCCAGCATCAGCGACAGACCGAACCCGGCAAGCAGGTGCATACGCTCAATACCGCCGGTATTGCCCTGCTCGGCATAGGCGTCCGCCTTATGGCTGAGCGTGGGGATAAACAGCCCGAGGTAGACATTTTTCAGGACCAGCGTCAGGGTGGCGATAGGCAGACCCAAAAGCAGCGCGGTTTCGGTGCCTGCGCCAGAGGTAATGGCGAAGGCGACGCCAAGGATGCCGCCGGTCACCACATCGGGCGGAATCGACGCCCCCACCGAGAATGAGCCGATAAACGCCAGCTCCAGCGTCGCGCCCATAATCACCCCGGTTTGCACATCGCCCAGCACCAGGCCGGTCAACAGGCCGGTGACGATCGGCCTGGAGAGCAGCGAGGTGCCCATCGCATATTCAGACTGGGCGATAAACGCCACCAGCCCCAGCAATAGTGCTTCTGTCATCATCACTCCTCGCGCTACAGCGCTTCGCTAAACAGCTGTTTGCGATCGCCCGGCACCTGACGGATTTCAATCTCTTTGCCCGCCTGGCTCAGCGCCTGCAACTGTGAGATCTCATCCGGCAACAGGTTGATCGCTTTGGAAATATTCCGGCTGCCCTCTTTGGCTTTAATACCGCCGAGGTTAATGCTGGTGATCTCTGGCAGCGCGGTAGCCAGCCGCCAGGCGTCCGTGACCGACTCCACCACGATAAACAGCTGGTATTTATCAGTAACGCCGCTTTTGATCGCCTCAATGGCGTCGTCGATGCTTTTGATCACCAGCTTTACCGCAGGCGGTTTGGCGAGCTTAATGGTGGTTTTACGCAACTCATCGTTGGGCACGTTGTCATTGGCGATCAGAATGCAGTCAGCGCCGATGTACTGGGTCCAGGAAAAAGCGACCTGGCCGTGTAGCAGTCGATGATCGACCCGTAACAGCTTTATCATTGTTATCCTCCTTGCTCAGAAATCTTTATCCGCGCAGCGGGCGCTGCTGATGGTCTGGTTGCAGTACTGCATTCCCTCGCGGGCGTTGATCAACGCCTCGTTAATCAGCGGGATCGCTGGTTCATCAGGCGGCGCGATCAGCATCTCAATCACCAGCGGCAGGTTTAATCCAGCCAGCAGATGAAAATCGGGCCGGTGGAGATAGCGAATAAATTCGTTATTGACGCTGCCGGCAAAAATATCGGTAATCACGATCAGCTCATCCTGCGGCGTAAACGCGGCCATCAGGTTGTCCACCTGCTGCGTTAAATCGTCGTTGTCATCGACATAGGCGCACAGCACATGCAGATGCGGCTGCGCCCCCAGAATCAACTCTACGGATTGACGAATACCGGCGGCGAAAGAGCCATGGCTGGCAAAAATGTAGTGACGTTTCATCCTGACCTCATCAAGCGGTTCCACGCGTTAATAAGAGCAACCGGCGTGCCAGGTATAGTGGCGCGCCGATGCATAAAAGGACAAATCGGACTAAAACTGTTGATCTGAGGGGATAAATTCGGTTTCACGATGAAGAATATCGTGGATGTAACAGAGCTCGGCGTCGGGGATTTTGACACTATAGCTGGACTCAATGACACTAAGCGCCTCGCGCAGCGCGTTTAGCTGGCGGGACGGACGCTGTGCTCCGCTATAACATTCAATAGCGGCCTGGCGGATCAGCCGTTCGATCAGGCAGCTGATATGAATATAGAGCGCCACCTTGCGATCGTTAGTCAGCTCCAGCCCGGCAAGATGCTCATAACGCAGCAAAAATTGCTCGACCTGATTGATCACTTTGCCGGTATCGAGAATGGTCACCGACTCGATAACGCGCCGCAGGGAAAAATTCTTCACCAGCTGATTGTTGATCTCTTCGACCTGTTCGGCGCTGGTCAAAGTACCGAACAGCGCTTTCAGCGTGGCGCTGCCGGTGCCGGAAATCAGCGACTCCAGCGAGATCCACGGCACCGGCAGGTGAGGATCGACCGTGCCGACCACTGCCAGTACCTCATAACGCGCCAGCAGCGGCTCTCTTTTGTGGCGATCCAGCAGGCTGTGGTAATCACAGGCGACGGTTTCTATCGCCAGCGCCTGTGGAATGCTGGCTTTCAGCAGCGCGCTCAGATTATTGGCCGCGCCAAGGCCGGTGGCGCAGGTGGTAATAATCGCCCGTGGCTTATTTTGCTGCGGATAAAACAGCTGATGCTCAATCGGCAGATCGCTCGCCACGTCGCTGACGATCGCTTCCGGCAGATCGCCGCGCAGGATACGTTCGCCAACATACAGCGCCATCCGCGTTGAAACATTATTGATAATCGCTACCGGCGTGGTGATATGGCGGTTAAAGTGCTGATAAATAGCATTCAGCGATCCCATATCCACCAGGATCACCAGCCCGGTCGCCAGCGCATTACGCTCAATGTAGCGCATCACCTCGCTGGCAATCGCTTCTGGCGTGACGTCCAGCGGCATATCGAAAGACTCAAACAGATTGCTTTTCAACAGGCGATTCGCCACGTTGGCAATACTGCTGGCAGTGGCGTATCCGTGCGCCAGGATCACCGCGCGCGTCACCTGGGTCTGGCTCAGCACGCCACACTTTTGCAGCCAGAGGATCAGCAGCAAGGCGTCCATATGCTGTACCTGCAAATCGAGCTTATGAGCTACCGCCGTCAGCACCTCATGGCAGAAGCGGTACAGCAGCGGGTAGCGCTGTTCCAGGCTGTGGGAAAGCGTGCGGATCAGCTCGGTGTTAAGGCGCGCAGAGGCTTCGCTGGCGCGATGCAGCAGATAATGGCTCAGGGCGTAAATGCAGTTGCCGTTAAATTGCAGGTTAAAGCGCTTCTCCAGCCGGTAAAACTCTTCGCGCACCTGGTTACTGGTCAGCAACAGCATGGGTGACGCCTGCGGATTGCGGTGAGCAAAGATCAGCTGGTCAAACAGGTTGTCAATCTCATTGCCCATGCGTTTTTCCATCTCTTCCCACGCCAGCTGACCGCTGCGCCAGTGTTCAAACAGTGACAGCACCTCCAGCTGCGCATCCTGAATCAGCAGCCGGGCGCCATCCTGCTGGCGCAGAAGCCAGGGCAGCACGCTGTTCTGGTCAATCAGCAGCGGCTCCGCCAGGGTATCCTCCACGGCAGGCAGCTGTACCATCACCGTCTCCGGCAAATCGTGAAGAGTAACCTCAATAGTCGGCTGATTCCGCTGACGCGCCCAGGCTGACGCCACGCTGTACTTCACCGCATTTTTCATTTCACCGACGTTGCCACGCCAGATATGGCTTTCCAGCGCGTTCATCAGCCGTGGACTCAGGCGCAGGCGGCCGCCGACCTTTTGCGCTTCCTGCCAGAAAAATTGCCGCATCAGCGCCTGTTTTTCCTGCGGGCTGCGGCTTTGCAGATCGGGCAAAGTAATCTGAATCGGAATGCGACGAATAAAGGTGGTGAGAAAGGTACTGTGCACCTCTTCGGTAGTGGCAAAGATCAGGCGCGTCGCCACCTTGTGCCCGTGCGCGGTTTCCCCCAGCCGAAAGATTTCGCCGCGATCGAGCCAGGTAAACAGCTTTTCCTGCCCTTCGGCGTGCAGTCGGTGCACCTCATCAAGAAACAGGATCCCGCCGTACGCTGCTTCAAACGCGCCCGCTTTATCGCTCACCGCGCCGGTAAACGCCCCTTTAACATAGCCAAACAGGTTAGCGGCCAGCAGTTCAGGGTTGCTGGCATACTGCGCGCAGTTAACATTGATAAAAGGAGCGTCGGGCGCAATCACCTGCTGGGCGATGGCGTATTCATGCAGCAGCTGCGCCATATAACTTTTGCCGGTGCCGCTGTCGCCGGTGATCAGCAGCGGCAATCCGCCGTCGGGATAAAACAGCGCGGTTTTGAGCTGCTCGATGGGCTTTTTCAGGCTGCCATCGTGACCAATTAATAAGGCGAAATGATCCGCCTCGGGCGCGGGTTCTCCCTCTTCCGCCAGCAGCTCGGCGATGCTGGCGTACTCACTGCGCGGCAGCGGGAAAAACTGCTGTTCAAAGCTGGCTTTATGCAGGAAGCAGACCGGACGGCCATTGATTTTTATCAGTTCGCCCTGCGCCACCAGCTGATTAAGGTAATGGCTGGCGGTATTACGCTGCATAGCAAAACGCTGCGCCAGCCAGGCGGCGGTAAAGACTTCACTCACATTCTGCGGATCAAAAAAATCGGTCTGATTACTAAGAAAATTCAGTAATTTATCTTTACGCATCATTGTATTCCCTGGGTGACCACTCAGGGCTATGATGCCGCGAACTCAGCCCATGGAACCGTAACCGCGCCAGGGAATTCCCGTTTTGTGGCGTGCCGCACAGCTTTGCCGGCAGTGCACTTTTTATTGTTCTGATGATTGATTACGTCAGGTTAGCGCCTCACACTGATTTTGTACGGTAATCTGCCGTACATATCAGCAACAACGCTGAGATAAATTTCGCGCGATAGCAGATCATGAAGTAACAGTACGGGAGAGATTATGGTTTCTTTAGCTAAAAGCGAACGTCTTGAACTGCGTATTAGTCCTGATATAAAAAGCGAAATCGAGACTGCCACCCAACTGAGCCGCGTTAGCGTTTCTCAGTTTATTGCCGACGCGACAATATTTCGCCCAGCCGATGCATGAAAACGGCTCTGGCAAGGGCATCCGTTCTACTTCCCAAACCCAGGCGCGATAACTCCCCTATCGAAGCACGTAACGAAGCCCAGGCACATTATCTCTCTTGAAACTAAATCTCTGACATTCGCCAGTGGTGAAGCCGGCTGCGGGAAAACGTACCTGGCTACCGCTGTAGCAGCGCAGCGCTTGTTGGATAAGGAAGCCGATAAGATCAAGAAGCCAAAGATAAGCAGGCCGCCGGTTTCTGGCGCAAATTAAGGTTTATCCAGCTAAAAACCGAAGCAGGCGAATATAAATTTTTCCTGCCGGTTGCCCCTATCGAACCTCTGCTCTGAATTAACTCGCCGTCAGGCCTCATGCTGCTGGTGGCTTTGCATTTATCTTTCACGCGTACAATCTTATCCGGAACCGCCGACCTTATTGCGCCACTTAACTCACTGACCCCCACAAGCAATAAGGATGACTCTATGATCACATTACCCGGGCTGTCCGGCCCCACTCAACCACTGTCGCCACCCGATCTCAGCGGTCTGTCGGAGAAAACCTCATTACTGAACAGCGGCACGTTCTCCCCTACTGGCGGCATGAATAGCATCGACTTTAGTCAAAGCGGCAGTAGCGGCACCGATCTCAATGCGCTGTTTGGTCAGAATGGCGGCTCGACGCAGGAAGCGTTAAATAATGAGATTGCCCAGACGCTGACGCAGCTGATCGGCGCCCTGCTTAACTCGTTAATGCCGCTGCTTCAGCAGCTCGCTGGCCAGCAGAACGGGCAGCAGAGCGGCCAGCCGGTGTCCGGCGGCGGTAGTGGCGGCGGCACGCCACAGGATCTGTTTAACGATGCAGGCGCTGGCGGTGCAGGTACCACAACGCCTGCCGCAGGCAACGTAGCGGATCAGGCCACCGGTGGCGGAATACCTTCAGCCACAGGCGGACAGAGCAGCGCGCCAGCAGGAACTACGGCTACCAGCGGTAGCGGCCAGAGCGTAAGCAGTGCGGGCAGCAGCGGGCTGCATTTGCCGGAGGCATTGAAGCCGTATGAAGGAGCGATTCAAAATGCGGCAGCGAAAACCGGCGTGCCTGGTGAGGTGCTGGCAGCGCAAATCTGGCAGGAATCACGCGGCAATTTGGGCGCAACCACGGTTAACGGTGGCAACGGGCTACAGGACAGTGGTCTGATGCAGGTGAACAGCAACACCTTTGCCGATCTGCAAAGCAAAAATCCGGATCTGTTAGGGCCGAATGCCAACCCCAACAATCCCACGGATAATATCATGGCAGGCGCGCTCTATATGAAAGAGCAGCTTAATGCCTTTGACGGCAATATGGGCGCCGCGCTGCGTGCCTATAACTCGGGTCCGCTTAACGTGAACGTCGATAATTTGAACGATATATCGAAAACTGGCACCGGCGATGCCACCTACGTGGATAAAGTCATGAACTTCTCCTCCATTATCAGCAGCGGTCAGGGCCAGCTTCCCGCCTGATAAAAAAAGTCCCTGCACCTGTGCAGGGACTTTCGTCGCCATCCGTTGCTCACGAAAAAGGCGGCGGATCTTTTTTATTCTTACCACCGTTTTCTATCGCAATGGAAACGACATCGGTCGCCGCCGTCACCGCCCAGCCCGCCGGGCCACGCGCCGCGCTCATCGCCCCTTCCGCCAGCCCGGTCAGGCCGCCGGTAAAGACCTCACCCAGCGTCCGCGCCTCGCCGATATTATTAAACATCGGGGCCAGCACTGACTTCAGAATCGGGATATTGGACAGCACGCGCCCAACTTCGCCCATTCCCCACTGGAAGTTGTCTTTATTGGTACCGTCCTTACGCACGTGCGTATCTTTGGTCTGGGGCAGATTGCCGTCAGCGGGCAACGCGCTCAGTCCTTTCTCCGCAATATCCTTCAGCACGCCAGCTTCCGTACCGTGACGGGCATCGCCGGATTTGGTGATCCCTTCGAGTTTGCCGTTGGTATGCACGCTGCCGCGATCGCCGCCTTCACGATCCTTCAGCCCCTTCACGCTGTTGAGCACACAGGCCATATTGTAGGCTGCGTCAGCACGGCTCTTCGGATCGGGGTTACTTTCGGTCCAGTCGCCAAAGCGTTCCTTCAGCCGATCGCGCTTGATATCTTTCTGATTGCCCAGGTTTTTCAATACCGGGTTTTCATCCAGAATCTGTTCGGCGCTGCGGTTATCGCCCGGCGGACGGCCCGTCAGGTTTTCTTCGGTCGGCCTGACGCTGGTGTCATGCTCGCTGCTGCGTACCTGACCTGCGCCGGCGCTGCCGCCCTGTACGCCCGTCTGCGTTAAATTTTGCAGTTCCGGACTGGCTTCACCGCTCTGGGTCGTTTGCCCCGTCTGCTGGCTGCCCGCCGACTGGAACAGGGTTTGCAACAACGACTGCAACCCGATCAACATCATCAGCCCCTGTAACAAACCGCCGCCCTGCTGTCCGCTACCCGCCTGCAACGCATTGCCGGATGCCTCGCCGGGCAGCGGCGCATTGGCCGCCGCGCCGCCATATTTAAGCACGCCGCCATTGCTTTTCAGCGTGCCGGGCTGAGCGCCTGCGTTGAGATCTGCCCCGCCGGGCTGCCGCCCGGGGAGATCGGATAAAAGGGGGACTGCTCCCCCTCCATTAACGTTTAATGCCATTATTTTACGTCCCCATTATTGGAACCGCCGCCAAGCAGCGACATCAGCGCATTCAGGCCGGTCACTTGCAGCACCGAGTTCAGCAGATTCCCTAACATATTGCCGCCGGACTGGCTATTGCTCTGACCACCGCTGTTGGACTGCGTACCGCCGCTATTGCCGCCGCCCTGCTGCATCCCGGTCAGCTGCTGCATCATCTGCATCATCTGCTGCATCATTTGCTGAAGCTGCTGGATCATGCCGTTAACGCCGCCCTGGTTACCCTGCGTCGCCTGGCTGCCGCCAGACTGCCCGCCCGCCTGCTGGGTGTTCTGTTCGCTACCGCCGCCTTTCAGCAGCTGTTGCAGACCAAGCAGCAGCATCAGCTGCTGTAGCAGCTGGCTAACGCCGCCGCCTTTACCAGCAGACGAGAGCAGGCCGCCGCTCTGATTGCCTGTCAGGGCGCTAAGGGGATTGGCGGGCCCGGCGGAACCGCCCGTCGCGCCTGCGCCGCCGGTTAAGCCTGGCCCCAACAGACTCAGCCCGGCGCTGCCCGCATTGACGCCGAAATCTAGCAGGTTGCCGGCTTTACCCTGTTTGCCGTTCACGTTCTGGCCGCTGGTATTGGGGCCGTTAGCATTCGGGGTGTTGGTGCCATTACCGGTGCCGTTGGTGCTGTTGGCATTGGTACGCGGACCGTTCGGCCCGATATCCTGACGCCCTTTGCCAGATAAATCCGGTGGTGGCATTGTCGGTTTGCCCGCGCCGCCGCCAAGTCCGCCAGGTCCGCCTAATTTAAATCCCATACATCCTCCGGTTAAACGTTACGTTTGTGAATGAATTGAGCATCCCAGGCCGCCCCGCATTTACAGATTGCTGACATTTGTAACGGCATGGCAGGCTCTGACTCGATTTGTAAGTGGCAATACAGCGAAAGGGGTTCCATCAGAAGCGATAAGAGATGTGTCACAGGCCACAGACATAAAAAATTCATCTGACAACCTTGATAGGCAAGGGATTGCGGCAAGCGGCACGGTTAAAGGGGCGAACGGGCAACAGGTAAGGAAATCCCTACAACGGCGTTGGGAATCCCTACGAGTTTATCAGCGCAGACTGATAGCTGTAGCCGATCGATATAGCGGAAAGTAAGTGAACCGAATGGTTTTGTAATTTTTTATCAACCACCTGCCATAAAAAAAATTTCACAATTTACGTTACGTATCTATGCACCACTACGCGCAGCAAAAATTTTATGTCGAATCACTGGAGACATTATGGTTAAAGCAATGACTACCAGCACGCGTTGCACGGCGCATGAGAGCCGGCGCACCGGCCATGCTGAGAGCACCGCGCTGCATCAGCCAACATTGTCGGCCTGCCCGGTTCCGTCAGCGGATATCCATGCTCATCTGCATAAACTGGTTGATATAATTGCCCCACTCCATGTGGATGTGCTGTTAGAGGGCGAAACCGGTACCGGGAAAGATACGCTGGCGCGGCGGATTTATGACAGCTCCGGCTGCAGCGGTCCGCTGGTGCCGGTGAACTGCGGCGCCATCCCGGAAACCCTGGCGGAAAGCGAACTGTTTGGCGTGATGTCCGGCGCTTACACCGGCGCCAACCATTCGCGTCCTGGCTATATCGAAGCCGCCAATAACGGCATTCTGTTCCTCGATGAAATCGACAGTATGCCGTTAACCGTCCAGGCCAAACTGCTGCGCATGTTGGAGACGCGCGCCATTGAGCGGCTCGGCAGCACCCGCTGCATTCCGCTGACGCTGCGCGTGATCGCCGCAGCCCAGACGCCGCTGGAACAGCTGGTGGCTGAAGGGCGTTTTCGCCGCGATCTCTATTTCCGTCTGAACACCATCACGCTGGCTACGCCCACGGTGCGCTCGCGTCCGGAACTGATTATTCCACTGTTCCGCCAGTTTACGCAGGAGGCGGCGCAGCGGCTGCATCAGCCCCTGCCGCCGCGCCAGCCCGGGCTGGATGAGGCGCTGCTGCTACACAGCTGGCCGGGGAATATCCGTGAACTCAAAGCGGCGGCGGAACGCTTTGTGCTGGGGCTGCCGGTACTCTGTCAGCAGGCGATCCCGCAGGCGGAATCGATCATGCTGAAAGAGCGGCTACGGCGTATTGAACGCAGCCTGATCCATGAGTGTCTGCATCGCCACGGCAACCGTATCGACGAGGTGGTGCATGAGTTAGGCATTCCACGTCGCACCCTCTATCACCGGCTCAAACAGCTGAAACTCAGCGCCTGATCCCCCAGCCCGCCGTCAACCGACCGCGGGTTTTTTCTTGCCAGAAAAAATTCTGCATTTTTATGGAACCCGCCCGGCGCGCTCACCACTCAATGATCGAAACCATCGCAGTACAACCTTAAACTTTAACGAGGAAATAACCATGAGCGTAACTACAGGCATCTCCAATATGATCACCGGCGGCGCCAGCTCCCTGAGCCAGATTTCAGGCGCAATGGGCGGTGCCGATTTTATGATGGAAATGCAGGGCGTACAGAAAGAGATGCAGCAGAACCAGGTGGCAAAGGCCAAGCTGGACGCAGAAAACCAGCGCGTCAACGGTATCGCAGACAGCGCGGCCCAGGCGGGTTCAGCCGCAGCCCAGGTGAAGATCTCCTACTAAGCACGGCGGGCGGGGAGGAGAACGCCACGCTCCTCCCTCTCTTTCCTTTAACAGAAGAGCTGAACCGATGAAAGTCAATAACGCCTCGCCTTCTCTGACCACCTCAGTAACGTTAGAAGCGGACGATACCGCGCCCCAGCCTGATAAGGCAGATGCGCAGTGGTTCAGTGCCGCGCTGAACGCGCCTGAAGGTTCCGCGCCTGCGGGCGGTACGCCCGATATTATCAGCAGCCTGACCGGCGCCATCAGCCGTAACCAGCAGGCGCAGCAGAGCGCGTTTCGCAATCTGGAAGTGGCATCACGTTCTACCAGCTCGCTCGACTTTAGCGCCGCTAACGCCGCGCTGTCGGACTATTACGTAGAGAGCCTGATGAATGCCAAGATCGTTGCCAAGGGCGTGCAAAGCCTGGATAAATTAACCAACCTACAGTAAACGCTATGCGACCTTTTCTGGTAAAAGCCCTGTTGGTCGGCTGCCTTGCCCTGCTGCTGAGCGGCTGTGGCGACGATACCGTCCTGAATAGCAATCTGGCCGAAAATGATGCCAACGATATTGTTGCCGAACTGAATCGCTACCATATTCCCGCCAGCAAGCGTGTGGATAAGGCGGGCGTTTCGGTGCTGGTCGCGCCGGAAAATATTGAGCGCTCGGTCAATATTCTCGAGGCTGCCGGGCTGCCGCGCAAGGCGCGCACCAATCTGGGCGAGGTATTCCAGAAAAGTGGCGTCATATCCAGCCCGATGGAGGAGCGGGCACGCTATATCTATGCGCTGTCGCAGGAGGTGGAATCCACGCTGGCGCAAATTGACGGCGTGGTGGTGTCGCGCGTTCATGTGGTGCTGCCAGAGCGTATCGCTCCCGGCGAGCCGGTGCAGCCCGCCTCTGCTTCCGTGTTTATCAAATACCACGACACGCTCGATCCCGACAGCATTGAGCCACGTATTCGTCGCCTGGTCGCCACCAGTATTCCCGGCCTGGTCGGACGCGACGATCGCGATTTAGCCATCGTTTTCGTCCCGGCTAAGGTCTATGAGGATCGGGTGGAGACAGTGAAAATGGGGCCGTTTACCCTCTCTCCCGGCCAGTTTTCGCTGGTTAAAGGGGTGCTGAGCATGGCGGGCATTTTGCTGTTGCTGATCGCAGGCGTCGTGATGTTGCGCTCCAGTAAAAAAGGAACGCGTACGGCGGTCGCCAACCCAGGGAAACCGTCATGACAGCGTGGCTAACATGGTGGCACAGCGGTTACTGGCAAGCAGCCCATGACAGCTGGCGCCAGGATAGCTGGTTCGCGCTGCCGGAAGCGCGTCAGCTGGCGCTGGCCCGGATGCGCGGCGCGGCGATAGGCCGCCACTGGGGCGTCGAGGCAGCGCCCCTTGCCCCGCCGCAGCCGCTGCTGCTGGATCTGCTGGCGCTGTCGGAACCACAAAAAACGCGGCTGCTGACGCTCACTGAAGCGATTTGCGGCGCAGAGACCGGGCTACCCGGCGAAGAGAAAATCTGGTGTCGGCGGCTGGCGAAAGGGTTACGCCCGGAAAGCTGGCTGCCAGATGCCTTTCAGCCGCAGCCTGCGGCGCTCCCGCTGTTGCAGGCGCTCTGGCCCGCCTGCTGGAGCCGTTTACGCATGGCTTTTCCACGTGATGCGGCGCTGGCCTGCCCGGCCACGCCACTCGTTATTCCTGCCCGTCGATTGCAGCCCTTATGGGAAGCGGCGCTATGGCGCTGCCGTGCCGGAGAGAAGAATGATGTGGCAGCTTAGGCAATTAACCTGCTTTACCCCGCCAGAGCCGCAACAGGCGTTACTCAGCCGTGAGGCGCTGGCGCAGCAGCAGCAGGCGCAGGCCATCCTGTTGGAGGCAAAACAGCAGGCGCAGCGGCAGCTGGATGAAGCCCTTCAGCAGGCGCAGCAAATACTGCAACAGGCGCAGGAACAGGCCGCCGGGCTGCTGGAGCAAGAGCAGGCGCACTTCTGGCAACAGGCGCAAGTGCTGTTTGACGATTGGCGGCAGCAGCGGGAAGCACAGCAGCAGCAGGTGGTCGCACTGGCCAGCCAGCTGTTAGCGCAGGCGCTGACGCACTGCCTGGCGGAGGTGCCGCCCGCCGCGCGTCTGGAAGCGTTACTGACGCAGTTAATGAGCCGCTGTCCGGCAGAAACCCAGGCGACGCTTTACTGCGCCGTCCCGCAACAGCCATCGCTATCAGCCTGGCTCAGCGCCCATCCCGCGCTGCGCTGGCAGCTGATTGCCAATGAGCGGCTGGAAAGCGACGCGCTGCGGCTGGTCACCGCGCAGGGCGAACTGCACATCAGCTGGCAGGCGCTCTGCCAGACGCTAGGCGGCGAATAATTTTTTACCGCCAACGGAACCCAACGATAACCGGCGCCACTTAAGGGAGAACCCTAAACCAGAGGAGTCGCACCATGCCTTCCGGAGATTTACTGCAGCGTCGCTTGTCCGCACAGTCCAGCCGCACCCACAACGAGACCTATCAGGTCGCTAAAGAGATGTCGGATCAGTCGTTCAGTCTCAGCGATATGTACGCCTTCCAGAACCAGCTGTTGGATATGTCCAACGCCAGCTGGGCCAGCTCGCAATATACCCAGTTTAAGTTCGGTATCCGTAAATCGATTATTGATGCCATTAACTGATGTGCGTTAACCAACGGCAGCTGCGGCTGCCGTTAACAGGCTTTCATAAAAATTCTGTCAGAAGAAAGGAGTAAGGTGTGATCACCCTGCCCGCTGTTAAACGGCTGCTGCGCTGGACAGCCGCCCTGTTATTGCTGTGCGCTGGCACCTTACATGCCAGCACCCCGGAAGCCTGGAAAAATGGCGCCTACGCCTATTCCGCCGACAATACGCCGCTCAACATTATTCTTGAAGACTTCACCAACAGCTTCGGCGTGGATATTAACCTTGGCACCCTGCCCGACAGCAATGTCACTGGCCGCCTGCGCGCCGCCAGCCCGGAAGCGTTTCTGAACCGCCTGGCGCTGGAGTACCGCTTTCAATGGTTTGTCTACAACGACACGCTGTATGTCAGCCCGCTGACGGCGCAGGCCTCACGGCGGCTGGAGATCTCGCCTGACGCCGCGCCCGATATCAAACAGGCGCTGAAAGGCGTTGGCCTGCTGGAGCCGCGCTTCGGCTGGGGTGAACTGCCCGATGAAGGCGTGGTGCTGGTCACCGGCCCGCCAGAATATGTCAACCTGATCGCCGACTTCGCGAAAAAATCAGATACGCCGAAAGAAGATAAAGAGCCTAAAGAGATGATGGCGTTTCCGCTGAAATATGCCTCGGTAGCCGATCGTACTATTCGCTATCGCGACCAGACGCTACTGGTGCCCGGCGTGGCGACCATGCTCAACGAACTGTTAGGCCAGGGCGGCAGCGACAGCGCTAAAGGCATGAGCAGCGGCCAGGCTGGCGATGACGGCATGGAGCAGATGCGCATGGAATCGCAAAGTATTCTTAACCAGCTGGTGGGGCGCGGCACCCATAAGGATCGCCATACCTCTGGCGGTGCACCCAGCGCCATGGCCGGACGCGTTTCCGCCGATGTCCGCAACAACGCCCTGCTGGTGCGTGACGATCCCAAATACCGCAACGCCTATCAATCGCTGATCGCCACCATCGACGTGCCGCAGAAGCTGATTGAGATCGACGCGCTGATTGTAGATATCGATCGCAACGAACTGGCGCGTCTTTCCACCAGCTGGGCAGGCCAGTTTGGTAACGTAAGTGGCGGATCGGCGCTGCTTTCCGGCCCCAGCACGCTGTTCGTCACCGACTTCCGCCGTTTCTTCGCCGATATTCAGGCGCTGGAAGGCGAAGGCACCGCGTCGATTATTGCCAATCCCTCGATCATGACGCTGGAAAACCAGCCAGCGGTCATTGATTTCAGCGATACCGCCTTTATCCGCGCCGTTGGCGAACGGGTGGTGGATATTCAGGCGGTCACTGCGGGCACAAGCCTGCGCGTCACGCCGCGCGCTATCGGTAACGTTAAATCGTCGGTGCAGCTTATTGTGGACGTGGAAGACGGCAAGCTGGATAAAA
The DNA here is from genome assembly GCF_000599885.1 of Pantoea sp. IMH. Taxonomy (GTDB): domain Bacteria; phylum Pseudomonadota; class Gammaproteobacteria; order Enterobacterales; family Enterobacteriaceae; genus Erwinia. The sequence continues at coordinate 454,325 of NZ_JFGT01000005.1, read as the reverse complement.
ACGATGACGGCGAAGCAGAAGGCACCAGCAACGGGGTGATCAGCACCCAGGCGCTGGTACAGGAGCGCCGTTCGCTGGTGATGGGCGGCTTCCATACCAAGCGGAGCGGCGATCGTGAGCGGCGCATCCCGATCCTCGGCAGCATCCCGCTGATCGGCAAGCTGTTTACTTCAACCCAGCATGAGACCTCGCAGCGCGAACGATTATTTATCATCACGCCGCATCTGGTGGGCGATCAGGTCGATCCTTCCCGCTATATCGCTGACGAAAACCGCAGCCAGCTGAATGATGCGATGGGCGAGGTTAATCGCCGCCATAAGTACACCGATATGAAAAGCCTGGTGGAAACCGCGCTGCGTGATTTGGCCGAAAATCGCCAGCCCACCGGCTTTTCCGTCGGCGGCAGCGGCCAGACGCTGAGCGCTCTCTGTAGCCTGCCGGGCGGCCTGTTTAACGATTACCGACGCCATCAGTGGTATCACAGCAGCTCGGTGCAGATCGCCGTGGGCGTGATCACCAATAACAGCAACGTCACCCAGCGCTTTGACGAGGCAGCCTGCCGTAGCGATCGCACATTGGCGGTAGCGGTCTGGCCGCGCTCGCAGCTACGCCCCGGCGAATCAGCCGAAGTCTACGTGGCTTTTGAGCCTGGCGCCGTTGCCCGCCCGGGACGCGTCTCCTTACTCACTTCCACTGCCGCCAGCACCGGCAGCCGCCTGCTACGTTGAGGACCGTTATGTTACGTAAACTGCTTTTTACCGCTTTGCTCAGTCTGCTGCTTAGCGCCTGCGCGCCAAAAGCGCCGTCCGGCTGTCAGGATGTGCGCTGCCGTCCGCAATCCGATCTACAGCATTTAACCATATGGTGGCAGCCGGAACTGCGTAACGGCCCTTACGATTACACCCGGGTCCAGGTTCATCCCTGAGTAAGATAAAAGGAGAAGCAAATGGTTTTAGCTCCCGGAATCGCAAGCGCCGCCGCCGCGGTGGCACGCACTGTTGGTCAGGCCAGCTCGCACGCCACATCATCTGCCGTAACTCAGGGCGCAGCGCGCGCGACCCAGCGTAGCAGCGGCAACCTGTTACAGGGGGCAGCACGAGGCCCCGCCTCAGCACAGCAGCAGGCGGGCGCCGCCTCTCTGCGTCGCCATGGCTCGCATCCGGGCCCCGGCCGCGCCGGTCAGGATGCAGGCAACGGCACGGCGCTGCGGCGGCGGCACTCCACTGGCGAAAAAGAGGCGCTGCCCGTCGATAACTGGCCAGTGAGCAAACCCCCAGCCCGACGACACTCTATTGAGGGCGTGCCGACAGAAACGCCCAAACCCGCCGGGCACGCCCGCCGCCACAGCATTGACGGCGCGGATGTGGGAACGCAAACGCCCGTCATTCCGGAACGTCGCCATTCCGTTGATGGCGCGCCGTCCGGCACAGGAAAGCCCGCCGCGCCGGTACGGCGCAATTCGCTCTCTGATACGCCGACGCAAAACGCCCGTCCGCCGCAGCAGCAGTCCCGCTCTTCAGCATCGCTGAGCGAATGGAGCAGCAATATGTTGCAGCTGATCGATCTGGTCGCCGAGCGCCACGCCAGCGCGTTAAGCGATGATGAAAAAAGCAAACTGGCCACCAAACAGGCGCAGCGCCAGCTGCTGGAGCGCACCTCTGCCGAAGGCCAGACGCCAGCACCTGACGCTGCGGCGCCAGGCGAACAGTTAAACCGCCTCTCGCTTACTGGCGAACGATTAAATATTGATGCGGCGGACACGCTCAAGCCGCTGCTGGATCAGACCCTGGGGAAAGCCGATCAGCGTTATCGCTGGCACGCCAGCGCGGGCGATCGTCATCATGTCCTGCTCGATCACAGCGGGCGGTTGCTTAACGTCCAGGATTCGCCGCTGGCCTTTACCGCCATCGCCCACAGCCAGCCTGCCGCCGCAGGTCAGCAGCCGCGTATGGACCGCGCCGGACAGCGTATCGCCCTGCTGCAAAACGGCGAGCGGGAGAATCGTCCGCTACCCGACCAGGCGGTTCACGCATTGCTGACCGGCATTTACAGCCATCAACCTGCCAACGGCGCGCAAAGTGAACAGCTGCGCCTGCATGAAAATCGTCTGCACCGCTTTGATACCACCAGCCAGCGCTGGGAGCCGGTGCACGGCACAGATGATAAAACCTTCGACAAGCTCAGCCGCCAGGGCAACAACCAACTGTATGCCATTCAGGGCGATAAGCGCCTGCATAACTTAAGCCAGCAGCAGAAAAGCCTGCTGTTCGATCACAAGATCGCTGCCTTTAGCGCCGGCGCGCAGGGCGAACTGGCGGTGGTGCTGAAAGACGGTGAAACGCACGCCCAACAGCTGCGGCTGATGAACAATATCAAGGCGGGCGACTGGCAAAGTCCGACGCTGGCGATGAAGCAGCGCGTAAATGGACAACCTGCTGACTTTCAGCTCAGCAGCATCGCGCTGCACGACAACCAGATCCTTGCTGTCGATCCCAACGGCAAGCTGTTTAGCGCCGCTCGTCCCGGCGCGAACGCCAGCGACCTTAACTTCACCGAAGATAACCGCAACCAGGCGATCCACGCCGTGTTTGGCGAAGGTGCGCAGATCGCCGCGCTGCACAGCAACGGTCAGGGCCAGCTCCATGCGGTGGTGAAAGATCGGCTGGATAACGAGCACAGCTGTCAGCTGGATGCGCACGGCATCACCCCGGGCTGGAATCTCAGTGAAAGCATGGTGATGGATTACCAGAAAGGGCTGCGCCGCAGCGAACCGCTGCCGCACGCGGTAGTGGATTCCGGCCGCCTCGGCAAGCTGGCGCTAATGGATGGCAAGGTCCATTTCTACGATAAGGTTTCCCAACGCTGGGAGCCGACCACGGAAAAAGCGGACCGTTTAATTCGCGGCAACGACGGGCTGCCGCTGAAAGTAGAAGGCGGCGAAGTGAAGCCGCTGAAGGTTAACCAGGCAGGCAATAAAACGTTGCATCACAACAACCTGTTTCAGCTGACGCAGGTGAAAAACAGCATCAAGGCGGATCTGGCGCTGCACGGCCTGGGAAAAGAGAGCAAAACCCAGACTATCGCCTCGCTGGGCAATGGTCGGCTGCTGGCGCTGGATAAGAGCGGTGAAATGCGCCTGCATCAGATCGCTTCCGGCCTGCGGCGCGATCTGATGCCGCCGCAGAGCATTACCAAAGCGGGTTTGCCCTCGATGCAGGGACTAACCGGCGATGCGGCAAAGCAGGCCCAGTTGAAGGATATGGCGGTTAACGAACATCACAAACTCTTTGGCCTGACCGGCGGCGGTCGGCTGTTTATGCTGGATGATAAAGACTGGCAGGGCAATAACGGCGGCGGCTGGCAGCCGGTTACCGCCCTGCCGCCAAATCCCGGCGCGCCTGCCAGCCTGCATACCGATGGGCAAGGCCGTCTGATGGTGGCGGATGAAGCAGGTAATGCCGCCCGACTGGAGGCAGGTACCTGGCGGCCGCTGGATCGTCAGCAGGCGCTAAGCGCCTATGAAAATAATAGCTCTGCCGAAACCTTCGGGCGGCTGGGTGATGCGGGCAAATCAGGTCGCATTCCTGGCACTAACGTCACTTATAAACGTGAGATCGACCTATTCGGCAGCAGCGGCAGCGATACCTCGAAGGTCAACAGCCCGTTTAAAAAACGCATGGAGGCGTTTGTGCTGCGTACCTCCGGCGGCGGCTGGCCGCGTCCGTTGAAGAACCTCGGTAATGAATTTAAACATCGCCTGCACGGACGCGAAGGACTCAGCCCGCTCTATACGGCGCAGAATAATATCGCGCTGGAAATCACTTCCCAACACAACGCGCGTACGCGGCCGCAGCAGGCGCTGGAGCAGCGCCTGACCGGCCTGAATCTTAAAAGCAGCGATCCGGGCCTGCATCAGGAGATCAATGAATTTGCTGAGGAGCTGGGCCACAGCCTGATGCTGCAAACCCGGGCGGTTGGTCAGCATTACGGCGTGCTGGATGATAAAAACCAGCTGAATAGCGATCCGAAAAAATTAAAGAATACCCATAACGGCCACCTGAATTCGGCCCGCCATCGCGATCCGCAAATGGTCAACACGCTGCATCAGCTGATTAATAACAATCCCTCCGCTCACACCGCGCCGGCGCTGGGGGTGATTAACGACATGCGTAACCATCGCTTAGTGCTCGATCATTTGAAACACAATACCGATAAGCCGGTGCGCGACAGCAGTGATGAACTGGGCCTGGTGAAATCGCGGCTGTTTCTCGACGCCATAACCCAACAGCGCCTGCACAGCGCGCTGGATGTTTATCAGCGTAGCCTGGATGGCGGCACCGATCCGGCGACGGCGCGCAGCGATTTGCAAACACATATTCGTGACTTGCGCCATCAACGCTGGGGCGCTGATCCGGTGAAAAAATTAACCGATCAGGGATTCGCCAATCTTAAACAGATCGAGGCGAACTATGACGCTATCAAGAAAATGACCAATGCCTTTTCCAAAGAGCACCACGGCCTTAATCTCACTTCGCGTACGGTGTTTAACGCACAAAACCAGGCGCAGCTGGTAGAGAGCATGGCGAACGAACTGAAGTCATTAAGCAACGGCGAGAACCTGACCTTTAGCAGTAACTACGGCGCCTTTGCTTCCAGCGTCGTGGTGCCAGGCGTCCAGACGCAGGTACTGGCAGGCGGACGGGCGAATGCCGACCGCGGCTACAGTCTGGCTTTCGCCCGTGGGGAAGAAGGGCTGACCGTTACCGTCGGACGTAATGGCGCAGGCGGTATCACGCCCTTTACTGGAGTGGGACACAACATGCTGACGGGGCATGTTGATCCCAATGATGTCAAGTTTGGTAAGGATGGCGAACATACCGCATCGCCGGTGGTGCGGCTGGGTGCCGCGGCCTCGCTGAATATTCAGCGGCAGTCGCAAAACAATGTCACTTTTAGCCTGGCTGATAATGAGATCGGAGATTTCCTTAACCGCCTGGCCAGCGACCAAATCGATCCGCTGGAACTGCTGGATAAAGGCAATGAACACAAGGTCAAAAACGGCACGACCTGGACCACCAGCCTGGATACCGGTGGCGCCGCGCTGGCCAGCATCGGCCTGCCGATGACCAATAAAAATGAAAAAAATCATATTGCCTTGACGCGCTTTGGCGGCGGCGTGGCAGCGAGCCTCAATATTGCCGCCGCCGCACGCGAGCGCAACACCAACGGCAATTCCAGTACCAGTAAACAGACCAGCAGCACTAACCGCGTACGCTTCTTTAATCAGGGGGCTGCCGAAGCGCGCTTTGTGTCGCCGAGCGGCATGGTGAACCGTACCGATCAGGCGCGACAGCCGATTATGGCCGTCACCGGCGCGGGCGTGCGCTTCAGCTTTGATAACCGAACCAAACAGTCATTGAGCTTGGAGCTGACCCAGCCGCACCGCCTGGCCGCTACGCATCTGGATAAGTTAACCGAGAGCCTGACCAAAGCGTTTCCCGACCGGGCAACCGCGCAGCTAATGGATTCGCTTAAGGAGCCTGCCGCCGACAGCGGTAAAACGGCCAAAACCAACAATGAAAAACTGGATGCGTTACTGAACCATTTCGGCCAGCACGAAGCGCAGGGCAAGGTGACCAACAACGCGCAGTACGCCGCTATCCGCGAGCTGGTGAAGCTACGCCAGCAGCGTGAAGCGCTGAATCTGCATGTTCCGCTACCGGCAGGTGCCGAGACGCAATCCACCTATAACAACCTGGCGAAAATTGACAGTAACGGTCTGCTGCACTGGCTGGGCGATATGCTCAACCATGAAACCGGTTCGAATCACCCACTCAGCAATGCCAACCGCATTCGCACCATGATGGAGCAGGATGGCCATCTGAGCGGGCTGATCAAGCAGATGCAGCTCTCCCCGGATACCCAGGCGGTGGTAACGCTGGAGCCGAAGGATGAGGTTAAAGAGCAGCTGAATGCAGACTGGATGGCTGGACGCATCAGCCGCAACGAACTGGAAACGCGCCTTCAGACGCGCAGCAATATGCGTATCAAATCGGTCGCCTTTACCGAGAGCAAGAGCAAAAGCGACGGCGTTACCTCGCCGCAGTTCTTGCTGGGCGGCGGCAGTAATGTCTCAATCGCCAAAAGCCGCAATCTCGGCAAAATCAGTTTCAGCTACGGTCGCGATCAGCAGAGCCCGCTCGCTTATACGCTGGAGGGTGAAATGGCTAAGCGCAGCACCGGACAGCTGGCGCAGCCGTTGCAGGCCGCCCGGCAGAGTGGTCGGGTACTTAAAAGTTAATGAGGAAGCATCATGGATAATCTCTACTTACAGCGCCTGCTGGAGCAGTACGGCCATACCCTGAATAGTGAGTTAACGCTGGATAATGGCGTTTGTCTGCTACTGGATAAGCAACAGCAGGAGCTGGTCACCATTGAGGCGCCGCCGGGCGAAAACCTGCTGCTGCACTGTCAGGTGATGTCGTCGCAGCTGATGACTGACGACCCAGCGCTATGGCGCGCGCTACTGACGATGAATTTTGAAATGGACGCAATGCGCGGCTGCTGGCTGGCGCTGGATAGCGAAATGACGCTGCGGCTGTGTAGTCAATACATGCTGGAGCATCTGGACGCGCCGCGCTTTACCAAATTAGTGAATAATTTTATCGACCAGGGACGGCAGGTCCGCGAGTTTATGCCAACGCTGCTGACACGGCTGGCTGAAACGGCGGAAGCCGTCTGATTATTGTCACGGTAAGATCCAACGCGCCTTTTGTAAAAACAGCAAAGGCGCGTCTGGCTTTGAAAGGCAAGTCAGAAAAAAGAGAGGCTCCGCCCGCCGCTGGCAGGGACAATACCTTCAGGACGTTTTTCCAGCACACGAACTGGAGCCTGACCTTTTCGGACGGGCCCGGTTACTGGATAACAGCCAGGCGATACCAGGAAATTAAATATTCAGCAAAAGCAGACACTTTGATTTCCTGGGCAGAATTAATTGTTTTGATGCAGGATAAAAATTATCAACGAATAACGAGTGGATTTAGATTGCGAATAAATCTATTTCAACTGATTTAATTCATCGTGCATTTTAAATAAACAAGTCCCCTGTAAAAGATATTATCAGAAGCGATACTTTTTACATTTCCCTGTATTTGCATGGTCCTTATTCTTCCTCCAGTTCAATCACCTCATCCAGATAGTGCTCTTCCAGTTCGCGTAACAGGCGATAAACCTGGGCCACCGCTTTTAAGGTTTCACGTGGGATCCATTCCCCTTCTGCTGTGGTGCGATACAGGGTGCGCGCCAGCCAGATATAGCGAATAACCGGGATTTTGGCGCGCTGGGCCTGTTCGATTAAGTGGTGGGCGTCATCATCGCTGGCCTTAAATAGCAGACGCGGCAGCGGCGTTTCGCCAGGACGATAATAGAGCCCAACGGCAAAGTGAGTGGGGTTAACCAGTAATACATCCGCCTCCTCTACCGCCACCTGGCGCGGCGCTTTGGGCGCTTCGTTAAGAATTTCATGCGCTACCTGACGACGATGCCCTTTCATATGCGGGTCGCCTTCGCTCTGCTTAAATTCTTTGCGAATATCTTCGTGGCTCATGCGCTGCTGCTTGAGATAAAAATACTTTTGCAGGCCGAAATCGAGCAGGCTCATTGCCAGCAGCGCCAGCAATACCTGGCGTGCTGCCTTGATAAACAGCATCAGTACGCCGTGCCAGAAGGTATTAAGATCGGTTTGCGCCAGCCGCGCCAGGTTGCCGATTTCAGGCTCCAGCGCCATCCATACCACGATGCCAATCACGCACGCCTTTACGATGCTGGTTAACAGCTGGGTGAACTGACGCGCCGAAAACATATTTTTAAAGTGGTTGACCGGATTCAGGCTATCCAGCTTCGGCTTCATCGCCTCCACCGCAAACAGCGGACCAAACTGCAGCCAGCCGCCGACAATACGCAGCAAAATCGCTATCGCGCCAATAATGGTGGAAAACAGCAGCAGCACCATCAGCGAATTCGTTATCACTTCCTCCATCGCATGACCAAAAGGCTGACCGATGCGCGTTAGCGGCAACATAACCATCGCTTCCATGCGCTGCATTCCGCTATCCACCAGCGCAAAAATTGCCTCCAGAATGCCAATAAAGATCAGCAATTTGGGGATATCCTGGCTCTGGCTTACCTGGCCTTTCTTTCGCGATTCCTGAAGTTTTTGCGGGGTTGCGTCTTCGGTTTTTTCACTCATGCCCTGCGCCTTTAGCATCAAACAGGTTGGGGAACAGATGCGTCAGATCGCGCAGTTCAAACAGCCGCTCACCGGCCAGATGATTCAGCAACGGCAGGTAGAGCACGAAAAACAGCAGACCCAGCAGGCATTTCAATGGGATCGCCAGTACCGTGGCCTGAATCTGTGGGCTATAGATACTGATAGTGCCGACGGCGAAATCAAGCAGCAGCAGCAATCCCACCAACGGACCGGCATACAGCACCATGGTGACAAAGGTCTCTTTCAGCAGACCCAGCCAAACCTGCCAGCCTTGCTCGCTCAACGGCGGCAGCCATGCCAGCGGCGGCCAGATGCGATAGCTGTCCCACAGCAGCTGGGTGATGGCACTCAGGCCCGGCCCCACCATCAGCAGCAGAATAATGGTTTGCTTCATCAGATAGCCCAGCGGCGTGGCGTCCGGTCCCAGCTGTGGGTTAATCTGCCCGCCCATTAGCGCGCCGCGCTGGTTATCAAACAGCGCGCCGACCGATTCATACATCCAGAAAGGCAACCCGAGGATCAGGCCAATCAGCGTGCCGAGGATCAGTTCTTTAATGGCAATCGCCGCCAGCGCCGTCATCGGCAGCGAAGCGCTTAACATATCGCGATAAAACACCGGCGCGATAAACAGCGCCAGCGACAACACAATAGCGGTGCGCAGTACGCCTTTAATGGCTGAGAAAGAGAAAATCGGCGTCAGCAGCAAACAGGGGAAAATGCGTGCCATGCCCAGCAGCAGCGCCAGTAGCGCGTTAAACAGTTCATCCAGCGCATCGCTCCATAGCATTAGCTGCCTACCCGCGACATCATGGCAAAGGCGTTTTGCGTCAGCTGGATCAGCTCCACGCCGACCCAGCGCCCGGTCATCGCCAGCGTGATGCCTACCGCCATCAGTTTCAGGCAGAACGGCAGTGTTTGATCCTGCAACTGCATCGCCGCCTGCACCAGCGAGATCACAATACCCACCAGCACGGCGACAATCAGCGGTGGCGCGGAAAGCAGTACCACTAACAACATCGCCTGGCGGAAGAAAGTCAGTATTTCCATTACCGCCTCACAGATAGCTGTAGAACAGGCCGTCCAGCAGCCTTGTCCAACCGCTGACCAGCACGAACAGCAGGATTTTTAGCGGCAGCGAGACCGTCATCGGCGAAACCATCTGCATCCCTAATGCCAGCAGCACGTTCGACACGATGAGATCCACGACCAGAAAGGGGATAAAGACCAGAAAGCCGATTTTGAAGCCGTTTTGCAGCTCCGACAGCACAAAGGCGGGGATAATCAGCAGCGGGCTTTGCGGCGTAATGCTCTCCGCCATCTCTTTCGGCCACATACGCGCGCCGTTCTCCTGAAGATGCACCAGAATGTCCGGATCGGTATTGTGCGACATAAATTTTCTCAGCGGCTCCGCGCCGTTGCCGAAGGTGTACTCCAGCCGCTCCATACTGCTGAAATCGAGCGGCATCGCCTTAATACGCTCGCTGGAGGCATTAAATACCGGTGCCATGACAAACAGCGTCGCAGCCAGCGCGATGCCGTACAGCGCCATATTGGGCGGCACCTGCTGTACGCCCATGGCGTTACGCGTCAGCATCAGCACCATGGATATTTTCAGAAAGCAGGTGCAAACAATCATTAACATCGGCACCAGTGACAGCACGCCGAGGAACAGCGCCAGCATCATCGGATTAAGCGACTGCATCTCCATGCGTGCTTACCCGCCCTGGCCCAAAGGGTTAATGCTGCCCGGCAGCATATGGGTAATTTGTAATCCCAGACGCCCTTCTACATCCACCAGTTCGCCTTTCGCCAGCGGATAATCACCGTGACACAGCAGCGCCTCGCCCGGCTGGACGTTATCTACCATGACCGTTGACCCGGCGCTCAGGTGCTGTAACTCTCCCAGCGTCAAACGCAGCTGGCCGCAGCGTACCGTTAGCGCCAGCGGCAATCCATCCAGCCCGGGCGCAGGTTCGCCCTGCCACGCCTCATCAGGCTGTGCAGCAGGGGCCATATCATCGTTATCGTAGGGCAAAGTCACTGGCATGATCTCCAAATCAGAAAGAGTAAAAAAGGCGCGATCCGCCTCGCCGGTTAGCGCGCCCGTCAGGCGTATCCCTGCCAGCTGTAGCGCGCCTTCGCCACAGGGAGAAAATGCGTTGCGCGTTGGCAACAGCACATCTTCCGGGTACAGCTGACGCAGCTGCGCGGCGCTTAAAGTCAGCGCGCCCAACGTCAGCGGAAAGCGTAGCGGCAAATCAGACGGCAATGCTGCCGTCTGCGGCTGCCAGCCCGCCTTATCCAACAGGGCGTTTAGCGTGGCGATCGATGCCATCAACATGCTTTCTGAGTGGAGTCCGCCAAGCGTGAGTTCCAGGCGAAGTGCAAATGATGGGTTATTTGTCTGAGTTTCCGGCGCCAGATCGCCGAACAGCTGCTGGAGTTCCGGACTCAAGCTTTGATTAAACAGCGGCCAGTACCAGGGCGTCATCTCTGCTTCAGCGTATGGCAGTGCGGGAGATTCCGACATTAGCGCCAGCGCGCCTTCCGCATCGCTTAGCTGTAACAGACCGCTGTGGCAACGCAGCGATAGCGGACACACTTCCAGCGGCTGGCCGACAGGCAAAGAGAGCACCAGATGGCCCGCCTCGCCCGCCAGCGTATAGTGAAAACAGCGTCCAGCGCCGATACGCTGACGCAGCTGCGCCTCAGCAGACTCCCGGCACGGCAAAGCGAGCTTCATGCTGCCCCCCGTTGTTCAAAGCGCAGGCGTACCCGGCTGGTCAACCGTCGTCGCAACGCCTGGCGACAGCGTTCCTGATGCGCTTCCAGCGCCCCCAGCGCCGCAGGTGAAAAGCGCAGCGCAATATCCCAGCCGCCGGCGGGCAGATGCTGCAAACGCGCATCCACCGCGCCAAGCCGCGGCAGCAGCAGCGTCATCGCCACCGGGCCATCAGGCTGACGATCGGTTATGCGTCCCAGCTCCGCCTCCAGCGGCTGCCAGAGCGCCATCGGCGCGGCGCCTGGCGTGCTCTGCTCGGCGGCGTGCGCATGGCGCGGCTGCACCTGTAGCTCCACGCCGCCGGTTGTCAAGGCGGGCGGCGTCGGCGCAATATCCAGCAGCGCGCTGAACAACATACCATCCGGGCTGGCGGCAGGCGGTTCACTGTTGCGTTTCGCGCCGCTGCTTTGGGGGCTGGCCTGGCTACGCTCGCCACGGGTTTTATCCGCACCGCGCGGCGCAGGTTTAGCCTGCGGCACCGGTTCAGGCTGCGCTTTTGCCCGCGCCGGTGCGGGACGCGTCTCTTGCCGTGTCGGCGGGCGTGGTTCACGCGGCTCGGTTGTTTTGGCTTCCGGGCGCGGCTTCGCCGTGATCGATCGATCCACAAAAGGATTCATGGCTTAACCTCATGTTCCTGCATCAACAATTCCAGTTTTTCCAGCTCGCGCTGGCGCAGCTGGGTTTCTGCCCGCGCCGACGTCAGCTGTTCGCTTTGCGCAGCGCACTGCGCAGCGCTCTCGCGTACGGTTTGACGCTGTTGCTGCACCGCTTCGGCGGCGCGATCTTCCTGATGCAAACCGCGCTGTAGCTGAGAAAGCGGCTGATGGCCCAGACAGGCGACGTCAAATCCGGCACGCAGCGTTTGATAGCTGCCCTGTCGCTCGGTGAGCTGTTCGGCGGCGGCGCGTTCTTCTTCCTGCAGACGCGCCAGCTGCTGTTCATGCTGACGCTGTTGGCGTTCGCTGCGGCGCAGACGCTGGCGGCGAATCGGCATCAGCAGCGCAAACGCCTCACGCAGGCCAGCGGCGGGATCGTCCGTTGCCAGCTCTTCAACCGGATTAATTCTCTGGCGCATGTTGGCTTACCTCCGAAAGATGGTGCAGCGTGCTCTCCCAGTCGCTGGGCGCGCGCGTCGCCTGGCGTAAATACCCGTTAATCACCGGCTGCGCCTCTACCGCCGCATCGGTCATCGCATCATGTCCCGGCTGGTATTCCCCCAGGCGAATCAGCATTTCCACCTGTTGCCACGCTGCCATCATGCGGCGCAGCTGGGTGGCGTCCTGCATCTGCTCGCGTTCCACCACATTGCTCATGGTACGGCTCAGACTGGTCAGCACATCAATGGCAGGATAGTGGCCGCGCTCTGCCAGACGACGAGACAGCACGATATGGCCGTCGATCAGCGATCGCACCTCATCGGCCACCGGGTCATTCATTGAGTCGGCTTCAATCAGCACTGAATAGAGCGCGGTGATCGCCCCCTTTTCAGTTTGCCCGGCCCGTTCCAGCAGCCCCGGCAGCAGGGTATACACCGACGGCGGCAGGCCGCCGCGTCCGGGTGGTTCGCCCAGCGCCAGACCAATTTCACGCTGGGCGCGAGCGAAACGGGTCAGGGAATCGAGGATCAGCAGTACGCTTTTGCCCTGCTCGCGGAAGGCTTCGGCAATGGCGGTGGCGGTAAAGGCGGCGCGGGCGCGCTCCATGCTGCTGCGATCGGAGGTAGAACAGATCAGCACCGTGCGGCTGCGCAGCTCCTCGTCCAGTTCATGGTCGAGGAACTCGCGCAGCTCACGACCACGCTCGCCTATCAGCCCGAAAACGATCGCATCGCAGGGCGCGTTACGCGCCAGCTCCGCCAGCAGCGTGGTTTTACCGCAGCCGGCCCCGGCAAATACGCCGACGCGCTGGCCGACGCCAATGGTCAGCATACCGTCAATGGCACGTACGCCGGTCGGCAACGGAGTGGAAATGCGTGGACGAGCGGTGGGCGGTGGCGCATCGCCCAGTACCGGAATGGTCTGTTCTGCCTCGCCCGGCAGGGCAAAGGCCCCAACGCCCTGCCCGTCAATCGGACGACCAAAGCCATCCAGCACGCAGCCCAGTAGCGCATCGGAGACACAAATACTGTGCGGCAGGTAGAGCGGCGTAACCCGTGCGCCCTGCGCAATGCCATCCAGCGGCCCCAGCGCCGACAGCAGCGTATGCTGCGGGTTAAAGCCCACCACTTCCGCCATCACGCTCTCTTCGGCGTCACGCTCGATGCGGCAAAGATCGCCGATACGCGCCCGCGGCAGGCTGCACTCCAGCAGAATGCCGCTGATACCGGTAATGCGGCCATAAACGCTAACCGCATCGGGCTGCTGCAAACGCTGCTGCTGCTGGCTAAACCAGCTGTCGAGATCCAGGCTCATTACCATTTCACCGTAATCGGATCTTGCCCGCTGAATTCAATACGATCGTCGGTGATCGCCACCAACCGCAGTTCGCCAACCTGATCGCCGATAAACAGTCGATCGCCTTCATCGGTGACGATATTGGCGCGCGATCCGGTAGCGATCTGCACGATACGAAACGGCAGCTCTTTCTCCAGCGGACGCACTGCGCTTTTTACCGGCGCGCTGGCGCTGTAACGTGCATAAAAACGCGTCATCATACGGTTAAATACTGAGATTTGCGGCTTGCTCAGGGTGCCGCTCAACAGCAGCTGATCCCCCTGGCGGGTAATTTTCACGTTGTTAGCCAGATCGCGCTCCCGCAGCATAATTTGCAGCGGCGCACGGAGATCTTCCACCGTTGCCCAGACGGGGCGCGAGCTTTCACCTGCGGCAGGCTGGGCAACCGTCGGCTGCAATATCCAGCTCACCACGGTAAAGCTGAACAACAGCAGCAGGCCGAACATCATCCCGCGCATCCAGCGTGGCGTGCCGGTACGGGATACGGCGATCTCTTTCGGCGCGTCAGCCGCGGCAGCCGCAAAAGCGCTGGCGGGCAGCGCGGCCGCCTCATGCCAGGGCGTATTTGCCTGCGCCACGCACAGCCAGACGCCCGCCAGCACAAACGGCTCTTCCAGCGTGACCGGTTCTCCGCTGCTGGCCTCTTCCTGTTCCGCCAGCCACCAGTGCTCTCCCTGACGATGCAGCCAGCGTTCGCAACCGCCTACGCTCTCATCGCTGAGCAACAGATCGACCTGCGCCGACGCGCCAATCTGCCAGCGATCGCCGCTGAGCGGCAGCGCGGCTCCGCAGTGCAACCCTGACAATACGCGCAGTTCAAACATTATTCTCCCTCCCAGTGGTTGAGTGAATAAAACAGGGCATCTGCTTCCAGGCGTCCCAGCACATGCACCGCCAGCGTTGGTTCCAGCTCAGCGAAGGAGAGCACCGGCACCTGATGGAAAGATTCCGCAATCAGCGCACGTAGCGGGCCGCGCAGATCCTGCGCCGCCAGCAGTACCTTTTGCTGTTCATTGCTGGCCGGGAAGGCCATACGAATTTGCTGATGTACGGCCTGGATCTGTTCCTGGCTCAGCGCAAAGAAGAGATCGTTTTGCGTCTGGCGCAGGCTATCGCGCAGCGCCTCTTCCAGCTCTGGCGCCAGCAGCCAGGCATGAATGCCGTCCACCTGGCTGTACTGATGACATAAGTGGGTTTTCAGGGTAATGCGCACCTGCTCGGTCAGCAGAAAGACATCGCGCTCATGCTGGCCATGCTCGATGAGCGCTTCGGCAATGGCGCGCACGGAACGCAGCGGAATGCGTTCCGCCACCAGCTTTTGCAACACGCTGGAGAAACGCGCCAGCGGCATCACGCGCTGGAGCTCCTGCGCCAGTTCCGGCTGTTCGCTTTCCAGCCAGCCCATTAACGCGCGGGTTTCCTGCAGGCCGATAAAATGCGGGCTGCTGGCGTGAATGGCGTTTTCCATACGTTTCAGCAGCAGCCCGGCGGCGGTCCAACGCGCCACCTCCTCATTTTCCAGCAGCGGATGATCGGCTGGCAGCCAGAGATAGTCGGTCTCCTGACGCGTGGTCTGCCCCAGCGCCACGCCAGGCAGCGGCGCAGCCGCTTCTTCGCCTTCAACCGTTTCGGGCAGCGCCGTTTGCTCTGCCTCCTGCGCCAGCCGCTGCTGTTCTTCGCCGCTCAGGCTCTCCTGCCAGTGTGCCTCGACGGCGACACGGGGCGTATTAAAGGTGCCGACCACTTTTGGGATCTCATATACCGAGAAGCGGAATTCATCTGCCACCAGCTTGTCGCTGAACTCAATATCAAAGGCTGGCAGGGTAAAACCAAAGTGGTAAACGATGCGGTTACGCAGACGACGGATCTCCTGGACCAGATCGAGCGCTTCCGCTTTGCCGCGGCACTCTACCGGGAACTGGATCAGGTAAGGCCGCGTCGGGTTAAACTGGCGCAGATCTTCTCGGCCATTTAGCTCCGGCGGGATTACCTCGTTTTCGATCTGCGGCTGCGCCAGCCGCAGCGTATGCTTCGCGCGCCAGATCTGGAAGCCGCCGCTGCCAAGGGTAATCATCGCCAGCAGGGTAAACACCATACCCGGCATCCCCGGCACCAGCGCAAAGCCCAGCATACCCATGGAGGCAAGTATCCACGCCTTCGGCTGGCTGGTCAGCTGCTCGGCGATCTCGCGACCGATGTTGGGCGTTTCCACCGTATCGTTATCTGACGAAACGCGGGTAATGATCATCCCGGCGGTGAGTGAGATCAGCAATGCCGGGATCTGAGCGATCAGGCCGTCGCCAATGGTCAGGATCGAAAAGACATGCATCGCCTCGCCCGCCGACATGCCAACCTGGAGCACGCCGATACTGACGCCGCCAACCAGGTTAATAAACAGGATCACCAGCGCGGCGATGGCGTCGCCCTTAACGAACTTCATCGCGCCATCCATCGCCCCGAACAGCTGGCTCTCTTTCGCCAGATCGCTACGACGCGATTTGGCCTGATGCACATCGATCAGGCCAGCACGCAGATCGCTGTCTATCGACATCTGTTTACCGGGCATCGCATCAAGGGTGAAGCGCGCCGCCACTTCCGCGACGCGCTCCGATCCTTTGGTGATCACCAGAAAGTTCACCACCGTCAGAATCAAAAACATCACCATGCCCACCGCCAGGTTGCCGCCGACCACGAAACTGCCGAACGCCTCAACGATATGCCCGGCGTCCTGCTGGATCAGGATCTGACGGGTAACGGAAATCGACAGCGCCAGGCGAAACATGGTGGTCAGCAGCAGCACCGCCGGAAAGGTAGAAAACGCCAGCGGCTTCGGCAGGTACATCGCCAGTACAATCAGTAGTGATGACAGACAGATGTTCAGCGCAATCAATGTATCGATCAGCGCCAGCGGTAGCGGAATAATCAGCATAAACACCAGCGCCATGGCGAAGACCGCGCCGACGATTTCCGAGCGCTGCATAGCGCTGATGGCGATTTTATTAAGAATTAAAAATAAGCCGTTCATCTTGCGTCTCTACCCGATCAGGCGCGGCGCGCCTGTTTACGTTCGTTATCCAGCAGCATCACGCTGTGACTCGCCAGCAGCGCCAGCGCGGTTTTCCGTCCATCTTTCACTTTCCACAGCGGCAGCGGCAGGCTGCGCACCAGCGGCAATATCGCGTTAAAAAATTGCGACAGCTGACGCGCGGTGGGATGGGCGACCACATCCTCGCCGAGCTGCTGTAAATCTTGTTGCCAGGCGCCGTGATGACTGAGATGCAGCAGGCGGCGCGTCAGATCCACGCCGCTAACGGCATGTAGCGTCATTTTCCCCGCCATGCGATTCAGCAGCTTTTGACTCTCTTCCAGGGTATGTCCCACCTGCCGCGCTTCCGCCAGGCCATTCTGAATATGGCGCAGCGCACCGGTGCTGATAGAAGACGCCAGCGCGGCAATATCATCCGCCAACGCCCGCTGTAAGGTGCGCAGGCCGGAGACGAACTGCGACGGCTCGGTATGCGCCAGCAGTAAATCGACCATGGCAATCGCCGACTGCTGATGAACGATGCTGTCGTAATAGAGATTGCGCAGCGTCTGCCGTTGCCCGGCATGGGGCGTAGCTTCCGCAAAGGCGGCGGCAGTGTTCAGACCGGCGCGCAGGCGCTCGCCATGCTGGCTTTCCAGCGTTTGTAAATGGGTGGCGATGGTCTGGCTCAGTTCCTCATCGCCCTGCTCGCGCGCTTCGCGTTCCATGACGCGCAGCAGCAGATCGCAGCGTGCCGGATCGTTATCCAGCTGCGCCAGCAGTTCATCGGTATCCGCTGGTGGCTTGCGTTTTAGCGCTTCGCGCATCTGGCTGAGATGCGCTTCGCGCCGTGACCGATCGCCTGAGTCGAGCATGGCGTAAAGCCGGTGCAGTTCAACCTTGCCTGCGTTCTTCCGGTGACGCAGGTGCTGCTGCTGTACCCGGCGCTGCTCGGCCTTTTTCTGGCTTTCAGCGCGCTCGGTGAACATCATCCCCACCTCTTCTTTCATGTCATTGGCGCTGGCAGCGGCAGACGGGTGTTCCCCTGCCCGGCTGGCATTTTTCTGCGTGCCGCTGTCGGCAGCTTTCATCAGGGCTTTAAGTGGGTGCGGCATCAGCGGCGTCATTGAGCTTTTCAGCATCGCCAGTTCCTCATCAGGTTGACCCCGATTATGTGGCGATACGGCCGCCTGGGTTCCGTCAAAAATAAATAAAAAAATTCTCACCGCTGCGAAATAATTCAGCAAGGAAACTTGTGTAAAATATGGCACAGCAAATAAAACCTTTTTTGCCGATTCTTTCTCAGAAATATCCTGGAGGCTTCTCCAGTAAATAATAAAAACAAGCTGTTAGTTGATCTTTTTTTCCTGGCACAGCGCTTGCTATATCCAGTGGGCCATTACTATTGATTCCTCTGGAGAAAATAAAATGCTCAACGCAACTGCCTGTCAGCCAATTACCGTTGCCATCGACTGGGCTGAAGTTTTTAAAGAAAATAATAAGAAATTGCTGAATTTTATTCGTAAGCGTGTGGCTAATCACGAAGATGTGGAGGATATCGCACAAATGACCTGCCTGGAGGTGCTGCGCAATGGTCATAAATTTATCGGCGCGTCACGCCCGGAAACCTGGATGTTTGGTATCGCTATTAATTTGATTCGTAATTATTATAAGGGCCAGCAGGGGCGTTTTTTATTTGATTCGCTAAACGACGATATTCTTACCAATCTGCATTGTGACAGCGATCCCAGCGATATCACGGAAAATGAACGGGTTTTAGGCGCGACGCTGGCCTCGATCGAAACATTGCCGGACGATTTGAAAACCATGCTGTCGATTCTGGTTGGGCATGACGGCAGCTATCAGGATGTGGCGCAACAGCTTAATATTCCAGTGGGGACCGTTCGCTCCCGACTTTCTCGCGCCAGGGAGACGCTAAAAAGCCGTGTTTATGCCTGAGATTATCCTGACATTACGCGGGCATGATAAACTTGACGGGAAGTTTATTCTGTTGGCCCGGCGCCGGGATGTTTTTGGTGCTGATTAATGATGTAAGAAAATGGAGATCTCGCTATTGCAGGGTTATTTTAATTCAATTAATCCGGCTTTGACGCCGCCCGATACGCTTTCTTCTATTGCGCTGGATCGTATTCATGATGCGATTTATTTAGTGGACCGCAACCTGCGTATAAAATATTTCAATGAGAAGGCGTGCAAATTAATGGGCTATTCCCAGCGCGCCTTGATGCAGTTGAGCTTTGCGGTTATCGATCATGAACTACAGGATAATGATGTCACCGCGCTGTGGTGGAAACTGGCCATGCGCCCGGAGGGCATTACCTTTACTTCACAACATACGCCCCGTCGCGGAGAGCTGATCTCGGTTCAGGTTAGCTCCAGCCACTATCTTCACGGCGGCGAGCCGCACGTGCTGTGCGTGGTGCGCGATGTACGCGAGCTGAAACAGAAAGAGGCGGTCCAGCAGCTGCGTGAAAAGCAGTTTCGGGCGCTGGTGGAAAACTCGCCGGATATGATCGCGCGCTTCGATCTGACCCTGCGTTGTGTTTATGTTAATCCGCCGGTGCTGAGCTGGTTTGCAGGACGCGAACAGGAGATTTACCGCCGCCAGTTAACGGAGGCTGTTCCCCATAACGAGACCGGAATGGCGCTGCTGCGCCTGGTATCACAGAGCCTGGCGAGCGGCACCGAGGCGGAAGGCGAACTGACGCTGACGCAGGGCAGCCGTCGGCGTATTCTGCATGTGCGCAGCGTACCGGAATACGATCTGCACGGCGAGCTGGAAAGCGTGCTAACGGTCGGACGCGATATTACCGGCATTCGTCTGGCAGAAGAGGAGCTGCGCGAGGCACATCAACAGTTACGCCTGTTGGCGCGTAATCAGGAAGCCCAACGCGAGGCGGAACGTAAACATCTTGCCCATGAGATCCATGATGAACTCGGTCAGCATTTAACGTCGCTACGCGTCGGCCTGTCGCTGATCCATATGCGGTCGCCAGAAGCGGGCAAAGCGGTGCATCAGCAGGTGGATAATTTGATGCAGCTGGTCGACAGCACCATCCAGGTCGTGCGCGATGTCTCTACCCGCCTGCGCCCCAATATGTTGAACCTGGGCCTGGTGCCAGCGCTGGAGTGGCTGCGCGACGAATTCAATAAGCACAATACTACCCGCTGTATTTTTATTCCCCCGCATGAACAAGAGCTACGCCTGAGCGATGAGTGCGTAACCGCCGCGTTTCGTGTGGTCCAGGAGTCGCTAACCAATGTGCAGCGTCATGCCGGAGCCAGCAGCGTCTATATCTTTGTGAAACAGGATGGCGATAAGCTGCGGATCGATGTGGTGGATAACGGCAGAGGCTTTGATATGCAGCATGTGCGCCCGAACGCCTGGGGATTACCGGGCATGGTAGAGCGGGCGGCGATGCTGAACGGCGAGGTTTGCATCGACAGCCGTCCCGGCGAGGGCACGCGCGTCCAGTTGAGCTTTCCGCATCGCCCGCGCGTGCTTGCCCACGCCCTGTTTAACAAGAACGATAAGTGAGTAACCAATGACGCAAGCAATACGCCTGATGATTGCCGACGATCACGCCATTATGCGTGAAGGCCTGAAGCAAATTTTTCTGCTGGACGACGGCATTAACGTGGTTGGGGAAGCGGCTGACGGCGGCCAGGTGCTGGAGCGGCTGCGCGAAGGCGGCGTGGATCTGTTGCTGCTGGATATCTCTATGCCCGGCATCAGCGGCGAAGATTTGATTAACCGCATTACGCTGCAATATCCGGAGCAGCGTATTCTGGTGCTGAGCATGTATAACGAACCGCAGATCGCCCGTCGGGTGCTATACTGCGGCGCGCTGGGCTATATTACCAAAGATAAAAACCCCGAAGCGCTGCTGGCGGCGATTCGCCAGGTAGCGCGCGGATCGCGCTATATCGATCACGAGCTGGCGCAGGAGATTATTTTTTCCCACTATCAGAGCGGCGATCGCCCGCCCCATGAGGGTCTTACCATGCGCGAGCGCCAGATCATGATTATGCTGGCGCACGGCGAATCGATTAATGCCATTGCCGATGCGCTGGTAATCAGCAACAAAACCGTCAGCACCTATAAATCCCGCCTGATGAAGAAAATGGCTTTCACCACCAACGCCGAGATCGTTAAATACGCCATTAGCCATCATCTGGTGCAATAGCGCAACCGCTGACGCGCCTGCGACGAAGCATCCGCGACGATCGCCGCCATTTGTAGCGTGGCATCGAATAAGCGGCTGGTTTCCAGTTCATTGGTCAACAGGATGGTTTCGGCGCTGCGCGCTTCTTCCTTCAAGATATTGCCCCCGTATCGGCCTTGCAGGCCGACGGTGGTTGAAAGCTCCACCACCACCTGGGTTTTACAGGCGTGCGGCAGCAACTGCGCCTCCGCAACCACGCCAAAGGCGCGGCTCAGCAGCGCAACCGCCACAAGGATAGCGGCATTTTCGCCATACTGTCGATGAATAGTGGGACGGCTCCGGCGCGGCTGCGCGTTGTTTGTATAGCGACCTGCCCCCCGTTGATTAATACACCGCGATGTTAGTAATGTCTTCATCAGCAACGTGAGGACATCCCCATGAAGAAGCGATTTCCCGATGAACAGATCTTCAGCATCCTGCGCGAGGCTGAAGCCGGTATTTCCGCCCGGAAGTTCTGCCATAAGCCGCCATTTCCGACGCCACGTTTTACACGTGGCGCAAGAAGAATGGCGGCATGGAGGTGCCGGAAGTTAAGCGCCCAAGCCACCAAAGCAGCATGGCTTGCTGCACGCAGGAAACAGACTGATGCGAAGGCCGGACTCAAATACTCATACAACCTTATGTTTTAATTGAATTTTATATAAACAAAACCTAGGAGTGCCCCCTTTTGTGCCCCCACAATAATTTATGGCTATCTTTTTAAAAACAAACGTTTATGAAATTGAATAAAAATCACCCATTCCTTTTTTCTATAAAATTATTCCCCCGGTTCGGTTCCGTGCTGTAGACCCTAACCGGCGCTACCGCCCCTAAAATTGTACTATCCACTCAGAAAAAAAAGATTTTACTGAAAAGTGTTCACCCTGTTCACCTTTCATTTTTATTATTTATTATCATACAGTTAAGTGGTGATCACTTACATTTGTACTATTCATCACTCTTCACCCGAGGGTGAACACTATTCACTTTCAGACGTAAAAAATCTGGTCTGCCCAGTTTGGCTTTTTCAGATGGTTATCTATCGCACTGAAACCATTGGCTAACTTCATGGCTTGGCAAATCGGAGTTAACCTGAAGATTATGACAAAAATGTCACTCACCCATACTTATCATCTAAGATGAAAGGCTGCTATGAGCGAGAATCGGAAATTGCTAACTGCATTCTGTGTTAACAAACAGGGAGCAGGTCACGCAATCTTTCGATCTCGATAAAAAGTATCAAAATTACTTGATAGACGAGCGGAACTTTGGATGGCTGCGAGATTTCGCCGCCTGTTGTGGAACTATGAAAGGCTGTCGCAAGACTGCTGGACTTTGTGGTAAGTTCAAGACATGTTTTACATGTGTTTTTTTTGGGAGGGGGCTAATCAATGGTTGCCAGATACAAGAAGAGCCTTGAACAATTCACGATAATGCTTCACATTATCAAGACACAAAAAAATTTGTCGATAGGAGCAATCGTAGACTTTCAATTATTGCTTTTGAAAAAGATTAAAGAGGCAGAAAAAGCAATTATTCGCACAAAAGGAATAATTAAAAAACTACGTCTTGAAAAAGCAAATGATAGACCAACCAGAGAACGTTCAAAAGAAATAACAGCTCTTATAAATAAACTTGATAAAAAAACGGAGAGCTATAGATATATCATTTATATATGGAAGATGTATGGAGATAGCATTGCATTCCATTTTTGTGACAAATATGCAATAAAACACTTTCTTTACAATGAACATTATCATGTAAAGGAAACTGCCGGATTCATTTCTGGGAAAGAAGGCATCAAATCGGAAATAATGCTTTTAAAAACAGCAGCTCAAAAGAATGTGCCTGCAGTGCTTTGTGATCTTACAAATACGCTAAGACATGGCGATGTATGCCTACTAGGTCATAATGACCCCTATCCTATTGAAGTTAAAACATCAAGTAAACTGAATAATAGAGGGGAAAAACAACTTAAAAACATAGATGAGCTAAATGGCTTTTTCATAAACGATGAGGCTGAAAACTTCCGAGGTGTAGGGCCTGTAATAAGACGCGAACACATAGGAAAAGAAGAGTATCACTTGCAAGCTATCAATGATTGCATAAGTAAGTCCTATGAAGAAGGCACTAGCCATGTCTCACCAGAGAGCGGAGTTCACTATCTAGCTATAACAAAATTCAAGCAAGAAGTTTTTGACCAGATACATGGAAAGTACATTCATATGCTCAGTTTGAACGAATACAAAAGGGAAATGAATTGGCATCCCTATACACCCTTCCAACTTTCTCTAAGCCCTGAACATATATACAATTTCATAAATGGAAATTTAAGCATTTTTGTTCTTCTTGACTTGCAAGTCATAAAGAGAAGGTTTAAGAGAAATGGTCTACATATCATTTTTTTACAAGACGAGCATTGGTATGCTCAAATATCAGCAACAGGAAATATTTTAGATGGAGGGTTTAGGGTATCAATGCAATCATTTTTACGGGTTGCATTTGAGTTCCAGAGCTTGACATGGGCAATAAAACAGCACAAAAAACACTTAAATCTTTTTATGGAAGATACAGGTAAATATGGCAGAAAAATGGAAATTCCGCCTGACTGGATCGCAGCTACAGACCCTATTCCAATGTAAAGAAAATAACCACTTTTTGCGTGCCTGCTTTTTCCTGTTGTTAATGACTGCTCCTGGCACAAACCGGCCAGAGCCGGTTTGGTCTTTTCGTATTATTTATGCATCGCAGCGCGGCAGCCAGTCGGCCTCACAGTCTTCGCTCAGCTCCAGGCTAGTCTGGATGCCGTTCTTCGTCTTGCGCTTCAACAGCTCAATTTCATACTCCTTCAGCGTCTGCGGCACCGCCTGGCCGAACGCCGTCAGGCTCATGGGGTGCTGATGGCCTCTGGCCTCCATAAAGGACAGGTAGGCGTGATAGAGGTAGCGGCGCGGGTTCATTGGCCGGATATTCGCGTTGCCGATAAACAGCCCGGTCGGCGTGCTCAGCGGCGTCAGGTAGCCGCAGAAGTCGACCAGCGGGTCGGCGCTGCGCTTGATTTCCAGCGCCTCCTCCGACGACTGCTGCGCCTGTAACAGTTCGCGGGCATCATCAGGCCGGGTGAAGCGCTGCATCAGGTAACGCACGATAACCGCCAGCTCACCGGCAATCTTCTCCAGTAGTTGCGGGTCGCGCTCGCTGGCCGGTATCACGTCCGGGAACGGCAGTATTACCCTCCGACGCGAAACGCCGCCGCTGCGGTCGCTGAAGCGCATCGGGTTATTGTTCACTGCCAGTATCACCGCCGGGATGTGGGTTGAGTAGGCGTCGCGGTATTTCGGGTCAATCGCCACGGCGTCGCCGCCGGTGATCGCCTTGATGCCCGCGCCGTCGCCGCTCCACTTCTCCTGGTCCGGCAGAATAATTAAGGAGTAGCCGACGACCGAGGCGCGTTCCCGTGACGATTCCAGCGTGTCGATGGTGGCGGCCGTGGTGTTGTCCTCGCCTGCAAGCAGGCGGGCAATGGAGGCCATCACGCTTTTACCGCTGCCGCCGGGGCCGGTGACCTCAAGGAACAGCTGCCAGTCGTAGCGGTTTGCCAGCACCATAAATAACGCCGCGAGGATACGCTCCTGCTTTGTTTCATTACGTCCGGCCGCCCGCGTCAGCCACTGCCAGAAGGCAGGGGCATCGTCTGCGAGATTCTCGCCCGCCTTCGGGGTGGTGTAGTTGACGCTGTTAACGGTGCGGAGCCAGTGCTCTTTCTTGTGTGGGCCGAAGGTGCCGGTTGCGGTATCGAATACGCCATTACGAAAGCCAATCAGCCGGCGGGCCGGCGCGCCCATCTGCGGCACCATCAGCTTGAGGGTATCCACGATGCCGCCGATACCGGTTGCCGAGAACGGGGCGCGCACTTTCTGAAACAGCGCGGCAATCTCACGGCTGAGCACGCGGTAAGGCAGCACCTGCCACGCGCCGCCCTCATAGCGGCACAGGTCTTCACCGACAACCGGCACGGCCAGCGTGTTGAGGTAGTGCGTGGCCAGCAGCTCGGCCTTCTGGCTGGCGCTCATCGCCTTAAGGTCGGCCTCGCTTACCGACTCAAACGGGCTGAGCGCTTTCGGCTGCGTGAAGGCGGTCAGCATCGCCTGAGTGATCATTTCTCCTTCTGCCTGAAAGACGTCGTTCCAGTCGCCGGTCACGGGCGGCAGCGCGGGCTTCCCGTTACAGCGTTTTGAGGCCGCTTCGGCGCGCAACTGGCCGGTGCCGTTCTCGTCATTGTCGGCGGCAATCAGTATCATCGTCTCCGGGTATTCCGCGTGCAGGAGTTCCGCCAGCGCGGGCAGGTTATTGGCGCTTAATGCCACAAAAACCGCCTGCCCGGTAAGCCTGTGCACGGTCAGACCGGTGGCGTACCCTTCGGTCAGCCAGAGCGTGTCGCCCGGTTCACCCAGGCGGTGAAAGGCCTCTTTTACCTGACCGCCTGCAAGAGTGCGCTTGGTGCCGTCAGCGTTAATCAGCTGGGCGTTAACCGTGTCGCCGTTAAAGTCCGTCAGCGGCACAAGCAGATCGCCGGGCTGATAGGTGGTGTCGCTGATGCGCTTTGTGGTTGTCAGCGTCAGGGCGCTGATATCAGCCAGCCCCTTGCCGGTCAGGTAGGCGTTACCGGTGTTCGCTTTCGCACCGGCGATAAGCCGTGAAGCCTCTTTTGCGGCGTTAAGGCGCGCACGCGCCTTCTCTTCATCGGTCTTTTCCTGAGAGGTAACCAGCTTAACCGGCAGTGTGCCAGTCAGGTCGGCCACACGGCAGGCGGCCTCTTTTGTATTAACGTCCAGCGCCTTTTCAACCAGCGCCAGCCCATCGCCCGCGCCGCACTGGTTGCAGACCCACGTGCCGCGCCCGGCCTGATTGTCAAAGCGGAAGCGGTCTTTCCCGCCGCATATGGGGCACGGCGAGTGCTGACCGGCTACGTTAATGCTGATACCTAAGGCGGGCAGCAACTGAGGCCAGTGACCGGCGGCGGCGCGTACGGTGTCGGTGACGATATGTGTCATGGCTGGCCTCCTTAATGCAGCTTGGCTTTAGACGCGGCCAGACGACCGCACAGCAGTTCATCCATCATGGTTTCGCCCATGCGTGTCAGTCGCGGTGCGGCAACCAGCACGTCGGGCTGTACCATTTCGCTGAGCATGGTGCAGGCCATGTCCATGCCGTTTACCGGGCCGTACTTACGTACGTAATAGCCCTCAAGCTCCAGCGCGATGGTCATCTGCACCTCGTCAAGCGAGGCGGACACGTCGAGGCCGTAATATTCACAGGCGGAAAGATAGCCCTGGGCAACGGCGCGGCGGTAGACGGCGGTGCGCACCTCAACGGGCAGGCAGGAATGATTAGTTGTCACGGGCGGAGACCTCCATATCGGTGAGCATGACGGATTCACAGGTGCTGACCACTTTACCCAGCTGGTCAGTAAGCAGCGCCACCACGGACGCCAGCGCATCACCATCCGGCCCGCTGTGGCGGTTACCGGAGCATTCAATCACGTTCAGCATGTCGAGTACGGTCACGCCGACGTTATGGGCATGTTGAAGGCGCAGAAAATCGGCGTGGGGAATGGGATAGCTTGCGTGTTGGTTATGTCGGGCTGACAGGGTATTCATGCGGCCACCTCACACAGCGGCAGGCGACCGGCAAAGGAAAGCACGTAATCGCGGGCCAGCAGGCGGCGGGCGGCAGTTTCGGTTTCGGCGGTGGTGCGCAGCATGCAGGGACGGGCGGCGGTATCGGCGCGGCGCACGGCGGCAAATAGAAAGGTGAACTGCATGCGTGCAGAAATAAGGGTTGCGGCCATAGTGGCAGACTCCATTGAGTAGCGGTTAACGCCACTACCGGAGTTTCCACACTCTGGCGGTGGCCCGAACGGGGGTGGAAAACCGGCCTCAATGGATACCGGCCAGCCCGAAGGCTGCCCCGCCCGGGCCACCATTACTCGAGATACACAACGGCATATAAACCGGTGTGCAAGTAACAGGTGCACGAAGGCATAGACACAAAAAAAGACGCATGGCGCGTCTGGTGTCACCATTGAGTAGCTCGGGTTTCCACGCCCGGCTGCCGATTTTGCGGCAGCGGAGAAACTGTATACCGGCGGCTCGCCAGAAAAAAGCCTTTTTTTACGCATCGGGCTTTTTTCCTCAGCAATCGGTCAGGACGTGATCGGATTGAGGCGGATTTGATCGGAAGTTCTCGCCTTGCGCACTTCCACTTCCCTTTGCAGGCTTCGGCTTTCCGGTGAATACGGAAATATGGCCGTGACGACTGCTGTTAAACGCGGGCAGCGTGGCGGCTTTACCACCGGCAGCGGAAAGCAGGCTTTCGGCCACGTACACGGCCTCTTCCTTACTCAGCGGGTAACTGCAAGTGCCAAAGTTGAGCTTAATCATGCCGCACCTCCGGCACGCTGCGCGATACGGGCCTGCATCCAGTCGTCAATCTCTGACGCCAGCCAGGCGACGTTCTTGCCGCCCAGCGAAATCTGTGACGGAAACTGCTCACGGCAAATCAGGTCGTAAATAGTGGAGCGGGACAGCCCGCAGATGCTGATAACTTCCGGCAGGCGCATAAAGCGGTCGCGGGGGTATTGCAGGTCGTTTACGGACGGCGTGGCCGGGGTGGAAGGTGTAGCGGTGGAGAGCATGGTGTTACCTCAATTTGTATCCGGGCGGCGCTGGCCGGTTCCGGTCGTGTTGTGCTGGTAACCCCCTATTGTGAGAATATTTTTGCCCGTGTAAACAAGCGATTTTTTGCTGGTAAATGAACAAAGTGGTTGATTTGTAAGAGAGGTAAACTGTGACAATGTTTTGGCATATCTTGGCCCATTGTGGCAAATGAATGCGCCACTTCCAGTTCTGTAAGTTTTACTTTTTATTCCAATAAGTTCTAATTGCATCACCCCTCTGTTTTAGCCTGAGTGAGTTTTAATCTCAAAATCAGGCTTGCCAGAAAAAGGGCGTTTCAAAACCGGGTGAACAGTGGTGAACACCCGGTGAACAGGTAATCCTAAAGTGTTCACCCCTCTACTTACTGTATTTATTATCTTTTTTCTTAAGGTGAAGAGTAGTGAACAGTTTCATATAAAACTAAAAGCTCAGCAGGGGGGCAGGTCAGAATGTAGCCGTGTTTGCTGAGCGACAGACAGACAGCAATGGAATGATTTGTCCGGTGGTGAACGACAGAATAGCGACATACTTTACAGACAGAGAGAAAAGCTATGAGCACCCCGGAAAAGAGCAGTACCCTGGCAGCCTTTGAGCAGGCCCGTACCGCACACCTTGAGAAGATGAAAGAGTACAACGCCATCTGCGCCGATATCACCCGCTGCACGAAAGAGCGTGAAGCGGCCATTGAGGCAGGAAAGGAAGCCGAAACAAACTGGCGGATGCGCTTTCGCAGCCTGCGCGGCAACCTGACCGACGAGCTGAAAGCGGAGCACAGCCAGCGCATCGCCAGCCGGGAGCTGGCGGAAGAGTTTACCGGGCTGATTGCCGAGCTGGAGCTGGATAAGCAGGTCGCCATGCTGAATGCATGCGGCACGGGTAAGGAATATATCTACGCGCACAAGCTGGCGTTTAACGAGTTTGCTGATGCAACTTGGCTGTCGGCACTGCGCAACGTCAGTCCGTCGCTCTTATGGGCCATCCGCCTGCGTCTTCAGCGTGAGAAGGTTAATCCCCGTGACGACGACGAGCGCAGCGACGTACAGGTCGTGGCGGAGCTGATTGGTAACGCGCTGACCCGCGCGGCGGCCGCTTTGCCAGAGAAGGCGCTGACCGAAGCTCCGGTGCTAAAGAATATCGGCCTGTGGCGTCCGGCGCTCACCGGCGTGGATATGGTGCTGTATGCAAATCCGATTAAGCGCAACAGGGCGTGGGATGCCATCCATGTACACCGCCCGTGGATAAGGGAAGGTAAAAAGAAATGATGCACTGTCCGTACTGCAAAAGCCCGGCGCATACCCGTTCAAGCCGGTATATGTCTGAACAGGTGAAGGAACGTTATCACCAGTGCACAAACCTTGACTGTTCCTGCACCTTCAAAACGAATGAGAGTATTACGAAGGTGATTACGGCGCCGCCGCAGCCCGAACCGGCCCCCGCAGTCATCCCGGAGCTGATTAAAGAACGCCAGACCATCGGGCGCTACGGCTCGGCCTTCCGCACTCTCCATTAACCATCATGGCCGCTGAAAACAGCGGCTTTTTTGTCTCCGGTTTTCGTCCTTTCAACGCCCTTTTTCTGGCCAGCCCGGTTTGTAAAGAGCGATGCATGCATAAGGTGCATGGATTTGCATGCATAATGCAGCGCCCCAAATATCCTGTCAGCCCACTCCCGGCGAGGCTTTGCCCGGTTCATGCATCTGCATAAAAACCGATGCATAAAGCGGGCAGGCGAGGCGGGGGTAGCATTGCGCGCTGAGGGGAAAAACAATATAGCTTAGTGCCAAACATGCTTTTGTTTTGGAGTGGCTAAATTGCGCATCGCAATACCTCACTTACGTTTTGCATAATCGTAAGGAGAGACGTACTCACTACTGTTTGCATAAAGAAAATCCGCCCACCATTGCACCATCAATCTGCGTTCATCTAAATGCTCAGAAGTATGAATGTAAGCAGCGCGTACATTATTACGCTCGGAGTGGCTCAACTGCCGCTCAATCGCATCATCACTCCATAATCCCGACTCACCCAGCGCACCTCGTGCCATTGTCCTGAAGCCATGCCCACAAACCTCGGTTTTCGTGTCATACCCCATAGCACGCAGAGCATTATTAACCGTGTTTTCGCTCATGACTTTTTTGGGGTCGTGATCGCCGGGGAAAAGTCTCTCGTTGTCACCGCTTAATTGCTTCAGCTTTTCCAAGAGGGCTAAAACCTGACGGCTTAGCGGTACAAGATGCTCCTCTTTCATTTTCATACCACGGTGGGAGTAACGAACTCCTTCAATCTCTTTGCGTTGTGCAGGAACCCGCCACAAAGCCCTTTCAAAATCGAACTCATCCCACCGGGCAAAGCGCAGCTCACTGGAGCGGACAAAAGTCAGTAATGAAAGCTCGACGGCTATGCGCGTCATGATACGGCCACGGTATGCGGCAAGCCGCGCAAGAAACTCAGGAAAACGGCTGAAGGGTAATGCGGGATAATGACGGGCCTTGACCGTAGAAAGTGCACCGGCCATATCAACAGCCGGATTAGACTCAATGTAATCGTTCTGCACGGCATAGCGCATTATCGCAGTAACACGCTGCTGAAGGCGCTGAGCGACATCATGCCTGCCACTTGCATCAACGGCCTTAATGGGTGCTAGCAGCTGGCTGGTTTTCAGCTTGCGAACGTCTGCCAAACCAATATGAGGAAAAATATACAGTTCGAGGTAGCGCAGGATCCGTGAACGATGGTCATCACTCCAGCGCTTGTTACTGGCATGCCATTCGCGAGCGATCGTTTCAAAAGTGTAGGCCCCCGCATTTTCAGCCTGGGCTTCTTTCTGCTCAGCTTTGGGATCAATCCCCTGCCCTAACATCTTTTTAGCTTCGTCACGCTTAGCACGCGCCTGGGCAAGCGTTACTATCGGCCAGACGCCAAAGGCAAGCCGGTCTTCTTTTTTGTCGGCTGGCCGTCGGTACTTCATACGCCAGTACTTTGATCCTTTGGTCGTGATCTCAAGATACAAACCGCCACCATCAGCCATTTTATAGGTTTTTTCTTTAGGCTTTGCAGTGTCGACTTGGCGGGCATTCAGCTTCATTTTGGGGGCACATTTCTTATCGAAGTGGGGATGCCCCCAATTATGCCCCCAGCGGGGTTTGGATTGCAACGGATGTGCTCGGACGACGCCGGATGATAAAATCATCCTACACAATGATTTTTAAGGTTTTTTTGGACTTCCCCGGACGGGGATGGACAGGATACTGGTGCCGAAGGCCGGACTCGAACCGGCACATCTTTCGATGGTTGATTTTGAATCAACTGCGTCTACCGATTTCGCCACTTCGGCACTGAAGGGTATGCGGAAAACGCTGTGGATTATACCCTTACCCCCTGTTTCCGCAACCCCTATCCGCAGAGGCGCGTGCAACCGCTGTAAAATTCACCACTACCGCGTATTTTTCCCTCCGTGCTTCCTGAAAATATCCCACTTCTTCAGCACATTTACTTCCTCCCAATATACTTTCTCTCCACCGCCGCCCCCGACGTCAAATATGAAATCAGCAATAGCAATCTCAGGCTGGCTGTAAAAGGTAACGTCTACCATTTTACCAATGTCGCCAACACCACCACGATTTACCTGACGGCCTTACCCTTTTAGCGGATGGATACCCAGGCCAATGCCGCGCCACAAGAGTCTCTTAAGATTACTCTCAAACCCCTGGTGTACTTACGGCTTCTTTTTCCTGTCATGGGAACTCCTCCGGCGGCCCGCAGTCCGAAAGGAGATCCTGTCGCCATGCCAGGGCTGGCGGCGGCACAGGCTAATTACTAAAAGGGTATGTAAATGAAAGCAGTTTCAATGATGATGGTGGCGCTGGCAGTATCTTCTTCCTTGCTGGCAGGTGCAGCGTCGGCAGCAAGCTGGCAGGAGCAGTTAAGCAGCGCGGCGAATGCGCTCAGCCAGGACTCCAATTCCAGCTCATCCACCAATACGCAGGGCAATGGCCTGTCGCTGGGTGCGCTGACCGGCCTGCTGAACGGCGGCAGCCAGACGCTGAGCGCTAACAGCATGACCAATGCCGCAGGCGTGCTGCAGTACTGCGTGCAGAACAATATCGTGGATAACAACGTTAACTCGGTCAAAGATCAGCTGATGGGCAAACTGGGTCTGGAAGACACGCAGAAAGCCAAAGAAACCACCGATTACAAGCAGGGTCTGATGGGACTACTGAACACCGCCGACAACCAGCAGATCAACCTGAAAAGCCTGGGCGACACCGCACTGGGCAAGAAGGTGAAAACCAAAGCCTGCGACCTGGTGCTGAAGCAGAGTAGCCAGTTTATCTCTTGATAATGGCGAAGTTGGTTCTTAGCCCGGCTTGCTGATTCCTCATGCACCCAGAATGACGGGAAAAACGGGCATTATATAAAGCGTCTCGCGTAATGGATGGCGCGAGACAATCGCTCTAGCTATCCCGACGCATCCAGCAACTATAGACTGATAACCGGTAATGCAGGGAATACAGACTGGTACGGACAACATGCTTGCTCTTCGGGTAAGAAATGCGGTAAAAAATCTTTTAAGCCGAAACCGGATAACATATATAAGCATGTGGGAAGTTATCGCCGTTATCCTGACAATACCTCGAATCGTAATTTTCTGCGCGAATTCTCCCGCTGAGATACGGTAGTATAATAGATACATACTGTTAAAAACGCCACCCTTACGGATGGCATATATATTAAAAATTATTCGATACCATATCTCTTCTCAGTGACAAACACTGGCTCTTGCCAATATGGTCCTTTAATGGCATGTCCTTTTTCGTTTTTTGCTAATTTTCCCTCTTTGATTAACCTCTGAAAAGATATCAGAAGCTCGCGTTTTGCGGCCACCTCAAAACTATACCGGACATAAATACGATCTATATCAGGGTAAGATCTTTTCGGAGCAAAGAATAAAAGAACATCTTCAACGCTCTCATTTTCAATCATTTTTTTAAAATCAATCATGGATTTTCTCGCTTATCTTGTTCTTCATAAGCCTTGTCTGCTTCTGGTGTATACAAAGGCTGAGTTTTCTCGTTTGTTTTGTAATCTTCTAAAGTAGCAGTATGTGCGTTATTCCAGACGGACTCTTCTTCCATATCATCAGGTACACCCAAAGCCCTGTACCGCTACAGTTCCCTGAGTTCATGGGTATAGAAACGATTGTCGGTGTCGATGGGCTGCATCTCTCCTTTCAGGATTCTCCCCAGCCGGAAAATGATTAATAACTGCCTTACATGGTTTAATGACGCCTGTTTTTTCATGTTAAATCAACAAGATAATAAAATAAATGTGTTTTGTTAAGATAAACCGAATGACATATATTTATTCATGCTAACAATAGCCGCTATGCTAATAAAACCTAGAATCGTAACTTTTAAAACCCTTCTATTTTATAATCAAAAAATTATTTTTAATGGTAAAACGCCACCAGAAAAGGTGGCGCATAAGAAAACTATTCAACCCCGTATTTTTTCTCGGCTACAAATGCAGGAACCTGCCAGTTAGGGCCCTTTTGATAGATATAAGTTTTTCCTGAGAAGATCCTACCTAACTCCTCCAGGTGCTTTACTTCATGAATTAGTTTAATGTTATAAGATTTATATTTTTCAGCAGCCTTATGCTTGCCGAAAAATCGGTCCATAGTCGGATAGTCTATACCATTCTCTCTATGACTAACCAAAAATAAAATAACATCACCCATAGTTTCATTCTTAACCATTGCATCAAAATCAATCATTTAAATACCTCAATATTTATTCTAATGCGTTCAGTGCTTCTGGTGTATACAAAAGCGCTTCATCAGAAGCTAACTGATAATCTTCAAGTGTTGCTGTATGTGTGTTATTCCATACTTCAGCCTTATTTTCTGGTACCTCACCATCCTTAACACCCAAAGCCCTGTACCGCTCCAGTTCTCTGATTTCATGGGTATAGAAACGCTTGTCGGTGTCGGTGGGCTGCATCTCTCCTTTCAGGATTTTTTCCAGCCGGTCAATCATTACCTTGTTGGCATCCGACTCACCAAACCGTCCCGTATGCAGCTTAACCTTATCCACGCCGGCACGATCTATTGACGCCGATCTCCAGTCCAAATCCTGAATCGGCCCACCGGCTTTATCCGTATTGTAGTCACGACCGCTGTATTTTCCTCTGGCATTGGTTTCGCCGTAAGGGTCGCTCAGCACAACATAGACCGGCTCCACGCCTGTTCCCGCCGCGTCAGGACGCCAGTATATAAAGTCCTGAGACTTATCAATTTCTGGCACTGGCGTCGTGGTTATCACGGGCGTCTGCACTGAGATGACTTTATTTCCGATCAATACCGGTTCTGAGGTTTTACCAAAATCGACAGGATTGACTGTCACCCCGCTCAGTACAGGATTTGATGGAACCTGCGGGTTCTGATTTCCTGTATTCCATCCCCCTCCTGACGCGGGCGCTGGGTTTACCAGGATAGTGCGCGACGGTGCGCCAGGTATGGCCGGTAAAGTGATACGATCCAGGCCTGTTACTGCATCCCGAACGGCATTCAGAACAGGCACGGCGGCTGGAAGTGATACACCATCAGTTTTCAGTAATTGCAGCGCCAACTGCCCGTTACGCCAGGCCAGATGTCCACGAACGGGCAGGTTAACGTTTGTTGCACCCGGTTCAATTTTTATATTTTCACCAGTCAGATGCCGCGCGTTAAGCGCAAGCATCGCTTCCACGTCTCTGCCTGGCACGTTATCTGAACCTTCTCCTGCTGGCGCTGACCAGAGCAACATAGTGACAGAGGCCACCGTCGCTCCAGCTATCCCTGCAATACCCGATGCTGTGAGATGTCGAAGTGATGTGCTGACACTTGCTTCAATAAGGTTAAGAGTGTCACCGGTAGCAGCCCATACTCCTCTGCCTGCCAGTGAAAGTTGCGCAGAAGATGCAGCATTGTTCAGTGACATCACGCCGGAAGCACTTAACGAAGCTTCTGCCGCCTTTACCATTTCCGGAGTGTATTTGGGTGGGGCTATTACTCCCGCCTTTGCAAAAAGTTCCTTTCTGGCCTCTTCATTTGCCCGAGCTTCTGCCTCTGCTTTTGCTCTGGCTTTTGCCTCTGCCTCAGCTCTGGCTTTTGACTCTGCCTCAGCTCTGGCTTTTGTTTCTGCCTCAGCTCTGGCTTTTGCTTCTGCCTCAGCTCTGGCTTTTGCTTCTGCCTCAGCTTTGGCCTTCGCTTCTGCCTCAGCTTTGGCCTTCGCTTCTGCCTCAGCTCTCGCTTTTGCTTCTGCCTCAGCTTTGGCCTTCGCTTCTGCCTCAGCTTTAGCCTTTGCCTGCGCCGCAGCTCTGGCCTTCGCTTCTGCCTCAGCTTTGGCTTTTGCCTCTTTTTCCTGACGTTTCTCACGGACAAAATGGATCATTCCGAGTTCATTTTTCGCCCGCAGTGTCTTCAGTCGGGCTGCAGTAATCCTCCTGCCTGCCTGGGTACTATTTGCCAGACGGGCATTGTCGGCGATGATCTTCTTCAGTGCTGCTATGCGTGCGTCAGAAATATCGCCTTTGTAAGTGACACTAATACTGCTGTTGGCTTCCGCCACTGCCTCCACGCTATTGCTGGTATTTTTCAGGTTGTCAGGGACAGGCCCCAGATCGACCCATGCAGGAGAAATATCCCCGTTTAGCTCCACAGTCGCCGTTTTGCTAAGTCCATATATGTGACCTTCATCAATAAAGTAAGATATAAATTCCGTGGGCGGAATGCCTGCCGATCGCGCCAGTTTATCTCCGATATAGCCCAGAGTTGATGAAGCGGTATTACTCTGCTTTTTTCCCCCACCAGAATTGTCCTTACCGGCGCCCCCGCCATTTCCGCGCGGGCTTTGTGAGCCAGGTTCAGATGATGAGGCACTTACCGTCATCGTTCCCTGATCGTTGCTGTTACTCATATTATTTACCTCTTCCTTATGGTTAATAAGAGCATTGAATCTATGGGGCAGCGTCCCGGCATATGCCATCATACTGCTCTCTCATCTTAAATTCCGAACCAGAGAGAAAGTAATTCCTTAGGTTTATTATTCAGAACAAAATTTAGCAAGGAAATAAGTAATATAAACCTCTGCAGAACCATGGCGTATTCTAATGACTGCACCACTATCTTATTGCTTAATGATTTCACGTAACATGTTATCGTCACCCAATAATAACAGGCATATCTAAGAAAGTTGTGATCATCAGCTTTTTACAAAAACTAAACCACCCGTTATCTTTGATAATTGATATCATTTGATTATCAATGTTACTTACGCATTGCAACATTGAAAGAAATAGTTGACTTGTTTTAGTAGCAAAGTGCTTATCTACGTAAAAAACACGCAAAAGGCCTCCAGCATCAACGAACCGAACAAATAGCAGCGTGGGGAACACCTCATCATATCAGCATCAGCCATCTGATCCGGCGCCTTCCCCACTGACAAGCGGTAAAACGATCTCTGAAGCAATGTGACTATCATAGTCCGGGAAGTGAACATTATGGAATTACAGAAGCAAGACAATAACAGATACCCTCATAGCGGCGTTCTGGAATGGATATTTATCGGTTGATAAAATTTCGGACTCTCTTTTCTCAGAAAAGCAGGAAACCCCACTGGGAAAGTATTCAAATAGTAGAGAAACGGTGCATAGAAACTCATTCTTTGCAGACAATAAGACCGATTAATAAATAATCAATTATTAGTTGATGCATATCAAACCAGAATTAACTTTAACAGTCCGGCACTGGTAAACAACCCGGGGATTTTGCTATCTGTTAGCGCAAAGGAATTTTTAATCAGCTGACAATATAAGGAAATATTATGGCTATCCCAGCATACCTGTGGCTTAAAGACGATGGCGGCGCAGATATCAAAGGCTCGGTTGAGGTTTTTGATCGTGAAAACAGCATCGAAATTATCAGCTTTACTCACGGCCTCAGTATCCCAACAGACGACCACACAGGTAAACTTACCGGTACACGTATACATAGCGCCCTTGAATTTGAGAAAGAATTCGACTCCTCCAGCCCTTATCTCTACAAAGCAGTAGCAACCGGTCAGACGTTAAAAAGCGCAGAAATAAAATGGTACCGCCTCAACCATGCCGGACAGGAAGAGGAGTATTTCAATATGTTCCTGGAGGGCGTTAAGGTCTTAGGGATAGCAGGCGAGCCCCCGGTACGGCATCAAACGGTTGTATAATTCTTGACCCTCATTACCGAAGAGTCATCTGGGAAAGTCTGGATAAAGAGGTAATCATACAGTGAAATTATTAATTTTTACGCTGTTAGTTTTTTCCGTTAGCTCTTTTGCTTCCCCAGTGAAAGATGATAATTGCAAATCACCTGTATCTGGCATCTCATCATCATTAATGAATGATATGTACAATACGATGAAAATTGATACTGACAGTATAGATAAACAAAAAACCACAACCGAATTACTCTTTAATGAACCTGTGGATGAAAATTTAGCCTATCAGTATGCCACTGATGATTACAGGGCAACCCCCGACAGATGGATGACTGCAAAGGATTATTTCGATACTTATTTCACCTACAACCCAAGAAATCTGATAATAAAATTCACGTTTTTCAAAAAAGAGAAAAAAGATATCTTTTTAGTATCAGCCTTCGTCAACGACTATGAATGTAGCGTCAGGTATAATGGCTATATTATAGTTAAGCGCGAGTTCTGATCTAATACTTCCCCCAATGCCAACGCAAAGGGGGTTCAACTGCTGCCGGGTACAGCGTCAAATGGTTGCATTGTTACAAAACTGAGCGTCAGAAAGTATATATGGGATAGCAATGACAAGGAGATTATTATTAAATGAATAAGATATTACTACTTGCATTAATTTCTTTCCCAGCATTCTTATTCGCAACTCAATCCGAACCCTGTATCAGAACGGGTTCGTCAATTGATATTGATATGATTGACGCCATGGAACAGAATATGAAAATTGATATCAGTACTGTCATAAGGAAGAAGACCACTACGCAACTCATTGAAAAAGTCAGAGTAAATGACAGACTGGCGGAGCTTTATGCTGTCAATGATCAAAAAAAATCGCCGGAGAGATGGCTTTCCGTAAGAGACTATAAAGAAATATATTTTGATGATGGAGCGGAAAATTTAATCGTGAAACTGGTTTATGAAAATAACCAGGGAAAGCATAATATTTTTTATGCTTCAGCAATAGTTAATGATTATGAATGCAGTATAAGGTTTAATGGTTATATCATAGCCCAGCGTGAATTTTGATCTAATTCTTCCCCCAATGCCAACGCAAAGGGGGTCAACTGCTGACACATCACTTTCCGCAGGGATATATCAGCCTGACTCTCTTCTCTCAAGCATCTGTCCCTCGTTTCTATCCTCGCGCCTGCTCTGCGTCCCGGTATACCATACCGGAAAGCAAAACGTCCCGTCGCGGGGCGGCTGACCCAGGGGCTGTTTCGCCTGCCACCTTCACTGACTTTTAGGGATGAGATTGATGAGTGAACCACTAGTGATTGCCAGATCCAACGGCACTGACCTGCATCTGCTGCCAGCAATGGCTAACCGCCACGGGCTGATCACCGGCGCCACCGGCACCGGAAAGACTGTCACGCTACAGAAGCTCGCCGAAAGTTTTTCAAACATCGGCGTACCGGTGTTTATGGCCGACGTTAAGGGCGATTTAACCGGCATCGCCAAAGCGGGCGAAGCGTCAGAAAAGCTGATGGCGCGTCTGGCAAAGATAGGTGTGAACGACTGGTCGCCGCAGGGGAATCCGGTCGTCTTGTGGGATATCTTTGGTGAAAAGGGGCATCCGGTACGCGCGACGGTAAGCGACCTCGGCCCGCTGCTGTTTGCCCGACTGCTCGATCTGAACGAAGTGCAGAGCGGCGTGCTGCAAATCATCTTCCGCGTGGCGGACGACCGCGGCCTGCTGCTGCTCGATTTTAAAGATCTGCGGGCCATGACGCAGTTCGTGGGGGATAACGCCAAAACCCTGCGCAGCGAATACGGCAATACCAGCAGCGGGTCGGTCGGCGCAATTCAGC
The DNA here is from genome assembly GCF_000599885.1 of Pantoea sp. IMH. Taxonomy (GTDB): domain Bacteria; phylum Pseudomonadota; class Gammaproteobacteria; order Enterobacterales; family Enterobacteriaceae; genus Erwinia. The sequence goes on along the minus strand of NZ_JFGT01000005.1, from coordinate 415,757 downwards.
GTGGACTGCTGACGCTGGAGCAGCAGGGCGCGGAATATTTTTTTGGTGAGCCGATGCTGGATATCCGCGACTGGATGCGTACCGACAGCGACGGCAAGGGGATCATTAATATCCTTTCCGCAGAGAAGCTTTATCAGCAGCCGAAGCTCTACGCCACCAGCCTGCTGTGGATGCTTTCCGAACTCTATGAGCATCTTCCGGAAGCAGGCGATCGGGATAAACCTAAACTGGTTTTCTTTTTCGATGAAGCGCATCTGCTGTTCAGCGATGCGCCGAAGGTGCTGCTGGATAAAATCGAACAGGTAATCAGACTGATCCGCTCCAAAGCCGTTGGCGTCTACTTCGTTTCACAGAATCCGGCGGATATCCCTGATGCGGTGCTTGGTCAGTTAGGAAATCGCGTCCAGCATGCGCTGCGTGCCTTTACACCAAAGGATCAGAAAGCGGTGAAGGTGGCAGCGCAGACAATGCGGGCCAATCCGGCGTTTGATACGGCGACCGTCATCCAGGAACTGGGCACCGGGGAAGCGCTGATCTCTTTTCTTGATGAGAAAGGCAGCCCGTCCGTTGTCGAACGTGCCTCGGTGATCGCGCCCTTCTCCCGTATGGGGCCCGTCAGCGATGACGAGCGCAATGGGCTGATTAATCACTCCCCGCTTTCCGGCAAATATGAAGAAGCGGTGGATCGGGAATCGGCCTTTGAGATGCTGAGTAAGGGAACGGCGGCGGCGGCGGAAAAAGCGGATGCACCAGCGGCGAAAGACCAGAGTGAGCAGGATGATGGGTTGATGGGCAACCTTAAAGAGATATTATTTGGCAGCACCGGCCCGCGGGGCGGTAAGCGTGACAGCGTGGTACAAAGCATGGCGAAAAGCGCTGGCCGGCAGATTGCCCGGCAGATCGTTCGCGGTATCCTCGGCAGCATTATGGGCGGCCGCAGACGCTAAGCGCCCCGCCATTCCGCCCTGAAGGCTTCGTCGGGCGGATCTACTTTTATAACAGAACAGAGGAGCGGCACACTCAGGATGGATAAAGAAACTGAACTGCTAAAAGCGAAACGTCTTCCACTGCTGCTGCTGTGCGGCGCGGTGCTACTGTTTATCGCCACCGTGCTCTGGCCAGTCTGGTTTCCGCCCGTCTGGTGGGTGGCGGCGCTGAAGGCGGTCTCTGAGGCGGCGATGGTGGGCGCGCTGGCGGACTGGTTTGCCGTCAGCGCGCTGTTTCGCCGGGTTCCCATTCCGCTGGTCGGCAGGCATACCGCCATCGTGCCGCGCAATAAGGATCGGATTGCCGATAACCTGGCGCTGTTCGTGCAGGATAAATTCCTTAACACCACCTCGCTGCTGACGCTGATCCGCCGCCACGACCCGGCGCACATTATCGCCAGTTGGCTCAGCACCCCGGACAATGCCGCCCGGCTGGGCGGCTATCTGCTGAAGATCGTCAGAGGCTTTCTCGATCTGGCGGACGACAGCCGCATTCAGGCGTTTATGCGCCGCGCCATCCATAAAGCGATCGATAAGGTTGATCTGACCCAGTCAGCCGCGTTAGTGCTGGAGAGCCTGACCAAAAATAACCGCCATCAGGCGCTACTGGATGACGCCATCAGCCAGCTGTTGCAGCTGGTGAATAAACCGGGCACCCACGAGTTTATCGCCCAGCAGGTGATGCGCTGGCTGAAGCGGGAGCATCCGCTGAAAGAGAAGATGTTACCGACCGAATGGGTCGGTGAGAAAAGCGCCGAGCTGGCGGCCAATGCGGTGAAGTCTATCCTGAATGATATTGAGCAGGACGGTACCCATGAACTGCGTCAGGGCTTTAACCGTGCGGTACAGCGGCTTATTGAGCGGCTGAAAACCGATCCGGAGATGGCGCTGAAGGCGGAAGAGATTAAAGCGTATCTGAAACAGGATGAGGCGCTGAATACCTATATCGGCCAGCTGTGGGGCGATGTCAGGGCCTGGCTGAAAGAGGATCTGGCGAAAGAGGATTCCACGCTGCACGCTAAAGTCAGCGCCGCCGGGCAGTGGCTGGGGGAAACGCTGCTTCAGGACACCAACCTCCGCGCCTCGCTGAATCAGCATATGGAAGAGGCCGCCATGAGCGTTGCGCCGGAATTCTCCGCGTTCCTGAGCCGCCATATCAGCGATACGGTAAAAAGCTGGGATGCGGCGGATATGTCACATCAGGTGGAGCTGAATATCGGCAAAGATTTACAGCGTATACGCATCAATGGCACCGTTGTTGGCGGTGCCATTGGCTTACTGCTCTGGTTGTTCTCGCTGGTTCCCGCACTGCTCAGGTAAGCCAGCGCGGTTACTCAGTATCAGAACTTCTTATCAGAGATGCCATCACCGGAGAGGCCAGAAAGTTTATCTTCTTTCAGGCGGGCGTCGTCAGTGTGGTCGATTTCCACTTCCTGGCGACGTACGCTGTCTTTCACAGTCTCGACGCGAGATGTTTCTTCACCACGCAGGCCCACTTCCTCTTTCACGCGGGCGGTCTTCTCAATGACCGGCACTTCGTGTGACTCTTCCACTTCGATGGTTTTATCAGACCAGTCGACGTTGTTCAGATAAGCGGGCTCGTCAACGGCGCGACGGACCACTTCAGCGTGCTGATCGTACAGTGACAGATCTTCCGACACTTCATCTTCAACCGTATAGCGACGCAGACGTACTGTACCGTCGCTTACCTGACGCTTGCTGATATCGACCTGTTCTTCTGCCAGCTTCAGCGCATCGTGATCGGTTGCCAGGGTGTCACGGTCAGTGGTGCTGTCAACGCGGGACAGCGGCTCGTTATCCAGATTACCAAGTGGGTCCCGGTCAAGATCGCTGGTCAGCGGATCACGATCGGTGTTCATCTCTGTTTCAGCGCTGGTCAGCGAAGGCTTGTTCACGTCTGGCGGCGTAATAGATGAGGTACCCGCAGTGACTGAGGCCAGGTTATCCGGCGAGACGCCCGGCGCATTGGTCATACGGTCATTGGTTTCACCAGCAAATTCACCACCGGTCAGCGCACGATCCTGGTGGGAAACGGAGGAGTAATCCGCCGCAAAAGCGCTCAGCTCCTGCTCAATGTGGTCAGCCTGATCTTTTGGTGCCCTGACGGTCAGCAGTACGCCGCCCGACTGGATAGCTTTACTGTATTCGCTTGCGTAATCATCATCCAGGTCATCACCAAACAGGCGCTGCCAGAAGCTGGGGTGACGAATCTCTTTATCTTCAACCCGCAGTCTTTCACCTGAAATAATATCAATATTTTTCTCAGCAATACCTTCGACGATCAATTTCTCTTTGGCGGCTTCTGCCTGTTGTACCTGATTGAATGCGGTAACAATTTTTTCATGTGCCATGGATAGATCCTCGCAGTTAATGAAGTCAGGGTTTTTCTTTGGTAATCGTTACTTCCTGATTGCGTAGCGTCACACTTTCCCTGAATAATTCAGTTTTAGTCCGCTTGTGAATATGTATCTCTTCTTTCAGAACTTTCCGACGTATTATTTCAACCTGTTCCTCGATCACGGGAATAATTAATACTTCCCCTTCCTGACGAACCTGTGGTGAGTCATCGGACGTAAGCAGCTGGTTTTTCGCGACGTGCTCAATATGCACCTCATCGCGTGTCAGCTCGGCTTCCAGCAGCTTATCAACAGAATGCGTGGTGCGTTCAAGCCGTAGCCTGCTGTCCACCTCGCGCTGCTTGCTGAGAGTCACTTCCTCTTCAGCCAGCGGCATAATTTCTGCGCGCTCTGCCTGTTCAGCCTGCGGCGCGTTTTTATTTCCCATAGTAAAATCCTGTAGAGAATAATTAAAAATGTGCCTTTCGCTGATACGCTGCCTTTCACCGCAAGAGTATTAACAACCTCACGCTTATAACTGTAGTTGAAATTAATTCTTCCGCTGCGTCTGTTAGCGTTGAAAATGTAACAATAATTAAATTCACTGACAAAAATTCGCGCAGCTGTATTATTTACACAAACTGAACGTTATTTTGTGAACATTTTTATAAATGCGTTGTCCCTGGAAAACGGCGAAATATAAACAGAGATGTTTTATATTTTTCCGGGTTATTTATGGGGCGGGGATTATAAGATTTAGTACCAGCGGCAATTAAGCAACCTTCCACGGCAGGCAGCCGTGGAAGGTCAGTCCGGTTAGCGTCGCTTCAGCAGCATATAGACGCTGAGGGCGAAAAACGCGGCGCTTGGCAGCAGCGCGCCCAGCACGGGCGGTATGTTGTAGACCAGACTCAGCGGGCCGAAGATCTGGTCAAGCACGTAGAACAGGAAGCCGAAGCTGATCCCGGTCACCACGCGCATTCCCATCGACACGCTGCGCAGCGGCCCGAAGATAAACGAGAGCGCCATCAGCATCATCACCGCCACCGACAGCGGCTGGAAGATCTTACTCCACATATTGAGCTGGTAGCGCCCGGCCACCTGCCCGCTCTGCTTAAGATATTTGGAATAACTGTAGAGCCCGCTGATCGACAGTGCTTCCGGGTCCAGCGCCACCACGCCTAACTTGTCGGGCGTCAGGGTCGTTTGCCACTGGCCGGTCAGCGTCTGGCTGCCGGAAACCTGCTGGGGATTGGTCAGATCGGACTCATCAACCTGGGAGAGATCCCACGCGCGGGCTTCGGGGTTATATTTTGCCGAGGCGGCGTAACGGACGCTGCGCAGGCGACGATCGTCACTGAAAGTGTAAATACTGATACCGGCCAGCTCGCTGTTATCCTTCAGGCGCTCAATAAAGATAAAGTTGTTACCATCCTTCGCCCAGAGGCCGCTCTGCGTTGAGAGCAGCGAGCCGCCCACCAGCTGCTGTGCGCGGTAGTTACGCGCCATCTGCTCACCCTGCGGCGCTACAAACTCGCCGATAGCCATGGTCAGGATCACCAGCGGGATCGCCGTTTTCATCACCGAAGCGGCGATCTGCATCCGGGTAAAGCCAGACGCCTGCATCACCACCAGCTCGCTGCGCTGCGCCAGCGTTCCCAGCCCGAGCAGCGCACCCAGCAGGGCCGCCATCGGGAAGAAAATTTCAATATCCTTAGGAATGCTGAGAACGGTGTAAAGCCCGGCGCCGAGGGCGGTATATTCGCCCTGCCCGGTTTTGCGCAGCTGATCGACAAACTTGATGATGCCGGAAAGCGAGACCAGCATAAACAGCGTGGCCATGATGGTGTTAAAGATTGTTTTACCGATATATCTGTCGAGAACGCCAAACATCAGACGGTACCTCTCTTGCTGAAGCGGGCACGAATACGCCGCATCGGCACCGTATCCCAGACGTTAAGCAGCACCGCCAGCGCCAGGTAAAAGAGGTTCACTCCCCACATCCAGATGGCGGGATCCAGGCGCCCTTTCGCCCCGCTGGAGCGCAACGAGCTTTGCAGCAGGAAGAAGATCAGATAGAGCAACATGGCGGGAAGCATCGAAAGCACGCGACCCTGACGTGGGTTCACCACGCTGAGCGGCACCACCATCAGCGCCATCACCAGCACGGAGAAAATCAGCGTCAGCCGCCAGTGCAGCTCGCTGGCAAACTCCGGCTTAGGAGACTGCCAGAGGGTTTTGAAGTCCATCTGCTCGGCATCGTTCGGGTCAAGCAGCACTTGCTGATGGCCCACAATCGCCTGATAGTTTTTGAAGTCGGTGATGCGGAAATCGCGCAGCATGGCGGTACCTTCAAAGCGGGTGCCGTTATCCAGCGTCACCACCTGAGAACCATCCTGCCGCTGCTCCATATGCCCTTTATCCGCCATCACTACCGAAGGGCGCGCGTTCCCTTTTGGCCGCAGCTGCGCCAGGAACACATTACCGAAGGTGTTACCCTTCACGTTCTCAATAAACAGCACGGACTGCCCGTCCCCGGACTGCTGGAACTGACCGGCAGCCAGCGCGGCGGCGCCGGGGTTGGCCTTGGCGTTGGTCGTCACTTCATTCTGATAGCGGGAAGACCAGGGACCGAGCCAGGCGACGTTAACGGCCGCGACCACGGCGGTGAACAGCATCAGTACCATCGCCGCTTTCACCAGCACCGCTTTGCTTAAGCCGCAGGCGTGCATCACCGTGATTTCACTCTCGGTATACAACCGGCCGAGCGTCATCAAAATGGCTAAAAAGAGGCTTAGCGGCAGAATTAGCTGCGCCATTTCCGAAACGCCAAGGCCCAATAATGTCAGTACTAAATTTGTCGGTACTTCGCCCTCTGCCGCGGCGCCTAATATCCTGACCAGCTTCTGACAAAAGAAGATCAGCAGCAGGATGAAAAGGATAGCCAGCTGGCTTTTGAGCGTTTCACGAACCAGATATCTAATGATGATCACGCTGAGTACGCCTGTGAAAACTTGTCTTTTTGCAGGAAAATCGCTAGTTTCATCGCTTATACGCCATTTATTCTCATCAATGGCCCTCGTCATAGCTCAAAGAGTATGACAATAATCGCGTTCTGGTGAGGTAGAAACACCATTTTACCCCAATCTGGCGGGTAATCACCGAAACTAAATCTGTCGCCCGTTACCCTTAACGGCGTTGTGCCCCGGCAGCGGACGTTATGAAAGCGCACCATTCTAGCCGCAGCAAGCGCCGTTGTCTTTAAGATTCAGGAGAGTGCATGGAGTTCAGTGTAAAAAGCGGTAGCCCGGAAAAACAGCGCAGTGCCTGCATTGTGGTCGGCGTGTTTGAGCCGCGCAGACTGTCACCGATAGCTGAACAGCTGGATAAAATCAGCGATGGCTACATCAGCGCCCTGCTGCGTCGTGGGGAACTGGAAGGTAAACCGGGCCAGACGCTCCTGCTGCATCACGTGCCGAATATTCTGTCAGAGCGCATCCTGCTGATCGGCTGTGGCAAAGAGCGCGAGCTTGACGAGCGCCAGTATAAGCAGGTTATTCAGAAAACCATTAATACGCTTAACGATACGGGCTCTATGGAGGCCGTCTGCTTCCTCACCGAACTGCACGTTAAGGGCCGCAACACCTACTGGAAAGTGCGTCAGGCGGTTGAAACCTCTAAAGAGACGCTGTACAGCTTCGACCAGCTTAAGAGCAATAAGGTTGAGCCACGCCGCCCGCTGCGCAAGATGGTGTTCAACGTGCCAACCCGTCGCGAACTGACCAGCGGCGAACGCGCGATCCAGCACGGCCTGGCCGTGGCGGCAGGCGTGAAGGCGGCAAAAGATCTCGGCAATATGCCGCCGAATATCTGTAACGCTGCCTATCTGGCTTCTCAGGCACGCCAGCTGGCGGACGCCTACAGCAAAAACATCACGACCCGCGTTATCGGCGAGCAGCAGATGAAAGAGCTGGGCATGAACGCCTATCTGGCGGTCGGCCAGGGTTCGCAGAACGAATCCCTGATGTCGGTTATCGAATATAAAGGCAGCCCGGATCCGGAAAGCAAACCGATTGTGCTGGTCGGCAAAGGCGTGACCTTCGACTCAGGCGGCATCTCGATCAAGCCTGGCGAAGCCATGGATGAGATGAAATACGATATGTGCGGCGCGGCGTCGGTCTACGGCGTGATGCGCATGGTCGCTGAGCTGAACCTGCCGCTGAACGTGGTGGGCGTGCTGGCCGGCTGTGAAAATATGCCGGGCGGCCGCGCCTACCGTCCGGGCGATGTCCTCACTACCATGTCCGGCCAGACCGTCGAAGTGCTGAATACCGATGCGGAAGGCCGTCTGGTGCTGTGCGACGCCCTGACCTACGTCGAGCGTTTCGACCCGGATGTGGTGATTGACGTCGCCACCCTGACCGGTGCCTGCGTCATCGCGCTGGGGCACCATATCAGCGGTCTGCTCTCGAACCATAATCCGCTGGCCCATGAGCTGATTGGCGCCTCTGAGCAGGCGGGCGATCGCGCATGGCGTCTGCCGATGGCCGATGAATATCAGGAGCAGCTCGACTCCAACTTTGCCGATATGGCAAACATTGGTGGTCGTCCTGGCGGCGCCATTACCGCAGCCAGCTTCCTTGCGCGCTTCACCCGTAAATACAACTGGGCGCACCTGGATATTGCCGGTACGGCCTGGCGCTCCGGCAAAGCCAAAGGCGCCACCGGTCGTCCGGTCGCTCTGCTGTCACAGTTTTTGCTGAACCGCGCCGGCCTTAACGGCGACGATTAATCCGCCGGCGGGTCGATTTTATTCGACCCGCCCAGGGTGCAGCCTGTAAAATTACGGCAGTCAATTTCAGGGCGGAATTTTTCCGCCCGTTTTTATTCAGTAGCAGGCTCAGTTATGAAAAACGCCACCTTTTATCTGCTGGAAACCGATACGCCGGTTGCGGGCCTCAGCGCGCTGGAAGCGCTGGCCTGTGAGCTGGCGGAGACGCGCTGGCGCGAGGGGAAACGCGTGCTGATCGCCTGTGAGGATGAAGCGCAGGCGATCCGGCTGGATGAGGCGCTGTGGCAGCGCCCCGCCAGCGCCTTTGTTCCCCATAACCTGGCGGGCGAAGGGCCAAAGTATGGCGCGCCGGTGGAGCTGGCCTGGCCACAGCGGCGCGGCAACGCCCCGCGCGATCTGCTGATCAGCCTGCTGCCCTACTTTGTGGATTTTGCCACCGCTTTCCATGAAGTGATAGACTTTGTCCCGACTGAAGAATCATTGAAACAGCTGGCGCGCGAACGCTTTAAGGCGTATCGCAGCGTTGGATTCCACTTGAATACGGCCACGCCGCCCGTGCCTAAGACATAGCAGAAATGGAAAAGACATATAACCCGCAAGAGATCGAACAGCCGCTTTACGAGCACTGGGAAAAGCAGGGCTACTTCAAACCGCATGGCGACACCCGCCAGGAAAGCTTCTGCATCATGATCCCGCCGCCGAACGTTACCGGCAGCTTGCATATGGGACACGCTTTCCAGCAGACCATCATGGATACCATGATCCGCTACCAGCGCATGCAGGGAAAAAACACCCTGTGGCAGGCCGGTACCGATCACGCGGGTATCGCTACCCAGATGGTGGTCGAGCGTAAAATCGCCGCTGAAGAAGGAAAAACCCGTCAGGATTATGGCCGTGATGCCTTCATTGACAAGATCTGGCAGTGGAAAGCGGAATCCGGCGGCACCATTACCCGCCAGATGCGCCGTCTGGGTAACTCCGTGGACTGGGAGCGCGAGCGCTTCACCATGGATGACGGCCTCTCCAACGCCGTCAAAGAAGTGTTTGTCCGCCTCTATAAAGAGAACCTGATTTACCGCGGCAAGCGCCTGGTTAACTGGGATCCGAAACTGCGCACCGCAATCTCCGATCTGGAAGTGGAAAACCGTGAGTCTAAAGGCTCAATGTGGCATATCCGCTATCCACTGGCCGACGGTGCGAAAACCGCCGATGGCAAAGATTATCTGGTTGTCGCCACCACCCGTCCTGAGACGGTGCTGGGCGATACCGGTGTGGCCGTTAACCCGGAAGATCCGCGCTACAAAGATCTGATTGGCAAATTCGTGGTGCTGCCGCTGGTGAACCGCCGTATTCCGGTTGTGGGCGACGAGCACGCCGACATGGAAAAAGGCACCGGCTGCGTGAAAATCACGCCTGCGCACGACTTCAACGACTATGAAGTAGGCCGTCGTCACCAGCTGCCGATGATTAATATCCTGACCTTTGACGGTAATATCCGTGAAGAGGCGCAGGTTTACGATACCAACGGTGAGGAGAGCAACGTCTGCGATCCGGCTATCCCGGCGGAATTCCAGAATCTGGAGCGCTTTGCCGCCCGTAAAGCTGTGGTGGCGGCCGTTGACGCGCTGGGCCTGCTGGATGAGATCAAACCGCACGACCTGACCGTGCCTTACGGCGATCGCGGCGGCGTGGTGATTGAGCCGATGCTGACCGATCAGTGGTACGTGCGTACCGCGCCGCTGGCGAAAGTGGCCGTTGAAGCCGTTGAGCAGGGTGATATCCAGTTCGTGCCGAAGCAGTATGAAAACATGTACTTCTCCTGGATGCGTGACATTCAGGACTGGTGTATCTCCCGCCAGCTCTGGTGGGGTCACCGTATCCCGGCCTGGTATGACGCCGAAGGCAACGTCTACGTTGGCCGTACCGAGGAAGAAGTCCGTGCGGAAAATAACCTGGGGGCAGAGGTGGCGCTGAACCAGGATGAAGACGTGCTGGACACCTGGTTCTCTTCCGGCCTGTGGACTTTCTCCACGCTGGGCTGGCCTGAGAATACCGATGCGCTGCGCACCTTCCATCCTACCAGCGTGCTGGTCAGCGGCTTCGACATCATCTTCTTCTGGATCGCCCGCATGATCATGCTGACCATGCACTTTATCAAAGATGAGAACGGCAAGCCTCAGGTGCCGTTCAAGACCGTCTATATGACCGGTCTGATCCGCGATGATGAAGGCCAGAAGATGTCCAAGTCGAAAGGCAACGTCATCGATCCGCTGGATATGGTAGACGGCATTTCGCTGGAAGATCTGCTGGAGAAGCGCACCGGCAATATGATGCAGCCGCAGCTGGCGGACAAAATCCGCAAGCGCACCGAGAAGCAGTTCCCGAACGGCATCGAGCCGCACGGCACCGATGCCCTGCGCTTTACCCTGGCGGCACTCGCTTCCACCGGTCGTGATATCAACTGGGATATGAAACGCCTGGAAGGTTACCGCAACTTCTGTAATAAGCTGTGGAACGCCAGCCGCTTTGTGCTGATGAACACTCAGGATCAGGATTGCGGCTTTAACGGCGGCGAGCTTGAACTGTCGCTGGCGGATCGCTGGATCATCGCTGAATTTAACCAGACGGTGAAAGCGTATCGCGGCGCGCTGGACAGCTATCGTTTCGATATCGCGGCCAATATCCTTTATGAGTTCACCTGGAACCAGTTCTGCGACTGGTATCTGGAGCTGGCCAAGCCGGTAATGAACGGCGGTTCAGAAGCTCAGCTGCGCGGTACCCGTAATACGCTGGTGAATGTTCTGGAAGCACTGCTGCGCCTGGCGCATCCGATCATTCCGTTTATTACCGAAACCATCTGGCAGCAGGTGAAAGTGCTGAAAAACATCAGCGATGACACCATCATGCTGCAGCCGATGCCAGCCTTTGATGAGGCGAAGGTGGATGACGCCGCGCTGAACGATACCGAATGGCTGAAGCAGGCAATTGTCGCGGTACGTAATATTCGTGCCGAGATGAATCTGCCGCCATCGAAACCGCTGGAAGTGCTGCTGCGTGGCGCCAGCGCCGACGTGGTGCGCCGGGTGACTGATAACCATAACTTCCTGAAAACGCTGGCGCGTCTGGACAGCCTGCGCTGCCTGGCCGCCGGTGAGGAAGCGCCGGTTTCCGTCACCAAGATTATCGAGGGTGCGGAACTGCTGATCCCGATGGCCGACCTGGTGGATAAAACCGCCGAGCTGGAGCGTCTGGCGAAGGAAGTGACCAAGCTGGAAGTGGAAATCGGTAAGATCGAAGGCAAGCTCTCCAATGAAGGCTTTGTTTCCCGCGCACCGGAAGCCGTCGTGGCGAAAGAGCGTGAGCGCATGGCCGGTTTTGAGCAGGCCAAAGCGAAGCTGATTGAGCAGCAGGAAGTGATTAAAGCACTGTAAATCCTTTCTGCATCTGTCAGGCCCGGTAAGCACTTTGCCGGGCCTTTTTCATGCCTGCGATTAACCCGGTGCAGCTTTAAGGCTCATGCTTCCTCTGGTACAGGATTGCATCCCGTCGCTGGCGGTGTTATTACACTGCCATTGGATCAGAAAATGAACGGCACCGACTATGACAACGCTCCCAACCCGACTGCGGGTCCGGCCTATTCAGGCCGCGGATAATCCGCATATCGCCCAGGTTATCCGCGACGTTTCCGCTGAATTTGGCCTGACCGCCGATAAAGGTTTTACCGTCTCTGACCCCGATCTTGACCGCCTGTTTGAACGCTACAGTGAGGCCAACAGCGCCTACTGGGTGATAGAACTGGAAGGGAAAGTGCTCGGCGGCGGCGGCGTGGCGCCGCTTCAGGGCGGTGATGAGGGTACCTGCGAACTGCAAAAAATGTATTTTATGCCGGCCATTCGCGGTATGGGCATGGCACGAGAACTGGCGATGCAGGCGATGGATTTTGCCCGCGAGCGGGGATTTCAGCGCTGCTACCTTGAAACCACCGCCTCGCTGACCCGCGCCGTGCGGCTTTATGAGCATCTGGGCTTTCAGCATATCGACGGGCCAATGGGCAACACCGGCCATGTGGATTGTGAAGTGACCATGCTGCGATCGTTAAGACCATGCTGAATAAGCGAGCCTCAGCACCATGCTGAATTAACGCCTGACCGCTTCTTATGTCCTGAAAGCCGGTACGCCGCTGTGAAAGCGCAGTTCGCTGTCCGGTTCCTGAATAAGCTTCGCTTCCGTTTCACCAATTTTCCTTACCCGGGCGCTGATATCCGTGGCTGAGATCTCCGCCGCCAGCGCCAGGTAATCCTGGTAGTGGCGCGCTTCAGAGCGCAACAGCGAGATATAAAAAGCGGCCAGTTCCGCATCCAGATAAGGCGCGAGGCTGGCAAAGCGTTCGCAGGAGCGAGCTTCGATGTAGGCCCCGCAAATCAGCTTATCCACCAGCGTCTGCGGCTCGTGCGTGGTCACTTCCCGCATCAGCCCTTTGGCGTAACGGCTGGCGGTGATTTTGATATAGGGGATGTTACGCGCCTGCATAATTTCCAGCACCTGCCAGAAATGGTGCAGTTCTTCTTTAATCAGCAGGACCATCTTGTCGACGAGATTGTCACCATAGGGGACTTCCGTCCGGCTGATAATCGCTTTCGATAACCCTTTCTGCTGCTCAAGAAACGCCAGGTCAACATTTTCACTGTGGACAAACTGTTCCCAGGGCCTGAGCCAGGCCAGCAGCGCTTCGCCGCTCTCTTTGTCGGCCACATATTTGCGGATAAGCCACATTGCCGTTTGCGCCGCCTTCAGTTCACAGACCAGATGATCGGTCAGCAGCAGCGGCAGATTCTCCGGCTTGCGGGCTTCATCTGTCCAGGCCTGAGGGGTTTTACAGTGCAGAAAAGCGTGAATGGGGGCAAGCAGGTGCTCGGTGTTCATGCGGGAATAACGATCCATTAAAAGCGTGGTCATAAAGTGCCGGGGAGATGTTCCCTCCCCGGCCAGAACGGTTAGTGACGAATGCCGTTGTCCTCATCGTCAATCATTTCACCGTCATCGTCCTCATCTTCTGCATCCGGATCTTCGAAGTAGGTGCCCCAGCCGTCGTAATCCACGTTGTATTTTCCTGCCAGATCGATCAGCTGTTCCACCTGTGCGTCAATCAGCTCTGCATTCAGCGCACCTTCGCTGAGAATGTCGCAGCACATCACCTTGGTGCCATCTTCCAGATCCAGCTCTTCAGGCTCGGTGACTTCATAACCGAGTTTAAACGCTTCCACCGCCGCCTTTTCCAGCGCGTCGAAACTGTCGCAGGAGAGGTGGTGTTCGATGGTGTAAAGCGCATCGGGATCGCTGCCGTCATCCAGCAGCTCTTCAATAATCAGCCGCGTCTCTTCACGCTGCTCTTCCAGCAATGCTTCATTAGCCATGATCCGTTCCTCAATGTGTGGCATCTTTGACAAGTATTTTCCCACACTGCCCATCCTGCCACTACCTTTATAGAAAAGTTTCTTGCCGCTGGGGTTGAAAATGCATATCCATACGTTTAAATTGAATTTTAATTCATTTATTAATCTCCGGAGTGCTTTATGAGTCAGTTATATCAACGCCACTTTCTCAGGCTGTTCGATTTTACCCCCGCCGAGTTAACCGCCCTACTGGCGCTGGCCGCCACCCTGAAAACCGACAAGCAAAATGGTGAAGAAACCCGGCACCTCGAGGGGAAAAACATTGCGCTCATCTTCGAAAAAGACTCGACCCGCACCCGGTGCTCTTTCGAAGTTGCCGCCTACGATCAGGGCGCCAACGTCACCTATCTTGGGCCAAGCGGCAGCCAGATCGGCCATAAAGAGTCGATGAAGGATACCGCGCGCGTGCTTGGCCGGATGTATCACGGTATTCAGTATCGCGGTTATGGTCAGGCGCTGGTTGAATCGCTGGCGGAACATGCGGGTGTGCCGGTATGGAACGGCCTGACCGATGAGTTTCACCCTACTCAGCTGCTTGCTGACCTGCTGACCATGCAGGAGCATCTGCCGGAGAAAGCATTCAGTCAGATGACGCTCGCCTATGTGGGAGATGCGCGCAACAACATGGGAAATACCATGATGGAAGCCGCCGCGCTGGTCGGGCTGGATCTGCGCCTGGTCGCGCCGAAGGCGTGCTGGCCGGAAGCGGCGCTGGTGGCGGAATGCCGTCAGGCGGCGGAGAAGACCGGCGGCAAAATCACCCTGACTGAAGATGTGGCTGAAGGCGTGAACGGCGCCGATTTTATCTATACCGACGTCTGGGTATCGATGGGCGAGCCGAAAGCGGTCTGGCAGGAGCGCATCGCGCTGTTGAGGGATTATCAGGTTAACCGCGCCATGCTTGCGCTGACCGGCAATCCGCAGGTGAAGTTTCTGCATTGTCTGCCCGCCTTTCATGACGATCAGACCGTGCTTGGCAGCCAGATGGCGGAGCAGTATGACCTGCACGGCGGTATGGAAGTGACCGATGAAGTGTTTGAATCGCCTCATAGCGTGGTGTTCGACCAGGCAGAAAACCGCCTGCATACGATCAAGGCGGTGATGGTCGCAACGCTGGCCAAACTGCACTGATAGCGGGGCGGGCAAACGATTACCCGCCTGTCGTTTTTTACTTGCCGCAGTGGCCTGAAGGCGTATAATCCTCCCCGTTTGCCGGGAGAATGCATGAAACTGAGCACCGTTAACATTGCTGAACTGACGCGCCTCGCCACAGGCGGGCAGTGCCGTTTTTCCTGTTCCGGCATCACCGATCATAGAAAAAAGCCCCTCATTGAGGGGCTTTTTTTTGTCCGTTTTTCCGCCAGCCGGCACGTATAAGAGGTGTGGAGATGGCCAATCCGCTGTATCAAAAACATATTATTTCGATTAACGATCTGAACCGCGACGAGCTGGAACTGGTGCTGCATACCGCGGCCAGCCTGAAAGCGACCCCGCAGCCGGAGCTGCTCCGGCACGCCGTGGTGGCGAGCTGTTTTTTTGAGGCCTCCACGCGTACCCGGCTCTCTTTTGAGACCGCCATGCACCGCCTCGGCGCCTCGGTGGTGGGCTTTGCCGACGGCGGCAACACCTCGCTGGGCAAAAAGGGCGAGACGCTGGCTGACACGATTTCGGTCATCGGCACCTATGTGGATGCCATCGTGATGCGCCATCCTCAGGAAGGGGCGGCGCGCCTGGCGACCGAGTTTTCAGGCGGCGTGCCGATCCTTAACGCCGGTGATGGCGCAAACCAGCATCCCACGCAGACGCTGCTGGATCTGTTTACCATCAGGGAAACCCAGAGCCGTCTGGATAACCTGAACATAGCGATGGTCGGCGATCTGAAGTACGGGCGTACCGTCCATTCGCTGGCGCAGGCGCTGGCGAAATTTGACGGCAACCGTTTCTGGTTTATTGCGCCAGATGCGCTGGCCATGCCCGCCTATATTACCGATATGCTGGATGAAAAAGGCATTCAGTGGAGCCGCCACGACAGCATCGAAGAAGTGGTGCCGCAGGTGGATATTCTCTATATGACCCGCGTCCAGAAAGAGCGCCTCGACCCGTCCGAATATGCCAACGTCAAAGCGCAGTTTATCCTGCGTGCGGCAGATCTGGCGGGCGCGCGTGACAATATGAAAGTCCTGCATCCACTGCCGCGGATTGATGAGATCACCACCGACGTGGATAGCACGCCGTACGCCTGGTACTTTCAGCAGGCGGGCAACGGCATCTATGCGCGCCAGGCGCTTCTGGCGCTGGTGCTGAACAGCGAACTGGCTTTGTAAGGGGGAACGAGAATGACGCAGGATAATAAACTTCAGGTCGAAGCGATTAAGCGTGGCACGGTCATTGACCATATCCCGGCGCAGATCGGCTTTAAGCTGCTCTCGCTGTTCCGCCTGACGGAGACCGATCAGCGCATCACTATCGGCCTCAATCTGCCTTCGCGCGAGCTGGGGCGTAAGGACCTGATTAAGATTGAAAATACCTTTCTGACTGACGATCAGATTAACCAGCTGGCCGTTTACGCCCCGCACGCCACGGTTAACCGGATTGATAATTATGACGTGGTGGGAAAAATTGCCCCAACGCTGCCAGAGCGGATTGAGCGGGTCCTGACCTGCCCGAACAGCAACTGCATCAGCCTCAGCGAGCCGGTTTACTCCAGCTTTACCGTGAAAAAACGGAACGATGAGGTGCAGTTAACCTGTAAATATTGCGAAAAAGGCTTCGCTCATCACGTGGTGCTGGCGAACTGGTAATCGCCGGACCGCGTCATATAATGAGGCGGTAGCAGGCGGCAGCGTGCCGCTTCAGCCGGTGTTTATCACAGCCTGATAGACATCTTTTCACAAAGGGCATTGCCGCACCCGCCGGAAACCAACGGGTGCGGCAGCGCCCTGAACCGAACATTGTTCATGGAGAAATTATGACTCGTGAAATCAGTACTGAAAACGCCCCTGCCGCCATCGGACCTTACGTACAGGGCGTCGATCTCGGCAGCATGATTATCACCTCTGGTCAGATCCCGGTTAACCCAAAAACGGGCGCCGTCGCCGAAGACGTAACGGCACAGGCGCGTCAGTCGCTGGAGAATGTGAAGGCCATCGTCGAGGCTGCCGGCCTGCAGGTCGGCGATATCGTCAAAACGACCGTGTTCGTTAAAGATCTGAACGACTTCGCCACAGTTAACGCCGCGTATGAAGCGTTCTTTACCGAGCATAACGCCAGCTTCCCGGCGCGCTCCTGTGTGGAAGTGGCCCGTCTGCCGAAAGATGTGAAAATCGAAATCGAAGCGATCGCTGTCCGTCGCTGATGCCAGCGCCTCTCCCGCTGGCGGGAGAGGCGTTATGCTATTTTCCTGCCCTGAGCAGTTTCTCAACCGGATAGACCAGCGCGATCACCACCTCATCCTGCGTGGCCGCCGCGTTATCCAGTGTCTCCTGCATCGCTGCCTTTTGCTGAGCCTCAACGGCCTTATCCTGCTCCAGCGCATCGAGCAGCGTCAGCCCCATGGCGCTGACGGCGGCAAGCTGACGGGCGACCGGTTCCAGCGGCTTCAGCTGATAGTTCTGACTGAGCAGCGGCAGGACCGCCGGTACGTTCTGCTGCCACGCCGTCAGTTGATGACGCACCGCCTGCATCGCCTGCCGATCGCCAGGATTTTTTATCAGCGCGTCCAGCTGACGATCCAGCTCCCGCACTTTCTGACTTTCCGCAGGCAAAACATCCGCAAGGCGGTTTAGCGGCTCGCTCAAATCGTAATGCCCCGCCTGGAATTTCAGATGCTGTCGGGTGTAATACTGTGCCGGTTCCAGCGCTTCGGCCAGGATCTGTAACGGGAGAATATCGCTGCCGTTGGCCAGGCGTATCATCTGCCGCTGTGCCTGAGCGTGCTGCTGCAGGCCAACCGACACCGCTGACCAGCCGTCCACGGCAGCCAGGCGACGGTACATATTCTCTTCGCTGGTGACGTCCTTCGCTGACCAGAGGCGTTCTGCCACCACAAAGGCGCGCG
The DNA here is from genome assembly GCF_000599885.1 of Pantoea sp. IMH. Classification (GTDB taxonomy): domain Bacteria; phylum Pseudomonadota; class Gammaproteobacteria; order Enterobacterales; family Enterobacteriaceae; genus Erwinia. The sequence goes on along the minus strand of NZ_JFGT01000005.1, from coordinate 398,112 downwards.
GCCAGAGACGGGTATCAATAACCTGGGCATTGACGATCTCCGCCCAGAGCGCTGCCTCACCGCCCAGCAGATTCGCCTTCATCTGCTGCGCGTCCGGCACCTCAGGCTGAATACCTTCCGGGATGTTCTTCAGCTTGCTCCCCTGGACGGGATAGCGCACATTGCCCACCAGCATATAGCCGCTCAGGCTGTCGTTCAGGGTGACAACCGGTTTGAAAACGCCCATCCAGGTATCCACCTCAAACGTCACCCGGTCGGGCGATAACCAGTGCACATCGCGTACCATGCGCCGCGCTTTGCCAGCAAAATCAATAAACCCACGCCAGCGATCCTCATGCCGGATAAGCGTAAAGCTGCCTTTCACCTCACTGCCTTTCAGGCGCGGCATAGTGAATGACCAGCTTTGCGCCTCCTCGCCCGGCTGCAACCGATCCTGGCCTTCCAGACCCACCGGATAGACTTCATTGCGATAGTGATAGGACGCAGGCTGGGCCTGATCGAGGTAGAAACCGGCGGAAAGGATGCCACGATAATCATTCTTGCTGACTTCACCCAGCGCATCCTGGCCCTGCCATGACTGGATCAAAATGCTGCGCGGCAGATCGGGATGCGCAATTTCATCCCACCCGACCATTTTGCGCTGATGTTTTTCGAGGATTTTTTCCACGCGCTGGTTAAACCAGGCCTGCAGGGCATGCTCATCCTTCAGGCCGTTCTGCTGCATAAAGCGCTGGATGGTCGCTGAGTCCTTCCACTGAGTGGCATCGACTTCATCACCGCCGATATGTATCCAGGGATCGGGGAATATCGCTGCCACCTCGCCGATCAGCCTATCGATAAAGTCATACACTTTTTCATTGCTGGGATCGAGCAGCGGTTTGAACACCCCCCAGCCACGTTCAATCTGGAAAGGCCCCGGCGCGCTGATCAGCTCCGGCATCGCCGCCGCCAGCGCCGTTGCATGGCCAGGGAAATCGATCTCCGGTACGACACGCACGCCACGCTCCGCCGCATAACTCACGATCGCTTTCATCTCCTGCTGGGTATAAAAGAGGCCGTCGCTGCCCTTTTCCTGCAGCTGCGGAAAATGCTCAGAGGCGAAACGCCAGCCCTGATCGTCCGTCAGATGCCAGTGAAAGACGTTCATTCGTGCGGCGGCGATGCCATCGATCTGCCGGCGAATAGTTTCCAGCGGCATAAAATGCCGGGCTGAATCGATCAGGATCCCCCGCCAGGGGAAGCGCGGGCTGTCCTGAATCTCAACCCAGGGGATAACGCTATTTTGTGGCGTATTCTCAACCAGCTGTAACAATGTCTCCATACCGTGCAGCGCGCCAAAGCGGGTAGCGGCCTCCAGCCTGATACCCCCGGCAGAAACCTTCAGGTTGTAGCTTTCATCGCTGTCAGGCTGCGGCAGTGGATCGACCCGCTGTCTGATAATGATTTGCATCGTGGGCTTCGCCGGCGTCGTCGTCTGTGGCATCATTTCCCAGCCCGTTTGCAGTCCCACACGCTGACGCAGCCGGGATACCGCGTTATCCAGGTTGTCGCCCTCAACGCGTACCGAAAAAAGGTTATCCAGCACGAGCTTTCCCCCGCCGGCAGGCTGTTTCACCTGCTGAGGCCAGGGCATGAGCGGCAGGTTTCCTGCGGGTGCGGCAAAGGTGGCGAAAGTGGCAAGCAGTGAGGTTACGAGCAGCGTATAACGCAGAGGTCTGGGCACGAGGGCACTCTCCTGAAGGGATGCGGGGTAAAAAACGCACAAACCTTCATAAAACATAATTCGCGACACACATCAAGTAACACAAGGCAGGCCGCCGCCGGGAGCCGCGATTTTGTGATGGGCTTAACGCCGGATTATTCTCACTTTTTTCGGCTGCCTTCATTGGGCAGGGGTATACAGGAGAGGCCGTTACCGCAATTGTGTTACAGCCGGAAAAAAATTTTTACCCGTAGTACTGGCGCGACGGTTTCACCTTCTGAGTTAATAGCTAACCTTAGTAAGAGATTAAAAAAGCAAAGCATCTTCATAAGAACGGGCGGATCTTTTCACCCTGATAACGGGATTGAGCAATGAATAAAATTCCACCCTGGTGGCAAAACGGCGTGATTTACCAAATTTATCCCAAAAGCTTCCAGGATACGACGGGCAGCGGCATGGGCGATCTGGCAGGCGTGGTTCAGCGGCTGGACTATCTGAAGAAACTGGGCGTGGACGCTATCTGGCTGACGCCGTTCTATATTTCACCGCAGGTGGATAACGGCTACGACGTTGCCAACTATACCGCTATCGATCCTATTTTCGGTACCATGGCCGACTTCGATACGCTGGTTGAGGAGACTCACCGTCGCGGTATGCGCCTGATTCTGGACATGGTATTTAACCACAGCTCCACCCAGCATCACTGGTTCCATGAGGCGCTCGATCGGGAAAGCCCGTACCGTTCCTATTATATCTGGCGTGACGGCACGCCCACCGAGCCGCCTAATAACTGGCTTTCCAAGTTTGGCGGCAGCGCGTGGCGCTGGCATCCGGAAAGTGGCCAGTACTATATGCACCTCTGGGCGCCCGAGCAGGCTGAACTCAACTGGGAAAATGACAATCTGCGCGCCGAGCTGAAGCAGATTGTTAACTTCTGGGCGGATAAAGGCATTGATGGCCTGCGGCTGGACGTGGTGAATCTGGTGTCAAAACATCTGGATTTCCCGGATGATCCTAACGGAGACGGGCTTCGCTACTATACCGACGGTCCGCGCATTCACGAATATATGCAGGAGATGAGCCGTGACGTGTTCAAGCCGCGCGAGCTGATGACCGTGGGCGAAATGTCTTCCGCCACGCTGGAGCACTGCCAGCGCTATGGTGCATTGAGCGGTGAAGAGCTGTCGATGGTGTTCAGCTTCGATCACGTTGAGGTCGATTTTTACAACGGCCAGAAGTGGACGCTGACGCCGCTTGACCTGGTGGCGCAGAAGGCGATCTTCACCCACTGGCAGCAGGGGATGCACAACAAAGCGTGGAACGCGCTGTTCTGGTGTAACCACGATCAGCCGCGCGTGGTTTCCCGCTGGGGCGATGAAGGTCAGTATCGCGTTCAGTCGGCGAAAATGCTGGCGATGGTGCTGCACGGTATGCAGGGCACGCCCTATATTTTTCAGGGCGAAGAGCTGGGCATGACCAACCCGCACTTTACGCGCATCCTCGACTATCGCGATATTGAAAGCCATAACATGTATGCCGAGCTGCGCTCGCAGGGACGTGACAGCGATAACCTGCTGGCGATCCTTGCCAGTAAATCCCGCGATAACGGGCGTACGCCAATTCCGTGGAACGCGGGCGAAAACGGCGGATTTACCACCGGCACGCCCTGGATCGGGATGTGCGATAACATCGAAACCATCAATGCCGAAGCCGTAGTCGCCGATGAGCAGTCAGTATTTTACACCTATCAGAAACTGATCAGGTTGCGTAAAGAGTATGCGATTCTGACCTGGGGAGACTACCTGGACCTGCTGCCAGAGCATCCTTATCTCTGGTGCTACTGCCGCCGTATGGGGAATGAGACGCTGGTGGTCGCCACCAACTTCAGTGGTGATACACAGGTCTGGCATCCGCCGGCCTATAGCGGCCACTGGGAGGTGCTGATAAGCAACTATCCGGACACGCATGTAACACCGGGCGAAGTCATGCTGCGACCCTGGGAAGCCGTATGGTGGTATCAGAAGCGGGGCTGAACCGGGAAGCGGATGCCAGCGTCCTATCCTGACAGGGCGAGGCCGCTCAAACCGGGATCGGAAGGGCCAGAACCGCGTGCCAGACCGGATGCCAACACCCGATCCTGACACGGCGAAGTGACTTAAACGGGGATCAGACCGGCTCGAACAGTGCTGCAAGATCCTCACTGCTCAATATAGCGGGATCGCTCAGTCCCTCTTCGAGGATCCCGCCCGCCAGTTCCGCTTTCTGCTGCTGGAGGGAAACGATTTTCTCTTCAATCGTGCCTGCCGCAATCAGCTTGTAAACAAACACCGGCTTATCCTGACCCAGGCGCCAGGCGCGATCGCTCGCCTGGTTTTCTGCGGCCGGATTCCACCAGGGATCGTAGTGGATCACCGTATCCGCCGCCGTCAGGTTCAGACCGACACCGCCCGCTTTAAGGCTGATCAGAAATACCGGCACTTCACCTTCCTGAAAACGGCGCACCGGTTCGTTGCGATCCCGCGTGCTTCCCGTGAGCGTGACAAAGGGGATCCGGGCTTTCTGCAACTCTTCGGCTATCAGCGAAAGCATCGTCGTAAACTGTGAAAAGATCAGGATCCGGCGATCTTCCGCCAGCAGCTCGCTGAGCATTTCCCGCAGCAGCGCCAGCTTGGCCGAGTGCTTCACTTTTACCGCTTTATCCGTGCTGACCAGCCGTGGATCGCAGCAGATCTGCCTCAGCTTCAGCAGCGCATCCAGCACCAGCAGATGGCTGCGTCCGGCGCCCTGCTGCTCGATCGCCAGACGGACGCGATCCTGCATGGCGCTGCGGACCGATTCATACAGCTCATGCTGCGAGCCTTCCAGCGCTACCGAGCGGATAATGGTATTTTTCGGCGGCAGTTCTTTTGCCACCTCCATCTTCCGGCGCCGCAGCATAAAGGGCCTGACGCGTCGGGCCAGCAGTTCACGCCGGACCCGATCGCCGTTGCGCTCAATCGGGATCCGCCACGCCTGGGTAAACGCTTTTTCACTGCCCAGAAAGCCCGGCAGCAGAAAATCAAACTGCGACCAGAGTTCACCCAGGTGGTTTTCCAGCGGCGTGCCGGTCAGGCAGAGACGATGGCGGGACTTCAGCGTACGGATGACGGAGGCTGCCCGCGAGGCGCTGTTTTTGACATACTGCGCTTCATCAAGGATAAGCAGGTGATAGCTGAAGCTGAGCAGCTGCGGCTGATCGCGCCAGAGCAGTGAGTAGGTCGTCAGCACAATGTCATAGTGCCCGATGCTGTCATAGAACGCCTTACGCCCAGATCCGGTCAGCGCAAGTACCTTAAGCCCAGGCGCAAAGCGGCTGGCTTCCTGCATCCAGTTATAGACCAGCGTCGTCGGCACCACGATAAGCGCGGGGCGGTCGAGCCGTCCGGCCTCTTTTTCCAGCAGCAGGTGCGCCAGCGTCTGAATGGTTTTGCCCAGCCCCATATCATCAGCCAGTATGCCGGAGAGATCGTGCGCACGCAGGAACTGCATCCAGTTCACCCCCTGCTGCTGATAATCACGCAGCCGGGCATGTAACCCTTCCGGTGGCGCAACAGGCAGAATACCTTCGCTTGAGCGCAGCCGTTCAGCCAGCGCATAAACGCCGCTTTCACCATAAAACTGCCAGCGTCCGGTATCGCTCAGCGCCGTCAGCCTGCCCGCTTCGAACGGCGGCAGCCGCAGCGGTGCGTCACTCTCCTGCGTAAAGAGATCGATCAGATTACCCAAGACGGGCTTGAGCGTACCGGCATTAATATGCAGCCGCTCGTTGCGATCGCTGCGCAGCTCAATCACTTCCTCGTCAGGGATAAGGGAGAGATCGCCAGCGAACCAGCGGCGATCCTGCTGAAACAGCGAGGTTAGCAACGGCTGCAGATTCTGCTGTCTGCGACCCACCTTCGCCTCCAGCGTCAGCCTGAACCAGCCATCCTGATCCTGTTCCGCCCGGCCATGTATCGTCCTGATATCGGTAACGTTCCAGGTGAAATCCTCGTCCATGCTGACCTGCCAGCCCTGCCTGCGTAGCGCAGGCAGCGTGGTACGGATCACCTCCCGCCAGAAGGCGGGCGTTTCCGGTGCGAATATCAGGGGCGGCAGCGGCGCGGATGCAGGCGTGTAGATATGCGCAGCGGGGATCGTGCGCAGGCCGGCCGCATTTATCTCTGCCAGCCACTGCTGCTCGCGTTCCAGCTGGCGATCGACATGAAACAAACGCCCTTCGCGATCGGCAAAGCGATTACCGCTACTGCCTGCGGCAACGCTGACGCCCGCATAGTCAAAACTGAGGGCAGCAAAGTCCAGCCGCTTCTGTCGGTGACCATAACGGCCAAACCCGCTGATGAATTTTGCGCGGGACTCCAGCCGGAGTACCGGAACGGGGGCCACGCTGATGCTGCCTGCGGCCATATCCACCTTACCGGCCTGTGGGCGGTGCAGCCACGCCAGCATCACCGCCGCCACGTGGCGACAGTTATTTTTCACCGGGCAGGTACATTCACCGCTGGCATGCAGCTGCCCCTGAGGCTGGCTGAAATGGACGATCACCTGAAAAGGTTCGATTTTCCTTCCGGGGACTTCACCGGTCAGCAGGTTATTTTCCCAGTGAATATTCTGCGCTTTTTCCACCAGGCCTTTCGCTCTGGCGACGGTGCGCGCACCGATCCATCGGCTTACCTGTTTTTCATTGTATGTCACAGAAGGCATCAGAGAGTGTCCCGGAACCTGAGCAACCGCGTGTTTGCTCTGCATAACAGGCAATAATATGAATTCCTCCACCTGTTATGCAACCGTGTTAAGCCTTGCGGTGCGCAAATTTTCCGGAAAGGCACGGTTATTCTCCGGGCATCATCACCTCAGGAAGCGGCAAAATGCTTGCTGGCAGGATCCCTCATTTCCTCCCGCTTCACGCTTTGTACCCCCTGTTCATTTCTCTTCCCGTTTTGCCAACAATCGAGGCTAACGCAACTGATTAACTTTGCTGCGTCCTTTTTTAATCTTTGTTTCAGGTCAATAAAGTGGCAGTTAAAAAAGGCGAAAACACTATATATAGCGTTTACTATGCCTGTCAAAACCTACATATAGTTACTTAGCGCGAGGGAAGGTCATGGTTTCCAGGGTAATAAAACGGGATGGCTGCAAGGTCGCTTTTGATGAAGCACGCATTCACGACGCCGTGCGCGGCGCGGCGCGGGCAGCGGGCATTGATGATGGCCCATACTGCAGTCGCGTTACCCGTGAGATTTGTCAGCAGCTTCAGCCGCAGGAAAGCGTGGATATCAGTGATATTCAGAAAGCGGTTGAAAATCACCTGATGGCAGGCCCTTATCCCGAACTGGCCCGTACCTATATTGAATACCGTCACGACAGAGATATTGCCCGCGAACTGCGTGGCAATCTGAATAAGGCGATTCGCGGTCTGGTCGAGCAGAGTAACCCGGCATTACTGAATGAAAACGCCAATAAGGACAGTAAAGTGATCCCTACCCAGCGCGACCTGCTGGCGGGGATCGTGGCGAAACATTACGCCACGCAGCATATCCTTCCGCGCGACGTGGTGCAGGCGCACGAGCGGGGTGAGATCCACTATCACGATCTCGACTATTCCCCTTTCTTTCCGATGTTCAACTGTATGCTGATCGACCTGAAAGGCATGCTGACCCACGGATTTAAAATGGGCAATGCGGAGATCGAACCGCCAAAATCGATCTCCACGGCCACCGCCGTCACCGCGCAGATTATTGCGCAGGTAGCCAGCCACATCTACGGCGGCACCACCATCAATCGTATTGATGAAGTGCTGGCGCCTTTCGTTGAGGCCAGCTTGCAGAAGCATCGCGTCATTGCCGAAGAGTGGCAGATCCCCGATCCCGACGCCTATGCTCATACCCGCACGGAGAAAGAGTGTTACGACGCCTTCCAGTCGCTTGAATATGAAGTGAACACGCTCCATACCGCTAACGGCCAGACGCCGTTTGTGACTTTCGGCTTTGGTCTTGGTACCTGCTGGGCGGCGCGGCTGGTTCAGCAATCCATCCTGCGCAACCGCATCGCCGGCTTAGGCAAAAATCATAAAACGGCGGTCTTCCCCAAGCTGGTGTTCGCCATTAAAGCGGGTCTCAACCGTGCACCGTCCGATCCGAATTATGACATTAAGCAGCTGGCGCTGGAGTGCGCCAGCAAGCGCATGTATCCCGACATCCTTAACTATGAACAGGTGGTGAAAGTCACCGGCTCGTTTAAAACGCCGATGGGCTGCCGGAGCTTTCTCAATGCCTGGGAAGAAAATGGCGAGCTGGTGCATGAAGGTCGCAACAATATTGGCGTCATCAGCCTGAACCTGCCAAGAATTGCGCTGGAAACAGCAGGCGATGAGGCCGCTTTCTGGGCGCTGCTGGATCGCCGTCTGCTGCTGGCGAAAAAGGCGCTGATGACCCGTATCGCGCGGCTGGAGAACGTTAAAGCCCGCGTCGCGCCAATACTTTATATGGAAGGTGCCTGCGGCGTTCGCCTTAATGCCGATGATAACGTGGCGGAGATTTTCAAAAACGGGCGCGCTTCCATTTCGCTGGGTTATATCGGCCTGCATGAAACCATTAACGCACTCTATGGCAGCCAGACGCATCTTTATGATGATGCCGCGCTGCGTGAAAAAGCCGTGGCTATCGTCAGCCGCCTGCGCGAGGCCGTCGACAGCTGGAAAGAGGAGACCGGCTACGGTTTCAGCCTTTACAGTACGCCAAGCGAAAATCTTTGCGACCGTTTCTGCCGTCTGGACGCCGCCGAGTTTGGCGTGGTGCCTGGGGTTACCGATAAAGGCTACTACACCAACAGCTTCCACCTGGACGTGGAGAAGAAGGTAAATCCCTACGATAAAATCGACTTTGAGGCGGCCTATCCGCCGATCGCCAGTGGCGGTTTTATTTGCTACGGCGAATACCCCAATATCCAGCACAACCTGAAGGCGCTGGAGGATGTCTGGGACTACAGCTACAGCCGCATTCCCTACTACGGCACCAATACGCCTATCGACGAATGCTACGAGTGCGGCTTCAGCGGTGAGTTTGAATGCACCAGCAAAGGCTTTACCTGCCCGAAATGCGGCAACCATGACGCTGCCCGCGTATCGGTAACCCGGCGGGTTTGCGGCTATCTGGGCAGCCCGGATGCGCGCCCTTTCAACGCAGGCAAGCAGGAAGAAGTGAAGCGCCGCGTCAAACACATGGCAACGGGCCAGCTGGGATGAATATTCATCAATACTACCCGGTCGATATTGTCAACGGGCCGGGTACCCGCTGTACGCTGTTTGTGGCGGGCTGTGAGCATCAGTGCGAAGGCTGCTACAACAAAAGTACCTGGCGGCTCAATTCCGGTACGCCGTTCACAATCGAGCATGAGGAGCAGCTGATCGCCGATCTCACCGACAGCCGTATTCCGCGCCAGGGGCTGTCGCTGACGGGCGGCGATCCTCTTCACCCAGCCAATGTGGCGGACATTCTCAGGCTGGTGAAGCGCGTCCGCCGGACATGCCCGGAAAAGGATATCTGGATGTGGACGGGCTACCGGCTGGCTGAGCTCACCTCAGCCCAGCGGCAAGTGACGGAGCTGTTAGACGTGCTCATTGACGGCAAATTTATTCAGGCACTGAAAGATCCTGCGCTGCTCTGGCGTGGCAGCAGCAATCAGGTGATCCATTATCTGCGAAAATAGGGAGCAAATGTTCCCGGTAACCGGTTAGTCATGCGTTTTCCTGCGGGATATCGCCCGATTCGATGATTTTCAGGCTCTGCCCACCGGGTGAAAAGGCTTCCCGCATCATGACTGCCGCTACATCAGCGGCCTGCACGGCACGCCAGTTGCCCGGCAGGATCTTAAAGATCGGGGCCATAAAGGATTCCCCGCTGCGCTTGCTTTCGCGATCGCCCAGCAGCAGCGAGGGCCTGACCAGCGTCAGGCGCGGCCAATGCTCCTGCATCAGCGCATTTTCCATCTCGCCTTTGACCCGGTTATAGAAAAAGGGCGAACGCCTGTTAGCGCCGTGGGCGCTGACCACCAGCAGATGTTTCGCGCCCAGCCGCTGACCCGTTATCGCCGTATCCACGACCAGCGTATAGTCCACATGAATAAAAGCCTCCTTCGTGCCCGCTTCACGGCGCGTACTTCCCAGACAGCAGAAGACCATATCAACCGGCGTTTTCAGCGGGCCAAGTGAGTCCGTCAGATCGGCTTCGACAAGGTTGATGACTTTTTTCATTTCCGGCAGCCTGCGTCGCGTCGGCGCAATAATTTCGCTGACTTTCGGCTCATCGATCAGTTTTCGCAGCAGATGGCGCCCCACCAGACCGGTAGCGCCCGTTATCAGAACCCGGCTCATAATTTCTCTCCTTTTCAATCAGTTTAGCTGCTTCCGCCAAAGCAGAGAAAGGATTAGGCGTTTCCGCAATCTGCAGTCTGAATATCCTTCCTGGCTTGATTTTTCAGAATGACCAACCACACTTAGCGATACTGCACAACATTTTAACCGGAGGAAAAATGAAGAAGATTGCGGTTCTGATTACGGACGAATTTGAAGATTCAGAATTTACCTCTCCTGCCGATGCCTTTACCAAAGCGGGCCATCAGGTTGTCACCATTGATAAAAAAGCTGGCGTTACCGTTACCGGCAAACAGGGGAAGGCGACGGTCAAGATTGATAAAGATATTGATCACGTCAGGGCGGATGAGTTTGATGCCCTGCTGCTGCCGGGCGGCCATTCGCCGGACAGCCTGCGCGGTGACGATCGCTTTGTTAACTTCACCAAGGAGTTTGTCGCGCTGGGCCGGCCTGTGTTTGCCATCTGCCACGGCCCTCAGTTGCTGATCAGCGCTAACGCCGTTCGCGGGCGTAAGATGACGTCGGTTAAGGCCATCGCCATCGATCTGAAAAATGCCGGCGCGGATTTTTATGATAAAGAAGTCGTGGTTGATAACGACAAACTGGTGACCAGCCGCACGCCTGACGATCTTCCCGCGTTTAACCGGGAATCATTACGTATTCTGGAAACGGCATAAGCCTCACTGAGCCGGGTTCGCCCGGCTTTGTTCTCTTTATATCACTGCCCTGCTCACGCTTCGCGCCTCCCCGCTCAGCCTGCATTCTCTATCAGACTCACTGAATCCGTATCTGGCGCGTCAGGCAGATGTTCTGCCCCAATCCTCAGTGTTCCCGTATCCAGCTCAGTTTTTTGCCAAAGCCCAGCGCGTTATTGGTCATTTTCAGTTCATCCAGCCTGATTTCCCAGACTGGCGCGGAAACCCGGGCCGCGACGGGAAAACGACGGATATAATAGTGGCGCGCACGCGCTTCGTCCTCGCCTTCCAGCAAGGCGATCCGTCCGGCATACTGAACGCCTTTAATGAGCATAACGGATTTAGGTTGTCCGTTGATGGTACCAGCCACCTGCGGAGCGGCGGTCATCTGCTGACCGTGCCGGGTCTCTTGTTCGGTCATGATCCAGAAGGCGACCCGTTCGCGATCGAACACATAAAAACAGTTGGCGCACCACACAGGATCGCCGCAACAAAGGGAAAGAACGTGCTGTTTCTTGAGATAGCGACTGATAGCGTCAAGCGAACTGGAATCGGACATACTGACCTCGCGAATAAACCGCCACTTTGCCACAGGCCTGGGGCTTTTTACCAGCCGCAGGCGCTGATACCGTTGCGACATATCCGCTATTGAGGGGCCAGATGTAATGAGCAGACTTGAGAAAATCGTAACGGAAAGCAGCGAAAGCACCCTGTGGCGACTTTATATTGTGCGCACCGCCAGCGGCGTGCTTTACACCGGTATTACCAATAATGTGGCCAGGCGTTTTTTACAGCATCAGAGCGGAAAAGGGGCAAAAGCGCTACGGGGGAAAGGCCCGCTTGAACTGATATTTCACTGTGAGGCGGGAGACCGCGCCAGCGCGTCGAGGCTTGAATATCGGGTCAAGCAGCTGAAACGGCAGGATAAGCTCAGGCTGGTGACCCACCAGCCTGCTTCCCTCAGCGCATGGCTTGAGGCGCTTAAAAACGGGTAAAGGGGGCGGCGTACTCGATCTGGCCTTCAATCTGATCAAAAGCCCCATCGGAGAGCTTATAGACCTGAAACGCCGCTTCGGTGCCCGGCCAGCGGCAACGCAGCTGGTGGCGTGCAGCTGGCTCAAAGCCAAGGCGACCGTAATATGCAGGATCGCCCATCACTACCACGGCGGCGTAACCGAACTCATTCAGCGTATCCAGCCCCTCATAGATCAGCTGTTTTCCCAGCCCCTGACGCCGTACGCTTGCATCGACCACCAGCGGTGCCAGTCCAACCCACTGACGATCTTCACCGTTCAGCGTCACCGGACTGAACGCAGCATAGCCCAGCACCTGACCTTCATCATCTGTCGCCACCACGCCCAGCGTCAGCAGCCCGTCTTCACGCAGTTGCTGAACCAGCTCCGCTTCCGCAGAGGTTTCAAAGCTCCGGCGTAACAGCATGTCGATGCTGGCCGCATCCACCCCGATTTCAGTACGAATTAACATGATGCACCTGCGCGATCCGCGGGGGTCGCGTCCTCAGTCAGTCCTCTCTCTACCAGCTCAGCCAGTTGCATTATCCCAAAGCGCAACGGTGCCGGCATGTGTTCAGGTTCAATGGCATCCATCAGGTTTTTCACCTCCAGCCCCAGTTCAGTATCTCCTTCAATCACCAGACGTCGCTGGAAGAAGAGCGTATCCGGGTCCTGTTTGCGGGCGGCCACGAGCACCAGATCGTTTGCGTCTCCGCGAAACCAGACGTCCGCCTCATCCCGCTCTTCCACGCGCAGCACGCCCTGCTCAAGCGTTGTCGTCCAGCGCAGCCCCAAATCGCGGATTTCAATGCCCAGCCAGCGCCCTTCAAGAAAGTCTAACTCACCTTCGGCAAGAGCATGATGAAATTGCCAGCCCAGCAGCTGCTGAAGAAGCTTTTTTTTCAGCACAAAGGGGGCAAATCGTAGCGGAAAGCGCAAATATTGCGGTCCTTTGCGGACAAGTTGCGCACGTAACTGGTTTAACACCATTTTCACTCCTTACGAATAAATTTCAGCTATTTTGCCACACTGACAAATCCCATCTGGCGGCTGGATCAACAAAACGTGCAACTTATGGCGTGATGACCCCGAATCCGTTTCTCATCAATACGCCATTAGCTGCCTTAAATCAAAAATTGTCCTCGCCAGGCTGTCTAGACTTAACGGTTCTTATGTTTCCAGGAATGCGTTTATGGAACTGCTTTGCCCCGCCGGTAATCTGCCTGCGCTGAAGGCGGCGATTGAAAATGGCGCCGACGCCGTCTATATCGGTCTGAAAGATGACACCAACGCCCGTCATTTTGCGGGCCTGAATTTCACCGAAAAACGTCTCCAGGAGGCGGCCCGTTACGTGCATCAGCATAGACGTAAACTGCATGTTGCGATCAATACTTTTGCTCATCCGGATGGCTACGAGCGCTGGCAGAGAGCGATCGACTTAGCTGCCAATGCTGGCGCGGACGCGCTGATACTGGCCGATATCGCCATGCTGGAATACGCCACAGAGCGTTATCCCCACATTGAACGACACGTCTCTGTCCAGGCCTCCGCGACCAATGCGGAAGCCGTTAATTTTTACCAGCGTTACTTTGACGTGTCCCGCGTGGTATTGCCTCGCGTGCTGTCGATGCATCAGGTGCGCCAGCTCTCCCGCACCACCACCGTACCGCTGGAGGTCTTTGCCTTCGGCAGCCTGTGCATTATGGCTGAAGGACGCTGTTATCTCTCTTCTTACCTGACCGGTGAGTCTCCCAATACGGTGGGTGCCTGCTCGCCTGCCCGTTACGTCCGCTGGCAACAAACCCCACAGGGGCTGGAGTCGAGGTTGAATGAGGTGCTGATTGACCGCTACGAGGCCAATGAGAACGCCGGCTATCCGACGCTCTGTAAGGGCCGCTATAAGGTGGATGCCGGCCGCTATCATGCGCTGGAGGAGCCGACCAGCCTGAACACGCTCGCGCTGTTACCCGAACTACTGGGTGCCAATATCGCCTCGGTAAAAATTGAGGGGCGTCAGCGCAGCCCGGCTTATGTTGAGCAGGTTGCCCGCATCTGGCGTCAGGCTATCGATCGCTGTAAAGCGGATCCTGAGCTTTTTGCCGTCCAGCAAAACTGGATGACCGCGCTCAGTGCATTAAGTGAGGGCACGCAAACCACTCTGGGCGCGTATCATCGTCAATGGCAGTAGGATATCCCATGAAATATGCAGTCGGCCCGGTATTATGGTACTGGCCAAAAGAAACGTTACAGGAATTTTATCAGGCGGCAGCAGAAAGCGACGCGGAGATCGTCTATCTGGGCGAAGCCGTCTGCAGCAAACGTCGCGCAACGAAAGTTGCAGACTGGCTGGCGATGGCGAAAACGCTGGCGGCATCCGGTAAGCAGGTGGTGCTCACTACGCTGGCGCTGGTGCAATCCGGCTCCGAACTGGTTGAACTGAAACGCTACGTCGATAACGGTGAGTTTCTGATCGAAGCGAACGATATGGGCACGGTAAATATGGCGGCGGAAGCTGGCCTGCCCTTTGTGGCGGGCCACGCGCTTAACTGTTACAACGCCGTCACGCTGCGCCTGCTGCTGAAAATGGGTATGGTGCGCTGGTGCATGCCTGTTGAGCTGTCGCGTGACTGGCTGAAAAACCTGCTGACGCAGTGTGAAACATTGGGCATTCGCCATCAGTTCGAGGTTGAAGTGCTGGGCTATGGCCATCTGCCGCTTGCCTGGTCCGCCCGTTGCTTTACGGCCAGAGCTGAAAACCGGGGTAAGGATGACTGCCAGACCTGCTGTATTAACTGGCCGCAGGGCCGTGTGCTGCGGTCGCAGGAAGATCAGCAGGTATTCGTGCTGAACGGCATTCAGACAATGAGCGGCTACTGCTATAACCTTGGCAACGATCTGATCTCAATGCAGGGACTGGTGGATATCGTCCGGCTGTCGCCAGACAGTCAGGAAACGCTGGCGATGATTGGCCGCTTTCGCGCCAACGAAGCCGGTAAACATCCATTATCCGTGAGCTCACAGCAGCACTGCAACGGCTACTGGCGTCAGGTCGCCGGACTGGAGCTGGTCAGCTAACACGCGGCGTCCGTTATATTTTCTCACCTGTATGCGGAGAGATAACCCCATGCCAGGGACGGTACGGACGGGGTGTTCAACGGCGTACGCGGTTGATGACGTGATATTCTTACCTCAGACCCATGCTCAGGGCGCATTTGTCAAAACCATCCCCGTTTGACTCTTCATAATGATGCGCAATACTGGTCTCTCTGCCTTCTGCATTTGTCAGTAAAGGTACGCATGCCGGGCCTTCCCGCATGAAAAGTGCTGCAAACTGCCAATTACTCTGGCGCAAGATCCTTTAGTCTGTGGGTATTGGTGCGCTAACCTTAATGGTTTGCTTGCAGACGGGTTCTGCTGCATCTGCACGTCTGTAAGTGAACGTTAGCTTCCGCCCTTCAAATAAGTGAGCGAGTATGTCTGATAAAAAATTGGTACCACTGTCGGTTCTCGATCTGGCCCCCATCCCGCAGAACGCCACCGCGCGCGACGCTTTTCACGCCTCACTGGCACTGGCGCAGCAGTCTGAAAAGCTGGGTTATAACCGTTACTGGCTGGCTGAACATCATAATATGACCGGGATTGCCAGCGCCGCCACCTCGGTTTTGATCGGTTATCTTGCCGCGAATACCCAGACGCTGCGTCTGGGCGCCGGTGGTGTGATGCTGCCTAACCACGCGCCGCTGGTGATTGCCGAGCAGTTCGGCACGCTGGAATCCCTCTATCCCGGCCGCATTGATCTGGGCCTGGGCCGTGCGCCTGGTTCCGATCAACGGACGATGATGGCACTGCGCCGCCATATGGGCGGGCATATTGATAATTTCCCCGCCGATGTCGAAGAGATGCTGCACTGGTTTGACGCAGCGGAAACTGACCGGCCTGCGGTACAGCCGGTGCCTGGCCTGGGCCTGAAGATTCCGGTCTGGCTGCTCGGTTCCAGCCTCTACAGCGCCCAGCTGGCCGCCCGGCTCGGTCTGCCGTTTGCTTTCGCTTCGCACTTCGCCCCGGATATGTTGCTTCAGGCACTCCATCTCTACCGCGAGAACTTCAAGCCCTCGGCGCGTCTGGAGAAACCTCATGCCATGGTCTGCATTAACGTCGTAGCGGCTGACAGCGAGCGCGATGCACGCTTCCTGTTTACCTCCATGCAGCAGCAGTTTATTAATCTGCGTCGCGGCATGCCAGGCCCGCTGCCAGCACCTGTTGAGAATATGGATAATCTGTGGTCGCCATCCGAACAGTATGGCGTACAGCAGGCGCTGAGCATGTCTGTCGTTGGCGATAAAGAGATGGTCCGCAGCGGACTTGCGACGTTGATCAGGGAAACACAGGCGGATGAAATCATGGTAAATGGCCAGATCTTTGATACAGCGGCGCGCCTGCGCTCCTTTGCTCTGGCGATGGAAGCGCACAACGCGCTTTAATTCGCTTGCCGACAGCAGGTGCACCAACATCTGCTGTCGGCTACCCAGGCTGAACGGCTAATAACGTAGCCTGAATGCCCCGGCGATAATGATCAGGAACGCCAGCCCCATCAGGGTAAAAGCGAGATAGAGGCTGGAGAGATGTGCAACCCAGCCCAGCAGCGCCGGACCACCCAGAATGCCCAGATAACCCATAGTAGCCACCAGCGCGACCGACATATTTACCGGCATCACTTTTTCCTGACCAGCAAGCGTAATCAGCACCGGCGCAATATTTGCAGCCCCAAGGCCAACCAGTGCGAAACCGGCCAGTGACCACATCCAGCCTGGCATCAGTACCACGATCAGATAGCCCAGCATCGCGATAATCCCGCCATAAATGAGGACACGTTTACGTCCGAGACGGCTGACCACCGCATCACCCGTCATACGCATCAGCGACATGGTGAGCGAAAAAAGCGCGAAGCTCCATCCTGCATGTTCCAGCGCCAGCCCACGATCCTCCGTCATAAAGACGCCGCTCCAGTCAATGACTGCGCCTTCTGCCATAAAGCAGATCATGGTCATTGCCGCCATCAATACCAGGCGGAAATTGGGTCGCGCCTTCGGTTTGGTTTCATCTTTTTCTTCATGACTGCCCACAGGAAGCAATGCGGTAAATGACAGCAGCGTCACTACCCCTATCAGGGCGATGGCGATGAAAGTACTTACCGGCGGCGTCATGCCCAGGCTGAACAGCAGCGCTCCGCCGCCCGCACCCGCGATGCCGCCGACGCTCCACAGACAGTGGAATCCGGACATCAGCGGCTTACCCGCCGCCTGCTCAACCAGCGAGCCCTGTACGTTGACCGCCACATCCGTCAGACCAATGCCCATGCCAAAGATAAACAGGCTCATGGCCAGCAGTGGTAGCGTTTCTAGCATCGCCAGCAGCGGTAACATCAGGCTGTAGAGCACGACTGATGCAATGATGACGCTGCGGCAGCCAAACCGGCCGATAATGCGCCCTGATCCCAGCATAGACAGCAAAGAACCTGCGCCAAGGAAGAGCAACAGCAGGCCCAACTCACCGGCAGCCGATCCGGTACGTTGCTGGGCAAATGGCACCAGCGCTGCCCAGAGCCCCATCGCCATACCGGTGATAAAAAAAATCGCCCGGGTGGCGATACGCTTGTCATGGCTGCCCGCCATCACCATTACGTTTTCGACAGTCATCGTTGGCTACCTTTATAAAAGAGGGAGAGGAACGGCCGCAGCTTATTAAAACACTTTTAATAAGTGATGATTATATTCATGCCCGGCAAAAACTGTCAAATCATCAGCGGTAAATTTCCGCCTCAGACAGTGGCAGGAGAAGATGAAAGTGTGGTTCAGTCGTTAAAAAGACGATAGAGCATATAGCGCTGGCGGCTCAGTTCGGCGATGCCTTGCAGATAGTCAGAACGGACGGAAGGACGAAAGACAAGCTGGGGCATATGTCTTGCTGGAATATACTCCGCACAGCGCTGGCGTATCTGCGGCAGCAGCGCATCGCTGAGGCGGGGTCCGGATAGCGCCACCGTGGCCGGGTTGATTACCGCTGTCAGCGAGGCCACAATTTTTCCCAGCTCATCGGCGAGTGGCAGGTCATTTCCGGCTTGCCAGGGAAGGTAGGAGACTTCTCCCGCAAAAAAGCTGGCACCTTGTAGTAGCTGACCGTTAACGACAATGCCGCAACCGGTGCAGGGCACGTCCGGTTTCAGTATATAGGCTACCGGCGCTGTTATGTCGGCACAGCTGCTGCGATAAAAGCCCCAGGCGGTATAATTCATATCGTTATCGATCTGCACATACAGACCAAACCGCTGCTGCAATTCTGCCAAAACCGGCACATTAACAAAATGACTGATGTCGCAGGAAAGTACCACGCCATCCGTGACCACGCCCGGTAGCCCGACGCCCAGCACCTTAACACCCGGCCAGGCATCAAGCAGGTTTTTCGCCTGCTGAAAAAAATAGTCCAGCGTCAGCGGCCTGTAATCCATTTCCCCCTGCCCGAGCATCTCGCCCGTCGCCGACGTGACAGACCAGACAAGCGTGGCGGCGGTATCGCTACCTTCCGCATACAGGCTGAGCACGGAATAATAATCTGGATTGAGGGCGTAACGCTGCGCTGGCCGTCCCCCCCGCGAAGCGGCCTGTTCCAGCATCAGCGCTTCACCGCTCTCACACAGCTCATTCAGCACGGTGCCACACGTCGCCACGCTCAGGCCGGTTTCCACTGCCACCTCTGATTTAGTGGCAGCTTCCTGCGATCTCAGCGCTTCGATAACCTGCACGACGTTATTTTTTTTCATTTCACGGGTCGTACGGGTGACGGGAATATTCATATCGCCTCACTGACGTGTTCATTCACAGCGCTAATTTATCACAACGCAGGCGAAGGCCTGAACTGAACAGGCCGGATCCTTCAGGCAAAAAAAAACCAGCCACCCTGAGGTGACTGGTTTTTCTGACGATTGCCGGTAAAGGACCGTCAGCGATTACGCATCGCGGCGACGGGTTGGCGCTGCGCCACCCTCTTCACGACGTGGGCCACGGTTGCCACCGTCACGGCTGAAACCACCGCTGCGACGCTCACCGCCACGGTCGTTGCTGAAGCGACGGGCGCCTTCAGGACGATCGCCACGACCAGCTTCACGACGCTCGCCGAAACCGCCGCGCGCTGGAGCACCGCCACGGCGTTCGCCGCCACGATCGTTGCTGCGAGGCTGGGCATCACCAATCAGCTGCATATTCATCGGCTTGTTCAGAATACGCGTACGGGTGAAATGCGTCAGGATGTCGCCCGGCATACCTTTCGGCAGCTCGATAGTGGAGTGCGTACCGAACAGCTTGATGTTACCGATGTAACGGCTGCTGATATCACCTTCGTTAGCGATCGCGCCAACGATGTGACGGACTTCAACGCCATCATCACGGCCAACTTCAATGCGGTACACTTCCATATCGCCAACGTCACGACGTTCACGGCGTGGACGGTCGCCATCACGGGCTTCGCGCGGACCACGCTCCGGACGATCACCACGACGATCGTCACGCTCTTTGAACTCACGACGCGGACGCGGAGCCGGATCGGCAGGTACGATTAGCGGACGTTCGCCCTGCGCCATTTTCAGCAGCGCGGCAGCCAGCGTTTCGATATCCAGCTCTTCTTCCGCAGGCTGCATTTTGCTCAGCAGCGCACGGTACTGTTCCAGGTCGCTGCTTTCCAGCTGCTGCTGAACTTTTGCCGCGAACTTAGCCAGGCGACGCTGACCCAGCAGCTCTGCGTTAGGCAGTTCAACTTCAGGAATGGTCAGCTTCATGGTGCGTTCGATGTTACGCAGCAGACGACGCTCACGGTTCTCAACGAACAGCAGCGCGCGGCCCGCACGACCTGCACGACCGGTACGGCCAATACGGTGCACGTAAGATTCCGCATCCATAGGAATGTCATAGTTAACGACCAGGCTGATACGCTCAACGTCCAGACCACGGGCAGCAACGTCGGTGGCGATCAGGATATCAAGACGACCATCCTTCAGGCGTTCCAGGGTCTGTTCACGCAGCGCCTGGTTCATATCGCCGTTCAGCGCGGCGCTGTTGTAACCGCTGCGCTCCAGCGCTTCGGCCACTTCCAGCGTGGCGTTTTTGGTACGCACGAAGATAATCGCCGCATCAAAATCTTCCGACTCCAGGAAGCGAACCAGTGCATCGGTCTTACGACCGTAAGCCGTCCAGTAGCTCTGACTGATGTCAGGGCGCGTGGTCAGGCTTGACTGGATGCGCACTTCCTGCGGATCTTTCATAAAGCGTTTAGTGATACGACGAATCGCTTCTGGCATGGTGGCAGAGAACAGCGCGGTCTGATGGTCCGCTGGAATCTGCGCCATAATCGTTTCGACGTCTTCGATGAAGCCCATACGCAGCATTTCATCAGCTTCGTCCAGCACCAGGCCGCGCAGATTAGAAAGGTCTAACGTGCCGCGTTTCAGGTGATCGAGCAGGCGTCCAGGTGTACCCACAACGACCTGTGGTCCCTGGCGCAGAGCGCGCAGCTGGACGTCATAACGCTGACCGCCGTAAAGGGCCACAACGTTAAGTCCGCGCATATGTTTAGAGAAGTCGGTGACCGCTTCTGCAACCTGAACCGCCAACTCACGGGTTGGTGCCAGTACCAGGATTTGTGGTGCTTTCAGATTGCTGTCAATGTTATGCAGCAGTGGCAGCGAGAACGCTGCGGTTTTGCCGCTCCCGGTCTGAGCCATACCCAGCACATCACGGCCCGCCAGCAGGTGAGGAATACACTCAGCCTGGATCGGAGAAGGCTTTACATAGCCCATGCCGTTAAGTGATTCAAGGATATCTTCGTTCAGGCCAAGGTCAGCGAAAGTGGTTTCAATAGTGGTTTCAATATCAGTCATGTAGTACACGTGCCTCTTAGATTGCGGCGGCCAGTCTACATAACTCGTCGTGAAAACATTTAGTCATTTTCATCAAAAAGTGTGAACCGGCTCAAATTAGTGGTTTCGACGAACAAGAAAGCCCTCATCCGCTAAGATGATGACATTTCGAAAAAAAGGGCAATAAAAGTTCGTCAGCTATTGCTGGTCAGATTCTGATAGATCGTCTTGTGTCTGGCCGAGTAGCGCCAGCTCCAACAATGCATATCGGTGCTCAACGAAGTTATGAACGTTGTTAGCGACCGTCAGCTTGAACAACGCTTCTGCGTTGTCCTTCTCCCCCAGACTTAGGTAGTACTTACCTAAATAGAAGTTGGTTTCACTGAGATGTTCAGCGAGCGAGGTGTTATCCGTTGCGTCCGCCTTGAGGCTGTCTATCAGCGTGCTTTCGCTGATATCCCCCAGGTAGAACTCGACAATATTCCATCCCCATTGGTCCCTGGCCGCTTTGTCGTAACGCTGTTGTAGCGCGGCGACAGCCTTTTTCGCGTCAATTTCCCGTTCATCGAGATAAAGCCACAAGCTGCGGAAGGGATCGTTAGGATCGTCTTGATAAAACGCCAGCAGATCATCTTGCGCCAGTTTAAACCTTCCGCCGTAATAAAGTGCGATACCACGGTTTAAACGCGCATAATTGTAAGTTGGATCAAGCTCAAGTACAGAATCAAACGCTTCATAGGCAGCATCAAAATTGCCTGCCTGCGTAAGATAAATGCCTAAGTAATTGAATACATCAGGCATATCGGGTCTGACAGCCAGCGCTTGTGAAAAATCATTTCGCGCCAGTGCTCTCAAACCTAAACTATCATACAACACTCCGCGCTCATATAACAGCTGTGCGCGTTCATCATCGCTCAGGGCCCGACTGGCAAGTATTTGTTCCATGCGCGCCAGAATGACTTCCTGCTGCAACGTTGGCTGCAACGGGACGGCCAGAACCTCACTCTTACGCCAATCAGAGTTGCTGCATCCTGCCAGCGTTAAAGCTGTCGCAACGAAACACCAGCGCAAAAAAGGCTTCATTTCCCACTCCCGAATACAAACAATGGGATGATAATCCTTTCATCCGCCTGCCGTGCACAAGGTGTCTTCCTGCCCTCGCGATGAAACAGCTCCTCCGGCATCACGCAGGAGGAGCTTATTGGTACGACGTTACTCTGCTTCAGGCGCTGGTGTCGCGGCCGCTTCAGGCTCAGCCTGTTCGGACGCTTCTTTGATGCTCAGGCGCACACGGCCCTGACGATCAACTTCCAGAACCTTCACCGGGACTTCCTGGCCCATCTGCAGGTAATCAGTCACTTTCTCTACGCGCTTATCGGCGATCTGAGAAATATGCACCAGACCTTCTTTACCGCCACCGATAGCCACGAAGGCACCGAAGTCAACGATGCGGGTAACTTTACCGTTGTAGATTCGACCTACTTCGATTTCTGCGGTGATCTCTTCGATGCGGCGAATAGCATACTTCGCTTTCTCACCATCGGTTGCCGCGATTTTAACGGTACCGTCATCTTCGATTTCGATAGTGGTGCCGGTTTCTTCGGTCAGCGCACGAATAACCGAGCCGCCCTTACCGATAACGTCTTTGATTTTGTCCTGGCTAATCTTGATGGTGTGAATGCGTGGCGCAAACTGAGAGATATCACCACGTGGTGTGCTGATAGCCTGTTCCATCACGCCCAGGATATGCAGACGCGCACCTTTAGCCTGATTCAGCGCCACCTGCATGATTTCACGGGTGATGCCTTCGATTTTGATGTCCATCTGCAGCGCGGTGATACCTTCACGGCTACCGGCTACTTTAAAGTCCATATCGCCAAGGTGATCTTCGTCACCCAGGATATCTGACAGGACAACAAAGTTATCGCCGTCTTTTACCAGACCCATCGCGATACCCGCGACGGCGGCTTTAATCGGCACGCCAGCATCCATCAGCGCCAGAGAAGCACCGCAGACGGAAGCCATTGAAGAGGAGCCGTTAGATTCGGTGATTTCAGAAACCACACGCACGGTATAAGGGAAAGCATCGCCTTTAGGCATTACTGCCAGCACGCCGCGCTTCGCCAGACGTCCGTGACCAATTTCACGACGCTTAGGCGAGCCAACCATACCCGTTTCACCCACGGAGTACGGAGGGAAGTTGTAGTGGAACAGGAAGTTGTCGGTACGTTCGCCCATCAACTCATCCAGATTCTGCGCATCACGGGCGGTGCCCAGCGTGGCGGTGACCAGTGCCTGAGTTTCACCACGGGTGAACAGGGCTGAACCGTGAGTACGTGGCAGTACGCCGGTACGCACATCCAGGCCACGGATCATGTCTTTCTCACGTCCGTCGATACGTGGCTCACCACGCAGGATGCGGCTACGTACAACGTCTTTTTCCAGACCGTGCAGGATATCGCTGATTTCACCTTCGTCCAGGCTCTCATCTTCAGCCAGCAGCGCAGCGGTGACTTCCGTTTTGATATCGCTAACCTGGGTATAACGTTCCTGTTTTTCAGTGATGCGGTAAGCATCACTCAGACGGGATTCAGCCAGCGCGGCAATACGGGAGTGTAACGATTCATTTACAGCTTCAGGCTGCCAGTCCCAGCGCGGCTTGCCCGCTTCTGCAACCAGTGAATTGATCTGATCGATTACGATCTGCTGCTGCTCGTGGCCGAACACCACTGCGCCCAGCATCTGATCTTCGCTCAGCAGTTCTGCTTCAGATTCAACCATCAGCACCGCGCCCTGAGTACCGGCAACCACCAGGTCCAGCTTGCTCTCTTTCAGCTCATCGGTGGTTGGGTTCAGCACGTACTGATCGTTGATATAACCGACGCGAGCAGCACCAATCGGGCCATTAAATGGCATACCGGAAAGGCTGAGCGCGGCAGAAGCACCGATCATCGCAACGATGTCCGGATTAACTTGTGGGTTAACGGAAACCACGGTCGCGATGACCTGGACTTCGTTAACAAACCCTTCAGGGAACAGCGGGCGTACCGGACGGTCAATCAGGCGCGACGTGAGGGTTTCACCTTCGCTTGGACGGCCTTCACGACGGAAGAAGCTGCCCGGAATACGACCAGCAGCGTAAGTACGCTCCTGATAGTTAACGGTTAACGGGAAAAAGTCCTGGCCTGGCTTGGCGCTTTTCTTGCCGACAACGGTCACGAACACTGCGGTGTCGTCCATGCTTACCATTACGGCTGCGGTTGCCTGGCGAGCCATCATACCGGTCTCAATGGTGACGGTATGCTGACCATACTGGAATTTTCTTACGATCGGGTTCAGCAAAATTATGTCCTTAACGTGCTGGCAGGGCACTGACCCTGCCGTTAATTTTCAATCCTCATCTGCATCCTCGCGACTAATGACAATCTTTAATCCCCACCCGGGAGTAAAGCCTCTCATTAGCCGCGCGAAACGCTGCAACTGAAGATCACACTCGTCAACAATACAATAGTTTGGTCGTAAATGCTGCGGCTCACCTGAAAAAAGGGGCCATAAAGGCCCCTTTTTAGCGAAACTCGCACGAATCTGCCTTTATGCCATTTTTCGAATCAGATTGCGCTGAAACGGTGGCGGGGCCGATTCTGAGACTTAGCGACGCAGACCCAGACGCTCGATCAGGCTGGTGTAACGTGCAACGTCTTTACGCTTCAGGTAATCCAGCAGCTTACGACGCTGGGAAACCATACGCAGCAGACCGCGACGGCTGTGGTGGTCTTTCTTGTGCTCAGAGAAGTGACCCTGCAGGTGGTTAATCTGAGCAGTCAGCAGAGCAACCTGAACTTCGGTAGAACCACTGTCGTTCGCATCACGACCGTAATCAGCAACGATCTGCGCTTTAGTTTCAACACTTAGAGACATGTTACAACTCCAAATTATAAGATAAATGTACAGGCGCCGATCTCTAATTCAGCCACCCAGTGTAAAGCCGCACTATTCTACTCTTAGCCCGATGCTTTCGCAAATGGCAGGTCAGAATATTCCACAACCAGACGACGGGGAGCAACGCGCCCATCTTCCGCAATCTCCGCCATGCCGATAAACTTGCGTTCATCGCCTTCTGTCACCCTCACCAGTCCGGTGTCTGGCGCGTTAGCCGCCTGCACCGGCATCCCCTGCTTAAAGTAAGCGGAGACGGTGATTGGCAGATTAACCTCAGGCCAGGCCGCTGCGGGACTGTCCATTGGCATCAGTAAAGGATCCAGCAGGTCTGCAGGGGTTCGATCTGTTCGGTAAGCTTCTTCACTCAGCGCGGCCAGCTGCTCCAGCGTCACCATGCTGGTGATGGGATAAGTCGCCACCTGCAGGCGCCGCAAAAAAATGACGTGCGCGCCGCAGCCCAGTATCTCGCCAAGGTCGTCGATAATGGTGCGGATGTAAGTCCCTTTTGAGCAGTGGATTTCCAGCTCAAGCTCATCCCCTTCCCAGCGGATAAACTGCAGATCATAAACTGTGATGCTGCGCGCTTCCCGTGGCACTTCAATACCTTCACGGGCATATTCATACAGTTTACGGCCCTGGTACTTCAAAGCAGAGTACATCGATGGCACCTGCTGAGTTTCTCCGCGGAAACCCTCCAGCGCCTGATCCAGCGCTTCCTGCGTAAACGTTACCGGACGCTCGCTGATTACCGCACCATCGGCATCAGAGGTATCCGTGCGCTGGCCCAGTCGGGCAATCACGCGGTAGCGTTTATCAGAGTCCAGCAGATACTGGGAAAACTTGGTGGCTTCGCCCAGGCAGATAGGCAGCATGCCTGTCGCCAGCGGATCCAGCGCGCCAGTGTGGCCGGCACGGTTTGCTGTGAACAGCCGCTTTACTTTCTGCAGGGCATCATTGCTTGAAAGCCCCTGAGGTTTGTCCAGCAGCAGCACGCCGTGGACGTCGCGACCGCGACGACGGGGACGGCTCATCACTCTTCCTTCTTGTCTTCTTCCTGCCCTTCACCCGGCCCACGACGCTCGGCGTCGTTTCTGACCACATTTGTCACCAGGTTAGACATGCGCATCCCTTCAACCAGCGAGTTGTCATAGAAGAAGGTCAGTTCCGGCACAATACGCAGGCGCATTGCTTTACCCAGCAGTGAGCGGATGTATCCTGTGGAATCACCCAGCGCGCGCAGGCCGCCTTTGATAGCGTCTTCGTCTTTGTCATTGAGGAAGGTAACAAAGACCTTGGCATAGGCCAGGTCACGTGAAAGCTCCACACCTGAAACAGTTACCATCATGCCCAGACGGGGATCTTTAATCTCACGCTGTAAAATAATAGCGATCTCTTTCTGCAACTCCTGGGAGACACGCTGCGGGCGACCAAATTCTTTCGCCATAATTATTCTCTCCAAATAAATACGGGAGGCGCTAAGGCCTCCCGAATAGGTTGTTCAGGCAACCATTAAGCGATAGTACGCTGGATCTCGATAATCTCGAAGACTTCAATCATATCGCCAACACGCACATCATTGTAGTTCTTCACGCCGATACCACATTCCATGCCGTTACGGACTTCGTTGACGTCATCCTTGAAGCGACGGAGTGATTCCAGCTCGCCTTCATAGATAACCACGTTGTCGCGCAGAACGCGGATTGGGTTGTGACGCTTGATGTTGCCTTCGGTGACCATACAGCCCGCGACAGCACCAAACTTCGGTGATTTAAACACGTCACGCACTTCGGCAAGTCCAGTAATCTGGTGCTTGTATTCCGGCGCCAGCATCCCGCTCATGGCCTGCTTAACTTCGTCAATCAGATTATAGATGACGGAGTAATAGCGCAGGTCCAGACTCTCAGCATCGATAACGCGACGGGCAGAAGCATCAGCACGTACGTTGAAGCCAACCAGAATCGCATTGGAAGCCGCAGCCAGCGTGGCGTCGGTTTCGGTGATGCCACCTACGCCAGAGCCCACGATTTTGACTTTCACTTCTTCGGTTGACAGCTTCAGCAGGGAGTCGGTGATTGCTTCGACAGAACCCTGTACGTCGGCTTTCAGCACGATGTTCAGCTCGGACACTTCGCCTTCGGTCATGTTGGCAAACATGTTTTCCAGCTTAGATTTCTGCTGACGAGCCAGCTTAACTTCGCGGAATTTGCCCTGACGATAGAGCGCAACTTCACGCGCTTTCTTCTCATCACGCACAACGGTCGCTTCATCACCGGCAGCAGGAACGCCTGACAGGCCGAGGATCTCGACAGGAATCGAAGGACCCGCCGTCATAACTTCACGACCTAACTCGTCACGCATCGCACGCACACGGCCATATTCGAAGCCACACAGAACGATATCGCCTTTGTTCAGCGTCCCTTCACGTACCAGAACGGTAGCAACCGGACCACGACCTTTATCCAGGAAGGATTCGATGACCACACCGCTTGCCATACCCTGGCGAACTGCGGTCAGTTCCAGCACTTCCGCCTGAAGCAGAATCGCATTCAGCAGGTCGTCAATACCGGTACCCGCTTTCGCTGATACGTTGACGAACATGTTTTCGCCGCCCCACTCTTCCGGAATGATACCGTACTGAGTCAGTTCGTTCTTAACGCGATCCGGATCGGCTTCTGGTTTATCAACCTTGTTCACCGCAACCACAACCGGCACTTTAGCGGCTTTGGCGTGCTGGATAGCTTCAATAGTCTGTGGCATAACGCCATCATCAGCGGCGACGACCAGGATAACGATATCCGTTGCCTGAGCACCACGGGCACGCATTGCGGTAAACGCGGCGTGACCTGGAGTATCCAGGAAGGTGACCATACCGTTGTCGGTTTCAACATGGTATGCACCGATGTGCTGGGTAATGCCACCCGCTTCGCCAGAGGCGACTTTTGTGGAGCGAATATAGTCCAGCAGCGAGGTTTTACCGTGGTCAACGTGACCCATGATGGTCACGACCGGTGCGCGGGATTCCATTGCCGCATCGGTATCACGATCGCTCATTACCGCTTCTTCCAGCTCGTTCTCGCGGCGCAGCGTCACTTTGTGACCCATCTCTTCCGCGACCATCTGAGCCGTTTCCTGATCGATAACCTGGTTAATGGTGGCCATAGCGCCCATTTTCATCATCGCTTTGATGACCTGAGAGCCTTTCACCGCCATTTTGTTCGCCAGTTCAGCGACGGTAATGGTTTCACCAATGATCACGTCGCGGTTAACAGCCTGAGCAGGTTTGTTGAAGCCCTGCTGAAGGGTGCTTGGCTTACGCTTACCGCCTTTACCGCCACGGAACTGCGCACGCGCTTCTTCCCGGTCAGTTTTCGCTTCGGAATGCTTATTGCCTTTTTTGCGCTGTGCTGGCTTAGCCGGACGGGCAGCGCGGGTGCGGCGATCGCCTTCAACCTGCGCGTCGTTCTCATCTTCTGCCGCACGAGCATGGGTAGAAGTGGTGACGTGGTAGTCAGAAGTGTCTTCCACTTCTTTCTCCGCTTCAGCCCACTCGGAGCCCTTCTCTTCCGCCATTTTACGGGCCTCTTCCGCTACGCGCTTCGCTTCTTCTTCAATTTTGCGACGCGCTTCTTCTTCAGCTTTACGCTTCAGCTCTGCGGCTTCGGCTTCGCGACGGGCTTTGTCAGATTGGGTCGCCCGGGTCATATCGTCGGTATGTTGATTGCTCACTTTATTTTTTTCCGCTGCTTCACGTTTGGCTTTATCAGCTGCCTCACGTTTAGCCTGCTCCTCGGCTTCACGCTTCGCTTTCTCTTGAGCTTCGCGTTTGGCTTGTTCTTCAGCCTCACGACGAGCCAGTTCTTCCGCTTCACGCTGCGCCTGCTCTTCTGCTTCAGCCTGCTCGGCTTCGGCAGGATCGCCTTTCACGTAGGTGCGCTTTTTGCGGACTTCAATTTGCACCGATTTGCTTTTACCGCCGGTGCCCGGAATATTCAGGGTGCTGCGCGTTTTGCGCTGCAGAGTCAGTTTACCCGAACCGCTGTTATGATCACGGTTCAAGTGGTTGAGGAGCGTCTCTTTTTCCTGCTGTGTCACAGAGTCTGTTTCAGTCTTGCGGATCCCTGCATCAGCAAATTGCTGTACCAGGCGTTCTACCGGGGTCTGAATCTCTGCGGCCAGCGATTTTACGGTTACATCTGTCATGCTGTTCCTTCCTGCTTACAGTTTATTACGCGTCGTCGCCGAACCAGCAGATATTACGTGCAGCCATAATCAGCTCACCAGCCTGTTCGTCGCTCAGGCCATCAATATCTGACAGATCGTCAACACCCTGCTCGGCAAGATCTTCCAGCGTGCATACGCCTTTCGCTGCCAGCTTGTACGCCAGCTCGCGATCAAGACCTTCCAGACCCAGCAAATCTTCTGCTGGCTGGTTGTCGCCAAGGCTCTCTTCTTTAGCAAGAGCCAGAGTGGTTAACGCATTTTTCGCACGATCGCGCAGCGCTTCTACTGTCTCTTCATCCAGACCGTCGATTTCCAACAGCTCATTGATCGGGACATAAGCCAGTTCTTCCAGCGAAGAGAAGCCCTCTTCGACCAGCACGGTGGCAAAGTCTTCATCAATATCGAGATGTTTGGTAAAGACGTCGATGGCGGCATGGGCCTCAGCCTGATGCTTCGCTTGCAGATCGTCGACCGTCATTACGTTCAGCTCCCAGCCACTTAGCTGCGAAGCGAGACGTACGTTTTGGCCATTACGGCCGATCGCCTGAGCCAGATTTCCGGCTTCAACAGCGATATCCATGGTGTGATTATCTTCATCCACCACGATAGAGGCGACATCCGCCGGGGCCATCGCGTTGATCACGAACTGCGCAGGATTATCATCCCACAGTACGATATCAATGCGCTCGCCACCCAGTTCACTGGATACCGCCTGAACACGCGCACCACGCATACCCACGCAGGCGCCGACCGGATCGATACGCTTGTCGTTGGTTTTCACCGCAATCTTGGCACGAGAGCCCGGATCGCGCGCGGCGGCTTTAATCTCAATCACTTCTTCGCCAATTTCCGGCACTTCGATGCGGAACAGCTCAATCAGCATTTCCGGTTTGGAACGGCTGACAAACAGCTGGGCACCGCGTGCTTCGGGACGTACCGCATAGAGAACGCCGCGAATACGGTCACCCGGACGGAAGTTTTCGCGAGGCAGCATATCTTCACGAATGATGACAGCTTCTGCATTACTACCCAGATCCAGAGAGATATTGTCGCGGTTTACTTTCTTCACCACGCCGGTGATGATCTCACCTTCCTGCTCGCGGAACTGATCGACCACCATCGCGCGTTCAGCTTCGCGCACTTTCTGCACGATAACCTGTTTAGCGGTCTGCGTGGTGATACGGTCAAAGGTTACAGATTCAATCTGATCCTCGACATATTCGCCCAGATTCAGTGATTCATCTTCAAAACGCGCTGCATCAAGCGTGATCTCACGCGTTGGCATGGTCACTTCATCAACGATAACCCAGCGACGGAACGTATCAAAATCGCCACTTTTGCGATCGATGCTGACGCGGACGTCGATTTCCTGCTCATATTTTTTCTTGGTTGCTGTCGCCAGAGCGCTTTCCAGCGCTTCAAAAATCTTCTCGCGCGGGAGGGATTTTTCGTTAGATACGGCTTCGACTACAGCTAAAATTTCTTTGTTCATCCTGGTATGCCTCAATCCGGACTCTTAAAAGTGGGGAACCAGGTTCGCCTTCTGGATATTGCTCAGCGCGAACACTTCGTCGTTACCCTCAACGGTAACAGTGATCATTTCACCTTCAACAGATTTAATGATTCCCTGCCATTTGCGGCGGTTCTGTACGGCCATACGCAGCACCAGGCTCACTTCTTCGCCAGTAAATCGTGCGTAGTGCTCAGCGGTGAAGAGAGGGCGCTCAAGGCCTGGTGAGGAGACTTCAAGATGGTAGGCGACGGTTATCGGATCTTCAACGTCGAATACGGCGCTTACCTGGTGGCTGACATCAGCACAATCATCAACAGTGATGCCATCTTCACTATCAATATAGATGCGCAACGTGGATGTGCGGCCGCGTACAAACTCAATACCAACCAGTTCGTAGCCTAGCGCTTCAACCGGTGCTGAAATCAGCTCTGTCAATTTTTGCTCTAATGTGGACAATCCCACCCCCAAGACATAAAAAAAGGGCTTAATAGCCCAGTATGCTGTTTCCTGATAACAAAAAACCCCGAAAATTCGGGGCTTTATGCGACTGGACCCTGTACGCCATCACTGGCGGTTCGGCACAATCCAGAAGAATTTTTTTCAAAATCTGCTGAAATGCGCGTTACCTTGCATACAGTATATTTGAAAAAGAACTCTAAGGGAAAGTGGTTGCGGGGGCCGGATTTGAACCGACGACCTTCGGGTTATGAGCCCGACGAGCTACCAGGCTGCTCCACCCCGCGTCCGAAAACGTGGCAAATACTACGCCGATCTTGCATAAAATGCAAGCAAAACTGAGATTTGGTACCGAGGACGGGACTTGAACCCGTAAGCCCATGCGGGCACTACCACCTCAAGGTAGCGTGTCTACCAATTCCACCACCACGGCACAAAAGATTGCGACTTTTTTATTTCTGTCGCGTCGAAATAGTGACGCTTACTGCTTACTGTGGGATATCGCTTGCCGGCGAGGCCGGTTTAGCTGGCTGGCTCTGCTGCGACTGTGCAGGCTGAGTCAGATTTTCCCACTCGCTTCCTGTCTGGGTTTTGTTGCTGTTGAGGTTACCCAGAATCAAGCTGATGATGAAAAACAATGCTGCCAGCACTGCGGTCATACGGGTCATAAAGTTACCTGAACCGTTAGAACCAAACAGCGTTGCAGAAGAGCCTGCACCAAATGACGCGCCCATATCAGCGCCTTTACCTTGCTGCAGCATGATCAGACCTACAAGGCCGATTGCCACAATAAGGAAAACTACCAAAAGAGCTTCGTACATATTCAACCTGTTCCTTGCGCGGAAACCGCACATCAAAAGCTTCAAACCAGTCAGAGTGATAGCGTTGTCGCTACCCATCAGAAGCGGGTGTGAATACTAACCAAACCCGCCCTTCTGTGCAAGAGCAATTTATCATGCCTTCATCAACTGCAGAAAAAAACAGCAAAAAAAGTCAGGTTGCATTTTTTTTAAGCGAAAACGACTGATTTAATAGCAAAAATGCAGGTCAGGATGCCGTATGCCTGAGCTTTTGTTGCTGGCTAAACAATAAAACAGGCCGGGCAGTTTTTGAGGCTGTCCGGCCCGGAAAATTCACGCTTTGGCCGCTTTGGCCGGAGGAGAATTACACTGCTTTCACCGCATCTGCAATGCGATGCGCCAGCGCGCTGACCTGAGCTTCATCTTCCCCTTCAACCATGACCCGGATAAGCGGCTCGGTACCGGATTTACGCAGTAGCACACGTCCGCGTCCACTCAGCGCTTTCTCCACCTCGGCCGTTACCGCTTTCACGGTTTCATCTTCCAGCGGGTCTGTGGTACCACTGAAGCGCACATTCACCAGAATTTGCGGCAGCAGTTTCATGCCACTGCAAAGGTCATGCAGCGTCATATGGTTACGCACCATAGCGGTAAGCACTTGCAAACCCGCCACGATACCGTCGCCGGTGGTGGTTTTGTCGAGCAGGATGACGTGACCAGAGTTTTCTGCGCCAAGGCGCCAGCCCTTCTCCTGCAGTTTTTCCAGCACGTAACGGTCACCCACTTTCGCCCGGGCAAAAGGGATACCCAACTGCTTCAGCGCCAGCTCAAGTCCCATATTGCTCATCAGCGTACCTACAACGCCGCCACGAAGCTGCCCCTGGCGTAAACCCTCACGGGCGATAATGTAAAGTATCTGGTCACCATCCACTTTATGGCCCAGATGATCCACCATCATGATGCGGTCGCCATCGCCATCATAAGCCAGACCCACATCGGCTTTTTCAGCCAGGACGCGCTCCTGAAGCTGCCGCACGTCGGTCGCGCCACACTCTTTGTTAATGTTCATGCCATCCGGCTGGATGCCAATCGTAATCACCGTGGCGCCCAGCTCACGTAACACATTAGGCGCGATGTGGTATGTGGCACCATTAGCGCAATCCACCACGACCTTAAGGCCGTTCAGACTCAGCTCGCTCGGGAAAGTCCCCTTACAAAATTCGATGTAACGACCAGCAGCATCAACAATGCGGCTGGCACGCCCTAACGCAGCAGACTCGACGCAGGTGATCGGCTTCTCAAGCTCTGCCTCAATCGCTTCTTCCACGTCGTCAGGCAGTTTAGTGCCTTCAATCGAGAAAAATTTAATGCCGTTATCATCAAACGGGTTATGGGAAGCGGAGATGACGATACCTGCTTCAGCGCGGAAAGTTCTGGTCAGATAGGCAATGGCCGGTGTCGGCATCGGCCCGGTAAAAGCCGCAGAAAGTCCGGCGGCCGCCAGGCCAGCTTCAAGGGCAGATTCCAGCATATAACCGGAGATGCGTGTATCTTTGCCGATGATGATTTTTTTAGAACCGTTTCTTGCCAGCACCTTTCCGGCCGCCCAGCCAAGCTTCAGCACAAAATCAGGAGTGATAGGCGACTCGCCCACTTTGCCGCGGATGCCATCGGTACCAAAATACTTACGATTGCTCATAGCCTTACATTTCCTTCGCTGACAGTGTTGCTTCGACGACGCGCATCGCCTCGACGGTTTCTTTAACATCATGAACGCGCAGGATATGCGCGCCCTGCATAGCCGCTATGACCGCACAAGCCAGGCTGCCGGTAAGGCGCTGCGACGGTCCGACGTTCAGGAGTTGTCCGATCATGCTCTTACGGGACATGCCGACCAGCAGCGGTAATCCAAAGTGGTGAAAGTCGGCCAGGTGCGCCAGTAGCTGATAATTATGGGAGAGATTCTTACCGAAACCGAATCCCGGGTCGAGCAGCAGTTGCGCTTTTTTGATCCCAGCGCGCTCACAACGTGCAATCTGTTCAACGAAGTAATCATTCACGTCTTGCAGAAGGTTGTCATATTTCGGCGCCTGCTGCATGGTCTGAGGCGCGCCCTGCATATGCATCAGGCATACCGGCAAACCTGTCTCTGCCGCCGCTTCCAGCGCACCGGGTTCGCTCAGGGAGCGAATATCGTTGATGATGTGCGCCCCAGCGCGCGCTGATTCGCGTATGACTTCAGGCTTGGAAGTGTCTACTGACACCCAAACTTCAAACCGCTGAGCGATAGCTTCAACCACAGGTATTACACGTTCCAGTTCCTGCTCAACGCTAACTTCAGCTGCGCCTGGGCGGGTGGACTCGCCGCCTATATCAATGATGGTGGCGCCGGCATTAATCATCTCGTTAGCATGCGTCAGAGCCCGGATTAACTCGTTATGCTGACCGCCGTCTGAAAAAGAGTCCGGCGTCACATTTAAAATCCCCATGACGTGGGGATGTGACAGATCCAGAATGGAATCGCGGGCGTACAGCTTCATGTTTGAGTTTCTCCATGCACATCAGGCGGGACAGTCAGGCTGATAGTGTAACGAATGCGGGGATATAAAAAACCCCGGACGGCGCCGGGGTTTCAATTTTTTGTCTGTCAGAGAGGGACTTATTTGTCGCTCAGCCGCTCGGACATGGTATTGCCTGGGTTTGGCGTACGCGGTTCATCAACCGGACGCGGTGCCTTTGGCGTACCGCTGTCATCAGAATTACTGGTGCTGCCCGGATCTTCCCAACCTGCAGGTGGCCGTACTTCACGGCGAGCCATCAGGTCATCGATCTGAGGAGCATCAATGGTTTCATACTTCATCAACGCGTCTTTCATCGCGTGAAGGATGTCCATATTTTCATTCAGGATGCGGCGTGCACGCTGGTAGTTACCTTCAACCAGAGATTTAATTTCCTGGTCGATAATGCGCGCGGTTTCATCAGACATATGCTTCGCTTTTGCCACTGAGCGGCCGAGGAAGACTTCGCCATCCTCTTCAGCATAGAGCAGCGGGCCAAGTTTTTCTGAGAAGCCCCATTGCGTCACCATGTTACGTGCAATGGAGGTGGCTACCTTAATGTCATTCGACGCACCGGTAGAAACACGCTCAGGACCATAGATAATCTCTTCGGCCAGACGACCGCCGTACAGCGTTGAAATCTGACTTTCAAGCTTCTGACGGCTGGCGCTGATGGCATCGCCTTCGGGCAGGAAGAACGTCACACCTAAAGCACGTCCGCGAGGAATAATCGTCACCTTGTGCACCGGGTCATGCTCAGGAACCAGACGGCCAATGATAGCGTGGCCTGCTTCATGATAGGCGGTCGACTCTTTCTGCGATTCCGTCATTACCATGGAGCGGCGTTCCGCACCCATCATAATTTTATCTTTCGCTTTTTCGAACTCAACCATCGACACAACGCGGCGGTTTCCGCGCGCAGCAAACAGCGCGGCTTCGTTTACCAGGTTAGCGAGATCCGCACCGGAGAAGCCAGGCGTGCCACGGGCAATAACAGATGCATCAATATCCGTCGCCAGAGGAACACGACGCATATGCACTTTCAGAATCTGCTCACGACCACGTACGTCTGGCAAACCAACCACCACCTGACGGTCAAAGCGGCCTGGACGCAGCAGCGCGGGGTCAAGCACATCCGGACGGTTAGTTGCGGCGATGACGATAATGCCTTCATTGCCTTCAAACCCATCCATCTCAACCAGCATCTGGTTCAGCGTCTGCTCGCGCTCGTCGTGACCACCGCCCAGACCTGCGCCACGCTGGCGACCTACGGCATCAATCTCATCGATAAAGATAATGCAAGGTGCAGCTTTTTTCGCCTGCTCAAACATATCGCGGACGCGGGATGCACCCACGCCAACAAACATTTCAACGAAGTCGGAGCCGGAGATGGTGAAGAATGGCACTTTCGCTTCGCCAGCGATCGCCTTAGCCAGCAATGTTTTACCGGTACCCGGCGGGCCTACCATCAGCACGCCTTTCGGAATCTTACCGCCGAGTTTCTGGAAGCGGCTCGGTTCGCGCAGGTATTCAACCAGTTCGCTCACTTCTTCTTTCGCTTCGTCGCAACCAGCCACATCACCAAAAGTCGTTTTGATCTGATCTTCCGTCAGCATACGGGCTTTGCTTTTGCCGAAGGACATCGCGCCCTTTCCGCCGCCGCCCTGCATCTGACGCATAAAGAAGATCCAGACACCGATAAGTAACAGCATTGGGAACCAGGAGATGAAAATCGACGCCAGCAGGCTCGGTTCTTCCGGCGGTTCACCAACCACTTTTACATTTTTAGTCAACAGGTTATCGAGCAACTTGGGATCGTTGACGGGGATGTAGGTCGTGTATTTATTACTGTCTTTTTTGGTAACGTTGATTTCACGCCCGTTAATACGCGCCTCGCGGACCTGATCCTGGTTCACTTCAGACAGGAAGGTAGAGTAATCAACCCTACGGCCATTCGACTCGCTGGGCCCAAAGCTCTGGAATACAGACATCAGCACGACTGCGATGACTAACCAGAGAATCAGGTTTTTCGCCATGTCACTCAAGGGATTAACCTCTTCTTACAACGGTGTTAACAGACAGCGTAGGGTACTATATAACCATCCTGGTTGGAATCGCTGCGATGCTGACTGCGTCTCACTCTGACTGACTTATTATGTAAATCAGAATGAAGCTGCGTCTGCCGCTCTGCCGCGAAACCACCTGTGATGGCTATATTTTGCGCCCTGTCGCTACAATGTACACTTCACGCGAACGAGAGCGTGAAGCGTCCGGCTTACGAATTTTTACTTTCGTAAACAGGGAGCGAATTTCCCGGAGGTAATCTTCAAAGCCATCTCCCTGAAATACTTTCACTAAAAAACTGCCGCCGGGTGCCAGTACATCACGACACATATCCAGCGCAAGTTCGACTAAATACATCGATCGGGGGATATCAACGGCTGGCGTGCCGGTCATGTTGGGTGCCATATCGGACATCACAACCTGCACTTTTTTATCACCAACACGCTCCAACAGGGCTTTCAGGACCAGTTCATCACGAAAGTCACCCTGAAGGAAATCGACACCAACGATAGGATCCATCGGTAGGATATCACAGGCGATTACTCGCCCTTTAGATCCAATCTGCGTGACCACATATTGAGACCAGCCGCCCGGGGCTGCGCCCAAATCCACAACGGTCATGCCAGGCTTAAAGAGCTTATCGCCTTGCTGTATTTCATCAAGTTTAAACCAGGCGCGCGAGCGCAGCCCTTTTTTCTGTGCCTGAAGCACATATTTATCGCTAAAGTGTTCCTGTAGCCAGCGGCTGGAACTGGCCGAACGCTTTTTACCAGTCATACAATTTCCAACTATGATTCAACGTATGCGATAAATAAACCGCGCAAATCAGCACGCCGATTTGGTGATACACCTGAGATGGCGGTAGAATGACCCGTTTTCAATCCCAATGTAAGTAAAAAATACGATGAATCTGAGTACCAAACAAAAACAGCACCTGAAAGGACTGGCTCATCCGCTGAAGCCGGTCGTTATGCTCGGCAACAATGGTCTGACCGAAGGGGTGCTGGCTGAGATCGAACAGGCACTGGAGCACCACGAACTCATCAAGGTGAAAATCGCCACGGAAGACCGTGAGACAAAAAACCTTGTTGTTGAGGCCATCGTGCGTGAAACCCGTGCGGTTAACGTGCAGGTCATCGGCAAGACGCTGGTGCTGTACCGTCCAACGAAAGAACGAAAAATCACCATTCCACGCTAAGGTTGGGAGAGACTCCTTAACCTGAGTGGAGAGAAAGGTGCCACGCTCCTGATGTTGATAAAAGGCCGCTTAGCGGCCTTTTTCCTTTCTTTACATTACACTGACCTGGTCAGCGTAGCAGAAATCAGAGATATTCGATTTTAAGAATCTCATATTCTACATCGCCGCCCGGCGTTTTGATGACGGTAACATCATCCACTTCTTTGCCAATCAGGCCCCGCGCCATGGGCGAGTTCACAGAAATCAGATTTTGCTTAAAGTCAGCCTCGTCATCACCGACGATGCGATAGGTTGACTCCTCATCACTGTCCAGATTCAGCACGGTGACGGTAGAACCGAAGATCACCCGACCATTCGCGTTCATTTTTGTGACGTCAATCACCTGCGCGTTCGACAGTTTCGCTTCGATTTCCTGGATACGGCCTTCACAGAAGCCCTGCTCTTCACGTGCAGCATGATACTCAGCGTTTTCTTTCAGATCGCCATGCTCACGTGCGTCAGCAATTGAGGCAATAATTCTGGGGCGTTTAACGGTTTTCAGCTCTTCGAGCTCTTCGCGCAGCTTCTCTGCGCCCCTTAACGTCATCGGAATCTGATTCATCTCAATACCTCGTAAAGTCGGTCCTGTGCAAAATTTCGTCATCCTGACAGGTTAATGCAGAAAAAGCGTTCTGCGGCGCTTGCCACTGAATTACAAACGAAAGAAACCTGGCCCGGAGGAAAGCTCAGGACCCGGCAGGTTTTGCATTTTGATACGTATTTTACCCCAGAGTTCCTTATGGGTCATCGTTTACTTTCCACCGTAATGCACCGTAGTATGGCTGCATCACCTGCCAGTAAACGCGAGATTATGCGATTTTTAAGAATTGTTGCGGGCTTAACCTGCGCATTTATGCTGAATGCCCAGGCTGCTCCAGTTGAAAACTACGTTAAATATTTACCCGAAGGCGCAAACCTGGCGCTAATGGTGCAAAAAATAGGCGAAAGCACACCTTCTGTCGACTACAACAGCCAGCAGATGGCACTGCCAGCCAGTACGATTAAGGTGATTACTGCGCTGGCCGCGCTGCTACAGCTTGGTCCCGACTACCGTTTTCATACTCAACTGGAGAGTAAAGGCAGCCTGAGCGGTGATACGCTGGAGGGCGACCTTGTGGCGCGCTTTGGCGGCGATCCCACGCTGACGCGTCAGGATCTGCGTAATATGGTGGCGACGCTCAGAAAACAAGGCGTCCAGCATATTAAAGGCAACCTGGTGATTGATACGTCCGTCTTCGCCAGCCATGACCAGGCCCCCGGCTGGCCGTGGAATGATATGACGCAATGCTTCAGTGCGCCGCCCGCAGCGGCTATCGTTGACCGGAACTGCTTCTCCGTTTCACTTTACAGCGCACCCACTGCGGGTGATAACGCCTTTATCCGCGTCGCCTCGTTCTATCCGGTTAATATGTTCAGTCAGGTCCGTACGCTGGCCAAAGGTTCTCCTGAGGCACAATATTGTGAACTGGACGTGGTGCCGGGAGAGCTTAACCGCTTTACTCTCACAGGCTGTATGATGCAGCGCACAGAGCCTTTACCCCTGGCGTTTGCTATCCAGGACGGAGCCAGCTATGCCGGTGCGCTACTGAAAGCAGAGCTCCAGTCAGCAGGGATTGATTACACTGGTCATCTGGTACGCCAGCGACTGGTCACCCCGCCCGCGAGCGTCCTCGCCAGCACCCAGTCAGCGCCGCTGCATGACCTGCTGAAAATCATGCTGAAAAAATCGGATAATATGATTGCCGATACGGTGTTTCGTACCATTGGTCATGAGCGTTTTGGTGTGCCGGGAACCTGGCGCGCGGGATCGGATGCCGTGCGGCAGATCCTTCGTCAGAAAGCGGATATTGATCTCGGCAACAGCATTCAGGTCGATGGATCTGGCCTGTCTCGTCACGACCTGATTTCCCCCGCAACAATGATGAAAGTATTGCAGTACATTGCGCAAAACGATCGTGAGCTTAACTTTATCTCTCTGCTGCCGCTGGCAGGCTATGACGGCACCTTACGCTATCGCGGCGGGCTGCATGAGGCGGGCGTGGATGGCAAGGTCTCAGCCAAAACCGGATCGCTACAGGGCGTTTATAATCTCGCTGGCTTTATGACTACCGCCAGCGGGCAGCGCGTGGCGTTCGTTCAGTTCCTTTCCGGCTATGCTGTGCCGCCGAAGGATCATCGCCAGCGCCGTATTCCGCTGGTGCGTTTTGAAAGCCGGCTTTATAAGGATGTGTACCAGAATAACTGACGGCGATCCGATCCGGACTGATAACCGCAGCGACGCGCTATTCCGCTGCGGTTGTTACGCTTTCGGCGCCATCATCAGCCCTGCTTTTTTCAGCCCACCAAAACTTATCACGTCAGATGTTCCCGCCCTTCAGGCTGCCCGAACGTTGCTGAAAGCCTGGCAATAACCTATAAAAAAGGGACACATTTCGTGTCCCTTTTGCCTGTCAGCGCTGGTAGATGAATTCGACGCCTTCGTCGTCCTCATCGTCCCACTCTTCATCCCACTCGTCGTCGTCTTCAACGGCCGCCGCATCGGCTTCCTCAAGCTGCTGACGATGGTAGTCATCCCACATGAATTCAACTTTCTCCGGCTCTTTCGCGGCCAGTTCAGCTTCTTTCGGGTTCGCGTTGATAAAGGACATCACATCCCAGCACAGCTCTTTTACACCAATGCGATTAGCCGCTGAGATCAGATAGTATTTGTCCGTCCAGCCCAGTGCCTCGGCAATGGCTTTAGCGCGCGCTTCCGCCTCTTCCTGATCCAGCAGGTCAACTTTGTTGAATACCAGCCAGCGCGGTTTGTTAAATAACTTCTCGCTGTACTTCTCAAGCTCACCGAGAATAATGCGGGCATTTTCGACCGGATCTGATTCGTCGATAGGTGCAAGATCGATGGTGTGCAGCAATACCCGGCAACGTTCCAGATGCTTAAGGAAACGGATCCCCAGGCCTGCGCCATCAGAGGCGCCTTCGATCAGACCTGGAATATCGGCCACCACGAAGCTTTGCTCGCTGTCCATACGTACCACGCCCAGGCTAGGCACCAGCGTGGTAAACGGATAATCCGCTACTTTGGGTTTAGCGGCCGAAACAGCACGGATAAAGGTCGATTTACCGGCGTTAGGTAACCCCAGCATCCCCACGTCAGCCAGCAGCATCAGCTCCAGCTGAAGATCGCGTTTCTCGCCCGGCGTTCCCATCGTTTTCTGGCGCGGA
This sequence comes from Pantoea sp. IMH, assembly GCF_000599885.1. GTDB lineage: Bacteria > Pseudomonadota > Gammaproteobacteria > Enterobacterales > Enterobacteriaceae > Erwinia. Next base: position 357,380 of record NZ_JFGT01000005.1, on the reverse strand, counting down.
GAACGGTTTACGGATGATTTAAAGCGGGTGTTTCCCAGGCCGTGCCAGCCACCTTTAGCGACCATGTGAACCTGGCCGTGGTGCGTCATATCACCCAGCGTTTCGCCGGTACCCTGGTCAATGATACGTGTCCCGACTGGGACTTTAATGGTGATATCTTTGCCACGCTTACCGGTACAGTCGCGACTCTGACCATTCTGCCCACGCTCTGCACGGAAAGATTTTTCAAAACGATAGTCGATCAGGGTGTTCAGGTTTTCGTCGGCCTGCATATAAACGTCGCCGCCGTCGCCACCGTCACCGCCATCAGGGCCGCCCCGGGGAATATATTTCTCACGACGGAAGCTGACGCAGCCATTGCCGCCATCGCCCGCAGCAACGAGGATCGTCGCTTCATCAACAAACTTCATGTTACTTCTCCGTAAATCATTCACCCGGCGCAAAATACGTCTCAGGCCGGGGGTGATCCGTCGTGGCCAACAGCGATGTCGGGTGACGGAAACAGGGTATCTGGAGCCGCAAATCCTGTCTTCGCGTCATTACCAGAAAGGGGATCCGCCATAAGACATCGTGCAGCTGAATATAAAGTGTACAGCAAATATGCGTAATGCTGTCAACCCGCAGGTGCCTGCGGCACTATTGCAAACTGAAAAGCAGAATGTAAAAAGCCCCGCAATCATAGCGGGGCTTTTCGATTCGCTGCTGAAAGCGGTATCAGGTACCGCTTTCAGGCTCGAAAACCTTACTCAGCAACGATGCTGATATATTTACGGTTGTTCGGGCCTTTCACTTCGAACAGGACTTTACCCGTTGCTGTTGCAAACAGGGTATGGTCACGGCCGCAGCCTACGTTGGTGCCTGCGTGGAATTTGGTGCCACGCTGACGAACGATGATGCTACCTGCCAGAACAGATTCGCCGCCAAAACGCTTAACACCCAGACGTTTTGCATTGGAATCGCGGCCATTTCGAGTGGAACCGCCAGCCTTTTTGTGTGCCATGTGTCAGATCTCCTCTTAGGCGCTGATGCCAGTGATCTTCACGTCAGTAAACCACTGACGGTGACCCTGCTGCTTACGATAATGCTTACGGCGACGGAACTTAACGATTTTAATTTTATCGCCACGACCATGAGCAATGATTTCTGCTTTGATCACGCCACCTGAAACTAACGGCGCGCCGATAGTTACGTCTTCGCCATTAGCGATCATCAGAACCTGGTCGAATTCAATTGTTTCGCCGGTTGCGATGTCCAGCTTTTCCAGGCGAACGGTCTGACCTTCGCTTACTCGGTGTTGTTTACCACCACTTTGGAAAACCGCGTACATATAAAACTCCGCTCTCGCGCTTGCCGTCATGGTTTCAGGCTGCGCTATAAATATTCACAATAGGGCGCGAATTCTACGCAAATTCAGCGGTAATGACAAGTGTCTGTTGCGCCGTATTGCAGAAAAAAAACGCTAATCGAATGCAAACGTTTCAAGGCCGTCATTTTCAAGTACAATCTGTTATACATTACATGCCGCAGGCACCGGTAAAGACGCTTATCCTAGCAGCATATTGAGCAATAGCTGAACAGACTGATGAACTTAGAACAGATAAACGAACTCACCGCGCAGGACATGGCGGACGTCAATGCAACCATACTCGAACAGCTGAATTCTGAGGTCACCCTCATCAATCAGCTGGGCTACTACATCATCAGCGGCGGTGGGAAACGCATTCGCCCGATGATTGCCGTCCTCGCAGCGCGGGCCCTGGACTATACGGGAAAACAGCACGTTACCGTCGCCGCGCTGATTGAATTCATCCATACGGCCACGCTGTTGCATGATGACGTCGTGGACGAATCTGATATGCGCCGCGGCAAAGCGACCGCAAACGCAGCCTTCGGCAATGCGGCCAGCGTGCTGGTGGGTGATTTTATCTACACCCGCGCTTTCCAGATGATGACCAGCCTTGGCTCACTGCGCGTACTGGCGCTGATGTCCGAAGCCGTTAACGTCATTGCTGAGGGCGAAGTGCTGCAGCTGATGAACTGTAACGATCCCGATATTACTGAAGAGAGCTATATGCGGGTGATCTACAGTAAAACAGCGCGTCTGTTTGAAGCTGCCGCGCAGTCGTCGGCTATTCTGGCTGCCGCCACGCCAGAACAGGAGAAAGGGCTACAGGATTATGGCCGTTACATCGGTACGGCGTTTCAGCTTATTGACGATCTGCTGGATTACAGCGCAGATGGCAAAACGCTGGGTAAAAACGTCGGTGATGACCTTAGCGAGGGTAAACCGACGCTGCCGCTTCTTCATGCTATGCGTAACGGTACTCCCGAGCAGAGCGCAATGATCCGGGGCGCCATCGAACAGGGTAACGGGCGCCACCTGCTGGAACCCGTTCTCGAAACTATGCGCCTCTGCGGTTCACTGGCGTGGACACGGCAGGTCGCTGAACAGGAAGCCGATAAAGCGATTGCCGCCCTGCAAGTGCTGCCGGAGTCACCGTGGCGCAGTGCGCTGGAAGCGATAGCGCATATGTCAGTACAACGCGAATTTTAATCATTACAGGCGCGGTTCTCCGCGCTCTGTTACTTCTTCTCAGCCAGTCTGATTTATTCTCTCCCCTGCAATGAAACCCTCGCCACATTTGCGCTTTTTTTGCGTAAAAGCACGCAAAAACTACATGATTTACGGAAATTATTGGAAATAACAAGCTTATTATTGCTATAAACTAACACGCACTCATCAACTGATCTGAAAGAGGTTTTTGACATAACCCCTTATTCAGACAGATGTTTGCATAACAAGTTAAGCTTAAAGCTTCCTGAAATCATGTGTACAAGGAGGATAACGCATGCAACGGATAAAGAAAGACTGGCATAACGCTGACATTATTGCGGCGCTTCGGAAACAGGGAACCTCTCTCGCGAAGGTATCACGTGAGGCAGGACTCAGTTCTTCAACACTCGCCAATGCGCTGTTTCGCCCATGGCCAAAAGGTGAATGGCTGATTGCAGATGCGCTCAATGTCCATCCAGCTGAGATCTGGCCCAGCCGCTATTACGATCCGGTGAGCCATACGCTAATCGATCGCAAACGGCTGATCCGTGAAAACAGAAAAGGGCAATAGCGATGCTATTGCCCCTGTTTACTCACGTAGTGACGCTTACTCTTCGCCGCTTACGCGCTCAATATTGGCCCCTAATGCTTTAAGCTTATCTTCGATATGCTCGTAGCCGCGATCGATATGATAAATACGATCGACCGTCGTCGTTCCTTCTGCAATACAGCCAGCCAGCACCAGGCTGGCTGAAGCACGAAGGTCGGTCGCCATGACCTGCGCGCCGGAAAGCGTCTCCACGCCGTGACAGATAAGCGTATTGCTTTCTATTTCAGCATGAGCGCCCATACGGATCAGCTCAGGAACATGCATATACCTGTTTTCAAAGATAGTTTCTGTTATCACGCCGGTGCCTTCCGCGACCAGATTCAACAGGCTGAATTGCGCCTGCATATCGGTCGGGAAACCCGGATGGGGTGCCGTACGGAAATTCACGGCTTTAGGTCGCTTGCCGTGCATATCCAGACTGATCCAGTCTTCACCCAGCTCTATATCCGCCCCGGCTTCGCGCAGTTTTGCCAGAACGGCATCAAGCGTATCAGGCTGAGTGTTCCGGCAGATAACCTTACCGCCTGAAATCGCCGCCGCGATCAGGAAAGTTCCGGTTTCGATACGATCGGGAAGCACGCGATAAACGCCGCCGCCCAGCCGTTCCACGCCCTCGATCGTAATGCGATCGCTGCCGGCACCGCTGATCTTCGCGCCCAGCGTGTTGAGGAAGTTTGCGGTATCAACAATCTCTGGTTCCCGGGCAGCATTTTCGATCACCGTCGTGCCCGTCGCCAACGTCGCGGCGCTCATGATAGTGACCGTTGCGCCTACGCTGACCTTATCCATGACGATATGCGCGCCTTTCAGACGGCCATTAACGGACGCTTTAACGTAACCTTCTTCCAGCCGGATTTCTGCACCCAGTTGTTCCAGACCAGTAATATGCAAATCTACAGGACGGGCACCGATAGCACAGCCGCCGGGTAGTGATACCTCACCATGACCAAAACGTGCCACCAGCGGCCCCAGCGCCCAGATCGAAGCCCGCATGGTTTTTACCAGTTCGTAAGGCGCGCAGTAAATGCTGACCTCGCTGGCATCCAGATGCACTGAGCCATTACGTTCGGTTTTCACACCAAGCTGGCTCAACAACTTCATAGTGGTATCAATGTCCTTCAGCTTCGGGACATTCTGAATTTCTACCGGCTCTTCCGCCAGCAGAGCAGCGAACAGGATCGGCAGCGCCGCGTTTTTGGCGCCAGAGATTGTCACTTCCCCGCTTAGACGGGTGGGACCCTGCACACGAAATTTATCCATTGCACCAGTTCTCATTAATCATAAATGTGTTGCCCGCCTCACCGCAGCCCTGCGCGATGACATCAGCAGACCAGCTTAATAACCGTTCAGCTTACGGTCGCGCGCCCATTCCTCAGGGGTATAGGTCTTGATCGACACTGCGTGAATACGATTGTCAGCAATATAGGCCATCAGCGGCGCATAAACCGTTTGCTGTTTTTTAACGCGGCTCAGCTCGCCGAACAGTTCACCTACCGCAATGACCTGGAAGTGGCTGCCGTCGCCGGTCACAATAACTTCCTGAAGAGGTAACGCGCTCATCAGCACGGACTGAATTTCACTATTTTCCATGAGGCTTCCGGATCCAGTTGATCGTAAACAGGCACACATCTTAGTGGAAAGCGCCGTCATCTTAAACAAGCAAAAAGCCCCCGGGCTAACGGGGGCTTTTGTTCTGTCGGTTCAGATATTCTTTCAGTTGCCGGCGAGAATGATCTGCTGCAGGTTATAAAGCGAGATGAGAGAGTGCAGTTTGTCGGTTATCCCGCTGAACTTCAGCGTATTTCCCTGCTGTTGCGCGATTTGCTGCAGATGGACCAGCAGCGCCAGACCCGCAGAATCGACCCGGCTCAGAGCGGAAACGTCGATTGTATCGATCTGTTTCATCACGCCGTAACGCGCCTCCCAGAGCGCCAGCAACGTCTCGCGCTCCAGAACGCCCGCCAGCCGAAGCTGATTCCCTTCACTCTGCCAGCTTAAGTGATCGCTCATTACTGCTTCTTGTCCAGCGTAATAGGCTGGCTCGCATAGGACTTCAGCAGCGTTGTCAGACCGTCAACCCCTTTCTGACGCAGCGTATCGCTCCACTCATTCTGTTTGGTGGTGATCATGCTGATACCCTCAGCGATCATGTCATACGCCTGCCATTCGCCAGTACGGCTGTTTTTACGCCACTGAAAATCCAGGCGAACCGGTGGGCGTCCGTTAGGGTCGATAATCGTCACGCGGATGGCGATAATGTTCTTATCGGCATAAGGCTGTTCAGGTGCAATCTGGTAAGTCTGGCCGTTGTAGAGCGCCAGCGCCTGACCGTAGGCCTGTGCCAGATAATCGCCAAAAGCTTTGAAATAGGCTTCACGCTGCGCGGGCGTCGCGTCTTTGTAGTAACGCCCCAGCACCAAAGCGCCAGCATATTTAATCTGCACATAAGGCAGCAATTCTTCGCGAACGATTTGACGCAGGTAGTTCGGATCTTGCTGGATTTTCGGCTGCTCATTCTTAAGCCGTGAAAATGTTTTTTCTGCGGCCTCGTTCATAAGCTGGTAAGGATTGGTCTGGTCCGCTGCTGCTGTAGCAACAACCGGCGCGATAATCAGCATTGCCGCCATCAGGAAACGTTTAAACATTACTTGTCCTCTTATGGATTAGTCGTGGTAGCTGGCGAAGGAGACTCGCTGGCTGCCGGTGCTGCTGGCGAATCACTCTTGTTATCGTTGTCGCTCTTATATAAGAACTGACCAATCAGATCCTCAAGGACCATCGCCGATTTAGTATCCTGTAATGTACTGCCATCTTTCAGCATAGCAGTACCCATGTCAGGATCGTCGAATCCCACATTCAGCGCCAGATACTGTTCGCCCAGCAGGCCGGAAGTGCGGACCGCCAGCGAACTGGTGTCGGGCAACTGGTTATATCTGTCTTCAATATCCATGGTGACGCGGGGTGAATAATTTTTTTCATCCAGCGTGATATCTGAAACGCGGCCAATTACCACCCCCCCAATTTTAACCGGCGATCCGGTCTTCAGCCCGCCGATATTATCGAAAGTGGCATAGAGCTTCCAGGTCGGCTCATTGCCTAACGATTTTAAATCAGCCACGCGCAGGCAGAGGAACAGTGCGGCAACCAGCGCCAGCAGTAAAAATGCCCCTACCCAAATTTCGCTCTTTTTCGTTTGCATTGCATCAGTTCCCAAACATCAGTGCGGTAAGCACAAAATCTAAACCGAGTACTGCCAGAGAAGCATGTACTACTGTACGCGTCGTCGCGCGACTGATCCCTTCTGATGTCGGGATCGCATCATAACCGTTAAACAGCGCAATCCAGGTTACCGTAAAGGCAAACACGGCACTTTTGATCACGCAATTGACGATATCTGCCCGGACATCAACGGCATTTTGCATCGCCGACCAGAAGAAGCCGCTGTCGATACCCTTCCAGCTGACGCCAACGATCGCGCCACCCAGAATGCCCACCGCAACAAAGATCAGCGCCAGCAGCGGCATACTGATAAAGCCCGCCCAGAAACGGGGCGAAATTATCCGGCGCAGTGGATCAACGGCCATCATCTCCATGCTGGAAAGCTGCTCGGTTGCCTTCATCAGCCCGATTTCCGCCGTCAGTGCCGATCCCGCCCTGCCAGCAAAAAGTAGTGCGGTTACTACCGGACCCAGTTCACGCAGCAGTGACAGCGCCACCAGCATGCCCAGGCTACTTTCTGCACCGTAGGTATTAAGGACAAGGTAGCCCTGCAGCCCCAGCACCATACCGATAAATAAACCTGATACCACGATAATCAACAGTGACAGTACGCCAATGCTGTAAAGTTGCTTTACCACCAGCGGCGCATGTTTGCGGAAGCGGGGAATACCGACCAGCGCGTGGAAGAGCATCAGTCCCGCCCGGCCAAAAGCGGCACAGGTATTAATAGCCTGACGTCCTGCTGACGCCAGTATATGTAGAAACATCAGTGATTAACTCCCTGAGCCAGCTAAATCTTGCAGATAATCCCCTGCGGGAAAGCGAAACGGCACCGGGCCATCGGCGATACCATCAATAAACTGACGTACGCGGGCATCCTTATTTTCATTAAGCGAACGGGCCGTCCCCTGAGCAATGACCTTCTGACCCGCGATAATATAGGCATAGTCAGCGATACTCAGGACTTCAGGCACATCATGCGAAACCACGATACACGTCATGCCAAGCGAGTGGTTCAGTTCATCAATAAGCTTCACCAGCACGCCCATTGTAATAGGATCCTGCCCGACAAAAGGCTCGTCAAACATAATCAGATCGGGCTCAAGTGCAATAGCCCGGGCCAATGCCGCACGCCTGGCCATTCCGCCGGAAAGCTCGGAAGGCATCAGTTTTGCCGCACCGCGTAATCCTACGGCTTCCAGTTTCATCATCACGGTACTGTGCAGCAATTGAGGAGGAAGTTGCGTATGCTCCCGCAGCGGCCAGGCCACGTTATCGAAAACATTCAGATCGGTAAACAGCGCGCCTGACTGAAACAACATACTCATTTTCTTACGTGCTTCATAAAGGCGCGATCGGGAAAGGCCCGGAATATTTTCACCGTTGAACCAGATCTCCCCACTGTCAGGGCGCAGCTGACCACCAATTAAGCGCAGCAGCGTCGTTTTACCAATGCCAGAGGGCCCCATAATGGCGGTGATTTTCCCTTTTGGCACCGTCAGCGAGATATTATCGAAAACCGGCCGATCGCCACGGGCAAAACTGACGTTGCGGACATCAACCAAGTTCGTTTCCGTCTTACCCATTGTTACCTCTTCACTTATACAAACAGATAATTTCTCTGCGATGGTAGCCTATAAGCACCTGACAGGACACTTTTACAGAAACTTGTTCCCAGGACGTGGCTAAAGTTGGCATAAGTTTTACTTTTTGCTTTCAGACCGTCAAAATCACGCCCATTATCCTTTCGCCCCTTTTTAGACGTCGCGCAAGGTAAGCCGACGATTATACCCGATCAAAGGACATTTCATGCTCGTAGCTACAGCACTCTTGATTATCGGTTTAGTCCTGCTGGTATATGGTGCCGATCGTCTGGTGTTCAGTGCCGCCATCCTCTGCCGTGCCTCAGGGATACCGCCATTAATTATCGGCATGACGGTGGTAGGCATAGGCACTTCGTTACCTGAGCTGATTGTCTCCATTTCCGCCGCCAATCATGGACAGCTTGATATTGCTGTCGGCACCGTTATCGGCTCGAACATGACTAATATTCTGCTGATTTTAGGCGGGGCGGCGCTGCTTCATCCCCTTAACGTCACCTCAAACCTCGTCAGACGAGAGCTGCCCTTAATGCTGCTGGTAACGCTGCTTTGCGGCATCGTATTGTTTGACGATACGCTCAGCCGCAATGATGGTCTGGCGCTGATCGCGTTTGCGGCGGGCTATCTGCTTTTTATTATTAAAATCGCCCGGCGTGCCGAGCGCGACAATAATGATTCGTTGACGCGGGAACAACTGGCGGAATTGCCAAGCGACGAAGCGGGTAATACGGTGGCGTTTCTCTGGCTGGCTGTCGCGCTGGTCATTCTGCCGATGTCGACCCGGATGATCATTGATAACGCCACCGTTATTGCTGACTATTTTGGCGTCAGCGAACTGGTCATCGGCCTGACGATTATTTCAGTGGGCACCAGCCTGCCGGAGCTGGCAACCATTATCGCCGGCGCCCTGAAAGGCGAAGATGATATTGCGATCGGCAACCTGATCGGCTCCAACATCTACAATATCGCCATCGTGCTGGGCGTCCCCGCCCTGATTCATCCGGGAAGTGTGGATTTTCATGCCTTTGCGCGAGATTACTGGCTCATGCTGGGCGTCAGCGCCCTGTTTGCGCTTCTCTGTTTGCAACGCAGCCGCTGTATTGGTCGCCCTGCGGGTGCGCTGCTGGTTTGCGGATTCATCGCCTGGGTATCGGTTCTCTACTGGTTTCCCGAGGCCACCTTCTGGTAAAAGGATGATAAAAAATGGCAACTTCTAACATCGAGCCAGGCTTTGATTTCATACAGGCCGGCAAAGAAGTACTGAATATTGAACGTCAGGGACTTGAACAGCTCGATCAGTATATTAACGATGACTTTACCCAGGCTTGTCAGCTTATCTCTCACTGCCTGGGTAAAATTGTCGTTATGGGCATCGGCAAATCGGGCCACATTGGGAAAAAAATGGCGGCCACCTTCGCCAGTACCGGTACACCGGCATTTTTTGTCCATCCCGCCGAGGCCAGCCACGGTGATTTAGGTATGGTAGGTGCAGGCGATGTTGTGATCGCCATTTCAAACTCCGGAGAATCCTCAGAAATCCTGGCGCTGATTCCGGTACTGAAACGCCTGCACGTCTCACTGATCTGTATGACCAGCAAGCCAGAGAGCGCAATGGGCCGTGCGGCCGATATTCATCTCTGTGTTAAAGTACCTCAGGAAGCCTGTCCCTTAGGGCTGGCGCCAACTTCCAGCACCACGGCCACGCTGGTCATGGGAGATGCGCTGGCCGTCGCATTGCTGAAAGCGCGTGGCTTTACCATGGAAGATTTTGCCCTCTCCCATCCTGGCGGCGCGCTGGGCCGTAAGCTGCTATTAACCGTCAGTGATATTATGCACACGGGGGATGAAATCCCTCATGTCAGCCGTGACGCTTCCCTGCGCGATGCGTTGCTGGAGATCACACGAAAAAATATGGGCATGACGGTTATCTGCAACGATCTGATGAAAATCGAAGGTATTTTTACTGACGGTGACCTGCGCAGAGTATTTGATATGGGGATTGATATTCAGCATGCCAGCATCGCCAGCGTGATGACGACCGGCGGCATCAGAGTGCGTCCAAATATTCTGGCGGTCGATGCGCTTAATTTAATGCAGAGCCGCAATATTACCGCCGTCATGGTTGCAGATGGCGATCAGCTGCTGGGCGTGGTCCACATGCATGACATGCTGCGCGCGGGCGTAGTTTAATAAAGGAACAAAAGTAATGAGTAGTGCAGCGGAAGGGATTGAAACCTGTTACGGCACGGTTAGCCAGCAAGTCATGAAAAGCGCCGGCCAAATCAGGCTGTTAATTTGCGATGTTGATGGCGTGATGTCGGACGGCGTGATCTATCAGGGAAATAATGGCGAAGAGCTGAAGGGATTTAACGTCCGTGACGGCTATGGCATTCGCTGCCTGCTGACCTCTGAGGTGGAAGTCGCTATCATAACCGGCCGCAGCGCGAAGCTGCTGGAAGATCGCTGCGCCACGCTTGGCATTACGCATCTTTACCAGGGACAGTCAGATAAGCTTCTGGCCTTCCGTGAACTTCTGGATAAACTGTCGTTACGCCCGGAGCAGGTCGCTTACATCGGTGATGATCTGATCGACTGGCCGGTAATGGCCGAAGTGGGGCTGAGCGTTACCGTCGCCGATGGGCATCCCGCCCTGCTTCCCCGGGCGGATTACGTGACCCGCATCGCGGGTGGGCGCGGCGCCGTTAGAGAAATTTGCGACCTTATCCTGATCGCACAGGGTAAGTTCGATGAGGCCAAAGGGCAGTCTGTATGAGTAAAACACGGCGTTGGATTACGCTATTGCTGGCCCTTGTGGCCCTGGTACTGATCGGCTGGAATCTGGCCGGACCGGACGATGACGCTTCATCGGCTGCCGTCAATGAACTTGAGCCAACCTATACCAGCCAGACATCAAGCACTGTGGTTTATAATCCACAGGGGGCGATGAGTTATAAGCTGGTCTCGGACAAAGTTACCCACTTCTCTGAAGAAGCGGTGAGCTGGTTCGAAAATCCGGTGATGACGACCTATGACGAGAACAAAATCCCTACCTGGTCCGTCCGGGCGGATAAGGCCAAATTGACCAAAGACCGCATGCTCTATTTATATGGTCACGTTGAGGTCAATAGCCTGACGCAACAGGCTCAGATTGATCGGATCAAGACTGATAACGCTGTGGTAAATCTGGTAACACAGGACGTGACATCAGAAGATCAGGTCACGCTTTATGGCCGTAGCTTCAACTCTACCGGGATGAAACTGCGTGGGAATTTACGGAAGAAAACTGCCGAGTTGATTGAAAAGGTCAAAACCTCCTATGAAATTCAAAATGAAAAACAACCTTAAGTTTCTGACCCTCGGCCTGTTGTTAGCGGCCAGCCTGCCGGCATTTGCCCTGACGGGTGACTCTGACAAGCCGGTCAATGTGGACTCGGAAAACCAGGCGCTCGATATGCAGGGCAACGTGGCCACTTTTACCGGCAACGTCATCGTCACTCAGGGTTCAATCAAGATCACCGCCGATAAAGTCGTGGTGACCCGTCCCGGCGGCGACAGCAATAAAACGATCATTGATGCCTATGGCAATCCGGCGACCTTTTTTCAGATGCAGGACAACGGCAAACCGGTAAAAGGGCATGCGCAGAAAATGCATTATGAGCTGGCTAAAGATTTCGTTGAGCTGACCACTAACGCCTATCTGGAACAGCTGGACAGCAACGTGAAAGGCGACCGCATTACTTATCTGGTGAAGGAACAGAAAATGCAGGCCTACAGCAATTCCGGCAAGCGCGTAACCACCGTTCTGGTGCCTTCGCAGCTCCAGGACAAAGGCACTCCGGCAAACGGACAGAAAAAGAGTAACTAATGGCGACTTTAATTGCGGAAAACCTGGCGAAGGCTTACAAAGGCCGGCGCGTAGTCGAAGATGTTAGCCTGAAGGTGAAGTCCGGTGAGATTGTGGGCCTTCTCGGCCCTAACGGTGCGGGTAAAACCACCACGTTTTATATGGTGGTGGGCATTGTTCCCCGTGATGCGGGCCGCATCATTATTGATGATGAAGATATCAGCATCCTGCCGCTCCATGCCCGTGCGCGCCGGGGAATTGGCTATCTGCCGCAGGAAGCCTCAATTTTTCGCCGGCTTAGCGTGTTTGACAATCTGATGGCCGTGCTGCAAATCCGCGACGATCTGACGGAAGAGCAGCGTGAAGATCGCGCCAATGAGCTGATGAACGAATTTCACATTGAGCACCTGCGGAACAGCCTGGGTCAGGCACTGTCTGGTGGTGAACGCCGCCGGGTGGAGATTGCCCGCGCGCTGGCCGCCAATCCTAAATTTATTCTGCTGGATGAACCTTTTGCGGGCGTGGACCCTATCTCGGTTATCGATATCAAAAAGATCATCGAACACCTGCGCGACAGCGGCCTTGGCGTACTGATTACCGACCACAACGTGCGGGAAACTCTCGCGGTTTGTGAACGGGCTTATATTGTCAGCCAGGGGCATTTAATCGCCCACGGTTCGCCGGAAGAAATCCTGGCGGATGAACAAGTTAAGCGAGTCTATTTGGGAGAAGAGTTCAGACTCTGATAAGGTGTCCAGACCAGCCGGAAATTTTGAGGAATCAGTATCCTGAACATGAAGCAAGGTTTGCAACTCAGGTTTAGCCAACAGCTTGCCATGACGCCACAGCTGCAACAGGCCATTCGCCTGCTGCAACTCTCTACGCTTGAACTACAGCAGGAAATTCAGCTGGCGCTGGAAAGCAACCCGTTGCTTGAACAAACCGACGTTCATGAAGAAGTGGATGCCCGCGAATATCAGGAAAAAGAAGCCCTGGATACGCGTGAAGCGCTTGAACAAAAGGATATGCCGGAAGAACTCCCGCTGGATGCGACCTGGGACGAAATCTACACGGCGGGCACCCCTTCCGGTACCGGAACCGATTATCATGACGACGAGCTGCCTGTTTATCAGGGCGAGACGACTCAGTCACTTCAGGATTACCTGATGTGGCAGGTGGAGCTGACGCCTTTTAGCGATACCGATCGCGCTATCGCCACCTCTATCGTCGATGCCGTGGATGAGACGGGCTACCTGACCGCAGACTTACCGGAAATTCTGGAAAGCCTCGGTGATGAAGAGGTGACGCTGGAAGAAGTCGAGGCGGTGCTGAAACGCGTACAGCGGTTCGATCCGGTTGGCGTCTGCGCGCGCGACTTACGTGACTGTCTGCTGGTCCAGCTTTCCCAGTTTGCGGAGCTTCCTTTTCTGAAAGAGGCTACGCTTATCGTTAGCGAGCACCTCGATCTGCTGGCCAATCATGATTTCCGCAGCCTGATGCGCGTAACCCGTCTGAAAGAGGACGTGCTGAAAAATGCCATGCAGCTGATCCAGACGCTTGATCCTCGTCCCGGCCAGTCGATCAACACCAGCGAGCCTGAATATGTCATTCCGGACGTGCTGGTGCGTAAAGTCGGCAATCGCTGGACGGTGGAGCTTAATTCTGACAGCGTACCGCGGCTGAAGATTAATCAGCATTATGCCTCCCTTGGCGGCAGTACCCGTAACGACAGCGATAACCAGTTTATTCGCAGCAATCTGCAGGAAGCGAAGTGGCTGATCAAAAGCCTTGAGAGTCGGAATGAGACGCTGCTTAAAGTCACCCGCTGTATCGTCGAGCAGCAGCAGGCGTTCTTTGAGCAGGGTGAAGAGTTTATGCGACCAATGGTGCTGGCGGATATCGCAACGGCCGTCGATATGCATGAATCCACGATTTCCCGCGTGACCACGCAGAAGTATCTGCACAGCCCGCGGGGAATTTTTGAGCTGAAGTATTTTTTCTCCAGCCACGTCAGTACCGAAGGGGGTGGCGAAGCCTCCTCAACGGCGATACGGGCGCTGGTGAAAAAATTAATCTCGGCGGAGAATCCCGCCAAACCACTGAGCGACAGCAAGCTGACCGCCCTGCTTTCCAGTCAGGGAATCATGGTGGCACGCCGTACCGTCGCGAAGTACCGAGAGTCTTTATCCATCCCGCCCTCAAACCAGCGAAAACAGCTGGTCTGAACGAACAGATAAGGAATAGCGTATGCAACTCAATATTACTGGCCAGCATGTTGAAATCACCGAACCTTTACGGGAGTTTGTGACAACAAAATTTGCCAAGCTTGAGCACTATTTTGACCGGATAAATCAGGTCTATATCGTTCTCAAAGTGGAGAAGGTGACGCAAATCGCGGATGCAACACTGCATGTCAATGGCGGAGAGCTGCACGCCACCTCGGAAGATAAAGATATGTACGCGGCGATTGACGGCTTGATCGACAAGCTGACGCGCCAACTTAACAAACACAAAGACAAACTGAAGCAACACTAAATTTCACTCAGACATTGATTCTTTTTTCGTCACCCTCATCTGAAGAAGAAGGCGATGGAAAATTTTCGGCTCGTACTCTGCTGATGGGGTACGGGCCGTTGATCAATAGAAGGCCATCTGGCCAGGCGGAAGTGAACACGTAAGTGAACCTATGATGAACAATGACTTAAAACTGGAACTGAGCTCTGTACTAAGCGTCTCCTGCACCCGGAACGGGGTACACTGCCAGAGTAAAAAGCGGGCGCTGGAAATTATCAGCGAGCTGGCAGCCAAGCAGCTAAACCTTCCGCACCAGACGATTTTCGAAGCAATTCTGACCCGTGAACGGATGGGGAGTACCGGTATCGGCAACGGCATAGCCATTCCTCACGGCAAGTTGCTTGAAGATACGTTGCGTGCGGTCGGCGTGTTTATCCGTCTCGATCAGCCTATCGCTTTTGATGCTATCGACAATCAACCGGTCGATCTGCTGTTCGCCCTGCTGGTGCCCGCAGACCAGTGCAAAACGCATCTGCATACGCTTTCGCTGGTGGCGCGGCGCCTGGCCGATAAAACCGTTTGCCGTCGTCTCCGGGCAGCGCAGAGCGATGAGGAACTCTTTGAGATCATGGCCGAGGGCCAGGAAGAGAGTCACTAACCTTTCGCGCCGGCAGGAGCCGGCTGATTGAATCAATAAGCGTGTGCCGGGACCTTTTGTGCTGACGCAGAGGACGCTCCGGCTAACTGGCAACTCAGGAGAATAAGTCATGGTGCTGATGATCGTCAGCGGGCGTTCAGGTTCCGGCAAGTCCGTCGCGCTGCGCGCGCTGGAAGATATGGGCTTTTACTGTGTGGATAATCTGCCCGTCGCTTTACTGCCTGAACTGGCGAACTCACTGGCCGATCGTAATATGTCCGCGGCGGTCAGTATTGATGTTCGTAATATGCCAGAATCACCTGAGATTTTTGAAAAAGCCCTGACCAGCCTGCCGGAAAGCTTTTCGCCTCAGCTTCTCTTCCTTGATGCCGATCGGAACACGCTAATCCGTCGCTACAGCGATACGCGTCGTTTGCATCCGCTTTCCAGCAAGAATCTTTCACTGGAAAGCGCCATTGATGAAGAGAGCGATCTGCTTGAGCCGCTGCGCTCCCGGGCCGACCTGATTGTCGATACGTCAGAGATGTCTGTGCACGAGCTCGCAGAAATGCTGCGTACGCGCCTGTTAGGTAAACGCGAACGCGAGCTGACGATGGTCTTTGAATCCTTCGGCTTCAAACACGGCATTCCCATTGATGCCGATTATGTTTTTGATGTCCGCTTTTTGCCTAACCCGCACTGGGACCCCAAACTGCGTCCGATGACGGGACTCGATCGTCCTGTTGCCGCCTTTCTGGATCGGCATACTGAGGTGCATAATTTTATCTACCAGACGCGAAGCTACCTTGAGCTCTGGCTGCCGATGCTCGAAACGAACAATCGCAGCTATCTTACCGTCGCCATTGGTTGTACCGGCGGCAAGCATCGCTCGGTCTATATTGCTGAACAGCTGGCCGACTATTTCCGTTCGCGCGGTAAAAATGTTCAGTCACGTCACCGCACGCTGGAAAAACGTAAAACATGACCGTCAGGCAAACCGTAGAAATTAAAAATAAGCTAGGCATGCACGCCCGGCCAGCGATGAAGCTTTTTGAGCTGGTGCAGAGCTTTGATGCTGAAGTCCTTCTGCGCAATGAAAGCGGCACGGAAGCAGAGGCAAGCAGTGTGATCGCCCTGCTGATGCTGGATTCCGCCAAAGGCGGCCATATTGAAATAGAGGCAAGCGGCCCGGAAGAAGAAAAGGCGCTACTGGCGGTGATTGAGCTTTTTGAAGCTGGTTTTGATGAAGAGTGATCGCCGGACGCGCGAGCGCCCGGCAACATCCTGAGCGACTACAGCTGGTGCTGATGAATAAAACCTTCTCCACCGAGCTGCCTCATCTGGCGCAGGATCCACTGCTGGCGCTGCCGGACATAGGCTGAAGGCGCGTCGACGCGAAAGCGAATCGGATTGGGTAGCACTGCGGCCAGTAGCGCAGCCTCAGACATCGTCAGCCTGCTGGCGGGCTTATGAAAAAAACGTTGTGAAGCCGCTTCCACCCCAAATATCCCTTCCCCGAACTCCGCCACGTTAAGATATACCGTGATAATACGGCGTTTCGTCCAGACGGTTTCGATGCCAAGCGTAAAACCTGCCTCAAGCCCTTTACGCAGCCAGCTACGCCCGTCCCAGAGAAAGACATTCTTTGCCGTTTGCTGGCTGATGGTCGACGCGCCCCGCATTCGCCCGGCATCACTGTCCAGCACCGACTGAATCGCCTGAACATCAAAGCCCCAGTGGGAGGGGAACTTTTGATCTTCGGCGGCGATGACGGCAAGCGGCATCCAGTCTGCTATGGCTTCACGCTTCACCCAGTCAGAATGGGCAACGTAGCTGAAATCACCGGTGAACCAGGCGCCCAGCTGACGTTCAGCCATAACGGCAGAAAAGGGAAGCGGCAAAAAAGAGAAGAGTAAAATAGCGGCTATTCCCACACCGATCAGGGCTGAAAAAAAGCAAAGCAGCCAAAACCGGAGGCGCTTTAACAAGCTGTTCTTACGCCGACTCATAACGACTTTTCCATTTCTGTCTTATCATTTCTCATAAAAACTGTGATCAAACCTGTTTTCCAGATAAAAGGTTGCTAGCGTCAGATAAAACATGACCGGCTAAATTTAGAGCGAATTTGTCGGGCAGGAAATAAAATGCGCCTCATGCTTCAATCACTTCCGCGCATCAGGAATCGGTTCCATGAAAATTCGAAACTTAACACCTGCTTTAATCTTCGCAAAAAACGGTCAACGGTGTTAAAAGAAAATGATTCATATACCTTATGCATTTTTCATAAATGCATTTGTGAAAATGCACATAATTGCCGTTTATGAATTGCCCTGAACAACAGTTCCCGTCACCCATGTCCTTTTGTCTTTATATCGAAAAAGCATAAATACGCACAAAAAAATTTTGACAAAACGACAGAACCTCCTCAGGAAACTGGAAAAGCGACGCCTGAATGTTGCCGTAAGACAGAGACATCAATCTCATAAAAAAATAAGCGTTACAGCCAGTTAAATCCCGTTTCGGTTACCGCTTTTTTTCTTAGCACCGTTGCTAGCGTTCAAAAGTGAGGGTGCTGACGAGATGTTAATCTTATTACCGTCAAATCCGCCACAAAAGGTCAAATAACCGTCAACAGTGCACTAAAATTCACGACAAACTTGACTGTATCATCAAATTAATGTTTTCTGTCTGGGAACGCTGCTCTACTTCACACATTTTAATGAATTTGGTAACATGTGATGCAGGATTTGCTAATGTAGTTCCTGAGCGTTTCACCAATACCGCGCCTGTGCTTTTACACTCTTCTTATCAGAATAGCGCAGGTTACCCTTTTCCCTGGTGTTGGCGCAGTATTCGCGCACCCCGGCTTCGGTCGGGGTCATTTTTTTCCAGCGTCCGTAACCCATTTGCGTAATACGTCCACATCGTGGCGCCATTCCTGTTTCAGCTCGTCAATCCATTCCTGAACGTTGTCCCACCATGCCGGCAGTTCCGGGCTCTGTATCTGTTTGGCGATCTGTTGTAAATGCACGAGGCCGACCGAACCTGCTGCGCCTTTGATTTTATGCCCCTCTTCAGCAATCCCTTTCTGATCGCGCGCCATCATGTTGGAGTCCAGCACATCCAGATAGCCAGGCATCATCTGTTCAAACATCGCCAGGCTTTGCTCAATCAACTGTGGGCCGACCAGCTCGATGTACTGTTCCAGCATGGTGACATCCAGCAACGCCAGCTTCTTATCGTCCAGCGCGCGCGCCTGCGGAGTCTCAGTATCGTCTTGCTGATAATCCCAGTATTTTTTGATTATCGCCGTCAGCGCCGGTACGGCGAGCGGTTTGCTCAGCACATCGTCCATCCCCGCATCCAGATACTCTTTTTTGTCCTTCAGGACGTTAGCCGTCAATGCGACCAGCGGCGGAAGATGATGGCCCTGATAGCGACGACGAATTTCACGGGCCACGTCCAGACCGGTCATATCCGGTAACTGAATATCCAGCAGCACCAAATCAAATTCATCAGGGTCAAACATGCTCAACGCGGCTTCCCCCGTCATGGCGACCTCAACGCTGTTACCCAGTTTTTCAAGCACCGATCGCGCCACCACCACGTTCAGTTCAATATCCTCAACCAGCAGCACATGCAGCGCAGGCAGCGGCATATCGTCAGCAGGCTGCTCATCTTCGACTTGCTCAACCACACGGGGAGCATTAACCGTCAGCGTAAAGCAAGAGCCGGCACCCGGCGAACTGCGCACGGTGATATCGCCCCCCATGCTCTGCGCCAGACGGCGTGAAACCGCAAGCCCGATGCCGGTACCTGTTGCGGGTTTACCGCCGCGCTGATCCTTCACCTGATAATACATGGCGAAAATTTTATCCTGCTCATCCTCAGGAATGCCCATACCGGAGTCTTCGACTTCAAAACGCAGGCAGTCCTCGCCCTGACAGGCGACACGCACCACAATACTGCCCTGCTGCGTAAACTTGACCGCGTTTCCGATCAGATTCCATAAAATCTGACGCAAGCGTGTTCCGTCGGTAATAATTTTATGAGGCAGCGGCAGTTCCGGCTGCAGAATAAATTGCAGCCCTTTCGGCTGTACCAGCAGGCCAGAGAGGTTTTCCAGGTCGGCCAGGAAGCCAGTAAAATCGATGGGTTGATTATCAAGCTGAACCTTACGCCGCTCGATTTTATCCATTTCAATCACATCGTTAAAAATATTACCGAGCGTAATGGCTGAGACATGGATCGTTTTCAGGTATTTAAGCTGCTCCGGATTGAGTTCCGTATCCAGCAGAATGCGGCTCAGGCCAACGATGCCGTTAAGCGGCGTACGAAGCTCATGGCTAATCGTTGAGATAAAGGTGGTCTTTTCCCTGCTGGCGCTCTCTAAGGCGTCCTGATAGCGCTTACGCTCGGTTATATCACGTCCAAAGCCCATCAGTCCGCTTCGCTTCCCTACCCGGTCATAATAAGGCACCTTGCGGATTTCGAAGCAGGCTTTGCGCCCGTCGGGATATTGCAGCCACTGTTCGTAGGTCAGAGAGACGTTGTGACGGAAAACTTTTTCGTCGGTCTCCAGCACCTTGGTTGATGCGTCCTCATCGTATACATCGCGTGGCGTCAGGCCGATAAGCTGCTTTTCGCTTTTGCCTGTCAGCAGTTCCATGGCGCGGTTACAGCCGGAAAACTGCTCGTCGATATTGCGGTAAAAGACCAGATCGGGAGATGCATCCAGAAACGAGCGCAGGAAGGAGGATTGCTGCTCAAGTTCAATCTGCGCCTCTTCACGTCTGGCCATCTCTTCTTTCAACTTATCAACAATCTGCAGGCGCGCTTCTTCCGCTTTGATACGATCGGCAATCTCCTGATTAAGCTGGGTAATATTTTCCTTCATTTGCTGATTGAGTTCTAAATCCCGGTGGCGCATCTCTTCAAGCTTATCCACCAGTCTGGAAAGCCGCTGCCTGGATTCCTCCAGTTGCTCCACCACCACCGATAAAAAATAGACGGCCCAGGGCGTGATCAGCAGGCCGAAGAAAACCGAGCGGACGATATCAATGCTTTCCACGTGGCCATGTAGCACCATGGTGACGGCCATCTGGACGATCATTGCCAGTACGACCAGTGCGGAAGCGAGCAACAGCGAGAAGCGGACCAGCCCCAGCTTTACCATCAGATCAACGTAGTACTGCGCCAGCAAACGAATTTGTTTCATAAGGGATTCCTTCCAGACCGATTGCCGCATCATAGCGTAAAAGCGGAACAGGCGAATATAGACGGGATCAGTTCTGACGCACCCGGCTGGTGCAACGGAACATAACGGCTGACAAGGATGATTTACGTCGCCAGGCGGCTCGGTTGTGGCAGCAACCGCACAGACCCGGTGATTCATCACATTTTTTCCGTGCAGGCGCGCCAGAAACTTGCCACAAACGACTGCATAAGCTACGCAATGAGAACCGCTCCCATTACCCAGCCACAGTGAGATATTTCAGCGTGATGACGTTTTTAATACAAATGCGGCCTCATCCCTGAGTGAATATTAATTCACATTAATCGCCTGATAAATCATTAGCACGGTGATTAAAGTTTCTAATGAGCAAACACGATTTAATTCAAAAATAACCGCGCCTGAAAAACAGTGTATTTCAGTAATTAAGGCCACTTAACCAGCATATCATGCTGGCAATCCCCGTGGCACCAGCACGGTGCAGAGATTTGACGCCTGCACTATAGTGAGTCAGCTCACACTTCTTCCTGATATCCTCAGCAAACGAACGGAAGAAAAAAACGCATAATAATATTAAATATCAACCAGTTACACTACAAATACCATGAAAAAGCGGCGGCAAGTGGCCTGGTTGACCTGAGTACGCTTTCCCGATAAGTTGGAAATCCGCTGGAAGCTTTCTCGACGGGTCGTCTGACCGTCATACTTATGCAGTTATTGTGATTCCCTCTGAAGCAAGTCCTCAACGCTTGTGACACCGACGCTAACGGATAGAGATAGAGGGGCGACATTAAAGGTGAGCCTGGCTCGTAAAAACCTGTCGCCGTGCCCTTTCTACGTCTGCCCGTCGTCGGCGCAGGGAATCCCGCAGAGCCTGGGGAGGTTCACTGATATGTTGTACGATAAATCCCTTGAAAAGGATAACTGTGGTTTCGGCCTGATCGCCCACATAGAAGGCGAACCTAGCCACAAGGTGGTGCGAACCGCTATCCACGCCCTGGCCCGTATGCAGCACCGTGGCGCGATCCTTGCTGACGGCAAGACCGGCGACGGCTGCGGCCTGCTTTTACAGAAACCCGACCGGTTTTTCCGGGTGGTGGCGGCCGATTGCGGCTGGCGCCTGGCGAAAAATTATGCCGTTGGCATGCTATTTCTTAATCAGGATGGCGAACTGGCGCGTGAAAGCCGTCGTATCGTGGAAGAGGAAGTCTTACGCGAGACGCTCTCCGTCGTAGGCTGGCGTGAAGTCCCTGTTAACCGGGACGTGCTGGGTGAAATTGCGCTCTCTTCCATGCCGCGCATCGAGCAGCTGTTCATCAACGCGCCTGCGGGCTGGCGCCCGCGCGATATGGAGCGCCGCCTTTATATGGCGCGTCGCCGCATTGAGAAGCGCATCGCCGATAAAGAGTTCTACGTTTGCAGCCTCTCCAATCAGGTCAATATCTATAAAGGTCTCTGTATGCCGGCAGATCTGCCGCGCTTCTACCTTGATCTGGCCGATTTGCGCCTGGAATCTGCTATTTGCCTATTCCATCAGCGCTTTTCAACCAATACCGTACCGCGCTGGCCGCTGGCGCAGCCTTTCCGCTACATGGCGCACAACGGCGAAATCAATACCATCACCGGAAACCGTCAGTGGGCCAGAGCGCGCGCCTATAAATTCAGAACGCCGCTGATCCCCGATCTGCAGGATGCCGCCCCCTTCGTGAATGAAACCGGCTCTGACTCCAGCTCAATGGATAATATGCTGGAGCTCTTCCTCAGCGGCGGGATGGATCTGATCCGTGCAATGCGTCTGCTTGTGCCGCCAGCCTGGCAAAACAATCCGGATATGGATCCGGAGCTGCGCGACTTCTTTGACTTCAACTCCATGCATATGGAGCCGTGGGATGGCCCGGCAGGGATCGTTATGTCCGATGGCCGCTATGCCGCCTGTAACCTGGACCGTAACGGCCTGCGTCCGGCACGCTACGTTATTACCACAGATAAGCTGATCACCTGTGCCTCCGAAGTCGGTATCTGGGATTATCAGCCGGATGAAGTGGTTGAAAAAGGCCGCGTTGGGCCTGGCGAACTGATGGTGATTGACACCCGTGCAGGCCGCATTCTCCACTCGGCAGAAACCGATAACGACCTGAAAAGTCGCCATCCTTATAAAGAATGGATGGAGAAGAACGTCCGCCGCCTGGTGCCCTTTGAGAGCCTGCCTGACGATCAGGTCGGCAGCCGCGAAATGGCTGACGATCTGCTGGCGACGTTCCAGAAGCAGTTTGGCTACAGCAGCGAAGAACTGGATGCCATTATTCGCGTGCTGGGTGAAAACGGTCAGGAAGCTGTGGGCTCAATGGGCGATGATACGCCGTTCGCCGTGCTTTCCAGCCGTCCCCGCATCATTTATGACTATTTCCGTCAGCAGTTCGCTCAGGTAACAAACCCGCCGATCGATCCCCTGCGTGAAGCGCACGTGATGTCGCTGGCCACCAGCATCGGTCGTGAAATGAACGTCTTCTGCGAGGCGGAAGGTCAGGCGCATCGTCTGAGCTTTAAATCGCCTATTCTGCTCTATTCAGATTTTAAACAGCTGACCTCCCAGGATGCTGAGTTTTATCGCGCAGATACGCTGGACTGTACCTTTGATCCAGCCGAAAGTTCGCTGGAAGAGACCATTCTGGCGCTGTGCGATCGCGCTGAAGCACTGGTCAAAGAAGGCACCGTCCTGCTGGTGCTTTCTGACCGCGGCATCAGCGAAAAACGGCTGCCCGTCCCGGCGCCTATGGTGGTCGGCGCCATACAAACTCGCCTGGTCGATAAAAGCCTGCGCTGCGACGCCAACATCATCGTTGAAACCGCCAGCGCCCGCGATCCGCATCATTTCGCCGTATTGCTCGGCTTTGGCGCCACGGCGATCTACCCCTATCTGGCCTATGAGTCACTGGCCAAAATGGCCGATAGCGGCGTGATCCAGAAAGATTACCGCACCCTGATGCTGAACTACCGTAACGGCATCAATAAGGGGCTCTACAAAATTATGTCCAAGATGGGCATATCGACCATTGCCTCCTACCGCTGTTCGAAGCTGTTTGAAGCCGTAGGTCTGCACCGTGACGTCTCCGGCCTCTGCTTCCAGGGCGTCGTCAGCCGGATTGGCGGCGCAAACTTTAGCGACTTCCAGCAGGATCTGCTGAATCTGGCAAAACGTGCCTGGCTGCAGCGTAAGCCGCTCGATCAGGGTGGACTGTTTAAATATGTCCACGGCGGCGAATATCACGCCTACAACCCGGATGTGGTCGGCACGCTGCAAAAAGCGGTACAAAGCGGCGAGTATGCGGATTACCAGCACTACGCGAAGCTGGTGAACGAACGTCCCGTTGCGGCACTGCGCGATCTGCTGGCGATAACCTCAGCCAACAGCACCGCCATCAACATTGATGACGTGGAACCCGCCAGCGAACTGTATAAGCGTTTCGATACCGCCGCGATGTCCATCGGCGCACTCAGCCCGGAAGCGCATGAGTCGCTGGCAGAAGCGATGAATGGCCTCGGTGGTTACTCGAACTCTGGTGAAGGTGGAGAAGATCCGGCGCGTTACGGCACGAATAAAGTCTCCCGCATCAAGCAGGTTGCTTCGGGCCGCTTTGGCGTGACGCCAGCTTATCTGGTCAACGCAGACGTTATTCAGATTAAGGTTGCGCAGGGTGCGAAACCGGGCGAAGGCGGTCAGCTGCCGGGCGATAAAGTGACGCCTTATATCGCCAGGCTGCGCTATTCCGTGCCTGGCGTTACCCTGATTTCCCCACCGCCACACCACGATATCTACTCTATCGAAGATCTGGCACAGCTGATTTTCGATCTGAAGCAGGTGAATCCAAAAGCGATGATTTCGGTGAAGCTGGTTTCCGAGCCAGGTGTCGGCACCATCGCAACCGGTGTGGCTAAAGCCTATGCCGATCTGATCACCATCGCCGGCTATGATGGCGGCACCGGCGCCAGCCCGCTGAGCTCGGTAAAATATGCGGGCTGTCCGTGGGAGCTGGGCCTGGTGGAAACCCAGCAGGCGCTGGTGGCGAACGGACTGCGCCATAAGATCCGTCTGCAAGTGGATGGCGGCCTGAAAACCGGCCGCGACATTATCAAGGCGGCGATCCTTGGTGCGGAAAGCTTCGGCTTCGGCACCGGCCCGATGGTCGCACTGGGCTGTAAATATCTGCGTATCTGTCACCTGAACAACTGCGCAACAGGCGTGGCAACTCAGGATGAGAAGCTGCGTAAAAACCACTACCACGGCCTGCCCTACCGCGTGACGAACTATTTTGAGTTTATCGCTCGTGAAACGCGT
Organism: Pantoea sp. IMH; assembly: GCF_000599885.1. Lineage (GTDB taxonomy): Bacteria > Pseudomonadota > Gammaproteobacteria > Enterobacterales > Enterobacteriaceae > Erwinia. The sequence continues at coordinate 332,832 of NZ_JFGT01000005.1, read as the reverse complement.
GAAATTATGGCTGAGCTGGGCGTTAAACGCCTTGTGGATCTGATTGGCCGTACCGATCTGTTAAACGAGCTGGACGGTTTCACGGCTAAACAGCAAAGTCTGGATCTCTCAGCGCTGCTGGAAACGGCGGAACCGATGCCGGGCAAAACCGTCTACTGTACGGAAAGCAACCCGCCTTTCGACAACGGACTGCTGAACAAAGCGCTGTATGACCAGGCGATGCCTTTTGTGGAAGCAAAGCAGAGTAAAACGTTCTGGTTTGATATCCGTAACACTGACCGCTCTGTCGGCGCGACGCTGTCCGGCGCCATCGCGCTGAAGCACGGCGATCAGGGACTGGCTTCCGATCCGATTCGGGCGCATTTCAGCGGGACGGCCGGACAAAGCTTCGGCGTCTGGAACGCGGGCGGCGTGGAGCTGACCCTGACCGGCGATGCCAACGACTATGTGGGCAAAGGCATGGCAGGCGGTTTGCTGGCCGTGCGTCCGCCAGTCGGTTCCGCTTTTCGCAGCCATGAAGCCACCATTATCGGCAACACCTGCCTGTATGGTGCCACCGGCGGCAAGCTGTTTGCCGCAGGCCGTGCCGGTGAGCGTTTCGCCGTGCGTAACTCCGGAGCGATTACCGTGGTTGAAGGCATTGGTGATAACGGCTGTGAGTATATGACGGGCGGCATCGTTTGTGTGCTGGGCCGTACCGGCGTTAACTTCGGCGCAGGCATGACCGGCGGCTTCGCCTACGTGCTGGATGAAGATGGCGAGTTCCGTAAGCGCGTTAACTCAGAGCTGGTGGAAGTCCTGAGCGTGGACGATCTGGCGATACACGAAGAGCATCTTCGTGGCCTGATTACCGAACACGTCCACCATACCGGTTCTTCACGCGGTGAAGAGATCCTGGCGAACTGGCCAGCCTGGTCCACCCGGTTCTCGCTGGTTAAACCGAAATCCAGCGATGTGAAGGCATTGTTGGGTCACCGTAGTCGTTCCGCAGCCGAGCTGCGGGTGCAGGCGCAGTAAGAGGTCACGATGAGTCAAAACGTTTATCAATTTATCGACTTGCAGCGCGTCGATCCGCCGAAGAAGCCGCTTAAGATCCGCAAAATTGAATTTGTGGAGATTTACGAGCCGTTCTCTGAAAGCCAGGCGCAGGCGCAGGCCGATCGCTGTCTTTCCTGCGGTAACCCTTACTGCGAGTGGAAGTGTCCGGTACATAACTACATTCCGGACTGGCTGAAGCTGGCGAACGAAGGGCGCATCATTGAAGCGGCGGAGCTGTCGCACCAGACCAACAGTCTGCCGGAAGTTTGCGGCCGGGTATGTCCTCAGGATCGCCTGTGCGAAGGTTCCTGTACGCTAAACGATGAGTTTGGAGCAGTGACAATCGGCAACATAGAGCGCTATATCAACGATAAAGCGCTGGAAATGGGCTGGAAGCCCAACCTGGATGGCGTTAAGCCTACCGGCAAGCGGGTGGCGATTATCGGTGCTGGCCCGGCTGGCCTGGCCTGTGCCGATGTCCTGACCCGTAACGGCGTAAAGGCGGTGGTATACGATCGCCATCCGGAAATCGGCGGCCTGCTGACGTTTGGCATTCCCGCGTTCAAGCTGGAAAAATCGGTCATGACCAAACGCCGCGAAATTTTCAGCGGCATGGGCGTGGAGTTCAATCTGAATACGGAAGTGGGCCGCGATATCCAGATGAGCGACCTGCTGACGCAGTTTGACGCGGTTTTCCTCGGCGTCGGCACCTATCAGTCGATGAAGGGCGGGCTTGAAAATGAGGAAGCGCCAGGCGTCTACGATGCGCTGCCGTTCCTGATTGCCAATACCAAACAGACTATGGGCTTCCCGGATTCCCCCGAAGAGCCTTATATCAGCATGAACGCGAAACGCGTGGTAGTGCTCGGGGGCGGTGATACCGCTATGGACTGCGTACGCACTTCCATTCGTCAGGGCGCAACGCACGTTACCTGCGCCTACCGTCGTGATGAAGAGAACATGCCAGGTTCACGTCGCGAAGTGAAAAACGCCCGTGAAGAAGGGGTGGAATTCCAGTTCAACGTGCAGCCGCTGGGCATTGAAATTAACGGTAATGGTCGGGTCAGCGGCGTCAAAATGGCGCGTACCGAAATGGTACAGCCGGATGCTAACGGTCGCCGCCGTGCTGAGATCGTCGCCGGCTCCGAGCACGTTGTTCCGGCAGACGCGGTGGTGATGGCCTTCGGCTTCCGCCCGCATCAGATGTCGTGGCTGGAACAGCACAGCGTTGAGCTGGATGCTCAGGGCCGCATCATCGCCCCGGAAGGCAGCGAGAAACCTTTCCAGACCAGCAACCCGAAAATCTTCGCCGGTGGCGATGTGGTGCGCGGTTCTGACCTGGTAGTCACCGCCATTGCTGAAGGCCGTAAAGCTGCTGAAGGCATTATGGACTGGCTGGAAGTGTAACGCCGCTCCCCAATGCTTTTCAGGCCCGCCGCACAAGGCGGGCTTTTTTTTCCTATTTCAGCCCCAGCCTGCCAGCAAGCCGGTGCAGGTTGCCGGGATCCATTTCCAGCATCCTTGCACAGGCAGCCCATTTCCCCTGACTGGCCTGTAAAGCCTGACGGATGTAGCGACGCTGAAACTCATCCGTTGCGTCACGCAGGCTCTGAGGCGTTGCAGCGACTTCTGCTGCCGGCGCTTCTGAAGCCGTCGCAGCCTGAGCCGGAAAAAAATGCGAAGGCAATAAAATCACCTCATCACTCCCAGCCTCTGCCTGAGCGATAATAGTGGCGCGATAAATACTGTGTTCCAGCTCGCGGATATTCCCCGGCCATGCCGCCTTGCTCAGCACTGAACGCGCCGCCGCGCTGAGCGCAAGATGCCGGAGCCCAAATTTTTTACGGCATTTTTCACAGAAGTAGCCAGCCAGCAGCACAATATCGTTGCCGCGTTCCCGCAGCGGCGGCACATGCAGAGGGAAAACGCTCAGGCGGTGAAAAAGATCGGTGCGGAAGCGTCCTTCCAGTGAGGCCTGGCGCAGATCCTGATTCGTTGCCGCCAGGATACGCACATCCACTTTCAGCGGGCGATCTTCGCCCACGCGCTGAAGATCGCCATATTGCAGCACGCGCAGCAGTTTCGCCTGGAGTGAAAGCGGCAGCTCACCAATTTCATCCAGAAAAAGCGTTCCGTTATTCGCCATTTCAAACTTGCCGGTACGGTCATGTATCGCTCCGGTAAACGCCCCTTTGACGTGACCGAACAGCTCGCTTTCCGCCACGGTTTCCGGCAGGGCCGCGCAGTTAAGATAGATCAGTGGGTGCGCGCTGCGAGCTGACTGCTGATGTAATGCACGCGCGACCAGCTCCTTGCCGACGCCCGTTTCGCCGGTGATCAGGACATTGAGATCGGTCGCTGCGACGATCCCAATTTCTTTTTTCAGCTGCGCCATCACGGACGAGGATCCGATCATCTCATCGCTGCCGGTTTCTCTCTCCTCATCTGCGGTCAGAGGGACGTTTCCCATCCCTGGTCTTTCCAGCTGTTCCAGCAGTAAAGCGTTACTGAGCGCACCGGAAACCAGTGCAGCCACGATCCGCAGCTCTTCATCGCTGTAAGCGTCAAACTGCGTGGCATTCATACCATCCAGCGTCAGCGCCCCGATCAGCGACTGGCCTGAAAATAGCGGCAGGCCCACGCAGGCGTGGACGTGCAGTTCCTGATGTTCCGGTATCAATCCGTCATAGGGATCCGGGAGTTTGCTATCCGCCGGGAAACGCACTACGTCACCCGCCCGGGCAATGGCTTCCAGGCGCGGATGCGCCTCCAGCTGGAAGCGCCGTCCCATTACATCCGGCGCGAGGCCTGCCGTCGCCACAGGCCGGAACTGGTGAGCTTCATAACATAAAAGCGCCGTGGCATCGCAGGCGAGAAGCTGATGGAGACTGCCGATCATGCGGCTGAATCTGTCTGGCCGCGCGAGGCTGTTTTGAATGTTGACCGCGATATCGGCAAGGCTGTTGGCAGAGAGGGTCATGGTGTCTTTTTCACATTGCGATTGTTAAAAAGACAATAGTTCATCGCTGTCTATTATACAATGACTTAAAAAATAAAGTTATAAATCAAACAGATAAAAGTTGGCACGGAGGATGCAATAACAGCGTAACGACAATCAGTCTTGAGGCCAATAGCATGAGTATCCACGTTAAAAGTCATATCACCTGGGTTGGACAACGCGACTGGGAAGTCCGTGATTTCCACGGTACCGAATACAAAACGCTGAAGGGCAGCAGCTATAACAGCTATCTGATTCAGGAAGAGAAGAATGTCCTGATTGATACGGTTGACCATAAGTTCAGCCGGGAGTTTGTCACCAACCTGGCGCAGGAGATCGAGCTTTCCAAAATTGATTACATCGTCATTAATCATGCTGAGGAAGATCACGCGGGCGCGCTGACCGAGCTGATGTCCCATATTCCCGGCACGCCAATCTACTGTACAGAAAACGCGATCGACTCGATCAACGGACATCATCATCATCCCGAATGGAATTTTCATATTGTCAAAACCGGGGATACGCTGGCTGTCGGCAACGGCAAACAGCTGATTTTCGTTGAAACGCCGATGCTTCACTGGCCGGACAGCATGATGACCTATCTGACCGGCGATGCTGTGCTGTTCAGTAACGATGCTTTTGGCCAGCACTACTGCGACGAGCATCTGTTCAATGATGAAGTGGATCAGCAGGAACTTTTTGAAGAATGTCAGCGTTATTACGCCAATATTCTGACGCCTTTCAGCCGTCTGGTAACGCCTAAGATCAACGAGATCCTCGGCTTTAATTTACCGGTCAGTATGATCGCCACTTCGCACGGTGTGGTCTGGCGGGATAATCCAACGCAAATCGTTCAGCACTATCTGAACTGGGCTGCCGATTATCAGGAAGATCGCATCACACTGCTCTATGACACTATGTCGAATAATACGCGCATGATGGCGGATGCCATTGCTCAGGGCATCCATGAAGTTGATCCCCGCGTCGCGGTGAAAATTTTTAACGTCGCGCGCCACGATAAAAACGAAATCCTGACGCAGGTGTTCCGCTCCAAGGGCATCCTGGTCGGCTCCTCCACCATGAATAACGTCATGATGCCAAAAATTGCTGGCATGCTGGAAGAGCTGGCCGGTCTGCGTTTTCGCAACAAAAAAGCCTCAGCCTTCGGCAGCTACGGCTGGACGGGCGGCGCGGTTGATCGTATTCAGACACGGTTGATGGATGCCGGTTTTGATACCGCCATTGCTTTAAAGGCGAAGTGGCGGCCAGATGGTGAGGCGCTGGAAATCTGTCGCGAACATGGACGCTACCTGGCGCGGCAGTGGGCGCTTTCACCGATAGAAGCGCCCGTCATTCAGGCCGAACCAGTTGCAGCAGAGTCAGCGAAGCCGGTTGTGGTGCCTGTAGCGCCAACTGAGGCGTTAACAGAAACGGATGCGCTTAGCGCGACGACCTCATCCACAGAGGTCTCCGGCGGCTGTATGCAGTGCTCCGTCTGCCAATGGATATACGATCCCTCACTGGGCGAACCCTTACAGGACGTCGCGCCTGGTACAACATGGTCTGATGTCCCTGACGATTTTCTCTGTCCGGAATGCGGCCTGGGTAAATCCGTTTTCGATCCTTATGAGGGCTGAATGATGTCAACCGATATTGTTATTGTTGGCTCCGGCTTTGCTGCCCGACAGCTGGTAAAACATCTGCGCTTGCGCGATAAAGCAGTCACGATCCGGTTAATCGCGGCGGACAGCTGCGATGAATATAACAAACCGGAACTGAGCCATGTTTTCAGCCAGCGGCTGACCGCCGATGCGCTGACGCGCGAGCGTGCTGAGACCTTTGCTGAGCAGAATAATATACTGCTGAACAGAAACACCCGGGTAACCGCCATCGATGCAGCCAGCCACCGTCTCGCGACCAGCGAGGGCGACTTTACCTACGGCAAACTGGTGCTGGCAACGGGCGCTGAGGCGCTGGTACCCGCTTTTCCCGGCAGCGAGCTGATGATCACGCTCAACAGTCAGCAGGCGTTCCGCACAGCGCAGGACAAGCTGCATAACGCCCGCCGCGTGCTGCTACTGGGTGGCGGCCTGATAGGCACCGAGCTGGCAATGGATCTTAATCATGCCGGAAAAACGGTCACTCTGGTTGAGCGGGCTGCCAGCCTGCTCGCCTCGCTGATGCCGGCTGAAGTCAGCGCCAGGCTGCAGCACTGCCTGCTGAAGGCCGGCGTGGATGTGCGTCTGCATAATGAGCTCGCCGCCCTGACCTTAGAGAATGATGCCTTACAGGCAACCCTGAGCAACGGGCAGCAGATTGAATGCGATGCAGCGATCTGTGCCGTGGGTTTGCGCCCTAACATTGCGCTGGCGCGGGAGGCTGGGCTGCATACACGGCGCGGCATCGTTGTGGATGATACGCTGAGCACATCCCATCCCGATATCTTTTCGCTGGGTGACTGCGCCGAAATCAGTGGCCAACTGATGCCCTATCTCCAGCCGGCCCAGATGGCAGCGCTGACGCTGGCGAAAAACCTGACCGGCAGCACCGAAACGCTGCGTCTTCCCGCCATGTTGATCAAGGTGAAAACCCCCGATTTGATCCTTCATCTGGCCGGTAATACCACCGCGCCGGATCTGCTCTGGCAGATGAGTTTCGGACCGCAGGGGATAGTTGCCAGGGGCATAAATCCGACGGGCGCGCTTGAAGCCTTCGTCGTCAGTGAAGGTGAGATGAAACAGGCTTTTGCGCTGCTGAAACAGCTACCGAAATGAATTCCGGAGGAAAAATGTCAGAACTTATTTGCTACAAAACGCTGCCTGTCTGGCACAAAGAGACGCTGCCTGCCGCTTTTCAACAGCAGCATAACACCCGCGAAGGAAGCTGGGCGCAGCTGACTGTTTTGCGCGGCACGCTCAATTTCTCCCTGATGACGGCAGCAGGCGAGATAACCGAAACCTTTACCTTTACGCCTGACAATCAGCCGCCACGCATTGCGCCACAGCAGTGGCACCGTATCGACAGCGTCAGTGAGGATGTTGAATGCCAGCTGGCCTTTTACTGCACGGCGGAACAGTACTACAGCCAGAAATATCAGTTAACGCCTCCCCATTCGGAGGTGATTGAAGCCGCAGGGAAAATTCCGCCAGGCCGGGTACTTGATCTTGGCTGCGGCAATGGCCGCAATGTTCTTTACCTGGACCAGAAAGGGTTTAGTGTTGAAGGCTGGGATAAAAGCACCGAAAGCCTGAACCAGCTTCAGGGAATTATCACCGCAGAAAAGCGGGAAAACATCACGCTGGTCCAAAAGGATCTTAACGGAGTCACCCTCGCTGGACAGTATGATTTTATTCTTTCCACCGTGGTGATGATGTTTTTGCAGCCTGACACTATCCCCGCGTTAATCAAACAGATGCAGGATGCCACGCGGCCAGGAGGATATAACCTGATTGTGGCGGCAATGAACACGCCCGATTATCCCTGCCCTTTACCTTTCCCCTTTACGTTCCGTCCTGGCGAACTGCTGGACAACTATACCGGCTGGGAGATCGTCAAATATAACGAAAACCCCGGCGCGCTGCATAAAGTCGATGCTCAGGGCAACCCCATTAAACTGCGCTTCGCCACGCTGCTGGCGAAGAAGAAAGCCTGACTCCGGGCAAAAAAAAAGACTCCCATAAGGAGTCTTTTTTCGGCATAGCGGTGAAACTTACTTCACAACGCGAAGCGACGGACGGCCTCCGCGCGGTGGCGGCTCGTCGTCGGGATTTTCATCATCAGGTACGCTGTCATCGGGGCGATCGCCATCAATTACCGACATCAGCGTTTCCGCTGAACCGGCCTCTTCAGATTCCGGATTGAATTCCCCGGCATCTTCGTAGATCGGTTCAGGTTCAAACATCGTACCCGCACCGTTTTCCCGGGCGTAGATCGCCAGCACGGCGGCCAGCGGCACGGTTACCTGACGAGGAACGCCGCCGAAGCGGGCATTGAAGCTCACTTCGTCATTGCCCAGTGAGAGGTTTCCGACGGCGCGCGGCGCGATATTTAAAACGATCTGTCCATCACGGGCATACTCCAGAGGCACCATCACGCCAGGCAAATTAATATCGACCACCAGATGAGGCGTCAGCTGATTGTCCAGCAACCAGTCATAGAACGCCCGCAGCAGGTAAGGACGGCGAGGAGTAAGATGCGTCATTTCCATGATAATCAGCCCCGCGTATGCAGGCGCATTTCACGTTCTGCTTCAGTCAGGGAAGCGAGGAAGGAGTCCCGCTCGAAGACGCGCGTCATATAACCTTTCAGCTCTTTAGAACCCGCACCCGCCAGTTCAATGCCCATCTGCGGCAGACGCCACAGCAGCGGCGCCAGGTAGCAGTCTACCAGGCTGAACTCGTCGCTCATAAAGAACGGCGTACGCGCGAAAAGCGGCGCTATGGCCAGCAGTTCTTCACGCAGCTGCTTACGCGCCGTTTCCGCTTCCTGCGCCGTGCCGTTTTCAACCTTGTGCATCAGGCTGTACCAGTCCTGCTCAACGCGGTGCATCATCAGACGGCTTTCACCACGCGCAACCGGATAAACCGGCATCAGCGGTGGATGTGGAAAGCGTTCATCAAGATATTCCATAATGATGCGTGACTCATACAACGTCAGTTCCCGATCGACCAGCGTTGGCACGGTACGATACGGATTGAGGTCAATCAGATCCTGGGGCAGGCTATCCATTTCTACCTGCTCGATCTCAACGCTGACACCCTTCTCCGCCAGGACGATACGCACCTGGTGGCTAAAAATGTCAGTCGGACCAGAAAACAGCGTCATTACCGAACGTTTGTTGGCAGCGACAGCCATGTAAACCTCCAAGTTTATCCAGAAAACACTACGCGGGCCCGCCACAGGGCGGCTGACCAGCTAAATAAATGACCCTTAGCACGCGCTGAGACCGAACCGGCATCCCGTCAGGATTTCATGCATCAATGCCCTGCTAATGGGCGCAAAGTGACTGACAGTTTACCAGATTTTCGACAGTTTGTGGGGGCGGCAAGGTGCATTTGACGGGAAAAAGATCAACAACCTGGCGATACGCCACGATTTTACCAGCACCAGAAAAGAAAAAACCCGGTGCAGGCACCGGGTTTTCGGTAATCGACTCTGCCGAAGCAGAAACAATTAACGCTTGGAGAACTGAGGACGACGACGTGCTTTACGCAGGCCGACTTTCTTACGTTCAACTTCACGCGCATCACGGGTAACGAAGCCTGCTTTACGCAGTTCGCCACGCAGTGACTCGTCGTACTCCATCAGAGCGCGAGTGATACCGTGACGGATCGCACCAGCCTGACCGGAGATACCACCACCTTTAACGGTGATGTAGAGATCGAATTTACCAACCATGTCCAGCAGTTCCAGCGGCTGACGAACTACCATGCGGGCAGTTTCACGACCGAAGTACTGTTCCAGAGAACGCTGGTTGATAACGATGTTACCGCTACCCGGCTTAATAAAGACGCGTGCGGAAGAGCTTTTGCGGCGACCAGTGCCGTAGTTTTGATTCTCAGCCATTGCCTGTAATCCCGATTAAATGTCAAGAACTTGCGGTTGCTGTGCCGCATGGTTGTGCTCGGTGCCCGCGTAAACTTTCAGTTTACGGTACATAGCACGGCCCAGCGGGCCCTTTGGCAGCATGCCTTTAACCGCGATTTCAATCACACGCTCAGGACGGCGAGCAATCATCTCTTCGAAGGTCGCTTGCTTGATACCACCGATGTGGCCGGTGTGATGGTAATAAATCTTATCGTTACGCTTGTTACCGGTTACGGCAACTTTCTCAGCGTTCAGAACGATAATATAATCACCGGTATCGACGTGCGGAGTATATTCCGCTTTATGCTTACCGCGCAGACGACGAGCCAGTTCAGTCGCTAAACGACCTAAAGTTTTGCCTGTTGCGTCGACAACATACCAGTCACGTTGGACGGTTTCTGGCTTAGCTGTAAAAGTTTTCATCTAAAAGCTTACCCAAATTAAGTTACACGTTGGTGAAATCCCAAACGCTTGAATAAACGGTTGAGGCTCACACGACCATCTCGACCAGCAAGCCCACCCCTTCGGATAGAGTTACTGGAACACAAAGAGTTTTGGGAAAAAAACCTTTGTTGTAACGTGGGGTCGCAAGATTATAGAGAAGTCGCCCTTAAAGCGCGACCCCTTTTTGCAATAAAATTACCGGCGGTCCCGCTTCACGGCAGATGAGGCAGTTTAAGGTACTCTTCGCTCTGCATCTCCTGCAGGCGGGAAAGGCAGCGCTGATATTCAAACTTCAGCCGGGTGCCCTGATAAATCTCAAAAAGCGAGGTTTCAGCGGACACCACCAGCTTGACCCGCCGCTCATAAAATTCGTCGACCAGCGCCAGAAAGCGCCTCGCCTGGTCTTCCGTTTTATAAATCATCACCGGCACGTTAAACAGCAGCACGCTGTGGAAGCGACGGGACAACTCAATATAGTCATGCTGGCTCCGCCCTTCGCCGCAGAGTACGCCGAAATCCATCGCCAGCACGCCCTCTTCCGCGCCCTGCGTGGGCAGCGAACGATGGTTAATTTCCAGTACTGGTTGCGCCGCAGGGGGCTTACCAGCCAGCGCGACAAACATGCGATCCATTGCCTGCGTGGTCGCGTCGCCGAGCGGCGTCATCCATAAATGCACTGAGGTTAGCGTCCGCAGACGGTAGTCGATCCCGGCATCTACGTTCATCACGTCACAGTGCTTTTTAATCATTTCAATGGCAGGTAAAAAACGCGCGCGCTGTAAGCCGTTACGGTACAACTCATCCGGCGGAATATTTGAGGTGGCGACCAGCGTGATCCCCCGAGCAAAAAGCGCCTCCATCAGCGTGCCCAGCAGCATCGCATCGGTGATATCAGAGACAAAAAACTCATCAAAACAGAGCAGATCCGTTTCGCTCTTAAAGCGGTCTGCCACGATATTCAGTGGATCGCTCTGCCCTTGCAGCGCCGTCAGTTCCTGATGCACCCTCAGCATAAAGCGATGAAAGTGAAGCCGCTGTTTACGCTCCCCAGGAATTGCCTGAAAAAACAAATCCATCAGCCAGGTCTTGCCGCGGCCAACGCCGCCCCACATATAGAGTCCCTGTACGGGCGGCTGAGGCGCGTTTTTGCCCTTGCCGACCAGATGGCTAATCTTGCCAAACAGGCCTTTATTTGGAGTGGCAGAAGGCGCCTCTGCGCGGCTCAGAGCCTGATAAATCCCATCAAGACGGGTTATGGCTTCAAGCTGAATATCATCAGGCTGATACTGCCCGTTTTCCAGCGCCTGCCGGTACAGTGCCAGCGGAGACTTTGTTTGCATCGTTTATTCACTTTTTCTGAAAAATTTGACAGGGCCTGGGCGTTATCGTCGAAAAAAAGGCCGTTCTACACTAAGCGATGCCGCCTCAGGATTCCACTTCCATAACATTAGCGGTTATAGTGACTGCAGTGAACTGGCATTGGCCAGACGATCCTACGGAACAACGAAGACAACACGGGAGTTATTATGACCTGGGAATACGCGCTTATTGGGTTGGTAGTTGGATTGATTATCGGCGCGGTAGCAATGCGTTTCGGCAACAAAAAGCTCCGCGAGCAGCGCAGCCAGCAGTACGAACTGGAAAAAACTAAAGCCGAGCTGGCTGATTATCGTGAAGAGCTGACCAGCCATTTCGCACAGAGCGCCGAACTGCTGGATAATATGGCCCGCGATTACCGTCAGCTGTATCAGCATATGGCGAAAGGTTCCAATGACCTGCTGCCGAATCTGCCGGGTGAAAAGAACCCGTTTGCTTACCAGTTGACCGAGTCTGAAGCGGATAACGATCAGGTACCGGTACAGATGCCGCGTGACTATCCTGACAGCGCTTCTGGCCTGCTGCGCGGTGAGCGAAACACCAGCCAAAAATAGAATATAAGGGCGCCAGGCGCCCTTTTCTCTGTCAAAGTCCATCATTATCCACAGCATTATCCCCCTACATTTATTAACGAGAGCGTCGTAGCGATGAAGAAGAAATCCTTACTGTTAAGCGCATTAGCACTGAGTATTGGCATGAATCTGACCGTTGCCCCGCAGGCCATGGCGACGCTTCCGGCACAAATTCAGGGCTCACCTTTGCCAAGCCTGGCCCCTATGCTGGAGCAGGTATTACCGGCAGTCGTGAGCGTGCACGTGGAAGGCACCCAGGCAGAGACCCAGGCGATCCCTGAGCCACTTAAGCGCTTCTTTGGTCAGGACGGTCAGGAACAAGAAGCGCAGGCACAGCCCTTCGAAGGCCTGGCGTCCGGCGTAGTGATCAATGCGGAAAAAGGCTATGTGCTGACCAATAATCACGTGGTCAATGGTGCAGATAAAATCAGCATCCAGTTGAGCGATGGCCGTGAATTCGATGCCAAAATGATCGGTCACGACGAACAGACCGATATTGCGCTGGTCCAGATCAGCGATGCCAGCGGCCTGACTCAGGTAAAAATTGCTGATTCAGACCGGCTGAAAGTCGGTGATTTTGCTGTCGCCATCGGCAATCCGTTCGGCCTCGGCCAGACGGCCACATCCGGCATTATCTCGGCGCTGGGCCGCAGTGGCCTGAATCTGGAAGGGCTTGAAAACTTCATTCAGACTGACGCCGCCATAAATCGCGGCAACTCCGGCGGTGCGCTCGTCAATCTGAACGGTGAACTGATCGGCCTTAATACCGCTATTCTGGCTTCTGCGGGCGGTAACATTGGCATCGGCTTCGCTATCCCCAGTAATATGGCGATGAACCTGGCGCAACAGCTGATTGAGTTTGGCGAAGTGAAGCGCGGCCAGTTGGGTATCAAAGGGACGGAGATGACCGCCGATATGGCTAAAGCTTTCAGCGTGGATATCCGCCGTGGTGCCTTTGTTAATGAAGTACTGCCAGGATCAGCGGCGGCAAAAGCGGGGATAAAATCTGGTGACATCATCACCCGTCTGGATGATAAACCGGTGGAAAGCTTCGCCGCGCTGCGGGTAAAAATTGGCACCACGCCGCCGGGTACGCCGGTGAAAGTTGAGCTGATCCGTGAGGGCAAGCCGGTAACGCTGACCGTGACGCTGGATGCCAGCAGCCAGACCACCGTCAGCGCCGAGCAGCTGACGCCAGCATTGCAGGGCGCTACGCTCGGCGATGGCGCGGCGAAGGATGGCAGCAAAGGCGTGAAGGTTGAAGCCGTGGCGAAATCGTCGCCGGCAGAATTGTCCGGGCTGCAAAAGGATGATGTGATCGTCGGCGTTAACCGTACGAAGGTGGAGAACCTGGCCGGATTGCGTAAGCTGCTTGAGTCTAAACCGCCCCTACTGGCGCTCAATATCATTCGCGACAACCAAAACCTTTATCTGCTGCTGCGCTAAATCATGATGCGGACACCTGCGTGTCCGCTTAACTCGTGCTATTCTGCCCCACGTTCATTCACTCATCGTGTAAAGCCATGTTTCCTAAACTATTGCGTTCGGCGTTACTCGGTCTGGTCGTGGCAGGCATTTTGCTGGTCGCCCTGCCGGCGCTGAGAGTTGGTGGTGATTTTATCGCCAGCCGGGATAACGATAGCGCTGATGCCACGCCCATCAGCTATAACGCTGCCGTCCGCCGGGCGGCACCTGCCGTGGTTAATGTTTATAACCGCAGCGCCAACGCCTCAGCGGATAATCTGGAAATCCGTACGCTCGGCTCCGGTGTCATTATGGACAGCCGCGGTTATATCCTGACCAATAAACATGTCATTAACGATGCCGACCAGATTATTGTGGCGCTTCAGGACGGGCGTATATTCGAAGCTATGCTCGTTGGGTCGGATAACCTGACTGACCTGGCGGTGCTAAAAATTACCGCATCCAGCCTGCCGGTGATCGCTATTAACCCGAAACGTAGCGCCCATATTGGCGATTTAGTGATGGCCATTGGCAATCCGTACAATATCGGCCAGACGGTGACGCAGGGCATTATCAGCGCAACCGGGCGTGTGGGCCTCAGTCCATCACGCTATCAGAATTTCCTGCAGACCGATGCATCAATCAATAAAGGCAATTCAGGCGGTGCGCTCATTAACTCCCTCGGTGAACTGATGGGCATCAATACCCTCTCCTTTGACAAAAGTAACGATGGCGAAACGCCGGAAGGCATCGGTTTTGCCATTCCCACCGCGCTGGCGGCAAAAATCATGGATAAGCTGATCCGGGATGGCCGGGTGATTCGCGGCTTTATTGGCATCAGCGGTCGGGAAGTCCCGCAAATCCATGGTCAGAACACCAGCCTCGACCATATTCAGGGAATTGTCGTGACCAACGTAGCCCAGGGCGGCCCGGCCGCGAAGGCGGGATTACAGGTCAATGATGTGATTACCAGCGTTAACCATAAACCTGCCGTTTCCGCACTGGAGACGATGGATCAGGTGGCGGAAATACGGCCTGGCACAGAGATAGAAGTGACGATCATCCGTAACGACAAGAAGATGACGCTGTCGATTACCGTGCTGGAATATCCGGGAAGCTAAGCCTGACGGCCTGGATGAACGAGGGCCAGCGATGCTGGCCCTGCGCGGGGTTACTTAACGAACTCTTCGCCCAGCGTAATATCTTTTTTCAGCGTTTCCAGCATGCCGTCCAGCGACTGCTGCTCAAATGCACTGAGCGTACCGATCGGGCGACGCTCGGCAACGCCCTCTTTACCCAGCAGCAGCGGCTGAGAGAAGAAGCGGGCATATTCGCCATCCCCTTCCACATAGGCACACTCCACCACATCGCTTTCACCGTTCAGGGCACGGACCAGCGACAGGCCAAAGCGCGCCGCAGCCTGACCCATTGACAGCGTGGCCGATCCGCCACCCGCCTTGGCTTCCACCACTTCTGTACCCGCGTTCTGAATACGTTTGGTGAGATCGCTTATCTCCTGTTCGGTAAAGCTGACGCCTGAGATCTGCGACAGCAAAGGCAGAATAGTCACGCCAGAGTGTCCGCCAACAACCGGAACATTCAGCTCTGCCGGATTTTTACCTTTCAGCTCGGCAACAAAGGTGTTGGAGCGGATGATATCCAGCGTCGTGACGCCAAACAGTTTGTTTTTGTCGTAAACGCCCGCTTTTTTCAGCACTTCAGCGGCAATGGCCACGGTAGTGTTAACCGGGTTGGTAATAATACCGATCAGCGCTTTTGGACAAGTGCTGGCAACCTGTTCAATCAGATTGCGCACAATACCGGCGTTAACATTGAACAGATCGGAACGATCCATGCCTGGCTTGCGGGCAACACCGGCTGAAATCAACACGACATCCGCGCCTTCCAGCGCTGGCGTGGCGTCTTCGCCGCTGAAACCTTTAATTGAGACCGCTGTAGGGATGTGGCTGAGGTCTACCGCAACGCCTGGCGTTACCGGGGCAATATCATACAGAGAGAGTTCTGAACCTGCGGGAAGCTGGGTTTTAAGCAGAAGTGCGAGAGCCTGGCCAATACCGCCAGCTGCGCCGAGAACTGCGACTTTCATCCTAAACTCCTTATTATTTTGAGCAATGAGTACCATGAATCCATCTGATACGAACATAGACGACCTGTGCGGTCAAAGCGATAGCCTTTATCCCGATATGCGCGCTAAAACGTTTAAACCGGCGAAGCTGAGGGGGGTGACCGCATTACGCCTGGGTAGGGACCGCTCGTAACAGCATGCAGACAACATAATCCGGGATTACATTACACCCTTAACACTTATCATAACAACATCATTTTCATAACAAATCATTTACCAACCCGTGGGCATGCGCGCCTGCTGCAGGATTGTATTTTTACAACATCTTTGCCAGACTGCGTTTCCCAGCGCCCTGGATCGCAGCAGACCTCACTACCTGTTTGCATAAAAATTCATTTAAATGCATAATAATGTAATATCCCGCCGGGGCCGCTCTTTACTCGTTGACTTTTATCGCGGACACTTATGCGTAATACATCCAAACAAGACGATTTGATCAAGGCATTTAAGGCCTTACTAAAAGAAGAGAAGTTCAGCTCACAGGGCGAGATTGTCGCTGCGCTGCAGGAGGATGGCTTCGATAATATCAATCAGTCCAAAGTTTCCCGCATGCTGACCAAGTTTGGGGCCGTGCGCACCCGCAATGCCAAGATGGAAATGGTTTATTGCCTTCCCGCCGAACTGGGCGTGCCGACAACCACCAGCCCGCTAAAAAATCTGGTGCTGGATATCGATCATAACGATTCGCTGATTGTGATTCGCACCAGTCCCGGTGCAGCGCAGCTGATCGCACGCCTGCTGGACTCGTTAGGAAAATCAGAAGGGATCCTCGGCACCATCGCGGGGGATGACACCATATTTATGGCTCCTGCACGCTCATTTACCGTCCATCAGCTCCACGAAGCCATTCTTCAGCTGTTTGAACAAGAGCTGTAAGTAATACTCATAACTTCAGTGGTAGGGTAAACGCCTTAATTCTGACAGAAGCCGGCATTCGTCGGCTTGAGACTACTGAAAATGCCGGCTCCGGCAACAATTCCTGCCTGTAAAAATGCCAAAAGCAACCCGCCTGACAGACCGCCCTATATTCTTAATGGCGCGCGAGGGATGCCTCTCGTTCCCGGTTCCCCCCACATTAATTTCATCAGCAATCTGCGCCTGAAATCGACCTGCTTCATACTTTCCAGGCTTCCTCCTCTTAACAGCATATTCAACTGCTTCAGGATCGTGTGAAAGCAATATCCACATCCCACACCTCAGCAAGCAGCACGATCAACCATAAATAAAAGCACAAATGGATAAATCAACATATCCTGCTGTTTTTACGTGTATTTAACATCGTCAGAACAAATTCCAGGCGTTTTTTATAACCTTGCGTTATTAAAAAACCCTATTTTGGCTTTTACCGCGATATTTTATTATTAGCAGACTATTAATTTTTACCGTTATTAGATCTATACTTCTTTTCGTGACGCAGGTCACACTAATTAAACGATAAAAACAGAGACGAGGAAAAAAACCATGAACATCAAAACAACCGTTGCCGCGATAAGCCTGCTTTCCACCCTTTCATTTGGCGCTTTTGCTGCCGATTCCATCAGCGCAGAGCGCGCGCAAAGCATGCAGCCTGTGGGCACTATTACCGTTAGCGGCATCGCGGGTTCACCAATGGATATCCACAATGCGTTGGATCAGAAAGCTGATGCGCAGGGCGCTACCGCTTACCATATTGTCGAAGCCTATAACAACGGTAACTATCACGCGACCGCTAAGCTTTATAAATAACGCCGCACGTCGGCAAACAGATCGAATGCGTAAAACCACACGGTAACACCAAGAATAAAAACCGTTGCATAACCCTTTGGTTACCGTGAAAACTTCTGGAGTATCACAATGAAAACCACTATCGCTATTGCTGTCATGAGCCTGACAGCCGCCCTGACTTTTGGCGCCAGCGCAGCTGAATTAATTACTAATGAGCAGGCTGCTAATCAGCATCTGCAGTCTGTAGGGACTATCAGCGTAAGCGGCATCGACGCGGTGCCAATGGATATCCGCCAGCAGCTGTCCCAGAAAGCCGATGCAAAAGGCGCCAGTTATTACCGCGTTATAGAGGCTTACACCAACGGCAACTATCACGCGACCGCTGAACTTTATAAGTAACGTTTGTTATGTTACTGGCATTCCGTCTCCGTAGTAGAAAAACGGAATGTTGAGGTGAAGTTCCGGCAGGCAAGAGGCCAGCCAGGGGTATCTTGTCAAAAGTACTGACGATAGCTGGCCGTTGACCGCTTAGCTATCCCGGTCATTCCTCGTCAGTATGACGAACCTTTTGGCCTCGCTTGCCGGGGCCTTTTTTTCGTTCGTTAACGGATGTTTAAACGAAACTGGCCTTCCGGCACTTCTTCCACTTCATCAAACAACAGCATCAGCGCGCCGTAGCGCCTTTTTTGCCCGCTGCCTAAATGAACGAATGCAATTTCGAGTGGCATCGGCACCGCCATTACCGCCTCCCACAACATATCTGAATCGGCTACTTTTCCACCCGCCAGGGCAAAACGCTCGCTGACCCGGCGATAAAAATGTGCCTGACCGGTGACGGCATCAAAATCAGAACGCCCGGTTCTCATCCTGGCCGCTCCGCAAGTCAAACGCCGGGCAGCCCGCAGGCCGCCCTTTCAGTCACAATCCCCCAATATGCAGGGCTTTTACTTCCATATATTCTTCCAGTCCCAGCACCGATCCTTCTCGCCCCAGCCCGGATTCTTTCACGCCGCCAAAGGGCGCGAGCTCGGTCGAAACCGCACACTCATTAATACCGATCATGCCGCTTTCCAGCGCCGCCGCCACGCGGAATACACGCTGTAAATTTTGCGTATAGAAATAGGCGGCTAAGCCGAACTCGGTATCATTGGCACGACGGATAACCTCCTCTTCATCATCAAAACGGAAACAGGCGGCGACAGGCCCGAAAGTCTCTTCGCCGGCCAGCTGCATCTTTTCACTGGCTTCGGCGATAACGGTTGGCTGCCAGAAGTTACCGCCCAGGGCATGACGAGCGCCGCCCGTCACTATCCGTCCCCCTTTAGCCACGGCATCCTTCACATGCTCCTCGACTTTCTCAACGGCGGCGGCTTCGATCAGCGGCCCAACCACCACGCCATCCTCCATGCCGTTACCGACTTTCAGCTTAGCGACCTCTTCACCCAGTTGGGTGATGAAGCGTTCGTAAACCGCATTATGAATATAGAAGCGGTTAACACTGACGCAGACCTGCCCGGCATTGCGGAATTTGTTGGCGATGGCACCTTTAACGGCAGCATCAATATCCGCATCCTCAAACACGATGTAAGGTGCATTGCCGCCCAGTTCCATTGACACTTTCTTCATGGTGTCGGCGGCGTTGCGCATCAGCAATTTTCCTACCTGGGTTGAACCGGTGAAAGAGATTTTCCGGACGGCTTTACTGGCCATAATGGCATCGCTGATCGCCTGGGTATCCCCAGCAACCGCATTCAGCACACCATCAGGAACGCCTGCTTTTTTCGCCAGTGCCAGCAGGGAAAAGGCGGAGAGCGGCGTATTATTGGCAGGTTTGATAATGCCCGTACAGCCTGCGGCCAGCGCAGGCCCCAGCTTGCGGGTCAGCATCGCCATAGGGAAGTTCCAGGGCGTAATGGCCGCGACCACGCCTACAGGTTCGCGTGCCGCAAGAATGCGGGAGCCCGCCTTTGCAGGTGGAATAATTTCGCCGTTCGCCCGTTTGGCCTCTTCGGCAAACCACTGAATAAAGCTGGCGGCGTACTCCACTTCGCCTTCAGCTTCGCTGACCGGCTTGCCCTGTTCCGCCGTCATTAATGTCCCAAGCCAGGCCTTGTTGTCGATAATCAGCTGATACCAGCGGTAAAGGATTTCACTGCGCTCTTTTGCCGTTTTCGCCCGCCAGGCAGGGAAAGCCTGCGCCGCCGCGGCGATTGCCTGTTCCGTTTCGCGTTTGCCCGCCCGGGCAACTTGCGCAATAACCTCTCCGGTAGCCGGATTAAGTACGTCGAAAGTCGTATCGCAGTCGCGCCATTCACCGCCCGCAAAATAGCCCGTCTGGAAAAGTTCGTGCTCCTGGAGGTTGGTCTGCTTCATTTTTTTCTCCTGTTTGGTGAGTCATCCTGAGAGATAAGTATAGATGGCGCACTTTTCTCTGTATGAACCCGATGAGGAGAAACGAAAATGGGAAAGTGCTGACACCTGCAGGTGCAGGTGCAGGTGCAGGTGCAGGTGCAGGTATCAGCATTAACTCAGATTTGGACGAGGGTGTTCTGATATTTTCTCAGCATAACCGCCAGACGTTCTACCGGTTCGGTTACGCTAAGCGGCGCTTCATACTGGCGGAGCTTTTCCTGGTAGATATCAAGCTCGGTTAACAGACGTTTAAAGTATTTAAGCCGTTTCGCATCACTGCCTGCGGAAATCACCCTGTCGGCGGTATGGCGAAGCTGTTTATGGAACGCGGAAAGGTCACTGTTGACGGGAATATCGGCATTGCGCAGGCGCTGGTGGCCGATGATCAGCGTCAGCGCGATGCGGTATTTATTGATATCGCCGGGAAACATATTCAGCAGCATAAACAGCTGCTGATAGAGCGCCGGAAGATGATTTTCGCGCCGCCTTGCCTGATTCGTGGTCATGGCAGAAACTGCCGCATACATAAAACGGTTCAGCAGCGTACGGCCAATGCGCGCTTTTGATGTATCGCGGATAAGCAAAATCACCATCAGCGCCAGAAATGCGCCTATCGCCTGACCCAGCACATTATCCAGGAACACGTTGACGTGGAACGTCATGGGGTTATCCAGCGTCAGCACATTGATGGTGCCCACCAGCGCGCCGACGGAGCCTATCTGCCGGCGCTGGATCAGCAGCCCACTGATAAACGCCATGACGCCAAGTGAAATACAGAGCAGCAGCATGCTTTGCTGCGTTGCAGGCATAATGAACATAAAGTAGAGCGATCCCAGCGGGATGGCGACAATCATGCCGTAAAGGAAGTCTTTGGCCATCATCAGCGGATTCGGCATACGCATCGCCAGCGCGGTAATAACGGCCAGCATCACCATCGCGCCGCTGCCTGAGGTCCAGCCTGTCCAGAGCCAGAACAGCGAGCCGATGGCGGTCGCCACAAAGGTGCGGATGCCATTTACCAGCGCATGCTGCGTTTCAGCGGAGCGCATTTTCACTACCGGCTCGTCGTTAAGCACCTCTTCTTCCAGCCGGCTAATGCTGCTATTCGTGTGAATGCCCTTCATCAGCAGAAGATAACGTGAGGCGGCACCCACCCAGTTTGTGATGGTCAACGGCGTATTTTTACTGCCGCTTGCGGTGATCACGCGGCGCATAATCTTCATCCGCTTATGAATATCCCCAATATTTTCGACGGGCTTTTCAAAGAAAAGATGAAACTGAGGAGGGACATAATCTTTACGGGTGTTTTGAATAAGAAATGTTTCAGTGGCCTGAGTGATCAGCGTCAACGAAAGCGTGTTCAGCGCGCGCATCCGGCGCTCGGCTTTCTGCCAGCGGCCAGACTCCATCATCAGATGGGTACGCATCCCGTTCAGTGCCGTTGTCCGGCGGACCAGACTGGTCCATGCTTTATCCACTTCCTCTTTATCACCATGGGCGACGCAAAGCTGCATCAGCTTGTAGTGATCCACCAGCAGGCTTTCGATCTCACGGTCGATATCTTTTTTGATCGTGCGCGGTGAAAACAGCATATCGGCCAGAATGGCACTGACGATGCCAATAATAATTTCGCTGCACCGCTCAACGGCAAATTGCGGTGCCACCAGCAGGGAGCCCTGCGCATTCACGCTGACCACAATGATCAGCGCCGTGTAGCCCGCCAGCCCCAACGCATAGGAGTTCTCCACCCTGATAAGCGAGGAGAGCCAGACGCAAAAGCCCGCCCACAGGCAGCAAAGCAGCAGCATCACGACCGGCGCACGAATGGTGGCGATGATAATCGCGAGCGCGGCGATACAGCCAATAAAGGTGCCAATAATGCGCAGCATACCGCGGTGGCGCAACGCCCCGGAGAAAGGGTCTCCACCCGCCGCAAACGCCGTGCCGCCCGCCACAATACAGGCCGTCATCACCGCCCAGCGGGGCGTTTCAAGATTGAAGTGAAAGCCAATCAGCAGCGCCAGCAAAATCGCCACGGTGAGCTTGATTGGAAATCGCAGACGATACCACTGCATAACGCGCCTCTGCTTAGCCGAACTCACGCAGGCGATGCATCAACTTCATCATCGGCGACATGTCTTTGATCTGGCGATCCTTCTCTCCCGTCACCACTACCGTCGCGGTGGTGCCAGACGGATAGAGATTACCCTGTTGTTCATCAAGGCGGATACGCACGGGAACGCGCTGTGCCAGACGAACCCATTCGAGATTGGAATCGATAGTGGCCATGCCTTTGCTGTCAATGGTACTGCTACTGTTGGTGATGCCCGCTGCAATGCTGTCAACGGTGCCGTGCAATACGCGGTTGCTGCCCAATGGCGTAATTTCTGCACGGTAGCCCGGACGTATGCCATCAAGCTTGGTTTCTTCCATATAGGCCAGAACATAAAAGGTATGCTGCTGTACCAATGCCACCGCGGTCGCGCCACGGGTAATAAACTCTCCGCGGTAGACGTTAAGGTTGGTCACCCAGCCATCCGCAGGCGCTTTGACCTGCGTACGTTCCAGATCAAGCTTTGCGGTATCGCGCGTTGCCACAGCTTTCGCCAGCTGATGCTCAGATGTCTGGTAATCATTGTTCGCCTGTTCAACGGCTTCGCGGGACATGACGGAAGCGCCCAGCCGGTTGCGGCGTGAGGCTTCACGCCGTTTTTCAGTCACCAGCGCCTGATAATAGGCCACGTCGGCTTCAGCCTGCGCCAGCGCCTGCTGATAGCGCGGCTGATCGACCACAAACAGCACCTGGTCTTTTTTGACCAGCTGATTGTCATGAACGCGCACGTCGGTGATCAATCCGCTCACGTCTGGCGCAATAGCCACAACATCAGCCGTAAATTTGGCATCGCGCGTCCAGGGTGATTCGGTATAAAACACCCAGGCGCGGAAAATAACGATGACAGCAACCATGACCAGAATAAGCGTTATGGCGTACCGGGAAATTTTTCTAGTTAGCGCTTTCACTATGACCTCAAACGAACAATCGGGAAACCAGATAGAACAGGCAGCAGTACAGGGCTGTATTAAAAAGGGCAGGATGCCAGACCAGGTCATAGATGCCGGTCGGCGTAATCAGTCTGCGCACCAGCCAGAACAGCATCAACGACACAATGATTTCAAAGAAAATGGGCGGAAAAGAAAGCCCAAATATTACTATAACCGGAAGCACACTCATCTCTTATCCTTGTCAGTCTTACCGGACTCACCTTTTGCCACCAAAAAGCCGCCTTCCTGCTCTCGGCGATGGCGGTGTTATAGGCTGATGATGGCGGGTTGACGCCTGAACAGTCAGATAATCATTTGAAGCGTACAATGAATAATAGCGTATTCAGGTACGGACTCTCAGGCGAGTGGGGTTACGGAAAGGTAACCCGGCGGTGCTATAGTAACGTGGTTGACTATATCTTTACACCCAAACGTGATCTAAATCACTTTTAAGCCAGGCTTAATAATGGAAAGACTTAAAGGCATGTCCGTTTTCGCGCGGGTGGTGGAACTGGGTTCTTTTACCGCAGCGGCTCAGCGTATGGGCATGAGCGTCTCCGCCGTCAGCCAGACCGTAGCCAGACTGGAAGATGAACTTCAGGTAAAACTGCTTAACCGCAGCACGCGCAGCATCGGCCTGACCGAAGCAGGAAAAATTTATTTTCAGGGCTGCCGGCGGATGATGTCTGAAGCTCAGCAAGTGCATGAACAGCTCTATGCATTTAACAATACGCCGATCGGCACGCTGCGCATCGGCAGCTCTTCCACCATGGCGCAGAACGTGCTGGCAACCATGACGGCGGAGATGCTGAAAGAGTATCCGGGCCTGACGGTTAACCTGGTTACCGGCAGCCCGGCGCCGGATCTGATCGCTGACGGCCTGGATCTGATCATCAGGGTAGGATCCTTACAGGACTCCAGCTTGTTTTCCCGCCGGCTGGGTTCAATGCCGATGGTCGTCTGCGCAGCAAAAAGCTATCTGACGCAGCATGGTACGCCGGAAAAACCTTCAGATATCAGCAAATTCAGCTGGCTGCAATATAGCGTAAGGCCCGATAACGATTTTGAGCTGACCGCGCCGGAAGGCATCGCTATCCGGCTGTCACCGCAGGGTCGCTTCGCCACCAATGATTCACAGACGCTGATCCGCTGGCTGGTTGCCGGAGCCGGTATCGCCTATCTTCCGCTGATGTGGGTTATCGACGAAATTAACGCGGGCAAGGTCGAGATCCTGTTTACCCGCTATCAGTCCGATCCGCGTCCGGTTTATGCGGTATATACCCAGAAAGATAAACTGCCGCTGAAAGTGCAGGTCTGTCTTAACTACCTGACGGACTATTTTGACCGGGTGGCGGAAATTTATAAGGAGTTTCGTCAGGAATAGCGGACATCTGTCAGAAATGGTGTTGTGCCAGTGCGCTGGTAATCCGAAGGAGATGTAAAGCAAGCGCGGGAAATTTCGCGCTTGCTTGCAGTAACGGTTTTTAACCGCTGGCGGGAAGTGGGATTACATCAGGCCGTGCCGCCGACGGTCAGCTTATCCAGCTTCAGCGTGGGCTGACCCACACCGACCGGCAGGCTCTGCCCCTCTTTACCGCAGACGCCGACGCCTTTATCCAGCGCCAGGTCGTTACCGACCATCGAAATCTGCTGCATCGCCTCAATACCGGAACCAATCAGCGTGGCGCCTTTCACCGGTTTAGTGACTTTGCCGTTCTCAATCAGATAGGCTTCTGACGTTGAGAAGACAAATTTTCCAGAGGTGATATCCACCTGCCCACCGCCAAAGTTCGGCGCGTAAAGGCCATATTCAACGCTTTCAATGATTTCCTGCGGCGTCGACTGGCCGCCGAGCATATAGGTGTTGGTCATACGCGGCATCGGCAAATGCGCATAAGATTCACGACGGCCGTTTCCGGTAGGCTTGACGCCCATCAGGCGGGCATTGAGCTTGTCCTGCATATAGCCCTTCAGGATACCCTTCTCGATCAGCACGTTATACTGACCCGGCACACCTTCATCATCTACCGCCAGCGAACCGCGAAGGCCTTCCAGCGTGCCATCGTCCACCACGGTACAGAGTTCTGACGCCACCAGCTGTCCCATCTGTCCGCTGAAGACCGAGGTACCCCGGCGGTTGAAGTCACCTTCCAGACCGTGTCCTACCGCTTCATGCAGCAGCACGCCAGGCCAGCCCGCGCCCAGCACTACGGGAAGCGTCCCGGCCGGCGCCGCAACCGCGCTGAGATTGACCAGCGCCATACGCACGGCTTCACGCGCCCAGGCTTCCGCGCGCATTTCGCCCGACTCATCCGCCAGGAAAAACTCATAACCGAAACGCCCGCCACCGCCGCTGGCGCCCCGCTCACGCTTGCCGTTTTCCTCCACCTGTACGCTGACAGAGAGACGGACCAGCGGGCGAACATCGGTTGCCAGCGTACCATCGGTCGCCGCCACCAGAATCAGTTCATAGACGCCGCTCAGGCTGGCGCTGACTTCCTGCACGCGTTTATCCGCAGCGCGCGCCGCCTTATCGACACGATGCAGCAAGTCGATTTTCGCTTCACGGGTCAGGCTTTGCAGCGGGTCAATCGCCGGATAAAGCGGACGATTGACCACGGCACCCAGCGTATGGGATTGCCCATTCCCCATCTCACGGACGATGCTCCGGGCGGCGGTAGCGCTCTGGGTCAGAGCAGTGAGGGTAATCTGGTCAGCGTAAGCGAAACCGGTTTTTTCTCCGCTAATGGCACGCACGCCCACGCCCTGATCGATGTTCCAGGAACCATCTTTAATTATGCGGTCTTCCAGTACCCATGATTCGTGGAAGCTGGACTGGAAATAGAGATCGGCGTAATCCAGCTTACGTTCGGACAGCTGACCGAGCAGGGAGAAGAGATCCTGCTGATGAATATTATTAGCAGTCAGTAACTGCTCACTTACCAGATTCAGACTCATGAATTCTCGCTCTGTTTGGAGGAGCCAGTCGCAGCTGGCGTCGCATTTCTATAGCCTGAGGCAATTCCCCGGTCACGTCAAATTCACTTCTCGCGCTTTTCGCGAGGCTCGCGCAGCACTTCGTCAATCCGGGGCTGGTCAAGCGGCCCGGAAATGCGGTAGCGCAGCAGCGAGATTTTATTCCACACCGGACCCAGTACCTTGCTGGCGGCAAAGACGGCAGCACCCACTACCGGGTTAACCACAAACGCCGCCGCCACGCCGACCGTGGCAGATAGCTCTGGTGCAACAGTCGCCTCCATATCGATCTGACGTTTTACCAGATTGATCTTTCCCTGCATGGCAATGTCCGCCTCAAGGCCATCCACCAGCAGGTTATCCGTGCGCATAACGCCTTTTTCAATCCAGGCCGTGCCGGTAATCGAATCGAAGTAAAAACCCTGACCAAAGGTGTCGCTGAAATCGAGCCGCAGTTTGCGAAGTAGCGCATCGAAGCTCACCAGGCGTAACAGCTGACCCGCCCGACCGGTGTTAACATCGGCGATATGCCCGTTGCCGAAGCGGGTTTTCAGGACGCCACTGAGCGTCTCCTCCGAAGGCTGCCAGGGCGCGGACTGCCAGTGAAGATCGTAATCAACATGGAACGCGGCGTCGCGCAGCGGCGTTGAAAGACCGAACCAGGCAGTCGCATCGCTGATTTTTTTCCCGCTCAGCACCCCTTTTAGCGCCGTACGCGGCGCGTCCGGGCGGTTCACCCACTCGCCGTTAAGCGTCAGGCGTGCGCTGCCCGTATCTATCAGGCCGTTTGCCAGCGTCAGCGTATCGCTGGTATGCGTGAGATCGGCGTTTATCCGGCCAAGCTTCTGCCCACGGATCCAGCACTCATCGCAGGCCAGGTTTAGCGCAGGCCAGCCGCTAAAGTCGATGCTGGTATCACCAGTGGGTAAAGGCGAGGTGCCCTTAGCCGCTGCCCACTGAGGATTGTAATAGAGATAGTTAAGATGGGCATTCCATGGCTGACGCTCAGGCATACGCAGTGTGCCGTCAATCTCTTTCCCTTTCAGCGTAATAGTCGTCTCGCCTGAGATTCCCTCGCTAAGCGTCGCGTCCAGATTACGCCACTGCTGCCCGCCCAGCGACAACGCTGGCGTACGGACCTGGAGCGCGCCAGGAAGAAAAGCTTTACCGGTTTCCAGCCCGCTGCCGCCGTTTCCTGCTCCCTGGCTGAATAAACCCAGCAGAGCTTCTCCGTCTATCGGTGGCAGATTGAGTATCATCCCGTGATAGTCTGGCAAAGAGGGCATCTGCTTCGTATCGTTTTCCCAGATGCCGCGATCGATTCTGAGCTGCTTACCCAGCAGCCACCGGCTGTTGAAACGGTGGGTGTCCGCCAGTGCGCCGCTCAGCGTGAAGGCATTCAGATCCCCTTTTACCGACGCCTGAAGCGGCATTGATGTCCCTGGCGCTTTTGCTAAGGGTGACGGTAAGCGACTACTTACATTCTTCAGTTCCCCGCCCAGTTCAACCTGATAATTTGCCCCGCCATTATGAGGAAGCGCAATCATAACGTGGCTTTGCCAGTTGGCGTTGCCGTCCAGCTTAGCCCGAACCGCTGCAGGAATAACGGGCATTTCTCCCGGCCGCCAGTTTCCCTTAACATCAACGCCAATCTGGTAGTTTTTCGCCTCTTCACGGGTGTTAAAGCTGACGTCAATCGGCTGGCCGAACCAGCTGGCGCTCAGCGGTCCGCTTTGCAGATCGCCATTGTCATAAGTGAAGCGACCATTGAGATTTTTTATGGTGCTGTCCAGCGGCTTGATAAAAAGAGCGTTGTTATCAAGATTAACGTCACCGGTCGCATGAACCTGTTCCCCATCCAGCGGGATATCAAGATGCAAGTGACCACTTACATCACCGCCAATTTGCAGCTGTTCGAGCGCCGCGCCGAGCGAGGATTTCAGGGGGGTCTGGTTGAAATAAGCGCCCACTTCGTGGCCCGCGCCACTGACCTCACCATCGACAATCAGCTTTTCCTGCAGGTAGTCAGGGATTGTCACCGAAATGTTTCTGCCCTGCACCTTGCCGAGCTTCGCATCTTCCGTTTTCATCCAGAGGCCATCGTTAATAAAATTCAGATCGATATCGAAATCTTCAATCGCCGGCCAGCCGGGCTGAAACTGGTAGGTTGCCTGCTTCAAAGGCACCCAGACCTGGAACATGCCATCATTATGGGTAAACGGGAAAAGCTGTGGGTTACCGGCAAAAAGCAGCGTGGCATTATTGACCTCACCACCTTTAATCGCGCCACTCAGGTAATCCACCAGCGAGGTTCCCATCAGGGGTTCGGGAAAGTATCGCCAGGCGTCGGCCGCATCGGTGAGATTAATACCCGCCAGAATATCGAGCCGCGGCGCCTGACCTTCAGTTTGCGCCCAGTTGAAGTCACCCTTTGCATGTAAAGAGCGGGCCTGAACCTCCAGTTGCTCACCGCTCAGATTGAGGTGGCCCTGCGCATTTTGCCAGTGGATCGCGCCGCTGGCCTGCTGGATTTCCAGCGGTGCGCGAAACATGCTGCCGTAAGGCAAGCTGGCATCACGGAGGTTGAAATCAAGCCGGCCATTAGCAACACCGCCGGTCAGCGATCCGCTGAAGTGCTGCATCCCTGGCAGCACTTGCCAGTGCTTCCAGCTTATATCCTTCCAGCGCGCCTGAAAGCGACTGAGCGCCGGCTGACCGGGCGGAATATCTACCGCCAGCGATTGCAGCCGGCCTTCTGGCTGGAGCGCACGCCAGTTTTCCAGCAGTTTTGGACTCAGTTTGGCAAAGAGCGGGATCAGCGGATCGAGGCGTGCAATCTCCAGATTAGTGGCGCGAACGCGCACCTCGTCGTTCTCCTGCTTCCCTTTATGGGGCAGCCACAGCAGGGAAAACTGACCATCTGGCCAGGCCTTCCCGTCGGTGACCAGGTTGGTTTGCGGCAGGTGGATACGCCAACCCTGCTGGAAACGGCTGATATGCGCGGCGACGTTATCGACGGTAAGCGTGTGCGGCTGCCGATCTCCCTGCCAGCTCGCGCCACCTTTTTTAAGCAGGATATCGCCCTCGTGGATCTCGCCGTCCTGCAGGCTCATCCAGGCCGCAAGGCTGAAACGAGCGCGTTCAAGGCTGGTATTGTCACGCATCCACTCTCCCAGCCAGGGACGCACATCCACATCCTCCGCCTGCATCCAGACGCGGCCAGTATCGAGATAGCCATTGCTGTCACTCAAGTCCAGGCGTACCTGAACCTCGCCATGCTGGCCCGTCAGGCTGGAAAGACTGACCACACCTTCTGCCCGGTGACGGGCTTTCTCGTTCAGCCAGGTCAGCTGCGGGATATCGAGAAGGCTGCGCTGGCCGGAAGGCGTCAGAAAGCGGATCTGGCTGTTGCGCAGATCGAAGTGATCGAATTGCCGGAGAAAAAGGTCACTGAACTGACCGGGTTTAAGCTCTAATTTATTGCCTTCGCCTGAAGTGAGCGGCGTATTCATCAACAGATCAAGCTGGTAGAAAGTGAGATCGCGGAACTGCCAGCGCCAGTGAAGCAGCGACTGCCAGAGGTCGAGCGCCAGTGAAATGCGACCGACTTTTAGCGCGCCTTTCTCCTTCAGATCGACGGCCAGCTCGGTGATATCAAGCACCGGGCCGAAATTCTCCCAGCGTCCGTTGAGCGCGCTGGCCTGTACCGGAACGCCAGACGAGGCGGAAATCTGCTGAAGTATAGGTTCGCGCCAGCTATTCATATGCGGCATTATCAGACGCAGCCCGCTGACCAGTAGCGCAATAATGACCACCGCTATCGCGCCAGCCAGCAGCAGAAACCTGGGCAGTTGCCTCACTTCCCTCTCCTTGTCATCCGCCGGGGGCGGTGGTTGCGTGCCAAACTACATCATCACCACATCGAACTGCTCCTGAGTATAGAGCGGTTCAATTTGCACCTTCACCTGCTTACCGACAAATATTTCGACTTCGGCCAGAGCATGCGACTCATCGGTCTTCAGCGCTTCACCGACGGCAGGAGAGACATAAACCAGAAAGCGATCTGAGTCATAAGCGTGATGGACGCGGACGATTTCGCGCATAATTTCATAGCAGACAGTTTCCACCGTTTTCAGCGTTCCCCGGCCTTTACAGACCGGACAATCGTGGCAAAGCACATGCTCAATACTTTCCCGCGTTCGCTTACGCGTCATCTCAACCAGGCCAAGCTGAGAGAAGCCATTAATGTTGGTTTTCACGCGATCTTTGCTCAGCGCCTGATCCAGTGAATGCAGCACGCGGCGGCGGTGATCCTCATTATTCATATCGATAAAATCGATAATAATAATGCCGCCCAGATTACGTAACCGAAGCTGCCGGGCGATAGCCTGGGTCGCTTCAATATTGGTATTGAAGATGGTTTCGTCCAGGTTGCGATGCCCGACAAAGGCGCCCGTATTGATATCGATTGTGGTCATCGCCTCCGTCTGATCGATGATCAGGTAGCCGCCGGACTTCAGTTCTACCTTGCGATCGAGCGAACGCTGGATCTCATTTTCCACGTCGAAGAGATCAAATATAGGCTGCTTGCCGGTGTACAGCTCCAGCTTATCCGTCATTTCCGGAATATATTCAGCGGTGAATTCTAAAAGCTGTTCAAAGCTCTGGCGTGAGTCGATTCTGACCCGATCAAGCGATGCGCCGGCAAAATCACGCAGTATACGCTGCGACAGCGCTACTTCCCCGTAAAGACGACAGCGCGTCTGGTTACGCTTTTTACGCTCGATAACTTTCGTCCAGAGCCGTTTGAGGAAGGCCGCATCGGACGCCAGCTCCACCTCACCCACTCCTTCCGCAGCCGTGCGGATAATATAGCCGCCCAGTTCATCGCAATAAGATGAGACCACTTTCTTCAGGCGCTCACGCTCTGCTTCACTTTCTATACGCTGCGAAACGCCAACATGCGATGCGCCGGGCATAAATACCAGATAGCGCGACGGCAGAGTGATATCCGTCGTCAGGCGTGCGCCCTTGGTGCCCAGCGGATCTTTCACCACCTGCACCATCAGATCCTGCCCCTGACGGACCAGCTCTGAGATATCCCGGACGATAAAGTTTTTCTTTTCATCTCCGGCGACACACTCGGTGTGAGGCATGATATCTGAGGCGTGCAGGAATGCGGCTTTTTCCAGACCGATATCAACAAATGCGGCCTGCATTCCCGGCAGTACGCGGCTGACGCGGCCTTTGTAGATATTGCCCACAATTCCCCGCCGCGCTTCGCGCTCAATGTGGATCTCCTGGAGTATACCGCCGACGATATAGGCCACGCGCGTTTCCGAAGGAGTGATATTCACCAGCAGTTCAGCCGTCATGTTGATTTCTCACCTCACGCAGTGATTCGAAGTGGCTGAGCAGCTCAGCGGTTTCCACCAGCGGCAGACCGACCACGGCATGATAACTTCCATTGATTTTGCGGACAAAATTGCCGCCCAGGCCCTGAATACCGTAACCGCCCGCTTTGTCCATCGGTTCACCACTGGCAATATAAGCGGCAATATCCTCAGCGGTAAGCGTGCGAAATGTCACTTCGGTTATGGTCAGGCAGTCCAGCTGCTGATGGCGATCGGCCAGCGCAACGGCGGTCATTACCCGGTGGGTTTGTCCGGAAAGTTTCGCCAGCATCGCCGCTGCCGCCGCCTCGCTGGCGGGCTTTTCCAGCACTTCGTCATTTAGCACGACGATGGTATCGGCGCCCAGCACCGGTAAATCGCACTCCGCTACCGCCACGCCGGCCTGCGCTTTTTCGCGCGCAAGGCGCCGGACGTAGGCTTCCGCTTCTTCGTCAGGCTGCTTCTGTTCTTCAATCTGCGTGGATAAACGTTCGAAGTGCAGGCCAAGCTGCGTCAGCAGCTCGCGGCGGCGGGGAGAACCAGAGGCCAGATAAAGGGATACCATAATCATCCTTATTGTACGGCAAACTGGCGGCGTATTTTTCTCATCAGCAAGAAGAGCCAGGGCCAGAGAATACCGTCTATGACGCTACTCCAGAAAATTTCAGGACGGAATGAAACGTCAATCACTAAAAATTCTGCCCAGAACACAATAACGTCCATGGCCAGGGAGAGCACCATCACCATCAACGCCTGCTGCCAGAGCGCCAGATTGCGGAAAAGCTGGAATTTAAACGCCACCAGGTAAGCGATGATGCTAAGCGCGAGAGCACGGACGCCCAGCGTCGAGCCAGAAATCAGATCCATTATAGATCCCATTACAAAGCCCGTGCCGACATTCACGCGATGAGGTAACGCGAGCGTCCAGTAAATCAGTATCAGCAGCAGCCAGGAAGGCCGGAACATAAAGAGCTGCTCCGGCCAGGGCATAATTTGCAACACCAGGGCGACCAGAAATGAAAGCCAGATGACCCAACGTCCGTGGCTGCGATAGCTGCTCAAGGCTGACCTCCAGGCGGCGATGAGGCTGGTGCGTTTCGCTCTGCCGTACCGGCTGCCGGCGCACTTTCGCTGCCAGAGAGTGAGGCCGGTGCGGGCGGCCCCATCAGTTCGCTGGCGGCTGGCAGTACCTGCGGCATCATCTGCATCAGACGCTCATTGGCGACACGATGTACCTCGTTGGGGGCCATTGGCATTGAGCCATTCCGATCGGCGCCCCACAGCAGCAGCAGATAACGCAAGCGTTGCAGGCCTGCCGTAGGGCGAGCCTGAATAACTGTGTAGGCGCGCTGTGTATCCAGCTTGACGGAAGTGACAACGCCGACCGGATAGCCTTCTGGGAAACGACCGCCGAGGCCGGAGGTCACTAACACGTCGCCGGGGCGGATATCGGTATTGCCCGGCAGGTGTTCCAGCTGCAAATCTTCCGTGCAGCCGTTACCGGCGGCAATCACGCGGATATCATTTCGTAATACCTGGATGGGCAGCGCATGGGAGGAGTCACAAATCAGCATAACGCGGCTGGTGATTTTGCCAACCGCCACCACCTGACCCACCACGCCTTTATCGCTTATTACCGGCTGGCCTTCATACACGCCACTGAGGCTGCCTTTATCAATCACAACCTGCTCGGTATAAGGATCGGTACCGGTTGAAATCACCTGGGTCACCATTTTCTGCTCATCCTGACGCAGCGGCGAACCGAGCAACTCGCGCAGGCGCGCATTCTCCTGCTTGAACTGTCCCAGCATCAGCAGCTCGCTGTTTTTCAGCATCAGTTCCCGGTGGAGGGCGGTATTTTCCAGCGCAAGCTGCTGGCGGGAGGCCAACGTTTCAGAAACGCTGTCCAGAATTTGACGTGGCCCGTTGGCCAGAAAGTAGAATGGGCTGACCGCCGTATCCATATAGGTGCGAATTTTGGTAAAAGCGCCCATTCGGCTATCGGCAACGATGACGCCTATTGCCACTATAACCGCTAAAAACAAGCGTAACTGCAGGGAGGGCCCCCTGCTGAAGATTGGCTTCATAAACTCGGCGTTATCCTCGACATCATCAACAGGAGCGCAGCGTACCTGCGCTCCTTCGGGCAAATTATTCTTCGCTGAACAAATCGCCGCCGTGCATGTCGATCATTTCCAACGCTTTACCGCCGCCACGCGCCACGCAGGTCAGCGGATCTTCGGCGACCACAACCGGAATACCGGTTTCTTCCATCAGCAGGCGATCGAGGTTACGCAGCAGAGCGCCACCGCCGGTCAGAACCATACCGCGTTCGGAGATATCGGATGCCAGCTCTGGTGGACACTGCTCAAGCGCGACCATGACCGCGCTGACGATGCCGGTCAGCGGCTCCTGCAGCGCTTCCAGGATTTCATTGGAATTCAGGGTAAAGCCACGGGGAACGCCTTCCGCCAGGTTACGGCCGCGCACTTCAATCTCACGGACTTCATCGCCCGGATAGGCAGAGCCAATCTCATGCTTGATGCGTTCCGCCGTCGCTTCACCAATCAGTGAACCGTAGTTACGGCGCACATAATTAATGATGGCTTCATCGAAACGGTCACCGCCGATACGCACAGAGGAGGAGTAAACCACACCGTTCAGGGAGATCACCGCCACTTCCGTTGTTCCGCCGCCGATATCCACGACCATCGATCCTGTCGCTTCGGAAACGGGCAGGCCAGCGCCAATGGCGGCCGCCATCGGTTCCTCAATCAGGAACACTTCGCGAGCGCCAGCGCCCTGTGCTGATTCACGGATGGCGCGGCGTTCAACCTGCGTGGCGCCAACCGGCACGCAGACCAGCACACGCGGGCTGGGCCGCATAAAGCTGTTGCTGTGAACCTGTTTGATAAAATGCTGAAGCATTTTTTCGGTGACGAAGAAATCGGCAATCACGCCATCTTTCATCGGACGAATGGCCGCGATGTTACCTGGGGTTCGTCCCAGCATCTGCTTTGCATCATGACCCACGGCCGCTACGCTCTTTGGGGAGCCGGCACGATCCTGACGAATGGCGACTACAGAGGGCTCATTCAGAACGATGCCCTGTCCTTTTACGTAAATCAGGGTATTGGCAGTACCCAGGTCGATGGACAAGTCGTTGGAAAACATGCCACGAAATTTTTTAAACATACTAAAGGATAATCCTGCAAGCTGGGGGCGGAATTTAAAAATCCGCTTACTTTACCAACCACGCGAAGCAGCGACAAGGCGCAAAAACGTTCTACTTCGGTGAAAAAACACGCTATCTCACGCCTGTGTCCTTCATCCTGCCATCTTCGGTGGGCAGAAAGCCCGGTTTCAGGCTCTGCACCGTCATTTCAGGGCGGAAACGCGAAAATAACGCACATTAAATCTTACATTTTAAGGGGCCTCTTACGTAAAGAGGCGCCTCTGGCCGGCACCACAGCCGCGCGGCCATTCTACGTCAAATCCTGCTTAACGGCAGATTAAACTCGATATCTTTGTGAATATTTTTTCACGTTACTGCTTAGCGGTTCGGAGGGGGCAAAAAAATCGCCCTGACCGCCTTTCACGCCAAGTTCGGTCAGCGTTTGCCACTCGGCCCGCGTACGTACGCCAGCTGCAAAAATTCGCGTGGCGGTATTTTTGCAGCTCTCAAGCAGGCTTTGCACAAAAAGCTGATTTTCCGTGCGCCGATCGATATGGCGCACCAGTCCGGGATGAAGCTTTATCAACTCCACATCAAACTGCTTAATATAGGCTGCACTAACAACCGTTAACCCCGCCTCAATCACCGCAATCCGGCAGCCAAAACCCTGCATCAGACGAAAGGCGCTGCTTAAACGGCTGATGTGTTGACAGACATCTGCTTCTGCAAGTTCAAATAATATGTGTTTTCTTTGCAATTTAGTGCATTGCAGCAGCGTATCACGTAGCCAGAGCTGAAAGGGCCGGTGTAAAAGAGAATCAACGGTCAGAGGGATTGCCAGCGTTTCCTCCGGCCAGAGCGGCAACAGCGTGATGATACGGGTGACCAGTTGTCGATCGTAACTTTCGGCCATCCCCAACTGCTGGATTAACGGCATAAACTCCGCGGCCAGCAGCTCTTTGTTACCGTCAAAAATCCGCGGCATCATCTCGCGGTGATCCACGCGACCTTCGCTATTCACCGCCGGTTTTTGATAGAGACGAGGCCCGCCCCGACTAAGGGTGTTTTCAAGCAGCGTGCGCCACATAACGCTACCGCGCACAACATCCTGCTGAGGCACTTCCGCCACCGACCAGTTATTGCCGCCCTGAAGCGCAGCGTGCCGGGTAGCCCGCTCCACGCTCTCCATCACCTGCTGAGTGGTTTGCCCGCTCCGCCAGGCGCTGATACCGATGTGGATCATATCTTCCCGATCCAGCATCCGCGTGGGCGGCAGAGCATCAACGGCTTTGATCAGCTGGGAAGCGATGCTGTCGGCATCTTTCAGGCTACGATGAGGTAAAAGCACGGCAAAATCGCTGCGAAAATAACGCGCCAGTAACGCACCGGGGTAGCGCAGTACAAAGGTAGAAAGCAGATTCACCATCGCAAAAAGATACTCACGGGTCTGACCGTGGCCCCAGCTCTCTCTTAGCATGTCGAAATCAGGCAGGCGAATCATCATCACCATGCCGTGAGAGCTTCCCGCCTCCGTATCTTCCAGCATGGTCGTTAGCTGGTTGTCGAAAAACATCCTGTTGTTCAGCCCGGTTTTGGCGTCCTGTGCCGCGAAGGTGCGGATTAGCGTATCAATGCGGTTACGCTGCTCTCCCGCCTCACTGAGGTCTGCCAGCAGCAAATCAATGGCGCTGCTGACTTTGGGCGGCCATTCATGCACGGAGCCCTGCTTCACTCTGCCCCTTTCACCTTTTAATATCTCGCCAGCACGTTGTTCCAGACGCTCCATACCCTGCATTTGCCGGTAAAGCCAGCGATGGGTTAACAGCAATGCCAGCATCATGATCACCACGACGGAAACGATAACCACCAGGGTAAATACGCCGGTAAAAGAGCTGAGCCAGGTTTTGGTCGGATCCAGCGACAGAATTCGCAATTTGAATTGTGGATGGGTAGGCAGAGCCATCGTAATTTGTCGGTAACGGTTCGTTTTTTCGTCCACGACGGCTTTCTGATAATGCCGGATTTGAAAATGAACCTGCTCATCTTCAAGCAGTTCTGCCCGGGCGATTTGCAGCGGCCCCATCATCTGCCGAATCCAGGGGATCATCTGGCCGGGCGTTTGCGAAACCAGTGCCCTGTCCACCTCTTCAGACATCAGCCTGAGGCGGTCCTCGGTTTGTTCATTACTAAGATAAAAAAAACTCAGTCCGCATCCCACCAGCATAAGCAGCATAGCCAGTGCGCTGAGAAGCGTGATAATTGCAGAAAGTTTGGTGGTTAGTCGCATCCCTGTGCCCATTTTACCGCGTTGATGTAGCGCCTTTAACGTTCTCTGTCGTACTGTTAAACAGCACGTAAGTGGAAAAATGACCGGCTTTTTAAGGCCAGCGGTGGAAAATACCACATCCCGTTCCGCTTTTTTTTGCCTGATATCAGAATAGTGAGATTCGTCGGGCGTACAGTAGTTGCAGACTTTATTTCTTCTCTCAGACGCTTATTTCAGGAGATTCTTATGCAGGCACTTGTACTTGAACAGTCAGAAGGCAAAACCGTTGCCGTAGTGAAAACCCTTTCTCCGGAGGCGCTTCCGGCCGGTGAGGTGACAGTGGATATTGACTGGTCAGGCCTGAATTACAAAGATGCGCTCGCTATCACCGGCAAAGGGAAAATCATTCGTCAGTTTCCGATGGTGCCAGGCATCGATTTTGCTGGCAAGGTGCATCACAGCGAAGATCCCCGTTTTCATACCGGCCAGGCCGTGATACTTACCGGTTGGGGCGTGGGAGAAAATCACTGGGGCGGGCTGGCGGAACAGGCCAGAGTAAAAGGCGACTGGCTGGTCGCCATGCCTGAAGGGCTGGATGGCCGCAGAGCGATGATCATTGGCACGGCGGGACTGACGGCCATGCTTTGCGTGATGGCCCTTGAAGAAGGCGGCATTACGCCCGAAGAGGGCGAAATTATTGTTACGGGTGCCAGCGGCGGCGTGGGCAGTACGGCGGTGGCGTTGCTCAGCGCCCTGGGTTATCAGGTTGTTGCCGTTAGCGGACGGGAATCCACCCATGATTATCTGCGTCAGTTAGGCGCCAGGGCGATCCTTTCCCGCGAAGCGTTCAGCGCTGATGCCCGCCCGCTGGAAAAACAGCGCTGGGCTGGCGCCATTGATACCGTGGGCGATAAAGTGCTGGCCAACGTGCTGGCGCAGATGAACTATGCCGGCGTTGTGGCGGCTTGCGGGCTTGCAGGCGGCTTTACCCTTCCCACCACGGTAATGCCTTTTATTCTGCGCAATGTCCGTCTTCAGGGCGTAGATTCTGTCAATGCACCCACCGCCCGCCGCGTGGAAGCCTGGAAAAGGCTGGTGAAGACGTTACCTGCCGATTTTTACCAGCAGGCCACACGCGAAATTACGCTACAGGAAGCCCCTGCCGGTGCGATGAGGCTACTCAATAATGAGATAACCGGACGGACGCTGGTCAAAATCCGCTAACGCCACCCTCTCCCCTTTTCCATCCGGAAAAGGGGTTACCAGGAAATTTCACATTTTCCGCTATCTGCTCGCCGAATGCAGACTCTTTGTTCATGCTAAAAGCTGAAGAAAAATCCGCCTGTGGAGGCTTGCCCGATGAAACACGTCGATAAACTGACTGAAAATGATGTGACGCCTGAACACGTTTTTAATGCAAAGCGCCGCCAACTATTACAGACGTTAGGGATTGGGGCGGCGGCGCTCTCGCTCCCTGTCGCATCTCATGCCGACGTGCTTTCCTGGTTCAAGGGTAACGATCGCCCTAAAGCCCCTGCGGGTAAGCCGCTCGATTTCAGTAAGCCTGCGCAGTATCAGGTCGATCTGCCGCTGACGCCGGAAGATAAAGTCACCGGTTACAATAATTTTTATGAATTCGGCCTGGATAAAGCCGATCCGGCAGCTAACGCCGGTACGCTGCAGACCGCTGACTGGAAAATTGAGATTGGTGGCGAGGTAGCGAAACCGATCACGCTGAGCATGGATGATATCTATCGCCGTTTCCCGCTGGAGCAGCGCATTTACCGGATGCGTTGCGTGGAAGCCTGGTCGATGGTCGTTCCCTGGATTGGATTTGAACTGGGCAAACTTCTGAAGGCGGCGGAGCCCACCAGCAACGCCCGCTATGTTGCTTTCCAGACGCTCTATGCGCCTGAACAGATGCCAGGCCAGAAAGACCGGTTTATCGGTGGCGGTCTTGATTATCCCTATGTGGAAGGACTGCGACTGGATGAAGCGATGCACCCGCTGACGCTGCTGACGACTGGCGTTTATGGCAAGGCGCTACCGCCGCAGAATGGTGCGCCTATCCGCCTGACCGTGCCCTGGAAATATGGTTTTAAAAACATCAAATCGATCGTGAAAATTACGCTGATGAAGGATATGCCGCCAACGACCTGGAATCAGCTGGCTGCTGACGAATATGGCTTCTATGGCAATGTAAACCCGCACGTTGATCATCCCCGCTGGTCACAGGCTACAGAGCGTTTTATTGGCTCTGGCGGCATCCTTGACGTTAAACGTCAACCCACGCTGTTGTTTAATGGCTACGCCGATCGGGTCGCCTCGCTCTATCGCGGTCTCGACCTGAGGGAGAACTTCTGATGGGTCGTCTGTCAGCAAGGCAGATTACCGGCCTGAAAGTACTGCTCCATCTTGCCGGTTTTTTGCCCCTGCTCTGGCTGCTGCTGTCGGTAAATCAGGGCTGGTTCAGTGCCGACCCGGCCAAGGATATTCAGCATTTTACCGGCAGAATGGCGCTCAAGTTCCTGCTGGGTACGCTGCTGATTACGCCGGTGGCGCGCTACGGGAAACAGCCCCTGCTGATTCGGGTTCGCCGCCTGACCGGTCTCTGGTGTTTTGCCTGGGCTACGCTCCATCTTGTCAGTTATTCCGTCCTGGAGTTAGGCATCAATAATCTCAGCCTGCTGGGATCGGAACTGATCTCACGTCCTTATCTGACGCTGGGCATTATCAGCTGGATCATCCTGCTGGCGTTGGCCGTCACGTCGTTTCAGAAGGCGCAGCGTAAGCTGGGCAAGCGCTGGCAGACGCTGCATAACGCCATTTATCTGGTGGCCATACTGGCACCAGTGCATTACTTATGGTCGGTAAAGACGCTCTCGCCACAGCCGGTTTTATACGCGCTGGCTGCCGCGCTTCTGCTGGTGTGGCGCTATAAAAAATTCCGTCAGTGGTTGCGCTAAAGTGTTGCCAGATTGTGTGCTGTTTCGCATATCCAGCATTTAAATTGCGACAGGCTTCCGTACGTGATTGATTAACTTCGCTGATACGACCAGTATTTAGCTGCGAATTGCCCCGAAATGGTTATAATGCCCGACTTCAAACCTGCGCC
Source organism: Pantoea sp. IMH (assembly GCF_000599885.1). Taxonomy (GTDB): domain Bacteria; phylum Pseudomonadota; class Gammaproteobacteria; order Enterobacterales; family Enterobacteriaceae; genus Erwinia. The sequence continues at coordinate 293,124 of NZ_JFGT01000005.1, read as the reverse complement.
CGGGCCAAAATTCACCGTGAAAGGTGACAAATGGCTTTTGCCCATGTATTTTGTGCGATGCCTTATTTATCGCAGGAGATAGCAGCAAGATGGCTGATAAGTTTCATATACTGCTCTTAAACGGTCCTAACCTGAACCTGCTGGGCACACGCGAGCCAGAGAAGTACGGTAAGACAACGTTAGCGGATATCGTCAGCACCCTGACATCGCAAGCTGACGAGCTGAACGTGAAACTGAGCCATCTTCAGTCTAATGCGGAGCATGTGCTTATTGACCGCATTCATGAGGCAAAAGGCAATGTGGATTATATCGTCATCAATCCGGCCGCTTTCACGCATACCAGCGTGGCAATTCGTGACGCCCTGCTTGCGGTAAGCATTCCGTTTATCGAAGTGCATCTGTCAAACGTGCATGCCCGCGAGCCGTTTCGTCATCACTCTTATCTTTCTGATATTGCTGCTGGCGTAATTTGTGGACTGGGCGACGACGGCTATACCTGGGCTTTACAGACGGCCGTAAAACGCCTGTCACAATCTAATTAACGAGAGTACGGAACCACATTTATGGATATTCGTAAGATTAAAAAACTGATCGAACTGGTTGAAGAATCAGGCATCGCTGAACTGGAAATTTCTGAAGGCGAAGAGTCAGTTCGCATCAGTCGTGCACCGGTCAATACCGGCTATCCGATGATGCAGCAGGCTTATGCCGCACCAATGATGCAGCAGCAGCCAGCACTGGCAGCCGCAGTAGCGCCAGCGTCGGCACCGGCGATGGATTCACCCGCCAGTGCTGAGATCAGTGGTCATATCGTACGTTCACCTATGGTCGGTACCTTCTACCGCACACCAAGCCCGGATGCGAAAGCGTTTGTGGAAGTGGGTCAAAAAGTTAACGCGGGTGATACCCTTTGCATCGTTGAAGCGATGAAAATGATGAACCAGATCGAAGCGGATAAATCCGGCGTAGTCAAAGCGATTCTGGTCGAAAGCGGCCAACCCGTTGAATTTGACGAGCCGCTGGTAGTCATCGAATAACGAGGGCGAACCATGCTGGATAAAATTGTAATAGCAAACCGCGGCGAAATTGCGCTGCGTATTCTGCGCGCCTGTAAAGAGCTGGGTATTAAAACCGTAGCCGTACACTCAAGCGCCGATCGCGATCTGAAACATGTGCTGCTGGCCGATGAGACCGTCTGTATTGGTCCTGCCCAGTCAGTTAAAAGTTATCTGAATATCCCCGCCCTGATCTCAGCGGCTGAGATCACTGGCGCGGTGGCCATTCACCCTGGCTATGGCTTCCTGTCCGAGAATGCGGATTTTGCCGAGCAGGTTGAACGTTCAGGCTTTATCTTCATCGGTCCGAAAGCGGAAACCATCCGTCTGATGGGGGATAAAGTTTCCGCCATTAACGCCATGAAAAAAACCGGCGTTCCAACCGTACCCGGCTCTGATGGCTCGCTGACAGATGACATGGAAAAGAACCGTGCCTTTGCCGAGCGTATCGGTTATCCGGTAATCATCAAAGCCTCCGGCGGCGGCGGCGGTCGCGGCATGCGCGTTGTGCGCAACGATAAGGATCTGGAACAATCCATTAATATGACCCGTGCGGAAGCGAAAGCCGCTTTCAATAACGATATGGTCTATATGGAAAAGTACCTCGAAAATCCACGCCACATCGAAATTCAGGTGCTGGCAGACGGTCAGGGCAACGCCATCTATCTGGCTGAGCGCGACTGTTCGATGCAGCGCCGTCATCAGAAAGTGGTGGAAGAAGCGCCAGCGCCAGGCATTACGTCTGAAATGCGTCATTTTATCGGCGAGCGCTGCGCTAAAGCCTGTATTGATATCGGCTATCGTGGTGCGGGCACCTTCGAGTTCCTGTTCGAAAACGGTGAGTTCTATTTTATCGAAATGAACACCCGTATCCAGGTTGAGCATCCGGTGACCGAGATGATTACCGGCGTGGATCTGATTAAAGAACAGCTGCGTATCGCTGCTGGTCAGCCGCTGTCAATCAAACAGGAAGATGTGGAAATTCGCGGTCATGCGGTTGAATGCCGTATCAACGCCGAAGATCCTAACACCTTCCTGCCAAGCCCTGGCAAAATCACCCGTTTCCATGCGCCTGGTGGTTTTGGCGTGCGCTGGGAGTCACATATTTACGCGGGTTACACCGTGCCGCCTTATTATGACTCCATGATCGGCAAGCTGATTACCTATGGTGAGACGCGTGACGTGGCTATCGCCCGTATGAGAAATGCGCTGGCTGAGCTGATCATCGATGGCATCAAGGTTAACGTTGAGCTTCAGATGAAGATCATGAATGACGAGAACTTCCAGCAGGGTGGCACCAACATCCACTATCTGGAGAAAAAGCTCGGCCTTCAGGAAACCTGATTTGCCTGATGTTTTGCCAAAAAGGCCGGTCTGACCGGCCTTTTTCTTTATGAATTTTGGGGCGAGGAATGGAGATGGACAAACGTTTTGTTCAGGCTCATCGTGAGGCGCGCTGGGCATTCTGGCTGGCAGTCGCCTATCTTAGCGCCTGGTCGCTGATGGCCTGGCTCTCTGACAATACCCAGGGCGTGACGGGCCTGCCTCACTGGTTTGAGATGGCCTGTTTGCTGGTGCCCGCGCTATTCATTTTTTTATGCTGGCTCATGATCCGGCTGGTATTTCGCGATATCCCGCTGGAGGACAAGCGTGAAACTTGAAATCATCCTGCCTCTGGCAGGCTATCTGCTGCTGGTGGCGGCCATCTCCGTTTACGCAATGCGCAAACGCCGGGCAGGTAATTTCCTCAGCGAATATTTCCTCGGCAGCCGCTCCATGGGCGGCTTTGTCCTCGCGATGACTCTGGCTACCACCTATATCAGCGCCAGCTCGTTTATCGGCGGGCCAGGCGCAGCCTATAAGTACGGACTGGGCTGGGTGCTGCTGGCGATGGTACAGGTGCCTGCCGTCTGGCTTTCGCTGGGCATTCTGGGCAAGAAATTCGCTATTCTGGCCAGACGCTATAACGCCGTCACGCTCAACGATATGCTCTACGCCCGCTATCGCAGCCCGCTGCTGGTCTGGTTTGCCAGCCTTAGTCTGTTGATTGCGTTTATCGGTGCCATGACCGTGCAGTTCATTGGCGGCGCGCGACTGCTGGAAACCGCCGCCAATATTCCTTATGAGACCGGACTGCTGATTTTCGGCGTGAGCATCGCCTTATATACCGCTTTTGGCGGTTTTCGCGCCAGCGTACTCAACGATGCGATGCAGGGTCTGGTTATGCTTATCGGCACCTTTCTACTGCTGTTTGCCATTATTCATGCCGCTGGCGGCATGCACAGCGCTGTCGACAAGCTTCAGCAGATCGATCCGCAGCTGGTCACGCCAGGCGGCGTGGATAACATCATTTCACCCACGTTTCTGGCCTCTTTCTCGATCCTTGTCTGCTTTGGCGTCATTGGCCTGCCGCACACGGCAGTACGTTGCATCTCTTATAAAGACAGCAAATCGGTGCATGGGGGAATGCTCATCGGGACGCTGGTGGTAACGCTGCTGACGTTAGGGATGCACCTCGCGGGCGCGCTGGGCCGGGCGGTGATCCCCGATATGACGATCCCTGATCGGGTAATCCCCACGCTGATGATCCAGGTGTTGCCTCCGCTCGCCGCCGGGATCTTTCTGGCCGCGCCGATGGCCGCTATCATGTCGACGATCAACGCTCAGCTATTGCAGTCTTCCGCCACGATCGTCAAGGATCTTTATTTGCGGGTACGTCCCCAGCAGATGCACAACGAGCCGCTGCTGAAGAGGATGTCCGGCATTATTACCCTGGTGCTGGGGCTGCTGCTGCTGCTGGCTGCCTGGCGGCCACCGGAGATGATAATCTGGCTTAACCTGCTGGCGTTTGGCGGACTGGAAGCCGTTTTCCTCTGGCCGCTGGTGCTGGGCCTTTACTGGGAGAAGGCCAATGCCGCTGGCGCACTGAGCAGCATGTTTACCGGCGCGGGCTGCTATACCTTACTGGCCAGCTTGTCCCTTCAGCCCTGGGGATACCATCCGATCGTACCGGCACTGACGCTCAGTTTGATCGCCTTTATTATCGGTAACCGTTTTGGCTCTTCCGCTGAACAATCAGCGTCAGCCTCCACCCTGTTTGATTAAAGAGAATTGCAATGCCCTGGATACAAATGAAGATCAATACCACTGGCGCTCAGGCTGAAGAACTGGGCGATGCGCTGATGGAGAACGGGGCTGTATCGGTCACGTTTCAGGATACCCATGACAATCCGGTTTTTGAACCGCTGCCCGGCGAAACGCGCCTGTGGGGAGATACCGATGTGATCGCCCTCTTTGATGCCGAAACGGATATGCATGAGGTGATTGCGGGTCTGGAACCGCATCCTCTTCTCGGCGCCGGCTTCCCGCATAAAATTGAGCAGATCGAAGATAAAGACTGGGAGCGCGAGTGGATGGACAATTTCCACCCGATGCGTTTCGGGCAGCGTCTCTGGATCTGCCCAAGCTGGCGCGATGTGCCGGAACCGGAAGCGGTCAACGTTATGCTCGATCCTGGCCTGGCGTTCGGCACCGGTACTCACCCCACCACCGCGCTCTGCCTGAGCTGGCTTGATGGCCTGGACCTGACGGGTAAAACCGTCATCGATTTCGGTTGCGGTTCCGGCATTCTGGCCATTGCCGCGCTGAAACTGGGCGCCGCCAGCGCTATTGGCATCGATATTGATCCTCAGGCTATTCAGGCCAGCCGCGCTAACGCCGAACGCAACGGCGTGTCTGAACGTCTGTCACTCTTTCTGCCCCATGAGCAGCCAGCGGATCTTAGCGCGGATGTGGTGGTCGCCAACATTCTGGCTGGCCCGCTGCGTGAGCTGGCGCCGCTCATCGGCGTCCTGCCTGTAACCGGCGGTCACCTGGGCTTATCGGGCGTGCTGGCAAGCCAGGCCGCCAGCGTGTGTGAAGCCTACGAGGAGAAGTTTGCTCTTGACCCTGTGGCTGAGAAAGAAGAGTGGTGTCGGATCACCGGCATTCGCCGCTGATTGTCTCAGCGCCAGGGAAGGAGTAGATGATTTTTCGGCATGATATCATTACTATTAGCAGGCCTATAAACAGGGTACCGGCTTCCATCCGGAAGCCCGGTAAATTCAGGACATAAAGGATTATGAGAATCAAGAAATTAGGCCTGCTGCTCGTTGCTGTCACAACGCTGCCCGCCTGGGCGGCTCCTGATATCCACTGGAGTTATGAAGGTGACAATGCGCCTGAGCACTGGGGAGCAATTGCACCAGAGTTCCAAACCTGTAGTAAGGGTCAGTATCAGTCCCCGATAGATATTAACCGGGTGATTGACGGGAAATTACCTGAGCTCAAATTCAACTTTCATACCGACACCAAAACCATTGTTAACAATGGGCATACCATTCAGGTGACGGTAAAAGATACCGATGATTTCGAGCTGGATAACGATACTTTCGTTCTCAAACAGTTTCATTTTCATGCGCCGAGTGAAAACCATCTTTTTGGCAAAGCTTTTCCGATGGAAGCCCATTTCGTCCATGCTAATAAAGAGGGGGAACTGGCGGTCGTGGCCGTTATGTTTGAGCTGGGTGAAGAGAATAAAGCGCTGACCCCGATACTTGCCTCTTTGCCTGCCCGCCTGGACCGCGTGGAAGACATGAAGCAGAGCGTGGATATGACGGCACTATTTCCCGTCAGTAAGCACTACTATCGGTTCAGCGGTTCGCTAACAACGCCGCCCTGCACCGAAGGGGTTCGCTGGCTGATTATGAAGCATCCTGCGACGCTCTCCGCCACTCAGCTGTCAACGCTTCAGCACGCGTTAAAACATGCCAATAATCGTCCTGTGCAGCCGCTGAATGGGCGCATTATCGTTGACTAGTCTGATTGAGCGGAAAATAAGCGACAGAATGCGCCTGCCGGCAGTAAACCTGGCGGCACTTATCGCGTTTTCTGCATAAAGTTCCATTCTTTATAGGGCGAAATCGGTCACAAAAAAAGAAAAAAACCTGTGCACGATTTCGCCTTTTTATTGCAACACCATGTATTACATAGACATTTATTCAACACTGCCCGTACTTTAGCTTAGCTACCGCTTTGCAGACAGAAGTTGTTCAAAGTTTGTCCTTTCATCTTGCTAAAAAAATGCGTAATATACGCCGCCTTGCGGACACACTATGGTCACTTTTTTTTCATGCGCATAGGAAACCACCAGCTTCGCAATCGACTGATTGCAGCACCCATGGCCGGAATTACCGACAGGCCTTTCCGGACGCTTTGTTATGCAATGGGCGCTGGTATGACCGTATCCGAGATGCTGTCGTCTAACCCTGAAGTCTGGGCTACCGACAAATCCCGGCTGCGTATGGTACATAGCGACGAGCCTGGTATCCGTACCGTGCAAATCGCAGGCTGTGACCCTGAGGAGATGGCCGCTGCCGCGCGCATTAATGCAGCATCTGGCGCGCAGGTCATCGATATCAACATGGGATGCCCTGCCAAAAAAGTGAATCGTAAGCTGGCGGGTTCTGCCCTGCTGCAATATCCGACGCTGGTGAGTTCAATACTTTCTGCGGTGGTCAATGCGGTGGATGTGCCCGTCACGCTGAAAATTCGCACCGGCTGGGATGCGGATAACCGCAACTGTGTAGAAATTGCCCAATTGGCTGAGCGCTGTGGCATTCAGGCCCTGACCATTCACGGACGCACCCGCGCGTGCTTGTTCAACGGCGACGCTGAATACGACAGCATTCGGACAGTTAAGCAGAATGTCTCTATTCCCGTTATCGCGAATGGAGACATTACTGACCCGCATAAGGCCAGAGCCGTACTTGACTATACGGGGGCTGATGCCCTGATGATAGGACGTGCGGCTCAGGGAAGACCGTGGATCTTCCGGGAAATCCAGCATTATCTGGACACTGGGGAGCTGCTGGCACCGATGCCACTGGCTGAGGTTAAGCGCTTGCTCATCGGGCACCTACGGGAACTGCACGACTTTTATGGTCACCGCAAGGGATACCGTATTGCCCGGAAGCACGTCTCCTGGTATCTCCAGGAGCATGCCCCAAACGACCAGTTTCGGCGCACATTCAACGCCATTGAGGATGCCAGCGAACAGCTGGAGGCGTTGGAGGCATACTTCGAAAAACTTGCATAATAGAAATAAAGAGCTGACAGAACTATGTTCGAACAACGCGTAAATTCTGACGTACTGACCGTTTCAACCGTTAACTCCCAGGATCAGGTGACTCAAAAGCCCCTGCGTGACTCGGTCAAACAGGCACTGAAGAACTATTTTGCTCAACTGAATGGTCAGGATGTTAATGACCTGTATGAGCTGGTTTTGGCTGAAGTAGAACAGCCACTGTTGGACATGGTGATGCAATATACCCGTGGCAACCAGACCCGTGCAGCCCTGATGATGGGTATCAACCGCGGTACGCTGCGTAAGAAACTGAAAAAATACGGCATGAACTGATTTTCAGTGATTGTCTGAATAAAGGCGTCTTCTCCAGCGGATAAGGCGCCTTTTTCTTATCCTCAGTCCCCAATACCGGTTAGCCAGATTGTCCCCCTCACTCCCTACGCTTATTCTCTCCTTATAAATTCGGCTTTTAAACGGCGTAACAGCGCTGCGCTTCTGAAAGGATGGATGCACGGTGATGCTCTGTCTGACAGTAAGTTCATGACTACACCGCATTTCCTCTTTTTAACTTGAGTGCTGCTTTCCGCTTCCTGCCAATTACCAGTCAGGTGCCACAAGCATTTGTAAACTTAATACATGTTATTAAAATTACAGTAACTTATTGTTAAGTAAGACCTTAAATTGATTGTTATCAGGTTTGGCTGCACCGTCCGGCGGCATAATTCACGCTGTACCGAATGATGCTTTGCATCCCCTCTGCAGATTTACGGATTCCCATCTTCAGAGGGTTTTTTTTATTACCGGCTATCAGCTGTTGTTTTTATCATCCTTACTGGTTAACGCCTCAGAAAGAGTGAAAGGGCTTTTTGATATGAAACAGCGGTCCCTTCTCCTGACGTGCAGGGGTGAACAATAAATGTACAAAAAATGTAAATCATCTATTGGTGTCAGGTATTTAGATATACAATACGGCATTAACCTGTAACAGCATTAACTAAGCTTCTGATATTTATGCCTGCACCCGATGCCGGCACGATGAAATGAAGCGCGTTCATCTGCCAGCCTCTTTTCGCCGTCCCGAACATGACCAGAATTATCTGCATTATGTAAAGTTCAGCGCATCCGGCTCAACTTACCGCAAATAATGGTGTCTCATCTGTTGTAACGCTATGAGCTTACTTCTCAGGCGATACGCTTCCTGTGCATGATAAAGAGAGAATTATGAAGGCTTCACCCCGTTTTAACCGCAGCTTACTGCATCCTCGTTACTGGTTTACGTGGGCCGGGCTGGGGCTTTTATTTTTGCTGGTTCAGCTTCCCTTCCCGCTTATACAGAAGCTGGGCACCTGGATGGGGCGCACGTCGATGCGCTTCTTAAAGCGCCGTATCCGCATCACCCGTCGTAACCTTGAGCTCTGCTTTCCCGATATGCCTGCTGAACAGATCGAGCAGCGTATTGTGCGCAACTTTGAGTCACTGGGCATGGGATTGCTCGAAACCGGCATGGCCTGGTTCTGGTCAGATCGCCGCGTCAGACGCTGGTTTACGGTTAATGGCCTGCATAATTTGACGGCCGCTCAGCAGGATGGCCGTGGCGCGCTGATTATCGGCGTACATTTTATGTCGCTTGAGCTGGGTGGCCGCGCGATGGGCCTCTGCCAGCCGATGATGGCGATGTACCGCCCACATAACAATAAACTGATGGAATGGGTGCAGACGAAAGGCCGTATGCGTTCCAACAAAGCGATGATTAACCGCCGCGATCTGCGTGGTATGGTGCAGGCCCTGAAACAGGGTGAAGCCGTGTGGTTTGCGCCCGATCAGGATTATGGTCCGAAAGGTAGTGTTTTTGCGCCGCTGTTTGCGGTACCACAGGCAGCAACAACCAGCGGAACCTGGATGATCGCCCGGCTGGCCAAGCCCGCGATGATTACCGTGGTGCTGATCCGTAATGAAGATGGTAGCGGTTACGAATTAGTTATTCAGCCTGAACTGAAGGCGTATCCGGTTGAGGATGAACAGCAGGCCGCAGCCTATATGAATAAGGTTATTGAACGGGAAATCATGCGGGCACCGAACCAGTATATGTGGTTGCATCGCCGGTTCAAAACTCGCCCTGAAGGCAAAACCTCACTTTACTGATCTTTTACTTCGCTTTCCGGCCAGCTCATCCCCCCTCAGAGCTGGCCTCTATAACACTCCAATAACAAATATGCGCTTTTGCTCACATTGCTTTCACTTTGTGAATCTTTTTGCACCAAATGTGACCAGCCCTTCTGGTTTTGCGCCGGAGTAGTGCGCGATATTAACGAATCTTTCCAAAAACGTCTGAGTATTAGCATTCCTTTCCCGTGAATTCAGGATGCTGCAAAACTGGCATTACCTTTGCAGAGTCGTGGATGGCTTTACCCTTAAACAATAAAAGCCCACAACAGCGTACGTTAACGATAAAAATCGACTTCGCCACACAGGATGCTCTATGAAAAAAACGATGCTCTCCATGTTGGTTGCCGCTGCAACGCTGTTTGCAGCGGCGAATCAGGCTCACGCGGGCACCACGCTGGATGCCATTAATAAGAAAGGCTTTGTTCAGTGCGGTATCAGCGATGGTCTGCCTGGTTTCTCTTATGCAGATGCCAGCGGCAAATTTAATGGTCTCGACGTTGATGTATGCCGGGCGGTAGCAGCCGCGATTTTTGGCGACGCGACCAAGGTGAAATATACCCCGCTGACCGCCAAAGAGCGTTTCACCGCTCTGCAATCGGGTGAAGTGGATATTCTTTCACGCAATACTACCTGGACTTCCTCCCGCGATGGTGGCATGGGCTTTATGTTTGCCGGGGTAAATTACTATGATGGCATCGGCTTCCTGACTCATCAGAAAGCGGGCTTGAAAAGCGCTAAAGAACTTGATGGTGCAACAGTGTGTATCCAGGCCGGTACCGATACCGAGCTGAATGTTGCTGACTATTTTAAATCGAATAATATGCACTACACGCCTGTGACATTTGATCGTTCGGATGAATCGGCTAAAGCGCTCGACTCCGGCCGCTGCGATACGCTGGCCTCCGATCAGTCACAGCTTTATGCCTTGCGCATCAAGCTTGGCAAACCGGATGAATTTATTGTCCTGCCAGAAGTTATCTCTAAAGAACCTCTGGGCCCGGTCGTGCGCCGGGGTGATGATGACTGGTTTACCATCGTTAAGTGGTCACTCTTTGCCATGCTGAATGCGGAAGAAATGGGCGTCACGTCTAAAAACGTCGATCAGATGGCTGCAAAACCCGCCACGCCGGATATGGCTCATCTGCTGGGTTCAGAAGGGGATTTCGGCAAGGATCTGAAACTGAATAATAAATGGGCCTATAACATTATTAAGCAGGTCGGCAATTATCAGGAAACTTTTGATCGCAACGTGGGCAAAGATAGTCCGTTGAAAATTGCACGTGGTCAGAATGCCCTCTGGAACAAAGGCGGCATTCAGTACGCCCCGCCAGTACGTTAATTTCCCCATCGTTTGAAGGCACCGTACCGGCCGGTGCCTTTGTCAGTATTAACGTCACTGAGGGTTTATCATGTCTCAACGCCCAACCGTAAAAAGGGATTTTTCCTTCAGTAACCCTGCGGTGCGCGCCTGGCTGTTTCAGATTATCGCGATTATTGCTGTCCTGAGCGTAGCGGGCTATCTGATTCACAATACCGTGACTAATCTGTCTAACCGCGGCATTACTTCCGGTTTTGCTTTTCTTGAGCGCAGCGCAGGTTTTGGCATTGTGCAGCATCTGATCGACTATACGGAAGGTGATACCTACGCACGTGTCTTTCTTGTTGGCTTAACCAACACGCTGCTGGTTTCTGCACTATGTATTGTATTCGCCTCTTTTCTCGGTTTTTTTATCGGACTCGCGCGTCTCTCTGACAACTGGCTGTTGCGGAAAATCTCCGCTGTCTACATTGAAATCTTCCGAAACATCCCGCCGTTGCTACAGATATTTTTCTGGTATTTTGCCGTGCTGCGCAATCTGCCCGGCCCCCGTCAGGCGTTGAGTGCGCTGGATATCGCTTTTGTCAGTAATCGGGGGTTATATATTCCCTGGCCTGAATACGCTGCCGGTACATGGCCGTTTATCATCGCTCTGCTGCTGGCCGCTTGCGGTAGCTTGCTCCTGTTTCGCTACAACCGTGCTCTTCAGCTGAAGACGGGGCAGTTGCGCCCTACGTGGCCGGCAGCGCTTGCCATGCTAATCCTTTTTCCTCTGATTGCGCACGGGAGCTTTGGCTCAGCAATGCACTGGAACGTCCCCGAACTTCGTGGCTTTAACTTTCGCGGGGGATTTGCGCTTATCCCGGAACTGGCCGCGCTGACTCTTGCATTGTCTGTCTATACCTCTTCCTTTATTGCTGAGGTTATTCGCGCCGGTATTCAGTCTGTCCCGCATGGTCAGCAAGAGGCAGCGCGTTCGCTGGGCCTGCCGAATCCGGTAACGCTACGCCAGGTCATCATTCCGCAGGCTATGCGGGTGATCATTCCTCCGCTGACCAGTCAGTATCTCAATATCGTGAAAAATTCCTCGCTTGCGGCAGCGATTGGCTACCCCGATATGGTTTCACTGTTTGCTGGCACGGTGCTCAATCAGACCGGGCAGGCGATTGAGACGATTGCTATCACGATGGGGGTATATCTCATTATCAGCCTGGTGATTTCGCTGTTAATGAATATCTATAACCGAAAAATCCGCCTGATTGAGCGCTGAGGAAGAAGGGAAACGCTATGACGTTAGCCACTCATGAAACGCCGCCCGTTCCGCTGAATGCTTTCTCTCGTGCGGTAATCTGGGCCAGGAAAAATCTTTTTTCCAGCTGGGCAAACTCTCTACTTACGCTGTTTTGCCTGTGGGTTATCTGGACTACGATCCCACCCGCATTGAACTGGCTGCTTTTCCAGGCGAACTGGATCGGAACTACCCGGGCGGACTGTACGAAAGAAGGCGCCTGCTGGGTCTTTATTCATGCCCGCTTTGGGCAGTTCATGTATGGCCTTTACCCGCACGAGCTTCGCTGGCGCATCAATCTCGCATTGGTTATCGGGCTGCTTTCGATTGTTCCTATGTTTATCAAAAGCATGCCTCGTCGGGGTCAGTATATTGCGGTCTGGGCTGTCGTTTATCCGGTTATCGTCTGGATATTATTGTATGGCGGCTTCCTGGGGCTTGAGCGAGTGGAAACCCGGCAGTGGGGCGGCCTGACTTTAACGTTGATCATCGCTTCGGTAGGAATAGCGGGCGCCTTACCGCTGGGTATCCTTCTGGCTCTGGGGCGACGTTCAACCATGCCCGTAGTACGAACGCTCTCAGTGATATTCATTGAGTTCTGGCGTGGTGTTCCGCTTATTACCGTCCTGTTTATGTCTTCGGTGATGCTGCCGCTGTTTATGGCGGAGGGCAGCAGTATTGATAAGCTGATCCGTGCGTTAGTCGGCGTCATTCTGTTTCAGTCCGCCTACGTGGCGGAAGTGGTTCGCGGTGGACTCCAGGCCCTTCCCAGAGGCCAGTATGAAGCGGCTGAATCGCTGGCGCTGGGCTACTGGAGAATGCAGGGATTGATAATCTTGCCGCAGGCCTTAAAACTAGTGATCCCAGGCCTGGTTAACACCATTATTGCGCTATTTAAGGATACCAGCCTGGTCATTATCATCGGGCTATTTGACCTCTTTAGTAGCGTTCAACAGGCAACGGTCGATCCTGACTGGCTGGGCATGTCTACTGAAGGGTATGTCTTTGCTGCAATGGTCTACTGGATTTTTTGTTTCAGCATGTCGCGCTACAGCCAGTATCTGGAAAAGCGCTTTCACACCGGCCGTACGCCGCACTGAGGCCTTAAATGACACAAACAATGACTCAATCAGACGACGCAATGATGATTACGCTCGAAAACGTAAACAAATGGTTCGGCCAGTTTCACGTGCTCAAGGATATTAATCTGCACGTTAAACCTCGCGAGCGGATCGTGCTTTGCGGCCCATCAGGCTCAGGTAAATCAACCACCATTCGCTGCATCAATCATCTGGAAGAGCATCAACAGGGGCGGATTATTGTGGATGGTATTCATCTGAATAACGACCTGCGTAATATTGAACGTGTACGTACCGAAGTAGGAATGGTATTCCAGCACTTCAATCTTTTTCCGCACCTGTCTGTGCTGCAAAATTGCACGCTCGCGCCTATTTGGGTCCGTAAAACGCCGAAAAAAGAGGCGGAAGAATTAGCCATGCATTATCTGGAGCGCGTGCGTATCGCTGAGCATGCTCATAAGTTTCCCGGCCAGCTTTCTGGCGGACAGCAGCAGCGAGTCGCTATCGCACGTTCTCTTTGCATGAAACCTAAGATCATGTTGTTTGATGAACCAACCTCAGCTTTAGATCCCGAGATGGTAAAAGAGGTGCTGGATACCATGATTGGTCTGGCAGAAGATGGAATGACGATGCTGTGTGTAACTCACGAAATGGGCTTTGCGCGGACGGTTGCGGACAGGGTGATCTTTATGGATCGTGGTGAGATCGTGGAACAGGCGCCACCTGAAGAATTTTTCTCCGCGCCGAAATCTGAACGAACGCGGGCCTTCCTGTCACAGGTTATTCACTGACAAGCCGCAGAGTGGGATAATAGCTCTAATAACGCAGGGGCGGCGTCATCCCGGAGACCCGGCGCTGCCGCTTTTTCCCGGCCCTGAAACGCAAAAAACCCTGACCGTCAGGTCAGGGTTATCGCGATTTGATGCCTGGCAGTTGATGAACTTACGTTCACCCTGCGGGCCGTTGCGTTGCAACGTTCAGACCGCGCCTCACGGCTTGTCTGTCCCACTCTCTGAGAGCAGCGAACTGCCCCGCAATACCAGTTTACTGCTTATAATTTGATGCCTGGCAGTTCCCTACTCTCGCATGGGGAGACCCCACACTACCATCGGCGCTACGGCGTTTCACTTCTGAGTTCGGCATGGGGTCAGGTGGGACCACCGCGCTACAGCCGCCAGGCAAATCTTGGTGCACGAAACGAATCTTTTTCACTGATGCCGCGTTGCCTGCGCTTGCAAAGTCAGTCACATACCTGAGTATGCTCCTTCCTTTCCGGCGCTTGCCGCCTTGCCTCAGCGCAAAATCTTTCGTTTCCGCTAATTCTCTATCCGGTACAGGCTGAAAATTGTTGCGTCTCTCATAACGCTCACCAGAACGCTTCTGGTGTTGTAAGGTTAAGCCTCACGGGTCATTAGTACCGGTTAGCTCAACGCATCGCTGCGCTTACACACCCGGCCTATCAACGTCGTCGTCTTCAACGTCCCTTCAGGAGACTTATAGTCTCAGGGAAGATTCATCTCGAGGCAAGTTTCGCGCTTAGATGCTTTCAGCGCTTATCTCTTCCGCACTTAGCTACCGGGCAATGCCATTGGCATGACAACCCGAACACCAGTGGTGCGTTCACTCCGGTCCTCTCGTACTAGGAGCAACCCCTCTCAATCTTCCAGCGCCCACGGCAGATAGGGACCGAACTGTCTCACGACGTTCTAAACCCAGCTCGCGTACCACTTTAAACGGCGAACAGCCGTACCCTTGGGACCTACTTCAGCCCCAGGATGTGATGAGCCGACATCGAGGTGCCAAACACCGCCGTCGATATGAACTCTTGGGCGGTATCAGCCTGTTATCCCCGGAGTACCTTTTATCCGTTGAGCGATGGCCCTTCCATTCAGAACCACCGGATCACTATGACCTGCTTTCGCACCTGCTCGAGCCGTCACTCTCGCAGTCAAGCCAGCTTATGCCATTGCACTAACCTCACGATGTCCGACCGTGATTAGCTGACCTTCGTGCTCCTCCGTTACTCTTTAGGAGGAGACCGCCCCAGTCAAACTACCCACCAGACACTGTCCCCACGCCGGATTACGGCGCCAGGTTAGAACATCAAACGTTAAAGGGTGGTATTTCAAGGTTGGCTCCACGCAGACTGGCGTCCACGCTTCAAAGCCTCCCACCTATCCTACACATCAAGGCTCAATGTTCAGTGTCAAGCTGTAGTAAAGGTTCACGGGGTCTTTCCGTCTTGCCGCGGGTACACTGCATCTTCACAGCGAGTTCAATTTCACTGAGTCTCGGGTGGAGACAGCCTGGCCATCATTACGCCATTCGTGCAGGTCGGAACTTACCCGACAAGGAATTTCGCTACCTTAGGACCGTTATAGTTACGGCCGCCGTTTACCGGGGCTTCGATCAGGAGCTTCTCTTGCGATAACCCCATCAATTAACCTTCCGGCACCGGGCAGGCGTCACACCGTATACGTCCACTTTCGTGTTTGCACAGTGCTGTGTTTTTAATAAACAGTTGCAGCCAGCTGGTATCTTCGACTGGCTTCAGCTCCGGGAGCAAGTCCCTTCACCTACGCGCCAGCGTGCCTTCTCCCGAAGTTACGGCACCATTTTGCCTAGTTCCTTCACCCGAGTTCTCTCAAGCGCCTTGGTATTCTCTACCTGACCACCTGTGTCGGTTTGGGGTACGATTTCGTGTTACCTGATGCTTAGAGGCTTTTCCTGGAAGCAGGGCATTTGTTGCTTCATCACCGTGGTGACTCGTCATCACGCCTCAGCCTTAAGTGTTCCGGATTTGCCTGGAACACAAGCCTACACGCTTAAACCGGGACAACCGTCGCCCGGCCAACATAGCCTTCTCCGTCCCCCCTTCGCAGTAACACCAAGTACAGGAATATTAACCTGTTTCCCATCGACTACGCCTTTCGGCCTCGCCTTAGGGGTCGACTCACCCTGCCCCGATTAACGTTGGACAGGAACCCTTGGTCTTCCGGCGAGCGGGCTTTTCACCCGCTTTATCGTTACTCATGTCAGCATTCGCACTTCTGATACCTCCAGCAGACCTCACAGTCCACCTTCGACGGCTTACAGAACGCTCCCCTACCCAACAACACATAAGTGTCGCTGCCGCAGCTTCGGTGCATGGTTTAGCCCCGTTACATCTTCCGCGCAGGCCGACTCGACCAGTGAGCTATTACGCTTTCTTTAAATGATGGCTGCTTCTAAGCCAACATCCTGGCTGTCTGTGCCTTCCCACATCGTTTCCCACTTAACCATGACTTTGGGACCTTAGCTGGCGGTCTGGGTTGTTTCCCTCTTCACGACGGACGTTAGCACCCGCCGTGTGTCTCCCGTGATAACATTCTCCGGTATTCGCAGTTTGCATCGGGTTGGTAAGCCGGGATGGCCCCCTAGCCGAAACAGTGCTCTACCCCCGGAGATGAGTTCACGAGGCGCTACCTAAATAGCTTTCGGGGAGAACCAGCTATCTCCCGGTTTGATTGGCCTTTCACCCCCAGCCACAAGTCATCCGCTAATTTTTCAACATTAGTCGGTTCGGTCCTCCAGTTAGTGTTACCCAACCTTCAACCTGCCCATGGCTAGATCACCGGGTTTCGGGTCTATACCCTGCAACTTAACGCCCAGTTAAGACTCGGTTTCCCTGCGGCTCCCCTATACGGTTAACCTTGCTACAGAATATAAGTCGCTGACCCATTATACAAAAGGTACGCAGTCACCCCATAAAAGAGGCTCCCACTGCTTGTACGTACACGGTTTCAGGTTCTGTTTCACTCCCCTCGCCGGGGTTCTTTTCGCCTTTCCCTCACGGTACTGGTTCACTATCGGTCAGTCAGGAGTATTTAGCCTTGGAGGATGGTCCCCCCATATTCAGACAGGATATCACGTGTCCCGCCCTACTCATCGAACTCACAGTAAGCACATCTTCGTGTACGGGAGTATCACCCTGTACCCTGCGACTTTCCAGACGCTTCCACTGATGCACAAACTGATTCAGGTTCTGGGCTGTTCCCCGTTCGCTCGCCGCTACTGGGGGAATCTCGGTTGATTTCTTTTCCTCTGGGTACTTAGATGTTTCAGTTCCCCAGGTTCGCCTCGCAACACTATGTATTCATGTTGCGATGATGCATAAATGCACCGGGTTTCCCCATTCGGGTATCGTCGGTTGTTGCGGTTCATATCACCTTACCGACGCTTATCGCAGATTAGCACGCCCTTCATCGCCTCTGACTGCCAGGGCATCCACCGTGTACGCTTAGTCACTTAACCTCACAACCCACAAGCGTCCCGCAGGATACTGTGTGCTGTAAGCATTTGAGAGACTCGACCATATCGTTAATTTCATTCTTATTACGGAGAATGAAAACGACATGTCGTTTCAATTTTCAGCTTGTTCCGGATTGTTAAAGAGCAAATATCTCAAACGTGACTCTTGAGTCAGTTTTGAGATACTGTTGATAATGTCTTTCACTCATTATCAGGTATGGCGTCCCCAAGGGGATTCGAACCCCTGTTACAGCCGTGAAAGGGCAGTGTCCTGGGCCTCTAGACGATGGGGACTCAGTAGTACTTTTGCTCGTTACTTTTCTATCAGACAATCTGTTGTGGACACTACGCGGGAAAGTATCTTCAGGTAAGGAGGTGATCCAACCGCAGGTTCCCCTACGGTTACCTTGTTACGACTTCACCCCAGTCATGAATCACAAAGTGGTAAGCGCCCTCCCGAAGGTTAAGCTACCTACTTCTTTTGCAACCCACTCCCATGGTGTGACGGGCGGTGTGTACAAGGCCCGGGAACGTATTCACCGTGGCATTCTGATCCACGATTACTAGCGATTCCGACTTCACGGAGTCGAGTTGCAGACTCCGATCCGGACTACGACGCACTTTGTGAGGTCCGCTTGCTCTCGCGAGGTCGCTTCTCTTTGTATGCGCCATTGTAGCACGTGTGTAGCCCTACTCGTAAGGGCCATGATGACTTGACGTCATCCCCACCTTCCTCCGGTTTATCACCGGCAGTCTCCTTTGAGTTCCCGACCGAATCGCTGGCAACAAAGGATAAGGGTTGCGCTCGTTGCGGGACTTAACCCAACATTTCACAACACGAGCTGACGACAGCCATGCAGCACCTGTCTCACGGTTCCCGAAGGCACTAAAGCATCTCTGCTAAATTCCGTGGATGTCAAGAGTAGGTAAGGTTCTTCGCGTTGCATCGAATTAAACCACATGCTCCACCGCTTGTGCGGGCCCCCGTCAATTCATTTGAGTTTTAACCTTGCGGCCGTACTCCCCAGGCGGTCGACTTAACGCGTTAGCTCCGGAAGCCACTCCTCAGGGGAACAGCCTCCAAGTCGACATCGTTTACGGCGTGGACTACCAGGGTATCTAATCCTGTTTGCTCCCCACGCTTTCGCACCTGAGCGTCAGTCTTTGTCCAGGGGGCCGCCTTCGCCACCGGTATTCCTCCAGATCTCTACGCATTTCACCGCTACACCTGGAATTCTACCCCCCTCTACAAGACTCTAGCCTGCCAGTTTCAAATGCAGTTCCCAGGTTAAGCCCGGGGATTTCACATCTGACTTGACAGACCGCCTGCGTGCGCTTTACGCCCAGTAATTCCGATTAACGCTTGCACCCTCCGTATTACCGCGGCTGCTGGCACGGAGTTAGCCGGTGCTTCTTCTGCGGGTAACGTCAATCGGTAAGGTTATTAACCTCACCGCCTTCCTCCCCGCTGAAAGTACTTTACAACCCGAAGGCCTTCTTCATACACGCGGCATGGCTGCATCAGGCTTGCGCCCATTGTGCAATATTCCCCACTGCTGCCTCCCGTAGGAGTCTGGACCGTGTCTCAGTTCCAGTGTGGCTGGTCATCCTCTCAGACCAGCTAGGGATCGTTGCCTAGGTGAGCCATTACCCCACCTACTAGCTAATCCCATCTGGGCACATCCGATAGCGTGAGGCCCGAAGGTCCCCCACTTTGCTCTTGCGAGGTTATGCGGTATTAGCTACCGTTTCCAGTAGTTATCCCCCTCTATCGGGCAGTTTCCCAGACATTACTCACCCGTCCGCCACTCGTCACCCAAGGAGCAAGCTCCTCTGTGCTACCGTCCGACTTGCATGTGTTAGGCCTGCCGCCAGCGTTCAATCTGAGCCATGATCAAACTCTTCAATTAAAAGCTTGATTTGCTTAAACACGTTAAGCGATGCTCAAGTGTAAAACACTCATAATGAATTTCATTATGTGTTCACTCTTAAGACTTGATATTTTTTGCGTCCGGAGACGCTGATATCAATCCTGCGAGTGCCCACACAGATTGTCTGATAAATTGTTAAAGAGCGTTGCGGTAAGCGCCTTGGCGACTTACTGCGAGGTGGCGTATAATACGCTTTCCTCCTTCAGAGTCAACCTCTTTTTCAGAAGTTTTTCTCCGGCGGCTCAGCTTCCTGAACCTCCTGAGCCGCCGGCCTGTAAGCCGTTGTGCCGTCTCAGTGGTTGCGCATTATAGGGATCCGTTCGGCGAGCACAACCCTTTTTTTGATCTTTGTGTTTGGTTGCTGCATTTTCAATCTTAACGCTGAGATCTCAGACGATCCGCACATAAATGAGGCAATATCAGCTGTCATCATTGCTTGCTTAATCCCCTGAGCAGTAGGCTCAGGAACTTCAGACTGTATAGAGGTAGTTATGTCAGAGCAATTAAGGCCGTTTAAAGATCTTTTCCCCCGTCTGGGACAACGTGTGATGGTTGATCCTTCCAGCGTGGTGATTGGGGATGTGGTATTGAATGATGATGTTAGTATCTGGCCACTCGTTGCCATCCGGGGAGACGTTAACAGAGTCGTGATAGGCAAACGAAGCAATATTCAGGATGGAAGCGTACTGCATGTAACACATAAGTCTGCCGCCAACTCCGAAGGATATCCGCTGATCGTGGGTGAAGACGTTACTGTCGGCCATAAAGCGATGCTTCACGGCTGTACGATCGGCGATCGGGTGCTGGTAGGGATGGGATCGATTCTGCTGGATGGCGCGATAATAGAGAATGATGTCATGATCGGCGCAGGGAGCTTAGTGCCGCCTGGCAAACGTCTGCAAAGCGGCTTTCTCTATCTGGGCAGTCCGGTTAAACAAATCCGCCCACTGACGGAAGAAGAGTTTGCAGGTCTACTTTATTCCTCAAATAACTATGTCGGCTGGAAAGAGGATTATCTGGCTCAGCATAGCCAGACCCAACCCTGATCATCTTCCTTTCCTTCTTTTATCGCCTGCTCGGCTTCATCTTCTATATCCCAGCGATGATGGCGAAAAGTGGTCAGTGGATCTGGAGACTCACCAAAGCGGCGAGCAAGCGCTTCGCCGCGCAATGCACAGGTGAGCTGAAATCCATTGACCAGAGCGGGAAAGCAAACTGCCTGAGCTTTTTCATCCCACCATTCACGATCGGGAAACTGGATAGCCTGATTCATCTCTGCAATTCGGCTTTAAGCGTGGCGATGACTGGCCCACAATCCGGGAGGATGCCATGCCAGAGATGAAAGGCATGTGCCGCCTGCCCCACCAGCATACCAAGACCATCTGCCAGGTTAATCGCTCCCTGTTTACGGCACCAGGTAAGAAAAGGGGTTAAGCCGGCCTGATAAAACATGTCATAGCAGCGGGTTTCTTCACCGATCAGCGAAACAGGCAGATCCGGGATCCTCCCATCCACACCGCTGGAGGTGGCATTGATGATCAGATCAAACCGCTTATTCCCGAGTTCATCCATTCTGAATGCTTCGATCTTTCCCGCATGCTGAAATATTTCCGCCAGTGCCTCCGCCCTGGACATTGTCCGGTTGGTTATTGTCAGCGAACAGCCGAAAGAGAGCAGAGGAAGGATAACACCGCGAGCCGCACCACCAGCGCCGACTAAAAGTAGGCGATCCGCTGGTTTAATCAGCTGTAATCTTTCAAGGTCACTCAATAAGCCGATGCCATCAGTATTATCACCATAGAGTCGGCCCTCGCCCAGCAATTTAAGCGTGTTGACCGCTCCCGCCATTGAGGCCCGCTCACTCAGTTCGCTGGCAAGCTCATAAGCCTGCTCTTTAAAGGGTAAGGTGACGTTTGCTCCCTTCCCGCCCTGAGCAATAAACTCATCGACTGCTTGTGCGAAAGCATCAACAGGCGCACAAATACGCCCATAGTGATGGGCAATGCCGGTCTGCTCCGCAAAAAGCTGATGAATACGTGGTGACTTACTGTGACTGACCGGATTGCCAAAGACGGTGAAATTTTGCATAGAGTTCCGTTATCCCTGACGAATTAGCTCGCCAGTTAATACATCACGTATTTCAGACGGATTAAGCCGCCCTCCCGTTGTTCCTGGCATAACAGGAAAATCAGCGCCGAATTGTGCCTCAACTTCCTGCGCCGTCCTGCAGGGAGGGAACCCGCTAAGGTTGGCACTGGTTGATACCAGTGGTTTATTGAAAGCGCGACAGAGCTGCTGAACACCGGGATGATCGCTGACCCGTATCGCCAGCGAGTCGAAGCGCCCCGTCAGCCAGTCCGGCGTGGTTTTCTTTGCCGGAACCACCCAGGTGACAGGGCCAGGCCATCGGGAAAACATTCTTTCTTTTTGCTCGCCGGAAAGCGCAGCATCATCAATATAAGGCTGCAATTGCGTATAGTCAGCCGCAATAAGGATCAGTCCTTTTTCAACAGGCCTTTGCTTCAGCTTCAAAAGCTGCATGACCGCAGGCGCGCTATCAGGATCACACCCCAGCCCATATACCGCTTCGGTGGGATAGGCTATTACGGCTCCCTGCTGTAGCTGAGCCAGACAGTTGGCGGCTAACCCGGTTAATACATTATCACTCACTGCTGTTTCCTGCTGTTACGGGCTTCCCGCAGGCTTTACTGGCGCAATAACGCTTAGCCCCGCGTGCCGTTTTTTTCTCAATTAAAAGTGGGAAATGACAAAATTGACACTCGCCCTCGACCGGCGTGGCATTTACCACAAACTGACAGTCCGGATAACGATCGCATGCATGAAAGGCTTTACCGTAGCGCGAACGACGTTGGACCAGCTTACCAGTCTGGCATTGCGGGCAGGAAAGCGTGGTTTCATCGGGTTTATCAATCAGCTCGGTATGCTCACATTCAGGGTAGCCGCTACAGGCAATAAACATGCCGTAACGGCCCTGACGGAGAACCAACTCTGAGCGGCACTGCGGGCAGTACTGCCCTTCAAGGACCTTAACTACGTGACCATCCGTCTGACTTTTCAGAGGCCGGATGTAATCACAGTCGGGAAAGTGCGAGCATCCAAGAAAGGCGCCATGCTTCCCGGAGCGAATAACCAATTCTGCCCCACACTGGGGGCAGGGTTCATTTTTTCGCACAGCGAAAAGCGCTGTTTTATTCATAGCATCTGTTACACGAAGGATCGCTTCAGTGCACTACTCCTTCATTGACGTCAAAAAGAAGCTCTTCCATTTGCTGATAGGCATTTTCACATCCCGGGATGTTAAACAGCACCATCAGTACGACCCATTTGAGATCTTCAAGATCGAACTCTAGCGTATCCAGCGCCATAATTCGTTCAATGACCATTTCCCGCGTTTCCAGATTCAGCACCTGAATCTGCTCCAGGAACAAAATAAAACCGCGGCAGTTAGCATCTAAGCGCTGACTCTCTTCATCGGTATAAATACGCATAGACAGCGGATCGGTAGCTAACAAAATCGGAGCGACGAGCCCCTCCTGATAATCTGCCAGCTTTTCCAACCAGTTCAACGCATTATAAATATCTTCCCGATGAAAACCGGCATCACTTAAGTCATCGGTCAATTTATCCTGATCAACGCGCGCTTCCGGTTCGTTGTGGATATACGTTTCAAATAAGTACATGAGTACGTCGAACATGGCTTGCCCTCCTCAATCGGACATAGCCGCCGGGTACAGCTGCGATCCATCCTGCTAACTCCAACTCAAGCAGCTTAGCTACGATGGCTGGCACAGGTTGGCCGGCACGTTCAGCGACGACGTCAACAGGTGTAACCTCATCTCCTACGTTAGCCAACACATCAGCAAATGGCAATGGCGTATTGTCCTCCTCCGGAGAATATATTGATGCCTCTGTCACAGAGGGAAGCCAGGCGAGGTCACTTTGCAACTGTTCAAGGATGGCATCAGGATGCGCGGTTAATAATGCCCCCTGCTGAATAAGCCAGTGAGGTCCTTCACTACCAGCATTACCAATTGCTCCCGGAATGGCATAGACGTCCCTGTTTTGCTCAAGCGCCAGACGCGCCGTAATCAATGAGCCACTCCTGAGCGTAGCTTCAACAACCAGCACGCCTGAACTCAGCCCGCTGATAATCCGGTTACGCCGGGGGAAGTTGTGCGCGTGTGGCCGTGCTTCCAGCGGGAACTCAGAAATGATCGCACCGCCGCTGGAGACGATCTCTTTCGCCAGTCCGAGATGCCGTCGGGGATAAATATGGTGCAGGCCACTACCTAAAACAGCCAGCGTTTTACCACTGGCCTCGAGCGCGGCACGATGGGCAATACCGTCGATGCCCAGCGCCAGCCCGCTGGTGATAGTCAGACCATTTTGTGACAGTATTTGCGCAAAATAATGCCCCCATTGACGTCCATAAACGGAGCAGTGCCGGCTGCCGACAACCGCAATTTGCGGCGTGGACAAAATATCAGGGTCGCCCTGTACAAACAGATAGCAGGGATAATTGGCAATTTGCCTGAGTTGTTCAGGATAACAGCGGTGACCGCTGGTGATAAAATGGTGTTCAGGATTTTCCAGCCAGGCAAAAGTCTCTGCAATCGCCTGGGAAGAATAATGGAGGAAAGCGTACTGCTGTTCTTCTGTAAGCCCCGCCTGAGCAAGCTCTTGCTTTCCCAACTGGGACTGCTCTAACAGGAAGTCTGCGGCCGAACCACGCTGCCCCCTTTTTAATCCCTTCACGCCGGAAAGCCGTAGCCAAATCTCCATAGGTTCCATTGTCGTCATCCTTTTCCGGGTAAAGTTATTCACACCGCTAACCTGCCGGGAATGCTGTCAATCAGATCGCGAAATGTCTACAATAAGAGAGATAAACGTCTAATCCCTTGAACACAGATCTGGAAAGTTATGTCAGTTTTGCAGGTATTACATTTTCCTGACGAGCGCCTGCGCATCGTTGCGAAGCCCGTTAAAGAAGTCACCGCTGATATTCAGCGCATCGTGGATGATATGTTTGAAACGATGTACGCCGAAGAAGGCATCGGCCTGGCCGCAACCCAGGTCGATATTCACCAGCGGATCATCGTTATTGATGTTTCAGAAAACAGAAATGAGCGTCTGGTTCTGATCAACCCGGAAATGCTGGATAAAAGCGGCGAAACCGGTATTGAGGAAGGTTGCCTTTCTATTCCCGAACAGCGGGCACTGGTTCCCCGTGCGGAAAAAGTGAAAGTCCGTGCGCTGGACCGTGAAGGTAACACCTATGAGCTTGAGGCGGACGGCCTGCTGGCCATTTGTATCCAGCATGAAATGGACCATCTCGTCGGCAAACTCTTTATTGATTACCTGTCGCCAATGAAACGTCAGCGTATTCGTCAGAAACTGGAAAAACTCTATCGTCAGAATGCCCGTGACTGATAAGACGTTAAGGAAGGGAAGATCGTGTCCGACTCTTTAAACATTATCTTTGCTGGTACGCCTGACTTTGCTGCACGTCATCTCGATGCGCTGCTGGCGTCTCGTCATAACGTGGTTGGCGTTTTTACTCAGCCCGATCGTCCCGCTGGCCGTGGCAACAAAGTCACGGCGAGCCCGGTTAAACAACTTGCGGAACAGCATGGCCTGCCGGTATTTCAGCCGAAGTCACTTCGTCCGGAAGAGAACCAACAACTGGTCGCCACACTTAACGCTGACGTCATGGTTGTTGTCGCTTACGGACTGATTCTTCCGGCGCCCGTGCTCGCGATGCCTCGCCTGGGCTGTATTAATGTACACGGTTCGTTACTGCCTAAATGGCGGGGAGCGGCACCTATTCAGCGTTCGCTCTGGGCGGGAGATAGTGAAACCGGCGTAACAATAATGCAGATGGATGAAGGGCTGGATACGGGCGATATGCTGTACAAGCTTTCCTGCCCAATAGAGGCCACAGACACCAGTGCGACGTTATATAACAAGCTGGCAGAGCTGGGTCCGGAAGGTCTGCTCAACACACTTGAGCAGCTGGCAGAAGGCATCGCCGTTCCCGAAGTGCAGGACGAGGCTTTAGTGAGCTATGCGGAAAAGCTCAGTAAAGAGGAGGCGAAGCTTGACTGGTCCCTCTCCGCCGCACAACTGGAACGCTGTATTCGGGCTTTTAATCCCTGGCCTGTCAGTTATTTCACAATTGAGGATCTGTCCGTTAAAGTCTGGTCAGCCTCCGTATTGCCGCACGTTGATAAGCAGCCAGGTGAAATTCTGCAGGCGGATAAACAGGGTATTCAGGTCGCGACCGCAGACGGCGTGCTGAATATTGAAATGTTGCAGCCGGCCGGTAAGAAAGCCATGACGGCTCAAGACCTGCTTAACTCCCGCCGTGACTGGTTCTCCCCTGGCAAGGTTCTTGCCTGATGCCACGGCCCGGTTAACTACCGGGCCGGTTTTATAATGCGATCCCCTATGAAGAAAACTAGTAATTTGCGCAGCCTTGCTGCCCAGACGCTCGAAAAAGTGGTCGAACAGGGCCAGTCACTCAGCAATGTGCTGCCTGCTGCGCAAAAATCGTTGCCGGATAAAGACGGCGCGCTGCTGCAGGAGATATGCTACGGCGTATTACGTACGCTTCCCCAGCTGGAATGGGTTATCGGTCAGCTTATGGAGCGTCCGATGACGGGTAAACAGCGCAGCGTCCACTTTTTAATTATGGTCGGTCTCTATCAGCTGATTTTCACCCGCATTCCGGCTCATGCCGCGCTGGCAGAAACGGTAGAAGGCGCAATCGCGCTTCGCCGTCAGCAATTAAAAGGCCTGATAAACGGCGTGCTTCGCCAGTTTCAGCGGCGTCAGGATGAACTTACTGCAGCGATGAGCGAGGGCGATCGCCACTATCTGCATCCCAAATGGCTGCTGGAACGTCTTAAGCGCGCCTGGCCTGAACAATGGCAGCAGATCGCTGAGGCCAACAATCAGCGACCACCTATGTGGCTTCGGGTAAATCGCCAGCATCATACGCGTGACGAATGGCTCAGACTGCTGCAGGACAGCGGTAAAAATGCGGAGCCACATCCGGTTCATACTGATGCATTACGTCTGGATGCCCCCTGCGGCGTGACCCAGCTCCCCGGTTTCGAACAGGGCTGGGTCACGGTTCAGGATGCTTCGGCCCAGGGTTGCGTTGCGTTACTGGAACCTCAAAATGGGGAGTCGATACTCGATCTGTGTGCCGCACCTGGCGGGAAAACGACCCATATTCTGGAAGCAGCACCACTGGCGAATGTGATGGCCGTGGATGTTGATCCACAGCGACTGGCGCGCGTCACCGAGAATTTGCAGCGGTTAAACATGCAGGCCGTGGTGAAAGTAGGCGATGGGCGGACTCCGGAAGCCTGGTGTGGCAATACGATGTTCGATCGTATTCTGCTTGATGCACCTTGTTCAGCGACGGGCGTTATTCGCCGCCATCCCGATATCAAATGGCTGCGTCGTGACCGCGATATTGCTGAACTTGCGGCCCTGCAACAGCAAATTCTGGATGCGGTATGGCCACGCCTGAAATCTGGCGGCACAATGCTCTATGCCACCTGTTCTATTTTGCCAGAAGAGAATCATTTGCAGGTAGCGGCCTTTCTTAAGCGGCATGAAGATGCCCGGCTGATTGAAACCGGTGACGAAGCGCAGCCCGGCCTGCAGGTATTTCCCGATCCCCAGGGCGGGGACGGCTTCTTTTATGCCAAACTGATTAAGCAATAATCTACGGGTCGTGCAACTGACAGCGCGGCCCTACCCCATTCTCTTGAATCAGACTAAAGCACAATGAAAATAATTATTCTTGGCGCTGGTCAGGTGGGCGGTACGCTCGCCGAAAACCTGGTCGGTGAAAACAACGACATCACGGTTGTGGATACTGACGCGATTCGCCTGCGCCATTTGCAGGATAAATTCGATCTTCGCGTTGTACAGGGGCATGGCTCTCATCCCCGGGTACTGCGTGAAGCGGGTGCTGAAGACGCCGATATGCTGGTCGCGGTCACCAATTCGGATGAAACGAATATGATCGCCTGTCAGGTCGCTTATTCCTTATTCAATACGCCGAACCGTATAGCCCGTATCCGCGCCCCCGATTATATTCGTGACGCGGCTAAGCTCTTCCATGCTGAAGCCGTCCCTATCGACCACCTGATCGCACCCGAACAATTGGTTATCGATAATATTTATCGGCTGATAGAGTATCCGGGCGCACTCCAGGTGGTTAATTTTGCTGAAGGCAAAGTCAGTCTCGCCGTCGTCAAAGCGTATTATGGCGGCCCACTGGTGGGCAATGCGTTATCTATCATGCGCGACCATATGCCGCATATTGATACACGCGTAGTGGCTATATTCCGGCAAGATCGCCCAATCCGCCCACAAGGCTCAACCATCGTAGAAGCAGGCGATGAGATATTCTTTATCGCGGCTACTCAGCACATACGTGCGGTTATGAGTGAATATCAGCGTCTGGAAAAACCGTATAAGCGCATCATGATTGTTGGTGGCGGTAATATAGGCTCCGGACTGGCGCTGCGCCTCGAGAAACATTACAGCGTAAAACTGATCGAACGCGATCAACAGCGGGCCGCAGAACTGGCGGAGCTGCTGCAAAACACCATCGTGTTCTATGGTGATGCATCGGATCAGGAGCTGCTGGCAGAAGAGCATATCGATCAGATCGATCTCTTTATCGCCATTACTAATGACGATGAAGCCAATATCATGTCGGCGATGCTGGCAAAACGGATGGGCGCCAAAAAGGTGATGGTGCTGATTCAGCGCAAAGCCTACGTGGATCTCGTGCAGGGCAGCGTCATTGATATTGCTATTTCGCCACAACAAGCCACCATTTCAGCGCTACTGGGCCATGTGCGTAAAGCGGACATTGTCAGCGTTTCCTCGCTGCGTCGCGGTGTCGCAGAAGCCATCGAAGCGATTGCCCACGGTGACGAGACAACATCAAGAGTAGTGGGCCGGCTGATCGATGAAATCAAACTGCCGCCCGGTACTATCATCGGCGCCGTCGTGCGCGGCGACGACGTTATGATCGCTAATGACAATTTACGAATTGAACAGGGCGATCACGTGATTATGTTCCTGACTGATAAAAAATTCGTTCCTGACGTGGAGCGGCTCTTCCAGCCAAGTCCGTTCTTCTTGTGATAGCCAGTTGCATTCAGCAGGCTACGCGGCGATTACTGCGGTGCTCACTAAGGCTATTTATCAGGACGCGAATGGAAAAAAGCCAGTCGTTTGTTAGACTTAACGTTTGGCTAAGGAAAGGAGATATAAATGAGTATATTTAAAGAATTTCGCGCTTTTGCAATGCGCGGTAACGTGGTGGATCTGGCCGTAGGTGTCATTATCGGTGCAGCCTTCGGTAAAATAGTTTCCTCACTGGTCGCCAATATCATTATGCCTCCGCTGGGTTTACTGATCGGCGGCATTGATTTTAAGCAGTTTGCCTGGGAGCTTAAGCCAGCGGTAGGCGAAACACCTGCAGTCATCATGCAATATGGTATTTTTATTCAGAACGTATTTGATTTTATCATCGTTGCCTTCGCCATTTTCCTGGCAATCAAGATGATGAATAAGATTCACAGGAAGAAGGAAGTAGAAAAGCCAGCGCCAAAACCCAGCGCTGAAGAAACCCTTCTCACCGAAATCCGCGACCTACTGAAACAGCAGAATACGCCGCCAAACATCTGATTGTATAAACTGATGATGCCATTCTCCAAAGAATGTCATTTAATGCCAGAAGGCCAGTGGTAAAGCTTTCTTTACCACTGGCCTCCCAGTTATCCTTCTTGCCATGTTTCTCTTTTCTCTTGTAACTTCCTTTTCCTTTCTGATTACTCTCTATGCGGGTTTTAAACAGCGGATCATGCAATAGCGCTTCGAGTGCATTCTTCCGGATTACGCCTTTTTTGTGCTGATAACGAGTCATGGACATCTCCTGTTGAGTAGGCAAAGAATATAGGGCCGAACCGCTGAAAAATCAATCGGGGAGATCGGCAACAGCCCCCTGCTCCAGCGCTTCCAGTATTGAGCAGTAAACGCTGCTGTGCGCTGTGCCGCAGCATGCATCATTAAGACGTTTCAATGAGCGCTGCATATGCTGAAGTTCTGCGATCATAGCGTTCACTTCACTCAGACGATTTTGTACAATGTTTTTAGATTCCTGACAGGTATGGTGTTCAGGATCTACGCGGATCGACAACAGTTCACGAATCGCTTCCAGACTGAAACCCAGCTGTCGTCCGTAGCGAATAAATTTGAGTCGCTGCAGATCGTTATCACTGTAAAGGCGAAAGCCTCCTTCGGTGCGAACCTCATGATCCATCATCTGTTGTTTTTCATAGTAGCGGATCGTGTCAGGCGTAACGCCGGCAAGCTTAGCCAGCTGTCCAATCTTGAACATCACTCTGCTCCTCTGAAATGGTTATCAAGTCCGGTGCCATAGTCGCCCTCCAGGAAGTCGGTACTCATTCCTGCCTGCTGCAATTTCATCTTAACCAGCAACAGTCGCTTATTACGCTGTTCATATTGACTGTCCGCAGAATCAATCCCTGCCAGCAGGTCTGTTAAGTGCATGGCTTCACGGCGTAGCTCCAGCTCCGGTGGCAGATAGCCAGAATTTTTTAGCAAACGATAGGCAGAACGAAGTTCGGGTGGCACGTGGCTGTCATCATCGAGTTTCAGCGGCTCACCGCTGCCGGGCAGATTTTCCAGCTCGCCTTTTTTTTGAGCGTCAAGAATGTGCTGCTCTGCCAGTTGATCTGTTAACCACATAGCAACCTCAGAATTTCAGTAGAAAGGATAAGAATAACGCGGAAGGATCGGGAGGTGAATGACGGGCATAAAAAAACCGGGCAAGCCCGGTTTTTCCACATGACAGCAGATTACTCTGCTGCAGCTTCTGCTTGAGCTTCTGGACGATCAACCAGCTCGATGTAAGCCATCGGAGCGTTGTCACCAGCGCGGAAGCCACACTTCAGAATGCGAGTGTAACCACCGGCACGGCTCGCGAAACGCGGGCCCAGCTCGTTAAACAGTTTTGCCACGATCTCGTTATCACGAGTACGGGCGAATGCCAGACGACGATTAGCTACGCTGTCGGTCTTGGCAAGAGTAATCAGCGGCTCAACTACACGACGCAGCTCTTTCGCTTTTGGCAGGGTCGTCTTGATAATCTCGTGACGAACCAAAGAGCCAGCCATGTTGCGGAACATAGCCTGACGATGGCTGCTGTTGCGGTTCAGTTGACGACCACTCTTACGATGGCGCATGACCTTATCCTTCTCAGTGAAACCTTAACCTGTGATCGGGTTATTCATCAGCAATGCTAGCTGGTGGCCAGTTTTCCAGGCGCATGCCCAGAGACAGACCACGTGACGCCAGCACATCTTTAATCTCGGTAAGAGATTTTTTACCAAGGTTAGGCGTTTTAAGCAGCTCAACCTCAGTACGCTGTACCAGATCACCGATGTAGTGGATAGCTTCTGCCTTAAGGCAGTTAGCAGAGCGGACAGTCAATTCCAGATCGTCAACAGGGCGCAGCAGGATCGGATCGAATTCTGGTTTCTCTTCTTTCACTTCCGGCTGACGAACATCACGTAAGTCAACGAAAGCTTCAAGTTGTTCTGCCAGGATGGTTGCCGCACGGCGGATCGCTTCTTCAGGATCGATAGTGCCGTTGGTTTCCATTTCGATGACCAGCTTGTCCAAATCAGTACGCTGTTCAACACGCGCTGCTTCAACATTGTAGGCAATACGCTCTACAGGGCTGTAGCAGGCGTCGACTAACAGACGACCGATTGGGCGCTCATCTTCTTCCGAATGAATTCGGGCAGATGCCGGCACATAACCCCGACCACGCTGAATTTTGATACGCATGCTAATAGACGCGTTTTCATCAGTCAGATGGCAGATAACGTGCTGCGGCTTGACGATTTCGACATCACCATCATGGGTGATATCGGCTGCAGTCACAGGGCCAATGCCAGATTTATTCAGAGTAAGAATAACTTCATCTTTCCCCTGAACTCTTACCGCCAGCCCTTTCAGGTTGAGCAGGATTTCCAGGATATCTTCCTGTACGCCCTCTTTGGTGCTGTACTCATGTAGTACACCATCAATTTCAACCTCGGTCACCGCGCAACCCGGCATCGATGAAAGCAGAATACGGCGCAGTGCGTTACCAAGAGTATGGCCAAAGCCACGCTCTAAAGGCTCAAGGGTCACCTTGGCGTGCGTCGAACTCACTTGCTCGATATCTACCAGGCGCGGTTTTAGAAACTCTGTCACAGAACCCTGCATTGTGTCCTCTCTTTGGTACTAAGCTTTACTTGGAGTAAAGCTCGACGATCAGGTGTTCGTTAATGTCCGCAGACAGATCGGTACGTTCAGGAATACGTTTGAACACACCTTCCATCTTAGTCGCATCAACTTCCAGCCAGGTTGGCTTTTCACGCTGTTCAGCCAGCTCCAGAGCGGCTTTCACGCGAGACTGCTTTTTGGCTTTCTCACGGATGCTAACAACGTCATTCGGAGTTACCTGATAAGAAGCGATGCTGACAACGCGGCCGTTTACCATGATAGATTTGTGGCTAACCAGCTGACGTGCTTCTGCACGAGTGGCACCAAAGCCCATACGATAAACTACGTTATCCAGACGACCTTCCAGCAGAGCTAACAGGTTTTCACCGGTATTGCCTTTCAGACGTGCTGCTTCTTTGTAATAGTTACGGAACTGACGCTCCAGCACACCGTACATACGACGTACTTTCTGCTTTTCACGTAACTGCACACCGTAATCAGACAGACGCGGTTTACGCGCACCGTGCTGACCAGGAGCTTGTTCAATCTTACACTTGGTATCAATCGCGCGAACGCCAGACTTCAGGAAGAGGTCTGTACCTTCGCGACGGCTCAGCTTGAGCTTAGGACCCAAATATCTTGCCATTTTCTTTCTCCAACATTCCTAAAAAACGGGCGTTATACGCGACGTTTTTTCGGCGGACGACAACCGTTGTGAGGGATCGGAGTCACATCAGTAATATTCGTGATGCGAAAACCAGCAGCGTTCAGAGCACGAATCGTAGATTCGCGGCCTGGACCTGGACCCTTAACCATAACTTCCAGGTTCTTAATACCGTAATCTTTCACGGCCTCTGCGCAACGCTCTGCAGCAACCTGCGCAGCGAATGGCGTAGACTTACGAGAACCACGGAAACCGGAACCACCGGCTGTTGCCCAACCCAACGCATTACCCTGACGATCGGTAATAGTCACGATGGTGTTGTTAAAAGACGCATGGACATGAGCCACGCCATCAGAGACTTGCTTTCTTACACGCTTACGTGCACGAACTGGTGCCTTTGCCATTATTCAATCACCCCGATTATTTCTTGATCGGTTTACGCGGACCCTTGCGGGTACGTGCGTTGGTCTTGGTACGCTGACCGCGAACCGGTAGACCACGACGATGACGTAAACCACGATAGCAACCAAGGTCCATAAGACGCTTAATGCTCAGGGTAACTTCACGACGCAGATCGCCTTCAACAACAAACTTTGCAACTTCGTCACGCAGAATGTCGATTTGCTCTTCAGACAGCTCACTGATCTTAACATTTTCAGCAATACCGGTTGCAGCGCAGATAGCCTGGGAACGGGTTTTGCCGATACCGAAGATCGCGGTTAAGGCGATGACAGTATGTTTATGATCAGGAATGTTAATGCCTGCTATACGGGCCACTATGCACTCCTACTAATTAAATATGCGTCCCATGCCGAAAAGCCCGTTTTCAGGATACTCAAATGGGAAACGCATAGACATACAAAAGATTGGCTGGCTAATCTAGCCAGCTCAACCCGACTTTGCAAGAAAAATATGCGAATAATCAGCCTTGGCGCTGTTTATGCTTAGGCTCGGCGCTGCAAATCACACGTACGACACCATCACGACGGACGATTTTGCAGTTACGACATAATTTCTTGACGGAAGCACGAACTTTCATTTTTACTCTCCGTAACTTCTCAAGCGCCTGATTAACGGCCGTAGCCTTTCAGGTTTGCTTTCTTCAATGCAGACTCATATTGACTGGACATCATCAGAGTTTGCACTTGAGCCATAAAGTCCATGATGACAACGACTACAATCAGCAGCGACGTGCCGCCAAAGTAGAATGGAACTTTCATCGCATCACGCATGAACTCCGGGATCAGGCAGATGAAAGTAATGTAGAGCGCACCAACCAAGGTCAGGCGTGTCATTACTTTATCGATGTACTTCGCCGTCTGTTCTCCCGGACGAATTCCTGGTACAAATGCACCAGACTTCTTCAGGTTATCTGCTGTTTCACGCGGATTAAAAACCAGCGCAGTGTAAAAGAAACAGAAGAAGATGATTGCAGTCGCATAGAGTAGCACATAAAGCGGTTGTCCGGGCTGCAAATACATTGAAATAGTTGTCAGCCAGTTCCAACCGGTACCGCCCCCGAACCATGACGCGATGGTCGCTGGGAACAGAATGATGCTGGAGGCAAAGATTGCAGGGATAACCCCTGCCATATTCACTTTCAGCGGTAAATGTGTGCTCTGTGCAGCATAGACACGACGGCCTTGCTGACGTTTCGCATAGTTCACCACAATGCGGCGTTGACCACGCTCAACGAAAACAACGAAGAAGGTCACTGCAAATACGAGAACTGCAACCAACAGCAACAGGAGGAAGTGCAGGTCGCCTTGCCGCGCTTGCTCGATGGTATGGCCAATGGCCGGCGGTAAACCCGCAACAATACCAGCGAAGATTATGATTGAGATACCGTTGCCGATACCTCGCTCAGTGATCTGTTCACCCAGCCACATCAGGAACATTGTCCCGGTCACCAGGCTAACAACAGCGGTAAAGTAGAATGCAAAGCCAGGGTTAATAACCAGTCCCTGCATCCCTGGCATATTCGGTAAACCGGTAGCAATACCGATAGACTGAAAAATACCCAGAACCAATGTGCCGTAACGGGTGTACTGGCTAATCTTACGACGGCCAGCCTCCCCTTCTTTCTTGATTTCTGCCAGGGCGGGATGAACCACCGTCAGCAGCTGGATAATAATAGAGGCCGAAATATACGGCATAATACCCAGAGCAAAGATAGAAGCACGACTCAGTGCACCACCAGAGAACATGTTAAACATTTCAATGATGGTGCCCCGCTGTTGCTCAAGCAGTTTGGCAAGTACAGTGGCATCGATACCAGGGATTGGAATAAAAGAGCCAATGCGGAAAACAATCAGCGCACCAATCACAAACAGCAGTCTGCGCTTGAGTTCGCCAAAACCACCCTTGGCACTTTGAAAATCTAATCCCGGTTGCTTAGCCATCTGCTACTTATTCCTCAATTTTACCGCCAGCAGCTTCGATTGCAGCACGAGCGCCTTTAGTGACACGCAGACCGCGAACCGTTACCGGTGCAGAGACTTCGCCAGACAGGATAATCTTAGCAAATTCAATCTGAATACCGACAATGTTGGCCGCTTTCAGCGTGTTCAGGTCGACGATGCCGCCTTCAACTTTCGCCAGGTCAGACAGACGAACTTCTGCCGTAACCATTGCTTTGCGAGAGGTGAAGCCGAACTTCGGCAGACGACGGTACAGAGGCATCTGACCACCTTCGAAACCGCGACGTACGCCACCGCCAGAACGAGAGTTCTGACCTTTGTGACCACGACCACCGGTTTTACCGAGGCCAGAACCAATACCACGACCCAGACGCTTAGGTGCGTGTTTAGACCCTTCGGCCGGAGACAGAGTATTTAAACGCATCTGTTACTCCTCCACTTTAACCATATAGGAAATCGCGTTAACCATACCGCGTACAGCTGGCGTGTCTTCACGCTCTACGGTGTGGTTAATACGACGCAGACCCAGGCCAAGCAGCGTTGCCTTGTGTTTCGGCAAACGACCGATCGCACTGCGGGTTTGAGTAATTTTAATAGTCTTAGCCATGGTCAATTATCCCAGAATGTCTTCAACGGATTTACCACGCTTGGCAGCGACCATTTCTGGGGAACTCATGTTTGCCAGACCATCCAGAGTTGCACGAACCACGTTAATCGGGTTGGTGGAACCGTAGGCTTTAGCCAGAACGTTATGAACCCCAGCGACTTCCAGAACGGCGCGCATTGCACCGCCGGCAATGATACCGGTACCTTCAGAAGCCGGCTGCATGAACACACGAGAACCTGTGTGCACACCTTTAACAGGGTGCTGCAGGGTGCCGTTGTTCAGCGCGACGTTAATCATATTGCGACGAGCTTTTTCCATCGCTTTCTGGATCGCTGCTGGAACTTCACGCGCTTTACCGTAACCAAAACCGATGCGACCGTTACCGTCGCCTACCACTGTCAGTGCAGTGAAGGAGAAAATACGACCACCTTTAACGGTTTTCGATACGCGATTTACCGCGATCAGCTTTTCCTGCAGTTCGCCAGCTTGTTTTTCGATGTGTGCCATCTTACACCTCTACCTTAGAACTGTAGGCCAGCTTCACGGGCAGCATCTGCCAGTGCCTGGACACGACCATGATATTGGAAACCAGAGCGGTCGAAAGAAACACCAGTGATGCCTTTTTCGATTGCGCGCTCAGCAACTGCTTTACCAACAGCGGCGGCGGCGTCTTTGTTTCCGGTGTACTTCAGTTGCTCACTGATTGCTTTTTCTACTGTAGAAGCAGCAACCAGGACTTCAGAACCGTTAGATGCAATTACCTGTGCGTAAATATGACGCGGGGTACGATGTACCACCAGGCGAGTTGCACCCAGCTCTTTGAGCTTGCGGCGTGCGCGGGTCGCACGACGGATACGAGCAGATTTCTTATCCATAGTGTTACCTTACTTCTTCTTAGCCTCTTTGGTACGCACGACTTCGTCGGCGTAACGAACACCCTTGCCTTTATAAGGCTCAGGACGACGGTAGGCGCGCAGATCGGCTGCTACCTGACCAACCAGCTGCTTATCAGCGCTTTTCAGCACGATTTCAGTCTGAGTCGGACATTCAGCAGTCACACCCGCAGGCAGCGCGTGGTCAACAGGGTGAGAAAAGCCCAGGGCTAAATTCACCACATTGCCTTTTACGGCTGCACGATAACCTACACCAACCAGCTGCAGCTTCTTAGTGAAGCCTTCGGTAACACCGATAACCATACCGTTCAGCAATGCGCGTGAAGTACCAGCCTGTGCCCAAGCGTCAACAAAACCTTCGCGCGGAGCGAAAGTCAGTGCGTTGTCAGCATGCTTAACTTCTACAGCATCGTTAATGGTACGAGTCAGCTCGCCGTTTTTACCTTTAATCGAAATAACCTGACCGTTGAGTTTTACCTCTACGCCGGCAGGAATGACGACAGGTGCTTTAGCAACACGAGACATTCTTTCCTCCGTTAAGCTACGTAGCAGATAATTTCGCCACCAAGACCAGCCTGGCGCGCTGCACGATCGGTCATAACACCTTTAGAGGTAGAAACAACAGCGATACCCAGTCCTGCCATAACTTTTGGCAGTTCGTCTTTGCGCTTATAAATACGCAGACCTGGACGGCTAACACGCTGAATGCTTTCTACCACAGCCTTGCCCTGGAAATACTTAAGAGTCAGTTCCAGTTCTGGCTTGGTATCGCCTTCGACTTTAAATTCTTCAATATATCCTTCTTCCTTCAGCACGTTGGCAATTGCCACTTTCAGCTTGGAGGAAGGCATGGTGACCGCAACTTTGTTCGCGGTTTGACCGTTACGGATACGGGTCAGCATATCCGCGATCGGATCTTGCATGCTCATCTGTCTTTACTCCCGTGATTCAATTGGTAATTACCAGCTAGCCTTTTTCAAGCCTGGCACTTCACCGCGCATGGCGGCTTCACGCAGCTTGATACGGCTCAACCCGAACTTGCCCACATAACCATGTGGACGACCAGTCTGGCGGCAGCGGTTACGCTGACGGGACGGGCTGGAATCACGCGGCAGAGTCTGCAACTTCAGAACAGCATTCCAACGTTCTTCGTCAGATGCGTTCACACTAGAGATGATAGCTTTCAATTCCTCGCGTTTAGCGCGGTATTTATCAGCCAGTTTTACGCGAACTACTTCGCGTGCCTTCATCGATTGCTTAGCCATGAAGTAACCCTACCTTACTTGCGGAACGGGAAGTCAAAGGCAGCCAGCAGAGCACGGCCTTCATCGTCAGATTTCGCAGTAGTGGTAATGGTAATATCCAAACCACGAACGCGATCGACTTTGTCATAGTCGATTTCTGGGAAGATGATCTGCTCACGAACGCCCATGCTGTAGTTACCACGACCGTCAAAAGACTTAGCGGACAAGCCACGGAAGTCACGGATACGTGGAACAGCAATAGAGATCAGACGCTCAAAGAACTCCCACATGCGTTCGCCACGCAGAGTCACTTTACAGCCGATCGGATAGCCCTGACGGATTTTGAAGCCTGCAACAGATTTGCGTGCTTTGGTGATAAACGGCTTTTGGCCGGAGATTGCTGCTAAGTCAGCTGCTGCGTTATCCAGCAGTTTCTTATCAGCGATCGCTTCACCAACACCCATGTTCAGGGTGATCTTCTCGACCCGAGGGACTTGCATGACAGAATTGTAGTTAAACTCAGTCATGAGTTTTTTAACTACTTCGTCTTTGTAGTAATCATGCAGTTTCGCCATCGTACTACTCCAAATTACTTGATAGTTTCGCTGTTAGATTTGAAGAAACGGACTTTTTTGCCGTCTTCGAACCTAAAGCCTACACGGTCAGCCTTGCCGGTGGCAGAGTTGTAAAGCGCAACGTTAGAAACCTGAATAGCAGCTTCTTTTTCAACGATGCCGCCTGGTTGGTTCAGGGCCGGAACCGGCTTCTGATGTTTCTTAACCAGGTTGATACCTTCAACAATGACCTTGCCAGAAGACAGGACATTTTTAACTTTACCGCGCTTACCTTTATCTTTGCCGGTCAGCACGATAACTTCGTCATCGCGACGGATTTTAGCTGCCATTTTTCGCTCCTTAGAGTACTTCTGGTGCCAGAGAGATAATTTTCATGAACTTTTCAGTACGAAGTTCACGAGTTACCGGCCCAAAAATACGCGTTCCGATAGGCTGCTCGCTGTTATTGTTTAAAATAACGCATGCATTACCATCGAAGCGAATGACAGAACCGTCCGGGCGACGAACACCCTTCCTGGTGCGCACCACTACCGCTTTCAGCACATCACCTTTCTTAACCTTACCGCGAGGAATTGCTTCCTTGATGGTAATTTTGATGATATCGCCTACGCCTGCGTAGCGACGGTGCGAGCCACCCAGAACCTTGATACACATTACGCGACGTGCACCGGAGTTGTCGGCGACGTTCAGCATAGTCTGTTCTTGGATCATTTTAGTGCTCCGCTAATGTCAACTACTACTTCGGGACCTGATTCAGGTCGATTAAAAGCCCCATAATTGAGGGCGCAGCATTATAACACCGCTTCTCGCATAAGGGTAGAAAAAATAAACGACTCATATCGAGTCGATATTTGGTCCTCTGAAATGAGGAACGCGACATTCTAAGGAATTGTTCCCCCGGTAGCAAACGGTATTCTGCACACTTCTTCAGCTTATCGCTGCTCCCGGGGCATAAGCAGGGTAAAAAACAGCCAAACGGGCAGCATCAGAGCTTCATCAACCGCTGCTTACTCAAGAATAAAGCGTGGTCGCCAGTTTGTTATGGGTCTCCATAATCACAGGCAAATCTACTTCACTCATCTGCCCTTCCCTGACAAGCACGCGACCATTGATGACACTATAAGCGACCTGCCCTGGGTTACAGAATACCAGTGCGGCCACAGGATCGTGGACAGCGCCCGCCATACCGGGTTTACTAAGATCAAAGACCGCGATGTCCGCCATCATGCCAGGCGTCAGTGAGCCAACATCGTCCCGGTTGAGCACTTTCGCGCCACCCAGCGTAGCGATTTCAAGCGCCTGGCGGGCCGTCATCGCATCCGGTCCAAAACCTACACGCTGTAGCAGCATCGCCTGACGTACTTCATTGATCACATTTGAAGTATCATTTGACGCTGAACCATCCACACCCAGCGCAACATGCACTCCGGCATCCACCATCTTACGTACGGGCGCTATCCCTGAAGCTAAGCGCATATTAGAGCATGGACAGTGGGCGACTCCCGTTCCGGTGCGCGCAAAAAGTTTAATGCCATAATCATCAAGTTTTACACAGTGGGCATGCCAGACGTCGTGCCCAACCCAGCCCAGCGCCTCCACATATTGCGCCGGTGTGCAGTTAAATTTTTCCCGGCTATAGCGAATGTCGCTTTCATTTTCCGCCAGATGAGTATGCATCGAGACTTTATAATGCCTCGCCAGTTTGGCTGACTCTTTCATCAAGGTCTGAGTGACCGAAAAAGGTGAACAAGGTGCCACGACGAGGCGAAGCATTGAACCACGGCTGTCGTCATGATAGCGCTCAATAACCCGCTGAGTGTCCCGCAGAATATCGCTCTCTTTTTCTACTACAGAATCTGGTGGCAGCCCCCCCTGAGACTTACCTAAACTCATACTGCCGCGGCTGGGATGGAACCGCATTCCCATTACGGCAGCAGCTTCGATACTGTCATCCAGTCGGCATCCATTTGGATAAACATATAAATGGTCGCTGGAGGTTGTACATCCTGAAAGGATAAGTTCAGCCATCGACATCTGGGTAGAAATGCGGATCATCTCTGGGGTAAGTTTTTCCCAGACAGGATATAAGCTTGTTATCCATTTGAATAACTCGCCATCCTGGGCGGGCGGAATGACCCGGGTCAGACTCTGGTACATATGATGATGCGTGTTGATTAAACCCGGGATAGCGATATGGCCTTTCAGATTTATTATCTCATCAGCCGTTTGAGGAAGTTCCCCAGCTTTTCCCACTGCAACAATGGTGTTGCCTTTGATAAGAATGCTACCCTGAGAGATCTCCCTCCTGTTCGCATCCATTGTGACAACCATATCCGCATTTTTTAGCAGCAGTGTCCGGTCGGGTTCAAATGCAGTTCTCTTGCCGGCGTTATCTATGGTCGGCAGGATGCTATTACCTGCGGCCAGAATGTGCGACGACGCTGCCAGTAGCGGCAATGTCAGTAGCATCCGGCGGGTATGATCGGGGTTATCCTTTGACATAATTACTTTCCATGTTCTTTTGCACAACAGGGTCACGTCATTGCGCCCTGCCTGTCTCCGTTCAGTTTCTGAACACCGAAGATTTTAAACTTCAGACAGGTTTAAAGAGAGACCGCCATCACAAAACAGGGCCACTCATTACAAGAGCATGTGAAAATTAATAAAAAGTGCAGCTCAGAATTGAACGACTTTAGGGATTAGGGATTAGGGATTAGGGATTAGGGATTAGGGATTAGGGATTAGGGATTAGGGATTAGGGTAAGTGTTGATACGGCAGAAAAGAAAAACCCCCGACAAGCGGGGGTTTTCAAAAGAAAGAGTTCTTATTACAGAACAGCTTTCTCTACAACGCGAACCAGGGTCCAGGACTTAGTCTTGGACAGTGGACGGCATTCACGGATTTCAACCTTGTCGCCGATCCCACATTCATTGTTCTCGTCATGTACGTGCAGTTTAGTCGTACGCTTAATGAACTTACCGTAGATAGGGTGTTTCACAAAACGTTCGATAGCGACAACAATGGATTTCTCCATTTTGTCGCTAGTCACACGACCTTGCAGAGTACGGATTTTATCGGTCATTACGCACCCGCCTTCTCAGTCAGTAAAGTCTTAACGCGTGCAACATCACGACGCACATTCTTCAACAGATGAGTCTGTTGCAGCTGGCCGGATGCCGCCTGCATGCGCAGGTTGAACTGCTCACGCAGCAGGTTAAGCAGCTCAGTGTTCAGCTCTTCAACGCTTTTTTCACGCAGCTCTGTTGCTTTCATTACATCACCGTCTTAGTTACAAAGGTGGTTTTGATAGGCAGTTTTGCTGCTGCCAGCTTGAATGCTTCACGGGCCAGCTCTTCCGGAACACCGTCCATTTCATACAGGACTTTACCAGGCTGGATCAAGGCAACCCAATACTCTACGTT
Source organism: Pantoea sp. IMH (assembly GCF_000599885.1). Lineage (GTDB taxonomy): Bacteria > Pseudomonadota > Gammaproteobacteria > Enterobacterales > Enterobacteriaceae > Erwinia. The sequence goes on along the minus strand of NZ_JFGT01000005.1, from coordinate 251,693 downwards.
ACCTTTACCTTTACCCATACGCACTTCCAGCGGCTTCTCGGTAATTGGTTTGTCCGGGAATACACGGATCCAAATTTTACCTTGACGCTTAACTGCACGGGTCATAGCACGACGTGCTGCTTCGATCTGACGAGCAGTCAGACGACCACGGCCAACAGCTTTCAGACCGAAAGTACCGAAGCTAACATCCGTACCCTGCGCCAGACCACGGTTGCGGCCTTTGTGCACTTTACGGAATTTTGTACGCTTTGGTTGTAACATCAGCGACTCTCCTTACTTACGGCCTTTACGCTGCTGCTTTTTAGGTTGAGCAGCCGGTTCCGGTTGTTCAACAGCAGCCATACCACCCAGGATCTCACCTTTGAAGATCCATACCTTAACGCCGATGACACCATAAGTGGTGTGCGCTTCAGAGGTGTTGTAGTCAATGTCAGCACGCAGGGTGTGCAACGGCACGCGGCCTTCACGGTACCATTCGGTACGCGCGATTTCAGCACCGCCCAGACGGCCACTAACTTCAACTTTAATCCCTTTGGCGCCCAGACGCATTGCGTTCTGTACAGCACGCTTCATCGCACGACGGAACATCACACGACGCTCCAGCTGTGAAGTGATGCTGTCAGCAACCAATTTCGCGTCCAGTTCCGGTTTACGGACTTCGGCAATATTGATCTGTGCAGGAACGCCAGCGATATCCGCTACGACCTTGCGCAGTTTTTCTACGTCTTCGCCTTTCTTACCGATCACGATGCCAGGACGAGCGGTGTGAATAGTCACACGGATGCTCTTCGCTGGACGCTCGATAACGATACGAGATACAGACGCTTTAGCCAGTTCTTTAGTCAGGAACTGACGTACTTTAAAGTCGCTGTCCAGGTTGTCAGCGAATTCTTTGGTATTGGCGAACCAGGTAGAGTTCCAGGGTTTAACAATACCCAGGCGAATACCATTAGGATGTACTTTCTGACCCATTGCTAGTCTCCAGAGTCTCAGCGATCGGACACAACCACAGTAATGTGGCTGGTGCGCTTCAGGATGCGATCTGCACGACCTTTTGCACGAGGCATAATGCGCTTCATGCTTGGGCCTTCGTCTACGAAGATCTTCGTGACTTTCAGATCATCAATGTCAGCGCCATCGTTGTGTTCGGCGTTAGCAATGGCAGATTCCAGAACTTTTTTGACCAGTACAGCCGCTTTCTTATTGGTGTAGGTCAAAATGTCCAGAGCCTGCGACACTTTCTTACCGCGTACAAGATCAGCTACCAGGCGAACCTTCTGCGCAGAAGAACGAGCGTGGCGATGTTTAGCGATAGTTTCCATCTCTTCCTCCTGTTAGCGTTTCTTGGCTTTCTTATCAGCAGTGTGACCGCGATAAGTACGAGTCGGTGCAAATTCACCCAGTTTGTGACCGACCATTTCGTCGGAAACAAAGACAGGAACGTGCTGACGACCATTATGGACAGCGATGGTCAAACCGATCATGTTAGGGAAGATCGTTGAACGACGGGACCAGGTGCGCAAAGGCTTCTTGTCTCCGCTTTCCACCGCTTTCTCTACCTTCTTCAGCAAGTGCAGGTCAATAAAAGGACCTTTCTTGAGAGAACGTGGCATGGCTTATCCTCTAAAATTATTTGCTACGGCGACGTACGATAAATTTATCAGTACGCTTGTTGCTACGGGTCTTCTTACCTTTGGTCTGAACGCCCCACGGGGATACCGGGTGCTTACCAAAGTTACGACCTTCACCACCACCGTGCGGGTGATCGACTGGGTTCATCGCAGTACCGCGAACGGTAGGACGAACACCGCGCCAACGAGCTGCACCGGCTTTACCCAGAACGCGAAGCATATGCTCAGCGTTACCGACTTCACCCAGGGTAGCGCGGCAGTCAGATTCGACTTTACGCATTTCACCTGAACGCAGACGCAGGGTAACGTAAGAACCTTCACGAGCAACGATCTGCACGTAAGCACCGGCTGAGCGAGCAATCTGACCGCCTTTGCCTGGTTTCATTTCTACGTTATGAACGGTGGAACCCACTGGGATGTTACGCATTGGCAGGGTGTTACCCGCTTTGATCGCAGCATCAACGCCAGACTGAATCTGATCGCCAGCTTTCAGGCCTTTAGGGGCCAGGATGTAACGGCGCTCGCCGTCTTTGTACAGAACCAGCGCGATGTTCGCGGAGCGGTTCGGATCGTACTCAAGACGTTCAACGGTCGCTGGGATACCATCTTTGTTGCGTTTGAAGTCAACAATACGGTAAGCCTGCTTGTGACCACCACCGATATGACGGGTAGTGATGCGACCATTGTTGTTACGGCCACCGGATTTGCTGTTTTTTTCTACCAGCGGGGCAAAAGGTTTGCCCTTATGCAGCTCAGGGTTTACCACTTTAACTACGTGGCGACGACCCGGAGATGTCGGTTTACATTTAACAACTGCCATTGTTCTTCTCCTCCGACTTACTCAGCGCCGCCGACGAAGTCCAGATTCTGGCCTTCTTTCAGGGTGACGTAAGCTTTTTTCCAGTCGTTACGACGACCAATACGCTGTCCGTGACGTTTAACTTTCCCTTTAACAACCAGGGTGTTAACAACCTCAACTTCCACTTCGAAAAGCTTCTGTACAGCGGCTTTGATTTCTGCTTTGGTCGCGTCTTTAGCAACTTTGAGAACGATGGTGTTGGTTTTTTCCATCGCAGCAGATGCTTTTTCAGATACGTGCGGCGCGCGCAGTACTTTCAGCAGACGTTCTTCACGGATCATGCCAGCATCTCCTCAACTTGCTTAACTGCGTCAGCAGTCATAACGACTTTGTCGAAGGCGATCAGGCTAACTGGGTCAATGCCTGCTGCATCACGTACGTCAACCTTGTACAGGTTGCGCGCGGCCAGGAACAGGTTCTCTTCCAGTTCGCCAGTGATGATCAGCACATCTTCCAGAGCCATGTCTTTCAGCTTCTCTACCAGCAACTTAGTTTTAGGTGCTTCAATAGAGAACTGCTCGACAACGATCAGACGATCTTGACGTACCAGTTCGGACAGGATGCTTTTCAGCGCGCCGCGGTACATCTTTTTGTTTACTTTTTGACTGTGGTCCTGAGGCTTCGCAGCAAAGGTCACACCACCGGAACGCCAGATTGGGCTCTTTACAGAACCTGCACGCGCACGGCCGGTACCTTTCTGGCGCCACGGCTTTTTGCCGGAACCAGTAACTTCAGCGCGGGTCTTCTGAGCACGGGTACCTTGACGGGCACCTGCTGCATAAGCAACAACAACCTGATGTACCAGCGCTTCGTTGAAATCACGACCGAAGGTAGTTTCGGAAACAGTCAGCGCGCTTTGCGCGTCTTTCAATACTAATTCCATTGCTATCCCCTTACGCCTTCACAGCTGGTTTAACGATCAGGTCGCTACCGGTAGCACCGGGAACCGCACCTTTAACCAGCAGCAGGTTGCGCTCAGCGTCAACACGTACTACGTCCAGGCTCTGAACAGTAACGCGCTCATTACCCAGCTGGCCTGCCATTTTCTTGCCTTTAAACACTTTGCCCGGAGTCTGGTTCTGACCGATTGAACCCGGAACGCGGTGAGACAAGGAGTTACCGTGGGTAGCATCCTGAGTACGGAAGTTCCAGCGCTTAACAGTACCGGCAAAACCTTTACCTTTAGATGTCCCAGTAACGTCAACTTTTTTCACTTCAGCGAAAATATCAACGTTGATGCTCTGGCCTACAGTGAACTCGGTACCTTCTTCAGTACGGAATTCCCAAAGACCACGGCCAGCTTCTACGCCAGCTTTAGCAAAATGGCCTGCTTCAGGCTTGGTGACGCGGTTTGCTTTTTTAGCACCGGCCGTTACCTGGATAGCAGTGTAGCCGTCGTTTTCCAGGCTCTTAACCTGAGTCACGCGGTTTGCTTCAATTTCAATCACGGTTACTGGGATAGATACGCCATCTTCAGTGAAGATACGCGTCATGCCCACTTTCTTACCGACTAAACCAATCATTGTTTCAACCTCTCAATCGCTCAATGACCTGATTAACCCAGGCTGATCTGCACGTCAACACCTGCAGCCAGATCCAGACGCATCAGAGCATCAACCGTTTTTTCAGTTGGCTCAACGATGTCAACCAGACGCTTGTGAGTGCGAATTTCATACTGATCGCGCGCGTCTTTGTTAACGTGCGGGGAGATCAGAACGGTAAAGCGCTCTTTGCGGGTCGGCAGCGGGATTGGACCACGAACCTGCGCACCAGTGCGCTTGGCGGTCTCAACGATTTCCGCAGTTGATTGATCGATAAGACGATGATCAAACGCTTTAAGACGGATACGGATTCTTTGGTTCTGCATGAGACCAGAGCTCCAATTATTTATAAACGAAAAAAATTACTACCCGCACCCATTACGATTGATGGGGGAGTGTAATCGTCTGCACATAACTCCCCGATTGGGAGTATTGTCAGGTGAGCTCTCGCTCTCCTGCGGCTCAGATTGAGCCGGGCCGTCATTTCTGACAGGCCCGCGCATTATACGTACATCAGCGCACAACGCAACCTCTTTATGTCCTGGGTTCGGCAGAGCCGGCGGTACAGTAATGTCATCAGCGTCGGTTAAAAATGAAAAACGCCGCTGAAGTTATTGTTCAGCGGCGTTATTTTGCTCAACGACATCGGTTTTACTCTGTTTTATTCATTCACTTTTATTTGCGACTGGAAATAGTTCTGTGTACCCACTTTGGTAATGAGTTCCAGTTCAGTTTCCAGGAAGTCGATATGATGCTCTTCATCCTCAAGGATAGTTATCATCATGTCGCGGCTGACATAGTCGTGCACTTTGTCCGCATAGGCTATCGCCTCTCGCAGATCCCGCGCACCTTCCAGCTCAAGCGCTAAATCTGACCTCAATATCTCTTCGACATCTTCACCAATCCTGAGCCTTCCCAGATCTTGCAGATTTGGAATGCCTTCCAGAAACAGGATCCGCTCAATATATTTGTCCGCATGTTTCATTTCATCAATGGATTCATGGTATTCAATATCATTGAGACGAATCAGCCCCCAGTTTTTGAACATACGCGCATGGAGAAAATACTGGTTTATTGCAACCAGTTCATTTCCTAACAGTTTATTAAGATGAGTTATAACTTTGGCATCGCCCTTCATTTTTGATCCTCCGCTTCCAGATAATTAGAGCGTAGATGCGGAATCGGGGAAGTCAAAAAAGTCTGGTTAAAACCAGGGACATTATCAGGCGATCTCTTTATACAGCGGCGCGTGTTGCAACTCTTCTTCCATGATTTCACGTGAAGCGCGGATACATTTGCCGCACTGCTTGCCTATTGGCACCAGTTGGCGCAAATGCTGAATGGATTTAGGTTGATATCGACGTACAACTTCACGAAGGGTTTTATCGCTTATCGCATTACACAAACAGACGTACATAGTTACCGCTCCAGTACAAATTCTGATCATATTGTAAATGCGAATCGTTTTTATTTCAATTGTGATAAGCGGATTAGTTGTGCATTACAGGCATAAAAAAAGAGCACCTAAGTGCTCTTTTTCAGGCTATGACGATGTTCACATCGTCATTACAAGCTATCGACTTATGCGATTACTTTAGCAACAACGCCCGCACCAACGGTACGACCACCTTCACGGATGGCGAAACGCAGGCCGTCATCCATTGCGATTGGGTGGATCAGGGTAACAACCATTTTGATGTTGTCGCCTGGCATTACCATCTCAACGCCTTCTGGCAGTTCGATGGTACCGGTCACGTCAGTTGTACGGAAGTAGAACTGTGGACGGTAGCCTTTGAAGAACGGAGTATGACGGCCGCCTTCGTCTTTGGACAGGATGTAAACCTCAGACTCGAACTGAGTGTGTGGCTTGATTGAACCCGGCTTAGCCAGAACCTGGCCACGCTGGATCTCTTCACGCTTGATACCACGCAGCAGAACGCCGCAGTTCTCGCCCGCACGACCTTCGTCCAGCAGCTTACGGAACATCTCAACGCCGGTACAGGTAGATTTCGCAGTATCTTTGATACCAACGATTTCAACTTCTTCACCAACTTTGATGATACCGCGCTCAACACGACCGGTAACAACGGTACCACGACCGGAGATGGAGAACACATCTTCGATTGGCAGCAGGAACGGCTTGTCGATCGCACGCTCTGGTTCTGGGATGTAAGAATCCAGGAAGCCAGCCAGTTCGATGATTTTTGCTTCCCACTCTGCGTCGCCTTCCAGCGCTTTCAGCGCAGAACCGTGAACGATTGGGGTATCGTCGCCCGGGAAGTCGTACTGTGACAGCAGGTCACGTACTTCCATCTCAACCAGTTCCAGCAGCTCTTCATCATCAACCATGTCGCACTTGTTCAGGAACACGATGATGTAAGGAACGCCTACCTGGCGGCCCAGCAGGATGTGCTCACGGGTCTGAGGCATAGGGCCGTCAGTCGCAGCAACAACCAGGATAGCGCCGTCCATCTGGGCAGCACCGGTGATCATGTTTTTCACATAGTCGGCGTGGCCTGGGCAGTCAACGTGCGCATAGTGGCGGGTCGGGGTGTCATATTCAACGTGAGAAGTGTTGATGGTGATACCACGAGCTTTTTCTTCAGGCGCGTTATCGATCTGATCGAATGCACGAGCAGAACCACCGTAGGTTTTAGCCAGAACGGAAGTGATAGCAGCAGTCAGGGTAGTTTTACCGTGGTCAACGTGGCCGATAGTACCAACGTTGACGTGCGGTTTGTTACGTTCAAATTTTTCTTTAGCCACGACAATATTCCTTACTTTAATGCTCTCACCCTTTGGTGAGAGCATAGGATCAATATTTTAAAACTGTAGCTTATTTGCTACGAGCTTCAATAACGGCCTGAGCGACGTTGTTCGGCGCATCATCATACTTCAGGAATTCCATGGAGTATGAAGCACGGCCTTTAGTCAGAGAACGCAGCTGAGTTGCATATCCGAACATTTCAGACAGCGGAACTTCAGCGTGAATCTGAACGCCAGTAGCGTTAGATTCCTGTCCTTTGAGCATACCACGACGACGGCTAAGGTCACCGATAACGTCACCAGTGTTCTCTTCAGGCGTTTCCACTTCAACCTTCATGATCGGCTCAAGCAGAACTGGTGATGCTTTCTTAAATCCGTCTTTGAACGCGATAGAAGCAGCCAGTTTAAACGCCAGCTCCGAGGAGTCAACGTCATGGTAAGAACCGAAGTGCAGGCGAACGCCCAGATCAACTACCGGATAACCGGCCAGAGGACCTGATTTCAGCTGCTCCTGGATACCTTTGTCAACCGCAGGGATGTATTCAGTTGGAATCACACCGCCCTTGATGTCGTTGACGAACTCGTAACCTTTAGGGTTAACGCCCGGCTCCAGTGGGTACATGTCGATAACAACATGACCGTACTGTCCACGACCACCAGACTGCTTGGCGTGCTTACCTTCGATATCAGTTACTTTCGCACGAATCGCTTCGCGGTAAGCAACCTGAGGTTTGCCCACGTTCGCTTCAACGTTGAATTCACGCTTCATGCGGTCAACGATGATGTCGAGGTGCAGCTCACCCATACCGGCGATAATCGTCTGGTTAGTTTCTTCGTCAGTCCATACGCGGAATGACGGGTCTTCTTTAGCCAGACGGCCCAGAGCCAGACCCATTTTTTCCTGGTCAGCTTTGGTTTTTGGTTCAACCGCGATGGAGATTACCGGCTCAGGGAATTCCATACGCTCCAGAATGATGACGTTATCCGGATCACACAGGGTGTCACCCGTAGTTACGTCTTTCAGACCGATAGCAGCAGCGATGTCACCTGCACGAACTTCTTTGATCTCTTCACGTTTGTTGGCGTGCATCTGTACGATACGGCCCAGACGCTCACGAGCAGATTTAACCGGATTGTATACGGTGTCACCCGAGTTAACTACGCCGGAATAGACGCGGAAGAACGTCAGGTTACCAACAAACGGGTCAGTAGCGATTTTAAACGCCAGCGCAGCAAACGGCTCGTCATCATCTGAGTGACGAACAGCTGGGGTATCTTTACCATCATCCAGCAGACCGTTGATCGCGGTAACGTCAGTTGGGGACGGCAGATATTCGATAACCGCATCCAGCATCGCCTGAACACCTTTGTTCTTAAATGCAGAACCACAGGTAACCAGGATGATTTCGTTGTTCAGTACGCGCTTACGCAGAGAAGTTTTGATCTCTTCTTCAGTCAGCTCTTCGCCACCAAAGAACTTCTCCATCAGCTCGTCAGAGCCTTCGGCTGCAGCTTCGATCAGTTTCTGGCGCCATTCTTCGGCCAGCTCCTGCATATCAGCTGGGATCTCTTCGTAATCGAAGGTCACGCCTGCGTCAGCGTCGTTCCAGTTGATCGCTTTCATCTTGACCAGGTCAACAACGCCGGTGAAGTGCTCTTCCGCGCCGATAGCCAGCTGCAGAGGGACCGGAGTTGCACCCAGACGTGATTCAATCTGGCCGACAACTTTCAGGAAGTTAGCACCCATGCGGTCCATTTTGTTAACGAACGCGATGCGTGGAACTTTATATTTGTTAGCCTGACGCCATACGGTCTCAGACTGTGGCTGAACACCACCAACTGCACAGTAAACCATTACTGCGCCGTCGAGAACACGCATGGAGCGTTCTACTTCAATCGTGAAGTCAACGTGTCCAGGGGTGTCAATGATGTTTACGCGGTGCGGCTCGAACTGCTTAGCCATACCTGACCAGAACGCGGTAGTCGCTGCGGAGGTAATGGTAATACCACGTTCCTGCTCCTGCGCCATCCAGTCCATGGTGGCTGCGCCATCATGGACTTCACCGATTTTGTGGTTTACACCGGTGTAGAACAGGATACGTTCGGTAGTCGTGGTTTTACCGGCGTCGATGTGTGCACTGATACCAATGTTACGGTAGCGTGTAATGGGTGTTGTACGAGCCATTTGATTCCTCTGATTCTCGGACGTTCTAAGTTAGTAAAGCCCAGCGGGCTTATTGGAACGCCCGCTGGGTTAATAACAACTACTGAGCTGTTACCAGCGGTAGTGAGCGAACGCCTTGTTGGCTTCGGCCATACGGTGAACGTCTTCACGTTTCTTAACTGCTGTACCTTTGTTGTCAGCAGCGTCAGAAAGTTCGTTCGCCAGGCGCAGAGCCATAGATTTATCACCGCGTTTACGAGCAGCTTCAACGATCCAACGCATTGCCAGAGCATTACGACGAACCGGGCGGACTTCAACTGGAACCTGATAAGTAGAACCACCAACGCGACGAGACTTAACTTCGACGGTTGGGCGGACGTTGTCCAGGGCGACTTCAAAGGCTTCCAGCTCGTTTTTACCTGAACGCTGAGCCAGGGTCTCAAGCGCGGTATAGACGATTGATTCAGCAGTAGATTTTTTACCATCTACCATCAGGATGTTTACAAATTTAGCCAGCAGCTCTGATCCGAACTTAGGATCTGGCAGGATTTTACGCTGGCCAATTACGCGACGACGTGGCATGGAAATACTCCGTTGTTAATTCAGGATTGTCCAAAACTCTACGAGTTTATTATGACATTTAAGATAAAACGTTTGGCCTTACTTAACGGAGAACCATTAAGCCTTTGGCTTCTTCACGCCGTACTTGGAGCGAGCCTGCTTACGGTCTTTAACACCTGAGCAGTCCAGCGCGCCACGAACGGTGTGGTAACGCACACCTGGCAAGTCTTTTACACGACCGCCACGGATCAGGATCACGGAGTGTTCCTGCAGGTTATGACCTTCACCGCCGATGTAGGAGGTAACTTCAAAACCGTTAGTTAAGCGAACACGGCACACTTTACGCAGTGCTGAGTTCGGTTTTTTAGGGGTAGTAGTATATACACGAGTACATACACCACGTTTCTGCGGGCAGGCTTCCAGCGCAGGTACGTTGCTTTTTGCAACTTTACGTACGCGTGGTTTGCGAACCAGCTGATTAACTGTTGCCATTAAATAGCTCCTGGGATTTGCTTTGCTTCGTAAACACGTGATAAATCGCCTCGTGGTATAACGAGGACGCGGAATTTTAGGGCTGAGTAGAAAAGGTGTCAAGAAATAACCAGGATATCCTTTCTTACCAGGTCATTTGTTGGGGGTGTTTTACTGTCAGCCCGACGAAATCAGTATAGCTTACGGCGACCGCTCTGGTTGAAATGTGAGCAGAAAGGCCACGCGCGCTGACGTCATCCTGTAAGACATAGACAGATATGGGGGCGAGCAGCAAAGACTCAAGGGCACGGCTTTCTTCAAGCGCTGCCAGCACGCCATCCTGGATAAGCAATACGTCATCCCCGCCCGCCAGCAGCCTTAGCAACGCATTGAAATCACATTTAAAAGGGGAATGAGTCAGGATATGTAGCATAGTCGCCTCAGAACGAGATAATCCGATCGTAATGTGCTAACTCTGTCCGCAATGCTTCTGGATCCAGCACCTCTGTAGCCAGCACTCTTTCCGCATCGGGTGATATTCCACGCTCGGCAAGCGAAGCGGCGCACACATAACAGCGCTCAATGTCATACAGCGGCAGCACACCAAAAGTCGCGATATAATCTCTCGCAAGAATTTTTTCTGGCATCTGTCCACTTGTGAGCTGTAATACGCCATCGCTGACAAAAAACAGGGCGATCTCATCGCTCAGGGCCGATGTTGCTAATACCGCATCCAATCCTTCGCGGCCGGCACTGCTACCATGCGGTGCCTGAGTAAACAGAAAAGCGATACGATTCATCAGAACTGCACCAGTCTTTCACAGCCCAGCGCCGCTTCCGCCAGAGCACCCAGTCCCGTAAGCTGAAAGCCCTCAGCGAGGTTGGCTGTCGGCAACCCCTGATTTCTGGCCTCCTGCTCATCCGTCACGCCGCGGCGAAGCGCTGCCGCCACGCAAATGTTCAGGGCAACGCCCCACTTTTTCTGCAGTGTCTGCCAGGCGGCGGTAAGATCGAATTCATCGTTGGCGGGAGAATTTAGCTGGCTGGCGTTCAGTACGCCTTCGCGATAAAAAAACACGCTCTCCAGTTTATGACCTTCTGCAAGCAGCGCCGTGGCGAACTGATAAGCGCTGCTTGCTTGCTGTGTACCGTAAGCGGGCCCCGTCACCAAAAGGGTAAAACGCATCAGCGATCCTGCCCCTGAAAATCACCGTTTTTAAACTGTCGAATGTAAAGGTAGACGGTGTGTTTAGAGATGTTCAGGCGCTCAGCGACCTGGTTAATCGCATCTTTGATATCGAAAATGCCTTTCTCATAAAGATTCAGCACGATTTGGCGATTCTTGGCATTGTTGGAGACATTCCGATCCGCACTCACCTCTTCAATCGTGAACTCAAGCGTCTGCATCACCAAATCCTCAACAGAGGAGGCGAAGTTAACGGAAGAGGCCACTTCCTGAATTTCAGGCGGCATAAAAGTGGACATAATTTGTGAGAAAGGCACATCCAGATTCATATTAATACATAGCAGCCCTATCACCCGCTGCTTGCCGTTGCGGATAGCGATCGTCACCGACTTCATCAGTACGCCGCTTTTTGCCCGGGTAAAATACGCCCTTGAAACGTTACTGTCCGCCCCGCTCATATCGTGCAGCATACGTAGCGCAAGATCGGTGATGGGAGAGCCGATTTTACGCCCGGTATGTTCCCCGTTGGCAATTCTGACTGCCGAGCAGTTCAGATCCTCCAGCGAGTGCAGTACGATTTCGCAATGGGAGCCAATCAGCATGGCCAGCCCATCAACAACAGCCTCATAGGATTTAAGGATATCGTAATCGATTTGCTCAAAGGGCCGCTGCTCCAGCAACGCCAGATCGGCGACATCACCGGTAAAAATTGAACCAGACATTAAGACACCACCCTTTACAAGAGCCTGTCGCTAGGCGCCAGGGCAGACTCGTTCTGAAAAAATTACGTAGCGGAGAGTTTACCAAATATCAGAAACGCCTGTCCTGACCTTTGTCATGAAATGCCGGAGCGCGCAGAAAAAGCAGGAAATCGAAGGGAATAAAGCGGTGTTGCGCCGCCGCATAAGGGCGGCGGCGCAGAGTATTACTGGGTCTTGGTTTCAGCAGAAGGCTGCGCGGCTTTCTCCGCGTTTTCATCTGCTTTAGGGGCGGCTTTGATATCAAGCAGCTCCACATCAAACACCAGCGTTGAGTTGGCCGGAATGCCCGGAACGCCATTTTTACCATAGGCCAGCTGTGGTGGGATCACCAGCTTGATTTTACCGCCTTTCTTCACATGCTTCAGGCCTTCAGTCCAGCCCGGAATCACGCCATCCAGACGGAAAGAGAGCGGCTCGCCACGCGTATAAGAGTTATCAAACTCCGTGCCGTCAATCAGCGTACCTTTGTAGTTCACCACTACCGTATCGCTGTCTTTCGGCGCTGCGCCGCTTCCCTCTTTCTCAACCTGATAAAGCAGGCCAGATTCGGTTTTCTTCACACCTTTTTCTTTCGCAAACTTGGCGGCAAAAGCGTCACCCTTTTCGGTATTCTCTTTTGCGTCTTTCTCCATTTTCGCCTGAGCCGCACTCTTCACGCGGGTTTCAAACGATTGCAGAGTCTGCTCGATTTCCTGATCGGAAAGCTTACTTTTCCCGGCGAAAGCATCCTGAACGCCGGAGATCAGCTGCTGTTTGTCCAGCGCAATACCCAGTTTTTCCTGTTCTTTCAGCGAGTTTTCCATGTAACGGCCCAGAGATGCACCCAGCGCATAAGCAGACTGCTGGTTATCATTCTGGAACGCGCTGTTCTTCGGTGCCTGTTGAGCCGCCGTCGTTTCGGCAGCCATCGTCATCGGCGCGTTTAGCGCTACGGCCATGGTGGTGGCTAACAGTGTGACTTTAAACAGTGATTTCATCCATTTCTCCAAAACCGAAGCCTCTCACCTCGGGAATCGTGTACTGACCTGAACCAGTACTATAACTGTGCGCGAGAAATCTACACAATCTCGCAATGAAAACTAAGTTAACTTCCGACCTCATACCTGAAAGAAAGTTTCACAACCGAGATGCAGGCGATAAGCGGCTTTTTCAACTGTACCTGATGAAAATAAGGTTAAAACCCTGTCTCAGCTACCCTGTTGCCGTTAGAATCAGACAATTCGGCCATAATAGCGGCCCGTGAAGTAACAAGGGGAAAACGTATGCAACAATCATTGTTTGAAGAGCGGCTGGATATACTGGAAAGCAGGCTGGCTTTTCAGGATCACACTATCGAGGAGCTTAACCAGACGGTGATTCAACATCAGCTTGAAATGGCGCGCCTGCGTGAACAGATGCGTCTGCTGACCGATAAGCTGAAGTCAGCAGCACCTTCAATGATCGCCTCACAATCAGAAGAAACCCCGCCACCGCACTACTGATACGCCGGTAGCCAGAAAAACATGCAGACAAGGTTTAACCTGCCAGCCCGGAGGGTGCGCCATGCACTGCATCAGGCTGGAGCTGCGTTCCACGATAAATTAGCTAGGTTTTTGCGCCGGAATTTAGTTAGTGAGGTATCACCCCAGGGCCCGGCAGTACTAAAGCCAGCGCTGTGGTGATAAGCGGGAAAGGGTTACGTGGCGAGGTATTGCCGGCGCGAAGCCAATAAAAAAGGCGGGTAAAACCCGCCCTCTTGTTTAGTTTAGCGCTAAACGCTTAGTGACAGCCGCAGCCGCCGTTACCGCAACCACCTTTACCGTGATCATGGTCGTGATCGTGGTCATGATGATGATCGTGCTCACCGTGAACGTGACCATGCGCCAGTTCTTCTTCCGTTGCGGCACGGATAGCGACGACTTCCACGTTGAAGTTCAGATCCTGGCCCGCCAGCATATGGTTGCCATCAACCACAACATGCTCATCTTCTACTTCGGTGATTTCAACCGGCACGGGACCCTGATCGGTTTCCGCCAGGAAGCGCATACCGACCTGCAGCTCATCAACGCCCATGAAGACGTCTTTCGGAACGCGCTGAATCAGATTGTCATCGTACTGACCATAGGCTTCGTTTGCGGCGATATGCACTTCAAACTTATCACCCGCCTCATGGTTTTCCAGCGCCTTTTCCAGTCCGGAAATCAGGGAACCATGACCGTGCAGATAGTCTAACGGTGCGCTCACCGGCGACTCGTCAACCAACACACCGTCTTCTGTACGTACCTGGTATGCCAGGCTGACCACCAGGTCTTTTGCTACTTTCATGATTACTCCTAACCGTTGAGAGCTTTAAGCCCTGTGTTATTGGCCTTTCGCCAATCTGTAAGACTCTTGATTGCGCCTATTGTAACGAATTTCAATACCGCTGCAGGTTACAGCTTAAAAAAAGCTGAGCCATAACGCTACTCGGGATGAAAAATTCCTATCACTTGCTCATTTGTGCGAACCTGCTCACGAACCTGTTTATCCGCTTCGCGCATCTGGTGACCGCATTTAACGCATTCTACCACATCGACATTATTTTCCTGCCAGAGCGCCAGGGTATCTTTAGCCTGACACTTCGGGCAGGTGGCACCGGCAATAAAACGTTTACGCATACGGGCTCCTATTCAAATCCGTCCCAGCCGTCAAACTGGCGTTTTTCGTGCTGCATTTCTGCATGGAAGATCTCCTCCAGCTCACGACGCGCTTCTTTCACGCGTGAAATCTGCTGGCTGTCTGCATGGTTTGGCATCAGCTCGCGCAGCATCCGCATATCCAGCCGGCGAAAATGCTGCTGCGCTCTGAAAGCCTGGTGCGGATGCATACCGACCGAAATTAAGCTTTTACGTCCCAGCTCCAGCGCGCTGGAGAAAGTCTCACGCGAGAACTGTGTTACGCCAGCCTGAAGCAGTTCATGCGCCTCAACGCGCCCTCGTGCCCGTGCCAGGATTTGCAAATGGGGAAAGTGATGCTGGCACAGTTGCACAATCTCCATTGAATCTTCCGGGCCGTTACAGGTTATAACAATGGACTGCGCCGTCTCCGCGCCCGCTGCCCGCAGCAGCTCAAGCTCTTTGGCATCTCCATAGTATACTTTGTAACCATATTTGCGCATCAGGCTTACCGCACTGATATCCCGTTCAAGGACGGTTATCCTTTTCTCATTCGCCATCAGCAAGCGCGCCACGACCTGACCAAAGCGGCCAAACCCCACCACAATCACCTGCGGTTTATCGTCAGCCACAAACGGTTTTTCCGCGCTGTCGTCAACCTCATTAAACCGGCGTTCGAGGATTTTATCGATGCCCTGCATCAGCAGCGGCGTGGTCATCATCGACAGCGTGACCGTAACCAGCAGCAGCGGCATCTGATCGCCGCTGAACAGCCGTGCTGATGAGGCTGCCGAAAACAGCACAAACGCAAACTCGCCGCCCTGGCTCAGTACGCCAGAAAATTGTAGACGCTCTGAACTGCGCAGCCCGTAAATACGGGAAAGCAGATAGAGCACACCCGCCTTCACCGCCACCAGCGTTACAACGCCAATGAGGATAGCCAGAATGTGGGTATAAAGTACGCCCAGATTCAGCGCCATACCGACCGAAATAAAAAACAGACCGAGCAGCAGTCCTTTAAACGGATCGATTGCTATTTCAAGCTCATGGCGATATTCACTCTCCGCCAGCAGGATACCGGCGATAAAGGTCCCCAGCGCCATCGACAGTCCTAACGCATCCATAAACAGGGCCGAGCCCAGCACCAGCAGTAGCGCCGCGGCGGTGAAAACTTCCCGCACACCAGAAGCGGCAATAAACCGGAAGATCGGACGCAGGAGATAACGGCCACCGATCAACATACCGGCGAAGGCCAGTACTTTCATACCGATCTTCATCCAGTCGGTATGGCCACTGTCGCTACCTGCCAGCAGGGGAACCAGCGCAAGCGCTGGAATAACGGCGAGATCCTGAAATAGCAGAACGGAAAAGCCCAGTTGGCCTGACTCGTTACGGTTCATCCCTTTATCGCGCATCAGCTGTAGCGCCATCGCGGTAGAGGACATCGCCAGCCCGATACCGCCAATAGTGGCCGCCTGCCAGGAGAAGTCCGTCAGCCAGAGCAGCATGCCCAGAATGCCGGCACTGAAGATCACCTGGGCTGCCCCGACGCCAAAAATTGAACGCCGCAGCGCCCAGAGTTTGGACGGTTTTAACTCCAGCCCGATAATAAACATCAGGAAAACGACCCCCAGCTCGGAAAAGTGCAGGATTTCATCCACATCACTGATGAATCCGAGTCCCCAGGGTCCAATGGCAATCCCGGCCAGCAAATAGCCAAGGACAGCCCCGATACCCAGCCTCGCAGCAATAGGCACCGCAATCACGGCGGCAAAAAGATAGACCACGCCCGCAGTCAGGAGGGTTTGTCCTTCCATTCAGAGGCCTCCGTTAGGCAACGGCGACGCGAGCCAGTCGCCATAGGCGCGTGCAATTTTTTTCATTTCGTCTGCTGTCTGGCGTCGCGCCCAGTAGATGATCATTGGCGTCAGCCAGTGCATTCTGCACATCTGCGCGGTCAGCTCAAACGGACGCATAATGTCAGACATCGGATAGCGGTTCAGCCCTTCCTGATGGTACGCCGCCTCCGGCTCGCCGGTGGTGATAACGCTACGCCAGTATTTACCTTCCAGCATATTGCCGCCGGGCCCGCTGGCAAAACCGCGCGACAGCACACGGTCCAGCCACTCTTTCAGGAGTGCCGGGCAGCTATAGGTATAAAGCGGATGCTGGAAAATGATGATGTCATGCTCACGAAGCAGCCGTTGTTCGTGGTGAATATCGATAAAAAAATCCGGGTAGTGCGCGTAAAGGTCGTGCACCGTTACGTGAGGCAGTTCCCAAGCCGGCTGTAGCAAAACGCGATTGGCAATCGAGTCTTGTGATTCCGGATGAGCGTAAAGCAGCAAAACTTTGGGTGGCTGCAACATCATCCCCTCCAAATCGTCGTCACAGCGGGGAATTTCCGCTACCATGCCCGACGTAACGGAATCCTGGATCCCGAAAACAAAATTGACGTTTAATTTAACATATTCTTATACAACGGCGCTTATGATTGTCTTCTCCTCATTACAAATTCGACGCGGTGTCCGCGTACTGCTGGATAACGCCACGGCCACGATCAATCCCGGTCAGAAAGTGGGGCTGGTGGGGAAAAACGGCTGCGGCAAATCCACGCTGCTGTCGCTGCTTAAGAACGAGATAAGCGCCGATGCCGGCAGCTTCACCTATCCCAGTAACTGGTCGCTCGCCTGGGTGAATCAGGAAACGCCAGCCCTGAGCAAACCAGCTATCGATTATGTGATCGACGGCGATCGCGAGTTCCGCCAGCTCGAATCCGATCTGGCGCGGGCCAACGAGGCCGATGACGGCAACGCCATCGCCACCCTTCACGGCAAGCTGGATGCGATTCAGGCCTGGACCATGCAGTCCCGCGCAGCAAGCCTGCTTAACGGCCTGGGCTTTACCCAGGATCAGCTTCAGCGGCCGGTCAGCGATTTCTCCGGCGGCTGGCGGATGCGCCTTAACCTGGCGCAGGCGCTGATTTGCCGTTCTGATCTGCTGCTGCTGGATGAGCCGACTAACCACCTGGATCTTGATGCCGTTATCTGGCTTGAGCGCTGGCTGAAAAGCTATCAGGGCACACTGATTCTGATTTCTCACGACCGGGACTTTCTTGATCCGGTCGTCGACAAAATTCTGCACATCGAACAGCAGACGATTTTCGAGTACACCGGCAACTACAGCTCGTTTGAAATTCAGCGTGCCACCAAGCTGTCGCAGCAGCAGTCGATGTTTGAAAATCAGCAGCAGAAAGTGGCTCACCTGCAAAGCTTTATCGATCGCTTTAAGGCCAAGGCCAGCAAGGCCAAGCAGGCGCAAAGCAGAATCAAGATGCTTGAGCGTATGGAGCTGATTGCCCCGGCCCACGTCGACAACCCCTTCACCTTCAGTTTCCGCGCGCCGGAAAGCCTGCCCAATCCGCTGCTGAATATGGAGAAGGTCAGCGCAGGCTACGGCGAGCGCACCATTCTGGATTCCATCAAGCTTAATCTGGTTCCTGGTTCCCGCATCGGCCTGCTGGGCCGTAACGGCGCCGGGAAATCGACGCTGATCAAGCTGCTGGCGGGCGAACTGGCGCCGCTTAAAGGTGACATTGGCCTGGCAAAAGGGATCAAGCTGGGTTACTTCGCTCAGCATCAGCTGGAGTTCCTGCGGGCAGATGAATCGCCGTTGCAGCACCTCGTGCGCCTGGCGCCGAAGGTTCTTGAGCAGCAGCTGCGTGACTATCTGGGCGGTTTTGGTTTCCAGGGCGACAAAGTGACGGAGCAGACCGAACGTTTCTCCGGTGGTGAAAAAGCGCGGCTGGTGCTGGCGTTAATCGTCTGGCAGCGCCCTAACCTGCTGCTGCTTGATGAGCCGACCAACCATCTGGATCTGGATATGCGTCAGGCGCTGACGGAAGCGCTGATCGATTTCGAGGGTGCCTTAGTGGTGGTCTCGCACGATCGTCACCTGCTGCGATCCACAACCGACGATCTTTATCTGGTGCATGACGGCAAAGTTGAGGCTTTTGATGGCGATCTGGAAGATTATCAGCAGTGGCTGAGCGATCAGCAGAAGCAGACCAGCGCCACAGCCGAACCTAAACAGGAGAGCGGCAACAGCGCGCAGGCCAGAAAAGATCAGAAACGTCGTGAAGCTGAACTGCGTACGCAAACGCAGCCGCTGCGTAAACAGATCGACAAACTGGAAAAGCAGATGGAAAAACTCAACGCCACGCTTGCCGATGCGGAAACCCGTCTCGCGGACACCGCGCTTTACGATCAGAGCCGCAAAACGGAGCTGACGGCGGCACTGCAGCAGCAGGCCGAAGCGAAATCCGCCCTGGAAGAATGTGAAATGGCGTGGCTGGATGCACAGGAACAGCTGGAAGCGATGCTGACCGCCTGAATAGGTCCGTAGTGCGACCCATTACGCAGTTGACGGAATATATTTAAGGCGGATAAAGCAAACTTATCCGCCCAGCTCTCAGTTAATGAACCTCAGCTTTTATAACGCGGCTGATCATGGTTATTCCGTCGGCGGTCCTGACAAATCGTGGCGCTTTTAAATCCTCATTCAGGACGCCGATCAGCTCATACAGCAAACCGGCGATCTGTTCTTCCTGCTCTGGCATCTGCTGACGCTGTAATAACAGCAGGATTAATGCCGCGCAATATCCCCTCAGGGTTTCAGAGTCTGTCGGGAGCGGGCGGTGACAGCCCTCTTCTTCCGCCTTTTCTACCGTTAAGCGCTCAATCAGATATCCCGGCAGCGGCGCCTTCAGCAGCACCTCTAAAACCATCAGCGCAGCATACAATCTGCCGCAAAGCGCCATGCGACTTTGGTTATCACTGGTATCAATAAGCGCATCGACAAGGTTCTGGCAGCAGTCGAGGATCTGGAAGAGATCCATCGCCGTGCCGAGGGGCATTTTCAGAAGCGTGTCGAAAGATGGCTCACATTCTGGCACCGGACAGATGATTTCAGGGCGGGTGGTTGTGGTACTATCGGAAACAGCCATTGCGTTAACTCCTTTAACGTTTTGGTTAAACGCCTCGGTATGTGTTGCACCACTGCCGGGGCGTTGCTCAAGAATAAATATCGTCGAAGTGTACGTACGATACGGATATTATACTGAGGAGTGCGCTGCTGCATGTCAACGCTCAAATATGACAAAAACCCTAAGGGAACCGGGCTTTCTCCAACATTTCAGATCCGGATCGCACCTGAGCTGAAAGCACAGTTTGAAGTTGCAGCGAAAGCGGCGGGGATGAGTCTTGGGAACTGGTTGAAGACGCTTGGACGGAAAGAGTTAGAGCGGTTGGGGATTGACGTTAAGAAGTAGATTGTATGGCTCATGGTTGGTGTGATCTGTTTATTGAATAGCGTAATGCCACCGGACTCACCTGGTCGCAATGGGCAGGCGGAAATATCGACAAGATACGAGGCGCTCTGGGCTGGATGACACCACAGGTAAATACTGCATTAGTCGCACAAACCGTGCAGCCGCACCACGACCCACACGCAGAACACCACGCCATGATGCCTGGCATGGTGATGCCGCAAACAGATGACAATATCTGGGATAACGTACTTGCCGCTACGCGCAGCTGGTATTGAATCAAACAAAATAGAGATTCGCCTTTCTTGCCCGGCAGATAAAACCTGGACGGTGACTGAAATCGACCGCGCCTGGCCGACACACGTCGATACCGCAGCCGTCAATCCTACGACTTTCCGGGTGATTGACCGCACCCGGTTTGCTGATTTCCCGTTAGTGGCCAAGCTCACTCGTTGGGGAATTGATGCCCACATGGGCGTACTTTTCGGGCTGGCAAACCAGTTGTTATTGGCAGCGTTTGGTTTGGGTCTGTGCGCGATGGTGATTTTCGGTTATCGCATGCGGTGGTTAAAACGTCCGGCGGTTTCTGCGAGCAACCCCGCACAAACCCTGTGTGAGGCATGGCTGGTACTGCCTGGTGCGCGGCGTGCAGGTGTGGTGATAATCGCGTTGCTTTTCGGCTACTGCCTGCCGGTAATGGGCGTCAGCCTGTTACTGTTTATCGCCGCCAATATTGGTCCTACCAATCCCACCAAAAATGTGACCTCTTTGGGCATAACGGCAAAAAAATGCAACAGTAACATTGCCATAAATTAACAAGAGATTAACCTTTACGTAAACTTACCCTACATCGCAATATTGGTCCTACCAATCAAGCGAATAATAATAATAAACACATCACGTTCTGGAGAGTCCCTTCATGCAAGCCTGGCAACAAGTCTACGACCCCGCAGGTAACATCTGGCTATCGAGCCTCATCGCCGCTATTCCGATTATTTTCTTCTTCTTCGCATTGATTAAACTGCGTATGAAGGGTTACACCGCCGCCACAGTTACCGTCGGCCTGGCCTTGTTAGTCGCATTATTTTTCTACCGTATGCCGTTTGACCGCGCGTTATCGTCTGTGGTGTACGGTTTCTTCTACGGGCTGTGGCCGATTGCCTGGATTATTATCGCCGCCGTTTTCGTCTATAAAATCTCGGTGAAAACGGGGCAATTCGACATTATCCGCTCGTCGATTCTTTCCATTACTCCTGACCAACGCCTGCAAATGCTGATTGTTGGCTTCTGCTTCGGTGCATTCCTTGAAGGGGCCGCAGGTTTTGGTGCTCCGGTGGCGATTACCGCCGCATTGCTGGTTGGCCTCGGCTTTAACCCGCTGTATGCCGCAGGTCTTTGCCTGATTGTGAACACCGCTCCGGTGGCGTTTGGAGCAATGGGAATTCCTATTATCGTCGCAGGCCAGGTCACCGGGCTCGACAGCTTTGAAATCGGCCAGATGGTCGGCCGCCAGTTACCGTTCCTGACCATGATTGTGCTGTTCTGGATCATGGCAATTATGGATGGGTGGCGAGGCATTAAAGAGACATGGCCTGCGGTTATCGTCGCGGGCGGTTCGTTTGCTATCGCGCAATACCTTAGCTCAAATTTCCTGGGGCCAGAACTGCCGGATATTATCTCCTCACTGGTTTCACTGGTGTGTTTGACCACGTTTCTGCGCGTCTGGAAGCCAGTTCACATTTTCCGTTTTGGCGATATTGGCGCGTCGGTGACTGACCAGACACTCGTCCGCAAAAACTATACCGCAGGCCAGGTGATTCGCGCCTGGATGCCATTTATCTTTCTGACGGCAACCGTCACCTTGTGGAGTATTCCCCCGTTCAAAGCACTGTTTGCGCCGGGCGGCGCAATGGCTGACTGGGTATTCAATATCTCCGTGCCGTTCCTCGACAAAATGGTCGTCAAAATGCCACCGGTTGTGGCACAAAGCATGGCCTATGCAGCGGTATACAAATTTGACTGGTTCTCCGCAACGGGCACCGCGATTCTGGTTGCGGCACTCATTTCCATGGTTTACCTGCGCATGAAGCCAAAAGCAGCGATTGAGACATTCGGTGAAACACTTAAAGAACTGGCGCTTCCGATTTACTCCATCGGCATGGTGTTAGCCTTTGCGTTTATCTCCAACTACTCAGGCCTTTCGGCAACGCTCGCACTCGCACTGGCGCACACCGGCCATGCCTTTACCTTCTTCTCACCATTCCTTGGCTGGTTAGGTGTGTTCCTGACCGGCTCCGATACGTCATCAAACGCCTTGTTCGCTGCGCTACAAGCCACGACCGCGCAACAAATTGGTGTGTCTGACTTGCTGCTGGTTGCCGCCAACACTACCGGTGGCGTCACTGGCAAAATGATTTCGCCGCAGTCTATCGCTATCGCCTGTGCCGCTGTTGGCCTGGTGGGTAGGGAATCGGACTTGTTCCGTTTTACCGTCAAACACAGCCTGATTTTCACCTGTATGGTCGGTGTCATCACCACACTTCAGGCTTATGTTTTAACCTGGATGATTCCCTGATGACCACTCAACCGCGCCTGGCCGACCACCTGGTCGAGCGCGTTAAAGTATTAATTAGTGAGCGTAAACTGGAGGCGGGCATGCGGTTGCCCGCCGAACGCCAGCTTGCGGCTGAAATGGGGGTATCGCGGTCATCAATTCGCGAAGCAATTCAAAAGCTGATTAGCGAAGGCATTCTAATTAGTCGCCGCGGTGGCGGTACTTTTGTGCGCCACGAAGTTCAGGCGTGGTCAGAACAACGAATCGTCCAGCCGTTGAAAACGCTGGTGGAAGATGACCCCAATTACCGTTACGACATTTTAGAAGCACGCCACGCGATAGAAGCCATCACCGCATGGTATGCCGCTCAACGGGCAACACCTGCCGATAAAGAGAAGCTCATCGCCTGTTTTGACGCCACGCTAAAATTCAAAGAAAGCGACGTTCCAGATCTCGCGGCCCAGGCTGACGTGCGCTTTCACCTGGCCATTGCCGAAGCCTCACACAACATCGTGCTACTCCAGACGATGCGCGGTTTTTTCGATTTACTGCAATCTTCGGTGATGCACAGCCGCCAGCGTATGTACACCGTGCCGGCTATTTTTGCTGGGCTTACCGAACAGCATAACGAACTGTTGCAGGCCATTCTGGTAGGAGACCCGGAACGCGCTCGCCTGGCGGCGAAAAAGCACCTCGGGTTTGTCCACACCACCATTAAAAACCTGCATGAAGACGAAGCGCGACAGGCGCGAATCAGCCGCCTGCCTGATGAAGACACCGACGTTTTAAGGGACGCAAATCCATGATTATTTCCGCTGCATCTGACTACCGCGCCGCTGCAAAGCGTATTCTGCCGCCATTTCTATTCCACTATATTGACGGTGGTGCCTATGCCGAACACACGCTACGTCGCAACGTTGACGATCTGGCAGAAGTGGCGTTAAAGCAGCGCGTACTTAAAAACATGTCCGCGTTAAGCCTTGAAACCAAACTGTTTAACGAAACGCTGTCGATGCCCGTAGCGCTCGCTCCCGTTGGGTTATGCGGAATGTATGCCCGCCGTGGCGAAGTGCAGGCGGCCAAAGCGGCTGCAGCGAAAGGCATTCCATTTACGCTTTCTACTGTTTCTGTGTGTCCGATTGAAGAAGTGGCACCTGCAATCGACCGCCCGATGTGGTTTCAACTTTATGTCTTAAAAGACCGTGGCTTCATGCGTAATGCGCTGGAGCGTGCGAAAGCTGCCGGGTGTTCAACGCTTGTGTTTACCGTCGATATGCCAACACCAGGAGCGCGTTATCGCGATGCGCATTCTGGTATGAGCGGGCAACATGCTGCATTGCGCCGTTACTGGCAAGCGGTGACGCATCCGCAATGGGCGTGGGACGTGGGCCTGAACGGTCGCCCGCATGATTTAGGGAATATCTCAACATATCTGGGGAAACCCACCGGGCTCGAAGATTACATTGGCTGGCTGGCGAATAATTTCGACCCATCAATTTCCTGGAGTGACCTGGAGTGGATCCGTGAATTCTGGGATGGCCCAATGATCATTAAAGGCATTCTCGACCCGCAAGATGCGAAAGATGCGGTGCGCTTTGGCGCTAATGGGATAGTGGTATCAAACCACGGTGGCCGCCAACTCGATGGTGTGCTTTCATCCTGCCGCGCCCTGCCCGCCATTGCCGATGCCGTCAAAGGCGATATCGCGATTCTTGCCGATAGTGGTATCCGCAGTGGGCTGGATGTGGTGCGCATGATTGCGCTTGGAGCCGACACCTGTCTGTTAGGCCGCGCTTATTTGTATGCGTTGGCAACCCATGGCCAGGCCGGTGTAACCAATCTGCTGAACTTAATTGAAAAAGAGATGCGTGTGGCGATGACGCTGACCGGCGCTAAAACCATCGCTGAAATCAGCCCGGAATCACTGGTGCGCGAAGGATTCAAAGATATTTTTTCACCGCAAGCGATGGTGGTTGGATTTTAATGGCTAAGGTTTGAATAACCAGCAATGCTCGCTGCTGCGCAACGTGGCGAGTAGTTTATTCACCCGGTCAACTCAGCAAAATGAATACCCGCCGCATTGATTATTTTTTTAGTGGTGCTGATAGTGGGATTGCCGCGCTCAGAAAGCGTTCTATAGCGCGTTTCGCGATTCAGTTCGGTTTCGGCGGCAATTTTACTAACCCCACCTCGAGCCTCAACCAGGCGGCGTAAAGCTAACAGGAATAGCACTTCACCATTTTATTCATCCAGCCCCGCAAAAGCGCCTTTGATATACTCAACGGCAAAAGCGGTAATGCTACTAACTTACTGATTTAATATATGATGGTGTTTTTGAGGTGCTCCTGTGGCTTCCGTCGCCGTCTGCTGCCCCTCCTGCTCCGCTACTGAAGGCATTGTGCGTAACCAACGCTGGCTGTTTTATACGTATGACAGGATACGCAAGACGGTCATGGCACACGTTCTTGGTGCTCGCACCAAAGCCACACTGGAGCGTCTTTTAAGTCTGTTGTCGGCTTTTGACGTGATGGTATGGATGACTGACGGATGGCCGCTGTATGAGTCACGTCTGAAGGGAAAGCTGCACGTCATCAGCAAGCGATACACGCAGCGAATTGAGCGGCATAACCTGAATCTGAGGCAGCATCTGGCAAGGCTGGGCAGGAAGTCGCTGTCGTTCTCAAAATCGGTGGAACTGCATGGCAAAGTCATCGGGCATTATCTGACGATAAACTATTACCAATAAATTGGAGTCATTACCGCTTTTCCTGCCATTATTGGGGCATTCCCCTGCAGTCAGCAGACTCTGTCAGGCGTGAAATTTTTATTCCGCGCAGCGGAGAAATTGCAGCAGGAATAAAAAAAGCTATCGCCGCTGACGATAGCTTTTACTCTGCACAGAAGGGAAACAGGTGCGGCGGATTTTCAGTGCCAGATCAATAATACGCAGGCGGCGGTCAGTAACCCCATCGACAGATTAAAGATTTTCCACGCCCGGCGACTGCGGAGAATACGCCCAATCAGCGAGCCAAACCCCAGCCAGAGGAGGCCGGTAATAAGGTTGACCAGCGCCATACCGATACTGATGGCAATCACCGACTGTCCGTACGCCGCCCCGGCCAGGCTGAAGCTGGCAACCGCACCCAGCGCCATCAGCCAGGCTTTCGGATTGATCAGCTGGAGCAGCCCGCCCTGCCAGAACGGCATCGGCGCCACGGGCGCCTCCTCCACCTCGAGCTTCTCATACGCGGCTGTGGCAATTTTCCATGCCAGCCAGAGCAGATAAGCGCTCCCGGCAATTTTGAGAAACAGATGCAGAGACGGATAAAGCAGTATCAGGCCCCCTACCCCAAAAGCCACCATCAGCAGCATAACCTGCATGCCAAGCATGATGCCGAACAGTAGCCAGAGCGATCGCCAGAAACCAAAGTTGGCGCCGGAGGCGGTGAGTAACATATTATTAGGGCCTGGCGTAATCGCAGCGACCCAGAGAAAACCCAACATAGATAAAAACAAACTCAGTTCCATTTGAACGGATGCTCCTCATCCCATGGTCGGTAACAACTTGTCGAAGCTAGCAATGTGACTGGAATCCTACAAGCATTTTGAACATAAATATTCACTCCTCAGACAATATCCTGTTCCGGCCAATGCCGGGCATGAGCAATGCGCATCTGCAAACGCTTCTTCCCCGTCTGGTGCGTCGTCGGTTGCTGTTTCAGCCACACTGGCAGCGGCTGACGCTGCCGGATAGCGACTTTGTCGATCTCGCATGGAGCGAAGATCTGCAGCAGGCACGCCACAAGCCAAGAGTGGTCCTGTTTCATGGGCTGGAGGGTAGCGTCAGCAGCCCTTACGCCCATGGGCTTTTGCAGGCGTGCAAGGGGCGTGGCTGGCTGGGTGTGGTGATGCATTTTCGCGGCTGTAGCGGCGAGCCGAACCGGCTTGAACGCATCTATCATTCGGGCGAAACCGGTGACGCGGGCTATTTTTTGCAGTGGTTGCGCGAGGAATGGGGCGAGGTGCCGACCGCCGCCGTCGGCGTATCGCTTGGCGGTAATATGCTCGCCTGCCTGATGGGGCAACAGGGCGCGGACTGCCTGCTTGATGCGGGCGTGGTTGTCTCCGCGCCGCTGATGCTGGAGCCGTGCAGCCTGAAACTTGAGCAGGGTTTCTCCCGCGTTTATCAGCGCTATCTGCTGGGGCTGCTGAAGCAAAATGCCGAGCGTAAACTGGTGGCCTGGCCCGGCACGCTGCCGATCGATCTGGCAACGCTGCGGGCGCTGAAAAAACTGCGTGATTTCGATGATGCGATTACTGCCCGCGCTCATGGTTTTCTGGACGCGAGCGACTATTATCAACGCTGCAGCGCAATGCCGCTCCTGCCGGATGTGCGCAAACCTCTGCTGATCATTCATGCCAAAGACGATCCCTTTATGACAAATGAAGTCATCCCCCCTCCCGGCCTGCTACCCTCTAACGTAGAGTATCAGCTGACTCAGCACGGCGGTCATGTGGGGTTCGTCGGCGGCACTCTGCGTAAACCCCAGATGTGGCTGGAGCAGCGCATCCCCCAATGGCTTTCAACCTGGCTGGACAATTAACGTGATTATTCCCTGGAAAGAACTCGACGCGGAAACGCTTGATAATTTGATTGAATCCTTTGTGCTGAGGGAAGGCACCGACTACGGCGAACAGGAACGTTCGCTGGAACAGAAAGTGGGAGATGTCCGCCGCCAGTTAAGCAGCGGTGAAGCGGTGCTGGTCTGGTCCGAACTGCATGAGACGGTCAATATTATGCCCCGTGGCCAGGTAACGCGTAGCACCTGACTGCGCGATACAGCACACGTATAGTCACGTGACACCCGGGCGTGAAACGTGTTACCAATGCGGGATAGAACTGACCTTTCTCAGGGAGTTATCTGCTATGTCAGCCAGACATCCGGTGATCGCCGTGACCGGTTCAAGTGGTGCAGGCACCACTACAACCAGTACCGCTTTCCGAAAAATTTTTCAGCAGCTTGGCCTGCATGCCGCCGAACTGGAAGGAGACAGCTTCCACCGTTTTACGCGCCCTGAGATGGATATGGCGATTCGTAAAGCGCGGGAGATGGGCCGGCATATCAGCTATTTCGGCCCTGACGCCAATGACTTTGCGCTGCTGGAAAACACCTTTGTGGAGTATGGTCTCAGCGGCAGCGGAAAATCGCGCAAATACCTGCATACCTATGATGAAGCGGTGCCGTGGAATCAGGTGCCTGGCACCTTCACCCCCTGGCAGCCGTTGCCAGAGCCAACGGATGTTCTCTTCTACGAAGGCCTTCATGGTGGTGTGGTCACGCCGCATAATGATGTCGCCCAGCATGTTGATTTGCTGGTGGGCGTGGTGCCGATCGTTAACCTGGAGTGGATCCAGAAACTGGTGCGGGATACCAGCGAAAGAGGTCACTCCCGGGAAGCCGTGATGGATTCCGTGGTGCGCTCAATGGAGGATTACATCAACTTCATTACGCCGCAGTTCTCCCGCACGCACATCAACTTTCAGCGCGTGCCGACCGTCGATACCTCAAACCCTTTCGCCGCACGTGCCATCCCCTCTCTTGATGAAAGTTTTGTCGTCATCCATTTCCAGGCGCTGGAAGGGATTGATTTCCCTTATCTGCTCGCTATGTTACAGGGATCGTTTATTTCCCATATTAATACGCTGGTTGTGCCCGGCGGCAAAATGGGCCTGGCAATGGAACTGATTATGGGCCCGCTGGTGAAGCGGCTGATGGAGGGGAAAAAGATTGAGTGAGCCCTGCCGCGCAGGGCTCTCTCAGGTTATACCGCGATGATTTCGTAGCTGTGGGTGATGTTAACGCCCTTGCCCAGCATCAGCGCAACCGAACAGTATTTCTCGGCAGAGAGGTCTACCGCGCGGGACACGGCTTTGTCGCCCAATGCCTTACCGCTCACGATAAAGTGCAGATTAATGTGGGTAAACAGGCGTGGCGCCTCTTCACGACGCTCTGAGGTCAGCTTTACTTCACAGTCCGTGATCTCATGACGCCCTTTCTGCAAAATAGACACCACGTCGATGGCGCTACAGCTACCGGCCGCCATCAGCACCATTTCCATCGGACTGGGCGCTTTATCGCCCGCATTGCCATCCATCAGCACCTGATGCCCGGATGAGGATTCTCCCAAAAAGGTCAGCCCCTCCACCCATTTCACGCGAGCTTCCATAACAAACTCCTCTAAGTCATTCAGTTAACATCAGATTACGCTTTAGCAACAAAAACGGCAACGCCGTAGATTTCCCGCTATGCTGAAGCGAGACAACAGAAGACACTCAATGAAAGCTGTGTTACAAACAAAGCTGTAATATCTTCGCCAGTACTCTACATACGTGGCGAAACGGAACACCATAACGAGCCAGGCCCTCAACCAGGGTCAGGATAAATTCCCTGAAGGGGAACGCTTGACTTTTTCAACGCCTGACAGGGTTTCTTCCCCCTGTATTTAGGCACGATGACAACAGAGGATAACAGCGAATGGTTCTCGGCAAACCGCAAACAGACCCGACTCTTGAATGGTTCCTGTCACATTGCCATATTCATAAGTATCCATCCAAAAGCACGCTGATTCACCAGGGTGAAAAAGCGGAAACCCTCTACTACATCGTCAAGGGCGCAGTAGCGGTGCTGATTAAGGATGAGGAAGGCAAAGAGATGATCCTCTCTTACCTCAACCAGGGCGATTTTATTGGCGAGCTTGGCCTGTTTGAAGAAGGTCAGGAGCGTAGCGCATGGGTACGTGCAAAAGCCGCCTGCGAAGTGGCTGAAATTTCCTATAAAAAGTTCCGTCAGCTGATTCAGGTCAATCCTGACATCCTGATGCGTCTCTCCTCACAGATGGCGCGCCGCCTTCAGGTTACCTCAGAGAAAGTGGGCAATTTAGCTTTCCTCGATGTGACAGGTCGCATCGCGCAAACTCTGCTGAATCTGGCCAAGCAGCCGGACGCAATGACCCATCCGGATGGGATGCAAATCAAAATCACCCGTCAGGAGATCGGCCAGATCGTTGGTTGCTCGCGCGAAACCGTTGGGCGAATCCTGAAAATGCTGGAAGATCAAAATCTGATCTCAGCACACGGCAAGACCATCGTCGTTTACGGCACGCGTTAATCTGCCCCGCTCCATGGCGCAACCTCGTCGTTGCGCCTCTCTCAACGGGTATGGAAGGATGTGGCGCCGACTGATCTATCACCCCGAGGTGAACTATGCACTGCGACAAACGCTGGTGCTCTCTCTCCCTGTCGCTATAGGATGGCTGCTGGGTGATTTGCAAAAAGGATTGCTCTTCTCGTTAGTGCCTGCCTGTTGCAATATCGCCGGTCTCGATACGCCCCATAAGCGCTTTTTCAAACGCCTGATCGTTGGCGGCAGTCTGTTCGCCTTTAGCAGCTTCCTTATTCAGTTTCTCGGTGGCTATCAGGTCCCCCTGCCGCTCATTCTGTTCGTCATGGCCATGCTGTTAGGCGTCACCGGAGAAATCAGCCCGCTTCATGGCAGGCTGCTGCCCGCCTCGCTGATCGCCGCTATTTTTACCCTCAGTCTGGCGGGCCGTATGCCCATCTGGGCGCCGCCAGTGCTTTATATTATGGGCACGATCTGGTACGGCGCCTTTAACTGGTTCTGGTTCTGGCTGTGGAAAGAGCAGCCAATGCGTGAAACGCTCAGCCTGCTCTATCTGGAGCTGGCTGGCTACTGTGAAGCAAAATACAGCATGCTGACGCAGCTTACCGATCCTGAAAAAGCGCTGCCGCCGCTGCTGGCGCGCCAGCAAAAAGCGGTCGACCTGATCACAACCTGCTACCAGCAGATGCACATGCTGGCTGCCAGCCGGGATAATCATCATAAACATCTGACCCGTGCGTTTCAGGTTGCCCTGGATTTACAGGAGCATATTGCGGTCAGCCTGCATCAGCCTGGTGAGGTACAGAAACTGGTTGAGCAAAGCCACGCCGAAGCGGTTATTCGCTGGAACGCGCAGACGATTGCCGCCCGGCTTCGCGAACTTGCTGATGATATTCTTTACCACAAGCTACCCAGCCGTTTCTCCATGGATAAGCAGCTGCAGGCGCTGGAAAAGATCGCCAGACAGCATCCGGATAATCCCGTCGGGCATTTCTGTTCGTACCATTTTAGCCGGATAGGCCGTCTGCTTCGTCATCAGCGTCCGCTTTATAAGCGGGACCTGATGGCCGATCGCCAGCGCCGCCTGCCGCTGCTGCCGGCCATTAAAAGTTATCTCTCACTGCGGTCATCCGCGCTTCGCACCGCCGGGCGTTTTGCCGTGATGCTCACCTTTGCCAGTTCTCTGGCGCTGTTTTTTAATCTGCCAAAGCCTTACTGGATCCTGATGACGATCATGTTCGTCAGTCAGAACGGCTACAGCGCGACACGCGTCCGGATCCAGCACCGGGCGCTGGGCACGCTTGCCGGACTGATTGTCGCCGCCATGGCCCTGCGACTTCAGGTACCGGAGCCGGTAGTGCTGCTGGTGATGTTGATAATTACCCTGGTGAGCTATCTGTTCATCCGTAAGTACTACGGTCTGGCAATGATTGGTTTTACGGTGACGGCGGTCTATTCCCTGCAGCTGCTTTCACTTAACGGCGCCGATTTTCTACTGCCGCGCCTGCTGGATACGCTGATAGGCTGTCTGATCGCCTTTGCCGGTATGATCTGGCTGTGGCCGCAGTGGCAAAGCGGCCTGCTGCGGCAAAACGCCCATGACGCGCTGGAGGTCTGGCAGGAGGCGCTGCAATTACTGCTGGGCAACGAACATGACCCGGTAAAGCTGGCTTATCAGCGTATGCGGGCCAACCAGGCGCACAACGCGTTGTTTAACTCACTCAATCAGGCGATGCAGGAGCCAGGATTCGACCCGAGCTACCTGGCCGATATGAAACTGTGGGTAACGCATGGCCAGTTTGTCGTCGAACATATCAACGCGATGACCATTCTGGCTCGCGAGCATACGATGCTGACGCCTGCGCTGGCGGAGCGCTATCTTCAGTCGTGTGAGATTGCCCTGCAGCGCTGCCAGCAGCGGCTGGAATATGATGGGCCAGGCTCGGAAAATAACGTGCTGGAATCGCAGGGAGAGTTCAGTCAGGGACCGGTAACGATCATGGAGCGGCACGTGAAGCGGATTCTGGACCATCTTAGCGTGATGCACACTATCTCATCACTGGCGTGGACAACGCGGCCCCATCACGGCAACTGGTTATCGCGACGCTTAAGAAAAGCCTCCTGACATAATTATTGAGACGAATAACGTGAAGACAGCAAGGGGAAGGCAAAACGCCTTCCTCTTGCTGTTTTATGCGAGCACTTTGTCGACTGCCGCCACGAAACGGGCCATGCCCTCTTCAATATCGCCAGGCTCAATTACCAGCGAAGGCGCAAAACGGATAACGTCCGTACCGGCACTCAGGATCATCACGCCTTCTTCCGCTGCGGCATGAAGAATATCGCGGGCTTTGCCAGCATGCTGCGGCTTAAGCGCTGCACCGATCAGTAAGCCCTTGCCCCGGATGGCGCTGAACAGATCCCGCTTCGCATCCATCGCCTTCAGCGCTGAGATAAAGTGCTCACGCCGGGTTTCCACCCCGCCAAGCACCTCATCGGTATTGATAATATCCAGCGCGGCCTCGGCAACGGCACAGGCCAGCGGGTTGCCGCCGTAGGTGGTGCCGTGAACACCTGGCGCCATAACGGCGGCGACCTCGTGGGTGGTCAGCATGGCGCTAACCGGGAATCCGCCGCCCAGCGCCTTGGCTGTGGTCAGAATATCCGGCGTCACACCGTAGTGTTCACAGGCGAAGAGTTTACCGCTGCGCCCCATACCACTCTGTACTTCGTCCAGTACCAGCAGCGCCTGATGTTTATCGCACAGGTGACGCAACCCCTGCATAAATTCCGGCGTAGCAGGCATCACGCCACCTTCACCCTGAATGGGTTCCACCACAATCGCGCAGGTATGATCGTCGATAACCGCCTCCACGGCCGCCAGATCGTTAAAAGGCACATGGACAATATCGGCCGGTTTTGGCCCGAAACCGTCAGAGTATTTCGGCTGACCACCAACGGAAACGGTAAACAGCGTGCGGCCATGAAACGCGTTATGGAAGGCAATAATTTTGCTTTTATAAGGGGAGTGACGCTGCGACGCATAGTAGCGCGCCAGCTTAAAGGCCGCTTCGTTCGCTTCCGCGCCGGAGTTGGCGAAAAAGACGCGATCGGCAAAGGTGGCCGCGATAAGTTTACTGGCCAGACGCAGCGCCGGCTCGTTCGTGAAGATGTTGCTGGTGTGCCACAGCATTTCGCCCTGGGTTTTTAATGCTTCCACCAGCGCCGGATGGCAGTGGCCCAGCGCCGTCACCGCGATGCCGCCGGAGAAGTCGATATACTCTTTGCCATGCTGATCCCAGACGCGGCTGCCTTTTCCTTTCACCGGCACAAAGGCAGCTGGCGCATAAACAGGAAGGATCACCTCATCAAATGTCGCCCGGGTCACCGCTACTTTTTCCGTTGCCATGCTTTACTCCTGTTCTTATGTCACCAATGTGAAATTATAATCACAAAATATGCATAAAAAATCATTTAAAGGCAAAGTAATTTAGTCAGCAAGGAAATTTTTTAACAGCTGATGTCCCTGTTCACTGAGGATGCTTTCAGGATGAAACTGCACCCCCTCCAGACGATGATGCCGGTGGCGCAGCCCCATAATCTGATCGCGCTGACCGTCACGCAGCGTCCAGGCGGTAACCTCAAACTCATCCGGCAGTGAAGCAGGATCAACGATCAGGGAGTGGTAACGGGTGACGGTCAGCGGATGGTTCAGCCCGGCAAATATCCCGCCATCGTTGTGCTCAATGCGGGACGTTTTGCCATGCATCACTTCCGGGGCCAGGATAATTTTCCCTCCGAAAGCCTGCGCGATAGCCTGATGCCCAAGGCAGACGCCCAGAATCGGCAACCTGCCCGCAAAGTGACGGATGGCCGCCAGGGAGATCCCCGCCTCGTCTGGCGTTGCGGGGCCGGGAGAAATGACTAATCGATCTGGCTGCAGGGCCGCGATCCGATCGAGCGTAAGCTCATCGTTGCGCTGTACGTAAACCTCAGCACCCAGCTCACAAAAGTACTGATAGAGATTCCAGGTAAAAGAGTCGTAATTATCAATAAGCAGCAGCATCGGCGTTCCGGCAAGAGTTTACACGCCGCCATTCTACGCATTTTCGCTGCGTTCGCTTATCACTTTGCTGAACTCGGCAGTGAGGCGCGTCAGATCGCCTTCCCAGCTTGCCCGGTTCGCCGCCTGCCAGCTTTCGCTGTCGGTACGTCGCCACTGAATATCGTAACCGGCATGGAAGACAAGCTGTTCAAAAAACAGCCGCAGCGCACGGCCATTACCGCGCAGAAAAGGATGAAGCACGGTCAGTTCACAATAATACCAGGCCAGCCGGGCAGCCAGTTCGTCGGCGGGCAGATCGGCCAGGCCGTTCTCCTCCTCCAGCGAACGCATCAGGGCGTTACCCTCTTTTTCGATATATTCGAAATGGCAGCAAGGCGTTTGATCCAGCACAACATCGACCTGGCGCAGCTCACCGGCATCTTCAAGCAGACCATGAAAAAGTTCACGATGAAGATGGATTAGCCAGGGAAGGCCGGGCCGGGCTGACCCCAGTTCAAGCCGTGCGCCACTCAGTTCAAAGCTGGCAAGGAAGTTCGCCTCACGACGCTGCTGCCAGAGAAGGGTTTTCTGCTTTTCGGTAGGCTTTTTACTCATGCTCGCTCCATTGACGGGGG
The DNA here is from genome assembly GCF_000599885.1 of Pantoea sp. IMH. Taxonomy (GTDB): domain Bacteria; phylum Pseudomonadota; class Gammaproteobacteria; order Enterobacterales; family Enterobacteriaceae; genus Erwinia. The sequence continues at coordinate 217,379 of NZ_JFGT01000005.1, read as the reverse complement.
ATTGCTGCCTGAACCGGCAAGCCGGTCAGCACGCTGCAAACTTGCTGCCCTAATTATAAGCAGCAATCTCCCGCAGGGAGGTTATGGCAATACTTTTGCGGAAAGGATCACAACAGGCTTTACGGGAACGTTTTGATAAGGCCCCACATTTTGCGACTGAACCTGAGAAATTTTATCGACCACATCCTGGCCTTTTACCACTTTACCAAACACGGCATAGCCAAAATCGCGCTGCCCATGATCGAGAAAAGCATTATCGGCGACGTTGATAAAAAACTGGCTGGTGGCACTGTCTTTATTCGCCGTGCGGGCCATTGAAATCGTACCGCGTTTATTCAGCAGCCCGTTATCCGCTTCGTTTTTGATCGGCGCGTTGGTCGGCTTCTGCTGCATATCCTGCGTAAATCCGCCGCCCTGCACCATAAAACCCGGAATGACGCGATGGAACGTGGTGTTGTTATAGAAGCCGCTGTTGACATAGTCGACAAAGTTTTTCGTCGAAACCGGGGCTTTTTGATTATTCAGCTCCAGCTCAATCGCGCCTGCAGAAGTGGTCAGCAGAACGTGAGGATCGCCTTTTGCAGCGAATGAGGTCATGGAAACCGAAGAGAGCGCCAATACGGTGGCGACGGCGGCCAGGGTGCGTTTTAACATAGCTATATCCTTTCTAAGTTCTACAGGCCTGAAAACAAAGTTGATTGTAAAGAGGCACCTGGATCAGCGCCAGCCTTTTACTTTTATTTACGTACGCTTTTTATACACGCAAACGCTTACGCAGGTTAATAAACGGTGACGTAAATCACGATTTTAGTGCATACAATGTTTTTTATTTCATTATTCGTTTAAGCCGATCACGAATCTCGCTACACTCCTCCCGCTTACCGTGGGCGTCCTGCTTCACGTTCCCTTTGACTCACAGGTTTTCATTATGACGAATCGCGATCGAATCGGTCTTACCTGGATCAGTTTCTTTTCCTATGCGCTTACCGGCGCGGTAGTGATTGTGACCGGTATGGTGCTGGAAAATATTGCTGATTATTTTCAGCTGCCCGTCGCGCAGATGAGCAATACCTTTACCTTTCTGAATGCCGGCATTCTGGCCGCCGTTTTTCTTAACGCCTGGCTGATGGAAATCATTCCGCTTAAGCGCCAGCTGATCTTCGGCTTTGTACTGATGATCCTCTCGGTGCTGGGATTAATGACCAGCCACAATCTTAGCGTCTTCTCGCTCTGTATGTTTGTGCTTGGCGTGGTCAGCGGCATCACGATGTCGATCGGTACCTTCCTGATTACCCATCTCTATGAAGGCCGTCAGCGCGGTTCCCGGTTGTTGTTTACCGACTCCTTCTTCAGCATGGCCGGTACCATTTTCCCGATTATCGCCGCCGCCATTCTGGCCCGTGCACTGCCGTGGTACTGGGTTTATGCCTGTATCGGCGTGATTTACGTGGTTATTTTCGTGCTGGCACTCTGTTTCGAATTCCCCGTACTGGGTAAAAAAGCGCCGAATCAGCAGCAGGCCGCGCAAAAAGAGAAATGGGGTATTGGCGTTCTGTTTCTGTCCGTTGCCGCCCTTTGCTACATCCTGGGCCAGCTTGGCTTCATTGGCTGGGTGCCGCTTTACGCGACCAAAACCATGGGCATGGATATCACCCAGGCAGGCGGACTGGTGGGGAATTTCTGGACCTCATACATGATCGGCATGTGGGCGTTCAGCGCCATCCTTCGTTTCTTCGATCCTCAGCGTATTCTTACCGTGCTGGCGTTGATGGCCACCCTGCTGATGTACTGGTTTGTCAGCAGTGATGATGCCTCGATGCTGAAATGGATCATGATTAGCCTGGGCTTCTTCTCCAGCGCAATCTACACCACCATTATCACGCTCGGCTCACTGCAGACTAAGGTCTCCTCGCCGAAGCTGGTGAACTTCATTCTGACCTGCGGCACCGTGGGTACGATGCTCACCTTCGTAGTGACCGGCCCTATCGTCGATAAAGGCGGCGCGCATGCGGCGCTGATGACCGCTAACGGCCTCTACGCCGTCGTGTTTGTGATGTGCCTGCTGCTCGGCTTCGTCAGCAAGCATAAGCTGCATGGGCATATGTCCTCCCACTAATGCTGGCTTCATGAAGGGGGCTGTTCAGGCGGAAGTATATCGTCCTGACAGCCTCTCCCGCGGCCTCCGTCTCGCGGGACGCGTTACGTTTGTCAGTCGTCTGAGGCCGGTTAATCCGGCCTTTTCTTTTAGCGCCGGAAGTCGATCCGCTCAGGTTCGTCCAGATGAATACTCGTCTCGCTAAGCTTCGTTTCGGCGATGATCCGCCCTTCACGAATGGAATAGCACACCGGCACCTGACGGCGCAGCGCATCGAAACCACTCTCCGCCGGCAGGATAATCAGGTTGGCGCTGTTGCCGGTCTGGATACCGTAGTCCTGCAGCTGTAGCGTTCTGGCGCTGTTGTGAGTGATGAGGTTGATCCCCGCATCGATCTGCTCATAGCCCATCAGCTGGCAAACGTGCAACCCCATATGCAGCACCTGCAACATATTCGCCGTTCCGAGTGGATACCAGGGATCGAAGACGTCGTCGTGGCCGAAGCAGACATTGATATCCGCTTCCAGCATCTCCTTAACGCGCGTGATACCCCGGCGTTTCGGGTAGGTATCGAAACGCCCCTGTAAATGTATATTCACCAAAGGATTGGCGACAAAGTTGATACCGGAGAGCTTCAGCAGGCGAAACAGTCTTGAAGTATAGGCACCGTTATAGGCGTGCATGGCGGTCGTATGGCTGGCCGTCACCCGCTCCCCCATGTTTTCCTTCAGCGCCAGCGCCGCGACCGTTTCCACAAAACGGGACTGCTCATCGTCAATCTCATCGCAATGTACGTCCACCATGCGCTGGTACTTCTGGGCAAGGGCGAAGGTTTTATGTAATGACTCCACGCCATACTCGCGGGTAAATTCAAAATGGGGGATCGCTCCGACAACATCGGCGCCCAGCCTCAGCGCCTCTTCAAGCAGCGTCTCGCCGTCAGGATAGGAGAGAATTCCCTCCTGAGGAAAGGCCACAATCTGAAGCGTGACCCAGGGCGCCATCTCCTGTTTAACTTCCAGCATGGCCTTCAGCGCCGTCAGCGTCGGATCGGAAACATCAACATGGGTCCGGACATACTGGATGCCGTTAGCAATCTGCCACTTAAGCGTCTGCCTGGCACGCGCCTTCACATCCTCATGGCTGAGCAGAGCCTTGCGTTCAGCCCAGCGTTCAATTCCCTCAAACAGCGTGCCGGATTGGTTCCACGACGGCTCACCCGCGGTTTGGGTGGTGTCGAGATGAATATGAGGCTCGATAAAAGGCGGAAAAACCAGCCCACCCTCGGCGTCCAGCGCATCAGATTGAGCCACAAAATGGGTCTGCGGCGAAAGCCGCGCAATCTTGCCGTTGTGGATCTCAATTTGCCAGCGACCTTCACGCCAGGGAAGTCGCGCGTGATTTATCCATCTTAATTGACCAGCCTGCATCTCAACGCTCCCAAATGTTTATGCTCCTTTTAACCCTACCACCGTTTTCTTCCGCTGCAACCTGGCGTGTCAAAAGACACGCTGATACGTTTCAGCCAAAACCTGAACCTTTTCCTCGACTTACAAAAAAACAGGAAAAATCAGCCATCTACCCACTAAGGAGTATTTAAAAAGGGGATTGATATACATCAATAACTGCCCCTTCGGGCAGGTTATCGTAGCCTCATTATTTCGCATTGTGAGGCAAAAATGAGCATCCGACTCGTCATTATTGGCAACGGCATGGTTGGCCACCGTTTGATTGAAGAGCTGGTCGAAAAATCAGCGCCTGGCCAGTTTGCCATCACCGTTTTTTGTGAAGAACCCCGCGTGGCCTATGACCGCGTACACCTTTCTGCTTACTTCTCCCATCATACGGCGGAAGAACTCTCTCTGGTCCGCGATGGCTTCTACCAGAAACACAACGTTGAAGTGCTGATCGGCGAGCGGGCACTCAGTATCAACCGGCAGGAAAAGGTCGTTTACTCCAGCAGTGGCCGCGCCGTGCAGTACGATAAACTGGTGATGGCGACCGGTTCTTATCCCTGGGTCCCGCCGATCAAAGGTGCCAACGGGCAGGACTGTTTTGTTTACCGCACCATTGAAGATCTGAACGCGATCGAAGCCTGCGCCCGCCGCAGCAAGCGTGGCGTGGTGGTCGGCGGTGGTCTGCTGGGTCTGGAAGCCGCCGGCGCGCTGAAAAACCTGGGTGTGGAAACGCACGTTATTGAATTTGCGCCGGTGCTGATGGCTGAGCAGCTCGACCCGATGGGCGGACAGCAGCTACGGCAGAAAATCGAACGCATGGGCGTGCGCGTTCATACCAGCAAAAATACGCAGCAAATTATCGATCGGCCTGAAGGCGGTAAAACGCTCCAGTTTGCCGACGGCAGCGAACTTGAAGTCGATTTCATCGTCTTCTCTACCGGTATCCGCCCTCAGGACAAACTGGCTAAACAGTGCGAGCTGCCTTTGGGCCAGCGCGGCGGCGTGTTGATTAACGATCGTTGCCAGACCGCCGATGCGGACATTTACGCCATCGGCGAATGTGCCGCCTGGCAAAACCGCGTATATGGGCTGGTCGCGCCCGGCTACAAAATGGCTCAGGTGACCTGTGACCATCTGCTGGGCAACGATAATGCCTTTACCGGCGCGGATATGAGCGCCAAGCTGAAGCTGCTGGGCGTTGACGTGGGCGGCATTGGCGATGCGCATGGCCGTACGGAAGGCGCACGCAGCTACGTTTATCTGGATGAAAATAAAGAGATTTACAAGCGACTGGTGGTCAGTGCGGACAATAAAACGCTGCTGGGCGCGGTGCTGGTGGGAGACACCAGCGACTACGGTAACCTGCTGCAGCTGATGCTGAACGCCATTGAGCTGCCGGAACATCCCGACGCGCTGATTTTACCTGGCCATGCGGGGAGCAAACCGGCGATCGGCGTGGAGTCACTACCGGAAACCGCCCAGATTTGTTCCTGCTTTGACGTCACCAAAGGCGATCTTATCAGCGCCATTCAGAACGGTTGCCACACGGTGGCCGCGCTGAAGGCTGAAACCAAAGCGGGTACCGGCTGCGGCGGTTGCGTACCGCTAATGACGCAGGTTCTCAACGCCGAACTGAGCCGTCAGGGCATTGAGGTGAATAATCACCTTTGCGAACACTTCAGCTATTCCCGTCAGGAGCTTTATCATCTTATCCGCGTTGAAGAGATCAAATCCTTTGAGCAGCTGCTGGCAAAACACGGTAGCGGCTACGGCTGTGAAGTCTGTAAACCGACGGTCGGATCGCTGCTGGCCTCCTGCTGGAATGACTATGTGCTGAAGCCTCAGCACACCCCCCTTCAGGACAGCAACGATAATTTCCTGGGGAATATCCAGAAAGATGGCACTTACTCCGTGATCCCCCGCTCGGCTGGCGGTGAAATTACGCCGGAAGGTCTGGTCGCCATCGGTGAAATCGGTCGTCGCTACAATCTCTATACCAAGATTACCGGATCGCAACGTATCGCGCTTTTCGGTGCCCAGAAGGATGACCTGCCTGCCATCTGGTCCCAGCTGATCGCCGCAGGTTTCGAAACCGGACACGCTTACGCTAAAGCGCTGCGCATGGCGAAAACCTGCGTGGGCAGCAGCTGGTGCCGTTTTGGCGTGGGTGACAGCGTCGGCCTCGGCGTTGAGCTGGAGAACCGCTATAAGGGCATTCGTACGCCGCATAAAATGAAGTTCGGCGTATCCGGCTGTACCCGCGAATGTGCCGAGGCACAGGGGAAAGACGTCGGTATTATCGCTACGGAAAAAGGCTGGAACCTCTATCTTTGCGGCAACGGTGGTATGAAGCCCCGCCATGCCGATTTGCTGGCCGCCGATCTGGATAAAGAGACGCTGATCCGCTATCTCGATCGTTTTATGATGCTTTATATCCGTACCGCCGATAAGCTCCAGCGTACTTCACTCTGGCTGGGCAGCCTTGAAGGCGGTATCGACTACCTGCGCCAGGTGATTATTGATGACAAACTCGGTCTGAATGCTCAGCTGGAGGAGGACATTGCCCGACTGCGCGCAAATGTCGTCTGTGAATGGCAGGCAACCCTCGCGGATGCAAACCAGCTCGCCCGATTCTCGCACTTTATTAATGACACGCAGCGCGATCCGCTGGTGCAGGTCGTTGCCGAACGCGATCAGCATCGTCCCGCCCGACCTGAAGAACGCATCCCCGTCACGCTGTTGGAGGAAAACGTATGAGTCAGTGGCATCAGATTTGCGCCGTTAACGCCATTATTCCCGGCACCGGCGTGTGCGCGAAAGTCGGACAACATCAGATAGCGATATTCCGTCCCCGCGAGGACGACGACGTCTTCGCTATCAGCAATATCGATCCTTTTGCGCAGGCCAGCGTGCTCTCGCGCGGTATTATTGCCGAGCATCAGCAGACGCTGTGGGTAGCCAGTCCGCTGAAAAAGCAGCGCTTCCGCCTGAGCGACGGCTTGTGTATGGAGGATGAGCGCCGCTCGGTGGCTGCCTTCCCGACGCGCGTCAAAGATGGCATGGTTGAAGTGGCTGCCTGAAACGTCAGGTCGCTGCCCCTTCCGTTCGTGGCCGCCTGACAGCGGCCTTTTTTCTTCTCTGGAGTGCGTCTCGTATGGATTATCTTCCCCTTTTTTGCCAGCTTCGTGGCAGAGCTTGTCTGCTGGTGGGCGGCGGTGAAGTCGCAGAGCGTAAAGCACGGCTGCTGCTGAAAGCCGGTGCCGATCTGCGGGTCTGCGCACCTCACTTCTCCGCGCCGTTTCATGAATGGCAGCAGACGGGCCAGCTGACCTTGATCGAAGGCACTTTCGAAGCGGAAATGCTGGCGGCGTGCTGGCTGGCCATTGCCGCCACCGACAGTCATGAGGTCAATCAGCAGGTTCAGACGGCAGCGGAAGAAAGGCAGATATTCTGTAACGTCGTGGATGCACCGGAAGCCGCGAGCGTCATCATGCCATCTATCATTGACCGCTCCCCGCTGCTGGTCGCCGTTTCCAGCGGTGGCCGCGCGCCGGTTATGGCCCGTTTGCTGCGGGAAAAAATCGAGGCGCTGCTGCCGCAGCATCTGGGTAAAATCGCGGCTTTCGCCGGTTCGCTCAGGCAGAGAGTGAAACAGGATTTCAGCGAAATGTCACAGCGCCGGCGCTTCTGGGAAAAATTGTTCAGCCATGATCGTCTGGCACAATCGCTGGCCAGCGATGACGCGCCACAGGTTGAAAAACTGACCGAGGCGCTGTTCCAGGCGCCGCTAAGTGACCGGGGGGAAGTAGTGCTGGTAGGCGCTGGCCCTGGCGACGCCGGTCTGCTGACGCTGAAAGGCTTACAGCAGCTTCAGCAGGCGGATATCGTCATCTACGACCGCCTGGTTTCAGAAGAGATCCTTGAGCTTGTCCGGCGTGATGCTGAACGGCTTTTTGTCGGCAAACGCGCTGGTCACCACTGCGTGCCTCAGGAAGAGATTAACCAGATCCTGCTGCATCACGCGCAGCAGGGTAAACGCGTGGTGCGCCTTAAGGGCGGCGATCCTTTCATTTTTGGCCGGGGCGGCGAAGAGCTGGAAACCCTTGCGGCGCATCACATCCCCTTCTCTGTCGTACCGGGCATCACCGCTGCATCGGGCTGTTCCGCTTATGCGGGTATCCCGCTGACCCACCGCGATCATGCGCAGAGCGTACGTCTGGTGACGGGCCATCTGAAGCATGAAAACCAGCTCGACTGGTCAAAGCTGGCGGCAGAGCAGCAGACGCTGGTGTTCTATATGGGATTGTCTCAGGCACCGGAGATCCAGCGTCAGCTGCTTGCTCAGGGGATGGCTGCTGACATGCCGGTGGCACTGGTAGAGAATGGAACCAGTGTTCGCCAGCGCGTGGTGGACGGCACGCTGACGCAGCTGGCGGAGCTGGCACAGCAGGTGCAAAGCCCGAGCCTGATTATCGTTGGCCGGGTTGTCACGCTGCGCCACAAGCTTAACCTTTCTCAGTCCGCCTGAGCCGTTGGCGGGCCGCCAGCCGGTCCAGCCGCAACCCATCAGGGGCACAAAAAAGAGAGCCGTAGCTCTCTTTTTAATGGCAGACGGTTTTCACCGCATTACGGATCGCGCTAATCAGGGCTGCGCCACAAAGCCGACGGCATCGTAGACTTTCTTCAGCGTTTCCTGCGCCTGTGCCCGGGCTTTCGTTGCTCCTTCACGCATCACCTGCTCAAGGAAAGCTTCGTCGTTACGATAGCGATGATAGCGCTCCTGCAGCTCGCTCAGCATGCCGGATACGGCTTCCGCCACCGCCCCTTTCAGATGGCCATACATCTGCCCTTCAAACTGCTGTTCCAGTTCAGGAATGCTTTTGCCGGTCACGCCGCTGAGAATATCCAGCAGGTTAGAGACGCCCGCCTTGTTTTTAACGTCATAACGTACGACCGGCGGCTCATCACCGTCGGTCATGGCGCGTTTAATCTTTTTCACCACCGCTTTAGGATCTTCCAGCAGGCCGATCACGTTATTGCGGTTGTCATCCGACTTGGACATCTTTTTAGTGGGTTCCAGCAGTGACATCACGCGCGCGCCGGATTTAGGAATCAGCGGCTCCGGCACTTTGAACACCTCGCCGTAGAGCGCGTTGAAGCGCGCTGCGACGTCGCGGCTGAGCTCCAGATGCTGCTTCTGATCTTCGCCCACCGGCACCTGGGTGGTCTGATAAAGCAGGATATCCGCCGCCATCAGCACCGGATAGTCAAACAGGCCCGCATTGATGTTTTCTTCATAGCGTGCCGATTTGTCCTTAAACTGCGTCATACGGCTCAGCTCACCAAAATAGGTGTAGCAGTTCAGGATCCAGCTCAGCTGGGTATGCTCAGGCACATGCGACTGAACAAAGATGGTGCTCTTTTTCGGGTCAATACCGCAGGCAAGGTAGAGCGCCAGCGTATCCAGCGTCGCCTTACGCAGCGCGGACGGATCCTGGCGCACGGTAATGGCATGCAGATCCACGATGCAGTAGATGCAGTTGAAATCATCCTGCATGTTGACCCACTGACGCAGCGCACCCATATAGTTACCGATGGTCAGTTCGCCGGAAGGCTGTGCGCCGCTAAATACGATGGGTTTCATGATTTTCGTCCTGATAATTACAGCCCTAAAGTGGGCAACAAATCGTTAAAGTTGTCGAGTACGACGGTCGGATTGCTGGAAGCAATCGGCTCTCCATAGTTGTAGCCGAACGACATGCCGACGCTGGGGCAGCCTGCCGCCTGGGCCGCCAGAATATCATTGCGGGAATCCCCGACAAAGACCAGCTCTGAAGGCAGTAGGCCAAACTTACCCAGCACCAGAAACAGCGGTGCCGGATGCGGCTTCTTCGCCACCACGTCATCCCCGCCGATAATCAGCGAGAAAAACTCAGCAATGCCCAACGATGCCAGTAAGGGCGCCACAAAAGGCGTGGGCTTATTGGTAACGATAGCCATTGGCAATCCGGTAGCGGCGATCGCGGCGAGTCCCTCTTTCACCTGTGGAAAGAGTTTGCTGCCGCTTTTGATGGTGGTTGCGTAGTGGGCATCCAGCATCACGCGCGCATCAGCGAGCATCCCCTCATCAGGCTCGCGCCCGGCGGCCCAGGTGAGCGCTCGCGCAATAAGGATATCCGCGCCGTTACCGATCCAGGTGGAGACTCTTTCCACGCCCGCGGCGGGAAAACCCAGCGCCGTGAGCGTCGCATCCACCGCGCTGGTCAGGCCTGGTGCGCTGTCAATCAGCGTACCATCAAGGTCAAACGCCAGTGCGCGGATATTAGTGAAATGCGCCATGTCGTGATTTCTCCAGTTCATTACGCATCGCGTCGATAACTTTTTTGTAGTCAGGCTGGCCAAAAATTGCCGAGCCGGCAACGAACATATCTGCGCCCGCGTCGGCGATCTCGCCGATATTTTCCACCTTAACGCCGCCATCCACTTCCAGACGGATATCGTAACCGCTTTGGTCGATCATCCTGCGCGCCTGGCGCAGTTTGTCCAGCGTACCTGGAATAAATGACTGGCCGCCAAAGCCCGGATTGACCGACATCAGCAGAATGACGTCAACTTTGTCCATGACGTAATCAAGATAGCTGAGCGAGGTGGCTGGATTAAAAACCAGACCGGCTTTACAGCCGTGCTCTTTGATCAACTGCAGCGAACGGTCAACGTGCTCAGAGGCTTCAGGATGGAAGGTGATGTAACTGGCACCAGCTTCGGCGAAAGCAGGGATCAGGCGATCGACGGGTTTCACCATCAGATGCACGTCAATCGGCGCGGTGATGCCGTAATCGCGTAGCGCTTTAAGCACCATCGGCCCCATGGTCAGATTGGGGACATAATGATTGTCCATCACGTCGAAGTGCACAACGTCACCCCCGGCGGCCAGCGCTTTGGCCGTATCCTCGCCCAGACGGGCAAAATCGGCTGACAGAATTGATGGGGCAAGTAAGAACTGTTTCATCCATTTCTCCCAATTAGCGCGCCTGTGATGAGGCACGTAACGCAGTTAAGGATCAGCGGCTGGCAAACAACGCCAGTAGCTCATCGACCTGATTCCGCCCGGTCCCGTTACGGCTGATGGACCGGCGGGCTTTGATCTGGTGCAGCTCTGCCGCCTGATACCAGAGCCTGGTCAGCGGCGTATCGTGATTAGAGATCAGCACCGGAATACGACTCTCCTGAGACAGCTTCACGGCCAGTTCGGCCAGATGCTGCTGCTGCAACAGGCTGAAGCTGTTGGTATGGTACGCGGTAAAGTTTGAGGTCGCCGACAGCGGCGCATAGGGCGGATCGCAGTAGACCACCGCATTCTGTGGCGCCCTGCTCAGCGTAACATCGTACGATTCACAGACAAAGGTCGCATTCTGGGCGCGCTCTGAAAACCAGAAAAGCTCATCTTCAGGAAAATAGGGCTTACGGTAACGCCCGAACGGTACGTTGAATTCACCGCTCAGATTATAACGGCACAGGCCGTTATAGCAGTGACGGTTCAGGTATAAAAACAGCACGCCACGGCGATAGGGATCGTCACAACGGTTGAATTCCTGGCGACGGGCGTAGTAGAAATCCGCCTCGTTGCTCTCGCTGGTAAAGAGTTCGCGGGCATCGGCCGTAAACTCCCCAACGCGGGTTTTCACGACGTTATAGAGGTTGATCAGATCGCTGTTGATATCCGCCAGGATATAGCGCGAATAGTGGGTATTCAGGAAGACGGAGCCTGCGCCAACAAAGGGCTCAACCAGGCAATCCCCGTCGGGAAGATGACGTTGGATATCATCAAGCAGCGGGAATTTACCCCCCGCCCATTTTAAAAAAGCGCGATTTTTTTTCATGCCGTCGTTTATTACATTTACTCTTCTGGCTGCGGTGACACCGACAGCATATCTGCGCTTTGGAATGTCAGCCCTGTAACAGGCCGACATACTGCAATATCAGGCCGGGTTACCCCGGCCTGGATTAATTAGCTGACTCTTTTTTCACCTGGCTGACCGGCTTCACCCAGGGCTTTTGCGCCCGGACTTCCGCGGGCAGTGCGGCAACACCCCGCTTCGCCTCGGCTGGCGTGGCGTAAGAACCGCTGACTAACACGTACCAGGGCTGGCCGTTACGGGTCGTTTTGTAGACGTGATAGTTGCTCAGATTCTGCTTTTTCGCCCAGGCGTTCAGCGTATCGGAGCGCGAAGCGCTGCTCAGCTGAAGCGTGTAGTTGCCGCCTGGCGTGGATCCGCTTGTCGCCGCCGGTGCGGCATTTTTGCTGGCTGTCGCACTGGTGTGAGAACGGGTCTCTTTCGTGGCCGGTTTATTTACCGCACTTTTAGAGGGTGCCGGGGATTTTTTCGCCGTTGACGGCGCCGCTTGCTCCGGTGAGGAGTGGCTGCCCGTAGCACGAGGTGCCTGAGCGCCTGGCGCGACGGTCGCCGGAGCGGTAGGCAGTGAAGTGCCGTTGCCCGGCGAGCCCTGAACGGCAGAATCAAGCTGGCCCTGCTGATTTGTCAACGCACTACCGAGATCGCCCGGCAGCTCTACGCGCTGCTGATTGGCAGGCGTCTGCACTGGTTGTGCCTCGGTCGGCGTAGGCGAAACAGGCGGCACGCTGATCTCCTGAGGGGCGCTGTTATCCGCACGGGCATCGGGTGCCTGAGCGTCTGACTGGCCGCTCATGGATGATGAGCTGGAGAGATCGATCGCTTTATCATTGCCGGAAGTGGCGGGCTGCGCAGAGGGCTGCCGTCCGGCCTGGTCATTGCCCTCATCCGGGGAAGAGTTGAGCGCCGATCCAATACCAATGGCTAACAGCAATAAAACCAGGATACCGATCCCCATCATCATATGCTGACGGGAGACTGGGGTCCTGGATGCGGAAGATCCTTTGCGCGACCGCTGCGGGCGGCGGTCACTGGTATCAGGTTTTAACTCGTCTTCCGGTTTAAACTCGTCCATTCAACCTCCTCCAGTAGTGCGGCAACGCCGTTCAGTTTGCGATAAACGGCGGTTACATCAAAAGTTTGCGGGCATAAGCCCGGTGATGACATCAGACCGCTGGCGTCTGGCAGTCGTTGATAGCGGCCAGAACATGGGTATGCGACACGCCGCTGCGCACTTCGGCTTTACCTAAAGCCAGCGGAAGCACGAGCCGCAGTTCACCCGCCAGGACTTTTTTGTCACGCAGCATATGCGGTAGATACGCTTCTGCTGGCATGCTTTGCGGTCCTGCAACCGGCAGGCCGGCACGTTCGAGCAGCGCGATAATCCTGTCGGTTTCGGCGGCGGTAAACTGACCAAGCCGCTCTGCTGTCCGGGCGGCCATGACCATTCCGGCCGCCACGGCTTCACCATGCAGCCAGTTGCCGTAACCCATATGGGCTTCAATGGCATGACCATAGGTATGACCGAGATTGAGCAGCGCACGCTGTCCCATCTCACGCTCATCGGCAGCCACCACGTCCGCCTTCAGCTCACAGCAGCGACGAATACAGTACGCCATCGCCTCGCCGTCCAGCGCCATCAGCGCATCCAGGTTCGCTTCCAGCCAGCGAAAAAACTCGCCGTCGAGAATAATGCCATATTTGATCACCTCTGCCATGCCCGACGCCAGCTCACGGGGCGGCAGCGTCTTCAGGCAGTCGAGATCGATAACCACCGAGGCGGGCTGATAAAACGCGCCGATCATATTCTTGCCCAGCGGATGATTAACAGCCGTTTTGCCGCCAACGGAGGAGTCGACCTGAGAGAGAAGCGTGGTGGGAACCTGAATAAAACGAACGCCGCGCTGATAGCTCGCGGCGGCAAACCCGGTGAGATCGCCAATAACGCCGCCGCCAAGGGCGACGAGCGTCGTGTCACGACCATGGGGTTTTTCCAGCAGGGCGGTAAAAACCTGATCCATAACGGAGAGCGTTTTGTACTGTTCGCCATCCGGCAGGATAACCTGGTCAACCAGCACGCCAGCCTTTTCAAGCTGCTGACGCACTGGAGAGAGATAGAGCGGGGCCAGCGTCTGGTTAGTGACCAGCATGGCCCGATCGCCCGCCTTAAGCGGCCAAAAGGAGCCCGGATCGTTGAACAACCCGGCAGCGATGGTGATGGGATAACTGCGCTCTCCCAAAGTGACGGTAATCTTCTCCATGACGCTGTTTCACCTTTTTACTGAAGCCTACAGGCGGTCAGAGCCAGAATCAGCTCTTTTCCAACATGTTGATAATCTGATTCGCGACCACTTTAGCACTCTGGTCGTCGGTACGAATCGTCACGTCGGCAATTTCTTCGTAAAGTGGATTACGCTCATCGGCCAGCGCTTCAAGTACCTCACGCGGCGGTGAGTCTACCTGTAGCAAAGGGCGCTTTTTATCGCGCTGCGTACGCGCCAGCTGTTTTTCGATGGTGGTTTCCAGATACACCACTACGCCGCGAGCCGAAAGACGATTGCGCGTTTCACGTGATTTAACTGAACCGCCGCCGGTAGCCAGCACGATGCCCTGCTTTTCGGTGAGTTCGTTGATAATTTTTTCTTCGCGATCGCGGAAGCCTTCTTCGCCTTCGACGTCGAACACCCAACCCACATCCGCTCCGGTACGTCGCTCAATTTCTTGATCGGAATCGTAAAATTCCATATTGAGTTGTTGAGCTAACTGACGCCCAATAGTGCTTTTGCCGGCACCCATAGGCCCAACCAGAAAGATATTGCGTTTCTCTGCCATTTTTTCGGTATTACTAAGACAATTCGTTAATGATACCCCGTCCAACCGGACAGGACATGAACTGAAACCTCATGAGCGATAGTGCGAGAGTCAGAGGAAAATTATCTCAACACTGAAGGTGTTTTGGCAACCGATTAAATTGACCTTGCCCATTGCGCGCAAAAAGGCCGCGTTTCAGTCCGCTTCATTTATCAGCCCGATGTCACTGCATCGGCTACGCCGGTTGCGCACGATAAAAAACGGGTTAAATGCATCTTCAAAAGCCAAACCGAGGCCCATAAATCAAAATCGCTAAACCTTGTAAGCTAATTCCGCTCTTGCGTCAAACGCATATGTCAGCAATCCGGGAAAAAAGCCCCCGGTCCCTCAGTTTGGACTAAAAAAAGCATTACTCGTCACGAATCAGTCTTGGTGTGATGAAGATCACTAATTCCCGACGTTTCTGTTCCCTGACGTCATAGCGAAACAACGCGCCAAGAAAGGGAATGTCGCCTGCCAGCGGGACCTTTTTCTGACCGCTGGCGCTGTGTTGCTGAAAAATGCCGCCCAGCGCCAGCGTCTCGCCATTCCTGAGCGTGACCTGGGTCTGGATTTCCTGTTTATCTATCGCCAGATACTCCCCTTCTCCGCTACGCATTGTTTTGCCCGGCACGTTCTGGCTGATATGCAGTTTCAGCAAAATCCGATCGTTGGCCTGGACCACCGGCGTGACCTCCATGCCCAGTACTGCCTCTTTAAATTCCACGGAGGTGCCGCCGTTAGATCCGGATGAAACTTCATAAGGAATTTCTGTGCCCTGCTTAATGCTGGCCGCCTGCCGGTGAGAGGTGAAGAGACGCGGGCTGGCGATGATTTCCAGCTTGTTCTCCTGCTCAAGCGCGCTCAGTTCAAGATCGAGCAGCTTACCGTTCAGCCGGCCGAGGGTGAATCCTGCGGCGATCGCCGGATCGGTGACGCCCAGATTAACCCGCAGCTGACTGGCGCTTAATGCGCGCGCGACCTGTTCCTCGCCCTGCATTCCCCAGCGCACGCCCAGCTCCCGCAGGCTCTCTTCGCTGATGGTGACGATATGTGCTGAAAGCTCCACCTGTTCCAGCGGGACATCAAGCGCGCTGACCCAGCGCTGCGTATCATTCAGCGCCGCTGGCGTATCCCTCAGCAGCAGACTGTTGGTTCGTTCGTCCACGGTAATGCTGCCGCGTGGCGTCATCAGCCTGTTTCGTTCGGCCTGAAGCGCGTTATTTACCGCTTTCGCATCGGCATAGCGTAACGTCAGCGCAAGCGTTTCCAGCGGCTGTGCGTTTTTTGCCTCTTCTTTTTGCGCGGCCCGCTGGCGTTTCTGCTCCAGCTGCCAGCCTGGCGGGTAGACCATCAGAACATTGCCTTCCGTTTCGATTGTGAGCTGGTTCATCTTTGCCACCAGCTTCAGCGCCTGCCGCCAGGGGATCTTCTCCAGCCGGAGCGACACGGTTCCTTCCACGCCAGGTGCCAGCATCAGGTTCAGCTTTTGATAATCGGCTAATGCCTGTAAAACCTGCCCGACAGGCGCCTCATTGAACGTCAGCGACAACGGCGCCGAAGTTGAGGTCAACGTGGGTTGTTGTGCGCTGAGGACTGCCGGAACCGGCTCCAGGGCTGAAACGGCTGAGCCTGAAGAGTGTGCCGGAACGGAAAGGGTCGCTGAAGGGCGAATCTGAGCCTGACTAGCGTAAAGCGGCCTGAGAATGAGCAGTATCAGCAGGCATAGCATCCTGATCATCACGATCTCCTTGTAAAATAATTGTCCTGAGAGGTTCGCATCCCTGTAGCGCCTCAAGGGTAATACTTCGCGCTTCCACCCTGAGCAGACGCCAGTGCGCATCCAGCAATGCGGCCGGACGACGCTGCGCCCACCGGCCATTGCCGTAGACCAGCCAGGCATGGTAATCCGCATCATGTCCGATAATGCCCCGCAGCTGCCAGGAAAGGGGGGGCGCTTTCCCGGGGGCGCAAGAAGAGAATAAAGAGGATCTGAATGGATCCCGTCCGGCGGCGGCGCTGGTGTCTGCTGCCGTGCCTGCGATGCCTACAATGAGGAGGAGTCTCGCCATCTCCTTTCGGAAAGTGTCAAATTTCATTGGACATCACCAGGGCCATTTCCAGGCGGAGCCGTTCCTCCTCCCGGGTGAGGCTGAAGTGTCGCAGGACGATGCCGCCACGCCGTTCACTCAAGTAAAGAAGTACGTTTTTCACCTGTTCCCAGCTAAGCAACAGCGTCAGGTTGCCGCCATGGCTCTGCGGCTGCCACGCCAGCAGTTGCCCGCCGGCTTCTTCAAGTAGCGCCAGTGGGGAGAATGAGAGTGTCTGCGCCTCATGCGCAGAGGCTTCCAGTCCGGCGATTTCAGCCGCAATGGCAGCCACGGCACCATACTGATGAATCTGACGCACTGTCTTCTGGTTGCGATCTATCGCCTCCCTTTTTTTGCTGGCGATAACCGTGGCGTCCTTGCCAGCTGGCTGTCCCCAGCGCATCCATACAACAATTGTCAGCAAGCCTGCGCAGAGGAGGCAGTAAATCACTTTCTGCCAGTGCGGAAGGACAATCCAGTTATCCAGGAAACGGCTAATCATCGTTCCCGCCCTCCGTTCTTAGGCTGCCCGTCAGGGTGAAATGCAGGCCATACTGCGCATCCAGGTTCACTTTTTCCGTTTTCACCGTCAGGAAAAAGGGCAAATCCTGCAATCGCTGGCGGAAATCATGCAGCTCACGCATCCCTTTGCTGAAGCCCTTCAGGCTGAGGCCCGCTGCGTTTTGTTTTATTTCACTTAACCAGAGCGTTTCTGGCATCTGCTCTGCCAGATCGCGGGCAAACAGATACCAGATCTGCATGTTTTGTTGCTGCGCCTGGCGGAATCGCATGACCTGCTGCAGTTTTTGCTTTTGCAACGTGAGCGTGGCTGCGCGCGCTTTAAGTTCTCCGAGCTGCTTTGATGCTGTCTGCCACTCCACAAGCACGCGTTGATACCGATCGTTCAGGGTTCGCTGCCCTGTCGCCTGAAGAAAAACGCTGACTGGCAGCAGCGCTAGCAGACCAGGCAGGAGTAAGGCACGGAGACGCTGCGCCCGCCGCTGACGATGGCGCCAGGGAAGGAAATTGACCCACACCATCATGCATCGTCCGGTCTGAGCGCCAGCCCGGCGGCCAGCGTGAAGGCGCCAGCGTACAGCGGTAGCGGAGGCTGCTTCTGTGCCAGCGTATCCAGCGGGTTAAGGGGCCGCGTGCCGGACGGAAGGATATCCTCACTGATGGCGCTATAGTAAATCCTCGCGACATCAGGCAGCTGTTGTGTTCTGAGCGTTGCGAAATCGGGCACCTCCTGCCGCGAACGCCAGCCCCACTGTTGTCCTGCCCGATCGCCGGTAAACCACAACCAGTGATCGTCCAGCCGGTGAACCAGCGCCGTTGCCGGGGGGGTAGCCAGCCGCTGTGAAATTGCACAAAGCGCGGCGGGCGTCAGTTCTATCACCTGCGGCGTTAACCGCGCGTCTGAAAGGCAGCCCAGCCAGCGTTGCAGGGCGTCGCGCCGGGTAGCCGTGACGCACAGCTGTCCGGGCGTTGCCTCCGGCTGCCGGTAATCCATCACCAGCCGCTCCAGCTCAATTGGGAAAAATCGCCTCGCCGAGGCGGTGATATAGCTGCTACGCTCTGGCTCGCCTAATCGCGTGCCCGGCAGGTCAAGCTGCCGCTGTAAAACCAGCTGTGGCGGAAACCCCACGCGGAGCGAGATCCGGTAAGGCAGCCGTTTCCGCCACTGCCTGAGCACGGAAACGACGGCATCGGGGCGTTGCAGCAGCCCGTTGGTTAACGTATCTTGCGGCAGCACATGCTGCCACCAGTGGCGAAGCTGCCAGCCGTTCCGACGGCGCTGGATGCCGAGGGCGCAAAGCTGCCCGTTCTGTATATCCAGTCCGACTTGCCATGTCTGAAATGCCATGAAGCGCGCTCTCCCTGTCGTCTGCGTTTAAAAGGACGTATCCAAGCTCATGGCTAGCCTTTATACTACCGCGCGATTGTTTATAAACTGCCCAGTCGACTCAAAATGGAAAATATCAGGTGAAGTTCGTAAAGTATTTTTTGATCCTTGCAGTGTGTTGCATTTTGCTTGGAGCAGGCTCGATTTTCGGTCTCTACAAATTTATAGAGCCGCAGCTGCCCGACGTTGCCACGCTGAAAGATGTCCGTCTTCAGATTCCTATGCAGGTATACAGCGCCGATAATGAGTTGATTGCTCAGTACGGTGAGAAACGCCGCATCCCGCTCCAGCTTCAGGAAATCCCGCCTGAAATGATTAAGGCGTTTATTGCCACTGAAGACAGCCGTTTCTATGAACATCACGGCGTCGATCCTATTGGTATTTTCCGTGCGGCCAGCGTGGCATTGCTGTCAGGCCATGCCTCTCAGGGGGCCAGTACCATCACACAGCAGCTGGCGCGTAACTTCTTCCTCAGTCCGGAACGGACGCTGATGCGTAAAATCAAGGAGGCTTTCCTTGCTATCCGCATCGAGCAGATGATGAGTAAGGATGAAATCCTTGAGCTCTATCTCAACAAAATTTATCTCGGCTATCGCGCTTATGGCGTGGGTGCCGCGGCACAGGTTTACTTTGGTAAGAGCGTCGGTCAGCTTTCACTGAGTGAGATGGCAATGATCGCAGGACTGCCTAAAGCGCCGTCGACGTTCAATCCGCTCTATTCCATCGAGCGCGCGACTCAGCGTCGTAACGTGGTGCTTGCCCGTATGCTCGATCAGCACTACATCAGCCAGACACAGTACGAAGAAGCACGCAGCGCACCGCTTGAGGCCAAGTATCACGGGCCTGAAATCGTCTTTTCCGCGCCTTACCTGACCGAACTGGTACGTCAGGAGATGATCAAGCGCTACGGCGAAAATGCTTACAATGACGGGTTTAAGGTCACCACCACGATTACCCGCAAACTGCAGCTGGCGGCACAGAAATCGGTGCAGGATAACGTGATGGCCTATGACATGCGTCACGGCTACCGTGGGCCAACAGAGGTGTTGTGGAAAGTCGGTGAAGCTGCATGGGATCGCACGGCGATGCTGAAGAAGCTGAAGACGTTGCCAGTCTATGGGCCGCTGATTCCGGCAGTGATTACCGACGCCAGCCGTGATGAAGCAACCGCGCTGCTGCGCGATGGCACTACCGTGACGCTGGGGCTGCCGGGTATGCGCTGGGCACGGCCTTATAAAACTGACACCGTACAGGGCCGGACGCCGCGCGCAGTGACAGAAGTGGTTCAGGCCGGTCAGCAGATTTGGGTGCGCAAAGTGGATAACGACTGGTGGCTGGGTCAGGTGCCGGACGTTAATTCTTCGCTGGTTTCACTCGATCCGCAAAATGGTGCCGTCCGGGCGCTGGTAGGTGGCTTCGACTTTAACCTGAGCAAATTCAACCGCGCTACCCAGGCGCTGCGTCAGGTGGGGTCTAATATCAAACCCTTCCTCTATACTGCGGCGATGGATCGTGGACTGACGCTGGCTTCAATACTTAATGACGTACCGATTTCCCGTTGGGATGCTGGTGCAGGATCGGACTGGCGTCCTAAAAACTCCCCAGCGACCTATGACGGCCCGATCCGCTTACGTCAGGGCCTGGGGCAGTCTAAGAACGTGGTGATGGTACGTGCCATGCGCGCAATGGGCGTGGATTACGCGGCTGAATACCTCCAGCGTTTTGGCTTCCCGGCGCAGAATATCGTGCATACCGAATCACTGGCGCTGGGTTCCGCTTCGTTTACGCCGCTGCAAATGGCGCGCGGCTATGCCGTGATGGCAAACGGCGGTTTCCTGGTAGATCCTTACTTCATCAGTAAAATCGAAGATGAACAGGGTAATACGCTGTTTGAAGTGAAGCCGAAAATTGCCTGTCCGGAATGTAATCTGCCGGTGGTTTACGGCGAGACGAAAAAAGCGGTCGCGCTGAGCGAAGATAGCGTGGAAAACGTCGCCATCTCTCAGGAAGGACGTAACGCCGCCGTGCCGCAGCCAAAGCTTGAGCAAGTTTCTCAGCCGGGGCAGCAGCAAGGTGAACAACAGTATGCGCCGCACGTGATCAATACGCCGCTGTCGTTCCTGATTAAAAGCGCGCTGAATTCAAATATCTTTGGTGAACCGGGCTGGATGGGAACCGGCTGGCGCGCGGGCCGCGATTTGAAGCGTAACGATATCGGCGGGAAAACCGGTACGACCAACAGTTCGAAAGATGCCTGGTTCTCCGGTTATGGTCCGGGCGTGGTCACCACCGTCTGGATTGGCTTCGACGATCACCGGCGCAATCTGGGCCGCACGACCGCTTCCGGCGCGATAAAGGACCAGATATCCGGCTACGAAGGCGGCGCAAAAAGTGCTCAGCCTGCCTGGGATGACTTCATGAAGGCCGCGCTGGATGGCGTGCCTGTGCAGCCGCTGACGCCGCCAGAGGGCGTGGTGACGGTCAATATCGATCGCCGCACCGGTAAACTGGCTAACGGTGGAAGCAGCCGTCCGGAATACTTTATTGAAGGCACACAGCCGACGGAATATTCCGTTGATGACGTGGGAACGACGTTAATCGATAACGGCCAGAGCCACGAGCTGTTCTGACCAGGAGCAGAAAACGGGAGGCGCCGGTCAGACCAGCGCGTCCCTGAAGAGAAAAAAGCGCGGGCAGCAATGCCCGCGCTTTTTTAATAGCTCAACCTGCCCTGCTTCACCAGCCATTCGCGGACAAGAAACAGCGCGCTCACGTTGCGGGCTTCGCGAAAGTCGGGCTCCTGAAGCAGCGCCAGCAAATTATCCAGCGGCCAGCGTACCTGCGGCAACGGCTCGGGTTCATCGCCTTCCAGCTTCTCTTCAAAGAGATTTTCCGCGACAACAATATTCATTTTGCTGGAAAAATAGGAGGGTGCCATCGTCAGCTTACCCAGCGCTTCCAGCGTGCCCGCGCCAAAGCCGGCCTCCTCTTTCAGCTCGCGGTTGGCGGCTTCAAAAGCCGTTTCGCCAGGATCGATCAATCCTTTTGGAAACCCCAACTCATAGCATTCCAGTCCGACGGCATACTCCTGAATCAGAATGAGATGGTCGTCGATGATGGGCACTATCATCACCGCCTCGCGATCGGAAGGCCGCATACGCTCGTAGAGACGCCTGGCGCCATTGCTGAAGGTCAGATCGACGGCCTCGACGGTAAAAAGCCGCGAACGGGCCACGGTTTCCACGTTCAGGATTTTGGGTTTCTGTAACTGTCTGGTCATAGCGGCCCCAGGGAAAAGCCAAAAGTTGAGCATCTTAGCCCGTGAATGACGGTCCGGAAACCGTGATGCTTTCCATTGTGCGGCAGCGACGAAAGGTTGCCAATCCTCTGGCATATAATTTTATCCGGCGATAATACCTTACCCTTCAAGCCGGGATGCTTTCTGAAAAAAGTCAACCAGACCATTCAAAAATAGGATAATGCCGATGTTGAAGGGCAGGTTTGCTTGGTAAGCTTTCAACAGGGAATTATAAGTTACCATTCTAATTTTATGATTTTGTGCGCTATTTTTGTATACACAGCCAATTGCCAGCGCCGTCTAAACCCGCCACAATGACACTAATCTTATGAAGTGCGCAGGTAATCACAAAAATAACGACGGGAGTATCGTGGCAGGAATGAGGGAAGCATGAGCACAATAGTCATTATATTGGCTGTAATGCTGGCCTGCTCGATCGGGGCGGGTTGTTTCTTTTGGTACGCTATGCGGCATCGCCCGCCGTTGGCGAAACCACTGCCATTTATCAGTCCCCCTTTTCGTAAACTGAGCAATGAAGAGCGCAAGGCTGCCGAGCGCTATGTTGCTTCGCTCGATAAAACTCGTCATAACGCCCTGCAGGAAGCGTCAGACAGCGTGGCCGACCGGCTGGCGCTCACTTCCCAAAGCAGCAACGTCTATCCGGTTACCCGCTCGATCACCCGCTACGGTCTCTCCACGGATGAACCGCATAAGTGGCGCTACTATCTGGACGCCGTTGAAGTGCACCTGCCTCCGCTCTGGGAGCAGTATATTGCCGATGAAAATTTCGTTGAGCTGATCAAAACCCAAACGATCCCGCTGGTTATCTCCTTAAACGGGCATTCGCTCGTAAACTATGTCTATGAACAGCCAGCCCTTGCGCCTGCCGTAAGGCCTATGGCGCAAAATGCTTCTATCAGGAAAGAAGAGAGCGAGAACGTCGAGCTGTTAAGTGTCAGAAAAGAGACGCCGGAAGAATTCATGCTCAGCCGGCCCGACGGCACGCGTGAAGCCATCGCCATCGGCATCGCCTTGCTGCTGTTGTTTGTCAGCCTGCTGGGTCCGCTGATGCTGATGCCCTGGCTGATGCTGACCGCAGTAGCCACCATCGGCGTAAGCTGCTGGTTTCTCTACCGTCGCCCCGGCGAAAAAGATCTGCGGGAAGTTCACTGCCTCAGAGGCGCGCCCAAACGCTGGGGCCTGTTTGGCGAATCCAATCAGGGCCAGGTCAGTAATATCTCGCTGGGTATTATCGACTTAATTTATCCGCCCCACTGGCAGCCCTACGTCGCCCACGATCTCGGGCAATCGACCGAAGTCGATATCTATCTCAACCGGCAGGTGGTACGTCAGGGACGCTACCTCTCTTTGCAGGATGAAGTCCGTAATTTCCCGATTCAGCACTGGCGTAAAAACGTTGTGCTGGCGGCCTGCTCGCTGCTGGTACTGGTCCTGCTGCTGGTCTGGATCCCGCTCGGCATGCCGCTCAAGCTCAGCATGGCCTGGCTGCAGGGTACCGAAAGCGTCCAGGTGACCTCGGTGAAAGATTTAGAGCAGATTTCGCTGCATGTGGGCGACAGTTTGCGGGTAAGCGGCACGGGTATGTGCTCGATTCCCGCCAACTATCAGGGCAATCGTACTTACGCTTTTATGCCGTTTGACTGTTCTGCCGTCTACTGGAATAACGCCGCGCCGCTGCCGATCCCACAGTCAGATATTATTGATAAGGCGATGGGCCTGCTGACCACGACCCGTCAGCAACTGCACCCTCAGGAGAGTCCAGATCCTAAGCTCAACCCGCAGCTGGCGACCGCGATACAGAAATCAGGCATGATCCTGCTGGATGACTTTTCCGATATCGTTCTCAGAACGCAGGAGCTCTGTAACCAGGAGCAGGATTGTGTTCGTCTGAAAAACGCGCTGGTCAACCTCGGCAACGCCCGGGACTGGGAAACGTTGATTCGCCGGGCGGACTCCGGTGCGCTTAACGGTATGAATGTCCTGCTGCGTCCGGTCAGCGCCGAAGCGCTGGAAAACCTGGTCAATACCGCCACCTCGACCTTTTTCTACCGGGAAACTCGCCGGGCGGCTGAATCGCTGAACAGTCCACCGCCCGGTGGCTTTTTAATCCACAGCGATGAAGGCCGTCAGTTAGTTAATCATCCCGCACCGGGCGTTTCCCTGTTTGATTACAATGCACCGGATCAGTGGCCGGAATTACAGCGCCTTGCCGGTATGCTGCTGCATACGCCGTTTACGGCCAGCGGCATCGTCACAAATATCACCACAGATGCGAACGGCACGCGCCATATTGCATTACACAGTGAACCGGATACCGTTATGCTCTGGCGCTATCTTGCCACCAGTCTGCTGCTGGTTATCGTCGCACTGGGCTTCGTGGTCAACAGCTTCCTGGCGCTGCGCCGTATCCACCGCAATCGTCAGCGCACCGCCGCCATCCTCAATTACTACGACAAGTGCTTCAGCCCCACGCTGAACAACAGTCAGAGCATCCGCCCGCTGTTCTGAGCCGGTCGCTTTTATGCTATTTTTAAGGCTGACAGGGCTTAAATGCCTCTTCCCATCGCGCCCGCGTTTTCCTGCCCTCCTCCGGCAAAACGCGCCCTTGATTTCTGGCGCGCAACCCATACATAAAGGGATTCCCGGAAAGGAGCAGCAATGAAAGAGAAACCTGCAGACGCGGTCCGGCTGGATAAGTGGCTCTGGGCGGCTCGCTTCTATAAAACCCGTGCAGCGGCGCGCGAGATGATTGAGGGCGGCAAGGTTCACTACAACGGCCAGCGCAGCAAACCCAGTAAAATCGTTGAAGTGGATGCTGAACTGACCCTGCGTCAGGGTAACGACGAACGGACGGTGATCGTACAGGCGATCAGCGATCAGCGCCGTCCCGCCGTGGAGGCGCAACAACTCTATACCGAAACGGCACAAAGTATTGAGAAACGGGAAAAAATGGCGGCCGCGCGAAAAATGAACGCGCTCAGTATGCCGCATCCCGATCGTCGCCCTGACAAAAAAGAGCGGCGGGACTTAATGAAATTTAAAAATAGCGGCGACGCGTAACGCGTCCCTACGAGAGAGAATTATGGCTCATCAAGACCAAATGCACCGTTACCTGTTCGAAAACTATGCCGTCCGCGGTGAACTGGTATCCGTCTCTGCCACCTGGCGTGACATCCTCGACGGCCACGATTATCCTGCGCCGGTCCAGAAGGTGCTGGGTGAGCTGCTGGTGGCGACCAGCCTGCTGACCGCCACGCTGAAATTCGACGGCGACATTACCGTCCAGCTTCAGGGTGATGGCCCACTGAATCTGGCGGTTATCAACGGCAACAACCGTCAGGAAATGCGCGGCGTGGCGCGGATGCAGGGTGACATCGCCGCAGAAAGCAGCCTGAAAGAGATGGTAGGCAACGGCTATCTGGTGATCACCATCTCTCCTACTGAAGGCGAGCGCTATCAGGGCGTGGTCGGTCTGGAAGGGGAAACCCTGTCAGAATGTCTGGAAGACTACTTTATGCGCTCTGAGCAGCTGCCTACGCGTCTGTTTATTCGTACCGGTGACGTCAGCGGTCAACAGGGCGCTGGCGGTATTCTGCTCCAGGTCCTGCCCGCACAGGATGCGAAGCCGGATGACTTTGAGCATCTGGCGACGCTGACGGAAACAATCAAGACCGAAGAGCTGCTGGAACTGCCTGCCAATGAGGTGCTCTGGCGTCTCTATAACCAGGAAGAGGTTACCCTCTTTGATCCACAGGACGTCTGCTTCAAATGCACCTGCTCGCACGAGCGCTGCGGTGAAGTGTTACGTACGCTGCCTGAAGAGGAAGTGAATCAGATCCTCGCCGAGGATGGCAAAATCGATATGCACTGCGACTACTGCGGCAGCCATTATATCTACGATGCCGTGGACATTGCGGCTATCCGCAAGGAATCGACCGCCAGCGATAACGGCCAGCTTCACTGATTTACCCGCGCCCTCCGCCGCTGAACGGCGGAGGGCGCGTCACCTCTCATTTCTGCCCGCTTCTCCTTTCGCTCTCGTTAACACGATGTAAACTGCCCTCGATCGTTTCGGTAACAGGATAATCCGCGCTCCGTCACGGTTAAAGGAAACAGATCCCCTACAATCTGGTGCACCACAGAGTCGATTAAGGAGCAGTAGCATGCGTGACCTGACACCGCAGGACCTCGTCGCTTATGGCATTATGGATACGGTCGAAATTGTTCATAATCCTGATTACGATACCCTTGTCAGAGAAGAAACCCTCCCCGGCCTGAGCGGATATGAACATGGTACCCTCACGGCCTCAGGAGCCGTTGCCGTCGATACCGGTATTTTCACCGGGCGCTCGCCGAAGGATAAATATATCGTTCGCGACGACACCACGCGGGATACGCTTTGGTGGAACGATCAGGGCAAAGGGAAGAATGACAATCAGCCGCTAACCCCAGAAATCTGGCAGGATCTTAAAGCGCTTGCCACTCAACAGCTCTCCGCTAAGCGGCTGTTCGTGGTGGATGCATGGTGCGGCGCGAACCCGGACACGCGGCTGTCGGTGCGCTTTATTACGGAAGTGGCCTGGCAGGCGCATTTCGTCAAAAACATGTTTATCCAGCCTGATGAGGCCGCCCTGCGCGACTTTGAGCCTGATTTTGTGGTGCTGAATGCCGCTAAATGTACCAATCCCAACTGGCAGGAACAGGGGTTACACTCCGAGAATTTTGTCGCGTTTAATCTGACCGAGCGTATGCAGCTGATTGGCGGCACCTGGTATGGCGGCGAGATGAAAAAAGGGCTGTTTGCGGTGATGAACTACCTGCTGCCGCTGAAGGGGATTGCGTCAATGCACTGCTCGGCAAACGTGGGCGAACAGGGTGATGTGGCCATTTTCTTCGGCCTCTCCGGCACCGGGAAAACCACGCTTTCCACCGATCCCCGCCGTAAGCTGATCGGTGACGATGAGCACGGCTGGGACGACGATGGGGTGTTTAATTTTGAAGGGGGCTGCTATGCCAAAACCATCAAACTCTCCCCCCAGGCAGAACCGGAAATCTATCAGGCCATTCGCCGTAATGCGCTGCTTGAAAATGTGGTGGTCCGCGCCGATGGTACCGTCGATTACGATGACGCCAGCAAAACGGAAAATACCCGCGTTTCCTACCCCATCAACCATATTGAAAATATCGTCAAGCCGGTGTCGAAAGCCGGACACGCCAGCAAAGTTATCTTCCTGACCGCTGACGCCTTTGGTGTGCTGCCACCGGTTTCCCGTCTGACGCCTGAGCAGACCCAGTACCACTTTCTCTCCGGCTTTACCGCCAAGCTCGCCGGGACGGAACGCGGCGTAACGGAACCCACGCCAACCTTCTCCGCCTGCTTCGGCGCGGCTTTCCTCACGCTGCATCCGACTCAGTACGCGGAAGTGCTGGTGAAGCGTATGGCGGCGGCGGGCGCCGAGGCCTATCTGGTGAATACCGGCTGGAACGGCAGCGGCAAGCGCATCTCAATAAAAGATACGCGCGCCATCATCAATGCGATTCTGAGCGGCGAAATTGCCCAGTCCGAAAGCGCCACGCTTCCCATTTTCAATCTGGCAATGCCGCTCTCGCTGCCGGGCGTGGATGCCCACATTCTCGATCCGCGTAATACCTATAACGATGAGGCAGAATGGGAAAGCAAAGCGCGGGATCTGGCGCAGCGGTTTATTCATAATTTCGATAAATATACCGATACGCCAGCCGGCGCCGCCCTCGTAAAAGCGGGACCAGCGCTGTAAAAAAAGGGCCGTTAAAAACGGCCCTTCTCTTTTCTTAGCTCGCTACCGCCGGCGGTGAAATACCGGGCGGCAGCGGCAACCAGGCACGGATACGTAATCCTCCGCGCTCGCTTTCGCCAATCTCCAGTGTCCCCTGATGCGCGTCAATAATACGCTGTACGATAGCGAGTCCCAGACCCGTTCCGCTGGTGCTGCGGGCGCTGTCGCCGCGTACAAAGGGCTGGAAGAGATGTTTGAGCTGGTCAGGCTTGATGCCTGGGCCGTCATCTTCCACCTGGAACCAGGCGCGCTGCAGTTCGCTACCGCTACTGACCTTGATCCAGCCGTTGCCGTAGCGGGCTGCGTTAACCACCAGATTGGCCGCCGCGCGTTTAATCGAGAGCGGATTGATCTCCACCATCAGCTCTTCCTGCATGATGTCGCTTTCAATCTCACGTTCGTAACCGCTTTCCGCAGCCACAACCTCGCCCAGTACACCGTTAAGATCGGCACGTTCCGTCTGTATCTCCTGACCAGTGCGCAGATAATCGATGAACTGC
Source organism: Pantoea sp. IMH (assembly GCF_000599885.1). GTDB lineage: Bacteria > Pseudomonadota > Gammaproteobacteria > Enterobacterales > Enterobacteriaceae > Erwinia. Next base: position 189,433 of record NZ_JFGT01000005.1, on the reverse strand, counting down.
TCGATAATCGCATTGCACTCTTCGATATCTTTATTGATCGATTCCGCCAGGTAGCCATCTTCCTCCGCCATCATTTCGGTCGCCAGACGGATACGGGTGAGCGGCGTCCGCAGGTCATGGCTGACACCTGCCATCAGCAACGTGCGGTCATCCGCCAGCTGCTTCACGCCCGACGCCATCTGATTAAAGGCCCGCGTCACCGAACGCACCTCGGAAGCGCCATATTCACGCAGCGGCGGCGGAATAATGCCTTTCCCCACCTGTAGCGCCGCATGTTCAAGCTCGACCAATGGCCGGTTCTGCATGCGGATAAACAGCCAGGCGCCCCCGATCGCCAACAGCATAATCGCCAGCGTATAACGGAAAAGGGGAGAAAAATCGCCCTGATGGATCTCGGTCAGCGGTACCCTTACCCAGATATCGGGTGACAGCCAGGTCTTCAGCCAGACAACCGGTGAGTTTTTATTCACCTCAACGCGCACATCCGTCGGGCCGCCGAGCTGCTGCGCCATCTGCTGGCTGAGAAATTCATAATGTTGCGCCCAGCGCAGTCCGCTCTCTTCCGCCGCCGCATTGGTGTACAGCGAGATCCCCAGTTCACGATAGATCTCACGGCGGAAAGCTGGCGGCACTTCAAGCTGGGTGCCATCCTCCAGCAGCAGCCGGTCCGTCATCAACATACGCACTTCATAGGCCAGCACTTTATTAAACTGTTGCAGGCTGGGCAGAATCGCGAAATTCAGTACCACCAGATAGGTCGTTACCAGGCTGACAAACAGCAGGGTAACGATCAGCAACAGCGTGCGGGCAAAAGAGCTGCGGGGAGAGAAGCGGAAGCGCTTCATGCCTTACTGCCGTCCGGTACGAATACGTAGCCAAGACCCCAGACAGTCTGGATATAGCGGGGATGCGCGGGATCTTCTTCAACCATGCGGCGCAGACGGGAGATCTGCACGTCGATTGAACGCTCCATCGCACTGTATTCGCGGCCGCGGGCCAGATTCATCAGCTTATCGCGGGAGAGCGGCTCTCTCGGATGACTGACCAGCGCCTTAAGCACCGCGAACTCACCGCTGGTCAGCGGCATAGGTTCATCTTCACGGAACATTTCGCGGGTGCCCAGGTTGAGTTTGAATTTGCCGAAGGCGATAACGGCCTCTTCCTGCGAAGGCGCGCCCGGCAGTTCGTTCGCCTGGCGACGCAGCACGGCACGAATACGGGCCAGCAGCTCACGCGGGTTAAAGGGTTTTGGAATGTAGTCATCCGCACCGATTTCCAGCCCGACGATACGGTCCACTTCTTCCCCCTTCGCCGTCACCATAATGATCGGCATCGGGTTGCTCTGGCTGCGCAGGCGGCGGCAGATTGAGAGGCCATCTTCGCCAGGCAGCATCAAATCCAGCACCATCAGGTGAAAAGATTCCCGTGTCAGCAGGCGATCCATCTGTTCGGCGTTCGCCACGCTGCGAACCTGGAAGCCCTGTTCGGTCAGATAGCGCTCAAGCAACGCACGTAAGCGCATGTCGTCATCGACGACCAGGATTTTATAATTTTCTTGCATATCGATACTCCCAAAGGCGCCATTGCCTGCACCATTATTCTTAAAAAAGATGCCTGAATGTAACAGTCAATAATGGTTTATATTGTAGCCGAAATTGTTACAAAGCATATTAAACAGCAACTTATCCTTATTTTTCATTCTCTTTTGGCGCGAAAGATCGGCGTTTTCCCCGGGGTATCGGCTGGAAGGCAGGTTCGGACGGCGTTAAAAAATGATCTTCCTGCCTCAGACTCCTTAACCTCCCTAAATAGCCGTTTTTACCCGCTACTAGGCAGAATTCAGCGTTCATAAGTATCATTTTCATCGCGGGTCAAAGCAGGAGAAGTCACGCTCACGTCACTGAACTGCAAATTCTCCACACCCGCTATTTTGCCAAATTCCCTCGCCTGCACAGTAATATGGTTAAACGTCATATTCTTAACCGGATTTTCTTCACATCCCTCAATGAAAAAAGCGCGGGAAAAGCGGTTTGTCGTCAGGGTGGCGGTGATATGGCGCAGGGTGATATCCGCGACGGTGGTCAGCCCCGCTTCGCCTTCCACCCCTTGCCGGATCGCCTGCCAGTGGGGAGGAAAATCCTCAGAAGCGGCGCTGGAAGCGTAGCTGTACTGCGGGAACCAGTTGAGCTGCATCAGAAAAGGAAAGCGCACATCCGTCATGGTCAGATGGCGAACCACGATCGCGTTGATCCAGCCGCCGCGGTTGCGGGCAGATTTGATGCGAAAGCCCACACCGGTGCCGAAAAAGCAGTTGTGCTCGATAGTCACCTGTTCAATGCCGCCGGAGGTTTCACTTCCCAGCGTGATGCCGGAGCCTTTATGCAGCTCACACTGGCGGATAATAATTTCTCTGGCCGTTTCAGCCTGCTGCTGAGCCAGTAAACCGCGTCCCGATTTAACGCAGATATTGTCATCGTTGCAGGAGATGACACACTGTTCGACCGTGACCCGCTGGCAGGAGTCGATATCAATGCCATCCGTACTCGGTCCAGCTGAATTACTGACTGTGGCCCCCGTCAGCAGAATGTCGCGGGAATAACAGAGATGGATGTTCCAGAACCCGGATTCCCGGCTGGTGAAATCGCGTAAGGTAATGTTTTCACTTTGATAAACCACCAGATTGCGTGGCCGCTGGCACTCATAATCCACAACCCAGCGCAGGCCGCGCGCGCTGTAATCCGCCAGCATGCCTCCCTGTTCATCCTCTCCCCAGAAGCGATGCCACCAGTATCTGCCCTGCCCGTCAATCACGCCCGGACCGGCGACTTCCACCCGCTGACAGCCGTTAATATTAATGATGCCGGCTGGCCAGGACATATCGATGCCCGCCACCCGGGTCCAGATCGTTTTATAGTCAGCGAGCTGCTCGCTTCCCAGCAGCACCGCGCCCTCAGCGAGCCAGAGCGTCATCTCGCTTTTCAGAAACAGGGAACCGGTCAGGAAGCGGCCCGGTGGAATAACCACTCTATCGCCAGGCGATGCGCGATCGATCGCCTGCTGTAGCGCACGCGTTGAAAGTGTGGCGCCGGTCGGATCGGCCCCCAGCTCAAGAACGTTCAGATGCGTCATGTCAGGATCCCTTCCCTTTGCCCAAAAAATCATGGTCGTTATCGCTACTCTACGCCACGCCCGCGTTTTCCCCTTTCCGTCAGCGACAGGGCGGCGAAAAACCTGGCAAGAAAGTAAAGATTTCTCAGCCCTGATCCACATTGTAAAAAAGAGAGGAAAAACCGCAGATAAGGCAACAGCCACTGATGATGAATAACTACGTCAGAGTGATTACAATGACGCCCATTGTTTCACTGAAGATGGCCGTTGCCGGATGAGAACCAAACTGATTACCCGCGAAGGATTCGATAAGCTGAAAGCCGAGCTGGACTTTCTCTGGCGCACCGAACGCCCGGAAGTGACCAAAAAAGTGACCTGGGCGGCGAGCCTTGGCGACCGGAGTGAAAACGCTGATTATCAGTACAATAAGAAGCGCCTGCGTGAGATCGACCGCCGCGTCCGCTATCTGACCAAGTGTCTGGAGCAGCTGCGCATTGTCGACTACTCGCCGCAGCAGGATGGCAAAGTCTTCTTTGGCGCCTGGGTGGAAGTGGAGAATGACGACGGCGAGCTGAAGCGCTTTCGCATCGTCGGCTATGACGAAATCTTTGGCCGTAAAGACTACATCTCCATTGATTCACCGATGGCGCGCGCCCTGTTAAAAAAAGAGACCGGAGACGTTGCCACGGTGATGACGCCAGCCGGCGAAGCCACCTGGTATGTGGTGAATATTGATTATATTAACCCATCCTGACCGCACGGTTATTGCGCATCTGGCCAGCCATGCGCTGGCAATTTGCCCCCGCAAACCGTATAACTTACCGCTGTCTTATAGCCATAAAGTAACCCATGATGAAAGATTCGCTGAGCCACCTAATTGCAAGTGAGCTTCAGGCCAGGGCAGAACAGGTTGAAGCCGCTGTTCGTCTGCTGGATGAAGGAAATACCGTGCCCTTTATCGCACGCTATCGTAAGGAAGTGACCGGCGGGCTGGACGATACCCAGCTGCGCCAGCTGGAAACCCGCCTCGTCTACCTGCGCGAACTGGCCGAACGCCGCCAGGCAATTCTTAAATCGATCGCTGATCAGGGCAAGCTGACCGACGAACTGGCCAGCGCCATCAGCAGCACCCAGAGTAAAACCGAACTGGAAGATCTCTATCTTCCTTATAAACCAAAGCGTCGTACGCGCGGCATGATCGCTATCGAAGCCGGACTGGAACCGCTGGCCGATACGCTGTGGCAGGATCCGTCGCAGACGCCTGAGCTGCTGGCCGCCCGCTTCGTCGATGCGGATAAAGGCGTCGCGGACACCAAAGCCGCGCTGGATGGTGCACGCTATATCCTGATGGAGCGTTTTGCCGAGGATGCTTCCCTGCTGGCGAAAGTACGTAATTACCTCTGGAAGAACGCCCATCTGGTTTCACGCGTGATTGAAGGGAAAGAGGAGGAAGGCGCCAAGTTCCGCGACTATTTCGATCATCACGAACCGCTTGCCACCGTGCCTTCGCACCGTGCGCTGGCGATGTTCCGTGGTCGTAACGAAGGCGTACTGCAGCTGGCGCTGAACGCCGATCCCCAGTTCGATGAGCCGCCCCGTGAAAGCCAGGGTGAGCAGATTATTGCTGAACACCTTAATCTGCGTCTCAACAATGCTCCGGCTGACAGCTGGCGCAAAGCGGTCGTCAGCTGGACATGGCGCATTAAAGTGCTGCTGCATCTGGAAACCGAACTGATGGGCACGGTGCGCGAGCGCGCTGAAGATGAAGCCATTAATGTCTTTGCCCGTAACCTGCACGATTTGCTGATGGCCGCGCCAGCAGGAATGCGTGCGACGATGGGCCTCGATCCGGGACTGCGTACCGGCGTAAAAGTGGCCGTCGTGGATGCAACGGGCAAAGTGGTGGCCACCGACACGATTTATCCGCATACCGGCCAGGCAGCCAAAGCAGCGGCGGCCGTTGCGGCACTGTGCACCCGTCACAACGTGGAACTGGTAGCCATTGGCAACGGAACCGCCTCGCGCGAGACCGAACGTTTCTTCCTGGACGTTCAGAAGCAGTTTCCGCAGGTTACCGCGCAAAAAGTCATCGTCAGCGAGGCTGGCGCGTCCGTCTATTCCGCTTCCGAGCTGGCCGCGCTGGAGTTTCCCGATCTGGATGTTTCCCTGCGCGGTGCCGTCTCCATTGCCCGCCGGTTGCAGGATCCGCTGTCCGAGCTGGTCAAAATCGACCCGAAATCGATCGGCGTGGGCCAGTATCAGCATGACGTCAGCCAGAGCCAGCTGGCGAAGAAGCTGGACGCCGTCGTGGAAGACTGTGTGAACGGCGTAGGCGTGGATCTGAATACCGCCTCCGTTCCGCTGCTGACCCGTGTGGCAGGCCTGACGAAAATGATGGCGCAGAATATCGTCAGCTGGCGTGATGAAAATGGCCGCTTTCAGAATCGCCAGCAGTTAATGAAGGTGAGCCGGCTGGGGCCGAAAGCCTTTGAGCAGTGCGCGGGCTTCCTGCGCATCAATCAGGGTGATAACCCGCTGGATGCTTCTACGGTGCACCCGGAAGCCTATCCGGTCGTGCAGCGTATCCTGGCCGCCACCGGCGAGGCACTGAATGCGCTGATGGGCAACCCTGCCGGACTGCGTACGCTGAGAGCGGTCGATTTTACCGACGAGCGCTTCGGCCTGCCGACCGTCACCGATATCATTAAAGAACTGGAAAAACCGGGTCGCGATCCGCGCCCTGAATTCAAAACCGCCCAGTTTGCTGAAGGCATTGATACCCTGAGCGATTTGCTGCCGGGAATGGTGCTGGAAGGATCGGTCACCAACGTCACTAACTTCGGCGCCTTTGTGGATATTGGCGTACATCAGGACGGTCTGGTACACATCTCCTCGCTGGCCGATAAGTTTGTTGATGACCCGCATAAAGTGGTGAAGGCAGGCGATATCGTTAAAGTGAAAGTGATGGAGGTTGATCTTCAGCGCAAGCGTATTGCCCTGACGATGCGCCTTGATGAGCAGCCAGGCGAAACCCAGTCACGCCGCAGCGGCGGTAAGAGCGATCGGGAAAACGGACGTCCGGCGCAGGGCAAGGCGCGGCCACGTCAGCCGGCCCAGGCCGCTGCCAGTAATAACAGCGCGATGGGCGATGCGCTGGCAGCCGCGTTCGGTAAAAAGCGTTAAGCGTCTCTCCGGGAGGTGCCGTCCGGCGCTTCCCGTTTCTTCCCCGATTAAAAATTGTCCTGAGTCAATGTTTACGAGAATGGTTCTCATTATAATTTACGCTGTTAATTATCACGGTGCGGCAAGAACCGCCTGGGTGGATTTATGCAGCTTATTGCCAGAGAACACTACAAAATCGTTCGCTTTTCCCCTGACGTCAGTATCGCCTTTCGCCAGAAGCTTCTCTCCCTCGGCCTGCTACCGGGCGCCACTTTTGAAGTAAAACGCGTGGCGCCCTTTGGCGATCCCGTGCAGATCGATACGCGTCGCGTCAGCCTGATGCTGCGCAAAAAGGATCTCGCCTCTCTTCAGCTGGAGCGCGCTTAACCATGAAACCCTGCACAATCGGCTTAATTGGCAACCCTAACGCCGGTAAAACCACGCTGTTTAATCAGCTTACCGGCGCACGGCAGCGCGTGGGAAACTGGGCTGGCGTGACCGTTGAACGTAAGGAAGGTAACTTTATCACCGGCCAGTATAAGGTGCGGCTGATCGATCTTCCCGGCACTTACTCGCTGACGACCATCTCCGATCAGACCTCGCTTGACGAGCAGATCGCCTGTCATTACATGCTGAGCGGTGAGGCGGATCTGGTGATTAACGTCGTGGATGCCAGCAATCTGGAGCGTAATCTCTACCTGACGCTCCAGCTCCAGGCGCTGGGCATTCCCTGCATCGTTGCGCTGAATATGCTGGATATTGCTGAAAATCAGCAGATAGCCATCAATATTGCCGAACTGGAAAAACGCCTCGGCTGCCCGGTGGTCCCGCTGGTCTCAAACCGCGGGCGGGGCATTGATAAGCTGAAGGCGGCCATCGACAGCCATTCCCGCCAGCCGGGAGAACTTACGGTTCACTACCCCGACGACGTATTGCGCAACGTCGCCACGCTGTGCGATGCCATGCCGCCTCACTATACGCCGCAGCAGAAGCGCTGGCTGGCCTTGCAAACCCTGGAAGGCGATATCTACAGTCGTGAACAGATCGGCCAGGCGGCAGAGCTGCTGGCAACGCTGCCGGGTCAGCAGGATGACCCTTTGCGTATCGTCACCGCCCGTTATGCGGCCATTGAAGCCGTCTGCCAGCATGTGATCGAACCTGACCGGGCGACGCCGCATCAGCTTTCGGCCAGGCTGGACAGGCTGGTGATGAACCGCTGGCTGGGCCTGCCGGTATTTTTGCTGGTGATGTACCTGATGTTTTTTATGGCGATCAATCTTGGCGGTGCGCTGCAACCCTTGTTCGATCTCGGTTCTGCCGCGCTCTTTATTCACGGCATGCAGTGGGCAGGCGCCATGCTGCATTTTCCGCTGCCGCTCACGCTGTTCCTGGCGCAGGGCATCGGTGGCGGTATCAACACGGTTATGCCGCTGATCCCGCAAATCGGTCTGATGTATCTGTTTCTTTCGCTGATGGAAGACTCAGGCTATATGGCCAGGGCGGCTTTTGTTATGGATCGTCTGATGCAGGCACTCGGGCTGCCGGGCAAATCATTTGTGCCGCTGATTGTGGGTTTTGGCTGTAATGTGCCTTCGGTGATGGGCGCCCGTACGCTGGATGCGCCGCGTGAACGGCTGATTACCGTATTGATGGCACCCTTTATGTCCTGTGGCGCCCGGCTGGCAATCTTTGCCGTCTTTGCCGCGGCGTTTTTTGGCCAGCACGGCTCGCTGGTGGTATTCAGTCTTTATCTGCTCGGCATTGCCGCTGCAATCCTGACCGGCCTGGTGCTGAAGCATACGCTGATGCGCGGCGAGGCTTCACCCTTTGTGATGGAACTGCCGACCTGGCACGTTCCGCACCTGAAGAGCCTGCTGCTGCAAACCTGGCAACGGCTGAAAAGCTTTGTGTTCAGGGCTGGCAAGGTCATCGTGTTGGTGAGCATATTGATTGGTGGCCTGAACAGCTTCTCCTTCAGCGGTCAGCCGGTATCAGGCATTGATGAATCGGCGCTGGCAACGGTCAGCCGCCAGATCACGCCGCTGCTGGCGCCAATGGGGGTCCACGATGATAACTGGCAGGCAACGGTCGGTCTGATCACCGGGGCGATGGCGAAGGAAGTTGTTGTCGGTACGCTGAACACGCTCTATACCGCCGAGGCGCTGCATGATGAGCCCTTTGATGCGGCCAGCTTCAGCCTGACCGCCGAGCTGGGCGATGCCCTGTCGGAAACCTGGGCGAGCGTACGGGATACCTTCAGCCTCAGCGTATTAGCCAATCCGTTTGAAGCCAGTAAGGGCGACGGCGAGATGGCGAGCGGCGCGATGGGCATCATGCACAGCAAGTTTGTCAACGATGCCGCTGCCTACAGCTATCTGATTTTTGTGCTGCTTTATGTGCCCTGCGTATCGGTTATGGGGGCGATTGCCCGCGAAAGCAGTACCCGCTGGATGCTGTTTTCCGTTTTCTGGGGCCTGAATCTGGCCTATTCGCTGGCGACGCTCTTCTATCAGGTTGCCACCTTCAGTGAGCATCCTCAGTACAGCAGCGTCACACTACTGGCGATCGCGCTCTTCAATTTGCTGATCTGGCTGATACTGAAAAATATCCATCTGCCGCCAGGGCGCCTGGCGGTCAGAACGGTCGGGGCTGAAAACCGCTGCCAGGGATGCGCCAAAAGCGGCAACTGCCACTGATCCTGCCGCTTTTGCGCTAAAGGGCCGTTGAAGTTGCGATATTGCTTCAACGGTCTACAGTGAAAGCTAATGTGGCATTGAATAATTGCGGTGGCTCCCCCAATAAAATGGAAATTATCAATTCCCTACTCGATAAGATCTATGACGGCACTTTTCCCGACGCCTGTCGGGCAAGGCTGGCCGCCGCCATCTGCACCACGCGTGATGCCCTGTCGCATCAGCGTAAAGCGCACTGGGATGAAAAAGATGTGGTGCTGATAACCTATGCCGATCAGTTCCGCGAAAGTGAAGCTCCCACGCTGCGTACCTTCTCCCGCTTTTATCAACAGCATCTCCAGTCCAGCTTCAATCTTGTGCATCTGCTGCCCTTTTTTCCCTATTCGTCGGACGATGGCTTTTCGGTGATTGATTATCATCAGGTCAGCGCCATCTGCGGCGACTGGTCTGATGTGGCTGAACTGCACCAGCATACGCGCCTGATGTTCGATTTTGTCTGTAACCATATCTCCGCACACAGCCGCTGGTTTAAGCACTATCTGGCGATGGATGCTGGCTGGGATGACTTTTTTATCAGTATGCCGCCCGCAACCGATTTGAGCGGCGTTACCCGTCCGCGCACATCGCCTTTGCTGACACCTTTTGAGATGGCTGACGGCAGTACGCGGTTTATCTGGACAACCTTCAGTGCCGATCAGATTGACCTCAACTTTGCCAATCCTGAGGTTCTGCTGCGTATGGCTGACGTTCTGCTGGATTACCTGGCAAAAGGCGCAGACTACGTCCGGCTCGATGCGGTCGGCTACATGTGGAAAACCCCTGGCACCAACTGCATTCATCTCGAAAAAACGCACCAGCTGGTGAAGCTGTTTCGCGCTATTGCCAATGTAGTGGCGCCAGGCACGGTGATCATTACCGAAACCAACGTGCCGCATAAAGACAATATCAGCTACCTCGGTAACGGATACGATGAAGCGCAGATGGTTTATCAGTTTTCGCTGCCACCATTAGTGCTGCACGCAATCCACTATGGTTCTTCCCGCGCGCTGAAGCAGTGGGCGGCCTCTCTCGGTACGGGAGACGGCACCACCACTTTTTTCAATTTCCTCGCTTCCCACGACGGCATTGGCCTGAACCCGCTACGCGGCATTCTGCCTGAAACCGAAATCGTGTCTCTGGTGCGCGATCTGGCCACCGAAGGCGCGTTAATTTCATGGAAAAACAATCCTGACGGCACCGCCAGTCCCTACGAAATCAACGTCACCTACATGGACGCGCTGAACAAAAAAGAGGATGACGATGACACGCGGCTGCAGCGCTTTATGCTGGCTCATGCCCTGCTACTGGCCTTTCCCGGCGTGCCGGCCATTTATGTACAGAGCATTCTGGGATCGCGAAATGATATGGAAGGCGTGAAGGTCGCCGGGCATAACCGGGCGATTAACCGTGAAAAATATGCCATCAGCGCGATTGAAGCGGCGCTGGGCGATCGCAAGTCGCTGCGTCACCGTGTTTACCACGCTTTGAGCGCGCTGATTCAGCTACGCATCCGCCAGCCGGCCTTTCATCCCGATACGCCGATGGAGGTGCTGGAAAGCGACAATGCGCTGCTGGTCATCGGCCGGCAGCCGGTTAAAAAACATGATGCGCTACTGTGTATCTACAACCTCAGCGGACGTGAGGTGACCTGGTCGCTGCCGGAAAACAGGCGCTACAGAAATATCAATAATGATGAGCGCATAGAAGGTGACGCGCCGGTGTCGCTGGCGCCCTGGGGCTGGCTGTGGCTGAAGGGTTAAAAAGCAGGCAGAATGCGCTCTGCCTGCTTCCGGGATTTACTTATAGACGTCTGCGGTAGCACTGAATTTACCGTGCTCACGGCCGGCGATCACCAGGAAATATTTCCCGCCTTTTTCATCAGCCATTTTGGACAGCTCTTCTTTAGCGTCCATTGGCGAGGTGGTTTCTGCCGTCGTGCTAACCGTACCAATTTTTTCAAGCTTCATGGTCTGCACTTCTTCTTTCGTCACTTCCTGCGCGGCAAATGCGCCGAAAGAAACTGCACTAACCAGTAAACCGGCCACAGCTGTTTTGAACATTTTCATCAAACACTCTCCTGCATAGTTGTTAGAAATAAGCCGTCGCTCGATGGGGTTACAGGGAGAAGACTGTCCGGCTCCCTGGCCATCTCAGAGGTAAAAGGTAAGCGTTCCTGCTTACCCTCTTTATTATTGCCCCTGATGGATAAATAGCCAGCCGGAAAGGCAAATTTAATGTGATATTTTCAAATCGAAATCAATCAGTTGCTGGCAAAAGATTTCCGGGTGAGAAATAAAGGGCGCATGGGCAGCTTTATCAATAATGACCGCCTCGCTGTCGGGCCATGCCTGGTCAAGCAGGGGGACGATGCGGCGCGGCACCAGTCCATCCAGGGCACCATAAATTCTCAACAGCGGTACGGTAAACGCCAGCATCGCTTCACGCAGATCGGTCGTACGCAATATTTCCAGCCCGCCGTTCAGGACGTTAACATCCGGAGCCTGCTGGCTAAGCACCACATTTTTAAGCATCCGGGCATCCTGACGTGCCGTTTCGGTGCCCAGCGTTTGCAGCGCGAGAAAGCGCTCAACGGTACGCTGAAAATCCTCGCTCAGCTGACGCTGAAAGCCGCTGAGCGTTTCCGGTTTAATTCCCGGCCAGGCTTCACCCGCCGTAAAGCAAGGCGAGGTTGCCACACCAATTACGCCGCTTACCCGCTCCGGGTGGCGTAACGCCATTTTGCTGGCCGCCAGCCCCCCCAGCGACCAGCCGAGCCAGAGCGCCTTCGCAGGGGCATGCGGCAGCAGCGTGGCCACCATCTCATCCAGACTCATGGCGGGAAAAGAGTGGCTGCGTCCATAGCCGGGCAGATCCACCAGATGCAGGCGAAAATGGGGGCTGAGCCGCGCCAACGTGCTGCGCCACACCTCCGCATTCAGCCCCCATCCGTGCAGCATCACAAGATCGCGATCGCCTGCGCCTGTTGTCTCCCAGTAAAGCTGAGTCATGCGTTATTGTCCTGTTTTTATCTGAGGCCGCTATGCTATCAATCCCCGCCGCCTGTTGGCTATGTCAGATGCCGCTCGCCCTTGCGCATCATGGCTGCTGTAGCCTTTGTCTGCGTAACTTACCCCGCCTGCCCGCCTGCTGTCCCCGCTGCGGACTACCGGCAGCGACATCCCGTCTTGAATGCGGCCGCTGCCTGCTGCATCCTCCCGCCTGGCAACATATGGTCGCCGTGAGCGACTGGCAGCCGCCGGTACGCGAACTGGTTAAGCGGCTGAAATTTTTCCGTGCTAACGCGCTTTCCTCCATGCTGGCGAGGCTGCTGCTATTGCGCTGGCTGGCGGCACGGCGTGAGCACGGGCTGTGCAGACCCACGCTGCTACTTACTGTACCCTTACAGAAAAAGCGCGCCTGGCAGCGCGGCTATCACCAGATGGAAAGCGTGACCCGCTCTCTCGCCCACTGGCTCGGTTGCCGCTATCTGCCCGCAGGCATCAGGCCGCTTCGTCAGACAGCGGTTCAGCACAGCCTGACAGCCCGGGCGCGCCGCCGGAATTTACGGGGTGCCTTCCGGGTGGTCACCGGTGTCAGGGATGAGCATATTGCCCTTATCGATGACGTGGTGACCACCGGCAGCACTGCCGGGGAGATGAGCCGCATTTTGCTGGCGGCGGGCGCCGCCAGCGTACAGATATGGTGCCTGTGCCGAACCTTGTAGAGCGTCGGCGATGGGCGTATTATAACCAACTGATTTAGTCAACTATTGAGCAATCGCCATGATCCGAATTACTGATTCTGCGCAAGAGCACTTCGCAAAACTGCTGTCGAAACAGGAAGATGGCACCCAAATCCGCGTATTCGTCATTAATCCGGGTACGCCAACTGCCGAGTGCGGTGTCTCTTACTGTCCACCCGATGCGGTAGAAGCCACCGACACCGAACTGAAGTTTGAAAAGCTCTCTGCCTATGTGGATGAGCTGAGCGCACCCTATCTCGACGATGCGGAAATCGACTTCGTTACCGATAACCTTGGCTCCCAGCTGACGCTGAAAGCGCCAAACGCCAAAATGCGTAAAGTCAGCGACGACGCGCCGCTTATTGAACGCGTTGAATATCAGCTGCAGGCGCAGATCAACCCACAGCTCGCCAGCCACGGCGGCCGGGTATCCCTGATGGAAATCACCGATGACGGCTACGCCATTCTGCAGTTTGGCGGCGGCTGTAACGGCTGTTCCATGGTGGATGTGACCCTCAAGGAAGGGATTGAGAAAGAGCTGCTGGCCACTTTCCCGGAACTGAAGGGCGTCCGCGATCTGACCGAGCACCAGCGCGGCGAGCACTCCTTCTACTGAGTGGGCGGCGTTACGCGGGCGGCCTCTGTGCTGCCCGCATTATTTCTTCCTTGCGCAGCATTCTTCTCTGCCGCCGCATTTATCCTTTTCGAAGCATTCAACCCTTTCGCAGCATGCATCCCTGCAATACTCTTCTTAGCTGCAAAGCGCCACGCTGTTTTTCTCCAGGCCTCCCTGGCTCATTTCTCTCTGCCCACACCGTTGCCAGCGTTGCGCCTGCGATTAAGGTCTTTAAGCAGTTTGTTGATGCGATCGTCGCTAAACATCGCCTCCAGCGTCACCGCCAGTTTACGCCGCCAGTTGGGGTAGCGATCGGTGGTGCCGGGAACGTTGACCGGCTCTGCCATGTCCAGCCAGTCTTCCGGCTGTAGCCCCAGCAGCGCGCTGTTGCTGTCGGCGATAAACCGCTGCATGGCGCGATTAAGCTGCGGGTTCATCGCCATCAGGCTGGCATTTTTTCCGCTACGTTGAGGCAGGCAACCATACTGACGCAGCGCCTCCAGCAGCGCCTGCTTCTGCCTGGCACGATCCTGATGGAGCCCATGCAATACGGCTTTATCCGGATAAATGCCTAACTCCTCGCCGAGAGAAAGATCGCCCGCCGTCCAGAATCCCCGCAGCGTCGGCAGATCATGAGTGGTCGCGCTCGCCATCGACTGACGGGGCCACGAAGCGGGCGAACGATAGCTATCCGGTTTATCTTGTTCAAAGAACAACACTTTCCAGGAATAAATGCCGCTACGGCGAAGCATCGCGACAATCTCCTTTGGCACGGTGCCCAGATCCTCGCCGATCACCATGCAGCGGTTGCGCTGGCTTTCCAGCGCCAGGATCGCCAGTAAATCTTCTACCGGGTAATAAACATAGGCGCCGTTATCCGCCGTTTCCCCGTAAGGTATCCACCATAACCGCAACATCGACATGACGTGATCAATGCGAAGCGCGCCGCAGCTCGCCATATTGGCCCGCACGAGATCGATAAAGGGCTGATAACCTCTTGCCGTCATAACGTGGGGATCCATCGGCGGCAGACCCCAGTTTTGTCCCTGCGGGCCGAGAATATCCGGTGGCGCGCCCACTGACGCGCCCAGGCAGTACAGCTCCCGGTCACACCACGTCTCCGTTCCCCCTTCTGCCACGCCAACCGCCAGGTCGCGATAAAGGCCAATCGGCATACCGCGCTGCTGGCTGAGCTGCCAGCAGGCGTCAAACTGGCTGTGCGCCAGCCACTGTAGCCATAGCCAGAAACGGATCTCCTCTTCGTTACTGTCGCAGAAGTGTTGTACCGCCTCGCTGTCGGTTTGCTGTAGTGCTTCCGGCCAGGCGGGCCAGCCCCAGCGCTGCGGATCTTCCTTCAGCATGGCGCCGTGCAGCGCGTCGTAGGCGGCCTGCCAGAACAGACTTTTACCGCCACTCTCGACAAATTTCTGGAACTGCTGCCGATCGGCATCCTGCTCGTCACGCTGGTTGAAATGGTGCCACGCGTGACACAACCCCTGCATTTTCAGCCCGATAACCCGCGTGTAATCCACCCAGTCACTTTCCCTTGCTTTCGCCAGCTGCGCACGGGTATTTTTCTGCTGCCACCAGCGCTGTGCTGCTTTGCTCTGCTGGAAATCCGGCACGGCTGAGACATCAATGTAGATCACATTCAGCCAGCGTCGTGATGAGGGACTGTAAGGACTGGCGTTTTCCGGACTGGCCGGATAGAGCGAGTGAATGGGATTCAGGCCAATAAAGGCACCGCCGCGATCGGCAATTTCGGCCAGCATTCTTCTGAGATCGCCAAAGTCGCCGATGCCCCAGTTGTTTTCCGAGCGCAGCGTATAAAGCTGAACGGTGGC
Source organism: Pantoea sp. IMH (assembly GCF_000599885.1). GTDB lineage: Bacteria > Pseudomonadota > Gammaproteobacteria > Enterobacterales > Enterobacteriaceae > Erwinia. Next base: position 174,229 of record NZ_JFGT01000005.1, on the reverse strand, counting down.
GCCCCAAAGCCGTTTTCCGGCCAGCAGCGGTTCCGGTTCATAGCAGCGCTCAGGCGCGACGATAACGCGGCTCGTCCAGCTTTTTTTGCCCTGCGTAAGCGTAAGCTGATGGTAACCGTACGCCAGGCTGGCAGGCAGCTTAAGCGCGCTGCCGCCGTCAATTTCGCCGTGAAACGTCTTCCCGCTTTCCGTTTCCAGCCGCCACTGATAGCGTCCGGAACCGGCAATATCCAGCAGCATCGTACGGCGACGGATAAATACCTTGCAGGCCGGAAGCGGCGCATTTTTTTTGCGGCTCGCTGGCGCCATTGCGGCCAGCAACCGCTGACGGATCGCCAGACTGATCTCTTCAGGTTCGCCTCTGGCATTCACATATTTTGCGGCGATCCCCGCTGCTGCCGCCTGCTCTTCAATTTTTTTCCTGTTCATAGCGCGCCCCTCATCCTTTGCTCTGCCAGAGAGAAACCGGCTTTGCCTGGCGCGTAAGCGGCGCGTTAAAGCGCGCCGGATGAAATTTCAGTTGCGACATACCGCTCCCTTTTCCAGTAATGGACGAAAGATGAAAAGTAAAAGCACTACAGACGTTTACAGTTAAGACCGGAACAGCAGAAAATGCTCACCTGAGAAGTGAGAAAATGTGAGAACGATAAAGAAGCAGTTTTGCAGCATCCCTGCTGCCGTCAGGCGAGCGCCAGACCTCAGCAGAGTTCCAGATGAACTTCATGCTGCTCAATGTTTTTCAGTACGTTGGGCGGTGGAGCCTCATCGGTAAACAGATAATCGATCAGGCTCATGTTGCCCAGATTGACCATTGCGTTGCGGCCAAATTTCGAATGATCCGCCACCAGCATCACGCAGCGGGAGTTCTCAATGATGGCCCGTTTGGTGCGGACTTCATGATAGTCAAAGTCGAGCAGCGATCCGTCCATATCAATGCCGCTGATCCCCAGAATGCCGTAATCAAGGCGAAACTGTGAAATGTAATCCAGCGTGGCTTCTCCCATGATGCCACCGTCACGGGTGCGAACTTCACCACCGGCAACAATCAGGCTGAAGTCCGGTTTTGACATCATCAGCATAGCGACGTTGAGATTATTGGTGACCACCCGCAGATTGTTGTGGTTCAGCAGCGCATGCGCAACCGCCTCGGGCGTGGTGCCGATATCGATAAACAGGGAGGCGCCGTCAGGGATCTGGCTGGCGACGCGCTGCGCGATGCGCGCCTTTTCCGCTGACCACATCATTTTACGATCCTGCCAGGCGGTATTTTCCGAACTGGAAGGGAGCGCCGCGCCGCCGTGATGACGCTGTATTTTATTCTGCTCCGCGAGATCGTTCAGATCCCGCCGGATGGTTTGCGGGCTGACGGTGAAATGCTCCACCAGCTCTTCCGTACTGACGTAGCCCTGGCGACGCACCAACTCGATAATGGCGTCATGACGTTGGGTTTGCTTCACAAAACTCTCCTGTTGACCGCATCCGCGCGACTTAACATTAGGATCTCTTCGCCTGCCGGCTGTCGACGAGGGCCATGGCCAGCCCGACCAGCAGGCCGGTGACATGCGCGGCATTGGCAATGGCGAGCCCAAACCAGTCCATATATCCCACCACCAGCCAGACCACGGCAAAAGCCATTAAACCACGTTCAAGGTAGACCCCACTTTCCGGGTCCCGCTCGCCCCTCAGCCAGACGTAGCCCATCAGAGCATAAACCGCGCCCGACAGACCGCCAAACATCACGCCGCTATATTTTGACTGCATCCAGCCGCTGAGCAGCGCGGAAATCAGCATGATGACAAACAGCTTACCGGAACCCAACCGCTTTTCTACCGCGCCGCCGAGATACCACCACCAGAGCAGGTTGAAAAGTATATGCAGAAGGGAAAAATGCAAAAATGCATGGGTAAACCAGCGCCAGAGCTGATAGTGCTGGCCGACATCCGGCCAGGCCAGCCAGCTCATCACCACCGGATAGCCGGTGATCTGCATCAGGATAAATACCGCAACACAGATAACCATCACCGACAGCGTCAGCGGACCCGCCCGCTGGCGGATATTCTCCATCAGCGATGAGGGCTGGTAGCGGATGCCGCTTTCTGTATTGCCCGCCTGCCAGCTTGCCGCCAGATAGCGGGGATGGTTAGGATCGCGGATAAACTGGTTAAGTTCGTTTTCGACCAGATTGACGTTCGAATCATCATCCAGCCAGAGAACGTAGCCTTCATCATGTTCGATTCTGAGCATGATGCCGCGCGTGGCCATGTAGTCCACGAAGGCCTGCGCCATACGGGGGTTAGAAAATTCAGTAATACGCATAATCGCCGTTGGCACTCCCTGTTTACGCTACCGAAAGGCAGCTTTACACCATCAATAAGACAGCCTGCTACGCCAGTGATTCAACCTGCTGTGGAAATGCTGACTGCCAGGCTTCAAACCCGCCGTCCACGCTACAGACGCGCCCAAAACCTTGCGTCAGCAGATACTGAGCTGCACTTTTACTGCTGATGCCGTGATAGCACATCACCAGAACAGGCGCATCCGGCGCAGCGCGTTCAATAAAGGCTTTCAGCGAATCATTCGTCAGATGAAAAGCCCCGCTGGCATGGGCGGCCGCATAGCTCTGCGGATCGCGTATATCCACCATCAGCGCGCCGTTTTGCGCCAGTTCTTCCTGCGCCTGCTGCACGCTGATGCACTCAAATTGTTCCATAACCGCTCTCCGGGTAAATAAAGTCTATTGTAACGCGTTAACTGACCACAATAACCCGGAAATAAGCAGGGTTAAGCCGCTTTTACGCCCCTAATAATGTTACCTATATCACGCATAAATGTTTTTATTCCGTTAACGCTGGCATCAATGTTGGTTTCCGATTATTATTATGCTCGAAAACGAACATTAAAGAACTATTCCGAACATCGGAGGAGATAACGTGGAAACCAAAGACTTGATCGTGATCGGTGGCGGCATCAACGGCGCCGGGATTGCGGCAGATGCTGCTGGACGCGGCCTGTCTGTGCTGATGCTGGAAGCGCAAGATTTGGCCTGCGCGACCTCTTCTGCCAGTTCAAAACTGATTCACGGTGGCCTGCGCTACCTGGAGCATTACGAATTTCGCCTGGTGAGTGAAGCCCTGGCGGAGCGCGAAGTGCTGCTGAAAATGGCCCCGCATATCGCTTTTCCGATGCGATTCCGCCTGCCGCATCGCCCCCACCTGCGTCCGGCCTGGATGATCCGCATCGGTCTGTTTATGTACGATCACCTGGGTAAACGTACCAGCCTGCCGGGCAGCAAAGGGGTGAATTTCGGCGCTGATTCCGTGCTGAAGCCTGAAATTACGCGCGGTTTCGAATATTCAGACTGCTGGGTGGATGATGCCCGCCTGGTGGTGCTAAACGCTCAGGAAGTGGAAAAGCGCGGCGGCGAAGTCCGTACCCGCACCAAAGTTACCCGCGCCTGGCGTGAAAATAATCTGTGGACCGTTGAAGCGGAAGATATCGATACCGGTAAAACCTTCACCTGGCGTGCCAAAGGTCTGGTGAATGCGGCAGGTCCCTGGGTCAAACAGCTTTTTGATGAAGGGCTTGAACTGAAATCGCCATACGGCATCCGGTTGATCAAAGGCAGCCATATTGTTGTGCCGCGCGTTCATACGGAAAAGCAGGCTTATATCCTGCAAAACGAAGATAACCGTATCGTTTTCGTTATTCCGTGGATGGATGAATTTTCAATTATCGGCACCACCGACGTTGAGTACAAAGGCGATCCTAAAAACGTCCACATTGATGACAATGAGACGGAATATCTGCTGAAGGTGTTCAACGCACACTTTAAGAAAACGCTGAGCAAGCAAGATATCGTCTGGACTTATTCCGGCGTGCGTCCGCTATGTGATGATGAATCCGATTCACCACAGGCAATCACCCGCGACTACACGCTGGACGTGCGTGATGATAACGGCCAGGCGCCTCTGCTGTCGGTGTTTGGCGGCAAGCTGACGACTTACCGTAAGCTGGCGGAACATGCGATGGAAAAAATGTCGACTTACTATTCCAACATCGGCCCGGCATGGACCAAATCCTGCGTGTTGCCGGGGGGGGATATCGCCGGTACGCGTGAAGATTACGCCGCCAGCTTGCGTCGCCGCTATCCGTTTATCACCGAGCCGATGGCGCGTCACTATGCCCGCACCTACGGCAGCAATACAGAGCTGATTCTGAGCGAAGCGAAAAGCCTTGAGGATCTGGGTGAGCTGTTTGGTCACCATTTCTATGAGGCGGAGCTGCGCTATCTGGTGGCCCATGAATGGGTTCGTCAGACGGATGACGCGCTGTGGCGCCGGACGAAGATGGGCATGTTCCTCAACGAGGAGCAGCGTGCACGCGTCGGCGAGTGGCTGGCGCACCATGCGAAGAAACCGGCACTGTCACTGGCATCCTGAGCCGTTGAGCGAACAGTAAAAAGGGCGGATAACCGCCCTTTTTTATTGCCTGCCGCTACAGCCGGACGGGCTTGATTCCCCATATCTCATCCGCGTACTCCTGAATGGTACGGTCGGAGGAGAAATACCCCATGTTGGCGATATTGAGCAGCGCTTTGCGCGTCCACTCTTCCGGACGGCGGTAAAGTTGGTCAACCTTATCCTGCGTGTCCACATAGCTACGGTAGTCAGCCAGCAACTGATAATGGTCGCCCAGGTGTACCAGCGAGTCGAAGATATTCCGGTAGCGACCCGGTTCCTCGGGGCTGAACACGCCGGTTGCGATTTGGGTCAGCGCCTGATGGAGTTCAGCATCCTGCTGATAAAGGGTATGAGGGCTGTAGCCGCTGGCGCGCAGCGCCTCCACTTCCGGCGTGGTATTACCGAAGATAAAGATATTCTCCTCACCCACGTGTTCCCGCATTTCCACATTCGCGCCGTCAAGCGTCCCGATCGTTAGCGCCCCGTTGAGCGCAAACTTCATGTTGCTGGTGCCTGACGCTTCCGTTCCGGCCAGCGAAATCTGTTCGGACAGATCGGCGGCAGGGATGATGATCTGCGCCAGGCTGACGCCATAGTTCGGGATAAACACCACTTTGAGTTTATTTTTGACCTGAGGATCGTTGTTAATGATCTTCGCCACATCGTTGATCAGGTGAATGATGTGTTTCGCCATGTAGTACGCCGATGCCGCTTTACCGGCAAAAATATTGACTCTTGGCACCCAGTTCGCTTCGGGATCGGCTTTAATGCGGTTGTAACGGGTAATAATGTGCAGCACATTCAGCAGCTGCCGCTTGTATTCATGGATACGCTTAATCTGCACGTCAAACAGGGCGTTGGGATCGATAACGATATCCATATTTTTAGCAATATGCTCGGCCAGCCGCTTTTTATTATGCAGCTTGGCATCGCGGATTTTTGTCAAAAAACTCGGATAATCAATGTGCTGCTTCAGCTCATCAAGCTGACTCAGCTCGGTGCGCCAGTTACGGCCAATCGCCTCATCCAGCACGCCGGAGAGCGACGGATTGGCCAACGCCAGCCAGCGGCGCGGCGTCACTCCGTTGGTTTTATTGCAAAAACGTCCCGGAAAAAGTGCGGCGAAATCAGCAAACAGCGACTGCACCATTAAATTGGAGTGCAGTTCAGAAACGCCATTCACTTTATGACTGACCACCACGGCCAGCCAGGCCATCCGTATCCGGCGACCATCCGTCTCATCGATGATTGAAATACGCGACTGGAGATCCCAGTCATCGGGATAATAATCCTGGATTGTTTTCAGGAAATAATCGTTAATATCAAAGATGATCTGCAAATGACGTGGCAGGATCTTACCGATCATATCCACCGGCCAGGTTTCCAGCGCTTCCTGCATCAGCGTATGATTGGTGTAGGAAAAAACCTGACAGGTCACCTCGAACGCGTCATCCCAGCCATACTTATGTTCATCGATTAACAGACGCATCAGTTCCGGAATGGCCAGCACCGGGTGAGTATCATTCAGGTGAATGGCAATTTTATCGGCCAGATTGTCATACGTCTGGTGCATAACCCAGTGGCGATGCAGGATATCCTGCACGGTTGCCGAAACGAGGAAATATTCCTGACGCAGGCGCAGCTCACGTCCCGAGTAGGTGGAATCATCCGGATAGAGCACGCGGGAGACGTTTTCAGAGTGGTTTTTATCCTCAACCGCCGCAAAGTAATCGCCCTGATTAAATTTCCCCAGGTTGATTTCATTACTGGCCTGCGCGCCCCACAGCCGCAGCGTATTGGTCGCATCGGTATCAAAGCCGGGAATGATCTGATCGTAGGCCATCGCCAGCACTTCTTCCGTTTCCACCCAGCGGGCGCGGCTGCCTTCGAGCTGAATACGGCCACCGAAGCGGACTTTATAACGCGTGTTATGGCGCTGGAATTCCCACGGGTTGCCATATTCCAGCCAGTAATCGGGGGATTCCGCCTGACGACCATCCACAATATTCTGCTTGAACATGCCGTAATCGTAGCGGATGCCATAGCCCCGTCCCGGCAGGCCCAGCGTCGCCAGAGAATCCAGGAAACAGGCGGCCAGACGCCCCAACCCGCCGTTGCCCAGACCGGGATCGTTCTCTTCCTCAATCAGCTCTTCCAGATCGAAGCCCATTTCTTCCAGCGCGGCCTGAGCATCATCGTAGATGCCCATCGCGAGAAGGGCGTTTGAGAGCGTGCGTCCTACCAGAAACTCCATCGACAGGTAATAGACCTGCCGGACATCTTGTGAAAGCTGAGCGCGGCTGGAGCGCAGCCAGCGCTCGACCATACGATCGCGTACCGCCAGCAGCGTTGCGTTCAGCCACTCATGTTTATTGGCAATGGAAGGATCCTTGCCAATTGTAAACATCAGCTTATAGGCGATGGAGTGCTTTAACGCCTCAACGCTCAGCGTCGGGGCGGTATAGGTGAATGGCGCTTTCATAATGAGTTTCCCATTTCCTGATTACAACAGACGTTGATAGAGATCGCGGTAAGCGACGGCGGCCACCTTCCAGCTGAAATCCATCCCCATCGCCTGACGCTGAACATAGCGCCACAGTGAAGGTCGGGACCAGAGTACGAAAGTACGCCGAATCGCGCGTAGCAGCGACCAGGCGTTACTGTCCTCAAAAACAAATCCGCTGGCGATGCCGTCGGCGAGGTTCTCCAGCGAACTGTCATTGACCGTATCGGCCAGGCCGCCCGTGCGCCGCACCAGCGGCAACGTGCCATATTTCAGCCCATAGAGCTGCGTCAGGCCGCAGGGTTCAAAACGGCTTGGCACCATAATGACATCGGCGCCTCCCATGATGCGATGCGAAAAGGCTTCGTGATAGCCGATCTGCACACCCACCTGACCCGGATATTCAGCCGCAGCGGCCAGGAAGCCCTGCTGAAGCACCGCGTCTCCCGCTCCGAGCAGCACCAGCTGTCCGCCCTGTTCCAGCAGGCCTGGCAGCGCTTCCAGCACCAGGTCCAGCCCTTTCTGCTTCGTCAGGCGGCTGACCACGGCAAACACCGGGACCTTATCATCAATTTTCAGGCCCATCGCAATCTGCAGCTGTCGCTTGTTTTCCAGCTTGGCATCCAGCACATCACGGTTGTAGCGCGCCGTCAGAAGCAGGTCGTGGGCGGGATCCCAGATGGCGGGATCGACGCCGTTGAGGATGCCGGTCAGCCGCCCTTCCAGCTGCCGCTGCTTGAGCAGTTCCTCCATACCGTTGCCATATTCAGGCTGAGTGATCTCCCGCGCATAGGTAGGGCTGACCGCCGTAATATGGTCGGCGAAGAACAGCCCCGCTTTGAGATAGGAGATCTGATTGTAAAACTCCAGACCGTGCATATCGAAGAACGACCAGGGCAGCTCAATCTCATCAAGGTGATGCGCATAGAACAGCCCCTGATAGGCCAGATTGTGCACGGTAAAGACGGATTTTGCCGGTCTTCCTTTCGCCGCCAGATAGGCGCACGCCAGTCCGGCATGCCAGTCATGCGCATGAACAATTTCGGCCCGCCAGTGCGGATCGGCTCCGCAGGCCATCTCACATCCCATCCAGCCCAGCAGCGCAAACCGCAGGTAGTTATCCGTATAAGCGTACTGCGATTCATCGTGATAAGGACTTCCCGGCCTGTCATACAGTTCCGGTGCGTCAATCAGATAAATACCCACCCCGTCATACTCACCATAAAGCAGTTCTACAGGGCCCGCGAACGTTTGTAATTTCGCCACAACCCGGGTATCCGCAACGCCTTTCTTCAGGTCGGGAAAACCTGGAAGCAGGACTCGGGTGTCGATGCCCTCTGCAATCTGCGCGGCCGGTAATGCTCCAACAACATCAGCAAGCCCGCCCGTTTTAAGCAGCGGGAAAATTTCTGAACAGACATGTAAAACCTGCATTATCGGCTCCTTTTACTGTGTTCTGACGCGTTCCTCCGCATCAAATACCTTTGCCTTTTCTTGCCACAATTTTTAAATGAAACGTGCTTAACTTCGCCAGCCCAGCTTTGCCAGCATGCTTCGCGTCGCCAGCACAATTCCTTCCTCAGAACGGTAAAACCGACGTGCGTCATCATCGGGGTTCTCTCCAATAACCGTGCCCTCCGGCAGCACGCAGGCGCGGTCAATCACGCAGCGGCGCAGACGACAGGAGCGCCCCACCACCACATCCGGCGAGAGAACGGAGGATTCGATATTGCAGAAAGAATTAATCCGCACGCGGGAAAAAAGCACAGAGTTGACCACCACCGAACCGGAAATAATGCAGCCGCCGGAAACCAGTGAGTTCATGGTCATGCCGTGGCTGCCCGAACGGTCCTGCACAAACTTCGCCGGTGGAAGCGGCTCCATATGGGTCCGTATCGGCCATTCACGATCGTACATATCCAGCTCTGGCGTTACCGAGGCGAGATCCAGATTGGCTTTCCAGTAAGCTTCCAGCGTACCAACGTCGCGCCAGTATGGCGGTGCCGTCTCATCGCTCTGCACGCAGGAATCACTGAACGAATGTGCGAGCGCTTCCCGGGAAGCGACGATTTGGGGAAGAATGTCTTTGCCAAAATCGTGGTTCGACTCGGGGTTTTTCAAATCATCTTCCAGCAACTGGTAGAGATATTCTGCGTCAAACGCATAGATCCCCATACTCGCCAGCGCCTGAGATTCATCACCCGGCATATGCGGCGGCTCTGCGGGTTTTTCGAGAAAATCGATCACCTTGTTCTCGTCATTGACCGCCATAACGCCAAAGGCGGTTGCTTCCCCCACCGGAACCGGCAGGCAGGCGATGGTGCATTTTGCCCCGTTTTCAACGTGATCCAGCAGCATTCGCGAGTAATCCATTTTATAGATATGATCCCCGGCCAGAATGACGACATATTTCGCCTGATAGCGGCGGATGATGTCGAGGTTCTGAGTGACGGCATCTGCGGTTCCCCGATACCAGTGTTCCGTGGAGAGCCGTTGCTGAGCGGGCAGAAGATCGACAAATTCGTTCATCTCCTCATTCAGGAAGGACCAGCCGCGCTGGATATGCTGTACCAGCGTATGGGACTGATACTGGGTGATCACCGCGATCCGGCGGATGCCGGAGTTGAGACAGTTCGACAGGGCAAAGTCGATGATGCGAAATTTCCCGCCGAAATGGACGGCAGGCTTGGCGCGTTTGGCTGTCAAATCCCGTAACCGCGTGCCGCGTCCGCCCGCCAGGATCAGGGCTACCGTTTGTGAAGGCAATTGTCTTGCCAGCATCAGGGGGTCGTTCTTATCTTGTTTGACCATGACTGACTCCTGTTACGATTGTTCCTGGAACACGCACACACCGTGGGCGGGCCCATGCCAGACAGCTAACAGAATCGGGTTGTTATCCCCGGCGAAGGGTGGGATGGCGTGCCATTCCCCCTGAGGCAACACAAAATCGCGCACTTCTTCGGTGGCGTTAAGGGTAAGGAGCCAGTGGCGGGACAACCGGATTTGCAGACAGTGCACTCCCTGTCGCCACGCTTCCTCATTAAGCGGCTCGCCGTTCTGGCCAAGCCATTCGACATTCCCGTCCCCTTCCTGCCACCAGCAGTCCGACCGTAGCGCCGGAATTTGCTTACGCAGGTGGATCAGGGCAGCCGTAAAGGTAAAAAGCCCACTGTCGCCATGCGTCCAGTCAAGCCAGGTCAGCGCGTTATCCTGACAGTAAGCGTTGTTATTACCGTGCTGGCTGTGGCCGTGCTCATCACCCGCCAGCAGCATCGGCGTTCCCTGCGCCAGCAGTAGCGTCGTCAGCAAAGCGTGCATGCTGCGACGGCGCAGTTCCGCCACGAGCAGCGGTGCGTTCAGCCCTTCCACGCCGTGGTTATGGCTGAAGTTGCTGTTGCTGCCGTCCCGGTTATCTTCACCGTTCGCTTCATTATGTTTCTGACTGAAACTGACCACGTCGCGTAAAGTGAAGCCATCGTGAGCCGTGATCAGATTGATCGTGCTGGATGGTGGCCGTTCTGAAGGCTGGAACAGATCGCTGGAGGCGGCAAAGCGGCGGGCAAACTCGCCGTTGCTTACATCGCCATGCAGCCAGTACCGCCGCATAACGTCACGGAAGTGATCGTTCCATTCGGCGAACGGCGATGGAAAATTGCCGACCTGATAACCGCCAGGGCCGATATCCCAGGGTTCCGCAATCATTTTGCACTGCGACAGAACGGGATCGGCACTGATGGCCTGAAAGAGTGCGGCGTCACGCCGGTACTCCGGCGATCGGCCCAGCACTGTTGCCAGATCGAAGCGGAAGCCGTCAACGTGGCACACCTCGACCCAGTAGCGCAGGCACTCCTGCGTCCAGTTCATCACCCAGGGATCGCTGATGTTCAGCGTGTTGCCACAACCGGTCCAGTTCTGATAATCCCCCTGTTCAGTCAGCCAGTAATAACTCTTGTTATCCACGCCGCGCTGGCAAAGGGTTGGACCGCTGTTCTCTTCAAGCTCCGCCGTGTGGTTAAACACCACGTCAAGGATCACTTCAATGCCTGCGGCGTGAAGCGCCTTTACGGCCTGCTGAAATTCAGCGCGTGGCGAATTGCCGCTGGTGCCTGATGCATAACGGTTACTGAGCGCATAAGGCGCCAGCGGGTTATAGCCCCAGTAGTTCACCAGGCCCAGCCGTTGCAGCCGGGGTTCGTGCGCAAAGTAAGCCACAGGCAGCAGTTCCAGGCTGGTAATGCCGAGCTGTTTGAAATAGGCGATCATTACCGGATGGCCCAGTGCAGCGTAAGTGCCTCTTATCGCTTCAGGGATTTCCGGATGATTCAGGGTCAGCCCGCGCACGTGCGCCTCATAAATCACCGTCTCGCCCCAGGGGACGCACGGCGGTTCATCCTCCTCCCAGTCAAAATCGTCAGCCAGCACGACGCTTTTAGGTGCCACATCCGCGCTATCGTCGGTATTCATCGCCTTTTCGCCGCACTGAAAGCGGGGATCGTCAGCCACCTCGCCGTCAATCTCCTGCGCGCAGGGATCGAGAAGCAGCTTATAGGGATTAAAGCGGTGGCCCTGTTCCGGCTGCCATGGACCATGCAGCCGATAGCCGTAGCGCTGCCCGGGCCTGGCCGCCCGCAGATAACCGTGCCAGATGTCACCGCTGCGCTCAGGGAGATCGATGCGGGTTTCTTGTCCGTGCCGATCGAACAGGCAGAGCTCTACCCGTTCCGCATGCCGGGAAAAGAGGGAAAAATTAACGCCTTTTCCGTCATAGGTCGCACCGGAAGGTGTCGGTTTTCCCGGCTGTATGGGACTCATGATGCTTCCCTCAGTAACCAGACCGTTGCAAGTGGCGGCAGCGTCATACTGAGTGAGTGTTCACGGTTATGGCTGGGTATGGCTTCGCTGTCGATCGCGCCATGATTACCCGTATTGCTGCCGTGATAATGGCAGGAATCCGTATTCAGCACTTCGCGCCAGCGACCCGCCTGCGGCACGCCGAAGCGATAACTTTGATGCGTCACCGGGGTAAAGTTACTGGCAACGATCAGCTCGTTCCCTTCGCGGTCGCGGCGCACAAAGACGAATACGGAATTATCAAAATCGTCCACAACCAGCCACTCAAAGCCCATCTCATCGAAATCGAGTTGGTAAAGAGGCGGCATCGCGCGGTAGGTGTGGTTAAGATCTTTGACCAGACGCTGTACACCATTGTGCCAGTTGTCCTCGCCTTCAAGCAGATGCCAGTCCAGACTCGCGTCATGGTTCCACTCTCTGCCCTGGGCAAATTCATTGCCCATAAACAGCAGCTTCTTGCCGGGAAAACCAAACATCCAGCCGTAATAGGCGCGCAGATTAGCGAATTTCTGCCAGGCATCGCCGGGCATCCTGTCAAGAATAGAGCGTTTACCGTGAACCACCTCATCATGCGACAGCGGCAGCACAAAATTCTCGGTATTGTTATAGACCATCCCGAACGTCATGTTGCTGTGATGGTATTTCCGGTAGATCGGGTCCTGCTTCATGTAATCCAGCGTGTCGTGCATCCAGCCCAGATTCCATTTGTACCAGAAGCCCAGCCCCCCCATTTCCGGTGGCCGCGATACGCCAGGAAAGTCCGTCGATTCTTCCGCGATGGTGACGGTGCCCGGTGCGGCGTTCCCGAGCGTGCGGTTGGTGTAGCGCAGGAATGCAATCGCTTCGAGGTTTTCCCGCCCGCCCAGGTGGTTTGGCACCCATTCCCCTTCTGCACGGCTGTAATCGCGGTAGATCATCGACGCCACTGCATCCACGCGCAGGCCGTCAATGCCGAACCGCTCCATCCAGTAGAGCGCGTTACCCGCCAGAAAATTACTGACTTCGCGGCGGCCAAAATTATAAATCAGCGTGTTCCAGTCCTGATGGTAGCCTTCCCGGGGATCGCCATGCTCATAAAGCTGGGTACCGTCAAAATTCGCCAGGGCAAAATCATCGGAAGGGAAATGGCCGGGAACCCAGTCGAGCAGCACGTTCAGCCCGGCTTCATGCGCCACGGCGATAAAGTTGCGGAATTCATCGCGCGTCCCGAAACGGCGCGTTGGCGCATACATGCCCGTCGGCTGATAGCCCCAGCTGCCATCAAAAGGGTGCTCATGGATCGGCATCAGTTCGAGGTGGGTGAAGCCCATCTCCTTCGCGTAAGGCACCAGCTGCTCAGCCAGGTCTTTGTAGCTGAGCCAGAAGTTATTGTCCGTATGCCGCCGCCAGGAGCCAAGGTGCACTTCATAAATGGAAACAGGCGCATCAAAATCGTTAGCGCGTTTCCGTGCTTCGGTCATCTCTGTTTTGGGTGGAATACCGCAGATCATGGAGGCGCTGGCCGGTCGCATTTGCGCTTCATAGGCATAGGGGTCCGCTTTCAGCCGCAGCTGGCCCTGGGCATCGATGATTTCAAACTTATAGAGCTGCCCCTGTACCGCACCGGGTACAAACAGTTCCCACACGCCAATTTCGCGGCGGAATCGCATCGGATGACGCCGGCCGTCCCAGAAGTTGAAATCGCCCACCACCGACACGCGCCGGGCATTCGGTGCCCAGACGGAGAAACGCGTACCGATTACGCCATCAATCACATCGGCATGGGCGCCCATCGTCTCATAGGGACGCAGGTGCGTGCCCTCGGCGAGCAGCCAGCTGTCCATTTCGGCCAGCAGGGGACCAAAGCGGTAGGCATCATCAAGCAGGTTCTGCTGGCCATGCCAGGTGACGGCCAACTGATAGCGAAAAAGGTTTTTGCGGCGCGGTACCACGCCGTTAAAAAAGCCGCGGGAATCGAGGCATTCCAGCTGGGCCACTTTACGTCCGGTATTGGTTTCAATCACCCATACTTCGGTGGCGTCCGGCAGCAGCGCCCTGACTTCCAGACCGTTTGCGGTCTGATGCATCCCAAGTAGCGAAAAGGGGTCAGCATAGTGACCAGAAAGTAAATCGTTAATAAGCTGACGATCCGTAAGCTCGGACATGACTGTCTTCCCGTGATGTATGGCAGACGATCCCCACCCGGAACCGGGGATGTACTGCTCTTCATTGAGCCAAAAGCACGCTGATGGGGAGAAAGCCTTCCATTGCAAAAAACCGCCGCAGCGTGCGACAACTTCAGTTGGAGACAAAACGCTTCTGGCCAGGGCTGGCGGGTGATCCCGGCGGCAAGGACTCAGCGATATTGGTAAGCATAGCTAAGCCGCCACTAAAGCCTGCACCAAACGCAAAAAAATTTGGCTTTCAGATCAAACTTTCAGAGATTAACGGCGTAAAAGCGGTCCCCAGATTTCGCCACTGACGAACATAAATGGCAGAACCCGCAAAATAGCGTGAATTTTGCCCGGAGGTTCGACCAGATGGCGGATTGCCTCACAGAGCGACCGCTATCGCGATGCGGCGATTAAAGTGGGTGTCAAACCTGACGCAGACGCTCTTGCCATCCGGAGGGCGAAACCTGTTTGCCGGCAAGAGAGGCGATAAAATTGCACACAGGGAAAGGAAAATGTGAGCAGATCGGCGGCAGGCAGGAGGTTAATTGATGGCCGATGCCTGCTCTGCGCCGTGCGTACTTCTGTATACGGTAAACCGGCAGGATTAACATCAGCGGTGAGAAAACTGCCGCCCCGGAACGGAGCGGCAGGTAGCCAGAACGGGATTAGTCCACCAGCAGCCGTAGCATACGACGCAGCGGCTCGGCAGCGCCCCAGAGAAGCTGATCGCCGACGGTAAAGGCGGAAAGGTATTCCGGCCCCATATTCAGCTTACGCAGACGCCCAACCGGGGTTTTCAGCGTGCCGGTGACCGCCGCCGGCGTCAGTTCGCGCAGGGTCAGTTCACGGTCATTTGGCACCACCTTAACCCAGTCGTTATGGGAAGCCAGCATCTGCTCCACGTCACGCAGCGGCACATCTTTTTTCAGCTTCAGCGTAAAGGCCTGGCTGTGGCAGCGCAGCGCGCCGACCCGCACGCATAGGCCATCAACCGGAATGAGGCTGGCCGGCTGCAGGATTTTGTTGGTTTCCGCCTGCCCTTTCCACTCTTCACGGCTCTGGCCGTTGTCGAGTTGCTTGTCGATCCAGGGGATCAGGCTGCCCGCCAGCGGTACGCCAAAATTATCGGTCGGTAGCGTACCGCTGCGGCTCATTTCCGTCACGTTACGCTCAATATCAAGAATGGCCGACGCCGGATTCTGCAACGCTTTCGCCACATGATCATGCAGCATGCCCATCTGGGTCAGCAGCTCACGCATATGGCGTGCTCCGCCGCCCGACGCGGCCTGATAGGTGGCAACGGACGCCCATTCCACCAGGTTGTTGGCGAACAGCCCGCCCAGCGACATCAGCATCAGGCTGACGGTACAGTTGCCGCCAGCAAAAGTTTTAACGCCTTTCTCCAGCCCCTGCTGAATGACGCTGTGATTAACAGGATCGAGAATAATCAGCGCATCATCATTCATACGCAGCGTTGATGCGGCATCGATCCAGTATCCCTGCCAGCCCGCCGCCCGCAGTTTCGGATAGATTTCCGTCGTATAGTCGCCGCCCTGACAGGTGATAATAATATCCAGCGCGCTCAGCGCGTCGATGTTAAAGGCATCCTGTAACACGCCAGTGGACTGACCGCCAACTTCCGGGGCGGGCTGTCCAAACTGGGACGTGGAAAAAAACACCGGGCGAATCACGTCAAAATCACGCTCTTCGCTCATCCGCTGCATCAGTACGGAGCCCACCATGCCGCGCCAACCTACCAAACCAACTGTTTTCATATTGCTACCTGCTGAGGCTACCCGATCCGCCCTTTTGTTTTCCGTTAATGACCAGTCTGGCGGCATATCTGTGATACGCGGCGGTTCGGCATGCGGGAGAAAAGCAAACTGACTACGAGAGTAACGTCTGACCTGTTAGAGTAAATGAATAAGAAAGCCAACTGCTGTTTACCTTACAAAATGTTGAAAAAGTGGCAAGTGAATTAAATCGATTGCAGGCGATTTTTTAGCAGTGCTACTTATAACCCGAAGCAAAATGCGCAGATAAGAGAACAATAACGATGACAGAGATGATCTCCGCAACAATATTATTGTTGCTTATTATGGATCCGCTGGGCAATTTGCCAATTTTTATGTCGGTTCTGAAGCACCTGGAGCCAAAGCGTCGACGGATAGTGCTTATTCGCGAAATGCTGATTGCGCTGGCGATCATGCTGCTGTTTTTGTTTGCGGGAGAGAAAATTCTCGCCTTTCTGAATTTGCGCACGGAAACCGTCTCCATTTCCGGCGGCATCATCCTGTTTCTTATCGCCATTAAAATGATTTTTCCCTCTCAGGAGAGCAGCGGCAGCGGGCTGTCCGCTGGTGAAGAGCCGTTTCTGGTCCCGCTGGCAATCCCCCTGGTGGCTGGCCCGTCGCTGCTGGCGACCCTGATGCTGCTTTCGCATCAGTATCCCGATCAAATGCTGCATCTGACCGGCGCGCTGCTGATTGCCTGGGGTGTTACGGTGGTGATCCTGCTGCTGTCGGGACTGTTCCTGAAACTGCTCGGCGAGAAAGGGGTAAATGCGTTAGAAAGGCTGATGGGGCTGATTCTGATTATGCTGGCGACGCAGATGTTCCTGGATGGCATCCGGGCCTACCTGAAGATCTGAAAAAGGGGGAAGCCCCCTTTTTTGCGCTGGCTGAGCAGGCCGGACGTTACGCAGCCTGGTCCGGCCTGCTCAGCCCATTATTTTATCGCCCCTTCAATCGTGGTGACGGTATCTCTGACAACCTCATCCAGGGTCTGATTAATATCGACAACCAGCACATCCCCTTCATCGCTGCCTGGCTCTTCCAGTGTTTCAAACTGGGTAACCAGCATCTGCGGCTTAAAGAAGTGCGCTTTACGCGCGCGCAGGCGCGTTTCAATGGTGGCGTAATCACCCTTAAGGTAGATAAAGGAAAGGTTCTCGTTTCCTTCCCGCAGAATGTCGCGATAGCACTTTTTCAGCGCCGAGCAGACGATCAGCGAAACGGTATTCGTGCGCTGCATCGCGAAGGCCGCATCGTTAATGGCACGCAGCCAGGGCTTACGATCATCATCATTAAGCGGATGGCCTTCGGCCATCTTTGCAATATTCTCGCGGGGGTGCAGGAAATCGCCATCCATAAACGCCGCTTTCAGCTGGTGAGCCACCGCGTTGGCAACGGCGGATTTGCCGCTGCCCGATACGCCCATCAGGACAAAGACATGGTTAGACGAGGCAGGTGTTTTCATTTTATTCGCTCCGGCAGAGTAGTCCGGCGCATGGCCGTGACGGTGGTAGCCCCACAATGTTATCGGTAACATTGTCTGGATGGCTGGCCTCTTAGGCAACAGCTACGGCGGAAAAAGCTGGTAAGTGTGAAGCAGTTCAAAGAAATGGCACATTCAGAGTCGGAGGGCACAAAAAGTCCGCACTCCCGCGACATATCAGATGCTGCCACCTTCAGAAATAGTGAAACCCACATCAATCTGCTTCACGCCGCTCTGCTCACCGCGAATGCGGGCCAGCAACAACTCGGCAGACTTCCGCCCCATCTGCTCGCGCGGCGTCATTACGGTGGCCAGCGTCGGCGTGACCACCTGGGTAATATCATGGCCATGGAAGCCGGCAATTGCCATATCCTGTGGCACACGTAGCCCCTGACGCTGGCACTCAAACATGGCGCCGACCGCCAGATCATCGTTGGTGCAAAACAGGCTGTCCGTACCAGGATAGCGTTTTTGCGCCTCAATCAGCAGCAGGCCGCCCATCGAAAACGACGATGCCTCTTCCATCATCACGCTGCGCGGCGTCAGACCCGCTTCACGCATCGCCTGTTCATAGCCCTCCTGCTTTAGCAAGGTTCGCTCATCCAGTCGCGCACCCAGATAAACCGTATGGCGATAGCCTTTGCGCAGGATAGCCTGGGTCATCTGGCGGGCTGCCGCCACGTTATCAAACCCCACCGCCATATCCAGACAAGGAGAAACGCAGTCCATCATTTCCAGCACCGGAATGCCTGCCGTATCGATCATCCTGAGGCTGGCGGGCGTGTGAAGGCGCTCGGTGAGAATTAATCCGTCAATATTCCATCCCAGCAGCGAGCGCATCTGAAACTCTTCTTTCTCTGCGCTGTAGCCGAAATGGCCCAGCATGGTCTGGTAACCCGCCGCGTCGGTCACCGCTTCAATGCCGCGCAGCACGTCGGCGAAGACCTGATTGGTGAGGGAAGGCAGCAGGACGCCTATCGCACGGCTGGTGGCGTTGGAAAGAATATCGGGAGCCCGGTTGGGAATATAGCCCAACTCATCCAGCGCGTCGGCAATACGACTTTGCAGGGCAACCGAAACCTGATCAGGATTCCGCAGATAGCGGCTGACGGTCATTTTAGTGATGCCCACACGATCGGCAACGTCCTGTAAAACCGGTCTTTTCTTCTTCATTGTCGTGAAAGCCAGGAGGGAGAGATAGGGCGAGTGTAACAAAAATGCAGGGAGACGGTGAAGGGTGCGTGGTTACGCACCCTGAAGAACAAGGATCAGACAGCGGGCAGATCGAACAGCAGGATCTCAGCATCACTTGTGGCAGTTACGGCTAGCGTAGCTTCATCCCAGATGGCGAAGCCATCGCTGGTTGAGGCGGCGGTACCGTTAACCGTGATGTCGCCCTTCACTACCTGAATCCAGATTTTGCGTTGCGGCGCCACATCCAGTACGCCTTCTTCGCCCTGCTTCAGTGCCCAGCGGGAAAGGGTCATATCCTGGAATACTTTAAGGGAACCCTCGCGCGCATCCGGCGACAGGATAAGCTGCGGCCCGGTCACATCATCAAAGCGACGCTGGGCGTAGCGTGGTTCAATTCCCTCTTTATCCGGAATGATCCAGATCTGGTAAAGGTGCAGCGGCACATCCTGGCTGGCGTTATATTCGGAGTGACGAACGCCGGTCCCCGCACTCATAATCTGGAACTCACCCGCCGGGATTTGCTCTTTGTTGCCCATGCTGTCTTCATGTTCCACCGTACCAGACAGTACATAGGTCAGAATCTCCATATCTTTATGAGGATGCTTACCAAAACCCTGACCACCATCGATAACATCTTCGTTAATGACCCGCAGGGCGGAAAAGCCCATAAAGTTGGCATCATAGTAGTTAGCGAAAGAGAAAGTGTGCCAGCTGTCGAGCCAGCCGTGATTAGCGTGACCGCGTTCTTGTGCGTTGCGTAAGTAAATCATATTCAGTTCTCCTCAATGTTTAGACGTAGTCTGGACGAGTTACATTAAGGAAAAAAGCGGAGAAAACTGTCTTCTCTGTTCAAAATATTTGATGAAACGAAAGAGTGCCGTTCAGAAAATCCGGAGAGCCGTTCAGACGCAAAAAAAAAGCCAGCACCCGGGCTGGCTAAGTCATTCTGGAAGCAATGTGAGCAATGTCGTGCTTTCCAGGCCGGTCCGTGAAGCCCTTCCTGAAAACGCATGACAATAATAATCATTATCATTCGCACCTGTAAAGCGTTTTTTTTATTTTGCTTCTTTTATTAAAGCCCCTGATATTTAAGGGGTAAATGGCTGATAAGAGTAAACGATAAGCAGGCCTCCTTCCGTGGGGAGAGAGGATGCCTGCGCTGGGGTTACTCCCGGGTTGTGTTAATAACCCGCAGATAAGTCATTGACGGAACGGGGATCGGACGCGCCATACAGCGTGCTGTCCGGCCCAATCATAATGCTTTGCGTACTGCCCATCGCGGGCAGGACTTTTACATGCTGCCCTTTCGCCTCCAGCAGCTTCAGCGTGTCCGGGCTGAAGCCTTTTTCCACGCGCAGCTGATCGGGCAGCCACTGATGGTGAAAGCGTGGCGCATTGGTCGCTTCTGCCACATTCATCCCGAAATCGATGCTGTTCACCACCATTTGCAGCACGGTCGTGATAATACGGCTTCCGCCCGGACTGCCGGTCACCAGCCAGGTTTTGCCCTCCTTCGCCACAATAGTGGGTGACATAGAGGAAAGCGGACGCTTATAAGGCGCAACGGCGTTCGCTTCGCCGCCAATCAACCCATACACGTTAGGCGTACCGGGTTTGGCGGAGAAGTCATCCATCTCATTATTCATCAGGATTCCGCTGTTGCCCGCCACAATACCGCTGCCGAAATAGGTGTTCAGCGTGTAGGTCACCGCAACGGCGTTACCCTGCTTGTCGACGACGGAAAAGTGGGTGGTCTGGTCGCTTTCATAAGGTGCAAGATTGCCTGGTTTGATCTCCGAAGAAGGCCGGGCTTTATTGACGTCAATATTTTGCGCCAGGGTTTTGGCATAGGCTTTACTGGTCAGCGCCTGCCACGGCACTTTGACAAAATCAGGATCGCCCAGATATTCCGACCGATCGGCGTAAGCGTACTTCTCCGCTTCTGCCATAACCTGAATGGCGTCCGCGCTGCCAAAGCCCATCTTCGCCAGATCGAAGTTCTCCAGAATATTCAGGATCTGGACGATATGGATGCCGCCCGAGGAGGGAGGTGGCATCGAAAAGACCTCATAGCCACGGTAGGTTCCGGAGATTGGTTTGCGTTCTACCGCCTTGTAGTTTGCCAGATCCGCTTTGCGGATCAGCCCGCCGTGCGTGGCCATCTCTTTATCAATTTCATCCGCAATTTCCCCTTTATAAAACGCATCCGGCCCCTCTCTGGCTATGAGCGTCAGGCTGTGGGCGAGATTCCGCTGAACCAGCTTTTCGCCTTTCTGCCAGGGCGTGCCATCCTGCTTGTAGAAAATCGCTTTACTGTTGGCATGGGTTAACAGCACTTCTTTGCCGTAGACGTTAAGATCGTCAGCCAGCGCCTGATTAACCTCAATGCCATCTGCGGCGAGCTTAATGGCGGGTTCGATTAACCGGCTGAGCGGCAGGGTACCGTATTCTCTGTTGGCCAGTGCCAGACCCGCAACGGTGCCAGGCACACCCGAGGCCAGATGCGACGTCAGCGACTTTTTACTGTCCGCATTGCCCTGCGCATCAAGAAACATATTGCGGCTGGCGTTCACGGGTGCCATCTCCCGGAAGTCGATGGCGGTCGTCCGGCCAGAAGCGGTACGGATCATCATAAAGCCGCCGCCGCCCAGATTCCCGGCCTGCGGATGCGTCACGGCCAGCGCGTAGCCCACCGCCACCGCCGCATCAACTGCGTTGCCGCCCTGCCTGAGAATATCGACGCCCACGCGGGTAGCCAGCGCATCAACTGACGCCACCATGCCCTGCTGCTCTTTCACCGGATGGAAGGTATCGGCTTCCACGCCGTAGGAAACCGCTGGCGCGGCGGTGACCGCCCCGATGCCCTGCCACAGAAACAGCCCGATGATTAACGGTGCTGCCAAACGTCCTCTTATCTGTCCGCCCATGCTTACCTCTTGTTAGTATTATTTACGTTTATTTACCGCTTCTAAGTGTGTACGAAATAAGAAAAAAGGTGACATTTTCTGCGCAAACGGCAGATGCATCACGCTGGTATCGCCGCACTGGCATAAACTTCAGGGAAGACAACAGGAGGAGAATGTATGAAATGGTTAATCATTTTTGCCGCATTGCTGCCGCTTAGCGGCATCGCGAACACGGTCAACAATAATCAGCCGGGCCAGCAGGGCTATAACCCCAGCACCCAGCGTATGCAGACGGAAATGCAGAATCAGCAGTCGCGTCAGAAATATAAAATGCAGCAGGATCAACAGCGCCAGAGTCAGGATCTGCAGCAGAGAATGCAGGAACAGCGCAACAGCGCCACCCAGCGTTTACAGCAATCTCAACCCGGTACGCAGCCGCAACAGCCGCAGATCCAGCAGAATAATAACGCCACGACGCCATGATAGTTAACCGACCATGATGTCGATCGCCTGTGGCTACAGGCGCTCGGCGTCGGCCGGTAAAACAGCACAACGCCGCCTTCTGTTCGCCAGGCCATTCAGCTGAAGTCTGGCCCCAGCAGATCAATACGATCGGTGCAAATCGCATCAACTCCCCAGCTTAACAGCGTTTTTGCCCGCGCTGGCTGATTCACCGTATAGGCCATCAGACGGAAGCCTGCCGCCTTAAGCTGAGCAACCCGCGCCATGGTTAAGAGCTGATGGTTCAGGTGGAGAGAGACGCATTCCAGCGCCTCCGCCATCTGTTGCCACTCATCATCCCATTCGTGCAGCAAAAGACCACGGGGCAGTTCTGGTGCCGCCCGCTTCGCCGCTTCCAGCGCCTCAGGCGAGAACGAAGAGAGCAGCGGTGCCGACTGGGTATGCCAGAGATCTCTCGCTGCCAGCGCTACCGCATGGCCGGTTTCTTTTTCCAGTCCGGTGGTCGGTTTTATCTCGATATTGGCCATCATCTGCCAGTGCGCACAACGTGCGGCGACCTCCGCCAGCAACGGCAGCCGCTCACCGGCGAAATCGTTGCCATACCAGCCTCCCGCATCAAGCTGTACCAGCTTTTCCCACGGGAGTTTCCCCGCCACGCCCCAGCCATTGCTGGTCCTGTCCAGCGTGTCGTCGTGCAGCAGAAAAATTTCACCATCCTTTGAGAGCTTGGCATCAAATTCGATCATCTTATGGCCCAGCTTACCGCCAACGTCAATGGCGGCTAAGGTATTCTCAGGCGCCAGCTTGCCGCCGCCGCGATGGGCGACGATAGCGGGATAAGGCCAGTTTCTGTTTGTCATTCGAGCCGTTGTCCGTTTTGGGTATCAAAGAAATGAAGCGATTCCGGCGGCAGATGCAGCCATAGCGTGCTGCCGATAGCCGGACGTTCTATGTGCAGCAGCCGCACCACCATACCGCACCCGCCCAGCCTGCCGTGCGCCAGATTATCCGCCCCCAGCATTTCAAGCGTTTCCACTACCAGCGGCACGCCGCCCGCCTGTTGTGACGAAAGCTTAATATGTTCCGGACGAATTCCCAAGGTTATCGCGCGACCGGCTGTTTGCGGTCTGGCATGCGGCAGAGGAAGAGTGAATCCCTCTGACAGAATCAGTCTCGATCCATCCTCACTCACGTTGCCATCCAGCAGGTTCATGGAAGGCGCACCGATAAAACTGGCGACGAAGCGTGTTGCCGGACGTTCATAGACATCAACAGGCGTCCCCAACTGCTCCAGTATACCTTTGTTCATCACCATAACTCGCTGCGCCAGCGTCATCGCCTCCACCTGATCGTGGGTGACGTAGAGGCTGGTTGTTTTCAGGCGACGATGAAGCTGTTGCAGTTCCAGCCGCATCTGGACGCGCAGGCGCGCATCCAGGTTGGATAAGGGTTCATCGAACAGGAAAACCGCCGGTTCGCGCACTATCGCCCTTCCCATCGCCACACGCTGCCGCTGGCCGCCGGAGAGTTCGCGGGGACGGCGATGCAGCAGCGCTTCCAGCTCCAGGCTGCGGGCCGCCTCCAGCACGCGCTGACGGATATGCGCCTTGCCCATGCCGCGAATTTTCAGTCCGTAAGCCATATTCTGCTCAACGCTCATATGGGGATAGAGCGCGTAGTTCTGAAATACCATCGCAATCCCGCGATCTTTCGGTTCCAGCTGGGTTACGCGCCGGCTGTCGATATAGATATCGCCGCTGCTCACCTGCTCCAGCCCGGCCACCATCCTCAGCAGCGTCGATTTCCCGCAGCCGGAAGGCCCGACCATCACCATAAACTCGCCGTCGTGGATATCGACATCCATAGGCGCGATGATCTGGTTTTTGCCATCATACGATTTGCTGACGGCCTGAAATTTAACGCCTGCCATATTATTTCTCGCTCTCAACCAGCCCGCGAACAAACGCGCGCTGCATCACTAAAACGACGGCTACCGGCGGTAGCATGGTCAGCAGCATCGCCGCCATCACCAGGTTCCATTGCGTGGATCCATCTCCGCTGGAGATCATGCTGCGGATGCCCGCCACGGCGGTGCCGAGCTGAACGTCCGTGATAATCAGCAGCGGCCAGAGGTACTGGTTCCAGCCGTAGATAAAAATAATTACAAACAGCGCCGCCAGATTGGTTTTCGACAGCGGCAGAACGATATCCCAGAAAAAGCGCATCGGGCTGGCGCCGTCAATTCTGGCTGCCTCCACCAGCTCATCGGGGAGCGTCATAAAAAACTGGCGAAACAGGAAAGTGGCTGTCGCCGACGCCATCAGCGGCAGCGTCAGCCCGCTGTAGCTGTCGATCATGTTCAGATGGGAGATCACTTCAACGGTCGGAAAAATGCGCACTTCCACTGGCAGCATTAAGGTGATGAAAATCATCCAGAAGCAGAGGCCGCGCAGCGGAAAGCGAAACCAGACCAGCGCGAAGGCGGAGATAACCGAAACGGTGATTTTCCCAAACGTAATGCTCAGCGCCATGATGGCGCTGTTTAACAGCATCATCCCGAAAGGCGCGCTGTTCTGCGCCACGCCGTGGTGCCAGATATGCGCAATGTTATCCAGAAGGTGCGGCCCCGGAATAAGGGTCATCGGCACCTGAAACACCTCTTCGTTGTTCAGCGTGGCGGCGACAAAAGCGACATAGAGCGGAAACAGCACCGTCAGTACGCCAAGGGCCAGCATGATATGGCTGAATAGAGCCAGTCCGCGTCGGTTCTCAATCATTGGTAGCGCACCTTCTTTTCGACGTAGCGGAACTGAATCACCGTCAGAACGATCACCAGCACCATCAGTACCACCGACTGGGCGGAGGAGGAGGAAAGATCCAGGCCAGCGAAGCCTTCACGGTAAATTTTATATATCAGCGTGGTAGTGGACTGGACTGGCCCGCCACCCGTGGCGGCGTCAATGACCGGGAAAGTATCGAAGAAGGCGTAAACCAGATTGACCACCATCAGAAAAAAGCCCACCGGCGTAATCAGCGGCAGAGAGAGCTGGAAAAAGCGGCGCACTGGCCCCGCGCCATCAATGGCAGCGGCTTCGGTCAGCGATTTTGGGATGGACTGCAACGCCGCGAAGAAGAACAAAAAGTTATAGCTCATCTGCTGCCAGACGGACGCCAGCACCACCAGGAACATCGCCTGGCCGCTGTTTTGCGCATGGTTCCAGCTGTAGCCCATTTCCCCCAGAAAATGGGTGATTAAACCCAGCCCCGGACTGAACAGAAACATCCAGAGTACCGCCGCCACGGCGGGCGCCACGGCATAAGGCAGCAGGAAAAGCGTCTGGTAGAAGCGCTTCATACGCATGACATAATCGACCAGCGCGGCGAAAAACAGCGAAATAGTCAGCCCGATAACCGTCACCAGCCCGCTGAATATCAGCGTGGTCCAGAAGGAGGCAAGGTAATACTTATCGTCAAGCAGCCGGCTGAAGTTCTCAAGGCCGACAAAGGTGCTGGAAAAGCCGAAGGGATCGACGCTCTGCACCGAATACCAGAGCGCTTCGCCTGCGGGCCAGATAAAGAAAATAACGGTTATCGCCAGCTGGGGCAGCAGCAGCAGATAAGGCAGCCATCGCGAACGAAAAACGGGACGAGAAGATGACATAGGCTTGCTCTGAAAGAAGAAAAATAGCGGTTAACAGTGAAGTGGGTAACCCGGTGAATAGAAGCGTCCGCCTCCCGGACGAGTACGCCGCTTCCTTGCGGCCAGTCTCTTCCCTGAGGGTCTCACTGCCATCCCTGATCGCTGTGCCAGCGGCTAGCGTGCGGCTGGCTTAAACAGGATTACTTGCTGGTTGACTGTTCAAAACGGCGCAGAAGCTGGTTGCCACGGCTGACCGCGCTATCAAGCGCCGCCTGCGGCGTCGTTGATCCTGTCCAGACGCCTTCCAGCTCTTCATCAATGATGGTGCGGATCTGCGGCATATTGCCAAGGCGCATACCTTTGGTGAACGGCAATGGTGGTTTGTTCAGCATCTGGCGCGTGGCGATATCGGCCCCCGGATTCTTCTCATAGAAGCCCTGTTTGCGCGTCAGTTCGTAGGCCGCGGTGGTAATTGGCAGATAGCCCGTTTTCTGATGCCATTCGGCGGCGATTTCCGGCTGCGCCAGGAATTTCATAAACTCCGCGACACCCTTATAAGTCTCCGCGTCTTTCCCCTTCATCACCCACAGGCTTGCGCCGCCAATCATGGCGTTCTGTGGCGCATCCGGGACGGTTTTGTCGTAAGGCATCATGCCCACACCGTAGTTGAATTTGGCATAGTGACGGATATCCGCCAGCGAGCCTGAAGAGGCCGTGGTGATGCCGCAATCGCCGTTGTAAAACTTAGCCGTGGACTCATCCTTGCGGCCAAAGTAGGTGAAGTCGCCTTTCTTATTCATATCCTGCAGCATCTGGATATGGCGCACCTGAACGGCTTTATTAAAGATGAATTCCGCATCGGTACCATCAAAGCCGTTATTTTTGGTGGCGACCGGCAGCCCGTGCCAGGCGCTGAAGTTTTCAATCTGGATCCAGCCCTGCCAGCCGCTGGCGTAGCCGCACTTCATACCGGCTTTACGCAAGGCCGCGGCATCCTGCTCCAGCTCCTGCCAGGTAGCAGGTGGCTTCTCCGGGTCAAGTCCCGCTTTTTTAAAGGCGTCTTTATTGTAATAAAGGACCGGCGTGGAGCTGTTAAACGGCTGAGAGATCAGGTGGCCGGTTTTGGCATCGCTGTAGTAGCCGGAGACGGTAGGAACAAACTGCTTCTCATCCATGCTAATCCCTGCGTCCTGAAAAACCTGATGGACAGGGACAATGGCCTGCGAGGCCATCATGGTCGCGGTGCCTACTTCATAAACCTGAAGGATGGCAGGCGCTTTCCCTGAACGCACGGCGGCGATGCCGGCGGCCAGGTTCTGTTCGTAGTTCCCTTTGTAAGTTGGCACGACTTGATAGTCGGGATGCGCTTCATTGAAGCGTTTAGCCAGCGAGTTCACTTCCACGCCCAGCTCGCCTTCCATTGAGTGCCAGAAGGGGATCTCGGTGGCGGCCAGCGCATGCCCGCTGAAGGTCAGTCCCAGTACGACGCTAAGTGCGGTATGACGAAATGAGAACAATGACATATCGGTTTCCTGTGCCCGGTGTAAGTCGCGCGAATTCGCGCATTTCTCTGTCCGGGAAGTAACATGACATGCAAAAATGACGGAGCGATAACAATCAGGTGACGGAAAAATGACAGGCAGGTTACCTGGATAGTCCTGAAATATGACAGGCCTGATGGCTCCAGCAACCTTGTTTTAACGCTATAAAGGCCGGATTACGCAAGAGGAAACGAAGGTCTTTCAGAAAAACCAGCATAGCGGGTGCTGCTCTTAAGACTGCTGACAAACGTAACGCGAGAAGATCCAGGGAAGAGAGCGTAAAACGCTCTTAGTCAGGGGGATTCGGATCAGGCTAACAAGACCGGGCTTTTGACGTTTTACGGGCAGGCCCTTTCACAAACCAGCCCGTTGTTTATGGCTTCAGGGAACGGCTGTTGCCGTCCCCTGAAGCCACCGATCAACCGCCAAGGTAGGCGCTGCGTACCGCTTCGTTAACCAGCAACGCTTCGCCCGTATCCTCCAGTACCACATGCCCGTTTTCCAGCACGTAGCCGCGATCCGCGAGCTTTAACGCCTGGTTTGCGTTCTGCTCCACAAGGAAGATCGTCATCCCTTCCTGGCGAAGTTGCTCAATAGTGTCGAAGATCTGCTGAATGATAATGGGTGCCAGCCCCAGCGATGGCTCGTCCAGCAGCAGCAGGCGCGGCTGGCTCATCAGCGCGCGGCCAATTGCCAGCATCTGCTGCTCGCCGCCGGACATGGTGCCCGCCCGCTGTACGCGGCGCTCATATAAACGCGGAAACAGCTCATATACGCGCGCAATCAACGTCTGGTACTGCTGGCGGGCGGCAAAGAAACCGCCCATCGCCAGATTTTCCTCCACCGTCATGCGCGAGAAGACGCGACGGCCTTCCGGCACGATAGCGATGGCCTCACGCATAATCCGCGCAGTTTGCCACTCGGTGATCGCCTTACCGTCAAAAGTGATGGTGCCTTCAGCCGCACGAGGCTCACCGCAGAGCGTACCCAGGATGGTGGTTTTACCGGCACCGTTCGCCCCAATCAGCGTCACAATTTCGCCCTGATTGATGTGCAGGCTGATGTTATGCAGCGCCTGAATCTTGCCGTAGTGGGCGCTGACATTTTCCAGAGAAAGCATCGGATTCATATTATGCCTCTCCTAAATAGGCGCGGATCACGTCGGGATTATTGCGGATCTCATCCGGCGTGCCGCTGGCCAGCGGCGTCCCCTGATTGACCACATAGATGCGGTCTGAAATTCCCATCACCAGCTTCATATCATGTTCAATAAGCAGGACCGATACTTTGTGCTCGCCTCTCAGCTCAGCAATCAGCTCATCCAGCTCCAGCGTCTCTTTCGGGTTCAGCCCGGCAGCGGGTTCATCCAGCATCAGGATATCCGGACGGGTAACCATGCAGCGGGCGATTTCCAAACGTCGCTGCTGGCCATAGGCCAGATTGCCCGCCTGACGATTTGCCATCTCCAGCAGACCGACGCGCTCCAGCCAGGTCGCCGCGCGATCCAGCGCTTCGCTCTCCGCCTTACGGAAGGCGGGCGTTTTCAGCAGCCCGGCAAAAACGCCGCTTTTCAGGTGCTGATGCTGAGCAACCAGCAAATTTTCGATGACCGTCATTTCACGAAACAGGCGGACATGCTGAAAAGTCCTTACTACGCCCATCCGGGCAATTTTCTGGCCCGGCAGACCGGCAAGCTCACGATCGCCCAGCTTAATACTGCCGCCGGTCGGACGATAAAAACCCGTCAGGCAGTTAAAAACCGTGGTTTTACCCGCGCCATTGGGGCCGATCAGGGACACAATTTCCTGCGCGTGCAGATTAAGACTGACATTATTGACGGCAAGCAGGCCGCCGAAGCGCATCATCAGGCCATTTACCGCTAACACCGGCGTCATGATGACTCTCCTTTTTTCACATTCAGCTTCAGATGAGGACGCTTCATGGGCAACAGTCCCTGAGGACGCCAGATCATCATCAGCACCATCAGGCCGCCCAGCACCAGCATGCTGTACTCATTCAAATCACGCATCAGCTCACGCGACACCACCAGCAGCACCGCCGCGAGGATAACGGCAAACTGCGATCCCATGCCGCCCAGCACCACTATCGCCAGCACAAAGGCGGATTCGGCGAAGGTAAAGGACTCGGGGCTGACGAATCCCTGACGGGCGGCAAAGAGGCTGCCCGCAAAGCCCGCAAACGCGGCGCTGATGGTAAAGGCCGTGAGCTTGATGCGCCTTGGGCTGAGGCCTAACGAACGGCAGGCGATTTCATCTTCGCGCAGCGCTTCCCAGGCGCGTCCGAGCGGCATCCGCAGCAGGCGATTAATGACAAACAGCGTGATGACGACCAGCAGCAGCGCAACCAGATAGAGGAAGATAATGCGGTCGCTGGGATCGTATTTCAGGCCAAAGAAGTTATGGAATGTGTCCCAGCCGCCGTCGCGTACGCTGCGGCTGAACTCCAGACCAAACAGCGAAGGTTTAGGGATCTGGCTGATGCCGTTTGGCCCGCCGGTAATTTCCGTATTATTAAGCAGCAAAATACGGACAATTTCGCCAAAGCCAAGCGTCACTATCGCCAGATAGTCGCCGCGCAGGCGCAGGACAGGGAATCCCAGCAGCAGGCCGAACATCGCCGCCATCATACCGGCCAGCGGCAGGCACTGCCAGAACCCCAGGCCGTAGTAGTGATTAAGCAGCGCGAAGGTATAGGCGCCGATGGCATAAAACCCACCGTAACCCAGAACCAGCAGGCCCGAAAGTCCCACCACCACATTTAGCCCCAGACCGAGCATCACATAAATCAGCGTCAGCGTGGCGATGTCGACGGTGCCGCGTGAGACCAGGAAAGGCCAGGTCGCGGCGGCAATAATCAGCAGCAGCAGGAACAGCTTCTGCTTCGGCGTTGAACCGTCAATGCCCGGCAGCACCATGGCGGGACCGGAGAGTTTTTTCAGGCTCCGCTGCATCAGCGGACGCAGCAACTGAAAGAAGAACACTACGGCGGCACCGATCGCAATCCAGTTCCAGCGTACGCTGTCGGCACTGTGTACCACCAGGTGCGTTCCATCAAGCCCCAGGCGCACTCCCATAAAGAAGGCGGCCAGCACGACCAGCATCAGGCTTGAGGCGATAGCGTTGAGTAAATTAAGGTGCTTCATACTTTCTCAACCTCCGGACGGCCCAGAATGCCGGTAGGCATGACCAGCAGCACCACAATCAGCAGGGCGAAGGAGACCACATCTTTGTATTCCGTACTCAGGTAGGCGGAGGTCAGGGCCTCAGCAATGCCCAGGATCAGGCCGCCCAGCATCGCGCCGGGAATACTGCCGATGCCGCCCAGTACCGCGGCGGTAAAGGCTTTCATGCCAGCCATAAACCCGATATAAGGATTGATCACGCCATAAAACTGGCCCAGCAGCACGCCCGCCACCGCCGCCATCGCGGCACCGATAACAAACGTCAGGGAGATGACCCGGTCGGTATTAATGCCCAGCAGGCTGGCCATTTTCAGATCCTCCGCGCAGGCACGACAGGCGCGCCCCATTCGGGAGTAACGAATAAAGAGCGTCAGCGCCAGCATCGACAGGAAGGTCACTGACCAGATCAGGATCTGCATGGTGGAGATGGTCGCTTC
The DNA here is from genome assembly GCF_000599885.1 of Pantoea sp. IMH. Lineage (GTDB taxonomy): Bacteria > Pseudomonadota > Gammaproteobacteria > Enterobacterales > Enterobacteriaceae > Erwinia. The sequence continues at coordinate 143,604 of NZ_JFGT01000005.1, read as the reverse complement.
AAAGCCATTGCTCTCGCCCAGCGTCCAGCGTCCGGTCACCAGGCTTGGCAGCGCGAGGTCGCGGGAACCCTGCGTCAGGCTGACGTAGTTTTGCAGGAAAATCGACATCCCGATGGCGGAGATCAGCGCAATCAGGCGCTTGGAGGAGCGCACCGGGCGGTAAGCCACGCGCTCGATGCTCCAGCCGTATGCGCTGGCAATCACGATGGCCACGATAAAACCGGCGCCAATCAGCATCCAGCTGACGTCAATACCCACCATCATCAATGCGGCAATCACGATAAAAGAGACGTAGCTGCCGATCATATAGACCTCGCCATGGGCGAAGTTAATCATGCCTATGATGCCGTACACCATGGTGTAACCGATGGCGATAAGCGCATAGGTACTGCCCAACGTCACGCCGTTGAACATTTGCTGTAAAAAATAGAGGAACTGCTCGGACATACCTTAAACCCTTACTTCGGACCACCGGGGCGGAGAGGCCGTGCACGACGTCATGACGGGCCGGACGTATCCGGCCCGCAAGAGACGGCACTGTTGTAGCTAAATTGCGCTACGGGCGGCGTTTATCCGCCGCGTCGTTTATTTCGCTGGCGTCGACGAGCCATCGGCATGCCATTCGAAGATGCCGAATTCAAATCCTTTCAGATCGCCCTTCTGATCCCAGCTCAGATCGCCCATCACTGTGGGAACTGGCGCGCCTTCTTTCAGATTTTTCACGATCTCTTCTGGCTCATCGCTTCCGCTACGCTCCATCCCTTTGACCAGCGATTGCAGCGCGGCATAGGTTGTCCAGACGAACGGGCCGGTCGGATCCTGGTTCTTCGCCTTCAGCGCATCAACCACCGGCTTGTTCGCTGGTACCTGATCGTAACGCTTCGGTAGCGTGACCAGCATGCCCTCCGAGGCTTCACCGGCGATGTTGGAGAGTGAGGCATTACCTACGCCCTCAGGTCCCATAAAGACGGTTTTCAGGCCTGCCGCGCGCGACTGACGCAACAGCTGCCCCATTTCCGGGTAGTAGCCACCGAAATAGACAAAATCGACGTTCTCTTTCTTCAGACGGGCAACCAGCGTGGCGAAGTTTTTATCGCCTGCGGTAACCCCTTCGAACATCACCACGTTACCTCCGGACTGCTTCAGGCTGTCCTGCACTGAGCGGGCCAGACCTTCACCATATTGCTGCTTGTCGTGGATGACGGCGATGCGCTGCGGTTTGATCGCGCTGAGGATATATTTCGCGGCGGTCGGTCCCTGGTCGGAATCAAGGCCGGTGGTGCGCATGATCATTTTATAGCCGCGCGTGGTCAGATCGGCGTTGGTTGCCGCCGGAGTAATCATCAGCACGCCTTCGTCTTCATAAATATCGGAAGCGGGCTGAGTTGAGGAAGAGCAAAGATGGCCAATAACATAGCGAATGCCGTCATTAATCACTTTGTTCGCCACAGCAACAGCCTGTTTAGGATCGCAGGCATCGTCATATTCCACGCCAACCAGTTTGTCGCCATTAATGCCACCTTTCGCATTAATGTCGGCAATCGCCTGTTTAGCGCCGGTAAATTCCATATCCCCATACTGGGCCACCGGGCCAGACATTGCGCCAACAATCGCGACCTTAATGTCTTCTGCCATCGCTGCATGGCTCATTGCCAGGGCCACACAGCCGGCCAGGAACGCATTTCCTTTACTGATTTTCATCCGATCTACCCCATCTGTTGTGATTGCTGTTTTCTGGCGGTGCAAAGCGACCAATCTCTTTGAGAAAGAAGAGGTTAAGCATCTTATCGCCGTTTTTTATGAATAAGGCCTTTAATTTCAGGTTATTAAACAGGAATTTTCTTCTTCAAATCAACAGAAGTATTGAGAAAACTCCGACCTTAACAGCATAAATCACTGGCATTTAAGCGGGCAGTTTCGTACCACAACCAGTCTGATGTGCTGCTTTATCCTGCACATTTGAGTATTAACCCTGGTCTGGCACCACACCACAAACAGATTGCTTTGTTTTCGTACAGAAAAAGTTACGCGCAGGGAAGCGGACATTTTCGCTACAATATGCCTTTCTTACTCGTCAGAGCGTGCATATGAAACTGACCATCATCAGGCTGCAACACTTCTCGTCACAGGATCGCAGCGATCTGGCTAAGATCTGGCCAGAAACCGAGCTGGACGCCCTTGAAAAAAGGCTGGATGAGCATCACCAACTCTACGCTGCGAAATTCAACGATCGTCTGCTGGGCGCGGTAAAGGTTGTACTGAAAGGCACCTATGGCGAGCTGGAGGATTTTATGATCCGCGAAGTGACCCGTCGGCGTGGCGTGGGAAGCTATCTGCTGGCGGAGACGCTGGCGCAAAACAGCGCCATTACCCAGTGGTGGATTGCTGATACGGGAAATAGCGATCGCGAGGCGATTGCGGTATTCATGCAAAAAAGTGGCTTTATCGCTCAGCCCGGCGGATGGGCCTTGCTGCAGCGCTGAGAGCGGCCCGGTTAAAGAGGCCCGCTCGGTCGCGGCAGAGCGGCTCGCTGCAAAGGTTTCCGGGAAGGCCGGTAGTGCGGTTCAGGCCAGCTCAGTCAGGGAAAAGGAGAGAACATAATCGCGGTGCCTGTACTTCATCTGGTTGCCTTGAAATTTCAGGCGAATAACAACAGCGCTATCCGGCATAGCACGCTGTCTACAGAGAGGTTAAGCCCGCTCAGGTCGCTTCACTCCCTGATGGAACGTCTTGATTCACATCCCTGCCCAGTTCAGCGGGGATTACTGAAAACAAAAAGGGCGGCACAAGTGCCGCCCTTTTTTGCTGACTATCGGTGGTTACGCTTCGATAGCAACACGCAGTTTTTTCATTGCGTTCTTCTCAAGCTGACGAACGCGCTCTGCGGAGACGCCATATTTGTCGGCCAGCTCCTGCAGCGTGGTTTTGTTGTCATCGTCCAGCCAGCGGGCGCGGATAATGTCCTGGCTGCGATCGTCCAGGCCCTGCATTGCATCGCTCAGCTTATCGGCCGCATGGGATTCCCAGTTATCTTCCTCAATGCCATCGGCAAAGTCGGAGGATTTATCCTGCAGGTAAAGCATCGGTGCCATTGAACGGCCCTCGCTCTCCTCATCCGGCGTCGGATCGAAGGTCATATCCTGCGCGGCCATACGCGATTCCATCTCCAGCACATCTTTGCTGGTTACGCCAAGCTCGCGCGCCACCATTTCCACTTCATCCTGATTAAACCAGCCGAGACGCTGCTTGGCCTTACGCAGGTTGAAGAAGAGTTTGCGCTGGGCTTTGGTGGTGGCGACTTTAACGATACGCCAGTTGCGCAGCACGTACTCATGGATTTCCGCTTTGATCCAGTGCACCGCGAAGGAGACCAGACGTACACCCACTTCAGGGTTAAAGCGGCGAACCGCCTTCATCAGCCCGATATTCCCTTCCTGGATCAGGTCAGCCTGAGGTAAGCCGTAGCCGGAGTAGTTACGGGCAACATGAACAACAAAGCGCAGGTGAGACAGGATCAGCGTCTTAGCCGCATCCAGATCGCCCTGGTAATGCAGCCGTTCAGCCAGCGCTTTTTCCTCTTCTGCCGTCAGCACAGGCCAGGCATTAGCCGCCCGGATATAGGAATCCAGGTTGCCTAAAGGAGCAATAGCTAAAGTTTGCATTTCTTTGGTCATTCATACCCTCTCTGTAGTAAGCAATAATGCTGTGCCGTTCCCTGAGCAATTCACAAGACTACGTGAACGCCAGCAAGAATTGGAAGCATTCTGTGCTACTTCGACTGCAAAGTTATCCACAAGTTCCATATTAACGGTGTATACATTATACCGTTTTACGGGCAGAAGAAGTATAGCCAAAGGCAGTCACAACACAATGGCTTCCTCTGCGATCTTAATCCGACAGCAGAGGAAGATTATATCAAAAAACGTGTAAAGGGATTACTGAGGCGTAAAACGGCGTAAATGTTGCACCGTCGCCAGCCAGGCGGCGATCCAGCCAATCATGGCGGCGATCAGCAGCAGCAGCAGGCTCTCATCCCAGCCCAGCCCATGCAGAACAAAGGTCGTGCCGAACACCGAGGCGACCTGAGACACCACGCTTTCGAGGCGCAACACCAGCACTTCAGAAAGCAGCAGCGAAAGTAGCGCGCCGGAAAAGCCCAGCAGCGCGCCACCATAGAGAAATGGTCGCAGGATAAAGCCATCGGTCGCGCCGATCAGTTTCTGCACGTTAATGGTGTCGCGGCGGGCAAAGATACTGAGCCGTACGCTGTTACCGATAACCAGAAATACGGCGACGATCATCAGCACGCCGATCATCGCCGCGACTTGTCCCACCAGACCGGTCAGCGCCGCCAGGCGGGCAAACCAGCTGTCATCCATCTTCACTTCGTCCACGCCCGGCACTTTCGCCACGCGTTCACGCAGGTTGCTCATGGTGTCTGAGTTCTGGAAGTTAAGCTGCGGCGTGATAATCGCCACGGCGGGCAGCGGATTCTGCTCCAGCATATCCATCGCGCCACCAAAGCCGGACCAGTTGCGGAACTCGCCCATCGCTTCTTCACGCGAGAGGTAATTGACCTTATCAACGCCCTCTTCCTGCTTCAGTTGCGCAACGACGCCTTCCGCTGCATCGTCATCCAGCGTTTTGCTGAGATAGACAGTCAGCTGCGGAGCCGGATACCACTGTTCGGCGGCCTGGCTGACATTTTTCCAGACCATATAGCATACGCCCGGCAGGGTCAGCGAAATAGCAATGACCATCACCGTCAGCATCGTCGCCAGCGGCTGCCGCCACATATCTGACAGGGTGCCGCGCAGCGCATAACGCCACTGTTCCTGGACACCGCCCTTCAGCGCCTTACTCTTTGAAGACGATTTTGGCTTAGCCGTTTTGGGCGCTGCCGCCCGCACGTTGCGTTTATTGACCATCCTGACCTCCGTGCAAGCGTCCCTGATTCAGCGTCATCAGACGGTAATTACGCCGGGCGATAAGACCTTTATCGTGTGTGGCCATCAGCACGGTCACGCCCACGCGATTAAACTCCTCAAACAGGCGCAGAATATCTTCAGAGAGCGCATCGTCCAGGTTGCCGGTCGGCTCATCCGCCAGCAGTACGGCGGGTTTATTGACCACAGCGCGGGCGATGCCTACACGCTGCTGTTCCCCTCCGGAGAGCTGAATAGGGTAACTTTTTGCTTTGTCCAGCAGGCCAACCTTATCCAGCGCTGCTGAGACACGGCGGCGAATGTCTTCCCCGCTGGCACCGGCAATGATCAGGGGAATAGCCACGTTGTCATAGACCGAACGATCCATCAGCAGATGGTGATCCTGAAAAATCATGCCAATCTGCCGACGCAGAAACGGGACTTCGCGGCTTTTCAGCCGACTGATATCGTGTCCGCTGAACCAGATGTGGCCGGCACTGGGGCGCTCAATACCGCAAATAAGCTTCAGCAGGGTACTTTTCCCCGCTCCCGAATGTCCGGTCAGAAACGCCATTTCTCCCGGACGCAGACGAAAATCCACCCCCTGAAGCGCTTGCCGACCGCCGAGATAAGCCTTACTGACTTCCTCAAAGCGAATCATCCTTATTACTCCTCTCGGGCAAAAAGTGCCTCTATAAAGTCGTCTGCTTTAAACGATCGTAAATCTTCAATGCCTTCGCCTACGCCGATGTAGCGGATTGGAATGCCAAACTGATCCGCGACTGAGAAGATCACGCCGCCTTTTGCCGTGCCATCAAGCTTGGTCAGCGTGATGCCGGTCAGGCCGACCGCTTCATGAAACAGCTTAGTCTGACTAATGGCGTTCTGTCCGGTACTGGCGTCAATCGTCAGCATCACCTCATGCGGTGCCTGCTCATCCAGCTTTTTCATCACGCGGGTGATTTTCTTCAGCTCTTCCATCAGGTGCGCTTTGTTCTGCAGGCGGCCTGCCGTATCGGCGATCAGCACGTCCACGCCGCGCGCTTTGGCCGCCTGAATGGCATCAAAAATCACCGAGGCAGAGTCTGCGCCGGTATGCTGCGCCACGACGGGGATACTGTTGCGCTCACCCCAGACCTGTAGCTGCTCTACGGCGGCCGCACGGAAAGTATCCCCCGCCGCCAGCATGACCGATTTGCCCTCGGCCTGATACTGACGAGCCAGTTTACCGATGGTCGTGGTTTTACCGACGCCGTTAACTCCCACCATTAAAATAACAAACGGCGTTTTGCCGCCAACGTCCAGCGGCGCGTCAACCTTCGCCAGGATCTCTGACATTTCCTGCTTCAACAGGCCATAGAGCGCTTCAGCGTCACGCAGCTGTTTACGGTTCGCCTGCGCCGTCAGATTGTTGATGATGCGGCGTGTGGTTTCCACGCCCACATCGGCGATCAGCAACTGCTCTTCCAGCTCTTCAAACAGATCGTCATCGATCTTTTTGCCCCGGAATAAACTGATGAAGCCCGACCCCAGGTTCTGACGGGTTTTCACCAGGCTGCGTTTCAACCGGGCAAAAAAGCCTTCTTTGGTCGGACGTTCCTGCTCGGCCTGCTCTGCTTTGTCGGCCTGTTCAACCTTAGCCAGTGCGGCAGCGATCGACTCTTCTTCAGTGATAGCAGGATCGGAAACCGCCGACGCCAGTACAGATTCTTCACGCTCTTCCGGCAGCAGTTCTTCTTCCGGCTCCGGTTTAATCCCTGCAACTTCTTCCGGCAGCAGCTCTTCTTCCGGCTCCGGCTTAACCTCTGCAACTTCTTCCGGCAGCAGCTCTTCTTCCGGCTCCGGTTTAATCTCTGCAACTTCTTCCGGCAGCAGCTCTTCTTCCGGCTCCGGCTTAATCTCTGCAACTTCTTCCGGCAGCAGCTCTTCTTCCGGCTCCGGCTTAATTTCTGCTTTTTCTTCCCACAGGCGATCTGTTTCAGGTTCAGGCTTAACTTCAACACTGTCTTCTGACACCAGATCGGCTTCAGGCTCAGGCTTAACCTCTGCCACACCCTGCGGTGTGACAACGGCAGGTTCAACATTTTCCGGATGCGCCGCCTGCTCTTTTGCCAGGGTTTCCGTGACGTTCACTACCGCTTCAGCGCGCTGTTCCGCGCCGGAAGCGGTAGTGGCAACATCCGAAACGTCTTCAGTCGCGGGCTGCTGTTGTTCAGAGGTATCTTCTGTTTTTTCCTCAGGCGCTTTCTCCTCACGCCCCAATCCCAGCCAGGAAAAAAAGCCACGTTTTTTATTTTTTGCCATGGTGCAACCACACTCCTCGCGGGGAAAACTCTGTCAGGTCTCTGAAAATCATCTTAATCCCTTAGTCTAACACTTTCCTGCTGACGCAACACAGCACCCTTTTTACGTTTCCTCCGCCCGGATCGCGCGTTAAACTATGCAACAAATTATGAAGAGTTCAGCAGCATGCATAAAAAACCCCGCAGCGGCGGCGCCGGACAAATCCGTATTATTGGTGGCTTGTGGCGCGGCAGAAAACTTCCAGTGCCCGACAGCGCCGGACTACGCCCCACCACAGATCGCGTACGTGAAACGCTTTTTAACTGGCTGGCGCCGGATATTCAGGGCGCACGCTGCCTTGACTGCTTCGCTGGCAGCGGCGCCCTCGGCCTTGAGGCGTTGTCGCGCCATGCCGCCTCCGTCACCCTGATTGAGCTGGAGCGCCCGGTGGCGCAGCAGCTGGAAAAGAATCTGGCCACCCTGGGCGCTACCGCCGGGCGCGTAATCAATACCAATACGCTTCAGTGGCTGGCACAGCAAGGCGAACCTCACGATCTGGTTTTTATCGATCCGCCGTTCCGCAAAGGCCTGCTTGAGCAGACGCTGACGCTGCTGGAGAATAACAGCTGGCTGACAGATGGTGCGCTGGTGTATGTGGAAAGCGAAGTCGAAAATGGATTACCGCCGGTGCCGGTTAGCTGGCAATTGCATCGTGAAAAGGTCGCCGGGCAGGTGGCTTATCGTCTCTATATCCGCTCCGGCGCTATAAAGGAGGAAGGTCATGCTGATTAATCTTGGCAGAGTACTGATGGTGTGCGTCTGGGCATTTCTTCTGCTTAACCTTGTGCACCCCTTTCCCAAACCGCTGAAGTACTTTATTGATGTTGCGCTCTTTTTTATGGTGATAATGCACGGCCTTCAGCTGGTGCTGATGCGGACAACGCAGCCGAAAGAGGGGCCAAAACTCAGCGCGCTGACCCAGACGAAAATCTTTTTCTTCGGCGTGTTTGAACTGCTGGCGTGGCAAAAGAAACATTTGCCAAAACAGTGAGCTGTTTAACGGCTGCCTTTGAGGGCGGCCCGCAACCGCTTATGGCGTCTCCAGCCTGTCGGGTGTAAAGGCGATAAACCGCGTTCCTTTTACCGTGAGTTCTCCGCGTGCGCCTTTATCTATCGCATGATAATCATCGGCCTGCAGCGTCAGCTTAATATCCCCTGCCCCGTAAAGGGGCTGAAACCATGCTTCATAACGCATCTCTTCGACCGGGATGACTTCACGCTGGCGTGAGCGACGGTTCGGAGCGGGAAATTCCCGTTTCGCCTTAACCTCAACCTGTAACGTCCGCACGGGCGAAGCGTCGTTTAACGCCTCCTCCCGGCGCTGCTTAATAAACTGACGCGATGCCAGCAGCGCAATAACAGCCAGTACGATAAAAAAGATAAGGGGGAGTTTCATTGTCGTTTTCCTTCTTTTTCCCCGGCCAGTAAAGCCAGCTTCCCGGCTGGCAAGGATACAACCAGAGCCGTCTCATTGTCACATCCTCCTGAGCTGGCCTAAACTGAATACAGATTTCTGGAGTTTCAAACCTGGTAAATAAAGGGACACATTATGATTTGGTCGTTTCTGGCGGTGCTCTTTTCCGGCTGGCTGTACGTTGATGCTTCCTACCGCGGCCCTCAGTGGCAGCGCTGGGTTTTCAAACCCGTCACAATGCTGTTACTGCTTGCGCTGGCCTGGCAGGCCCCCGTACTCAATACCACCGATTACCTGATCCTCTTCGGGTTGCTGGCCACCCTTGTCGGCGATTCACTGACATTATTGCCCGAGCGGCGGATGCTCTACGCGACCGGGGCGTTCTTTTTGTCACATCTGCTCTATACCATCTGTTTTGCCAGCCAGATGACGCTGACCTTTTTCTGGCCGATTCCGCTTATGGTCCTGATTATAGGCGCAGCGCTGATTGCCACTATCTGGACGAAACTGGACGAGCTACGCTGGCCGGTGTGTACTTTTATCGGTATTACGTTGCTGATGGTCTGGCTGACAGCGGAGCAGTATTTCTTCCGTCCCAACGACTACAGCTTTTCTATCATGACCGGTGCCGCACTGCTGCTGCTGGCCAATATTTTCTGGCTGGTAAGCCACTATCGCCGTCGATTCTCTGCCGACAGCGCTCTTATCGCCGCCAGCTACTTCGCCGGTCACTTTATGATTGTTCGTTCACTCTACCTTTAATCCTCAAAACGCCTTGACTCTGGAGTCCACTCCAGAGTGTATGATGCGATAAGGGCGGGCATTCCCCTCCCTTTTCGCTACAGGAGGCGACATGCACTTACACTCTTCTGACTGTCGCTGCGGGCACTGTACCGCAGCAAAATCTCCCAGAAACACCTTTGTCATTCGTCCGGCGAGCGGCAAGATAACCACCATCAGCGCTATGCCTTCTGAACCCGGCTGCTGTCGCGGGGGAGGCTGCGACAGTGCTGGCGTCAGCAAGCCTGCCGAGAATGCGGACACGGCGGATGCACCTGAATCTGCACAGCGCTACAGCTGGTTTATCAGCGGCATGGATTGTCCGGCCTGTGCCCGCAAGATAGAAACGGCTGTGGGTCAGATACCCGCCGTCAGCCAGGCCAGCGTACTCTTTGCGACCGAAAAACTGGTGGTCAGTGCGCCGGACGATATCCGCGCTGAAGTGGAAGCCACGGTGAGCGCAGCAGGATTTAAGCTGAAGCGCAGCGATGCGCCAAAAGAGACGGCCGCCGCGCCGGGCTTCTGGCAGGAAAACCGTACTATTATTCTGCTGGCGGTGATGATGCTGGCCGGCTGGCTGCTGATGCAGGTTGATGAACGCGCGGGTCAGATCGTCTTCGTTATGACCACGCTGGCAGGGGTCTGGCCCATCGCCCGCGCCGCCCTTCGTCTGATGCGCGCTGGCAATCCTTTTGCCATTGAGACACTGATGAGCGTTGCTGCCATCGGCGCGCTATTTATTGGCGCAACAAGCGAAGCCGCCATGGTTCTGCTGCTGTTTCTGCTGGGGGAACGGCTGGAAGCCTTTGCTGCTGGCCGTGCCCGCCGCGGCGTAACGGCCCTGATGGCGCTCCAGCCGGAAGAAGCGGTACGGGTAAGCGGTAATGTCCGTGAAACCGTGCCGATCGGCACCCTTCGCCCTGGCGATATCATTGAGGTCGCGCCAGGCGCGAGGCTGCCTGCCGATGCAAAACTGATCACGGCTTCCGCCAGTTTCGATGAAAGCGCGCTGACGGGCGAATCTGTTCCTGTCGATCGCCAGCAGGGAGAAACGCTCGCAGCGGGCAGCCTCAGCGTGGACCGTCAGGTGAGGCTGGAAGTGATATCACAGCCGGGAGAGAGCGCCATAGACCGCATTCTGCATCTGATTGAGGAAGCTGAGTCGCACCGCGCGCCCGTTGAGCGTTTTCTGGATCGCTTCAGCCGGATTTATACGCCCGTCATTATGGCGATCGCGCTGCTTGTGGCAATCATTCCGCCGCTGTTCTTTGCGGCGGCGTGGCAGCCCTGGATCTACAAAAGTCTGACGCTGCTGCTGATTGGCTGCCCCTGCGCGCTGGTTATCTCCACGCCAGCGGCGATTACCTCCGCACTGGCGGCGGCCACCCGTCGCGGTGCGCTGATCAAAGGTGGTGCCGCGCTTGAAAGCTTAAGCGCCATCAGCATTATCGCCTTTGATAAAACAGGCACGCTGACCGAAGGCAAACCTCAGGTGACGGCGGTCATTCCTCTGGCAGACGATGATGAAAGGACATTGCTGGCGAAAGCTGCCGCAACGGAGAGTGGCTCTTCGCACCCTCTCGCCCGTGCCATTGTGGCCAGAGCGGCGGCACTGCAGCTTGAGATACCCCCCGTTACCGGACAGCGCGCCCTTGCTGGCAGCGGTGTCGAAGGGATAGTTGGTGGTCACAAACTGCTGATCAGCGCGCCTGCCAGACTAGAAAAGCATCTGCTCAGCGACCGCCAGAGGGATCAGATTGTACAACTGGAGTCTGCGGGAAATACGGTGGTCGTGGTGCTGGAAAATGAGCGGCCAGCGGGATTGATCGCCCTGCGCGATACGCTGAGGCCCGAAGCGCTGGCAGCCATCAGTGAACTTAAGACGATGAATATTCAGAGCGTAATGTTAACGGGTGATAATGTCCGGGCAGCGGCGGCTATCGCCAGTGAACTGAAAATGGATTATCGCGCCGGCCTGCTGCCTGCGGAAAAAGTGGCAGCCGTTGCGGATCTGCGTAAGCATGCCGCCGTGGCGATGGTCGGCGACGGCATTAATGATGCCCCCGCCATGAAGACCGCCACTGTGGGTATCGCGATGGGAAGCGGCAGTGATGTGGCGCTGGAAACGGCCGATGCGGCCCTGACCCATAACCGCCTCGGCGGCGTGGCGTCGATGATCCGCCTGTCGCGGGCCACGCATGCCAATATCCGGCAAAACATTACCATTGCGCTTGGGCTGAAGGGGATTTTTCTGGTCACCACACTGGCGGGTATTACCGGTCTCTGGCTGGCCGTGCTGGCGGATTCTGGCGCTACGGCGTTAGTAACTGCTAACGCTCTGCGGTTGCTCAGGAAGAAATAGCGACGGTTAAGGCCTGTGCTCTTTCTCAGTGCTGGGATCAAAGCGCTAAAAAGAGCATATTTTTCCTGTAGGCACTGGGGATGGGCGGAAAAGGCGGGATAAGCCGGTGTTAGCGCCGCGCTGGCGGGAGACTCTCCCCCGTTAAACAGAAAGGATTTTCTCTGACTGCCGTGCGCCTGTTCCGGCGTGAACGTTGCAGCACGGCGCCAGATTTCTGAAAGGATGTCGATCCTTCGCTGGCACCTACAGGCCTTTTTTTAACAGATAGCGGTAAGGCAGTTCGTCGGTCGCCTGAGCCACCAGCGTATGTTCCATAAAACGGCAAAATCCAGGGATATCGCGCGTGGTTGCCGGATCGTCGGCGATAATCAGCAGGGTTTCGCCCTCCTGCATATGGCGCACGGCTTTGCGCACCATCATCACCGGTTCGGGGCAGCGCAAGCCCAGCGCATCCAGGGTTTGATCGGGGTTCGCAAACGGTTCGCTCATGGGGTTCTCATCTGTACGGAATAATTAACGGTGCTCATTTTACCTTCAGCGCAGGCATGTGCAAGGCCGCGCGCAGCGGAATCGTTTGCGCGTAAATTAACCATTGCATTGACAGTCTGATTCGGTAAGATGCCGCGCAATCGCTCCGGCGAGATATTTTTTTGGGTTCCCTCACCCCAATATATAAAAAGGTCACACGATGATTTCTTTCTCTTCGCGTCAGCGCATGCATGCGCTGATCTGGCTGTCTCTGTTCCATGTACTGGTGATCACCTCCAGTAACTATCTGGTCCAGCTTCCCATCTCCATTTTTGGGTTCCACACAACCTGGGGCGCCTTCAGCTTCCCGTTTATCTTCCTGGCTACCGATCTTACCGTGCGCATTTTCGGCGCGCCGCTGGCACGACGCATTATCCTGGCGGTGATGATCCCGGCGCTGTTTATTTCCTACGGCGTTTCAGCCCTGTTCTATCAGGGTGAGTGGCAAGGCTTTGCTGCCCTGCGGGACGTAAACCTGTTTGTCGCGCGCATCGCCTGCGCCAGTTTTATGGCCTATGCGCTCGGTCAGATTCTGGATGTGCATGTCTTTAACCGCCTGCGAAAACTGCCTCAGTGGTGGATCGCCCCTGCGTCAGCGATGTTTCTGGGCAACATCAGCGATACGCTGGCGTTCTTCTTTATCGCGTTTTATAAAAGTGCGGATCCGTTTATGGCGCAGCACTGGGTGGAGATTGCCCTGGTGGACTACAGCTTCAAAGTGCTTATCTGCATGATTTTCTTTCTGCCTGCCTATGGGCTGCTACTGAACGCGATGCTGAAGCGCTTAGCAGAAAAATCTGTTAGCGCACAGGTCAACTTCGGCTAAGCTGCACTCTGTGACAGAGTGTCGGTTGCTTTTGCCAGCTGATGATAATTGTACGCGTTGCTGAAACAGGCACACGACTAACGTAAAAGGGAACATAATGCGTAACTTACTGAAATATGCTGGTATCGGCTTACTGGTGGTCGGACTGGCCGCCTGCGACGGCAATGATGATAAAGCCGCAGCCGATGACAATGGCGTGAGCAGCAGCCAGAGCAGCCAGCAAGTCTCCCTGATGGAAGGCAAAGTCCAGTTTACCCTGCCAGCGGGCATGTCCGATCAGAGCGGCAAGCTGGGCACCCAGGCAAACAATATGCACGTTTATGCCGACTCGACCGGCCAGAAGGCGATTATCGTCATCGAGGGCGACAGCACGGAAGAAGGGCTCGACGTCTTGTCTGAGCGCCTTGAACAGCAGCAGCGCAACCGCGATCCGCAGCTCCAGGTCGTCTCCAACAGATCGGTGGAGCTGAAAGGCCAGACGGTGCAGCAGCTTGATTCAGTGATCTCCGCCAGGAATCAGTCATCCTGGTCCTCCGTCGTGCTGGCGAAGGTCAATGGCAAGCTGTTAACCCTGCAAATCACGCTGCCTGCTGAGAACCAGCAGCAGGCTCAGACCGAAGCCGAGAACATTATCAATACGCTCGTGCTGAAGTAACCTTCAGCCCCTGGCGCCAGGCCAGGGGCTGAGTTCTCCTCTCCGCTGACGTCTGCGCAGTGTCGCTTATCTTCCTCCTCAGGCTAAGCCGTTTTTCGCTTCAACCTTATCGTCATCAGCATCGCCAGACAGACCAGCAATCCGCTGAACAGATAGATCACGGGTACGCCCAGATAGCTCATGATGATCCCGGCCAGCGGGCCGGTGATGCCGAGCGACAGATCCATAAACGCGGTATAGGTGGCCAGCGCGCTGCCCTGGTTTTGCGGCGGGACCGCTTTGACCGCCACAACGCCTATCGCGGGGAACACCAGAGAGAAGCCCGCGCCGGTCAGCAATGCGCCCAGCTTCGCCATCCAGGGATCGGCAGCGCCCCAGACCAGAAAAAGGCCTGCCGCTTCGACCACAAAGCAGACCAGCGCCACGGAAAGCCCGCCATAGCGGTTAATGGCGCCCGGAAACAGCAGCCGCGTGCCGACAAAAGCGCCGCTGAAAAGGGTTAATGCCCAGGCGGCGCCCTCCCAGCCTTTTGCCTGATAAAACAGGGTGATGAAAGTGGCGATGACGCCAAATCCCGCCGATGCCATCGCCAGAATGATGCCGTATCCCCAGAGTTTGCCCAGCACCGCCCGGAAAGGCAGCGGCTTACCTTTGCTGCTTTTTACCGTCGGACGCGGCAGCGCCAGTAGGATGCCCACCAGTGCGATGGCAATAATTATCCCCGACAACAGGAACAGACCGCCCCAGTGATAGATCGCCACGCCCAGCGGCGCGCCGATCGCCATCGCGCCATAGGTAAAGATACCGTTCCAGGAGATGACCCGCCCGATATGCAGGGAACCCACGACCCCGACGCCCCACAGGGTCGATCCGGTTCCGGCGAAACTTTGCCCAATCCCCAGAATGATTCTGCCCAGGCAAAGCAGAATCAGGCTGAGCACCGGCATTGCCGCCCCGGCGGCGGCCAGCGCATAAAAGACGCCGCTCAGGAAACAGCCGCAAAGCCCCAGAATAACCACTTTTTTCGCTCCCCACTGATCGGCAAAACGCCCGGAATAAGGACGGCTGAGGAGCGTGGCGAAGTACTGCAGGCTGATCGCCAGTCCGGCCCAGAAAGCGCTGTAGCCCATGACATCATGCACATAGCCGGGTAACACAGCCAGCGGTAAGCCGATCGTCAGATAGCTGGCGAAGTTGAAGATAACGACGGAAATAATACGCAGGTTTAAGCGTAAACCGCCTGGAGCAGGCTCCGATCCAGGTTGCTCAGGCATGGGAATAACACCCTGTGGAAAAAATGAAGCTCTACTATAGCCATTTTTGCGCGGAAAGATCATCGCCAGGGCAAATCAGACATTCCTGCCGCCATCAATCCGTCACATAGTCTCCTTATACTGCCGCGTTAACGAAATCCCAAAGAGGATAAAACGATGTCAGCACGCCTGTTTTACTGTCAGGTGTGCGTGTCCCGTCGGCCAGAACTGGTTGCAGGCGCCTGCCTGCCAGACAGAGAGGCCGGATTGTGATGCGCACGCCAACCCCTGTTACCCTGAAAGGTATCGGCTATGCGTTCGGCGCACAGCCAGTCCTTCATCATCTCGACCTCATCGTGGAAGGCGGCACAACCACCGCCCTGTTAGGCCCTTCTGGCTGCGGAAAAAGCACGCTCCTGAAGCTGCTGGCTGGTCTGCTACAGCCGCAAAGCGGCGAGATCCACTTTGGTGAGCGGCGAGTCGCCAGCGCAGGCTTTTCTCTGGCGCCGGAGCAGCGCGACATCGGTATGGTCTTCCAGGATTATGCCCTCTGGCCCCATATGAGCGTGGCGCAGAACGTAGGCTTTCCCCTGCTTATGCGCCGCGTCCCCAATGCGCAGCGGTTAAAAAAGATCATGATTGCCCTCGATCGGGTTGGCCTGGCGGATTTTGCCCTGCGCCGGCCCTCCGATCTGTCGGGCGGCCAGCAGCAGCGCGTTGCCCTGGCCCGCGCCATTATCGCCGAACCGGCCATTCTGCTCTTTGATGAACCGCTCTCTAACCTCGATCGCGATCTGCGTGAATCGTTATGCGTTGAGATGGCCGCTCTGCTGAAGCAGCTTGGCACGACCGCCGTTTACGTTACGCACGATCGCAGCGAGGCAGAAGTGCTCGCCGACCGCATTGTTCATTTGTCACAAGGTTCAGTCACGGCCATTCAGGTCGTGGGGCCACTCTCAGGGGAAACAGCATGAAAACGATACTGACCAGAAAAACAGGAGCCATTGTCGCGATGATATTCACCACTGCCATGACCCTCAACGAGGCCAGCGCACTGACCGTCTACACCGCTGGACCAGGTTCGCTGGCGAAAAAGCTGGCCACCGGCTACGAAAAGCAGACCGGGGTGAAGGTCAATCTGTTCCAGGCGACCACCGGGAAAGTGATGGCCAGGCTGGAAGCTGAACAGGCCAGCCCCCAGGCGGATGTGTTGATTTCCGCCTCCTGGGATACCGCGGAAGATCTTCAGCAGCGCGACTGGCTGTTGCCCTATCAGAGCGCCAACGCCGCCAGGGTGCCGGACATGTTAAAAACGGACAGCTATGTTGCGCAGGGCATCTCTGCGCTGGGCATCGTCTGGAATACCAAAAGCGGCACACCGGAGCCAAAAGAGTGGCGCGATCTGACGCTCGCGCCTTTTAAGAATAAGGTGACGACACCCGACCCTTCACTGTCCGGTGCGTCGGTGGATCTGCTAATTGGCCTGCAAAATGGCATGGGCGATGAGGCCTGGACGCTGTTTGAGCAGCTAAAACAGAATGGCATGGTCATTAACGGTCCGAATGCGCAGGCGCTGACCGCCGTGCTACAAGGTGCGAAAGCGGCGGTATTTGGCGCGGTGGATTATGTCTCTTATGGCCAGATAGAGAAGGGCGAAACCATCAAGGTGATTTTCCCCGCCAGCGGCACCGTTGTCGCGCCGCGTCCGATGATGATCCTGAAATCAACGCAGCATGCCGCCGATGCAAAAGCGTTTATCGACTATGTGCTCTCAGAAGAAGGTCAGCAATTCGTGGCAGAAGCCTGGCTGATGCCTGCACGCAGTGATATCGACGCCAGACGCCCACAACTCAAGGATCTGAAACTGTTGCCAACCAGCAGCGACGGCAGCAGCGAGCGTGGCCAGGTGCTACAGCGTTACGGCAAGCTGTTCTCACAGCGCTAACTCATCCGGTGGTCGCCCACCCTTTCAGGAATTCTGCCTGTGAAACTGCGATTTATGCCGCTGATGACAATCACCTTACTGATTGTGCTGGTGGCGCTACCGCTTCTTTTTATTCTGCTTCAGGCTATTTTTCCCGCACTGAGCGAAGGATCGTTCAGCGGCGCCTTTACGCCCGTGGCGAAATTGTTTCAGGACCCGGCGCTTGGTGCGCTGCTGGCAGGCACGCTGAAAACCGGCCTCGGCGTGGCGCTCTGCAGTTCGCTTATCGGCGTGCCGTTGGGCGCGCTGCGCGGATTATTTAACGTGCCGCAGGCGCGTTTCTGGGATCTGATGTTTCTTATTCCCTTCCTTACGCCACCCTACATCGCCGCGCTGAGCTGGATGCTCGCGCTGCAGCAAAATGGCTATCTCCAGCAGCTCACCGGCTGGAACCTGAACGAACTGCTTTTCAGTCAGACCGGCATTATCCTGGTGATGACGCTGAATATCTTCCCGGTGATCTACTTTGCGGTTTCACGCAGCATGCTCGCCAGTGGCGATGTGCTGCCGACGGTGGCACGGGTACATGGCGCTTCCCCGTGGCGGGCGTTCTGGCATATTTCACTGCCCATGGCGCTGCCTGCCCTGGCCGCGGGCGTACTGCTGGCCTTTACCCTGGCAATTGAGGAGTATGGCGTGCCAGCCGCATTGGGATCCCGTGCCGGAGTGGTCATGCTGACGGTAGGTATTGAAGAGCGGCTGGCCGACTGGCCTATCGATCTGCCCGGATCGGCGCTGCTGTCGATGATCCTGGTGCTGATCGCGCTCGCCGCCTTTTTCCTTCAACGTAAGCTTACCGGCAACCGTGAAGTGACCAGCATTACCGGCAAGCCCGCACGGCGAACATTGATGCCGCCTGGCCGCTGGCGGGTCCCTATTCTTCTGCTGTTCAGCCTGACCGCTTTGATCGTGGTGGCGCTGCCTGTAACGTCACTGTTTCTGACGGCATTTCTCTCAACGCTCTCGGGGGGATTGCAGCTGAACAACCTGTCGCTCAGCCATTTTTCTGCGCTGTTTGCGCAGCAGGGTGAGGCGCTTTCCGCACTCTCAACCAGCGTCGGCCTCGCGCTGGCCACAGCATTGATTACCGGCGTGCTCGGTTTTCTGGCGGCCTGGCTGGTGGTCGAGGGTAAAATCCGGGGGGCAAAACTCATCGATGCGCTGTCGCTGCTGCCTGTCGCGCTACCCGGCGTGGTGGTTGGCGTAGGGCTGATTTTACTCTGGAACCGGCCTTTCTGGCCCGTTTCACCCTATAACACCTGGGCGATCCTGCTGCTCTCCTATTGCTGTCTGCTGCTGCCCTGGCCGGTGCGTTACGTAAGCAGCGCCCTGAAGCAGATCGGCAGCAATCTTGAGGCAGCGGCGCGGGTGCATGGCGCAGGCTCGCTACAGGCGCTGCGCTATATCATTTTCCCGCTGGTCTCGCCCAGCCTGCTGGCGGCCATGCTGATGGTCTTTGCCATCGCCTCGCGGGAACTGGTCACTTCGCTGCTGCTGGCGCCTGCAGGTACGCAGACCGTGGCGGTTTTTATCTGGCGTCAGTTTGAACAGGGCTCCGTCGGACAGGGAATGGCAATGGCCAGTATTGCGCTGACGCTCAGCCTTACGCTGATGCTTGCCGCGATGGCGCTGCTGCAAAAACAGGCAAAAGGGTCCGACCAATCCTAAATAACGCCACACCCTCTCCAGAAGCGCTAAACTTGCAGGGCAAACATTCAAACTGGAGAGAGAATGAGCGAACCTCAGCAGGAAAAGATTGGTCAGAATATGTTGTTAAAAATGGCCATGCTGGTGGTGATTCTGGCAGGGATTAAGGCGGCATCAGATATTCTGGTGCCGTTTTTACTGGCCATTTTTCTGGCAATAGTCCTCAACCCGCTGGTCACAATACTGATGCGCCGCAAAATCAAACGCGGCCTGGCAATAACGTTGGTGATGCTTGCGGTACTGGTCTTCATCGGGCTGCTGGTCGCGATGATCGCCGGATCGGTCAATGAATTTACCAGCCTTTATCCGCAAATACGCGACCAGATGGAGCAAAAGCTGGCAGTAGTGCAGCACTTCGCCGCAACATTTAACCTGAATCTCTCTACGGAAAGCATGGCGGAACATTTCGATCCTAACGCGCTCATGAATATGGCGGGCATCGTGCTCAGTCAGTTTTCCGGCGCAATGGCTAACGTGCTGCTGCTGCTGATGACGGTTATTTTTATGCTGTTTGAAGTTCATCATCTGCCTTACAAAATGCGTTTCGCGCTGGTGAACCCTAAAATCCGCATTGCCGGTCTGCATAAAGCGTTAAAAGGCGTGACGCACTATCTGGCGCTGAAAACGCTGATTAGCCTGATCACCGGGGTTTCCGTCTGGCTGACGCTGCTGCTGCTGGATGTGAAGTTCGCGCTATTGTGGGGCGTGGTGGCGTTTGTGATGAATTTTATTCCCAACATCGGTCCGGTCATCGCGGGCATTCCGCCGCTGATCCAGGCGCTGCTGCTTAACAGCGTTTATGACGCCGCGCTGGTGGGCGCCCTTTTTGCGGCTATCCATATGGTATTCGGCAATATGCTGGAGCCCAGAGTGATGGGCCGGGGTCTGGGGCTTTCCACGCTGGTGGTCTTCCTCTCACTGATCTTCTGGGGGTGGCTGCTGGGGCCGGTAGGGATGCTGCTGTCAGTACCGCTGACCAGCGTCTGTAAGATCCTGATGGAAACCACACCAGGCGGCAGCAAGCTGGCCATCCTGCTCGGCACCGGCAGGCCGAAGATCAAGCGCATTGAGAAGCGGGTGGATAAAGGCGTTACTCGGTAAATAACCGGTCATAAACATGGCGGATGTGGGTTTCCATATGCCGCCTCGCCTGCACCGGATCGCGTCCGATAATCGCCTGAGCAATGTCGGCGTGATCCTGGTTCATCTCCCGGGCAAAATCCTTGTCCGCAAAATGTTGCTCCAGACGTAAAAATCGCGGATTTTTCCGCTTATTCCAGAGATATTCCATCATTTCAGCCAGCACTTCATTGCCCGTCATTACGGCGATCAGCAGATGAAAGCGCTTATCTTCCTGTAAAAATTTCTCGTCATTGAGCTGAAGCTGTACCAGATCGTCGGCGATTTCCTGGAGTTCGGCGCGCTGATCGTCTGTGCCGTTGCGCGCAGCCAGTTCGGCGGTCATCCCTTCATAGTGCAGCCTGGCGTTAATCAACGCTTTCAGGCTGAACGCCTCTTCCGTGACCGGCGCATCCGTGCCGGGCAGCGGATCCATCACACTCACGCCGTTGCCGGTGCGGATTTCCACCCAGCCGGTAATTTCGAGCGCGATCAGCGCCTCACGCACGGATGAGCGGCTGACGCCCAGCTGCTTTGCCAGCTCGCGCTCTGGCGGTAGCATTTCGCCCGGCAGGAACTGCTTTTTACGGATGCAGTCGATCAGCAGCGCGGAAATCTGGCGGTAAAGCCGTTCGGGTTTAAGCGTGGGTAACGCCATCTTCACTGCTCCTGCCATCAATTCTGTCCGGCAGCTTAGCACAGCACCGCCAGAATTTTGCCTGGGTGCCAGCGCGCAACCTGCGATCCCAGTCACGATACTTCCGCCCCATTGTGAATTATGCTTGGTCCAGTGGCCTGACCACTGGGCCAAATAAACGCGTTTATCTGAAGGAGTCTGCTATGGAGCATACGTGGCGCTGGTATGGCCCAAACGATCCGGTTTCGCTTGATGATGCCCGCCAGGCAGGCGCCACGGGCATTGTTACTGCACTACACCATATCCCTAATGGTGAAGTCTGGCCGGTGGAAGAGATTAAAGCCCGGCAGGCGCTGCTGGCGGAAAAAGGGCTGGTGTGGTCGGTAGTGGAAAGTATTCCGGTGCATGAATCGATCAAAACCCAGCGTGGGGATTACCGATCACGCATCGCCAACTATCAGCAGTCTCTACGCAATCTGGGCGCCTGTGGCGTGGATACCGTCTGCTATAACTTTATGCCCGTGCTGGACTGGACGCGCACCGATCTGGCCTGGCCGCTGCCGGATGGCGGGAAAGCGCTGCGCTTTGACCATATCGCCTTCGCCGCCTTTGAGTTACATATCCTGAAGCGCCCCGGCGCAGAAGAGACCTATGACGACAAAGAGCAGCAGGAAGCCGCCCGCTACTTTGCCAGCATGACGCCGGAAGCCATTGAAACCCTGACGCGTAATATCATTGCCGGTCTGCCGGGTGCTGAAGAAGGCTATACGCTGGCGCAGTTTCAGGCACAGCTTTCCCAGTACGAGGGCATCGATAAAGCCCGCCTGCGCACCCATATGGCTGAGTTCCTTCAGGCGATTGTTCCGGTTGCCGAAGCCTCGGGCGTGGTACTGGCGGTTCACCCGGACGATCCGCCGCGCCCTATCCTCGGCCTGCCGCGTATTGTATCAACCCAGGAAGATATGCAGTGGCTGAAGGAAACGGTCGACAGCCGCCATAACGGTTTTACCTTCTGCACCGGCTCCTATGGCGTACGCCCGGAGAACGATCTGGTTAGCATGGCGACCGCTTTCGCGGACCGTATTCACTTTGCCCATCTGCGCTCAACGCGGCGGGAAGCGGAACCCAAAAGTTTTCATGAGGCGGCTCACTTGGAGGGCGATGTTGATATGGTCGGCGTAATAAAAGCCTTACTGACGGAAGAGCAGCGCCGCCGCAAAGCGGGCAGCCGCCGGGCTATCCCGCTACGCCCCGATCACGGTCATCAGATACTGGACGATCTGCATAAAAAAACCAACCCCGGCTATTCCGCCATCGGACGCCTCAAAGGGCTGGCGGAATTACGCGGCGTTGAGCGGGCGCTGACGCAAATTTTCTTCCAGGAGTAACGCCGCTTTCCGGCACAAAGTACTGCCTTTACCGCCTTTTACCGCACCTTTACATGGTGCGGTTTTCCCCTGTTTTTTCTCCCACAGCGGCAATAAACTTTCGCCAGCACAACACTTTCTGGCACCGATAGAATTAATGTTAAACCGCCGCTAAGCTCATGCTATTTTATCAGCACAAGCCGTTGCAACGTGCAGGTAATGCGGGACCACGCATGGATACTTATTTTAAAAAAGAGCAGAAGCGTCGGGGTTTACTGCTGGTGCTGGCCGGCATGCTGCCGCTGCTGCTTTGTCTGTTATTTACTTTTATTGAGGCCAGAAAAGAGGTCAGGCGCCAGCAAACGGCGGCGGCCACGATGCTGCTAAAGCAGGCGGAAACGATCAGCGATCAGGCCTGGAAAATGGCAGACCACCTTCAGCAATATGCCAACCGGCCTTGTGCTGATATCAGCGGTGAACTTCAGGAGTATGCTTCGCTTTACCCCTACTTTCGTTCTGTTGGCCTGATGCATAATGATCGGGTGAGCTGCTCCTCAGCTTACGGTGGTAAAACCGGCGATCTGGCGACCATGATCCAGCGTCCTGTTCCCAGCCATGAGGCAACATCATGGGCGATCTCCCTTGCGGCCACGTATGGCGTAAGGGACAGGCCAGCCATCCTTTTTATGCGATCTCCCTCGCCCAGCTTCAGCAGTTATGCCCTCGTCGACGGTCAGTATCTGCTTGATTTTATGGAAGCACTGAGCGAGAGCCACGGCTACAGCATCGGGCTGAAATATGGCGATGGCTATGAAATTGTAAAGGGTCCTCTTGTGCAGCCAGGCCAGACGCTGCCCGATGCCGCCTCCACCCTGAAAATCGCGTCGAAACGCTATCCTGTCGGGATCAGGATCACTACCTCATCCCGCGAGGCGATTACGGTCTGGCGTCAGGTGCTGTTAACTTTTGTCCCTATGGCGATCATTCTCTCACTGCTGCTGATGGCGCTGACGCATAGCTGGCTGAAGCGAAAACTCTCGCTGGGCGACCGGCTCGTCCGCGCCATCCGCAAAAGGGAATTCTCCGTTCACTATCAGCCGGTTTATAACCTTGTAACCGGCGTCTGTAGCGGCGTGGAATCACTGCTGCGCTGGCAGTTGCCGGACGGCACCTGGGTAAAACCCGACGCCTTTATCACTGCCGCCGAGAATGAAGGTAAGATCGTGCCGCTTACCCGGCACCTTCTGCAATTAATTGTTGAAGATACCAAAAGCTGGAAGGTGCCGCCGGGCTTTCATCTGGCCATTAATCTGGCCGCAGAGCATTTACAGCACCCTGAATTTGAGCAGGACATGCGCGATTTTGCGGCACAAATCACCCTTCCCCAGCCAAGGATCACTCTGGAGCTGACGGAGCGGAGTCTGATTAAAGATGGCGAGGCCGTGAGCCAGAAGCTGTCACGCCTGCGAAGTGAAGGCATGTTTGTGGCAATAGATGATTTTGGCACCGGTCATTGCGCCCTCTCCTTACTGCAGACCTTTCCGCTTGATTACCTGAAGATCGATCGTGGATTTGTGAACGCCATTGAGTCATTTGCGCGAGAGGCCCCCGTGCTCGACGCCATTATCAGTCTGAGCCATAAGCTTAAACTCTCGGTCGTTGCGGAGGGCGTTGAAACGCCTGAGCAGATGGCGTGGCTTCAGGCCCGCGACGTGGTCTTTATCCAGGGCTATCTGTATGCCCGCCCCATGAGCAGCGCAGCGCTGCAGACCTGGCTACAGGAGCGCGGCAGAACCCGGCTGAGGTAGCAGCACGATCGCTGAGCATCTCCTTTTCCGGCGCTGGACACCTGCTGTCCTGGCTGTTGCTTAACAGCGTCACGAAATGATCTGATGTTAAAACGTCAGTCGCGCTTAACCACCTCCTCACTACGGCGGTTATAACGCGAGAGACAGGTCAAACCTTATAATCAATGAAGAAGAATGCATTACGGCCAGTCGCAGATTTTATTTGCAGAAGTGAATTTCTGTGTCCTTTTATTGCAGAAATCAGCAAATAAACGATTTCGCCTGTTCCCCTTATTCACCCTCATCAATTAAACAGTGAAAAAGCGTTATTTATTAATTTAGCGGTCTCAAAAATGTGACATAACAGATCAGGCAAGGACTATTGTCACAATAAAAAAGGGAAGCTGAAATCAATGAACAACGTCATCACTTAATCGCACGCCCAAAATCCCCCATCTTTTTTCAGGGTTTTTTTTGTGCAAAATTTTATCAGTTAATCTCCGCACCGCTTACTAAAAAAAACGCTGGCCCGTTTTCGCGAGCGGCAGAAATTATGTTACATGCCGAAGAAACGATATACTGAGAGACGACAGATGTGCATTGACGGGAGCGAATACCCGCGACAACTCACTGTCTTATGGACGACAGGCCATACACAATTTGTTCCACCAGCCGGCTCGCAGAATTCTGTATAACCGGTGCAGGCACAAAATTTTATTGGGTAAACAGATAATTACAGGGTGTTTATATGAAGCTACGTAGGAAGCGTGTTAAGCCGATTGGCTTAAAAGACGTAACGATCATTGATGATGCCCGGTTACGTAAAGCCATTACCGCTGCGTCGCTCGGCAACGCCATGGAATGGTTTGACTTTGGGGTTTATGGATTTGTGGCCTATGCATTGGGTCAGGTATTTTTCCCGGGCGCCGATCCTGGTGTACAGATGATTGCTGCACTTGGTACTTTCTCGGTGCCCTTCCTTATTCGTCCCCTGGGCGGTTTATTTTTTGGTCGTCTTGGCGATAAGTATGGCCGCCAGAAAATCCTCTCTATTACTATTATTATCATGTCGGTCAGTACCTTTTGTATTGGCCTGATACCGTCCTATGCCTCTATTGGTATCTGGGCACCGATCCTGCTGCTGCTATGTAAAATGGCTCAGGGATTCTCCGTCGGCGGAGAATACACCGGCGCCTCAATTTTTGTCGCCGAGTATTCGCCTGACCGCAAGCGCGGGTTTATGGGCAGCTGGCTCGACTTCGGCTCGATTATTGGCTTCGTAACGGGTGCGGGTCTGGTCGTGCTCATTTCCGCCGTGATTGGCGAAGCGAAATTCCTTGAATGGGGCTGGCGTATTCCGTTCTTTGTTGCGCTGCCGCTCGGCCTGATCGGCATCTATCTGCGTAACGCGCTGGAAGAAACCCCGGCGTTCCAGCAGCATGTGGATAAACTGGAACAGGGCGATCGGGAGGGCCTGGCGGAAGGGCCTAAGGTTTCCTTCAAGGAAATCGCCACTAAACACTGGCGAAGCCTGATGGCCTGTATCGGCCTGGTGCTGTCGACAAACGTTACCTATTACATGCTGCTGACCTATATGCCGAGCTACCTGTCGCATAACCTGGGCTATGCAGAAAACCACGGTGTTCTGATCATCATCGCTATCATGATCGGGATGCTTTTCGTTCAGCCGGTTATGGGCCTGATGAGCGACAAATTTGGCCGTCGCCCCTTCGTTATTATCGGTAGCATTGCCCTGCTGCTGCTGGCGATCCCATGCTTTATGCTGATCAACAGTGACGTGACCGGGCTGATCTTTGGCGGCCTGTTGATGCTGGCGGTTATTCTTAACTGCTTTACCGGCGTGATGGCCTCTTCGCTGCCGGCGATGTTCCCGACGCATATCCGCTACAGCGCGCTGGCCAGCGCCTTTAATATCTCTATCCTGGTTGCCGGTCTGACGCCGACGCTGGCCGCATGGCTGGTTGAAACTACCTCAAACCTCTATATGCCGGCCTATTATCTGATGATTGTTGCCGTCGTCGGTCTGATAACCGGTATCATGATGAAAGAAACGGCGAATATGCCGCTGCGTGGCGCAACGCCCGCCGCATCTGATATGGCTGAAGCAAAAGAGCTGTTACAGGAGCATCACGATAATATCGAGAGCAAAATCGACGATATCAGTGAACAGATCGCCGAGCTGGAAGAGAAGCGTAAGCACCTGATCAATCAGCATCCGCGCATTAATGAATAGGTAATTTGATGCCAGAAGCCCGCGCCCTGTCGCGGGCTTTTTTATGCGTAAAAGCCTGTCGCGCGCTGACTGCTGATCTTCAGCGAGGTCATCTTCAGAAAAACCAACCGAAAGATCCTGAAAAAATCATTAGACGACTGGTCTATTCGATGCTAGTTTTATGCTATCGCCACGGGTAAGCCTTAAGGCGCTGAGCATTCAGAACGGTATCGCCACACGCTTAGCCGCAGAGTTCAGTCAGGCTGGTTTTGCGGACAGATGTGATTGTTTTACTCAATAAAGTTCAGGCTGTGCACGTTAGGTGCCTCTGAACTTTTTATTCGCCAGATAACTATACGACCGGTCTAATTAACTTACGTTAGCCCTGTTGCGGGAGAGAGATGATGAAAATTTTGATGGTACTGACCTCACATGATCAACTGGGCAACACGGGCCGCAAAACCGGCTTCTGGCTGGAAGAGCTGGCAGCACCCTACTATGCCTTTAAGGATGCGGGTGCGGAGATCACCCTGGCCTCGCCGAAAGGTGGCAACCCGCCGTTAGATCCAAAAAGTAACGAACCCGATTTCCAGACCGATCAGACGCACCGCTTTGAAGCCGATGCTGGTGCCCTGGCTCAGCTTGCGTCAACGGTACGCCTGGAGAGCGTTTCTCCGGCGGATTACGATGCTGTTTTCTATCCGGGCGGCCACGGTCCGCTGTGGGATCTGGCGGAAGATAAACATTCGGTGGCGCTGATTGAGGCCTTCCTGGCGGCAAATAAGCACGTTGCGCTGGTCTGCCATGCCCCAGGCGTACTGCGCCACGTCAAAACTCCCGCAGGCAAGCCGCTGGTTGAAGGCAGAAAAGTGACCGGCTTTACCAATACCGAGGAAGACGCGGTCGGCCTGACGCAGGTTGTTCCTTTCCTGGTGGAAGATGAACTGATTGCCAGAGGCGGAATTTACTCTAAAGGGGCGGACTGGAGTTCCTATGTGGTCAGCGACGGCCTGCTGATCACCGGACAAAACCCCACCTCCTCAGCCGCGACAGCGGTACAGCTACTGAAGCAGCTGGCTGAGTAAGAGTGATTACGGGGAGAGGATTTTATTACTCTTCTCCCCTGTCCCACCGCTTTATACGTCAGGCCGATTTGCAGAATCCCGGGACGTTCTATCATGCGTTCCCGTAGAGGCTCTGTAGCTAATGCCGGCCCCCTGAAATTAGCGCCAGCGCACCAGATTCACCGGTTTAATAACCGGGATCAGAAGGTATAGATGGGGAACGGCTTTCTTCCTTTCGGATATAGAGGAGTGGTCTGGTTTGTGCTATTTTCGCGCGATGACAACTTCATCCCAACTCCACAGCAATGATGTGCGTGAACATATCCTTTCAACCGGCCAGCGTATTATGGCGGGCAAAGGATTCTCCGCTGTCGGTCTGAATGAGATCCTGACCGCCGCTGGCGTGCCTAAGGGATCTTTCTATCACTATTTCGCTTCCAAAGAGGCGTTTGGCGTGGCGATGCTGCAACGCTATTTCGATGATTATCTGGTGGAACTTGACCATACGCTGAGCCAGCCGGGGATTGCGATGGCACAGCGGCTGATGAACTACTGGCAGCAATGGCAGGATTCGCAGTCGTTTTCCGACTGTCAGGGCAAGTGCCTGGCCGTGAAGCTGGGTGCGGAAGTCGCCGATCTCTCCGACGGTATGCGCCTGACGCTGAAATCAGGCACTGCAGGAATTATCTCGCGTCTCGCGCAGGCGCTAGCTACCGGCATGGCTGAAGGTTCGCTGCGCATTGATGACACGCCGGGCAAAACGGCGGAAAGCCTCTATCAGCTCTGGCTGGGCGCGAGCGTGATGGTCAAAATCGTCCGCAATACTGAGCCTTTTGATGCCGCCATGAAGACGACCAAGCAGATTATTCATCTTCCCGCTTAACGGATAGCGCAGATGCTGATAAACCGAGCGATCAGGGCTGTTAAGGCCATGAACGAGAAAGGTTTACCAGCCTCATCTGACTGACAGCCCGCTCAGAAGGTTTACAGCGTCGGGATCTCTCAGGCTCACAGCGCCTGAGCGCAAGCCCAGGCGGAAGACCAGGCCCACTGGAAGTTATAGCCGCCAAGCCAGCCGGTGACGTCCACCACTTCCCCGATAAAATAGAGGCCGGGCATCGCACTGGCCTCCATCGTTTTGGATGACAGCACGCTGGTATCCACACCGCCCAGCGTGACCTCGGCGGTACGATAGCCTTCCGTACCGTTCGGCTGAACCCGCCAGTGGTGCAGCGAGGCCACCACATCACTCTGCTGGCGCGCGTTGAGCTGTTTCAGCGTGCACTCCGGCACGTTGCCAAGCTGCTGAAGGCATTCCACCAGGCGGCGGGGCAGCACTTTCGCCAGCGTGTTTTTCAGGCTCTGGTTCGGGTGCGCGTCACGCTCAGCATTGAGAAAAGCCCCCAGCTCCTGCTCCGGCGAAAGGTCGATGGTGACAAATTCACCCGGCTGCCAGTAGCTGGAGAGCTGCAGCACCGCCGGACCGGAAAGGCCGCGATGGGTAAACAGCAACGCTTCTTTAAACGTGGTACCCGTTTCTGCGGCCAGCACCGAAGGCACCGACACGCCTGACAGCGAGCTGAGTTGCTCAAGCAGCGGCTTATGCAGGGTGAACGGCACCAGTCCGGCACGGGTCGGAAAAACGTTCAGGCCAAACTGCTCCGCGAGCTTATAGCCAAAGGGCGAGGCGCCCAGGCCCGGCATCGACAGACCGCCGGAGGCGATAACCAGCTTTTCTGCCTGCACGGTGCTGCCGTTCAGCGCCAGGGTATAGCCGCTCTCATCATGCGTCACGCTCAGCACTTCACTGCGCAACCGCAGCGTAACACGCCCCGCCTCGCACTCTTTCAGCAGCATATCCACGATTTGCTGGGCCGAATCATCACAGAAAAGCTGTCCTAACGTTTTCTCATGCCACGCAATGCCGTGGCGATTGACCAGATCGATAAAATCCCACTGGGTATAGCGCGCCAGCGCGGATTTACAAAAATGCGGGTTATGGGAGAGGTAGGCGCCGGGTTCGGTATAAAGATTGGTAAAATTGCAGCGTCCGCCGCCGGACATCAGAATTTTACGTCCCGCCTTTTTGCCATTATCCAGCAGCAGAACACGCTTGCCCCGCTGACCCGCCTGGGCGGCACAGAACAGGCCAGCCGCACCGGCACCGATGATGATAACGTCAAAATTTTCCACTGATCTGCCCCGCCGCGAAAAAACGCCGATTGTAGAGAGTTGGGCGGGGTGATGCCAGCCCGACCTGAATATCGCCGCTGAAACACTCTGTAACATACTGATATTGCGGAGAAATGCTGGTGTAAATTCATCAGACTGCCACATTAGTATCAAAAAAAGTCTATATTTCACTTTCCCCGGGTGCGGTTTGTCGCTGATAATGCGCCGCGTTCATGTCCTCCAAAATGGCGTAACGCTTATGCTACATCTGTTTGCTGGTCTCGATTATCATACCGGCCTGTTACTGGTACTCGCTCTGCTTTTTGTTCTGTTTTACGAAGCCATCAACGGCTTCCACGACACGGCAAACGCGGTGGCAACGGTCATATATACCCGCGCAATGCGATCGCAACTTGCGGTGGTAATGGCCGGGGTCTTTAACTTCTTTGGCGTACTGTTGGGCGGGCTGAGCGTGGCTTATGCTATCGTTCATTTACTTCCCACCGATCTGCTGTTAAATGTGGGCTCCGCTCACGGGCTGGCCATGGTCTTTTCCATGCTGCTGGCGGCGATTATCTGGAACCTCGGTACCTGGTACTTTGGCCTGCCGGCGTCCAGCTCCCATACCCTCATCGGGGCCATCATCGGTATTGGCCTGACCAACGCACTGATTACCGGCACCTCCGTGGTCGATGCGCTGAACATCCCGAAAATGATCGGCATCTTTATGTCGCTGGTTATCTCGCCGATTGTCGGCCTGGTTATCGCGGGCGGGCTGTGCTTTATTCTGCGCCGCTACTGGAGCGGCACCAAGAAACGTCGTCGTATTCATATGACGCCAGCGGAACGTGAAAAGGTTGACGGCAAGAAGAAGCCGCCATTCTGGACCCGTATCGCGCTGATCGTTTCGGCGATTGGCGTGAGCTATTCGCACGGTGCTAATGATGGTCAGAAAGGCATTGGCTTGATCATGCTGGTGCTGATTGGCGTGGCGCCGGCTGGGTTTGTGGTTAACATGAACGCTTCCGGTTACGACATTACCCGTACCCGCGATGCGGTGCATAACCTGGAACAGTACTATCAGCAGCACGGTGATGCGCTAACGCGCGTGGTGCAGATGGCGCCTCCGGCAGTGCCGACGCCGCTGGAAAACCCGGGCGCTCCAACCGAGTTCCACTGCGATGCTACCCGTGCGCTCCCTGCTATCGCTCGTGTGAAAGGTATGCTCGACAATCTGCAAAGCTACGATGCGTTAAGCGTTGAGCAGCGTGCGCAGCTGCGTCGCCTGCTGATGTGCGTCTCCGATACCTCAGAGAAAGTGGCTAAGCTGCCGGATACCTCAGCAGAGGATCAGCGTTTCCTGAACAAGCTGAAAGGCGATCTGCTGAACACCGTTGAGTATGCGCCCATCTGGATTATCGTGGCCGTCGCGCTGGCGTTATCGCTGGGAACGCTGGTTGGCTGGCGTCGTGTTGCCACCACCATCGGTGAGAAAATCGGTAAGAAAGGGATGACCTACGCGCAGGGGATGTCGGCCCAGATGACCGCAGCGGTTTCCATCGGCGTCGCCAGCTACACCGGCATGCCCGTCTCAACGACCCATGTGCTCTCCTCTTCCGTAGCCGGTACCATGCTGGTTGACGGCGGCGGCGTACAGGGACGCACCATTAAAAACATCCTGCTGGCCTGGGTCTTCACCCTGCCCATCTCGGTGCTGTTATCAGGCGGACTCTACTGGATCGCGTTGCAGTTTATCTCGTAGCGCCCGGCGCATAAAAAAAGGGTGAAGCTTGCAGGCTTCGCCCTTTTTTTTGTCTGCCGCCAACGTTCAGTGCCAGATCAGCAATCCCATAAAGCCGATCAGCACCAGACCACAGAGCGCGCTGGTCAGTAAAAACTGGCCGCGGACCCGCTCACAGCGCCGGATAAACTCATCATCATGATGATCGAGATAGCGCTGCGCCCAGATATAACGCACCAGCCTGACCTGTTTGCTGGGCTGGCCATGAGAAGTGAAAAAGCCTGCGCCATCAACGTACTGATATAGCAGAGGATCGCATCCACGGAGTACCACCAGCAGCGCACGAAGCGAAGAAAAATAGCGTGCCATATTGATCAGGCAAATGACACAAAGAGCCCAGAAAAGCGCGATAGTGCTAATCATGATCCCCTCCCGACAACACTTACCAGGCAGAACAGCGGGCAAAGCCAGACCGGCCCTACTGATACATGCCAACCAAAAAACCGAACCTGACTGAAGAGTTGTTGTAACTGCGGTACGACGGCCCTTCCTGAGAGAGGCCCTGCCGTTAGTATTAGTGTAGGAGATAGGATAAAAAAAATTCCAGCACGGTGAGGCACTTCATGGCAAAAAGGCATTTTTACAGTTTGATCCCGCTCCCAAAGCGCGGTTGTTGGAGGGCATCTGTTAACGGTTGGGCCTATACTGCAAGGGAAGATAATAATAAAAGGGCGAAGCCGAAGTGTGCCTGACGCCCCTTCGCGAAATCCCGCATCGCAATAAATATTCGTTAAGGATTTCAAACTGTAATATTCTTCCCGGACAGTCTTGTCTGCGAAGGCGCAGCCGCAACGCATGGAAGGAGTTCGTTATGTCTTATAAACACATTTTGATTGCAGTGGATCTTTCACCCGAAAGCAAACTGCTGGTGGCCAAAGCGGTTTCCATGGCGCGTCCCTATGATGCCAAAATTTCCCTGATTCATGTGGACGTCAACTATTCCGATCTCTATACCGGGCTGATTGACGTTAACCTCGGCGATATGCAAAAGCGCATCTCCGAAGAGACGCACACGGCCCTGTCCGATCTCTCAAACGGCGCGGGCTATCCGGTAACTGAAACCCTCAGCGGTAGCGGCGATCTCGGACAGGTGCTGGTCGATGCCATCAAGCGTTATGACGTGGATCTGGTAGTTTGCGGCCATCATCAGGACTTCTGGAGTAAGCTGATGTCCTCAGCCCGTCAGCTGATTAACACTGTTCATATTGATATGCTGATTGTGCCGCTGCGCGACGCAGACGAAGAATAGCCACCGTTCAAAAAGCCGGTTTTTTGCCGGCTTTTTTTCACTTATTCTGTGCAAATAATGAAATAAAATCCGGCGATTTTATATTTTCATTCAGCAAGCTAATAATAACCCTCTTTAACCTAATATTGCTCATCATTGCCAGCAGAGCAGACAGGAGCAATCCTGTTCAGTCAGTTAGATTGACTGGCGATGCCTGTACTAATTGCTATCAGATATAATGCCTGCTATTGACACTTCCTTTTAAATCTGTGCAACTCCACAGAATTATTAAATCAATGCACTTTAGCAACCTGGCACATAATAGATAATTTGTGCCAAAACGGCACTTATCAATATTTTACTATAGGCGATTTTCTTTTCGCTCATTATATTCAATCTACTTTATCTGCTGCATCGCAACGGAGAAAGTATTTAAAAATGCAGTCACTTAATAAGGATATTATTTATGAGAGAAATCAACCAGGCTGAAATTTCGGCCGTGAGCGGCGCCGGGCTAACCGAATTCCTGAGCGGCGTTAATACCGCATTGCCTCAGGTTTCTGCCACACTCGACACTACGGTAGAGGCGCTTGCTGAGACCAGCATCATCGGCGAGAAAATCGGTCTGTCTTACAAAGCGTTTGGCCTGAGCATCGCTAAAGGGTATTTAACTGCCTTTTCAGGCTTTCTGACTAAATTAGCTGCCTGATTAACGCTGCCTTTACAGCATTAATACTGTAAATCAGATTTCAGTTAATTCCAGAAGGTAAAAAGCGTGCTTAACAGGCACGCTTTTTACCTAATATCGCTGCATTCGCTTATACGACATACCCATTCATTTTTACAGCCTATGTTTTTACTGTCGCCGGTGCGTATTTATTACCGGTTACAATCTGCCGCCAGACGCATTTTTCACTCAACATGCACTGAAGCAGTGCCCGATATGTAGCCTGATAATACTGACGACAGCGGTATGGGCCGCGATAAAACATCCCGAATAATTTGCGATCCGGACACAGCCCGAAGGAAATATTTTACTGACCAAGCGGCGGATAGATATCAAAACGATGGCTTTTGGTCACCACGGCGGATTGCGTCGCGATGCCCGCCAGCGGCGGCGCATAGTCAGGGCGCTTCACCACAATGCGCTTCTTCGCCAGACGACGCGCCGGCTCCAGCAGGCCATCCGCATCCTCATCAGCGCCTACCAGCGTCTGGAATACGCGCATCTCTTTTTTCACCAGCGCACTCTTCTGGCGATGGGGATACATCGGGTCCAGATAAACCACATCCGGTTTTTCAGCAAGGCTGCTGAGACCTTCCAGGCTTGACGCATGGATAAGCGTCAGACGCTCGCGCAGCCAGCCACCAATCTCCGCATTCTGGTAGCCACGTTGCAGACCATCTTCCAGCAGCGCTGCCACCACGGGATGACGCTCAAACATCTGCACCCGACAGCCCAGCGAGGCCAGCACAAACGCATCTCTACCCAGCCCGGCCGTGGCATCCACAACCGCAGGCAGATAGCCGCCTTTGATGCCGACCGCTTTCGCCACCGCTTCACCGCGCCCGCCGCCGAAACGGCGGCGATGGGCCATGGCGCCCTCGACGAAATCAACAAAAATGCCGCCAAGTTTGGGTTCGTTCCGCTTGCGCAGTTCCAGCCGCTCTCCCGTCATCACCAGCGCCATGGCGGCATCGGGATCATGGGCTAACTGCCAGCGGGCGGCCAGATCGGAGAGGGCGCCGTCTCCGGCGCCCGTTTCATCTATCAGACAGATCTTCACTCACGCTTCCTGAATGCCATAATGTTCCAGCATCGCATCCAGCTTAGGTTCACGGCCCCGGAACCGTTTGAACAGTTCCATCGGCTCCTCAGAACCGCCGCGTGACAGAATGTTGTCCAGGAATGACTGACCCGTTTCACGGTTAAAAATGCCTTCTTCTTTAAAGCGTGACCAGGCATCCGCCGCCAGCACGTCCGCCCACAGGTAGCTGTAGTAGCCCGCCGCATAACCACCAGCGAAGATATGGCTGAACGCATGCGGGAAGCGGCCCCATGACGGCCCAGGCATAACGGCTACCTGTTTTTTGATCTCTTTCAGCGTCTCCAGGATCTGCGCGCCTTTTGCCGGGTCGAACTCCGCATGCAGGCGGAAATCGAACAGGCCAAACTCCAGCTGACGCAGGATAAACAGCGCCGCCTGATAGTTTTTCGCGGCCAGCATTTTCTCCAGCAGCGCCTGCGGCAGCGGTTCACCGGTCTCATAGTGGCCGGAAATGAAGGCCAGCGCTTCCGGCTCCCAGCACCAGTTTTCCATAAACTGGCTTGGCAGCTCGACGGCATCCCACGGCACCCCGCTGATGCCGGAAACGCCCGGCGTTTCAATGCGGGTCAGCATATGGTGCAGGCCATGGCCAAATTCATGGAACAGCGTGGTCACTTCATCATGAGTAAAGAGCGCCGGTTTGCCGTTCAGTGGACGATTGAAGTTACAGGTCAGGTACGCTACCGGTTTTTGCAGCGTGCCGTCCGCCAGACGCATCTGGCTTACGCAGTCATCCATCCAGGCCCCGCCGCGCTTGTGTTCACGCGCGTAGAGATCCAGATAGAAGCTGCCGCGCAGTTCGCCGCTCTCGTCGAACAGATCGAAAAAGCGCACGTCAGGATGATAGACATCCACATCTTTACGCTCTTTCGCCGTGATGCCGTAAATGCGTTTCACCACTTCAAACAGGCCGTTAACCGCACGCTCTTCCGGGAAGTAAGGGCGAAGCTGTTCATCGCTGATGGCGTAAAGATGCTGCTTCTGCTTCTCGCCAAAATAGGTGAGATCCCACGGATTCAGCTCATCAACGCCACACTCCTGGCGGGCAAACGCGCGAAGCTGCTCAAGTTCTTTTTCCGCCTGAGGCCGGGCGCGCTTCGCCAGATCGCTGAGGAAGTCGATAACCTGGGCCGGATTTTCCGCCATTTTGGTGGCCAGCGATTTATCCGCATAGGAGGGGAAGCCTAACAGCTGGGCCAGTTCGTGACGCAGCGCCAGCTCCTCAGCCATGATCTCGCTGTTATCCCATTTCCCTGCGTCAGGGCCCTGGTCGGAGGCGCGGGTGGAATAGGCGCGATACATCTCTTCACGCAGCGCGGCGTTATCGCAGTAGGTCATCACCGGCAGATAGCTGGGAATATCCAGCGTCAGCAGCCAGCCTTCCTGACCTTTCGCTTCCGCCTGGGCTTTGGCCGCATCCAGCGCGCTTTCCGGCATTCCGGCAAGATCCTCTGCGTCAGTGACCAGCTTGCTCCAGCCCATGGTGGCATCCAGCACATTGTTGCTGTAGGTCGATCCGAGCTCAGAAAGGCGTGAGGCGATTTCACCGTAGCGTTTCTGCTTTTCCTTTGACAGACCAATCCCGGAGAGCTCGAAGTCGCGCAGCGCATTGTCCACAGCTTTCTGCTGGGGCGCGCTCAGCGTGTCATAACTCTGTTCTTTCAGATTACGATAGGCCTGATAGAGTCCTTCGTGCTGACCAACCCAGGTGCTGTACTCGGATAGCAGCGGCAGCGTCTGCTCATAGGCTTCGCGCAGCTCGGGGCTGTTTTTAACCGAGTTCAGGTGGCTGACGGGCGAAAACAGCCGGCCCAGGCGATCGTCAACTTCAGCCAGCGGCTGTACCAGGTTATCCCAGGTATAGGGCGCGCCCTGCGCTACCACGCTTTCTACCGCCGCACGACACGCTTCCAGCGCCTGAGTAACGGCGGGCACAACGTGTTCGGGTTTGATGGCGGAAAAGGGAGGAAGCGTAAAGGTGGAAAGTAGGGGATTGGTCATAGCGCAGTCCTTGAAGTCATGATCGTGTATGTGCGTCGTTAAGCACGCGATTAGGTTAACATGAGGCTAACCAGGGCGAAAATCAATGGTCAGGCTGGCCGGTAACCTCTCACCGTTCTCAATTTGTCTGCGCGTGGCGCAAATTGCATCCTTGCCGCTCTCTCCTTATCATCACAGCGGTTAAATTTTCCAGGAGTGTTTTTATGTGGTATCTGCTTGCCGCATCGTTGTTTTTTCTTCCTTTTCACCGCCCTGCCTCGCTGCTCCTGCTGATTATCACGCTGGCGATGGCCGTTGCTAACCAGACGCTGGCCCTGCCGGGGATTACAGCGGTGCTGCTGCTGGGCAGTCTGGCGTTGTATCGCGGGGTAAAGCGTGACCAGACTCGCTTTGCGCTGCCTGCTGAAATCATACTGGTCGTCGGTTCGCTGGCCCTGATGCTGCATCTGCTGCCCGGCTTTAATAATCTGGCTATCGTGAAAGCGGTCAACGTCGGGCCGGAAAGCGCCCCCTTCAGCTTCTATTTTAATTTCGATAAGGCGCTGATTCCTTTCCTGCTTCTGGGTTGCCTGCCCACCCTGCTGAAACGTCCGGCGGCACCACCAAAGAATGCGTTATGGTGGCTGGTGTTGATGCTGGCTATGCCGCTGCTGCTTTTGCTGGCGACGCTGGCGGGCGGTCTGCAAGTGGAACTGCATCAGCCCGCGTTCCTGGGCGCGTTTATGCTGGCGAATCTGTTCTTCGTCTCGCTGGCGGAAGAGGCGCTGTTTCGCGGCTACCTTCAGCAGCGGCTCACGCAGCGCCTGGGTAACCTCTGGGGCCTGCTGGCGGCCGCCCTGCTGTTCGGTCTGGCGCATTACGCTGGTGGCCCGCTGCTGATCTTTTTCGCCACGCTCGCCGGCATTATTTACGGTCTCGCCTGGCTCTGGAGCGGTCGCGTCTGGGTCTCCACGCTGGTGCATTTCACGTTTAATATGCTGCACCTGCTGCTTTTTACCTATCCGCTCTGGCAGCATCCGCAAGGCTGAATCTGCTATATCGTTAATACGTGTCGCCGCGGCGACACGTCTGTTTATTCTCACCCGGCCATGAAGCATTATGACGGGACGTTATCGGCTGAAAAGCCGCAATTTGTTCTCAAGCTTTCAGCCCATCCAGCGACCATCCCTGATATAATCGTGCGCTTCACGAGTTCTCATGCTTTTTCCTGCATCCACTGCTGTGCGCCGTTCTGTAGGTAATCCGTGAGGTAATAATTGTAATAAATTGACTCACCATCAATTAAAGCCTTATAAATTCAACAGGATAGATAATAATGCTCAGCTACCGCCACAGTTTTCATGCTGGCAATCACGCCGACGTGCTCAAACATACCGTCCAGAGCCTGATCATCGAGGCGCTGATCGAGAAGGATAAACCGCTTCTCTATCTCGATACCCACGCCGGCGCGGGACGCTATCTGCTGAGCGGCGAGCACGCCGAGCGCACGGGTG
This sequence comes from Pantoea sp. IMH, assembly GCF_000599885.1. Lineage (GTDB taxonomy): Bacteria > Pseudomonadota > Gammaproteobacteria > Enterobacterales > Enterobacteriaceae > Erwinia. The sequence goes on along the minus strand of NZ_JFGT01000005.1, from coordinate 106,096 downwards.
AATATATGGAAGGCATCGCCCGTATCTGGCAGCAGGACGATCTGCCCGCTGAGCTGGAAAGCTACATTTCCTGCATCAACGCGCTGAACCCTAACGGCAAGCTGCGCTTCTATCCTGGTTCACCGCTGATCGCCCGTCACCTGCTGCGTCCATACGATCAGCTGAGCCTGACCGAACTGCATCCGAGCGATTATCCGATGCTGCGTACCGAGTTTTCGAAAGATGATCGCGCGCGCACCGAACGCAGTGATGGCTATCAGCAGCTGAAGTCAAAACTGCCGCCGCCGTCGCGCCGTGGACTGATCCTGATCGATCCGCCTTATGAAATTAAGTCGGACTACCAGGCCGTGGTGAAAGGGATTAAAGAAGGCTATAAGCGGTTTGGCACCGGCGTTTATGCGCTGTGGTATCCGGTTGTGCTGCGCCAGCAGATCAAACGCATGTTTGCCGAACTGGAAGCCTCCGGCATTCGCCGCATTCTGCAAATTGAGCTGGCGGTGCGTCCGGACAGCGATCGCTTCGGCATGACCGCGTCCGGCATGATAGTGATTAACCCGCCGTGGAAGCTGGAGCAGCAGATGAATAACGTGCTGCCGTGGCTGCACAAGCACCTGGTCCCGGCAGGCACTGGCCACACCAAAGTGAGCTGGATCGTGCCAGAGTAAGCTTCCCAAAAGAGGGGAAATTCTCCCCTCGCTCCCGCCGGGCCCTCCGAGGTTAGTTAAAGTCTGAACAGTGAAAAGTCGTGCGCCATCTCCGTTTCAGGAAAGATGGCACGGCACTCTTCCAGCAGCCGTGGCGTATCTTCCCGCAGATAACGCGAGCTGAGATGCGTCACAATCAGCTTCTTCGCGCCCGCTTCTCTGGCCGCCATTGCCGCCTGTACGGTGGATGAATGGCCACGTCCGTTAGCCTTCTCCTCCATGGCCGCTTCCAGCGTGGCTTCGTGCACCATCACGTCCACTCCTGCCGCCAGTTCACGGGATGCCGGCGTCGGGCTGGTGTCGCCAAATATCGCCAGCGTCACGCCTTTTACCGCCGGGCCGAGATAATCCCGGCCATTGACGACCCGCCCATCTTCCATCGTCACCGTTTCGCCCCGTTTCAGCTGCTGGAACAGTGCGCCAGGCTTAATGCCGTCAGCGAGCAGCCGGGCGGCGTCCAGCGGGCCAGGCTTATCATGCTCCTCAATGCGAAAGCCGTAACACTCCACAGGATGCGTCAGCGGAAACGCGGTGACGCGAAAATGATCATCATTGAGGATTTCGCCCGCCGTTATCTCAACGATCTCCAGCGGAAAAGTGAGCCAGGAACCGCTCAGGCTGAGGCTGGTTTCGATAAAGGTTCTGATGCCCTGGGGGCCATAAAGCGTGATGCCGTCCGTTACGCCGTTCATCGAACGGCTGGTCAGCAGCCCTGGCAGACCGAAAATATGGTCGCCGTGCAGGTGGGTGATAAAAATTTTCTCAATCTTGCCCGGTTTGACTTCCGATCGCAGGATCTGATGCTGAGTCCCTTCGCCACAGTCAAATAGCCAGCATCCGCTGCGGGCGCCCTGCAGGTTCAGCGCGATGCTGGTCACGTTGCGGCGGCGGCTGGGCGTTCCCGCGCCGGTACCTAAAAATAGCAGTTCCATGTGGTCTCTCAGTGGCGGTGAATGTGTGAAAACATGAGGCGACAAAACGGCTTATCGCCCAGTTTATCACGCCTGCCCTATCACAATCATAGACGCAAACTTTGCGGCAATTGGCCGAGTAGCGTTACACTCTACCGCAATCGTCTTTACTTACTTACGGAACTCTCCCGATGACCAAACATTATGACTATCTTGCCATTGGCGGCGGCAGCGGCGGTATCGCCTCCATTAACCGTGCAGCGATGTACGGTCAGAAATGCGCCCTGATCGAAGCGAAAGAGCTGGGCGGTACCTGCGTCAACGTCGGCTGCGTTCCTAAAAAAGTGATGTGGCACGCCGCACAGATCGCAGAAGCGATTCATATGTATGGCCCGGACTACGGCTTCGATACCACGGTGAACAACTTTGACTGGTCAACGCTGGTTAAAAACCGTACCGCCTATATCGATCGTATCCATAACTCCTACGACAACGTGCTGGGCAAAAATAACGTTGATGTGATCAAAGGCTACGCGCGCTTTGTTGATGCCCATACCGTAGAGGTCAACGGTGAGAAGATCACCGCCGATCATATCCTGATCGCGACAGGTGGCCGCCCAAGCCAGCCTTCTATTCCGGGCGCCGAGTACGGCATTAACTCTGACGGCTTCTTCGAACTGGATGCGCTGCCGAAGCGTACTGCGGTCGTCGGTGCGGGTTATATCGCGGTGGAAATCGCAGGCGTGGTTAACGCACTGGGATCGGAAACGCACCTGTTTGTCCGCCAGCATGCGCCGCTGCGCACCTTCGATCCGCTGATCGTGGAAACGCTGGTGGAAGTCATGAATAACGAAGGTCCGATGCTGCATACACATTCGGTGCCTAAAGCCGTGGTGAAAAATGCCGATGGCAGCCTGACGCTGCAGCTGGAGAACGGCAAAGAGCATACGGTGGACTGCCTGGTCTGGGCGATTGGCCGCCAGCCGGAGACGGACAACCTCAATCTGGCTGTCACTGGCGTGCAGCTGAACGAAAAAGGCTATATCAGCGTTGATAAGTTCCAGAACACCAACGTAGCCGGCATCTACGCCGTGGGCGATAATACCGGTGCGGTTGAGTTGACGCCGGTGGCGGTTGCCGCCGGTCGTCGCCTTTCCGAGCGCCTGTTCAACAACAAGCCAAATGAGCATCTGGATTACAGCAATGTGCCTACCGTGGTCTTCAGTCACCCGCCAATTGGTACCGTAGGTCTGAGCGAGCCGGAAGCGCTGGAAAAATATGGCACGGATGAAGTGAAGGTCTATAAATCCGCCTTTACCGCCATGTATACCGCCGTAACCCAGCACCGTCAGCCCTGCCGCATGAAGCTTGTGTGTGTGGGTGAAGATGAGAAGATTGTCGGTATTCACGGCATTGGTTACGGCATGGATGAGATGCTGCAAGGCTTCGCCGTGGCGCTGAAAATGGGCGCAACCAAGCGGGACTTTGACAATACGGTCGCGATTCACCCGACCGGCGCAGAAGAGTTTGTCACTATGCGCTGACAGCGACGCCTGCTGATGAAGGTATAACCTTTAAAACACGCGCCCGTGGCCATCCCGCCCCGGGCGCGTTTTCTTTTCTGCGGAAAGTATTACCGGGATGGTGGCGAGGCAGAAACGCGCTCAGAGATCGCCGCCTCGTAGCCCTGGGAAAGCACCACCGCGTTCTCCTCCACCCAGCGATCCAGCGCCTGAATATGCACGCTCAGCGAGGCGCCGGTGTCGGTCAGACGATAAACCACCCTCGGCGGCACTTCCGGATAAGCCTGCCGGTGGACCAGCCCATACTGCGCCAGACGGCGCAGCGTCTGTATCAGCATCTTTTCTGAAATGCCCTCCACCCGGCGGCGAAGCTCTGCCGTTCTGGCCGGACCTTGTGTAGCCAGAGAATGCATCAGCAGCAGCGCCCATTTATCCGCCAGCATGCCCAGTAATTGCCGGGCCGGGCAGGTTGCACTAAAGACGTTTGCCGCCAGTGCGTTGTTCTGTTGAGAATTCATTCGCTTCCAGAGATCTAAAACTTACCAAAAGGTAAGTACTTGCGTAAAAGTTCGAAGGGAATATGCTACGCCAGGTAACGATAATAATGAAAGGAGAATAACCATGAAGCTTTACTACGTACCTGGCGCCTGTTCCCTGACGCAACACATCATTCTGCACGAAGCGGGCATTGAGCATGAGCTGGTTAAAGTGGATCTGAAAACCCGTCAGACGGAGAAGGGTGAAAATTACCTGGATATCAACAGTAAGGGATACGTTCCCGCGCTGCAGCTCGACAGTGGCAAAGTGATGACAGAAGGCGTGGTGCTTTCCCAGTATCTTGCCGACCTTAAGCCTGAAGCCGGGCTGTTAGCCACTGAGGGAGAAGCACGTTATGAGACGCTCTCATGGCTGAGCTTTATCTCTACCGAGCTGCATAAAAATATGGGCGCGCTCTTTAATCCTGCCGTTAAGGGAGAATGGCAGGAGAACATCCTGGCCACGCTCAACAAGCGTCTCGAATGGCTGGCCGCCTCTTTAGGCACGAAAGAGACGCTGACCGGCACCTTCAGCGTTGCCGACGCTTACCTGTTTACGGTGCTGGGCTGGGCGCGAATCGTTGGCGTCAGCCTGGATGCCTGGCCCGATATTCAGCGCTATCAGGCCGCTATCGCCAAACGTCCTGCCGTTCAGGCCGCGATGAAAGCCGAAGGGCTGATCTGATCCCCTGATTGTGCCAGCGCGCCTGGGGTGAGTCAGCCCTGGGTGCGCATTACATCTTCTTTTCTGAAAAGCGATTATATGCCCGCACTCTTCGGCCATTCGATCAACTCCGCGTGGATCAGGTGCAACCAAACAGGGTTTAGGTTCATCGGCGTTGACTTTTAAAGGCGCTACAGAACGATCGCCTGCATCATTACGTCAGGCTTATATACCGGTCATTTCTGTTTCCTGTCCAACCCTCTTCTCATCCCTCAAAACAGGTTGTTAACGGCTGCATGCCAAAAAAGCAGGCTTAACGTGGAAAATGAGCCGTTTACTGAGCAGCACGCCTGAAAAGGCTGACGTTCTGAACAGAAACTTTTTTACTTATCGGCACGATCGCTTCCTCAGCCACATTCCCAACTCATCGCTATCTATTATATTTTTACAATACTTTCAAACAATTAACTCTATGCGCCGTCACGGAGCATGACGCATTTCTGATACGCCGATCGGCCATTTCTGCCGCTCTGCCCGCAAGTTGCGTAAAAGGGCTGTTTTTTTCCTGCTTCATTCGCGTATGATTGCAACAATTGGTAATACGAATGATTTGCATTCCATTGCTTAACGACTACGCCATCACTTTTCAGGAGAGAAAATGAAATTACGTCAGGCGATCGCCTCCATGATGATCACGGCTGGCCTGCTTGCCAGCGGCTGTATGACGGCATTTGCGGCAGAGGAACCGGCCACCCTCAAGATTGAGCATGCACAGGGAACCACCCGGGTTCCGCTGAATCCGAAGAAAGTGATTATCCTCAGCCCCGCCACGCTGGATAATGCGGATGCGCTGGGAATTCCGGTGGCTGGCGTGCCGCAGAACAGCACGCATCTGCCTGCGTTTTTAGCAAAATATCAGGGAAGCGAGTACCTCAACGCGGGTACGCTCTTTGAACCTGACTATGAAGCCCTGGCAACGGCGCAACCTGACCTGATCATCGCAGGTGGCCGCGCGCGCGACGCCTATGACAAGCTTAGCGAAATCGCACCGACTATCTCCCTGGACGTGGATCCACAGCACTTCGTTGACAGCCTGTCGCACCGCACTGAGCAGCTGGCTGCCATTTTCAGTAAACAGGCCGAAGCGAAAGCACTGCTTGAGGCTTTCAACGCTAAAATTGCGGCGATTAAGGCAAAGTCTGCTGGCGCCGGTACGGCGATGGTGATCATGGTGAACGGCGGAAAAATGTCCGCTTATACGCCAGGCTCCCGTTTCGGTTTCATCTTTGACGCGCTGGGCTTTGAGCCGGCAACCAGCTTCAAGCAGACGGGACGTCACGGTAACGTGGTCTCATCAGAGTTTGTACTGCAAACTAATCCTGAATGGCTTTTTGTATTAGATCGCGATAATGCTATTGGCCGCAAAGAGGGCCAGTCCGCTGAGCAGGTTCTGGATAACCCGCTTATCCGCAAGACCAACGCCTGGCAGCACAAGCATATCGTCTACCTCGATTCCGGCTCGCTGTATATCGCTGGCGGCCTGCAAAGCTATACCCAGCTGATGGATAAAATCAGTGCGACGCTGGATCAGGCAAAGCAGGGACAATAAGCGCGCGTAATGAAAAGTCTCGGTTTTGTAACAGGCCTGGCAGCCCTGCTGGGCCTGATGATATGGAGCCTCTTTGTGGGCGCGGGTCAGATGACCCTGCGGGGCGTGTGGATCGATGCGGATATGCGCGACATTTTCCTGATCAGTCGCGTTCCCCGCACGCTGGCACTATTGCTGGCCGGTAGCGCCATGAGCGTGGCCGGCCTGATTATGCAGATGCTGACGCAAAACCGCTTCGTCGAACCTTCTATTGCGGGCACCACCCAGTCGGCCAGCCTTGGCCTGCTGCTGGTAATGATTTTTAATCCCGCCGCCTCAGTCCTGCTCAAAATGGGGGTCGCCACGCTGTTTGCGATGGGCGGCACGGCGCTGTTTATGCTGCTGCTCCAGCGGATGCGCATCAAGTCGCCGCTGATGGTACCGCTGACCGGCATTATGCTGGGGGCGATCATCAGCTCGGTGACCACCTTTCTGGCGATGGAATTTGATCTGCTGCAGTCGCTGGGCGGCTGGGAATCCGGTGATTTCTCCGGTGTCTTGCAGGGCCGCTATGAGCTGTTATGGATTGTCGGCGCGCTGACGCTTGTCGCGATGCTGATTGCCGATCGCTTCACCGTGGCGGGAATGGGTAAAGACTTTTCCGTGAATATCGGCCTTAACTATCAGTATATCCTGCTGGCGGGACTGGCCATTGTTTCAGTGATCGGCGGCGTGGTGGTAGTGGTCATTGGCGCCCTGCCTTTTCTTGGCCTGATCGTGCCGAACATTGTCAGTCTGGCGATGGGCGATAATCTGCGGCGTACCATTCCCTGGGTGGCGCTCTGTGGCGGCGGGCTGGTGGTCTTCTGCGATATCATTGGCCGCCTGATTGTCTATCCCTTTGAGATCCCGGCCAGCGTCATTTTAGGCGTTATTGGCGCGATAGTTTTTCTGTACTTACTGCTGAGGACGCAACGCCATGTCGGCTGACACTTCTTCAACGCCCCTGCCTGCGGTCCCGCTGAAATCCCCTCTCAGCGTACCGGCCAGACGCCTGCTGCTGCTGGCTGCCCTGGCGCTGCTTGCCGTCGTGCTGTTTATGACGCTGGGGCTTAAGGGCAACGTCCACTATATCCTGGTGCACCGCGGGCTGGTTCTCGCCACGATGCTGCTGGTGGCTTTCGCTTCCGGTGTCGCCACACTGCTTTTTCAGACCGTCACTCATAACCGCATTCTGACCCCTTCAATTATGGGGCTGGAAGCACTTTTTATTCTGATCCAGACCGGACTGATCTTCTTTGTTGATGCCGACGGCTTCAGGATGCCCGGCATCGTCGGAAAATTTTTGTGCGAAGCTCTGCTGCTGCTGCTGTTTTCGGTGGTGCTCTATCGCTGGCTGCTGGGCGGTGTGGGCGTTAATCTGCATCGTGTACTGCTGACCGGCCTGATTTTCGGCACCCTGTTTCGCAGCCTGTCAACGCTGCTGCAACGTCTGCTTTCACCGGGTGAGTTTGCCATTTTACAGGGACGCATTTTTGCCACCTTTACCCGCGCCGCGCCGGAGATTATCGCCGTCGCGGCGCTGATTGTGGCTGGCGTGGCGGTGCTGGTCTGGCGCATGCGGCACGAACTTGACGTGCTGGCGCTGGGACGGCACGCCGCGATCAATCTGGGCGTCGCTTATCAGCAAAAAGTGATTACTGTGCTGCTGCTGGTTTCGCTGCTGGTGGCAGTTTCAACGGCGCTTGTTGGGCCGCTCACCTTCCTCGGCCTGCTGGTCGCTAACCTTGCCTGGCAGATTATCGGCTCACACCGTCATCAATATCTTCTGCCAGGCGTGTTTCTGACCGCAGTCATTACGCTGGTCGGTGGGCAGCTCATCCTGGAGCGCATGCTGAATATGGCAGGCACGCTCTCCGTGGTGATTGAATTCACCGGGGGAGCGCTGTTTCTCTATCTGTTGATCAAAAAGGCCGCGTTGTGATTGAAATAAATGGAGTGATAAAGAAGTATCAGGAAACCACCGTCCTGAATCAGGTCAGCGAGACGATCCCACAGGGCGGCATCACCTCGATTATTGGCGCTAACGGCGCGGGCAAATCTACCCTGCTTTCGGTTATGAGCCGGCTCCTCACGCCCGATAGCGGCAGCGTAAGCGTTAACGGGCTGGATGTGGTAAAAACGCCGGGAAAAAAGCTGGCGACGGTGCTCTCCATCCTGCGCCAGGAGAACCATTTCACCAGCCGCCTGACGGTTTACGATCTGGTCAGCTTCGGGCGTTATCCTTATAACCAGGGCCGGTTGAGCGAAGCGGATCGCCACCCTATTGAAAATGCGATGGCCTTTCTCGATCTTCTGCCGTTACGGGATCGCTACCTCGACGAGCTCTCCGGCGGTCAGCGCCAGCGGGCTTTCGTGGCGATGGTGCTCTGCCAGGATACGCAATATGTGCTGCTTGATGAGCCGCTGAATAATCTGGATATCAAACACAGCGTGGCGATGATGAAACAGCTGCGCAGGGCGGCGGATGAGCTGAACAAAACCATCGTGCTGGTAATCCATGATATCAACTTCGCGTCCGCCTATTCTGACCATATTATCGCGATGAAAAACGGTGAAATTCTCTACCGGGGTGCGCCCGAAGCGATCATGACGCCGGAGAAGATTGAACATATTTTTGACACTCAGGTCGCCATCGAGAAAGTGAACGGCTGCTACGTCGCCGTTTATTACCGTTAACTGTCGCTGCGGTCTGCCCTCAGATGCGCACCAACCACCGGCGCTTTTGTGAGGGCGCCGCTGCATGACAGCGGCTGCAAACAATGCAGAACGCGGCGATTCTTTCGCAGAGATTGTTATCAGGCCCGGCAAACATACAGAAAAGGCTGATGGCTGAAGCCCCACCGGCGTAGATGGCGAGGCCCCGCGCTTTGCAGTACTGCCGGCGTTGCACCGGAAGATAAATCGGGGGCTGGCTGAGAGCTTGCTCAGGCTATCTCTTGTGCGCTATGCGGCTTCAGGTATGCGGGCAATCACTTTAATTTCAAAATCGAAACCGGCAAGCCAGTTTACCCCCACCGCCGTCCAGTTTGGATAAGGGGGATGCGTAAAGATTTCCTTCTTGACTGCCATAACCGTGGCGAACTGATTTTCCGGATCGGTATGAAACGTGGTGACATCAACGAGATCGTTTAACCCGCATCCTGCCGCCTCAAGCGTTGCCCGCAAGTTGTCAAAAGCGAGTCTGACCTGCGCGGCAAAATCAGGTTCCGGTGAACCATCTTGCCGGCTGCCAACCTGCCCTGAAACAAACAATAAATCGCCCGAGCGAATCGCCGCAGAGTAACCATGCTGTTCATACAACGCATGGCGTCCTGCGGGATAAATTGCTTCTTGTTTAATCATGACTGACCTCTTCTTGGTGGGATAACAGCAAGGGTGATAAAGTGCATAACTCATCTGATATACAGTGCGTATGTTAAATTAATACCACATACGCTCCGTATGTCAAAAAGAAATACGTTGCGTATACGAAAATGGAGAGAGGTTTTCATGGCAGTCAGACGTCGTGCTGAAATGATGGAAGAGAACCGGTTTAAGCTGATCGCTGCGGCACGAAAGGCCTTTGCAGAAAAGGGATACGCCGCTTCATCAATGGATGAACTGACGGCCAGCGCTGGCCTGACGCGTGGCGCGCTCTACCATAATTTTGGCGATAAGCGCGGGCTGCTGGCCGCCGTTGTGGCGCAGCTTGACGGTGAAATGGCGCAGCGGGCGAAAGAGATAGCCAGTAAGGCCGAAGAGGGCTGGGAACGCTTTGTGGCCTCAGGGAGTGCCTATATCAGAATGGCACTTGAACCCGAAGTGCAGCGTATCGTATTGCTGGACGGGCCAGCTTTTCTTGGCGACCCCTCAAGCTGGCCGAGCCAGAATGCCTGTCTTGAAGAGACCCGCCGCGCGGTGGCTGAAATGATCGGTAAAGGCATTCTGAAACCGGTCGATGTGGAAGCGGCAGCCCGTTTGCTTAATGGCGCAGCGCTGAACGCCGCATTGTGGGTGGCGGCCGCCGACGATCCCGATGAAAGGCTGCCAAAAGCGACAGAAACATTTGAGCTAATGGCTGAAGGGCTGCGTCTTTAAAAACGTATCACGTTTGCCGCTTTCGCCCGCCTGTTTCCGACACGCAGCGCAGCATTCGCTGCTGGTACTATCCTGGCAAAAAGGTATCCGCCACTTCGCCAGCAGGAACTTACCCGCTGCGTGGTGGCAATACTTTCTGCGTGAAAATGCCTGTCTTCCTGCATTCGCGCAACAACAGACGATACCGGAAATAATGAGTAACAACGTAATGATGTGATTAACTTCAAAACATCAACTTCACTTTAATGGGATAAAAAGGCTTATTGCTTATTCGATAGCTTAACGCGTTTACTATTATGGCTCACTGATCCGACTGGCTATCCTCTGGATTACCGTTTTGTCAGATAAAATCTCTATTTGGAATAGCTAATAAGTTCTGCCCATGCAGCACGGATGTCGCTGCCAGAGGCAAATATCAGGCCGGTTCTTTTGCTTTAACGGGGTGCTGGCGTCAGATTGCTGTTCTGTATGTGATTGATGCTCAGCGCCTGAATCGAAGGGTAATCTGGGTCAGCGTCAGGTTTCGCGTTCGCCTGGCTGGCGCAAAGTCTGTTATCACCAGTATTGCGCATCATGCTGCTGAAAGGCCCCTATAGCCTGAGGCCATAGGGGCCATTATTCTCTTTTTTATAGTGTTACCTGGTGTTGGCCTTCAGGATCCTTTTTATGCCTTTTCGCAGCGCGGCAAAAGGGTGAATGAATGTAAGGTACTTTTTATGTAGGGTTAAATCAAAACAGGAGCAGTGAAATGAAAGGAAATTTAATCCCTGAAAAATTAATCAACATGTTCGAAAAAGACAAGGTTGTTGGATGGGCGATTAAAGATACCCAGTCAAATTTTGTCTATGTCAATGAAGCGCTAAAAATCTGGCAAACCATTTCACCTGATTACAATTATGAAGGGCGTAACATCAGAGATGTCCCCGTTCCCGTTGCTGAGTTTGCCGATCTGTTTGCCGAACAGGAAAGGTACGTTGAGAGTACCGGGAAGGCGGTCAGAGCGATAACCACTCACATTCAGGGTAAAGAGAAGATAATGCAGCCCGCGTATAACATCCAGGAACCTTTATTTGATGAAAATAATGTGTGCATAGGGACAGTTATCAGCGTCAGGCACGTTAAGATCATTACTCCCACCGCCTTACTGAGCGGAAAGATAAACCAGCACGCCACCTTTCAGGCACCTTCAGATTTTTTTACCGAAAAAGAATGGGAGGTCGTCTATCTGCTCCAGTGCAACCTCAGCCTTAAGGAGATCGGCAACGTTCTCGGGATTACGCTTGATGCCGTTAATGGCCGACTGAGAAGCTGCTACAGGAAAACCCATATCAATTCGGCAGCCTCCCTGATTGAATTCTGTGAAAGTCAAAACTTTGATAATTATATCCCACTGTTTTTTCTGAAAAAGGGTCATATTATTATTTCCGGGTAAGCAGAAATGAAATTTTACTTTGAAAAATCGTTATTCGGCTGGGCCATAAAAGATGAAAACTCCAGGTATATTTATGGCAATGATTTAGCCTGTCACTATTTTAGGGTCAAAAGAAAAACGTTGGCGGGTCGTACGGATGCGGATCTTATTCCTGCTTCAACGAACGCATGTAAATATATATTACAGGATGACAGGAAAATCCTTTCCAGCCATGAAATGAGTGTTGTCCTGAAGATCTTTGATTACGGCGGCAGGGGAAAACTTAACGCCTACTGGGTGGAAAAACGCCCCTGGACATTGCCGGACAACTCCCCGGCGATTATTTGTAACTACATTGAACTGACCAACGTTTATCTTTCCACATTCCTGAATCCTCAGGAGAGAAGACCGCTTGTTTTTACGAAACCTTCTTCCTTGTTTACCGATCGCGAGTGGGAAGTAATTCTCCTGTTACTGTGTGGGGTAAAACGAAAGGCGATTGCGTCCACGCTGGGGATCAGCGGCCTGACGCTAAGAAACAGGATCGCCCGCTGCTGTGAAAAGACCGGGGCGGTGAATCAGTCCGTCCTGACCGGGCAGTGTTTCGCTAACGGCTGGGATAACTATGTTCCGCCGTTTTTCCTGCAGCAGGGCTACGTCACTCTCTCATGATGGGCTGAAAGCGGGCTTAACGACGGTGATTCAGCCGGGCGTTGACCACGGAAGGTTTTCCGCCATTCAGCAGGGCTGACGCCCAGCTTCTGCCGGAACAGCTGGCGGAAAGTGATGGCTGAATGGAAACCGGCCAGCTCAGCAACCTGTTCGATGGGCAATGCGGTGGTTTCAAGCAGTTCCTGGCTGCGGTGAAGACGCTCTGCGGTGAGCCACTCTTTGATCGACATGCCGGTCGCCTTCAGAAAATGCCGGGTCAGCGTTCTGCGGCTCATGGAAACTTTCGCGGCCAGTGAGTCTATATCGTGGTTCTGCTGCGGATGACGTCTCAGATAGTCCAGCAGCGCATTGATCCGGCTGTCGGTGGTGCTATGCGGCACCGGATGCTCAATGTACTGGGCCTGTCCGCCCTCACGGTGCGGCGGCGTAACCATTCTTCTGGCAACCTGGTTTGCCACGCTGCCACCAAAGCGCTGACGGATAACATAAAGACAGCAGTCAAGCGCGGCAGCAGTGCCGGCCGAGGTAATGATCCCGTCGTCCTCCACATAGAGGACGTTGATATCAAGCTGAACGTCCGGGAACAGCCGCTGAAAATCCTTTTCAAACTCCCAGTGCGTGGCTGCCCGGTGCCCATCCAGCAGGCCAGCGTAGGCCAGCACAAAAGTGCCAAGACAGAGTCCGACGATCGTGGCGCCCTTTTCCCTGGCCGCCACCAGCGCCTCAAGTAAGGAAGAGGAGGGTTTGTCGTGGATTTTTTCCCAAAACGGCACGATCACAATATCAGCCGTTGCCAGCGCCTCAAAGCCGTACCCCGCATTAACCGCCGTACCTTCTTTTGACCAGACCAGTCCCGGCGCCTCCGCACAGATCAGCTGTGTGAAGAGCGGCTTGTCGGTAACCGTGTCGCCGAACAGGATCAGCGGCACGGAAAAGTGAAACGTGCTGAACCCTTCGGTAGCCACTATTGCCACTCTGTTTCCGGACATACGCCCCCCTTCTCCATGCCAGTAAAAATCAGAAAGTCACCGTTTCACCATCGGCCGGTGCGCTGACCAGACCGTCGATCTGATTGTCCTGAGCATACGCCAGTATCTCTTTGCGGGTAACCAGGCAATGGTTTACCGCTTCCATATGCGTCGTAACAATCTGCGCTTCCGGCAGGATCATATGGGTTTTCAAAATATCCTCTTTACCAAAAATAATCGGACCATAGCCCAGCACGTGCGCCCAGCCCGTATTCAGGATCACCACGCCGGGCGTATATTTCCGCATCGCTTCCGCAACGCCCGGGATCCAGATGGAGTCTCCGGCCAGATAGAGCGTTTTTTCAGCAGGATGACGGAAAACAAGGCCACTGGAATCACCGAGCATGGCAGCCAGTTCAGGATTAGCGTAGGCCTCATCTGAACCGTGCTGGCAGTCTGTTTTGATCAGTTCGATTTCACCAAAGGTCGTGCCGTCAGACAGGATCTGAAGCTGGGTAAAGCCCTGAGAATGCAGCAGCTGTCTGTCGCTTTCGTTCTGAACGTAGATCAGTTTATCTTTAGGGATCTGCGCGACCGCCGCGTCATCCCAGTGATCGAGATGGGTATGGGTAACGATAATGGCATCCACATCAAGCAACGTTGCGACGTCAACCGGCAGCTCGACCATGGGGTTACGAAGTTCAGACCGGGCGGTGCCTTCAAATCCCGGATAAGCACCTTTTTTACCCAGCATCGGATCGATCAGAAATTTTTTACCTGCAAAGGTAATTACCTGGGTCGCATTACGAACCTGCATAATTTTCATTGTTCTACTCCTTCATCATTAACACAGCGCCCTTATGGCCCGTTCATATAATTATGATGGAATCAGGCTGAGCGACCATTGTCCTGAAGGTCAGTTAACGATGAGTTTGGGTCAATTTGCGGTCATAGCCGCCGTGAACCCCCGCACCGGATAAGGAGGTTAAGGTGACCTGCTGCTGAAACTAAAAATAAAGGGAAAACGGCAGGATGAAAAATAGCTGCTTGTTGACCCACATGGCGTTCTGTAAAGATGCCGTTTCAGCGCCCGCATACAGAATGGGGAAAGTGATTTATCGCGCCAGACCCGTAATATGCCGGTTTTCAGCGCGAGGTCAGTTCATAACTGTCAGAGAGAAGATCGTGTATTTCTTCAGGAGATAACGGACCTGAGAGTAAAATGCTTACCCAGTGCTCTTTATTCATATGGTAGCCAGGCAAGATACCCGCCTTTTTCCGCAATGAGCCGATATATTCTGGCCTGACCTTAACTTCCAGTACGTCAACTTCCTCATCGGACTGAAGGCCGAGTTTAGTACCAGTCACGTTCATAACGATGCCAAACCACTTTTTACCCTTGTGGTGCCGAAACACGGCATAGCCCGGAAGGTTATGCCATAAATACTCCGGTTCAGATTGATAGTGCTTATGTACATAGTTGAACAACGTTTCTCTTTGCATAATGGCCTTACAATCAAGACGCTCCCAGGCTGACGGCTATTCTTTCAGAACAACCAGATTCCGCATAATGTGCTCGTATAGCTGGCAGGGAGAAAGCTCAAATTTACAGGTTCGCTCACTATTTTTTCAGCGCACAAAGCGCATTAACCGAAAGCGCTAAGGGCCGTTTCCGGCATATTCCCCCGCCATCGCCCTAAACAGCAAGACCTTCAGGAGAGGCGCTGATTCGTCAAAAGAAGGGTCGGGAAAAGATTTCTGATAAGCGGGTAAAGGGCGACAAGGGTGATAGGTTCAGCAATGATTACGCCTACCGGCTTATCGTTGTTCAGCCGATCTCACGATGCTGGTTACGATAATCTTTCGGCGTTACGTTAAAATGCTTCTTAAAAACCCGCTGAAAACACTGCTGCGAGGAGAAGCCTAAATCGGTTGATATGGTCATAATCGTTTTATGTGAACTGACCAGACATCTGGCTGCTTCATCCAGCCTGCGGCGGCGGATAAAGGTACCCAGCGTGATACCTTTCTGTTCTTTAAAGACGCGTTGCAGGTGCCATTTTGAGTAACCCGACCGGGCTGCCACATCCTCGATCTGTAAACCATCATCCAGATGTTCTTCGATCCAGTCGGTTAAAACATCAACAATTTCACCTTTCACTTACTTTTCTCCTCCGACAGGCACGCTGCATATCTCGCCTGCCTTCCCCGCCAGGGAATGCGATTAAACAGGTAATTATTTGATTTTTATATTAATTAAAATAAATTCAGCCAGTTAAAAGCCCTGACTGATTATCGTGGCGTGGATGGTATAAAGAAGCGTAACATAGTTCAAATAGATAATTTAAATCTCTGTCTATAGATGTTCTCTATAAAGGTGGGCAATGCTGGATCTTAACCTGGTGCGTGTATTTACGGCCATCTACGAAACGCGCAGCGTCAGCGGCGCAGCCGACCGTCTGTTTATCACACAGCCTTCGGCCAGTTATGCCCTGGCCCGCCTGCGCACCGAAACCAACGACGAGCTGTTTAAGCGCAGCCGCAAAGGAATGGAGCCGACGCCAACGGCGATTCAGCTCTATTCTGTCTTTAAAAAGTCCCTTACCGGTATCGAGAAGGCCGTGGCGGAAACGCGCACCTTCTCACCTGGCACGTCACGGCACAAATTCCGGCTGGCGTTATCTGATCTGGGCGAATTACTGCTGCTGCCGAAGCTGATTATGCATTTACGCCAGGTGGCGCCGGGTATCCAGTTAGAGGTGCTGCCGGTGGATATGCACCGGCTCGACGAATGGCTCCTTACTGGCCGTATTGATGCCGCCGTCTGTAGCCGTAACGAATCGGTTTCCTCCGCCCAGCGTGAACTGATGCTCTATGAACGTTATGTCTGCCTGCTCAATGTTAATCATCCCCGCATCGCCGACGCATTATCGCTGGAAACGTACTTACAGGAGCAGCACGTTGTGGTCTCCGCCACCAGCGGTCACCATATTGTCGAGGATCGTCTTAAAGAGTTTGGGCTTGAACGGGAGATTGCTGTGGAAGTCCCGCACTTCGCCGCGCTGGGTGAGATAATCGCGTCCAGCGAATTGCTGGTCACGCTGCCCTCAAGCGCGGCCAGAATTTATGCCCGACGCGGTAATGGCCGCGTGCTGGAACTGCCTTTTCAGGTATCAAACCAGGAAGTGTTTCTCTACGGGCATACCGAGATCGGTGATATCACTGCCAAAAGCTGGTTTTATAACGTGCTGAAAGTCGCTGGCCCGCAAATGTTTGCGCCCTGAACCGCTTTTTCGCTAAACGGGCTTAGGGTAGAGCCTAAGGTGCGGGCAGACACCGGATGAACATCAGATGCGGTAAGGCGAGAAGGCGTTGATCTTCGCTGCGAAAACCGTCAACTTAACCTTTCCTCATTTATCCGTCAGGGCCTTGTCCTGGCTGTTTTAAACTGGAGTTTACCCGTGTCGCTGACCCTTCTGACGCAGTTGGCCGATATCCCCGCCCGTCAGTGGGATGCGCTTATCCCGGACGGTGGCTCTTTTACCCGTCACGCGTTTCTCAGCACGCTGGAAGAGAGCGGCTGCCTCGGCCAGGGAACGGGCTGGCAGCCGGAACATCTTCTCTGGACTGAGGAAGGCAACGTGCTGGCCGCCATGCCCGGCTACCGGAAAAGTCATTCGCGGGGAGAGTACGTATTCGATTTTGCCTGGGCGGAGGCCTGCCAGCGTGCCGGCCTGCCCTATTATCCCAAATGGCTGGCGGCAGTTCCCTTCAGTCCGGTGACCGGCGCCCGCCTGCTCGGCAGCGCGGAGGCAGGGAAAAAGCTCCTGGCGGCGCTTCCCGGTTTCCTCCAGCAGCGCGGCCTGCTCAGCGCCCATATCAATTTCAGCGATCTTCACGCCCGTAACCTGCTCAGCGGGGAGGCGCACTGGCTTCCCCGCCTGGGGTGCCAGTATCACTGGCATAATCCCGGCTACCGGGATTTCCAGGATTTTCTCGACACGCTGATGTCACGCAAGCGCAAGCAGATCCGCAAGGAACGTGAGCTGGTTGCCCGCCAGGGCTTTGCGTTTGAATGGCTGAACGGCGAGCAGCTCAGCGAGGCCCACTGGGATTTCGTCTATGCCTGCTACGCCAACACCTATGCCGTTCGCGGGCAGCGGCCTTATCTCACCCGCCGTTTCTTCAGCCTGCTGGCGGAAAAGATGCCGGAAGCGATCCGCGTGGTACTCGCCACGCAGCACGGCATGGCTGTGGCAATGGCCTTCAGCCTGGTTGACGGCACGACACTCTATGGCCGCTACTGGGGCTGTCTGGAAGAGTTTAACCGGCTGCACTTTGAAACCTGTTTCTATCAGGGGATGGATTACGCTATTGCCAACGGACTGACGCGATTTGACGCCGGAGCCCAGGGTGAGCATAAGCTGATACGCGGCTTTGAGCCGGTTATCACCGAGTCCTGGCACTACCTTCGGCATGAAGGGCTGCATGAGGCCGTTGCGCACTTTTTACAGCAGGAACGTGAAGGCGTAATCGCCTGGGCGGAAGAGGCCCGCACCGCCCTGCCTTATCGCCAGGGTGATGCAGGCGGTGAGCCGTTATGACGCTGAAGTGAAGGGCTGCACGAAGTTGTTGCACGCTTTTACAGCAGGCGCGTGAAAGCGTAATGGCCGCGCCATACAGGGTGCTCTCCGCGACCAGCAGCCACATCCGTCTGAACCGCGAGGCCTGGCAGCCTCGCTGGCTTCTACTCCACCGCATCCACAATCGGATCGCGGACGATAAACAGATAAGACATCGCGCCAACTACCGTTACGCACGCACACAGGCTCAGCGCCATGCTGAAAGAGCCGGTTTTGTCGAGGATCCAGCCTGTAAGTACTGGCGCAAACGAGGCAAAAACAAAGCTGGCAAAGTTCTGAATGCTGCCCACGGAAGCGGTCATCCGTGAGGTCACGTTTACGTGAATTAATCCCCAGCAGGAAGTACCGGCGAAATGGATACAGAACAGAGCCATGCCAATCAGCAGCACTGCCATTGACGTGCTGGTCGCCTGCACAACCACGGCAGTAAAGGCCGCCGAGAAAAGCATCCCCGCCACGATACAGATTTTACGGGTTTTCACTGGCTGCATGCCGCGACGCACCAGCGCATCCACCACATAGCCGTTTAGCAGCATGCCGGCGGCGCCAAACAGAAACGGAATGGCGGTCAGCCAGCCGGTTGCTTTCAGATCGAGATGATAGGTTGATTGCAGATAACCCGGCAGCCAGGCGAGATAGAGCCAGGCGGTATAGTTGATGCCGCTGAAACCGATCATCATGCCCCACATGGTGCGGTTTCTGAACAGCCCGCGCCACTCCTTCATCGTCATCGGCTCTTTGCGTGCGCTGACGCTGCCCGCTTCCAGATAATTTATCTCCGCTTTATTCAGCAGACTGTTATCCCGGTTGCGGTAGAGCATATACCAGCCTATCGAGAGGAAAATGCCCAGGACGCCGATAGTCACGAACATCCCGCGCCAGCCCATTGATATCATCATGGCTGCCAGGATCGGCGGGCTGATCGCCAGACCGATCATCGACGCCGCGTTAAAAAAGCCCATCGGCATACCGCGTTCTTTGATATTGAACCAGTCATTAATGACTTTGACACCGCATGGATTCATCGGCGCTTCGCCTATCCCGAGGCCGATACGGACGAGGATAAACTGCGTAAAGTTCTGCACCAGCCCCGACAGGGCCTGAAAGCAGGACCAGACAAACATGCCGATCCCCAACATAATGCGTGGCCCTTTGCGATCCAAGAGCGTACCGCAGGGCAGCTGGGCAATCCCGTAGGCGAGCGAGAAAGCGGAGAGCAGCAGGCCGATTTCGGTGGCGCTCAGCCCCATATCGCCGCGAATGGTCATATTCGCCACGGAAAGCGAACTGCGATCCAGATAGTTGATAATGGCCGCCAGAAACAGCAGGAGCATGGCGGTGGTCTGAATACGTTTAATACGTGCTGAGCGCACCAGCTTACCGCGTGCGGGAACGATATCAGGCGTACGGCCGCGCTCGTCGATATCGCTGCCAGCGCCGGTGGCAATCGGGCTGTTGTCCATAAGGCATCTCCCAGGTCTCAGGTTTCATATCTGTCCACGCAGGACGGTGAAAATCGCCCGGAGAGAGTAAATGCAATGTTAAATATTTGTAGTTATCACGCTCCTGTTTCGTGCAGTAACCTGCGTTTTGCGGTTTTTTAATGGTTCTTTATCCCTGCCTGCCGGATAACGGGCACGATCAGTCACTGTACTGCCGGATCGAGCGGATCATCGATTGCCTGGCGGTCGAGAGATGACGGTGAAGCTCGCAGTGGGCCTCCACATCATTACGGCTGATGATGGCGGTGAGCATCGCCATATGCTCTTCCAGCGCCACGATATTACGCTGTTTGAGGTCGCTCTCATCCCACTGATAGTGCAAATGAAAGATCACCGAAATAATTTCCAGCGACTGGTCGATAAAAGGATTATCCGCCGCAGAAAGGATCAGCTGATGCAGCTCCCTGTCCAGCTGCGCAAACATCCGGTAACTGCTGGCGATCGTATCCCGCATTTCACGGTGGCGGCTCAGCAAATCACGGGCTTTGATCCAGCGTTCGTCACCGGCAGGCAAATTAAGAAAACGGTTAAGCGCGTGGATTTCCAGCATCTCGCGCAGCTCAAACAGCTTTTCCGCGTAGCGCCGGTCAAATTTTTTCATCAGCCAGTGTCCACGCCGGACGCTTTCCGTCAGGTTATAGCGGCTAAAGCGCAGTAAAAACTCCCTGACGACCAGCGGCCTGACGCCGACCTGCTGCGCCAGTTGCAGTTCAGAAAAGCTGTCGCCCGCGCAAAGCGTCCGCTGGTTAATCATCTGAAAGAAGGCCTGTTCAAACTGGCGCGCCTGCTGTTCCATCGAGGCACTGATCGCATCAAACCCATCTTCCTGACGGGGCTGGCGAACGATCAGATACTGCTGATCGACCTTCTCCAGAATGCCTTTCTCATGAAGATGAACCAGGATATGCCGGATGGTGGTGCGGCTGACGTTAAACATTTCAGCCAGTGCCGCCTGCGGAGGTAAAGGGGAAGGAATATGCTGGTGGGTGATACCTTCCAGCATCTGATTCACGACGTTATGTCGAAGGTTTTGCGTTCGGCTCATGGTCGCTCCCGGTTTTTATTCATTAAAAACCAGTTCTGTCCCAGGAAAGTCGCTGTCAGTCACATTTTCGCAACATCAGGCTGCGCTGTGCTGCCGTTCTGCGCCATAACTCGGGCAGACAACGGAGAAAGCTTATGACGATGATGACCACGCTGGTCTGCCAGCAGCCCAGAGTAATGCAGTACCAGCAGCGTGCCGTGCCCGTGCCCGGCGCTGGTGAAGCGCTGATAAAAATCATCGCTGCCGGCATTTGCGGCACGGATATTCATGCCTGGGCGGGCAATCAGCCCTTTTTCAGCTATCCCCGCGTGCTGGGGCATGAACTGTGCGGTGAAATTGTGGTGGCGGGCAGTGACAGCGGGGATTTCCGGGTGGGCCAGCGCGTCGCAGTGGTTCCCTATCTCTCCTGCGGCCTCTGTCCGGCCTGTACGGGCGGAAAAACCAACTGCTGCGAACGTATCTCGGTGATCGGCGTTCATCAGGATGGCGGCTTCTGCGACTATCTGAACGTACCTTTCTCCAATCTGCTTAATGTGGAAGCCGTTGAGGCGGAGGCGGCAGCGCTGATCGAGCCTTTCGCCATCAGCGCCCATGCCGTTCGTCGCGCCGCCCTGAAACCCGGCGACAGCCTGCTGGTCACCGGGGCCGGACCGATAGGCCTTGGCGTGGCAGCGGTTGCCCGCGCCGCTGGCGTCCGGGTGGTGATGGCGGATACCAGTTCGTTTCGGCGCGAACACGTCGCCGCCAGGCTGGAACTTCCGGCGCTGGATGCAGCCGCAGATGATTTTGGAGAGCAGCTACGTGCCCATTTTCAGGGCGCTCTGCCCGAGTCCGTCATTGATGCAACCGGTAATCCCGCTGCCATGAATAACAGCGTCAACCTGGTGGCACACGGCGGCAGCCTCGTCTTTGTCGGATTACATAAAGGCGATATCCAGATACCGGACAGCGAGTTTCATAAAAAAGAGATCACGCTGATGGGCAGCCGCAACGCCACACGCACGGATTTTTTAAAGGTGGCGCAGCTTATGGCCGAAAAGCGGATCGACGCTGGCATGATGCTCAACCACACCTTCACATTCAGCGAACTGGCTGACGTATTTGAAGAACAGGTCATCAACAACCGGCAGCTGATCAAAGGCGTTGTCAGATTTAGCTAATCGCGGCTTGCTTTCCCGATAATGACAAAACGCACAACCGGGAAAGCGGCTGGCCTCAGGTCGTCAATAAGGTATGCAGCGTCTGGAGATCGCGCGCTACCCAGTCAATGTCCTGCCTGAATTTCTCGTCGGAGACGAGCGGCTGACGGAACAGGGTGATCAGCACCTCAGCGCCTTCCTGATTGCCCACCACGCGCATCGGCACATAAATTTCTCTGCCAGAGCCCGTATCAATATAGTGATCCATCACCCCGAAAGGATTGTGATCGGTGAAGCGGATTTTCAGCGAGCCTTCGGGACCAGCCGCTTTCCAGTGATGTCCCTCCTGAACCAGAGGGGCCTGACTCAGGCCCGATGCCCAGTTGGGAAAATAATCCGGTTTCCAGATTGTTTCATACAGATCAACCCAGTTACGTGGGATGGTCAGACTGACTGTCTGCGAAGGGAGCATGGGACCTCCTGAGCGGTTAAGGTCACTGGATTTAACCATCCGGCAGGCGAAAGCGAAAGGAAAGAACGTCGGTTATCCGCCGGGAAACAGCGCAAAAGCGGACATTTACGTCTTATTTATCAGCAATAATGGGAAATCATCATTCCTGCTGCGGTGAGTGACTATAATAAAGCGGGCAGCCGACCGCTCAGCCATCCGGAGTCAATCATGAAACTGAACCTCGTCCTTGCCGCAGTGAGCCTGATGTTTTCCAGCATCACCTTTGCACAAAACGTACAGCCTCTGATTTTCCAGCCAAAGCCGGATAACGTGCTTATCACACCCGCCGCCGCCCGCTGCGATGTCACGCGCTGTCAGAGTGACTGCTACGTGGCGAAAAGCCAGTGTGGCCGTAATGATGACAGCGGCTGTAGTGCCAAAGTGCAGGCCTGTCTGCAGGCCTGCACATCAAGTTGCCGCTAATCTCAGGACTTATTTAAATCCTCAATCAGCGTCTGGTTGAATTTTTCCGGCTCCTCCATCTGCGGGGCATGGCCCATACCGTCAAATTCAATCAGAGTCGCGTGTGGGATCAGTTCAGCGACCTGTTTGCCCAGCTCGTTATAGTTACCAATCTTCGCTTTTACCTCCGGCGAAGCGATATCGCTGCCGATGGCGGTCGTGTCTGAGGTGCCGATAAGTAACGTGGTGGGCATTTTCAGATACTTAAATTCATAGTAGACCGGCTGCGTAAATATCATGTCGTACTGCAAGGCGGAATTCCAGGCGACGATCTCCTTGCCCGGCCCGGCGTTCAGGCCAGCGAGCATGGTGACCCAGCGGTCATATTCCGGCTTCCAGCGCCCGTCGTAATAGGTTTTCTGTTCGTAGCTCTTGATGCTGGCGGCGGTGGTTTTCAGCTCACGCTGGTACCACTCGTCCACGCTACGCCAGGGAACCCCTTTCGCTTTCCAGTCCTCCAGCCCAATGGGATTAACCATCGCCAGCTTCTCTACTCCCTGTGGATACATCAGCGCATAGCGCGTGGCCAGCATGCCGCCGGTTGAGTGAGCCACCAGCGACACTTTGTCGATATTCAGACTGGCGAGCAGCTGGTGAGTATTCTGTGCCAGCTGATGGAAACTGTACTGATAATGCTGCGGCTTGGTTGAGGTACAGAATCCCACCTGATCGGGCGCAATAACCCGGTAGCCCGCCTCGCTCAGGGCATCAATCGTATCCTGCCAGGTCACGCCGCAAAAATTCTTGCCGTGCATCAGCACGGCGGTGCGGCCATTGGCGGTCCCTTTTGGCTTAACGTCGATGTAGCCCATCGTCAGGGACTGCTTTTGCGAAGTGAAGGTGAATTTCTGAATGGGATAAGGAAAATCAAAGCCCTGGAGTTCGGGACCATAGTGCGGCGTTGTCTCAGCGGCAGAGGCCCCAAAAGCGATCAGGGCACCCAGCATGGCCAGGCAGCGAAAGGGTTTTGGCACGATCTACTCCTTATAAAATTTATAAAGTTTCTGACTAATGCAAGGTGTTGTGATGCAGGTTTAACCATAGCGGAAAAAAAGCGGGTTAAAAGGAGAAAGGCAGGGTATGCAGTCTGAAACAGCGTTATTTTGAAAAAGCGTTTCAGAAATTATTTGTTGTAGCTTTTAACAAAAAAAGCGCTGCGCCCTGGCATATCAGCGTTTTCAGGATAAAGTTAACGTTTACGCCTGCGGGTAAGAGGGAATGGCAGATGCTGAATAATACCGGTTGGATGGTGTCGCTGCTCTGGCTGCGTCTGTGCACTATTCTGGAGCCCAGGGCCTCCGCACGTTCAAGTTTTTATATGCAGGCCTGATTCGTCAATAAGGTGCGCCGTGCACCCTATTGACGACATTTCCAGGCGAGTTAGCGTTGTGTAAAGTCGATCACCATTCTGCCTTTGATTTTTCCTTCCAGCATCTCAGTGAAAATCATATTGATCTCCTCCAGTGGCCTTTTGGTCACTTTTGGCACGACTTTACCTTCGGCGGCAAACTGAAATGCCTCAGCCAGATCTTCTCTGGTCCCGACCAGGGAGCCCACGACCTGGATGCCGTCCAGCACCAGCCGGGGAATATTCAGGCTCATTGATTCCGGAGGCAGCCCCACCGCCACGATCCGTCCGCCTGCGCGCATCGCATCCACCGCTGAGTTAAACGCGGTTTTCGCCACGGCGGTGACGACCGCCGCGTGCGCGCCTCCGGTTTTCTCCTGGATCACTTTTGCCGCATCTTCTTTTAGCGAATTCACCACCAGGTCTGCCCCCATTTCGGTGGCAAACTGCAGCTGGGCATCGTTGATATCGACCGCGATCACTTTCGCGTTAAAGACGTTTTTAGCGTATTGCAGGGCAAGATTGCCCAGCCCGCCCAGGCCGTAAATAGCGATCCATTTACCGGGCTGAATCCCGGAAACTTTTACCGCTTTGTAAGTTGTCACGCCAGCACAGGTCACGCTGCTGGCCGCCGCAGGATCCAGACCCTCAGGCACTTTGACGGCGTAGTCCGCCACCACAATGCACTCTTCGGCCATACCGCCGTCCACGGTGTAGCCGGAATTCTGCACGCTGCGGCAGAGCGTTTCGTTACCGGTTGTGCAGTATTCACAGTGGCCGCAGCCTTTATAGAACCAGGCCACGCTGGCGCGGTCACCCACCTTCAACGCGCTAACGCCCGGGCCGACCTCTTTCACGATACCTATGCCTTCATGGCCCAGGATCACCCCGGTTTTGTCACCGAAGTCGCCATTTTTAACGTGAAGATCGGTATGGCAGACGCCGCAACATTCCATTTTCAGCAGCGCTTCACCGTGCTTCAGCGCCCGCAGCGTTTTATCAACCACGCCCACAGTATGATCTTTATTCACCACAGCTGCTTTCATCGTCCTTTCCTTATTGAAGGTTGAAGTCTTATTCACTATAGAGCGCCTGAAGCGCTTCGCTTTTGATTCTTCGCAGAAAAAGCGTATTAACAATTAATCTCAAATAACCTTCAGAGTTGAGATGTATCTTCAGGAAAAGTGAAACGGCTTTTTATAAAATCAGTGAAGTGAGGGAGCATGCTCTTCGTGCAGATGTCATCAGTGGCCGGGGTGTGGCAATAACGCAAAGGTTTTCCCTTCGTCATCGCTCTACGTTAGCTCCATCCCCCGACGGAAGCCGGGCGCACAGGATAGCTTAACAGGATGGTTACTATGACAATACGTAAACCAGGCACGATCAATTATCTGGCTTATGGCTCAGGCGATTTTCTCGGCGCGGGTACCATGGCGCTCACCTCGGCCTGGCTTTTATATTTTTACACGACCTTTTGCGGCCTCAGCCCGATTGAGGCGACCTCCATTTTCGCGCTCGCCCGCGTTGTGGATGGCGTGGTCAGCCCACTAATGGGTTATCTGACCGACCATTTCGGCTCCACCCGGCTTGGCAAACGTTTTGGCCGCCGTAAGTTCTTTATTCTTACCGGCATCCCGCTGGTTTTCAGTTACAGCCTGATGTGGGTCGGGGATATGACCTATGTCTACTATCTGCTGACCTACCTTTTCTTTGAAATTGTTTATACCTCCATTCTGGTGCCTTATGAAACGCTGGTGCCGGAGATGACGGATGATTTCAAACAGAAAACCAAATTTTCCGGCGCCCGCATCGCACTGGCGCAGCTTTCTGCGATTCTCGCTGCGTTCCTGCCGGGCGTACTGCTGAGCTACTTCGGCAAAGATAACGCCATCTCTTTCTTCTACTCCAGCCTGGTCTTCTCGGTGATCTGCGCCGGGGTGCTGACGCTGGTCTATCTCTATACCTGGGAGCGGCCCGCCGTGAAGAAATCGGCGGCGGCGCTGGAGGCGGAAAAACAGCAGCTGACGCTGAGACAAAGCCTGTCACGCCTGAAGATCGAGCTGACCTCCACGCTGCGCGTGCGTATTTTCCGTCAGCATCTGGGCATGTACCTTGGCGGCTATATCGCGCAGGACGTTTTCAACGCAGTCTTTACCTACTATGTGGTCTTTGTGCTGATGCAGAGTGCGACGGTCGCGTCGAATCTGATGGGCACCATGGCCATTATGCAGTTCGTGGCGGTAATCGGCATGATCCCGCTCTGCATCCGCTTCGGTCCGGCGCCCTCTTACCGCCTCGTCGTGGTGCTTTTCGGCCTGAGTGCGGCCTCATACGGCCTGCTTTACTATGCCGGGCTGAGCGACGTCTTCTCGCTGCTGCTGCTGATCTCCGCCGTGGCCGGACTGGGCCGAGGCGGTATCAACTATGTGCCATGGAATATCTATACCTACATTTCCGACGTGGATGAGGTGATTACCGGCCAGCGCCGCGAAGGCATCTTCGCCGGCATTATGACCCTGACGCGCAAGGCCTCCCAGGCGGGTGCGGTGATGCTGGTCGGCATTGTGATGCAGCTCTCCGGTTTCGTGGCGGGTAAAAGCGAGCAGACCACCACGGTGAGCCACACCATTCTCGCCATTCTCTGCGTCGGTACGCTGATTGTCCTGGGCATCGGCTTTATGATTTCGCTGCGCTTTAAACTGAACCTCACCACGCATCAGATCCTGCGTGAGGAGACGGAAAAAATGCGGGCGGCGGGTGATGTCGTATCGAAAGACATCACGCCTCAGGCGCGGGCCACCGTCGAAATGCTGGCGGGGCTGCCTTATGAATCGCTCTGGGGCAATAACAATATTGGGTATCTGAACCGGAATAAACCTGCGGCGGAACCCCTTTCCGATCGTCCGGCCGCAACGCGGGCAGAAAGACCGACAGATACCCTGACTCATTAATTTCATCTTCTAAGGAAAGCGCCATGTTGATCTATCCCGTAAAACAGAGCCCGCTGCTACGCCAGCCGGAACGGTTTATCTCCGCGACAGAGCTGCATCAGCTGATCAATAAGCTGGTGGATAACCTGGTGAATATCACCGATGACACCGGGGAGTTTCTGCTGCGGCTGGACGATGGGCGGGTTATCGATACCAAGGGCTGGGCGGGCTGGGAGTGGACGCACGGTATCGGGTTGTACGGCATTCATCAATATTACCGTCAAACCGGCGACGATCGGCTACGCGCGATCATTGATGACTGGTTCGCTGACCGTTTTGCCGAAGGCTCCACCACCCGCAACGTGAATACCGTCTGCCCGTTCCTGACGCTGGCGTATCGCTACGAAGAGACACAGGATCCCCGCTGGTTGCCCTATCTTGAAAGCTGGGCCGAGTGGATTATGCATGACATGCCACGGACTGAACGCGGCGGCATGCAGCACATCACGCTGGCGGAGGAGAACCACCAGCAGATGTGGGACGACACGCTGATGATGACCGTGCTGCCGCTGGCAAAAATTGGCAAGCTGCTGAACCGCAGCGACTATATTGAAGAAGCAAAATATCAGTTTATGGTGCATACGCAGCACCTGATGGATAAGCAAACCGGACTGTGGTTCCACGGCTGGACCTTTGAAGGCAACCACAATTTTGCCAACGCCCGCTGGGCGCGGGGCAACAGCTGGCTGACTATCGTCATTCCAGAATTTCTGGACCTGCTCGACCTGCCGGAAAACGACGCCACTCGTCGCTATCTGCAGCAGGTACTGAACAGCCAGCTGGCGGCGCTGGAGCAGTGCCAGCATGAAAGCGGCCTGTGGCACACGCTGCTCGACGATCCTGATTCCTATCTGGAAGCGTCCGCCACTGCCGGTTTCGCCTTCGGTATGCTGAAGGCCGCCCGCAAGCGCTATGCCGATCGGCGCTACGTGGCGGTGGCAGAAAAAGCGCTGAAAGGACTGATCGCAAACATTAACAGCGATGGCGAACTGACTCAGGTCTCGTTCGGCACCGCAATGGGCAAAAATCTCGACTACTACCGGCAGATCCCGCTGACCTCGATGCCGTACGGTCAGGCAATGGCGATCCTCTGCCTGGTGGAATACCTGCATATCTATCTCTGAAAGAAGGAAAAAGCATGATCCTGAATAATTTTTCTCTGCACGGAAAGGTGGCGATCGTCACCGGATGCAATACCGGACTAGGGAAAAGTATGGCGGTAGGGCTGGCACAGGCCGGGTGTGACATTGTGGGCATCAACCGCAGTGAACCGGCTGACACCGCTGCCGAGATCACCGCGCTGGGTCGACGCTTCCTCAACCTGCAGGCCGATCTGAGTCAGCAGACGGCGCTGCCCGCCCTGGTGGAGCAGGCCGTGGCTGAAATGGGTCAGGTAAATATTCTGGTCAATAACGCCGGCATTATCCGCCGCCAGGACGCGATTGAATTTTCCGAAAAGGACTGGGACGATGTGATGAACGTCAATACCCGGACGCTCTTCTTTCTCTCGCAGCTGGTGGCCCGTCAGTTCATTAAGCAGGGCAACGGCGGGAAAATTATCAATATTGCCTCTATGCTCTCATTCCAGGGCGGCATTCGTGTCCCTTCCTATACCGCGTCGAAAAGCGCGGTACTGGGCCTGACGCGCCAGCTGGCCAACGAGTGGGCAAAACATGGTATTAACGTGAATGCCATCGCGCCTGGCTACTTCGAGACCAATAACACGCAGCAACTGCGTGATGATGAAAATCGCAGCGAGGAGATCCTTGCCCGCATCCCGGCAGGACGCTGGGGAAAACCTCAGGATATGATGGGGCCGGTGGTTTTTCTCGCCTCCGACGCCTCTGACTATGTTAACGGCTTTACCCTGGCCGTGGATGGCGGCTGGCTGGCACGCTAATCCCTGTCTTTTACTCATAAGTTAACGCTGGAGAAAGTATGAATATCGCATTAATGATGGAAAACAGCCAGGCGGCCAAAAACGCCGCTGTACTGGCCCAGCTTCAGGCCGTAGCCGCAGACAACAATGACAGCGTATTTAACGTTGGCATGAGCGACGAGCAGGATCACCACCTGACCTACATTCACCTGGGCATCATGGCGAGCCTGCTGATTAACTCAAAGGCGGTCGATTTTGTGGTGACCGGCTGCGGTACCGGCCAGGGCGCATTGCTGTCGCTGAACATTCACCCTGGCGTGACCTGCGGTTACTGCATCGATCCGGCTGACGCTTTCCTGTTTGCCCAGATCAATAACGGTAATGCGCTGGCGCTGCCGTTCGCCAAAGGCTTCGGCTGGGGCGCCGAGCTGAACGTGCGCTATATCTTTGAGAAAGCCTTTACCGGCCGTAAAGGCGAAGGCTATCCGCCGGAGCGTAAAGAGCCACAGGTGCGCAATGCGGGCCTGCTTAACCAGGTCAAAAAAGCGGTGATGAAGGAGAACTATCTGGATACCCTGCTTGCCATCGACCCGGAGCTGGTGAAAACCGCCGTCAGCGGCGAGCGCTTCCAGAAATGCCTGTTCGAACAGGGCAAAGATGCGGAAATTATCGCCTGGGTGAAACAGCTTATCGCCCGTTAATGTCCTCAACATCCCGTGTTCATCTGAACACGGGATTTTTTTGCGCGCCACGAGCGCGCAGTTTCACACCGGCTTTTGTGGTTGTCTTCCTCAGCGGTCACCGCTGGCGTTATCTCCTCCCCCCGCTGACAAAATCTTTATCGCGTCCTTTTTACCCTGTCCGGCCAGGTGAAAAACGCGCGGCTTCCACAGCCCCGGTAAGCCAGCTAAACTCATAGTCAGGTCGTTTACGATCGTAATCCGTTTTCCATTGATTCAGGAGCAGCAATGAAAAAAGTAGTGATACTGCTTGCCGCGCTGTCTGCCGCCGGTGCGGTGCAGGCAGAGGAAATGAGTGATGATCCCTCACAGGCTTATATAGCTAACCTTTGCACTATCGTTTCACAGGAAAAATCGCCCTCGTCAGCTGACAACTACGTCGCTCAGCTCCGGGATCTGAAGGCGAGAGGCACCTCTCCTTCTTCCGTTGAAAAAACGGCGTTTGATGAGGATGAAGCCAGAACGGTCGTCGCGGCATGGATGAATCTCAGCGATGAAGAGAAACAGCAGGCAGGTAAGGACATGAATGCGTGCCAGACCGCCACGCTGAACGAATATCAGAGCCAGGACTAGCGGCAACGGCAGGCGGAGGCTGACTCCGCCTTATCACGCCTTCTTCTTCGGTTTCTTCCACTCCCTGTAACTTCTTTTACTACCACTCAGGTGAGAGTGCAGACGCAGCCGTGTGCCCGCCAGATACCGGTCGGCCTGTGGAAAACGATGAGGAGAAAGAGAAAGCGAAGTAAGGTGAAGGTATAGCGCGGAAAAGTGATAACCTCCGGTCATTCCCTGACCGCGGCTATCGAGGGTTTCTT
The DNA here is from genome assembly GCF_000599885.1 of Pantoea sp. IMH. GTDB lineage: Bacteria > Pseudomonadota > Gammaproteobacteria > Enterobacterales > Enterobacteriaceae > Erwinia. The sequence goes on along the minus strand of NZ_JFGT01000005.1, from coordinate 75,905 downwards.
GCTGTGTAACTCAGGACATTGCGCCTGGCGGTACGTGTTTAAAAACGTTCACATAGCTACGAAACACGTATTTAAAGAACTTTTTCATCGGTCTGCCTGATTCAAATTTTGTTAGTAAATAGCAAAAAAAGTATACAAGACGACCGTTATTCAGGCAAATAAATTTGAAGTGGATCACAAAATGGCGATGAAACGGCCATTAACGCTGGGAAGAACTCAGCCGGTTTCTCCCTGTTTTTGCCCGCATCAGCCCAGCCAGCCGAGGCGCCCAACTAAAATAGTGGTGCCGATACCGATAAGCACCACGCCACCGAAGACTTCTGCCCATTTGCCCATAACCGGCCCGATAAAGCGTCCCAGCAGGATCCCAAGCGTCGCCATGATCATGGTGGAAGCGCCAATCGCCAGCGCGGTGACCACGATATTAACCTGCAAAAAGGCCAGTCCGACGCCCACTGCCATGGCATCCACACTGGTGGCAATAGCCGTACAGGCCAGCAGCCAGAAACCGTGGCTTTTGAGTGCCGCCTCAGAGACCGGGTCCTTCCTGCGCAACCCTTCCATAATCATGCGCGCGCCCAGCAGGGAGAGCAGCGTGAAAGCCACCCAGTGATCCCAGGCCATAACGTAGCGACTGGCGACGCTGCCTACCGCCCAGCCGATCAGCGGCGTCAGGGCTTCAATAATGCCAAAGATTAAGCCGGTGCGGAGGGCTTCCTTCAGGCCGGGCCGGTGCAGGCAGGCGCCTTTACCGATAGCCGCTGCAAATGCGTCCATTGACATGCCGAAGGCTAAAATCAGAGTGGCGTAAAGGTTCATGGGGATTATACCGGCCCTGAGACCTGACAGCGTCTCAAAGCGTTAAAAAATAGCGTCTCGCGGTAAAAACAAGCGCGAACTCTTCAATGTGGCAGGCATGCTACCACGGGCCCATGGCAAAAAAAAGACAGTAAAATCAGGGATTTGATTATAGCCTCGGCTATACTTTTTAACGAATGCTAAAACTGCGCCTTAATAATGACCAAAAAGGCTAAAAGAATTACTGTGTTACCCTTTACGACCTTTATCACCCTGGGGGATTAACGCGGACCTTATGCGTAACAACAGCGCCAAAAATGCCTGCTCCAGATGCCCCTCTGCGTCTGACTGCGGGGCAAAGTGTCTGGCGGACGTTTGAGGATTGAACCCGCGGCCCGATTGCCGGAAAATAGCCGCCACTGACTAAGATGGAATACCGATGAAAAATCCCTTTCTGACCTTTTTGATGCCGATGAGTACCCTGCTGCTGGGATTTCTTTCCGCCCTGCTGTTGCCTGCGCCCTGGTTCGGCCTGAGCCTCACCCACCGGCTGATGGCGATCTTTCACCTGAGCGATATCGGACAGCTCTATACGCTGGTATTTTGCCTCTGGTTCCTGCTGCTCGGCGCGGTGGAATATTTTGTTCTGCGCTTTATTTATCTGCGCTTTATCAAAGTGTAAGCGTCAGGGCAGATCCCCGATCCGCCCTGACGCTGGCCTGTTTTCCCTCTGTACGAGGTGCTGCGCCATGCAAAACAGCGCAGCATCCGCTATAAGCTGAATATCATCAGCAGCCCGCTGGAGAAGATCACCAGCCCGAGGAAAAACAGCACTATCGCGATAACCGCATTTTTATGTTTCATCCCGCTCTCCTCAGTACCACTGGCCGAAGCGGCGCATATAAATACGTTTCATTCCCTGCGCGACCACGCAGTAGCCGAACAGCGTAGCGACCAGCCATGGGAAATAGGTCCATGGCAGCGGCACCAGCCCGACGATATGGCCCAGCGGAGAAAACGGAATACAGATGCCCAGTGCCATCACCACGCCGGTTGCCAGCATCACCGGCAGCGCGGCGCGGCTCTGGATAAAAGGGATTTTTTGCGTACGCAGCATATGCACCACCAGCGTCTGAGAGAGCAGCCCCTCGACAAACCAGCCGGACTGGAACAGGGCCTGGTGCTCGACACTGTTGGCAGCGAATACGTGCCACATAATAAAAAAGGTCGTGATATCAAACAGCGAGGAGGTCGGGCCAATCCACAGCATAAAGCGGCCAATATTCTTCGCATCCCACTGGCGGGGTTTACGCAGGAACGCGTTGTCCATCTTGTCCCAGGGCAGCGCCAGCTGGGAGAGATCATACAGCAGATTTTGCAGCAGCAGATGGATCGCCAGCATTGGCAAAAACGGAATAAAGGCGCTCGCCACCAGCACGGAGAACACGTTGCCAAAGTTAGAACTGGCGGTCATGTTCAGGTACTTGATGATGTTGCCGTAAGTCTCACGCCCTTTGATTACACCCTGTTCCAGCACCATCAGGTTCTTTTCCAGCAGAATAATATCAGCAGACGCTTTGGCGATATCGGTGGCGGTATCCACTGAAATGCCGATATCCGCCTTCCGCAGGGCTGGCGCATCGTTAATGCCATCGCCCAGGAAACCGACAGTGTGACCATTATGCTGCAACGCCTGTAACACGCGTGATTTCTGCTGTGGCGTCAGGCGGCAGAATAGCGTCCGCGTTTCAACCAGGCGGGACAGCTCGCTGTCGTCCAGCAGCGCAATGTCACTGCCGCAGAGCGGTTCGCCAGGTTCCAGTCCAACGTCGCGACAGATTTTACGGGTGATAACGGCGTTATCGCCGGTGAGCACTTTTACCGTCACGCCATTTTCATGCAGCGCGGCGATGGCCTGCCCGGCGCTCTCTTTTGCCGGATCGAGAAACGTCAGTAGTCCGCAAACCGTCAGTCCAGACTCGTCCTCTTTCTTTAACGGCAGCAAAGGCAGGTTATCGCCCAGGTTACGCTCAGCGACAAGCAGCACGCGGTATCCCTGCTGATTGAGCGCCTCAGCCTGCTGACGCCACTGCTGGCGGGCAGCCTCATCCAGCGGGCGGCGTTCTCCGGCGTCCATCCAGTGGCTGGAAACGCCCAGCATTTCATCCACCGCACCTTTGCAGATCAGCGTCTGCTGACTGTTTTCATCAGCGACCACCACAGACAGACGACGGCGTTCAAAATCAAAGGGCAGCTCGTCGATTTTACGGTAGCGCCACAGCCCGCTCACGGCCAGATGGCCCTGGCTGAAGCGAAGGATCGCCTTGTCCATCAGGTTCTTCACGCCGCTCTGATGGCGGCTGTTCAGCCAGGCGAGTCGCAGCACCTGGTCGCTGTTGCAGCCATTTGCATCCAGATGCTGCGCCAGAATGATACGATCCTGGGTCAGCGTGCCGGTTTTATCAGTACAGAGCACATCCATCGCACCAAAGTTCTGGATGGCGTTGAGCCGCTTCACCACCACTTTACGGCGGGACATGGCGACAGCGCCCTTCGCCAGATTGGCGCTGACTATCATCGGCAGCATTTCCGGGGTCAGACCGACCGCCACCGCCAGCGCAAACATCAGCGCATCAGCCCAGTCGCCTTTAGTGAATCCATTGATAAACAACACGATGGGTACCATCACCAGCATAAAGCGGATCAGCAGCCAGCTTACGCTGTTCACGCCGCGATCGAAGGCGGTCAGCGGGCGTTTGCCCACCACGGATTTTGCCAGCGAGCCAAACCAGGTTTGATTACCGGTTGCCACAACAACCGCCGTCGCCGTACCGCTGGCAACGGTGGTGCCCATCAGGCAGATCGCCGGTGAATGCAGCGGATCATTCTCAGCCGCATTGCCGGCCACCATCGGCGAGCTGATACCAGATTTCTCAACCGGGATAGCTTCGCCGCTCAGCGCCGCCTGGCTGACAAACAGGCCATGGGAAGTAAGCAGTCGGCTATCGGCGGGGACGATGTCGCCGGCAGAAAGAAAAATAATGTCACCCGGTACAACGTCCTGCAGCGAAACCGTTATTTTCACCGGCTGCGATGTTTCACTGCTGCGACGGATCACCGTGGCCGTCGTGCGAACCAGGGATTTCAGCGCTTCCGCCGCTCTGTTCGTACGGTACTCCTGCCAGAAGCGCAGCAGTCCACTGAGCGAAACCATAGTCAGCATGATAATCACGCCGGTCAGATCGCCCTCTTCTCCGTGACGAAGCGGAATAACGTAATCGGTGAAAAAACTGACGGCGGCCAGCACCATCAGCACCCAGATAAAAGGGTTATTGAAAGCCTGCACCAGTTGCACCAGCGGGTGAGGCGCTTTCTCGCTGGCGACCTCATTTTTGCCATGCTCCAGCAGTCGCGCGGCGGCATCGGCCTGTGTCAGGCCATGACGTTCAGTGTTAAGTCGTGCCAGGGTCGCGTCCAGGCTTTGTGTTATCTCGCCAGCGATCGCTAAATCGCGGGCGCGTTTTACATTGGCGTTATGCATTTTCATTTGCCAGATCCTTAATTTCTTTTTATTCAGGCGCGGGGAAACACGCCTGCGCATGAGGATTTTCAGTTTTTTTGGGGATCGGGACGGGGCAGCAAGCAGGAACGGACAGGAGGATTACAGAGAGGCGTTACTCCTTATTCTGCCTGTGTGCCATCGCCCGCCGCGGGTCGGAGGTTCTTTCATAGTGCGTTCCTTGCCCGGCATCAGCACGGGACAACATTGATGGGCAAAACGGGGATGTGACACAGGGAAGAGGTGCAACATTGCCCGCCGGTTTTCGGCAAGCAAACAAGGGAGTTGGCTTACCTTAAAGCATAAAACGTAAAGGGTGACTGTCCAATTAAGCGCTCCAGTGATGAAATCGTCGTCACTATAATCCCGCCTGCTGACGAAGTAAATCCTTAAGAAATGACCTGTAAATCATCAACACCAAATAAATAAATTATTAAAAACAGGGAGTTAAATGATAACATTGCGTAATTATCTGCCGTTCCGTTCCTTAAACCCTTTATCAACACGTTGCATTTAACAACCCCATAGTGACATTCACCGCCAGAGACAGATGATAACGATCAACGCCTGGCGGCAGATTCACTCTACACTTCAGAGGGATAACAACGAGGCCCCATTATGCTGAGAAGGACAAAAATCTGGTTAACGCGATCGCTAATCGTCCTGCTGATAATGCTGATCGCCCTGCTGGCGCTGCGCGTGGCGGTGACGGAGCGCGGGCCCGATTTGCAGCCCTGGCATAAGTGGGTACCGGATGAGCTGAGCGACAGCCAGCTGGATCAGGATAACTGGGCTGATTATCTGCAAAACGAGCAAAAAATCTTTGCCGCGATGAAGCGTAACGTCAGTGACAAAATCGAGGATTCGCCGGAAATCCTTAATCGCTATGCGAAAAACAGTCCGGTTTATCCCGAAAGCTTTGCCACAGACTGGAACCGCTCTTATGAGCTGATGCCGCAGGGCGCGCCTCGCGGTGCCGTGGTTCTGCTGCATGGACTGACGGATTCCCCCTACAGCCTGCGGCATTTTGCCGTTAATTATCAACAGCAAGGCTATGTTGTGGTGGCGATACGCCTGCCGGGTCACGGTACGGTACCGGCGGCGCTGACCACAGTCGAATGGGAAGACTGGATGGCAGCCACCCGGCTGGCCGTACGTGAAGCCAGAGCGCGTGTTCCTGCTGGCGCACCGCTGCATATCATGGGCTTTTCCAACGGCGGTGCGCTGGCAATGAAATATACGCTGGATGCGCTGGAGGATAAGGCGCTACCGCTGCCCAGCCGTCTGATCCTGATCTCGCCGATGATCGGCGTCAGCAGCTATGCGCGCTATGCCGGCCTCGCCGGGCTGCCTTCGCTGCTGCCAGCGTTCGCCCGGTCGGCCTGGCTCAGTCTCCTGCCGGAATTTAATCCCTTTAAATACAACTCGTTCCCGGTAAAAGCGGCCCGGCAATCCTGGCTGCTGACCAGCGCCCTGCAAACCCAGCTCCACCGCGTCAGAGCGAGCCGGTTACTGGATAACGCGCCGCCGGTGCTGACTTTCCAGTCGGTGGCCGACGCCACGGTGAGTACGCCTGCGGTGATCCATGCCCTGTACAATCTGCTGCCGCGTAACGGCAGCGAGCTGGTGCTGTTTGACGTGAATCAGGCGGTGCAGCTTTCGCCGCTGATGCGCAGCAGCGCCAGACAGGCCGCCCAACATTTACTGCCGCCCGCGCCACGACATTACACCACCCGCCTGGTAACCAATGCTTCGCCTCACAGCAGTGCGGCGGTGGCGGAAACGACGCTGGCCGGCGCGACGGTCACTGCCCGTGAGCCTCTGGGCATCAACTATCCCGGTGATGTCTATTCCCTGTCCCACGTAGCGCTCCCCTTTCCGTTCAGCGATTCGCTCTACGGCCGCACGCCGACTCACCCCAATGCGTTCGGCGTCAGTTTTGGTTCCCTGACGCCGCGCGGCGAGCGTTCGGTGCTGATAGTCAGCCTGGATATGCTGATGCGTCAGTCTTCCAACCCCTTCTATCCCTGGATGGTCCAGCAGGTGAACCAGACGCTGAATTAATCCCGCTGCCAGCCGCTGCGGTCGCTGAGCAGCAACGCCAACGCGTCGCCGCCGCGGATCTGTTCCAGCGCGATTTTTGCCACGATGGTCAGCGGCACGGACAGTAACATCCCTACCGGGCCCAGCAGCCAGCCCCAGAATATCAGCGCCAGAAAGACCACCAGCGTGGATAATCCCAGTCCACGCCCCATCAGCCGCGGTTCGAGCATGTTGCCAATCAGCAGATTGATCAGCAGGTAGCCTGCCGCCACCAGCAGCGCCTCGCCGGTTCCGTTAAAAATCAGCACCTGAATCACCGCAGGAACGGCCGCAATGATCGAACCGATATTCGGAATGTAGTTGAGGACAAACGCCAGTACGCCCCACAGCAGGGCAAAACGGACATCGAGCAATAACAGCATCAGCCAGACGACAATGCCGGTGAACAGGCTGATCGCCGTCTTCAGCACCAGATAGCGGCTGACGCCGTCGATAGCCTGCCGGATAGCGGCCATGCCGGAAGTGGACGATCGGAGCAGGTGCCGGAGCTTAGCCGTCAGCAACGGCACTTCAAACAGCATAAAGACTACGGTCATCAGCAGAAGAAAAATGCCTGATACCGCACCGGAGAGTTGGGTAAGCAGCCAGCTAACCAGGTTGATCGCCGCGTTGGGATCGACCATGGTGATCAGCGCCTCGGCGGAAACCGACACGCCCAGCTGGCCCGCATGCTGCTGAAATGCCAACAGGAAGTCCAGCAGCAGCTGGCGATATTGCGGCAGCGTGCGGGCAAAATCATTCAGCATGGTGACCAGCGTACTTAACAGCAGCGCACCGATCAGCACGATCGCACCCGCCAGCAGCAAAATGGCCAGCATTCTGGGCAGGCCCGTCCGCTGCAGCAGCCTGACCAGCGGATTGAGGATCACCGCCACGAACAGGGCGAGTATAAAAGGCACTACGATTTCAGCCCCGGCGCGGATACCCGCCAGAATAATCACCAGCATTCCGAGGATAACCACGGCTTTAAAGGTGTTGTTACGCATGGATGCAAACATTAGTTCTTCTCCCGGAGAGGTTTACCTTTTTCACGCAGCCACTGAATGTGCAGATAGCGTGCCGGGATAAACACCACGCCCATCAGCGTGGCCATCAGCATACCGCTGAATATCGTTACGCCGGTCAATTGCCATCTGACCGCACCAGCGCCGCTTGCCAGCATCCGTGGGAATCCGGTAAGGAGAGGAAGCCAGTGGCGTAACAGCCCGTTCGCCATTCGACGTTTCAACAGCATGACAGATCACCTTCTGACAGGGGCGTAAAAGTGGATGGGCCAGCAGTCTATCTGCTGAAAAAAGCAGCGCCCGGGTTAGGATCAGAAAAGGGTGTAATAAGGGGGATTAACTGCAGCTGATTTAAGGTTGATTTAGTTGCTGGATCAACGCCAGTTATTGCTGGTCATCAGCGACAATGGGCACAGAGCGTTCGCGTTTTCTCCCGGCGTTTCAGACGAAAATCTGGCCTGATGGTTAATATTCACCCAAAAGACAGCATTTAAAGCTGGGTTGATACTTTTTATACGCTGATTCGTAGTGAATCGCGCCACAAAATCACTGATTCACCCTGCCATCGCCCGGTAATCCACTCATCTCTCGCAGGATCCTCTTTTCCGCGCCGCAGGCCCGCTGCGCCGGGCTTTTCACCATTGAATGCGGCTGACGCACTGCGTAAGATTCTTTTTCACGTATTACAAATAAGAAACTGCTATGCAAGCCTCCATCGCCTCATCGCCCGACGCCGGAAACGACGCCACGCCTGTCAACTCACGCGGTAAAGTGCTCGTTGCCTCGCTGGTCGGCACCGCTATCGAATTTTTTGATTTTTACATCTACGCGACGGCTGCGGTCATCGTTTTTCCGCATATCTTCTTTCCGCAGGGAGATGCGACCGTCGCCACGCTACAGTCACTGGCGACCTTTGCTATCGCGTTTATCGCCCGCCCAATCGGCTCCGCGCTTTTTGGTCACTTCGGCGATCGCGCGGGCCGCAAGGTCACGCTGGTCGCCTCGTTGCTGACCATGGGGATCTCGACGGTAGTGATCGGCCTGCTGCCGGGCTATGCAACCATTGGCGTCTTCGCGCCGCTGCTGCTGGCGCTGGCCCGCTTTGGTCAGGGTCTTGGCCTGGGCGGCGAATGGGGCGGCGCGGCGCTGCTTGCCACCGAAAATGCCCCGGCGAAGAAGCGCGCGCTTTACGGTTCCTTCCCCCAGCTTGGCGCCCCCATCGGCTTCTTTTTCGCCAACGGGACTTTCCTGCTGCTCTCCTGGCTGCTGACCGACGAGCAGTTTATGCAGTGGGGCTGGCGCGTTCCCTTTATTCTCTCCGCCGTGCTGGTGCTGGTTGGCCTTTACGTGCGTGTCTCGCTGCACGAGTCGCCCGTCTTTGAGAAGGTGAAAAAAGAGAAGAAGCAGGTCAAAATTCCGATCGGGACACTGCTGACTAAACATATGAAGGCGACGATCCTCGGCACCTTTATCATGCTGGCAACCTATACGCTGTTTTACATCATGACCGTGTACTCCATGTCCTATGGCACCACCGCTGCGCCTGAAGGGCTGGGCTTCCCGCGCAACACCATGCTATGGATGTTGATGCTGGCGGTGGTGGGTTTTGGCATTATGGTGCCGATCGCCGGCATGCTGGCCGATCGCTTTGGCCGCCGTAAAACGATGATTGTGATTACGCTGATGATTATCGCGTTTGCGATGATCTTCCCCTCGATGCTGGGATCGGGTAGCCCGGCGATGGTTCTGGCTTTCCTGGTCTTCGGACTGAGCATTATGGGCCTGACTTTTGGCCCCATGGGGGCGCTGCTGCCGGAACTGTTCCCGACGGAAGTGCGCTATACCGGCGCCTCATTTTCCTACAATCTGTCGTCCATACTTGGCGCGTCCGTCGCACCTTATATCGCCACCTGGCTGGCACATAACTATGGCCTGTTTTATGTTGGCGTCTACCTGGCGGCGATGGCCTGCCTGACGCTTATCGCGCTGCTGGCCAGCAAAGAGACGCGCCACGAATCGCTGTTCGATTAAGTTTGCCGGGCTGAACCAGCAGGAAAAACCCGGTGTGAAAGTAAAACGCCCCGCGCCATTTTTAGCGCGGGGCGTTTTTTCAGAAGCCGCAATCCCTGCAATAAACATCGTTAAACAACCCTGGCTAAGCGAGGCTCAGCCAGGGTGCTGTTTTATTTTCCGTTTTTCATCTGCTGCAGCACATTACTACACTGGTTATCTTCATTATCGCTGGGCGAAATCAGCGCCAGTAACGCCGCCGCTGGTGCCACCACAGCCCCCAGCGCAACGGCCGCCGCACCACGGGCAATCAGCGGCCCGGCCTTGACGCCCGCATCCGGATTTTTAAAAGTACCGCGCACGTAGAGCGGTGAACGCAGGGTAACGATGCGGATGCCTTTGCTCTCGGGATTAATCGAAAGATCCAGCCGTTCGTTGGCAAAGTTGGTGGTCCCGCTGATATTAATCACCGCATTTTGCGTATCGAAAACAAACAGCTGGCTGGTGGCCAGCCCATTGTTCACGTTCAGATCGGCGGCTGCGCAATTAATCCGGACTTCATCATCGCCAAACAGTTTGCCCACCACGTAATTGCCCACGTTCAGACCGACAATCTCCATCAGATTACGACTGATCACGCCATCGTTCATCAGCAGCTTCAGGTCGCCGTTACTGGTTGCCAGAATATCCGCCACGGAATTGCCAGTCCCTCTCAGCGAGGCATCGCCGTTAATCTGCCCCATACTGCTCTGCATCGCCTCCACGTCCGGGAAGAGCTGCTTCAGCTTAAGGTTACGGGCATGCAGATCGGCGCGGGCCCGCATCGGCGTCCGGTCTCCTTCCATTCGTATCGTTGAGTTGAGGTTTCCTCCCGCCATGCCGAAACGCAGCGGATCGAGCAGCAGATTGCCGTTCTTCAGCACCAGGTGCGTATAGAGATCGCTTAGCGGCAGCGAATTACTGTGCTCAATACGCGCGCCCCGGAACTTCACATCGGCATCCATGCTGTCCCAGTTTTTGGTCTCAAATTTATCATGTGGCAGCACGCGGTCGGCGGGCTGATTGTCAGCTTCACCACGCTTCGCCTTCGCCTGCTCGGTTTTTTCGCTGCCTTTTCCGGACTCTACGCCTATCAGCGGGCCTAAGTCCGCCATGCGCAGCTGGCGGGATGAGAGCGAACCTTCCAGTTTGGGCCGGGGTTTGCCCTGGGTATAGGTCAGGGTACCGTGAATATCGCTGTCGCCGATGTGACCATTAAATTTCTCATAACGAAACACCGGGCCGCCCTTCTGCTGGAAACGGGCAATCAGGCGTCCATCCGTTTCGTACGGCGGCGTATCGGGCAGCAGGACCCCCGTCAGACCATACAGATTGGCCAGAGTATCGCCGGAGAAGCGCAGGCGTAAATTCAGGCCGCCCAGATTTAACGGGTCCTGAAGGCTGCCCGCCGCCTGAACCCGCGTGGTGCCGTTACGCACGTCAACCTCAAGCGGAAAAGGGGTCGTTTTGCTGCGCAGGGAAAGCATGCCGCCGATTTTGCCCTCACCGGTCAGTTTCTCCTCGTTATAAGTTCCGTGAGCCTTCCAGCCGAAAACAAAATCAGCGGCACCCTCATTTTTAGCGCCGTCTTCGCTTCCTGTAATCTGGGTGAAAGGAACAGGTTTGCCTAATGGGTTGACCGTGACCTTCACATCCGCTTTGTTGATCGCATCCCGGTAGGCGATCTGGCTACGATCGAACATGATATTGTCGAGACGGAACGTCCAGGCGGAAGGCGTCTGCGCCGGATCGCTGTTTTCACTGCTGGCAAGATTGAAAGTCCAGTTGTTTTTCCCGTCGGCGGTCTGAATCAGCCGGGCGTCAGGCTGGGTCAGCTTAATCCATGGGATATAGACCTCTTTTCCCAGCAGCGCCAGTGGCGCCAGGGTAGCTTCTGCACGAGCCAGATGCACCATCGCTACCTCAGGAATGTCAGGCGGGTTACCGAGCAGAATATCTTCCGCGTGAAGCTGCGGCCAGGGGATCCAACTGCGCCAGCCCGGCTCTTCCCGGTTACGCGTCCAGGCCACGCCCAAATCGCCGCGAATGGCGAAGGGGCGGTTCAGCTCAGTCGACACTTTCTGATTAATGGTGGGCTTTAAACGGTTCCAGTCAAAAGTGGCGATAATGATTACCACCACGGCAATCAGCAGTAAAAAAATCCCGATAATCCAACTGATTATTTTCCCGGTGCGTGACATACCTGTTCTCCATGCTCACTTTTATCTTCTGTAAAGATAGTCGAGAGAGTCGGAAAGGGCATTAGCTCAGCCGACGCGCTACCTTTCCTCCTGCACGTAACAGGACCGACCGTCTGATTCTCCCGCTGAAACCTTATCGCCCGGCCAGGGTGAAACCGGATAAAATCGCTGTAAAAGCCTGGCGAAGGCGCAGAAAAGTGCAAAACGGGCGCGAAGCCACATTAAAAATAAAACGCTGTTTTAAAATATTGACTCGACCGCCTGCCACGGCGAAACTAGGGGCAGAATGGATTAAGGGCTGATGAAAATGACGCAGAAAAGAATCGCCGTAATCGGCGAATGCATGATTGAACTTTCCCAGAAAGAGAGCGGTTTAAGCCGGGGTTTCGGCGGTGATACGCTTAATACGGCGGTCTATATCGCCCGCCAGGTAGAAGAGGCGCAGCTGAGCGTCGATTATGTTACCGCGCTCGGTACCGACAGCTTCAGTCGCGAGATGATGGCCGCCTGGCAACAGGAAAAAGTGCAGACCGCGCTGATCCAGCAAATGGATAACAAGCTGCCAGGGCTCTATGTGATTGAGACGGACGCCAGAGGCGAGCGTACCTTCTATTACTGGCGCAACGACGCGGCGGCCCGTTACTGGCTGGAAAGCGATCGCGCAGAGGAAATTTGCCAGCAGCTGGCAGAATTCGACTATCTCTATCTGAGCGGTATCAGCCTGGCGATCCTCACGCCGCAGAGCCGTGAGAAGCTGATGACGCTGCTGTCGTCTTATCGCCGCAACGGCGGTAAGGTTATCTTTGATAATAACTACCGCCCGCGCCTCTGGTCATCTGCGGAAGAGACGCAGGCGGCCTATCAGGCGATGCTGGCCTGCACGGATATCGCCTTCCTGACGCTGGACGATGAAACCCTGCTCTGGGGCGAAGCGAGTGTGGACGAGGTGATTGCACGTACACGCGCCGCAGGCGTCAGCGAAATCGTGATCAAGCGGGGCGCGGAATCCTGCCTGGTATCACTGCCGGATGCGTCACTGATTGAGGTTCCTGCCGTTGCGCTCCCGGCCAGCAAAGTCATTGATACCACCGCTGCGGGCGACTCATTCAGCGCCGGTTATCTGGCGGTGCGTCTCTGTGGCGGCAGTGCAGAAGAAGCGGCCAGACGCGGTCATCTTACTGCCAGTACCGTTATCCAGCACCGTGGCGCGATCATTCCTCTGGCGGCGATGCCGGTCTGAGGTCACGCCCAGGAGCATCCTGACGGATGCTCCTGGTGTCAGCCCGTCCCGGCGGGGATTTTCTGGGTTAATCTGTCCGGATAACACATATCTCTCTGTCCGATTTACCCTGTCCAGACAGCATTATTTACTGCTAACCAGAGACAGCCTGCCCATAAAAATATGATTTCCCGCTTACCTGAGTCAGCCACCCAGACAGCATTATTTACTGCTAACCAGAGACAGCCTGCCCATAAAACATTATTCACTGCTTATTTGCGTCAGTTCATCCAGGCAGTATTATTATTTGCTTACCTAACTTAAATTATCCGGATAATAATTTTCCCACTGGTAAGTATCGCTGCATTAACCACACCTTATTTCAGCGGCCCGCCTCAGGGCAGTAATATTATTCAATACAGGATCTTCCTCACAGAAAATAATAACGACTTATCAGTAACGGAATTAAAGAATTTCTCCTGTACATCCTATCATGTTGAAATAACGCCAATGCATCCTTATGATTTTAAATGTAATTGATATCAACCCACTTAAATAATTGCAGTAATATTATTTATCATCAGTTTTTAGCCCTCCAGATTCAGTAGGTTACATTGCCGGGAAAAGATGCGGACTACCCCCCTGGGCCTGGTCTGATTTTGAGGAAAACGCGCGGCAAAAGCTGGACGCCTTATTTTAAAAACGGCACTGTCATCGCTATTCACACTCTTCCTGAAGGGCCAGCCCGTTATTTTACCGGCTGGCCTATACTTCACTCTATGCTGCTCAGGAGCGCCTATGAAAACTGACATTATTACCCTCTGGCCGCAGGGCGACGCCCCCGGCGCCAGCGACTCCCGCGTTCAGCCACAGATCGTCGATCTCGCAAAGGAGTATGAGCCCTACGATCGTGCCGCCAGCGGCGTAAGAAGCCCGGAGATCGCTTTCTGGTATCCCGAAGAGAAGAACGACAACGGCGTGACGCTGCTGGTCGCGCCCGGCGGCGGCTTTGAACGCATCATGATAGATAAAGAGGGCAGCGCGCTGGCGATGTTTTTCACCGCGATGGGCTATACGCTGGCGGTAATGACCTACCGTTTTCCGCAGGATGGCCATCACGAAGGCAGCGACGCACCGCTGGCCGATGCCCAGCGCGCCATCCGCGTGCTGCGTCACCGGGCCGCCCGCAGGCTAAACGGCAAGCATATTGTGATGATGGGCTTTTCCGCCGGCGGCTACGTTGCGGCCAGCGCCGGCACACGCTTCGGTGAAAAACTCTATCCGGTACAGGATATTGCCGACTCGCTGAGCGCCCGCCCTGACGCGATGGTACTGCTCTACCCGGTAATCAGCATGCGTGAAGGCCTGGCCCATCCGGGATCGCGGCTGCGCCTGCTGGGTGAGCATCCTGTTCAGCGGGAGATTGAGGCATATTCACTGGAAACACGGGTGACGGAGCAGACGCCGCAGACGCTCCTGATCCACGCCGTGAACGATGAGTCAGTACCGATCAATAACAGCATGGTGATGTTCAGCGCGCTGCGCGAGCATAAGGTCTCCAGCGAACTTCATTTCTACGAGAAAGGCGGGCACGGCTTTGGCATCCGTAACGTCGCCGATCTGCCGCTTGCGAGCTGGCCGATGCTGGTGAATGAGTGGCTGCGCGCCCGGGTCTGGTAGCCCGCAGAGCGGCATTACGCCGCCCTGCCGTCCTCAGTTTTGCTGGGCCGGGATATCGGACACTTCAGGTCGCGTTTCGTCTACCGCGACCGCCGGTTCCGGCAGCGGCGACATTACCGTCTGCCAGACCTGCTGCAGCGTTTTGACGTTGGTCTCCGGCTCGCCCTGCGGCTGCATCAGTACCATCGTCAGCTCCTGTGACAGCTGCTGACGCAGCTCCTGATTCATCAGAGAGAGCGTCAGGCTGGAAAGAAAGTGCTGACGCAGCTTCTGATACTGTTCCGGCGCGATATCCACCACCGCATTTTGCTGCGAACGCAGCCGCTGGCTCATCAGCACGTCGGTATCCGTCCGGGCATAAGTGGCAAACAGCTTGTTCAGCTCCATCGTTTTCTGCGCCATCAGCGCATCAAACTCATCCTGCGGCAGGCCGTTATCACGAATATTCGCCATCTCCTGGGCGATCAGCTTCAGGTTACTCTCCAGCGTGGCGTTATCCGCATCAATATTGATGGCGCACTGAGCGCGCTGAAAGAGTACACGGCAGTCGAAGCCTACCTGCACCTTCTGTGCTTTATTCTCCGATAAGACTTTCTGAACGTGCCAGAACAGCGCTTCGCGGGCCAGATCGCTCTGCCAGTAGCGCTGTAAGCTTTGCGACTCGCGAATTGGCTGCCAGGGGTTATCCCAGACCAGCGCCAGACGATCCTGGCGGAGCGCGCTGTTCACCAGATTGACCGGCTGCTGCGGCAGCGGAGAGAGAGTTGGCATCGGCGCGGGCGCTTCCCGCTTGCCCTCAAGCGCAGAAAACGTTTTGCCGATCTGCTCGGCCAGGCCGCGGCTGTCAACGTTCCCGACAACAAAGAGCGTCATGGCATCCGGCGTGTACCACTGCTGATAAAAGGCGGTCAGCTTTTGCGGGTCGACCGGCATGGTGGCTGGCGTGGCCGGATCGTGGCCGAGCAGCGTCGAACCTTTCAGACGGTAGCGCCACCAGACATCCTGGGTATTGCCCGGCCAGGTGGCGATAGGATCATCCGCATTCAGCGCGGTATCGATTGTCTGCTCACTGATGTTCATCTCGCCCGCGGTGGCGGCCAGCCAGTTGAGCGCCTCTTTCAACAGCTCAGGACGGTTGTTTGGCAGGCTCAGCGTATAGAGCGTGTGGTCGTAGGAAGTGAGCGCCGGCGGCTGTGGGCGATCGCGATCGATGCCCTGCTGCCAGAGCGAGCGCTGCTGCGCCGGATCCAGCCTGGCGTTGTGCACCAGCGCCAGACGGGGTAAAAGGTGGGTGAAACCGGTCTGCTGAGTACTTTCCACCAGCGAACCGGTATTGATCAGTAAGCGAACTTCAACGCGGTCACTTGGCCGCTGCGGCGTTGTCAGCACCTGCCAGCGGAAACCGTTATCGAGTTTCCCCTGCTGCCAGGCGGGATCGGGTTGGAGTGTTTCAGCCTGCACCGTGCCGGCGACGGCCAGCACTATCCCACCAATTAATAGACGCATTCTGGTGCCCTGCATGTGAACCCCTACTCAATCACAAACCAAAGAAATCACTGGTGATCTACGGCCTGTGGCTATCTATGGGAAGGATAACTCAGGAAAGCCGCTGTTTTTTTAACGAAGCAGCTTTTTAGACCACGCGCCGGCGAAGATGTCGCGTCACCGGGTGAGAAAATGATAAAAATCTGTGGGGGTTATTATGCAAATGCCCGCCGCGAGGGCAAGTCGCGGCGGGCATTTGTCGGGATATTTACGTAATTAGCAGCTTAATGAGAGATTTCAGGCTGCTTTTTTGCATTTTTGTGGGAAGAGAGCGTCTCTTTCATCTGCTTTTCATCCAGCTGTCCCACCCACTTCGCCACCACGACCGTCGCCACGCCGTTACCCACCAGGTTGGTCAGCGCACGCGCTTCAGACATAAAGCGGTCAATACCCAGAATTAACGCCAGGCCTGCTACCGGCAGATGGCCTACCGCAGAGAGCGTCGCCGCCAGCACGATAAAGCCGCTTCCGGTCACGCCCGCCGCCCCTTTTGAGGAGAGCAACAGCACCACCAGCAGCGTAATCTGATGGGTGATATCCATATGCGCATTGGTTGCCTGGGCAATAAACACCGAGGCCATCGTCAGATAAATCGAGGTGCCGTCCAGATTAAATGAATAGCCGGTGGGAATAACCAGTCCGACCACAGACTTTTTACATCCCAGATTCTCCATTTTTGCCAGCATCCGCGGCAGCGCGGATTCTGAAGAGGAAGTACCCAGAACAATCAGCAGCTCTTCTTTGATGTAGCCAATGAATTTGAAAATGTTAAAGCCGACAACCCGGGCAATCAGGCCCAGAACCACCACCACAAAAAGCACACAGGTGATGTAGAAGCAGATGATCAACTGACCCAACTGCACCAGCGAACCGACGCCATATTTACCGATGGTAAATGCCATCGCCCCGAAAGCCCCGATAGGCGCGAGGCGCATAATCATGTTAATGATGCCGAAAATCACCTGGGAAAAACTTTCGATAAAGTTAAATACCAGCGTGCCTTTGCTGCCCAGGCGATGCAGCGCAAAGCCGAACAGGATGGCGAAAAGCAGAACCTGAAGAATGTTGCCGCTGGCGAATGCGCCGATCACGCTACCCGGTATCACGTCGAGCAGGAAGGCGATCACGCCCTGCTGTTCAGCCTGCTGGGCATAAACCGCCACTGCCTGCGCATCCAGCGTGCTGGGATCGACGTTCATGCCAGCCCCCGGCTGCAGCACGTTAACCACGATCAGGCCGATAATCAGCGCCACGGTGCTGACAATTTCAAAATAGAGCAGCGCCACGGCGCCAGTACGGCCGACCGCTTTCATGCTCTCCATCCCGGCAATGCCGGTGACAACGGTGCAGAAAATGACCGGAGCAATAATCATTTTAATGAGCTTAACGAACGCATCGCCCAGCGGCTTCATTTGCGCACCCAGCTCAGGATAGAAGTGACCGAGCAGCACGCCGACGGCGATCGCCGTAAGCACCTGGAAATAAAGGCTTTTAAACAGGGATAATTTCATAAAATGTCCATACTGCGTGATGGCGGGTTATCGCTTGAGTTGTCAAATATCTGCGTGAAAATAACATCCTGTTAACGGGATTGATATAACTTGACACAGCGTACGGCGGTTGCAGAGATGGTTTTAAGAGCTGAATCACGTCAGCAAAATCCGCGGCGCCCTTTTTGCTAAAAAAAGCGCAGCAGCGTCGCTGTCAGATAAGGCTATACCGCGAATATTATGCTGATAAGGCGCGATATTTCTGGTTGAATATGGCGACCGGCAGCGCCTCCGAGTAGAGGTAGCCCTGGCCTATCTGGATACCCCGCGCCAGCAGCCAGTCGCGCTGCTCCGGCGTTTCCACCCCTTCGGCAATCACTTCCAGCCCGACAATCTCCGCAATGGCAGCCACGATGCGCACCATAGTGTCATCCTGCGGCAGCATATGGACAAAGCTGCGATCCATTTTCAGCTTGCTGACGGGCAGGGATTTAAACTGGCTGAGCCAGTTCAGGTTGGCGTGGCCCATGCCAAAATCATCCAGCGCCACGGCGATGCCGACCTGCTGGAGCTCGTTTAATAACCGCAGCGCCTTCTCCGGCTCGCCTACCTGCGCCGTTTCGGTAATCTCCAGCATCAGGCTGCCTGGCGCAATACGGTGCCGCTGGATCAGTTCACGGAGGTGCGCCACCATATCCGGTTCCCGCAGCTGCGTGGCGGAGAGGTTCACGCTCAGCGGCAGGGTAAAGCCCTGCGCCTGCCAGTCGTCCAGTACCCGGCAGGACTCCTCAAACACCCAGCGCCCCAGCGAACCTATGACGCCAATCTCCTCGGCGTTTGCGATCAGCTCTTCCGGCAGCGCCCAGCTGCCATCCGGCTGACGCTGACGCAGCAGCGCTTCGGCGCCCACCAGCCTGCCGCTGCGCATATCGACCTGCGGCTGGAGAAACAGCCTGAATTCGCCCTGCTCCAGCCCCTGCAGAATGTCATGCTCCTGCGTCAGGCGCTTATGCGCCCGCGCCATCATTGCCGGATCGAAGAACAGGATCTGATTTTTACCCTGCTGGCTGGCCGACATCATGGCCGAGGCCGCGCGGCTGAGAAACTCCTGGGCCGTGGTCTGGCTGGCAGCACGCTGCGTGATGCCGATGCTGAGCGCTGGCCGTAACTGCATCTGATGCAGCGTCACCGGCTGGTTAAGACGCATCAGCAGCAGCCTTGCCAGCCGTATGGCGCGGAAAGGATTGTTCGCCCGTTTCACCAGCAGCGCAAAATCACTGATGGAGAGCTGGCCCAGAATCGTGGCATCATCGGTGCAGCTACGAATTTTTTCCAGCAGGGTGAGCAACAGCACGTCCCGCTGTTCATCCGTCACCACGCCGTTTGCATCCTGCAACGTCTCGATGCGTACCACCATTACCGTAAAGATCTCATCGTCCGCAACGGCACTAAGGTGCTGCTCCAGCAGCGCCACAAACAGCGCTTTATTCGGCAGATTGGTCAGGGTAAATCGGGTCGTCTGCTGGCTCATTTCATCATGAAGCGACGCCACCACTTTCTGATTGCGGTTATAGCTGCGGATCAGCATTCCCAGTTCATCGTTACGGTGCCGGGCAGGTAGCGCCAGCTGATGCGTAATCACCGCCTGCGCCGGTAAATCCTGCAATTCATCTGCAATTTTCCGCAGCGGACGGACGATCAGCTTATTGATGCACCAGCTGATCGCCACGGAGAGGATCAGCGCCAGCAGCAGATAGGTGGTGACCATAGTTGAAACGGCGCTGAGGATAAACTGATAGACCCGCCATGAATCCGCCTGCAGGATCAGCAGTGCCATTGGCTTGGGATTAGCGGGCTCAACGGAATAGAGCGGAACGGTAATCTGTACCGGCAGTTCGAACACTCTGGCGATCAGCTCGGGTACCGGCCTCGCGGGTTCAAAGTTGGTATGCAGCGCCTGCAGCCCATCGGGCAGCACCACCTCCGCACGGGCCAGAATCCCCGCTGGTTTCAGCGAATTCAGAATTACTTCAGCCTGGTTAATATCCCCTTTCAGCACCGACTGTGACAGCGGTACCCGCACGGTATGCGCCACATTTTCCATCTGCTGGGCGTAGTCAATCCTGCGCTGCTGCACAAAATGAAATAGCTGAATGACGATAAAAATAGAGATGGTAACAACCGCAACGCCCGATATGGTCGCCATCTGTTTTATCGTTAACGAACGACTGACGCGCAAGCCTGCTCTCCAACATCCTGTATGCCGCCCCAGACGGGCAGCAAAAACTGTCCTGAGTATATCGTATGGCGGGCAGTTGTTAAGTTATCCCGCACGTTAACCGTCGGATTAAGGGTTTTCCGAGGAAAATGCGGCCAGTATGGCCCCGGACGTCCGGATAAAACCTCACAGGACTGCCGTGGACGTCTGCTGTAAAAAACGGGATCGGCCTCCCGCACCGGGAAGCGTACCTTTATTAACCGGTCGCTTGCCTTATTCCTGTTCTCCGCCAGCGAATATCCTGACAGCGTACGGCTATACTTAGGCAAACGCTTAAGCCGTGTTTCAATGAAACTGCCATACCTTGTCAGGTATAGTGGCAAAAATAATCCGAAAAAGCTTCACTTCAATCGGGCTACTCCCTGAGGTCCTGAAACATGAGTGACACGAAAAAAGCGATAATTTCCCCCCTTACCCTTGGGTTTGGTCAGGCCAGAAAAGCCTGCGTGCGGATGCAGCCTGCAGGCTGTTACTGGATAACGGTGAGCCCGGAAGAAGACGCACAATTACTGGCACAGCATTGTGCCAACGGCCAGCGTCCGGTGGCGATTATCTGTTCGGGGAGCGGCGCTGAGGGTTTGCTCCCACCACCAGCCACTGACGGGACGCCCGCCATCCCACCGCTCATCCTGCCAGCGACGGAAGAGGCGCTGATGAGCCTGGCTGAGGATCCGGCGTATCTACTGCCGCGTTCGCCTGGCGTCATCCTTTTTTTCACCACGGCTTCCCTTTGGGAGACATTATCCGCTGCCCGCCGTTACGCCTGGATAAAAAAAATACAGGCGTCTTTCGCGGGTCAGCCCTCTACCCTGCTTATCATTACTTCCGTGCCGGAAGTTCACTCGCTGCGCCCACAACTGCAAACTTTTTATCGCTATCTCAGCGGACTTTCCCATCTCAGCCGGCACCAGGATCACTGGGATTATCGCATCAGTTGGTGGGCAGACAACGATGATATGCTGACCGACCGGACGCTACGGCTCTCCTTCACCGACGGACGTTTCACCCAGATAAGTCAGGATCAGCAAGCGGCGTCACCCGTCCCGGAAGATGTACACATCTACTTGCTGGAGCAATCCGTACCTGAAGGCGAACAGGTGCAGGCCAGCCACTGCTGTTTGTTTGAGAATAATGCGGCCCTCTACGCCCGCGCCCGTGAAGCGGACGCCGCAACCGTCGTGTTCTCTCTGAACCAGAGCGAAGAGATAGCCAGCCTGGCGGGCTACATTCACAGCCTGCGCCGCAGTCGCGGCAGCGCGTTGAAAATTGTGGTGCGCGAAAAGCAGGCCGCGTTGCGCTACGGTAACGAACGTCTTCTTCTTGCCTGTGGCGTTAACGCGATTGTCCCCTTCAGCGCGCCGGTATCACGCCTGTTCGCCACGCTGGCAGACATTCAGGGCCATATCTACAACCGGCACGTGCCTGCAGAACTGGATGTGCTACTGAAATCGCTCCATCCTCTCCAGGAAAGAGGCTACCTGGACCCGGCATGCTTCTCCCGCTCGGTAACAGAGCGCATGAATAACGCGCAGGCGCCGGAAAAGGCGAAAGGTTTGCTGATCGCCTTTGAAAGGCGCTCCGGAGTGACGGCAGAAGCGGTGCTAAGCCAGTGTAAGCCGCGGCGCTTTGGCGATGTGTTCACGCTGGCGGAGAACAGGCTCTGGCTGTTTCTTTCCTCATGCCGCTACAACGATCTGGATACCGCGCTCAGGTTCATCTTCCGCCAGCCTGATGAGGAGATGTTCAGCCGCCGCATGGTGTGGCATGAAGAGGCAGAAATCATCGGCCAGACGGCGCAGATCGGATCATGTGAACCGCATGCGCAGGCCGCTTCCCTTACGTCGCGCAGCGACCGGCAAAATGCCATGCCCGGCCATGTCCCATCCGATAAAGCGCCCTGACAGGCTGCCTGCAGAAAACTGAGGCAAGCTTCAGTAAAGCAGGAAGAAGAGGAATGGGGAGTAAAGCGTCCCGCGCCAGGGTTGGCGCGGGACGGATATCAGGAACGATGCTTGTGCGGCTTTACGGGCAGTTTTTCTCCTGAACCGCAACCTTGCCCGTCACCGCAGGCAGTCCCTGCGGGATCGCTTTTTTACCGATCTTTCAGCGCCAGCCAGGTCAGCAGCCGCAGGCTGGAAGAGTAGTAATCCTCTTTTGCCTCCAGTCTGTCGCTGAGAAACTGATTCTGGTTAAGCGTTAAATCCCTTACCGCCAGCAGGCCACCCGCCATGTTATAAGGCGCGGTGGTATTGCTCAGCACGTCGATCCACGCTGGCGTCTGCAGCCGTGAAAAATTCATCCAGAAACGCTGGTAAGGCACCAGTTGCAGACTTTGCGGATCGTACCAGTAGAGATAAAGCGGCACGCGTATCGCATCATAGCTGAAGCGCGCTGGCCAGGCGGTTGCTGGCGCAACGCTGCCATCCGCATTCAGCGCAACCCAGTCCGTCGGCAGAGCCGCCTGGCCAAAGCGCATCTTCTCCAGCAGCGCCATGCCGCTGTCGATCAGGCTATTCCAGACTTTCAGATGACTGCGGCGGGCAAAATCCTGCCAGGCCGGAAAAAGGAAATAAGATGGGTTAAGCACCACATAGCTGGTTTTGTTAAAGCCATTATTTCCCGGCAGCATCACCGTATAGCCAGCAAAGGTAATCACGTCCCGCGCAACAATCGCCTTTTGGATCTTGTCCGAGGCCGCCAGAAAAGCGTTGTTGTTCCATTTTTCTCCCGCCTTCAGCAGCGCCCAGGCGATCAGAACATCGCCGTCAGAGGCGTTGTTCTTGTCAGCCACGGGATCGGCGGCGGAAGGGGTGTATTTCCAGTAAAACAGCCCGGTCTGGGGATTTTGCAGATGCTGCTGCGTCCAGCGCCACAGGCTGTCAAAGCCGCTGCGGTCGTTGTACCACACCGCCATCAGCATCGCATATCCCTGACCTTCGGTATGGCTGATGTTATTATTGCCGGTGTCCTGAATACGGCCTTCGCTGGTCATATAACGGCCTTTAAACGCCCCCCAGCCCTCTGCTGCGCTGACCTGCGCACAGCTTAAGATTAACGCCATCACTACCATGCCTGCCCGGAGAAACCCCATTATCCTGTTCCTTACTTCTGATAGCGGAAATTCAGCGTTGTTTCGCTGTCGGTTGTTTCACACAGCACCGGTACTGCCGGACTGCCACCCAACTCGCGCAGCCAGCGAGCGTAAAGGCCGGTCAGCACAGCGCCGAGGGCCTGGCGCCACTTCTGCGCCTCGATCTGGCCATCGCCCAGCGGCAGCGCGTTGTGGCAGATGAGCAGCGACGTTTCGCGCGGTGCCAGATCGACAAAACCCCAGTTAAAACGCGCCAGGACCTGGTTAATCTGCCCCTCCAGGTCAGCCACGGTCTGCGCACCACCTAAAGGATAACGCGTGGCCAACTCTTCTCCCATTTGTTGCAGGAAAGCGTGGCTCTCATGCTCACCAGCATTGCGCAGCATGCCGTTAATCATCAGGCTGAGCAGATCAAACCAGCCCGGCTGAGACTGTTGCTGGCGATAGTAATGCAGGGTACGATCCTGTAAATCACTCATGCTTATTTGTCCCCGAGCATATAGCGGAAATAAAGTCTGGCGGTGCTTTCGTTATAGTCGCCAAAGGTGTCGTAACCCAGCTGTCCACCCACGGTAACGTCTTTATTCACCTTGTAGTCCGCACCTGCGTGCAGATTATAACCAATGCCGTTTTTGCTGCTGCCTTCGTAGTAGGCATCCTCAACGTAACCCCGATTGGCAAAGCCCTCAAGCTGGGCCTGCTTCTGCGGATCGGTCGGGAACCAGGCGCTGCGATCCTGCGAATAGGACTGATAGCCGACCGACCCGCCCACGTTCATTTTCAGATCGTCATAGTTGCGGCTCCACTCAACGGGGAAAGAGACCGCCACAAAGTCCTGCGGGCTGAAGTAGCCTCCCTGCCCGTAGCTGTAGTAGCTGAGGTTCTTTGAGAAATCCATCCAGCTGATGCTGATGCCCGTCTTCAGCTCGCCATTGTCATCATGGAACGGGCGCACATAGGCTCCCGCATTACCGACAAGGCTCTGGTTACTCTTAACATTCTCGCCGATATAGCTGTAGCCGCCGGCACCGAAATAGAACCCGGCATCGCCGTTATCATAACTAAGCAGCGCGTTACCGCCGTTTTTAGTCACGCGGCCCCAGCGCTTGCCACTCAGCTTGTCCTCAACGCCCACGTAGGAGAGCAGGCTGTCGGTAACGGCCCGGCGTTCTCCCGTCAGGATCAGCGTCAGATAGTCCGTCAGCTTAGGCGACCACTGAATACCCCCCACCAGCGTACTGAGATCCTGCCCGAGCGGCGTGGAGCCGAGATCGATTTTGAAATTATCGTTGGTCAGGCCGAGGTTCACCTCAACGCCGGAGGCGTTCTGCGATCCCGGTGAGTTGAGCTTCACTTCGCCGGGATCGATGTCGTTCGCCTGGGCGATACGGCCCTGCTCAAGCGCCTGCGTACCGTAGCGCGACAGTGCGCTGCCGGACGGGCTACCGGCGCTCAGGGAGACCGGCATCAGCGTAAAGTCGAAGCGCGTATCGCCGTAAGGCACCGTCGACCAGGTCAGCGGCGCCTTCGCCTCGGTCAGCTTGCTGAGGCCGGATTCGCCGTCACGCCCTCTGACCTGTACGGCACCCTGCGTCCAGGTGCCGGTGCGTTCTTCCAGCGTATCCATCATCGTATCGATCTGATGCAGCGTCTGGACCTGCTGAGACGGCACGCTGACGCCTGCGGTCTGTAGCGCCGTATCGCTGCTGCTGCCTTGCTGCCATGGCATAACGGTGCCGTAGGCGGAAGGTGAACGGCGCGCGGAAAGCGTGCTCCTGTTGATAAATGGATTATCCGCCAGTGCCATACCGCCAATAACCGGTGCAGTGCCGGTAGTCGCGCCCTCAAGGCCGATCATCCTGCCGCGGGCGGTACGCAGATACGCCAGCGCCTGCTGATGATCGCCATCCGCCTCGGCGACGCGCGCCATTAACAGCAGACGTTCCGGCGTCTGTTCGCCGCGCAGACCTGCCACCAGGCTTTTCGCTTTCGGCAGATCGTTACTGGCCAGCGCCACATTGATGGCGCCCACGCGGGCATCCTGGGTTGGCGTGTCGCGGGTCATCAGGTAGTCATAGACCACGCCCGCTTCTTTGTTCATTTTGCCGGACTGGTACAGCCGTCCCATCGCAAACATCAGGTCGCTGTTCTGCGGATCGTGCTGCAAGGCGCTAATCAGCTTGTCATAAGCGACAGCATACTGTTTTTGCTCGCGCAGACGATCGGCTTCCTGAATGACATAGCCGTTCTGAATACCTGCCAGCTGGGCTGAGGTGCTGCGGGATTGCAGCTCCGGATTGCGGAGAAAGCTCTGCGCTTCGCCGCCCAGGCCCGCCTGATTCAGCACCGCCACCTGCGCCGCATAATCGCCCGCATCGCCCTGAACGCCCTGCTGCATATTGCCGCGCACCAGGGAAACCGCCGTGGTCATGTCACCGGCATCGGCCAGCGCTTTCGCCAGGTTGCCCACATCCGCCGGATTCGCCGGTGGATTGACCGCCAGCGCTTTCAGGGTGTTCGCCGCCGCCGCGTTAGCGCCCTGCGCCAGATATTGCTGCGCAACGGCCATCTGCAGGTTGAAATTCACCCGCCGGGAGAGATCGCGCATCGCTTTGTTCTGACTACGGGCCGGAATGCGGGCAAGCAGCGTCTGTGCCTGTTGCCAGCCGCCGCTTTCGCTGGCGAACAGCGCACCGGCATAGATTTCGTTGCTGCTGGCGCCCTGCCGGAAGGCGGGCTGCATAACCCCTGCGGCCAGGCTGCTATTGCCCTGCTGCTGGTAAATCCGGGCGAGATCGAGTCGCAGCCAGGCATCATTCGGAAAGCGCTGCATTCCCTGCTGGAGCAGCGTAATCGCCTGCTGAGTATTGCCCGCGCTGAGCGCCTGCTGAGCCTGACGACGGACCGGCTCGCTGGTCACGGCGGGCTTCGGCGTCACGCTCTCGCGCACGCTGGCGGGAAGCGAAGAAAGCAGCGTACTGGCTTCTTCGCTGCGGTTTTGCTGACGCAGCACATAGAACAGCCCTTCTTTTGCCGGGCGATTATCGGGATCGCTTTCCAGCACGGCGCGGTAGCTCTGTTCGGCGGCCTCAGGCTGGTTACTGCGGCGCTGCACGTCCGCGCGGAACAGCCTGGCGGAAACGCCTTTTTCCCCTTCGGCCCGCGTCAGCGGTTCACTCAGGCTCAGCGCCTGGGCCGTATCACCGGCTTTCATCGCCTGCTGCGCCGCCGCCAGCTGGGCGTAGAAGCGGGCATCGCCAGCCTGCTGCTGACGCTGCTGCGCATTTTCGCCGCCCTGCTTCGCCGCACGTTCCAGGTAGTCAGCGGCGGCGGCGTAGTTGCCGCTGCGCTGGGCCACATAGCCGAGCCCGGCCAGCGCATCCGCATCTTCCGGGCTGGCCTCAAGCACGCGGTTGAAGGCGCTCTGGGCGCTGGAAACGTCACCGCTGTTGAGGGCGGTAAAGCCCTGGCCTTTTTCGGCACCGCCGACGTTTTTGCGGAAGTAAGCCATCACCGCGTTATCCTGAGGATGGCGCTGCTGATAGGTCTGATAGAGCGGCGCGTCCTCCGTCTGCGGAGAGAGCCAGAGCAGTGCCTGCCGCAGCGAGCGGTCGGCGTCGGCATTGCCATCCGCCAGGCCTTGTAGCATCTGCAGCCCTTCCCGGCGAGTCGATTCCTGATAGGTCAGCGCCTTGCCTAGCGCCAGCTTCGCGCCAATATCCTGCGGATGCTGGGCGGCGAACTGGCGAAGGTTATCCACGGCCTGCGGCAGCAGCGTGCGATCGCCAGCCATGGTCAGATAGTATTCAGCCGCGACGCTGGCTGGCGGTTCATTGCCGCTGAAGGTGTTACGCCAGGTTTGCAGCGAGGCGGCAATATTGCCGCTGCTCGCCTGCTGACGGGCCAGCGTCAGCTGCGCGGCCGGGATGGCCCGTAGCTGTCGCGCGTTATCCAGCTCAGCCAGGCGGGGATCCTGCGGGGAGATTTCACTCAGGCGCGTACGCCATTTCTCCGCCGTCGCGTTATCGCCGCTCTGCTGCGCCCACAGCGCCATAAGATAGATGGCCTGCGTATTTTTACCATCGACCATCAGCACTTTGTTCAGCGCGTCGCGGGCCAGATCGTCATGGGCCTTCTGATGCCAGTAATTCGCCTGGTCAAACAGCGCCTGTAAGGCTGGATTGGCGTCAGCCGCCGCTGCCGGGAACGCCAGCGCCGAAGCGGCGAGCGTCAGGCCGGGAACCCACATCAGGCGAAGTCTGGCGGTCAGCATTTTTATTTTCATCATGGTCTTCACTTCTTCTCGCCAGAGGAACGGGGATCATTCTGCGGGTTCAGCCGCTTCCAGGCGTGACGCTTCAACAGTACGCAGGTGCTCAACCCGACGAGGGTGGAGATCAGCAACGCCAGCAACGCCAGTACGACTGCGTGCTGATTGGCGTACCACACCACCATCATGTACCAGGGCATCTGCCCGCTCGGGAACTGCGCCCCGACGCGGAAGCTGCGGATGCCATTCTCATCGGTAATGATCGCCGTATCGCCGCGAATACCCGCATTAATGCGCTGCTGCGTCATATCCTGGTGAAGCCGGGAAAGCTGGGCATCATCGGTTGCCACCGTCATCACCACCACGCGGGATTCACTCCACGGCGAGCGGTAGCTGACAAAACCGCGCCAGTCTTCATTGGAGGAGAAGTAGCGATCGGCCTCCATTGTCTGGCGGAACCAGTCGCCGGTCAGCCAGCCGCGCAGGTTATCCAGCAGCGTTGGCGTTTTCACGCCCAGCGTATGGCTGCTCACTTCGAAAGGCGTATTCTGCAACATGGCGCGGGTAAAGGTGCTCTGGGAAAGCGTGGACACCGCCAGCACATCGCTGTTTTGCAGACGCGCATAGGCACCGCCACCCGCAGGCACACCAAACATCACGCTGTTATGCCGTAGCGCCACGCCGGTAGCGTTACCGGAGCGTCCGGCCATATCCAGCAGGGTGCCGATCTCTGCGTCACTGGGTGAGGCAGGCAGCATCAGCACGGTCTGTGAATAGTCAGCAAGCCGCGTAAACGGGAACGAGGCACCGACAAAATAGGAGAGGTCCGGCAACAGCGTGAAGTGGCGCGTATGGCTGAGATCGATATACGAATCATCTTCGATGCGGCTTTTAATATTGTTATTGGTCAGCACGCTACAGGGCGCGTTGGCCTTTGGCTTGATATTAAAATAGAGCTGGAGCTGGTTATCGCCGTAAATCAGATAGGGATCGAGTTTCAGTGTATAGCGCTCCTGACGCGCGTCGCCGCCCAGCCGGTGCCAGATATTCTCCAGCAGACCCACTTTGTTCACGCTCAGATTGCGCAGGAAAGTGCCGTTCAGGCTGACATTCAGGAAAGAGTTATCCTCATCAATCCAGCTTTCAGCCGGAAAACGATAGTTCACCTGTACTGGCAGCGTATCGCCATCCCACAGGAAGAGATCGGGCGCGGCGCGGAAGTTCACCCGCAGCGCGTCATGCCAGAGACCGGTGGTGGTCAGGCTCTGATCTTTACGCAGGAGTTCGCTCAGGCGAACCGGACGATCCGTATTAATCCAGCGCGGCGCATCATAAGGCTTGCTGACCGGGATGGTCTGCGTGGCTACCGCCAGCGAAGATTCCTCTACGTTCAGTGGCTGGATCAGCCGCCAGGCGGCCTGACGCAGTTCATCATCATTCTTGCCAATCACCAGCATCAGTTTATAAACCGGATTGACCGGATTATCGACTAAACGCAGCGTTGGCCCGCTCACGTCCGGCACCGCTATCCCGCCAACCGTTTCGCCAGGCTGGGCGAAGATAATACCGTTGTTCTCCGGCAGCTGATTGCGCAACACCGGGAAACTGACGCCGCGATAATCGGTCTGGATCCCAAACCATGAAGAGAGAATGGCCGCCGCGCTGACTTTACCCGGCGTGACCGTCTGACCAAAGACCATCGGCACGCTGGCGGGCGTCATCCGTAGCGGATCGATAAAGGGACGCGGGAAGTTAGCCAGGCTGTTGCCCATATTGAGCTGCTGACCTTCAAGCGACAGTGCGGTTTCAGGCAGGATGGTCACCTGATACTGGCTGGCGCTGTCACGCTCGCACAAAAGCTGCTCGGCATCGTTAATTTTAAAGCTGAGGTTATTGCTGGAGACGACCATCGCCGCCGGGATCTCCAGCTCATACTCTTCCTTCGCCTGAGCTGACGCGCTGAGCGGCAGCGTACCCAGCGGCTGGCCGTTGAGCATCAGTTGCAGAGAGGTGTTACGGGCTGCCAGCGCCGGGGAGACTTTCAGCGCCAGGTTCAGGCGGGCGTTAGTGACCACTTCATCACCAGGCAGCGTAAAGACGATGCCCGACTGCAGCTGTCCGCCGCTCAGCAGGACCCCGTTAGCCTGGCCCATCTGGCTGACCGTTATGGTGGTAGAGAGCGGCTGATTCAGGTTGAGCATAGTGCGCGTGGCGGACGCCGCAGAAGCCGGGGCATCATTCACCGCCGGAAACGGCGGCAGCCCGGCAGGCAGTGGCGTCGGCTCGCTGGCGTTTGGTGATGCCGGTGCTGCATCCGGCTGTAACGCTGGCTCAACTTGCCACGGCGCATCACTATTTTCCCCTGTCGTCGTCACCGGCACAGGGGCGGCAGTGTTCCCGCCCGCATCCACAGACGGCGGAATTTGCGGCAGCGTACCGTTATTTTCCCCTGTCGCAGGCGCCGGCGCGGCGGCAGCGGTATTCCCGCTGGCGTCCACAGACGGAGGAATTTGCGGCAGCGTATCGTTATTTTCCTCTGACGCAGACAGCGACGCGGCGGCAGCGGTATTCTCACCCACGCCCGCAGGCGGCGGAATTTGCGACAGCGCGCCGCTGTCCTGCGTAACGTTGTCGGGCGCCGCCCAGGCAGCGGTCAGCGTCAGTACGCCAGTCAAACCGAGTAGAGGTAATAACTTCATGCCACGCCATCCTCTTCAGCCTTCGCGGCCCGGGGCTGTGGTTTCGATCGACGATCTTTCCAGGTCAGCCAGAACAGTTCAAATACGGTACGCACAATGGTGACCAGCGAGCGCAGCGGCTTATCTTTCGGCCCTTCTGGTTTAATCCAGGCATCGGCACGTGAGAGGACAACGCGCACCAGCTCGCGACGACGGGCAAGCGGGATCTCATCAAACTTCAGGCGGATCACCCCTTCTTCAGCGCCAATCAGGCTGACCGGAATGGAGATCGCACCCGACTGGAGCATCAGATCAATCGCCTCGATTTCGTCGGTTTCGTGCCGGTTATCCGGTGCCGTTACCTGCGCGCCGCCCATCGACAAGTTCACCGTGGCGGTACGTGAAGAGATGCCGCTGGCGTAGTGCAGCACTACCGGGATAACCACATCAATACGGATCGTTTTACGCGTCTGTTTGGTTTCGCGCGCGACGGCAATCGCCGCCATCAGAATGATCAGGCTGAACAGCGCCCAGCCGACGTTCAGGGCGATAACCCAGGGATCGACGCCAAAATAGTCATGCGCGACGGCGCGTACGGTGCCGCTGACCACGCCAATCACCAGCAGCGCAGCGCAGATCACGTGCGGGCGTACAATATTAAAATCGAAGAAACCCACGTCCAGCAGGCCACCTTTATCCGTCACGTTAAATTTGCCATGTTTGGGCGAAATCATGGTCAACAGCGTCGGGATCACCAGGTGGAAGGCCATTACCGTTTCGTAAATCTCGCCCCAGAAGGTGGCGCGAAAACGCCCGTTCATCCGCGAGTTGACGTAGAGCGACATCACCAGATGCGGCAGCACATAGGCAAATATCAGGCTGGCGGAGGAGTGGATAATGTTCAGGTTAAACAGCAAATAAGCCAGCGGCGCGGTCAGGAAGACGACGCGCGGCAGGCCGAACTGGAAGTGCAGCATGGCGTTGAGGTAGCAAAGGCGCTGCTGCCACTTCAGCCCGCGTCCCAGCAGCGGATTATCGACGCGGAAAATCTGCGTCATACCGCGCGCCCAGCGGGTACGCTGCACCACATGCAGCCCCAGACGTTCTGTCGCGAGTCCGGCTGCCAGCGGCAGCGCCAGAAAGGCTGACTTCCAGCCGCGACGCTGCATCTTCAGCGCGGTGTGCGCATCTTCGGTAACGGTTTCGGTGGCAAAGCCGCCGATCTCTTCCAGCGCCGAACGGCGGATGACCGCACAGGAGCCGCAGAAAAAGGTGGCGTTCCAGTTATCATTGCCCTGCTGAACCGGACCGTAGAACAGCGCCCCTTCGTTCGGGATCTCCCGTGCCGCTTTCAGGTTACGCTCAAAGGGATCGGGGGAATAAAAATAGTGTGGCGTCTGCAGCAACGCCAGTTTCGGATCTTTAAGGAATGGCGCAACGGTCGCCTGCAGAAACGCGCGGGTAGCCACATGATCGCAGTCGAAAACGGTGATTAGCTCACCTTTGGTGATGCGCAACGCATGGTTAAGATTACCCGCTTTCGCATGTCGGTTGTCATCACGGGTGATATAGCCCACGCCCGCATCGGCCGCAAACACAGCAAACTCGCTGCGCTTGCCGTCATCCAGCAGATAGATTTTTATCTTGTCCCGCGGATAATCTATGCACTGCGCCGCCAGCACGGTATCGCGTACCACGTCGAGGCTCTCGTTATAGCTCGGCACGTAGATATCGACGGTCGGCCAGAGGCTGATGTCATCCGGCATCGGTTCAATGGTTCGCTTAAGCGGCCATGATGTTTGCAGGTAGCCCAGCAGCAGGATCACCCAGACGTAGATCTCGGCGGCAAATAAGCCGATGCCGAGAATCGCCTCGACTTCTGAATTAAAAGAGAGGGTTTCTGTCGCGCGCCAGTATATATAACGCGTCGACATCAGGGCGGAAAGAAACACCATAACCATGGAGGTTTTGTGGCTCTTGCTAATGCCCAGCGCAAAGAGAATGGCAATGGCGATCAGGCCAAAAATATATTGCTTCTCGCTGTCCATAGGGACAATCACGATAACTGCGGCGAGCGGGAATAATAGCAGCAGCAGGCAGTACAGGACTTTTTTCATAAGTCATCCTGGGAACAGACGATTATTCTTTATCGCGGCGCTGACGCGCCACGGAGTTTCAGGTATCCCTACCGGACGGTCAAACGCTTGTTTAACGTGATCTTATTGGGGCATGCATCTCGCCATCGCCGACTTTGATATCGAGCAGGGCGGAAATACGTTTACCGGTAATTTCAATATCAAAGGCGGCAGCGGAGACCGGGCTGAAGTCATAGATTGACTGCTGCGAGGCATTGGCTTCCGCCACGCTCTCATCACGGTTGATCACGCCAAGCAGCCTGTCACCCAGCCGCTGCTGCATAAACGCCGTCACGTCACGGCTGATATTACGGCGGCTGTCGCTCTGGTTCAGTACAAAGTAGTGGCCCAGACGATGATTAAGCGGACCACCAATCATTTTCTCATTCTCAATCTGCGGCAGCAGCGAGAGCGACGCGGTGTCGGCCAGCATCACCACAACGTGCAAATCAGCCAGGCCGGTCAGCGCCTTCAGCGCCGGGCCGGGGCCGGGAGGAAAGTCAGCCACGATCACCAGTCCCGGATAGTTCAGAACGGTGTGCAGCCCGCGGGCGAGGAAGTTAGGGTCACGGGCTAAATTATCTTCAAATTCAACACGCTGCTCTTCAGTGACGTCGCCATAGGGCATCACAAAAATGTTCCCGCCGGTGGTCAGAATCGACTGGCTCCAGTCGGGGGACTCAGCAGACTTCGCCACGAAGCCGCGCCCGTCTGAGAGCGGTACGCCAAAATGCAGGCGCAGGGCGTTCTGGACGTCAAAATCAATCGCCAGCACTTTACTGCCGCCGCGCGCCAGGGTGTAGGCCAGGTTCGCGGCAAGGGTGGTTTTACCGACGCCCCCTTTAGGAGAACAAACACAAACTAGCGGCATAGGGCAATTCTCTCCAGAAGAGGTTGAAGCAGCGTCTCTTTCGGCAGCAGATCTGGCGGCGTGTCCGGCGTCGCGCTGAATAACTGTTTAAAACGGGGCTGCTCAGCCGACACTGCGGCAGCCAGCGGCGATGCCACAGGTCGCGAGCCTGTCGCCGGGAACGAGGCGGTGGCAGTAAAAAGCGAAGGCGACGCCTCCTGGTGCGCAGAGGTTTCTTTTGCAGGCGTTACTGCCGTTTCTGCTGGCGTTATCACATCCGCCCTGGCCGGTTTTAACGAGGCGGAGATCGTTTCCAGCAGCGATCCGGCAGGCTGAGCGGCCGGTTTCGCCGCGAGAATAGCGGCTACGCTCTGCGGCTGGGCCTGCTCAGGCGGGCGTTGAGACGGCGGCGTTATCTGCTCAGACTGGGGTTGACGTGTCTGCGCTGGCGCAGGCACGGCAGCCGTTCTGAAAATATCTTCCGTTACGGGCTGGGGAGCCGTCACGTCAACGCGCTGGCCGTTGCCCAGGCCATGCCCGGCGCCCTCCTCTTTCAGCTGCTGGATTATCGCCCAGCCTGCACCGTCTGAATGTTTCGTCTGTTCAGACATATCCTTGAATTCGATATGGTTTGTTTGCGTTTTTTCTTTAAAACGCTGGAGATCGTCATAGCTTTTCATGGAAGCAGTCGCGAAGAGTGGGGAAATTTCGCGGCAATATAACATACAATTTTTATTTTCATCAGATTAATCTTAGTGTTAAAAATGCCAGGTTCAGTAAATAATTTACTCTCAAGGATTAAACATTCCGATGACGCCCCGAAGCGTTAATCTTGGCGCTTATTACCGGGGTTAACATCACTATCAGAGCGGCGTTAACACATTTCTCTCAGACCGCTATTTTTTGTTAATTCTTACTGAATTAACGTCATTTCCCCGCTCAGGCAATGCTTAAGTTAAAC
Organism: Pantoea sp. IMH; assembly: GCF_000599885.1. Taxonomy (GTDB): domain Bacteria; phylum Pseudomonadota; class Gammaproteobacteria; order Enterobacterales; family Enterobacteriaceae; genus Erwinia. The sequence continues at coordinate 41,994 of NZ_JFGT01000005.1, read as the reverse complement.
TTAACAAACAATCTGCAACCTTGCTCGCAAATTTCTGAAAAGTGCGCCGGAAGAGACTGTACTCACACGCTTTCTATGGATATTGAGGCCAGCAGGATAAAAAAAGCGCCAAAATGTCCTTAAGCCAGTCTGAGTTGATGGCGTTAACAGGATAATTGTTATATTAAAAGATGAAATGGGCGCCTGAGCGCAGAAGTGAGGGCTTTGCCGCGCGGGGAGGCAACGGCAAAAGCTGGCCCGTACCGTTAATGGCGGGCCAGAGAGAGAGTGCGCACTCAGACGTTGACCGGGTTTCCTTCATCCTGATCGACGGCGAAACAGGCAATCTGCTGATCGCCATACTGTTTCAGCTGAGGCTGAAGCTGGGTACAGGGACCAAAGCGTCGACGGCAGCGCGCGTTAAAAGCGCAACCCGGTGGCGGGTTCAGCGGGCTTGGCAGTTCGCCGGTAAGCTTAATCCGCTCACGCCGATCGTCCGGGTTCAGACGCGGCGTGGCCGAGAGCAGGGCCTGGGTGTAAGGATGACGGGGGTTGGCAAAAATCGCTTCCTTTGTACCCCGCTCCACGCAGCGGCCCAGATACATCACCATCACCTCATCGGCAATATGTTCCACCACGGAGAGATCGTGGGAGATGAACACATAGGAGAGGCCCAGCTCTTCCTGCAAATCCATCATCAGGTTCAGCACCTGGGCGCGTACCGATACGTCCAGCGCGGAAACCGGCTCATCGGCGATCAGCACATCCGGGTCAAGCATCAGGCCGCGGGCAATGGCGATACGCTGCCGCTGGCCGCCGGAGAACATATGCGGATAGCGATCGTAATGCTCCGTTTTCAGCCCCACTTTGGCCATCATCGCCAGCACTTTTTCCCGGCGTCCGGCTTTGCTCAGATCGGTATTGATCAGCAGCGGCTCTTCCAGGATCTGGCTCACCTTTTTGCGTGGGTTAAGCGATCCGTAGGGGTTCTGGAAAACGATCTGAATTTTCTGGCGGCGCAGCTTTTGCGCCTCGGGATCGTGTTTCAGCAGATCCTGCCCCTGATAAAAGAGCTGACCTTCCGTCGGCGTCTCTATCATCGTCAGCAGGCGACCCAGCGTGGATTTTCCACAGCCTGACTCGCCCACCACCGCCAGCGTTTTACCGCGCTCAAGGTTGAAAGAGACGCCATCCAGCGCTTTCACCAACTGCTCCTGGCCAAAAATCCCTTTCTTCACCGGATAATGTTTTTTCAGATCGATCGCCTGCATCAGCAGGGACGAGTTATCGTGTTCAGGCTTCATAAGTTGGTCTCCCGGCATCGTCCAGAGGATAATGGCACTTGGACTGACGCCCCGGAATATCGCGTAATTCAGGTTCGACAGCGCGGCAATGGTCGGTGGCATACGGGCAGCGCGGATTAAGCAGGCAGCCGGTCGGGCGGTCGTACTTGCCCGGCACCACGCCAGGCAGCGACGCCAGACGCGCCCTGTCTGCGGCAAACTCCGGCAGCGCACGCAGCAGTGCCTGTGTATAAGGGTGACGCGGCGCTTTGAAGATATCAGCCGCTTTGCCGGTTTCCACCACCTGGCCTGCATACATTACGATGATATGCTGGGCGGCTTCAGCCACCAGCGCCAGATCGTGGGTGATCAGGATCAGCGCCATATTCTCCTGCTGCTGAAGCTCCAGCAGCAGTTCAATGATCTGCGCCTGAATGGTCACATCCAGCGCCGTCGTCGGCTCATCGGCAATCAGCAGTTTCGGACGGCAGGCGATGGCCATCGCGATCATCACGCGCTGACTCATCCCACCTGAAAGCTGGTGCGGATAAACGTCCAGACGGGAGGCGGGATCGGGAATGCCCACCTGATTCAGCAGATCGATTGCACGCTGGCGGCGGGTGCGCTTATTGCCGCCCTGATGCACTTTGATCGCTTCCATAATCTGGTAGCCAACCGTGTAGCACGGGTTCAGGCTGGTCATCGGATCCTGGAAAATCATCGCCACTTCCGAGCCCACCAGCTGACGGCGCTCTTTTTCGGAAATGCGTTGCAGGTCGCGCTGGTTAAACTCCAGGTTTTCCGCCATCACCTTACCGGGATAATCAATCAGCCCCATAATCGCCAGCGAGCTGACCGATTTACCGGAACCGGATTCCCCCACGATGCCCACCACCTGGCCCTGTTCGACCTGGTAGCTGATGCGGTCAACCGCACGGAACGGTGCTTTTTCGTCGCCGAAGTGCACCGACAGTTTGTCTACATTTAATAACGCCATCAGGTGCCTCTTACTGCTTGAGTTTCGGGTCGAGGGCGTCACGCAAACCGTCGCCCATCAGGTTAAATGCCAGCACCGTCAGCAGGATCGCGACACCAGGGAAGGTGACGACCCACCAGGCACTTTGCGCATACTGCAGCACGTCGGAGAGCATGGTGCCCCACTCCGGCGTTGGCGGTTGCGCCCCCATACCCAAGAAGCCCAGCGCGGCCATATCCAGAATCGCGTTGGAGAAGCCCAGCGAAGCCTGCACGATCAGCGGTGCAAGGCAGTTAGGCAGAATGTTGATAAACATCTGACGAAGCGCGCCTGCGCCAGCCACGTTTGACGCGGTAACGTAGTCGCGGTGCACTTCCACCAGCACCGCGGCGCGGGTCAGACGGATATAGTGCGGCAGCGCCACAAAAGTCAGCGCAATAGAAGCGTTCACGATTGAGGGGCCGAAGACCGCTACCAGCACCAGCGCCAGCAGCAGGCTTGGCAGCGCCAGCATGATGTCGACCAGACGCATAATAATGGCGTCCGTCACGCCGCCGACATAGCCGGCGATCAGGCCGAAAATAACGCCCAGAATCAGTGACAGCACCACAACCATACAGCCAACCAGCAGCGACAGACGTGCGCCGTACATCAGGCGGGACAGCACGTCGCGGCCCACATCATCAGTACCCAGAATGTACTGCCAGCTGCCGCCTTCCTGCCAGACAGGCGGGTGCAGCAGGGCGTCACGGAACTGTTCCGATGGCGCGTGCGGGGCAATAAAGTTCGCGAAAATCGCGATTAAAAACATGATAACGACGTAAACCAGGCCGATAACGGCACCTTTGTTACGTTTAAAATAGTGCCAGAACTCCTGTACAGGGGTCATAGGCTTGGGTGCAGCGCTCACGCTGCCTGGATCAACTAAAGACATCCTGGCCCCCTTATTTCTTATGACGGATGCGCGGGTTAACCACGCCGTAAAGCACATCAACCAGCAGGTTGACCAGAATAATCAGCGTCGCCACCATCAGCACGCCACCCTGGACCACCGGGTAGTCGCGGCGCTGGAGGGCATCGATCAGCCAGCGGCCTAATCCCGGCCAGGAAAATATCGTCTCGGTCAGGATGGCACCGGCCAGCAGCGTCCCCACCTGAAGACCGATGACGGTCACCACGGGCAGCATGGCGTTACGCAGGGCGTGAATCACAATCACCCGCATACGCGTCAGGCCTTTGGCACGGGCGGTACGAATGTAATCTTCGCCCAGCACTTCCAGCATGGAGGAGCGGGTCATACGCACAATCACAGCCAGCGGGATCGTTCCCAGCACAATGGCGGGGAGGATCATATGCATCACCGCATCGTGGAAGTCGCCCTCTTCACCCCAGAATAAGGTGTCGATCAGCATAAAACCGGTCAGCGGCTGAGTGTCATCCAGGAACACCGTATCGCCGATGCGACCGGAGACGGGCGTCAGATCAAGCTGCACGGAAACCAGCATGATCAGCATCATGCCCCACCAGAAGATCGGCATGGAGTAGCCAGTCAGTGAGATGCCCACGGCGGTATGGTCAAACAGCGAGCCCCGCTTTACCGCAGCCAGCACGCCCGCTGGAATACCGACAGCGACGGCAAAAATCATCGCGCAGAAGCCCAGTTCAAGCGTCGCCTTAAAGCGTGGGATAAATTCATCCCAGACCGGGATGCGGCTTTTCAGGGAGATCCCCAGATCGCCATGCAGCACGCCGTAAACGTAGGAGACGTACTGCTGCCACAGTGGTTTATCCAGCCCCATCTGGGCCAGTAACTCCGCGTGGCGTTCAGGAGAGATACCGCGTTCGCCAGCCATAATCAGCACCGGGTCACCCGGGATCATATGCACAAACGCGAAGGTTAACAGGGTGATACCAATAAACGTCGGGATGACAAGTCCCAGACGTCGGAGTATGAACTGCAACATATTCCGGATTCTCATTAAGTTCCCGCCGGCTCGTAACCGGCGAGATTATATTTGCTCACATCTTGCGGCAGAGCGAACTCCCCCGCGACGCCGGTGAAGGCGCCTTTACCCAACAACTATTGAATGAATTCAATGAATGACTTCAGAAACGCTTATCGGGGTGCAGGTGACCGTCCCCACACAGGGCGCATCAGCGCCGTCCCATCGCTTATCGCCTGGGACGAGGCGCTACGCCGTGCGAGTCGGTCAGTTAACCCTGCATCCGGTCACGGTTATTCCTGAATATCAACGTTCTCGAAGTGATGTTTACCTAAAGGATCGACAACATAGCCCGACACTTTCTTGCTGACTGGCTCATACACGGTGGAGTGCGCGATGATCAGCGCAGGTGCCTGGTCATGCATCACGACCTGAGCCTGCTTGTAATGCTCAATACGTTTGTTGTGATCTGCTTCAGCACGGGCTGGCTGGATCAGATCTTCAAACGGCTTGTAGCACCAGCGCGAATAGTTGGAACCATCTTTCGCCGCGGCACAGCTGAACAGGGTCGCGAAGAAGTTATCCGGATCCCCATTATCACCGGTCCAGCCCATCATCACGGTCTGGTGTTCACCCGCTTTGGCGCGCTTCAGATACTCGCCCCACTCGTAGGTGACGATTTTGGCTTTCACGCCGATTTTCGCCCAGTCATTCTGGATCATCTCCGCCATGCGGCGGGCGTTCGGGTTATACGGACGCTGTACCGGCATCGCCCACAGGTCGATAGAGAAGCCTTCAGCCATACCAGCTTCTTTCAGCAGCGCCTTCGCCTGCTCCGGGTTATAGGCGTAGTCTTCTACCGCGTCGTTATAGCTCCACATCGTTGGCGGGATCAGGTTTTTGGCGGTCTGGCCTGCACCCTGATAGACGGCATCGATGATCGCCTGTTTGTTCACCGCCATGGTCAGCGCCTGGCGAACCTTCACGTTATCTAAGGGTTTTTTCTCGGTATTGAACGACAGATAGCCAACGTTCAGGCCCGGCATCTGCATCAGGTTGATGTTTTTATCTTCCTTCATGCGCGCAATATCGGCCGGGTTCGGATAAGGCATAACGTGGCACTCGCCTTTCTGCAGTTTGGCGTAGCGCACGGACGCGTCTGGGGTAATGGAGAAGACCAGGCGATCGATTTTAGGTTTGGTGCCCCAGTACTGGTCAAACGCCTTATACAGGATGCGGGAGTCTTTCTGATACTGCACCAGCTGGAACGGGCCTGTACCCACTGGTTTCAGGTCGATCTGCTGTGGGGTACCGGCCTTCAGCATATTATCGGCATATTCTGCGGACATGATCGAGGCGAAATCCATTCCCAGGTCAGCCAGGAACGGCGATTCAGGACGGGTCAGCACGAAGCGCACGGTGTGATCGTCCACCTTCTCTATTTTGCTGATCAGCGCGGGCATATCCATGCCTTCGAAATACTCATAGCTGCCGCCAGAGACGCCGTGATATTTGTTCTTTTCGTCCAGCTGACGTTCAAAGGAGAACACGACATCGTCGGCATTGAAGTCACGGGTCGGCTTGAATTCTTTGGTGGTCTGCCACTTCACGCCTTTACGCAGGTGGAAGGTGTAAGTTTTGCCATCTTCGCTGATGTCCCACTTCTCTGCCAGGCCAGGCTGCAGCTCGGTGGTGCCGGTTTTGAATTCCACCAGACGGTTATAGATCGGTACAGAGCTGGCGTCATACGTCGTGCCGGAGGTGAACAGCTGCGGGTTAAAACCTTCCGGGGAACCTTCAGAACAATACACCAGGGTTTTAGCCTGGACGCCAGCGGCAACGGTGAGGGCGATCAGGCTCAGACCGACCTTCAGCATTCCTGTCTTGGCCAGGGAAATACGCATGCTTTTGCTCCAATTGTGATGTGGTGTTGTGTTGTATGTACTGACGCGGGGCCTGGTTTTTTTTATGGCGGCCCCGACGTAATGCCTTCCGGCATCGGTGACGAGTGGTCAGCAGGGCTGTCGGGATGCGGTAAAAAAGCATCAGACAATTCTGCTTCTTTTGTTCACTGAGGCATCAATTTGTCAACTGTTGCCGTGAACGTCAATACAACTGTGAGGTATTTACACAGAGTGTGAGAAACAGCAAGCAAATATAAAAAAAACGCTTTTTGGCCAAATCCAGGGTAAACGCATGAGGGAATCGTCGTTAACCACATAAAAAGCCTGCCATCTGGCTAAAGCGCAGCGATAAGCTCCGGAAAAAAACACCGGAAGCTGACCGCTAAGTGCCTCATTTTTGAACGATACACTTTGCTTATACCTGATCCGGCAGAGGAATATGCTGCCGTAGCGATATAAGAAAGGCGCAGTTTACGCAAAACGGTCATAAGAAAAACGCGGCGCGAATTAAGCGCGGCGAGGATGACGGGAGAAGGCGTTTCGGGGGTTTTCTGGCGGCGGAAAAGTGCCTTAGAGTTGAAGCACTTTTATTACAGGCAGTATAAAATGCTGCGGGAGCAGCAGGCAGTTCAATGCGCGAAGGGAATTAACCCCTCTTAAAGAGGCCATTGCCGTTCTCAGTTAATCCTGTAACAGCTCAATATACCGGGCGATTTTCCGATCCTTCATTCTGCGCCTTCTTAATGGTGAGGCCAGTTTTTGGGGCGCAACGATGCCTGCGGCCACAAGTGATGTTAGTTTCCCAGAAAGGCAGAGACGGGACTCTGCAAAGTACTCATTATTCAACTCCATCCATGTCACTGTTTCCGGCACTGGCCATCGGCGCCTGAGCCGTGGCCGCGCTGTCGACACTGAATATCTGATCCGGCAGCGTGAATCCGCGCAGATCCAGCAGCGCCAGCGGACCTTTTCCGAGTTGTGAGCGCAGCACCCACTGCAATGTGCGACCGTCCTGGGCGGTAAAGCTCATCATCCACTGGCTGCGGTCAAGCTGCTGACGTTTACCCTGCTCCAGCCAGCGAATAAAGCCCCAGGTCCCGCCGTAATCCCCGAACAGACGCGCACCGGCGTTGACCGTAGTCCAGGTCAGCATCGTCCCCGGTTTGTAAGTGTCTCCCGGCCAGCGGAAGCTCTGCCAGTCGGCCATCTGGTTGAAGTAATGCAGCTTCTGACCGTCGATGGTCAGCTGCGTTTCCACTACCTGTGGTGCAGGGCGTGCCTGCAGCTCAAAGCTGATGCCCTGGCTGCCATCGGTGAACAGAATGTCTGACAGCTGGCTCAGCTGGTTAATCGCCCGCAGGAAAGCCGGGTTAAAGCTCAGCCCCTGGCTGTTGACCTTATCCGGCACCCACTGGCTGCCCTCTTTGTGCAGCACACCGCTGAGCTCTGTCGTCAGAAAGCGTTCAATACGCCCGCTGTCCTTACGCACAAACTCAGCCAGCATCGGCAAAGAGGCATCACTTTTGCTCGCGACAAACGGGAAGCGCCCGTCAAAGGCGGTGTGCCAGTTCGCCACCACCGAACGGCGCCATTTATCATTCAGGCTGGCTGCCGATGGCTGAAGCACGGTCTCCCAGGCCTGGGTCAGCGGCTGCACAAACAGGGTGTTGCCGAATCCGCTCCACTCTTCGCCAAGGCTTGCCGAAATCAGACTGCCGTACTGCTGCGTGTCGGTAAGGTCCACGCTTTTGCCCTGGAACACGGTCTGCGCCAGGGCCTGCATCATTTCCTGCGGGTCCGAAGCGCTGGCTACCTGTTGCAGACGCAAACGCACCCGGGTGATGCGGGTCAGATACGTCTGCAGGCTCAGTGAAGTGTCAGCCGACATCACGTTGCTGCCTTTGTTTTTACCCAGAAGCTGAAGGAGCGGGCCAAAGGTTTCATCGAGCGGCCCCTGTGGGCCTGACGCAGACTGGTCAATCGCGGGTTTGTCCTGTCTGCCTATGAGGTCTTTAGCCGATTTGATGATGGAATCTGAAAGCCCTTCGCTTTGCTGGCCAGTCTGCCCCTGCCAGGCAATGGTATTCATCAGGGCAATCAGCGGCGACTGCCGGACGTCACTCATCAGCGTCAGCTGGTCGGTAACGTCAGCAATGTTGTTTGCCGGATTAAGTCGCAGGCTGTTAAGGAAGCCCAGCCAGCTGCCGGCAAAGTCGGTGAAGTAACGCTGCGTCAGCCGTGCTTTCAGGGCTTCCGGCGTCAGGTCTGAGGAGACAGCTTTGCGGCTGTCACTCAGCACCCAGTCAATTTCATCCCGGCGGGAGTTTGCGGCCTTTTCGATAGCCTGCTGAACACCGCCTTCCCAGGCCTGGCGGGTGAACATGCCCGGCACCACCTCTTCTGTGGTAAACAGTCGCCGCGCATCGGTGCCGCTGGTCATCTCTTCCAGAGACACATCAGCAAAATTACGACGCACGGATTTGAGCATGTTTTGATAGAGCGAGCTTTCAGCGTTACGACGTCCGATTTGTTGCAACAGCACCTGACGACTCTGGCTGACCAGCTGCATGTCCGGGGTGATTTTCCACTGCGGTTGCTTAGGCAGTTCGATGATGTAAAAGGCCCACAGATCCGGGGAAAGGCTTTGCCAGAGGCCGGTTGAGATACCTGTCCGGGACGGTTCAACATCCTTCATGGTCTGTGCGTAAAACGCACCATCCACTTTATCCGGGCGGGCCATCATCAGCCAGGCTTTCAACTGGTCATAACCCGGTTTCGCAAGTGCCGCACGCTGATCGCTATTGGGCGCAGAGTTTGCCAGCACGCTGAGCTTCTGCTTAAGCGCCTCATTTGCCGGGTCACGAATAAGACGGTTGTTTGCCACGCCGTACCAGGGCAGCATCGCGTCGAGCAGCTGCTGATTATGGTCCAGACCGAAGCGCTGATACCATGGCGCGCCTTCCTGAATATGGTGTTGCAGGCGGCCGGCGTCATTACGCAGTTCATGCAGCGCTGTCAGCTGGTAATCCGATACGGAAGGATGCTCCACCAGAGCATGCGCCTGTTGCGCCACAGAGACAATCTGCAGGCGGTTGACCGCAAACGACAGCAGCGTCCCCGCCCCCCAGGCACCGATAATAGCCATCAGCGTCCAGGCCAGCGTCTGTTCCCATGCCATGCCGACACGGCGGCCACGCACGCGGGTACAGTCCTCAACGATCCCCTGCCAGGTCACCGGCAGGGTCAGCGCATGGCGTTGTGATTCCGGAAAATATTTCTCAGTGTCGGTAGGTGCAGCACCAGCTGTTCCCTCTAAGGTATCAGCGGATTTATTCTCCGGCAGGCTGAACATCAGGCCACGCAGCGGAACACGCTGCTGGGAGACAGAGAGCCATGGCAGCAGTTGCTGAGCCCAGCGGGCAATACCGCCGTCTTTGAGGTGCTGGCCCAGGCGCAGCAGGAAGTCGTGGCTGTTGTTCTCAGCGACCTGACTCACGCCTTGCAACCGCAGGGCCGGCAGCATCAGTTCAAGCTGGCGGATAACATCGTCTGCTTTGGCGCGCAGCGGGAAAGTAGCCCCTACCGTCTGTTCAGTGCGTTTTGCCTGCGACCAGGCGCTGTCGCACAGCTGCCAAAGCCAGACCGGTGCGGAATAGCGCAGCAGTTCGCTGATTTTTTCCAGACCGCGTAAATCGTTGTCGCTGATTTGTGGGGTCAGATTAAGCAACTGTGGCATGACGCGAACAATGCCGTCCAGTGGGCGCCCGCGACGCAGTTTACGCAGCGCAGTGTATTTCTCCTTATCGGGCTCAGCAGTCAGACTGCCGCCGTAAATCAGAACGGTGCGGTTGCCTTCAAGCCATTGCTGCTGTTGCAGGCCGGGAACCAGCTGTTCTATCGCCGTCTCATCGCCGGTGATTAGCAGCAGGCGGACCTTGCGGCGCCAGAAGAGGGTGTAGCGAGCTTTTAGGTGTTTGTTGAGTGCTGGAAAATCATACAAATCTGGCGTTTTTTCCTCATTGTCATCCTTGCTGTTATCCGGCGTTACAGGAGAGGAATTTTTTTGCGCGGACAACGTAAAAAAAATGACAGTACTTAATAGCGCGGTCAGGGCTACAAAGCCTGCCACTGTATACCAGTATATATTTTCATCACCTGCAGAGGGTAACTGGGTTGTTTGTGCAAGAACAAAGAACACCAGAAGAATGACGAGCAGGATAAGAAGTCCCGTCCCCAGGAATTTTGAGACCTTTTTCATGCCGGTTATTCCTTTCCGGACTGACGTGCAGCCTTGATAAATACAGGACACTGAAGACGGGCAATGGCACATCTCAGCACAAAAGCAATTCCGGGTAATGTCACAACCAGTGCCAGCAGCAGGAGAATAATCCCCGACCAGGAAAAAGACACTGAAGGGAAATAGCGATTCATCAGGCAGTACAGCCCAACATTAAGCAGTAATGCCACCAGAACAGAGCCTCCCGGAAAGGGAGGCGGAGCAACCAGATGATCAGGCCCTGCAAGCGGCGCGATGTTTCCGAGCGTAACAGCCCAGGCATCATCGTCACCTTCGAGAAGAAGCCACTGGCAGGCAGGTCCGTAAGCGGCCATCTCAGCCGCAGCCCCAATCATTGCCCAGCCGGCAAGATCACCATAGGGAGCGCATGCGGTGTCATAATCAATAACGCCGCCAGTGCCGATGCCATCATACAGTGGGACCGACAGATCATTCAGCACCCTGCTCACTGACTGTCGTGGTGCATCTGACAGTCCGCTGTGCCAGACAAGAAGTTTTTTGCTGGCAGGCGTGAGGGCCATATCCCGTAATTCACTGAGTTCAGCTGCAAGCATACTGGTGTTGAGCGGCATCGCCCGGAATAACCGTAGCGCATTTTTTTGCTCACCCGGATTCAGCATCGATGGCGGCATCAAAAACAATCCGCTGGCAAATTCAGGCTGAACATCATCGGGCTGGCGGTAGTGCATCGCCAGTACCAGTACGGGTCGTCTGGCCGCTTCCACATACTGGTTCCAGTCACCGGGAGATGAACCGGTATCCTGAAAATGGAGATCCACTTTCCAGGGCAGGGCTTCTGCCGTCCAGATACGCCGGAATAACTGCGATTCCCGCTCTTTATCGCTCCCGCCAGTCTGAACAATAATCTGTAGCGGACCCGAGGGATATCGCTGCAACAGCGCGGACTTCATCCTGGAAATGAGATGGCGGGAGAGTTGCTCAAAACGTGAAATACCTGGCGTAATCGGTTCTTCCGGAAACAGCGTTAAAGGAGGTGCTTCTGCTTCCTCCCCCACCTGCGTATGGGCAAGACGGGACAACAAACCTGTGTCTGCGGGCATAAAAACATGACTGAGAATGACGAGGTGCTGATTTGCCCGTCTGCGCCACATCAGACGCATACTCCGGCACCATTCGTTCCAGTTCCAGACGCGAATTGCCAGCGTTTCCCACCAGAAACTGTAAACAGCGATGGCTACCGAAATGCCTGCAAATGTCCGGATAGTCAGTGGTAACCAGTATCCACTGCCCAGAGAAGGCATTCCGGCAACTGGCGATTTCAGAACAGCCACAAGCAACCCGATAAAAAGCCCCAGGACAATAATCAAAAGACAAACCCACGGCGACCAGGCTGGTGCCTGCTCTTTTTCAGGCACCTCCGGCAGAGACCATCCCATCAGCCAACCTCCATATCCTGCATGCTGGCTATAACGCTTGCACCGCACTGCGTTTTACAGCCATGTAATACAATTCCACGCCCGTTTTCTTCATATGCAGAAACATCGCACTCGATGATTTTATTTGTGCCGTGTTCCGGGCAGCTGACGGTATCATTCAAAAGTGCGGCATTTTTACCGGATATATCGAAACTGGATGAGGCTGACGTTACTTTGCCACCATGCGAGGTGGCATCTCCTAAAACGACGGCATATTTACCCATTTAGTTAATTCCTTTTACCAATGGTTATTAGCTACGGGTCGCCCCATACTGCGATTGTTTTTTTCAGTAACATCAGAAACAGACTCATCATTTATGATGTCAGGTTTTGGGGGTACATTTAAAACCCCTTTTTCCATATAATTGTCATAACCCTGTATCCAGTCAGCAACGTCCCTTAATTTTGCCATAAAGGCTTTATTACGGCTGGCATCACAAAACCCGACTGGAATATCATAAGCAACAACCCGACTCATAAACATTCCATTTGTAGGTAAAGTGCTGTGATCCGTAGGCTGAGAGATATATGTTCCCAGCCTATTATTTCGTTCTTCTAGCGTTTCACGGCGGTAACGGGGAATTCGGGTATAACCTGACTGTTCATAGCCTGTTAAAACCTGTTCAAACGGGTATAGATTAATATAGTTCTGATAGGTATCGTCATTGGGGATATCTAAATTATTTTTTTCATGAGCATCTTTATCAAGCTGCCCCCAGCCATAGCCATATTTTTCACCTGGCATTTCTTTCTTACCACCGCGTGTCTGGTCAAATCCTAACTTAGTTAAGTCAGCCACTTTAATTGATTTAGGGGCCTTTTCGCCATTAATATCCAGAGTCCAGTATCCTGGATTGTTATAGGTTAACCAGTCGCCATCATCATCCCAGAACGGCTTGCCATCCGTTGGGGTAAAAGAAGTTCTGGGATTCGGGGTATCACCACAGGGTAGCCAGCGCGCCAGAATACGCTGGTAAAGGTGCCCTTTATGTTGTTCAAGCAAAGGGTGGGGGCTCCCATCAGGATTGTTTTTTAAGCCCTGCCAGCCAAGGCTCAGCAAAGGACTTGCGCCCATGACTCTGTCATGGGGGTTACAGTAAATATAAAAACGACCATGATTATCCCGTTCCGGAATTCTTGTATCACTATCAGATGAGGACAATGTCACATCCGGAGCCCAGCGTTTTTTATCGTCCGTTTTGCCCACGCATAGCGCAATATAATCTTCCGGCTTTAACCTCCCGGCCTGCGCGGCAATCTTATCCACTATTGCTGACAGGGTCTGACTGCGGGCATTATCCGACGAGACTTCATTTGCTGGCAGAGCCAGGCTGTCCGTTATTTTGGCCTCCATCGCATAGGGAGAGTTAAGAATAAACAACGCATCAGGCGCTTTTTTGGCCAGTGCTGTTGCCGCCATCGCAATCATCGTTCCCTGACTGTGAGAAATAATACTTACCGTATCATGGGGATACTCTTGACGAATGAGATCCACTAAATCCGCCAGACGCTTTGCTGCATGGGCGTAGTATTCTCTTGGCGGGGCATCAGTCAACAACCGATCCAGATCGGGGGCAAATTCCTGTACAGGCACCACGCCCAGGACTTTTGACTTAAACCCTTCTTTACTCCACAGCGACAACAGCTGAGTGGTGCCATTTTGAAACGGACCCCCACCCCAGAAAAAGGGGCCTTTTTTACGGACTTCTTCCTCAGGCACTCCCTCAGCAATAAGCTGGTGGTAATCTTCGTTACGGATATTTACCAGCGGAATTTTATATTTCCCCTCTTCCCCTTCAGCAGAACGATATCCCCAGTAAAACCGGATGACCGGAGATCGCCCTTCCTGTACTAGCCGTCTGAATCCCTTGTCGGGTGAGCCGCCATCACAGCTGTAGACATTTTCTTTCAATTTGAAACTGGTATCATTTAGTCCGAGCCGCTCATTTAATCCTGCGCATATATTTTTTTCCGCAAGTTCATACCATTCACCGGTGGAGTTCACACCATGGACAAAAATAATAATCCCGGGTAAATGAGGTGGAAGTTGACATTCTCCACGAACTTTCACTGATTTAGGAGATGTAAAGCTTTTCCAGGAAGGTCGGCCATTATCATCAATACAGGTTTCCAGTACGCGGGTTGGCTCAGCGCTGTTATTGCTCACTTTCCACCTCCCTTTTAAATTTTACAAATCGAATTTTTGTTGGCTTGATATTATTATCACAATGAAAACGTGTGCCATATTTTCTGTTTTTCAGGGTTCCCTTATCAAATTTGACATCTCTGTTTTCAGTAATATCTTCCGTAAGATTCTTGCCATAAATAAAAGGTATTCTCTTCACACCATAGCCGTAATCCTCCCCTCTGTAGAACGCTTCATTACTGACAGTAATAACTGTCCCAACACTTGGGCCATTAAAAGATTTCTCATAGATACGACTATAGAATGTTCTTCCCTCATCAGTTGAAACCATCGCTCCCTGATAACACCCCCGATTATTATCACACCCACTCCATGTATTATTGACATAAGGAAAAGCGAGCGCCCCATTGGTAGCATCATAAAGCAATATACCTCCATACGCCATAATGCCATTCTCTACATTTTTTAACTGAATCTGCTCATCGCCTACCAGATAGTTTTTTACAACAGTTCCGTCATCCTTATAGTAATCGCGATTAACCGTATCAATCCTTGTCTTAATTCCCAAATTTGTATCATGGTAATAAATCTGCCCGCTTTTATCGCAGGCGATATAGTTCTCCAGTGTCAGATAGCGGTGATCGTCAATCCGGAACACCACCTGCGGCGGGGCATCCGTAACCACGACTCTGTCATCATTATCCGCTTTCACCGGACGGGGCATTCCATAGCCAAAACTGCCACCAACAGTAGGCAAATTTGATAATATAATTAACCCAACAATAAATAATGTGCAAACACCCGCGATAATAATCAATGTTTTATTCTTCATTTAATGATTCTCTCCAGCCATGTGATTTCCATATCATCAGTTACTTGCGATTGAGCTAAAGATGTTTCACCTGTTTCAGACGTCACACCTTCGATTAATTTCCCATCCGGTAATTTAATGCGATAACGCTGATTAGCTAATGGCTCCTGTGTCAGGCCATGGGTTATTTTGAACTTCTCATCAAAACTCTCTGGCGCAAACGACTTCATCACGCCCTGCATACTCCCGCTGCCCGCTTTCTTTATCCCTGTATTCTTAACAAGCAGTTTGCCCGGACCGCCTATCTCAACGTTTCCGCCTTTGATTCTGATATAGCCACCGCCGCAGACCAGTGTCAGCTCATCCTGCGCCGTAACGACCATTTTTTTGCCACTTGATATATGCGTGTCCTGCGTCGACCAGGTGGTGATATTCCCGCCCTGCGCCTGTATATCTATATCGTTTTGCGAGCTGAACAGCTTTGCGCCTTCACGGCTGTACAGGCTGAGGTGTTTTCCGGCCGCCAGCGTGAAGTCTTTTTGCGCCCCCACATCCAGCTGTCTGCCCGCCGTCAGCGTCAGGTTATCGCTGGCCGACAGCTGCATATCTTCGCCACTCACCAGTACCATTCCTTTTGGCGCACTGCCCAGGATAACCTCCTCATGCAGCTGTTCTATTTTCTGCTTCAGGAGTGTCTGCTGGCGCCTGACATCCGCGGCCAGCGCCTGTGCCTGCTGTGCGCTGGCCGCCAGGGACTGCATTTCCGCTAAAGCAGCAGAAAGCCGTGTGAGGGCCGGCCCCATCTCCAGCACCTGGCCCTGCGCCTTCACCTGCCCGTCAGCGCTGATAAACAGCCCTTTCTGCGCCCGGATAGCTCCCCAGCTGTCGGTTCTGAGCTCAAAACCCTCACCGCGCTTCTGCTTCTCGCTGTCGACGAGATGGCCGAGGTTGAGCTGACTCTTGCCTCCGTACTCGGTGCTGACCTTGATGTGCTCTTTGCCGCGCTCATCATCGAGGCGGATTTTATTGTTCGCTGGCGTGCGCAGGACGTTGCGTTTGTAGTTGCGGATGGTGACATGGTCCGGGTGCGCCGAATCGTGCAGCACCCCGGCGATATAGGGCCGGTCCGGGTTGCCATCCTCAAAGCCAATCGCCACTTCGGTGCCCGCCAGCAGTGGCAGGTGCAGGCCATAAGTGTCCCCGGCATACGGCCGTGACTGACGCACCCACAGACTTTCAAACCCGGTCTCCCAGCTGTCGCGGTCAAACAGCATGCTGACGCGGTAGCGCCCGTCTTTATCGATATGGCCGTAGGTGTCGTTTTCGGTGGTGCTGGTCACGCGGGCCGGTAAGGTGCCGGCCATCACCGGGCGTGCGCCTGGCTCAGGACGGAAACTAAAATCAGTGCTGTCCGGGATGCCGTCAAACCTGACGCCGAAGTCCTCATCGCGCCGCGCATGACTGTGCATCGCCGTGATGACCACGCCATGAGCAAATACCTCTGCCACTTCGTAGCCGCCGGTGACTTTCAGCACCTGACCGGGGGAGAGCACCGGACAGCTGGTAATGGCATGAGTCTGCGTCTGGCCATTCAGGTAGCGCTCATGGTGTATGCGGGCATAAAACGCGCCGGACTCCGGGGCCGGATTGCGGTCATACTGACTTCCCGGCGTCAGATAGTTACCGGCGTAATGGTAGGCTTCACCGTAAGTGGTCGTATCCCCGCGGGTCACATCCACCTGTGCGTTCATCTCCTCCGTGGCCTGGCGGTAGTTGTAATCGCGGGTGCTGACCTGCTTCTGCACCACGTTATGATGGCTCTCCATCCCCCAGACCGAATCCACACCTTCTGAATGCTGTCCCGACGGCGGCACCGACGGCAGGGTCAGGCTTTTCTTGTAACCCTGCTGGCTGTCGTAAAATTCCACCACGTCGATGTTCAGGCGCGTATCAGTGGTAAAGCGGAACCAGATACCGACCTCCCCCAGCAGACGGGTGATAAAGCGCAGGTCGTCCTCGCCGTACTGCATCACCTGCTCACGGCGCGGGTACTCTTTTGAGAGTGAGAACAAAAAATCCTGACCGCGCATGTTGTGACGCTCGCGCAGGATTTTTTCCACGATTTGTGGGACCGATATATCCTGATAAATGGCGTTCTGATGCGAACGGTCAAGCAGCGCCAGACGTGGCTGGAGCCTCAGGGCATAATGGGTTTCATCTTTTGAGGTACTGAGCCGCTCAAAGCCCGTCACCACGCCCTGAATCACCCGTACCGGCTGCTGCATTTTGATGCCGTAGCCCTGGTCTACCGGGGCCTGCAGCGTCAGGGAAGCCGCTTTCATCAGCATCATTTCTTTGGTGATGGCATGGTCGCCGCTGGTGAACTCAATGCGGTAACGGAACGGCCTGCTCAGGGCCTCATCGCCTTCAAACGCCAGCACATCAAGCTCAGCGTCACATCCCTTCACCGACAACTGGTGATGGTTGTGGCTGAATCTTATCGGGGGATTACTGCTCATGCGCGCACTCCTTGTGTACGGTCAAATTCTGTTCCGGTAGCCAGGCGATATTTTCCAGTGAAGACCAGACGTAGCGTCATCGCCAGGACCGCCTCCACAGCATCCTGACAACCTGCTGCCGATATTTCACAGTCTGGCCTGATACTATCCGGCAGGTTTGCTTGCAGGTTATGCATGGCTTTAAGCGGGGAGATCTGGCGGGCCATCTGTTCAGGTACGAAGACTTTTATTTTACTGAAGGAGAGGCTGACGTTTTCTTCACTGCTGTCACCGGTCAGGGTGTTTTCTACGGCAGGATTAATTATTGGAGAGTATTCAGAAAGGGCGCTGTTAAGGTTATTTTTACTGACGTTTAATTTTGCGTGTTCAGATAAAAGCGTCTTTTGCTGTCCAGGGCTACAATCGGTAGTCGCCCGTAATTTCAGCGGTGATTCCGTTTCCCTGCCTGTTTCGCCAGCATGCAGGCTTAACTGGGTATTAACGCGAAATTCACCTGTCTCTGGCTGGCAGGAATTAGACATAACTGTCCCTGTTCTATGGGGTAATAGAAACGGTCGCTACCAGTAAAATTATTAAGAAAGGCTTATCCTGCCTGAAAAAGTTCCCTTTTCACGCCATCCAACGTGACTCAAAACACCGGGCCAAAGCAAGCGCATTCCCTTCACTGACAAACCGACACTGTGTTTTAGACTTTACCCTGATATTTTAAATACCGGATACGCACTCATAATTAGAGTGTAAAAACTGTAGTCATAATAATGGAAATGAAATTTTGTAACTAAAATTTACATGATGTTAATCTTTCAGAATAGACTACGCCTGTAATTTATAGGAATCTTCTGCAACGCACTGTGCGTACATAATGATTCAGACGTAGGTGTCAGACGTCCAATTTATTCCAGAAGCCAGCCCCCCAGGCATAGCCCATTGTAAATAATTAAATTCAGAGCACTTCAGAAAAAATATCAGGTACAGTTTTGGAGAGAGTAAAGTGAGATGAATATTTCTTATTACCTCTGATTGTTTATTAATGCTTACCAAAAATGCAGGAGGCAAACTGACCTCACTATGCCATTTACCTGTACCTCTTTCTAAAAAAATTGTGAAAGCTCCCTATCCGAGCGGGAGATTCTGTAAGAGCCCGTCTTCAGAAGACAATGCAGGAAGGAACGAATACAATTCGGCGTCAGGATTAAGTTTACCCAGGCCTTTTGGTTAATGACGCTCTCATATATAAAATTAACTCAGGAAAGACAGCCATCGCCATAGCTGATAAAGTCACCTGAGGATTTCCTTCACTATATAGAATGCCTGTCCAGGCTATTTCGCAGCAAAAACGCTGTGATCTTACAGTTCCATCAGGTGTACGCTAAGCTCTTCTCACCCCTCTTTGGGATCCTCTTTGATTTCTTATTTAAATTTTGCAGTGACCAGGCCGCAAGATGTTTTAACAAATCAAAAGGGGTTTTATAACCGACCGATCGTTGAAAGCGTTACCGACCCCCTGGCTGGCTGTTCTATAGAAAATAAAAACGCCCGGCCAGAGCCGGGCGCAGACGATCAGGCTTGATCTGCCGCCGGTGCGGCTTTTGTTGGCGCGGCACACCAGTTGTTGGCATCCCTGATGCCGCCATCTGGTGAGGTATAACCCAGACAGCCCAGAATAGAATCAAACAGCTCAACGTGGCGATGGGTTTTCCCTATCCGCTGCTGTGCCTTAAGGCGTTCAAACGCATGCTGATGTTCAGATTCACTGAGGAACTTATCAGACGCCCAGACGATCATCGGTACGCGGAACTGCTCAGGCGGCGCCACCTCGCGCGGCGTACCGTGCAAGTGCATGTTATCGCTGATCGATTCACCGTGATCGGAGGCGTAAAACACAATCGCCTTTTTATCTCTAAGCTGGTCGAACACGCTGTCGAGCACCGTGTCGGTATAAAGTACCGAGTTATCAAACGCGTTGAGCAGCATCTCTTTACTGCAGGTGTCATCGACGCCCATACACTCGGGCTGATAGCGGGCATACTCACGCGGATAACGCTGCGAATAAAGATAGTGCGAACCTTTGGTATGCAGTACCACCAGGTGTTTGCCCTGAGGATGCCTGTCGAGCGATTTTTTCAGCTCGGGCACCAGCAGCATATCGTCTACCGATTTCCCCTGATTCTGCTTTTCAGAACCGATTTGTTCACGGAAGACATAGTTGTCGGTATCGGTATTGTTGTAAAACCAGACTTCGCTCTGCATCGCAAACAGCTCTGAACTGAAGCCTAACTGTTTCATCACTGCAAAGACGTTCTGCTCTTTCAGCGTCCGTCCCGGCCCTTCATCTGCCCCGCCCTCACGCACAAACATGCAGCGCAGCGACAGCTTGGTCGCCGTATCGCAGGATTCACCGCGGAAGGCGACCAGGTTTTTCTCCTGCGACATCTTCGGCGTGGTGTCCCGTTCATAACCCAGCAGCCCCATATGATCCCAGCGGGTCGTTTCGCCAATAACAAACACCACGTAGGTATCATCCAGACCGGAAGCAGGCGGCACATAAGTGAACTCTTTCGCCGGATCGAACAGCGAACCGCTGTCCATTTTTTCGTCGTAGCTGGTATAGGCAAAGAGGCCTAACGCCGAGAGCCAGTTAGAAGGCAGATAAGAGTGCGCCACCACGCCGCCGTAGCTTGGCAGATCGATATTGGAGAGTTTCTCGTGAATACTCTGCTGTTTGTCAAAGTAGCGGATAGGCAGCCAGACCAGCGCCACAGCGAGCAGCAGCGTCAGCAGCGGCCTGAGGCGCTGCCCGGGCGTTTTGATCTGCTCGATCAGCGTCATGCGCAGTGAATTACGCCAGATCAGCAGCAGCGGCAGCGCGCTGACCAGCACCATCCAGAGCACAAAATGGTAGCCAATCACTTCCTTCGACAGGTCGGTATCCGTAGTCATCACCGAGGCGACAATGCCATAGCCAATGACCACGTTGAAAAAACTCATATAGTAGCTGGCTGCAACAGAAATCAGCACCAGCGCAGTGGCGGCAATGCGCCAGAATACCCGACCACCCAACGACAGCAGGCGCATCAGAAAGAAGGTCAGCAGCACAATGGCGACAATTTCCGCCACCGCGGAGAGCCACTCTGAGGCGTTAAAACTTGCCAGAAAAGGATCAAAACGTCGGTAAAAAACAGGGAGATTCAGGAAGATACCGATGTAAAAAGCCAGCAAAAGCGAGAGCTTTTGTTGCGTAAGTGTTTTTATATAATTCATTCAACCATATTCCCGGCGTAACAAAACAATTCTCAAACGCTAATCAGACCATGCCGTTTCGCCAGAGTTCGGGTAACAGGCCGATTATCCTGCGGAGGGGGGATTACCGGAGCATTCTGAGAGTAAGAGGGCTGTACACCTCTTGTACAGGCGGCGTAGTTAACCATATTATCGCCAGGAGATCAGATTAATCGTCTGTCAGGCCCGTAAAAAAGCACAAAAATTGTTCAGACCATCTGTTTATAGTTGTTTCATTTACCTCCCATGCCAGAGCCTGTTTTCATCTCACTCCGCTGATATGACGACATTGCAGTACAACCGGTGTAGACGCTTTAATATCGCGGCGAGCGTTCGCCTGTGTCGGTTATGGCTATATGCGGCCTGAAGCGTTAACACGTTCTTGCTCTGCCAGATTAAAAACCTCCCATCATCTTACTTTGCAATACCGTCCTGAGCGGCCTCTTCTGGAATTAGTTAAGCCCTCTACCGCTGGCAAAACCTTTCCCTGAACTACGTACGGTTTTGGAGTGACCTTTTTCATCGCTAAAAAAAGGGCGCGAAATTCCCGCCTGTATTGATCTTTCTGCTCTTGTAGGCAGACTGGTCTACCTACTCTTTCTGTCAGGATGTCGTCAATGACTTCTTTACCCGGTCGTCCCGAAACCGCCTACGAAAAGTTGCTCAGCGCGGCGCGCGTACTCTTTTATAACCACGGCATCAACGGCACGGGTATTGATGCCATCATAAAACGCGCCGGCGTCGCCAAAAAAAGCCTCTATAACAATTTCGCTTCGAAAGACGAACTGGTTGCCACCTATCTCAGGGTGCGTCATGAGGAGTGGCTCTCTCTTTATAAGAAGCGGCAGCAGAACGCCACAACGCCCCGTGAAAAAGTGCTGGCCGTGTTTATGGCCTATGAGGACCATGCTGAGTTTGCGTATGAAAATGGTTTCCGCGGCTGCGGCCTGCTCAACGCGGCGGCGGAGCTGCCCGCCGGCGCGCCTGGCCGGCAGGCCGTGCGGGCGCACAAGGAAGAGGTAGAGGCCATTCTCATCGCGCATCTGACCGAACTGATGGGGGAAGAGGCTGAAGAGGCACGCAGGATGGCCAGGCACTTTGCTTTCCTGCTGGAAGGCAGCATTTCACGCGCCGGTCTGGAAGGTAACGGCGATTGCGTCAGGCAGGCTGGGATGATGGCCAGCCAGATGATGGAGACCTACTGATGCTCCCATCAGGACAACGCCTGGGCGGCACGGCGGGGGTACTCGTCGCGGCCATCCTCTGGGGAACGACCGGCACGGCGGCCACCTACGCACCCGATCTGAGTCCGCTGGCCGTGGGCGCGGTTGCCATGGGGATCGGCGGACTGTTACAAGGGCTGATTGCCGCCGCCACCATTATTCGTCAGCGCCGCCTGATAGCCCGTCACTGGCATTACCTGCTGACCGGCGCGCTCGCGGTGGCGGTTTATCCCCTCGCCTTCTATGCCTCCATGCGCTATGCGGGCGTGACGGTCGGCACCGTAATTTCCATCGGGTCTGCGCCCCTGCTTTCCGCCCTGATCGAATACCGCATTGACGGGCTTCGCCTCACAAAGCGCTGGATGAGCGGCGCGGCCACAGGTATTGCCGGTATGATGCTGCTCTGCCTGGCAGAAAGCGGTGGTCACCATAGTGAGAGTAGTTATGGCATGGCGGGCATTATGCTGGGGCTGCTGGCGGGCTTCACCTATGCACTTTATTCCTGGTCAGCGCGGAGAATGATGCAGGAAGGCGTGGCTCCCCGTGCGGCTATGGGCGTGACCTTCGGCGCGGGCGGTATCCTGCTGATGCCGGTGCTGCTGCTGACGGGAGCGCCACTGCTGATGGCCTGGAATAATGCGGCCGTCGGCATTTACATGGCGCTGGTGCCGATGTTTGTCGGCTATCTCTGTTACGGCTACGGACTGGCGCGCATTCCGGCCAGTATGGCGACCACCATTACCCTGCTGGAGCCGGTGGTCGCGGCCCTGCTGGCAGTGCTGCTGGTGGGTGAAAGACTGCCGCCGATCGGTTGGGCTGGCGTCGGCTTGATTGTCGCCTGCCTGACGGTGATTACCCTGCCGGCCCGCAGGCTGCCTTTCACCAAAATCCTGCGCCGGGCTGAAACGCGTTAAATTGTTAATGGGTCAGGGGGCCTGAAATATCAGCCCCCCACTCCGCCTGCATACCTCAGCGAGCAGCCTATGCTTCAGGTTCTCGCGGTGAATCTCTTCGGATTGCGGCATCGGTGCCACCGTCTACGCTCTCATCATGAAAATAGCTCATGATGAATGAAATTAAATCACTTTTCCTCACACCGTGACTCAGGCATAAAAGATGCATTGATGTTAATCAATTAACATAAAAATTGAGTACGAAAGCCTGAGAAAAATGATAGGTCAGGTTTTTATATCAGCAACCGGGGTACCAGATCGAAATGAATAAAAATTTCACATTTACGCTTAAAAGTATTCGTTTCGACGAAAATTATAACCCTTCTGAGAATACGCGAATCACCACTAACTTTGCTAACTTAGCCAGAGGTGATAAGCGCCAGGAGAATCTGCGCAACACCCTGATAATGATCGATAATCGCTTCAATTCTCTGGCGCACTGGGACAACCCCACAAGCGATCGCTACTCGGTTGAGCTTGAAATCATTTCCGCTGAATTAAATATTGATATACAAGGCCAATCTGACGCCTTTCCCGTCATTGAAATATTGAAAACGAATATCGTCGATAAACAAACCAGTCAGCGTATTGCGGGGATTGTAGGGAATAACTTCTCCTCTTATGTGAGGGACTTCGACTTCAGCGTCTTACTGCCAGAACACAATAAAAATCAGTCTGAGTTCAGCCTGCCTGCTCACTTTGGCGATTTGCATGGGAATATTTTCAAAAAATTCATTCGTTCAGATGCCTACAAAGAGAGCTTCAGTAAACCACCGGTGATATGCCTGAGTGTTTCAAGCAAAAACAGTTATTACCGTACAGGAGATACGCATCCTGTATTGGGCGTCGAATATCAGCAGGACGAGCCGTCACTGACTGACTACTATTTCGGAAAAATGGGGCTACAAGCCCGCTATTTTATGCCGGAAGGCAGCGTTGCACCTTTGGCTTTTTATTTCATGGGTGATTTACTCAGCGACTACACACATCTTGAGCTGATAAGCACCATCAGCACGATGGAAACCTTTCAGAAGATTTACCGGCCTGAAATTTACAATGCAAATTCTGCCGCAGGAAAAGTCTGTCAGCCAAGCCTGACGCATCAGGACTATTCGTTAACGCGGATTGTTTACGATCGCGAAGAACGCAGCCAGTTGGCTATTGAACAGGGAAAATTTACTGAAGAAAAATTCATTAAACCCTATAAAGCGGTTCTTGAGCAATGGTCTGCTAACGCCGTTCTTTAATTGATCGAATTACAAGGTTCTCTATGATGAAAAAGTTATTACCTACGTCGACGTCTGGCAGTTTACCGAAACCCTCCTGGCTTGCTCAACCGGAGACGCTCTGGTCACCCTGGAAATTGCAGGGTGAGGAACTGGTTGATGGCAAGCTGGATGCGCTGCGTTTATGCCTGCAGGATCAACTGGAAGCCGGTATTGATATCGTCAGTGATGGCGAGCAGACCCGTCAGCATTTTGTCACGACCTTTATCGAGCACCTCAGCGGCGTCGATTTTGAAAAACGTGAGGTCGTGAGGATCCGCAACCGTTATGATGCGAGTGTGCCGACCGTTATCGGTGAAGTGGTCCGTCAAAAGCCCGTATTTGTTGAAGATGCTAAATTTCTACGTCAGCATACCAGCCAGCCCATTAAATGGGCGCTGCCAGGCCCGATGACCATGATCGATACGCTTTATGACAGCCATTACAAAAGCCGTGAAAAGCTCGCCTGGGAATTCGCCAAAATCCTCAATCAGGAAGCCAGAGAATTAGAAGCGGCAGGTGTCGATATTATCCAGTTTGATGAGCCTGCATTTAATGTTTTCTTCGATGAGGTGAATGACTGGGGGATCGCCGCATTAGAAAGAGCCATCGAAGGGCTTAAATGTGAAACGGCTGTGCATATTTGCTACGGCTATGGCATCAAAGCAAATACCGACTGGAAAAAGACGCTGGGCTCAGAGTGGCGACAATATGAAGCGATTTTTCCTAAACTGCAGAAATCGAATATCGATATCATCTCTCTGGAGTGTCAAAACTCGCGAGTTCCCATGGATCTTATTGAACTTATCCGCGGTAAGAAAGTGATGGTTGGCGCCATTGACGTGGCCACCAATACCATTGAAACGCCTGAGGAAGTCGCCGATACGCTGCGTAAAGCGCTGCAATTTGTTGATGCTGACAAACTCTACCCTTGTACCAACTGCGGTATGACGCCGCTCTCCCGTCGCGTAGCCCAGGGCAAGCTGAACGCCTTAAGTGCGGGCGCTGAAATTGTCCGGAGAGAGCTGCTGGCTAAATAACCTCGCCAGCGATCGGAATATCTGAAGAGTACTCAGTCCGGGTTAAGCTATCTGGTTAAACGCCAGATAGCTTAACCGTTCAACTGAAGTATGTTTGCAGCAGGCTGACGGCCATCCTCAGGAGACGTTACCAGGGCTATACTCCCACGATATTAAGCGAGGCGCTTTCAGGACAGGATAAACGGCATATTCGTCAGCCAGAGATCATGACCAGTAGCCCAGGCTTGTCATGACCAGCCAGAATGAAAACCCCGCCATGGCCGTCCCGCCGGCAATGTAACAGAAGACGTTAACGTAAAAACCAGCACTTCCACGGTAATAGTAATCTTTAACCGGAGAACCCTTGCGGGACTCAATAATAAGCCCCGCCTGATAACCCCGGATACCGTGCAGCAGCATCCAGATTGCGGTTAAGGAAGTCGCACATATAAGAGCGACACTTTCAATATCAACATTATCAAATAACGTAATCATAACCCACTGATTTTAAATCGTTATATCAGACAACGATAACTTCAATGCCCTTTTCCTGCAGCTGCGCCAGGATCTCATCAGGGATATCGTCGTCGGTGATCAATATATCGACGGCATCGAGACTGCATACGACGTTGGGGCTGCGGCGGCCAAATTTGGAAGCGTCCACCAGCAGGACAATTTTTTTAGCGGCATGACACATCGCCTGGCTGACAGCAAAGACTTCATTAAACGTCGTCACGCCAGCGGTCATATCCACGCCGTCCGCGCCGATAAACAACGTGTCGAAGCTGAACTGGCTGAAGGCCGACTCCGCCAGACTGCCGTGAAAAGATGCTGATGTGCCGCGGTAGGTCCCGCCGGGCATCAGGATAACCTGATCGTTATTCAGCTCAACCAGTTCATTAACGATATTCAGGCTGTTGGTCATCACGGTGATATTATTGAAGCGCGCCAGGTGCGGTACCATTTGCAGCACCGTACTACCAGCATCAAAAATAAGCGAGTCGCCTTCGCCGATCAGAGAGGCTGCACGAGCGGCAATACGCTTTTTCTTTTCCGTGTTAATAAGCGTTTTTCTGTCGATAGGCTGATCTCCTTCATCACGGTTCAGCATCACGCCGCCGTAGGTCCTGATCACTGCGCCTTCCTGCTGCAGCCGGGTCAGATCCTTACGGATCGTGGTCCCGGTCGTATTGAAGTGGGTAATCAATGTCTCTACGGTTGTGCGGCCGTTTTGCTGCAGGTATTCAAGAATTTGTGCCTGACGCTGTATCGGTTTCATAAAGAAGTCCTTTCAGTTGCTGAACGTCCTTATTATCCGGCGTTTTTCACACCGGATGCAAAGGAGCATTCTTTCAAAATGAAAGTTATCACCTCTTATTTGAAATGGCTAATGTCAGCGCCTCCTGTAGGGATTTATTTTCAGGAAATAGGGCTTCAGGGCATACCTCACTTATTGCGCGACCGGTAAGACGCGCTTCGTCCCCAGGCGTGGCAAATACCGTCAACCCTTTCATCACAAAGTTAGCGGTTATCCTGCCCTCCTCACTGATGGCCAGCGCCAGGACAACCCGCGGCTTTAACCGTCCCGCTGAGCGGCCAATGCTGACCCGGCCATGCTCTGCGAGCGCAGCAAGCGCCCGGTTAAAGCGGCTAATCTGCAGCCAGCCCAGCGCTATCTGGGAAGTCCAGGCAATGGCTGCCACCCCAATCAAGGCATTTACGGGATCCATATTTCTCCTTCTGAAGCGGGTAGCTTTTGCTACCGGCCTCTCTGTCAGAACATCACCTGGCCGCCGGTAATATTTATGGACTGCCCGGTGCAGTAAGACGCCTTGTCGCTTGCATAGAACAGCAGTACGTTGAGCACATCGGCGTAGTCGCAGCCACGCTTCAGCGGCACCTTGTCGATATAGTGCTGTTCAACCTCCCCGGCACGGATGCCCAGTTTTTCGGCATACTGCGGCAGCAGTGACTGAAACATCGGCGACTTAAGCAGGTTGCCCAGCATCAGGGAGTGCACGGTAATACCGTAGTCAGCCAGATCAAGCGCCAGCGACTGCGTCAGACCGACGCCGCCAAACTTGGCCGCACTGTAGCCTGAGTTATGTTTGCTGCCGACCTTACCGGATTTTGAATTGATCTGAATAATCCGCCCCTGAATGCCGTCCCTGATCATCAGCTTCGAAAACTCACGGGCACAGAGGAAATACCCGACCAGATTGACCTGCAGTGACAGGTCAAAATCGTTCAGTCCGAACTCCGTAATCGGCGCGGCTTTCGCCATTCCTGCGCTGTAAAGCAACAGATCGGTCCGGCCAAAATGGTCATTAACCTGACGGGCAAGCGCGATCACGCTCTCTTCACGGGTGGCATCCACCTGTAAAGCCAGGGCGCGACCTGCGCCATGCGCCTGGTTGATGATGGCGGCAACCCTGTCAGCATTCTCTTTATTTAAGTCGGCAACCGCCACTTTATAACCGGCTTGCGCCAGCCCCTCGCACAGGTAAGCACCCAGCGTCTGTCCACCACCGATGACTACAGCAACCTGATCCATTTTCATCTCCTGATTATTCACTCAACATACAAAACTTCTGGCCCGGCTTGATTGAGGCAGGCGCACTGCCGTCAACATGAACGGTGCCGGGAAACTCGGGCTGTGCGGCACCATCAAAACGCACGGTGATATGGCCGAGTTCGCGCAGGTTTTCCCGCGCCACATCGCCCACGGCCGTCACCGGATAGCTTTTTTCGCCGATAACCAGCGTGGAACCGGCAGCGAACGTACCGCCGTCATTAACATCGGTACGGTGGATAAAACAGTATTCCGCCAGATCGTCAGGCGCACCTTCCCCAAAGATGATGATGAAGTTGTCTTGCAGCGACTCGCTGGCACAGGCCCCAATGGCGACAAAGGTGGATGCATAAACGGTTTTCATAAGCGCTCCCGCTGTTACTGATAGATAAACCCGGAGACGGCCCAGGCGAGTAGAACGGAGGGCGCACCGGTCAGGAAACGGCCGACCAGCACAGAGGGTACGCCGACACGTACGGTCTCCTGACGCGCTTCGGCAATCGACAGGCCGACGGGAATAAAATCGCAGGCAGCCTGAGAATTGATGGCAAATAGAGCCGGCAGGGCCAGATGCGGCGGAATGGTTCCCTGCCCAATTTGCACACCGACCAGCACGCCAATCACCTGCGCGATAACGGCGCCCGGACCAAGAAACGGTGAAAGCAGAGGGAAAGAGCAGATAAGCGCCAGCGTAACCAGCCCGATGGGGCTACTTGCCAGCGGCGTCAGGCCATGCGCGATAAAGTCCCCGAGGCCGGAGGCCATAATGATGCCTATCAGCGCCGAGACGAATGCCATAAAGGGCAAAATCGTTTTTAACACCGTATCGATGGTTTCCCTTCCCGCCTGAAAGAAAACCGCCACCACCGACCCCATTCCCATACCGACCTTCGCCAGCAGCCCGTCGCTCTGCTCGGTAATTTTTTTACTGGTGTCATAGTCGCGCCCCTTATTTGCCGCCTCAGGCGGTGGCATTTCATTGGCGGGTATGGATGCGCTATCGCTGGCCTGAATATCTTCTGGCCGTACGCCAGAAACGTAGATCTCCTCAGTAATAAACTGCGCCAGCGGGCCTGATTTCCCGGTGGCATGAATATTAATAGTGGGAATGCCACGCTTGGGATAAAGGCCACAGCGCAACGTACCGCCGCAGTCGATCACCGCCACGCCAATCTCGTCAGCCGGCGGCTCCCCTTCCTTAAATCCATCGACGGCTTCCCAGCCAGTCACCGCTTTCAGGCGATCGACGATTGCCGGACGCGTTCCCGCCGTGACGTAAACAATCTTTTTGCCTGGTGTCACTGTGATAGTGAGCGGGCCGCCCCAGCCACTTTCACCTTTTTTAACGGTAATGGTGTCAGTCATTTTCTACTCCGCTCTTATAAACGAACCTGACGGTCGAGTTGCACGCCCATCTTTTTTTCAAAAATAGTGGTGGTGAGATCGGTGACCCAGCCCCGGAAAAAGTTGGTGATAATACCGACCAGCAGATAACTGACGGCCAGCGGCCCCAGCGGCAGGCCCAGGGTTGTCAGACCATTGGCGATGCCCAGATAGACAAACAGCTCGCCGGGATTGATATGGGGAAACAGGCCGTTCATGGAATGACAGCTATAGGAGGCCGCGGCGTAATAGCTCGGTTTATATTTTTCCGGCATAAACCTGCCGAGGCTGTGCGTCATCGGATTACAGAAAACAAAGGTGCCAATAACCGGCAGTAGCAGATAGCGAGAGACCGGATTACCGGCGCAGCGTTGTGCAAGCGCCTCAATACGCCGCTGTCCAACGAAAACGATCAACGCATTCATAACGACCAGCAGGCTGATAAGCAGCGGAAGGATACCGGTTACCATGCCGGTAAAGACCTCTCCGCCTTTCTGAAAGAGTCCGATAAACCACTCGGCGCCCTGTGTAATGTGTTCAATCATTGTTAACCCCTTCGCGTAGAGAACAGATTTCATCTTCACTGCGACAATAAGGTAGATCGAAAACAGAACAATAAAAGATGGGCAGATCACAAAACGGTTGATTTAACTTTCATTTTGAAAGATTAAATGAAAGATAATATCTTTCATTCTCGCCTATTCAGAACGTTAAGGACAGGATTGCGACATGAAGAGAGCAGTACGCGGGCAGCCATAAGCGGGATTCAGCCTGCGCCCGGCGCAGAGTGCTGAGAGGCAGTAGCCAGGTTTTTCAGAAACGACGTCAGGAGTTTGAATGGCCCTGGCGCTGGCGGAAGTGATTGCCGCGCTGAGATACCGGGAAGCGTAGAGGGTCTTTCTGCCGGTGAAAAACGGTCGGCGTGAGAAAAAAACGGGGCGGAGAACGCCGCCCCGGGCGCGCGTCGCTTAGTTGATGATATTCAGCGTCACGTCGATATTGCCGCGCGTCGCATTAGAGTAAGGACAGACGATATGTGCGGCATCCACCAGTTTTTTCGCTTCAGCAGGGTCCATTCCTTCCAGATGAATATTCAGCTTCGCCTCAATACCAAAACCGGTTGGAATCGGACCAATGCCCACTTCGCCTTCAATAAACGCCTCTTTTGGCAGGGCAATTTTGTCGCGACCGGCAACAAACTTCATCGCGCCCAGGAAGCAGGCTGAATAACCAGCAGCAAACAACTGCTCCGGGTTAGTGGCTTCACCGCCCGCACCGCCCATCTCTTTAGGCACACCCAGCTTCACATCCAGAACGCCATCGGAAGAAGTTGCACGACCATCACGGCCACCAGTGGCTTTCGCTTTTGCACGGTAAACTACGTTTTCTAGCGTCATCTTGAATCTCCAGGGAGGGAATGAATTAAACGTGCTATTTAATAGCGCGCGATTTATAACAGCGTCGTTATTTCAGTATAGCGCTTACCGGCTGACGCCGGTGTCAGCCGTTAAGTTTATCCCGCAGGTTTTCCAGCTCACTTTTCAGCGCCTGCAGCGTTTCGCCGTCGCAGGAAGTGGCGCAAAACACCGCGTCCGGGATCTCTTCAGCCTGGCTGCGCAGGTTGCGGCCCTGCTCCGTCAGCGTCACCACGACCTGACGTTCATCTTTGCGTGAACGCTGGCGGTTAAGCAGCCCTGCAGTCTCCAGCCTTTTTAACAGCGGTGTCAGCGTGGCAGAGTCGAGAAACAGCCGTTCGCCGATCTCGGAAACCGTCACATCGTCGCGCTCCCACAGCACCAGCATCACGAGATACTGCGGATAGGTGATATCCAGCCGGGCAAGCAGCTTGCGGTAGAGCTTATTCAGCGCCAGATTGGTGGAGTAAAGCGCAAAGCACAGCTGTTGATCAAGCAACAGTGGCGAGGTTTGCGCTTTTTTGTCATCTTGATGAAGTGTCATGGTTAAAATATAAATAGCGCACTACATAATTGCAAGCGAATTTTCGCCACGGAGAGAAGATGATCGATTCACTGGAAGAACGCGCCAGGCGCTATGCGACCAAAGCGCATGCGGAAGCGGGGCAGCGCCGGAAATATACCGACGAACCTTACATCGTGCATCCGGCTGCGGTGGTGGAGCTGGTGCGCAGCGTGACCGAAAATGAGTTTATGCTGGCAGCAGCCTGGCTGCATGACACCGTTGAAGATACGCCCACCACGCTGGGCGACATTGAGAGTCACTTTGGTAAAGAAGTGGCGGCCCTGGTATCCATGCTTACCGACAGCGCGCAGCCGCAGGCCAAAAACCGGGCGGCGCGTAAAGTGGCGCATTTCCGTCATACGGCAGAAGCGTCCTGTGAGGCGCAAACCATCAAGCTGGCTGACATCATCGATAATACGCGTTCCATTATTCACTTTGATCCTCATTTCGCCCGCGTCTACCTCGTGGAGAAACGCGTCCAGATCGCCCTGCTCACCGACGGCAGCCGCGAACTCTGGCAGCAGGCCTCCACCATCATTGAGCAGGGCATCGGGGCGCTGACCCAGCCTCCCTACCGGGTTCCCGCCGCCTGGTTTGAGAAACAGGAACAAAAGTACGTCACAACAGAGAAGCTGTAATAGTGAGCACGTCCCGTTTTCGTCCAGCCACGCGGTATTATCTGCTAAGAATTATCCGTATGTGCCCCAGGTTGCTAACTGGCATTAATTGGTAAGCCACGGCACACCGGATTCCTATAATCGCCCTCCTGATAACAAGAGGGCATTATGCGATCTGATTTGATTTTTATTCGTAGTAAGGTGCTGGCACTCTTTGCCTGCGCCATTTTTCTTTGCGCCATGATGGGGCTGGTCTTTATTGACGTACGCTGGGTGAACAATGCCATTCATGAAAATTCTCTTACCGAGGTGGCGCAGGAACTGATGTTGCTCGCTATTTCCCTGCTGTTCTTCTGGCGGGGATATCGCTACTGCAGCCTGCGCCCCACGCTGACGCTGGTCGGCGGCTTTTACAGCTGTATGTTCATTCGCGAACTGGATTTTCTGTTTGACGAGATTTCACACGGCAGCTGGGTCTGGTTTGCGCTGGCGGTCACCCTGGTCTGCGTGGTTATCGCGGCGCGTCAGCCTGAACGCACCCTGACGGGGCTGGCTGACTTTTTACGTCATCCGGGATGGGGAATGATGGCGGCAGGCCTGCTGACGGTGATGATTTTTTCACGGCTATTTGGCATGCAGCTGCTCTGGCGGCATCTGATGCAGGGTGACTATAACCACGCGGTCAAAAATATGGCTGAAGAAGTCTGTGAACTGCTGGGCTACAGCTTCTGCCTGCTGGCGACCTGCCGCTATCTGTTTGGCGCAGAAAAGCTAACGGCCCGCCCACAGCAGAGTGATTAACGGCATATCATCCCTTTCCTTTGACGATGCACGCCATAAATATGCAGCACGGCGACTAAGGCGTCAGGGCGTTTGTAGTGATTAACGACGGCGAGGGTAGCGACTGCCATGCTGTCTGAATGACAGCGGCGAGGCGTCCACACTCTCTGAGCAGACGCTCTGCTTCGGTTTGCAGAAAACAGAAAGAAGTAAACCAGCGGCGGTGTTCGCCGCTGGTGGAAAATCAGCTGTTCAGCAGATTGCGAACGAAGCCAATAATATCCTGATCCTTGCCCTGTTCGAACAGGCATTTCTGGAAGCGCTCGCCGCTGACAGCGGTTTTCACCAGTTCCGGATCAATGGCACGCAGCGTGTCGAGATAGTTCTCTTTCATCACCGCATTTTTCACCTGGTTAAGCAGGCCCGCGTTGCGCACCTGTGGCTCTTTACGCTCCGGCGGATAGCCTTCGCCTTTACGGCCGGTAAAGGCTTTCTCAAAGATATAGCGCACGTTCAGCTCGGCGCCCCAGCCGAAGCCTTTGGCGAACGGCAGCGCCAGCGCGTTACCGTTATTGATCTGGGCAAACAGGAAAGCGTCAGCCGGATCGATGCAGTAACCGCAGGTCACGCCAGGATGAATGTTCAGGGAGAGCAGTGCGCCCTGGCCGGTACCGCAGCCGGTAACGACAAAGTCGACCGCGCGGGCGTTGATCAGGATGCTGGCCATAATGCCCAGGTGAATGTAGGTCAGGTGGTGATCCTGCTCGTCGCTCATGCCAACGTTAAATACGCTGTCATTGTTGTCTGCGGCTACGGCCTGAAGCTGCTCAAGGACCTGCGCGTTTTTGCCTGCCTGGCTGTTTTCCATCATTAGTGCGATGTTCATGAAATTCTCCTGAAGATAGGTTTCAGTTAACGGGCCAGCCAGCCGCCGTCCACAGCAAGGGTGTAGCCGTTAACATAGTCTGACGCTGCCGACGCCAGGAAGACGACCGGCCCCATCATATCGTCCGGCAGCCCCCAGCGTCCGGCAGGGATGCGTTCAAGGATCGCCGCGCTACGCGCTTCATCCGCCCGCAGCTGCTGGGTGTTATTGGTCGCCATATAGCCTGGTGCCAGCGCGTTCACGTTGATATTGTGCTGCGCCCACTCGTTCGCCAGCAGGCGGGTGACGCCCATCACCGCACTTTTCGAGGCGGTATAGGAAGGGACACGGATGCCGCCCTGGAAAGAGAGCATCGACGCGATATTGATAATTTTTCCGCCGGTTCCCTGTTTGAGGAAGACTTTAGCGACCGCCTGAGACATAAAGAACACCGTTTTGATGTTCAGGTTCATCACGTCGTCCCAGTCCTTTTCGGAGAACTCAATCGCATCCTGGCGGCGTATAATCCCGGCGTTATTGACCAGAATGTCTATATGACCAAATTCGGCCACCGCTTTTTCAATCAGGGTGGGCAGCGCCGTCAGATCGCTCAGATCCGCTTTCAGGCTCAGAAAACGGCGGCCCAGCGCGGTCACTTTTTCCGCCGTTTCCACCGGATCAACCACGTTGATACCGACGATATCGCAACCGGCCTGCGCCAGCCCCGTCGCCATTCCCTGACCCAGTCCAGTATCACAACCGGTCACGATCGCCACTTTATCCTTCAGTGCAAAACTCTCAAGAATCATGATCTCTTCCTTAATAGGTTTAGGGGATTAACGGTGCGGCAATAGGCTTGAGACGCGACCGGCATCCTTAGGGTGACATCCGGACAACGGGTTGCCCGACAAAGGATGCTCAGTTTAGCGCGGCAACAGCCCAGTTTCAAACAAATATAAAACGATGTTTCTTTTTTTATAAAATGCAGTATCACACCTTTCCCTGGCTCCGCGAGTTACGTATCGCCATCGCGCGGGGCATGGCCGCATGAGCGGGTCATTGCCCGCGTCATCGAAAGATCCCGCCCGGTAGCTTACGATCGGACAGGCTGGATGCGATCGGCGTCATCAACGCGCTCCGGCGCCAGCTTCATCTTTTTGCAAATCGCGCTGTTACCCCAGCACTCTTCGTAGGCATAACCCACCAGGTTTTCAATCACTGCCCGTGACGCTGGCGGAATATCGCTCTGTTTACCGCCCGCCTTGATGCGCGCCACCTCTTCCAGCACGATCCGGTGGGTTTTGCGGTTGAGTTTCATCTGCTGGCTGAAGACAATTGCCATCAGGGCCAGCAGGGTAACGCCGCCAAAGAAGACCCAGGAGATCGCCGTTATCGCGCTTTCCGGCTGGGTGTGCGTGTTTGACTGGAAGCCGTAATAGCTGAGGATGGCACCCATCACAAAGACAATGATGGAACGTACAATCTTGCCGGAGAAGGTCATGGCGCCAGCATAAATGCCCTCACGCCGGCGTCCGGTAAAGACTTCATCCACATCGGCAAGGAAGGTGTAAACCGTCCAGGGGATGTAATAGACGCCGCCGGTACCCAGGCCAAACACCACGGTAATGGCGACGATCGCAACGGAAGATAAATAGACAGGCAGCTGGAAAAAATGCAGCAGTGAATAACAGCCGACGGCAAAAATAACGATGCTTAACGCCCAGATATAAGGTTTGCTGAAGCCCTTTTTCACGCAGATGCCGATAAAAATCGCGGTAGAGAAAAGTTGCAGGATGGCGTTGAGGCTGTTCAGTCCAGCAAGGATGGAAGGATCATATTGCAGCACGAAAATAACGTACCAGGTAAATACGGAGGCGAACAACCATTCGGCCCCAAAGCCAAACAGATACATACCTAAATGTTTACGGAAGACGCGCAGATAAAAGGTGGATTGCATATCCCGCGCCAGGCAGATCAGCGTTTTCCACAGCGACTGCTTCTGGCGGACAACTTCTTCGTTTTTCCGCTCCCACGTAAAGAGATAAAGCAGGCCAATCGCAATAAACAGAATGGCGCCATAGGTCAGGCCGGTCAGTAAAAAAGGCTGAGCGGAATCTTTGCCGTAAAAAAGAATATACTGGCCCGGGA
The DNA here is from genome assembly GCF_000599885.1 of Pantoea sp. IMH. GTDB lineage: Bacteria > Pseudomonadota > Gammaproteobacteria > Enterobacterales > Enterobacteriaceae > Erwinia. The sequence goes on along the minus strand of NZ_JFGT01000005.1, from coordinate 6,616 downwards.
TAAACGCCGCGAGGAAATTAGCCAGCTTGCCAAATATCGCTTTAAAGCCGGTCAGCTTCGAACGCGTGGCGAAATCATCGGTCATTTCCGTTGCCAGCGTCTCATAAGGCACCATCACCGAGGTATAAATTAATTCAAAAAGGACATAGGTCGCCAGGTAATACCAGAAGCCGAAGCCTTCCACCCATAATAAGGGGTAAACCATCATCAGCGGCGCGCCAATCAGCAGGAAAAAGCGACGCCGGCCAAACCGCTTACCGAGCCAGGTATTGCCAAATTTATCCGTCAGATAGCCCATAACCGGATTACTGATCGCATCAATAATACTGGCGGCAGAAAAAATGAATGAGGCTTCGAGCAGCGTCAGCCCGCAAAACGTCGTATAAAAATAGAGGAGCCAGGCTCCCGCAATTGCCAGCGCGCCGCTGCCCAGCAAATTGCCACCGCCATAGGCAAGCTGATGGCCCAGCTTCACCTGACGAGCCTTATTGTTGAGACTTTCATTGGTCATCATAGCAAAAAGCTCCATATATAATTAAAACGATGTTTCAAAAATAATTTAGAGAGCGTTTTATACGTTTACAGGCGGGTGAATAATGTGACTAAAATCACGCAGAAATAATGACATGGCGAAACTAAAAATAATGAACCCCTGAGAAAAGGCATTAATAAAAATAACAATCAATCGCTTAGCCAAAAAGCGTGCGTATCTGTTTGATAAAGAAGACGACCGTCCAACTGCATTTATGTGAGAAGCCTCCCATAAATTAAGCGTGACCGTTTGCGGATGAACCAATCACAGTATTATCAACTTGTCTTTTTGAAACATTGTTTTGATTTTAAAACAGGCCTATTTTCCCGTCTGCTTACTCACGAGGGAGGTCAACGTGGCTAAGGGTTCACGCATTACGCTTCATTTTCAAACGTCCCGGGATGCACAAACCGGCGCCGAACTGGTTCGCCTGACGCCGCCTGACGTACTCTGTCATCGTAACTACTTTTACCAGAAGTGTTTCAGCCGGGACGGACAGCACCTGCTGTTTGCCGGTGAGTTTGACGGCGCGCGAAACTACTATTTGCTGGATCTCCGGCAGCAGCAGGCCGTCCAGCTAACCGAAGGGAAAGGTGACAATACCTTCGGCGGCTTCCTGTCACCGGATGACCGCCATCTTTATTACGTTAAAAACGAGCGGGAACTGCGCAAGGTCGATCTGGAGACGCTCAGAGAAACTGTGGTTTATCGCGTGCCTGAAGAGTGGGTAGGCTATGGCACCTGGGTGGCGAACAGCGAATGCACCAGCCTGGTCGGTATTGAAATTGCGCGGGAAGACTGGACGCCGCTGACGGACTGGAAGGTCTTCCACACCTTTTTTACCCAAAAACCGCGCTGCCGTCTGCTACGGGTCGATCTGACCAGCGGCGAGGCGCGAACCATCCATCAGGATAACCTCTGGCTTGGCCACCCAATCTACCGCCCTTTTCAGGATGCCTGCGTGGCTTTCTGTCATGAAGGGCCGCACGACCTGGTCGATGCCCGTATGTGGCTGGTCGACGAAGATGGCAGCCACGTACGCAAAGTGAAAGCGCATGCGCCAGGGGAAAGCTGCACCCACGAGTTCTGGGTGCCGGACGGCTCGGCGCTGATGTATGTCTCCTACCTCAAAGGCCAGCAGGCCCGCCATATCTGCCGTTTCGATCCAGACAGCGGCAGGAATGAGGTGGTGATGGCGATGCCTGCCTGCTCCCATCTGATGAGCAATCACGACGGCTCACTGCTGGTGGGTGATGGCTCCGGCTCACCGGTCGACGTGCAGGATGCGGCAAGCTACGCCATTGATAACGATCCCTGGCTATACGTCTTTGACAGCCAACGGAAACGGACGGCGCGCCTGGCCGCTCACCATAGCTCATGGCGGGTACTGGATGGCGATCGTCAGGTAACCCATCCTCACCCTTCTTTTACGCCCGATGACAAACAGGTGCTGTTTACCTCTGACGTCGAAGGCAAACCCGCACTCTATCTGGCCAGACTTCCTGAAGATCTCTTCGATCGTTCAGGCAATTATTGTTGAGGTAAGACTATGTTCTGTTTTAAAGAAGAGACCGTTTTACAGGATCTGGGCGCGGGCGTTACGCGGCGCATCCTGGCGCACGGCGGCAAAATGATGGCGGTCGAGGTCACGTTCGGGCAGGATGCCGTCGGGCCGCTGCACAGCCATCCGCATGAGCAACTGACCTATGTCCTTTCCGGGCGTTTTCGCTTCACCATTGGAGATGAAACGCACGAGGTGAAGGCGGGCGATACGCTGTATAAAAAACCGGACGTGGTACACGGCTGCGTCTGTCTGGAGCCAGGGACGCTGCTCGATACCTTTACTCCTCAGCGTGAAGATTTCCTGGCAGACTAATTCGCGAGGCTGACAGGTAAAAACCTGAAGTCGGGCGCACATTTATCCTGAATCATTCAGGTTGCAGGAAGGCGGCAAACGAGGGAATCCCGATGAGCTTACTTTGGTAAGTGATTCGGGTGAGTGAGCGCAGCCAACGCACCTGCAGCCTGAAGGATGACGAACGTTTACCCTAAATCATTCAGGTTGCAGGAAGGCGGCAAACTAGGGAACCCCGATGAGCTTACTTTGGTAAGTGATTCGGGTGAGTGAGCGCAGCCAACGCACCTGCAGCCTGAAGGATGACGAACGTTTACCCTAAATCATTCAGGTTGCAGGAAGGCGGCAAACGAGGGAATCCCGATGAGCTTACTTTGGTAAGTGATTCGGGTGAGTGAGCGCAGCTAACGCACCTGCAGCCTGAAGGATGACGAACGTTTACCCTAAATCATTCAGGTTGCAGGAAGGCGGCAAACGAGGGAATCCCGATGAGCTTACTTTGGTAAGTGATTCGGGTGAGTGAGCGCAACCAACGCACCTGCAGCCTGAAGGATGACGAACGTTTACCCTAAATCATTCAGGCCGCAGGAAGGCGGCAAACGAGGGAATCCCGATGAGCTTACTTTGGTAAGTGATTCGGGTGAGTGAGCGCAGCCAACGCACCTGCAGCCTGAAGGATGACGAACGTTTACCCTAAATCATTCAGGCCGCAGGAAGGCGGCAAACGAGGGAATCCCGATGAGCTTACTTTGGTAAGTGATTCGGGTGAGTGAGCGCAGCCAACGCACCTGCAGCCTGAAGGATGACGGGTAAATTACTGATAGATGATATCGCCGGATAACACCTTCAGAATTTTGCCTTCGTTATCCGTTATCAGCACGTAATCTCCGCCCATGTAGGTCCAGTGGCTGCCCTCTTCGGGCGGCGTCAGATGCCTTTTCTTCCATTCGCCGATTTTATAATGCGGGGCACGATAGCTTTCGGGTGCAATGTCCCCGATATGGAACTGTTTAAAGTCGGCGAAGAAAGAGGTTTTATCGTACTTTCCTTTTACCTGCGCCGGTGTCGTTTCACCGTCCGGATTCATCGCTGATGGCGGCTGGGACTGTGGCGCCTCTGCGGCATCAGGAGCGGTCTGTGCGGCTGCCTCGGGTGTCTGCTCAGGGGAGGCAGGCGTTTCCATCTGAGGTTCAGACGCGGCAGGATTGGCTGCCTGTTCGCTTTGAGCAGCGGCGGACTGCCCCTCTTCCGCCCAGACGGGTGAGATCATCGGCATCGTGCCAAGCAGCGCGGCTGAAAATAGTACGATAGTAGTCTTGCTCATAGTTTCTCCGGTGAGAAAAAGTAACTTCATGAAACGGGAGCGGAAAATCCCTGTCATGGCGACTCCCCATAGGGAAACACTATCTCTTCTCCTGCGGCAAGGCAATTTGCTTATCCCGTCGGCAGCCCGTACCGCCGGCGAGAATAACCGGCCCGGTGAGGCCCGCCAGCCCTTCACCTACGGTGGAACGCCCAGCCCACCGGGTTTTGTTGCCTGATATTTACTGATGACCCGTACAGAAAATAGTGCCGTGCTGCCAGCGGAAAGGTATTGCTGGGTGCTTTGCAGCCGCGGCCTCCCGATCTGTCTGCCTGCAACAGCAGCTTGTCCGTTTCTGGCCTTCTTATGCCCACCGATCCGCGTCAGTATGGCTTCTCACCTTATCAGCAGGAGTCCGGAAATGACCCACACCGTTCTTTTAGTCGTTGACGCTCAGCAGTCCTTCTATCATCGTGGCTATCAGGAGACGGCGGAGACGCCGGCGTTCGAACAATGCCTTACCGCGTTGATTGACGGCTGCCGCCAGCGCGATATCCCCGTGGTGGACGTTTTTCATCTGGAAGAGGATGGCCCGTTCTCGCTGGCGTCAGGACTGGTTGAACGGCTGCCTTTCCTGCACCATCAGGCGGTGAAAACCGTGCATAAGCGCGTGCACAATGCGCTGACTGACTCGGGGCTGGATGCCTGGCTGCGTGAGCAGAAAACAACGCACCTGATTATCAGCGGCCTGCGTACCGAACAGTGCTGCGAAACCACGGCGCGGGTCGCCTCCGATCTCGGCTACGCGGTGACGTTTGTTACCGAAGCGACGCTGACGTTCCCGATTACCCATGCCGGTATTACGCTGAGCATCGCCGATTTGCGCCACCGCACAGAGAGCGTGCTCATTAACCGCTTCGCCGCTATCCGTACACTTGAGGCGTGCCTGGAGGAACTTGATTAATATGACTGTCCCGGTGTGGTTTTTAACATTACCTGGCGTGATGCTGCTGGATATCACTGGTCCGGCGGAAACGCTGAAGCTGGCTGGCGACGCGTTCAGCTTGCACTACACCGGACCTGAAGAGAGTGTCGTTACCTCAACGGAAATGCAGGTGTCGCGGATAGCGCCGCTGCCGGAAAGTTTGCCCGCCGGTAGCCTGCTGATTGTGCCGGGCGCGGCTGACTCCCGCGTGGCGTTTGCCACGCCGCAGGCGGACCTCGCACGGCGCTGGCTCAGGCGGATGGCACCTGCTATTTGCGCAGGCGAAATCACGCTGGTCTGTATCTGTTCTGGCTCGCTGCTTGCGGCGCAAAGCGGCCTGCTGTCGGGCAGGGAGTGCACCACGCATCATGAGGTGATTACACGACTGAGAGCGGCGGATCCGACGGCTGTCGTCAGGGAAAACCGGATTTTTATCGAAGATCGCGGTATCTGGACCAGCGCCGGGATCACCGCCGGTATCGATCTTTCACTGCACCTTATTCACCGCCTCTGCGGCGCGACGGTGGCACTGGATGTGGCGCGGGAAATGGTGGTCTGGTTTCGCCGTTCAGGTGACGATCCGCAGCTTTCTCCCTGGCTACGCTACCGTAACCATCTGCATCCGGCGATACACCGTACGCAGGATCTGTTAATCCAGCATCCGGAGCAGGAGTGGCCGCTGGAAGAGGTTGCAAGACGCGTACACGTCAGCGCCAGGCATCTCACCAGGCTGTTTCGCCAGCATCTGGGCATCACCGTCAAGGCGTATCATGAACAGTTGCGGATTGCCGTTGCGCGACAACGCCTGCAGCAGGGGGAAGGTGCGGAAAAAGCGGCGCTGTCGGCGGGATTCTCCTCCTCCCGCCAGCTGCGCCGTGCACAGCAGCGTTGGGCAGCGCTCTGACACCGCCCGCCGCGATACAATTAACGCTTCACGCTGTCGATAAAGGTCTGACGGGCGGTTTTCGACCCCAGCCGTTCAGCCTCATCCAGTAATTTCAGCGCTTTATCGACGTTGCCCGCCTTCACGGCCTTCTTGATCGACTCGTTAAAGTAAGCGTCTGAATCATCCAGCAACGGTTCTGACGGCCTGGCCGGGCTGGCCGGGCTGGCTGGCGCGGCCGCTGGCTGGGTGTTGCCCACCACCACCGGCGTGGCAGCTGGCGCACCGGATGAGGGCAGGAACTGACCGATCATCACGTTGCCGGACTTCTGCTCGGCAGTGACCTTCAGGCTCAGCGTGCCCGTTGGGGTGTGGCGTGCGACAGGATCGGGAATATCCGGCACGGCGTTACCCACGCCCGAGGCATAGGCTTTCGCTGGGTTGACCATTTGCGTGGTCTTCGCCAGATCCTGGCGTGTGGTATAAACCAGCAGATAAATTTGTTTCTGTCCGAGCGCCGGGGTCAGTTTCAGTGTGCCTTCCAGACGATCGCTGGAGACAATGCCGGGCTGCTCGTAGGGGAAATAGCTGGCAGGATAAAACGCGGCCGGGCGCATCTGCTCGTCGAGCACCAGCACGTTCGGCGCATAAACTGTTTTGCCTGAGACCACGCTGGTCAGCACAACTTCCAGCGATCCGCGATCGGCTGGCAGCGAAAATGGTGCGACCGGCCCCTGAATCTCACCCTGGTTAATCTGGCTGCCCGTGGCGCTGAGCTTCACGTCCTGCGTCACCGGCGGCACCAGCGGCGTCCACGAAAGCTGGCGCAGCGTCTGGCTGGAAATCGCCGGCGCCTTTGCGGCATCCTGCTGAGCCGCAAAGGCGGCGTCGGGTAGCGCGGTCAGCAGGCTTAACGACAGACAGAGCGACAGCAGCGTCTTTTTCATGATGGTTTCCTTCTCAAGTCCCTGAAGGCTGGCGGAAACCCGCCAGCCAGCACAGCATATTTGACGTTCTGAATACCGTTACGCGGCGGCAACGGCGGGGGGATTTACACC